>NZ_CP151969.1:0-3434567 GCF_038593165.1 Ureibacillus sp. FSL K6-3587 | reverse complement strand
GGCTCTATAATATTTGGTGTTGGTGGATACAACCAACACCAATTTTTTACGCAAAAAAATGAGACATGTGACAAACTCTGGTAAAATGTAATCGCCAAACCACATTTCCCAAAGGAGTTGTGTCACATGTCTCACCAACATTCTATACGAAATCTACTCAATATAAAAGACAAAAATATCATCTTCGATGATGAAAATTTTTGTTCTATCGAAACAATCAAACACGTAAAAGCGAAAGTCTTTCATGGCACGTTAACGTATCAACCTAAAGCTTGTGATGCCTGTGGCCATGTCTTTGATGATCAAATCATTAAACACGGATTTAAAACGACCCTTATCAAAATGCCGAGTGTTTTCGGTTATCCTACGTATTTGAAGCTCCGTAAACAACGCTATTACTGTAAACATTGCCATTCCACTTTTACTTTACAAACCGACATTGTGGCTAAAAACTGTTGTATTTCCAACCATACCAAAGTATCGATTGCTTTAGACGCCAAAGATAAAATCTCCGAAAAAGATATTGCCTTGAAACATCATGTTTCTCATGCCACTGTCAGTCGTGTCATTGATAGCTTTTATAGCTACTATCAACCGAATGTTCACTACCTTCCAAAGCATTTGTGTTTTGACGAGTTTAAATCCGTTAAATCTGCAGCTGGAGCGATGTCCTTTATTTTCTGCAACGCTGAAACGGGAGAGATTGTGGATATCGTAGAGGATCGGAGATTGCATGTCCTCAAAGAGTATTTCTTGCGGTATTCCAAGAAGGCGAGAAACGCGGTAAAAACGATTGTCATCGACATGTATAGTCCTTATATTTCCTTAATTCACGAAGTGTTCCCTAAAGCGAAAATCATCATCGACAAATTCCATATCCTCCAACTATTTAGCAGAGCTTTAAATAAAACCCGCATCAACGTCATGAAGCGGGATAAAAAGAATTACAATAAGTTGAAAAAATACTGGAAACTCCTTCTGAAAGATCAAACAAAACTCGATTATAAAAACTATACATATCATCGCTGCTTTAAAAAACTCATGTGTGAGGTGGATATTCTACACTACATCATGAACCTAGATTCTGAATTAAAGGAGTCCTATGAGTTATACCAATACGTTCGACATTACATCAAAACAAAAGACTTTGAGCACTTGAAAAAAACCTTGAAGAATAAGTGGAACAGCGTTTCCAGCTATATGAGAACCGCCATCAAGACCATAAACAAATACATAAATTACGTGGAGAATACAATGAAATACGATTATAACAACGGTATTTTAGAAGGGATTAATAACAAAATTAAGGTGATAAAGCGTATTTCTTTCGGCTATCGCTGTTTCCGACATTTTAAAACTCGGATTCTGATCACCCAAAATTTAATGACAATGAAAAAAGCTTAGAGGAATCGAAGTTCCTCTAAGTTGTGCGGTTGCATATACCAGGAAAGTCACAAAATTTTTTCACCAACACTATTTGACAAAGAACCTTTTTTATTTACCAACTTTAAAATCTAGTTATTTTGTTGGGGAGATTCATAGTAAATTAAAATAATGTTAAAAAACTATTAAATATACTGTTCTAATTGTGTTATAATGATTGATAAAGATTGAAATTTGAAAAAATATGTAAATAGGAGGAAAAAGTGGATAATGAGAAATAAGAAGCTATATAACATTGCGCTAGCCGCAACAATGACGACAGCAGCAGTAGTTGCTATTGCACCAACTCAAGCGGATGCAGCAAAGTCATTTTCGGATTTGACACCGGCGAACGTGCATTATGACAATGTAATGAATTTGGTGGAACGTGGAGTGATTACTGGATATCCGGACGGAACTTTCAAGCCGAATCAGTCAATCAGCCGTGCTCATGCAGCAAAAATTATCGCAAAAGCTTTAGGCTTGGATACGAAAAATGTGAAAAACCCAAATTTCAAAGATATTCCAACAAATTATGCTTACTATGGTGAAATTGCCGCTTTGGCAAATGCGGGCATCATCAACGGTTATCCGGATGGCACATTCAAACCGAATGCAACACTGACTCGCGGACAAATGGCAAAAATCATTGCAAGAGCATTTGAATTGACAGGGAATGCAAACAATCTTCCTTTCAAAGATATTGCAAATTCTGAATATAAAGAATATATTGCCGCGCTTTATGCAAATAAGGTGACAACTGGGACAACCCCTACGACATACTCACCTGTAAATCCGGTAACACGCGGCCAATTGGCTTCCTTTGTTGTTCGCGCTGAAGAAGCAAAAGGAACAGTGGTGGAAACAGTCGCTGAAATCAAAGACGGCAAATTGGTCACTAAAAATGGTACGTTCGAAATTACGGGAGAACTTGCAAAAGTATTTAATGCAAACAACGCTGCCGCATTAAAAGATGCAAAAGTTGAACTGATTGTGGAAGATCTTCAAACGGCAAAAGTGGCTTCATTAGGCATCGTAGTGGCAGCAAGAACTGGTAAAGTTGTTGGCATCAAAGCATTGACTTTGGTAGCGCCAAACACTTCCTTCAATGCAGGCGGATATCCAATTCCAAATGTATCGATCACTGCCGGCGGAGTGCAAGTGGAAAACTTGGTGGTTGATGAGTTGACGGTAGCTGACGATCTTCAAGTAACATTAAAGTCAGTGGAAGTAAAAGAATTGAAAGTGTCTGAAGGAACAAAATTGACATTGGATCCAAATTCAAAAATTGAAAAATTGGTTCTTCCAGATGGCAAAAAACCTAGTGATGTGATTGCAAACTATGACCAAGTAAAAGATAATATCAAAGAAACTGTAGATGAATCAGGTAAAACTGTAGAAGAAACACCTGCTCCTGCTCCTGGTGGTGGTGGTGGCTCATTGCCAAATTATTCAGGCGATGTAGCGAATGCAATAAACGGATTTATTCAAGCAAAAAGCACTACTTTCCAAACTTTTGGAAATGTATCATTGGATGGTAATAAAATTAAAATTGATGTAACTGATGGATCTCAAACATTAGATAATGGTTTATCTGTACTCAATAATAATAGTAATGATTTAGAAAACTATATTAAAACAAATTATCAATCAATATTAGACAAAGTAAATAATGTAGCAGTATCTGTAGATTTTCCGAATACGACAAAACCTTCATTAACAAGCACATATCCAAATGACAATCAATTGTTTTCAAATATTTTGGGTCACTTTGATTTATTCAATGATTTACTAGAAACTAAAGGAATCACAACTCTTGGCGAATTAGAAAATTATTATAAAAAAAATAATGTAGAAATTAAAGTAACGATTAATTTCAAAGATGCTCAACCATTAACTTATTACATCGTTTTTGAATAATATATCTGTTGTCACAAGTATAATAATCTATTATTCTTTATAAAGAGTAATTAAAATTCCCCAGAACACGGGTGTTCTGGGGAATTTGATTGGACAAGAATTACAGCAAGGCAGGAAAAGGAGTATTTTATGAAGCGAGTATGGAAATACATATTGCTTGTATTTGTGTTGTTGGTCGTTAGTATCGGTGGATATGGTATATATATATTCAAATTCAAAGAATATGATGTAGCCGATCCGGAGGTTGAGGAAATTATTGAAGATCCGTATGTCATCACTTTACCGGACGGCACCGAAATCGTTGTTGATAAAGAGGGAAATATAATCGAGGAAAGAAAAGATGAGCCGGCTGAAGAGAATTCGGACGGTGCCCAAAATGAAGATACTCAATCCGAGGATCCAACCCCTTCTGAAAATGACCCGAATCAAGTAACAGGAGATTCAGAGCAACAGAGACTCACCGTTGCGGAAATTAAAGAAAAATATATTCCTTCTCTAAAAGAATTGGAAAATCAGGCGAACAGCAATCTCGATGCACTTATTCAAAAAGCGTATGATGAATATTCCGCGAAGAGAGCGAATGGTGAAAGCATAGATATAGGTTATTTTTATAATAAATACATGGGAGCTGCCGATGGACTGGAAGCAAGAACAGATGCCGCTTTCAACGCGCTTATGACCATTATCGAAAATGAATTAGAAGAAAATGGATATAGCAAAGCCCATGCCCAAAGCCTGCGGGATGATTACAATGCAGCCAAAGAAGAGCGCCGCAGCAACTTATTGAAAAAAGCGAAAGAGTATTTATAAGTGAATCTTGGTTAAATGAATAATATTTGCCAAACAAAAATACGAAATAACGCACCCAATGAAAAAGCATTTAAGCTATAATATCAAGGGAGGGGTTGAACCGCTGTGGAAGAAACAATCAGCTTATATGATATATTCAAAGTTTTAAAGAAAAGAATCGTATTAATTCTCAGTATCACCATCATTTCAACTTTAGCAGCTGCCATCATCAGCTTTTATGTTTTGACACCGATCTATCAGGCATCAACGCAAATACTAGTGAACCAGAAAACAAGTGAGCAGCAAACTCAAATCCAAACTACGGATATCCAAACGAATTTGCAGCTCATTAACACATATAACGTTATTATCAAGAGTCCGGTCATTTTGAGCAAAGTGATCGAAATTCTTGACTTGAATACAACACCATCAGCGCTTTCGAATCAAATCACTGTTTCGAACGCGAATAATTCCCAAGTAGTCAATATCAGCGTGCAGGATGAACAAGCATTTCTTGCGGTGGATATTGCAAACACGGTGGCTCAAGTGTTCCAAGAGGAAGTCAAAGAGTTGATGAACGTGGATAATGTAAACATATTATCCCCTGCGGAATTGCCCGAGAATCCTTCTCCAGTCAAGCCGAACAAAATGTTGAATATGGCGATTGCATTAGTCATTGGATTAATGGTAGGTGTCGGATTGGCTTTCTTACTTGAATATTTGGATACTACAATTAAAACGGAACATGATGTTGAAGAATTGTTGGGATTACCGATTTTAGGGTTTGTAAGCAAGATAACAGATGCGAACTCCGAAGTTCCTTTAACTGTGAAATCTAAACGAGCAGTTAGGAGAGAAAATGTAAATGTTTAAGAGAAAAAAGAAAAAAAATAATAAAACCATGGCTCGGAAACTGATTGTCGAAACGAATCCAAAGTCCTTCATCTCCGAACAGTTTCGGACAATCCGGACAAACATTAAGTTCTCCATGCCGGATAAAGACTTGAAAACGATCGTAATTACATCTGCAGGTGCGGGAGAGGGAAAATCAACGGTTTCCGCAAATATCGCGGCGGTATTTTCCCAAGAAGGGAAGAAAGTGTTGCTGATTGATGGGGATATGCGTAAGCCGACCATCCATTATACATTCCGTTTGAAAAATGTCTTTGGCTTGTCCAGTTTGTTGACAAAGCAATGTGAACTGGAAGAGGCCATTCAGGAAACATACATCGAAGGGCTCTATGCCATCACCAGCGGACCGATTCCGCCTAATCCTGCCGAATTGCTCGCTTCAAAACAAATGGGTTTGATTATGGAAAGTTTAAAAGAAGAATTTGATCTGATTGTTTTTGATGCTCCACCTGTACTATCGGTAACCGATGCACAAATTCTTTCCAACCGGTGCGATGCGACAATTCTCATTGTCAGCTCCGGAGAAACACAAAAGGCAAGCATCGTGAAGGCAAAAGAATTATTGGATATGTCAAAAGCAAATATTATTGGGGTAGTAATCAATAACGCGGTAATCGAAAAAGGGCATTATTATTATTACTATTATTATGGTGCTTCAGAGTAATGGCGGAATGCCTTTACTCTTTTTTTATCTTTGAAATGGGCTGGGAGAATAGGTGTATCAGTCCTTGAAATAATGGAAAGATATGGGTAAATTTAGGATAAAACAAAAAAGTGGGTGGAAAAATGGTAGATATACATAGCCATATACTATACGGAGTGGATGATGGTCCGAAGAACATCGAAGAGTCGATGGAAATGCTTGAAGCAGCCGTAAATGAAGGCATAACCGATATCATTTCAACGTCCCATGCAAGCCATCCCCAATTTGATGTTCCTGCCGATGTGGTCATTGGGCAAATCCGGGAATTGCAGAAGAAATTGGATGAACGCCAAGTTCCGCTTACGATTCATATTGGCCATGAAGTGCGCATTTCAGAAAAAATCGTTGAACGGTGTGTCTCAAATCAAGTCCATCTTTTGGCAAATTCAAACTATCTATTGCTGGAATTGCCTTCAAGCGGAATCCCGTTATATACAAAAAATATGATCCATGAACTGTTGCGTCATGATATTACACCGATCATCGCCCATCCGGAGCGGAACAAAGCCATTGCGGAAAAACCCGAGCGCCTTGAACGATTGATACGTGAAGGGGCTCTGGCACAAATAACAGCCGGAAGTTTGGCGGGCTTTTTTGGGAAAAAGACCCAACAGCTTTCATTGGATTTGGTCCGGGCGAATCTTGTGCATACTTATGGTTCGGATGCCCATCACGTGACATCCAGACCGTTTTTATTCAACGAAGGTCTTGCGGTGTTGGAAAAAAAGAAAGAACATGATGCAATCGATCTTCTCCTTGAAAATAATGCCCGGATTTTATCCAATGAACCATTGATTATTTATGAACCGGAAGAAATAAGCAAGCGTAAATGGTGGAAAATGTTTTAGTAATATATTTTTACAAACGTTAAATATTATATAGTAATATTTTTGTTGAATTGTGATATTATTTGTTGATAATATCGGAAAAGAAACCTGTTCATGAACTCCACTGAATCTAACAAAGTGTATGTGTATAAATAATCTTCGGAATCTTCGAAGATTATTTTTTATATCAATGATGATGAAATAATCAAAAAAATAACAATAATCTGGTGAGTATAATAGTTCTAAAGGTGGTGATGAATCTATTGATCCAGTATATATTTCATATAGATAATTCTAAAACCCCATAAAGATATTTTTTAAAAAAATTTTTAGTAAATTAGTTGGAAAATATTCATATTTTCCGGAAAGAATAGTAAATTAATAGGTAGATGGGTTTATTTTGGAAACGGGGAGCGGATATCAGATGAAATTGTTTATGCGGTTATATTGCAAATTGGTCAGAAAACATAAATATAGTTATTTCTCTGATGAGTGTATTCGTTGTGGAAAATTGAAGCCATCTGCCAGAGTTCGATTGGAAAGTGAAGAATAAATCGGGACGTATTCAAAGTCAGGTTTGATTTCCATAATTTTTGAACTTCTTTCGTCAATAAAGCACTTTTTTTGAAAATATCAAAGGAAACTTTTTTTGCCAGTCCAATCTTTGCTTCCCGATCGACATCCGATTTGGACAAGGGTATACATGCCCTTGTCTTTTTTGTCATGAATGGAGCCCATTATGCAAACAATAAGTATCATTCTTTTTCATAAAAAATCCTTCGAAATCGTCCAAAATAACATTCCATTAGATTTACCGGCGTTAAAATGGTAAAATTGAATAGATTTTATAGAAAGTGTGGTAGTAAGATTGAAGGTACTATTTATCGGTGATATCGTCGGCTCCATTGGTCGGGAAGCGGTAGAAAAATATTTGCCAAGATTAAAGAAAAAATATGAACCGGATGTGGTTATTGCGAACGGAGAAAATGCGGCGGCAGGTCGCGGAATTACTCAAAAAATCTACCAGCAATTACTTCAAATGGGTATTGATGTCATTACAATGGGCAATCATACTTGGGATAATAAGGAAATTTTTGAGTTTATCGATGAAGCCCAATATTTGATTCGACCTGCAAACTTTTCAAAAGAGGCACCGGGGAAGGGTGCCGTTCAAATTACGAAAAACGGCAACATTTTAACGGTAATCAATTTACACGGACGCGTATTTTTGCCTCCTCACGAAGATCCGTTTCGGATGGCGGATGAATTGGTGGAAGAAGCGAGAAAAATCTCCCCTTTAGTATTTATTGATTTTCACGGCGAAGCAACGAGCGAGAAAATTGCTTTTGGATGGTACGTGGATGGAAGGGTATCGGCAGTTGTTGGAACACATACCCATGTTCAAACGGCGGATGCAAGAATATTTCCAGGGGGTACCGCATATATAACTGATGTGGGGATGACAGGACCATATGACGAAATTCTGGGAATGAAAAAAGAAAGCGTCATCTACAAATTCCAAACAAATTTGCCTGCCCGATTCGAAGTGCCAAAATCGGGAAGAGACGTATTCAGCGGCTTTTTCGTGGATATCGACAATGAAACCGGAAAAGCCATTTCCTGCGAAAGGATATACATCAATGATGACTATCCTTTCCAAGGCTGAATCCCAAGTTTTTGCATGATTCCCTTCCAAAATGATTCTATTTTTCTACTATGCTGCATACAATGTGCTACGGACACAAGTTCAAGTCCTTTGAATGAATGCCAGAGAGAAAGATTCATTCAAAATCATTAAAAAAGCAAGTATGGGGAGGAATAAATGTGGATTCATTGAAAGTATCATCTCGCTCAAATCCAAATTCTGTAGCAGGTGCGCTCGTTGCGGTAATTCGTGAGCAAGGATATGCGGAAATGCAGGCTGTAGGTGCAGGTGCATTGAACCAAGCGGTGAAGGCAGTTGCCATTGCTCGCGGGTTTGTGGCGCCTAGCGGAACAGATTTAGTATGTTCACCAGCCTTTGCGGACATCCAAATTGGCGGAGAAGATCGTACCGCACTAAAACTTGTAGTTGAGAAACGCCAGCGATAAATCATTCAAAGTGGCGATTGGAAGCTTGGCTTCCAAATGGATGAACGGAGAGAAACGGAAACGTTTTTCTCCGTTATTTTGTGCGCCCGGCATGTACATGAACTATAGGGTGTAAGTCCCGAACCCCGAAGACAGAAGTAGAGGTTAGCTCAACGCAAGGGTGTCCGTGGTGACGCGGAATCTGAAGGAAGCTGGAGGCAAACTTCCTGTCCGAGGAACACGAACCTCATATAAGGCTAGGTATGATTGAGTGAGTTTGCAAAACAAAACAAAGCTCTTTCTGTCGAAGGTCATATCGAGTAGATGAGGCGGATAGATGGTGTGAAAGTGCATGTACTTACCCGGGGAGGTCTGGCGGATAGGTGAAGTACGCTTCATAACCTACTTAGTGATAAGTAGCTGAACCGTCAGAAGTCAGCAGAGGTCATAGTATTAGTTGGTCTAGAACAACTAAGAAGGACCGAACAATGAAGAGAGAATAGCCCTTGGCATTCAGTGAGTCATGATGAACACAGAAAACGTAGTACCTCACTTGAGGAAGGAAGCGGTGAATCCCGTGGGGGACCTCTTGGAGGGTGGAGTGACCACTGGCATAAAGAGAACAGCTATTCACGGAAGTTATAAAAACTTGCGTCAATGATCTTAATTGAACCGCCGTATACGGAACCGTACGTACGGTGGTGTGAGAGGACGGGAGTTAATCGCTCCCTCCTACTCGATTTGCTTAATCCTTCGCTTTTGCCCCTTTACTTTTATACATCTTCTTATTCAAATCAGGCATTCTAATGAAAGGAAAGTCGTTACAAAATATTGAACAAAACTTTTCCGTCAAAGGTCTGAAATTGAAGTTATTGACGGTTTTTCTTATTTCAAGGAAATGGATTCATGTTATATTTAGATAAGAAATAATGTATGCAATTAAATGTTTTAAGGAGATGTTAAAATGTTACATCAGCTTTCGTGGAAAGTCGGTGGGCAACAAGGTGAAGGGATTGAGAGTACTGGCGAAATTTTTGCGATGGCCATGAACCGTTTAGGTTATCATCTGTACGGCTATCGTCATTTTTCTTCCCGCATCAAGGGGGGCCATACAAACAATAAAATTACCGTTCGCCCGACACCGGTTCGCGCAATTGCGGACGATTTGGATATTTTGGTTGCATTCGACCAGGAAACGATTGAAGTCAATTATAAGGAATTGACGGAAGACAGTATTATTTTAGCGGATAGCAAATTTGAGCCTGTAAATCCAGAAGATTCGAAAGCCCCGCTTTTTGCGGTGCCATTTACTGAAATTGCTTCCGAACTGGGCACTTCATTAATGAAAAACATGGTGGCGATTGGATCTACTGCCGCTTTATTGAATTTGCCGATTGAAAACTTCCAGGAAGTTGTCGATGAAATTTTTGGCCGCAAAGGGGAAGAAGTGGTCAAAAAGAACATGGAGGCAATCCGCCGCGGATATGAAGTCACTTGTGAATTGATTGGCGACAAAGTTGGAAAATGGCAATTGGAACCGGCTGACGGCAATCGCCGGTTGTTCATGATCGGAAACGATGCGGTGGCATTGGGAGCAATCGCTGCCGGAGCGCGTTTCATGGCAGCATATCCAATTACGCCGGCTTCTGAAATCATGGAATATTTGATTAAAAAGCTTCCGAAATTTGGCGGTACGGTCATCCAAACGGAAGATGAAATTTCCGCATGTACAATGGCAATCGGTGCGAATTTTGGGGGAGTGCGCTCCTTTACAGCTTCAGCTGGTCCAGGTTTATCCCTCATGATGGAATCCATCGGTTTGTCCGGTATGACAGAGCAGCCCCTTGTCATTGTTGATACGCAGCGGGGCGGACCATCCACAGGGCTTCCGACAAAACAGGAACAATCCGACTTGATGGCGATGCTTTACGGCACCCATGGGGAAATTCCGAAAGTGGTCATTGCTCCTTCCACAATTGAAGAAGCCTTTTACGATACAATCCAAGCATTCAATATTGCTGAAGAATTGCAATTGCCTGTCATTGTGATGACCGATTTGCAATTGTCTTTAGGTAAACAGACGGCCGAACCTTTCGATTACTCAAAAATCGAAATTCGCCGAGGCAAATTGAATCTTGGAGAATTGCCTGAAAAAGATCCGAAAGAAGATTTTAAACGTTTTGAAGTTACAGAGGACGGCATTTCAACGCGTGTGGTGCCTGGCCAGCTACACGGAATCCATCACGTAACAGGAAACGAACATGATGAAACCGGAAAACCTGCGGAAGCTCCTGGAAACCGCAAAAATCAAATGGACAAGCGTTTGCGCAAATTAAATTATGTAAACTTCAAAGATCCGATTTATGTGGATGCGCCGCATGAAGAAGCCGATGTATTAATCGTTGGTTTTAACTCAACAAGAGGTGCCATTGAAGAAGTCCGTCCGCAATTGGATGAAGAAGGCATTAAAACAAACCATGTGCATGTACGCTTAATTCATCCATTCCCGGCAAATGAACTGCGGCCTTATGTTGAACGGGCGAAAAAAGTCATCGTAGTGGAAAACAATGCGACCGGGCAACTGGCCAATATTATGAAAATGAACATCGGCGCTCATGATAAAACATTTAATATTACGAAATATGACGGCACTCCATTCTTGCCTCGTGAACTAAAAACTCGTGTAAAGGAGTTGCTTGACTGATGGCAACATTCAAAGATTTCCGTAATAACGTAAAACCTAACTGGTGTCCTGGATGCGGGGACTTCTCAGTACAGGCGGCTATTCAAAGAGCAGCTGCCAACGTTGGTATCGAACCTCATGAATTGGCGGTCATCTCCGGAATCGGCTGTTCCGGAAGGATCAGCGGATATATCAATTCCTATGGATTCCATGGCACACACGGTCGCGCATTGCCAATCGCCCAAGGCTTGAAAATCGCCAACCGCAATTTGAATGTTATCGCAACAGGCGGGGACGGGGACGGTTACGCCATTGGGATGGCCCATACGGTTCATGCCATTCGCCGAAACATTGATATCACTTATATCGTCATGGATAACCAAATTTACGGTTTGACGAAAGGCCAAACTTCACCGCGTTCCGCATACGGTTTCGTAACGAAGTCAACACCACAAGGGTCAAAAGAGCCTTCGATAAAACCGTTGGAACTTGCTTTATCAGCAGGTGCGTCATTTGTTGCCCAAGGATTTTCATCTGATATCAAAGAATTGACCGCATTGATCGAAGCTGGAATTCAACATAAAGGTTTCTCTTTCATCAACGTATTCAGCCCTTGCGTAACGTACAATAAAGTGAATACGTATGAATGGTTTAAAGAACATTTGACGAAATTGGATGAGATTGAAGGCTACGATCCTCATAACCGTGAACTGGCAATGCAAACTGTGATGGAAAATGAAGGGCTTGTGACGGGAATTGTCTATCAGGATCCAGAATCAGTACCATATGAGGAACAATTGGAAGGTTTCTCGGAAAAACCGCTCGTGGATATGGATTTAAAAATCAGCGAAGATCAATTTAACGAATTGGTGAAAGAATTCATGTAATAAAGTAATTTTCCTGAAAATTTACTTTGTCAGCATTAAGTACCATCCAAACAGAAGAACTGCCTGTTGCAGTTTTTTGTGGATGGTACTTCATTGTTTTTATTAAGAAATTTTCCTGGAAAACAAATGTTAATCATTTGCTTTTGATAATAAAAAAACATCATGTAAAATAATGCTTATGAGCGATTTTTTGAAAGATATAAATTATTTGATCACATAATTCTTCCACATTTTTTTATTCGAATTTATTCTCCAAAGAGGGTAATATGGAAGATAAGGACGCAAAATGAATCGAACGAAATCGGGGTCTTTCCATTGAATAATGTCATTGATTTCTTCTCCTTCAAAAAGAAAAAACAAGAGGAACAAATTGCCAAGCTGTTTCAAAAAGCAAATTCTTTTCAAAATCGGGAACAAATTGATAAGCTGATAGATGAAAAAAAATTGACTGTGGAAGATCACAAAAATTTTCTCGCCTTTTTGGCGTATTCAAAGGAAAAAAAGATTGAACCGACAGAGCTTTTTACTGCGGTGTTAAAGATGTCAAAACATCAATTTGAACTGCGTTATGAAATGAATTGGCATGCGGCCGTTCAAAATTGCTTAACCTTTTTGACCATTTTAAAAGAAAGGGATCAGGAGCAATATGAACAGTTTTTGAAAGAACAATAAATATGTCAAAAAGAGCATAATTGTATGGTTCTTATTGTCCTGATATAGAACTATTCGTTATAATATTAAAATGGGATTCCTCTATGAATCCGGTAGAAAGGAGTCATTCATAATCAATGAACGAAGAACAACGTCTAGCGAATAATCAGACAACACAGCCTAAACCGCAAAAAACGGAAAAAGACTATAGCAAATATTTTGAACGGGTAATTACCGCTCCTTCTTTGAAAGATGCGAAAAAACGCGGAAAAGAAGAAGTGAAATATTATAAAGATTTTAAAATTCCCGAAGAATTCCGGGGAATGGGGGATGGCCGCAAATTCTATATCCGCACTTACGGTTGCCAAATGAATGAGCACGATTCGGAAGTCATGGCCGGCATTTTCATTCAACTTGGCTATGAGCCGACAGATACTGTAGAGGATGCGGATGTCGTTCTATTAAATACATGCGCCATTCGTGAAAATGCGGAAAACAAAGTATTTGGTGAACTGGGACTTTTGGCGAAATACAAGCGTGAAAGACCGGATATGCTTCTTGGCGTATGCGGATGCATGTCCCAGGAAGAATCCGTTGTCAATAAAATTTTGACGCAATATCAACATGTGGACATGGTGTTCGGTACCCATAACATCCACCGTTTGCCATACATTTTAAAAGAAGCCTATATGTCCAAAGAAATGGTGATTGAAGTTTGGTCCAAAGAAGGGGACGTTATTGAAAACCTTCCAAAAGCCCGCCAAGGTTCCATCAAAGCTTGGGTAAACATTATGTACGGTTGCGATAAATTCTGCACATACTGCATCGTTCCATATACTCGCGGAAAAGAGCGCAGCAGAAGACCGGATGAAATCATCCAGGAAGTAAGGGAACTTGCGGCACAAGGGTATAAAGAAATCATGCTTCTTGGCCAAAACGTGAATGCTTACGGCAAAGATTTCACGGATATCAACTATCGCCTCGGCGATTTAATGGATGAATTGCGCAAAATTGATATTCCGCGCATCCGTTTCACAACGAGCCACCCTCGCGACTTCGACGATCATTTGATCGAGGTGTTGGCGAAAGGTGGAAACCTGGTGGAACACATCCACTTGCCTGTTCAATCAGGTTCCAATGAAATTTTGAAAATCATGGCCCGTAAATATACGAGAGAACAATTCTTGGAGCTTGTCCGGAAAATCAAAGCCGCCATTCCAAATGTGGCGTTGACGACAGATATCATTGTCGGCTATCCGAATGAAACGGAAGAGCAATTCCAGGAAACGCTTGATTTATACCGTGAAGTAGGATTTGAATCAGCGTTCACTTACATTTATTCACCTCGTGAAGGAACACCGGCTGCAAAAATGAAAGACAATGTTCCATTGGAAGTGAAAAAAGACCGCTTATATCGATTGAATCAGGTTGTGGAAGAATTCTCCAGAGCCGCATTGAAAAAATACGAAAACCAAATTGTTGAAGTGCTTGTTGAAGGTGAAAGCAAAAAACGCAGTGATGTATTGGCTGGCTATACACGCAGAAATAAATTGGTCAACTTCGAAGGGCCAAAAGAATTGATTGGCCAGTTGGTGAAAGTGAAAATCACGAAAGCAAGTTCCTACTCACTCCGCGGTGAATTCGTGGAAGTAGTAAAACGGGATGAGGTGAATGTATAATGTCAACTAAACTTTATACAAAAGATGAAATCGTTGAAAAAGCAAAAGAAATTGCCCACATGATTGCCCAAACAGAAGAAGTGGAGTTTTTCAAAAAAGCGGAAGCACAAATCAATGAAAACCAAGTTGTCCGTGAAAAACTTGCCAGCTTGAAATCCCTTCAAAAGCAGGCGGTGAACTTCCAACATTTAGGGAAGGAAAAGGCGTTAAAATTGGTTGAGAAAAAAATCGAAGAAATCGAAAAAGAAATCGATGAAATCCCGGTTGTGCAGCAATTTAAACAATCCCAGTTGGAAGTGAACGATTTGCTGCAATTGGTATCCAATGCCATCGCGACGACGGTGACGAACGATATCATCGAATCAACAGGCGGCAATTTGCTGACAGGCGAAACAGGATCAAAAGTGAAATACTCCAGCCCTGGCAGCTGCTCTTAATGAAAGCTACGAGGAAAATCAAGCATGATTTTCCTGTAGCTTTTTCTTTTCCCCGGAAAATTCAACGCAAACTGGAACACATATCGGCCTCCCTTAATACTATATGTTTGTTAGGCTAATGCACTAATGAAAATCTTTGTTCCAGGGAACGACCGGATATTACATTTTTCCTTGAAATTCAACATGAAATTTCACCAATTGGGCATTTGCCGCATACAATAGTTCGACGAGATGTAAAGGAGGAAAATGTGTGAAACGTTTGCGTCAAATCGTGACAAAAGCGGTCATCGCGAAGGGGAAAAAGCGTACGGAATCGAGTGAAACTCTACGTCCACCTAACACGCCAACAAGCATTTTGGGATGCTGGGTCATTAACCACCACTACTCCGCAAAAAAAGTTGGAAAATATGTAGAGGTTTCTGGCAAATACGATGTGAACGTATGGTATGCTTACAATAACCATTCCAAAACGGCTGTATATACAGAAACGATTCATTATAAAGACAGAATCAAATTACATTACCGCGATGAAGAGATCATCGATTCCAATGAGGTACACGTAAAAGTGTTGCAACAGCCAAACTGCATTGAAGCGATTATCAATCAAAAAGGTGACAGTTTCAACATTGTGATTGAACGTGAATTTTTAGTGGAAGTCATCGGGGAAACAAAAATCGTTGTATCCGTTCATCCAATCGAATTTGAAGAAGAATGGCATTTTGGCGACGATGATGAAGATGAATCATCCAGCTCTTCATCTTCTTCAAGCTCATCCGAATTTGATTACAAAGAGTCAAGAGACAGCGATTCCTCATCATTTCAATAACCTTCATTGAGAGCACCATCAAAAATAGAATAAGATGGTGCTCCTAATGTTTGAAAAAAGCGTTTCTCCAAGGTTATCGCAACATTTTTCGTCATGTTATAATATGTTAGAGAATTTTAAGTGAGGGAATATCATGACTACATATACACCAATGATGCAACAATATTTAACCATTAAATCGGAATATGAAGACGCCTTTCTTTTTTTTCGGCTAGGCGACTTTTATGAAATGTTTTTTGATGATGCCATCAAAGCATCACAAATACTTGAAATCACATTAACGGGCCGGGATGCAGGCGGAGATGAACGGGTGCCGATGTGCGGCGTTCCATACCACTCAGCCCAAAGTTATATCGAAACGTTGGTATCAAAAGGGTATAAAGTGGCCATTTGTGAGCAAGTGGAAGACCCGAGACAGGCAAAAGGCGTTGTAAAGCGGGAAGTGATCCAAGTCATTACGCCGGGAACGCTGGTGGAAGGCAAAACCATCGATAACAAATCGAACATCTTCATCGGCTGTGCCGAGCGGTTGACCGAGAATGAATTTGCCTTTGCTTATTTGGATGTGTCCACCGGGGAAGGGAATTCCTTCATCATCGAAGGGGGAGTAAAAGGGCTTTTCCAACAACTCCAAGCATACAATATTCGGGAACTGGTCGTGACGGAAGAGTTAAAGCTGCTTCTCCAGGAACAGGCAACGAATCTCGGCATTGTGCTTTCCATAGAAAATGATGAAATGGATGAAGAAAAAGCGGCCCAATATTTGATCCATCTTCCAAAAAACTGTTATGGGGTTGCAAAATATTTGCTTCAGTATATTGAACGGACACAAATGCGCTCCTTATCCCATATCCAGCCTTTTACATATACCGAATCCAAACAATATTTGCAAATTGATGCCAATTCAAAACGGAACTTGGAATTGCTTCAATCGATTCGTGGAAAGGATCAGAAGGGAACGCTTTTATGGATTTTGGATGAAACCGTGACAGCCATGGGGGGAAGAAAGCTGAAACAATGGCTTCATCAACCCCTTGCAAACCGCATGCAAATTGAAGAAAGATTGAGCATCGTTTCGGATTTGATCGATGAATTTTTTCTGCGGGATGAATTGAGAGAGCTGTTGAGAAATGTTTACGACCTGGAGCGTCTTGCCGGCCGGGTGGCATTTGGAAATGCGGGGGGCAGGGATTTGGCCCAGCTCCGCGAATCTTTGAGACAAGTGCCGGAAATTAAAGAGAAACTCTTGGAAAGCGGCAAAGAGACGCTTATAAACCTTGCGAATAAAATGGATGCATGTTGTGACATAGAAGAACTGCTTTCAAAGGCCATTACCGATCACCCGCCTGTCGCCATCAAAGAAGGGGATGTCATCCGGGAAGGCTACAATAAAGAATTGGACGAGCTTCGCTATATTGCGCGAAACGGAAAAGATTGGATTGCGCAGCTGGAACAAAAGGAACGGGAAAGAACGGGCATAAAGAATTTGAAAATCGGCTTTAATCGGGTGTTTGGCTATTACATTGAGGTAACGAAATCGAATCTTGCCAATATCGATCCGGACCGCTATTACAGAAAACAGACCCTTGCCAATGCAGAGCGCTTCATCACGGAAGAACTGAAAGAGAAAGAAACGCAAATTTTACATGCGGAAGAACAAAGTTTGGCCCTTGAATATGAACTCTTTATGGAGTTGAGGGAACAGCTGAAAGAATACATTCCACGGGTGCAGCAACTCGCTTCACTCATCAGCGAATTGGATGTGTTCTTAAGCTTTGCGGCAGTTTCCGAAAAATATCAATTCACGAAACCTGCATTCCACGACGGAAAGGGCTTAAAAATCATTGGCGGTAGACATCCCGTCGTTGAAAAAATGTTGAATAAACAAGCGTATGTGCCAAACGATTGCGTTTTAACCGAAGAGAAAAATATGATGCTGATTACCGGACCGAATATGTCCGGGAAAAGTACGTATATGCGGCAAGTGGCGTTGATTGTCATTATGGCGCAAATGGGCTGTTACGTACCTTGCGATGAAGCCGACCTGCCTATCACGGATCAAATCTTTACCCGCATAGGTGCTGCGGACGATTTGGCCAGTGGGCAATCCACTTTCATGGTGGAAATGCTTGAAAGCCAAAATGCCATAACAAACGCAACGGAAAAAAGCTTATTATTATTTGATGAGATTGGGCGCGGTACATCCACTTACGATGGCATGGCCCTTGCCCAGGCAATGATGGAATATATCCACAATCATATTGGGGCCAACACCCTATTCTCCACGCACTACCATGAACTCACCGCCTTGGAGGACCAGCTTGAACGATTGCAGAATGTGCATGTGAGTGCGGTGGAGAAAAATGGCAATGTCGTGTTCTTGCATAAAGTGAAAAAAGGGGCGGCGGACAAAAGCTACGGTGTACATGTGGCGAAACTGGCAAACATGCCGCAGGAGATCATCGATCGGGCGCAAACGCTTCTCGAGCAGTTTGAATCCCAGCAAGTGGACCACTTGAAATCCCAAAAGGAAGAAGAGATTTTCCAATTGTCCTTATTCGAAGAGGAAGAACCGAAACAGAAGAAAAATACGTTAAAATCGCATGAACAGGAAGTCATACAAGAATTGCAAAAAGCGGATATCGTATCGATGACGCCAATAGATGCAATGAATCTTCTTTACAAATTGCAGCAATCATTAAAGTAATAAGGAGGGATACCGATGGGAAAAATTCGGCTTATGGATGAGTGGCTTTCCAATAAAATTGCGGCAGGAGAAGTGGTGGAAAGGCCATCTTCCGTCGTGAAAGAGCTTGTGGAAAACGCCATCGATGCCGGCAGTACATCCATTGAAGTGTTCCTTGAAGAAGCTGGGCTTTCCTCAATTCAAGTCATCGACAACGGAAGCGGCATGGATGAGGAAGATGCGGAGCTTTGCTTTGCCAGACACGCGACATCGAAAATTTCAAAGGAACAAGATTTGTTTCGCATCCGCACCCTCGGGTTCCGGGGGGAAGCGCTGGCTTCCATCGCCGCCGTTTCCAAATTGCGTTTAGTCACTT
Organism: Ureibacillus sp. FSL K6-3587; assembly: GCF_038593165.1. NCBI lineage: Bacteria > Bacillati > Bacillota > Bacilli > Caryophanales > Caryophanaceae > Ureibacillus > Ureibacillus sp. FSL K6-3587. The sequence continues at coordinate 3,415,699 of NZ_CP151969.1, read as the reverse complement.
CCGATGGGGAATCGGGAGTCGAACTGGAGCTGGAAGGGGGAACGATTGTCTCGAAAAAGCCGGGCCCTTTAAGAAAAGGGACGGAAATTACCGTTTCCCAATTGTTTTATAATACACCGGCACGGCTGAAATATTTAAAAACGATTCAAACGGAACTTGGACACTCCATTGATTTAATGAACCGTTTAGCCCTAGCGTATCCCGATATTGCATTCAAGCTTGTCCACAACGGGGGAGTTCTCCTTCAAACCAATGGCCGGGGAAATGTCCAACATGTGCTGGCAGCCATTTATGGAATGCAAAACGCAAGAAAAATGATTCCTTTCCGTGGGGAATCGAAGGACTACACGATACACGGTTACGCAACATTGCCTGAAATTACCCGGGCATCGAAAAACTATATTTCCATCTTCGTCAATGGCAGATGGGTGAAACATTACGTCATCCAAAAAACCATTGTGGATGCGTACCATACCTTTTTGCCGATTGAACGATACCCAATCGTTGTGTTGTACATTGAAGGCGACCCTTATTTGACGGATGTGAATGTGCATCCTGCAAAGCTTCAGATTCGTTTAAGTAAAGAAGAAGATTTGCTGCCGTTGATTGAAAACACGATCCGCAATGCAATCCGGGAACATATGAACGTTCCGTTGGCGCAAAAAAAAGAGAAAATTGTCCGCCCTGTAAATGAGCAATTAAACATTTGGAAACAGCCAACGATTGATGAATCCAAAATTAATGACATCGTTGAGCGTTTAAAAGGTGGATCGGCGGTAGTGAATGAAAGCCCGGCTACAGAAAATGAAGCTGTTACTCCAACAGAATTTGTTGAGGAATGGCCGGAGCCAAAAGATGTTTATGATGAACAGCCGGTAACAAATGCTGATCCTTTGACTGAGTTTCATGAAGAATCAACAGATTCCACACATGAAACATCCCTCCAGCAGATAAAAGAACCATTCCCGGACCTTGAAGTGGTGGGTCAAATCCATGGAACATACATCGTTGCGCAAATGGAAGACGGCTTCTATCTGATTGACCAACATGCTGCCCAGGAGCGGATCAAATATGAATATTTCCGGGAAAAAGTGGGAGAAGTGGATCCGAACGAGCGGCAAACGTTGCTCTTGCCTTTAACCTTCCACTACACGCAAGATGAAGCGTTGATTTTAAAGGAAAACAAGAAAGCGTTGGAAGAAGTGGGCGTGTTTCTTGAAGAATTTGGGCCTTCCTCCTTTGTCGTCAGGGAGCATCCTACCTGGTTCCCAAAAGGGTTCGAGCAGGAAATCATTGAAGAATTGATCGAACAAGTATTGAAAACGAAAAAAGCGGATGTGAAAAAACTGCGGGAGGAAGCGGCGATTATGATGAGCTGCAAACGCTCCATCAAAGCGAATTATTATTTGACAAAAGAGCAGATGGAGACGCTCATCAAAGACCTGAGAAAAGCGGAGAATCCCTTTACATGCCCGCATGGACGTCCCGTCATGATCCATTTTTCCACTTATGAAATCGAAAAAATGTTCAAGCGGGTCATGTAAAAGGAAGCGGCATATTTGGATAGAGGAGTGAGCGGATGTTTTCATTTCAAGATCGGTCCAAACTTATACACTTGATGAACACCTATTCTTTTGACGTGCTCGTCATCGGCGGAGGCATCACCGGTGCCGGTATTGCGTTGGATGCGGCTTCGAGAGGCCTGTCTGTCGCGTTGGTCGATATGCAAGATTTCGCCGCGGGCACTTCCAGCCGTTCAACGAAACTGATTCATGGCGGTTTGCGCTATTTGAAACAGTTGGAATTTCGACTTGTAGCGGAAGTAGGAAGAGAGAGGGAAATCGTCTATGAAAATAGCATCCATGTTACAACTCCTGAGAAAATGCTGCTTCCCATCTATAAAAATGGCTCATTAGGAAGATTTTCCGCTTCGATAGGATTGAAACTCTATGATTCTTTGGCAAAGGTTCGGAAATCCGAACGGAGGAAAATGCTTTCGAAAAAGGAAACCTTGAAACTTGCCCCTTTTTTGAGAGAAGAAGGATTGCTTGGCGCGGGATTTTATGTGGAATATAAAACCGATGATGCGAGATTGACACTTGAAGTCATCAAAAAAGCGGTGGAATATAAGGCCCTTTGCTTGAATTATGCCAAGGTCACAGGGTTCGTTTATGACAGGAACCGCATCGTTGCAGCAAAAGTCCGAGATGAAATTACCGGTGAAACCATTACAATACATGCCACTCAAATCGTCAATGCCGCCGGGCCCTGGGTCGACGTAATTTTAGAAAAAGACAATCGCAATGGAAGAAGCAGAAAATCTTTGAAACTGACAAAAGGCATCCATATCGTGTTCGACAAGTCAGTGCTTCCTTTGGAACAAGCGATCTATTTCGATACGGACGACGGGCGGATGGTCTTTGCCATTCCAAGGGGGAATAAAGTATATGTCGGAACAACCGATACCTTCTATGAAGAAAATCCGGTTCATCCGGTGGCGAAAAGTGAAGAGGTGGCCTATTTATTAAATGCCCTTCATTCAATTTTCCCTTCCCTTTCCCTTAAGGAAGAAGATGTGGAATCCACTTGGGCAGGAATCCGTCCGCTCATTTTTGAAGAGGGAAAGAATCCGTCCGAGATTTCCAGAAAAGATGAAATCTGGACATCCAAAAGCGGGTTGATGACCATTGCGGGCGGAAAGTTGACCGGATATCGGATCATGGCAGAGCGGATTGTTGATCTGATCGTCAAAAAACATCGTTTCCGTCATGCGAAAAAATGCATGACGAAACAATTGGCTTTGTCCGGCGCTGAAGGGCTCCGTTCCTCCAATTTTGAGTATTTTGTAAACAAGAAGGCGATGGAAGGGGCCAAATTCGGGTTGAATTTCGGAGAAGCGAAAGGGCTTGCCCAAATGTATGGAACAAATATTGATCGGGTGTTTGATTTATTGGACAAGGAAGAACCAGTAGACAAACTTCCAAAAGCGTTATTCGCTCAACTGCTTTACAGCATTTACGATGAAATGGCTTATACACCGGCTGATTTCTTCATCCGCAGAACAGGCCTCATGTATTTTGATATCGCAATGGTGGAAAAAACGAAAGATGCAGTCATTGATATAATGAGCGACAGGATTGGCTATTCTGAAAGGGAAAAAACCTTTTATACCATGCAGTTAAATCAAATGATCCGAGAGGCGAAGGGGGATTGCGGTGAAAGAGACACGTTGGATACAAATGAGTGATGGACAACAAATTTTTGCAAGAATTTATGATGCAGGACAGCCTATCGGGAATTTTTATATACTTCATGGAATGTGCGAGTATGGTGAACGGTATGATGAATTTGCCCGATTTTTATGCCGGGAAGGGTACCGGGTGATTGTCCATGATCATCGCGGGCACGGAAAAACGGGAGAAGCGGGCGGAAAATTTGGTTATTTTTGTGAGGAAGATGGTTTTGAGCGGGTTGTGCAAGATGTATATGAAGTCATGAATGAAACCATGATCAAAGGGTTGGATTGCATTTTATTTGGGCACAGCATGGGATCTTTTATTGCCAGAAGATTTATCCAGCTCCATTCAAGCCTCGTTCATCAGTGCATCCTTTGTGGAACAGGATCAACCACTGCTTTGCATTACATGGGGAACCTGCTTGCCAAATCTCTTGCCCGCATTCAGGGAAAAGAAAAGGAAAGCAAGTTGATGAACGAATTGGCTTTCTCGAGCTTCAACAAACAATTTGAAAATGCCATAACGCCCTTTGATTGGTTGAGCAGTGATGTAAAAGAAGTGAGAACCTATGTGGAAGATCCATATTGCGGATTCATCCCTACCCATCAATTTTTCAAAGATTTAACCGATGGGCTTCTATTAATCCACAGCAAAGAGGAAAATAAAAAAATCCGCAAAGATTTGCCGGTCCTCTTCATCAGCGGCAGTGCGGATCCGGTGGGAAATAACGGAAAAGGCGTTTTCCAAGTGGCTGAAGAGTTGACGAAAGCCGGCCTTCAACAGGTTGCGGTGTATCTTTTTGAAGGCATGCGCCATGAAATTTTAAATGAACAAAACAAAGAACTGGTATATGAAGTCATAGTACGGTGGTTAAGAAAATGGAAGAACAAAAATGTATTGATGTAGTGGCCATCGTTGGTCCTACCGCTTCAGGGAAAACGGCTTTAAGCATTAAAATGGCAAAAACTTTCGATGGTGAAATCATCAACGGTGATTCGATGCAGGTCTATAAAGGGTTGGATATCGGCACCGCAAAAATCCGGGAAGAAGAAATGGAAGGAATCCCTCACCATTTATTAAGCTTCAAGGAGCCGACCGAAAGTTTTTCTGTTGCGGAATATCAACGATTGGTAAGAGATAAAATAGAAGAAATCCAAAGCAGAAGAAAATTGCCAATCATCGTTGGTGGAACAGGTTTGTATATCCAGGCGGTTTTATACGATTTTCAATTTACTGAGGAAAAGGTCAATGAAGAAGCGCGCAAGAAATATTATGAAGAATTGGAGAGAATTGGCCCAAAAGCCATGCACGAAAAACTTGCCGCTTTGGATCCTGAAACCGCAAAGTCCATCCACCCGAACAACACGCGCCGCGTCATCCGGGCACTGGAATTGATTGAACTGCATGGAATCTCCAAACAGTCGGAAGAGCTGAACCGGGGCAATATTCCGTTGTACAACCATCTCATTATCGGAATGAACATTGACAGGGAGGAATTGTATAAACGCATCAATGAGCGGGTGGATTTCATGATGGAGCAGGGGTTGCTTGATGAGGTCCGAAGTTTATGGGAAAGAAATATCCGCGATGTTCAGGCCGTGAAAGCCATTGGCTACAAAGAATTGTATGACTATTTGGATGGCCGTATCACGTTGGAAGAAGCGGTGGAACAAATCAAGCAAAATTCCCGGCGTTATGCGAAACGGCAATTGACGTATTTCCGGAATAAAATGGATGTACAATGGATAGGAAATGATTGGGAAAAAATTATAAAAATGTCTAAATTTTTTTATAATAAAGAAGGAAAATAAAAAATCGTTATCGAATAATTTACACTAGAGAAAAAAATAGATGAGGTGTGCGGTGTGAAATCAATGAACTTACAAGATACTTTCCTAAACAATTTGCGTAAAAGCAATGCTTTTGTAACAGTCTTTTTATTAAATGGTTTCCAATTAAAAGGAACCATCAAATCTTACGATAATTTTACGGTGTTAATTGAATCGGAAGGCAAGCAGCATTTAATTTATAAACATGCCATTTCAACATTTTCACCATCGAAAAATGTCCAGCTTCAATCAGAAGAGCAATAATCGGATGGTTATTTGAAGCGCAAATGGCAGTCTATTCCATGGGGTTATGGGCATGAATCTTCGGGGGACCTGGTCAAAGATCGTTGGCTTAAAGAAACCATCATGCTGATGGAACTCCATGGCAATTTGCAGAGAAAAATCGGCAGTTTTCATACTCGCCGATTTTTCTATTGTCGATTATAATTAGGGACATACGAAAGTTTTTGGAGGTTTTATAATGAAAACAATGACAACGGAAGAATTGATCAATTTATTGGATGCCAATGAGGACTTGAATATTATTGATGTACGTGAAGATTTTGAAGTGGCGAATGGGATGATTCCTGGAGCCGTACATATTCCGCTTGGTTCCATCCCTGAACGCATGGAGGAATTGGATCCATCAAAAGAATATATTATTGTTTGCCGCTCAGGAAACCGAAGCGGAAAAGCCTGTGAGTTCTTGGAAGCAAATGGATACAATGTCATCAATCTTGAAGGCGGAATGCTCGAATACGACGGAGAATTGGAGTTTAAATAAGGGGAGGAGGTGGAGTTCTTCAGGGGCTCCCCCTTTTTATTTTTCGGGGGATTTCAAGCATCTTTGGAGGAGCCGCAATTATTTTCGTATCCCCGCAAGTAAGTTGAACATGTTCCGATGGAATGATGAAACTTAAATAATCCAGTTGACTCCTTACAATGAATTGATAAGATGATATAGGATAAATTATGTAAGTCAATTAGACAGGAGTATCAATCATGTTTGTATCAAACTTAAAACCGGAAGTTGTAGAACTTGCAAAAAAGATCGAGGAAAAAATAAAGCCATACCATGAAAGGGTGGATGAAACGGCTTTTTTCAATCAACAAAAGGTATTGGCAGCCTTCAGAAAGCATCAAGTGAGCGACTTTCATCTGAATCCATCCACAGGCTATGGCTATGATGATGAGGGAAGAGATACCTTGGAGCGCGTATATGCGGAAGTGTTTGGTGCGGAAAGTGCACTTGTCCGAAGCCAAATTATCTCCGGGACCCATGCCATTACGTTAAGTTTATTCGGCGTGCTTCGTCCGGGGGATGAATTGATCTATATTACCGGAAAACCTTATGACACCCTTCAATCCATAGTGGATGGGGGAGAAAAAGATACGGGTTCGTTGAAAGATTTCGGTATTCATTATCGCCATATCGATTTGATTGGCGATCGGGAAATCGATTGGGAAGGCGTCCGGAAAGCCATCAACGAAAAGACAAAAATGGTGGCCATCCAGCGTTCGAAAGGTTATGCCACTAGACCGTCCTTCACCATTGAACAGATTCGTGAAATGTGTGAGAAAGTGCGGGAAATCAAGCAGGACGTCATCATCTTTGTCGATAATTGCTACGGAGAGTTTGTCGAAAAACTTGAGCCGACGGAAGTTGGGGCGGATTTAATGGCAGGCTCCCTCATTAAAAATCCGGGTGGAGGCCTTGCAAAAACAGGAGGATATATTGCCGGAAAAGCCGATTTGGTGGAAAAATGCGCCTTTCGGATGACGAGTCCCGGAATAGGTGCGGAAGCGGGTGCTTCATTAAATACATTGATTGATTTTTATCAAGGATTTTTCTTGGCGCCCCATGTAGTTGCTCAAAGTTTGAAAGGTGCAATTTTCACTTCTGCGATGTTGGAAGAGGTGGGAATGATAACAACCCCTCACTATACGGAATACCGGACCGATTTAATACAATCCGTTTCCTTCCAGACGGCTGAGCAGATGATAGCCTTTTGCCAGGAAATTCAGGCCGCTTCCCCAATCAATGCCCATTACGCACCGGTGCCATCCTACATGCCTGGATATGAAGATGATGTCATTATGGCGGCGGGCACTTTTGTCCAAGGCTCAAGCATCGAACTTACTGCAGACGGTCCCATCCGTCCCCCTTATACAGCCTATGTGCAGGGAGGATTGACGTACGAGCACGTCAAATATGCTGTATGCAGTGCGGTTCAAAAACTGAAATCCTTTTAATGTTGAATAAAGCAGTTCAATTTGAGCTGCTTTTTTATTTCCTTTACTGAAACTGTTCAACTCGGCAATATTGCATCGGTACGAATCAATTAAGAAAAAGTGATCCATCCATCCTTTTTTTCAGCCGATTCCGATTGTTTATAAATCAAGAAATTTATGTTAACTTACTTAATAGAGTTTTTTGAAAAAGAGGGAAAACCATGATCACATTGGATTCGATCAAACATTACGGAGAATATGTTGCGATTGAAGCGGATGGACCTTTGAGGACCTTCAGTTCGGCCATGCACAACGCCGGCTACGGCAATTATCAATATTTTATCAATCGCACCGTTGATAAATCCTATTTTCCATCAGATGCCCATGAAGAAATGAAACAATTTCTTCAATCCAAAGGGTTTCCTTTGGACAAGACCGTTGCCATGATGACGGCGGTCGATATGAAATTCGCTTTTTCGCACTTTTTTAAAGATGGGGATACGTCCATCGTTGTGATGGTAACCGCAGGATTGAATAATGCGGTTGATGTTACCCGTTCCCACCGGTATTCCTATAAACCGGCAATTGGCACAATCAATATTTTTATTTTTATTAACGGCTGTTTAACGGACGAAGCATTGATTCAAGCGCTTTGTTGCGCGGTGGAAACAAAAACCAAAGTGCTTTCGGAAAAAAAGATTATCGATAAAAATACCGGAACGGTTGCGACTGGCACTTCCACAGACAGCATTTGCATCGCCTCCACCCAAAAAGGGGAAGTTCATGAATACGGAGGCTCCATTACAAAAGTGGGATCCCTTGTTGGAAAAGGCCTTTACGAAACATTGTCCATCGCCGTTGATGAATATCTTAAGTATACGAAAGGAAAATCTTGACATGACCATCCTGGCAGTCATTATTGGGCAAATGTTGGACTTGATTTTGGGAGATCCTCCAAAAATGCCCCATCCCGTTCGGTGGATTGGCTCTTTTATTGGATTCCTTACAACAAAATGGAATAAAGGATCCCACCGAATTTTCAAAGGAGCCATGACCGGAATTCTCGTAGTTGCCATTGTAGCCATTACGACTTTTTTCATCGTCTATGCTGCGTATCAAATCCATTTGATGGTTGGCATCCTTGTTGAAGGAGTATTGATAGGGATGGGTCTTGCCCAAAAAAGTTTAAAAGAAGCGGCAATGGAAGTATATATGGCCTTAACCCGAGGTGACCTTGAAGAAGCCCGGAAAAAATTATCCTGGATTGTCGGCCGGGATACGGAGCATCTGGATGAGCCGGAAATCGTGCGCGGAGTGGTGGAAACGGTTTCGGAAAATACGAGCGACGGGGTCACAGCGCCGTTATTTTATGCATGCCTCTTTGGCGCGACGGGATTATGGACGTATAAAGCGATCAATACATTGGATTCCATGATCGGCTATAAAAATGAAAAGTATGAAGAGTTCGGAAAATTCAGCGCGAGACTCGATGATGTGGCAAATTTTATTCCAAGCAGAATAACAGGACTCATTATTTTATTATTCACAAAAAAGAAGACCGACCGCCCATTGGCAGAACGGTTGCGTTTATGGCTGAAGGATGCAAAAAAACATCCGAGTCCAAACAGCGGTTACTTGGAGGCGGCAACAAGCTATCAGCTAGGCATCCGTCTTGGAGGATACAACTCCTATCATGGGGTGCCGTCGTTTCGCGCCTATATGGGAACACCAGATGTCCCATTGGCATCCGACCATATAAAAGCTGCCATTCAACAGATGTTTGTTGCATCCATTCTTTTTACAATCCTGATTGGGGGTGTCATCGTTGCAATATCCACCGCATGGAGCTAATTTCCAATCCCTGTACGAACGTTTTCAAATTCCGATGCCTGAAATGGTTTATGATTTAAGTGAGAATGTGAATGCTTTCGGATTTCCGCCAATGATTAAAGAACAATGGTTCCAATTGTTGAACAAAATTTCTGTTTATCCGCATCCGGAAGCGGAACCGTTAAGATCGCTTTTGGCAGAGAAATTAAATGTTCAACGGGAGAACCTTCTTTTGGGAAACGGCGCAGCGGAATTGTTAACCTTTTTTGCAGGCAGATTTTCCAATCGAAAAGTGATAATCGTCCATCCAACTTTTTCTGAATATAAAATGACGTTGGAAGCCCAAGGAGCCGAACTGATTGATTTGGTGGTGCAAGAAATCGAAGCATACCGGCTCCCGATTGGACAAATCAAAGAGCATATGAAAGAAGCGGCTTGCCTTTATTTATGTAATCCAAATAATCCGACCGGCTCCCTTATCCCAAAGGAAACCATCGAAGAACTTCTAATTTGCGGGGAAGAAACAGGGTGTGAAATCCTGGTCGATGAAGCTTTTATGGATTGGACCGATGAATCGGAATCCGTCATTCCACTCATCGGACGGTATCCCAATTTGACGGTTTTAAGATCAATGACAAAAATGTATGGCATCGCAGGCATCCGATTGGGGTATTTAGTTGGGCGAAAAGAACTTGTGGAAGAATTGGAAAGCCGACTCCCCCATTGGCATGTCAACGCATTAGCCATTGAAATCGGGAAAATGTGCCTTGAAGATGAAAACTTCCGCCGTGAGAGTATTGCAAAACATGCCAGCATCAAAAGAAACCTCGAACATTTTTTGCGGAAACACCAATGTAAGACGACAAACAGCGTGACGAATTTTCTCTGCTTCCAACTGACAGATCCGGAAGAGACAAGGGATTTTTATTTTTATTGTCTCCGCAACGGTATAGTATTGAGACATACGGAAAATTTTATCGGCATGGATGGCAAATGGCTTCGAATCGGAGTGAAAAGGGAAGAAGCGATGAAAAAATTTCAACAAGTAATGGATGAATGGTATGGAAAATAAACTCGAGCTTTTTTTCGTTCGCCATGGTGAAACGGAGTGGAATCAGGAAGGTCGGCTGCAAGGCTGGCTGGATTCCAACTTGTCTCCACATGGCATCAAACAAATTACCCATTTAAAACAGCAATTAAAAGGCATTCGATTTGCTGCGGCTTTCTCCAGCACCTCGAATAGAGCGATACAAACAGCTGAATTGTTGGTAGGGGACTATTTGACAATCGTGAAAGATCCAAGGCTGTTGGAAATCCATCTAGGCAGCTGGCAAGGGAAACGGTTGGCAGACATTGAAAAAAATGATTTCGAAAGATACAATCATTACTTCCATCACCCTGAAAAATACATCCCTGATACAGGTGAAAGCTTTCACCAGGTCGTCCACCGGATGGGCGATTTTCTTGAATCTTGCGCGAATGCCTTCGACTCAGGGAAAATATTGGCGGTTTCCCATGGTGTCGCCATTCGGGCTCTGATTCTGCCGATTTTGCGGTTGCCAATAAAGAACATTTGGGATTTTGAAATTGAGGGGGCAAGTGTCACAAAAGTCACCATCACCAATAAAACACCGATCATTGAGTATATCGGAAAAACCATTTCGATTGAATAGACAACTCCGGTTAAAAATATATTGAACTAAACGATCATATGGAGTTGTTGCCATGTATGGCCATCATTTGAGTCTTGTTTTAAAGCATTTCGCCTTGATGTGGGGATTGACGGCGATAAGCCTGATTGTTGGAATGTTTTTGCCGTCTTCCATCGTAATTATTGTTTCGGTGGTCAATTTGGTCTTGTTGTTCATTGTCGTTTTCACCCGCAACATGCTATGGGCCAACGGAATTTTATATTTGATCCCCTTCTTTACAGGAATCATGTTCTATTGGTTGGCACAGTTGTTTATCGGAATATTGGGAACTGCATTCGTGTACTCGCTATTATTTGGAGCGGCGGTTCTCTTCATCACACTTGCTCTTTTGGGCTTAAAAATGCCGAGGCATTTTCCGAATGGGGCAACATATCTGACAGCGATATTGCTTGTATTTATGCTATTTTTCATCATTTATTTTTTCATCCCGGTTGACAGTATGGTCCGTGTATTTATTGCGGCCATCATCGTCTTTGGTTTTGTGTTATATACAGTTTATGATTTTAATTTGATCCGGAATTATTATGTAAAAGAAGATGAACTTGTTAAGACGGCATTAAGTTTATATTTGGATTTTATCAATATCTTCTTCTTTTTCTTTGGATGTTTATACCGGGGAAAAAGAAAATAACCTGATGGGAAAAAACTGTGGAAATTAACATTCGTTTATTTCTACAGTTTTTTCTTTTGTGGAAAAAGTGAAAATGGCAATAAATTTGATGAATTATGAAATGAATTTCTTAAAAATGAAAAAATTTTTGTCAATGTAAGGTTTCCTTACATGACGTTGACAAACAATATGCCAGATAGTAAAATGTTCATCATTAGGGAGGAGTGACATGTCATATCAAAATAAACGGACAAGTGAAATTCGAAGATCAATGCCGTTATTGCCAATCGGTACGGTGATTCAACTGACAGATTTGTCCGCGCGGCAAATCCGTTATTATGAGGAACAAGGTCTAATTTGCCCTCATCGTACAGAAGGCAATCAGCGGATGTTTTCATTAAATGATGTTGATTTGCTTTTGGAAATCAAAGATTTTCTTGAACAAGGTTTAAACATAGCGGGAATTAAGAAAATATTCGAAATGAAAAAAGGGGCGAAGGATGGAAAGTTTGGAAAAGAGCTTTCTGATGAAGAAATCCGCAGCATCTTGCGGGAGGAAATGAAAAATGCCCAATCCCGTTCCCATAAACCTTTGTTGAGATATGCAGATGTTACTCGATATTATCAATAATAATTTATACTAAAGAATTTAAGTAGGAGAGTGGAATTGTGGGTCGATACACAAAAGAAGACATCTATCGATTGGTTGAAGAAAAGGAAGTAAAATTTATCCGACTACAATTTACAGATATTTTAGGAACAATTAAAAACGTTGAAATTCCTGTAAGTCAATTGGATAAAGCTTTGGACAACAAAATGATGTTTGATGGTTCATCCATTGAAGGATTTGTCCGCATCGAAGAATCTGATATGTATTTATATCCTGATTTAGATACATTCATGGTATTCCCTTGGACAACAGGAAAAGGGAAAGTGGCACGTTTTATTTGCGACATTTATACTGCGGATGGTGAGCCGTTCTTAGGAGACCCTCGTACAAATTTGAAACGCGTATTAAAAGAAATGGAAGAAATGGGCTTCAGTCATTTCAACTTGGGGCCTGAGCCGGAATTCTTCTTGTTCAAACTGGACGAAAACGGCGAACCTACGTTGGAAGTAAATGACCATGGCGGTTATTTTGACTTGGCGCCGACAGATCTTGGTGAAAACTGCCGTCGCGATATCGTCCTTGAATTGGAAGAAATGGGCTTTGAAGTGGAAGCTTCCCACCATGAAGTGGCTCCGGGGCAACATGAAATCGACTTCAAATATGCGGATGCAGTCACAGCTTGCGATAACATCCAAACATTTAAATTGGTGGTAAAAACAATTGCGCGCAAACATGGTCTGCATGCAACATTCATGCCGAAACCATTATTTGGTGAAGCCGGATCAGGAATGCACTGCAACGTTTCCTTATTCAAAGGTAAAGACAATGCGTTCTATGATCCAAACACTGAGCTTGGATTATCCGAAACGGCAATGCAATTCATGGCGGGCTTATTGAAACATGTGCAAAGCTTTACAGCCGTTACAAACCCTACAGTGAACTCTTATAAACGTTTAGTTCCCGGCTTCGAAGCGCCGGTTTATGTGGCTTGGTCCGCACAAAACCGTTCACCATTGATTCGCGTCCCAGCTTCCCGCGGAGTTTCAACACGTTTGGAGGTGCGATCCGTTGATCCTTCAGCCAATCCATATTTGGCAATGGCGGTGATTTTGGCATCAGGACTTGATGGCATTAAAAACAAATTGACGCCACCAGCTCCAATCAACCGGAACATTTATGTGATGACGGAAGAGGAACGCCGTGAGAACGGAATTGAAAACTTGCCGGGGCAATTGGATGATGCCCTCCGCTTGTTGGAGAAAGATGAAGTGGTGAAAAACGCCCTTGGACCACACATCTACCAAAACTTCAAAGAAGCGAAAGAAATCGAATTCGAAATGTATCGTTCCACTGTCCATCCTTGGGAGAGAGAACATTATTTGAAAATGTATTAATAAAATAATGTGAAATAAAAACATCCTGCTTTCGCTGGTTTAATGCGCAGAAGCAGGATGTTTTCGTTTTATGGGGCATCAATTTTCATATTTTCTCGAAACCATAATCGGTTTGAAAGAATCCAAATCGTGGTAGGTGATACCGATATTCTGCAACTTGTGGAAGGTTGTGACAATATCTTCGTCATAATCGATCATCAGTCTGGACTTGCTTTTTTCTTGTTCGCGGACACTCGGAAATTTTCTTGTGAAGCCTGATTCGATGCTTGCTCTCTCGATGCTGCCTCGGATGCCTGTTAAAAATACATTTTTCCCGGCGACGCCTCCGTTGATTTTATAATTGGAGACCGTACCGTGCAACTCCACTTTCCCTTTTTGGGAATAAAGGAACATATTGATTTCTTGCTGTTTTTCATTGAAATAATCTTCTAAATTGTTTCTTTGGCTTGTTGCGTAGTTGTAGGTGATGTCGCCTGTAGCGAAGATGATCAATCCGCTGTCGCCAGGAGTATTGATCAATACATGTTTCAAGTCCACGTTGCCATTCACAAAAAATATTGCATCCGCATTGATGATGGCCGGTTTCAATGGAGATCCGAGCACTCCGTTGATTTCAAGATCCCCATCGACAAAATACACGCCTTTAAATGTATGTTCGCCGCGATTGATATTGAGGGCTTTATTTGTGATGTCACCTTTGTCCAAATAAAAGTTGCCATCAAATGTATGTTTGCCATCTTCTATTCGGATGGATGCCCGCGGAATTCCTTTCTTTTCTTCATAACTTTTGCTCTCATCAGGTTTTTCATCATCCGGATCGATGTTTATAACAGGTTTTTTGTTGGAAATGTAGTAATTCCCTTTAAACGTGTTGCTTGAGTAAAGTCCGGTGATGATGATGTTGGAACCGTATAAATGGAAGTTCCCGTCCAGCGTATATTTTGTACGATCGATAAAATTGTTATTGCCTAATAATGTGGTCAATCTGAAATATTCGTTCCCATTTTCGCCCTTGATTTCATGGGTTTTACCATCGATGATAGTTTGGATGCCATATTTGAACCAAGTCGGCTTTTTGGCGTAGTAGGACGAATTTACAGGCAGCTTGTAAACCGAATATTCATTATCGTTTTTGATCACTTTTTGTGCAAGCGCCATTTTTCCGATTTTGACCATATTTTCCACATCAAACGGCTCAGCTGTCCCCGTTTCCATCAGATCCGGCAGATCTTCATTGAATAAGTAGGAAGTGACATTCTTCACGGATTGTATATCATAAAGGCAATTGCTTTCCTTCATTTCATGGAAGTTATGTTTAAATACATCATTATAATTGACCCGGTCGAAGAACTTGTTGTCGCAGCCTTTCCAGTTGTCCAATGCTTCCGGTTTGATGACAAACAGCCGTCCGTTTGAAGGATTGACAAATAACTTTGCATTTTTCGATTCGGAAGGGAAAACCGTTTCCCCGCCAATGGCAGGGTATGTACTGTCTTTCCAACGTCTTTCAATCAGTGGGCTTGGTATGTATGCGCTGTTTGAGACGATGATATTTCCATCGGCTTTTACATCTCCATTGATGCTGACCCCGCCATTTAACATAAGGTTGCCATCGCCGCTTGTACTGACGGCATAATTCAGTATTTTCGGGACATCTGAGTATACGGCTCCGAGTTTGACTTCGGCAACGACCGTTTTTGTGGCATCGTTAGCCGTACCGACGCTTTTGAATTTCACAGTCCGGATGGTGTCAAGAGGATCGGCGGGAGTTTTTATGTAACATGCATCGTATTTTTTTTCACCGTTTTCATTCATAACATGGGTTCCTGAATCGCATTCATACTTCTGTAAAATATCATCAAATTTGTCGTTGAATGCGTTTATAAATTGCGACTTGCTGATGAAATTCAGCTTATAATACTTCTTTTTCGTGTCTTCCAGCACTTCTTCAATCGCTTGCTCCAATTCTTTGTTGATTTTTAAAGTGATATGGTCAATTCCGTCTTCTGCCAATTTGGCCGCCTGATTCGTTTTTTCCCGGTGTTCGTTGCGTGTGATCCCATTCATGGAAAAGGTGATCAAGGTTGTCCCGATAACCGTTGCAATCAACAACACCATGATGGTTATCACAAAGGCGTTTCCTTTTTGTGTTCGGAGGATTCTCATAAGTTATCTCCCTTCGAATGGATATTTATAGGGGAATGTTGATAAATTTTTTTCATTCTTCCAATCATATTATACTTATAAAAAAACAGATATCCTATAAAGATCTTGTGAAATTTTAGTATATTAAGATATAATTTGCTGTATGTTTTTCAACTTATTTCTTGTGAAATGTTAAAATAAACATTGAATTTCTTTATCAAGTTATTATAACGATAAGTTTTTGTTTCAATGGATATATTATTACTATATTAATAAAACGAATCGGGTGGTTTTTATCTTATCGTTTTAATAATATCGTTTTGCAAACTCAATTGTCTTCACAAAAATAAGTATCAAAAATATACAAAAATTTTTTGTGATTAAAACTATTATATTAATTATACGATAACAATTTTCGGCATAATAATAATCCCCCAACCATAAAGTTGGGAGATTGATTTTAAATTATTTTCTTGATGTTATTGTCGTTGGTTCTAGGAAAAATTCATGATATTCAGGCATTGTAGAGTAGTCTTTTGTAAGTTTGACAAAAGTTTCCCACACTTTTGGATCGTGCTCGATAATTAAACGTGAAGGTTTGCTTTCATCTTTAGGATTTTTGAACATATTCGGACCAAATAGAATTTTATCTACATCACCTCTTACGCCACTTAATATCACTTGGTTTGCTGCGATTCCGCCTTTTATATGAAATTTTGAGACAGTGCCATGCAGTTCGATTTTTTTGTCGGAATACAAGAAAGCATTTACAACAAAGGAGTTATCATTTGAGTAGGATTTTGTAATTTGGCTTCCTCGTTCTGAACTATATTGATAGATGATATCACCTGTTGCAAAGATGAGAATTTTATTATTATCATTCTTATTGTTTAATTGAGAGTCTTTTATATCGACATTTCCGTTAACAAAAAGTATAGCATTTCCATTAACCTTGGAGTTGAAAATTCTTACATCACCATCAATATAATAAACTCCATTTAAATTAAAATCATTGCTTCCTAAAAGACCAGGATCCAAATTTATGGCTTTTCCCTTTTGGATTAATCCTTCATTATCAAGGAGAAAATCGAGTAATCGTGTTTCATCAGGATTTTGTGAAGAACTTAATAAACCTAATCCTTTAAGCAATTCAATTACTAATTTTTTTTGCTCATTGTTATTATGAATATAATATTGTCCTTCTAATCCATTTGTTTCATTGTCAGCCAAACCTAAGATTTGTAGTATTAGATGAACTAAATCTTTTACAAGATCCAATAAGAAGGAATCTGAATCACCGTTTAATAATTTCTCGAGATGAGAACCTAAACCCACTATTGGTACAAGTTGGTCTAATAATTTTATTACATCTTTTGTAATTGAAGTATTAATGGTATCTATGCTGCTCTGGGTAGTAGTGATATAGCTGGTTCCTTTTAGTGTTTTATCAATAAGTAAGATATTTCCGTTTTTTACATTATAATTGTTATTTTTTGGATTAATATATTGCAATCCATTAAGTACTTTTCCATTTTGATTAACTATTTTCAATACATTGTCTTTACCGTTTGTTATGAAAGAGTTATCTCCAGCTATAGCAACTGATTCTAACTCTTTAACAGTGTTCTTAATTTTTACATTGCTTTTTCCTGTAAGAAAACTATTGATTTCCTCTATAGATTGTTTTTTATAAAAACATTTATCGTCATCAGTTTTATGTTCGTCAAAATTGTAAACTTGCAAGTCGTAATATGTAAAATAACGATCAGGTATGTTAAAATTTCCGAATGTGATAATTGATACAAGGTTAATAAGGCCTTGTGGGATGTCCCCTAATGCGTCCATCAAATCTCCTAATGATTTGATTAAACCATTAACTTCTTTGGAACGCTTACAATTACCATCAAATTCATATTTTTTCATTTCAAAGAGTGATTTGTCCGTATTCAAATAAATTTCCGCAGGTTTACCGTTAAATCCTGTAATTTCGGGATAAGTTGTTTCTTTCCATGGATTTCCGACATTATTTGCGTCTATTATAGGCGCATATGCACGATTGGAAACTGCAATATTTCCGTTAGTAAACACATTTCCTTTTATTTGTAAACCGCCGTTAAAAATTATACTTTCACTCTGAAAGTTTGGATCTCCCTTTGAAACGGTGCTCGGGTGAGTAGCCACGGCAAAGTCTAGAAAGCTGGGGTAATTTTTATATGTAGCACCGAATTTTGCTTTAGCGATTATTTCTTTTTCTTCATCATTTGCAATACCTGTACTTCTGATTGTAATTGGAACATAAAAATTATTCTTATCCAGTAATTTTTCTATGTCATTATCATTATATTCGATACAAGTGGAGTAATTTGTTTTTCCATCTTCATTATGTATAAAGTTTTTAGATGAACATTTATATTTACCTAAAATGTCTTTTTTATAACTTTCTTTAAAATTATTTAATGAAAAAGTAGGATTAATGCCAGGAGATGGGATTATACTTTCCAAATCCTTTTCCATACTGGCGATTAAATGCTCAATCCCGCTTTCCGCATTTTTTTTGGCCTGGTTATAATTTTCCCGGTGTTCATTTCGGGCGGTGCCGTTGATGGACATGCCGATTAACGTGAGCGCGATGACTGAACCGAGCATTAATACCATTATGGCAAAAAGCAGGGTGTTTCCTGTTTGGGATTTTATGTATTTCAATTATGTTCCCTCCTTAAAAACTAAGGTATAGAATGGACTTCTTTGTTAAAGGTTTTGGATTTACCGTTGTATTCAAGGGTCAAAGTGATTTTATAGATGTTGTTTCTTTCTTTTACAATTTTTGTATTAGGGAAGTCGGAAATTTTGATGTCTGGATACGAGGATTCAATCTTTTCACCTCCGACATAGAGTGAAACCATTCCGTCATCCTTTTTAAATCCGGTGATGTTTGCCGGCGAATCTTTTTCGACGATATAATACCCTTCAGTCTCCGATTGAACGATTTTTTCCACATTGTTTTCACTAAGGGAAAAAATATAATTTGACAAATTCTCCAAATAGTAATCCGCGACATCCCGTACATTGGCGGAAGTGATTATTTTTTCTTTGTGATTAAAGAACATGCCAAATAACACATTGAAAGCCAAAAGGGCAATTATTGTACCCAACACCAATACCGCCAACACTTCTACTAATGTCATTCCCTTTGAATTCCAATTTTTCATCATAGTTCAACATATCCTTCTATTTCGCTTTTTCCAATCAAATCTTTGATGCTGGTTGTTCCATTCGTAATGATCTCCACCCGTTTTACTTTTACAACAACCGGTCTTAAGCCGAAATCGCTTATTTCTTGTTTGTTTGCTTTCCTCGCATAGGCGCTCACTTGATATGTTTCATGATTCATTTCAACAAAATAGCAATCTTTCCCATCGATTTTTTTGGTCGAAAGATTTTCCATATTAATGGAGCTTAAGGGGATTTCAACTTCCTGATCCGGATTGGAAGATGTTTCGATTGCCTCTTTTACGATGTGATTTTCCGCTTTCAGCCGTTCCAAAATGGTTTCCGCCAAATCAATCACAACCAATTTTTCGTTATTAATCGAATTGGTCTTATTCGATTGAATAACGAGTTGGGCAACGCTTAATAAAACAATCGTTATGATAAGGAGGCTGGCGACCACTTCGACGAGGGTCAGCCCCTTTTCATTAAGCTTCATATTTTGCCACTCCTTAAGTCATAGTTAGTCGTAGTAGATAAAAAAATCAAATCAATAATGTGAAAATAGAAATAGAACAACTAAAATATAGTTTATTCCAAACAACAAATCTACTAGATTAAACAGAAATTGTTTTGAGATTCTTTGACAAAATGATTCTTTTATATTATTGCAAAAGAAACCAAGAAAATGTAATAGTCCGAAAGATATATTTATATATACCCTTTGAATAAAAAAACAAACCCTGCATCGCGAAAGGCAGGGTTTGTTCCGGTTTTACGGGAAGAGTTTAAGATTGATTTTCTTGCTTTTCCCATTTCAATACATTTTGTTTTTCCACGATTAGAGCGCCGTTTTTCTTATCAAATATGGCTACAGTCACTACTGATAAATTTTCAAATTGCGCATGGGGCTTCATTTTTAATATTACGTAATATTCATCATCTTCATCATATTCTTTTTCAAAAGTGAAGATGGCGTATTCGCCTTCCTTTGGCTCGCGATAACCGATTGATTGTATCGCTTCAAACCGTTTCTCAAAAGGATATTCTTTTGCAACGGCATAAGCCTTATCCAATTCCGATTCCGCCACTTTGGTCGCCTCGGCAATCTCTTCTTCAGAAAATTCGATGTTTTGATCTTTGATTGTAAAATAAACAATCGCAACTGCAGAGATAAGAGAAATAATGACAAGAGTGATGACTGTGATGATGAGAGGTTTGCCGCCTCTTTGATTGGAAAGATATTTCATAAGTTACACCTACTTCGGTATGGAATGAAATCTATTTTCAATGTAAACGAAAACACAAAAAAATGCCAGTGGTGCAAAAAGAATGTCCCTCCATTGTCACAAATTTCGATTTAAAATTCATGATTTTCTTGGTTAGGCAAAAAATTGTAACAATTATGAAAAGGAATGTACAAAATTATATAAAAATAATAAAGTCTAAATGAATATAATGCTTAGTATAAGGGTACTATTATATTAAGTATAACATCAAATTCCAGTTTATGTAAAAATAATTAGTTAGTTGCACATGTTTCTATCGGATTTTTAAAAAAATTTAATAAAATAGGAAAAAAGTATGATACAAAAGTTTGAAAATTATTGTATTCTTTTTTTGAGTTAGAAAAGGCAGGGAAAAATGGAATAAAAAATAGTATTTTTCAACTAAAAATAATAAAAAAATAACATAAAATAATGAGGTGGATAGTTTGAAAACTATAAAATCACGTAAAGCTTTCACCTTCGTCCTGGTGGCTGCTGTCTTGGTTTGCTTACTGATTCCGGCACAATCCTATTTGACAGCTTTTGCGGACGAGAAGCGATCGAATGGTTCTACCATTGGTGGCATTGATGTTTCCGGTCTGAAAGATCAGGAAATAAAAAAAGTGCTGGAAAATGCCATTGATGAATGGGCATCAGAGCCGATCGTCATCCGGGGTGGAGGTGAAGAACTGAGCATTGACCCGCAAGAAATCATATTTGATATTGATCGGGCGATCGATGAATATCGAGATTCAACAGATAAACCTTTCTATCTTTTTTGGAAATCAGAAGAGGTTGTACATATTCCGATACATATTTCAGATAGTGAATCTATCAAAGAACAAATATCATACATAACCATTTGGGATACGGAAGATACATATAAACGGGTTTTAGCGCAAGCATCATACTTGGAGTCTCATGAAATTGAGGCGGTTGTAACAGACACCACACAATTGGAGAATGAAAGAATCGCATTGTCCATTGAAAAAATTCCAGCCAATACAAAAGGTGTACAAGCATTGGCGGAAGAATTGAACGAATACATATTAGAGCCGAACGAAGCTTTTTCACTATTAACAGTGTTGGAAAATTTGACGGATTCCGCAAATACGGAAGGTTTAAATTTTGTCGGATCGATGATTTACAACACCGTTTTGCAGGCAAATATCGAAATTATGGAGAGACATGCCCAAAAAGAATTACCTGGTTATTTACAGCCGGGATTGAACGTCTCCGTAGATGCGTTCAGTGAGAAAGATCTGCAATTTATCAACGTATCGAAACATCCATATTTACTGAAAATGTCCGTCGAAGGAGAAAATTTAAAAGTAGAGTTGTATTCCAGTGTGAAAGATGTAACGGTTCGGGTTTCCGTTCAACAGCAAACGATTGCTCCCCGAATCATCAACAGATTTTCAAAAGATTTGCCGATGGGAAGTTCCAGATTGATTCAAGAAGGAAAACAAGGACTTCGGGTGACCGTTACAAGAACAATGACGGATAGCAACGGTGAAGAAAAAACTGAAGAAATTAGTCGTGATTATTATGCGCCGACAAACCGGATCGTGTTAAAATCAGCCATTCAACCGAAAGAATCGGCTGAAGAAGAAACGGGTCCAAATTCCGGCAACGTGGACAACTTGGATTTGGATGGAAACGGACTGCCTGATTTTGAACAAAACAACAATAAAACTGACGGCAATTCCAATCAAGACAAGGACAAAAATAAAGACGAATTACCTCCTGGAAGTTACTATGACAAGGGTGGGAATTTAGTAACTTCATAGAAGGTAGTGTCAAAAAATCTATGAAAACTTAGTTTTGGAGGGATGTGATCTAGCGAAACTAGAGGAAATGCCGCCGCAATCGCTCTTGACAAACACGTCAATGGTTTGATTTCGAACCAACAAGGGCGAAGGGAACAAAAAGAAGGCACACCAAAGAAGCCCTTGCCAATTCCCATTTTAAACCATTGACTGGTTCGGTTTGTCAAGAGTTCGCTTCGCCGATGCTGGTAAGGGCTCTGCTAAACAAAAAGTTAGGCAGTTTGCTCTACTAGCCATTGTTGAGCTAAACCAATCAGTTTTGTCCAACGTGCAGGCATATTCGGCAGTCCTTTTAGCTCTGGAATAACTACAGGCACTTTGCCTTCCAGGGCTGAATGTGGCCGCAAGAAATTAAAATAAGCCACAAACAAAGTCACATAAGAAACGGATCCGTGATCGGATCCAAATCCGTGTGTCGATCTGTAATTGCCCTTAAATGTTCGATTCAGTCTTTCAATAATTTGTTTTAACGGTCTGTATTCCGTTGAAACCTGGTCTTCGTTGGTTAGTCCAATGACCTGCTTCACATCAAACGTAATACCGTGCTGGGCAAAAAAGTGTTGTGCTAAAAGGTAAATCGGATTGCCATCTACGACAAAGGTGAGGTCTTCCGGGATCTCTTTCATCTTCCATAAGGCCTCATCAATCGCACGAATGGCTGATACCGTATCACGATTTGGAGAAACAGGGTAGGACAGAATAATTTTCTTTACCGCATCAAAAAAGAAAAAAAGATAATGCCAACGACCATTCACCTTAATGTATGTTTCGTCTCCGCAGAATTGATCAGAAAGCTCGTAAGGATAATGATCCACATAAGGTTTGAGAAGAAGTGCTACGCTGTTTTCGTAATTCAATATACTCTGGTGAGAGATGGGTACGCCATGAACATCCTTCATCAGTGCAGCTGTTTTCCGAGCCGATAAGCCATAGTTTACATGGTAGGTTAAAATGAGCCCCAATGTGTGCGGTGACACATGAAGCCTGGACAAATCCACTTTTGGCTTCTTAGGTGAATGTTTGGCTAACGGCTGATAATCAATTTGAAACTGACGAAATATGTATCGAACTTTAAAAGACGGAGAATCCTTTTCGAACTGCTTTTTCTCTTTTTTAGACATTCCTTGCAGTTTCTTTTTGTAATACGGACAGTCATTGTTTTTGCACTTAAATACGAGAAAATCTTTTCTTTCCTTGATCTTCTCGAGTGTTTTCGAACAGTGTGGACATTTTAGTATAGCCTCCTTGGCATATTGATTCTTTTTATTAAACAGACACGCACACACCTTGCATTGATACTGTCCTTTACCTCCGTTATTGGCATAAAGATAATCTGACGGAGCACCACACCTTGGACATTTCATGGATGAAGGTACTTTACCTTTTGAATTGGAACGCCTCTGAACAGGTTTGAGAGGTTTCCCGTTCTTCTCCAAATATTCTTTGAGAAGAATTTGATAATCGAGCTTTTGTAGAGTTTCAATGATTGGCAGCTCATCCACCTGGAGTTTTTGATAAGGCTTATTGACAGGCTTTTCAGTTGGCTTATCAAACATGTTTTTTCCAATCAGAAGGGTAAGTAATGTTCGAATCATTTGATCTTGGTACTTGATATATTCAAGCAAATAGGTTAATAATTGAGGTAACAACTTGTCACTTCCTTTATTAGGGATTTTTGAGTGTGTGGTTACCTCATAAATACCCTAATTTTAAGGGGGTGGCAAGTTTTTTTTATATAAAACTAGTTATATCAACAAAAACGTAAGTTTTATTAAGTAATTTTTGACAATACGTCATAGAAAGCGAGGGGAAACATATGAAATATCGCAAGCGGCTCGGGGATTTGCTCGTTGAAGCAGGTGTCATAACACCCGGACAACTCGAATACGCATTGAAAAATAAGTCAAGCGATGAAAAGTTGGGAGATTTTTTAATCCGTGAAAATATATTGACAGAGCAACAACTGATAGAAGTGCTCGAATTCCAACTGGGTGTTCCCCATATCAACTTGAGCCAATATCCAATCGATCCGGAAGTGCTCCAACTCGTGCCGGCGGAATTGGCAAAAAGGGCGCAAGTAATGCCTATACGGCGGGATAAAAATAAATTGTTCATCGCCATGGCTGACCCGATGGACTATTTCGCCATCGAAGAAGTGAGGATGGCAACCGGGTGCCATATAGAGACGGGCATTGCGGCGAAAGACGATTTGTATCGAACGATTGCCAAATATTACGATTTGCAGGAATCAATGGATGCGGCAATGGCTGACATAAACATTGATGCGAACGAAGCGGCGGATACACAGATAACCGATGATGATTCACCCATTGTCCGCTTGGTGAATCAGTTGATTTCCAATGCGGTGTTGTTAAGGGCGAGTGATATTCACTTAGATCCGCAAGAAACGGATTTCCGTGTAAGGTACCGGATTGACGGGGTTCTCAGAACTGAACGTTCAATCCCGAAACATATGCAAAATATGATTACAGCCCGCATTAAAATCATGGGGAATTTAAATATTACGGAAAATCGCATTCCGCAAGACGGCCGCATTAAAACGACGATCAATTTCCGACCGGTGGATATCCGGTTGTCGACATTGCCCACAATTTACGGAGAAAAAATTGTGATGCGGATCCTCGATTTGAGCAATGCGGCAACAAGCATCGATAAATTGGGATTCAGCAAACTGAATGAACAATTGTTCAGAAACATGATATCCAAACCGAATGGCATCGTATTGATCACTGGCCCTACCGGTTCCGGGAAATCGACGACATTGTACGCGGCCTTATCTGAACTGAACAAAGAAGGCGTCAATATCATTACCGTTGAAGATCCGGTGGAATACCGATTGGAAGGAATCAATCAAATTCAAGTGAAAGAAGAAGTGGGATTGACCTTTGCGGCAGGATTACGTTCCATTCTCCGACAAGACCCGGACATTATTATGATAGGAGAAATAAGGGATTTGGAAACTGCGCAAATTGCAACCCGGGCATCGCTGACCGGACACTTGGTTTTAAGCACGCTCCATACGAACAATGCCGTTGAATCGATTTCCAGACTGGAAGATATGGGCATTGAATCGTTCTTGATTGCATCTTCCGTAGTTGGTGTAGTGGCTCAACGTTTAGTAAGACGGGTTTGCCGTGACTGTGCGGAAACGGTGCCGGCAACCTCGAGGGAAAAGGAACTGTTTGCCAAAGAAGGTTTGCAGATTGAGAACGTGCTCAGGGGGCGCGGCTGTCCTGCCTGCAACCATACAGGTTATAAAGGAAGAATTGCGATTCATGAAATATTGCCGATAGATCGGACGGTAAGAGAATTCATATCACAGCGGAAAGGGATTGCGGCGATAATGGCTTACATGAAGCGCGAAGGTTATCGCACTTTGCTAGGGGACGGTTTCTTGAAAGTATTGGATGGACTGACAACAACAGAAGAAGTATTACGCGTGGCAACGGTTGAATAGAAAGGGATGAGCTATGAATATTTCAATAGAAGATATTCTGAGAAGCGCTTTTGAAAATAATGCTTCGGATATACATATCACTGTCGGAACACCGCCGATTTTCCGGATCCACGGAATGTTGGAGAAATTTGGGGATGTGGAATTCTCTGCCGAAGAAATTGAAGAGATGGTCAATCAGCTTTTGCCCAAGTACAAGTTGAAGGGATATCGAATAAAAGGTGATGCCGATTTTAATTATACATACAATGAAAACGTTCGATTCCGTGTAAATGTTTATAAACAGCGAAATGCGCCGGCAATCGCATTCCGGTTGATTCCTACCAAAATTCCGACGATTAGATCTTTGGAAATGCCAAAAGTGCTATTTGATTTGGCGGAAAGAGCACAAGGGCTTGTATTGGTCACAGGTCCTACAGGTTCCGGGAAATCTTCGACCTTGGCGGCAATGATCAATCATATTAACGAAACAATGAAAAAACATATTATCACCCTTGAAGATCCAATTGAATTTATTCATTCTCACAAAAATTCGATTGTGAATCAACGGGAAGTCGGTACAGATGTAAGAAATTTCGCCACCGGCTTAAGAGCGGCGTTGCGGCAAGACCCGGATGTGATTCTCGTCGGGGAGATGAGGGATTTGGAGACCATCTCAACGGCAATCACGGCTGCGGAAACCGGACATTTGGTGTTTGGAACTCTTCATACATTGGATGTGCCGTCCGCGATCAATCGTATCATCGATGTCTTTCCGCCCCATCAGCAAAATCAGATTCGTTCGCAATTGGCCAGTGTATTGGAAGGCGTCATTTCACAGCGTCTGTTCGTCAGAAAAGATAAAAAAGGCCGTGTGGCGGCAACGGAAATTCTTGTTGCCGTGCCATCTGTAAAAAATTTAATACGCAGTGAAAAGATTGAACAAATTCCAAATATTATACAAACAAGCCGGGCGTTGGGTATGCATACGATGCAACATTCAATCCAGGAATTGCTTGCAAAAGGGCAAGTGTCGTTGGAAGAAGTCAAACCATACATGAACGTTGGTGATTACCGGTGACCATTTACAGGTATGTTGGAAGGACGAGAAGGGGAGAGTTGACGAAGGGGAAAATTGATGCCCCGAGCAAAAAAGCGGCAATCGCAAAGCTCAGGGAGCGGGGCATCAATCCCCGGGAAATCAATGAATCTTCGAACATTCTTGACAAAGAATTCAATCTGGGCAGATCAAAAGTAAAAAATCAGGATTTCGTCATTTATTGCCGTCAATTTGCCACATTGATCCGGGCGGGGGTTTCAGTCGTTGAAGCGACGAATATATTGGCTCGCCAAACGAGAAGCAAACCGTTAAAGAGGGCATTGGAACAGGTGGAGGAAGATGTCCGGTCGGGTCTCTCTTTTTCGAAAGCGACGAAAAAACATCCAAAAGTGTTTCCGGATTTGTTCGTCAACATGATGATGTCCGCTGAAGCGACCGGAAACCTGGATACGATTTTGGAAAAATTGGCGACAACATTTGAAAAGCAGTACAGCTTGAAGAAAAAAGTGCAATCTTCCATGACATATCCGTTGGTATTGCTCGTACTGACCATCGTGGTAGCCGTATTTATGATGGTGGTCATAGTCCCATCTTTTATCGAGTCCTTTGAGTCGATGGGTGCCGAGCTGCCGGCCATTACGATCTTCACCATCAAAATCAGCGAAATATTGCAACATTATTGGTGGAGCGTGCTGGGTGCGATTCTTCTCATTGTATTGGTGTTTTACTTCCTATATAAAAATAACGGGAAATTTCACTATGGTGTGCATTATACATTGTTAAGAATTCCGATTTTCGGACCATTATTGCAAAAGTCCGCACTTTCAAGAATGATGTCCAACCTTTCTTCATTATTCAGCAGTGCCGTACCGATTTTGGAATGTTTGACGATTGTGGAAAAGGTGATCGGCAATCCGGTCATCGGAAAAGTGATTAGGGATGCCAGAAAAAGTTTGGAGAAAGGGAGTTCGTTGGCAGAGCCATTGGAAAATAGTTGGTTATTTCCACCGCTTGTCACGTCGATGGTACATATCGGGGAAACAACAGGTACACTTGATTTTATTCTCCAAAAGGTTTCGGAATTTTATGAAGCGGAAGTGGATCGGAGTGTCGATACATTAAAGGCGTTGATAGAGCCGGTTATGATCCTTTTCTTGGCCGTGATTGTCGGTGGAATAGTTGCAGCGGTCTTCTTGCCGATGTTCAGCTTGTATGAACAAATGTAATGGAAATAGAATGGAAAAATTATTCAAACCCTTTTAAGGAGGTGAGAAACAGTTGAAAGAATCATCTGTACATAATCAAAACGAATTACATACAAATTCTGGAGGAGGATTTTCTATGATGAAATTATTGAAAAAACGTTTGAAAAATGAAAAAGGTTTAACATTAGTAGAATTATTAGCGGTAATTGTTATTTTGGCCATTGTTGCAGCAATAGCGATTCCAGCGATTGGGAACATAATTGAAAACTCACGTTATAATGCCGTAAAAGCAGATGCAATCAATGTACTAAATGCAGCCAATTTATATTTTACAGAGAATAATGAAGAAACAACTGTTACTGTAGGAACATTAAAAAAAGACGGATTCTTAGATAGCGAAGGAAAAATTCCAACTGAAAGTACAATTTCTAAAGCTAAGGGAGGTCATAAATTAACTACATCTGCTATAACATATTCTGGTCAAAAAACAGTTACATTTAGTAATGCTACAATTAAAGAGATTAATGATGATTCTCAAGAAGGTAGTACTGATGGTGATAAAACTATTTCAACCCAAACCCCATAGTTTTTCATAGAACACCCAACTCTTTTTGTTGGGTGTTCCATTGAGAAACTAATGAATTCATAATACATGTTCATTAGTTGACAATTTTATCAAAAGGAGCCCTGCGTATGTTTAGACGAAATAAAAAGTCGAATGTTTCCATTGAAATCAACGATTACGTACTTCGCTCCCTCGTAATGAAGGGCCCGGATCTATCGCAGGCGGAAGTATTTGAAATTGCCATACCGGAAGGGGTGATTGCCGAGTCCGAAATAAAAGATGAGGTGGCTTTGTTTGAAGTGTTCAAACAGTGCCATTCATTATGGGGTGGAAAAAAACAGGAGATCCGTATGATCGTTCCGGATTCTATCATTCTATTGAAAACATTTGATCATCCGGACGATGTGGAACCTTCAAAATTGAGGGAATATGCGGAAATGGAGATTGGCTATTCGATTCACCTTCCATTTGATGATCCGTTGATCGATGTATTTGACCCGGTGGAAGGGGACGGCAAGGCCATGATGTTTGCCGCCAACTCCGAACCGGTGAACCAATACATAAATTTGCTTTTGGATATACATACGTACCCGGAAGCTGCGGATGTCAGGGCCCTCTGTAATTTGAGATTGCTCGAATCCATGAACCTTTTGGATGACACAAAAACCTATCTGCTTACAAATTGGCTGATCAATGAATTGTCCATTACCATTTATTCAAAAGGGAATGTTGAATTCCAAAGATTTCAGCCGCTGGATACAGATTTGAGCAAATGGAAGGCGAAGGAAGCGGGTGAACATCAATTGGATTTCTCCTATTTGGGAGAGTTTGATGAATACCGCATGCTGATTACCGATCAAATGTTGGAGCTGGAGCGAATTATGGATTTCTTCCGTTTCTCCATCAGCAAGGAACAAAATGGAATCGATGAAATCATCGTTATGGGGGACAATCCGAATCTCAATAACATCCATTCCCATTTGAAGCAAAATTTCGAGTTGCCAATCAAACTCATTAATGACCAATTCATGAAAAAGCATTATCCAGGATTCAAGGCAAAACATGCAGCATTACTTGGACTTGCCTTAAAGGAGGTTAAATGATGATACCGGATATTAACCTGTTGCCGAAAGTTGATCGAAGGCAGTCCACATCCAAAACTGTATACATTGTATTATCCATTATCGCGTTGCTCTTTGTTGCATTCTTTGTGTTCCAGTATTTTAATTATCGTGGTGAAATTGCCGATTTGCGGAGCGAGGAGCAGCGGGTGATTGATGAGCGGAATCGGCTTCAAGCGGAACTGGACAGCATATCGGTTGACACTGGTTCATTAAAGCAATCGGTTGATTTTGTCGAAGCGATTTCTTATCCGGTTTCACCGATTCTTGATGAAACGATTCGTTTGCAGCCCGGACATTCTTATTTGAGGGAATATGCCTTTGATGCGCAAACGGCGGAAGTGTCCATGGATTTTGAAACATTAAGTGATATTTCCAAATATTTATCCCGATTATCAAGCAGTACATATTTCTTTGATGCACAAGTTTCATCCATAGAGCATTTTGAGCTTGGCAATCAGGAAGTGGAAGGGAAAGCGAATTTCAATGAAATTCCACGTTATGCGGTCAAATTTACTTTGTTGATCAATCAAAATGCTTTAGCTGCTGGAGGTGGTAACCAATGAAGTCATTAAGTGGGAAAAATTCGACCACTTTATTGTTGATCGTCCTCATAGCAGCGCTGTTATTTGCTTTCTACTATTATATAATTCTGCCGAAAAAAGAAGAGGTTGAATCTCTTGAATCGTCCATTGAATCAACCCGCTCGGAAATATCATCGCTCGAGCAGCAAATCGAGGAGATCAACGCATCGAAAAACCTCGATCAGGCAACAATTTTTGAAATGCGGAAAAAAGTGCCTCAAACAAGAAACTTGGACGATTTGGTATTAAATATAGAAGAAACTCAATACGTCTCAGGAACAAAAATTTTATCCATCGATTTTAACAACTATGATACGCTTGTTGCTGATTCCGGATTTGACCGGCCGGATGCTTCTGCCGAAGAGGATGAAAGTGATGGGGAAAATGAAGGAACATCTCAAGGAGAAAACGAAGAAGAATCAGATGAAGCACCAGTTTCTCCGATCGATAATGAATCCTTGCCGCCAGAATTGAAATTAATCACCTTTGAAATTGACGTACAATCTCCGGACTTTCAGCATTTAGTAAACTTTATTAAAGAAATTGAAAAAATTGAACGTATCATGCACATCGATATCATCGATTTTTCATTGCCAGGTGAAGAAAATGAATTCGCCGAAAATCCGGAAGACAGCATCGAAGCAACAATCCAAGTGACAACCTTCTATTATGAAGGGGATGTGTAATCGATTGGAATTGTGAGGAGCGCTTTTATGGATATTTTGTATTCTGTTTTTTTCTTCCTGTTTGGGATTGTGCTAGGCTCGTTTTATAACGTTGTGGGACTTCGTGTTCCGTTAAAGGAGTCCATCATTACGCCGCCGTCCCATTGTCCGAAATGTCAAAGACGGTTAACCGCCATCGATTTGATTCCGGTGTTTTCATACATTTTTTTACATGGAAAATGCCGGACATGCGGCGCCAAAATATCACCCATTTATGTAGCAACAGAGCTACTAACCGGAGTGCTTTTCGTATGGAGTTATCTGTTGCTTGGACTATCGATTGAACTGGCCGTTGCACTCTTTTTCATTTCATTATTGGCCATAATCGTCGTTTCGGATATTCAATACATGATCATTCCAGATAAAGTGCTTCTTTTCTTTCTGCCTTTTCTGATCATCGGCCGTATCGCTTCCCCCCTTGAACCGTGGTGGGATTCCCTCCTCGGTGCTGCGGCCGGATTTGGCATTTTATATTTCATTGCTGTGATCTCAAAAGGCGGAATGGGTGGAGGCGATATTAAGCTGTTTTTCTTAATTGGGCTGGTTTTGGGAACCGTGAAGACATTGCTCGCATTGTTTTTGGCCAGTGTTATTGGCGTGATTGTTGGAATCATTGTGATCAAAGTTCGCAAGCAAAGCCGCAAAGTCCCGGTTCCTTTTGGGCCATCCATTGCCGTTGCGGCCATCATTGTATATTTTTACGGCGATGCAATGATCCGATGGTATTGGAATTTGTTTTAAAGTGTAGAAACCTCTGCTGATTTGGAGCTTTAATAATATGGTGGATAATGGATAGATGATGAATCCGCATCCCAAAAGTTGGACTGGAAAAGCTGACTTTTGGGGTGTTTTTTTATTGGAAAATGCAATGGTGTGAATTTTGAAGGGTTTCCGGAAAAATTCAAAAAGCGGATAAGCGGTGAAACGAAAATCAGAAGTTTATGCTATTCGTTGAAGATGGGCAGGGCTAATAAGATTTGAAGACAAAAAGAAACGGATACCGAATAAAATTTCCATGTTGACATTATAAGCGTAAAAATGGTAAAAACAATAAAGAAAGAGTAATATTGTAACAGAAAATTCATATGGTTTGATGAGCTAACCAAAGATGATAAAGTAATGTTTCTCTATGAATAGTCATAAAGAATTATGTTGTTGGGAGATTTTTCAAAAATAATAGTAGCTGGTACAAGCCCCAACCTCTCCGATAGGGACTTTATACCAGCAAACTGATTGGATTGTGTAATTGGAACACTGATTTTAAGGGTAACTGCCCTTTCTCTGTTCTTTGATCCTTTTAAAGGATGTTATGTATAAAAGGGAACTTATTATAAATTGGAAAGAGAGACAGTATTCAACTTACGGCCTTTGTCAATCAGAAAAGGCTCTTCAAACATGGTTCATAAAAAATTCAAAAATATGATGATGAAGGATTTACTATGCAAGATGAATTTTGTCGACATCATTTGCATGTTGACCTGAAAAGAAAATTAGCCGGCATAAGTTCATCCCATATCTTACTTATGCCAGCTAAAAGCTTAAGCTGGGTATTCCAAATTGAAATAAAGAACAGCTTGTCCAGAAAGCTTATAAAGAAACTTTCTGTTTGTCAGGATTAAAGAAGACCGCCTAAAAGGCTGTTAAGTAAACCAAGTACTAATTGTAATAAGTTTCCTACTAATTGCATGACTACACCTCCCAGCGTTATGTATAGCCTGTCTTACTTTTGTCGAAGAATGATCTTCGAATCGGAGTAGTACAGACATCTTACATAATGAATATAAAATTTCTCAATATTACCGTCAATGGTATAAAATTACTTAATAGTATTTATGGATAAATAGTAACTTTTTCTAAAAATCCAAAAGGCCGCACGACCTATTATTTTTGATGAACTGGTTATATTATAATAAAAAACTATTAATTAACAGAATTATTAGTGATTGAAAAAGAAATATCTTTAAATATTGCTATAGTGAAAATAATAATTTATGGAATTGGAAGATGCTCTTTTCCCATTGTAAGCAGAAAGCTCTATTCCGGTCCGAATCTCTATTAGTAAAAATGAATCTTTTTTCTGTCAAACCTTTGTCACTATGAAGCAAAAGATGTCGAAAACAATCGGAATATGCAGCATTTAAAGTAAGAAATGTTCAAACTCTTTGCCTTTGGTCAGGAATATTTTAGCCATAAAGGAGGAAACCTGCATAAAACCGATAATTGGCATCACGTTGGATTGGGATGATGGGATATATAAGGTTAATGAGGCGTACGTGAAAGCGGTGGTGGATGCGGGAGGAGTCCCAGTCTGCCTGCCATATGCCGAAGAATCGGCTGGCGACCGGATGATTTGTACAATTGATGGGTTATTGCTTACCGGCGGAGGGGATATCAATCCAATTTTCTTTGGAGAAGAACCGCTTCCAAAGTTGGGAAGGGTCTTCACGAAACGGGATGAACGGGAAATCCAATGGACAAAACTGGCGATCCAACACCATATTCCGATTCTTGCCATTTGCCGTGGTTTGCAAGTATTGAATGTGGCGCTTGGGGGAACCATTTACCAGGATATTTATGATCAATTGGAAGGAAAGGTTCTCCTTCATTCCCAAACCTCTCCCCGCTTTGAAACGTCCCATTTTGTACAGCTTCAAAAACAAAGCCGATTGAGCCGAATTGTTCAATCGGACAAAATCTCAGTAAATTCCTTCCATCATCAGGCGATTAAGGATGTTGCGGCAGATCTCAGGGTTGTCGGAGTATCAAGCGATGGCATAGTGGAAGCGGTGGAACATCAAACGGCTCCGTTCTGTCTGGGCGTTCAATGGCATCCGGAACAATTGGCCATTTGCGGCGAAGAGGTTTCAAAGAAGTTATTTGAAGCATTTGTTCATGCCTGTAGAAAAAAATAAAATAAAAAAACTCGCATTCCAATTAAGAGATTGCGAGTTTTTTTATTTCATTAATGAAATCTTCGGTACAAACCAACAACGATTCCCAAGATGGTCACTTTATCCACAATAATCGGATCCATCGCCGAGTTTTCCGGTTGAAGTCGGAAGTGGTCTTTTTCCTTATAAAAACGTTTCACGGTCGCTTCATTTTCTTCGGTCATGGCAACTACAATATCCCCATTATTCGCAGTGGATGTTTTCTTTACAATGACATAATCCCCGTCCAAAATCCCTGCTTCAATCATCGAATCCCCCATCACTTCCAACATGAATAATTGATCGTTGCTTGTTCCGTATGCGTCAGGTAAAGGAAAGTATTCCTCGATGTTCTCGATCGCTGTAATTGGGCTTCCGGCAGTCACCCGGCCAACCAATGGCACATGAATTACTGATTGTTTTTGCGGTTCTTCTTCACCATCCAATATTTCAATCGCCCGAGGTTTTGTCGGGTCTCTTCGGATATATCCTTTTTGTTCCAGGCGCGTAAGGTGACCATGTACTGTTGAGCTGGAGGCAAGCCCAACCGCCTCACCTATTTCCCGAACGGATGGAGGATATCCTTTTGCCCGAACTTCCTTCTTTATAAATTCCAAAATATCTCTTTGCCTTTTTGACAGCTTTTCCATCGTGGTCACCTCTAATGTGAATAGTTTTACATATTTTACATATAGTATAGCAATGAATCTCGGAGAATGCAAACACAAGTTCGAAAAACACTCTTGACAAAAACGTACGTTCGTATTAAAGTAAGAACAGATATTCGGAACAAACATTCGTAAAAGGGGAAGAAAATTATGGCTTGGTTAAAAAGAAATCATTACTTAAAAGTGCTGATTATTGTTTCTTTAATCATAATTGCTTATATTTTTATTACAGATGAAGGGGAATTGACTTTCGAACAAATTACAATCAAAGAAGGCGATACCCTTTGGACATTGGCGGATCGCTATAAAGGAAATTTGACGAAAGAGGATTGGATTCGGATGGTGGCGGTTGAAAACAATCTTGACGGAGAACATATCATTGCCGGAGAAACGTTGATGATCCCGGTTCCGAAAGATGCGATCTATATTGCCATTAATGAAGAGGATGAAATTCAATCAGTAAAGGTAGCGAGCAAACGATAATGGGAAATAACAAGGCGGTTATTTATGCAAGAGTAAGTACGGAAAAAGCTGAACAGGAAACTTCCCTGGAACGGCAAAAGGAAGAGCTTTCACGATATGCCCGAAGTTTGGGCTTTCGTGTGGATAATATATTTGAAGATTGCCACAGCGGTTATGATGTAGATCGTGATGGACTGCTTGAAATGCTGGATTATATTTCGGAAAATGAAATTTCTGCTGTCTTCGTACAGGATGAAACCCGATTAGGCCGTGGACATGCCCGGGTAGCGGTACTGCATTTGCTTAAAAAAAGCGAGACGGATGTATATTCCCTTAATGATGCCGGTCCATTGAAATTGAACGAAATGGACGAAATGCTGTTGAAAATATTAGCGATTGTAGAGGAGTATCAACGGAAAATACATAATGCAAAAATTCAGCGGGGAATGCGCCGGGCCGTTGAAAACGGATATCGTCCCGAACGGAATTTCAAAAATAAACATAATCGTGAGGGAAGGGGCCGGATTGAAGTTCCTGTTGAAGAAATTGTCAAGCTGCGGGAAAAGGGGTTGACATTTCAAGAAATTGCATCCACTTTAAGAGGATTGGGATATGATGTGAGCAAAGCAACCGTTCACCGCAGATATATGGAATATAAAGAAAGACTTGAAGGCTAATCTGCTTGCACTTCGGGTCTTTTTTTCATATTCTTTTTGTATTGAAAGGGAAAGGTGTGATTGAATGTTACCAAAAGAAAAGATCGACCGTATCAATGAATTAACAAGAAAAGCAAGAGAGGGCAAATTGACGGAAGAGGAAGCAAAAGAGCGAACATTGCTTCGGAAGGAATATTTGGAGTCTTTCCGGGAATCTTTCAGAAAGACCATCGAAAACGTGCAAATTTTTGATATTGAAGGAAATGATGTTACACCGGAAAAAATAAAACAACTTCGCCGCAACCGATTAAATTGACGAAGTCCTGGTGATGTCAAATAAATGTAAGCTAACACACAATATTCCTAAAAAATAGATTGTTTTCTATGGAAATGTTGTCTAAACTGAATACGGAACTATTTTTAGCACGAGAAAGGATGTCAAAAAATGACAACTACAGCGGATTTATTAGCAATTAATGCAATCCGAACTTTATCCATTGACGCGATTGAAAAAGCGAACTCAGGGCATCCAGGACTTCCAATGGGTGCGGCTCCAATGGCTTATACATTATGGACGAAACAAATGCGCCATAATCCGAAAAATCCGAATTGGTTCAACCGCGACCGTTTCATTCTTTCCGCAGGTCATGGATCCATGTTGTTATACAGCTTGCTTCATTTAAGCGGATATGGCTTGGACATGGAAGAAATTAAAAACTTTCGCCAATGGGGTTCAAAAACGCCAGGGCATCCTGAATACGGCCATACTGTAGGAGTGGAAGCTACGACTGGTCCCCTTGGACAAGGCATTGCGATGGCAGTAGGTATGGCAATGGCTGAGCGCCATCTCGCAGCGATGTACAACAAACCGGGGTACGATATAGTCGACCATTATACCTATGCCCTTTGCGGTGACGGAGATTTAATGGAAGGTGTCGCTGGCGAAGCGATTTCATTGGCCGGACATCTGCAACTTGAAAAATTGATCGTCCTTTACGATTCCAATGACATTTCGTTGGACGGCGACCTTTCAAAAGCGTTTTCTGAAAATATTCAAAAACGTTTTGAAGCGTGCGGCTGGAATTACTTGCGTGTGGAAGATGGCACAGATGTGGATGCCATCAATGAAGCCATTGCAAAAGCGAAACAATCCAAAGGGAAACCTACATTAATTGAAGTCAAAACAATCATTGGCTACGGTTCACCAAATAAATCAGGCAAATCCGACGTACACGGTGCGCCATTAGGAGCCGACGAACTTAAATTGACGAAGGAATTTTACGGCTGGAACCATGAGCCATTTAATATTCCGGAAGAAGTTTACGAAACATTCAAAACGGCCATTGAAGCAATTGGAGTACAAGCTGAGGCTGAATGGAATGCAACATTTGAAAAATATCAAAATGAGTATCCGGAACTTGCAAAACAGTTCATTCAAGCAATGAATAGTGAACTTCCTGAAGACTTTGATGCAGAGCTTCCTGTTTATGAAGTTGGCAAATCCATTGCGACCCGCTCTTCTTCCGGTGAAGCGATCAATGCTTTAGCGAAAAAAATCCCATACTTCTTCGGTGGAAGCGCCGATTTGGCAGGTTCCAACAAAACAACAATCAAAGGCGGCGGCGACTTCTCAGCACAATCGCCGGAAGGGCGCAATATTTGGTTTGGTGTTCGGGAGTTTGCAATGGGCGCTGCATTAAACGGAATGGCATTACACGGCGGATTACGCGTATTTGGAGGTACATTCTTTGTATTTTCCGACTATGTTCGTCCAGCTGTCCGTTTGTCCGCATTAATGGGATTGCCGGTCACTTATGTGTTCACTCATGATTCCATCGCTGTTGGTGAAGATGGCCCAACCCATGAGCCGATTGAACATTTGGCTTCATTCCGTGCAATGCCGAATGTTTCAGTGATTCGCCCGGCGGATGCCAACGAATCCCGTGAAGCATGGAAACTGGCGATTCAATCAAAAGACCAACCAACAGTCCTAGTATTGTCCCGCCAAAACTTGCCTGTGCTTGAGAATACGGCAACATTGGCGAAAGATGGCGTTGCAAAAGGTGGTTATGTCGTATCACCGGCAACGAAAGAAACACCGGATGCAATCTTAATTGCCACTGGTTCCGAAGTTTCTTTGGCTGTTAAGGCCCAAGAAAAGTTGCGTGAAGAAGGAATCGATGCATCGGTTGTATCCATGCCTTCCATCGACCGTTTTGATAAACAATCCGATGAATATAAAGAGTCCGTATTGCCTAAAGCTGTGACAAAACGCTTGGCGATTGAAATGGCTTCTTCATTGGGTTGGCACAAGTACGTCGGCACTGATGGAGACGTGCTTGCCATCGACAAGTTCGGTGCGAGCGCTCCTGGGGAAGTTGTGATGGAAAAATACGGATTCACTGTTGAAAATATCGTGAATAAAGTAAAATCCTTATAAAAATATAAAGAGCATCTCCATTGAGGGGATGCTTTTTTTATTGAACAAGCAATATTGAATAGCCATTATTTTAAAATTATTTTAAATAATTATTATTTGAGTTAATTTCATAATTCTCACCCCTTGATTTTCAAGGGATTCAAGACAATAAAAAATGGGTACCTCCCCAAATTTCGTTATAATGGTAGGTAACCAAACAAACCATACGAAAGAGGTGAGTACCCTATGACTATTGTAAAACAAATTTCTCTTTTTGACATCCATCAATTATTAGAAATGGAAAGTTCCCATCGTTATGAAGCCATTTTTAGTGCTATCGACATTCAGCCTATATTTCAATTGTTTTCTAAAAAGACATTGAAAGGTGCACCACGTGAATTGAATTATGGTGCAATGATTCAATCGCTGATTATTCGTATTGTCGAACGAATTCCAACAATGAAGGATTTAGTCAAACGTTTGGTCCATGATCCTTTATTTCGTTTCGACTGTGGATTCCTTGTGTCTGATGTCGTACCATCTGAAAGCTCTTATTCACGCATGATTCAAGTCATTAGTGAATCAGATGTGCTAGATAAAATGAACGATACACTCATCAAAACAGCGATGTTGGAAGGCTTTCTAAATGATGAACATGTCGCCATCGATGCGAGTCACTTTGAAGCTCGTGATGCTTTCACACCATCAGAAAAGAAAGCACCTAAAACTCCTAAAAAACGTGGTCGTAAAACGAAAGCTGAACGAGCTGTTTGGTTAGCCGA
Organism: Ureibacillus sp. FSL K6-3587; assembly: GCF_038593165.1. Lineage (NCBI taxonomy): Bacteria > Bacillati > Bacillota > Bacilli > Caryophanales > Caryophanaceae > Ureibacillus > Ureibacillus sp. FSL K6-3587. Next base: position 3,377,166 of record NZ_CP151969.1, on the reverse strand, counting down.
ACAAGTAGAGAAAAAAGGAAATCAATCAACCTATGAAAAAGAACTGAAAGAACAGCTGGATATCCCATTAGAAACCCTTTGGAAGGATGTACCGATTGAGCCAAAATGGGGTGTGAAAAAGAATAGTAAAGGAAAAAATACATTCTGGTTTGGTTATAAAGCACATTTAGCTGTTTCGACGAAAAGTCAATATATCATCACTCGTTTGATGTCCTCAGGTAATTTAAGTGATTGTAAAGCTGCGATTCCATTATTGAAAAAACTTCATCACTTAGGAAACGGTCAATTTACAATCGCTATATTTGATGCTGGTTATGATGTTGAACCTATTTACCGTCAAGCCGTATCACAGTCCATGCGAGTCGTGATTCCTTACAACGTTCGCCGAGAAGGAGAATATATAGGATTCGATGAACATTTTCGTCCAACCTGTGTGCGTGAACATAGTTACCAATATGACAGCTTTGACGCTAAGTACAATACATTAAAATTCACACGTCCAAAGGAATGTGCAACTTGCCCATTACGAGAAGACACCCTTTGCCAAAAAGTTTTCAAAATCAAATGTGATATAGATATCCGTAAATTTACCTATCCAGCACGTGGGACAGAACGATGGAAACAGCTTTATCAAGAACGTACAGCAGTCGAACGCGTTAACGCTTATTTAAAGGAATACTTTCAATTAAACAATGTCCGTCATCGTACAGGAAAGAAAGCAAAAATGCATTTCAATCTGGTGACGTTAATTTATAATACCTGCAAACTAGCAGTTGATCGAATCAATGCTTTATTACAGCAACAAAACCAAGTTGCATAATTTAAAAAAAACAAAGTTTTTAGTATAGGGGTACTCTATACTTCAGAAAAACTATGATTTATGAAATTGATTCATTTTAATATATTTCCGCTTAAATATATTAGGCGTAAAATTAAATTTTTATCAGATTTTTAAAATATATTATTAAAATTTTTTATAAGCGTAAACGTTTGCATTTTCTCAAAAAAAGGAGCATGATAGGTTCATAAGTTTTGTGACGGACTAGTTGCAACGGCTTATAATCTATAAATTTTGGAGGGAAACGCATGATTTATGCAAATCCGAACACACAAGGTGCTCTAGTACATTTTAAAGATCAATATCAAAACTTTATTGGCGGCGAATGGGTTCCTCCAGTAAAAGGTCAATATTTAGAAGTCATTTCTCCGGTGACAGGAAAAGTGTTTACAACCGTTCCACGTTCATCGGCAGAGGATATCGAGTTGGCGCTTGATGCGGCGCATGCTGCAAAAGACGCTTGGGGAAAAACGTCTGTCGCTTACCGTGCACAAATTTTAAATAAAATCGCGGATCGCATTGAAGAAAACCTCGAAATGATCGCCGTTGCAGAAACTTGGGACAATGGGAAAGCGGTTCGTGAAACGTTGAATGCGGATATCCCTCTCGTGGTTGATCATTTCCGTTACTTTGCAGGAGCCATTCGCGCTCAAGAAGGCGGAATCAGTGAAATCAATGAAGATACAGTCGCATACCACTTCCATGAACCTTTGGGTGTTGTTGGACAAATCATCCCTTGGAACTTCCCGCTTCTGATGGCCGCTTGGAAAATCGCTCCGGCTTTGGCTGCAGGTAACTGTATCGTGTTGAAACCGGCTGAACAAACACCTGCTTCCATTTGTGTATTGCTTGAATTGATTCAAGATTTATTGCCAAAAGGCGTGTTGAATATTGTTCAAGGTACGGGTATCGAAGTGGGCAAACCTCTTGCAACAAACCCGCGCATTTCAAAAATCGCGTTCACCGGTTCAACAGCAGTTGGCCGTTCCATCATGCAATATGCTACAGAAAACATCATACCTGTAACATTAGAGCTTGGCGGAAAATCACCTAATATTTTCTTTGAAGATATCATGGATCAAGATGATGAATTTTTAGATAAAGCCATTGAAGGTTTTGTATTATTTGCGTTAAACTCCGGAGAAATTTGTACATGTCCATCCCGTGCATTAGTACAAGAATCCATCTATGACAAATTCATGGAAAAAGTGATGGAACGCATTAAAGCAATCAAAATTGGCAACCCGTTAGATACTGAAACCATGATGGGTGCCCAAGCTTCCAAACAACAATTGGATAAAATCCTTTCTTACATTGAAATTGGTAAACAAGAAGGTGCGGAATGCCTCATCGGTGGATACCAAAACAAATTGGAAGGTGAATTGGAAGGCGGTTATTACGTAGCGCCTACGGTATTCAAAGGCCACAACAAAATGCGTATTTTCCAGGAAGAAATCTTTGGACCGGTTCTTTCTGTCACTACATTCAAAGACTTTGATGAAGCGATTTCAATCGCCAACGATACATTATATGGTTTGGGTGCCGGTGTATGGTCCCGCAACATTGAAACGGCTTATAAAGCAGGCCGCGCCGTTCAAGCAGGCCGCGTTTGGACGAACACTTATCACCAATACCCAGCCCATGCCGCATTCGGTGGTTACAAACAATCCGGTATTGGCCGTGAAAACCATCTTATGATGCTTAGCCATTACCAACAAACAAAATGTATTTTAGTCGGTTACAATAAAGGATCAATGGGCTTCTTCTAATGCGAAAAGTCATTGCCACAAAAGTTGCCATGGACATGATACAGCATCTTAAAGCAAAACACGGAGAGCTCATATTTGTTCATTCGGAAGGTTGCTGTGATGGAACTTCCCCCATCTGTATGAAAAAAGAGGACTTCTATCTAAGCAGCCAGGATGAACAGATTGGAGAGGTTATGGAAGGGGTGCCTTATTACATGCATCGTTCCAATCTCCCGTACTGGCAACATCTGCAGATGGTGATCGATGTGGCCGATGGAATCGGCAATTCCTTTTCCCTGGAAAGCACCGAAAATAAATCCTTTATCATCCAAGCAAAGAAATTAGCGGAATAAAATTATAATAAGCTGCCCTTTTTGTACATTTGTAAGGGGTAGCTTATTTTTTTGTTTGTCGTTGGAGGGCGGATGCGAAAATGAGTAACCTTATTTACCATATTACATGCATCGGGCGAATCTCCCTTACTGGCAGCATTTGCGTATTGTGAAAGACGTAACGGATGGAATCAGCAATTCCTTTTCGTTGGAGAGCACGGAAAATAAATCCTTTGTCATTCAGGCGAAAAAATGGGAAGAATAAAAAACTGCCCTTTTGTGCTGGTCACAGAAGGGCAGTTTGACCACATACATAATGTGTGATAACTGATTGCAATGAAAAGGTACAGCTGAAAATTTTCCTAGCTATAGATCGTCTCCCATGGACCATTTTCATCATGGAATGGAGGCAATCTATCACTTCACCAATCCGTTTTGAAAAGCATAAACCACTGCTTGGGTCCGATCTTGCACTTCCAACTTGGCGAGGATGTTGCTCACATGGGTTTTTACCGTTTTTAGCGCGATAAACAATTCATCGGCAATTTCCTGATTGGATTTTCCTTTGGCTATGAGCAGCAACACTTCCATTTCCCGTTCGGTCAGTTGCTCATGAAGAGGGCGGCTGCCCGTATTCCGCATCCGATGAATCATTTTTGAAGTGACTTCAGGTTCTAACACCGATTCCCCATGGACGGTTTTCCGGATGGCATCCGCAATTTGCTTTGCATTGGACGTTTTTAAAATGTAGCTGATGGCGCCGGCTTCCAATGCGGGGTAGACTTTATCATCGTCCAGGAAACTGGTCACCATCATGATTTTCGCTTCCGGCCACACTTTCAAAATTTCCTGCGTCGCCTCGGCTCCGTTCATGACAGGCATGACGTTATCCATCAAAATAATATCAATATTCGGCTTCAACTGGAGAACCTTTTCCACTGCTTCTTTTCCATTTTCCGCTTCTCCCACAACGGTCATATCCGGTTGAGCGGAAAGATAAGTGGAAACGCCGATACGGACCATCTCGTGGTCATCGGCAATGAACACCCTAATCATCGCTTGCACCTCCCGTTTCCTTTCCGGCCAATTTGCCTTCCTCCGACTCTTTCTCTTCTTTATTCAAAGGCACTTTCACCTCAACAATGGTTCCTTCTCCGGGAACGGAAACAATTTTATATTTCGCCCCGATTTCCACGGCTCTTTCGGCAATGTTTTTCAAACCGTATGAAGTGGAGTTGGTTTCTTCATTCATATCAAATCCGCGGCCATTATCTTGGATTCTCAAAATGGCCAGATTGTCTCTTTCAATTAGCAGCATCTCCACTTCCGTCGCTTTGGCATGGCGCAATGTATTGGATAACGCTTCTTGGGCGATGCGGAATAAATGATCTTCCTCCGCTTTTGACAACTTGATTTCCTCGATTTCATATTCGATGTCAAAATTGACCTTTTGTTTCAGTTCGAAAATTAAATCTTTCAACCCTTGCGCCAAGGTATTATTATTTAATGCAATTGGACGGAGATGCAATAACAATGCGCGCATTTCCAGTTGGGCCTGCTGCACCAATTTCTCAATTTGCACCAATATTTGTTTTGCGTTTTCTGGAGGGGTATCCATTTCCGTAATCGATGACAATAACATGGATGCCGCAAATAGCTGCTGGGAAACGGAATCGTGAAGTTCCCTTGCAAGTCTTTGTCTTTCCGCCACGATTCGTTCCTGGATGATTTTGTCGCTTGCTTCCGCTTTTTCATTGGATAGGCGCTGCAGGCTCTTTCTTTGGGTTTCAATCAATTCATTTGTTTCTTTTAACGCTTTTCTCAAAGGATAAGAAACGTTGCGCTTTAATGTGAAATCCGGTTCAGCCAATTGCTTTACATATTTCAGCGTAATGAATTCTTTCGATTTTACCGAAATCATCCACCATAAACTAATAACAAAACTGATGAAGAACACGCCACAAACAATGATGACACCAAGCGGCATGCCATTATAAGTGTTTTCCCATAAAGGGCTCCACGCTGCAGCATTCGGAACATCATATAATAAATAGAAAACACCAAAAAACATGCTTATTAAAATGATAGAGATCATAAGGGTGCGGAATAGAAGTGATATCATTTCCGAATCACCTCCACATCCCCAAGCCATGTGGCTATATGAATCACAAGTTTTCTTTTGGCGTTTGTCACATCGCCATCTTCAAAAGTAATCCTTTCATTCCATAACCGTTTCGGAGGATGATGCAATAGTTTCGCTTCTCCAATCAGAGTTGAATATTGAAGTTTGAATGGCACTTCATAAGGCAAAATGATCGTTACTTTCCCAATTCCCTGGCGAATGGTGATGACAGAAGTGCCGGCTGGCAAAATGGTTTCTGTCACATCGATGGTGTAATCCCCAAGGAAGTTTTGAATCTGAATATCTTGCCATTTATAATGTTCCATTGGCATGGAAGAGGGGAGAACCAAGTCATTTTTTTGAACGGTACCCAATTCAAAATGCCGGGCTTCCACTTTGACTTCTTTTTGATGATTTGTTGCCTGTTTATACAAAATATAAATTAATACACAGACGACGAAAAATCGCAGACTCCAAATGGTTATAATGGCAACTAAAATAAAAGAGGCGCCTATCCAAAAATAGACTTTTTTTCCTTTGGCAAAACTACGATAAAGAAAAAATGCCCCCAACAAGAGAAAGAAGGCGCCACCGTTATTGAAAACTGTGAGCTCTACAAAAACAATCAGCAACATGATCAAAAATACGGTTATCAGCTGTTTCGTTGTGAAACGGTTCAAAGTGGCCCCTCCCTCAAGATAAGCGAAAGTTCATAATAATAAAGAAGGGAAGATTCCCTTCTTCTCGTTTTCTTCATTATATCACGGTTCGACCGTTTCCTTCGAGGACGTGTTTGCCTGTTTTTGTTCGAGCAGTGCCAAGCGGGTTTCCAATTGGGAATATTCATAGTTCTTCTCAATCTTATTGGATAATTGGTCGATATAAGATGAGAGGTTTTGGAAATCCATGTCGTTTGAATCGAATACGCGGTTCATTTTCACATTAGCTCGGACGACATTTTCTTTCCCCATTAATTGCAATTGTCGAACTTTCATATCTTCAATTTTATGTTTCATCATTTCAAATTTTTGTTCCAATTGAATATATTCTTTGTTAGCTTGATCCAAACTTTCGAGCAAAGTCAATTGGCGTCTTTTATAGCTCTCCACTTCCTGGGTTGCAAAGAGAATCAAATCCTCTTCTCCGCTTGCTTTCGCCAACTCCAATTGGTTGGTTCTTTTCTCCAGCATGTTCCCTGTTTCTTTTAATTTTTGCTCCAATTCTTCTTTTAACCGTCTTTGTCTTTCTAACAATTTGCCAGTTTGCTCCGTCATTTTTTCGGCTTCGCGAATATACTGGTTCAGCATCGCCACCGGATTTTTCTCTTCTTTTTTATCAAATAGCGCGTGCAAATCCGCTTCCAACGTATACCGGAATCGTTTGAATAAATTCATTAAAATCTCTCCTTTTTTTGTATTTTTGACCATTCATTTTCAAAGTTTGTGAATGGATCTTCTTCATTCATTGCAATCGATACCTCTTCATTTTTCCATTGTTTATACAAAACATATAAGAGGATGATTGACACAAGCCCCAAAAGTGCCGGGATATTGGATACGGCCATCATAATTCCGATCAAGCCGATGAGGATCCAAAGCACCTTGCTGACAACAGACCGGCTTTTGACGTAATAATGCATTCCAAGAAAGATGAATGCCAGGGAAAAAGCAAGTCCCATCAGTGGCCCTAAAGTGGCGAGTACGACGCAAACTAAAACGATTGCGAGAAGCAGCAGAAGCAATTTTTTCATATTCATTCTCCTTTCATCATTGTACTTTCATGTTACAATTCAACTTGTTTTCTCAAAACGACCTTGAATTGTATTTTCCCCTAAGTCTTGAGACCGAGTGACTAAGTGTGGTTTATATGGGAAAGAAATGGGTATACATTTTTAAAATCAACCTTTACAAAAATGAGATTTATAAAAGTTTTTTATTGTTGAATAGGTAGTGATTTCATCGGATTTTGACAAAAAAAAATCTATGATTGGGACAAGTTTTGACAAAATATTCGAAATCTTTAAATTATAATGAAGTCAGAAAGGAGGACAAGCGGATGAGAATCTATTCAATCTTTAACATAAAAAAACAATACCAGTCATTTGTCTTTGGAAGGGAAAGAATGCTGCTAGAGATGGTAGCAAAAATCGATGACGAGCAAGAGTCCTCTGCAAAAAAGCAATTAAGTTACATTTGTGAGCCTATGGAAGGAAATGTAGAGGGAAAAATTTATGAACATCTTCAAAAATGTTTTCCTGCAATGCGTTGGATGGACGGTTATTTAGGATTTGAACATAAATTAAAAGGGCGAATTAAAATCAAGGTTTTTGAATATTATATTGAAGCGATATGTGAAGGATCGCGCATGCTCGATTTGGATCTGTTTCAATGCTTGAGCCAAATCAATGATTCATTTCTTGCGTTTAATAAAGAGGAATACGAATGTGGTTGGTTAAAGCCGGTGAAATATGCGTCCTATTAGGAAAATTTGAAAACCCTGTTGTCACCGAACGTGCAACAGGGTTTTCAGGGAATTGAGGGGATCTTATTTAAGAAAGGGGATATGTTTACTTATATAAAATATATATAAGTGCAAACAAGGAAGAATTAATCAGCGACTGCCAACAGTTTTTTATGTGTCTCTTTCAATTGGTTCGCAATCTCTTCGATTTTACCTAATGTTTCGATGCGTTCTTGCTTTTGTTGTTCAATGGCTTGTTGAAGCGTGATTTCAATTTGTTTTTGGGCGTTGGCGAAAAGATCTAATAGCGCATTGTTTGGTTTCCATGCAAGGTTTTGAGCTTTATCTGTAATTTCTTGGACACTTTCAAGCCATTTTGACACTTCATCAAACTGACCTTCTTTGCCCAATTCCTTTAAGCTGTTTTCAAGTCTTTCTTGCCACTCTTTGGAAGCTTTTTTTGCTTCTTCTTCAATAGCATTGATGGCATTCACAGAAGACTCAATGAACTCTTTTTGAACATTAAATGCTTGTAGAGCTCTTTTTTCGAAATCTTCTTGTACTTTTTCGATTGTTTTTAAGCTATTAACCCAGCTGTCCCATACTAAATCTACACCTTTTGCAATTTGCTCTTTTGCCATTACTTGATTTCCTCCTTTAATGTAACGAGAAATTTAATTTATAATGAATGCATTTTGCAATGCATACATCCGAATATCAAGATTGGGGTTGTTCCTCAGGTGTACCGGAATGTTGAGCTTTTGTTTTGCGAGTGCGAGTGGTTTTAGGTTTTGAAGAGGATGCTGCGGCTTTTACTTTGGTTGAGGCTGTGTTTGTTGCTGCGGATGTTTTTTTCGTTTCTTTAGGAGTTGCTTCGACTTTTTGCTGCGATTGAAAGGTGCTGCCTGTTGAAAAAAATGGGTTATATAAATTGAAAAATTGATTTAACAGCTTTTGATATTCACTCAATGAATTGGCCCACATATCCAAATATTTTTCTCCGGCTTCTGTGATGGAATAAATGCGTTTGGCAGGGCCCCCGGAACTTGTATCCCAAACGGAAGTAACCAAATTGTCTTTTTCCAGTTGTCTTAACAGGCGATAGAAATTTCCATGATCCAATGATTCAATACCGAATTTCGTAATTTTCTCCATCAGTTCATAACCATGGGTATTAAATTCTCTCAAGTGCAATAACATGATCGGAATCAAAAAGTTTTTCGGCGCACCAATACTTGGACTTTTCGGCTTCTTTTTTTCATCTTTCGATACCAATATTTTTACACCGCCTTCTGCTATTTACTTATATATGTAATTTACACTTATATGTAAACTTTGTCAATTGTTTTTTGAAAATTTAAACAACATTTTTTCAGGAAAGTTCACAATTTTGTGATATATTCATAAGAATGAAAAAAATACATAAATAATATATTAAAATATGTTGTTTTTATAACAAAGAAATTTTAGTGGAGGAGATGATGATCCTTGACCCAATCATCCTTTGATGTGTTTACATTATGGAAAGAAATTTATAACAAAACGGAAAGTGTATGGCAAGAGACGATTCAAGAAACCCTCGAAAAGAAGTCCTTTGCTGAAAGTTTAGGTCAAATTCAAAGCCAATATGTTCAATATCAAGAACTTGTCAATAAAATGACGGAAAGCTATTTGAAACAAGCGAACATTCCTACCCGGGACGAAATCGCGAATGTGGCTTCTTTAATCATTAATGTAGATTCCAAAATCGACCAATTGGAAGATGAGTATGATTTGCAACGGGAGAAGATCCAAAAAGAAATTGACAGCCTTAAAAAATCCGTTTCTTCGTTGGAAAAGAAATTGGATAAAGTCATAGATCTATTGACCAAAACGTTGGAGCTGGCTGAAGAATCGAAGGCTTCAGTGGCCGCTACCGCCAATAAAACGGTTTCAAAATAATACTTTTATTAAAATAGAAAAATATGATGAGAAAGGGAGACTGTTTTATGACGACTACAGTATTTGAAGTAGAAAAGGTAAATGCGTTAAAACCATTGGAAGGAAAAGTGGCGATTGTTACAGGCGCATCCCGTGGGATCGGGGCGGAAATCGCAAAAGTGCTGGCCAGAAATGGTGCAACGGTTGTAGGCACATATAACAACAGCCCTAAGCATATTCAGGACGTGGCAAAAACGATTGAAGAAGAAGGCGGAAAATTCCATGCATTGCAAGCGGATGTCTCTGTTTACGAAGATACGGAAAAACTTGCAGCCGAAGTGGTTGAAAAATTCGGCAAAATTGATATTTTGATCAACAATGCCGGGATTACGAAAGACCGTACATTTAGAAAAATTTCGAAAGAAGAATGGGACGCTGTCATCAACGTCAACTTGAATGGTGTTTTTAACGCAACCAAAGCAGTGATAAAGCATATGATGGACCAAAATTATGGACGCATTGTGAGCATCAGTTCCATCGTCGGCCAAGCTGGCGCCTTTGGGCAAACAAACTATGCAGCAACGAAAGCCGGTATTTTGGGTTTCACTAAATCCCTTGCTTTAGAAACGGCATCGAAAGGAATCACCGTAAATGCAGTGTGCCCTGGATATATTGGAACAGAAATGGTGGCGGCCATGCCGGAAGAAGTGTTGAACAACATCATTGCGAAAGTTCCAATGAAACGATTAGGTGAACCGAGCGAAGTGGCTCAGGCGGTATTATACCTGGTTCAGGCGGATTATGTGACAGGCCAGGCAATTGCGGTAAACGGCGGCCTATATATGTAACACTTTGTCGGAAAGATTGTTGGGAGGGATTATGTGGTTACTGTTGATACAACACCAATTAAAGAATGGTATGATAGCTTGCCAAAAAATGAAACGCTTGAAAAGTTGAAACGTTTTAATGAAGTATTGTTCACTGATCCGGATCCGCAAGTGGGTCAAACACCAAAAGAAGTGATCTGGACAAAAAATAAAGCGAAACTTTACCGTTATCAGCCGAATAAAGAAAAAACGAATAAAGTCCCTATATTGATGATTTATGCACTTATTAATAAACCTTATATTTTGGATTTATATCCTGGGAACAGTTTAATCGAATATTTAACGGACCGCGGTCATGACGTGTATCTTTTGGACTGGGGTACAGCCGGTTACGAAGACCGCCATATGAAATTGGAAGATTATATTGTCGATTATATTCCACGGGCGGCCAAAAAGGTGCTGAAACATTCCGGCGCCAAAGAAATCACGATGTTTGGTTATTGCATGGGCGGTACAATGACGGCCATTTTCACAGCCCTCTATCAAAATAAACTGCCAATCCGGAATCTGATTTTGCTGACAAGCCCAATCGATTTCCAAGATGCAGGACTTTATACCAATTGGTTGGATAAACGTTACTTCAAATTGGATAATATTGTTGAAACTTTTGGAAATGTCCCATTTGAATTCATTGACTTTGGCAATAAGTTGTTAAATCCTTTATCAAATACTGTAGGTGTTTATGTCAATGTCGCTTCAAACATTCAAAATGAAGAAAAAGTGCTCAATTGGAAACTGATGCAAAAATGGTTGAATGATGGTGTGCCTTTCCCTGGTGAGGCATATCGCCAATGGATACGCGATTTTTACCAAGAAAACAAATTGATTAACAATGAATTAGAAATCCGTGGGGAACGGGTATTGTTGTCAAATATTAAGGCGAATTTATTAAATATCGTAGCCACTCGAGACAATATCGTTTTACCGCATCAGATTGAACCATTAAATGAGAAAGTATCCAGCAAAAACAAAACGTTGCACGTTGTGAATGCTGGACATGTTTCAGTGATTACCGGAAAACGGGCAGTGGCTGAGAGATATCCATATATTGAACAATGGATTACTGAAAATTCCAAATAAGTCGGATTAAATGAAATTGCCGCATCCGAACGGTGTTTGAAATTCTCACAGAGAGTGTTTCAAATGCGTTCGGATTTTTTTGTGCAATAAAATGAGAAAATTTCGAATAATATATTTTGGAAAAATATCTTTATCTTATCAAGAAATTTGGTTACAATACAAAAGGTATGTATAGTGCATTCGATTTGAAAAACTGTGGAAAAGCTAGAATCCATAGTATGAATAGTGTATAATCCAACGTGGAGAGTTTTTCGCGGTATAAGTTGAGAAGGAGGTAAGTATTTTGGATACTTGGTTAGCAATATTGTTAATTATTGTTGCGTTAGTGGCTGGTGTAGCTTTAGGTTTTTACTTGGCACGTCAATCCATGATGAAATACTTAAAAGAAAACCCACCAATCAATGAACAAATGATTCGTGTGATGATGGCACAAATGGGACGAAAACCATCTGAAAAGCAAGTTCGTCAAATGATGGCTCAATTAAATAAAATTCAAGAAAAGCAAAAATAATCATACAAGGTTGTCCTACATCGGAATTTATTCTGAAGGAGGATAACCTTTTTATTTATATTTAGCAACAGTTTAAGCTTGTGAAATTATATTGGGAACATTCACAAGCTTTTTCAATTTCTTAAAATCTTCAACACGATTGGTTGGATATGACATTTATCACATAATTTTCATTACATCTTCCCCTGTTTGAAATAACGTTATACTCACATAATAAAAACAGAGGTGAAGATGATGACACAGTCTGTTGTAATGAATCGTTCATATAGTAAAAAAGAAGAGTTTTGGAATGCATTAACCCATGGAATAGGTGCACTTTTAACCATTCCAGCATTGATTTTATTAATTGGAAAAGCCCAAAGTACAGGAACGAAAGTGGAGCTTATTAGTTACATTATTTTTGGAGTCTCGATGTTTCTCCTTTACCTGGCTTCCACACTGTACCATTCAATTCCAAAACATAAAGTTTTTCTAAAAAAAATGGATCACAGCTCCATTTTCCTTTTAATTGCGGGAACGTATACCCCCGTCGCATTAATTGCCATCGGAGGAACAGCCGGGTGGACGCTTGTAGGGATTGAATGGGGATTCGCTGTTATTGGAATTATTTTAAAACAATTTTTTGTCCATCGTTTTAAAAGAACATCACTGCTCGTTTACATCGGGATGGGATGGCTCGTCATCTTTGTTTTTCAACCAGTCATTGAATATTTGACGGTCAAAGGTGTGTTGGTATTATTAGCTGGCGGGTTAAGTTATACAATTGGAACGTATTTTTACCAAAATAAAAATATTCCTTATAACCACGCGATATGGCATGTATTTGTCATGGTTGGCAGCTTATTCATGTTTTTGGCAATATATCTCTTTTTATAACATGCGTACATTGGATGAAATAACATTCTCTCATTGAATTGAAAAAGCTCAATCTCTTGATACGCAGAGGTTGAGTGTTTTTCATTTTTTATAGCATTCCCTTTTGCAAATCGGTCATAAAGTGAAAGAAACTTTTCCACAAGAATGACTTAACACATCAAAAGCCCTCTTGCTGTTACGAGGGCGCCATTTGAGGAATCATCGGTTAACCATATCGTCTTAGCCGTTCTCTCTTTCATTCATCACATATTCTTGCAAAAAATTTCTTACCGTTTCCTCGTACTCAACCGGATTTTCATTGAAAGATTGGGCATGAAGACCGCGTTCAAACAATTTTAATCTTTTCGGACCTTTTTTCAATTCGTACATTTCTTCCGTCATTTGACAAGGGATGAACGAATCGGGAATGCTATGGATAAATAACACCGGCTTCTTAATATTCGGTACCACATCTTTGGGGGCTACATTTTTAAACCGGTATCCATCACGGAAACGCAGGAATAAATCTGCCAAATGGATTGGAATGTTTGGCGAGATGCGGGTGGAATTTTTGACGATATGCCGCAAAAGTTCTTCAAAATCTGAAAAAGCGCAATCGGAGATATAAAAATCCACATGATTTCCAATGGATCCCGCATATAAAAGCATTGTCGCCGCGCCCATTGATTCCCCGTGAATGCCCAGGATGGCTTCTTCCCCGATGACGGAACGAACCGTTTTGACAACGGCCGCTAAATCAAACTTCTCATAATATCCATAACTTGTCGTTTTTCCGCCGGATTCGCCATGTCTTCGATGATCGTATACAAAGGAATTGAACCCAAGCCTTTCAAACATGCGCGCATATTTGATCGAATTGATTTTGTTTTCGGTAACCCCGTGGCATATGATGACCGTATTTTTTGTCGGGCATGGTTGCAGAAAAATCCCTTTGATTGGGTAGCCGTTAGGGGAGTCGATGGTAAATTCATCTTTTTTTATGCTGTTGAACCATTTTTCATCAAATCGATTCGCTTTTAGTTCCCTGTCTAAAATAAATGCATCATCTTTTTTCTGGATATACATGAGTCGATTTGTTAAAGCAAAACCAAAAATCGTAGTGAGCACGCTTGCAATCGTTGTAATAATCGTAGAAAACCAGAATATTTTTTTCTTTTTCTTTTTCAATATAAGCACCTCCTCGCTTGATATCAAATTATGTATAACCACTAATATATTTCGGAAAGTTCGAAAATATCGCAAATGAACAAAAATTTTGTAGTAAAAGAACAAAATTTCACATATCATCTGGTAGAATAAAATTGCACGGTTTTGTTCCAATTTTTATACTGATATAATTATATTAACAGATTATGCAAAATCGTGTGCGATTGGAGTCTGAATAAAGGGGAGAAGTTCATGTTAGAAGAAGTTGTTATTGTAAGCGCAGTCAGAACAGCCATCGGTTCCTTCCAAGGTTCGTTAAAAGACATTCCAGCTCCGACATTAGGCTCGATTGTCATTAAAGAAGCTTTACACCGGGCAGGTATTGAACCAAATCAAGTGGATGAAGTCATCATGGGAAATGTACTTCAAGCTGGACTGGGTCAAAATCCTGCACGTCAGGCAGCCATTCAGGCAGGGCTTCCGGAAACGGTGCCAGCCATGACGATCAATAAAGTCTGTGGTTCCGGTTTGAAATCCGTGCATCTTGCGGCACAAGCGATTGCGGTAGGGGAAGCGGATATTGTGGTGGCCGGCGGTTTTGAAAATATGAGCCAAGCGCCATACCTTTTGAAAAATGCCCGCTCCGGTTTTAAAATGGGTGATCAAAATTTGGTGGATAGCATGATTCATGACGGCCTATGGTGCGCCTTCAATGATTACCATATGGGAATCACGGCGGAAAATTTGGCTTCCCAATATCATATTACGCGGGAAGAACAGGATGAGTTCGCGGCACGTTCCCAAGCTCGTGCGGCAAAAGCCATCGTGGAAGGTAAATTTAAAGAAGAAATTGTGCCGGTGGAAATCCCTCAACGAAAAGGGGATCCAATCATTTTTGATACGGATGAATTTGTTCGCCCGGGCACAACTGTAGAAAAACTATCCGCGTTGCGTCCTGCTTTCAAAAAGGATGGCACAGTCACTGCCGGGAACGCCTCAGGTATTAACGACGGTGCGGCAGCAGTTGTTGTGATGTCAAAGAAGAAAGCGGAAGAGCTTGGAATCACGCCTCTTGCATCCATTGTCGCCAATGCCGCTGTCGGGGTGGATCCTGCAATTATGGGAATCGGGCCTGCTGAAGCGGTTCGAAAGGCATTGAAAAAATCAGATTTGACTCTTGATCAAATCGAATTAATTGAAGCAAATGAAGCTTTTGCAGCTCAATCAATAGCTGTGGATCGCGAACTTCACTTTGATTCTGATAAACTGAATGTAAATGGTGGGGCAATTGCCCTTGGACACCCAATCGGTGCGAGTGGAGCGCGCATTTTGGTTACGCTTCTTCATGAAATGAAAAGACGTGACGCGAAGCTGGGGCTTGCCACCCTTTGCATCGGTGGAGGACAGGGAGTTGCAACCATCGTTCAACGATAAGACTAAAGCAGGTGAACATGATGGCAAAAAAGAAAAAGCAACAATCTTCTCAAAAAACAATTGAAAACAATGAAGGAATTTCCCTTCAAGAACAACTGAACCAGGAAATGCTGGAAAAATTGAAAGCGGCAAAAAAAGAATTGCTTGAAGAAGAAAGAAAAAAAGAGGAAGAACGGCAAGCAAGACTTGAGTTTGAGAGAAAACAGCGGGAAAAGAATATGAGCTTTGAAGAATTGCTGGAAAAGTACGGAAATCAAGGCTCGAAATTTAGTTGACAGGTGTCGCGGAAAGGCGACACCTTTTTTATGACCGGCTACTTTTGCATAAAACCTCTGTTTCGGAGATGAGTGCTTCCGGTATTCAACGGCGTGGGTCCATAGCATTTGGAAAACTTCCGTTGCATTCCTGTTGTTGAAAGGGGATATTGGCGCAACCTCACATAAATCAACTTCCACTCAATAAAAAAACGCCCAACGCATCAACGTTTTTTGCGAAGGGCGTATGTGATAAACAGCATGATGAACCAAATTGGTGTGAGCATAACGGCCATTCTTGTTTCTTCGGACATGAACATAATAATCAACACGGCAACAAAAAATATTAAAATGGCATAGTTCATATATGGAGCAAGCGGCGCTTTAAAATGGGATTTTTTATGTAAATCCGGGTGTTTCTTTGTATAGATGATGTGTGAAATTAAGATGATGCTCCATACCCAAATAAAGCAGATGGCGCTGATTGTTGTCACCACTCCAAATGCTGTATCAGGAATGACGTAGCTTAATAATGCTCCGATGGAAAGAACGATGGCGGAAACAACAAGCGCATTCCCCGGGACAAAGTTTTGATTCAGCTTTGATAGAAATTTCGGGCCTTGACCATGCTTGCTTAAATTGTACATCATCCGGCTTGTGGAAAATAAACCGCTGTTTCCTGCAGAAGCGGCGGATGTCAGCACAACGAAATTGATGATGCCGCCCGCCAAGGGAATACCCGCCAAAGCAAATACTTGCACAAAGGGGCTGTTGGCGGCGCTTAGCTCAGTCCAAGGATTGATGCATAAAATGACGAAAATCGCCCCTACGTAAAACAACAAAATCCGGATCGGAATTTTATTAATGGCAGACGGTATATTTTTCTCCGGATTGGACGTTTCCGCGGCTGCCACGCCCACCAGTTCGACCCCAACAAAGGCGAAGACGACCATCTGGAAAGCGGACAGGAATCCGGCTATCCCATTTGGAAACAATCCGCCGTAACTCCAAATATTGCGAATGGAAACAACTCCGGAATCCGTTTTAAAACGAATGATCAGCCAAAAAAGGCCAATGGCGATCAAAGCGACGATGGTAATGACCTTGATTAAGGCAAACCAAAATTCCAATTCCCCAAACAGTTTCACGGTTAAAAGATTCAAAACGAGTAATAGGATAATGGCAATCAATGCCGGAATCCATTGAGGAATGTCAAACCAATAACGGACATAAACACCGACGGCAATCACATCGGCCATCGCCGTCATAATCCAGCAAAACCAATAGGTCCAGCCTGTGACATAACCTGCCCACGGCCCAATTGTATCTGCCGCAAAATCGGTGAAGGATTGGTACCCGGCATTGGATAAAAGCAGTTCACCGAGGGAACGCATCACAAAAAATAGGGCAGTTCCAACGATTAAATAAACTAACAGTATGGATGGGCCCGCTTTGGAAATCGCAGCCCCGGAACCCAAAAACAGCCCCGTACCAATCGTTCCGCCAATGGCAATTAACTGGACATGGCGGTTTTTCAAATCTCTCTTTAATTCTCTCTGTTCCATTATGTTGCCCCCAAAACCAATGAAAAATCGTTTCAGTTTTGTTATCAATATTTTTAAATACATTCATCAATCCTATTGATGTTAACTTTGAAATTTTATCAATAAACTATTTTATTTTCAATAATTTGTATAGAAATAGAATTATAAAGGGAATCTTCGAGTTGAAAATATGGACGAAAGGGGATTTTTTAATCAAAAGAGGGACTCGGGGTTTGTGATGGTTTGTTTTTGATGTAAAAAATATTTTATTTGTAAAAGATTGTGAATTTTTCGGAAATAATAAAAATTTATTTTATGGATTTTCAATTAGTAAGGAGTTAGTAAAAATTGATTGGAGAGACGGAAGGAGTGACCCTGTCAATCCGCTTCGAAGTGTCCCTGGGAACCCGCAGGAACGTATGTGTAAACCTGATTCTGACCTCTGAGCGGAAATCCATTTTCAACGCTAAATCAAAAAACATCCTTTTCTTAAAAAGAGAAAGGATGTTTTTTGATTTGATCAAGGTCCGTGAATCAATCGTCTATCTATTCAATTCACGGACCTTTTCCTATTCCATAAATATTTTATAGTGGATATAACTTTTAGGCATAAAACAAAAGTGACAGCTCCAGCCGTATCAAGCAACACATCTTCAAACATGCCTGTACGGCCTTCGACAAGGGTCTGGTTATATTCATCCAATGCGGCAATGAAAAAAGTGCAAATGCAAGCGATGATGGAAGGAAATAGCCATTTCAGTTTGCGGAATAGTAAATATAAGAGTACAGCAACAATTCCGTATCCGACAAAATGCATCGTTTTGCGGAATAAAAATTCAATGAAATAATAATATCCTCTCGTTTCAACTGAAATCGTCCGACCCCAGTAGCTCACTTCAATTTTGCTTAATAGTTCATAAAAAGGCTGATCGCGGAGCAATACCCTCAATTCCGGAACAATGGTCTGCTGTTCATAAGGCATGCTGGAAAGATAATATAAACCGAGGAGCGCAGCGGTTACGAAAAACAAATATTTTTTCATCGGTGATCCGTGTAAATTTCTTGTTTTGTGATGGTTTTGATGAAAGAAGTATCCTCGATGCTTTGGGCTTCCTCATAAGCTTTGATGTTTTCCAGCAGTTGTTCCTTCGTTCTTGCCCCCACGACAATGGATGCCACAGCGGGTTCGCTCAAATTGAAAGCGATGGCGGCAGGATGGACGGATCCAAATTCTTTCTCGATCTTTTCCAAAATCGAAACGAGTTCTTTTTTTGAGTAATTTAAATAGGAATCCACTTTTTCCACCCGTTTTTTCCATTCATCTGTCAATAATCCTTTTGCAATGGATCCTCTCGTCACAACAGACACTTTCTTTTCTTCAAAAAACGGGAACCATTCTTCCGGACGGCGGTCGAAAATACTGTATTGCATCATATTTGAAATTCCGTTGCTTTTTTCAAAAAACGGCTGAAACACATTTGGACGAATGGAGGAGATGCCGTATTCGCGGATGAGGCCTTCTTGTTTTAATTTTTCAAAGGTTTCAATGATGTCGTCCCACGGATCGTCAATGGTGCCCCCATGAAGTTGATATAAATCGATATAATCGGTTTTTAATCGGCGGAGGCTGTCTTTGATGCCTTCTTCGATATGCTCTTTTGAGGCATCCCAGTACCAGCCGTCGCCCTTTTCATTCCAGCGGTTTCCCACTTTTGTGGCGATGTAGACTTGATCGCGGTAAGGTTTTAAACATTCCCCGACAACTTCTTCATTGACGCCTTTATCATAAAGATCTGCCGTATCAAAATAATTGATGCCTTGTTCGATTGCTGTTTCGATCACCGGCCTTGCTTTTTCCACCGAAGCCGGCAAAGACATGCAACCCAAGCTGATTTCTGAAATCTCAAAGTCACTTGTTCCCAATCTTCTTTTTTTCATGGAATCACCTGCATTCATTCTTTCATTTTCTATCACTAATGGTACAATGAATTCAGTATGAAGGACAAGCGAGGAATAGGTATGAAAAAATTTGAAGAAAAAACCGTACAATCGACAGAAATTTTTAAAGGAAAAGTTGTGACATTAACAGTGGATGATGTGATTTTGCCAAACGGGAAACCTGCCAAACGGGAAATCATCCATCATCCGGGAGCTGTTGCAATCATTCCAATCACGAAGGATGGAAAGATTGTGTTTGTCGAACAATATCGGAAAGCGTTGGAACGCACCATTGTTGAAATTCCGGCGGGGAAACTCGAACCGGGAGAGGAGCCGGCCGTATGTGCAAGAAGGGAACTGGAAGAGGAAACGGGTTACGGCGCCAAGGAATTAACCCATATTCAGTCTTTTTATACCTCCCCTGGATTTGCCAACGAAATCATTCACCTTTTTGTTGCGAAAGATTTGTATAAAATTGAAGAGAAACGTGAATTGGACGAAGATGAATTTGTTTCCATCATCGAAGCTACCCTTGAAGAAGCGGAAGAAATGGTGAAAAATCAGCAAATCTATGATGCGAAAACGGCATTCAGTGTGCTTTGGTATAAATTAAACGAGAAGTAAGATTATGTAGAGCGAAATTTCGATAGAATTTACCAAATTTCGTACTAATAATACCCGTGGACGAGCATAAGCTGTTAACAACGAAAGGGGAAATGCTTATGTTTCGTTCCATTTATTTCATTCAATATGCCTTTTTATTGGCCATTGGCTTCGTCAGCGGCGTCATCTGTTTCCAAGCTTTTTCTTTGGACAAGTCTATGAATCTCATAAAATTGGTGGATCCAAGAGTGCTGGAGTTGACCGATGTCACAATTTGGCAAACGGCATTGCCGATACTGATTTGGGCATTATTTGTATTATTTTTTACCACTCACCCGTATCTTCATTTTTTTGCTAAACTGGTGGTAGCGATCAAGGCGACATTTTTCGGTTTTGGTTCGGTTTTTTTACTGACGCAGCAAGAGTCCATTCTCGTTTATAGTGTTTGGTGGTTTCCATTTCAGCTAATTTATTGTATCTTACTATTAGCGCTATGTTCCGTTTTTGGAACGAGAAAAGTAGGGACGAATCGTAAATTTGTATTTAATAAGAAATTATTTTTTACATTGGTAATGGCCTTTACAATGATGGGGTTGGGGGAAATGTTCGTGATTTCTTACATTATTAATTAACCTTGACCTTGTAATTAAAATTGGTCTTTTGTTATAATGGAATGTGTTTAGGAGGGCGTCATATGGAAAGCCGTATTGATCGTATAAAGAAGCAATTACATAGTGCTGGCTATAAACTGACGCCACAACGTGAAGCGACAGTAGCAGTACTATTGGAACATGAAGAAGACCATTTGAGCGCGGAAGACGTTTATTTATTGGTGAAAGAAAAAGCGCCTGAAATCGGTCTTGCCACAGTGTATCGCACTCTTGAGTTATTAACGGAATTGAAAATTGTCGACAAAATCAATTTTGGAGATGGCGTCACCAGATACGATCTTCGACAAGAGGGTGCAAAACACTTCCATCATCACTTAGTTTGTATCGAATGTGGCTCAGTGGACGAAATTCAAGAAGATTTGCTGGAAGAAGTAGAAATGGTAGTAGAAAAACGGTGGAATTTTATTATCAAAGACCATCGGCTCACATTCCATGGAATTTGTCATCGGTGTCAAGAAAAACACGCAAAAGAAGAAGAGTAATCCCTAAATAGGTTTCTCCTATTTAGGGGTTTTTTGTTCATCTTCATTGATAACTTATTCCAATTCCTACAAATATTAGAAACCTGGTTTTACATATTTTTTTGGAAAATCCTAAAGACACTTGCAGATTTCTGAAAATACTTGCAAGATGAATAGAGATGCTAGCGGCTTCAGGCAAAATCAGGGCGACTTTTAAAAATCTTTAAACAAAAACTGTTAAATCTTGTATGCCATCAAATAAATCTCTATCATTTTAATTAAGAAGGGACAGGTGAAAATCATGAGAGAAGCACAAGAAGCCGTCCTTGATTATCTCCATTTTTTAAGAGTCGAGCGGCAATATTCGGAAAATACGTTGGCTTCCTATCGCAGAGATTTGGAAGATTATATAGAACATTTACATACAGTGCAAAAAATAGAAAGTTTAAACGATGTGGACCGTTCCAGAATCCTTCTTTATTTGGAACATTTAAGAGAAACAGGGAAATCTTCGCGCACCATTGCCCGCCACATTTCATCAATCCGTTCGTTTCATCAATTTTTATTAAGGGAAAAAATCGCTGATCATGATCCTACAGTCCATATTGAAATGCCTCAAATCGAGAAGACGTTACCGAAAGTATTATCCATTGCGGAAATCGAAGCATTATTGCAAGCGCCGGATCAATCCAAACCCCAAGGAGTACGGGATGTGGCCATGATTGAATTGCTGTATGGAACAGGAATGCGGATAAGTGAATGCGTCGAATTGAATTTGGAAGATGTACATCTGTCGATGGGATTTGTCCGCATTTTTGGGAAAGGCGGCAAGGAGCGGATTGTACCGTTGGGAAAAAGTGCGCTGTATGCATGCGAAAAATATTTGCAGCAAGCCAGACCCCTGTTGCAAGGAAATTATGTAAAAACGGATGCATTTTTCATCAACCGGAGAGGCAAGCGTTTAACGCGGCAAGGATGTTGGAAAATACTGAAACAGCATGCCCTCGCTGCCAATATTAAAAAAGAGATGACCCCCCATACGTTGCGGCACAGTTTTGCCACTCACTTGATTGAAAATGGCGCGGATCTTCGGGCGGTGCAAGAAATGTTGGGTCACGCGGACATTTCTACGACACAAATTTATACGCATATTAGTAAAACGAGACTTTCGGAAGTTTATAAACAATTCCATCCTCGTGCGTAGATGGAAAGGCAAAGGAGGAAAAAGGGATGCAATTATTTAAACGAATTCATTTAATCGTAATGGACTCTGTTGGAATAGGGGAGGCGCCCGATGCAGCGGAATTTGGCGATGCCGGAAGTGATACCCTTGGCCATATTGCGGAGGCAATGGGCGGACTAAATGTGCCAAATATGGAAGCATTGGGTTTAGGCAATATCCGGGAAATAAAAGGGGTCCAAAAGGTTCCAAACCCGAAAGCATATTACGGAAAAATGCAGGAAGCATCGGCTGGAAAAGATACGATGACAGGACATTGGGAAATCATGGGGCTTCAAGTGGATAAACCTTTTAAAGTATACCCTGATGGTTTTCCGGAAGAATTGATTCGTCAACTGGAAGAGCGGACAGGACGGAAAGTGATTGGCAACAAACCGGCCAGCGGTACTGCCATCATCGAAGAATTGGGGAAAGAGCATATGGAAACGGGAGCGATCATTGTTTATACTTCGGCAGATCCCGTTCTTCAAATTGCTGCCCATGAAGAAATTGTTCCTTTGGAAGAACTGTACAAAATTTGTGAAATTGCCCGGAAACTTACGTTGCAGCCGGAATATCTGGTAGGCCGTGTCATTGCGCGCCCTTTTACAGGAACGCCGGGCAACTTTACGCGTACAGCCAATCGCCATGATTATGCCATCAAGCCTTTTAGAAGAACGACAATGAATGAATTGAAAGATCATGGCTTTGATGTGATCGCCCTTGGGAAAATTTCCGATATTTATAATGGCGAAGGGGTGACGGAGGCCATCCGGACGAAAAACAATGGGGATGGAATGGATCGGTTGGTTGAAACGGTAAAGAGGGATTTCCACGGATTAAGTTTTTTGAATTTGGTAGATTTTGATGCGATGTATGGACATAGAAGGGACCCGATCGGTTATGGAAAAGCGTTGGAGGAATTTGACGCGCGCTTGCCGGAAGTATTGGACTTATTAAAGGAAGACGATTTGCTGATCATCACAGCGGACCACGGAAATGATCCAACCTTTAAAGGAACGGACCATACGCGGGAATTTGTGCCACTGCTCGTTTACTCCAAACAATTTAAAGAAACTGGAACTTTAGGTTTGCGGGAAACTTTCGCGGATATCGCGGCTACGGTTGCAGAAAACTTTAAGGTTCCGGCGCCAGCTTACGGTACGAGTTTTTTATCAAGTTTAAAATAGCGGGGTGAGTCTCATGAGAATGGTCGATATTATTGAAAAAAAGCGGGATGGCAAAGAGCTGTCAACAGAGGAAATTCAATTTTTCGTCAAAGGCTATACGGAAGGCACCATCCCTGATTACCAAGCCGCAAGTTTGCTGATGGCCATCTACTTCCAAGACATGACTGAACGGGAGCGGACGGATTTAACCATGGCGATGGTGGAATCAGGGGATACGATTGATTTGTCTCCGATTCAAGGAATCAAATGCGATAAACATTCCACAGGCGGTGTAGGGGATAAAGTCACTATCTGTTTATCCCCGATGGTCGCCGCATGCGGAGTGCCCGTAGCCAAAATGAGCGGCCGGGGGTTGGGCCATACAGGCGGGACGATCGATAAATTGGAATCCATCCCGGGATTTAAGGTGGAACTGACGAGCGAACAATTTATCAAGCAAGTCAATGACATCAAAATGGCCGTTGTCAGCCAAAGCGGAAATTTGACACCGGCAGATAAAAAAATCTATGCTTTGAGAGATGTGACCGGTACCGTCCCCAGCATTCCGCTGATTGCCAGCTCCATTATGTCCAAAAAAATTGCAAGCGGCGCGGATGCCATTGTTTTGGATGTCAAAGTCGGTGAAGGCGCCTTCATGAAAACGGTGGAAGAGGCGGAAGAATTGGCCCATGCGATGGTGAAAATCGGCAACCGTGTCGGAAGAAAAACGATTGCCATTTTATCCGATATGAGCCAGCCATTAGGGTATGCGGTTGGAAATGCTTTGGAAGTTAAAGAAGCGATCGACGTTTTGAAAGGTCATGGCCCGGAGGACGTAAAAGAACTTTGCTTAACCCTGGGTTCCCAAATGGTGCTGCTCAGCGGCAAAGCACAGTCGATTGAAGAGGCGCGCAAAAAGTTGGAGGAAGTGCTCAACAATGGAAAAGCCCTGGAAACATTTAAAGCCTTTGTCGCTTCCCAGGGCGGCGATCCGTCCATTACAGAGCATCCGGATTTATTGCCCCAAGCCAAATATAAAGTGGATGTTCCAGCCAAGGAAGCAGGATATATTAAAAAAATCATTGCCAATGAAATCGGTGTTGCGGCGATGCTTCTTGGAGCCGGAAGAGAAACGAAAGATTCGGAAATCGATTTGTCCGTAGGCATCGTGTTGAACAAAAAAGTGGGAGACCATGTCGAAAAAGGGGAAAGTTTGGCGACCATTCACTCCAATCGGGAAGATATAGAAGACATTAAGAAAAAAATTTATTCAAATATAAACATTACAAATGAAATAATAGAAACTCCTTCACTGATCAAAGGGATCATCACAGAATAAGGAAAACATCCAATTAATCTTTGAAAATGATACACCGCTACATGATAAAAAAGAGCGGATTGGGAAGCGTCAATTTCCAACCCGCTCTTTTTTCTATATTGAGCATTTTGCACATTTTTCAACCTAAGAGCCATAAGGTTTTCTAAAGCATAAAAAAGGACTTCACCCCTTATTTGTAGAATTTTGAAGTGACCAAACCACAAAAATCCATAAGGAGGAAGTCACTTTGTATATTCTACAAGAAAGTCTATTTTCCTTTGAAGAATTGCAAATTTTAGAGTCAAAAGAGAAATTACCGATCTTTTTTAGTGCTCTAGATTTGCGTCCTTATGCTAAACAATTGAAAAGTTCTTCACCCCAAGGGGCTGAAGGACATTCCAAAGAAGGGATATTAAGGGCTCTTATCGCTGCCCCATTAGAAGGTATTGATACTTTTACTTCTCTTCACAATCGATTAAAAAATGACCTGCGTTTTCGTTACCAATGTGGTTTAGATATTAGCAGGCCTGCACCATCCATCTCTACTCTTAGCCGAGTATTTTCTTCACTAACCAAAACTGGACTTGTGAAAAGAATCTTTCAAGATCTCGTCCAGTTAGCTCAAGAGGAAGGAGTAATTGATGGAAAACATCAGGCTATCGACAGTGCCGCCATTGATGCTTATGAAAAGAAGCAGCCTAAGAAGCGAAGTGAACAAACAGGCAACGCCAATTGGGGGGCAAAGTTTGATTCCTTCGGTAATAAAATTACTTGGTTTGGCTATAAGATGCATCTTTCCGTTGACACCAAAAGTGAATTACCAATGGCGATTGAAGTAACCCCTGCTCATATCAACGATGGGGATGTCGCACCACAATTAATTGAACAAGTAAAGAGTTGTACAAACTCTAAAATTGATTTCCTGATAATGGATGGTGGGTACGACCAGCTAAAAAACTACGAATCCGCCAAGAACATCGGGGCTCAAGCTATTATTCCACTCAATTTGCGTAATGAAAAGGAGCCTCCCGAAGGAATTGCCTCCAATGGAACCCCACGTTGTTCGATGGGGTACGAAATGACTTATTGGGGCGCCAATAAGGATCAGCTCAAATTCAGATGTCCACACGCAACCGGAAAAGTGGATTGCCCATTAGGAATGGCAGCCTGTTCATCCTCCAACTATGGAATGGTAGTAAAAATTAACGTGAATAAGGATCTTCGCCGGTACTCTAATCCACACCGCGATTCCAAACGTTGGAAAGAACTTTACAATGAGCGAACCAGTGTAGAACGGTGCAATTCAAGAATGAAAAGTTATCTTACAGCGAACTCCCTGCATGTGTGGGGAATCGATAAAGTAAAAACTCATATTTACTTGAACGCCATCGTATTACTGGTTTCAGCTCTCGCAATGGCAAAAGAGAGTAAAAAGCAACAAACCGCTTAAAAAATTTTTAAAGCGAAAAATTCTGCAAGTACGCCCAAAAAAGGACAAACAGAATATTTGTAAACCAAAGATACAAAATACCCCAATTTATTTGGGTTTCTTTTAAAACTCTTTTTAATAAAAATCTAATTTTGCAAAACTCTCATATTAGATAAGAAGATTGACAGAATATTATTTTTTAATAAAAAATGTGACAATTTTATGAAAATTATATATTATAGAACTTAACAAAGAAAATTTAAGACATATAAAAGAAAAAAGAAGGGGTAAAATGGATAAAATATGGCGGGGTAGATTTGAAGGATATTCATTCAATTCTTTTAAAAGGGATCTAGTTTCGGGGACAATTGTTGGAATCGTAGCCATTCCGTTGGCGATGTCTTTTGCGATTGCTTCCGGGGTCAAACCGGAGTACGGAATTTATACGGCCATTATTGCGGGGATTCTTATTTCTTTGTTAGGGGGATCAAAATATCAAATCGGCGGGCCGACGGGGGCATTTGTTCCCGTATTGTTGGGAGTCGTGCTTGTCTATGGTTATGAAGATTTGTTGCTTGCAGGTTTAATGGCGGGTGTGATGCTCGTATTAATGGGTGTTTTTCGGTTGGGCATACTCATCCAATATATCCCTAGACCCGTGACAATCGGCTTTACAGCTGGAATTGCCGTCATCATTTTTACAGGGCAAATTGCCAATTTTCTCGGTTTAACCGGATTAAAGCAGCATGAACGTTTTATCGACAACATGCAAGAAATCGCAACCCATTTGAATACAATCAATATCTATAGCATCGTGGTAGCATTTTTGTGCCTGGTGACACTCCTCCTCACGCCCAAAGTGTTGCCAAAAGTGCCGGGGCCATTGATGGGCATTATTCTATCTTCTGTTGTTGCAGCCATCTTTTTTAATGGACAAGTGGCAACGATTGGATCAACCTATGGAGCGATTCCAAACACATTGCCGGAATTCCGGTTGCCGGAGATTACGGCGGATCGGATGGTTTCCCTGTTGGGGCCGGCTTTTGTCATTGCGATGTTGGGTGCGATTGAATCATTGTTATCTGCGGTTGTAGCGGATGGCATGACGAACAGCAAACACAATTCGAATCGCGAATTGATCGGACAAGGGATCGCGAACATTGTGACGCCACTCTTTGGCGGAATACCTGCGACAGGTGCTATTGCCAGAACAGCCACCAATATTAAGTTTGGCGCCGCTTCCCCTTTTTCCGGAGTCATTCATGGTTTATTCGTCCTTGTTACATTATTGTTGTTTGCGCCGCTTGCAGTGCATATACCGCTCGCGAGCTTGGCCCCTGTGTTAATGGTTGTCGCCTGGAATATGAGTGAACGGAAACATTTTGCCCATGTATTAAAATTGAAATCCGGTGACTCCCTTGTGTTGGTCATCACTTTTTTGCTTACCGTTTTTACAAGTTTGACCATCGCGGTCATGGTGGGATTATTGCTTGCCGTCATTTTATTTGTGAAGCGGATGAGCGATATGCTGATTGTGTCGAAAGTATTGCCGGACCATAAAAATAACGGGAAAGTACATTCCCATGTGGTAAGCGAAGCGCGGGATTGTCCGCAAATCAGCATTTACACGGTGGAAGGGCCGTTGTTTTTCGGTGCGGCCCAAACCTTTGAAGAACGGATTTTAAAATCCATCCATTATCATCCAAAAATCCTCGTGCTTCGCATGGGGAAAGTGCCTTTTATTGATGCGACGGGTGAGGCCTATTTGAGAAATATAGTCCGCAACTTCAAATCCCAGGGTGGAAAGCTCCTTGTAACAGGGGTGCAGCCAAGCATGAAGATGCTTTTGGATAAAAGCGGATTGACGAAAGAAATCGGGGAAGACAATTTCTTTGAACGCACCGGTGAAGCGATTGATTGCGCTTTGAGATGCATTAACCGGAATCAGTGCATCGGCTGCAAACATTTCGCATTCAGGGAATGTGAGGAATTATCAACAACCAAAATCAGCTAATTCAATCATGGGACTTAATGGCCAAATTTTGGCTCATTAAGTCTTTTTTATGTTTAAAATTCTTCCTATTTTTCCATACTAAAGCTGATTAGGTAATACCTTCTTATGTTTCATGAGGAGAGATGGTCTGTATCCTAAAAAATGGGAAAATGGAAGGTTCATAATAAGCAGCCATGCAAAATCAAGGTCTGCTTTCGGGAGTGGGAAGGTGATTGTACATAAGTTTCCTGGCCTCCCGGTTTATTGTCGAAACGGTTTCTGCCAAATAGTTGTCGCCATCCGGATGAGCTTGCAATCCGTTGGTTGACTTCCTCTGTTTATTCTTCGTTATTTCGCAAGCTCGTCATTCTGCATCGATCGGACAGGTGGTGGATGAAAAGAAGAAACAAGTAAAAATAAAAGTTTGTCGTATTTTTGCTAGTTTCAGCGAATTTCTTCTACTATTGTCAATCAAAAGGAATTTGGACGTGCTATGTGGAATTGCGAAGGGAGGAGGCGATGTAACGGATGAATTATGAAATCAATATGGAAAATGATATTGCAATTATCCGACTCTATGGCGAATTGGATCATCATGAAGCCGAAAAAATTCGAACAGACATTTCCAAAACGATTTTGAAAGGGAAATTACACACCATTATTTGGAATTTAGAGAGATTGAATTTTATGGACAGTTCAGGAGTTGGCCTCATCTTGGGCCGCATGCGGGAGTTGAATGCGGTCAATGGACAAACGATCATCCTCAATCCATCCAATACGATGAAAAAAATATTTCAATTTTCCGGGTTAAGCAAGTATGTGATGGAGGGTAAAGAAGAAGAGGCTATTTTATATGCAAGGGGGATTGTGAATGGATAATGAAATGACACTATCATTCGTAGCATTAAGCGAAAATGAAAGCTTGGCGAGAATTGCCATCACAAGTTTTGTGGCTCAATTGGATCCAACGATCGACGAACTTTCCGAATTTAAAACCATCGTATCGGAAGCTGTCTCCAATGCAATTATTCATGGATATGACGAGGATGGCAAAGGGATTGTCACAGTCCATGCGGTTCGCGAAGGCGATGTTGTTTCGGTTGCTGTGAAAGATGAAGGAAAAGGGATTCCGGATATTAAAAAAGCGATGGAGCCTTTGTTCACTACAAAACCGGATATGGAACGTTCCGGCATGGGCTTTACGATTATGGAAAGTTTCGCGGATCATCTTCAAGTGGAATCGGAACCGGGTGTTGGAACGGTTGTTACTTTTTCCAAAAAATTTCACTCCATGAAAATGAAGCAAATTTCTTAATTCCATCATGAAATTCAACACCCTTTTTTAAAGAATATTTTTCAAAATGGATGCCAATCTATTTAAGGGTATTTGGAAGAAGTAAGGGGGATGAGGACAATCGAACAGCCGTCCAATGTTTTGTTGACGCAGGAAAAAATGCGGGAGTTGATCAGGCTCGCACAAGCTGGAGATATGGAAGCACGGAAACAAATGATTGAAGGGAATACGCGGCTTGTTTGGTCGATTGTTCAACGCTTTGCTTCTCGCGGGGTAGAGCTTGAAGATCTATTCCAAATTGGTTGTATCGGTTTAATGAAATCAGTGGATAAATTTGATTTATCGTATGACGTTAAATTTTCAACCTATGCGGTACCGATGATTATTGGTGAAATACAGCGTTTTTTGCGTGATGACGGCATGGTGAAAGTGAGCCGCTCCATCCGGGAATTGAATTTTAAAATACGTCAAGTGACCGATGAATATTTAAAGACCAATGAGAAGCCACCTTCAGTCTCGGAATTGGCCGAAATGCTCGGTGTATCACAGGATGAAATCTTAATGGCGACCGATGCCATGAGAGATCCTGCTTCTCTCCATGAACAACTGTTTGAATCAGAGGGAGATTCCATCACGTTAATGGATCAAATGAAGGATGAAAAATCCGAATTGCCATTTCAATATATTTCTTTGAAAGAAGTGTTGAAAAAACTCGATAAGAGAGAGCAAGCGATTATTTACTTGCGCTATTATCACGATTTGACCCAGACGGATATCGCCGAAAGACTTGGCATTTCCCAAGTACAAGTCTCGAGGCTTGAAAAGAAAATTTTGGCCCAATTGAAAGAATGGATGGATACATCATCAACGACAACAAGAAAAACAAAAAAGACGGTGAATAAATGACGAACAGAATTTTTGCATCCAAAGAAGACGCAAAAGAATTCTTGTATTCAAAATTTGGAAAAGATGAATCTTTTGATGTTTGTATCAAAGATGTTTATGTGAAAAAATTACCGGTGTTATGCGTGTATATAAGCGGGCTTGTTGACGGAAGTACCCTCACTGATCAATTGGCTCCGCTTTACTTTGATAGCGATGATAATGGGCAAGTTCCGGCTGAGGACATCAATGACGACACTTATTTCGACAATACTTTCAATTTCTATGGAAAATCCGAGCCGAAAGACAAGGAAGAATTTTTGCTGGGTGTCTTAAGCGGCCAAGTAGGCTTTGTTACACTACATGGATTTGCCTATTTGTTAGAGTTGAGAAACTATCCAGGTCGTCAGCCGGAAGAGCCGGATAATGAAAAAGTCATTCGAGGTTCCCGTGACGGTTTTGCGGAAAATATTATGATCAATACGGCACTCATTCGCAGGAGAATTCGGAGTCCTGAGCTGCGATTTGAAATGCACAAAATCACTTCAAATGGCAGAACCGATGTAGCGATTGCTTACATTAAAGATATCGTCAATGATCAACATTTAAAATGGGTGAAACAAAGAATCGAAGAAATCAAACACGATGGATTGACAATGGCCGACAAAACCTTGGAGGAATGGATCTTTAAGCAAAAGTTCCATCCGGTGCCTTTTGTTCGATATTCTGAGAGACCGGACATCGTTGCTGCCCACCTCCTTGAAGGCCATATCGCCATCATTGTTGATACTTCCCCATCCGTCATTTTGCTGCCGATTACAATATTCCACTTGATGCAGCATGCGGAGGAATATAGGCAATCGGCACTTGTCGGTTCTACTGTTCGGCTGTTGCGCTATTCGGCCATTATTTTAAGTTTAACATTGATGCCTATATGGTATTTGCTGGCCACCCATGAAGAATATTTACCGGAAGCGCTTGATTTTATCGGTGCGAAAGAAGAATCGAATATACCGCTCTTGCTTCAAGTTTTCATTGCCGATTTAGGGTTGGAATATTTGCGGATTGCTGCGATTCATACACCAACGCCGCTATCCACTGCCATGGGGTTGGTAGCGGGCGTTATCATCGGGCAAATTGCCATCGATGTTGGATTATTCTCGCCGGAAGTGGTTCTTTATTCGGCGGTTGTAGCGATCTTTACTTTTGCGATTCCAACCTTTGAATTGAGCGTTTCCATTAAATATTTCCGTTTTATCGTGCTGGTGTTGACAGCTTTATTTGGACCAAGCGGATTTTTCATCGGCTTTTTCTTGATTTTTTCGTATTTCTGCTCACTTCGGCCGATGCAAATCCCCTATATGTGGCCGCTTGTACCGTTTTTCCCAAAAGCTTTCTTGAGGGTATTTATCCGATTCCCGATGGCGGACGATGCGCTCAGACCTTACATTGTCGGAGCGAAACAGCGAAAACGGACTTAAATTCTGTTGCGAAAGCCATGCGCCTATGTTAAAGTTCAAACATAATACTAAAAATTGCGGCTGTCCATTGTCGAAATATTCAATCTTCATCAAAATGAAAGCTTGCAGATGCGGGCTTTCCGATTTTGTAATTATTTTTTTCTACTGCTTTTTTAATAAATGGTATAAAATGGAGATTAAGAGATAGAAATGGTGTGATTATATTCATAGACATGGACAGCTTCATTGAATACGGAGGGGAATCTATGCACTTATTCGGAACACAAACAATCGGAGAAAATGGTCATTTACATATCGGTGGAGTTGATGCGGTAGAGCTTGCAAAAGAGTACGGAACTCCGGTAATCGTTTATGACCTCGAATTAGTCAGAAATCGGGCACGCGCATTTAGAGAAACGTTTGAAAAACATGGTGTGAAAGCACAAGTCGCATATGCTTCAAAGGCATTTTCATGTATCGCAATCTATCAATTTGTGAATGAGGAAAATTTATCTTTGGATGTCGTTTCCGGTGGAGAATTATATACGGCCCTAAAGGCAAACTTTCCGGTGGAACGCATTCACTTCCACGGAAACAATAAATCCTATGATGAATTGAATCTCGCATTTGATGCAAAAATTGGATGCATCGTAGTGGATAATTTCTATGAAATTGAGTTATTGAAAGAGATTTCCGAATCACGGAAACAATCTATGAATATTTTATTGCGGGTGACACCGGGGGTAGAAGCCCATACGCATGATTTCATCACAACAGGTCAAGCGGATTCCAAATTCGGTTTTGACTTGAATAACGGTCAGGCTGATGAAGCGTTTCAATTGGTTGTGGATCATGAATATTTAAATTTATTGGGTCTGCATTGTCATATAGGTTCCCAAATTTTTGAAACAGACGGTTTCAGTTTAGCCGCTGGAAAATTGATCGAAAAAATTGATGATTGGAATAAAAAATACAACTTTGAATGTAAAGTCCTCAATTTAGGAGGAGGTTTCGGTATCCGCTATACGGAGGAAGATCGTCCACTTGAACCTCATGTGTATGTGGAAGAAATGATCAAAACGGTGAAGGAAGAAACCGCAAAACGCAGTTTATCCATGCCGGAAATTTGGATTGAACCAGGCCGTTCTTTAGTGGGGGATGCAGGAACGACACTATATACGATCGGTTCACATAAAACCGTTCCAAATATCCGCGAATATATCGCCGTTGACGGAGGAATGAGCGACAACATCCGCCCGGCATTGTACGATGCAAAATACGATGCGGTGATTGCCAATAAAGCGAACGAACCAAAAGAATACAAATATACAGTTGCTGGTAAACTGTGCGAATCCGGTGATAAACTGATTGTGGATGCCCCACTTCAAAAAGCGGAACCAGGCGATATTCTTGCGATTTTCTGTACTGGCGCTTACGGATATTCAATGGCATCCAATTACAACCGCGTACCGAGACCTGCAGTTGTTTTTGTGGAAAACGGGAAACATCAATTGGCCATTCGCAGAGAAAGTTACGACGATCTCATCTTAAACGATATGGAATATCAATTAAATAAGGTGAATCAACTGTGAAAATTTCAAGATGGAAATTGCTAGGAATCCTCATTGCTTTTTGTTTAATATGGGCATTGTTTTACATTTTTTTCTTAATTCCAAGACTCGATTGACTTGTTGCGATTTGGCAATAATTGGATGAAATTTGATTCTTGAATTGAAATCGTGTACGATAATATAGAATGTTGTATGCGATAAGAAAACGAGGGAATGTACTATGTTAGTTCGTTATAAAAAATCACTCGAAAAAATAGCGATGGGATTACTTTCGTTTATGCCGCAGCAGAAGGATGTCAAAAAGCTGATGGAAACAATGCAGTCCTACGAACAAGAAGACAATTGGCAATTATATTTATGGAAAAATAATGACGAGTATGTTGGTATTGTTGGGGTTGTGGTGGAAGATTCTGTTGCGACGGTCCAACATATCACGGTCGTTCCTTCCTACCGCGGTGAAGGAATCGCGAAGAAAATGCTGAAGGAACTCATCGATTCCGGAAAATTTACGGAAATTAAAGCATGCGAAGAAACAGAACCTTTCGTTAATAAATGCTTATATAGCATAAAAGAGAGGCTGGGACAAAAGATAAAAAACACCATTTTCTCACGGGAGAAAAATGGTGTTTTTTTGATAATTGAAGAAAATTGATTTCCGTTCCGGGGACGCTTTCCGCGGGCCCGGCTCGAGCCTCCTCGGAGCTCAAACCTTCGCTCCTGCGGGGTCTCGAGACTCGGGCTGTTCCCGCAGGAGTCGCCCCGTCACTCCAATCAATTTTCTGTGATATCAATTTTTTACAAAAAATTTTTTTGCAGCTCGTTCACTTTATTAGTTATGTCCCAGCCTCATTTCTTTTTTCTTCCCTCTTTCTGAGAATATCTGAACGATCGCGCAGCATATGCTTATGAAGAAGATACTTCGTGGACAACACGGGAAGGGATTCAATTTTTTCATTGATTCGCTCTTCCAAAACCGTGTTTGTCACTTTGATTGAAAAAGGTTGAAATGGCTGTTTGTTTTCGATCGCCGCAATTGTTTTCAAACAATCATTACATAATTGCCGAAAATCGATATAATCAAAAAATGGATGGTTTGGATTGGACAAGAACTTTTCATAAGCCTTTCTCATGATTCTGGATGCGCCTTCCCAATTATTTCTGCGCCAATGGTACAATCCGGTGGCCATTTGGATATATCCAACGAGGGGATGCGCTTTATTTCCAGGTGCGATGGTCTTCCAATAATCCTCTAAAACTTCGTGACATTCAAAATAATCTTGATTACCATTGAAATATGCGCAAAAATCGATAAATGACGGATGAAATAAAGGGTGCATGGCCAGTAATCCCCTTTCTAAATTCATTTATAAAGAATTCAAGGTGTGTGACATATGTATGAAGTAAAATTGGATGCTTTTCAAGGTCCGCTTGATTTATTATTGCACTTAATTCAGCGTTTGGAAATTGATATATATGATATACCGATGGCGGAATTGACCGCCCAATATATGGAGCATGTCCGGGCAATGAAAGTGTTGGAGCTGGAAGAAGCCAGCGAATATTTGGTGATGGCAGCCACACTCCTCGCAATCAAGAGCCGAATGCTGCTTCCGATCCATGAAGGGGAAATGGAGGAGGCGGAATTTGAGTTGGATGAACCGGACCCTAGGGAAGAATTGGTATTAAAGCTGATTGAATATAAAAAGTTTAAAGAAGCGGCCACCCAATTGAGACAGATGGAGGAAAACCGGCCGGAAAACTTTACGAAACCGCCAAGCGACCTTTCCCCATATATGCCGGATGAGCAGCTTGCATTGTTCAATGCGGAAGTCAATGTTTACGATCTGCTTTACGCTTTTCAAAAAATGCTAAGGAGAAAACAATTGCGGAAACCGTTGAAAACAACGGTGAAGAAACAGGAAATTCCGGTAAAGGACCAAATGTTCAAAGTGGTGGAAATATTGAAAAAAAGGGGAGGCAAATCCAGCTTCTTTGAACTTTTCCCATACGAAGATAAAGCAACTATCATTGTAACCTTCTTATCCTTGTTGGAACTGATGAAACGACAAATCGTTTTTGTCGAACAGGAAAATAACTTTGAAGATTTGACCGTGATACTGCAGAAGGAGGAACTGACAGGTGAACTCGAAGATTTTGATGAGCAGGATTGAAGCATTATTGTTCGTAGTAGGAGACGAAGGATTGACGGTCAAACAACTGGCGGATTTATTGGATGTGGGAGAAGTGGATATAGAAGCGGGGCTGAGCGAATTAAAAACCCACTATGAAAATAATGCTGCATCGGGCCTTACCATTAAACAATTGGCGGATACATACTTATTAACAACAAAACCAGAATTGGCAAACACAATCAAAAAATTGGTCGAAAATCCGAACAGTAGTGTATTGTCAACCGCATCATTGGAAGTTTTGGCCATCATCGCCTACAAACAGCCGATTACAAGGGCGGAAATCGAAGACTTGCGCGGTGTAAAAAGCGAACGCCCTATCCAGACCCTGATTTCCCGCGGACTCATCCGGGAAGTCGGACGGGCAGAAGGGACAGGACGCGCAATTCTTTACGGAACGACAAAGGAGTTTTTAAATTACTTTGGCATATCCGAGCTTTCAGAACTTCCTCCATTGCCTGAAGGAAATATGGAAGATGAAAATGAGCATACGGATCTCTTCATGACAAAATTCCAGGAAGTATTTCAAAATGAAAATCAATAAAGGAGTGGCTGAGTGAAATTAGCAAAGTTGATGACCGCTTTTGCTGTTTCATTGACGTTCTATTTTTTGTTTCAACAAGTGGCGAAAGCTTCTTATGTAGTAATTGATGCAGATACCGGAAGAACATTGATTGGAAGCAATGAACATGTGAGAATGCCGATTGCAAGCCTTACAAAAATTTGGACGGCCCTGATTGCCATTGAAAACAGCAATTTGGATGACGAAGTTGTCATCTCCCGGGAAGCAGCCATGAGTGAAGGATCGTCCATTTATTTGGAGCCGGGAGAAGTTGTGCCGGTGGAAACATTGTTATATGGACTGATGCTCCGTTCCGGAAATGACGCGGCCTATGCTTTGGCGGAACATGCAGGCGGATCCGTTCAGGGATTTGTCGATTTAATGAACGAAAAAGCGATGTATTACCATTTGAATGAAACCTATTTTACAAATCCATCCGGCTTGCATCACGATCTGCATCTCTCAAGCGCCTATGACACAGCCCAAATGCTCCGAATCGCTTTGGAAAACGAAGATTTTTATAGAATTGCTTCCACGATTCAATATAAAAGCAATACAAAAAATGGAACCACTTGGCTGAACAAACATCGGCTGCTGAGGGAAAACGTCGGGGCGGTGGCCGGGAAAACGGGATATACAAAAGTGGCGGGAAGAACGCTTGCAACGTATTTTGAAAAGGACGATGAACGCATCATTGTTGTAACATTGAATGAAGCCAACGATTGGCAAGTACATAAGCAGCTTGCAAATCAAGTGTTCAAAGAGTATGATGTGAAAACCATTGTGAAAAAAGGAAAATATAAAGCAGCAAACAATATTACAGTCGAACTTAAAGAACCGATCCGGCTGCTGATTTCGGATGAAGAAGAGGACCAAGTAAGGAATGTATTGCACCTGTCCAGAAATAAAGATCGAGAGTTCGGTATTTGGCATGTGTTTCTAAACAACGAAAGCATTTATTCAACTAGAGTTACATTGAAATAGAATGAATAAAGCTGTCCGAAATTTTAATCATATATTTCGGACAGCTTTTCATTTTGCAAAATGAGTTCTTTTTCTTTAATATTGGAACAAAATATGACATAATTTTCAACAGTGATAAGGATCTTCATAATGAAAAGTTAGCATTGAGGGGTGAGTCATCGATGGAAAGGCTTCAAAAAGTAATTGCACAAGCGGGAATTGCCTCGAGACGGAAAGCGGAACAATTGATTTTGGAAGGAAAAGTGAAAGTGAACGGGGAGGTTGTCACAACCTTAGGGACAAAGGTTTCAAAGTCCGATGTGGTGGAAGTGGATGGCGTGAAAGTGGAACGGGAAGAAAAAGTATACTATCTGTTCTATAAGCCTAGGGGAGTCGTATCGACCGTATCCGACGATAAAGGAAGAAAAACCGTATTGGATTTTTTTAAAAATGTCGAGGAACGGATATTCCCGGTTGGCCGTCTTGATTATGATACATCCGGTCTTTTATTATTAACCAATGATGGTGAGTTCGCCAACTTAATGACCCATCCAAAATATAAAATCGAAAAAACATATATTGCACGATTAAAAGGAATCCCGAAATTTGAAGATTTAAAAAAATTGCGAAGGGGCATTATGCTTGAGGATGGCATGACGGCTCCTGCAAAAGTGGAATTAAAAAAATCGGACCGCAAAACCAATAAGTCGATTTGTGAAATCACGATCCATGAGGGGCGCAACCGGCAAGTTCGCCGCATGTTTGAAGCGATTGGAACGCCCGTCGTAAAATTGAAGCGGGAACGATTCGCCTTTCTGGATTTAAAAGGGTTGAACGCAGGCGAGTATCGTGAGTTGACGGCCCATGAAGTAAAACAATTACGGGTTCTTGCAGAAACAGGAAAAATTGGTTAGTACTACAACCATAGTGATAACCTTCATAAACATTTCATATTTGTCCTTGAAATATTTGCTATAATGAAAGAGATTTTAATGTTCTCTTTGCTGGGAGGTTGCGAAATGGACAAGAAAAAGAAACGTTCGATTATCAGAGGAATCATTCTTCTGGTGTTGGCTTGTGCGATTATTTATACGATATACAACTCGGCAACGAAAGAAAAAGTGGAAGCGTTGGCGGACGGCGATCAGGCACCGGATTTCGAATTGGTGGATTTGGAAGGCAATACCCATCGTTTGTCCGATTATAAAGGGCAAGGGGTTTTCTTGAATTTCTGGGGAACTTGGTGTGAACCATGCAAAAAAGAAATGCCTGCCATGGAACGCCAATATCAACAATTCAAAGATCAAGGTGTACAAGTTTTGGCCGTGAACATTGCCCAGTCAAAATTTGAGGTGCAAAATTTCGTAGATCAATATGACCTTACATTCCCAGTGGTCATCGACAAAACAAAAAGCGTGATGCAAGCTTATAATGTTGGCCGATTGCCAGCAACTTATTTGATCAGTCCGGATGGAAAAGTGAAAAAAATTCCTCCTGGTGAATTGTCTGAACAACAAATACAATCATTTATGGAGTCAATTAAGCCGGAATAGGGGTATTTTAAAATATGGAAAAAATCACATGTGTTTGTGGTCATGAAAATCCGTTTGGCACAAAGATTTGTGGAAAGTGCGGCAGACCACTGTCAGAAGATGCAAAAGCTCAAAAAATACTTGATATGCGGTATGATGGTTCGGCAATCCGCTCAAAGACGTATAACAAATCCATTATCGACAAAATCTGGAACTTCTTTTCCAGTGTAAAAGTCGGCGTTTCGTTAATTGTCATTACTTTAATCGCTTCTTCCCTTGGAACTTTTTTCCCTCAAAAATTTAATATCCAAGCGGCAACGGAAGCGGAAAAAGCGCTTTACTATGAGCAAAACTATGGAACCATCGGGAAATTATATTATGAATTAGGTTTTTCGGATATATTTAATTCATGGTGGTATCAGATTTTAGTAGGCCTTCTTGCCATTTCAATCATTGTTGCGAGTCTCGACAGAGGGATTCCTCTCTATAAATCGTTGAAAAATCAGCGGGTTAAGCGTCACGAAAGCTTTATGAAAAAACAAAGAATCGTAGCACAAGGACCGGTAACGGAAGGCGATCCATCCAAAACCCTTGATTTGATTTCCGAGAAAATGACACAATTGCGTTATAAAGTGCGTCGGGATGGAAACGCTTTATTGGCTGAAAAAAACCGCTTTGCCCGTTCTGGCCCATACATAAATCACCTGGGGCTCATTATATTTATCTTTGGGGTAATGCTGCGTTTTGTTCCTGGCTTCCACGTAGATGAAGCAATGTGGATCCGGGAAGGGGAGGTTCGCGCAATACCGGGAATGGAAGGTTATTTCCTGGAAAATGAACAATTCATTTTGGAAACATATGATAATGATCCAACGAGAGCACAGATTGAACAAGGTGTTGCCGCTATCCCGAAAAACTATCAAACCAACGTCAAACTTTATAAACAGGCAGAAGGTGCCCTTTTAGGGGACACGGAAAATATGGAACTGGTAAAAGAGTATTCCATTCGTGTAAACCACCCGTTAAAATATGACGGCTATTCCATTTATCAAATGGATTTCCGCCAAAATGAATTGAAAACAATGACATTCGAATTGACCCATAAAGAATCTGGAAAATCCCTGGGGTCATTGACGATTGACTTGACGGATCCGGATAAAGAATATGTTTTAGGAGAAAATACGAAAGTTGAAATATTGAACTATTATCCTGATTTTTCCGGAATGAAAGATGGGGTTCCTCAAACAGCATCCCAATATCCAAACAATCCGGCTTTCGTGTTCAAAATGACTACGCCGGATAAACCAAAAGGGGAAATCAGTTTCGTTTCAATTGGCGCCCCGCCTGTTGAAGCGGGAGAAAATGAATACAAAATGACGTTTAAAAATGTAGAAACAAGAAATGTTTCCGGATTAACAATCAAAAAAGATGTAACGATTCCAATATTGATTATTGGCGGTGCAATTTTCTTGCTTGGTTTGGCAATTGGTTCTTATTGGAATCATCGTCGCCTTTGGGTACAACAATTGGAAGATGGTACAATTATGCTCGCTGCCCATACAAATAAAAACTGGTTCAGTATCAAAAAAGATTTAGATATTGTTACAGATTATGCCCATTTACCAAAATATAGAGATCAACTTGAAGAAAATGGAGAGTCGGATAAGGAAGGTGACGATGTCAAATGAGTTTGATAGATATTAGCGGCAATCTGCTTTTTATCGCATTCTTTGCATATATTTTAGGAACGGTATTTATTGCCGGTTCCATCAAGCGAAATGATGGGGCGGCCAGCAGGGCGGAAAAGTGGGGCAAAATCGGTATTGTTGTTGCCATCATTGGTTTTATTGCCCAGCTCGGTTATTTTATT
Organism: Ureibacillus sp. FSL K6-3587; assembly: GCF_038593165.1. NCBI lineage: Bacteria > Bacillati > Bacillota > Bacilli > Caryophanales > Caryophanaceae > Ureibacillus > Ureibacillus sp. FSL K6-3587. The sequence continues at coordinate 3,336,890 of NZ_CP151969.1, read as the reverse complement.
ACCCGCTGGATTTATGCGGGACATGCTCCTGTAAGTAATATGTTCGAATTTACAACAGCCTTTGGAATGTTCCTTGTTGGAGCGTTCATATTAATCTACTTTATTTATCGTGTGAAAATTCTTGGGTTGGTGGCGTTGCCAATCGCTATACTATTCATTTCATACGCGACGATGTTCCCGACGGAAGTGACGCCGCTTGTGCCATCGTTGCAAAGCCACTGGTTGACGATACACGTTATAACAGCGGCAATCGGGCAATCCATCCTTGCCATCAGCGCCGTTGCCGGTTTGATTTATTTATTGAAAGAAGTGGATCCAAAAACGCCTTCAAAAGAACGTTTTTGGCTTGAAGCCATTTTATACTGCTGTGTTGTGATCATCGGGTTTATCGTTGTAACCATTACATTCCGCAGCATGGGGTATGAGGCGGAGTTCACTTATATTGATAAAACCGGCAAAGAAGCGGATATTGTTTATAACATGCCGGCCATCTTTGGGATGAATGAATATGATTTGAAAACGGATGGAGTGATGGAGCCTTTAATCGAAATGCCGGCACTCATTAATGCGAAAAAATTGACAACCGTTACTTGGTCGTTCATCGCAGGCACAATCATTTATTTGTTATACCGGTTAATCGCACGAAAACGCATTTGTGAACTTCTTCATCCTCTAGTAAAAAGAGTCAACATCAACTTGGTGGATGAAATTGGATACCGCTCGGTTTTAATTGGATTCCCTGTCTTCTCTTTAGGTGCTCTTGTCTTTGCCATGATTTGGGCGCAAATCGCTTGGGGCCGATTCTGGGGTTGGGATCCAAAAGAAGTTTGGGCGCTTATCACGTGGCTGTTCTATGCGGCTTATCTCCACTTGCGTTTATCCAAAGGCTGGGAAGGAAGAAAGTCAGCCTGGCTTGCCTTAATCGGTTTTGCCATCATCATCTTTAACTTAGTCTTTGTGAACCTGGTCATTGCAGGACTCCATTCATATGCATAAAACTATTAACTATTATCAACGTAAATAACGATGAAATATTAATAAATTGTGAAAGGTCTTCCCAAAAGTAGGGAGGCCTTCTTTTATTAGTCTTTAATTTTTATTCATAAAATTGTACAATGAGTATAGTAGATAAAGCAAAGAGAGGGGTTAACATCGTGTCTGAAAAAGTGTCTATTTTGGTTGTGGATGATGAAGACAGAATTCGTCGTCTATTAAAGATGTATCTTGAACGGGAAGGATACGAGGTAGATGAGGCGGAGAACGGGGAAGTCGCACTAAAAAAGGCATTAGAGAAAGATTATCATTGTGTTATTTTAGATATCATGATGCCTGAAAAAGACGGATTGCAAGTTTGCGAAGAGCTTAGAGAAAAAAAATCTACACCGATTATTCTCTTGACGGCTAAAGGCGAAGAAGCAAACCGGGTGCAAGGTTTTGAATTGGGTGCGGATGACTATATCGTGAAACCGTTCAGTCCACGTGAAGTAGTGTTGCGCGTGAAAGCGATTTTACGGCGTTCAAGTGCGTTGAACCAAGTGTCCAACACAACTGCTTCCAGAGATATCGTGGTATTTCCTCACTTGACGATCGATAATGATGCCCATCGCGTCACTTGTGATGGACAAGAAGTGAACTTGACTCCTAAAGAATACGAACTGCTTTACTTCTTGGCGAAATCGCCGGATAAAGTATTTGATCGGGAACAATTATTAAAAGAAGTATGGCACTATGATTTCTTTGGTGATTTGCGTACTGTCGATACGCATATAAAGCGCTTACGCGAAAAATTGAACCGCGTATCGGATAAAGCGGCGAAAATGATTGTAACCGTATGGGGCGTTGGTTACAAATTTGAGGTCATCAATGACTAGAATATGGAATAGTATTGTCGGGAAGCTATGGGCGACCATATTGCTTCTCGTTTCATTTGTGTTATTTATTTTTACAGTTGCCATGCTTGAATTTCTTGATGATTTCCATATCAAACAAGCGGAAAGCTCTTTGAAGCAAGCGGCAACGACCATCTCCAACATAGTAGCCCATACGGATATAGAGCAAATTACCGACGATTTATTGGATGATTTATTAAACGAAGATACAAATGCCTTTATCGCCCTCGATGATCAGACTGTCCTTTCCAGCTACCAATCTGGAATCAATCAGGAGGAAATAAGAAAGGATTTATTGGAATCGGATGAATTCCAAAAAATCTTTGAGGCCAGCGAACCGATTATCCGGCAAATGATTTTGCCTTCCCAAACGGAAGAAGATAAAATGGAGTCTTATTTCGTATTAGGTTATCCGTTGTCCATTGAGAATGAAGTACAGGGTGTTTTATTTATTTATCAAAACCCTTCAGCCCTTCACCAAACGACGAACCAAACAACCAAAATCGTCTTTGTGTCAGCGATAATCGCCTTTGTATTGACAACGTTTTTCGCCTTTTTCTTATCATCAAAGATTACACAACCCCTTCGGAAAATGCGGGAATATGCTTTTGATATTGCAAAAGGAAATTTTGACGAGCAGCTGCCGACAAACCAAAGCGATGAAATCGGACAGTTGGCTGTGGCATTCAATCAGATGGGACGTCAGCTGAAACATCATCTGGAAGTGATCAGCCAAGAAAAAGAACAATTGTTCAGCATCCTTACATCCATGACCGATGCGGTGATTACGTTTAACCGTGATAAAACCATTTTGCTCAGCAACCCGCCTGCGGAACGATTGTTGCAGCGATGGTTCATCCGAAATGGCATGAATAAAGATTTATTCTTGCCGGAAGAAATTTATGCCATGTTAGATCATGTATTAACATTCGAAGATAAGCTGGAAGAGGACTTGGAAATAGACGGTTCTTATTACCGAATCACCATCAGCCCGCTAAAAAGCAGCGGACAAGTGATCAGGGGAGCCATTGCGGTGATTCGCGATATGACGGAACAAATTAAATTGGACAAATTGCGTTCAGACTTTATTGCCAACGTTTCCCACGAATTGAGGACGCCGATCGCCATGCTGCAAGGATATTCTGAAGCCATCATTGATGGTGTGGTCGAATCGGAAGAAGAAAAGAATGAGATGATAAAAATCATTTATGATGAATCACAACGTATGGGACGTTTGGTTGCCGACCTGCTCGATCTGGCACGCATGGAATCCGGCCATACAACATTAGTGAAAGAAACGGTGCCGATTAATCCTGTTTTTGAACGTATTACGCAAAAGTTCAGTCAAGTGGCGAAGGAAAATTATATCCATTTGAATTTCCATACAGAATTGCCGGAAGATACGGTGATCAGCATCGATGAAGACCGTATTGAACAAGTATTGACCAATTTGATTGATAATGCCATCCGCCACACACCTGCAGACGGCAGTGTGACCGTATCATTGGAACAAGAATTGTCCTATTTGAAAGTCCAAGTAGCCGATACGGGAGAAGGCATTTCCAAAGAAGATCTGCCATTTGTCTTTGAACGTTTTTATAAAGCGGATAAGGCGAGAACGCGCAATAAAAAAGTCGGCACAGGCTTGGGTCTTGCCATCGCCAAAAATATTGTTGAAGCCCATAACGGAAATATCAGGGTGGATAGTGAAGTCGGAAAAGGGACAACCTTCACCTTCTATTTGCCGTTAAATGGATAAGAATTCGTGGATACTCCAGGTAAAGTTTGAAAATATTACTTGCGATTTAATCGAAGTATGGTACTCTATTACCTGGAGTAGAAGCGAATTCTTTTTTTACATTTTTTGCGAAAATTTTCTCTTTCACATTAATTTTTACTTTCATGTAACATTTTTGATTAAAAATCGACAAAATGAATAAGGATGGAGGTGGCATGGATTGAAAGAATCCATATTCCATCGACTGTATGATCAATATCATCAGGATGTGTTCCAATTTTTAGTGTATTTGGTAAAAGATCGATCGACAGCGGAAGACTTGTCCCATGAAGTGTATGTCCGGGTATTGAAGTCATATGAAAGGTTTCAAGGGAGAAGCTCAGAAAAGACGTGGCTTTTTGCGATTGCGAAAAATGTCGCGATTGATTACTTCAGGAAAAAAGCTGTCCGCTCTTCCCGTTCATATACCGCTTTTGATTGGGAGAGGGAGCAGCTTGTATCCCCCGTAAAATCGCCTGAAGCCTTTATCGAATTGAATGATGAACTGAGGCATCTGTTGGAAGCGTTGGAAAAGTGTACCGGAGATCAGCAACTGGTGATCATTCTCCGCTATTTTCAGGAACTGTCCATTGCAGAAACGGCAGCAATACTCAATTGGACGGAAGGAAAAGTAAAAACGACACAACACCGTGCCATAAAGCAGCTAAGGGAATTGCTATCAAATAAAAAGGAGGCGAATCAATATGAATCATGAGCATTGGGATGAAGAACGAATTGAAGAGTTGCTGAGCAAAGTTCCAAAAATTCATGATACCCGTTCAAAAGAAGAAGTGTTGGAACGATTGAAAAAGGACGGGGTTTTTGAAGAAGAGCCTCCAAAAAAATCGCCAAGAATCAATCTGTTGCCATGGATGATTGCTGCTTGTGCCGTATTATTCATCGCAATTCTGATCCCTTCTTTGATGAAAAAAGATTCAACTGCGGATGAGGCGTCGACTGCGAATGATTCATCCGGAGAGGACATGGGCATTCTGGGCGTCCCGGATAATCTTGAAGAACAGGAAAAATTCGTGAACGTGATGACGGTGGGAACGGATAACAGAACGGCTGTATATCCTGATCAAACGGAAGGGAACACCCTTTTCCGAATCGGTCTTGCAAGCAAAGATGCGGACAGCATACCGGTAACGATTGTGATTCCGAACGAAAAAATACTCGAAGATTTTGGAAAAAACGATCCGTCGCAAGTAGAAATGTACAAAGTATACGCTCCCCGATTAAACGAACAGGCATTGGGCTTTATCGACTATCATCCTTACGAGGGAGAAATCACCGAGAAGAATGGAAAAGTGATTCATGTTTTGCCGGAGAATCATCCATATGACGTTGCATCGGCAGCCCTTTCAACCTATTTTGCTACCTTGACCGACACTTTTTCTTCTTATAGTGAAGTGGAATTTGCCGATCAAAACCATCAACCAAAGATATTGAAAGAAGTGGGAAAAGAATATTCGCTTCAGATTACAAAGGAAACGACACAATATAGCTACTTCAAATATGTACAAGAGGATGGCTCCGCGTTTTTGGCGCCAAATTTCAGAGAAACTTTTCCGAATGTCGAAAAGGCGATGGAAGCATTAAAGGTGAATACCAATGATGTCTATCAATCGGTCATCTTGCCAAATGTCGATTATTCGGTCAGCGTTGAGAAGGATTTGGTGAAAATCACCTTTAAAGAACCTTTGGATCTTTTCAATTATAATCAAGTGGAAGCAATGCAAATGATTGAGGGGATGCTTTTGACTGCCGCAGGATTCAACAAGGCGGTACAGTTCGAAAACATTGTCCAATCGGAATGGGAAGGATTTGACTTCTCAAAACCATTGCCAATCCCGGTTGGTCCGAATAAATTGCCGTATACGGTATTGGAAAATGAATAAAAGTGAATGGAACTGGTGCATGGAAACGCGGAAAAAATACCGTTACATGAACAGGATGCCATATCATTTTTCATATCAATGAACATATTCCTTTACAAATATTCAGTATTCTCATATAATAAGGCTAAATTGAATAATGATTCATCTTCGGGGCAGGGTGAAATTCCCGACCGGCGGTGTTAGAACTTCGTGTTCTTAAGCCCGCGAGCTCATTTTGAGCAGGATTTGGTGAGATTCCAAAGCCGACAGTATAGTCTGGATGGGAGAAGATGGTACGGTCGTTTTTCGTTATGGACAGTCATTGCACATGACAGACTTGGTGTTGGATTTTTTTGTAATATCCAACGCGCATTTCTTCATGGTCTTTTTAGTCATGTGTTGTCTCTAATTGTATCCTTTTCTCCCTTATGCAAGTTCGCATAAGGGATTTTTATTTGTAACGAAGCCGACTGATGCCTTTCTTCTTGCGAGTTGAATCAACAAGCAAAGAGGAGAGAGTGTTAATGAAAAAGATGAAAGTGCGATCATTCGTAACAGTTGCAATGCTATCAAGCATCTCATTTATTTTGATGTTTTTAAATTTCCCGCTTCCGTATTTTCCTGTATTTTTGGAAATCGATTTCAGCGATGTTCCTGCATTGATTGCCGCCATTACAATGGGGCCGGTTGCAGGTATTCTGGTGGAACTTATTAAAAATATTTTGAATTGGCTATTTATCGGCGCACCGACAGGGGTACCGGTGGGACATATGGCAAACTTTGCGACAGGTCTCTTATTTATTCTGCCAGTTTATTATATTTATAAGAAAACCAATTCCATCAAAGGGTTAATTTTAGGACTGGTTGCAGGAACATTTTCCATGTCGATTGGCATGAGCGTTTTAAATTACGTCGCCTTCTTGCCGATGTACACGTATTTCTTGGGAATGGGAAGCTTTGATGTGAAGGAAACCATCGTTCTTGGCATTTTGCCGTTCAATATCATCAAAGGCATCTTATTGATGGTGCTTGTATTGATGTTGTTCAGAACGATGAGAAAATGGATAGAGAGCCAAAGGGCACAATATTTATTGCAAAAACAATAAAAAAGTAAGGGGAGTTTGCATGACGGCAAACTCCTTTTTTATGTTTTCGATTCATATATTGCTATAAAGGATGGTGTTATGGGAAAAAGAAATGTATCCATTTTTTTCTTATTGCTGATTGTCACTACGATGGTTTGGACAATCTATTCGAGCTTTTTCAAAGAACGGACAAGTGAGGGGGAGATGTTTACAGAAGACGAGTTTATTGATTTTCTATATCAAAATTTAGGGATGGAGGAACCGCACGATATTGTACCGTTGGATGCAACGGATGGACATTCTCATGATGAGGAGTTGGAAACTTCCTATCAGCCGATGAATGTTGAAGCACTGGATTTTCAGTTAAAAACGATTCATAATGAAACTATCCGATTGTCAGAATTAAAAGGAAAGAAAATTCTGCTCAATTTTTGGACAAGTTGGTGCCCACCTTGCAAGGAGGAAATGCAAGAGCTGAATGAATTCTATGATCAATATGCCATAAGGAACGATATCGAGATATTGGCCATTAATGTGACGGATCAAGAGTTTTCAATCGATGATGTGAGAGATTTTTCGGTCCAGTACCAATTGCAGTTTCCTGTTTTGCTTGATGAGCGTGGGGAAGTTTCAAAGAAATATCAAATCATGACGATTCCAACAAGTTTTATTATTCATGAAGACGGTACGGTGATTGAAAAAATTGTTGGCCCTGTCACAAAAGATGTCTTATTGGAGAAGTTTCAATAAAGGAAAAGTATTGTAAAAGAAGAGATTGGAGGAATCCTTTGTGCAAGTCATTTCTACACCATATGTTCTAAATGAAAGAAAAAAACAGGCAGGAAAAGTTTTTGAAACGTCAAAAGCCCAAGTGCTCAATATCCAATTGAAATCCGGCGAATCCATTCCGGACCATTTTGCCGATTGCGATGTGTTGATTATTGTACGCAGTGGGATCGTATCATTTACGGTGAATGATGAAACAGTCGAGTTGACGAGCGAATCTTTATTGCACATGGAACCGAAAGAATTGCACAGCCTGACCGCGAAGGAAGATGCAGACGTTGTGGTTGTCAAAATAAAATAAGACATGAAAAAAGTAGTACAAACCGTTTGTACTACTTTTTCATTGATTACCCCATAATGTGGTAACCGGAGTCGACATAAATCGTTTCCCCGGTGATGCCCCGGGAGATGTCGCTGAGCATAACGACCGTCATATCGCCGACTTCTTCTTTGTTTGTATTGCGTTTCAACGGGGAAACCTCTTCGTAACGATGAAGGGCTTCATTGAAGCTAGGAACCCCTTTTGCCGCAAGTGTGCGGATTGCACCGGCTGAAATCGCATTGACGCGGATCCCTTCTTTGCCCAAATCAGCAGCCAAATAGCGGACGGATGCTTCCAAAGCCGCTTTTGCCACACCCATCACGTTGTAACCTTCAAGAACCCGTTCTGCCCCCAAATAGGACATCGTGACAATGGATGCGCCTTCCGTCATATATGGACGGGCCGCTCTTGTGACCGCAATTAATGAATAAGCGCTAGTATCCAGCGCAAAAGCGAATCCTTCACGTGTTGTTTCAACGAAGCGGTTTTTCAAGTCTTCCGCATGGGCAAAGGCAACAGAATGCACAATGCCATGAATCACTCCAAATTGTTCGCCGATTTGTTGGAACGCATTCTGGATGGATTCATCGCTGTTCACGTCACATTGAATAACGGCATTTTTTTTGTCTTTGTGACTTTCTAAAAGTTTTTCTATTTTTGCTTTTGAGCGATCTTTCCGATAAGTGAAAATGACGTTTGCTCCAACTTCCAAAAGTTTTTCCGCCGCTCCCCAAGCGATGCTTCTTTCATTGGCAACGCCCATGACTACAATGTTTTTATCTTTTAAATTTAATACATCCATGGTATTGACCCCTTTGACATCAGTTATTAGTACCAACTACTAAAATATTAACAGTATTTAGAATAAAAATCAACAAGAACTATTGACAGCTACTTTGCATTGCAATATAGTTAAGATAAATACTTTGCATTACAAGATAGTTGCACGTAAGTACCTTGCATTACAAAGTAGTGTGGTGCCGAACAGGGAGGTGAAGGGGTTGAGCATTCGCACTCAATTGTTAAAAGGCGTTCTCGATGGCTGTATTCTGGCCATCATTGATCAGGAGGAAGTATACGGTTATGAACTATCAAAAAAGCTGGAGCAAGTTGGATTGGATATCAGTGAAGGAACGATATATCCGGTACTGTTGCGACTTCAAAAAAATGGATACGTCATAGGGGAAATGAGGGCATCCGATTCAGGTCCGAACCGAAAATATTATTCCATTACACAGAAAGGAAAAGAGGTTCTTGGACAGATACGGGAAGAGTGGAAAATCCTTTCGGGTTCCATCGAAAAATTGTTGGGGGAGTGAAGAAAATGAAAGTTACGGTAAAAGAACTTATACGTCAAAATAATGAGAAGAGAAAGCTTTTGACAAAGGAAAATCAAAAGTATTACGAAGATTTGCTTGTTTACATCCGGGCAAATCTCTCCCGTGATGAAAGGGCAACGGAAGAAGTGCTGCTCGAAATGCTGGATCATTTGTTGGAGGCGCAAAAGGAGGGGAAAACGGCAAAGGAAGTGTTTGGGAAAAATCCAAAAGAGCTGGCCGAAGAAATCATCGCCTCTTTGCCAAAGGAATCATGGAAGCGTCAATCGGAATTCATTCTCGAAATAGTAATGACGCTATTCGGTTGGTATATGATCGTAAGTGGGATTGGGCCACTGATAAAAAAAGAGGATCAAACGATTTATTCGGGAACGCTGATCGTGTCCGGCCTGCTTCTAATAGCCAGCTTGGCGATGTTCATTTACTTCGTAGTCGTTTTATTGAAAAAAGAAGCATTCCAAGAACAGAAAAAGAAAAGGACGATCTCCATTCTGTTCGGATTTTTGATCGCGGGCTTATTTGCCCTCAGCTTAATTGTGAAATTTGCCATTCAGCCTTTTGGCGCATCTTTTGAAGTATCTTATTATACCATTTTTGGGCTTGGCTGCTTCCTGCTCCTTGCGGCGTATATATTGAAGAAAATGCGGGAGCAAAATACGTAACGGCATTTTACTGAAAAAATGAAGGTGCATTCACAAACGATGCACCTTTTTTATTGGTTATTCAAATTTCAATGGATCGCCATCGAATGGTTCGTCTGCCACTTTGATGGAATCAGTCGGACAACCTTCAAAAGCGTCTTGCATATCTTCCAGCAAATCTTCTGGTACTTCGGCAGTCCCCGTGTTATCATCTAAAATAACAAAGGCAATGCCTTCATCATCGTAATCATAAATGTCTGGGGCAGCTGCACCGCAAGCGCCGCAAGCAATACATGTATCTTTATCTACAATTGTATATTTTGGCATAGAATGAATCTCTCCTTTTTTTCTATCGGGCTACCTAGTTGAAGCTTCTTTATTATTCTAAAACTGTTTATATCACTTTTCAACATTAAGACTATAAAAAGGAGGTTCTGATTTGCTATTTCAGTATTTAGTCTTAGATATTTTAAAAATCTTAGAAAATGAACGGACCATTTCTTCCCCATATCATTTATTGAAAGGCAAACGCTCCGGCCAAACCATTCAGGATGTCGGCATTTTTCATTTGCATCCATACTTTGGCATTTTCCCAAAATTATCAAGAAAGAAATACGATGAAGAAATTCAAAAACTCGTTGAAAGCCAATTGATTCAGATAACAGACAACAGTTTCCATGTAACGCCAAAGGGTATCCAATTCCTTCGGCAATATGAACCGCTTCCTTTGAATGGATGGCAATATCGGGGAAATGAGCATCTTTTTTTCTCAAGACTTTCACTCATCGTGCAAAGTTTGTCCCATGCGAGAGAAAAAGTGATGGCCTTCAGTCCGATTCAAAAAGATGAAGAAATTCAGCATTGGGTACGGCATTTCCTTTTGAAAAACGACTACAAATCAGGGCTCCTTGGACATAACCTGTACGATGAAATTCTCCAAAGTCTTGGAAAGGTCCAAATCAAGGAACAGGCAAAAGAAATTGTGGTAAAACGTTTAACCGGATATCAAATGCCCGGGTTTACTTGGGAGCAGCTTGGCATGGAATATCAGATGCCTGAATTGGACGCCCAAATCTTATATGTTGCTTGTCTTCATCAATGGTTGAATGAAATTCTTCCAAACAGACTGCAATATCCGTATTTGCATCAGATGTCGGAACATATCCGGGCGGATATTCCATTGACCGGCTCCGCCTATCATACGGCGTTGCTGTTCAAACAGGGATATTCCATCGAGCAAATTTGCCGAATGCGAAAATTGAAACAAAGTACCATTGAAGATCATATCGTTGAATTGGCCATCAACGATCCGGCGTTTCCGATCGAAAAATTTATTTCAAAAGAAGATATACAACAAGTGCTTGTTGCGACAGAAGATTACGATACGAAAAAGCTGAAAGTGCTCCGTGAAGTGCTTCCTCATCTATCGTATTTCCAATTGCGCCTGGCACTTGTCAGAGGTGAAAACGTATGCAATTAGAACAGCTTCTGCAAACCCATTTCGGTTATCCTTCCTTTCGCCCCGGCCAAAAAGAGGTCATCGGGCAGTTATTGGATGGAAGGGATACCGTTGCCTTGCTTCCCACTGGCATGGGGAAATCTTTATGTTATCAGTTGCCAGGATACATATTTAACAAACCGGTATTAATTATTTCGCCGCTCCTTTCCCTCATGCAAGACCAGGTGGACCAGATGAAGCAGTTCGGCGAAAAGCGGGCAGTGGCGATCAATTCCTTTTTAAACAGAAATGAAAAGAAACTTGTATTGGATACTCTGCATCGATATCGCTTCATTTTCATATCTCCGGAAATGTTGGTGCAGCCGCAGATCATCCAGCGGTTGAACCGGTTGGATTTGGCATTGATTGTAGTGGATGAAGCCCACTGCATTTCCCAATGGGGATTTGACTTCCGGCCGGATTATTTAAAAATAGGGGAAGTGTTGAAAGAAGACCGGCCGCCGATTTTGGCTCTATCGGCAACGGCGACGGAAAAAGTGCTGGAAGACATACGCCGTTTTTTAAAGATGAGGGATCCTTTTGAATATATTCATTCGGTGGATCGTCCCAATATCCGTTTTGGGAAAAAAGTATTCCAAACGAGAGAAGAAAAAATGGAATGGCTCCTTGACCATGTGACGCAGACAGAGGGCCCAGGCATCATTTATACCCGGTCCAGAAAAAGGACGGACGAAATTGCGGCACAATTATTGCAGCTTGGCATTTCCGTTTCTTCCTATCATGGGGGGAAAGAGGCGGAAGACCGGCAATTTATCCAACAGCAATTTATTGAAGGAGCATTGGATTGGATTGTTGCGACGAATGCTTTCGGCATGGGGGTCCATAAAGAAAATGTGCGTCAAATCATACATGATACAATGCCATCCAATGTGGCCGATTATATGCAAGAAGTGGGGAGAGCCGGGCGCGATGGAAAAGATGCCATTGCCATTCTGTTGTACAGTGAAGGGGATGAAGAAGTCGCGCGGTTTATTGCAGGGGAAGACTTGCCAAGTGAAACCCAAATGGAGCTGTATGAAGAATATAGAAACCGAAAAGTGGATCCAAAAGAAATGATTCAAGATGGATTCATTTCTGAAACCACCTTCCGTGTGCTGCACTATTGGATGGGCCTCTATCCGTTGGAAGAAGTTAAATCGATTTTCAGGAAAATGATGAACGAGAAGTACAGATCGGTGGATGAGATGCTGCGTATTGTGAAAAGCGATCGGTGCATCCGGGAACAACTTGTGGAATATTTTGGGCAAACATTAAAAGATAAACCGGAGCATTGTTGTGAACATTGCGGCATCGATTATCAGCAATTCCTTCTTCCAAGACAGGATACGAAGGCGGCAACAGCACCTTCCACGTGGCAGATGCGGCTGCGACAAATTCTGCTAGGAACTGACTGAAAATGTTAAAATTTCCTCCTTTACGACATTTTTCTTTGAAAATAGAAATTTCCTCTCATTTACTTTTTTTATCATTTTCGTCATAATGAAATCAGAAGTAATGGAGGTGCTGTATGAGTGGAAAAGATTATCGAAAAAAGATAGAGGAACATCGACAATCGATTGAGATAGAAGATGGAAAAACAAGATTAAGTCGCAGCGAACGCCGCCAAAAAAGAAAGAAAAAATCGAAAGAAACGCCATTACTGACAACTTTGACCCTTATTATGATCGGGATTCCACTGGCGATATTAATTTATGTATGGGGTTTTTGGGATCCAAACGATGAAGAGGTTTCTGTCGATAAAGATGAGAATCTGGTTGAAGTGCAAAGAAATAATGAAGTTTCCGCCAAAGAGAAAGAAAATAAAAGTGACGTAATTAAAAAGGAAGATTCTTCTTCTGAAGCTGCAAAAAAAGAGGAACAAGCGGATTCCAAACCAAAAACGCCAGAGAAGGAAACAAAAACCGATGCTCCTGAGAAATCAGCGGATGATAAAGATGTTAAGAAAAATGAAAATAATACAGAACAGCAAAAGCCTGCTTCTGAAGAGAAAAAAGTAAAAATACATACTGTCAGTGCGAATGAAACATTATTCCGAATTGCCAAGCAATACTACAATGATCCGATCAGCGGTGTCGAAAAAATAAAAAATGCCAATCATTTATCTTCCGATGTGATTACACCGGGACAGTCGCTTGTCATTCCCGAATAAAAGAAAAGGTTTTATCATTTGAATAAAATCCGTTAAAATATTATACATTACTGTTGAAAAGACGATGGTGAATTTACCACGTCTTTTTGTTTTACCGGGAGGGGTACTTGTACATGTTTGGGTTGACAGCTGTCCTGATCTCCTGTTCATGCTTGCTTGCATTTATGGTAAAAGAAGCGTTTGAAAATAATGTTGTACACCATGAAATCAATTTAACAGGGGAAGAGGAGAAATATTCGATTTTTTTTATTTCGGATATTCATACCCGCTTAATCAGCGATAAAATGATACGAAACATAAAAGAACCAATCAATGCGGTGATCATTGGCGGGGATTTGGCCGACAAAAGGACACCGATTTCGAAAATTTATCAAAATCTCCGGCTTCTGCAAACATTGGGACCTGTTTATTTTGTTTGGGGGAACAACGATCGGGAAGTGGGCGAAGAGCGTTTGAGGGGAATTTTTCAAGAGACGGGTGTAAAAATTGTTGAGAATGATGCGATACTGCTGCCGAATATGGTGAACAGATGCTGGTTGAGCGCGGTGGATGATGTTTCTTCACGCAAAGCCAGTCCTGAAAAAGCTTTCGAAAAGTGTGACCCGCAAGATACGGTCATATTTGTATCCCATAATCCGATCCTGTTTTCTAAAATCGGAAACTATCATGCGGACATTTATCTGGCTGGACATTTTCATGGTGGCCAAATTCGGTTGGGCCCTTTCGGAATTTACCCGCAAGGCGCTTTTTCCGACGATGAAGGCAAGTATACCCTCATCAGCAACGGCTATGGGACGACGATGTTCCCTTTACGTTTAGGGGCAAAACCCGAATGTCACATAATTGACTTAAACTTTCGGCGCACATTCTGACCAAAGGGTTGAAATTCCGCGTTATAATAAGGTAGTAGTTTGTCAAATTAAGGAGTTGTGAACAAATGCAAAAAGCAGATGCAATTATTGTTGGAGGAGGCCCATGTGGTTTATCGGCAGCGATTGAACTCCAAAATATCGGGTTGAAACCAATTGTTATAGAAAAAGGGAATGTGGTAAACGCCCTCTATCATTATCCAACTCACCAAACTTTTTTCTCCACAAGCGAAAAATTGGCCATTGGCGATGTTCCGTTTATAGTGGAACAACGGAAACCAAGCAGAAATCAGGCCCTTGTTTATTATCGTGAAGTGGTGAAACTGAAAAACATTCATGTAAACCGCTTCGAAAAAGTGCTTTCTGTGGAAAAACGTCCGGACGGATTCTTTATTGTGACTTCCGATAAGGCCCAATATGAAACACCTTATGTCATTTTGGCAACCGGTTATTATGATCATCCGAACTATATGAACGTACCCGGAGAAGATTTGCCAAAGGTTTTCCATTATTTTAAAGAAGCCCATCCTTTCTTTGATACGGATGTGTTGGTCGTCGGAGGGAAAAACTCAGCGGTCGATGCGACGTTGGAATTGCATAAGGCAGGTGCCCGTGTAACCGTTGCATACCGCGGCAGTGATTATTCTCCGAGCATCAAGCCATGGATTTTGCCGGAATTCCAATCCCTCATCCGAAATGGCGAAGTGGTGATGCATTTCAACACAATGGTGAAAGAGATTCGGGAGAAGGAAGTTGTACTGGATATCGACGGCAAAGAAGAAGTCATCAAAAATGATTTTGTGTTCGCCATGACCGGCTATCATCCGGATCATGATTTCATCCGGAAAATGGGTGTAACCATTGATGATGAAACCGGCCGTCCTACATATGACCCTGAAACAATGGAATCCAATGTGGAGAATTTGTTCATTGCAGGAGTTCTCGCTGCCGGCAACAATGCCAACGAAATTTTCATTGAAAATGGAAAATTCCATGGGGCGTTTATTGCAAAAGCCATTGAAATGAAACAAAGCAACTAAAGGAAGACATTACGGAAAAAGGGCTGTCCTGAAAGTATAAAATGTTCGGGACAGCCCGCTTTAATATGGTTATATTTCTTCGACATTGCTCCAGCAAGGTTGGCGACATATACAGCGCCGCTTTTTTTATTGCCGGAAAAATTCAGTTCCCAACCTTTAAAAACCTAGAGTAATACTATAAAATATTATTAATAAGGAAGGGAGCGTCGATATTGTTTATTCTACTCTCTGCAGCGATTGCTCCAGGATGTGCGTTATTCAGCTATTTTTACTTGCGAAATCAAATGGCGACCGAACCCCGAAAAACACTTCTCCGAACATTCATTTTCGGATTATTGATCACTTTTCCAATCATGTTCATTCAGTATGTCATGCAGGAAGAAGAAATCATTACAAATTCTTTTCTCCTCGATGTCCTATTCTCGAGCGCATTGGAAGAATTTTTCAAGTGGTTCATTATTTTTGCTTTTATTTATCGCCATGTGGAATTTGACGATCCATATGATGGAATTCTGTATGGAGCAGCTGCTTCTTTAGGGTTTGCTACACTGGAGAATATTCTTTATTTGTTGACATTTGGCATTGAAACCGCCTTTATGCGCGCATTATTGCCAGTTTCAAGCCATGCTTTATTCGGTGTGGTGATGGGCTATTATTTCGGAAAAAGCAAATTTACAAAGAATGACCGTTCGAAGGAATATTTGGCTCTTTCCATTGCGGCTCCATTATTTTTGCATTTCATCTATAATTCTATTTTAATGTTTGAAGATTATTGGCTTTATTTGATGGCCCCATTCATGCTTTTTTTATGGTGGTTTGCTTTAAGGAAAGTGAAATTGGCACATGAGCATTTAATCAAACATCTTGTGGAACAAAATAAGATTTAGTCATGGTCTGAAAGGAACAACTCCTTTTGGGCCATTTTTTTATTTTACGAAATCAACAATAAAAATTTGTTCATTGAACATAATAATGGCTGAATGGTCGTTTCGCTTGGAGATTCGACCATTTTTTCGTTGATCAGTGCATAATTGGTTCCAAACTTAACATGCTATGAAAAAAGGAGTGAAGGAGATGTTCAGAAATATATTGATTGCATTGCTGTATCTGGTTGCGGCAACCGGCACGATTACGCTCATCAAGCCGGAAGAATCTTTCGCCTTTTCGAATCAGGTCATTGAACGGGGTGCCTTTGGCGACGATGTGATCGAATTGCAAGCACGACTGCAATATTTGGGGTTCTATCATGGAAAAATTGATGGAAAGTTCGGATACGGCACTTACTGGGCATTGCGAAACTTCCAGGAAAGCTATGGCTTGAAAGTGGATGGGATTGCCGGCGCGGAAACAAAAAGGGTGCTTGCGAACAACAGCGATTTTGACCGGGAATGGGTGCATGCGCAAATTAACGCGGGAAGAGAGTTTACTTATTATGGAGGTATTCCTCTTGATCAACAAGTGAAAAAAGGGAAAGCTGGTTCGTCGGGAAGCAAAAGCTACCAGTTGCCATCCAAATTTACGGAGCAAGATTTGCAGCTGATGGCGAACGCTGTTTATGGAGAAGCGAGGGGAGAACCTTATGAAGGACAAGTGGCAGTGGCGGCAGTTATTTTAAACCGGCTTGAGTCGCCTGATTTTCCTAATACGATTTCGGAAATCATTTTCCAACCAGGTGCATTTACAGCCGTGGCAGATGGACAAATTTGGTTGACGCCGAATGAAAGGGCGAAACAGGCAGTTCTTGATGCCATGAGTGGATGGGATCCATCGGAAAATGCACTATATTATTTCAATCCGAATACAGCGACAAGCAAATGGATTTGGTCAAGACCTCAAATTAAACAAATCGGTCAACATATTTTCTGCTATTAAAGGAGCGACAATATGAAAAGTCTAGTATACTTACTTTCCATTGCTATGTTGGCATTAGGGCTGTATGCTTATGAAGTCCGTTCAGACAATCAACAATTGAAAAAAGAAATTCACGCGCAATACACCAATTCTTTATCCAATGCCAGCGAAAAATTATCCTATTTGCAGCGTTCCGTGGCACAATCACTGCTATTCCAGGATGAAAAAGCATTACAAAACGAATTGGACAACATTTGGCGGACAAGCAATGAATTGCGTACATCCATTAGTAATTTGCCGTTGAATCCGGATGTAGCGAATCAATGGCTCCGTTATATCGGAAAAATCGGGGATGAAGCAAAAAGAGCTTCAACCAACGGCGATTACGAATCTTGGCAAAAGAAGATGACGGTGGTTCATAACAATTTGGAACAATTGACAAATGAATGGTCCCTTGCAACAGCCCATTTTTATGAAAATGACGGTGATTTTGAAAAATGGAAGCAAGTGGCGAAAACCGATCTGGAAGAATCGCCTTTTAAAAATCTGGCTTCAAACTTGAAAACATATTCGGAAAAGGATTTCCCGTTAACAACCAGCGAATCCGATTGGTTGAAGAAACGGGATTTGAAACACATACGAGATCGTGAAATCACGAAGGATGAAGCCATTCAAGTTTTAGAAAAGCTTGTGCCGGGGATCAAAGATGCGACATATACCGTTTCAAAGAGCAAAGAAGATGCGCCATATCCCTTTTACCATATTCAATTTGTCAAAGGAAGCAGGGTAGGATATGCGGATATTACAGTCAAAGGCGGCCATTTGATATCCTTCTTATCCGAACGCCCGGTACAGCCGGACCGGAATATTACACAGGAAAAAGTGAAGGAATTGACAAAGCAATTTATTGAACGGGCCGGTTATGATGATTTGGAGATTATCGAAATGCGGGAAAACCATGAAGCTTGGCATGTCCATCTTGCGCGGGTGGCAGGAAAACACAATGCCCTGGTATATCCGGACGGTATACAGTTGAAAGTATCGAAGGACAGTGGAGAGCTGTTAGGTTTGAATGCAATGGAATATGTACAAAGAGAAAACATCAATGACAATCAGCCGGTAGTTCCGATTGACTGGAAGAAATTTTTCCGCCCAAATACAGTGGTGGAGGAAGAACGATTCATTTATACGGAAAACGAAGCGTATCAGTTAAGATTATGCTATGAAGTGATTGCCCGTTTTGAAGATGACATCAATCAAACGTACCGGGTTGTTGTAGATACGGAAAACCATGATGTCCTCAAAGTGGAGCAATTGCCATAATTATTTAAACACTCTAGAAATTCCGATTCTTTCGTGCAATAATATAAATACAATTATTGTGCGAGGCGGGTCAAAATGGAAATTAAAATGGGGATGTTTATTACATTGGAATCCAATTCATCGGAAACGGTTGAAAGTGTCAAATGCAAAGTGGTGGACAGACAAGACAATGTGCTTTATGTATCTCAACCGGTGGGAATGCAGACGAATAAAACCTGCTGCTTAAGGAAGAACACTGATTATCGTGCAATATTTCAAGGCGAAGATAAAGTCATCTACACATTTCCGACGAAAGTGATCGGCGAAAAAATGGACCAGTTGCCTACGATTTTACTTTCATGCCCTCCCAGAAAGGAAATCAAAAAGATTGAAAGAAGGAGATTTGTCCGGGTCAGAACTTCAGTGGACGTTTCCGTAGAATACAACGGTCAATTTCATCCATACGTGACAAAGGATATCAGCGCCGGTGGAATTGCTGTAAAACTGCAATCTGTTCCGCCATTCGCAGAAGGAAATACGGTCACATTAACAATTGTTTTACCATTTAAAAATGGTGAGATACAATATATTCAGACGGATGCGAAAGTGGTTCAAATATTTAAAAACAATGATGAACAGCTTGCATCTTTCCAATTCATCAATATCGATGAAAACGATCAACAATTGATTCTTCGGTTCTGCTTCGAACGGCAAGTGTTGATCATGAAGGAGATGTCAAACCTCCAATAAGCTCATTTTATTGGAGGGCTTTTTTATGGAAAAATAATCAGCAAACATTTTAACAACAATGTTGGAGGAAAGTAGGATTGGACATGAAAAAAAATATTCAAATTGCGATTGATGGCCCTGCAGGCGCAGGAAAAAGCACCATAGCCAAAATCGTGGCTGAACAATTGGGCTTCACTTACATTGATACTGGAGCGATGTATCGCGCCGTAACGTATAAAGCGCTAAAAGAAAACATAAAATTAGATGATGAAAAAAATCTTGAAGAAATGTTATTGAGAACAGAGATTGAATTGAAGCCGTCCCCTAATGGACAACTTGTATTTGTCGATGGAGAAGATGTCACAAAAAAAATCCGTTCCAACGAGGTAACCGCAAATGTTCCGCAAGTGGCTGCCCTCGGGAAAGTTCGCGAAATTCTTGTCGCAAAACAAAAACAGCTGGCCAAAGACGGGGCGGTTGTCATGGATGGACGAGATATCGGAACCCATGTCTTAAAAGATGCGGAGTTGAAAATCTTCATGTCCGCATCTGTTGAGGAAAGGGCGAAACGCAGACTGCTAGATAATGAAAAAAGAGGCATCCCATCCGACTTTGAAAAGCTGAAGGAAGAAATCGCCCTGCGCGATCAGCAGGACATGGAACGGGAAATCTCTCCGTTGGTACAAGCGGAAGATGCCATCTTTTTGGATACGACCCACTTGTCCATCGAAGAAGTGGCTGAAGAAATCTTGCGTATGGCAAAAGAAAAGATGGCATAATCAGTGAATCTTTTTGCGTATTTTATTCATAAAAAAGGAAATATTTTAACTATAAGGAAAAAATTTTGTGTTTAAATTGAATTTCTAATAAAATAGATATTGTAAGATGCGAAGGAGGGTTACATATGTCCGAGGAAATGAACTTAGAAGTTGGCCGAGAATTCCATGAAGGAGACATTGTAAAAGGAGTTGCTGCCAAAGTAGAAGATAAGGCGGTGACTGTTACAATAGAAGGGGCGCCATTTGATGGGATTGTGCCAATCAGCGAACTGTCCAGCTTGCATGTGGAAAAAGCATCCGACGTGGTATCTGTCGGTGATGAGCTGGAATTAATGATCACGAAAATTGAAGATGAAAACTTTGTACTTTCCAAACGCAAAGTAGATGCTTTAAAAGCTTGGGATAAATTAGAAGAACTTTATAAAAAAGGGGAAGTTTTTGAAGCGGAAGTAAAAGATGTGGTCAAAGGCGGTTTAGTCGTTGATTTGGGAGTACGCGGTTTTGTACCGGCATCTTTGGTGGAAGATTATTTCGTTGAAGACTTTGAAGGATACAAAGGAAAAACATTGAAATTCAAAATTACGGAATTGGATAAAGAAAAAGGACGCTTGATTTTATCCCATCGTGCGGTGGTGGAAGAAGAAAAAGCGAATGAAAAGAAACAATTGCTGGAAAGTTTAAAAGCGGGAGACATTTTAACAGGAAAAGTTCAACGTTTGGCTCCATTCGGCGCTTTCGTCGATATCGGCGGAGTGGATGGACTTGTTCACATTTCACAAGTCGCCCACGAACATGTGGAAGATATCAGTACCGTTCTTCAAGAAGGGCAAGAAGTGAAAGTGAAAGTATTGTCCGTAGATCCTGCCAATGAAAGAATTTCCTTGTCCATCAAAGATACATTGCCTGGACCATGGGAAAACATCAGCGGACGCGTTTCAAAAGGCCAAGTGTTGACAGGCACGGTGAAACGTTTGGTATCTTTCGGTGCCTTTGTTGAAGTGTTCCCGGGGGTTGAAGGATTAGTCCACATCTCGCAAATTTCTCAGAAACATATCAATACGCCACACGAAGTATTGAAAGAAGGCCAAGAAGTTCAAGTGAAAGTGCTGGATGTGAACGAGCAGGAAAAACGTTTATCTCTAAGCATCAAAGCGCTTGAAGAAACCCCTAAGGAACAAGAGGAATTTGATTATCAATTGCCTGAGGAGGCGACGGGATTCTCCATCAGCGACGTTATTGGTGATCAATTGAAAAAACTGAAAGAACAATAATCATCATAAAAAAATGCGTGCTTTTAGGAGTGCGCTTTTTTTATGTCCATATATGTCAAAATATGATAAACCATGAGATTTCGTGTATAATACAGAAGATAAGAATTTGGAAGGATGAAGGACAGATGACAAAACCAGTAATCGCCATCGTAGGTCGTCCAAATGTAGGAAAATCCACCATCTTTAATCGGATAGTGGGGGAAAGAATTTCCATTGTGGAAGATGTTCCTGGAGTAACCCGTGATCGCATCTACAGTTCGGCAGAATGGTTGAATCATGAATTCAACATTATTGATACAGGGGGAATCGATTTGGGCGATGAACCTCTATTGGAGCATATACGCGCCCAAGCCCAGATTGCCATGGAAGAGGCCGATGTCATCATCTTTATGACAAACGGCCGGGAAGGGGTTACTTTGCAGGATGAGCAAGTAGCGAAAATGCTGTATAAAACGAATAAACCGGTCGTTCTTGCCGTAAACAAAATCGACAATCCGGATATGCGGGAATTGATTTATGATTTCTATTCCTTAGGATTCGGCGATCCGATTCCAATCTCCGGTTCCCATGGACTTGGAATTGGGGATTTATTGGATGAGTGTGCGAAGCATTTTCCGAAAGAGTATGAAGATGACTATGCGGATGATGTCATTAAGTTTTCACTGATTGGAAGACCGAACGTAGGGAAATCTTCGCTCGTCAACGCCATTTTAGGCGAAGAAAGAGTGATTGTAAGCGATATTGCCGGTACAACCCGGGATGCAGTCGATACACCTTATACGTATGATGGACAAGACTATGTCATCATCGATACGGCAGGAATGCGGAAAAAAGGCAAGGTGTATGAGAGCACCGAAAAATATTCCGTGTTGAGGGCATTAAGAGCAATCGAACGTTCCGACGTGGTGCTTGTTGTGTTAAATGCGGAAGAAGGGATCCAGGAACAGGATAAGAAAATTGCAGGGTATGCCCATGAAGCGGGAAAAGGCATCATCATCGTTGTCAATAAATGGGATGCCATCGAGAAAAATGAAAAGACCATGAATGAATATACCCAAACCATTCGGGATCAGTTCTTATTTTTGGACTATGCGCCGATCGTCTTTGTTTCCGCCAAAACAAAGCAGCGGCTCAATCAAATATTGCCGTTGGTGAAACGGGTCAGTGAGAATCATGCTATGCGCATCCAATCATCCATTTTGAACGATGTCATTGAAGATGCGATTGCAAGAAATCCTGCGCCTACCGAGAAAGGAAAACGTTTGCGCATTTATTACACAACGCAAGTTTCCGTGAAGCCGCCAACATTTGTAACTTTTGTCAACGATCCGGAACTCATGCATTTTTCTTACCTTCGATTTTTGGAAAACCGAATTCGTGAAACCTTTGATTTTGAGGGAACACCGATTCGTATCATACCACGGGCCCGTGAGTAAAATAGTGGGGGATATTGATGAAAAAAGTGACAGTATTGGGAGCCGGTTCTTGGGGAACCGCTTTAGCTATGGTTTTAACGGAAAATGGCCACGATACGTTGATTTGGAGCCATCGCGAGGATCAAGCGAATGAAATCAACGAGCGGCATACAAACGAAAAATATCTGCCGAATATTCAGCTGCCGGAAAAACTGACGGCAACAAGCGACATAAAATCAGCGGTGGAACACGGAGAGATCCTTGTTTTTGCCGTGCCGACAAAGGCAATCCGTGAAGTGGCCGGACAAGTCATGAATTATTTGGACAAAAAAGTGTTGATTGTGCATGTGTCAAAAGGGATTGAGCCGGATACGCTTAAGCGCATTTCTGAAATTTTGGAAGAGACTCTCGATCCCCGTGTTGTCGAAGATATTGTGGTGCTCTCCGGCCCCAGCCATGCGGAAGAAGTGGTGTTGCATCATCCGACAACCATTACGGCGGCATGCGCCAATCTCCGTTCCGCCGAAAAAATACAGGATTTGTTTATGAATCATTATTTCCGTGTCTACACAAATACGGATGTCATCGGTGTGGAGCTCGGCGGAGCGCTGAAAAACGTCATCGCATTGGCGGCAGGGATTTCGGATGGTCTGAACTATGGGGATAATGCGAAAGCGGCATTAATTACCCGCGGCCTTGCGGAAATAGCCCGTTTAGGCGTGCGAATGGGAGGCAATCCTTTCACCTTTGCCGGATTGACTGGCATGGGCGACTTGATAGTCACTTGTACAAGCGTCCATTCCCGCAACTGGAAAGCCGGGAACATGCTGGGCAAGGGAATGAAACTGGATGAAGTGCTGGACAACATGGGCATGGTCGTCGAAGGGGTACGCACAACAAAGGCCGCTTATCAACTTGCGCAAAAATATGATGTTTCCATGCCGATTACAACGGCACTTTATCAAGTGTTGTTTGAAAACAAGGATCCGAAAGATGCGGTAGATGAATTGATGCACCGTTTAAAGAAAAGAGAAATTGATTATTTGCAATAAAACAGATAACCTATGGGCGGGTACCATTCACCTCAAATTGTTTGAGTAGTGTACCCGTTCATATGAATTATATACGAACGCATGTACGTGTCTGCGTGTACATATTGCTTCTTGAAAGGTGGAATCGCAATGAATAATCCCTTGTTTCTGATGGATGTAAATGAACTGGTGCTCGGTGCGGCCCGTGGTCCTTTGGCGAACATGCACCCGATGGACGTCATGTGGGTTTCCTTTTATTCCATCCTGGCAATGATCATTTCCATTCTCATGTTAAGTGCAGCCCGCAAATGGGTAAAAAACGAGATGTTGTCCTTTTTCATTCGAATCATCGCTTTTATCATCTTTTTAATTGGAACATTATTAATGGTTTTAGTAATCTTCACATGGCCATCATAATCTCAGGAGTGAAAATCGATGAAAAATAAACCCATATTCTTGGTAATGTTGCTATTAACATCCTTTTTATTATCCGGATGTTTGTTTCCTCAGGAAGAGCGGGTGGAAAATCAAATCCCTGACGAAGCCCAGCTCATTGCGGTGCAGAATGCCGTCGATCAATATAAAGCGGAAACCGGCGTATTGCCGATAAAAAACAAAGAGATGGATACAGATATCTTTATCAAATATCCGATCGATTTTTCCAAACTGGTGCCAAAATATTTGGCGAATGTTCCTGGGAATTCTTATGAAAAAGGCGGCATTTTCCAATATATTATCTGGGATCCGGAAAACAATCCTACTGTGAAATTGGTAGATTTGCGGTCTGCAGAGACGTTGAGAGAACTGAACCTGCGTCTTCTCTCATCCAAATACATGATGTATAAAGAGCAAATTGCCGACTACGTATATTCGATAGATTACAAAAAATTGGGGTATACGAAAGAACTGACGGTTCCGAGCCCTTACTCGAACAACCACTTGCCATTGGTCGCATCTACGGAAGGTAAAGCCTATGTGGATTATTCCATCGATTTGGCTCAATTCCTAAAAGAACATGACATCAAACCAAAACCGGGCGAAGATATCCGTATGTACCTGGTGGAAGCTTATCCTGTTGTGCCGGCCTATTCGTTGCCTTACACGGTAAACGAGGACAATGAACCGGTCTTTATGTATGATCCAACAAAAAAATAAAAAATTTTAGCCTTGTACGACTTTTCGTGCAAGGTTTTTCATATTTTAGATATATAATTCATAGATTGAAGTACGTAAAGGAGGAGCTACAATAGGGGAACAAATATTTCAACAAATAGCGGAAAGAACAAATGGCGATGTATATATTGGTGTTGTAGGGCCTGTGAGAGTTGGAAAATCCACATTTGTGAAAAGAATGATGGAGTCCATTGTGCTTCCGAACATCGTTGATGAAGAAGAGCGGAAAAGAGCGCTGGACGAGCTGCCCCAAAGCTCACCCGGTCCTGTCATTATGACGGCGGAACCGAAATTTGTTCCTGCCCATGGAACGGAAATTTGTATTGGGGAAAATGATATACCTTTCCGCATCCGTTTTGCTGATTGTGTGGGTTATGTCATTGATGGGGTAAAAGGGTATGAAGATGAAAACGGTCCAAAATATGTACACACCCCGTGGAATACGGAAGCCATTCCGTTCCAGGAAGCGGCACGCATCGGAACCGATAAGGTGATTCGGGATCATGCCAACATCGGGGTAGTTGTAACAACAGACGGTACAGTGAACGGTATTGCCCGGGAAGCTGCGCAAGTGGCGGAAGAACAAATTGTTGAACAACTGCAGGAAATCGGTAAACCATTTGTCATCATTTTAAACAGCCAATATCCGAACAACCAAAATACGCAAAGATTGCGCAATGAATTGATCGCCAAATACAATGTGCCGGTCATTGCCACATCCATAGATCAAATGTCGATCAATGACATGGAATATATTCTCGAAGAAGCATTGTATGAATTCCCTGTGGAAGATATTGAAGTGGAAAAGCCTGATTGGCTGGACGTTTTAGAACCTTCCCATCATGTCAATGCGACACTTTCGGATGCGGTTGGAAACGTCCTTAATTCTGTCACAAAAATCCGGGATGTTCATAAAGCGGTGGAAGAATTAAGGGACATCGATTTTATCGAAAGTTGCGATATCGAAAAAGTCGATGCCGGAATCGGTGTGGCTACGGTGCGCATTACATTGAAACCGGAAATTTACAAAGCGGTATGCAATGAATTTTTGGATGCACCGATCGACACGAAAAAAGATTGGCTGCTCTTCATCAAAGAGGCACAGGAGGCGAAAAAAGCCCAAAAACGCTTCCGCGAGGCGATTGAAGAAGCGACGGTGAATGGTTATGGCGTAACGCTTCCGACAATGGAAGAGTTTGAACCGAGCGAGCCGGAAATTATCAAACAAAATAATTTCTACGGCGTCCGGATGAAGGCGAAAGCCCCTTCATACCACATTATCCGCGTCGATATGGAGTCTGAATTCTCGCCTTTGATTGGATCGGAGTTCCATAGCCAGCAGCTTCTAAAAGATCTGCAATATGCTTATAAGCACGATCGCGAAGCATTATGGCAAACTCCATTATTTGGCACGCCCCTTCATGAAGTGTTGACGGAAAGCATCCGTTATAAGATGAATGCTGTTCCGCCAAGCGCGAAGAAGAGAATGCGCCAAACAATTGAAAGAATGGTGAATGAAGGAGAAAAAGGACTCATCACGTTTATTATTTAAAAAATGTGAAATAATAAAAATAATGGAATGTTATAAAGGACTTTTTGTCAAGTAGACGAAAAGTCCTTTTCGTTGTCTAATGTTTAAAAAATACAACTTTTCTTGGACAAACATGCATAAATACAGTTGCACCGCGTATTTCAATATGTTACTCTTTTTACATGATTTAGCTTTTCTAACCCTTTGAGAGGAGGTGAATAGCATGAATAAAACAGAATTAGTGAACTCTGTTGCTGAAGCTGCGGGTCTTTCCAAGAAAGATGCTTCTAAAGCAGTAGATGCAGTATTCGATATAATTCAAGACACTCTTGCAAAGGGTGACAAAGTGCAATTAATCGGTTTTGGAAACTTCGAAGTTCGTGAACGTGCTGCACGTAAAGGACGTAATCCACAAACAGGAGAAGAAATTGAAATCGCTGCAAGCAAAGTTCCAGCTTTCAAACCAGGTAAAGCACTTAAAGAAGCTGTAAAATAAAAAGCTTCTTTAAAATTACATAGAGCAGTCGTCATGAATATGATGACTGCTCTTTTTACATATTAATTATAATATTAATAAACGATAAATCAATTTTAACATCCGGATCAAGAAAACTCATCAAAAAATTCAAATTTTATAAAAGCCTTTTGCGATTCACGTCTGTATGTGCTACGATTCAATTTGACAGTGTTGTGTTTTGTCGATTTAGGAGGAACATTTATGTCGAATGTTGATTTAAAAAAAATAGAAGAAGCTGTAAAAATGATTCTGGAGGCCGTAGGAGAAGACGTTAATCGTGAAGGACTCATTGATACGCCCAAACGGGTTTCAAAAATGTATGAAGAAATGTTCAAAGGTTTGAATGAGGATCCGAGAAGTCTGTTTGAAACGGTCTTTCATGAAAATCACGATGAAGTTGTTCTTGTAAAAGATATTCCATTTTATTCAATGTGTGAACATCATTTAGTTCCATTTTACGGAAAAGCTCATGTTGCATACATACCCCAACAAGGACGGGTGGCAGGTTTAAGTAAAATAGGACGATTGGTGGAATCGGTCAGTCATCGACCTCAATTGCAAGAACGGATTACAACGACCATTGCGGATATTTTAATGGAAAAATTGGAGCCCCTGGGCGTTTTTGTCATGATTGAAGCGGAGCATATGTGCATGACGATGAGGGGATTAAAAAAACCCGGGACAAAAACGGTCACTTCTTGCGCAAGGGGAATTTATGAAGAAGATGCTGTAAAACGCCAAGAAGTAATTTCATTTATTCAAATGTCTTAATTAACATACCAGTTTATGTTATGATAACAAAGAAAAAGAGATGTGAGGGAGAAGTATGAACCAATCCGATTATGTCGTAATTGAAGCCGAAGAAGATGGCGTACATGTAATTGGTTTAACCCGTGGTGAAGATACAAAATTTCATCATTCCGAAAAATTGGATGCCGGGGAAGTAATGATCGCTCAATTTACTGAACATACTTCCGCCATGAAGATACGGGGAAAGGCGAAAATTTATACAGCCCACGGCATCATTGAAAGCCAATCAAAAAAGTAACCAGTTTTGTATGACGACTGTAATAAGTGCAGGAGACAGTGCCTGAATGTGGAATGGAGTAATACCTATGGATATATCATACATTGAAAAGCATATTGAACAATTGAAAAATGATATATATCGAAATGTGGAACATAAAACATTGGTGAAATATACTGGGAATCCATTGGTGGATGAAAATCAATTATTTTACTTGCTGTTGCCGTTTTTTGATGGGGAAGCTTGGGATGATGACATATATCAAGGGGTGATTACGGTTGGTATAGTACAGGCATCCCTTGCAAAACATAATCTTGTCGACGAGTATGATGCAACAACGAAACAGCAGCAGCTGACAGTGCTTTCTGGCGATTATTACAGTGGTCGTTATTATGAAATCTTAGCTAAATCCGGTAATATTTCATTAATCCGTCAACTTTCTGAAAGCGTTATAATCAGATCGGAACATGAAGTGCGGGTATATGAACCGACCAATTATGCCATCGACGATTGGTTTGACAGCTTATCTGTAATCGAATCAGAATGTATTAACAGGTTTTACCAAATATACAATTTCAATCAATATTCAAAGATTATGCAGAACAATTTATTGATTCTTCGATTGCAAAATGAACTATTAAACTATAGAAAAGGTAATAGCTCACGTTTTTTACAAAAAATGAAGGAAAGCGTTGGACCTGATGATTCTTTAAATTTCGAAAAGTATCTTCAACATAGAATCGAAGTGCTTGTTGACCAATTGCGAGAATTGTTACGTACCTCTTCTATGAAAGCTGAATTGAAACAATACATTGCAGAACGGTTGATTAGAGAGAGTTAAGAAAGGTAATGAAAAAAATGGCAAAATCCAAAGAGCAACGTGTCCATGAAGTCTTTGAAAAAATTTATCAAAATTACGATAAAATGAATTCGGTGATCAGTTTCAATCTTCATGTCAGATGGCGTAAAGATATTATGAAACGAATGAAAGTCAAGCCAGGTTCGAAATGTCTGGATGTATGTTGCGGTACAGCCGATTGGACGATTGCGCTGGCAAAGGCGACAGGGGAAAGCGGCGTTGTAATAGGACTCGATTTTAGTAAAAATATGTTGAAAATTGGAGAGGAAAAGGTGAAACCTTATCCTCAAGTGGAGCTGATCCATGGCAATGCGATGGAACTCCCATTCGAAGATAATACTTTCGACTATGTTACGATTGGATTCGGATTACGGAATGTTCCGGATTATATGCAAGTATTAAGAGAGATGCATCGCGTATTAAAGCCTGGCGGAATGGTCGTTTGTTTGGATACATCACAGCCGGAAATTCCGGTTTATAAACAATTGTTCCGTTTCTATTTTCGATACATCATGCCGCTATTCGGAAAAATTTTTGCGAAGAGTTATGAAGAATATTCGTGGCTGCAAGAATCTGCGAGCGCTTTCCCTGGCATGAAAAAACTGGCCCAAATGTTTAAAGAAGCCGGATTTGTCAATGTCACATATAAAAGCTATAGCGGTGGTGCGGCAGCAATGCACATGGGATACAAAAAAGGAATTTAGGGAGAGGTTAACGAGTGGAAAAGATGAAATTAAAAATGCTCTATTCCGATTTCAAACCGGATATAGATATCATCGAAGCAGAATTGGAAAAAGCTCTCAACTCAACGTCGCATGTATTAAACGACGCCTCTCTCCATCTATTACGTGCGGGCGGTAAAAGAATTCGCCCACTTTTTGTTTTAATGAGTGCAAAATTTGGTCAATATAATATTGAACGAATGAAGTACGCTGCTGTGCCTCTTGAATTGATCCATATGGGTTCCCTTGTTCACGATGATGTCATTGACCATTCCGACATGAGACGGGGGCGTCCAACCGTCCGTTCCCAGTGGAATAACCGGGTCGCAATGCTCACGGGAAACTTTATTTTTGGACGGGCCATCCAATATGTATCCCATATCGAAGACCCGAAGGCGCATCAAATACTGGCCAGAACAATGGTGGAAATATGCAATGGAGAAATTATCCAAATTGAAGATAAATATCGTACGAACCAAAATTTGAAGGACTATTTCCGCCGCATTAAACGAAAAACCGCCATCCTCATAGAATCGAGCTGTGAAGTGGGAGCGGTTGTCGCAAATGTGGATCCTTTGAATACACAGCGATTAAAAAGATTCGGCTATTATGTCGGCATGAGTTATCAGATCGTGGATGACGTGCTGGATTTCATATCGACGGATAAGCAGCTGGGCAAACCGGCAGGCAGCGATTTATTGCAAGGAAACATTACGTTGCCGATTTTGCTTATGAAAGATCATCCGAAAATCACCCGATTTATTGAGCGGGCTTCCAAAGGGAAGGTCACGGAAGCGGAACGGCTGGAAATGCTTCAAATCGTCCGCAAATCGGATTCCATCAAAAAAGCGCTGGAAATAAGCGACCGCTATTTGAAAAAAGCGATGAAAGAAGTTGAGAATTTGCCTGATAATCCGGCAAAGAAAAAACTGAAAGAAATCGCATTATTTATTGGAAAACGCAAATTTTAAAAATTTATTCCCCACCCCATATTGATAGTTGAAGGTTGAGCTTGAATTTGTTAATATTTAGCGGTGAGCAAAAACCTTATTTTGGAGAATTAAGGAGTTGTTAGGACATGGCAATTGAAAAAACATTTCTTATGGTAAAACCTGATGGTGTAAAACGCCAAGTAATCGGAGATATTATCGACCGTTTTGAACGTCGTGGATTTGTATTGCGCGGAGCTAAATTAATGAATGTTCCACGTGAATTGGCTGAAAAACATTATGAAGAACATAAAGAGAAGCCATTCTTTAACGAATTGGTTGACTTCATCACTTCCGGACCGGTATTTGCAATGGTTTGGGAAGGCGAAAATATCATTAAATTGGCTCGCGTGATGATGGGAGCTACGAAACCTGAAGAAGCTCAACCAGGTACAATCCGCGGTGATTATGCAGTGACAATTTCCGAAAACGTTATTCACGGTTCCGATTCACCGTCATCAGCTGAACGTGAAATCAAATTATGGTTTAATGATGAACTAGTTTAATCATCCACGTTTATTTCTGTTGCTTTAAGCTATTCCACAGCAATCCTCTCGCTGTCGGGATAGCTTTTTATTTATACTTCTTTTCCATTTAATATGAAGTTGATATAAAAAGGTTTGTGTTATTCAACATAAGTTAAAGATTATTTTCACCGTTGGAAATTCACTTTTTGATTTTTTTATATATTTCAGAAAAGAAAAATTTTGTATATAATAGGTGTACGTCATTAGAGGGGATCGATAATCATGAATGACTATGAACTGTTTGTTCAAGGAATAAAGAGATTGACCGGAATCGATTTGTCGCTGTATAAAGAAGCGCAAATGAAACGTCGATTAACCTCACTTTATGAAAAAAAAGGGTACAACAATTTCGTGGATTTTTTGCGTGGGGTTGAAAAAGACAGAGATTTATTAAACGAATTCCTGGATCGGATGACGATAAATGTTTCTGAATTTTATCGAAATTCAAAACGTTGGGAAGTCCTTCAAAATAAAATTTTCCCCAAACTGCTGGAAAAAAATAAGCGCTTGAAAATATGGAGCGCGGCATGCTCGACGGGGGAAGAACCTTATACAATTGCCATGGTGCTTTCCCAACATGTGCCTTTATCTTATATTCAAATATTGGCAACGGATATAGATGTAAATTGCCTTCAAAAAGCGAAGCGGGGGGTTTATCCTGAGCGTTCTTTGGCGGAAGTCCCTCCGAACGTCAAATCGAAATACTTTATTCAGGAAGGCCAATTTTACAGGGTAAAAGATGAAATAAAAAATACGGTAACTTTTAAAAAGCACAATTTGTTAAGTGACCCATATGATAAAAATTTTGATCTAATTGTTTGTCGCAATGTCATGATTTATTTCACTGAAGAAGCAAAGGATCATATCTATAAAGAATTCAGCAATTCTTTGCGGCCAGGAGGCATTTTGTTTGTAGGATCGACGGAACAAATTTTCAATCCTGCCCGTTATGGTTTTGAAGTGGAAGATACGTTCTTTTATCGGAAAAAATGAGGGTGAAAAGGGCGCTTTTCGACATTGTGCGAAAAGCGTATTATCTTTTATTCGAACGTCATTTTATACAATTTGTTCGATTCATCATGTTTTTTAATTACTGTTATGTTATATTAAAGAATACATACTTTAACGAGTTGAAGGGAGAAAGTGTTTGATGAGATATTTAACTGCGGGGGAATCCCACGGTCCTCAATTAACGACGATTATTGAAGGGTTGCCATCCCTTTTGCCGATCACTGCAGAACAAATCAATTATGACTTAAAACGACGCCAGGGGGGGCACGGCCGAGGCCGCCGCATGCAAATCGAAAAGGACACAGTTGAAATTGTAGGCGGCATCCGGCATGGGAAAACATTAGGTTCCCCCGTAGCGTTGGTTGTCAAAAATGATGACTGGAAACATTGGACAAAAATTATGGGAATCGAACCCCTTCCCGAAGATGTGGATCCTGCAGAAATCAAGCGCCAAATTACAAGGCCGCGCCCTGGACATGCGGATTTGGTGGGCGGAATCAAATATGGTCACAGGGATTTGCGCAATGTGCTGGAACGTTCCAGCGCAAGAGAAACAACTGTCCGGGTTGCTATCGGATCCGTTGCCAAAGCGTTATTAAAAGAATTGGGCATTTCCGTTGTCGGTTATGTGACTGAAATTTACGGAATCAAAGCGGATACATCAAAAATTGCGGGAAAAACCGCTGAAGAAATTCGTAAAATGGTCGAAGAAGATCCTTGCTATACGGTGGATCCGGAAGCTTCAGCGAAAATGGTTCAGGCAATCGATGAAGCGAAAAAAGATGGGGATTCCATCGGCGGTGTTGTGGAAGTGATTGTGGAAGGGATGCCGCCGGGCGTTGGGTCTTACGTTCATTATGACCGGAAATTGGATGCCAAATTGGCCCAAGCCATGATTTCCATCAATGCTTTCAAAGGCGTGGAGTTTGGCATCGGTTTTGAAATGGCCCGCAAAAGAGGTTCTGAAGTGCATGATGAAATTATTTGGGACGAAGAACACGGCTACAGCCGCAGAACAAATCGTTTAGGGGGCGTTGAAGGGGGCATGTCTACCGGAATGCCAATCATCGTCCGCGGTGTCATGAAACCAATTCCAACCCTTTACAAGCCTCTTGAAAGTGTGGATATTGAAACGAAAGAACCATTCAAAGCGAGTGTGGAACGTTCCGATGCTTGCGCGGTGCCGGCTGCCTCCGTTGTTGCGGAATGTGTCATCGCATGGGAAATCGCCAAAGCGATTGTTGAACAGTTCCATAGCGATCAATTGCCGCAATTGAAAGCGCAAATCGAAGAAGTACGTAAATGGGCGAAGGAGTTTTAATTATGCGAATTCCAGTGAATGCAAAAAGCCATTCCTACGAAGTGTTCATCGGAAGCGGAATTTTACGTTCCGCTTGCGATGCTTTAAAAGAGAAAATCGAAAAAGCGGATAAACTCGTTGTATTTACCGATGAGAATGTTTGGCAGGCACAACAGCAATATTTTACAGAAAACTTTCCGTATCCTTTTGAAGTGTTTGTAATGCCAGGGGGGGAAGCGTGTAAAAGTTTTAAAAATTTTGAAGATGCCCACACTTTTTTAATTGAGAATCAATGCTCAAGAAAATCCTTCCTGTTTGCCTTTGGCGGGGGAGCTGTCGGGGATTTGACGGGATTTGCCGCCGCTACGTTCATGCGCGGCATTCCTTATATTCAAATTCCGACGACGATTTTGGCCCACGATTCGGCGGTAGGTGGAAAGACGGCCATCAATCATCCTCTTGGCAAAAACATGGTCGGCGCATTCTATCAGCCGGAAGCGGTCGTATATGATATCAACTTTTTATCCAGTTTGCCGACAAAAGAAATCCGTTCAGGAATGGCGGAAGTCATCAAACATGCGCTGATTTCCGATGAAGTGTGGCTGAAAGAGCTGATGCAGACACCATCCATCACGGACATTGAAAAACCTGTGTTGGCGAAACACTTGAAATCAGGCATCGAAGTGAAGGCAAACATTGTCGAGCAGGATGAAACCGAGCATTCGGTCCGAAAGTTTTTGAACTTTGGCCATACATACGGCCATGCCATCGAAGCGGCGGCAGGCTATGGAGGTCTCGCACATGGAGAAGCGGTCATGATCGGAATGGTGTATGCCCTTCTCCTCAGCGAAAAATACGGTCGGATTTCCCGCGAATTCACAAAGGAATTTGTGAAGTTCGCCTTTAAAAACGAATACCCGTTGAAGCAAGTAAACAATTATTCTTTTGAAGATTTATATGAATATTTAATGAAAGATAAAAAGATAGAATATGGAAAATTGAAATTTGTTTTACTGCAAGAAATAGGAAAACCTTTTGTGAAAGAAATTGAAGAAAAGGAATGCCGGGAAGTGGATAGTGAACTTCGCTGTCTGCTGGAGGAGGTATGCAAATGATTCGCGGCATACGTGGAGCAATCACCATTGAATCTAATACACCCGAATTGATTTATAGTGAAACAGAGAGATTGGTAAAGGAAATGGCAAGAGTGAACAAGATCGATCCAGAAGATATCGCTTCGGTCATTGTCACAACAACACCGGATATCAATTCCGCATTCCCAGCGAAGGCAGTCCGTTCCATTGAGGGTTGGAAATATGTGCCGACGATGTGCACACATGAAATGAATGTGCCCGGCTCATTGCCTTTATGTATCCGGGTATTGATGCACGTCAATACGACAGTGCCTCAAAAAGACATTCAGCATGTTTATTTAAATGATGCTGTAACCTTAAGACCGGATTTAGTGAATGAAAATCGATAAGAAGGAGCGTTCATCATGAAATTCAAAAAACAAATTTATGGAATGAAAGCATACCAACCAGGTAAACCTATCGAAGAAGTTCAAAAAGAATTTGGTTTAAAAGAAGTGGTGAAACTGGCTTCTAACGAAAACCCTTTTGGCTGCTCACCAAAAGTGAAAGAGTTCATCCAAAATAACGGTATCAATTTTGCCATCTATCCGGACGGTTATGCCCAAGAACTTCGCACAGCTGTGAGCAACCATCTTGGGGTGGAAGAAACACAATTGCTGTTCGGAAACGGTTCGGATGACATCATCGCCATTATTTCACGGGCGCTGCTCTACCCTGGCGTCAATACGGTAATGGCGGATCCATCTTTCTCCCAATATAGCCACAATGCGGAAATTGAAGGGGCGGAAGTTCGGAAAGTGCCGTTGAAAGATGGCAAGCATGATTTGGAAAAAATGTTGGAAGCCATTGACGAAAACACTTCCATTGTATGGGTCTGCAATCCGAACAACCCGACCGGCACAATTGTTGCGGACGAAGAATTAAACGCATTTTTGAAGAAAGTGCCTCAAGATGTGCTGGTTGTATTGGATGAAGCCTATTTCGAATATATTACAGATCCTTCTTATAAAGATACGCTTCATTACATTAATGAATATCCAAACGTCATTATTATGCGCACATTTTCGAAAGCGTACGGTTTGGCCGCATTCCGCGTAGGTTATGCCATCGCCCAAGCGGATTTGATTGCCAAATTGGATCCGGTGCGCGCTCCTTTCAACAACACGGTGTTGAGCCAAAAAGTGGCCATTGTCGCATTACAGGACCAACAATTCATTAAAGAGTCAGTGGAGCAAAACGAAAATGGAAAACAGCTGTTTGTCGAGTTTTGCAATAAGCATGGACTAAAATACTATCCTACACAAACAAACTTTATTTTATTTGAAGTGAAAACAGACAGTGATGTCATCTTCCAAGAAATGATGAAACGCGGCTTTATTGTTCGCAGCGGAAATGCCTTGGGCACACCTGGATACATCAGGGTTTCCTTCGGCACAGAAGATCAAAACCGCCGATTCTTATCAACTCTTGAAGAAGTATTGAAGGAGCAGGGAGTATTGGCATGACCCGCAACGTATTAGTCATTGGTTTAGGATTGATTGGGGGATCGCTGGCATTGGCTTTGCAGAAATCCCCCCAAACAAAAGTGGTTGGCTATGATATATCCGAAAAGACGAGAGAACTGGCCAACACGTTGAATATTGTGCACGAAGTTTCGGACGATGTGGAGGAAGCGGCAAAAAAAGCGGATTTCATTTTTTTTGGAACGCCGGTCAATGCCACCCTTCAATGGATGGAAGAGTTGAAGCATTGGGAATTGAAAAAGAATGTCATCATTTCTGATACGGGCAGCACAAAAGGATTAATCATGAAAAAGGCGGAGGAACTGCGCGCGCAAGGGATCACCTTTATCGGCGGACATCCGATGGCGGGTTCCCATAAGAGCGGAATTACCGCCGCCAAACCATACCTATTTGAAAATGCTTATTATATATTGACTCCGTTTGAAGATGAAGATGGAAATAAAATTATCGCTTTACAACAGCTGCTGAAATATACATTGGCCAGATTGGTAAAACTGAGTGCGGAAGAACATGATCATATGACGGCGGTGGTAAGCCATTTTCCTCATATTGTAGCCGCTTCCCTTGTTCATCAATTGCATGAAGAAAATAAAAAATATCCGATGACTGGCATGCTGGCTGCCGGGGGGTTCCGCGACATTACCCGGATCGCTTCATCCAACCCGATGATTTGGCGGGATATTACATTGCAAAACCGGGAAGAACTCATCGGGCAAATGGATGCCTGGATCGATGAAATGCAGAGGGTAAAGAAAATTTTGATGGAAAATGATGATGCGTCCATCGAAGAATATTTTAAAACGGCAAAAGATGTACGGGATGCATTGCCTATTTCCACCGGAGCATTCTATACTACATACGATTTATATGTGGATATTCCGGACTACCATGGTGTCATTTCGGAAATCACGGGTTATTTGGCAGAAGAAAAAATCAGTATTACGAATATTCGAGTGGTGGAAACGAGAGAAGATGTCTTCGGTATTTTAGTCATCAGTTTCCAAAACGAAAAAGATCGGGAGAAAGCGATGAATTGCATTCGTTCACATACGAACTTTGAAATGCATGTCTCTTAACTCGTATGTGGAAAGGGGGAAATCAAATTGACTGCAAAAGTATTGGCATATAACAAACCTCGTCTGGAAGGAATCCTGACGGTGCCGGGGGATAAATCCATTTCCCACCGCGCGGTCATGTTTGGCGCGATTGCAAAAGGAAAAACGACGGTCACCGGTTTTCTGCCAGGAGAAGATTGCTTAAGTACAATCGATTGTTTCCGCAAATTGGGCGTTGATATTCAAGTGGATGGCACAAATGTCGAAATTAACAGCCCTGGAATGGAAGGTTGGCAAGAACCAAAGGAAGTTTTATATACCGGCAACTCCGGAACGACGACAAGATTGATGCTTGGCATTTTAGCCGGCACCAATTTTCATAGTGTGATGACAGGCGATGCTTCCATCGGAAAACGTCCAATGGGGCGCGTCACAAAGCCTTTGAAACAAATGGGAGCGCTGATCAATGGCCGGGAAGGGGGACAATATACGCCTCTTGCCATTCAAGGAACAAAATTAAAGGCGATCGATTATACAATGCCTGTTGCGAGCGCGCAAGTAAAATCGGCAATTCTTCTTGCAGGCCTTCAAGCGGAAGGAACAACGATTGTAAGGGAAAAGGAAGTTTCCCGCGACCATACCGAACGCATGCTGAAACAATTCGGGGCAAACATTGAAGTGAAAGATGGGGTCATCTCCATTGAAGGTGGCCAGCAATTGAAAGGAACTCACATTGATGTGCCAGGCGACATTTCCTCCGCCGCCTTTTTCTTAGTGGCTGGCGCGATTGTTCCAAACAGTGAAGTGATTTTGAAAAATGTGGGCATCAATCCGACGAGGGCCGGCATCATTGAAGTGATGCAACAAATGGGTGCCGATTTGACGATTGCTCAGGAAAAATCGGATGCGGCCGAACCGACAGCTACCCTCACGGTGCGCACTTCCCATTTAAAAGGAACAACAATTGAAGGGGAAATCATCCCTCGGCTGATCGACGAAATTCCGATCATTGCACTTCTCGCAACGCAAGCGGAAGGAACAACGATTATCCGCAATGCGGAAGAGTTGAGAGTAAAGGAAACCGACCGCATTGAAGCAGTCGTGACCGAGTTGAAAAAACTTGGCGCGGATATTACGGCTACGGAGGACGGCATGATCATCAACGGTCCAACAAGCTTAAAAGGCGCCAAATTGTCCACTTATGGCGATCACCGCATAGGCATGATGGCGGCAATCGCTTCACTCATTACCGAATCGCCGGTTGAAATTGACGATGCCGATTGTATTGCGATTTCATATCCAACATTTTTCGAACATCTTGATTTATTATTAAAGTAACGGGGAATAAAAGGTTCATCGCTTTGAAGATGAACCTTTTTTCTTGTCTAGTGAAATATGGTTTTGTAGCATAATGGTAGAAAAAGAAAGCAAAGGTGAGAGAATTGAATATCATTACACAGGACATCATCCAGGCAATCGAAGGCGGCGAAATCGACCGTGTCGATACATTGTTGGAATCGCTATTTTTAAAGGAAACTCCGGAAGTGCAATATGGAATTTACGAATTGTTATTACAATACGGGTATCTGCCACAAGCGAAAAAAGTACTGGAACATTTGCGTTTCCTTTTCCCAGACGAGGCGCAGATTGCAATCGATTATGCTTCGGTGCTCATCGAATTGGGGGAAGAAGAAGATGCCCTTGATCTATTGTTGACAATCGATGAAAGCGCACCGGAATATCCTCAGAGTTTACTCATTTTGGCGGATTATTATCAAATGCAAGGATTATATGAAGTGGCGGAAAAACGCATTAACGAAGCGTTGGAAATCCTCCCTGACGAACCGCTGATCCGGTTTGCCAAAGCGGAATTGCTTGTTGAAATGGGGCGTTTTACAGAAGCGGCACGCATTTATGAAGAGCTGCATAAACAACAGAAAGAAATCGCAGGGGTACTGCTTGCGGAAAGACTGGCGGAAGTATACCGCGCAGGGGGAGGATATGAAACGGCGCTGGATTATTACATGGAAGCATTGGAAGAAAAAGTGACCGCCGATTTGCTATACGGGAGTGCCTACTGCGCGTTCCAGTGCGAAAAATATGAAACAGCCATCAGACAGCTGGAAGATTTGAAAGAACTGGATCCGGATTATTTCAGCAGCTACTTGTTGCTTGCCCAATGCTATGCGATGCTTGAGGATAATCAAAAAGCGTACAGCATTATAATAGAAGGAATCAAACGGGATGAATTTGAAAAATCCTTCTACTTATTTGCCGGAAAAATCGCGTTGAAAAATAAACTTCCTGAAGAAGCAATCGGCCATTTGCAAAAGGCCGTCGCGTTGGATCCGGAATACATGGAAGCCATCTTGGTGCTGATGTCCGTCTACCATCAGATGGAGAGGTACGACGATATTATTGAATTGTATGAAAGCCTGCAAAAAGAACAATTTGAATGGATTTCTTTATTCCCATTTGTTGCGGATGCATATGCAAAAAATGAACAGTACGAGCGAGCATACGAAATTTATAAATCAGCATATAATGAATTAAAAGATGATCCTTCTTTTCTAGAAAACTATTGTTATTTCCTCATTGAAGACGGAAAGCGCGATGAGGCACGGGAAATGGTTCAGCGCTTGATCCAATTACAACCGACAGAAGTTGAATGGGTAGATTTACTTGAGAGTTTAGAATAGGGGAGGGACATTCATGACTTCTTCCGTACCAATCGTCGACAAAAAGAACTTTGTTCGCTGGTTTCTGAAAAACTTCCAATTGAAGCGGCGGGAATGTGTCTGGATATTAAATTATCTGCTGAGCAACGATGAGTTGCTTGAAAATATTCATTTCGTCGAAGAAGCTCATTATTGTCCTAGGGCAATTGTGATGTCGAGTGTTGATTCCAATGGTGTGCCGTTCCGATTCTATAAGGGCAATATTATGACGAGTGATGCCGAAAAATCCTTTCATGATTTGAGGCTCTATCCAAACGAAGACATGTACATTCAGCTGAATTTTCCGAATGTGCCGCCAAACCAGCTGTATTTGGCTGTCTTAGAGGAAAACCCATATATGCCAAAATATTTGAATATCAATGAAAAAGACCGGTTGATCGCGGAAGAAATTCTCAATACGAGCATGCTGACATTCCAGGAAGAGAAACTGTTAAGAGAAATCGATGAAGCACTCGACCAAGGAGATAAAGAAAAGTTCTTGGAACTTTCGAATCTGTTGCAGGCTTTGAAAGAAACTTCAAAACACTAGCGAAATTCAGTCGAAAGAGATACTCTTTTCGACTGGATTTTTTATTTTCAGCATCTTTTTCCAACGGAGTGGGGTATAATATTGAGTAATGATGAAAAAATGTGTCTTTGGAGGAAAAAATAATGTATTTTCAGGTAAAAGATGTACAACAATATCAACAGAACAAAGAATTTATTGATACGGCAATCGTTCCGCTGGTATCTTTGGATTTTGCGGAGGATAAAATTGTCAAAAGCAGTTCGGAAGCGGAGTTTTTAATGGCATTGACTTCCTTTATTGAGCAACAGTTCAAAGGCCGCTTGATGTTGATTCCTCCATATTCCTACACCGAGGATATGAAAGACGAGAAGCTTGTCCAAACTTTGAAAAAGAATATTCAAGAAGGGGGTTTCAAGCATGTCATCTTTATCACATGCGATCATTTTTGGACAAAGTTACAGGATGTGATAGACGTGATATGGCTGCCTGCGATTCCGATCGAATCGATGGATAAGGATGTGAAAAAACGGATATTGGAAGAACAATTAAAACAGGTGCTTCCGGTGCTGTCATCAAAGTGGTCGCAACATTAACAATTCCTTCAAGAATTGTTCACAATCTATAGAAATCCAATATAATGCATTATTGACCTGCCCATTTTATTGATATATCATAGATATGTCCTAGTTTATACTATTATTAATTATAAGTAACTATGTCTGTTGGACTGACCTTAAGTTAGAGGGGGGAAAAGGATGAGTAACAAAAAGGTTTCAAGACGTCAATTTCTTAACTACACTTTAACTGGTGTTGGTGGATTTATGGCGGCAGGTATTTTAATGCCAATGGTTCGTTTTGCAATTGATCCGGCTTTGCAGGTGAAAGCTGAAGGCGATTTCATACTTACTAGCCAAAAAGTTGCTGACTTGACAGATGTACCAGTACGTGTTGACTTCTCTTACGAACAAGTAGACGCTTGGTATAAGTCTGAAGTTTCCGAAATGGCTTGGGTTTACAAAGAAGGCGACAAAATTATAGCGCTTTCACCAGTATGTAAACACTTAGGTTGTACGGTAAACTGGGAAGGCGGCGAACACAAAAACGAATACTTCTGTGCTTGCCATGGTGGACGTTATGAAAAAACTGGTAAAAACATTCCAGGTACACCACCAACAGGTCCGTTAGATCAGTATGAAGTATCTGAAAAAGATGGTTATTTAATGCTTGGGAAGAAAATACCAAACACATTAGCTTAATTAGTTAGGGGGTACAACACAAGTGCTAAACAAATTATATGATTGGGTCGATGAGCGTTTGGATATCACCCCAATTTGGCGTGATATTGCCGACCACGAAGTGCCTGAGCACGTTAACCCTGCACATCACTTCTCTGCATTCGTATACTGTTTCGGAGGACTTACATTCTTCATTACAGTGATCCAAATTTTATCCGGTATGTTCTTGACAATGTACTATGTGCCGGATATCGAAAATGCATGGAAATCCGTATACTACTTGCAAAACGAAGTGGCATTCGGTGAGATCGTGCGCGGTATGCACCACTGGGGAGCATCATTGGTAATCGTAATGATGTTCTTACATACGCTTCGTGTGTTCTTCACAGGTTCCTATAAGAAACCTCGTGAACTAAACTGGATCGTAGGTGTTTTGATTTTCTGTGTAATGTTAGGTCTTGGATTTACAGGATACCTGCTTCCTTGGGATATGAAAGCGGTATTCGCCACTAAAGTAGGTCTTGAAATTGCAGGTTCTGTTCCATTTATTGGTGAATTAATTAAAATCTTGCTTGCTGGTGACGCATCCATCATCGGTGCCCAAACGTTAACGCGTTTCTTTGCAATTCACGTATTCTTCTTACCTGCAGTATTGTTTATCTTGCTTGCAGTGCACTTTATCATGATTCGTCGTCAAGGTATTTCAGGACCACTATGATTGTTGGTTTTGATTCGATAGTTCAAAAGGAGGGGACAACATGCATCGCGGAAAAGGAATGAAATTCGTCGGCGACTCCCGTATTAAAGCGTCAAACAAAATGCCGAACAAGCCGAAAGACTATTCCGAGTATCCAGGGAAAACAGAAGCCTTTTGGCCAGACTTCTTATTGAAAGAATGGATGGTTGGTGCTGTTTTTCTTATCGGTTATTTAATTTTAACGGTCGCTCATCCTTCACCATTAGAGCGTCCGGCTGATCCAACAGATACATCTTACATTCCATTACCAGACTGGTATTTCTTATTCTTATACCAATTATTGAAATATTCATTTGCTTCTGGTGACTACAACGTTATCGGTGCAATTGTAATTCCAGGATTAGCTGTCTTGTCATTATTATTAATGCCTTGGTTGGATAAAGGTCCTGAGCGTCGTCCGTCAAAACGGCCAATTCCTGTTGCAATTATGTTATTGGTAGTAGCTTCAATGTTCTATTTGACTTGGGAATCTGCCGCTCACCATGACTGGGAAGCTTCAAAAGCTCAAGGTCAAATTACACCAAAAGATTTAGGATTAATCCCGGATATTGAAATCGATGAAAATTCTGAGGGTTATCAAATCTTCCAATCTCAGCAAACTTGTGTTGGCTGCCACGGCGGTGATTTGACTGGTGTTGGTACAAACCCTATGTTATTAGGTAACGAATTGACTGCTGATGAAGTTCTTGAAATCATCAAAAATGGTCGTGGTGCAATGCCAGGTGGTCAATTCTCTGGTACAGACGAAGAAGCACAAATTTTAGCAGAATTTATTGCAAGTCTTAAAGAGGAATAATCTTTTTTATTGTAGGGGCTAGTTTTTTAAGCTGGCTCCTTTTTTATGCAATTTGATCAAATACATAAAATTCTGAAAAAGTTCACATTCTACACTCATATTTGGTAATATTACTTATGAAAAAAAGGAATCCGATATTCCGGTTTTTTGCAAAAGGAGAAACAGAATGAAAAGTTTATTGCCGCAAATGATGTATTTACTTCAACACCGATCTATATTAACCATGTTGTTTATCATCAATTTTTTAGGCACCATTTACGGATACATTTGGTATATGCCTCAACTTTCAAGAACAGCCCCGCAATTTTTGCTTTTTGTGCCAGACAGTCCGACGGCCAGCTTATTTTTCTGTTTTGCCATCATCGGCTGGTTGTTGGGGACAAACTTCAAATTGTTGGAAGCCCTTGCCCTCATTACATTGGTGAAATACGGTATATGGGCAGTTGTGATGAATATACTAACATTGATGGAGATCGGATCAATTGGATTGGCTGGATGGATGCTGGTTTTTTCCCATTTTATGATGGCGGTTGAAGGAATTTTATATATCCCAAAATACCGTTTTACCCTCGGGCATATCATCATCGCTGCAATCTGGACTTTACATAATGATGTAATCGACTATGTATACGGTCAGATGCCGACATATAGCAGCTTATATCAATATGCAAATCACATCGGTTATTTCACTTTTTGGTTGTCCATCCTCTGTATCTGCATTTCCTATTATTCTTTTAAAAAGCGCGATTATTTGCATAAAATATGATAAATATTTAGAATAAATATTAGGAAAATAAGGAAAGGGGAACTAAGACACCAGGATGTACATTCTATATTTTGTAATCATTTTATTATTGCCGATTTATGCTCAATTGAAAGTGAAACGCACTTATAATCGTTATTCTCAAGTTGCCGCTTCAAAAGGATTGACCGGGGCGCAAGTGGCGCGAATGATTTTGGACAGCCATGGACTATATGATGTCCGCGTTGTTCCAACACAAGGCATTTTATCCGACCATTACAATCCAATGACGAAAACAGTGGCATTATCGGAAGGGAACTATTACAACGATTCTTTGGCAGCCATTGCTGTTGCGGCCCATGAATGTGGACACGCTGTGCAACACCAGGAATCCTACTCATTTTTGGTCATGCGTTCAAAACTTGTTCCTGTTGCCAATTTCTCATCCAACTTATCTTGGATTTTTGTAATGATTGGGATCATTGCGCAA
Source organism: Ureibacillus sp. FSL K6-3587 (assembly GCF_038593165.1). Classification (NCBI taxonomy): domain Bacteria; kingdom Bacillati; phylum Bacillota; class Bacilli; order Caryophanales; family Caryophanaceae; genus Ureibacillus; species Ureibacillus sp. FSL K6-3587. The sequence continues at coordinate 3,292,624 of NZ_CP151969.1, read as the reverse complement.
AGTACGAACATGCTTCTATTGGGTATAATCCTGCTTGCTGCCGGCGTCTTGTTCCAGGTGGTGACATTGCCAGTGGAATTTGATGCTTCCAAGCGGGCAATGAATGAAGTTGTTCAGTTGGGAATCATCAACAATCATGAAGAACCCGGTGCAAGAAAAGTGTTAAGCGCGGCGGCATTGACATATGTGGCAGCAGCAGCGGTGGCCATCCTTGAATTGTTGCGATTAATTTTGGTGTTTACAAATATGAGTTCTGATGAAGATTAATTTTATGGCGGATCATTGCAAAAAGAGCGGATTGGTCGATTCCAATCCGCTTTTTTTAGTGCGCCTGGCATGGGTGTAATCTATAGGGTGTAAGTCCCGAACTGTGAAGGCAGAAGTAACAGTTAGCTTAACGCAAGGGTGTCCGTGGTGACGCGGAATCTGAAGGAAGCGAGCGGCAAACTTCCGGTCTGAGGAACACGAACTTCATATAAGGCTAGGTATCATTGGATGAGTTTGCTAAACAAAACAAAGTCCTTTCTGCCAAAGGTGGTACAGAGTAAATGAAGCAGATAGATGGAAGGAAAGATTACATTCTTACCCGGGGAGGTCTGGCGGATAGGTGAAATACTCTTCATAACCTACTTAGTGATAAGTAGCTGAACCGTCAGAAGTCAGCAGAGGTCATAGTATTAGTTGGTTTAGAACTACTAAGAAGGACCGAACAATGAAGAGAGAATAGCCCTTGGCATTCAGTGAGTCATGATGAACACAGAAAACGTAGTACCTCACTTGAGGAAGGAAGCGGTGAATCCCGTGGGAGACCTCTTGGAGGGTGGAGTGACCACTGGCATAAAGAGAACAGCTATTCACGGAAGTTATAAAAACTTGCGTCAATGATCTTAATTGAACCGCCGTATACGGAACCGTACGTACGGTGGTGTGAGAGGACGGGAGTTAATCGCTCCCTCCTACTCGATTATATTTGCTCGCACCGGTTCCATTGGGCTGCTCAATAAAAAGTGAAACTTGTAATAAAAATTTCAAATGATCCCGGAATATGTTAATAACCCTTCCTATTTATTAATAAGATATAGCAAATCCGGATAAATGGGGAGGGATCGCATGAAAATCGATTATCCTAAAATGTTGTTATTCGGTTTGCTCACTTTTGTGATTCTTTTGATTCTTGCCATCTACTCATTTAAATTATCCTTGCATTTTATCGTAAATGATGAAGAAGATGTTTATGATGGATTCAGAATTTCAGAAATTGAAGATTCGGATTCAGTGAATGAGGAGAATAATGCAATCGAAATGGAGGAGAATCATTAAAATAGATTGTTTAAAATTCAAAGGCTGTCTGAATGTTCTTCCAGACAGCCCGCCGGCTCAAAGAAAGAATGATCCGATTTTCGTTCATTCCGTTATTTAAATGGAAAGGAATTTTCCTCTTGATTATTCTTCAATCCGGAAACCTTCGCCGGTGACGTCTTTCACATCGATGATCGATACGAAAGCTTTTGGGTCGATTTTTCGGATGATGGATTTTAATTGAACGATTTCATTTCTGCCTACAATGCAGTATAAAACATCTTTATGTTGTTTTGTATAATAGCCGTAAGCATGAAACACGGTGATGCCCCGACCCATTTTTTCCGAAACGGTTCTTGCGATCTCTTCAGGCTCGTTTGAAATAATGAATGCCCCTTTCGCCGCATATGCGCCTTCCTGCACGACATCAATCACTCTGGCTCCGACGAATACAGCCACCAGCGTATACATCATCGTAATGGAACTTAAATAAGTGAGCCATGAGGCGATAAGTACAAATGTATCGAACAGGAACATCGTTTTTCCCATGCTCCAGCCAACATATTTGTGGGCAAGACGGGCAATGATATCGACTCCTCCGGTAGTACCGCCACATCGGAAAATGATTCCCAAACCGACGCCGACGAATACCCCCGCAAATAATGAAGCAAGCAATAAATCATTCTTCAAATCCAGCGGAAACTGGTATGTTTGAAATATTTTCAAGAATACCGATACGCTCAAAATCCCTAAAATTGAGTAGAAAAACTCTTTACGCCCAAGCAATTTCCAACCTAAAATAAATATTGGAATATTCAATACAATATTTGTAATGGCTGGATCTAAGTTGAATGTAAAGTATAAAATTAAGGAAATTCCACTAAATCCGCCTTCTCCCAACTTGTTGAGCATATTGAAATGAACAAATCCGAAACTGTATATCGCTGTTCCGATAATAATTCCAATGATTTGCTGTATTTTTATATCCTTCAAAATACGACCTCCTTATTCCAAGGACAATTAGGCTAGATTGCATGTTTTATTATGTTTTATTTTTCTGCTTTTGACAACTCCTTCCCTTTTCATTACGATGGTTAAAAGGGAATTTTGAACCAAAGTTTGATAAATGGTAAAGATTTTGCCCAATTTGTCGAACGGGTTGGTTGCATTTTAATTAGTATGATTTCCAATTGAAATACAATATACATTCATATGAGAAAATGGAATAAACATGGATGAAACGAAAGGACGAATCACAATGACAATAAGAGTAGCAATTGCAGGATGCAGAGGAAAAATGGGAAAAGAAGCCGTTAAAACCGTTGTAGGTCAAGAGGGAATAGAGCTGGTGGCGGCGCTTGACTACAAACATGTCGGGGAAAGCCTCGCGGAACTTGAGATGTTTCCAGCTGATTTAGATGTTCCGATTTATTTGGACTTATCCCAATTAATAGAAGAAACAAAACCGGATGTATTAATTGACTTAACAAGTCCTCATGCTGTATATGATCATGTCAAGGTTTCCCTTTTGCACCAGGTTCGCCCGGTTGTCGGAACCACAGGCTTTACGGATGAACAATTGGAAGAATTGACGCAGCTTGCACAAGAGCAAAAAACGGGTTGCATCATCGCACCGAATTTTGCCATTGGTGCGGTGTTAATGATGAAATTTGCAAAAGAGGCTGCAAAATATTTGCCAAATGTGGAAATCATTGAATTGCATCATGACCGCAAACTGGATGCCCCATCCGGTACGGCAAAGAAAACGGCACAAATGATTGCGGAAGTCCGGGAAGAACGGAAGCAGGGACATCCATTGGAAGAAGAAACGATGGCTGGTGCGAGAGGGGCGGATTTTGAAGGGATGCGCATCCACTCCGTCCGTCTTCCGGGATTGGTGGCCCACCAGGAAGTCATTTTTGGCGGAAACGGACAATTGTTGACGATTCGCCATGACTCCTTCAACCGGGAATCATTTATGGATGGCATTGTCTACTGTGTCAAAAAAGTAATGGAACTGGAACAATTGGTTTATGGTATGGAAAATATTCTATAAAAAGAATGGATGAATGCTTATGAAAATGAAAATCGCATTAATTGCCCACGATAGCAAAAAAGATAGTCTTGTTGAGTTTGCCATTGCATATAAAGAAATATTGCAGCAACATGATTTGTATGCAACAGGAACGACAGGCCGCCGCATTATTGAAGAGGCAGGGCTTTCCGTTACTTGTTTTCGTTCCGGCCCTTTAGGCGGCGACCAACAGATGGGAGCAATGATTGCCAACAACGATATGGATATGGTGTTTTTCTTCCGTGATCCATTGACAGCGCAGCCTCATGAGCCTGATTGTACAGCGCTTATCCGTTTGTGCGATGTTTACAATATCCCGCTTGCAACCAATATGGGAACGGCGGAAATTTTGTTGAAAGGCTTGCAGGAAGGATTCGTGGATTGGCGATTGATTCAGGAAAGAAAGTCGAATTAATGGACCAATGCATCCGTCTAGGATAAAATTGGTTGGAACTTATGCTGTTTAGTCTTTTCGTTATGTTGGTATAAATGATTGAACATTCTAAATTGAAAGGGCGTGTGTCGGTGAGAAAATTAAAGATTGGTATTACATGTTACCCAACGGTGGGCGGTTCAGGAGTGTTGGCGACGGAATTGGGAAAAAAGCTCGCGGAACGCGGACATGAAATCCATTTCATTACATCCAGTGTGCCTTTTCGATTAAAAAAAATTTATCCGAATGTCTTTTTCCATGAAGTTGAGGTGAACAACTACTCCGTATTCCAATACCCGCCATATGATATTGCGTTGGCAAGCAAAATGGCCGATGTGATTTTGGATCAAAATTTGGATGTATTGCACGTTCATTACGCCATTCCACATGCGGTGTGCGCAGTGCTTGCCCGTGATATGTGCGGGGAAAACATTGGAATTGTGACTACTTTGCATGGAACGGACATTTCGGTTTTAGGGCAAGACTCAACACTCGCGCAAGCCATCAAGTTTGGCATTGAAAAATCCGACATAGTGACAGCAGTATCCAACGCATTAAAAGAACAAACATATGAAATTATCAAACCGAATAAAGAAATCGAAACAATCTATAATTTTGTCGATGAATCCGTCTTTAAACCATTGGAAGAAGCTCCATTATTGAAAAAACAATACGGAATTGGGGAAGATGAAAAAGTCATTATCCATTGCTCCAATTTCCGAAGAATAAAAAATCTGCCGGACGTCGTTGAAACATTCATTCGGATCCGCAGTCAAATTCCGGCCAAATTGCTTCTTGTCGGCGACGGGCCTGAACAGCACCGGGTGATGGTTCAAGCGAAAGAATCACCATACAAAGACGATATCTTATTCTTAGGAAAACAGGAAAATGTGGAAGAACTATTCTCTATCAGTGATTTAAAACTATTAATGTCTGAGAAAGAATCCTTTGGTTTGGTGCTGCTTGAGGCAATGGCCTGCGGCGTGCCGGGCATTGGAACAAACGTCGGCGGCATTCCGGAAGTGATTGAACACGGCGTCAATGGTTATATTGTCGAATTGGGCGATGTTCAACAGGCCGCAGAATATGCCATCGAATTATTGTCGGATGAAAATAAACACGCTGATTTCAAGAAAAACGCCATTCATACGGTGCAAACGAAGTTTAGTGCCGAACCGATTATCGATCATTATGAAGAATTATATTATCGATTGGCGGCATTGAAAGTATGAAGCAATCAAACGATTGGGAAGTGGCATTACGCGTAATTGATAAAATTGAAAAGGCCGGTTATGAAGCGGTCATTGTTGGAGGAGCGGTAAGGGATCATTTGCTCGCACGGAAAATCCATGACGTGGATGTTGCGACAAATGCCCTTCCAATGGAAATCAAAAACATTTTTCGAAACACCGTTGATGTGGGTATCCAGCACGGAACGGTCATTGTATTGGATGAAGGCAGTCCCATAGAAGTGACCACATACCGCACCGACGGAACCTATACCGATTTCCGCAGACCGGAAGAAGTGACATTTGTGAGGGACTTGCCAAAAGATCTGGAGCGGCGCGATTTCACCATCAATGCGATGGCATATACAAAAGACGGCGAAATTATCGATCTATTCGGCGGAAAAGAAGATTTAAATAATGGTATCATTCGGGCTGTAGGTGATGCCAATTCAAGATTCCGGGAAGATGCCTTGAGAATGTTGCGGGCTGTACGCTTTACGGCACAACTCGGTTTCTCCATCGAGGAATCGACAATGAACGCCATCCAAAAAGATAGCGATTTAATTGAATTTATTGCCAAAGAAAGAATTCACATGGAACTATCGAAAATGTGGGTGGCGGAATATGTCTATTTAGGAATCAAGGCGCTTGTTGAAAGCAATTTGGCGCTTTATTTGCCGGGCAATTTTGCGGAACATTTGGAGGCATGGAAACCGTTTCAGGCAAAAGAACCTGAAGTGGGATGGGCATATCTTTGCCTATTAAACCGTAAAGAAATGGAAGATATTATCGAATTTTACAGATACTCAAACAAGGAAAAAAGCTTTGCGAAAAAAGTGATTCACGCCTATGACCGGTTTCTGAACAGATGGGACGAATATGATTATTTTTCAAATGACTTGACCATTCTGGAAACTGCTTATGATTTTGCCGTTTGGCAAGGCAAGGACGTTCCTTTTTCCAAGGATCATATTGCCAAAGTGAAAAAGCTTTTGCCGATTCAAACAATGGACGATTTTGCATTGAACGGCCATCTCCTCATGCAATGGTCCGGGAAAAGGGGAGGACCTTGGGTAAAAGAAGCACTGGACAAAGCGCTGTATGCAGTTTTAACAGGGCAAGTAAAAAATGATGAAGAACAATTAAAGGAATGGTTCCACAATGAATTTATCCATGAAAGATAAAATATTGCAACGCTTTCTTTCAGCAAAAGGCGAGCCAATTTCAGGACAACAGCTTGCGGATGAATTGGGGATATCCCGCACTGCCATATGGAAACATTTGCAAACCCTTCAAGAAGAGGGATATGAGTTTGTGACCATCAAGAAAAAAGGGTATCGGTTGGTTGAAGTGCCAGATCGGGTGGATGCGGCAAAAATTTCTTCTTTTTTAAATACGAAACGTTTTGGCCATGCGATTCATTACTTTGAAGAAATCGACTCGACCCAATCGGTTGCCCAGCAGTTGGCAAGACAAGGTGCGGAAGACGGCACCGTGATCATCGCCGAAGAACAAACGGGCGGCAAGGGAAGAATGCAACGAACTTGGCATTCGGCAAAAGGGAAGGGCATTTGGATGACAATCATTGTCCGTCCAAATATTCCTCCCCACCAAGCCCCCCAGCTCACACTTGTTGCAGCTGTAAGTGTCGTATTGGCAATGAAGTCTCTATATAAAAACTTTATGCCGGTAATCAAATGGCCGAATGATATTTTAATCAACGGGAAAAAATGTGCCGGCATATTGACGGAGATGCTTGCGGAAATGGACCGGGTGGAAGGTTTGCTCATCGGAATAGGGATCAACACAAATCATGAACTGGACGATTTCCCTGAAGACATCCAATCCATTGCCACATCGATCGCCATTGAAGAAAAACAAAAAGTGGATCGGGCACAACTGGTAGCGGAGATTTTAAAGAATTTGGAGTATTATACAGATGAATATGTGGCCCATGGATTCAAGTCGATCAAAAAATTGTGGGAAGAACATTCAGGCACAATCGGCAAACGGATCAAAGCCACAACCATCCGGGAGATCATCGAAGGACAAGCGGTCGGCATCACCGATGAAGGGGTGCTGGAAATTCTTTTGGATGACGGCCAAGTGAAAAAGGTCTACTCTGCGGATATTGAAATTCAAAATGAATAAGTGTTTCGAACAACTTCCTTCTTTTCCAAAGGTTCAACGCTTTACAAACCTGTCAATTTTCTGTATCTTTTTATTAAGTTGCTTACATCAACGGACAGTATCTTTTTGAACTGTACCAAAAGCAACTATAAAATTAAGGAATCTGCCTTGATCGATTATGACAGGGACGGAAGAAAACAAGTTCGAAACATGCGAACATACACCATCCTTCTGTCCATTTTTGGAAGAAGGATATTTTTGTTTTCTTCCTCTGAATTTTCAAAGGAGGAAACTTCGTGAAAACAACAAGCGATTTTTTAACAATGAAGGCGAATGGTGAAAAAATTGTCATGATCACTGCTTACGACTGCCCTTCCGCCAAATACGCGGAAGAAGCGGGAGTCGATATGATCCTTGTCGGTGACTCTTTGGGGATGGTCGTGTTAGGATACGACTCCACGGTGCAAGTGACAGTGGACGATATGATTCACCATGCAAAAGCGGTCCGCCGCGGCGCAAAAGATACGTTTATGGTGGTGGATATGCCTTTCGGTTCTTATCATGGCGATCCGAATGAAGCATTAAAAACCGCCGTTCGCATGATTCAGGAATCCGGCGCGGATGCTTTAAAAGTCGAAGGTGCCGGAGAAGTGCTTTATGTGATAAAAAAATTGGTTCATGCAGGAATTCCGGTTGTAGCACATCTGGGATTGACACCCCAATCGGTTGGTGTGCTTGGAGGATATAAAGTGCAAGGAAAAACGGCTGAACAAGCTCAAGAATTGATTGAAGACGCCCTTCGTTGCCAGGAAGCAGGGGCCATGGCCGTCGTTTTGGAATGCATCCCTCACCAATTGACTGAAATCGTTTCCAAGAAATTGGTGATTCCGACAATCGGCATCGGTGCAGGTCCTGAAGCCGATGGACAAGTACTTGTGTTCCATGATCTGTTAAGATATGGAAAGCACCGTATTCCGAAGTTTGCGAAAGAATTTGCCAATGCGGGAGAACAGATTCAAAAGGGAATTGAAGGGTATGCAAAAGCGGTAAAAGAAGGTTCATTCCCCGCACCTGAACATTGTTTCAATATGAAAGAAGAAGAATTATTCTCGATTTATGGAGGCAAATAATTCATGGAAGTTGTAAAAACAATTGCTGAACTGAAATCTATCGTTAAAAACGTAAAATCAGAGGGAAAAACGATCGGGCTTGTACCAACGATGGGTTATCTTCATGAAGGGCATATGGCGCTTGCCAAAGCGGCAAGAGAAGAAAATGATTTTGTCATTATGAGCATTTTCGTAAACCCTACCCAGTTTGGTCCGAATGAAGACTATGAATCTTATCCGAGAGATTTGGAGCGGGATAAAAAAATTGCGGAGTCCGTCGGGGTGGATGTCGTTTTTGCCCCTTCTGCCGAAGAAATGTATCCGACAGATGGCGGCATCCGGATCCATGCAGGAAGACAGGCGACGATTCTTTGTGGTGCATCAAGACCCGGCCACTTTGACGGGGTGTTGCAAGTGGTGACGAAATTATTCCATCTTGCTGAACCGACAAGAGCCTATTTCGGCCAAAAAGATGCCCAACAAGTGGCCATAGTGACGACGCTTGTCCGGGATTACAATTTCCCATTGGAAGTCCGGACAGTTCCAATTGTCCGTGAAGAGGACGGACTTGCAAAATCATCCCGGAACGTCTATTTATCAGAAACTGAACGCAAAGAAGCGCCGGCTATTTATAAAGGATTAAAACTTGCAAAAGAAGAATATCTATCTTCCAATGATGCTGAAAAAGCGGTTCGGGCTGCGAAAGATTATATTTTGGAAAATACAAGTGGACGGATCGATTACGTCGAATTATTGTCCTATCCGGATTTGGCACCGGTGGACGACTCAACGGAACAATTGTTGCTTGCTGCTGCAGTGTATATTGGAAAAACTCGTTTAATTGACAATATTATCTTTTCAAAAAAAGGGGAAATTTAAAATGTTTAGAGAAATGATGAACGCCAAAATTCATCGTGCACAAGTAACGGAAGCGAATTTAAATTATGTGGGTTCCATTACGATTGATGCGGATCTGTTGGATGCTGTCGGCATGCTTCCAAACGAAAAAGTACAAGTGGTGAATAACAACAACGGTGCGCGATTTGAAACATATATCATCCCCGGTGAACGTGGAAGCGGCGTGATTTGCGTCAACGGTGCCGCTGCACGCCTCGTTCAGGAGGGGGATATTGTCATCATTATTTCTTACGCTTATGTGGAGCAGGAAAAACTTGCCGATCACAAACCGACTGTTGCGATTATGGGGGAAGGCAATAGAATCAAAGAAATCATCCATTATGAACCTGAGGCAACAGTGCTATAAGCGACCGGTCAATGGCAAAGATGAAAACCGGACATAGGGCAATCAGGAGCAAATTGGAAAGTCCATATTCCAATTTGCTTTTTTTATTTCTGTACCGTTGAATATTATTTCTGAAAATGATCCATTGTAATGGGGAAATGATGGTTAATAAAATCCGCAACAGAATTAGATTGATTCACAATTTTATGAATGTTAATTTTTGGTAGTGTCAAAAAATCTATGAAAACTTAGTTTTGGAGGGATGTGATCTAGCGAAACTAGAGGAAATGCCGCCGCAATCGCTCTTGACAAACACGTCAATGGTTTGATTTCGAACCAACAAGGGCGAAGGGAACAAAAAGAAGGCACACCAAAGAAGCCCTTGCCAATTCCCATTTTAAACCATTGACTGGTTCGGTTTGTCAAGAGTTCGCTTCGCCGATGCTGGTAAGGGCTCTGCTAAACAAAAAGTTAGGCAGTTTGCTCTACTAGCCATTGTTGAGCTAAACCAATCAGTTTTGTCCAACGTGCAGGCATATTCGGCAGTCCTTTTAGCTCTGGAATAACTACAGGCACTTTGCCTTCCAGGGCTGAATGTGGCCGCAAGAAATTAAAATAAGCCACAAACAAAGTCACATAAGAAACGGATCCGTGATCGGATCCAAATCCGTGTGTCGATCTGTAATTGCCCTTAAATGTTCGATTCAGTCTTTCAATAATTTGTTTTAGCGGTCTGTATTCCGTTGAAACCTGGTCTTCGTTGGTTAGTCCAATGACCTGCTTCACATCAAACGTAATACCGTGCTGGGCAAAAAAGTGTTGTGCTAAAAGGTAAATCGGATTGCCATCTACGACAAAGGTGAGGTCTTCCGGGATCTCTTTCATCTTCCATAAGGCCTCATCAATCGCACGAATGGCTGATACCGTATCACGATTTGGAGAAACAGGGTAGGACAGAATAATTTTCTTTACCGCATCAAAAAAGAAAAAAAGATAATGCCAACGACCATTCACCTTAATGTATGTTTCGTCTCCGCAGAATTGATCAGAAAGCTCGTAAGGATAATGATCCACATAAGGTTTGAGAAGAAGTGCTACGCTGTTTTCGTAATTCAATATACTCTGGTGAGAGATGGGTACGCCATGAACATCCTTCATCAGTGCAGCTGTTTTCCGAGCCGATAAGCCATAGTTTACATGGTAGGTTAAAATGAGCCCCAATGTGTGCGGTGACACATGAAGCCTGGACAAATCCACTTTTGGCTTCTTAGGTGAATGTTTGGCTAACGGCTGATAATCAATTTGAAACTGACGAAATATGTATCGAACTTTAAAAGACGGAGAATCCTTTTCGAACTGCTTTTTCTCTTTTTTAGACATTCCTTGCAGTTTCTTTTTGTAATACGGACAGTCATTGTTTTTGCACTTAAATACGAGAAAATCTTTTCTTTCCTTGATCTTCTCGAGTGTTTTCGAACAGTGTGGACATTTTAGTATAGCCTCCTTGGCATATTGATTCTTTTTATTAAACAGACACGCACACACCTTGCATTGATACTGTCCTTTACCTCCGTTATTGGCATAAAGATAATCTGACGGAGCACCACACCTTGGACATTTCATGGATGAAGGTACTTTACCTTTTGAATTGGAACGCCTCTGAACAGGTTTGAGAGGTTTCCCGTTCTTCTCCAAATATTCTTTGAGAAGAATTTGATAATCGAGCTTTTGTAGAGTTTCAATGATTGGCAGCTCATCCACCTGGAGTTTTTGATAAGGCTTATTGACAGGCTTTTCAGTTGGCTTATCAAACATGTTTTTTCCAATCAGAAGGGTAAGTAATGTTCGAATCATTTGATCTTGGTACTTGATATATTCAAGCAAATAGGTTAATAATTGAGGTAACAACTTGTCACTTCCTTTATTAGGGATTTTTGAGTGTGTGGTTACCTCATAAATACCCTAATTTTAAGGGGGTGGCAAGTTTTTTTTATATAAAACTAGTTATATCAACAAAAACGTAAGTTTTATTAAGTAATTTTTGACAATACGTAATTTTTAAATGAGGTGATGAAATGAAAAAATTTGATGTTGCAATTATCGGAGCCGGTGCGGGCGGATATGTGGCGGCCATTTATGCGGCAAGAAGCGGCCTCAACGTTGCTTTGGTGGAGAAAGGAAAAGTGGGTGGAGCCTGCTTTAATTTAGGTTGTATTCCATCAAAAATCATGATCGAGCATTCGAAACTCGTCCAGAAAATGAAGCTTGGACAAGAGTGGGGCATTACGGCGGGTTCAATTGACATCGATTTTCCAAAGCTGATGAAGCGGAAAGATGTCATTATTCAACAATTATTGGAAGATATTCACCGGTATATCGGAAACAACACCATCACTTTTTATGAAGGCAAAGGGGAAGTTTCAAAGGATTTAACGGTGAAAGTAAATGAAGAAACGTTTGAAGCGGAGAACATCATATTGGCGACTGGCAGCAGACCGTTCGTGCCTCCTTTTAAAGGGCTTGAGACGGCCGATTACCACACAACCGATACAATTTTCCATATTAAGGAACTGCCGAAGCAATTAACGATCATTGGCGGCGGAGTCATTTCCATCGAAATGGCTTTCAGCTTGGCGCCATTAGGTACGAAAGTGACAATTTTGAACCAAAGCCGGGATATTTTGCAGACGGAAGAGCCGGATGCGCGGCCCATTATCCGTCAAAAATTGTATGATCTGGGAGTGGAACTTGTTCTGGATTTTGATTTTGAAGAAATTCGCGGAAATGAAATTGTGACTTCAAGAGGTGTTTATACATACGAAAACTTATTATTTGCGACCGGCAGAAGACCGAATGTGGAAATTGCGGAAGCGCTCGGGTTGGAAATGGATGGGCGCTACATTAAAGTCAATGAATATTATCAGACAAGCATGCCGCATGTGTATGCAATCGGCGATATTATTGGAGGCTATCAATTGGCCCATGCGGCAAGCGCGGAAGGCATCCATGCCATTGAAGCGATCTTGGGGAACAAACCGGAACCGATCGATCAATCGGCGATTCCACGATGTGTTTATTCCACACCGGAAATCGCCACATTCGGGGTCATGGAGGATGAGGTGAATCCCGAAGAGGCAATTGTGACGAAACTTCCGTTTAAATCAAATCCGAAAGCCTTAATGGAAGGCAATTCGGACGGGTTTATTAAATTTATTTCCAGCAAAAAGGACAGCCGCATTTTAGGTGCATGTGTCGTAGGGGATGGTGCAACGGAAATCCTGAATTCCATGCTTGCAGTAAAAGTGGCCGGTGGAACGGCGGAGGATTTGGGGAAAATTATTTTCCCGCATCCTACAAAAAGCGAAGTGATTGGAGATGCTGCCAGAACGGTTTTTTGGAGGGGGATTCATATTTAATCTCCGGATGGGCAGGGCGAAAAGGTTATTTGAAACCTTTTCGCATTTTTTATATCTATGTTAAAATTCGCTTATAGCTTATACTATGGAAATTGTGAGTTGAGAAACAAATGGAAAACCAAAAATTTGTCATTGTGGATTTGGAAACAACCGGCCATTCCCCAAAAGCGGGGGATCGGATCATCCAAATTTCAATGGTGATCATGAAAAATTGGGAAGTGGAAGAGACTTTCACGACCTTTATAGATCCGAAACGATCCATTCCCTTTTTTATTCAGGATTTAACGAATATTTCCGAAGAAGAAATCAAAGACGCTTTGCCTTTTGAATCCCATGCGGAAGTCATTTATGGCCTGTTGCGGGATGGGATATTTGTTGCCCATAACGCGGACTTTGATTTATCTTTTTTGCAGGCGGAACTGGAACGGTCAGGGTTCCCGAAATGGAAGGGAAAGAAAATCGACACGTTGGAACTGTCAAAAATTGTATTTCCAACGGCGCTAGGCTTTAAATTGGGAGATCTTGCAAGCGATTTGAAGATTCCGCTCAACCATGCCCATCGTGCGGATGATGACGCAATGGCGACGGCACTGCTCTTAAAAAAATGCTGGGAAGAAATTTTGGCATTGCCCATCCATACAATTGAACAATTGCATAAACATTCATTCAAGTTAAAATCGAACATTTCCCATTTATTGTTTCATGCATTGCAAATCAAGCGGAAATCAGTTGAGGATGAGGATGGATTTATTTTTTACAACCAGCTGGCATTAAAAAAGAAAGAGCCTACCGCTGATTACGATGAATTAACTTCGGCATATCCGCATTCCGATCAGGAAAAAACGGCGCTTCTATCCAAGCAATTTCCCCATTTCGAAGAGCGGCAGGGCCAGTTTCAGATGATGGATGCCATTTGGGATACGCTCCAGCAAAAAAATGAAATCATGATCGAGGCTTCCACCGGGGTAGGGAAAACCCTGGGATATTTATTGCCTTCCTTCATTTATGCCAAGCAGCAAGGAAAGAAAGTTTGCATCAGCACGTACACCTCTTTTTTGCTGGAACAAATTTTATATAAAGAAATTCCGAAAATGGAAAAGGTTTTTGGAATGAAAATCCATGCCTCCCTCCTCAAAGGGATGCAAAATTATATCGATATTGAATTATTTGAACAGCTGCTCGAACAAGAGGAGCATTCCTATGATGAAACATTGACGCTTATGCAAATTCTTGTTTGGCTTTCCAAAACCGAAACGGGGGACTTGAGTGAATTGAATCTCTCCGGCGGAGGACAGCTGTTGATTGATAAAATCCGCAAAGTGCGCCGAAATGACAATCCCTATGATTTTTATGAAAGAGCACTGGCGGAAAGCGAAAAATCCGATATTATTGTGACAAACCATGCAATGTTATTGGCCGATTTGGAGCGCCTTGAGCCAATTTTTCAATCGATTGACGGATGGATCATCGATGAGGCGCATCAGTTCATCCATGCGGCGATTCATCGCCAGCAAGTGGTTTTTTCTTATGCTCAATGGAAATATTATTTTGGACAAATTGGACATGCATCGGAAAATGGGTTATTTCATAAATTCCAAGTGGCAGCAATGCAAACAGGAAGATTTTCAAAGCAGCTATTCATTCAATTAGAAAAATATTTTCAAATAACATTGGAACGGTTTGAGCAAGTGATGGAAGACCTTGTCCACTCGATGAAAGATCGGAGACAGCCTTTTTTGGAATATCGGCATACGGCATTCTTGAAAGAGTTATCATTAAAAAAACCTTTATTAAAAGAAGTGTCGAGCGCTTTGCAAAGTTGGATCGATTTGGCGGAACAAGCGTCAAACCATTTTCGTCATCATGGGGAAGAATTATCAAAGGAAAGCAGGCTGCTACTGGAGCGATGGGATTATTGGATTCGTGAATGGAAAATGAAATTGGCGGAATGGGATCAAATCTTTTTTGTGGATAATCATCGGCATGCCGTTTGGATTGAATTTGATAAAAGACATGTTCCGGGAAGCGTACGCATTTATAGAAAGCCGATCGAAATCAAAGAAGCGATTGTACGCATGTCTCAGTCATTACGAAAAAATGCCGGCATTGTCTGGACTTCGGGGACACTCACCATTCCCAATAATGAACGTTTTATCGCAAAGGACTTGGGGATCTCAGACGATGTTCCTGTTTTGAAATTGGAAGCCCCCCAAAACTATTACGCCGGCGCAAAAGTTTATATTGCAACGGATATGCCGGATATTCAAGGAGTTCCGCAGTCGGAGTATATTGAATCGGTGGCAGCGGCTGTCACTCAAATTGTCCAATCCGTCGAAGGCCGCTGTTTTGTATTGTTCACCTCCCAGGAAATGTTAAAGCGGACGGTGGAACTGATCCAGGAAGCGGAATTATTAAATGATTATTTACTCTTTGCCCAGGGGGTTACAGGGGGCAGCCGAATGCGGTTATTAAAATCTTTCCAAAAGTTTCAGCGTTCCGTATTGTTCGGCACAAACAGCTTTTGGGAAGGAGTCGATGTTCCCGGTGAGGAGTTGAGCGCCGTCATTATTGTAAGGCTTCCTTTCTCATCACCGGATGAACCGACTTTTAAAGCCAAAGCGGCGTTATTAAAAGCAAAAGGGCAGAACGCTTTTACGGATTTGTCATTGCCCGAAGCGATTTTAAGATTCAAACAAGGTTTTGGAAGGCTCATCCGCTCATCGAAAGATCGGGGGGCATTGATCGTGTTGGATCGACGGATTGAAACGAAATCATACGGGAAGGAATTTATCAAAGCCCTTCCGGACATCAAAATTGAAAAACTCCCGCTTCAACATATGGTGAAAGATTTGCAACATTGGTATAATAACTAACGTGAGGAAGAACAGCAGATAAACAACGATAAAACTTGACAAAAAACAAGGTGTTCAAATGAAAAATTGGATTATTTTTATCATTAGTTTTGTGTTAATATTAACTATTGGAATATCTGTTTTAGTCCTCTGGGAAGCATCGAGTCCATTCACGAAAATTGAAAAGCAGGCGGTGGAATTGGCAATCTCATCAGACTCGATCAAAACGGCTGATGACGCTTATGTCTACAATGGAAATAAGCCGTATGTCACCGTTTTTGGGGTTGATGAAGAAGGGGTTGAAAAAGCCGTTTTTGTACCGATCACGTTGGATGAAAAATCGATACAAATCGTTCGGTTGGACGAAGGCATTTCAGAGGAAGAGGCGATATCGCACATAGATAAAAAAGATGTCAAAGAAGTGCTTCATACAAAATTAGGCTATGAGGAACCGGGGGCCGTTTGGGAAATTGCCTATATCAACAAATCGGACAAACTCAATTATGTCTATATTTTGTTTGAAGATGGACAATGGTGGAAACGCATTTTGAATTTATAGAGGAGTCGATTAGGAATGAAAGAATTTTTGGCCAATCGTGTAAAAACTTTAACACCTTCGTCAACTTTAGCAATTACGGCAAAAGCGAAAGAAATGAAAGCGCAAGGCATCGACGTGATTGGACTTGGAGCGGGTGAACCGGATTTTAATACGCCGCAAAACATCATCGATGCAGCTATCGATTCAATGCAAAAAGGATACACAAAATATACTCCTTCCGGTGGTCTTCCGGCTTTAAAACAAGCGATCATCGAAAAGTTTAAACGTGATAACCAATTGGAATATCAACCGAATGAAATTATTGTAGGTGTTGGAGCAAAGCATGTTCTTTACACTTTATTCCAAGTGATTATTAATGATGGCGATGAAGTCATTATTCCAATTCCTTATTGGGTTTCTTATACTGAACAAGTCAAACTTGCCGGCGGTGTTCCAGTCTTTATCGAAACAACGAGTGAAAGAAATTATAAAATAACACCGGAACAACTGAAAAACGCCATTACGGATAAAACAAAAGCGGTGATCATCAACTCCCCAAGCAATCCAACGGGAATGATTTACACACGCGAAGAATTGGAAGAAATCGCGAAAGTGGCGCTCGAGCACAATATTTTGATCATTTCGGATGAAATTTACGAGAAACTTGTTTACAATGGTGCGGAACATTATTCCATCGCGCAACTTTCCGAAGAAGTAAAAGCGAAAACCATTGTCATTAACGGTGTTTCAAAATCCCATTCAATGACAGGTTGGAGAATCGGATATGCGGCCGGAGATGCAGATATTATTAAAGCGATGACCGACTTGGCATCCCACTCAACTTCCAATCCGACGACAGCTTCCCAATATGCGGCGATTGAAGCCTACAATGGTCCGCAAGATTCGGTGGAAGAAATGAGAAAAGCTTTCGAATCCCGTTTGGAAATCATTTATCCAAAATTGAGCGCCATCCCTGGATTTAAAGTGGTAAAACCTCAAGGTGCTTTCTATTTATTGCCGGATGTGAGCGAGGCAGCGGCGAAAACGGGATTTGCATCGGTGGATGATTTTGCAAGCGCGCTTTTAACTGAAGCGAATGTTGCGGTGATCCCTGGTTCCGGTTTCGGTGCCCCTTCCAATATCCGCATCAGTTATGCCACTTCTTTGGATTTATTGGAAGAAGCAGTGAGCCGCATCGAAAAATTCGTAAAAGATCGTTGGCAACAATAATATTTGTTTTCACTTATAGCGTCCGTTTTTTACGGGCGCTTACTTTCTAATGAAAGGAGTCAGGGAAATGAAACAACAGAATGATCGGCTCCGTAAGTGGATTGAGCAAAAACATGTGGGCATCCCTGAACTTTTTTTTCGTTATTACAAAAAATTGGGAATCTCAGATGAAGATGCCATGTTATTATTGCATTTGATCGCTTTTCATTCCGAAAACATCCATTTTCCAACGCCAAACGCTTTGGCCGAAAGAATGCACTTTTCGGTAGAAGAAATTTCCGAGAAGCTGGGGCGGCTTGTGAAAAAGGGCATAATCGAAATCACCAGCGGGGTTGACGCGAACGGGAAACTATATGAAAAAATTACATTATGCCCATTATGGGAGCGGATTTTGGATCTCATCGATCTACAAACGATGAATCTAGAGGAAGAAAATCAGAAAAAAGAAGAAGGGGAAATCTTCACGCTTTTTGAACAGGAATTTGGCCGTTTGCTTTCACCGATGGAAATAGAAACGATTTCTTCCTGGTTGGATCAGGACAACCACTCCCCGGCCATCATTCGAGAAGCATTAAAAGAAGCCGTGCTTGCGGGAAAGCTGTCTTTGCGTTATATCGACCGCATTTTGTTTGAATGGAAAAAGAAAAACATCCGGACCATTCAGCAAGTCGAAAAGCAAAGGGAACAATTCGCAAAACAGAGTTCCCCTTCCATTCCACCTAAACCATTCACAACGGATCATCATAAAAAAGTGCCATTTTACAATTGGTTAGATGAAAGAGAATAGGGGAGATAGAATGCTGACAATAAAACAGTGGGAACATTGTTTGGAAGAAATGGACAACATGTTCCCGGATGCCCATTGCGAGCTGGTACATAGCAATCCATTCGAATTATTGATCGCAACGCTGCTATCTGCTCAATGTACGGATCAATTGGTCAATAAAGTGACAAAAGATTTATTCCAAAAATATAAAACACCGGAAGATTATTTATCGGTACCTTTGGAGGAATTGCAGCAGGATATCCGTTCCATCGGGCTTTACCGGAATAAAGCAAAGAACATTCAAAAACTGTGTGAGAAGTTGATAACAGAATTTAACGGGGAAGTTCCAAAAACGAGGGAAGAATTGACTTCTTTGCCAGGGGTCGGAAGGAAAACGGCCAATGTTGTCATGTCTGTGGCTTTTGGAATTCCTGCCATCGCGGTCGATACCCATGTGGAAAGAGTCACAAAGCGTCTCGGCTTGTGCAGATGGAAGGACAGCGTATTGGAAGTGGAAGAAACGTTGATGAAAAAGACGCCGAAGGAAAGATGGTCCAAAACCCATCATCAATTAATTTTCTTCGGAAGATATCATTGCAAAGCTCAAAATCCCCAATGCCACCAATGCCCATTGCTTGATCTGTGCAGGGAAGGGCAAAAACGGCTGAAAAAAGGGCTGATCAAACAATGATTCGCGTAAGAAAAGAAGCCATTCAAAAGGACCGAATCGAACCTTATTTTGAACAATGGGAAAACCTATCGAAAGAAATTTATGCTGCCCATGATGAGCGCGATAGCAAAAAAGCGAAAAATTTAATGGAGCAGGGTATTGCCCTTTTTGAAGAGCTGATGGTAAACACTTCGGATACGGATGTCGAAGAACTGTTGGTGCATGAAGAATACGAAGGAATGCCTTTAAACGGAATGGAGCGGTTCCAATTCATCAAATCTAGACCGGGGCAATATGCCTGTTATGTGCAACTGGATGAATTATTCAAGGAAGTGAAAAAGCGGTTTGCGCGGTTAAGGGTGCAGAAATAGGAGTACAGCCAATGGTGGTTGTACTTTTTTTCATTATTTTTAATGGTTTATTTTGGTAAAATGATGGTAAAGTTGTAAAATTATGAGGAGATGTTTCCATGGGCCATATCGCTTTTTTATCTGCACTTATTCCGTACCTGATATTGTTGGCTGTCGCCTATCTTTTTTTCAATCTGATTTTCAAGATCAAGAAAAACATTGATTTATTGTTGGAGCAAAATAAGCAGATTGTTTCTTTATTAGAAAAAATGGATAAAAGCGGGAATGAACAGAAGATTCAATAAAAGCGTTCCCAAAATCATATCAATATGACATTTGCACCGTTATTTGCTTTGTCAGAAAGTAGATTGCAATATCATTTCAATCAGTCGGTTGCTATAGCCATAGATGGAATGGGCAAAAGAAAAAGGCAAGCGGAACAAAGATGATTCCACTTGCCTCTGTTTTTGGTTTCAAAAAAGTCCGTTTATTTTATTGGGTTTGGGTAGGTGGTGCCGGCTCGGCTGGAGGATTCACTCCCTGATTATTTCCATCATTTTGATTATTGTTGTTGCCGTTTCCGTTGCCTGGATTCGGATGGTTTCCATTATTGTTTCCGCCATTGTTTCCACCATTGTTTCCACCATTGTTTCCACCATTGTTTCCGTTATTGCCACCATTATTGTTTCCGCCAGGTTTTCCTTGATTTCCGTTGCCGTTGTTGTTATTTGGTGGGGATGGTTCATCCGCTCCATCCGGTGATTCCACATCCGGCTCTTCAACACCGCCGTCAATCTTAATCGTTACGGAAGCAGGTGAACTCCGCACATCATCAATGATTGCCACAACGGTGAATGTATATGTTTTTCCGGCTTCAATGCCAGATACGGTTGCACGCTTATCCGCAGTGGTCGTCACGATCGTAGATTTGCCATCTTCAGATGTCATCGACACTTCAAATTGAACATTAGCGTCTTCGTAATCTTCCGGAACTGTGTAATCCCATGTCAAATCGACCAATCCAGGTGTGTGATTGACTGCTTGTAAGTTAAATGGTGCCCCGATGTCTTCCTCTTTATATTCATCGGAAACTTCTGTCGGTTCAGTACCACGGACAAACAGCTCTGTTCTTCTTTTATCGCTTGGTGTATGTTCGCTTGCCAATTTCAACGGTTCTGTGCCGACTTCAATGGTCGCTTCCACAACGGAACTTGGTTTTGTAAACCGTTTCGTTTCTTTTCCTTCCGAAATTTGGCTCATGATTTTGCTGAACAATACTTGTGGAAGACGGCGTTCATCCCAAGTGGTAATCGGATCTTTCCGTTTTTCATAGCCGCTCCAGATGGCAATGGAATAATTCGTTGAATAACCGACAAACCACGAATCCGGCACTGCTGTGCTTGGCAAGTTGTATGTTCTGAATTCATCGGAATCATAGTTTGTTGTACCCGTTTTTCCGGCAATGTCCAATCCGGAGACCCGTGCAGCTGTACCGGTAGCATTCGGTTTTGAGCTGACCACATCGCGGAGCATATCCGTAATCATATAAGCTGTATAGTCGTTCATCGCCACAACCGGTTCTGCTTTATTTGTAATTTTAGAACCGTCACGGAAAACAATTTCTTTGATTGTATGCGGTTTGTTATAAACGCCGTTATTGCCAAAGGCAGCATAGGCGCTTGCCAATTGAATAGGCGAAAGATGGATGCCACCACCGCCGATGGCATCAGATTCATACACGTTTTCAGCATCAATACCTAATTTAGAAATGAAATCTTTTGCTTTGTTTGTTCCTACTTCCTGCAACGTTTTGACTGCAGGAATGTTTCGGGAAGCATATAACGCTTCTCTTACGGTAATCGTACCAAAATATTTTCCGTCCCAGTTTCCAAACGCTTTTCCATTGGAATACTTGTACGGTTCATCCACAATCGTTTTTCCGGTGGACCATTTCAAATATTCGATGGCAGGGCCGTATGCCACAAGAGGCTTCATTGTGGAACCAGGCTGTCTTTTGGCATCGTCGGCATAGTTATAGCCACGGCCCGCCCCGTAATTGCGTCCGCCGCCGACCGCTCTTAATGCACCGGTTTTTGTGTCAACGACTGCAATCCCTGATTGGATGGTTTCTGTCGGGAAATTGCTGTCAGAGTTCATGATGTTTTCAACGACAGATTGCGCTTTCGGATCGAGCGTTGTATACACTTTGATCCCTTCTGATAATAGGCTCGGATCCTTCGCTTCAATCTCATTTAACACAATGTCCAAAAAGGCGTCATATTTTGTGCCGGCAACGCCTTTTCTTTGTTCTTCAGGAAGTAGGCGTGATGTTACATCGACTTTTTTCGCTTCTTCCGCTTCCGCTTCCGTGATTTTGCCGTGCTGAACCATCAAATTTAATACGATATCACGGCGTTTTTGGGCCCGATCAGGATTTTTGAACGGATTATAGTTGTTCGGACTTTGCGGCATACCTGCAAGCAGGGCAATTTCGTCCAATTCCAATTCATCCAGATCTTTGCCGAAGAAATATTCGGCACCTGTTGCAAACCCATAAATGTTTCCGGAAATTAGTACTTTGTTGAAATACATTTCAAAGATTTCTTCTTTGCTGTACATGCGTTCAAGCTGAATGGCAAGCCATGCTTCCTGCGCTTTCCGTTTCAATGTTTTTTCATTGCTTAAGAAAGAGTTTTTCACGACCTGTTGGGTGATTGTACTGGCACCCTGTGATCCGAATCCCCCGGTCAAGTTTGCCATTACGGCTTTACCGAGGCGGAACACGTCGATTCCAAAATGATCGAAAAATCTTGCGTCTTCTGTTGCCAGAATCGCGTCGACCATTTCTTGCGGGATTTCATCATATTCAACATATTTTCGGTTTTCAACCCCGATGGTTGCAAAAAGCTCCCCGTTCATATCGTAAAATTCCGCTGAAATTGGATCTTTTAAAAGATCCTCGTTCAGTTCCGGCGCTGAACTTGCGTAATAAATGAACAGCCCGGCTCCAAAAACGGCTCCTGCCAGAAACAGTGTCAGAATGGTTATGATCCCCCATTTAAGCCATTTCTTCATCGGTTTTTTCTTTCTTTTTTGTTGAGATTCTCGCATTTTTCTTAATTCAGACCGAGAACGTCGATTTTCGCTCAATGCTATCGCCTCGCTTCATTAAACTAACATTCTTTGTTAATTATAAATTTCTTTATTATGCTTATATAATCAATTCTAGGATTGTAGCCTGGAATGATTTCATAGCTCTTTGATTCAAAGGTTTCCAATGGTATCGACTTTCTTCCGCCTTTTTTCATATGGCACCATGATTCATATAATACTGAAAATGGAAGTAAGAAATATCGACCCAGTTTCGAAAATCTTACAATGGTAAATGCGATCCCTTGTTGATCAACGACGTTTTTCATATGGGTGATTTGATGTTCATGTACATTTTTCAACGGGAAAGAAGTTTTGCTTTCCGTTTCTTTTGCTTCGAAATCGATATAATAGCCGTTCCAAACACCATTATAATCCGTTGTTGATGGAGTGCGGAAATAAGCTTCCCGGATGACCGCGGCACTCCTTTTCGGGTACTCTACTTTGACGATTTGGATGGGAACAGGTTTCTTATGGACGATTGCGATTTGCCTGCTTAAATAGTATGCATTCGTTTCATTGATTTCTTCTTCAAGGGTTTTCCCCCTATTTCCAAAAGAAAAATCTTTCACTTTGCCAGTGCCGACCTGCTCCGGTGTTTGATTTTTCGGCTTATAAGGTTTGCCGTTCGGATACTTCAGCATCATCAATCACCCTCTAAAAAAATAATATCCAAATCTAGTAATTAGTTTAACATAAAAAATTATCGAAAAAATTGTTCTTTTATCTAACGTTGTCTAGTTTTGACAGGCTGAAAGGTTTTTTCCTCCATGCATGGAATAAACACATAAAAAGGAGGAATGTTATGAATAAATTTCAATTGCTTATTTCCCAACTGGATTGTTTGGACGAAATGATGACGGCCAAATTGGAGAACGAGCGGGCATTGATTAATGACTATTTTTTCGCCCAAATTGTTTCCACTCATCAGAAAGTAAGCTTAGCAGAAAAGAATGTTCATGTAAAGAATACTTGTTCCCCTATGGCTAGTGATTTAGAATAGATTTTGATAGACTAAGGAGTAAGAGGTAGCTATTCTATGGAACTGTTGGAAATGACTAAAAAGTTGATTGAAGAGTGTGATGCGTCAAGGAACCGTTTTTTGAAAATGAGGGAACTTGACGCCACACCAAATTTTTTTGATGAAGTGAAACCATATGCTGATGAAATACATGAATTGGTGATGGCCTGGAAAGCATCAGCCATTCAATGGATTAATGAGCATCAACCGAAATACATGCATGTCCAGCAGATTGAAAATGCGGCGGATTCAATGGATAAGTTTGTCGTTGAATCCTTTTATAAAGAAACGAGCAAGAAAAGATTTTTCCAAACCGTGCATTCAGTGCGTTTCATCCTTACAACTTTGTCAAGGTATTTGGAGGAGAACAATGGTGAAGAAATCAATCGATGAACTCATTTACGAATGGCAGCAGGATGAAGAATTAAAAGAAAATATAGCACATGTCGTGACGATTGATGGAAAAGAAGGGGAGTATGCGGACTTTCCGGAGAATTTGCATCCATCCCTCAAAAAGGCGTTGGGCGGCCGGGGGATTGAAAAATTGTATACCCATCAACGGAGAGCGTTTGATTTGGCCCTCGCCGGAAAGTCGTTTACCGCAATCACACCTACCGCTTCCGGAAAATCTCTATGCTATCATTTACCCGTGCTGCAAAAAATTTTGGAAAATCCTTCTGCCAGAGCGATTTATTTATTTCCCACAAAAGCGTTGGCACAAGATCAAAAGACGGATTTAAATCAGTTGATCGATGCGATGGATGAAGAAATTTACTGTTATACATATGATGGCGATACGGCGCCGAGCATCCGGCAAAAGGTGAGAAAAGCGGGCCATATTGTCATGACGAATCCGGATATGCTCCATTCCGGCATTTTGCCCCATCATACGAAATGGGTTTCACTATTTGAAAATTTGCAGTTTATCGTCATTGATGAACTGCATACATATAAAGGGGTTTTTGGAAGCCATGTGGCCCATGTGTTGCGGCGGCTCATGCGGATTTGCCAATTTTACGGAAGCCATCCTATTTTTATATGCACTTCCGCAACCATCAAAAATCCGAAAGAACTGGCGGAAAAATTAACGAATACGGAGCATGAGCTGATTTCAGAATCCGGGGCGCCGGTCGGAAAGAAAACATTGATTTTTTATAATCCTCCAATTATCCATAAGACTTTCGGCGTCCGAAGAAGTTCGGTCTTGGAAGCGAGCGGTTTGGCGGCGCGGCTCTATCAGGCGGGGATACAAACGATTGTGTTTGCCAAATCCCGCGTGACGGTGGAAAGGCTTGTTACATATTTAAAAGAGTTGACGAAAAATAAAATCAACGACGAATCCATCCAAGGATACCGGGGCGGTTATTTGCCATCGGAAAGGCGTCAAATCGAAAAAGGATTAAGGGATGGGACGATTCAAATTGTCGTCAGTACAAATGCCCTTGAACTGGGCGTCGATATAGGACAACTCCAGGCGTGCATCATGACAGGGTATCCGGGAAACATTGCGAGTGCATGGCAACAGGCGGGAAGGGCCGGAAGAAGACAGGAATCCGCATTAATCATTTATGTGGCGAATTCCACAGCCCTTGATCAATATATCATCAATCATCCCGAATACTTATTGGGCAATTCTCCGGAAGAAGCATTGATCAATCCGGACAACATTCTCATTTTAATGAGCCATTTGAAATGCGCATCTTTTGAATTGCCGTTTTCAACAAACGATTCCTATGGTGAATTTGAAGTGCAGGAGCTGCTTGACTATTTGAAGGAAGAAGGGGTGCTCGTCAAAACAAATGCCCATTATTATTGGATGAGCGACCGATTCCCTGCCCATGATGTGAATTTGCGGTCCGCCGCCCAGGAAAATGTCGTCATCATTGATCAAACGGTTCCGGCGGGTACAAAGGTGATTGGGGAAATGGATACGTATTCCGCCATGACCCTTTTGCATGAAGAAGCGATTTATCTTCATCAAGGCGTTCAATATCAAGTGGAAAAACTGGATTGGGAAGAGAAGAAAGCGTACGTCCGCGAGGTGGATGTCAATTACTATACAGATGCGAATTTGGCGGTGGAATTGAAAGTGTTGAGCGAAGATAAAACCGCAGCCTATAAAGAGGTGACGGTCAGCTACGGAGATGTGAGTTTGGTAGCGATTCCTACAATTTTCAAAAAAATCCATATGGCCACTTTGGATAATATCGGGTCCGGTAAAATTCATATTCCACCGATGGAAATGCATACAAATGCAACGTGGATTTCATTTGATTTGCCTGAAAATTGGTCGGAGGAAATGCTGACCGATGCTTTAACGGGGGCAAGTTACGCCATCGGATCTTTCATACCTCTATATATTCAATGCGATCGGAAAGATGTGACTGTCGTACCACAAGTAAAGTCCGTCCACAATGAAAAACCGACTTTGTTTATTTATGACAGCTATCCGGGAGGTATCGGGTTGAGTGAAAAGGTTTATGATCTGCTTGTCCCGATTTTGGAAATGACCATCCAACATGTGAAATCCTGTCCTTGTGAACACGGATGTCCATCCTGCATCGGGGCGCAGGACAGTTTGTCAAATGGAAAAGAACGGGTAGTGAAAGTATTGAACATGATTTATAATGAAATGATGTGATGGGATGAGCTACGAAAATAAAATATTACAATTGAAAAAAATGGTGGGGAAAAAGAAAGCGGCAGAATCCGAAAAACCTTCCTACCAAAAACCTGAAAAACCGGCTTACATCGATGAATGGAAAAAAGCCGGTCTTTCGATTGTAGAAAATGATTTCGGAGTCGTATTAAAAAGGCAAGTCCAATATCCTTTCGACTATAAACATGGACGGTATGAATTAAAGGAGTTTTTCCAAGCGGTCGAAAAATGGGAACAGTCGAAAATAGAGCATCCCTATTCCATTTATCCTGGAGAAAAGGTGCTGTTTTTTGATACGGAAACAACCGGGTTAAAGGGCGCAGGCACGCACATTTTTCTTTTGGGCCTCCTTGAGGTCGATGAAGAGGCATTCGTGCTGAATCAATATGTGCTGGCGGATCCGGCGAATGAAGCCGCCTTCTTGTTTGAATCCAAGTTATGGCAACGGGGAAAAACGATCGTTACATATAATGGGAAAAGTTTCGATTGGCCCCAATTGGAGATGCGGTGGATCTTTCATAAAAACTATTTGCCAACATTACAAAGTCCCAGACAAATCGATTTATTCCATAGTTCAAAAAGAATCTGGAAAAATCATTTGGAAAAAGTAAAATTAATAAAAGTGGAAGAAGAAAAATTGGGCTTCAAAAGGGAAAATGATATTCCCGGGTTTCTTGCACCGATTATTTATGCGGATGCGGTCAGAAGCGGAAATGCTGGAGGGCTCATGAAAGTGCTTCAACATAATGAATGGGACATCCTGTCACTTCTTGTGCTGTACATTCATTCAACAAATCTTCTTCTGGATGATGTGTTGCGGGATGGAGCCACAACGTATACAAATATCGGCAAATGGTACAATGATTTAAAAGAACCTGAACAAAGCAGGCAACTATTTTTGAAAGTGACGGAACAATTTGCGGAACATGAAACCGGCCTTGCCTATTATTATTTGGCATTGCAACAAAAACGTCACAAGCAATTCAAAGAATCGATTGAATCTTTTCAAAAGGCGATTCATACAATTGATGGAAGAAAAAAATTGGATTCCTATGAG
Source organism: Ureibacillus sp. FSL K6-3587 (assembly GCF_038593165.1). Classification (NCBI taxonomy): domain Bacteria; kingdom Bacillati; phylum Bacillota; class Bacilli; order Caryophanales; family Caryophanaceae; genus Ureibacillus; species Ureibacillus sp. FSL K6-3587. The sequence continues at coordinate 3,265,398 of NZ_CP151969.1, read as the reverse complement.
CAACTGGCAAAGCTATATGAACATCAAATGAAAAATTACCCGGAGGCGCTCCAGTATACACTCAAAGGAATAAAAATGATTCAGGAAGCGGATTTTTTCAGCGATCATCAAAAGAAAAAACAATTAGAAAATTGGGACAAAAGATTGCAAAGGTTGGAAATCAAAAACGGGAAATATTTATAACGTTTGGTAATGAAAAGTATTTCCCGGGGAAGCGCAAAGTTTGACAAAAAAAACGATCTACCGCATGTCGAAATATGCAAAAAATATGATTTTGCGGTGTTTTCCTGTCCTTTTATAGGGTTACATGTGGTATAATATATAGTACGTATGTATCGATGGAAGGGCGATGTGGATGGAAATCAAATTAAATTCCAAAATGATTTTGGAAAAAGAATTCAAGAGACAAATGAAAGGCTACAACATTGATGAGGTGGACCAATTTTTAGATATAATAATGGAAGATTATGACAATTTTAATAAAATCATAAAAGAATTGCAAGCGGAAAACGAAAGATTGAAAAAAGAGCTGGAAGCGGCCAAAAAGCAACAAACGCCTCAATATGCCGGAAGTACGAACTTTGATATTCTAAAAAGACTATCAAATTTGGAAAAGCATGTTTTTGGCAATAAATTGTACGATTGATAAAATCCACAAGTTGATTTAAATCGTTTGTTTAGTATAATATTAAATGGTCATAGTGATTTCGAGTAATCGCTGCAAACGTTCTATGTTTGTAGAGGAAAGTCCATGCTCACACGGCTCTGAGATGACCGTAGTGTTCGTGCTTACCGAAAAAATAAGGTAAGGCAAAGCTCTTGCAGCTTTGACGGCGGAAGGAAGACCTAAGTCGCAACTGGCGATATGGTCGACACTTCCTGAAAAGTGCCACAGTGACGTAGCTTCACTGGAAACGGTGAAGGTGGAACGCGGTAAACCCCACGAGTGAGAAACCCAAATTATGGTAGGGGCGCCCCCCCGAAGGAAATGAACGGAGGGGGGGACGGGGAGGATTTCTTCCCGTAGATAGATGATTACTACCTGACAGTACGAGGCGAAAGCCGTTCGAGTACGCAGGGACAGAACATGGCTTATAGAAATCACTATGATGAGAAACATTAATCGAAATGATTATGCTTTATCATCAGGAGCTCTCCATCATGAAGGAGAGCTTTTTCTTTTGTAGATGCAAGTAGGGAATAATGTCAATAAGAAGAATGAATCTTCCTAATGAAGGCTATAGATAGTGGAAGGATCTAATTTTGTAATCCGAAACAAAATGATGATATAATTAATTTCTTGAAAATATGGAAAGATATCGAGGATGGATGCAAATGACGAAATTTCAACTGGTTGCTACTTCTGCAATGGGACTGGAATCCATTGTTGCAGACGAAGTAAAAGCATTGGGGTACGAAACGCGTACGGAAAACGGAAAAATTTATTTTGAAGGTGATGAAAGGGCGATTGCCAGAGCCAATCTTTGGCTGAGGGTGGCCGATCGGGTAAAAATTGTTGCAGCCCAATTCCCGGCAACGACTTTTGAGGAATTGTTTGAAAATACAAAATCTGTTGAATGGGAACGTTATTTGCCTGTTGATGCGAATTTCCCGGTCTCAGGAAAATCGGTGAAATCAAAATTATTCAGTGTTCCGGACTGCCAAGCAATCGTAAAAAAAGCGATTGTGGAACGGTTAAAAACAGCCTATAAGAAAACCGGATTATTGGATGAATCGGGGGCGACTTTCAAAATTGAAGTATCAATCTTGAAAGATATGGCAACACTTACAATTGATACAAGTGGTGCCGGACTCCACAAAAGAGGCTATCGGGTAGGCCAGGGGGATGCCCCTTTAAAAGAAACGTTGGCTGCCGCTTTGGTAAAAATCTCAAAATGGTCCCCTCATCGTCCTTTTGTCGATCTTTTCTGCGGCTCCGGCACGATTCCGATCGAGGCGGCGTTGATTGGCCAAAATATTGCACCAGGGTATAATCGGGATTTCATTTCGGAAGAATGGCCCTGGATGGATATGAAAATCTGGGATGACGCCCGGATAGAAGCGGAGGATTTGGCAAACTATGATCAACCTCTTGAAATATTGGGGACGGACATTGATCATAGAATGGTAAAAATCGCAAAAGAGAATGCGCTGGAAGCCGGTTTGAGCGATTTAATCACTTTCAAACAAATGCAGGCGACCGATTTCACGACGACTCTTACAGACGGTGTCATTGTCTCCAATCCTCCTTATGGGGAGAGAATCGGGGAAAGGGAAGAGATTGAAAGAGTAATCCGCGAACTTGGGAAAATAATGAGAAATTATCCGACGTGGTCGGTCTATATGCTGTCATCCATGGACAATTTTGAGGAACTGTATGGCAAGAAAGCGACGAAAAAACGGAAATTGTTTAACGGATTCATCCGCACCGATTTTTATCAATTTTGGGGCCAAAAATCAAACAAACAATCATTGATTTAAGGAAGATCGAATGTTGTTATTTTATGTCGAATTTCTTATAATAAAATTATTGTAATCAAGGTAATTTCTGAACTTTTTAGGCAGTGTCTTGAATTTTTTCGAGACACTTTTTCTTCATGTCTAACAAGTAGACATTGATAAAGGAGAATAGAATATGAAATCATCGATACCTTTTGAATTATCGAAAGAAAAAAGCTTTTTTGATTCGTTGGGGGATTGGATCGGCGACATTTTTTATGACATTTTGCCCGAAAAAGGATTTGAATGTCGCGATGAACAAATTTACATGAGCTATCAAATCGAAAAAGCTTTAAAAGAAAAAAACGTTTTGTTTGCGGAAGCGGGTGTTGGAACGGGAAAAACCCTCGCTTATTTATTGCCCGCAATCGCGTATGCGCGCTATAAAGGGAAACCGGCATTGATTGCTTGTGCAGATGAAACATTGATTGACCAGCTGGTTAAAGAAGAAGGGGACATCGCCAAAATCGAAAAACATTTGGGGATCAAAGTGGACGTACGCCTTGCAAAATCACGGGACCAATATTTATGTTTAAAGCGCTTTGAAGAAGCGGAATTATATGAAGATGAAGAATGGATTGATGAGATCGCCTTCACCATTCCGGAAGAGGTGTTTTCAGAAAGTTCGGCGGTAAAAATTCCTTTGTATGGCGCAAGAAGCGATTTTCCCCAAATAAGCGACGAAAATTGGAATAAAGTGAATTACAATTCCATCATGCAATGCAGCATTTGCGAAAAACGCAACCGATGCGGACAAACTTTGCATCGGGCCTATTATCGGAAAGCGGTGGATTTGATCGTCTGCTCCCAGGATTTTTTAATGGAACATTTGGCAACGAAAGAATCCCGCAAACGGGAAGGGCAATTGACTCTCTTGCCGGAAGTGTCAATGATTGTCCTGGATGAAGGGCATCTGTTGGAATATGCTGCCCAAAAGGCGATGACTTATAAAGTGCAGAATTATACAATCGTAAAATTGCTGGATCACTTGATGGCGGACGGAATCCGTGAAAGCACTTTATATGCAATGGAAAAACTGCAAGATGACCATGAATTGTTTTTTGACCAGCTCCGGGATGATGTAATCCCGTCAGAAGAGGACAGAAAAAGTATCCGGAAATCAGAAAAGTTGATTGCATTGGGAAAACAATTGATCGCTGACGTGGAACAGTTGCTGGAAGAGTTTGTATTCGAATCGGAAATGTATGTGATTCCGGAATATGAATTGAATATTGTTGAAGAATTTTTGGAAGATTATCAGGAAGCATTAAAGATATTTATCTCAAAAAGCGATGCCATTGACTGGCTGGAGGATACGGATGGAGAAGAAACATTGGTCATCATGCCAAGATTGATTACAGAAGTATTGGAAGAGAAATTATTCTCTAATAACATACCAATCATTTTTTCATCGGCAACGTTATCGGTAAATAATGATTTTTCCTATATTGCATCCAGCTTAGGTGTAAAAAAATATCAACATTTCAGCGTGCCTTCTCCTTTTGATTATGATGAAGTGATGAAAATCTATTTGCATGAGCTGGACGAAGATCAAAAGATGAAAAAAGTGGAAGAGCTGCTCAAGCAAAACAAGAAAACGTTGGTGCTCTTCAAATCAAGACAATCGATGCTAAAATTCAAAGAGAATTTGCCATTGATGTCCCGGTTGACGGTCGGTTTTGAAGGGGATCGTGAACTCACATCCATCATCAAAGATTTCCAAAACGGTACAATCAAAACCCTTTGCTCTTATCATTTATGGGAAGGGGTAGACTTGCCTGAAGAATCTTTGACGCAGATCATCATTTATGAATTGCCTTTCCCGCCGAAAGATCCGCTTTTTGAAGCAAAAAGAAAATTTGCCGGAAATCCATTTGAAGAAGTGGATATGCCATTTATGTTATTGCGGTTGCAGCAGGGAATCGGCCGGCTTATTCGGACGGCCAATGATTATGGAGATATCCATATTTTATTAAATGAAGAAGATCGTAAAATGCGGTCCCGCTTCCTTGAAGTATTGCCGGTGGAACCACAATAAGAATATGAAACTGCCACAGATATATGCAAAAAGTCTATATGGATTTTTTGCATATTTTTTTATTTTTTGGAATATAATTTTATAAAATTTGTTGAATTTGGTCGGGGCGACGGCGTATTATGTCAATGATTGTCTGTTTTTTTGAAATTCTATGAAAAGGAGAATCGTATGAGACTAAAAGGGAAGGTTGCGATTATTACCGGAGGAGCAAACGGGATTGGCAAGGCTGCTACAAAAAGATTTTTGGAAGAAGGGGCAAAAGTGGTTGTCGCGGATATACAAAAGGAAGCGGGGGAGCAATTGGCGAAACAATTCCGGGATCAGGGTCATGAAGTAATGTTCTATCCAGTGAACGTTGCATCCAAAGATGAAGTGGAAACAATGGTCGAGAAAGTGAAGGAAATCTATGGAAAAATCGATGTTTTAATTAACAATGCGGGGATTACAAGGGATGCTATGCTTGTCAAAATGACGGAAGAGCAATTCAATGACGTGATCGATGTGAATTTAAAAGGCGTATTTCATTGTACGCAAGCGGTTGCAAAAGTCATGATTGAACAAGGAAATGGGAAAATTATCAATACATCCTCTGTCAGCGGCATCTATGGAAACATCGGGCAAACAAATTATGCTGCTGCAAAGGCGGCCATTGTCGGGATGACGAAGACATGGGCGAAGGAGCTGGGCAAAAAGGGAATCAATGTGAATGCGGTGGCTCCGGGATTTACGAAAACCACAATGGTGGAGAAAATGCCTGAAAAAATATTAAATTATATGGAATCGATTACAAGCTTGAAAAGACTTGGAGAACCGGATGATATTGCAAACGCTTACTTGTTTTTGGCTTCCGATGAATCCAATTATATTACCGGCCACGTATTGCATGTGGATGGCGGAATTATGATGTAAAATGAAAAGTACTAGTTGAAAAAATGTTCACACTATTTTAATATTTAATTTGTGTGTAATAGAAAAAACCCTCCCCATTTGAGGGGAGGGAATTGTGCTGTCATTTTACCAGAGTTTGAAACCTTTTGAACCAACTGGAGAGTTATTGATGATATCAATGATTGGGATTGTGTAAGCGAAGATGATCACCGCAATCATGATAATTCCCCAAAGTTTGAAGTTTTCAAGGGCTGCAGGTACTTTTTCTGCACCTGGTGCAACTTCTGCAATAGGGAATTCTTGCTCGCCTTTTGGTGCAAAGAATGCAAGGTAAATGATTAATCCAGTAATTACTAAGATGGCGATGAATAGGATTGAACCACCAATTGCTTGCGTAATTTGGTAAGAAATCCATTCAGCTGCTTGTTCTGAACCGCCATATTCGGAGTAAGCGGAACGACGTGGCGCACCGAGTAAACCTGCAAGGTGCATGGCACTTGACATGATTGTCATACCGATAGCCCATAAAATACCTGCGCAGTTAGCCATGCTGTTTGCGCGTTTTGTTAATTTTCTGCCATTTAGGTGTGGTATTAACCAGAAGGCTGTTCCGAAGAATGTTAACGCAACAGCAGTTGCTACAGTCAAGTGGAAGTGACCTGTTACCCAAATTGTGTTGTGTACAAGTTCGTTCATTTGGTAAGATGCGTTAACGATACCGCCGGCACCACCAGGAATGAAGGCAACCATACCAATGAATGGCAATAAGAATCTTGAATCGCTCCAAGGCAATTTTTTGAACCAACCGAATACGCCTTTAGCGCCAAGTTCGCGACCACGCATTTCAAATGTTGCGAACATGGAGAAGGCAGTCATTAAAGATGGAACAACAACGAAGAACGTTAAGACTGTTTGAATAAATTTCCATAATGGATCGATACCTGGTTCAGTGAATTGGTGGTGTAGACCAACCGGCACTGAAAGGATCAAGAACAACATGAAAGCCAATTTTGCCAAAGATTCAGAGAAGATTTTTCCGCCAATGACTTTTGGAATGACAACATACCAAACCATGTAAGCAGGCAATAACCAGAAATAAACCAATGCGTGACCGAAGTACCAGAATAGAGTACGGGATAATAATACATCCACACGTTCAACCAAGCCCATGGACCAAGGAATCAATTGGAATAATACTTCTATTGCTACACCCAATGTAGCGATGAACCATAAGAGGTTGTTAACTACAGCCATAAAGGATAATAATGGTGTGCTTTGACCTTTATGTTCTTTTCTCCATTGAACAAAACGCATCGCTTGTGCTAAACCTGTAATCCATGAACCTACAACCACTAATGCCAAGCCAAGGTAGAATACCCAGTGAGCTTTCAATGGCGCATAGAATGTATAAAGGACAGAAGCTTGATTTGTTAAGACCATTGCCGCTGCTGCAACTAATCCGATTGTTGCAAGCCAGAAACCTACCCAGCCGATTGTGCGTTGTTTATTTGTGAATGTACCGCTAGTTCGGCTGACAGCAGCTGTTTGGAATCCCATAATGAAGAAAGTAGTCAATACAAGTCCGAGTAATACGCCGTGCACTGTCAATACTTGATAGTAGTTTAGGAAACTTGGAAGTTCAAATTTACCTGAACGAACTAAAACTTGTAATAGTCCGGCTGTACCACCTAAAAATACTGCTATGAATGCGACATAAATGTAAGCTAATGCCAATTTTCCATCTTTTTTATCAACAAATTCAAGCTGTTTTTTCAAGCCTGAAGATGCAGTGCTTTTTACAGTTTCCTTAGTTGCTGTTGTCATTAGTGTCCACCACCTTTAATGTAGAGTACATCAATGCGTGACCTGTACCGCAGTACTCGTTACATACGATTGTATACGTTCCGGCTTTATCTAAAGTTGTAATTTTTTCAGATACATAACCAGGTTCAAGCATCATGTTGATGTTTGTGCCTGCAACCTCGAGTCCGTGAATAACGTCTTTTGTAGTAGCGATGAAACGAACTTTAGATCCGACCGGGATTTCAATTTCAGTTGGATTGTAAGCGAAAGCCTGTGCAACGAGCACTACTTCATAATCCCAATCTTTGCCTTCCACTTTATGCAATCCTGGATTGTCAAACGGAGCATATTCATCAACCTTTTCATAGTCAATTGTCCATTTAGAGTTATTTGGATGCGTTCCGCTATGGAATGCGCTTACACCGAGGATGATAAGGAACACGATCAGCGTACCTGTTCCGAAAATCATCCACCATTTCTCATACTTGTGTATTTCCATTGTTTTCCCTCCTACTCAAGTTGTTAGAAGCGAGCTTGATCGTTTAGAAACGACCAGTGTACAGATCGAATGCAAGTACCCAGAAAATGATGATGACCAGCCCCACTCCGAAGGTCGCTAATAGGGTACCTTTTAAATTTTCTTCTGACGAAGGCTTTTTGTGATTTGACATGTCTCTCCCTCCTATGAACTTCAAATGTGTTACTTCACGATTCATCATAATAAAAATAAAACTGCTAAGATGTGATAAAAATCACAGTTCTATAATGGAAATGTGAAATTACTGTGAAAGCTAATACCATCCTCCCCCCTTTTATGGCGCTTAATCTGTGAGGGTTTTCATAAAAAACTTAATAGAAGTATTGAAAATACAGCTTTTTATGAGGAAAAATAGATTAGGTATTTGTACATTCAATACCTTTTTTCGACAAAAGAATAACCAGCCAAATAAAAAATTTTCTATTTTATAATGTTGAAATTTTTTATATAATAATTGATAAAGATTCTCATTATTAGGAAGGGAAAGACGAATGGTTTACCTGTTCATTGCTTCGACAATTGCCATCTATTGCTGGATCGGTACATACATTTTCGATCACGTGACAAAATGAGGCTGGGACATAACTAATAAAATGAATGAGCTGCAAAAGAATTTTTTGTAAAAAATTGATATCGTAGAAAATTGATAGGAGTGACGGGGCGACTCCTGCGGGAACAGCCCGAGTCTCGAGACCCCGCAGGAGCGAAGGTGTGAGCTCCGAGGAGGCTCGAGCCGGGCCCGCGGAAAGCGTCCCCGGAACGGAAATCAATTTTCTTCAATTATCAAAAAAACACCATTTTCTCACGGGAGAAAATGGTGTTTTTTATCTTTTGTCCCAGCCTCATTTTTTATACGAAAAAAACTCCATTTTCCTTTGAATCTTTTTGATTTACTAGCGATTTTGCTTTAAAACCATGTTAATATTATAATTGTGACAAAATGAAGGCAAAGGGGTATTTATTGCATGAGTACTTTTGACGAAAAAATGGAGCAACTGTTAGAACAAGCAGCGGTTCAATACATAGTCTTCAAACGGAATGAAGATGAAAAGCGGATGGAAAAACTCCATCTGTTTGCGAAAAAAATTCTGCAAAAAGAGTATGTCATTGGATTTGCGGGGCATTTTTCTGCTGGAAAATCCAGTATGATCAACGCTTTATCCGGAGAAGATATTTTAGCATCCAGTCCGATTCCGACAAGCGCAAATATCGTAAAAGTGCATAAATCGGATGAGGATTTTGCCATTTGTTACATGAAAAATGATAAGCCGGTGAAATTTGAAGCCGGTTACGATATAAAAACGGTCAAAGAATTGAGCAAAAACGGAGAGCTTGTGACTCAAATCGAAATCGGGCATAAAGATTCGAAATTGCCTGTTGGTGTAACTGTAATGGATACACCGGGAGTGGATTCCACAGACGATGCTCACCGAATGAGCACAGAATCCGCATTGCATATCGCAGACATCGTTTTTTATACGATGGACTACAACCATGTGCAATCCGAATTGAACTTCCAATTTACGAAACAATTAATGAAATACAATCCAAACGTCTATTTGATTGTGAACCAAATCGACAAGCATAATGAGAATGAGCTTTCTTTTGATGAATATAAAGAATCGGTCCACAACTCCTTCAAAGCTTGGGGAGTGGAGCCAAAAGGCATCTTTTTCACATCGTTGAAGCAATTGGATCATCCGCACAATGATTTTGAAAAAGTGAAGAACATTGTCATGGATTCCATGAATCATTGGCAGGAACGATTGATTGAAACGGCCGAAAACACTTTGAAAAAAATGCAAAGTGAACATTTGGCCTTCTTGGAAGAAGAGAAAAATGCCCGTTTTGAGGAGTTCTCGGAAGTTTTATCCGCCGATGATTGGGCAAACCGTGAAGATATTCTCGAACAATATGAAAAATTGAAATTGCAAACGGAACTTTTCTCTATTGAAAAATGGGAAGATAGCTTTAAAGAAAAGCGCAATGACTTGCTGGAAAATGCGGCCATCATCCCTGCGGATTTCCGGGAAAAATTGCGGCTTTATCTGGAAAGCCAGCAGGAAGGTTTCAAAGTGGGCGGCTTATTCGGTTGGAAGAAGAAAACACAGGAAGAGATCGATCGCCGGAAAAAAGACGTTTACGATCAATATCAATCCATTTTGCAATCCCAGATCATCGGGCACATGAAGTCTTTAATGAAACAGTTGTTGAAAGATGTTGGCGCGTTGACCGATGAAAGGGCGGGCGAAATCGATGCCATTTCCTTTGATGTGCCGTTCAGCCTCATCGAAGAATGCGTGCAAAAAAACGCCATCGTGACTGGCGATGCGGTGCTCAACTTTGCCAACCGGGTAAGAGAGGCGACACGCCGTTATTTCATCCGGGAAACGGACGCATGGAAAGAAAGTCAAATTCCGCTTTTGAAAGAAATCAGTGAAACGGCTCAAGCGCCGGCTCGGCAAAAATTGAAAAACCTGGAGAAAAAAGCGAAGGCGATTCAAAGCATTGCCCAAATGGACGAGAGAAAAGAATTTTTGGAAAGACAGCTCGTTCATGCATCGAAAGATACAAGGGATGGAGCAAGAAAACAGAAGGCGCTATGGGAAAACCGATTTGAACAAGAATTGAAAGAAATTCGGTTATTTGATCCATCCATGTTGAAAAAAGAAGAAAAAGAAGAGGTCATTGTCGAAGGGCATGAGGAGCATAACCGCCTATCCGTCCAAGGGGAAGAAGTCGTTGAAAACGCAGTGCGTACGGCAAAACTTGTCCGACAAGTCGAAGGTTTTGAAGAAGTGTCAGACTTCTTATTGAAAAAAGTGGAGAGACTTGAACATAAAGACTTTACAATTGCCTTATTCGGCGCTTTCAGTGCAGGGAAATCCAGCTTCTCCAATGCATTGATGGGCGAAAAAGTATTGCCGGTTTCTCCAAACCCGACAACAGCGGCCATCAATAAAATCCGTCCAGTCGATGAAGAACATCTTCACGAAACGGCGGATGTGCAATTAAAAACAAAGGATCAGTTATTGGAAGATATCCAATTTGCCTACGAAGCGATCGGCATGACGGTGCAATCGCTGGAAGAGGCTTATAATCGGGCGGATGAAGCTTTGCAGGTTGAACTGAAAGACGAGCGTTTGAATGTGCATAAATCCTTTATCCGCGCTTATAAAGAAGGATACCCAACGTACAGCGAAAAACTCGGTGAAGTTCTTCGGGTCAACAGGGAAGAATTTGAGCGCTTTGTTGCGGAAGAACGCCGCTCCTGCTTTGTGGGTAACATCAACTTCTATTATGATTGCCCGCTTACGCGCATGGGGGTAACCCTTGTAGACACACCGGGGGCGGATTCCATCAACGCACGCCACACAGGTGTCGCCTTTGAATATATCCGCAATGCCGACGCGATTTTGTTCGTCACATACTACAACCATGCCTTTGCAAAGGCGGACCGGGAATTCCTGATCCAGTTGGGCCGCGTAAAAGATGCCTTTGAATTGGATAAAATGTTCTTTATTGTGAATGCCATCGACTTGGCAAAAAATGAAGAGGAAGCGGAAGAAGTGAAGGCATACGTCCGCAATGAATTGCAGCGCTTTGGCATCCGATTCCCTAAATTGTTTGGTGTGTCCAGTTTGCTTGCGTTGCGTGAAAAGCGGGAAAAAGCGGAATATGCTTCCGGCATGCAGCCATTTGAAGAAGCCTTTTACCGTTTCTTGAACGAAGACCTTGCATCCATCGCAATCCAAGCGCTTCATGAGGAAGTGGAAAAAACCCATCAACGCTTGTCCGATTTAATCACGCAAACAGAGGAAAACTTAAAACGGAAAGATGAGCGCCTGGAAGAACTCGCCCAATTAGAAAATTATGTGGAAAAGCATTACAGCAGTGCGTCTACCAGCATGATTGAAAGCGATACGAAACAAGAGCTCGATGAATTATTATATTACGTGCTGCAACGGGTATATTACCGTTATCCTGACTTTTTCAGAGAAAGTTATAATCCATCGACTTTTGCGGCATTATCGCCTCAGGAAGCTTTAAGCAAAGCATTGAAAGAAACATTGAGTTCATTGAAATTCGACTTTGCCCAAGAGCTTCGGGTGACGAATTTCCGCATCGCCCAATTCATTCAAAAACAAATCAAAGAACGTTTCAAAGAAGAAAGCCGTTCTTTGAAAGAAATGAATCCGAGCTTCTCATTTATCGCTTATGAATTCGAAGATGCGGAATTATTGGATTTTGAAGGTCCATTTGAAGACTTCAATAAATATGCATCCGTGAAATCCTACTTCAAGAACACGAAATCCTTCTTTGAAAAGAATGAGAAGGAACAGTTGAAACAAGCGTTGGAAGATATGACAAAACCGGATGCGGAGCGTTATTTGGAAGAAGAAAAGCAGCGGATGATGGACTGGGCGAAAGAGCAAATTGCGAAGGAAGCGGAAGGATTGCGCAAGCATATTTACCACCAAGCGATGAATCAAATCCACACAGAGCGTCTGTTATTGCGGGAAGAAAGCCGTTTGGCGACTTGGAAAGAAATATATCAACAATTGCAGAAGGTGGAGTTGAAATAAGGAAGAGAGGCTGGGACAAAAGATAAAAAACACCATTTTCTCCCGGGAGAAAATGGTGTTTTTTTGATAATTGAAGAAAATTGATTTCCGTTCCGGGGACGCTTTCCGCAGGCCCGGCTCGAGCCCAATGTCATCAACTTAATGTTACATTTAATGGAAAATAATATTTAATTTAACTTTTATAAAATTAGGTAATAAGCCTCTTGTAATTTTAAAAAGGACACCAAAATCGTTTTAGAAGCCAATTTTTGGTTAATAAAACGAGGATGGTGGTTTTTTTGAAAACAAAAAGTACTTTTTTAGGGGCAATTGAGATTACTCGAAAGTTGCTGAATGATGTGATGTTTATGCTTGAATCTCGGACAAAAGAAACGTATTTTACACGAAAAGAAAAGAAGTTAAATTTTAAAAATACTATTCTATTTAGCTTAAACTTTGTTAAAAAGAGCCTCCAAATTGAACTTGACGACTTTTTCGACAAATTTAATTTATCAGAAATTAGTATTTCCAAACAAGGCTATTCAGCCGCACGAAAAAAGATTTCTCCTCTCGCTTTTGTAAAACTTACAAAAGCGATTGTGAATTGGTATTATGAAGAAAATTCCTTTAAAACTTATCGTGGATTTAGACTTTGCGCAATCGATGGAAGTGTGCTCCAAATTCCTGATACTGAGGAGCTTCGAAATTATTTTGGGTATGGAAAAAATCATAAGACAAGTTATGCAAGAGCTAGTGCCTCTTGTATTTACGATCTTGAGAATGGAATCATTATTACTTCTAGAATCAATCCATATAAGGTAGCTGAGCGAGATAGTGCAAAGGATATGATTGAAGAACTCGTACAAATTGGATTAAAAAATGATCTTTTTTTATTTGATCGAGGGTATCCATCGAGAGATTTTATTGCCTATTTAGATGCCCTTGGTATCAAATATGTGATGCGATGTCAAAAAAATACGATAAAGGAAATTGTCGAAGCGAAAGATGCTGATCAAAACATTCATATAATACATAGGAAACAAGTGATTACTGCTCGTGTAGTTAGATTCCCACTGGATTCTGGCACGGAAGAAATACTTGTCACAAATTTAACCGAGGAAGAGTTTGATATCTCTGAGTTTAAATCTCTTTATTTTAAACGCTGGGGAATTGAAACAGAATATAATGATGTGAAAAATAAAATCGAAATAGAAAATTTCACGGGTAGTTCGAAAATCGCAATTGAACAAGATTTCTATGCATCAATATATTTATCGAATATGGTCAGTTTATTGAGAAATGATGCCAATGAAACAATTAATGAGGAGAGTAAGAAAAAAAGACGAAAACATGATTATCAAGTAAACACAAATATCTTAATAGGAAAATTAAAGGATAGGATGGTTCACTTATTATTAGAAGATTGTCCAATCAAAAGAGAGAGAATGTTTACAAAAATCATGAAAGTGATTATAAGAAATAAGACACCTATTCGGTCTGGGAGAAGCTACCCACGAAGGAATGGTCTGTTCTCAACAAAGTATCCCCTAAACCAAAAAAGGTGTCTATAAACAAAACATAGGATAAATATAACCTATTTGTTTATTAAATGTAAATAAATTAGGGGCTTAAAAAAATAAAAATTTAAGCCCCGGGCATCCTATTGCCTTTTTTAGCCGATTTTAGAAAATTATCAACACTTTGTAGGTTGAATAGTATTTTTAAAAGTAGACAGCCAGATGGTTGCCTACTAACTGTAAATTATTGGTTGAATAAGTTTCTGACATTGGGCTCGAGCCTCCTCGGAGCTCAATCCTTCGCTCCTGCGGGGTCTCGAGAGGGCTCGTCGCAGGAAAGCTTTTGCTTTGCGACTAAGCGTGCGCGACAGAAACTCGCCCCGTCACTCCAATCAATTTTTTACAAAAAATCTTTTTGCAGCTCGTTCACTTTATTAGTTATGTCCCAGCCTCTTTTTTATTTTGAAAAACAACCGGAAAAAGAAAATTTTGGGGAACTTTGTAACCTTTTCCGCTTCCATTCGACTAATTGAACGAAAACAAAAAAGAAAGGAGAGAAAGCATGAAAAAAACCTTGTCAACTCTTTGTGCATTGGCATTGCTCGGCAGCTTTGCAGTGCTCCCGGATGCGCGCGTACAAGCGCAAGAAAACGCTCCCAACGAGACTGTGGAAAAAAAGGCGGAGGTTCAATTCAACTATTTTCAGGTGAGCGGAACAATCAGTAAAATCTCGAAACAAGAGAACGGCCAATTCTTTGCCACAATTGATTCGGAACAAAATCCTTTTGGTTTTTACTTCGATGATGAAACTTTGGTATTTGATAATGCCGGAAATGCGGTTGAATTGAAAGAGGGCATGAAGATAACCGCCTTTGTCGATGGTACAAAGCCGATGATCATGATTTATCCGCCTCAATATTCGCCGGATGTGGTCATTGTTAATACGGACAATCCGGGCACGGTTCAGTTGGACAAATTCGACCAAAAGTTTTTAAATGCGGCCAAAGATTTGTACATTCACTTTGATGAAAAAACGGAAATTATCAATTTATCCGGCAAAAAATTAAAGAAAGACTCGGTGATCGATAAGGAAGTACTGATTTTCTATGAAGTTGTGCTTGAATCCTATCCGGCACAAACAGGCCCGTCAAAGGTCATCGTGTTGGAACGGGATGAGAATGGGCAACAAGCATCAAATATAGAGAAAGCATATAAAATTGCGGAACAGGATCACTATTATATCAACAATGTGAAAATGGTGCCGTTAAGATTGATAGCCGAACAGCTTGGATACAGGGTGGATTCCACTGGGAATGGAGCGGTTGTATCCAAGGGCTGCGTTTTCTATATCATTACGAGAGGCAAAACAAGCTACATCCAAAACCAAACAACGAAGCAGTTCGCCAAGGCGCCTGCACTGTTGGAGCCACGTAAAACATACGTGCCATACGACTTTATCGAGGAACTTGCAGGGAATTAATTAGATACATCGGGTTACCAATCATGAATGGGACACTTCAAATCATTTGGGGTGTCTCTTATTTTTTTGTTGAAATTATGAAAATTTTGTGACAACTCTATTTTTTTATTAATTGAAGTATGTGAAAACTATCATATTTGACCAAGTAAAATAGTGTGTTTTCCTTTTCACAATAAAAAGCTTGTGAAATCAAGGTTTCTATTGTGAAAAGTGAGTTATTTATTATATCAATATAATAAAAAATCCCGGTTTTTATAGAGAGTGAAGCCGTTTAAAAATCATGAAAGCGCTTTAAAAACCTTTGAATATCAATATTTTTTCGATGATTTACAAAAAATGTTATTGACTTCAATTGGGTAAAGTAATATTATACAAAAAACAATATTTTAAAAAGTGGTTGAGGGGGATGAATAAGAATGGATTTAATGAAACAATCTTTGGAAATGCATCAGCGATTTAAGGGGAAAATGGAGATTATTTCAAAAGTGCCCGTAAATGATGCGCGGGATTTAAGTTTGGCCTATTCTCCTGGAGTTGCTGCACCTTGTCAGGAAATCGAAAAAAATCCAATGCGAGTATATGATTATACAATGAAAGGAAATTTGGTGGCGGTTGTATCTGATGGAACTGCCGTGTTAGGGTTGGGGGATATTGGTCCGGAAGCGGCACTTCCCGTAATGGAAGGTAAGGCGTTATTGTTGAAGCGGTTTGCAAATGTGGATGCGGTGCCAATCACATTAAATACAAAAGATGTGGATGAGATCGTCAGAACAGTGAAAGCAATGGAGCCTACATTTGGCGCGATCAATTTGGAAGATATTGCAGCTCCCCGCTGTTTTGAAATAGAAGAACGCCTTAAAGCGGAATGCAATATTCCGGTTTTCCACGACGATCAACACGGAACGGCAATTGTAGTTGCAGCAGGATTGGAAAATGCTTTAAAAATTGTTGGAAAACGGAAAAGAGAGGTAAAAATCGTCATTAACGGTGCAGGTGCGGCTGGGATCGCCACATTGAAACTGTTGAAGAATTTCGGCTATGAAAATATTGTCGTTTGTGATTCAAAAGGAATCCTTTATGAAGGCCGCGCTTCCATGAATCCGGTGAAGGAAGAAATCGCAAGGATTTCAAATCCGGAAAAATTGAAAGGGACATTGGATGATGCCATTGTCGGTGCGGATATATTCATCGGCGTTTCCGTTGCCAACATTTTGACGAAAGCCCATATCGATTCCATGAAACGGGATCCGATTGTTTTTGCATTGGCAAATCCACATCCGGAAATCACATATGAGAATGCGCAGCGTTGGGGAGTGCGAATCATCGGTACAGGACGTTCAGACTATCCGAACCAGGTTAATAACGTGCTTGCGTTCCCTGGTATATTCAGAGGAGCATTGGATGTGTTGGCTTCGGAGATTAACGAAGAAATGAAAATGGCTGCTGCCCGTGCCATTGCATCCCTTGTTGAGGAAAGTGAATTAAGGGAAGATTATGTGATTCCGAAACCATTGGATGAAAGGGTCGTACCGGCTGTTGCCAAGGCCGTGGCAAATGCGGCAATCGAATCCGGTGTATCGAAGCTCTACAGCAATCAACAAGCAAATGTCATTTAATGATTTGCGAAGGGATGATTATATTTAATCCTTTCGAAATATTCTGAACATTTTGGAATTAATATAAATACGGCTTGGAATTGAAAAGGAAATGCTTCCGTATCTTTTCAACTCCAAGCCTTTTGTCAATGATCAGAAAAAGTATGCGATTCCTAAGAACATGATGATTACACCGATAATGAGTCCGATGATGACGAATATGATTGTTAAAATAATAATGAATATCAATGCAGTGAAGAAAGATTTCCAATTGGAAAACTGATGCGCTTCAGCGATTGCCGCAATCATGATGACAATCGACCAGATGCTGACGGCAACGGTGAACAGTAAACCAATGATCGAGAAGGCTCCAAATTGATCGCTCATATTGAATAAACTTTCCGGATCGATGATCATCCAAAGCAGATAAATCGGAATCAACACGATGAATGGCCATGCGGTAAGGGAAGACGCTTTAAATATTTGTTCATAAGTACCTTGGCCTGAAAACAGTTTTCCGATGAGCCATACTCCTAATGCGGAAAAAGCATTGCTGATTATGCCAACGATCGGGGAAAGAATGATGGTGAGTAAAACGATTGCCCAAAGGGGGAAATCCGGATACAATCCCATGTCAATATATCCTGAAAAAAGGCTTCCAATATAACCGATGGATAAGAGTGAAATCACGAATGGGAATTTTTTATACTCTAATACATAACGTGCTGTCCGTTTCGGATGCAACCAAATGGTCAATAACGGATTGATTTTTTCTTGTTCTTGTTCTTGCTGGTAAGATTCGTTTTCGTTCATTAAAAAACCTCCTTAATATTCTCCCAATATAAAGTAAAACATATTCCATATTTATGTATCAATAGGCAAAAAAAGCTAATTGCTGTGATAAAAATCACAACAATTGGCTCGGAAAATGTTATATATTTTAACCCCTTTTTTAAATAAATTCCCCTATTTTTTGAAGCGATTAATATACCCCTTCAGCAACCATACCGTTTGCGACTTTAATGAATCCCGCGATATTTGCACCAACCATTAAATTGCCTGGAGAACCGTATTTTTCAGCGCATTCTTTGCTTGTTCTGTAGATTTCTTTCATAATATCATGGAGTTTTGCATCCACTTTATCAAAAGACCAGTAAGTGCGGCTGGAGTTTTGCGCCATTTCTAAAGCGGAAGTTGCAACACCGCCCGCGTTGGCAGCTTTTGCAGGTCCGAATAATACACCATTTGCCAAATATTCATTGATGGCTTCCGGAGTTGAAGGCATGTTTGCCCCTTCTGCAACCACTTTTACGCCATTAGCGATCAAAGTTTTTGCAGATTCGCCGTCGATTTCATTTTGAGTTGCACAAGGCAATGCGATATCGCAAGGAATTGTCCAAATGCCTTTGCAGCCTTCTGTATAAGTTGCGTTTGGACGATATTCAAGATATTTTTTAATACGTTCGCCTTTTACTTCTTTAATTTCTTTGACTGCATTCAAATCGATGCCTTCTGGATCGTAAATGTAACCGTTGGAATCAGAACATGCAACAACTTTTGCTCCGAAATGTTGGGCTTTTTCGATAGCGTAGATTGCAACGTTACCAGAACCGGAAACAACAACTGTTTTGTCTAAGAATGATTCGTTTTGGTCGCGCAACATTTCTTCCACGAAGTATACTAAACCGTAGCCAGTCGCCTCTTTACGAGCTAAAGAACCGCCGTAACCAGGTTGTTTACCAGTTAACACACCTGCTTCGTGCATTGCTTTGATGCGTTTGTATTGGCCCCATAAATAACCGATTTCGCGTGCACCTACACCGATATCTCCGGCAGGAACATCGACATCAGGACCGATATGACGGTATAATTCAGTCATAAATGCTTGGCAGAAACGCATAATTTCCGCATCGGATTTTCCTTTAGGGTCAAAGTCGGAACCGCCTTTTGCACCACCGATTGGCTGTCCTGTCAATGCGTTTTTGAAAATTTGTTCAAAGGCTAAGAATTTCATGATGGATTCGTTTACGGATGGATGGAAACGGAGTCCGCCTTTGTATGGTCCAATTACATTATTGAATTGAACACGATAACCTTTGTTTACATGAACACGGTTTTGATCATCTTGCCAAGTTACGCGGAAGCTGATAATGCGATCCGGTTCAACGATTCTTGAAAGGATGTTGTGTTCGATGTATTCAGGATGTTGTTCAAATACCGGAACCAATGTGGAGAATACTTCTTCTACTGCTTGTAAAAACTCTGGTTGATAATCATATTTATTTTTGAGTTGGTTATAAACAGAATCGATGTACTCTTTTGCATTCGCTTTATTTTTTACAGTTGTTGTCATTGTTTGTTTTCCCCCTTAGAAATCTTATGAGAAAATGTTATTACGATTTTTCAAACAATTCAATCACCATTTTTTGTACTAAGGAAAATAAAATGTTAAATTATGTAAAATAAAATTATATTTAAA
This sequence comes from Ureibacillus sp. FSL K6-3587, assembly GCF_038593165.1. NCBI lineage: Bacteria > Bacillati > Bacillota > Bacilli > Caryophanales > Caryophanaceae > Ureibacillus > Ureibacillus sp. FSL K6-3587. The sequence goes on along the minus strand of NZ_CP151969.1, from coordinate 3,245,996 downwards.
TAATATTTATTCCCAAATATTAGTAAAGGGGATGGTGTGTATAATTTCCGTTCTAATTGATGCCGATGCCTGCCCAGTCCTTGATATTGCTGTGTTTGTTTCATCTCAATATGAGATAAAACCATTCTTGTTTTGCGATACTTCCCATCAAATAGAAATGGAGAATGCAATAACAATTCAAGTATCGGAAGGGCGGGATTCCGTTGATTTTGCGATAGTGAATGCGGTTTCAAAATACGATATTGTGATCACACAAGATTACGGTTTGGCTGCCATGTGTTTGGCAAAAGGTGCCTTTGTTTTAAACCAAAATGGAAAAGAATTTACAGATGAAAACATTGATCAAATGCTCTTTTTTAGGCATGAAAATGCAAAATTTCGTCGTTCGGGCGGAAAAACGAAGGGACCCAAAAAACGAACAGAGAAAAATAATTTGGACTTTGAAATAAAATTTCGACAAATTTGTGAACGGGCGCTTTTGGCGAAAAAGGAGGATGAAAATGCCTGACTTACCACGCAATCTTTCGGAAAATGAACAGTTGATGTTGGACAAAATGAAAAAATCTCAACCTGTATTATGGATAAACCCGAACAAAACGGATCAATTGCCGCAAAATCATTCCTTTACTTTTCAGCATGTTCTTGAAGCGGAAAAACGCCTGAAAAGATTCAGCCGATATATACAGGTAGTGTTTCCCGAAACTCAAAAATTACAAGGGATCATTGAATCAAAAATAATTGAAATACCCAATATGAAGCCATTTATTGAGAAGAATGCAAATAAGAAGCTTTTGGGCAAGCTTCTATTAAAATGCGATCATGAATTGGCGGTTTCCGGTTCAATCAAAGCGCGCGGGGGCATTTATGAAGTATTGAAATATGCGGAACAATGCGCCATCCAACACGGATTCATAAAAGAAACGGATGATTACTCCCAATTTGCCGGCGAAGAGTTTCAGAAGCTTTTCAGCCGATATAAAATTGCGGTCGGATCAACGGGCAATTTAGGGTTAAGCATTGGAATCATGGCCGCAAAATTGGGTTTTCAAGTGACTGTGCATATGTCCAAGGACGCAAAAGAATGGAAAAAGAATTTGCTTCGGGAAAAGGGTGTCCAAGTGATTGAATATGAGTCCGATTATAGTTTGGCCGTGGAAGAAGGAAGAAAGCAGGCCGAAAAAGATCCGATGTGCCATTTTGTGGATGATGAAAACTCCATCGATTTGTTCAGCGGATATGCTGTGGCCGCCCTTCGATTGAAAAAACAGCTGGAGGATTTAAAAATCCCGGTAGATCAAGAGCATCCTTTATTTGTCTATTTGCCTTGCGGAGTCGGCGGCGGACCTGGGGGAGTGGCATATGGATTAAAAGCTTTGTATAAAGGACATGTCCATATTTTCTTTGGGGAACCGACCGAGTCTCCGTGCATGCTGTTAGGGATGATGACAGGGTTGCATGACCAAATATCCGTTGATGACATCGGATTAACGAACCGTACGGAAGCGGACGGGTTGGCGGTTGGCCGTCCGTCGAAGTTTGTCGGGAAATTGATGGAACCGATTTTAAGCGGATGTTATACAGTGGAAGATGCATTTTTATTTGAAAGTTTGAAGGAAATGGTCCGAAGAGAGGGGATTTTTATGGAACCTTCGAGCCATGCAAGTGTATTCGGACCTATTCAATTGTTGAAGGAAGGCAAAGACTATTTGAAGGAACAGGGATTGATCGAGCGTTTCGATCAAGCCACCCACATTTTGTGGGGGACAGGCGGCAATATGGTTCCGCAAGAACAGAGGGACTCATATTTAAATAAAACATTGCGGTAACGAAAGAATTTTATGCATGCAAACAGTTTCAGGAGTGATGGCAATTATGGGGTTTCGATTCCGAAAAAGTATTAAATTGGCTCCAGGTGTGAGGTTAAATGTCGGGAAAAAGGGGGTCGGCGTTTCTGTCGGCGGGAAAGGGGCGCGGATTAGTTCGAGCAGCCGCGGGACAACGTTTAGTGCGGGAATCCCCGGAAGCGGCTTGTCTTATCAAAAACAACTCACTTCCCGTTCCAAAACATCCCGGACAAACTACCAAAAAATTTTAAAAGAACAACAAAAACTTCAAGAACAGGAGAAAGCGAAAGAGATAGTCGGCATGTATGAAACGCTTATTCAATCCCTGACGAATCTCCATGAACGCGTTTCTTCCCCGATCAATTGGCATGAAATTGCATCTTCCAACCCTCCCTTTGACATTCATAGCGAAGAGGGCCCTACGGTAAAAGCATTGAAACAGAAGGCGGATCAGTTTTCGCCTTCTTGGAGGGATAAATTGTTCAATAGGGTGGAAGCGCGGAAGAAAGCCATTTTGGCAGATATCGAACTTGCCAAATTGGAAGATGAAAAGATATATAAAACTTGGGAGAATGACAAAAGATTGGCGGAAAAAGTTCTGGAGCATCAAAAGGATGCTTGGCAGGCCGTCATCACCAAATATGCTCCTTTTGAAGAGATTGAGGAACTCGGAAGCAAAGTCCGGTTTGAATTTGAAGGTCTTCGTGCTGTTGTGAAATTGGATATATTAAATCGTACGGTTGTTCCCGTCAATGTTCTGTCTTTAACAAAAACGGGGAAGCTCTCTGAACGGAAAATGGCAAAGGGAAAATATCTTCAACTATATCAAGATTATGTATGCAGTTGTACATTAAAAATCGCCAGAGAGTTTTTTCATTTATTGCCGGTCGATGAAGTGTTGATCCATGTATACGATGAGTCCCTTTCGGAGGAATCCAAGACATATGGATGCATTTTATCTGTCTTTTTCCCTGGAAATGAATTCCGACACTTGGATTTTACCGATATCGATTGTTCAGAGACCATTGAAAAATTCCCGCATCATATGCGGTTTTTAAAAACGAAGGGCTTTCAGTTTGTGGAGGAATTGAATGTATGAAAAAGTGGATCTGGTTTTTTTTGGCAATTATAGCTTTACTGCTGTCATTGATCCAACCGGTATTGGCGATCGGATTAGGAATTGCCGTTTGGGGGCTTTATGAATGGAAGGTGAACAAACAATTAAAAGTCCATTCAAAAATGCCTCCCGTTATCTTCATTATTGGATTGGCTGTTGCAATGATAGGGCTGGCCAATATGGATGGACAAGAAGAAACCGTTAAGACAGACGTGGCTTCCGAAGAAAGGAACACTGAAAAACCGGAAGATGTGGAACTTGAAAACCATAAGGAAGAAAAGGAAACACTTCCGGAAGAACAAAAAGTGAATAAAGAGGATGAGAAGGGGACAGTTGGACAGGATAAGGAAAAGCTTTTGCAAAACTTGGGTCTAGCAGCGGCTACCGTATCACGGGTGGTAGATGGAGATACAATCGAACTTTCTGATGGCAGCAAAGTTCGATTAATAGGCGTCAACACCCCTGAATCCACTACCCGTACGGAACCTTACGGGAAAGAAGCGAGCAATTATACGAAATCAAAATTGGAAGGGAAAAAAGTATACTTGCAAAAAGACGTTTCAGAAACGGACAGATATGGCAGGCTTTTGAGAATCGTTTGGTTGGACATTCCGACCGATTTGATGGATGAAAATGAAATCCGGACAAAAATGTTTAATGCGGATCTTGTATTAAATGGCTATGCAGAACCATCCACTTATCCGCCTGATGTAACCTATGCCGAATATTTTAGAAAATTCGCCAGAGAAGCGCGGGAAAAGGGAACGGGGTTATGGTCTTATGGTCCGGAAGGGACGACGAAGGGGGACTTTGATAAGCAATCGGGTGGCTCTTCAACATCGTCTTCCGGTTCATCAAGCGGAACATCTGAACAGAAGTCGGATAGAGGCGCAACATCTGGGGGAACAGAAAATTTCAAAAACTGTACCGAATTGAGAAAAGTTTATCCGGATGGTGTTCCGGCAGGTCATCCTGCTTATCAGAGCAAATTCGACCGGGACCATGACAATTACGCCTGCGAAAGATGATGCAATAGTTTGGAAGAAGAGGGAATGATGAATGGGTCATTTTTCATTCACTCATTCTCTTTTTTGAAAACGGGTGTAAAGCGGGAAATCCAATCAGGGATGGACATTCCGCCAGTAGGATTGTCGAAGATTCCGCTAAAAAATTTCGGCTTATCCTCAAGTGTAAATCAGCATTTCACTTAAGGATAAGCCGTATTTTCATTCTGCCAAAATTTCTTTTACCGTTTCTTCCACTTCGCTGCGGCTCACTTTTTCCTTGCCATTTTTCAAAGCATCCAATGTTTTATGGGCAAGGGCAAGAGGTAAGCGGCAGAACAACAGAATGGAACGTTTCGATATATCATCCATATATTGATCGGCTTTTTGCAAATTTTCCTCGGTATATCGGAATAAATCTTCCCTCGTCCATCCTTGGGGGATGAAGCTTACGCCGCGTGTTTCCATATCTTCGTGTTGATTGCGCAAAATATTGACCGCTTGCAAGCCCCTGCCGTATCCGATTGCCAAATCGCGGTCCGTTTTGACTTGACTGTCCCATTCCCATAAATCTGAAAGCATGACACCGACAAGTCCTGCAACGTAATATGTATAATCGTCCAAATCTTCCTTTGTCCGGACTTGCCAGTTGGCTTTTGCCCATTTCGCCATACCAAAGGCCATTTCGCTGGCGGCATCACAGACGATTTTTTTGGATCCCGCGGGCAATAAAGAAATCCAGTCATTCATGCGCATCGTCACTTCAGGCATGTACTGCTTCACAGGCTCCAATAGTTGCAAATAACATTCATTATCAAAAGGTTCTTCCTTTAACAACCCGCTTACTTCCATTAAAAGAAAATGTTTCGTTTCGTTTGTCACCTCCGGATGCTCGTTATCTTCAATTTCATCCAAAGCGCGCATAATCAAATAAGCATTCGCCACAGCCGTTTTCAAATCTTTCTTTAAAAAAGTAATCGGTATATAAAAGGTGCGACTCGTTTCTTTCAGTACTCTCATGGCATCTTTTTCGAGTGCTTTCATGTTCATATGACAAATAATCCTCCGATCATTACCCTTTCTATTTATCCTACATTAATTTTTTCAAAAAGAAAAACAAAACCTCTGAAATTATTATGGACAAGAAAAAGTTATTATTTTCATCCTTTGATTAATAAACACCGGAAATATTTTTGTGTAAATTTGCGTGTTTTTCTTTCAACTTTCCGATACAATGGGAGGGGATAGATTGATAGAAAAAAGGTGGATTCACTTGTGAGAAAGGAAACTTATATTTTTTTGGATATTGAGGCGGCTTTAGTCCGCGGAAAACAGCACATCATTGAAATAGGGGCGGTGAAATGGCTGCCGAATGATGAGGTTGAGTTTTTCTCGGAATTGATTCAGCCGTATAAATTAAAAAAATTGAGCAATAAAATACAGCAATTAACAGGCATCCAAACGGAAGATTTATTATCGGCCCCTTCCTTCAAACAAGTCATCAACCGGTTCAAGGAATGGTGCCAAGGGAATGCCATCTTCGTTACCTTTGGCGAATTTGACAGGAAAATTTTAGAAGAGGAACTTTTCCGCAATCGAATCCAACGGCGTTTTATATATCCAATGGTCGATTTTCAACAAAAATATATGATTGAGAATCAAATCAAGGTGCAACCGAGTTTGAACGAATTGATGGAAAAATTCGATATCGTTTCGGTTCAACAGCACCGGGCACTGGATGATGCAAAGACATTATTTCAAATTTTTAAATCTGTAGACGGCCATAAAGTCATTGAAAGACAAAAGACGAACCAATTTGCTGTATATTTGAGTGAGGTCCATCACGGCGAGAATGCAGCCGAGGTATATTTAACATATATCACCGGTGAAATTTTCCCTTCAAAAATCAGCATCCATTCAATGGATACCATTCATAAGTCTTTATCGTATATAAAAAAAGAACGGGAATTCGTTCAAGAAGACGGCAGTGTTATCAAGACGGATTATGTTGAAGTTCTGCCAAACGCAGAGTTGGCCGAATATTTACGGAAAGTGGCCGAAGATATTGAAAATAAAGTGTTGATCACCCGTTCCGGTTTAAAACAAATTTCCCGCATCAACCGCCTGCATCAATGTGTCATGCCGAAAACGGAAGTGATGACATTGCAAAATTTGTTGATGGATGCCGAGGCGTTGAGCCAGTTTACAATCAATGGGCAGCCATTGGATACATATGAAAAATCTTTATGTAAATTATTATTCAGATATAAGCACAGACTAATCAAAGAATTCAAAAGAAGAAATTTGTTTGCAAGAGAAGGGGTAAAAGTTTAATTTTATCCACAAAAATTATATAATTTTACTATCATTCTTTTTTGTTTTGAATTTTAATAAAATTGTAAAAAAATATTGCAATAAAAAATTAATCCAGTTAAAGTGTAGAGAGGGAATCAATAAAGGAGAAAGTCTATGAGGAATACAATAGGAATTGATGCAGGCGGCACTTTAACGAAAGTAGCATTCTTGGACGATCATAATGAATTCCATTTTAAAGCGTTCCCATCAAAAGATTTGTCATTGGTGAAAGAATGGATTGAATCCCTTCCTGAAATTGAGGAAATCGGAATTACCGGCGGCAGAACCGAACAGCTTTTATCCAAGTTGAAGACCAATAAATCCATCGACTATGTTGTGGAATTTGATGCGACAATCAAAGGGGTAAAATACTTATTAAAAAAAGAAGGCCATAATATTCAAAAAAGCATCATTACAAATGTAGGAACAGGCACAAGCATTCATTATATGGAAAATGAAAATCATGTGCGCGTCGGTGGGACAGGCATTGGCGGCGGCACATTAACCGGCCTCTCCACCATCATTACAGGACTTACGGATTTCAGGGAAATTACAAAAATCGCAAAACAGGGGAAACGGGAATTCATTGATTTGTTTGTAAAGGATATTTTCGAAGGAATGGAACCTCCAATCGAGGGACATTTGACGGCAAGCAATTTTGGAAAGGTGAATATATTAAATCACAATTCGTATCCGATTCCTGACTTGCTTGCGACCATCCAAGCTTTGGTCGGGGAAGTGATTACGACTTTAAGCATCCAATATGCGGATATGAAAAAATCCGAAACCATCATTTACATTGGTTCCACATTGGCGGATAACGACCATTTAAAAGAAGTGATCGCCAATTACACCATTTTGAAAAAGCATACGCCCATCTTCTTGAATGATTGCGGATTTTCCGGAGCAATCGGGGCTCTATTGAATAAAGTTGAACAAAGAAAATTGCTTGAAGATAAAAATGGGATTCTTACTTGAATAAAGAAGAATCCCATTTATTTTTTATATTAAATTGTTTAAATCCCTTTTCGGATTGCTTGGCGCGCCAGCATATCAGCCGCTTTATTTTGTTGTTCCGGAATCCATTTGATAAAAAACAGCTCAAATTCTTCGATCAGTTTCAATGCGGTTTCCAAATACGGTTTGAACAGTTCGTTTTTCACATATTGCTTTTCAACGGAACTTACCACAATTTTCGAGTCGGAACGGATCGAGACGAAAGACGTTCCCAGTTTTTTCGCTTCTTCCAATCCGCGAATCAAGGCGATAAATTCCGCAATATGGTTGTTTGAATCGCCTATAAACTCTCCGATTTGAATGGAATGTCCTTCCCCTCTGATAAACAAACCGATTCCGCTCGGACCGGGATTTCCGCTGCTGGCACCATCGATGTAGACTTCTAACATATTTCCCCCATATTTCTTACATAAAATTATTTTCTAATCTTATTATAGCGCAAATATAGAAAATCAGTGAAAGGGAACGATTACGGATTTCAATTTTTTTGGACATCGATAATTATTTTTTGATCAAGTGAGATTTTTTCAACGTCAATTCCGTTTTATTAAGTGAAGAGGAAAAGGAGGAATAACATGGATGAGGACGTTCGTTATGTACGCCAAATCTTGGCAGGGAATAAGAGGGCAAATATCCACACCATTATCCGAATACTTTTCTTGCATCCAGTTTATTAAAGACGACCAAAATATTTTGTGAAAAGAACTTTGGTGTATACTCCAAAAATATATGAGTTTTACTTTATATTATATTCGCATTGAAAAATTAGATTAGATTTCATTAATAATATTAAAACTCGTCCTCACTAAAAGTTAATTAAATGGCATTTAAATTTTATTACTTTTAAAGTGTGAAACAATTGCTTGTAAATATTAATTTAGTTAATAATTTACTCAGCTAATAGGTTCGACTCCCGCAGTCTCCAATTTAGAATTTCATAAGATTTCAATGAGCGTCAAAATCCTTTCATATCAAGGGTTTTGTCGTTTTTGATTTTTCATTGAAATAATAGACTCCTCTTTTGTGTTTATAGGAATCGAAAATTTTTCAAATTTCCAGATTAAAGTAGGTTTGTTTTTTACTTATTAACGAAAACCTTAAGATGTTCAAAAATGGATACTGCTTTTCATTTTTGATTATTCCAATATTCCCAGTTTCATTGCTTTGACTACTGCTCCGACCCGTGAGTTGACATCCAATTTTTTAAAATAGATGATACATGATGTTCCACAGTTCTTTTACTTATGTTTAATAACTTGCTAATTTCTTCATTTGTCATATTAGATGTAGTATGGATAAAGCAGGATGGAAACAGCTTTTCCGGCAATCGGCAAATCTTGAATCATGCGTGTATATCGGCTGTGTGGACGTGTGGAAGGTACTTGGCAATGAGGACAAGGGCAGGATTCATGAGTGCTTCGAACAATAAAGGTAATGGAGGATGGTTCTTCTTGAATATCGAGAACTTCTAGGAAAGGATCTGGTGAAGACCAATGGATTTGACGATTCATCATTCATCACCCCTTTTCTTTTATTATACTATAAAAGTAAAATTATGGACCTTCACCAAATATGCGTAAGAGCCCAGAAAATGCATGGAATGGCAATTAAAAATGCAGTGCCGAGCCCACTTGCCGAATTCCTTTTTTAATATTGCGAAATTGAGTCTTTGTAACGATGGCTCTCTCCTTTGAAAATAATTAAATGAGAATGATGAATCAGCCGATCGATTACCGCTTCCGTCAAAATCGGATCGCCAAAGACGTTATTCCATTGGCTAAACTGTAAATTTGTTGTGACAATGATACTTTTCGCTTCATAGCACATGGAAATCACCTGGAATAACAGCTCAGCCCCTTGTTTATGCAACGGAATATAACCCAATTCATCCAGGATCAACAGATCCAGTTTTTCTATTTGTCTCAAAAATTTTCCGATGTTCCCTTTTTCATTTGCTTCTAATAATGCATTTACTATTGAAGCTGCGGTAAAGAACCTCACTCTTTTTCCTTGCTTTTTGATTATATTCAGGGCGATGAGGGTGGAAAGAAACGTTTTTCCCGTTCCTACCCCTCCATAGAAAATCAGATTTTCCTGTTTATCAATAAATCTTCCTTCTAATAGATAATCTCTTGTAATGCCCGGGGCCAATTGAATATCCCGCCAATCATAAGTTTTTTCCGGAATTTTTGGCAATGTTGCCTGTTTTAATAATAAATTGGTTCTTCTCTCGTCTCTGTGCTGTACTTCCTGTTCAAACAGTTTCAATAGGAATTCCTCGTTTGTGGTTGCCTGGACGGTTTGATAATTGGCCGGAATCCAGCTTAATTTCAATCTTTTGGCATACTCCCTAATGAACTTTTCCATTTACATCTTGCCCCCTTGGGAGCCGAATAAGCGGTCATAATGTTTCACTCCCCGAGGGGCTTCCGGCATTTTCGGGATGTTGCTTTTCATTTGAATCGGTTCCTGTATGCCTCTTCCATTGATTAATTGATAAAAGACTTGTTTGATGGATTCCACGTTGGGATGGCCATTGGGAGGCAAGCCTCAAGGCTTGCGTAGAAACTTCAAAATCATGTTCTTTTAATAAAACGGCTAATAATTGTAAGGCTTCTTTCTTTTCTTGAACAGTACAGTTTGAAAAATACGCTTTCCATTCTTCCGGCATCTTTTCATAGAAATCTGTATACTTCAACGCGTTTGGCCTTTTTGCCATTAGGGCAAGATATGGTTGCCATTTCATCGATTTCTGTTTTGTGCCATATAAACGTTCATGCTTGATAATCAACTCTTGATCTTCCGTTAAAACAGCAATCTCATGATATGAGATCTTTGCCAAAACCTTTTGTTTGGCAAAACGGGGGGAAGTGGAATACAGATTGTTTTCAATACGGATAAAACCGTATTTATCCGCTGTGGCCTGTTCATATCGAACGCATTCAAATTCTTTGGCCGGCAATTGAAGAAAGAATTCCTTCTCTTCCATAAACAATTCATCGATATTCCGCCCTTTCTGATAGTGGGGGCGATGCCAATCTTTCTCCGCTTCTTCCCATAAAGATTGATTAAAGATTGCCAGATCATAAATGGTTCGTTCCGGTAAGAAGAAGTTGTTTCGGATATATTTTATCTTTGACTCTACATTTCCTTTCTCATTTCCACTGGCAGGGTTACAGAATTCACATTCAAAGCCATAATGTAAAACAAACCGTTCAAATGTTTCGGTGAGTTCTCTTTCGCCGTCTGGCAATATTTTTTTCACCGCAGGTGATAAATTATCGAAACGGATGATTTTTGGAACTCCACCTACATGATGAAATATTCTTTTCAATCCTTCCCAAAAACATTCCTGATTTTGGGAAGGCATGACTTGCATATAAGCGGCATTACTGTAAGGAAATGAAAGAACTAGGTAAGGAAGGTCTATATGTTTCCCCTGATAGAGAAAAGGGGCTTCACCAAAATCCACTTGAGCCGTTGCCATTTTTGTCTCCAGTGGCAACGCCGCCGCTTCACTTTGTTCGAGAAGTTCCTGTTTTCTTTTGGATACGTAGAGTCGAACAGAGCGATAGGAACCTGTAAAGCTATATTTCTCTTTTAAAACTTCATACATGCGTTTGGCTGTTCTTCGGTATTTTTTCTTCTTTGTCAAGTCTTCCTGAATCCATCGATTGAGTATAGGTTTAACGGGATCCATGACCCTGGCTTTTCTTTTTTGTTTCACATTCCTCGGAGTGAAATCTTCCATTTCCGCATATTTCTTCACCGTTCTTGGGTCCCGATTCATTCTTTTGGCAATATCGGAATAGGAACATCCTTTTTGATTCGCCTGATGTCTGATATAATTGATTTCAGCCACTGCTAACATCTCCTTCAATACCTCCCGTTGAACTGTTTGCCCAACTAGGAGGGTAGTGTATTGTCGGAATGTTGGCAAGTGGTTTTTTTATTTTTTGGATCTACATAAATTAATTGCCAAAATTTACATTTTCTGCTTGCCAAAAACATTCTTATTTGATAGATAATAAGTAAGTTGATAATTATCTGAGAGTTTTGCAAAATTAGATTTTTATTAAAAAGAGTTTTAAAAGAAACCCAAATAAATTGGGGTATTTTGTATCTTTGGTTTACAAATATTCTGTTTGTCCTTTTTTGGGCGTACTTGCAGAATTTTTCGCTTTAAAAATTTTTTAAGCGGTTTGTTGCTTTTTACTCTCTTTTGCCATTGCGAGAGCTGAAACCAGTAATACGATGGCGTTCAAGTAAATATGAGTTTTTACTTTATCGATTCCCCACACATGCAGGGAGTTCGCTGTAAGATAACTTTTCATTCTTGAATTGCACCGTTCTACACTGGTTCGCTCATTGTAAAGTTCTTTCCAACGTTTGGAATCGCGGTGTGGATTAGAGTACCGGCGAAGATCCTTATTCACGTTAATTTTTACTACCATTCCATAGTTGGAGGATGAACAGGCTGCCATTCCTAATGGGCAATCCACTTTTCCGGTTGCGTGTGGACATCTGAATTTGAGCTGATCCTTATTGGCGCCCCAATAAGTCATTTCGTACCCCATCGAACAGCGTGGGGTTCCATTGGAGGCAATTCCTTCGGGAGGCTCCTTTTCATTACGCAAATTGAGTGGAATAATAGCTTGAGCCCCGATGTTCTTGGCGGATTCGTAGTTTTTTAGCTGGTCGTACCCACCATCCATTATCAGGAAATCAATTTTAGAGTTTGTACAACTCTTTACTTGTTCAATTAATTGTGGTGCGACATCCCCATCGTTGATATGAGCAGGGGTTACTTCAATCGCCATTGGTAATTCACTTTTGGTGTCAACGGAAAGATGCATCTTATAGCCAAACCAAGTAATTTTATTACCGAAGGAATCAAACTTTGCCCCCCAATTGGCGTTGCCTGTTTGTTCACTTCGCTTCTTAGGCTGCTTCTTTTCATAAGCATCAATGGCGGCACTGTCGATAGCCTGATGTTTTCCATCAATTACTCCTTCCTCTTGAGCTAACTGGACGAGATCTTGAAAGATTCTTTTCACAAGTCCAGTTTTGGTTAGTGAAGAAAATACTCGGCTAAGAGTAGAGATGGATGGTGCAGGCCTGCTAATATCTAAACCACATTGGTAACGAAAACGCAGGTCATTTTTTAATCGATTGTGAAGAGAAGTAAAAGTATCAATACCTTCTAATGGGGCAGCGATGAGAGCCCTTAGAATCCCTTCTCTGGAATGACCGTCAGCCCCTCGGGGTGAAGAACTTCTCAACTGTTTAGCATAAGGGCGTAAATCAAGCGAGCTAAAAAAGATAGGTAATTTCTCTTTTGACTCTAATTTTTGCAGTTCTTCAAAGGAAAATAGGCTTTCTTGTAGAATATACAAAGTGACTTCCTCCTTTTGAATTTTTGTGGTTTCGTCACTTCAAAAATTCTACATTTTAGGGGTGAAGTCCTTTTTTGTGTCTTTGAAATCCTTATGGCTCTTGGGTCAAAAAATATGCAAAATGCTCAATTATAAAAGGTGGAGAGTAAATTGATTAAAAAAATTAATCTAATTAAATTAATATGGATTGATTTTTTAAACAATCGCTTGTTAATGCTAACTTATATTTTATTTTTTATTTTTATCTTATACTTCTTTTCAAACCCTTATGTAAATAATAGTGGTGATTTTATAACAACATCTAATTATTTAATATTCTTAGGATTAATATTTACATTATTATATTCTAGTCAAATCATATCAAAAATAAAATTCATTTAAAAATCAATCAAACATAAAAAATAAACCAAATATTCAAAAAATCTATCATAGTAATAGCTTAAGGCTGTTCCGTCAGCGTTCAATAGGCTATTCATTCAAAAATAACATAAGCAAAAAAGCCATTTCTAATCCATTCATGAGGAGGTGTCATTTTTTTATGAGCATGTTTTTCAGTTTATTGGTATTTTATGCAAAACAAATGTTGAAAAGTTTTCTGTATTTGGGAACGTTTCTTTTCATGGTCATTATGCTGTTTTTCCGTTTTGTGATTAGACAAAATGACTTTTTTGGATATACAAATTACGGAAATTTTGTAGGGGAAATGACATTAATCGTGCAGGCGGTTATGCTTCTATTTATGATTTTCTTTTATAAGTTATTTTCCGATGAATATAAGTTTGGCGCCAACAATTTATTTGTTGGATCTTTCCGGATCACTTTATTCAAAATAACGGCTTTATTCTGTAATCATCTATTATTTCTGGTTGTTTTGATCGGGTTTCAGATTGCTTTGATTTTCTTTTTTTACCGTACGTGGGAAATTCCGTTTTCCTCTTTTTATACACAAACCGTGTCTTATGTCATCGTTTATTGGTTTTTGCCGTTTGTGCTTGCCTTTTTCTTGGGGATATTCACAGCCCTTCTTTTTGGGAAAAACAAGATCAGCTTCGTATTTATGATGGTTGTCTGGCTGGCGATTGGACCGATGAATACAGAATTGTTTTCTCGTTATTTTCGTCAATTTTCATTTTCTGATGCAGAAAGTTTGTTTTACATCGGTCCATTGAATAGCAGCGCTGTATTCAAAGAGGTAGTTGGATATAATCTCAGTTTATCTGTATATATGAAGATCTTTTTTTGGATTGTCCTGGCGATAATGGCGGTTTTTGCAGCAGTTTTGAAGACCACCCGCACAGTACCGGAGAAGTTGATCATTATAATGATGATCGTTTTCCTATTGATAGGAAATTCCGTTATCTTTCCTAAAATATTTGAAGGTGGAAAGCTTGCCTTTAGTTATGCCGATTATGATCAAGAGTCATTGTATTATAAAACCCGTAAAGCAACCATTCATCCTGATACTTTACAATATTCCATCCAGGGATATGACATTCAATTGGATGCAAGGAACGGGACAAAAGCCAAAACGAAGGTCATCTTGGATGAAATACAAAATCCAACATTATCCTTTGTGCTCTACCATTTTTTTGATGTGAAAAAAGTGACGGACAAGGAAGGCCAAAATTTGCCGTTTACCCAAAAGGGGGATTTTGTAGTGGTGGAAAGAACAGCCAATGATCCAACAGATGAATTGACGTTTTATTATCAAATGAAGAATTCATCGCATCTCCCTGTTTCCTCAAACTATTTATATTTGCCCAATTACTTCAGTTGGATTCCAATGAAAGCCAAACATCCGCCTTTTGATTTTGACTATTTTACGAATGAGGGCACGATTGATTTGTCCATGCAAACAAAAGAACCGGTCCACTATACCTTATCTTTTAAGGGGGACGTGCCATTTTATACGAATTTGCCGCGAAATAAAGAAGGGGAGTACAGCGGGGAAGTGTCCGGGGGAATTACCGTTGTAGCCGGCATGTTTTTAAAGAAACAAATCGATGAATGGGAAATCGTGTATCCAAATGACTGGCAGGATATCACTGAGAATTGGCCGATTTTTCAAAGTTATCTGATCCAAGCGCATAAAAAATTAGTGGACATGTTTCAAATACAGGATATGGAACTTCCGAAAAAAATAATATTTCTCAATCCCACTTGGGAAACAAACGCTTATTTGAGCAGTGATCATTTGCTGTTTCAAACCCATACTTTGTATAGTATTGCATCCCCGTATACATTGGTGAATATGCCTGAAGTTTTGTTGAAAGCTTTACTTTGGAATTATGATAAGCGGGAGTTTTCTTCTTATGAACAAATTGTAGCATTTAATCAATTGTTGACCTATTTGATTCGAAATGAATTAGAACTGGAAATGTTAAATTCCTATTATTTTCATACCTATTTACCTGAACACTTTGAAGAGTATGACCAAGAAACACAGAGAGCGGTTAGACATATATATGAAGAATTATTTCAACTATCGGATGAAGAGAAAAAACAATTTCTTTTGCTATGGTACAAGGAAATGGACAAGGTTTCGGACAGCTGGGTGAAAACAGAAAAGTTATTCCAGGAATTTAAGGAGGGAAGAAGATGATCCGGGTTTCGGGAGTAAAGAAACGGTTCAGAAAATATCAAATATTATCGGATGTTACGTTGGAGATGGAGGGGATTTACGGTTTAGTGGGGCCCAATGGTGCCGGTAAGACGACGTTGATGAAAATATTGTCAAGTCTCATCTCCTTGGATGAAGGAATAATAGAAATCAACGGAGAGAATTATGTGAAAGGGCGGTATGTGAAGGCCAATCACCTGATCGGATACTTGCCCCAAGATTTTATGGTCTATCCCCAAATTAGTGTGGTGGAAACGTTGGATCATATCGCCATCATGCAAGGCATGTTGAATAAAAAGGAGAGGGCAAGAGCCATAAGAGAGGCAATCGACAAGGTGAATCTGGCGGGGCATGAAAATAAGAAAATGATGGAATTATCCGGCGGAATGAGAAAGCGGGTAGGTATTGCCCAGCTGTTGATGAGAAAGCCGTCGATCCTCATTTTTGATGAACCGACAGCGGGATTGGACATTGAAGAGCGGATCCGCTTCCGCAATTTGTTAAAAAATCTTGGTTCGGAGCATACCGTCATCATTTCCTCGCACATTATCGAAGACATTGAGTTTTTATGTACAAAGATCGGCATTTTAAAAAGCGGGAGGGTACTATTTGAAGGAACGCCGGCCGATCTTAAAGCCAATGCGGAAGGATATGTTTGGGAATATCATGTATCACCGGAAGAATTGGATTGCATCATGGCGGAAAAGGAAGTGGTTCAGCTTCTGGAAGAGGAAGATGGCGTGAATGTGCGGGTTTTCGCGAAAGAAGGAGAAGAAGGGGCAAGGCAAGTTTCACCAAGGTTGATCGATGGTTATTTGGCCGTTGTGAGGGGTGTGAACTAGAATGAGGGATTACTTAGAAAGCATTTATGCCACCTTTTTATTTGACCGAAAGACGATGGGGCTCACTTTTTTTGTCCCGGTTGTGGTGTTTGGGTTATCTCTGTTGCTGATTCTGCTTGTTCCAAGGGATCAAAGCGGCATTTACGACAATATAATTATTATCCAAGGCGTTTTCATTCCATTTTCTTGCTGGTGTCTGATGTATCGGCTGAGCGAAATGTATGAAGAAGGTGCGCAGGAAACATTGGTTCCTTATTACTCCAAACGGTTTGGGATTGACTTCTTCAGATACTTTATTATCAATATCATCGGGGTTTTTCTTCTGTGTACCGCATTTGTGTTGAAATACGGGATGTCTTCATTATCTGCTTTGAACGTGATTCATTTCATGATTTTAGTGTTGTTCTATATGTTTTTTGGAACATCCCTTATCGTGCTGATCAACAACATTGAGATTTCCCTTACCATTATTTTTATTTATACGGTTTTAGAAGTGGTAACGTTAGGGGAATTTATGCCATGGCCGCACATCTTTTTATTCCAGCCGCCCGTTTGGGATCCGTTCTTATTAAGGAAATTTGTAATTTTATTGATAACGGTCATTGTGCTAATGTTCACAACGGTTATTTTCATTCGGAGGGCGGACAGGAAACCTCAGTAGCATATAGAGATGCTTGCGTTTTTTTCAGGATGCAAGGGATGGGAAAGAAAGTAAGACTTTTCCCATAAATAAGAAAATAATAGATTGAGCTCACCTTGCTTGTGGTTTCTCAAGTTGTGTTTCGCAAGTTAAATTTGAGCCAATTGTTAATTAAAATGTGAGCCACTAAAAGTTGCTCTGTTCCATCCATTCTTTCGTTTCTAAAATTCGGTAAGATTCACCAATCATGTTAATGATGTGCGCACGATGCGTGAGTCGATCGGTTAACGCTGAGGTTAAAACTGGATCATGGAAGACCTCTTCCCAACGTTCAAATGTGAGGTTTCTTGTAATAATCGTTGCTGCTCGACCGGCACGTAACGATAAGTGCGTAAACAGAAGCTCTGCTCCTTCTTTATCGAACGAAATGTAGCCAAGTTCGTCAATGATGACTAAATCATACTTTTCAAATTTCAATTCAAACGAGCGTAACGTTCTTGCGGAACGGCTTTCCTTTAATTGATTCACAAGTGAGGCTACACTCGTGAAATACACTTTATAGCCTGCTAAACAGGCCTCGATTCCTAATCCAATCGCAAGATGGGTTTTACCAGTACCAGGTGAGCCAATTAATAACACATTCTGCTTGTCCTGAATAAACTTTAGCTCTTTCAAATGAGGAAGGCGGACCGCCGCATTTTGCGGCAGTGCCTCTACATCTAATTCTTCTAACAGTTTTTTTCTCTGGAAAATTGGCTAATCGAATTCGGTTAGCTTTTGCTCGTACGTAACGATCCTCCATTTCTTGTTTTAAAGCGAAATAAAGAAACTCAGCTGGTGATGTATATTGTTCAACTAAGACTTCCTGTTCAAGTAAAGAACGAATACTTGGTAAACGTAATTCTTTGCACATATCAATCATTTCTTTTTGCTTGTCCATTAATGAACCACTCCTGTTCCTTTAGAATGAAATAACGCTGCTAATGAAGAGAGATTATCTAAGGATTGGCTGGCGACATCATCTTGGCCAGTTAGAACAGTACGTACTTCCGCTGATTTTTCTGCTAAGAAAATGATTTTTTCAGTTGTTAGTTGAACCAAAGGGTTCTTTTCTAGTTCAGTAATGACTTCTAATACTCTTGCTAGGCAATCTCGTTCTTTGGTATAAACAAGCAGCTCTAGAAAATCTTTTTCATTTCCGATATAATAACGTTGGTAGATATTTTTTATTTGTTTTGGTGCTTGGCTCAAACATTCACTTTGGGCTAAGGCACCTTTTTTCTTTTGCAGCGTGTTTAAATAGTGGTAAATATTCATCACCCAGACATGCACTTGCCAGCTTCGTTTATGCTTTGCGATACATTCACCTTCACTAAACAGAAGCACTTCCTCAGCACGAGCTTTTAACTTAATATATTCTCCTACATGCCCCTCAGGTACAGAATATCGGTTGTGCCGATAGGTAACAGTACTATATTTGTCCACACGTAGTTCTACTAATTCTGCCGGATCGAATGGTGCAGCTGTTAAGCTACCAGCACGTTCAGCTTTTTCTTCCAACATCAATTCATGATGTGTTTTCTCCTTCAAATAATGAGGACGTTGATTAAATTTTTCGATGATCGAAACTAAATATTCCTGTGCCTCTTCTAAAGAAGTAAACGTATCACGGTGCGCAAATGCTTTCCGGCGTATATATTCTACACTTCGCTCTACGTGGCCTTTTTCATTGCCTTTACGAGGCTGACAAAGTCGAATCTGAAAATGATAATGCAAAGATAAACTTTTCATACCGTCGGTAATAAAGCGGTCGTAACCAATAAAGTTTTTGACGACGGTACGCATATTGTCGTATGTAAAAACATTCGGTACGAAGCCCAAGTCTTCAATACATTTTACGTGTGCATCCTGTACACAAACCATTGTTTCCGATTCATAGAGTCGGGCATAACGATCATTACTATAGGCTAACGTAAATACAGCCATTGAAAGACTTCTTAGCTTACCGTCAATGAATAATTTTACTTCTCCCCAATCAAACTCAATTTCACGACCAGCTGTTGGCTCTTGACGAATGAAGACTTCTTTTTCCTTCTTTTCCTCACGATTCACGAAGTTGCGAACCGTAGTGTAGCCAATTTTAAAACCTTCGTCTAAAAGTTTTTCATGTATATCAATAATCTTTAATTGTTGCTTATGCATATTCACTTCACGCTTATTTTTGTTCTGTTTCATCATTTCGCGAATACGTTTCATCACTGTATTTGTTAAAGCTCTCTTTTTTCCATTTCGCTTTTTATATGCTGGAGGCGTAACGTAATTATCTGTGATTGGTAAATTCCTTGTGTCTTGTTGTCTAGCTACTAGATCTTGCTCAATGTATTTTTTTACGGTATTACGAGACATTTTGAGCTTTTCTGCAATTTGACGTTGGCTCATATTGTGCTGATAGTACTCAATCAGTGTAAGCGTAAAATAACGCCCACGTGTTTTTTCGTGGGCGTTTATTATATGCTCTATTTAGTTTTATTTGGTACGCGACATTCTTCTGGAATTGTCTTCGACCAAGGAAGGAGTTGATCGATGGCTTCTACATCATTGTGATCTATCAATGGTAATTGTTCGAAAAGATAGGTTAAGTAGTTCAATGGATTTAATTGATTCTCTTTAGCTGTTTCGACAATGCTATAAATAATAGCGCTGGCTGATGCACCTTTCATCGATTGTGCAAATAGCCATGCCTTCCGGCCCATCACGAATGGTTTAATCGATCGTTCCGCACGATTATTATCGATTTCAAGTCGACCATCTTCTAAAAACACTATGAGCTTACTCCATTGATTTATACAATATGTAATTGCCTCTCCCAATTTGCTTTTTGGGGGAACTTGAGGGCGTTTTGTTTTTAGCCATGCCAAAAAAGCGTCTAACACAGGTTTACTGTGTTCAAGACGGTATTCTTTGCGCTGTTCGGGAGTACAGTTCTCAAATTTTTCACTGATTTGTCTTTCAATCTGGAATAATTGATTACAGAATTGAATTCCTTCTGCAGCGGTTGATGATGTTTTATCCACATTGGCTGGTAATGCCTTCAGTGCTTCATCGAATTTTCGCCTTGCATGTGCCCAACACCCTACCAGTTCGACATCCTTTAATTCATGATATCCTGCATATCCATCTACATGCAGATATCCCTTAAATCCTTTTAGAAAAGCCTTCGGATGTTTACTGTGACGAGTCGTTTGATAATCATATAAGATGATTGGCGGTACGTCTCGTCCTGTTCGATACATCCACATATAAGACTTCGAATCCGCTTTTCGTCCAGGTTCTGCTAGAACTTGAAGTGTAGTTTCATCCGCATGTAGAATATCGTTTTCGAGTAATAGCTCATGCATCCGTTTATATAGAATGGAAAGCCAATTGGTTGCACCATAAATCATCCAGTTGGCGAGCGTTTGGCGTGATAAATACACACCGAATCGTTCCAACTGCTTTTCTTGACGATAAAGAGGCATTCCTTCCACGTATTTTTGGTTCATGATATAGGCCATAGCCGATGCAGATGCCAAACTTTTTGGGTAAATTGGTGTTGGCATTTTGGCTGTGACAATCGGTGTCTCGATTCCTTCCCGTTCACATTGACGGCAACTGTAAATATGTTGAACATGCTCAACGACTTTTACTTGAGCAGGAATAATCTTGATTTCTCTTCGTATTTCCGTACTCATTTCGTGTACGGTTCCACCGCAACACAAACAAACCTGCTCTTCTTCGGCTAAACGATAGTGAATCGTTTCCGTCGGCAAGTTCTCTAGTTTCGCATCGCGTTGTCCTACAGACTTCTTCCGTTTATAAGTAATGGTTTCAAGTGTAGGTTCTTCCACTTCTGTATCCGCTGTGATTTCAGCTTCATTAAAAAGAGGAAGTTCGAGTTGATCCGGATTCGTTTTTTCACTGGAAGCCCCAAATTTTTTATGTTGGCTAAGGCGGAATTGTTCTTCCAACCATTTGATTTTAGCCTGTAAGGCTTCATTTTGTTTTTTGAGTTCCGCATTTCTCGCTTGCAGTTCTTCAATTGTTGATTCATTGGTTTGTTTGTGTTTGTTCATAAGTTAAAGAATAAAGGAAAGGAATTGACAGGTCAATGTCAAATTCCTTTTAAACCATGATTTTAGCTGATACTTGTTCATGTGCTTGTTTTTGTTCAAATGAAAGACCATCGAGCAACCAACTGAATTGGCGGGGAGTGATGCACAAAGGGCCGGGAGTTCTTTCATCAGGCCATTGAAAGACCCCTTTCTCTAAACGACGATAGTACAACCAAAACCCATTGTGATCCCAATGGAGAATTTTCAATTTATCTCGTTTCCGATTACAGAAAACAAAGAGATTAGAAGAGAAAGGATTTAACTGAAAGCTCATTTGAATAATGGCTGCTAATCCATCAATCGACTTGCGTAAATCCGTTGCCCCCGCTGCTAAATAAACATGTTGAATGGGTGTTTTACTTAACATGTGTTTTCAGCACCTGAACCACTTCGTTGAAAAGGAGTGGATTGAAACCTTCTTTTACTTCGATGGAAAATTCCCCAATGTTAACGATGAGCGGGGAGTTTTTTTCATCCAACGGATGGGATACTTCAACAGTTAGCCATTGAGGGGAAGTCCGTGAAGTTTCAGTTGTCTCTAACTCTAGTCTTTTCATCCATTTATACATACTTTGGTGACCTACTTGATTTTGTTTGCACCAAGCTTTTACACTTGACTCTCCACTAGATCGATAAGATTCAATTCGTTGTTGCCACAATTGTTTTCGTTCATCTGGGGACATAAAAATAAAAACCTCCTAACTTTTGATGTTGATCTCATTATCACAAAACATCAAAAGGGTTAGAAGGTGTGGGATATTTGGCGCTTACCAATCAGTACTAATTGCTTTTTCTCCAAACTAATCACCTCTATATCCTCCTAACTATTTACAGTTAGGACTATTTTGATATAAAGTGGCTCTCATTTCAATTGCGTTGGCGGCTCATTTTTAGCTTAACAAAAACATGGGCTTCTTCCATTATATAATCGAATGAAAGAAACCCTCATGAAAAAATCAATTCTTCATGTCGATGAAACCTATGCCCAAGTATTGAACCGCTCAGATGGAAAGCCAGCTCAATCTAAAGCTTACAACTGGGTGTTCCGTAGCGTGCTTCCCAAGGACCGGCAATTGTTCTGTTCCATAGTGCATTATCCCGAAGTCGGGAAATTTTGACTGACTTTATGAAAGGCTTTAAAGGGACGATTATCTGCGATGGATATTCTGCATACCATGATGTGCCAAATATTCATTTTGCCAACTGCTGGGCTCATGTTCGTCGATACTGGTTAAAAGCCGAAAGTAAAAATGGACGGATTGGTGTCGATTATTGTGATCGACTTTACCGCCTAGAACGGAAATTTAAGAAACTTCGGCCGAGCGAACGGAGAAAAGCTAGACAAAAAGAGTCCAAACCTATTGTCGAGGCATTTTTCAAATGGATTGAAGAATCTCCTTTCTATGGGAAGAATGCCCTTGCCAAAGCTGCGGAGTATACATTGAAGCACGCCGAAGGTTTAAAAGCTTTTCTGTATGATGGGCGCATTGAAATGGATAACAACCCAGCTGAAAATGCGATTCGCCCAAATGTCATTGGACGTAAAAATTGGCTGTTTTCGGTCAGTGAATCGGGAGCTGATGCAAATGCCATCTGTTTAAGCTTGGCTGAAACGGCAAAAGCGAATGGCATTGATTTTTATCAATACTTAGTGAAAGTATTGTCGGAACTCCCAAGTTTACCAATCCATCAACAGCCAAAAATATTAGATCGCTATTTGCCATGGTCGAAAACCATTCGTGAATCATGTGCAATAGCAAAATAGCCCTCAATCCGAAAAAACTTGGGATTGTAGGGCTATTCGTTGTGCGTACCAGAAGGGTGCGCATTTTTTATTTATCTCCTATATTTCGGGCTTACCTTGAAAATTACAAGATAAAGACAGGTGTGACCGTCAAGTAATTTTTGGCACTTAAGTATTATTGAAGATAAACGATAGAATGTGAAGGACATGAGAATCTTTATAGATGATAAACGGATTCCTTACACAAAAAACTTTTCTAGTAATTAATTGAAAACGAGCAGATAAAACCACCAGATGGTTAGTCGTGAAGATTTTATTGTATATAGGCTGTTGGATCAAAACATACCGGATGAATTGACGCTTCACCTCATCGCTGAAAGGGAAGTGATTCCGCTTCAAACGGAATGGCGGGTTCCATTATCTAAATAAGCTCTTCTTTGCAGAAGTTCCAATGGTCATCCATTTGGGACTTCTGTTTTATTATTCCCCTTTTTATTTCGGGTATTGAATCGGCATTTTGTGAAATACTTTGCATGGATTGTTTTATTGCGCAATAATTCATATTTATCATGAAGAAATGATGAAAAGTGCTTTGACAAATAAAAAATCCCGATAGTAAAATATAGAAACTAATAAAAGGGGGAACGGGTTTTGTGAACAAGAGTGCAGTGATTAAAGATATAGATGAATTGATTGATACCTTTTGTATAGATTGTCCCATCAAAAAAGAATTGCGGCAGACCCGGGGAAAAGCGGGAGCCCACCGCTTTTGTATAGAACAATGCAGTGTGGGGGAGCAATTAAAATTTTTGGGAAACGAGTTATTGAAAATGCAAGAGAAAGATTAAAATAGAACTTTAGTACCTTTTCTGTTTGATTTTTTGATAAAATAATGATACCATTATCAATGTAATATTAATACTCGCGGATATGATACAGTGGATTTCTACTAAAGCATATTGCGTGGGCATTAATTTACACGGTTGGTTACCATAGCTGAGCAGCTTCCGAACAGGGGCTGCTTTTTAATTATCATTGATTCTTTTGGTGAAATTGTTTTTTAAAATAGAAAATTTTCGATTTTAATAATGAAAATTGATATAAAGTTCAGTAAACTTAAGCTATAACGACAGATAAAATGATAGGTGATAGCTGTGAAGACATTGAATGGAAAAAAAGTGCTCATTACAAGCGGAGGAACCCTCGAAAAATGGGATCGGGTCCGCGGACATACCAATCTTTCAAAAGGAACGATGGGCTGCTTTTTGGCTGAAACGGCATATTCCATGGGAGCGGATGTGATCTATTTGCACGGCTATTTCACAAAGCTTCCTGAACATAAAGAATCGATGCGTTTAGTATGTTTTGAAGGTATTGAAGATTTAGGGGAAAAAATGAAAGAAATTCTCCAAAAGGAAAAAATCGATATCGTGATTATGGCAGCAGCAGGTTCTGATTGGATTGTGGACAAGGTTTATGATCAAAGCGGGAATTTATTAACGGAAAAAGGAAAAATGCCTTCCGATGAACCTCCGATCATCCATTTTAAAAAAGCACCTAAAATTTTAGGGAAAATTAAAGGCTGGGATCCGGAAGTGCTCTTGGTCGGTTTTAAACTGGAAGCAACGGAGGATGTCGGCTATTTGATACAACGGGCAAAACTGCGGATGAAAGAATCCCAAGCGGACTTCATGGTGGCAAATAGTTCCCAATCCTTATACGGCGATGTCCAGCATTATATCGTCCCTTCCGATGGGGACCTCATTGAAGTTCAAGGAAAAGAACAAACGGCAAGAAAATTAATGGAAATTTTGGCTGAAAAAGTATAAAATTTAATGATATTGGAAGACTAGTCCCACTAGTCTTTTATTTTATCCAACAATAAATCATTTAAATATGTTTAATAGGGATTGGAGGATGGGTGGCATGTCACTTCAAAGTGTCAAAGAACATTTGAAAAAGTTTAACCGTGAACAAGATATATTGGAATATGATCAAATCAGTGCAACGGTGGACCAGGCTGCGGCCGCATTGAACGTTATTCCTGCAAGGATTGCCAAAACGTTGTCATTCAAAGATAAGGAAGGCAATGCTTTTCTCGTCGTGGCAGCAGGCGATGCAAAAATTGATAATAAAAAATTCAAATCCACATTTGGCGTAAAAGCGAAAATGTTGAGCGCGGAAGAAGTGGAACATTTCACAGGGCATGTAATCGGGGGAGTTTGTCCTTTTGGGTTGGCCCATGATTTGGATGTCTATTTGGATGTTTCGTTAAAGCGTTTTTCAACGGTGTTCCCTGCGTGCGGCAGCATCAATTCGGCGATTGAATTAACATGTGATGAGTTGTTTGAATATTCATACGCCAAAGATTGGGTGGATGTCGGAAAAGATTGGGATGCATCATTGACCGATATTGGCGAAATTGCGGCAACATCTGAAGTTTAATGGGGGATGAATATGTATTGGCTTGATCATATTGTTCATTTTGTTAAAGAGCCAAAATCCATGGCGGAAAAAACGAGAGAGCTTGGCCTTCAT
Source organism: Ureibacillus sp. FSL K6-3587 (assembly GCF_038593165.1). Lineage (NCBI taxonomy): Bacteria > Bacillati > Bacillota > Bacilli > Caryophanales > Caryophanaceae > Ureibacillus > Ureibacillus sp. FSL K6-3587. The sequence continues at coordinate 3,220,728 of NZ_CP151969.1, read as the reverse complement.
ACGGGGGAAGGCGGAAAGCATGAAATGTGGGGAACGTATAATGCCCTCTGTTATTTCGGGTTATCCTACATCGAATTTATTGGCGTTTTTGATAAAGAACTGTTGGAACAATCTGCGGAAATTCCTTTCACTCTGCATGCGTCATACAAAAAACGGAACGAACAGGATGGACTTACGCGGATTGCTTTAAGAACAAATTCCATCGAAGAAGACGCGGTAAAATTGCGGGAAAGAGGATATGAAGTAATTGGGCCGGATTCTTTTTCAAGGGTTCGGCCGGATGGAAGCGTACTGACTTGGAAATTATTGCATTTCGGAAAAAAAGATTCACCTTTTGAATTTCCCTTTCTCATCCAGTGGGATGGTTCCGACGAGGAACGTTACAATGATTTAGCAAAGAATGGAACTATTCAAAAACATCCGATCGGTGAAGTATCAATCAAGGAAATCTCTTTTACGGTCACTGATTTAAAGTGGGCGGAAGAGTGGGCCGATTTATTTCAGCATGAAATCGTGGAAAGCACGCCGGCATACATAAAACTGAAAGCGCCAAATTGCCATTTCAGCTTCAATTTGGGCCGGAAAAATGAAATCGCCGAAGTGACAATCGGCGGTGCAAAAGAAGAAAAGCAAGTGGTATTGGAGAAAGGAAAATATTTATTTGTTCGTTAAATCAATTAAAGGAAAATGCCTCCTAGATGAAGAAATATCTTCTTATAGGAGGTATTTTTTATGATAACCAATATTTTTGCTTCAATTCTTGTTTTGATCGTACTAGGTTTTTTCACTTTTGCCGGTGTTTTTATGGCATTGTTGATAGGAAACTTTGAGTGGATCCCATTCATGATCATATCAGCCCTTATTCTTTATTTGCTCTTTTTGGCCTTTTTGTTCCGCTTTTTCAAAACAAAGAAAAGGGTTCTGTGGTTTATCGGGATTTCTTTTGTTGCCCTTGCGGCCGGTTCTGTATGGCCGATTTACGAAAAATATATAGACAGCATTCCAACCGTTTCATCAGAAGTGGATATATTTGAATATATGCCTTTCGAGGAAGATTCGAAAGTGGTCTCTTTGGATGAGGAAGCATCCCTTCAGTTGACGGAACCGTTGCCGGTCATGGATGGAGCAACGGCATTGTATCCTTTGTATTCCGCCATAGCCCAAGCGACGTATCCAAAGAAAACTTACGATCCTTATAACAGTGAAGTGATGGTTAATACGACGCCGGAAGCTTATGAAAATCTGATCAACGGAAAAGTGGATTTGATTTTTGTCAATGAACCATCCAAAAATCAACTGCAACGGGCGAAAGCAAAAGGTGTCGAATTGCAATTGACCCCTATTGGAAAAGAAGCTTTTGTCTTTTTCGTAAATCAAAAAAATGAAGTGGATGGGCTGACACTGCAAGAGATAAAAGATATCTATTCAGGAAAAATTACCAACTGGAAAGAAGTTGGAGGAAAAAATGAGCCGATTCGTGCTTACCAACGGCCGGAAGACAGCGGATCCCAAACGGCGTTACAGTCGCTAATGGGGGATACGCCGATCATGGACCCGCCAAGGGAAAATGTCGCCAGCGGAATGGGAGAAATCATCAATGAGGTCGCCCAATACCGAAATTTTGAAAACGCCATCGGTTATACGTTTCGATATTATTCACAAGAAATGGTGGGGAATAAGGAAATCAAGTTATTGTCCGTTGACGGAGTGCCACCGACAAAAGAAACGATCCGCAGCGGAGAGTATCCGATTACCGGAGAATTTTATATTGTTACCGCGGGAACGGATAATCCAAATGTGCAAAAATTGATTGATTGGGTTTTATCTCCTCAAGGTCAAAAATTGATTGAAAAAGTGGGATATGTACCGATTCAGGAGGATTGAATGACGTGATAGCGGATTGGGAGAAGAAAAACTCTCTCTGGTCCGCTTTTTTGAAGCCTTGAGGAAAATGGGATGCAGGCCATCTCCATTCGGATCAATAGGCATTGGAATCCTTTATTCGGTTTTGATCGTTTGATGCGATCGAAACCGGATAAAGGATTTTTTTAAAAAATTTTGATAAAAAATAGATTAACCTATTGTCAAAAAATTTATACAATATATTAGTGTATATTAATATAATATAGATAAAGTTATGTTCATGCAGCAATCTGAGATATAAAGGTGAGATCTATGGCAAATATGGAAAAAGATAATTTGGGTTTGGCAAAAACGTTTATTCAGCAATTCTCTACCGCTTTAGATTTACAAAAAATTACGGATATGGATGCATTTTATAAAATTTTGGCTCCTCTTCTATATGCCATGAATCAATGGGCTGATATGACCATTATCAGCCGGGATGGCACAATCCTTTATGCAAATGAAGAATATTGTAAGCGCTTAAAATATGATCAAAATGAAATTATTGGGCTAAATGTCCGAACTTTTCATGCCGGATTTGAATCAAAGCACCTTTTCGACGAGATATGGGAAACGGTGAAATCCGGCCGCACCTGGAGGGGTGAAATGCAGCATAAAACAAAGGATGACAGCATCTTTTGGACTTCCACTATTATTGTGCCTTTTAAAGACGACAAAGGGAAACTGAAGTATATGATTGGATTCCATACGGATATTACTGAAATAAAGCAGCTTGAATCAAAAGGGAAATCGAATTTTATTCGAACATTGCAAAATCTCCAATATGGTTTTTTCAAAGTGCGAAAAGAGCAGGATGGTTCAATGAAATATACCATGTCAGAAGGAAGATTAATGGTTGAATTGGGGGGAAATACAGAGCGGATATTAATGAAAACACCTTTTGAAGTATTTGAACCAGACATTGCTGAACTGAAGCATACAATGTACATAAAAGCCTTTGAAGGGGAGAAAGTAAACTTTGAATTGGAGTTGAATGGCAAGCTGATTTACGTGGATTTAGATCCAATTATACATAACGGTGCGGTTATGGAAGTGTTTGGCACAATTTATGATTTTTCGGAATTTCGTGATGTACAGAAGCAGCTGAAAGTGAATGAAGAACGCTATCAATCTTTAATCCATTATAGCCATGAATATATTACGACCATCAATAAAGACGGGATTATCGTCGATATGAACCCGAAAACGATGGAGTTGATCGGCGTAAAGGAAGATATGTTCGGAAAATTGGGGTTGATTGAAGCCACCGTAGAAGAAGATCGGCCGATAATTGCGGAGTATTTTAACAAAGCGATCCGGGGAGAAGTGCAATTTTTTGAACATGAAGTGAAAAATAACGGACAACGGAGATTTTTAAATGTCACTTTGGTGCCAATCGTGGTGGATAATGAAATCGAAGGAGTCTATTCAATCGGCAAAGATATTACAGAACAAAAGCTTGTGCAAGAACAGAACGCCTATTTGGCCCATCATGATGAATTAACCGGGTTATATAATCGCCGTTGGATGGGAAAACAAATTCAGGAAACTTTGAAACTGGCGAAAGAAAACAATCAAAAGTTTGCAATTTTATCGTTGGATTTGGACCGCTTTAAATTTATCAATGATACGTTGGGGCATTTTGTGGGCGATGAACTGCTGCAGCAAATTGCGGAAAGGTTCCAACAGAATCTTCATAAAGACATATTTTTTGTAGCCCGGATGGGTGGGGACGAATTTATGATACTCTGTCCGAATATAGAATCGGAAGAGGAAGTGACTGAAACTGCCCAAAATATTTTGGACAGTTTAAAGCAGCCTTTTTATGTGCAGGGGTTTGAATTATTCGTAACCGCAAGTATCGGAATCGTTTTTCCATCCAATGATACGGATGTGACGAAGTTGATGAAAAGTGTGGATATTGCACTTTACAAGGCAAAAGAACTTGGCCGGAATATGTATCAAGTCTTTGATCGTTCGATGAACAAGGCTCATTATAAATCATTTATATTGGAGAGGGATTTAAGAAAAGCCATTATGAATGATGAGTTGGTGGCTTATTTCCAACCGAGGGTGGATGCAAAAAACAGGAAGATTGTCGGAGCGGAATCATTGATTCGCTGGAATCATCCGAAATACGGTTTATTACCGCCGGGTCAATTTATTCCGATTGCGGAAGAAACGGGCTTGATCGATTCCATTGGCGATTGGATGATGAAAAGGGTATGTGAACAGTTAGCATCCTGGAGAAACGAGGGATTTTCGCTCATTCCCATCAGTGTAAACATCACGTCCAAACGTTTTATTCAACAAGACTTCGCCGAAAGCATCCGAGAGTTATTAAACCGATTTGAATTGGAAGGAAAGTGGCTGGAAATCGAAATAACTGAAAACTCCATCATGCGCAACGAGGCAGTTGTACAAAAAACATTAAAGGAATTAAAAGAAATGGGCGTGCGGGTTTTCATTGATGATTTTGGGTCGGGTTATTCTTCATTTAATTATTTAAAAACTTTTAAAATCGATGGTGTAAAAATTGATCAAACCTTTATCCGCAATATATCCAACCATCCGGAAAATGCAAGTATCACATCAGCGATGATCAAAGTGGCACACCAGTTAAACTTGGAAGTGATTGCGGAAGGGGTGGAAACGGAAGAGGAATTAAATTTCCTGTTAAATGAAAATTGCCGCTATATACAAGGATATTATTTCGGCAGACCATGTCCGATTGAAGAATTCGAAAACATCTATTTGCAAAAGAAAATAAACATGATTTGAAAAACAAATTTTCATCCCGAATAATCATTGGGCTGTCTCAAATGGCAGCCCTATTTTTTGGAAGTTTATAAATACATATTGAATATTGCCAATTGAGGAAATTTGATATACTTATGGGGCATTTTTCTGGAATAATAGTATAATGGTGCTTGGATGTTTCAAAACAGATCAGCATCATAAAACATATGCTGGTGCAAATAATAATGTTCGTAGTAAAAAGGAATCATAAAGAATCACTGATGATGTCCGACAATAACCAAAAGAAAATTCGCATTATTATCATCGATCAGAAAGAGGAATTAGTATGACAATCACGAAACCTTTAACCGACTTAGAAATTGCTTACAACGCAGAAATAAAACCGATAACGGAAATTGCAAAAAGCGCAAATATTCCTGAAGATGCCCTTGAGCAATATGGACGCTATAAAGGAAAAATCGATCCGAATAAAATCCCAGGGGAGCCGAATGGAAAAGTGGTGCTGGTTACAGCAACCAATCCGACGCCGGCCGGAGAAGGGAAAACGACCGTTACGATAGGGCTAGCCGATGCTTTAAAACAATTAAATCAAAAAGTTGTGGTAGCCCTTCGCGAACCATCATTAGGTCCCGTTTTCGGATTGAAAGGCGGGGCAACCGGCGGCGGTTATGCCCAAGTGCTCCCGATGGAACAAATCAATCTGCATTTCAATGGAGACTTCCATGCGATTACAACGGCCAATAATCTGATTGCAGCCATTATTGATAACCATATCCACCAAGGCAATCAATTGAACATTGACCCAAGACGGATCATTTGGAAACGGGTTTTGGACATGAATGACCGTGCCCTTAGAAAAGTGGTGGTTGGGCTTGGAGGGCCGGCCCAAGGTGTGCCAAGGGAAGATGGCTTTGATATTACCGTCGCCTCCGAGATTATGGCAGTGTTTTGTTTGGCAACAAGCCTTGAAGATTTAAAAGAACGTTTATCCAATATTTTGATCGGATACACCTATGACCGAAAGCCCGTTTATGTGAAAGATTTGGGCATTGAAGGGGCATTGACCCTCATTTTGAAAGAAGCATTCAATCCAAATATCGTGCAAACGATCGAAGGGACACCTGCCCTTGTTCATGGCGGCCCTTTTGCAAACATCGCCCACGGCTGCAATTCCCTCATTGCAACACAAACGGCACGCAAACTTGCGGATATCGTGGTCACGGAAGCCGGTTTTGGGGCGGATTTGGGTGCCGAAAAATTCATGGACATCAAAGCGAGAATAGGCAATTTCCATCCTGATGCGGTAGTCATTGTGACAACCATCCGCGCATTAAAAATGCATGGCGGGGTGGAAAAGGCGGAGTTAACAAAGGGAAATGTTTCCGCTCTATTGCAAGGAATTTCAAACCTGGAACGTCATGTGGAAACGGTGAGAAATTTCGGCATTGAACCGATTGTAGCTGTAAACCGCTTTATCACAGATACGGAGGAAGAAATTCAGGCACTTTTGGAATGGGCAAAAAGAAATCATGTCCGGATGGCAAGAACGAATGTATGGGAAGAAGGCGGAAAAGGTGGAATCGACCTTGCCAAACAGGTGCTTGAGGTGTTGGATGAACCAAAACAATATGCTCCGTTATACGATTTATCCGATTCCGTGGAACAAAAGATTGCAACGATTGTTCAAAAAGTATACGGCGGTACGGGTGTCGTATTTACCGATCAAGCGAAAAAGCAGTTGAAAGTGATTGAGGAAAATGGTTGGGTTCACCTGCCAATCTGCATGGCAAAAACCCAATATTCACTAACGGACAACCCAAAATTGCTTGGCCGTCCAAAAGAATTTGCGATTACTGTGAGAGAAATCATCCCGAAATTGGGGGCAGGGTTCTTAGTTTGTTTGACAGGTGAGATTATGACCATGCCAGGTTTGCCAAAAACACCTGCAGCACTAAATATGGACGTTGATGAAAAAGGAAATGCCATCGGGCTGTTTTAATATGGGAAAGCGAATTGGGAGAACATCTTGTTCTCCAATTCGCTTTATTTAATTCGGGCAACTCCTGAAATTAAATTGTTGAAGAAAAAATGTCCCATCCGCGGCATCAGTGTAAATGATTCGATTGAAAAATTGCCATTTCGTTACAAAATATTGAACATTTTGTGAACTGTCATAATTGGTATAGCCTAAATGGATGAAAAGTGACATACTATAAAAGATTATTTCACCACTTGAATGAAAGAAATACTATTAGTAATGTGTAACCGATTACACATTTTTTCGGAGTAAGAATATGTAACCGATTACATATTTCATTAGCCCAAATGTGTAACCGGTACCACAATTTGCGGCGGGTGATTAGATGGCAACAATCCATGATGTAGCAAGAAGGGCCAATGTTTCTGTTGCAACTGTTTCCAGATACATCAACCAAAATGGGTATGTCGGAAAAAAATCAAAAGAAGCGATCGAGCGGGCAATCAAAGAGTTGAATTTCGTCCCAAATAATGTGGCGCGGACACTTTCAACCAAAAAATCAAATTTGATGGGATTAATCATTCCGGATATCAAAAACCCATTCTTCCCGGAACTTGCCCGCGCGGTTGAAGATACCGCTTACCGATTCGGCTATACCGTCATATTATGCAATTCGGATGAAGACCCTTTAAAAGAAAAACATTATTTGAAAGTGCTGACACAAGAATATGTGGCAGGCATCATCATCACTTCCACCGATGAAGGAATCAGCAGGGAAACGGATATTCCGATTGTTGCATTGGACCGTGCCCCAAAAACGGATATTCCATCTGTAACGACAAACAATAAGCTTGGGGCCGAATTGGCGGGCCGTTTTATGCTGGAGTGCGGAGCATCTGAACTGCTCATTTTAAAAGGGCCGAATCAATTGACTTCATCCGAAGAAAGGCTGGAAGGTTTTTTAAAAGCCGTTGAGGGAAAAAATATAAAAATACATGTTGTCGATAGTCCTTATGAATTGCATGATGCAGAAAACATAACATATGAATTTTTGCAGAAACATCCTAGCGTCGATGGAATTTTTGGGAGCAGTGATGTTTCGGCGATCGGTGCGCTGAAAGCCTGCGAAAAATTGGGGAAAAAAGTGCCGGATGAATTGCAAATCATTGGTTTTGACGGCATACAGCTTGGAAATTATACTACGCCGAGTTTAACAACGGTGGCACAAAAAATTTACCAATTGGGGGAAACAGCAACAGAATTGCTGATCAATGAAATTGAAGGAAAAAGCTTGGAGGAAAAAAATATTTTGATTAATCCGGAATTGGTTGTGCGTGAAACGACCCGAAAGGAGTTCAAACAATGATAACTGTAGTCGGAAGCATCAATATGGATTTAGCTGTCGAAACGGATATTTTCCCAAGACAAGGTGAAACGGTGCAAGGGAAACGGTTTTCAACAATTCCAGGCGGCAAAGGGGCAAACCAGGCCGTTGCGGCAGCAAGACTGGGCAGCCGGGTACGCATGATTGGAGCAGTTGGAAATGACAGTTTCGGGAAAGAACTTTACGACAATCTGAAAAATGAAAAAGTCGATGTGTCCGGAGTGGTAACAACAACGAATTCAACCGGAATTGCCAATATCTTGTTACATAATCGCGATAATCGCATCATCGTCATACCTGGGGCGAATTATGATTTAAGCAAAGAAATCATTGATGAACATATTCATCACATTCTGGAAAGTCAACTGGTGATGATGCAATTGGAAATTCCGGTAGAAACGATTGAACATGTGTTGACAATTTGTCAGGAAAAGCACATCCCCGTTTTGTTGAATCCGGCGCCAGCGAAAAACTTCAGGAAAGAATGGATGGATCAAATCACTTATTTGACACCCAATGAAACAGAATGTGAATTCATCTTTGGTGCCGATTGGGAAACGGTATTAAAAGAGCATCCGAATAAAATCATTGTCACATTGGGCAGTGAAGGCGCGGCATTTTACGATGGCAAAAAAATTGTGCGAATCTCCGGATATAAAACGGATGCCGTTGATACAACGGGAGCAGGGGATACGTTCAATGGCGCTTTTGCCCATGCGATTTGCAGCGGAAATACCATCGAAGAAGCGGTACAATTTGCCAATATTGCCGCATCCCTTTCCGTGGAAAAGTTTGGGGCCCAAGGCGGCATGCCAAAGTTGGATGAAGTATTAGCACGCTTAGGAGGACATGAACGTTGAAAAAACATGGAATTTTAAATAGAGAATTGGCCGGCCGGTTTGCCAAATTGGGACATACCGACCGGATCGTCATCGCCGATTGCGGTTTGCCGATACCGGATGGCGTGCCTTGCATCGATTTATCTTATAAATTGGGGGAACCGGGTTTCCTTTCCATCTTGGAAGTAGTGCTTGATGATTTGGTGGTCGAAAGTGCGGTACTTGCGGATGAAATCCAAACGGAGAATAGAGGGCTTTCAAATGAATTAATGAAAGCACTTCCAAATATTTCTTATGTTCCCCATGAGGAATTCAAACGGTTGACAGAAAAAGCGAAATTCATCATACGCACTGGCGAAACGACGCCTTATGCCAATGTCATTTTGCAATGCGGTGTGATTTTTTAATTGATTCCTTCCAAAAGTAGGTGATGAAATGATTGAAATGACAGGCATTTCAAAAGCGTTTAACGGCAATGCCGTATTAAAAAATGTTCAGTTTAATTTAAAAGATGGCGAAATCCATGCGTTGATGGGTGAAAACGGTGCCGGCAAATCGACATTAATGAAAATTTTGGGCGGCATCCATTCAAATGATGCTGGTGAAATCAAGGTGGATGGACAACCGGTGCACTTTAAATCCCCAAAGGATGCAGAAAAACATGGAATTGTCATCATCCATCAGGAATTAAATATATTGCCTGATTTGACTGTTGCAGAAAACCTGTTTTTGGGGAAAGAAAAAACATTCGGGTTTGGGATTTTGAAAAATAAAGAAATGGATCAGGAAGCCCAGGAATTGCTTGCCAAATTGGGTTTGGATATCCATCCGAAAACGATGGCCGGAGATCTTTCCGTTGGGAAGCAACAAATCATAGAAATTGCAAAAGCGATTGCAAGCAATGCCAAGTATATCATCATGGACGAACCGACTGCCGCTTTGACGGATCGGGAAATCCGAACATTGTTTGAAACCATTCGGGAATTAAAAGCCAAAGGAATTTCCTTCGTTTATATTTCCCATCGAATGGAAGAAATTTTCTCCATCTGTGACCGGATCACGATTTTGCGGGATGGTCAATATGTAGGGGAACGGAATATACCGGAGACAAACTTTGATGAAATTGTGGCCATGATGGTTGGAAGGGAACTTGGGGAACGGTTCCCTGAACGAAAAGCGGAAATTGGCGACGTTAAGCTGGAAGTTCAAAACTTGACGGTCAAAGGTTTGTTTGAAAATGTTTCATTCAACGTCCGCAAAGGCGAAGTGGTCGGTATGGCAGGACTGATGGGCGCTGGAAGAACCGAAGTGGCTGAAACCATTTTCGGCTACAGAAGAGCCCACGGTGGCGACATTTTGATTGATGGAAAAAAAGTTTCCATTAAAACGCCGATTGATGCAATGAAACACAAAATCGGCTATGTGACCGAGGACCGAAAAACAAAAGGATTGGTTCTTGATTTTTCCATCCAGGAAAATGTGTCCCTTGCCAACCTGAAAAAAGTATCTTCTTCAGGTGTGGTGAACAAAGAGAAGGAGACTTCCCTTGTCAACCAATATATTCAACAGTTGAAAATCCGCACTTCCAGTCCAAAGCAAAGTGCGAAATCGTTAAGTGGAGGAAATCAACAGAAGGTTGTGCTTGCGAAGTGGCTTGGCACTGAGCCGGAAGTATTGATTTTGGACGAGCCGACCCGCGGCGTCGATATCGGTGCGAAAAAAGAGATTTACCAGATTATTAATGATCTGGCACAGGCTGGTGTAGCGATTTTAATGATTTCATCCGAATTGCCGGAAATCATTGGCATGGCGGACCGTGTCCTTGTCATGCATGAAGGGAAAATAACGGGCCAAGTTTCAAAAGAAGAAATGACCCAGGAAAGAATTATGCATTTTGCTACTGGAGGTGAGCAAGTTGACTAAGTCGTCAAAAGAAATGATATCGAAACTGGGACCGTTAATCGGTTTAATTCTTTTAATTATCGTCGTAAGCATCATGAATCCCAGTTTTTTAACGATTTCCAATATTTTTAACGTGTTGAGACAAGTTTCCATCAGTGCCATCATCGCCTTTGGGATGACCTTTGTCATTCTCACAGGGGGAATCGATTTATCCGTAGGTTCCACGCTTGCATTGACGGGGGCTGTTGCCGCCAGTTTATTGGCAGGCGGAACGGACCCAATCGTTTCCATGGCGGTTGCGTTAATCCTTGGACTTGTGTTGGGAGCTTTCAACGGGGTGATTATTACAAAAGGAAAAGTGGCCCCATTTATTGCGACTTTGGCAACAATGACAATTTACCGGGGATTGACGCTTGTATATACAAACGGTAAACCGATTTCCGGTTTGGGAGACCATGCATCATTTCAATTATTTGGGAAAGGCTATTTCTTAGGTGTCCCTATTCCGGTGATCACAACTATCGTTTCTTTCGCCATTCTCGCTTTCATTTTGCACAAAACGACATTTGGCCGCCGGGTCTATGCGGTTGGCGGAAATGAAGAAGCGGCAAAATTATCCGGCATTAATGCCGACAGAGTGAAAATCGCAGTGTATGCCATTTCCGGATTCCTTGCTGCGTTATCCGCATTAATTTTAACTTCCCGCTTGAATTCTGCTCAACCAACGGCGGGCGAGTCCTATGAATTGGATGCCATTGCGGCCGTTGTATTAGGCGGGACAAGCCTGAATGGCGGGAAAGGTTGGATTTTCGGCACGTTAATCGGTGCATTGATTATTGGGGTTCTCAATAATGGTATGAACTTGATTGGCGTATCTTCTTTCTGGCAACAAGTCGTAAAAGGGATCGTCATACTGCTCGCAGTACTTTTAGACCGAAAAAAAGACTAAAAAGGAGTGTTTATGATGAAAAACATGAAGCTTTTATTTTTCATTGTGATTGCAATGCTAGTGTTATCCGCCTGTTCGATGGATTCTTCATTGGAAAAAAAGGATGATGCGGCAAAAGGAACAAAAGAAGAAGGTTCTTACAAAATTGGTTTTTCCATTTCCACATTAAATAACCCATTCTTCGTCACTCTTAGCGATGGTGCAAAAGCGGTCAGCAAAGAAAAAGGCGTGGATTTAGTGGTTGTCGATGCGCAAGATGATGCGTCCAAACAGGCTTCCGACGTGGAAGACTTAATCCAGCAAGGCATTGATTTATTATTAATCAACCCGGTAGACTCTTCTGCGGTTGGATCTGCCGTGGAATCTGCCAATGCCGCAGGAATTCCGGTCATTACGGTGGACCGTTCAGCAGACAGCGGTGAAGTGGTTGCCCACATCGCCTCTGACAATGTGGAAGGCGGCAAACTTGCAGGGGAATATTTGTTGGAATTGGTAGGTGAAGGTGCCAAAGTGGCAATGCTTGAAGGCGTTCCAGGTTCATCTGCTGCCCGTGACCGCGGAGAAGGTTTCCTTAAAGTGGTGGAAGGAAAAGTGGATCTTGTTTCAAGCCAGCCAGCCAACTTTAACCGCAGCGAAGGATTATCTGTAATGGAAAACATGCTACAAGCCCATCCTGATATTGAAGCGGTATTTGCTCAAAATGATGAAATGGCTTTAGGTGCCCTTGAAGCGATTTCAGCTGCCGGCAAAGAGATTGTTGTCATCGGCTTTGATGCGACAGATGACGCATTGAAGAAAATTGATGAAGGAAAAATGGCTGCAAGTGTTGCCCAAAAACCTGAAGAAATTGGGAAAACTGCCATTGAAACGGCCGTGAAATATTTGAACGGTGAAAAAGTGGAAGAGTTTGTACCGGTTGAACTTGAATTGGTGACTAAAAAATAAAGGATGAAAGGTAGAACATAGTGGCGCGAGCTCGTGTTCTACCTTTTTTTCATTTATTTTTTTTCTTTTTCTCTTCCACGATGAAGTTGTCAAGGGCAAGGAAACGATTGCTGGCAAACAGAAGATAAGCGGCCATGGCCATCAAAGCGACATCCAATTCATATCCATGAAGGAAACCGGCGTCATATTTCACGGTTGCAATGGCCCCCGCCATAAGCAGTACAAAAAGAAATGCGAAAAAGCGAATGGAAAACCCGATGATGAGAAAGATTCCGCCGATCGTTTCAAGACCGGTTACGCCGTAAGCCAATAGTTCTGCATACGGCAAATTGTAGTTGGCAAATCGTTCCGCCACCGTCGGAATCCCTTCCTGCCATTTTGCCAAACCGTGCATGATGAAAGTGGCCCCCAATACAAGCCGGAGAATAAAACCTCCAATTTCACTTTGCCTCAACACAATCCCCTTTCTACTTTTTTTACTATCATATTATCGCTCGTCCACATATAACACTGTTGCCCTGAATTTTCTAATCAGCCGTATCCTGAGTATAAAGTGCTTCTCCAATAAACAGGAAAATTGCATCATAAACCAAATGAGGGTTTGTCAAATGCCGAATGGTTGGGTTTAGAATTGGAAACAAAATAAAAAAACAAAGTTTTTTTATCGGAAAACTATTGACAAATGTTTCTCAGGATTGTAAATTGTTATCAACCAAATATTCGAACCGACTTTTCCAAAAGAGGTTTAACATTTTAGCGGATTATGATGCTGAAATTGTTAAACCTCTTTTGCTTTCCATCGTCGCTTTTCAGAATGTTTGCTTGAAGCAAAACTTTTGGATGCAGATGAAGGGCATGATGGATTCATTCTAAAATTTTGGTAATAAGTTAATTATTATTTATAAACCAAGTTATCTTATAAGAATAATAATATAAAAACGGAGGGTGATTTTGATGGCAACAAAATCAAAAATTGAAATCGTGAAAAAAGCGGGCCGCATCGGGGCAGAGGTGCATAGGGTGAAGTTGACGCCGGATATTGATGGGGAGACTTTATCACAAATCAAGGAAGCTTTAAGTGAGCATTTGGTGCTATTCTTCCGTGGTCAAGAACATTTGGATGATGCTACACATGAGGAGTTTGCAAAACGTTTTGGTGAATTGTTCGCCCATCCAACAGTGCCGGTGAAGGAAAACACAGCAGCAATTCTTGAGTTGGATTCCCAATATGGGGGGAAAGCCAACTCTTGGCATACAGATGTAACATTCGTTCCTGAAGTGCCCCGTTATTCCATCTTGCGCGGTGTGGAAATTCCATCCGTGGGCGGAGATACGATCTGGGCGAATACCCATACGGCCTATACTGATTTGCCTGAAGAATTGCAAGAATTGGCGGAAAAATTATGGGCAATCCATTCCAATAAATTCGACTATGCTGCTTTAGCATATGTAAACCAATCAAAAGAAAAAGCAAGAGAGTATATTGAAAAACATCGGAGTGTATTTGCGAGAATCGAATATGAAACACGCCATCCGGTGGTAATCTTGCATCCTGAAAACGGCAAGAAACATTTGTTGCTTGGTCATTTCGTCCGCCAATTTGAAGGTTATTCAACGTCACAATCAGCGGCGCTTTATGAAATCTTGCAAAGCTATGTGACTCGCCCGGAAAACACAGTTCGCTGGAATTGGCAAAAAGGGGATCTTGTCATTTGGGATAACCTGGCATCCCAGCATTATGCAGTCGCCGATTACGATGAACGCCGCATCGTCCGCCGTGTGACGGTTTCCAAAAATACTCCGAAAAATGTGAATGGGGAAGAAAGTTCATTAATTAGAAAAAAATAAGGTAATAATTCACTTTAGATGAAGAAGATTTAGCCATGGTGTTATTATAATTGGCCAATTGGCAGGGAAGAGCAACTGGCGGATTTGATCATGGGTTGCCACCTGAAAAGTGCATTGACACAGTGGCAAAGTTATTATTGATCCCTATGCTTACAGATGATAACATTCCTTTTCCCGGCATATAATCTAAGCAGGAAGAAGTTTTACACGTTTTGGGAACTGATTCATTTTTTTCGACCTTATCCTTAGTATTTCAATAAGAATAAAAAGAAAGAAGTGGTGGTATGGCTAAATTAAAAGAAGACGTGTTAAAACAAATCATTAAACAATTAAATAATATAGATTACGGCAACTTATCAATTACAGTACACAATGGCGAAATTGTCCAACTGGATGTCACTAAAAAACAGCGATTCGACCGGGCATCGGTGGAAAGAGTATTAACAAAAGTTGCCCGTTAAAAGGAAGGCTGCCCAGTGGAAATCATGATTGGGCAGCCTTTCATATTGTTTAAGTTTCATTGAATCCAAAGTGTAATTTTATATGAAAGCCTTCACTTCAATTCCATTTTTCAGCAATTCCCCTTTGATAAATCTTGCAAAATCCACGGCATGTTCACCATCACCATGAATACAAACGGTATCCGCCCGTAAAAGCACATCCACGCCTTGGCGGGATTTTACTTTTCCTTCTTTCACCATTCTGATCACTTGTTGAACGGCTTCATTTTGGTCGGTAATCATTGCATCGGGCTGTTTTCGGGATGTTAACGTGCCATCCTTTTGATAAGTACGGTCAGCAAATACTTCGTGGGCAGTCCGAAGTCCGATTTTTTCACCCGCTTTTGTTAATTCGCTCGATGCAAGGCCGAATAAGATCAAATCGGGAGAAACGTCATATACCGCTTTTGCGATGGCCTCCGCAATTTCAGGATCTTTTGCCGCCATATTATAAAGGGCGCCGTGGGGCTTCACATGCTGCATTTTTTCTCCTTCAATCGTTAAAAAAGCCTGTAATGCGCCAATTTGATAGACCACCATATCATAAGCTTCTTGATAAGTGATGGCCATTTCCCTTCTTCCGAATCCCAATAAATCCGGCAATCCCGGATGGGCCCCGATTTTCACTCCATGATCCAGAGCCACTTTCACCGTTTCCCTCATGACGGATGGATCCCCCGCATGAAAACCGCAGGCGATATTCGCTGAAGAAACATATTGTAAAATTTCTTTTTGGTTGGCGAGCGTGTATCTTCCAAAATCCTCTCCGATATCACAATTCAAATCGACCCGGTTCACATCAATAACCTCCAATTTATTATTCCAGATACTCAATGGATTTATGGAAAAATATATCATAAAAAATGTGCTTTTGATATAATTCCTTTAATATTGATACAAATTGGAGGAAAGTAGCAAACATGGCCGTACAATTTAAACCACTGGGGGAAAGTGCTGTATTGGTCTATTTCGGAAATGCCATTTCAGAAGAGATCCATTTATCAATAAAAAAATTTCTTTCCCTTCTTGAAAAGGAGCCCTTCGATGGTCTGATAGAGGTTGTACCAAGTTATACGAATGTTTGTGTTTATTATGATGTAATGGCAGTGGATCAATGGGATATTGAAGGGCGCTCCCCGTACGAAAAAGTGGTCTCCCGGCTTCAAAGGCTGTTACAAAAAGAGATTGATTTGCCAAAGGAAAAAAACAGATTGGTTGAAATCCCTGTCTGTTACGGAGGAATCTATGGCCCGGATTTAACGGAAATTGCCCGAATTCACCATTTGTCTGAAAAAGAAGTCATTGAGATACATACAAAAAACGATTATCTTGTCTACATGTTGGGCTTTGCACCCGGATTTCCTTTTTTGGGCGGGATGGATGAAAGAATCGCAACTCCCCGCAAAGAAACACCCCGATTGAAAATCCCGGCCGGTTCTGTAGGGATTGCCGGAAAGCAAACAGGGATTTACCCCCTTGAAACACCTGGAGGGTGGCAAATCATTGGCCGCACCCCATTAAAATTGTTTCTTCCGGATCAAAACCCGCCAACGTTATTGCGGGCAGGAGACCGGATCCGTTTTGTCCCCATTACTGAAAAAGAGTTTATGGAATTAGAAGGTGAAAGGTCATGACGATGACAATACTGAAACCGGGTCTTTTAACGACGATCCAAGATTCAGGAAGAAGGGGTTTTCAGCAGTATGGCGTCATTGTTGGAGGGGCAATGGATACCCTCTCTTATCGCATGGGGGAAATGCTGTTACAGCAAGCGCCTTCTGCGGCACTGGAATTCACTTTAATCGGTCCGACGGTGAAATTTAATTGTGATGCGGTGTTTTGTTTGACAGGGGCCAATTTTCATCCGCTCTTGAATGAGAAACCATGCCGGATGTGGAAGCCGGTTTTTGCCGAAAAGGGCAGCATTTTAAAGCTGGGCTCCTGCAAAGATGGAGCAAGGGGCTATTTGCACATCAAAGGTGGAATTCAAGTCAAGAAAGTATTAAATAGTTACAGCACTTATATCCGTGCCGGGATAGGAGGATTTAAAGGCCGCCCTTTGCAAAAAGGAGACGAACTTCCAATTCCGGAATCGAAGCCAGTGCAAAAAGGGAAGTGGGGGATTCTTCCGGGAGATTGGTTGATTAAGAGTCGGGATGCGGAAATTCGGGTGGTAAAAGGGACGGAATATGATCGATTT
Organism: Ureibacillus sp. FSL K6-3587; assembly: GCF_038593165.1. NCBI lineage: Bacteria > Bacillati > Bacillota > Bacilli > Caryophanales > Caryophanaceae > Ureibacillus > Ureibacillus sp. FSL K6-3587. The sequence goes on along the minus strand of NZ_CP151969.1, from coordinate 3,203,518 downwards.
GCGGAAAAAAGCAGGAATGCCTTCATCAATTGCATCTTTACGATTTCGAAAGATGCGGATCGCATGGGTTACCGTTTAATGGGGGATAGTCCACTAATTACGAAAGAACCTATCCAATTATTATCAGAGGCAGTCACCTTTGGAACCGTCCAAGTGCCTCCAAGCGGGCAGCCCATTATCTTAATGGCGGATTGTCAGACGACGGGCGGTTATCCTAAATTGGCTCAAGTGGTTTCCGTTGATTTGCCGAAACTCGCCCAACTTCAACCCTTTTCGAAAATACGCTTTCAACTCATTTCTTTGGAAGAGGCCCAAAAGTTGTACATTCAGCAGGAAAAAGCATTAAGACGATTGGAAATCATGCTTAAACATTAAGTTTTTCCAATTCCACTTGTATTTAACAAATCTGCATGTTACAATGTTACACGACAACACAATATATAGTATATTTGTTTATCAGGTTCTACTATATATAGTAGATTAAAAGGGAAATCAGTGAAAATCTGATGCTGTCCCCGCAACTGTAATTGCTGACGAAAAGTTCAAATCCACTGTGCCAATGGCATGGGAAGGGAACTTGTAGGATGATGCATGAGCCAGGAGACCTGCCTGATAAACGGAAATTGCTCATTTCTTCGGGGGCTAAGAAATGGAAGCAAAAGGTCCATTTCTTAGCGCCTGATTGTTTCCATTTCAAAGCCTTACCCGAAAAAGGGTATGGCTTATTTTTTTGTCATTGAATTGATGGAAAGGAGAAAGGATATGAAGTTATATTCCAAAAAAGTTTGTCCAAAGTGCATGTTGATGAAATTTGAGTTAAAGAAACTGGGTTTCGAAAGACAATATGAGGAAATAAACGTTGATTCCAATGAAGAAGCGAAAGAAAGATTATTGAAAGCCGGATTCTTTACTGTCCCGGTTATGGAAATTGACGGTGAGCTGATGGATGACATGGAAGAAGCTAAAAAAATCATCGGCATGATGAAGGTATGATCGCTTATGCCTCAAGAACCGGAAATGTGCGGTTTATCGTTCATCAATTAGGATTGCCGAACATTGAAATTCAAGAAGGGCTGATATTGGACGAACCCTTTTTGTTGTGCACTTATACCGATGGAATTGGGGAAGTGCCACCAATTGTAGAAGGGTTTTTAAAAAATAATGCCCACCTTTGCAAAGGAGTGGTGGCAAGCGGGAATTCCAATTTTGGTCATTCTTATTTTTGCCGTTCTGCAGATGTGATCAGTGAAACTTATGGCATCCCGATTGTTGAAAAGATTGAATTAAGGGGATTTCAAAAAAATTATCACGCCATTATGGAGTTTTATAAAAGAACGATACAAGGGGGGATTTTCAGATGAAAACATATTTAATGCTCAATAATGAAGTGTTGAATCACTATCGGCAAACGGGCCGCATCGACTTGGAGAAAGATCGGCAGGCCACCCGTCAATTTTTCTTCGAGTATATTCATCCCCGCATGCGCCAGTTTTCGGGCATAGAAGAAAAGGTTCGTTATTTAATAGAAGAAGGTTATTATGAGGAAGCTTTCTTGAAAAAGTATTCCATGGACTTTATCCGGCAAATATTTGAAATCGCCTATGCCTACCGGTTCCGTTTCCAAACGTTTATGAGCGCTAAAAAATTTTATGACAGCTACGCAATGAAAAGCCGGGATGGAAAGGAAATTTTAGAAACTTATGAAGATCGTATGAGCATTATTGCCCTTTATCTGGCGGATGGAAATGAACAAATGGCGGAAAAGGCGATCCGTGCCATCATGGAAGCTTTTCAACCGGCGACGCCAACTGCCCTGAACAGCGGGAAAAAAGCGCGGGGTGAATTGGTTAGCTGTTTCAAATTGTCGATGGATGATTCGATGAACAGCATTGCCGAAAACATTGGATATTGTCTGGAACTCTCAAGACTTGGCGGAGGAGTGGGGGTCAATTTGACGGATTTGAGGCCTTTTTCCTATATATTTACAACCCTTTGCAACAAAGACGAAATCGAAGAAATTTTTCAATGGGTGAAAGAAAATGGACATTTGCAGTATAAAGCGCAAAAAATTGCGGAAATTTATCAAGCCATTCAAGAACATGATCCGGTGAGTTTATGGAAAGCCATGTTTGCCTCTGTCATGCTCGAATCCTTCCTGTTCTATTCCGGATTTTTCTATCCGCTCTATCTGGGCGGACAAGGGATTTTGCGAAACAGCGCAGAGGTGATATCCCTCATATTGAGAGATGAATCGATTCATGGAGTGGCTGTCGGAATCTTTGCCCAAAATCTATTCAACCAATTTACGAAAGAACAGCAAGAATCATTAAAACAATGGGGTTATGAATTACTGCTGGAATTGTACGACAATGAATTGCAATACACAGATGAAATATACAGGGGAACCGGCCTGGAGGATGAAGTGAAGGCGTACATTCGCTATAACGGCAATAAAGCGTTGATGAATTTGGGCTTGGATACCATGTTTCCGGAGGAGGAAATCAACCCCATTGTAATGAACGGAATCCGAAATGAAGGATCCACATACGATTTCTTTTCCCAAAAAGGTTCCACGTATGCATTGGCAAAAGTGGAACCGATCACGGATGATACATTCCGTTTTGATTTTTTGGCAAATGAATAAAAGGGACGGATTGCGTATTCCATTAAACTATGTTAATAATGTAAATGATAGTTATTCTCAATAGAAAAAGGGGTTTGTTTTTTATGTATACAGTGACAAATCGCATCAAAGTTAAAAAAGGATTTGCGAAAAAAATGGCTCCACGATTTACACAACCTGGCCCATTATTGACATTCAAAGGTTTCAAGAAAGTGGAAGTATTGGTGAGCACCCAATTTGAAGATTATGATGAAATGAGTGTAGTCATGTATTGGGATACACTGGAAGACTTCCAGGCATGGAGAGAGAGCGATTCATTCAAAGAAGCGCATAAACGTCCTGCAGGCGGAAGCGAAGAGAGTCCTACAATCGACAATATTGTGGTGATTGCGGAAGTCGCTTCCACATTGGAAAACAATTAATATAATAATAACCAAATAAAAGAGCCATCTTCAGGAAGTGGATGGCTCTTTTGATTTATTCCGATATTCATTAAAAATTTTGTAGGCTTCATCAATGGCACGTTTTATCATTTTATCAAAGGAATTTGTGGAATTTAACTCTTTTACAGCCGCTTTCACGAATTTTGATTGATCCTCCAAAAAGGCTTGGAGATCTTCCTCCGACCCTAAATGCGCATCAAAGTAGATCCGTCGTTTATTCCGTTCAATCATATGGGTTAAATCGTATTTTGTCATCACTTGCAAAATCCATTTATTTAAACCTGTAGCCAGTAAAAGAGAAATGATATAATATAATAATTCGGGGCGATTTTTTCGAGCTTTTAATTGATTAAAATGAACATTTTCTTGAAGTGCATTTAGTATGACGAAATTCGAGGAGTAGTATAGGGTTTTTTCGGCTGAGTGAATGATGTTATATTTATCGGGAAGTAATAAAAGCCAAATATTAAAGGCGATAATCCATGCATCTATGATATTAAGTGCTCCCTCTTTTACAAGATGATTGCATTGATTATACTTTTTTGCCAGGTTATTAAAATTGTCGATATGATATTGCTCGATATATAATAAGCTGCGATCTACTGTAATTTCCCTATACAACATTGACACCCCTTTACTATGAAAATCGGTAAAATTTTCCCCGAAAGTGGTTGAAGGATAATTGATAAAATACTTCTAATCTTAGTTTACCAAATTAATTTTCAAATAATAGACAAATTTTTTAAAAATAATAAAAAAGATACATTTTATCGACATTTTTTGAAATATTATCATTGATTTCTAGTAAAACTTAAAAAGGGTTATCAACAAAATTAATGCAAAAATAATATGTTTTCATAAAATAAAGAAAATATAGTTGTATAGTAGGATATAAGTCGGGAGGAAATAAAATGCAATCAGTATTTACTTTTAAACATATCGAACCTAAAGTGGAAAGTAAACAAAGTCCAGCGATCTTTTTGTTCCATGGATTGGGCAGCGATGAGGAGGATTTGCTGCAAATTATCGGGGGCATTCAGGAGGTTTGCCATGTTTTCAGTTTAAGAGGTCCGATCACCCATGATCCCGGTTACGCCTTTTATACGTTTGAGGAAGAAGGAAAGCCGGTACAGGAAATTTTCGATAAAGTGGTGGCCGTCACCAAAGATTTTATTTTGCAAGCGATCGACGAATATCAATTGGATCCGGAGAAAATTTTTGTGGCAGGTTTTAATCAAGGTGCTGTGATCGCACAAACTTTATGTGTGGCAATGGGGAACCGGATTAAAGCATGTGCTGCATTGTCCGGATATTTGCCGGACTTTGTCAAAGATCAATATTATAAACAGAATATGACGGAGACGAAAATTTTCATTTCCCACGGGGAATATGATTATGACTACCCAATCGTTTGGAGTGAAAAAAGCAAAGCGTTTTTTGAGGAATATGGGGCAAAGGTGGTCTATAAAACATATCCTGTGGGCCATGGGGTTTCACCCGAAAACATGAATGATTTTATTCATTTTATTCTTGAACAAATATAATTAAAAGAGGCTGGGACAAAAGATAAAAAACACCATTTTCTCCCGGGAGAAAATGGTGTTTTTTTGATAATTGAAGAAAATTGATTTCCGTTCCGGGGACGCTTTCCGCGGGCCCGGCTCGAGCCTCCTCGGAGCTCAATCCTTCGCTCCTGCGGGGTCTCGAGAGGGCTCGTCGCAGGAAAGCTTTTGCTTTGCGACTAAGCGTGCGCGACAGGAGCACTCGCCCCGTCACTCCAATCAATTTTTTACAAAAATTCTTTTTGCAGCTCGTTCACTTTATTAGTTATGTCCCAGCCTCTTTTTGATGGGTGCACAGCATTGGCTCCATTCACATTTTTTCGCCCAAATAAATATCATAAAAGTAATGTAAAATATCTTCTCCTTTTTCATCCACCAATGTATCTTCTTTTAATTTCATTGTCACCGTTGTTTCGCCGGGAACCAGCTGATCCTCTTCAAATGTTAATGTAATCAAAATTTTTCCCGTAGTTGCAAGTTCTTCTTTTACTTCATCCGATAATTGCAAATAGTCGAAAAGAGGCTCTTTCCAAGTGCCCTTGATCAGCAATTGATGCTGATTTTGATTTTTTTCATATTCCCATTGGACATCACGTAGAATAGTTTTAAACAATTCTTCTACAGTAAAGGTTTCATCATTATATTCAATTTCAAATTCGCGCAATGAGTAAGCATCAACCGTTAAACCGCTTTTCGCTTTTTCCGCCTGAGTATGTATGCCGGAAACCGCCTCTTTAATATCGCTGCATCCAGCTAGTAGAAAAATAAAAAATATGAGTGCAAAAAAACAATGCATTCTCCGCATTACCAACCCCCCAGTGATGGAACTACCGTTCATTATCATAATAGCGAAAAAATTCATCGTTGGATTAGAGGAATATGAAATTTCCGTTAAAATTCAATGAAATCAACTCTAATAGAAGGGAAGTTTTCATGAAAATCAATGATGAGTTGCTGGAAAAACTGGGAATTTATTTTGTCTATCATGATATTTATAACCGCTATGGGATTACTTTTGAATCGTTTGTGGACCGTTGGGTGAGGGGGATTTTGGATATATAAAAAAACGCTAGGCTGGTCCGGCAAGATGGACAAGTCTAGCGATGCCATCAAAAATGGCGCTGAATCCATTGGTTCGCTTCTTTCCAATTTTGCACCCTTATGACATTGGAAGGAACGGCTTTGCGATTATAAGGGGTGTCAAATAACAGCACGGGAATTTTCAGTTCTTCCGCAAGTTCCACCGCATTATCGTGCTTATCTTCAAAAAATACTTCAATGCGGTATTTTTTTGCAGCCTCCAATTTATTGTGGCTGCCGATCAATTCAATGTGATCATAAGGCACCTGATGCTCTTCAAACCAACGTTTTGTTACGTCATACAAGTGCTGGTCCCGCGCGGAAATATAATATAACTCATATTGTTTATGCCAATGGTTTAAAATTCGTTGGGCATCGTTGACAATTTTGCTTACAGAGTAGAGATACGGTTCATTTTCTTTGAACCATCGCGCAAACTCGTTCCGGTCAACGGGGTGGGGGAAAGCGCTTAAAAAGTCGTACTCAACCACATCGTCAAGCACGATATTTGTTTTGTATTGTTTATTGATATGCGGAATCAGCGTATCAGGAGTAGTCACTGTCCCATCGATATCAATACCGAAACGGGGCTTTTCCTGCTTCATGATAGACCCCCCTTAAATTCAGATTTGCTGCTGTTCCCGTTCAGCCAATTTTTCTGCCGCCAATTTGTCGATCTCTTTTTTCAATTCTTCCACCATCGTTTCCTCAGGGACTTTCCGTACGGTTTTGCCTTTCATAAAGAGCAGGCCTTCACCGCGGGCCCCGGCGATTCCGATGTCCGCTTCTCTCGCTTCTCCAGGTCCGTTTACCGCGCAGCCAAGCACAGCCACTTTCAACGGTACATTTAATTTGGAAATGTATTCTTCGATTTCATTGGCGATGGAAATGAGATCGATTTCGATTCGTCCGCAAGTAGGGCAGGAAACCAATGTTGCCATGTTGGATGCAAGACCAAAGGATTTCAATAATTCCCTTGCCACTTTCACTTCTTCCACCGGGTCAGCGGAGAGGGAAATACGGATTGTATTTCCGATGCCTCTTGAAAGAAGGGCACCTAAACCGGCAGCGGATTTGATTGTGCCGGAAAAGAGTGTTCCGGATTCCGTAATGCCAAGATGCAATGGATAATCAAAGGTGCGCGCCGCTTTTTCGTAGGCTTCGATGGCAAGATTCACATCGGAAGCTTTCATGGATACGATGATGTCATGGAAATCCAAATCTTCAAGTATTTTTATATGATGCAAAGCAGATTCGACCATTCCATCCGCTGTTGGATAACCATATTTTTCAAGGATATGTCTTTCAAGGGAGCCTGCGTTGACGCCAATCCGGATTGGAACGCCCCGTTCTTTCGCCGCTTTGACAACGGCTTCCACTTTTTCACGGCGCCCGATATTTCCAGGATTGATGCGCACTTTATCAATGCCGTTTTCGATTGCCATTAATGCAAGTTTATAGTTGAAATGAATATCCGCCACTAACGGGATATGGATTCGTTTTTTTATTTCAGGAATGGCTGCTGCCGCCCGTTCATCCGGAACAGCAACCCGCACGATTTGACAACCTGCTTCTTCCAATCTCAATATTTCAGCGACAGTCGCTTCCACATCGTGGGTTTTTGTTGTACACATACTTTGAACAATGACTTCATTGTTCCCGCCGATTGTTAAATTACCAACTCGTACAGGACGTGTTTTTGTACGATGAATAATTTCACTCATCAAAACTCTCTCCTTTTTGAGGTACTTTTCCCGTACCTTCACTTCCATTATTTTAGCAGTGTAAAATAGTGTCGACAAGGAAGAAACATTTTATTTTTCGCAATTTTGATTGCTAGAATAGATTGGTATTTTGATCAATTCGCCAGGCACAATGACCTGTTTTTTTAAATGGGGATTCAATTTATAGAAATCCGCCATACGTTCCGGCAAGGAAATTCTCTCGTCGGCAGGATATTGGGCAAGCAAGCTTTGCACCGTATCCCCTTCTTCCGTAATGACCGGCACATATTTCACAGCCAGTTGTTCATTGCATGGGGCCGATTTGGAATAGGCGGTTACAGGAACCGTTCCTTCCGTCAAATCTATTTTGATGACCGTTATCAAAATGATTGCAATGGCGATTGATAGAAAGAGCCTCATAAAAAATCCCTCCTTGCTCCACTATATGAAGCAAGGAAGGATTCAGAACTTCGATTTTGCCAATTTTGGATAGTTTAATGAAGCAAAAATTAATAGAACAATGGTAAGAATCGAAGAAACCATTGTTGCAACCCAGCTAGAAATGGATAGGAAAGAAAATAGAATGGAAAGAAGGGTTGACCAAGTAATGGCGAAAGCGGTTGTTCTCCACATATGACGATATTCTCCCCGCCGTTTCAACAATTTCAGTAATAATGCCCCGATTGCCGCGTAAATCGAAATTCTGACAAACAGCAGGACGGTAGAGGTGAAAAATAATAAAAAAAGTGCGAATGGATAAAGAAGCCATTGAATATCTTTGACGTATTGCCGCAATCCTTTGAATTGGATCGCCGTTTCCGATACGCCCGTCAAAAATTGAATAAATGCAAATATCGTTACGATTGCAATCAAAATAAATACGTATTGAATCACTTTGCCGATTGGCAGCACACGATAAGCCGCCAGTTTTTTCGGTTGAAATAGGCTGTCTATGAACAATTGTATATGTGTGACCATCTTCTTCTCCTCCATTGAAAGTTTATCATGAAATAAGAAAAAATGGACAAATTTGTTGAAATGAAACTTTTTCAAAATCTTTACGTAAATACAGTTAAGATATGGAGGGAAAAGGATGGAAATACTGGCCTGGTTGTTGATTATCATTTGTTTTATCATTGCCTTTGCAGGGTTATTATATCCTGTCATACCATCAGTGCTGTTTTTATTGTTCGGGTTCATCTTGTATGGGCTGTTTTTCTCCTTTGCTGAACTTTCCTGGTGGTTCTGGCTGATTGAAATATTGTTCGTGGTTTTATTGTTTATGGCGGATGCTTTAGCGAATCTTGTCAGTGTAAAAAAGTTTGGGGGCACGAAAGCCGGCCTCTGGGGCAGCACGATCGGGTTGTTGATTGGACCTTTCATCATACCGTATTTGGGCATAATTATCGGCCCTTTCATTGGAGCGGTGCTCGGGGAATTTATCGTTGCAAGATCTGATTTCCCACAAGCTGTCCGGGCAGGGATCGGTTCGCTTGTCGGCTTTTTGACATCCGTGATCACCAAAAGCATTCTTCAATTGGTGATGATTCTCATCTTTATCATTGCGATTGTTTTTTAATGAAGCATTTCATTGTATAAAAAACCCTTCATAAGGTTATAGTGAAGTTGGCTGAATTTTTGGGGTTGATCAAATTTCGGTCAAAAGTCTGAAAATCATTGAGCAGGTGAGCGTAATAATTGAACGGCTATCTTTATTCTGATAATCTTATAGAAGAGGTAAGAAATTACTGATTTATATAAAAGGAGGAAATTTTCATGGCTTTTGAATTACCAAAATTACCTTATGCATATGACGCTTTAGAACCTTATATTGATGCACAAACAATGGAAATTCACCATACGAAACACCACAATACGTATGTGACAAACTTAAATGCTGCTGTTGAAGGCACAGAATTTGCTGATAAAGATTTGATTGAATTAATCTCAAATCTTGATGCAGTGCCTGCAGATAAACAAACTGCGGTACGCAACAACGGTGGTGGACATGCTAACCACTCATTATTCTGGGAAATCTTGACTCCTGGCGGTGCAAAAGCTCCTGCAGGTGATTTAGCAGCTGCAATCGATGCAAAATTCGGCAGCTTCGATGTGTTCAAAGATGAATTCTCCAAAGCTGCAGCTGGCCGCTTCGGTTCAGGTTGGGCTTGGCTTGTTGTGGACAAAAACGGCGAACTAAAAGTTACTTCCACTCCAAACCAAGATTCTCCATACATGGAAGGTGAAACACCAATCCTTGGCTTGGACGTTTGGGAACATGCTTATTACTTGAAATATCAAAACCGTCGTCCTGAATACATCTCCGCATTCTGGAATGTAGTAAACTGGGACGTTGTAGCTGAAAAATACGCAGCTGCGAAAAAATAATATGATTCAATCATAAGAAGAAGGCGAATCCTGTTGGGGTTCGCCTTTTTTTACGTTCATCGGTCATTCAAAGTATAAATCGGCCATGATGAGGCAAATTAAGTCCGATGGAGGTGACCGATATGGCAAAGAAGAAAGAAAAACCATTGGACCGGGAAGAATACGGTTACGGATATGATTTAAGCCCGGATGATTTGGATGTACTCGGCCAAAACGAGAAAGCAAAAAAAGAAAACCAGAATGAAAATAAGGGAAAGCCGTCCAGCAAGCAAAATCCGTCCATCTTAAATGAATAAAAGACGTTTAAGGAAAATCGCAGGCCTTACAAGAAAAAAGTACGATGGGCTTGCGATTTTTTTCATACTTGTTTTCGATTTTTCTCGATAAAAAGTTCTAAAATCCCTTATTTTTTCTTAAAGTATAACAATGAAAGATAAGGGAGAGGGTACATGGAAATTGATGGTGTATTTTCAGGCGGTGGAATAAAAGCGTTTGCCTTTGTCGGTGCCTATCAAGTGTTGACGGAAAAGGGATTCACCTTTAAAAGGGTAGCCGGAACAAGCGCCGGCTCAATTGTCGCAGCTTTTATCGCAGCGGGTTACACAGTTAAAGAGATCGAAAAGGCACTGGAAGAATTGGACACGAAATCGTTATTGGATCCGCCGAAATATTCTAAAACTCTTCCCTTTTTGAAATGGCTCAATCTTTATGTCCGATTAGGATTGTACAAAGGAAAAGCTCTTGAAAAATGGTTGTGTAAAAAACTGGCGGAGAAAGATGTATATACATTTGGAGACTTGCCCCACGATACGTTGAAAGTCGTTGCATCAGATTTAACCAATGGCCGGATGATTGTGCTTCCCGATGATCTGCATTTGTATGGAAAAGATTGGAGAGAATTTTCGGTAGCCAAGGCATTAAGAATGAGCTGCGGAATACCATTTTTCTTTGAACCTGTAAGATTAAACAATGGGAATGGGGATTCCGTTTTTGTCGACGGAGGCGTGTTAAGCAATTTCCCTTTGTGGATCTATGATAATGGGAAAAGGATCCGTCCTTTATTGGGGCTGAAGCTCAGCAGTCCAGCCGCGGAAATTCCTCCCCAAAAGATAAATAACGGATTGAATTTATTTGAGGCATTGTTTAAAGCCATGATGAACGCCCACGATAACCGCTACATTTCCAGAAGACACGAAAAGAACATCATATTCATTCCGGTGGAGCACATCCATGCAACCCAATTCGACCTGGACGAAGAAGCGAAGGAACATTTGATCCAATTAGGCAGATCAAAAATGGAACAATTTTTAAAAAGTTGGCGGCCAGTTGTATGACATTCACATAAAACAATCATTTTTTGAAATACTAAAAAATAAAAAAACGGATGGAGTGGTTGTTATGCCAAAAACAGATCGAGAAATCGCAGAAAAAATATTGAATGATAATCTGGTGGGGACAATGGCGACCATCGAGGGAGATAAGCCCCATTCCCGGTATATGGCGTTTTATAATGATAATTTTACATTGTACACAGTTACCAAAAAAGACACGCATAAAGTGGAGGAACTTTCAAAAAATCCTTATACCCACATTTTAATCGGTTATGACGGCAAAGGATTTGGAGATTCCTACTTGGAAATTGAAGGCAGGGTGGAAGTGTCTTCCGATGAAGGAATGAAAGAGAAAGTTTGGAATAAAGTGTTAAGATTTTGGTTTGATGGTCCGGATGATCCGAACATGGTGGTATTAAAAATCGTCCCTTCACAAATAAAAATAATGAATTCAAAAGGGAAAGACCCAAAAATTATTCAATTATAATTTTGTTGAATAATGTTATATATGAATCATGATTTAATAGCCATGGTATATCATGAAAACAAATTATCATCCAAATATGGATGGTAATTTATTTTTTCTAATTTTTAATAAGCGAAGGTTCACAAAAATGCCATTGATTTTCAATAAAAAATGAATTTTTTGGGAAAAATAATAAAAAAATTTTTTGTAGTTTTTTTATAAAATATTATCATCTAATCTGCTTTTGTAATTCATTTTTGTTATTTTTCAAAGTTTTGTTCCGCTTTTTATTTTATTTGAAGAAAAATCACTTACTAAAAAGTAGCTTTTTTTTCATATTTTTCTATAATATATAGGTGGAGGTGTAATTGGAAGGGGGACATCGAGTGCTAGAAACGAAATTGGAAAAAGAGAATTTATTTTTTTGGCTTTGCAGAATCGGCGAACAGTTCCAAACGGCCTTCCTCGTTTTAGATACTGTTAATCATCGTATTTTATATGCCAATAACATATTTACGGAATTAACAGGACACATAACAGATGATGTGAAAAATCAAACCTTTGAATCTATTTTACAGTTTGGCTCCACGGATTGGAACAGTAAAAGGGAAGTGTTATGCCGGAGGAAAGATGGAAGTGCTTTGTTGATTGATGTATTGCGTCAACCGTTTTTTGATGATGAAGGAAACCACATATTTGATGTAATGATCTTTCATGAAAAGAATCATAAGATTCCAAATCAACTGGAATACATAGATCCAATTTCCGGATTAACCGACTACGAATTTTTCTTAAATCAATTGCAGAAGAAAATCGGGAAGAATACAACGGGCTTTGTGTTGTTGATACAGCCGACAAATTACCTTCAAATCATCCATTTTTTAAAGAATGCCCAGCTCTCTTTATTGCAAAAGGAAATCGAAAAGAGGATACGCAGCGAATTATCCGATATCGAAATCATCATTTCCAAAACTTCCGAAGCATCTTTAATTGTTTTCGGAATTTGCCATGAGGATAAAATTGAGCATTATACAAAAAAATTGTCAGAAATAAAGAACCAATCATTTATTATTAATCAAATGGAGTTATTTATCTCTTTCAATATTGGCGTGGTCTCATTAAGTTATTTCACAGGGAATATCCATGAATTGGCGCATTTTGCGGATATTGCCTTGAATGTGGCCAAAAAATCCCCCGGCAATACCATTGTATCTTACAAAGAAGAGTATGGAATCGAAATTGAAAAAACAATGGAACTTCAAAACGAGTTGATTCGGGCAATTCAAAATAGGGAAATCGCTGTGCATTTGCAGCCAAAAGTGAAAATTGGAACCGGTGAAGTGGAAGGCTTCGAAGCGCTTGCCAGATGGCATTCCAAACAGTTGGGGGTTGTTTCACCCGCCGTATTTATTGAAGTGGCGGAATCTCTTGGGCAAATCAAAGAGCTCGATTCCCTTATCATTGAACAAGTTCTTCAATGGCTCAGAAAGAGAAAAGAGAGAAATCAGCGTTTATATCAAGTGGCGGTCAATATTTCACCTTCCCATTTTTACACACCGACATTTGTTGAAGATTTAATCGGGTTGACAAATCTATATGGTATTGACCCGAAATATTTGAAACTGGAAATTACAGAAAGCATTTGTTTGGTTGATATTGAACGGGCAAACTCGATATTGCAAAGTTTGCAGAAGTTTGGTTTTGAAAATTCTGTCGATGATTTCGGAGTCGGGTTTTCATCATTAAGCTATTTGATGAATCTTCCCATTTCCGAAATTAAAATTGCCCGGAACTTTGTGAATAAAGTGCATGATGATAAAGGAAGAATCATTGTCCAGTCGATCATCCAAATGGCAAAAAATATGGGGTTGCATACAGTAGCTGAAGGAATAGAAACAAGGGAACAACTCCAATTAATACATAAAATGGAATGTCCGACAGCCCAAGGTTTTTATTTCTATAAACCGATGCCAATTGAGAATGTGGATCAATTAATAAAATAAGCCAAAGGGTTTATGCGGAGGCTGGGACAAAACTAGCTTCAAAATAGGAAAAAGGAGAATTTGAGCCAACTCAAATTCTCCTTTTTCCATTTCTCTCCATTATTTTTGGTCAGTTGATCTTTGTTGGCCGTGTATTTCCGTAAATTCACGGCCATTAAGGCAATGCCCATTTCATTTTCCACTTTCGATTTTCCTCGAACGGAAAATCGAGTGAAACGCAAATTAGCCTTCAAGAATCCAAAAACTGGTTCTACGTCTATTTTACGTTGACGGAAAATAGAACCAGCTTTTTCTTCTGAAAGCTTCGCTCTTACATATTCTTTTTGTTGTTCCCATTTTTCATTCACCATGACCTTTCGGTGATTGCCTTCCTTTGCTTTTGTGCATGATGAACGAAATGGACATCCTGAACAGTTTTCACATTCATAGATTTTCAATTCTCGTTTGAAACCAGTCTTATCTGTACGTACAGAACGATAACGGAAGGTTACTCGCTGCTGATTTGGACAAATGTAGGTATCACTTTCTTCGTCGTACATCCAATTGTCTGGATGAAATGGATTTTGTTTATATTTCTTCTTTTGTTCTTTCTCATACATGGTATATGGAATGAGTGCCTCACATTTTCGATTCGAAAGGATGTCTTCATAGTTTTGTTCACTACCATAACCAGCATCTGCGACAATATACTTTGGCAACGGAAAATAATCCTTTTCTATCTTATTCAAGAACGGAATTAATGTACGTGTATCAGTAGGATTTGGAAAGATGCTATAAGCTAGTGCGTATTGACCTTCTGTTGCGATTTGTACGTTGTATCCAGCCTTCAATTGACCGTTTTTCATATAGTCGTCTTTCATTCGCATGAACGTCGCATCTAAGTCTGTTTTGGAATAACTATTCCGTTCACCCAAGATTTCGAAGTCTTTTTGATACTTTTGTTTACGTAAAATCAAGTCAATCAACTGTTTGTACACTCGCTTCGGATATTTCCGTTCGCTTCTTAATGCTTTTCGTTCTGTGGCATCGGGCGATGCTTCTATCTTTTGGTCATATTCCGTAATCACTTCATCGACTTGTTGCACCATTTGAGCGAGTTCTTCAACGGACAGTTCTCCCTCATTTTCCCGCTCCATTTCAGGGATGATTTCCTTCTCTAACAGTTCGTTGTAGAGCTGATTGGATTTTTCAATTAAGCTTTGGTTGTATTTTTCAATGGATTTCTTCCATACGAAAGTAAATTTATTGGCATTCGCTTCAATCTTCGTACCATCGATAAAAATGGCTTCTTGATCGATTAACTTTTCTTCCACCAGTTGGCAACGGAATTGGACAAAACATTGACGAATTAATTCTTTTACTTCCGGATGCACACGAAAACGATTGATCGTCCGATAACTTGGTTCATATCCTTGTGCCAACCACATCATTCGTATACTGTCCTTTAATAGCGCTTCAATTTTTCGACCTGAAAAGACAGACTGCGAATAGGCACACAAAATAATTTTTAGCATCATGCGTGGATGATAAGCAGGACAACCTGTATTTCGAAGAAACGGCTGGAAGGCTTCATCTGGAATACTTTCAACTAAATGGTGGATGTGGAAGGCAATATCATTTTCTTGTAATTTTATTTCTAAATCTAAAGGCAAAACTAATTGATTCATGTTATAATATTTAAACATAAGGACACTTCTTTCGTTAAAATTTTTGGGGTTGGATACTTAAATTTTAACAGAAGATGTCCTTATTTTTATTGAAAAAATGAAGAACAGCCCATGAAATTTTATTCCAAAATTTCATGGGCTGTTTCCATTTTAGAGGGGGTTTTGTCCCAACCTCTTTTTGTTTGAAATGAAACCTTTAAAAAATAGGAACCGTCACAAATGCTGAAGGAATTTTCTTTTTAATCAAAAGGTAAAGTGCTATACTAAAGAGCATGGATGAGCTTCGTTGAAAAGGAGGGTGCCGATGCGGAAGCTGTTAAAGAAATCAAACAACAAAGGAGATTCTCGTACGAGCCTTTCATTTCGAATGAACGTTCTGTTTATTTCGATTTTTATTTTGTTCTCGATTTTAATATTGCGTTTAGGTTATTTGCAAATTGTTAAAGGGGAAGAATACGTTCTGGAAGTGCAAAGAACGGAGGAAGTATCGGTTAATACGAGTTCACCCCGTGGAAGAATTTACGATCGGTACGGAAGAATTCTGGTCGATAATGAGCCCCAAAATGCCATTACATATACAAAATTTCCAAACACCAAACAAGAAGAAATGATTGAAGTGGCTGAGAAATTGGCGAAGTTGATCGACCAACCGACCAATCGGGTAACCCTTCGCGACAAAAAAGATTTCTGGATTATGAAAAATAAAGAAAAAGCCTATAAGAAAGTATCCAAAGAGGAAGAAAAGAAAATAAGGGAAAAATTTGAGGACGATAAAGAAGCGCAAGCTGAAATAGATCAGCTGGTGAGAGACCGTATCACGGACGAAGAATTGGCGGAGCTTTCCGATTTTGATTTGGAAGTGTTGGCGATTTACCGTGAAATGTCTTCAGGATATAATTTATCGCCACAGATTATCAAAAGCGAAAATGTATCCGATGAAGAATTTGCCCGCGTTTCTGAACGGTTATTCGAATTGCCGGGAGTCAATACGACAACCGATTGGAAAAGGGTTAAATTGAGCTCGTTGGCGGTTTTGGGCAGAACAACAGTTCCAAGCAAAGGGATTCCGAAATCCCAATTATATCATTATTTGGCCCGTGATTATTCCCGTAATGACCGGGTAGGGGAAAGTTATTTTGAATCCCAATATGAAGAATTGCTGCAAGGCCGAAAATCTGTCGTGA
Organism: Ureibacillus sp. FSL K6-3587; assembly: GCF_038593165.1. Lineage (NCBI taxonomy): Bacteria > Bacillati > Bacillota > Bacilli > Caryophanales > Caryophanaceae > Ureibacillus > Ureibacillus sp. FSL K6-3587. The sequence continues at coordinate 3,187,047 of NZ_CP151969.1, read as the reverse complement.
AAAATATTACGAACAGAAAAGGCGAAGTGATTGATACGGTTACAACCTTCGATGGTGAACCAGGAAAGGATTTAGTCACAACCATCGATATTGAATTGCAGGCAGCAGCGGAAAAAATTGTGGAACAAAAATTGCTTGAAGCGAAATCGAAAGGCGGCTCTTCCCTTTTAGATCGCGCTTTCTATGTCATGATGAATCCGAAGACCGGTGAAATCCTTGCAATGGTCGGCAAAAAAATTGAGAAGGACCCTGATACAGGAAAAACATATGTAGCAGATTATTCCTACGGCACATTTACAACGGCTTATGAAGTGGGGTCGACTGTAAAAGCAGCCACTTTATTGATGGGGTATAAAGAAGGGGTCGTTAAACCGGGTACGAGATTAATCGACCAACCGATCAAACTTGCCGGAACAGATCCCAAAAGTTCCATCTTTAACAGATCGGGAAGTATTCCAATGAATGATTTGACAGCATTGGAACGTTCTTCAAACTCCTATATGTTCCAAGTTGCCATGAAAATCGGCGGACTTAATTACCGGTATAATATGTCGTTGAAATCATTAAGAGACGATACTTTGCAAAGAATGAGAAACGGCTATGCCGAATTTGGTCTTGGCGTTAGAACAGGAATCGATTTGCCAAATGAATTCGCAGGATTCCAAGGAGAGATGGATACGCCAGGTAAAATATTGGACTTGGCAATCGGACAGTTTGATACGTATACGCCTTTGCAATTGGCCCAATATATTTCAACGATTGCCAATGGCGGATATCGGGTACAGCCAAGACTATTGAAAGAAGTCCGGGAGCCATCTGAAGATGGAAAAACGTTGGGTCCCCTTGTTGAAGAAGTTCAACCGAAAATCTTGAACCGGATTTCAAATCCCGAAGATGAAGTCAATTATGTGAAACAAGGGCTACGCAGAGTATATGTCGGCAATCAAGGGACAGCCCGCACTGCATTTGCCAATGCTCCTTATACAGCAGCGGGGAAAACAGGTACAGCGGAGGTTGTTTACTATGGACCTTTGCGGGAAAAATGGAGAACTCGTACAATAACCTTGACCCATGTTGGCTTTGCGCCTTATGAAAATCCGGAAGTTGCTTATGCCGTAGTGATTCCATGGGTGACGACAGGCGATACTTATACATCCTACAATAACCAAATTGCCCGTGAAATATTGGATAAGTATTTCGAATTAAAATATAAATATGAAAGTAACAAAATCACTGATCAAACAGTCAACAAAGAAATATTACCTCCAACAACGGACGAAAAAATTGATGAAGATACAGAAGAAAAAGTTGTCAATGAATAATTGGCCGCAGCACGATTGCTGCGGTTTTTTTATTTGCCATGTTTCCCCGAATTCCTACCGCTTTATTCTTTTATTAAAGTTTCGAAATTTACAATCTCTTAACATTGGGTTTATATCCTTTCAATAAACGGACGATAAAGTGGGAAATGTAAGGAAAACTGGATGAAAGATGGAGGAGATCGAGGATGAAAAAATGGAAATACGTATCATTGACGGCCGTTTTAGGTTCGGCTCTATTATTGGGAGCTTGTGCAGGGACTTCCAATGAAGAAGCTGAAAACTCAGGCAATTCGGCACAACAAAAGGAAAACGGAGAAGGACAAATCACAGGTTCCGTGATGGGGGATGGATCATCGACAGTCGCCCCGATTACAGAAGCGCTGGTGGAAGAATATGCTGCTGTGCAACCGAATGTACAAGTCTCTGTCGGTGTATCAGGAACCGGCGGAGGTTTTGAAAAATTCATTGCCGGTGAAACGGATTTTTCGAACGCGTCACGGGATATTAAAGAGGAAGAAGCGGCGGCTTTGAAGGATGCGGGCATTGAATATACGAAATTTGAGATTGCTTATGACGGGATTACAGTTGTCGTGAATTCGGAGAACGACTGGGCCACTGATTTGACGATCGATCAATTGAAAAAAATTTGGATTGAAGACGGAACTAAGAAAAAGTGGTCAGATATCGATCCATCATGGCCGGATGAAGAAATCGTATACTATGCGCCGGGAACAGACTCAGGCACCTTTGACTACTTTGATGAAATCATTTTGGATGGAGAAGATTTGGTCCGCTCAGCACAATTATCGGAAGACGACAATGTGATTGTTCAAGGTGTTGTTTCTGATAAAAATGCGATTGGATTTTTTGGCTATGCTTACTACCTGGAAAATAAAGACAAACTAAAAGCCGTTAGTGTCAATGGTGTGGAACCAACCAACGAAACCATCGAAAATGGGGAATACATTCCGCTTTCGCGTTCATTATATGTTTTTGTCAATGATGGAAAAGTCAAAGAAAATAAAGCTTTCTATGATTTTATGAAATTTTCATTGGAAAACGCGGGGGATATGGCTGAAGCGGTCGGTTATGTTCGATTGCCGGATGAGAAATATGAAGAAGGGCTAAAAAGGCTGGAAGAATTAAAATGATTCTTTGGAACGTTTCGGGTGGAAGGAATCCCGCACTTTTCCTGCGCAAACAAAAGGGGGATGAATGGTGCAAAGGTCAGGAAACGGACAATCAATCCAACAATTGATTGCGAAGAACCAAAAAAGAACGTTCAAAAACATCATTGAAAAAGGGATGCCTTTATTCTTTATCATGGCAGCACTCATTTCAGTGATCACCACATTGGGAATTGTATTCACATTGATCTTTGAAACGATAGAATTTTTCAAAAGGGTTTCCATCGTTGAGTATTTATCCGGTACGGAATGGTACCCATTTTCCGGAAGCAACCCAACTTTCGGTGTTTTGCCGCTCGTTTTGGGAACGTTAAAAGTCACTATCATCGCAATTGCTGTGGCAGTCCCCCTTGGATTGGCGGTCGCCATTTATTTAACTGAATATGCGACGGACCGGACCCGTCGGATCATAAAACCGATTTTGGAAGTGCTGGCAGGGGTTCCAACCATCGTCTATGGTTTCTTTGCATTAACCTTTGTCACGCCGGTATTGCAGACCATCATTCCGTCGTTGAAGTTATTCAATGCGCTCAGTCCGGGGATTGTGGTGGGGATTATGATATTGCCGAGCATCATTTCTTTGTCAGAAGATGCCATGAGTTCCGTGCCCAATGGCATTCGGGAAGGAGCACTTGCACTTGGGGCGACAAAGCTCGAAGTCTCATTAAAAGTCGTCCTGCCTGCAGCGTTATCCGGTATTATGGCATCCATCGTATTGGGAATATCCAGGGCAATCGGCGAAACCATGATTGTCTCCCTTGCAGGGGGTGCTACACCGACTTTCGATTTTAACATCACCGGTTCCATCCAGACCATGACGGCCTATATCGTGCAAGTTTCTTCAGGGGATGCCGGTTTTGGAACAACGATCTATTATTCGATGTATGCGGTTGGATTTACCTTATTTATTTTCACATTAATGATGAATCTGGTCGCCCACTATATTTCGAAACGCTTCAGGGAGGAATATTGACATGGTGAAATATACCGATGAGACAATCGTAATGAAGCGTATACAAACCCGTTTGAAATGGAATAAAGTTTGGAAAAGGATTTTTTTCCTTGCGACGATGTTTGCCTTATTCATCCTTGTCGTATTAGTAGGAAGAATAGTTTTCCAAGGAATCGGATACTTCGATTGGTATTTCTTTAATCAGTATGCTTCCCGTTTCCCTGAAAAAGCGGGAGTAAAAGCTGCCTTCATCGGTTCAATCTTGTTGATGCTCGTTGTGGCTCCAACTTCCATTATTCTCGGAGTGGCTACAGCAATTTATCTGGAAGAATATGCGAAGAAAAATAAATTAAATGATTTGATTCGTACCAATATTTCCAACTTGGCTGGTGTACCTTCCATTGTTTTCGGTTTATTGGGTTTAACGATTTTTGTACGGATGTTCGGTTTAGGAAAAAGTGTCCTGGCAGCAGGATTAACGATGAGTTTATTGATTCTGCCCATCATTATCGTTGCTGCACAGGAAGCGATCCGGGCCGTTCCGAATGAGCAGCGGGAAGCTTCTTATGCGATGGGGGCGACGAAATGGCAGACCATCAGCCGTGTGGTGCTGCCGGCTGCCATCCCCGGAATTCTGACGGGAAGCATTTTGGCGTTATCCCGTGCTATCGGGGAAACAGCTCCATTGGTCGTCATTGGAATCCCGGTAATTGTACATTTCTTGCCAGACAGCTTATTGAGTGAATTTACCGCTTTGCCGTTGCAAATTTACGATTGGGCAAAGCGCCCCCAAGAAGAGTTTCAGCATGTGGCCGCCGCAGGAATCATCGTTTTGATGATGGTCCTCATCTTGATGAATTCAATTGCGGTGTATATCCGAAATAAATTCCAAAAACGATATTGAGGATGTGGGAAAATATGGTGCAAACGGTAATCAAAATGGAAAAGAAGACTGGCGGTATCGGAATAATGGAGAATCCGGGTGAGCGTCAAAATTTACATTCCATCGAGCGGATTTCGGTATTCCGTACGAACCATTTTAATCTATGGTACGGCAAACATCATGCGTTAAAAGAAATCAATTTGGCCATCAATGAAAATGAAGTGACGGCCATCATCGGTCCGTCCGGCTGCGGGAAATCCACCTTTATTAAATCATTGAACCGCATGGTGGAGCTTGTTCCGGCAGTGAAAACGGGTGGTGAAATATTTTATCGGGGGCGCAATATTTTTGATGAAGGGTTTGAAGTGGAAGAACTGCGCACAAAAGTCGGGATGGTCTTTCAAAAGCCAAATCCTTTCCCGAAATCCATTTACGATAACATTGCATACGGTCCAAGAATCCATGGAATAAAAAACAAAAAAATACTGGATGAGATTGTGGAAAAGTCGTTGCGCAAAGCAGCGATTTGGGAGGAAGTAAAAGATCGGCTTCACCACAACGCTTATGGATTATCCGGTGGGCAGCAGCAGCGTCTATGTATTGCGAGATGCCTGGCGATCGAACCGGATGTGATTTTGATGGATGAGCCGACATCTGCTCTCGACCCGATTTCCACATTAAAAATCGAGCAACTGATACTGGAATTAAAGAAGAATTATTCCATCATCATTGTGACCCATAATATGCAACAAGCGGCCCGCATTTCCGACAAAACCGCCTTTTTCTTAAATGGGGAAGTGGTGGAATATGGCCGTACGGAACAAATATTTTCAACACCAAAAGACCAGCGTACGCAAGATTATATCTCCGGCCGTTTCGGTTAAAGGTGAATCGGCCTTTGAATCACTGAAGTTATGTGCAAATAATATAGTGAACGATAATTTTTCAAAAGAGTTTTATTGAATAATCAAAAAATTTATAATAAAATATTTTCAACATAATAGAGAAGCAATGATGAAAAAGAGTAGTATTACGGATTTGCTAAAAGAGAGCTAGCGGTTGGTGCGAGCTAGCGCAAGCCGTAATACGAATGGGTTTTCTAGCTCCAGTGCTGAACCTTCAGTAGGTGCTGGCGTGTCGTTGGCGTTACCAACATGAGTGGACATAAGGTCTCTTATGTCAATAAAGGTGGTACCACGGCTTCCCGTCCTTTAACGTCGGGAAGCCTTTATTATTTTAAGTATAGATGAGTCGAGAGGAGAAAGTTGAGATGACAGTGGAGACAGTCAATTATGTAATGAAAACTTTGCAAGGGGATATGGTTACCCCAATTTCTGCTTTTCTCAGCATAAAGGGCAGAAATAAAGTGTTGTTTGAATCAGCCGCCAAACATGAAGAAAGCGGAAGATATTCCTTTATCGCCTTTGATCCGATTGCGGAACTGATCGGTGATAACCAACATTATTTGTTTAAGAAAAATGGGGAGGAAGAGAAGGTGGAAGGCACCGTCTTCCAAAAAATAAGAGAATTACTCCCGGTTTCAAAGGAACCATTTCCTTTTTCCTTTTTTGGCGGCGCAATCGGATACATTAGTTACGACACGGCTTTTTATAATGAAAAGATCGGTGATGTATTGCCGGATGAACTAAATATGCCGGATGTGCATCTGCTCTTCTATGATCGTTTTATTGTGATCGATCATTTACTGCAAAAAGTCGCTATCGTGGCCATTGATCTTTTTTCTGAAGGCAAAACGGAAGAAGAGTTGAATGGATACATCAGCGACATTGAAGAACAGCTGAAAAATGGTCCTAGTTTGATGGATGTTGAAAAATGCGAAATTCAGTTTCAGCCATCCATCGATAAAGAGACCTTCGTAAAAATGGTGAATCAGGCCAAAAAATATATTGAACGGGGCGATATTTTCCAAGTTGTACCATCCCAACGGTTTACGTCCAATTTTGAGGGAAATCCATTTTCTCTATATCGCCGTTTGCGCACTTCCAATCCTTCGCCTTATATGTATTATTTGGAATTTGATGACTATACGATTCTTGGAACTTCTCCTGAAAGCTTAGTGAAAATTACGGATGGCATCATCAAAACCAATCCAATCGCTGGAACGAAACCTCGAGGAAAAACGAAGGAAGAAGATGAAAGACTTGAACAAATCCTGTTGAACGATGAAAAAGAATTGGCAGAACACCGGATGCTTGTGGATTTAGGAAGAAACGATCTCGGCCGTGTATCCAAAATAGGCACTGTGCAAGTTTCGAAATATATGAAAATTGAACGGTATAAGTATGTGATGCATATCGTTTCAGAAGTGATTGGCGAATTAAGGGATGATGTTCATGTGGTGGATGTGGTGACGAGCTGTTTGCCTGCAGGAACGGTTTCCGGCGCCCCAAAAATCCGGGCCATGCAAATCATCAATGAGCTGGAGCAACAGAAACGGGGGATTTATGCAGGAGCGATTGGATATATTTCCATAAACGGCAATCTGGACTTGGCCATTGCCATCCGCACGATGATTGTGAAAGACGGCAAAGCCTACGTTCAAGCTGGAGCAGGCATTGTGTATGATTCCATTCCTGAGTCTGAATATGAGGAAACGATCAATAAAATGAAGGCGTTGTTGGAGGTAGAGCGATGATTTTATTAATCGATCATTATGATTCATTCACATACAACTTATATCAGCAAATTGCCGCTTTGGGAAAAGCGGTCAAAGTCGTCCGCTATGATGACATCACCATTGAGGAAATCCGTTCTTTACATCCTGAAGCGATTGTATTATCACCGGGCCCGGGAAATCCGGATGAGATTCCCCAAAGCGTGCAGCTTGTGAAAGAACTTTACAAGGATATTCCGATGATTGGCGTATGTTTGGGCCACCAAATCATCGGGGCCGCATTTGGCGGGGAAATTGTGCAGGCCAATCGGATCATGCATGGAAAAACTTCCTTATTAAATTATGAACGTAAAGGTTTGTTCAAAGAGTTTGATAACGAGGTGGAAGTGATGCGTTATCATTCATTGGTGATTGAACCATCGTCATTGAGTGAAGAGTTTGAGGTTGTTGCCACATCAAAAGACGACGGGGAAATCATGGCCATCCAACATAAACAGTATCCGGTTTACGGGGTGCAATTCCATCCCGAGTCGATAGGGACACCTGAGGGAACAAAATTGATGGAAGCTTTCTTGGCGGGTGTATGATATGAAAAAAGGGGACGCATTCAGATGGCGTCCCTTTCTTATTTATAAATATTTTTCAATTTCCTTTTCGAACTTGGAAGGTTTATCGATCGGCGCAAATCGGGCAACAACGTTTCCGTTCCAATCCACCAAAAATTTTGTAAAATTCCATTTCACTTTGGAACCTAAAACCCCTTTGCTTTGGCTTGTCAAAAATTGAAACAGTGGGTGGGCATTTTCCCCATTGACCGCAACGATTTCATGGATGGGGAAAGTGACACCGTAATTCAGGCGGCAAGCCTCCTCCGCATCTTTTGCCGATGATAGTTCCTGCTTGAATTGATTGGAAGGAAAACCTAAAACGACAAATCCCCGGTCCTTATATTTTTGATAAAGTTTTTCCAACTCTTCAAATTGAGGAGTAAAGCCGCAATGGGTTGCTGTGTTGACGATTAACATGACCTGCCCTTTGTAACGGCTTAAAGGATACGTTTCTCCTCCTGCTGTTGTCACTTCAATATCGTAAATTTCCATAAGCTGCCCCCGCTTTCACTGTTCATTGTTGGATCTGCGACTTGTTAAGTTAAGTATAACAGCTAGCAGCAGAGAAAGGGTGATAAACGCACTGATAAATGCGATGACGCCATTCCATCCGAATAACGACCAGAAAACGCCCCCGGTTGTACCGCCCACGCTTGAACCGAAATAATAGGCGAACAAGTAAAGGGAGGAGGCTTGGGCTTTATTTTTCTTCGCCCGATGGCTGACCCAGGAACTGGCTATGGAATGGGAACCGAAAAAGCCGAATGTAAAAACAATGAGTCCCAAAATTTTTATGAGTAATGGAACCGGTAATGTTAATAGGGCACCTGACAGCATGATGAGGATGCCGGCAAAAAGCACTTTTCCGCGGCCGAATTGATCGGATAAACTGCCGAACCAGGCGGAGCTGAAGGTGCCCACCAAATAGACGATAAAAATCCAGCCGACGATGGTTGTGCTCAAATTGTACGGTTCGCCTAACAGTTTATAACTGATATAGTTGTATAATGTGACGAAACCGCCCATCAAGGTGAAGGCGATGCCAAAAAGGCAAAGCAGGCCCGGATCTTTTAAATGAGTGAATAATGATTTCGTTAAAGATTTCAATTGCAACGGTTTGGGTTCAAAATGCCTTGATGCCGGCAATGCCCATACGAAATAGATGCTGACCAATAAACTTAAAATGCCCAAAGAAAGCATGCCAATTTTCCAAGAAAACAAATCGGTCACCGTTCCCATAATGATCCGTCCACTCAGGCCGCCTACGGAATTTCCGCTGATATATAGCCCCATGGCAACACCGAGACTGGAAGGATCCATTTCCTCCCCCAAATAGGCCATGGCGATGGCAGGAATCCCTGCAAACACAATGCCTTGAATGATCCTTAATAATAGTAGGATTTCAAAGGAAGGGGAGAAAGCAAGCGCGATTGTAAGCAGTGATGCCGCAAAGATGGAAAAGGTCATCAGCCGTTTGCGCCCCCAGGCTTCCGATAAGGAACCAAAAAAGATCAGGCTGATGGACAGGGCAACAGTGGCAGTGGATAAGGAAAGGCTCGCCACAGCCGGTGAAACATGAAATTCCTCGGAAAATTGAGGAAAGACGGGTTGGGTAATATAAAGGTTGGCAAAAATGATAAATCCAGCCGCAAATAATGCCAGATTCGCCAATCGAAACTCCCGGGTTCCTTTTTGAATATACATGGTTCTTCGCCTCTTTAAATTTTGACATTTATTTGAACAAACGTTTTTATGTTCATTATAAAGGGGATTTCCTCAAATCGTAATTTCATAGTTTTTATCTTTTTTATAACTTTTGGTTATAAGAAAGTTTGGATGAATTTCAAAGTACCGTGAAAGGGATGATCCATTCTTTCGTGAATGATTAAAAAGCTAGCGTTTCATTCCTCATAGGAAAGCAAAAAAAGGTAGGGACTATGAAAAGGATGGAAAATCCTAAGCGCCGGATTTTGGAAAAAGCATAACGGACTTAGAGATGAATCCTTAAAAAGATTGCAGAGGAAGGGTTTTGATGAATTGGGAGATAACGAGTCACTGCAGAATGGGAAAATGATTTGACTTTGGTTGATTTATTTTTGGCGCTTTGATTCATTTTTATATTGTTGAGGAATGCACAGCGTCCACGATTTTTCGTGGGCGCTTTTTTCATTTTCATGCTATATTTTTACTAGGAAGTATGAAAAAAAGTTATAAGGGGATTGGAGCATTGGATATTCATTCACTCATTTATTTTCAAACCGTGGCAAAGTACGAAAATATGTCCCGGGCAGCTGAAATATTGCATGTCAGCCAGCCCGCTTTAAGCAAATCGATTTCCATGTTGGAAGAATATTTAGGGGTGGAATTATTCGACCGAAATGGGCGTTCCATTAAATTAAACCGTTACGGGAAGTTTTTCCTTGAACGGACCAACATTATTTTAAAAGAAATCGAGCGGGCGAAGGAAGACTTGGCGAATCTTGTTTCACCGAATTATGGAGAGGTCTCTTTAGGCTTTATGCATACATTGGGGCTAGAAGTGATCCCTTCTTTGATGACAAAAGCGAAGAAGCAATTCCCTCATATGCGTTTTCAGTTGACCCAAAGCAATTCGAGCGCCATCATGAAAAGATTGGAGATGGGGGAGCTGGATCTTTGTCTGGTTTCTTCTCTGGAAACGAGCAAAGACGTTCATTGGGAAAAATTATGGGAGGAAGAGTTGTATCTGATTGTGCCCAAACAGCATCCCCTAAAATCGCGAAAAAAGGTGAAAATTGCCGAATTTGCTGAAGAGCCGTTCATTTCCATCAAAAAAGGGAATTCATTGCGCAAATATGTGGATGAAGTGTTTCGGAGAGAAGGGTTTCAATTGAATGTGGCCTTCGAAGGGGAGGAAGTGCACACCATCGCCGGATTGGTTGAAAGCGGTTTGGGGGTTTCTTTGATTCCGCTGATCAAAGGGCTTGACCAATATGATGTACATATTATCAAAGTGGATGCAAAAGATTGCAAAAGGGAAATCGGCCTAAGTTACTTGAATAATCGGTATATGAGCGGAGCGGTCATCCAGTTTGCGGAATTCATCCGTGATTTTTTCAAAAATAAACCCCAAACAGATTCAACTTCATCTGTTCAGGGTTAATGCGTCATGAATCCGATTTTCGGGTGATCAAATTCGCGATTTCTTCAATGGACATGGACGAATTCACTTGATATTGCCCGATCTGAATGGAACGGGCGTATTCCGGCTGGGCCAAAAACAGTTCCATCTCAACGCCATTTTTGATAATGCCCATATCCTTCAATTTTTTTGCGATTTCATATGGTGTTTGTCCGGCATATATGTATAAAGTCCCCTCTTTTACATCTTTCTGTTCATTTTCAGGTGCACTTTCTTGCGAAGGGGTTTGATCCTTACCGCCTGATTCGTTTGTTTCATTGGAAGAGGTTTGCTTTTCATATTGTTTCAGTTGCTGTTTCGCTTCTTTTAATTGCGACTCCAGCTGGGCGATTTTTTCCTCATATTGTTCCATTTCGCCTGATGTGGATTCGGCCGGGTGCAAACGGTCCATTCCGGTATAAAGGATGCCGATCAAAATGCAAGCAATGCCGAACCCGCGCAAAGTCGACCGTTTCATGATTGACCTCCAGATTTAAGAATGTGAAGTACTTGTTCTTTCGATAATGTGGACAATTTGCATATTTCCTCAATTGGGTAACCTTGCTTATTCAGTTCGATCACCTGTTGCACCAGAATTTGATTAATCGGTTTATTCGACGTTTGCTTTTGTATATTTTGCTGTTGCGCCGGTACAGGTTTTTTTGCCGGCTTCACTTGGAATGAAGGTTCAAGCAGCAGTTCTTCTTCAACCGCCTTTAATCTTCTTTTGATTCCATTCATTTCTTGATAAAATTGAATCGACAATTCTTCGACATCCCGTTCTAATTTTTTGGATGTATCTTTTAGGAAAAAGGATGCAATAATAGAAATAATACCAATGATGATCAGTATTGTTGACAGTTCCACAGTCGTTCCTCCGAACTAATCCGTTTTTCAATTATTTTAACATAACGCTGTTAATTAATAAATGATGCTAGATTTTTTTTCGATTTATGATATAATGACTTAGTCGTATAAATCATTGCATATATTACAATTCATGATATAGAGTGGGAGGGTTAATCATGCGTGTAAATATTACTTTAGCTTGCACAGAATGCGGAGAACGTAATTATATTACAACAAAAAATAAACGCAACAATCCAGAACGTCTTGAACTTAAAAAATATTGCTCTCGCGAGAAGAAAGTCACTCTTCACCGTGAAACGAAGTAATTTTTTTGCCAAAACCATTTACGGTTTTGGCTTTTTATGTATACGAAAAGGATTGATGATGTTTGAACAAAAAAGAATGGCGAAAAACGATAAAATCGGCTTTGAGCGAATTGTCCAATGAAACTTATCATAAATATTCATCGATGATTAAAGAACGATTGATGAACGAACCCTTCCTCAAGCAATGCGGAACGGTAGCGATTACGATTTCAAAGCCGCCTGAAGTCGAAACCCGCAAGATTATTGAAGAATTATGGCGTTTGGAAAAGCGGGTGGCTGTACCGAAATGCAATCCGGAAAGTCGCACGATGGATTTTTATGAAATTACAAGTTTCAGCCAACTGGAAACGGTTTATATGGATTTGGAGGAGCCGATCCCTTCCCAGACGGTTTACGTCTCTCCCGAAGAAATCGATTTGATGATTGTTCCGGGAATCGTATTCGATGCAAAAGGGTATCGAATCGGATATGGAGGGGGTTATTATGACCGCTATTTGCCAAAATGTAGCGGGCGTTTTATCTCACTGGCCTTTCATTTGCAGATTGTTGACGAATTGCCAAAGGAATCACATGATATACCGGTCGATATAATCATTACTGAAAAATCGGTTATAAATTGCGAACACAATCGGAGGGAGCAAAATGAAGACAATCCTTGATATTCGGAATTTGTTGAGACAATATGGATCGTTCATTTATACAGGGGATCGTATTGGCGACCTGATAATGATGGAAGATGAGATTCGTGAGTTATATAAGTCGCAAATTTTGGATGTAAAGGAATACCAATCCGCCTTATTGATCATCCGAAATGAAATTAAATTGGAAGAAGAGAGAAAAATGAACGTGAAATATTAAGAATTGCTAAAAATAGAAGAAAATCATGATTGACTATTATGGTTAAAAGACTTAGACTTGTTAAGTCGTTCTTCCAATGTGGCAGTGGAAAATCCACTGTGTTTTCTTTTTGGGAACCTTTTTGTAAAAAATACGTAAATATTTATGGATAAAAGCGGAAGGAAGGTAATATATAATTTCAATAACACATATTCTTTAATTTTAGGTATTGCTTTTCATTGATTAATAGTAAAAAAAGGATTAAGATATTATTTGTTTAAATTGGAATATATGAAGATTATGTAAATTTTGTTCCGGGGTTCTTTAAACCATCAAAAGGGGGATATAACATGAAGTCATGGAAATGGCCGAAACATTCAATTTTAATCATTGCCATTTTAGCGACTTGGATTAAAACTGCAATCGTTTATCGAACCAGCTTTGAATTTGATTTGGAAAATGGAATGCAAAAATTCATTTTATTTATAAATCCACTCAGCTTTTTATTATTTGCTTACGGATTATCTTTATTTTTCAAAACGGAAAAAGCCCGGAATCGATGGATTATCGGCACAAGCATCCTGTTAAGCATTGTGTTATTCGGAAACGTTGCCTTTTATCGATTCTTCAACGATTTCATCACGTTGCCGGTGCTATTCCAAACAAGCAACTTTGGGGAATTGGGAACATCCGTTGCTGAAATCCTTAACTTGAAGGATTTGTTATATTTCATCGACGTATTTATTATCCTGATTGCCGTGAAATATATACCGAAACTCGGAAGTTCTTATAGTGTGCGTAAAAATGTCCGTCGAGCTTATTTCGTTTTGGCTTTGGCAGTGCTGTTTTTAAATTTGGGACTTGCCGAAACAGAGCGTCCGCAACTATTGACTCGAAGCTTCGACCGTGAATTGCTTGTGAAAAACATCGGAACTTATAATTACCATTTGTATGATATTTATATTCAATCCAAATCTTCCGCTCAACGCGCTCTTGCCGATGGAAGCGAATTGGTGGAAGTGGACAACTATGTTCAAGCCAACCAGGCTGCTGTGAACGAAGATATGTTTGGCAAATACAAAGGTCGAAATTTGATTGTGATCCAGCTTGAATCATTGCAAAACTTTGTGTTGCAAAATGACATGAATGGTTATGAAGTGACACCGTTCTTGAATTCTTTGATTCACGATAAAGATACGTATTATTTCAGCAATTTCTATCATCAAACAGGGCTGGGAAAAACGAGTGATGCCGAGTTCATTTTGGAAAACTCATTGTTCGGGTTGGACCGCGGTGCCGTATTCTTTACACACAGCGGAAACACATTCAACTCCATGTCTGAAAAACTCGGGAAAAATGGTTATTACACTAGCGTCATGCACGCCAACAACAAATCCTTCTGGAACCGTGACATGATGTACCAATCATTGAAAATGCAAAAATTCTATGATATTACTTACTATGATGTCAACGATGAAAACTCAGTGAACTGGGGATTAAAAGATATTCCGTTCTTTGAACAATCTGCGGATTTGTTGGCTGAACAACCACAGCCATTCTATACGCGGATGATTACTTTAACAAACCACTTCCCATTCACATTGGATGAAGAAGATAAAATGATTCCTGAATATAATTCAAATTCAGGTACATTGAACCGTTACTTCCAAACAGTTCGTTACATGGATGAAGCGTTGAAAGTATTCTTTGAAGAGTTAAAAGAAAAAGGTTTATATGATAATTCCATCATTGTCATGTACGGCGACCATTATGGTATTTCTGAAAACCATAACAAAGCAATGGCACAGTATTTAGGCAAAGACGAAATTACACCATATGATACAGCTTTATTGCAATCTGTTCCTTTATTCATTCATATTCCTGGCTCAGGTGATGGGCATGTGATTGATAAAGTCGGAGGTCAAATGGACTTAAGACCAACAATTCTACATCTATTGGGTATCGATACTTCCAACGATATGCAATTAGGTGCCGACTTGTTCTCTGATGAGCATGAAGACTTCGTTATCTTCCGCGATGGCCGATTTGTAACAGATAAATATGTGTACGCTGAAGAAACATGCTATGACCGGGCAACAGGGGAAGAAGTGGATATTCAAGGATGTAAGCCTTATATCGAACGGGCACAGAAAGAACTTGAATATTCCGATAAGATTATCAATGGTGACTTGTTAAGATTCTATGATGAAGAAACAGGAAATCTATTATCTGATGCTGTGAAATAATAATAAGGAGGCTGGGACATAACTAATAAAGTGAACGAGCTGCAAAAAGATTTTTTGTAATAAATTGATTGGAGTGACGGGGCGACTCCTGCGACGAGCCCTCTCGAGACCCCGCAGGAGCGAAGGATTGAGCTCCGAGGAGGCTCGAGTCGGGCCGCGGAAAGCGTCCCCGGAACGGAAATCAATTTTCTTCAATTATCAAAAAAACACCATTTTCTCCCGGAGAAAATGGTGTTTTTTATCTTTTGTCCCAGCCTCTTATTTTTTTGTCATTTTTTTGGCCATATAAAAAACGAGATACATGACGTATCTCGTTTTTTATACATTGTTTTACATCATTGGAGGATATCCCTGATGAACGATTGTCATGATTGTAAACCAACCAAAAACAAGTCCAGCAGCTAGTCCAAAAATAATCGCAAGAACATTTTTCGCTTTGATTGCGCGGAATGCCGCAACTAATGAAAGAATTGCAATTAAACCAAATAAAACCATTAATAAGTTCATTAAAATATTACACTCCTTTCGACATCCACAGAGTATGTCGGTAAAAGAATATTCCTACTCTATTTTATAGCAACGGTCATAAAATGTCGAGGTTAAAAAGTGACGTTTATTTGAACAACATAAATTATTTCATCAATGGAATTCAAATGGTTTCGGAATGTTCATTTTTTCCAAACCATTGTATAATACGCTAGAGGTGATGAAATTGTTGGATGTGAAAATATTGACTGTCGGACCTGTGCAGGCGAATTGCTACATCGTGAGCAATGAAGCGAAAGATTGCATCATTTTTGATCCCGGTGAAGAGGGGGATAGAATCATTTCGGCCATACAAGCCCAACAGTTGCGACCAAAGGCGGTCTTTTTGACTCACGCCCATTTTGACCATATTGGCGCTGTGGATGAAGTAAGGGAAGCTTTCAATATCCCTGTATACATCCATAAAGAAGAAGAGGATTGGTTGATGGATCCAAATAAAAACGGGTCCGGAAAATATGCGGCATTGCCAACCTATCGTTTGCAACCGGCTGATGTAATCATCGACAAAGAACAATCGTTTGAAGTGGCCGGCATGAGGTTTTCAGCCGTATTTACCCCTGGCCATTCACCAGGAAGCATTTCCTATATTTTTAAGGAAGATGGATTTGCCATTGTGGGCGACACACTGTTTCAAGGAAGCATCGGCCGGACGGATCTCCTCGGCGGTTCCATGGAAGTGTTGCTTTCATCCATTCATGAGAAATTGCTTGTGCTGCCTGATGACTTTATTATTTATCCAGGCCATGGCCCTTATACAACACCTGCCCATGAGATGGATTCAAATCCGTTTCTGCATGGATTTTAATTTGGGCAAAATAAAAAAGAGGCTGGGACAAAACTAGCTTCTAGATAGGAAAAAGGAGAATTTGAGCCAACTCAAATTCTCCTTTTTCCATTTATCCCCATTATTTTTGGTTAGTTGATCTTTGTTGGCCGTGTATTTTCGTAAATTCACGGCCATTAAGGCAATGCCCATTTCATTTTCCACTTTCGATTTTCCTCGAACGGAAAATCGAGTGAAACGCAAATTAGCCTTCAAGAATCCAAAAACTGGTTCTACGTCTATTTTACGTTGACGGAAAATAGAACCAGCTTTTTCTTCTGAAAGCTTCGCTCTTACATATTCTTTTTGTTGTTCCCATTTTTCATTCACCATGACCTTTCGGTGATTGCCTTCCTTTGCTTTTGTGCATGATGAACGAAATGGACATCCTGAACAGTTTTCACATTCATAGATTTTCAATTCTCGTTTGAAACCAGTCTTATCTGTACGTACAGAACGATAACGGAAGGTTACTCGCTGCTGATTTGGACAAATGTAGGTATCACTTTCTTCGTCGTACATCCAATTGTCTGGATGAAATGGATTTTGTTTATATTTCTTCTTTTGTTCTTTCTCATACATGGTATATGGAATGAGTGCCTCACATTTTCGATTCGAAAGGATGTCTTCATAGTTTTGTTCACTACCATAACCAGCATCTGCGACAATATACTTTGGCAACGGAAAATAATCCTTTTCTATCTTATTCAAGAACGGAATTAATGTACGTGTATCAGTAGGATTTGGAAAGATGCTATAAGCTAGTGCGTATTGACCTTCTGTTGCGATTTGTACGTTGTATCCAGCCTTCAATTGACCGTTTTTCATATAGTCGTCTTTCATTCGCATGAACGTCGCATCTAAGTCTGTTTTGGAATAACTATTCCGTTCACCCAAGATTTCGAAGTCTTTTTGATACTTTTGTTTACGTAAAATCAAGTCAATCAACTGTTTGTACACTCGCTTCGGATATTTCCGTTCGCTTCTTAATGCTTTTCGTTCTGTGGCATCGGGCGATGCTTCTATCTTTTGGTCATATTCCGTAATCACTTCATCGACTTGTTGCACCATTTGAGCGAGTTCTTCAACGGACAGTTCTCCCTCATTTTCCCGCTCCATTTCAGGGATGATTTCCTTCTCTAACAGTTCGTTGTAGAGCTGATTGGATTTTTCAATTAAGCTTTGGTTGTATTTTTCAATGGATTTCTTCCATACGAAAGTAAATTTATTGGCATTCGCTTCAATCTTCGTACCATCGATAAAAATGGCTTCTTGATCGATTAACTTTTCTTCCACCAGTTGGCAACGGAATTGGACAAAACATTGACGAATTAATTCTTTTACTTCCGGATGCACACGAAAACGATTGATCGTCCGATAACTTGGTTCATATCCTTGTGCCAACCACATCATTCGTATACTGTCCTTTAATAGCGCTTCAATTTTTCGACCTGAAAAGACAGACTGCGAATAGGCACACAAAATAATTTTTAGCATCATGCGTGGATGATAAGCAGGACAACCTGTATTTCGAAGAAACGGCTGGAAGGCTTCATCTGGAATACTTTCAACTAAATGGTGAATGTGGAAGGCAATATCATTTTCTTGTAATTTTATTTCTAAATCTAGAGGCAAAACTAATTGATTCATGTTATAATATTTGAACATAAGGACCCTTCTTTCTGTTAGGTTTTGTGTGCTAACTTAATTTTAACAGAAGAGGTCCTTATTTTTTATTGAAAAAATGAGGTTCTTTGTCAAATGGTGTTGGTGAATAAATTTTAGTGACATTATTTGGTAATATGTAATCGGATGGCTTAGGGGAAATTCGAGGTTCCCCTAAGCTGTTTTTATTTTCGCTAAGTTTTGGGTAATGAATATTCGGTTTCTAAAGTGATAGAAGGATCGATAACCGAAAGAAATGCGTTTAATCACTTTGATTTTGTTATTAATCCCCTCTAAAATGCCGTTGCTATAATCATATTTCAACGTATTCTCCATGTAATTGATGTATTTGTTGATTGTCTTGATGGCGGTTTTCATATAGCTGGAAACGATATTTTGTTTATTCTCTAATGTTTTCTTTAGGAGCTCAAAGTCTTTGGTTTTGATGCAATGGCGAACGTATTGGTATAACTCATAGGACGCTTTTAATTCAGAATCTAAATCAATGAGATAGTGGAGAATCTCCACCTCACACATATGCTTTTTAAAGCAACGATGATATTTATAGTTCTTATAATCAAGTTTTGTTTGATCTTTCAGAAGGAGCTTCCAGTATTTTTTCAATTTATTGTAATTCTTTTTATCCCGATTCATGACGTTGATGCGCGTTTTGTTTAAAGCTCTGCTAAATAGTTGGAGGATATGGAATTTGTCGAGTATGATTTCCGCTTTAGGGAAAACTTCTTGGATTAAGGAAATATAAGGGCTGTACATATCGATGACAATCGTTTTTACCGCATCTCTCGCCTTCTTGGAATACCGTAAGAAATACTCTTTGAGGACATGTAATCTTCGGTCCTCCACGATATCCACCATCTCCCCCGTTTCAGAGTCACAGAAAATAAAGGACATCGCTCCAGCTGCGGATTTCACTGATTTAAACTCATCAAAACACAAATGCTTTGGAAGGTAGTGAACATTTGGTTGATAGTAGATATAAAAGCTGTCAATGACTCGACTGACAGTGGCATGAGAAACATTATGTTTCATCGCAATATCTTTTTCGGATATTTTATCTTTGGCGTTTAAAGCAATCGATACTTTAGTATTGTTGGAAATACAACAGTTTTTAGCCACGACGCTCGTTTTTAAAGTAAACGTGGAATGACAATGTTTACAGAAATAACGCTGTTTACGCAATTTTAAGTAGGTATGAAAACCTGAAACACTAGGCATTTTAATGAGAGACGTTTTAAAACCGTGTTTAATGATTTGATCATCAAAGACATGTCCACAAGCATAGCACGCTTTTGGTTGGTAAGTTAATTGGCCATAAAAGACTTTTGATTGGACCCCTTTAATGAGTTCTTCTGCACAAAAATTTTCATCAAATGTGATATTTTTATCTTTTATATTGAGTAGGTTTCGTATAGAATGATGGTGAGACATGTGACACAACTCCTTTGGAAAATGTGTTTTGGCGATTACATTTTACCAGAGTTTTGTCACTGTCTCATTTTTTTTTGTTCAAAAAAATTGGTGCTGGTTTATACTCACCAACACCAAATATTATAGAGCCAAAAATGAAAAACAGCCCATGAAATTTCATTCCAAAATTTCATGGGCTGTTTCCATTTTAGAGGGGGTTTTGTCCCAGCCTCTTTTTTGCTGTCCATTATTAATGTCCCGCACCAGGTACGTGTATAAATGTCGTGTAATAAGTGAAACCAGCAAAGAATATTGTCAAATATGCTCCGAAAATGTACATGTACATGCGTTCTGAAAGGTTTAAGAAGCCTAATAATAAGAATAATACCGAATTACCAACAAATAATAGCGAAACCTCGACCATATCGCCAAGGTAGAACATTACGGCGAAAATACCTGTCCAGAATGCTAAAACTTTATACATATTAGCCATGTCGATTCCCTCCTTTTTGTAGCGACACAATATTTCAATGTTTATTATAAATGATAATTGACAATATTGTAAACTGAATACTTCAATAGATTTGTGACAATCAAGTGTAAAATTTTACAACGCTATATTTGGCACATTGATTTCATACTTGCAAAACTCGCAATCATGAATCATGCTTTCAAATTGAACAAAACTGTTTTCTTCAAATAACGCATCGATTTGCCCTTTAATATAGGATTTATGAAGATCGCATATAATATCGCTATGTTCTGTGAGCTGGCTTCTGAAAGGGCAATTGTAGATTGTCAAAATGACTTTTTTTCCTTTTTCAGTATCCACGATTTTCGGAATGTACCCGACAAGTAAAGCCGCTTCGGACAACATTTCCACTCTGTCTTCAAAATTGATTGGCGAATTCATTTTTACAAGACGGGACCGCATTTCGCTGTATCCATCTTCATAACTGATTTTCTTCGCTTTTTCCAACCCTTCTTGGCCAAATTCATAAACAAGTTCAATCGCCCATTTGATCAAATGTTTGTCTTCCCGTTTTGGAAAACTCAAGTCGACTCCTTGTTCAGACACTTTGTAAATACGGCCGGGTCTTCCGCCTTTCCCTGATTTTAGAAAATCAGCGGTGATCAGGTTGATTTCCGCGAGTTTTGTTAAATGCAATCTTGCCACGTTCGGGTGGATGTTGAATTTATCTGCAATATCTTGAACGGTAAAAGATCTTTTTTGTTGCAACATGTATTCATATATTTGGAAACGAGTTTCATCTGCCAAAGTACTCGCAATTTTTAATGGATGCAACATTCTGTTATCCCACCTTTAGTAATATTATGCTACTACAATTGTATCTTTATTTTTAATGAAATGATAGTGAAAATGCATGTCCAATGAGGAAGAGTAGGAAAATATTCAAAATTTGTAATAAAATTTGTCAAAAACTTTTCGAAAACAAAGATTTCAGCAGGAAATTGGTCTGAAATAAAAATTTTCTGAAAAAGACTTTTCGGAATGGAGTCTTCATTTTATACTATATTAAAAACAGCGGTCACAATTTAGGTGCGGGAAGCAGGTGATCTGTTTGGATGTAGAGTCTGTCGTTGAGACAAAATCCAACCAGCTTTTGTTGAAGGCTTTGCATTTTGGAGCCAGCGACATTTATATTGAACCGGCTCCAAACCAATACATCATTCATTTTCGGAAATATGGAAAGCTGTTCCCTGCAGGCCATTACCCCATCCATTTAGGTGAACGAATCATCTCCTATTTCAAATTCAAATCTTCTTTGGATATCAGTGAAAAAAGAAAACCCCAAAGCGGTTCCTTTGAAGAATCGTTGAGTGACCATTTGTATGCCTTTCGGGTATCCACATTGCCTTCCGTTTATAAAAGAGAAAGCCTCGTGATTCGATTATTTCTTCAAAATGCCTCATATCCCATTTCTTCTTTATGTTATTTTCGCCATTCAGCAGAAAACTTATTACGATTGGTTTCAAATCATCAAGGGCTGATTTTGTTTTGCGGGGCGACCGGAACCGGCAAAACGACCACTCTGTATTCTTTGGCCAAATATTGCAGCGAAACATTGGGCAGGCATGTGATTTCGCTGGAAGATCCGGTGGAAAACAGCCAGTCCCATATGCTTCAAATTCAGGTGAATGAACGGGCGGGAATTACCTATGCCAGCGGATTGAAAGCGATTCTGCGGCATTCCCCCGATGTGATCCTGATAGGTGAAATCAGGGATGAAGAGACCGCTCAAATTGCCGTCCGCGCCTCATTGTCGGGTCATTTGGTGTTGTCCACCATCCATGCAAAAGATACGGTGAATTGCATCTACCGGCTACGGGATTTGAATGTTTCTTTGGAAGAAATTCGGCAAGCCGTGATAGCGATTATTGCGCAATGTTTAATACCAACTCAAGATAGCGATGGCCGAAAAGCCATATATGAAATTTTGGCCGGTGATTATTTAAATGAAGCGATTAAAGCCGCCATGGAGGGAAAGGAGTACCGATTGCCTGTTGAACAAACGCTGGAGTATCAAATTACGTGGATTGATTCAGGAGAACACCATGCTACATCAAATAGGTAAAAGTGTCGATTTCCCTTTTTTCAAAAACAGGAAGGACAAAGTGCGCAACGTTCCATCCCTTTTAAAACGGATTGGGACATTAATGAAAGAAGGGTACACCTTTTCGGATGCTTTGTTCATGCTGCTTCCGTATCACGTGGATGATCCGGAAAAATGGAATGGCATGATGCAGCAACAATTCAACAGTGGTTCACGGGTTTCGGATATATTGAAATATTTTCCCATCCCCAAACATTTTCTGCTATTAACAAATATTGCGGAAGAGAAAGGGGAGTTGGCGGAATCGTTGCACCACATCAGCGGACAAATGGAATTTCAGCGGGAGATGGCAAGAAAAGTGGCCAAGCTGTTGGCATATCCGGTTTTTTTGATAACGATATTGGCAATCGTTTTTGTTATATTTCGGAACTATTTTTTGCCGAATATGCAACAAATTGCAACGTCCACCAATTCAGCGGGGATTGCCAGCTTAAAATTGGCCATGGTATTGCTTCATTTTCCGGATTTTCTGATTGCGGCCACAGTTGTCGGCGTGGTGTCAACAATTGGCATGATTCACTATATACGTAAACGTGATATTGCAGAGCAGTTGAACATGCTGCTTAAAATCCCTGTTGTCAATTATGTTTATAAATTGCATTTGACAAGACAATTTTCCCATTTGCTTGGAAGTTTATTGTTATCCGGTATTTCTCTTCAACATGCATTGTCGATCCTAGAAGAACAAGAAATGAGCCGGCATGTGTCTTATGTCGCCGCATTATTGAAACATAGGGTTATTTTCGGCGATTCATTGGGGGAAGCGGTGAAAATCCTCGGATTGTTTACACCCAAGTTTGATGAATTTATAAAGCATGGTGAAAGAAGCGGCCACCTGGGACGTGAAATGCTCATTTTCAGCGAATTGCTTGATGGGAAAATCCAATCGATGCTCAAAACTTGCATGGCAACCATTCAGCCGCTTTTCTTCATACTGATCGCCCTTTGCATTGTTGCGGCTTATATCAGCATGCTGCTTCCGGTATACGACCTGGTGGAAATCATGTGAAAGGGGTGCTGGAATGAAAAATCAGAAAGGTTTCACATTGATCGAGATGCTGATCGTGCTGTTTATCATTTCCATCCTGATTTTGATCACTGTTCCAAACATCATGAAACACATGAATACGATTGATGACAAAGGTTGCAAGGCGTACGTGCAGATGGTGCAGGGCCAGGTGGAATCTTACCGAATGGAACACAAAACCATTCCCACATTGGACGATTTGGTAGAAAAAGAATATTTGAAAGAAGGGATGGAGAAATGTCCAAATGGAATGGATATTGAAATTCAATCGGACGGAACGGTTAATGTGGCCAAAAATTGACGGGGAAGAATGGGAATGAAAGATGAGAAAGGCTTTACTTTGCTGGAAATGCTGTTAGTGTTGATGATTGTGTCATTGATTGGCATGATCGGTGTGACAATCCCGGTCAAAATGACGGAAAAAATGATTGTGGAACAGTTCTTCCACCAATTGAAACTGGACATCCAAATGGCTCAAATGTGGGCGCTCGAAAATGAGAAGGGCTGTTATGTTTCTTTTTCATCCTCGAACAGTTACCGGATATATCATCAAATGAATGACGTCCTCATCGAGAGAAAAATTCCGGATATGATTTCGATTAATGATTTCAGCAATTTGTCCACTCTATCCATCAATACAAGGGGCGGGGTAAAAAACTTCGGGACGATCACTTTTCAGACCCCGTACGGAGAAAAAAGCATCATCATCAACATCGATAAAGGAAGAATCCGTTATGTGGAATGAAAAAGGGGCCTCCCTGATTGAATCGCTGTTTGTCATCAGCATCCTCTTTGTTTTGATGGGTTTTCTTCCTTTTGTATATCAGCTCCAACATTCCCTTTACAATAAGACCCTGGAATTGCACGCTTCCGAAGTGGCTTATGAGGGAGTGCGTATTGCAAAGACAACCGGGATTAGTGAAGGGACAAAATGGATTGATCATGTGGAATTTCGTTGGACTTTCCAAAAAGATACGATTTGTGTTCATTTCACCAATCTGGATAAGGAACGATTGAAATGCATCGATGCCAATGGAGAGTACGAAACAATAGAAACGGCTTTACACTGATTGAGGCGCTTTTTCATCTGCTGACTTTCACCCTGCTCGCCCAGCTCATATTGGCCATATATTTATTGATACAACAATGGAACGATACCTTTCTTGCGGACGAACAGATAAAATGGGAAATTTTTATACAGGATTTTCAACAATATTTGATTGATATCGAGGATGTTTATTGGATGGCAAATTCTTTATACATAGTCGAATCACCATCGAAAACCCTCAAAATTAACAAGATTTCAGATGTCATCCGGCTGCAAGTAAACGGGCAGGGATATGTGCCGTTGCTTATTGGAATTCAAAATGCCGAGTTTGTCATCTCGGACAACCTGTTGACAGTGAAAGTCAGGTTTTTGAATGGAATAGAGAAGGAGAGAACGTTATTTGTCCAATATAAAAAATGAAAAAGGAGTTATGTATCCCATCGCCATCCTGCTGCTATTTTTTGTAATGTCTTTTGTAATGTTTTACAGCACATCCTATTTAACGCAATTTTCAATCATTAATTCATTGGAAAACGTCAATGTTCGTGCTACGATTAACTTATTGAATCGATAACTGGGAGTTTTGTGTAGAAAGGTGTCAAAAATGAGAAAAATATATTTGGTAGGATTCATGGGATGCGGAAAGAGTGCAATTGGACGCCAATTAAGCTATGTATTGCGGATGCCCTTTTATGATATGGATAAAGAGATTGTAAGGCAACAGGGGATGCCGATTCCTGAAATTTTAGAAAAATACGGAGAGGAGCATTTTCGGAATCTCGAAACGGAATTTTTGAGAAATTTCCGGGATGAAGCTTGTATTATTGCCACTGGCGGCGGGGTTGCGATGAGACCGGAAAACCGGGAAATCATGAGAAGGACAGGCCTCGTTTTCTTTCTGGATGCTCCTTTTGAAGATATTTACAACCGGATCAAAAATGATAAAAATCGCCCGATCGCCCAACGTTCGACAAAAAAAGAGCTGGAACGACTATTTTATTACAGAAGAAAATTTTATAAAAGAGCAGCCCATATCCGCGTCTTTACGCATAATCGAACAATCCGTCAAGTGGTAAATTACATGGCATTCCAAGTGAACCGTTTGAAAGGCGAATGAACATAAATTATATTTGAAAAATGTTCGCTTTTTATACAGGATTTTAAAAAAATGTTGCCTTACATCCTGTTCAATGTTAGGATATTGGCAAAGATATAATGATTGTTCAACTTGATAATGGCGGATGATTGTGCGGGGAGAGAACGTGTTTACGTCGCCGAAGGAGCAAGTAGGGGAACTATGAATCTCTCAGGCAAAAAGACTCGTACGGGACGCAACTCTGGAGAGCGCTGATTTTTCAGCCACCCAAGGGGAAAGCCTGCTTTTACAGTAGGTGTAACTTTCAGGTGAAAGGACAGAGAATTCCTAAAACAAGGGGATTTTCTGTCCTTTTTTACCTATATTAATTAATGAGCTTTTAAAGAGGATCCAGTAAAGGGAGGTTTCTTGATGGGAGAATTAAAAAGAACACCATTATTTGACGAGTATGCCAAATATGGTGCGAAAACCATTGACTTTGGAGGATGGGAACTGCCTGTCCAATTTTCATCGATCAAAGAAGAACATGAAGCTGTAAGAAAACGAGCAGGACTATTTGACGTATCCCATATGGGAGAAATCATTGTCGAAGGGAAAGATGCGCTCGGGTTCCTGCAAAAAATATTATCCAATGACATCTCAAAAATCCCTGTAGGTGGCGCACAATACAATGTAATGTGCTATGAAAATGGCGGGGTTGTTGATGATTTAATCGTATACAACCTTGGAAATGATCAGTATCTGCTTGTAGTGAATGCTGCGAATATTGAGAAAGATTTTGAATGGCTGAAAAAGCATGCCCAAGGCGAAGTGGATATTACAAACAAATCCGATGAATATGCCATGATTGCTCTTCAAGGGCCGCTTTCAGAAAAAATATTGCAAACACTGACGGAGGAAGAGTTGAAAGAAATAAAACCATTCCATTTCAAAGCTTCCGCAACGATTGGCGGCTATCCGGTATTGCTTTCCCGCAGCGGTTATACAGGAGAAGACGGGTTTGAACTATATGGGGAGCCGAAAGCGATTGTGGCACTGTGGCATAAAATTTTAGGGGCCGGAAAAGAGGATGGACTCATTCCGTGTGGTCTTGGCGCCCGTGACACATTGCGCTTTGAAGCATGTCTGCCGCTTTATGGGCAAGAATTATCTGAATCCATCTCACCTCTTGAAGCAGGCATCGGATTTGCGGTGAAACTTCAAAAAGAGTCGGATTTTATCGGCAAGGAAGCGCTGATCAAACAAAAGGAACAAGGGCTTTCAAGAAAACTTGTCGGCATTGAAATGATTGAAAAAGGTATTCCTCGCCATGGCTATAAAGTCTTTAAAGGTGACGCAGAAATCGGCGTTGTAACAACCGGAACACAAGTACCTTCCACAAAACGGAATTTGGGATTAGCCCTGTTGGATAGCCAATATGCTGATTTGGGCACAGAAGTGGATGTGGAAATCCGGAATAAGAAGGTAAAAGCGCAAGTGGTGCCGAAACCTTTTTATAAACGGGAAAAATAATTAATGGAGGTCAAAAAATGAAGCATCGATATCTTCCAATGACGGAACAGGACAAACAGGAAATGCTCGCTACCATTGGAGTGGAAAGCATTGACGATTTATTTGCGGACATTCCAGAAGAGGTGCGTTTTAAAGGGCTTTACAATATTAAAGAGGCAGTATCTGAATCTGAATTATTGAAAGAACTGAAAGCATTAGCAGATAAAAATACGAATACGGAATCAGCTGTTTCATTTTTGGGCGCAGGTGTATACAATCACTATAAACCTGCCATTGTTGATCATGTCATTTCCCGTTCGGAATTCTATACCGCTTATACGCCATATCAACCGGAAATTTCACAA
This sequence comes from Ureibacillus sp. FSL K6-3587, assembly GCF_038593165.1. Taxonomy (NCBI): domain Bacteria; kingdom Bacillati; phylum Bacillota; class Bacilli; order Caryophanales; family Caryophanaceae; genus Ureibacillus; species Ureibacillus sp. FSL K6-3587. Next base: position 3,159,917 of record NZ_CP151969.1, on the reverse strand, counting down.
GGGGAATTACAGGCAATTTTTGAATTCCAGACAATGATTGCGGAATTGACGGGAATGGATTTGGCCAACTCGTCCATGTATGATGGGGGAACGGCTCTTGCAGAGGCGGGAATGCTTGCCGCCGGTTCCACTAGACGGAAAAAACTTTTAGTGTCTGAAGCTATTCATCCGGAATACCGTGAAGTCGTGAAAACTTATGCCTATGGCCAATCCATTGAAGTGGTGACAGTGCCAACCAAGGATGGCGTCACAGATATTGAAGCGTTGAAAGAATTGATCGATGAACAAACAGCCGCGATTATGGTGCAATATCCAAACTTCTTCGGCCAAATTGAAGACATTAAAAAAATTGGCGAAATGGCCCATGAAGCGAAAGGATTATTCATTGTATCAGCCAACCCGCTGGCATTAGGCGTTTTAACACCTCCTGGAAAATTGGGTGCGGATATTACGGTTGGAGATGTGCAACCGTTCGGAATTCCTGAAAGTTTCGGAGGGCCGCATTGCGGTTATTTTGCCACAACGTCAAAATTAATGCGCAAAGTTCCTGGACGTTTGGTCGGACAAACGGTGGACCAGGACGGACGGCGCGGTTTCGTGTTGACGTTGCAAGCCCGTGAACAACATATTCGCCGGGAAAAAGCGACTTCAAATATCTGTTCCAACCAAGCCTTGCTTGCCCTTGCCGCTTCTGTTGCCATGACGGCTTTAGGCAAACGCGGCATCCAAGAGATGGCGAAGCAAAATATTGTAAAAACTCGTTATGCAAAAACGGCATTTGAGAAAGCAGGATTCACGGTTCCGTTCCAAGGGGCTCATTTTAACGAAATCGTTGTGAAAGTGAATAAGCCGGTGAGTGAGATCAATCAAAAATTATTGGAAAAAGGCATCATTGGCGGCTATGATTTGGGCCGCGACTATCCGCATCTTGAGAACCATGTACTGATTGCCGTAACAGAATTGCGTACGAAAGAAGAAATTGACCAACTCGTGCAAGAAATGGGGGCTTACAATGCATAACGAAAATCAACCGCTCATTTTTGAATTATCAAAAGAAGGCCGCATCGGTTACAGCTTGCCGGAATTGGATGTGCCCGAAGTGGAATTATCCGAATTGATTCCGCAAGAATATTTGCGTGAAGAGCCGGCCGAGCTTCCGGAAGTGTCTGAATTGGATATTATGCGCCACTACACTGCGCTGTCCCGCCGCAATCATGGTGTGGATTCCGGGTTTTATCCGCTGGGCTCATGCACAATGAAATACAATCCGAAAATAAATGAAGAAGTTGCCCGTTTCTCCGGATTTGCAAACATTCATCCATTGCAGGATGAATCTACAGTGCAAGGGGCAATGGAATTGATGTATGAACTGCAAACGGCTTTAAAAGAAATTACCGGCATGGATGAAGTGACATTGCAACCTGCTGCCGGCGCCCATGGTGAATGGACGGCGTTGATGTTGATCCGTGCCTATCATGAAGCGAATGGGGAAGGGCACCGGAACAAAGTGATTGTACCGGACTCTGCTCATGGTACGAACCCTGCCAGCGCTGCAGTTGCCGGATTCGAAATCATTACGGTGAAATCCGATGAAAACGGATTGGTCGACTTGGAAGATTTGCGCCGTGTCGTCAGGGAAGATACAGCGGCTCTCATGTTGACAAATCCGAACACGCTCGGTTTGTTTGAAGAACATATTGTCGAGATTGCCGAAATTGTTCATAGCGTCGGCGGGAAAGTATACTATGATGGAGCCAACTTGAATGCGGTTATGTCCAAAGCGCGCCCTGGCGATATGGGATTTGACTGCGTTCACTTGAACTTGCATAAAACCTTTACTGGCCCGCACGGTGGGGGAGGTCCAGGCTCCGGTCCGGTTGGCGTGAAAAAAGATCTAATCCCATTCTTGCCAAAACCGGTGCTTGTGAAAAAAGAAGATGGCACGTTCCATTTCGATTACGACCGTCCGCAATCCATCGGCCGGGTTAAACCATTCTACGGCAACTTCGGCATCAATGTGCGTGCCTATGCGTATATTCGCTCCATGGGTCCGGAAGGATTAAAATTGGTGACAGAGTATGCCGTATTAAATGCGAATTACATGATGAGAAGACTTTCGCCATATTTCGACCTGCCATATGATCGCCATTGCAAACATGAATTCGTTCTATCCGGACGCCGTCAGAAAAAACTGGGTGTCCGCACGTTGGATATTGCGAAACGTCTTCTTGATTTCGGCTACCATCCACCGACAATCTACTTCCCGTTGATTGTGGAAGAAGGAATGATGATTGAGCCGACGGAAACCGAATCAAAGGAAACGTTGGATGCTTTCTGTGATGCGCTGATTCAAATTGCAAAAGAAGCGGAGGAGAATCCTTCGATCGTTCAAGAAGCACCGCATACAACGGTTGTAAGCCGCCTGGATGAAACGCAGGCTGCAAGACATCCGGTTTTGCGTTATCAAAAGCAATAATAAAAAAAGAGGCTGGGACAAAAGATAAAAAGAGGCTGGGACAAAAGATAAAAAACACCATTTTCTCCCGTGAGAAAATGGTGTTTTTTTGATAATTGAAGAAAATTGATTTCCGTTCCGGGGACGCTTTCCGCGGGCCCGGCTCGAGCCTCCTCGGAGCTCACACCTTCGCTCCTGCGGGGTCTCGAGAGGGCTCGTCGCTGGAAAGCTTTTGCTTTGCGACTAAGCGTGCGCGACAGAAACTCGCCCCGTCACTCCTATCAATTTTCTACGATATCAATTTTTTACAAAAAATTCTTTTTGCAGCTCGTTCATTTTATTAGTTATGTCCCAGCCTCTTTTTTGATAATTGAAGAAAATTGATTTCCGTTCCGGGGACGCTTTCCGCGGGCCCGGCTCGAGCCCAATGTCAGAAACTTATACAACCAATAATTTACAGTTAGTAGGCAACCATCTGGTTGTCTACTTTTAAAAATACTATTCAACCTACAAAGTGTTGATAATTTTCTAAAATCGGCTAAAAAAGGCAATAGGATGCCCGGGGCTTAAATTTTTATTTTTTTAAGCCCCTAATTTATTTACATTTAATAAACAAATAGGTTATATTTATCCTACGTATTGTTTATAGACACCTTTTTTGGTTTAGGGGATACTTTGTTGAGGACAGACCATTCCTTCGTGGGTAGCTTCTCCCAAACCGAATAGGTGTCTTATTTCTTATAATCACTTTCATGATTTTTGTAAACATTCTCTCTCTTTTGATTGGACAATCTTCTAATAATAAGTGAACCATCCTATCTTTTAATTTTCCTATTAAGATATTTGTGTTTACTTGATAATCATGTTTTCGTCTTTTTTTCTTACTCTCCTCATTAATTGTTTCATTGGCATCATTTCTCAATAAACTGACCATATTCGATAAATATATTGATGCATAGAAATCTTGTTCAATTGCGATTTTCGAACTACCCGTGAAATTTTCTATTTCGATTTTATTTTTCACATCATTATATTCTGTTTCAATTCCCCAGCGTTTAAAATAAAGAGATTTAAACTCAGAGATATCAAACTCTTCCTCGGTTAAATTTGTGACAAGTATTTCTTCCGTGCCAGAATCCAGTGGGAATCTAACTACACGAGCAGTAATCACTTGTTTCCTATGTATTATATGAATGTTTTGATCAGCATCTTTCGCTTCGACAATTTCCTTTATCGTATTTTTTTGACATCGCATCACATATTTGATACCAAGGGCATCTAAATAGGCAATAAAATCTCTCGATGGATACCCTCGATCAAATAAAAAAAGATCATTTTTTAATCCAATTTGTACGAGTTCTTCAATCATATCCTTTGCACTATCTCGCTCAGCTACCTTATATGGATTGATTCTAGAAGTAATAATGATTCCATTCTCAAGATCGTAAATACAAGAGGCACTAGCTCTTGCATAACTTGTCTTATGATTTTTTCCATACCCAAAATAATTTCGAAGCTCCTCAGTATCAGGAATTTGGAGCACACTTCCATCGATTGCGCAAAGTCTAAATCCACGATAAGTTTTAAAGGAATTTTCTTCATAATACCAATTCACAATCGCTTTTGTAAGTTTTACAAAAGCGAGAGGAGAAATCTTTTTTCGTGCGGCTGAATAGCCTTGTTTGGAAATACTAATTTCTGATAAATTAAATTTGTCGAAAAAGTCGTCAAGTTCAATTTGGAGGCTCTTTTTAACAAAGTTTAAGCTAAATAGAATAGTATTTTTAAAATTTAACTTCTTTTCTTTTCGTGTAAAATACGTTTCTTTTGTCCGAGATTCAAGCATAAACATCACATCATTCAGCAACTTTCGAGTAATCTCAATTGCCCCTAAAAAAGTACTTTTTGTTTTCAAAAAAACCACCATCCTCGTTTTATTAACCAAAAATTGGATTCTAAAACGATTTTGGTGGCCTTTTTAAAATTACAAGAGGCTTATTACCTAATTTTATAAAAGTTAAATTAAATATTATTTTCCATTAAATGTAACGTTAAGTTGATGACATTGGGCTCGAGCCTCCTCGGAGCTCAATCCTTCGCTCCTGCGGGGTCTCGAGAGGGCTCGTCGCAGGAAAGCTTTTGCTTTGCGACTAAGCGTGCGCGACAGAAACTCGCCCCGTCACTCCAATCAATTTTTTACAAAAAATCTTTTTGCAGCTCGTTCATTTTATTAGTTATGTCCCAGCCTCTTTTTATTGAGAGATTTTGAAAAATAAAAATGGCAAAAAGTTATCATTAAAAATTTTTAAAAGTTAAACGAAATAGAAATTAAGTACAAAATTTTAATTTTTCGTTTTCACTTTTCCTGTCCAAGTTTTAAAACCGCCTTGAAGTTGATAAAGCTGGTTATAGCCCTTTTTCTTCAGGAAAAGCGCTGCCCGTGAACTTCTCGTCATATTTTGGCAATATAAATATACAGGAAGATCCGGACGAATTTCTTTGTAACGTTGACGCAATTGGGTGAAAGGAATGTTGCGTGCTCCCAGGATATGTCCCGATTCGAATTCCTTCGCTTCCCGAACATCAATCAGTTGGGCTTTGCGGTATCCTTTGATGAATTCCTCCTGCGTCAAATTTGTGACAGCCTTTTTCAAACGGAATGAGCTGACAACCACATAGATAATGATGACTCCTAGAATGATTGCAATTGTATATAATACTGTCGCCACTTCAAAATTTCTCCTTTCTATTTACATAGAACATTATAAATAAGAAAGTGGCATTCGTCCATTCAGTTTGATACAATGAGAAAGTTGTGAGGTGGGAAACGAATGAAAACGAAATGGTATTTTATTAATTCAGGACCATGCAGTCCGTCTTATAATATGGCATTGGACGAAGCGTTGCTTGATTTTCACAGCAAAAATGAAATCCCGCCGGTGATCCGGTTTTATCAATGGAATCCGCCGACACTTTCCATCGGTTATTTCCAAAAAGCGAAGGACATCAATTTGGAAGCGTTGGAAGAACAGAATATCGGGTTTGTCCGAAGACCGACTGGCGGACGGGCCGTATTGCACGACAGCGAATTGACGTACAGCATCATCGTGACGGAGCAATATCCGAACCTGCCTGAAACCGTAACAGAAGCTTACCGTTTTTTGAGCGAAGGTTTGTTGAAAGGGTTCCACAATTTGGGATTGGATGCTTATTTCAGCATCCCTGATACGGAAGAAAAACAAGATGCATTGAAAAAGCCGAAAAGTGCCGTTTGTTTCGATGCGCCTAGTTGGTATGAACTTGTTGTGGAAGGGAAAAAAGTCGCTGGAAGTGCGCAAACTAGACAAAAGGGCGTCGTTTTGCAGCACGGTGCGATTTTATTGGATCTCGATGAGGACAAGCTGTTGTCTCTGTTCAATTTCCCTTCCGAAGAGGCAAAAGAGCGGATGCGCAAACAATTGCCGGAAAGAGCCGTTGCAATCAACCGTTTAACAACACGGCGCATCACCATTGAGGAATGCATCCATGCCTTCAAAAAAGGTTTTGAAGAAGCTTTGCAAATAGAATTGATCCCATATGAACTGACTGAAGAACAAAAGGGATATGTGAGAAAATTGGAAGAAGAAAAGTATGCAAATGATGAATGGAATTTTAGAAAGTAATCAAAAATTATCCTTCAAAAAATGTGACTAAAATTTAATATTCCGCTACAAACATAGAAATTTCTAGGATTCATAGAAATTATTATTTGTCAACCCCTTGAATCGATTTTGGTTATGAGGTAATCTTTTCTAAGTAGCAGAACGAAACAATATATTGTATGTTCGTTTTGTTGGACATACAATATATTGTGTTTTATTGTTTTTGTATAGGGTAATGATAGTTAAATTATATATGTGCTAAGGGAGGCTGGCAGATGGTAATGATAGATTCGTATACGACCATCCTCATTGATCAATTGAACAAAGATATTGAACAATTCCCGCAAGTTCACCCGATTACGCCGGACATGCATGTGACGCATAAAGGTGTTTCGAGACTTGTCATGATTGACCGATATTCCTTCAAGGATACGGAAAAAAAGACGTTAAAACCAGGCGATTTTGTTGTATTAACCATTAAGGAAGATCCAAAATTTCCAGCCCGCGGTTTAGGTTATATCCAATCAATCGATTGGAAAGAAAATAAAGCGGAAATTTTGATTGAAGAAGAGTACCGAAATGTGCTCGACGATCCGAAAGAACAAGAAACGGGCATCATTGTTCGATCCCTTGATATCATAGAAAAACCGCTTGAAATTTTTTATGAACAAATCGCGAAACGAAACGCAACCGGTTTGGCTGCCGTTGAGGAAACAGAAGAAAAACGCAGCGAATGGTTCCAAAAATTTTATGAGCAATTGGCTTCTTTAAAATTTGTGCCAGCTGGACGTGTTCTTTACGGTGCAGGATCCGGAAAACAAGTTACATATTTCAACTGCTATGTGATGCCTTTCGTTCCTGACAGCCGTGAAGGAATCAGCGAACATCGCAAAAAAGTTATGGAAATTATGAGCCGGGGCGGCGGTGTCGGTACGAACGGTTCAACACTAAGACCGCGCAACACACTTGCAAGAGGGGTTAACGGAAGATCGAGCGGTTCTGTATCATGGCTTGATGACATTGCGAAATTGACCCATCTTGTTGAACAAGGTGGATCCCGTTAAGACCATGGCGGGATTAAAATCTCGTGAATTGCTGGAACACCCTTAGAGCCTTGCACACCACAACGTAGCTGGCAACGGCAAGCGTGATGGTTTGAAAAGGGCAAGGATTGGGCAATCAGCAGCGAAGCATCTCTGGAAACGGAGATGAACGTTCAACGACTATTGAAATTTCCTACGGCACTCCAAACAATAATAAAAAGTATCTAATACAAGGTGGTACTTATAACGGGTGCTATGGAAAGAGTAAACCATAATCGAAGGCAACGTGGTTATGGGGCACGAGACAAAGAGGAAAAAATCATACGGCTATGCTAAAAATGTCAATGCAATAACACCAAAACAAGGTTGTTATGAATTAGTAGTATCAAGGATCTCAAAGCAATTTATAAAAAACTTTATGAATATGGAGACCTGAAACTTTATCGTAAATATGAAGAATTTTCCTCTTTGATGATATAGTCTGATCTCATGCGAAAGCATGAGAGGATGGCAGAAATGACCATCCCCGTTCATGATGAACGAGTAACAACCAGCGTGGAGCCCAAATGATTATGCTTGCCGACTGGCATCCGGATATTGTGGAATTCATCATTTCCAAAATGCAAAATCCGCGCATTTTGCGTTATTTGATTGAAAACATGGAAGATGAATCCATCATTCGCCATGCAAAAGAAAAATTGAAATTCACGCCATTGACTCCTCTTGAAGAAGCGATGTACCAAGGAATTGTCAACTACAAAAACATCCCCGGCTTGGGAGGATTCAGCGAGGCGGTCATCAAAGAAGCGGAAGCGAAATTGCGCGATGGCGGAACATACAGCGTACACAATCCGGACTTCTTAACAGGAGCGAACATCTCCGTCACAATTACCAATGATTTTATGGAAGCGGTGGAAAAAGACGAAGAATATCCGCTTCGATTCCCGGATGTGGAAACATATACGCCGGAAGAAATGGCCATCTACAATGAAAAATGGCATAAAATCGGGGACGTGAGAGAGTGGGAAGCTCTCGGTTACCGGGTGCGCACTTACCGGAAAATCCGCGCGAGAGAGCTTTGGAAACTCATCAACATTTGTGCGACTTATGCAGCTGAGCCTGGCATTTTCTTCATTGATAATGCAAATGAAATGACGAATGCCCGCGCTTACGGCCAAAAAGTGGTGGCAACAAATCCATGCGGTGAACAGCCACTGGCGCCATATTCCGTATGTAACTTGGCGGCCATCAATTTGGCGAACTTTGCATTGAAAGACCAAAAAACAGTCGATTTTGAAGCGTTGAAAGAAACGGTGCGTATCGGCGTCCGCATGCAAGACAACGTCATCGATGCAACGCCGTATTTCCTTGAAGAAAACCGCAAACAGGCTCTTGGAGAGCGACGTGTCGGTCTGGGTGTAATGGGACTCGCTGATTTGCTCATTTACTGTGAAAAAGAATACGGTTCAAAAGAAGGAAATGAGCTGGTTGATAAAGTGTTCGAAACGATTGCAACAACCGCTTATGAAACCTCCATTGAACTGGCAAAAGAACGTGGCAGCTTCCCATTCTTGGTAGGAGAGACGGAAGAAGAAACAAAACGTTTACGAGAAGCTTTCATCAATACAGGCTACATGAAACGCATGCCTGAACATATTCGTCAAGGGGTGCTCGAACACGGCATCCGCAATTCCCACCTGCTTACGGTTGCGCCAACCGGATCAACAGGTACAATGGTGGGAGTGGCAACCGGTTTGGAACCTTACTTCTCCTTCACTTACTATCGTTCCGGCCGTTTAGGAAAATTCATCGAAGTGAAGGCGGAAATCGTCCAAGAATACTTGAGAGCGCATCCTGAAGTAGATGAACACAATTTGCCGCATTGGTTTGTGACGGCAATGGATTTGACACCGGAAGCTCACGCGGATGTGCAATGCATCATCCAACGTTGGGTGGATTCGTCCATCTCCAAAACGGTGAACGCGCCAAAAGGATATACGGTGGAACAAGTGCAAAAAGTGTACGAACGCCTATACAAAGGTGGAGCCAAAGGCGGAACGGTTTACGTGGATGGCAGCCGTGATTCCCAAGTATTGACATTAAAAGCGGAAATGACGCATGAAGAACAGTTAACATTTGAGGAATTGGAAGACGAAAAAATTGAAAAACCGGTTGTGCTAGTTGAAACGATTGCGCCGCTTCAACAAACAAATGTGAATATCGGTTCGGAAGTGGGCGATACATGCCCTGTCTGCCGTCAAGGTACGGTGGAAGAAATTGGTGGATGCAACACATGTACCGTTTGTGGCGCCCAATTGAAATGTGGATTGTAATAACTTGAATCATTAGAAAAAACTCCAAGATATAAAGGTTCTTTGTCAAATGGTGTTGGTGAATAAATTTTAGTGACATTATTTGGTAATATGTAATCGGATGGCTTAGGGGAAATTCGAGGTTCCCCTAAGCTGTTTTTATTTTCGCTAAGTTTTGGGTAATGAATATTCGGTTTCTAAAGTGATAGAAGGATCGATAACCGAAAGAAATGCGTTTAATCACTTTGATTTTGTTATTAATCCCCTCTAAAATGCCGTTGCTATAATCATATTTCAACGTATTCTCCATGTAATTGATGTATTTGTTGATTGTCTTGATGGCGGTTTTCATATAGCTGGAAACGATATTTTGTTTATTCTCTAATGTTTTCTTTAGGAGCTCAAAGTCTTTGGTTTTGATGCAATGGCGAACGTATTGGTATAACTCATAGGACGCTTTTAATTCAGAATCTAAATCAATGAGATAGTGGAGAATCTCCACCTCACACATATGCTTTTTAAAGCAACGATGATATTTATAGTTCTTATAATCAAGTTTTGTTTGATCTTTCAGAAGGAGCTTCCAGTATTTTTTCAATTTATTGTAATTCTTTTTATCCCGATTCATGACGTTGATGCGCGTTTTGTTTAAAGCTCTGCTAAATAGTTGGAGGATATGGAATTTGTCGAGTATGATTTCCGCTTTAGGGAAAACTTCTTGGATTAAGGAAATATAAGGGCTGTACATATCGATGACAATCGTTTTTACCGCATCTCTCGCCTTCTTGGAATACCGTAAGAAATACTCTTTGAGGACATGTAATCTCCGGTCCTCCACGATATCCACCATCTCCCCCGTTTCAGAGTCACAGAAAATAAAGGACATCGCTCCAGCTGCGGATTTCACTGATTTAAACTCATCAAAACACAAATGCTTTGGAAGGTAGTGAACATTTGGTTGATAGTAGCTATAAAAGCTGTCAATGACTCTACTGACAGTGGCATGAGATACATTGTGTTTGATGGCAATATCTTTTTCGGAGATTTTATCTTTGGCGTTTAAAGCAATCGATACTTTGGTATTGTTGGAAATACAACAGTTTTTAGCCACGACGCTCGTTTTTAAAGTAAACGTGGAATGACAATGTTTACAGAAATAACGCTGTTTACGCAATTTTAAGTAGGTATGAAAACCTGAAACACTAGGCATTTTAATGAGAGACGTTTTAAAACCGTGTTTAATGATTTGATCATCAAAGACATGTCCACAAGCATAGCACGCTTTTGGTTGGTAAGTTAATTGGCCATAAAAGACTTTTGATTGGACCCCTTTAATGAGTTCTTCTGCACAAAAATTTTCATCAAATGTGATATTTTTGTCTTTTATATTGAGTAGGTTTCGTATAGAATGATGGTGAGACATGTGACACAACTCCTTTGGAAAATGTGTTTTGGCGATTACATTTTACCAGAGTTTTGTCACTGTCTCATTTTTTTTTGTTCAAAAAAATTGGTGCTGGTTTATACTCACCAACACCAAATATTATAGAGCCGATATAAATCCCCCTTTAGATTTCAATGGTCTAAAGGGGGATTTTTATGTTTAAAAAACAAAAGCAAAGATGCAACTCCTTATAGAGAGGATTTGCGATTAAACTTTAATGATTCCGGAATAGGAGAGATGGTGGTGTTGAATTCAGAAATCAAAAATGACAATAAAATATTCCCAAAATGAAACTTTGGTACGTTTTAATCGTAAAAATTGATCATGGAAATAGATGACAATAATCAGTGAATCCGGAGGGGATGTTGTGAAAAAAATTTTATTTGTTGTTTTAGGAATAATGGCCGTTTTAACCGTTTTGTGGTTATTAACAACTCCTATATAAAAAGGCAGGAAGAGAACTTCTTTCTGCTTTTTTTATTGAAAACTTCTCCAATCATCACGACTTGGTCCGGTTTTGTAATAGCTTTTACCTGGTTTATCGTTTGCAGGAATCCAAGTGTACTGATTGAGTATATTTTTCTTCCTTATCCTCCAATTATTTGCTGATCATAAGGGGTTTTTCGGCAAAAATTTTTTTTAAAAAAGTTTTTAATTTTTTCATATCATTTTATTTCCACAAAAAGTTTATTTGTGATAAAACTAGTTTACAAGGGAGGAAATAATATGAAAGATTATAAAGAAATCGAACGGCAACTGCTCACCTTTTTATCGAAAGAACAAGTGACGACCAATGAAACGGTTCGGCAACTCCATGGTCAAGATGAGTCTTACCACACCCCGGCTTTGCCTGACATTGTCGTGTTTCCTCATACGACGGAAGAAGTGAGCAAAATTTTAAAAATCGCCAATGCATACGAGGTGCCTGTGACACCTTTTGGGGCAGGTTCCAGTTTGGAAGGACATGTGATTCCGTATGAAGGCGGCATTTCCATCGACTTCAATGAAATGAACCAAATACTTGAAATTGATCCGGAGAGCTTCATTATCCGGGTGCAACCAGGTGTTCGGCGTTTGCAATTGAATAAGGAATTGAAAAAGTACGGTTTATTTTTCTCCGTGGATCCGGGTGCGGATGCAACATTGGGCGGAATGGCCGCAACGAATGCCAGCGGAACAACGGCCGTAAAATACGGGGTCATGCGTGACCAAGTCTTGGATTTGGAGGTGGTGCTGGCAAACGGCGACATCATCCACACAGGCAGCAAAGCGAGAAAATCCTCTTCCGGCTTACATTTGAATGGTCTCTTTGTGGGCTCGGAAGGAACTTTGGGTTGCATTACGGAACTTACATTGAAAGTGTACGGCATCCCTGAGTTTGAAGTGGCTGGACGGGCGGTGTTCAAATCCACTCATGAAGCGGTGCAAGCAGTGACAGCTCTCAAACAGGCAGGCATTCCAATTGGACGGGTGGAATTCGTCGATGCGGAATCCATCCAAGTGGTGAATAAACACAGCGAAACCAATTATGTAGAAGCGCCGACTCTATTTTTAGAGTTCCAAGGTAATGAAGCGGGCCTTCAAAGCGATATCGAATTTGCCAAAGAAGTGTTGAAAGAATATGACTGCGAAGAGATTCAATTTGAAAAGGATACGGCGGCACGGAACACGTTGTGGCATGCACGGCATAATTTGGCTTATGCTTACAAACATGCCTTTCCTGGCCGCAAGCTCATGACGACGGACGTTTGCGTGCCGATCAATGAACTCGCAAACAGCATCGATTACGCCCGTTCTTTATTAAAAGAGTTGAACATTCACGGCGGTTTATTGGGCCATGTGGGCGATGGCAACTATCATGCATGCATTATGATTGATCTTGATGATGAAGAAGAAGTAGCCCGGGCGAAACAATTCAATGAATTGATTGTAACGGATGCCATCAAACGCGGCGGTACATGCACGGGGGAACATGGTGTTGGGGTTGGCAAAAAAATTTATCAGGAGATGGAACATAAAAATGCGTTGCAAGTGATGCGCGCGATCAAACAGGCGCTCGATCCGAAAGGCATTTTGAATCCAGGAAAACTTTTATAAAGTTTTTCATCTGATAAGCAGCAAATCACTTGATATATTAAAAGGCTTAGAAGCGGAGGAATTTCAGCTTCTAAGCCTTTTTTATCAATCATGATGCAACTGCATCGCGATTTCCGGATTTTTTTCTATTTCGTGGAGTTTTTTGAATGAAGCGATGGATACTTCCACCATTTCATCTTCCGGTTCTTTCGTCGTCAATAACTGCAACCATAATCCAGGGTAGCCCAAATAGCGCAATACCGGAATTCCCCTTAAAGAATTCGTAAATTGCAATACTTCATAAGAAACGCCCAAAACGACAGGGATCAACAAGATTCGGATGACCACCCGGAACCATAATGGGTCGACAGGGAAGAATAAATAAATGAACATCCCGATAATGACCGTAAATAAAATGAAGCTGGAGCCGCAACGGTAATGCAGTCTGGATTGTTTTTGGACGTTTTCAACCGTCAATTCAAGCCCGTTTTCATAACAATTGATGACTTTGTGTTCCGCTCCATGGTATTGGAACACCCGGCGAATAATCGGCGTTAATGAGATCAAATATAAATAAAGGAGAAGCAAAACGAGTTTAATGCCCGTTTCCAAAAAGATTTGCGGATATTTTCCCGAAATCCATGGCGAAAACAATTCAGCCAGAAATACTGGAACTAATGTAAAAACAAATTTGCCGAATAAAAATGAGAGAACTCCGACAATGGCTACGCCAAAAATCATTTCCAGTTTTGAAAATTCCTGGCCTTCCTGCTCTTCCCCCGGTTCCACATCATAACGGTCACTGGAGAATTGCAAATGTTTCGAACCGATTCCTGCCGATTCAATGATGGCGATATTCCCCCGAATTAACGGGATTTTTTTCAATTTTTGCATCCAAGGTTTTGACACTTTTTTCGCATAATAATATTCAATGGATTGATCGTTCCGGCGAATGGCGGAAACGGTATGTTCTTTTCCCCCGAACATGACACCCTCCAAGAGTGCTTGTCCTCCATAAACAGGTGTTTGATTGCTCAATGCTGACACCACTCTCTAACAATATTTCTTCTACTAACTTTTTTATTGTACTAAATTTTCAGCAAATGTACTACGGTTACGCATATGTTAATTTCATATTGGCAAAAATGTATAAAAAAAGGAGTGGATAACGTGCTGTTTTTAGCATTCATTACAAGTTTATTCGGATCGATCTTTCTGACATTGAGTTTAAAGATGTTATCCTTATTCAAATTCATTGAATGGAACCCGATCGGTTTTTCGAAAAAGTATCAACTTTTTGAAGAAAGCCACCCGTTCATCAGCTGGCTTTTTCTGGCGGTGGTTATTTTCGTCGTCAATTTCATCCTGTATTTGATTATGCAATATGTTCATAATGTGCCACCGTTTATCACTTCCCTTGTCATTGGCAGCCTTTTTGCCATCATTGTGGAATGGATCATATACGATTTGCCGGCTGAATTATATTCGTTTAAAAAATTGTCCATTCCTTTCATTGTAATGGTCGTAATGACAGCAAGGTTTTTATTTGAAACAGCTTCTTTCCACCATCAAGCCCAATTGGAACGAAATAGGTTGCCGTACAAGGAGTCTATGATAAAATAAAAGTGGGATTTTTCTCTAAAAAAGGGGAAGTGTACATGAAACTATTAGTGTTAAACGGACCAAATCTGAACCGTTTGGGCAAAAGGGAGCCTGAAATATACGGAACTGAAACATTGGATGATGTAAAAGAGCGTTGTGTGAAATTGGCAAAAGAATTTGATGCGGAGATTGAGTTCAAACAGTCCAATCATGAAGGGGATCTGATTGATTGGATTCATGAAGCAGAAGATACAGGCATCGAAGGAATCGTGTTTAACCCGGGCGCTTACACCCATACGAGCATCGCATTGCGGGATGCCATTGCAAGCGTGAAGGTTCCGGTTATTGAAGTTCATATTTCCAATATACATAAAAGGGAAGAATTTCGTCACAAATCCCTGCTTGCGGCCGAATGTGTCGGCCAAATCTGTGGACTTGGAACATTCGGATATGAACTCGCATTGCGCAAGTTTCTACAAGGATAAGGAAGGATAATGTTATGAACAGGCTCGAAAAATTGAGAAAAGAACTGGAAAACCATCAAGTGGATGCATTGCTTATCACCAATCCGTACAACCGGCGTTATATGACGGGGTTTACCGGAACGAGCGGAGCAGCCATCGTATCTAAAAATGATGCGGTGTTCATTACGGATTTCCGCTATACGGAACAGGCAAAAAAACAAGTGAAAAATTTCCGCATTATTCAACAGGAAGCTTCCATACTAAAGGAAGTAGCGAAAATTGTGGATGAGTGGAAAATCAAAACATTAGCTTTTGAAAAAGATCACGTCACTTACGGAGAATATGAAGCATATCAAAAACAGCTGAATGTGGAACTTGTTCCATTATCCGGTTTAATTGAAAAAATCCGCTTGATTAAGACCGATGAAGAGATTAAGATTATAAAGGTTGCATGTGAAATTGCCGATGCCGCATTTTCACACATTTTAACATTCATTAAACCTGGCGTAACCGAGCTGGAAGTATCGAATGAGTTGGAATTTTTCATGCGCAAACAGGGTGCAACATCTTCCTCTTTCGATACCATCGTGGCGAGTGGTCTTCGAAGCGCTTTGCCTCATGGAGTAGCGACGGACAAAGTCATTGAGAAAGGTGATTTTGTCACGCTGGATTTCGGTGCCGTATATAATGGATATGTTTCAGACATCACCCGGACCATTGCCGTTGGTCAACCAAGTGCGAAATTAGTAGAAATGTATAATGTTGTATTGGAAGCACAGTTGCTGGCACTGGAAAAAATTGGGCCGGGTATGACCGGAATTGAAGCGGACAAAATTGCAAGGGATTATTTGGCAGAAAGAGGCTATGTCGAGGCTTTCGGCCATTCTACAGGCCATGGAATTGGTTTAGAAGTCCATGAAGGCCCGAACTTGTCTTATCGTTCCGAGCAAGTTTTAGAGCCGAATATGGTAGTGACGGTCGAACCAGGCGTTTACTTGCCGGAAATTGGTGGAGTAAGAATTGAAGACGACATTGTCATCACCGGGACTGGTAATGAAAGATTGACTCATTCGGACAAAGAACTAATTATTTTATAATGATGGAGGAATATTCATGATTTCAGTGAACGATTTTCGTACAGGATTAACAATCATTGTAGATGGAGAATTATACCGTGTACTTGACTTCCAACACGTAAAACCTGGTAAAGGTGCCGCTTTTGTTCGCTCCAAATTGCGCAACTTACGTAATGGTAACGTAGTGGAAAAAACATTCCGCGCTGGTGAAAAAGTGGAAAAAGCGATGATTGAAAACCGCAAAATGCAATATCTATATGCCAATGGGGATGCCCATGTATTCATGGATATGGAGTCCTATGAGCAAATTGAATTAAATGCAAAACAAATCGATTATGAATTAAAATTCTTGAAAGAAAACATGGAAGTGTTCATTATGACTTATCAAGGTGAAGTCCTTGGGGTTGAACTTCCAAATACAGTTGAATTAAAAGTGGTTGAAACAGAACCGGGCATCAAAGGCGACACTGCTTCAGGCGGTTCTAAACCTGCGACTCTTGAAACGGGTCTTGTGGTGCAAGTGCCATTCTTCGTGAACGAAGGCGATATTTTAGTGATCAACACTTCTGATGGCTCTTATGTATCCCGTGCCAACTAATTGGAATTCAATCTTCTGAATGGACGCGTTGTTTGCGTCCTTTTTTTATAAATGGGTGAACGATTTTTGGACGTGTTAAATGCACGTCCATTTTTTTATGTTCATTGGTCTATTTGATTGAACAAGCTCATATATTGCTTTCACAAGGAGGAGTCAAATGGAATTACAGGATGTATTAAGGGTGGCAGGAGTAGGACTCATCATCGCACTGTTGCATGTTTTTTTTGACCAGGTAGGGAAGAAGGAATTTACATTCTATATATTTTTCATCGCATATTTATATATGGCTGCAGAACTGATCAGATTCTTACGGCTTTTCTTTGGCGAAATCATGTTATTCTTCCAGTGGTTGACAAATTGACATATGACGATTCTCATATATGCCGTAATTCTGCTACTGATTTTGCTACTGATCAAAGAAACGGTTCCGAAACTTCATTCGCTCGTTGCCATCATTTTCTTTTTTATCATCTTGCATTTTCTAATATCCAAATCTGTACTTCCATTAATTGGACAAATCCTGTCATATGTGAATTCAGTGCCCTACGTTCCTCAACTCGTCTATTCCGCCTTGTTTTATCAATTAGGGATCTTTTTTAAAATGCTCTTTGATGAACAAGAGCATGAG
This sequence comes from Ureibacillus sp. FSL K6-3587, assembly GCF_038593165.1. Lineage (NCBI taxonomy): Bacteria > Bacillati > Bacillota > Bacilli > Caryophanales > Caryophanaceae > Ureibacillus > Ureibacillus sp. FSL K6-3587. The sequence goes on along the minus strand of NZ_CP151969.1, from coordinate 3,142,578 downwards.
ACGATGGGGGAATTTGTGATGTTTTCGGTCCGGATCGTACTGCTCACATATTGGGTCAGTGAATTTGCCAAAGTGTTGTCAAGCTTTTCCTCAATATTAGATAAGCTTCAATAAGGGGCTTTCACATGGATGAACTATTAAATATTTTTATCGATCCATTAAAAATTGCAGGTAAATCCATCATACTTGTCATCACTTATACCATCTTATTTCTGATTTTAGAAGCTTTTGTACCGCAATTTAAAAAATGGGGAGATACATTATTCATTGTCGTCCTCGTGTTGACACTTGGACAAACTGTGATGGAAGCGTTCAGTTTAATGGGAGATATTGTGAATATTGCGAGTGACTTCTTTTTGTCAATCACTCCAATTCTTATGTCCATCATCGTTGTGTTGAATGCGGTCTTTTCCTTCATAGCCTGGAGTCCCATTGTCGTTGCGATTTTTGATTTTTTGATTGTGTTATGTCAAAAAGTGTTGATTCCAGGAATCGTCATCGCCATGCTGCTTGATTTTTGTACGAGATTTATCGGGGAAATGTCTTTCTCCAAAGCTTCCGATTTAATCCGGGGCACGGTCATGACATTGATCACCGCATCGTTATTGTTGATGGTCGCCTTTTTATCCTTTGCAGGAGTTGCCTTTTTTACAGTGGATAAAGCGATTGCGAGTCCTGTGAAAAAAGTCATAGAACAGACGATTCCAATTGTCGGGTCATTGATTGTGGAAGGTTTTTCGATATTCCAAAAATATCAATCTGCTGCTACAACTTTCGCTGGATTCAGTGCCATGACGGCCTTTTGGATCGCCGCTTTCTATCCTGCCGGGAAGCTTTTGATTCACGCGATGACTTTTAAAATTTTGGCTGCCATTGTTGAGCCGTTTTCAGGAGGCACCATCAGCGGGTTTCTCGATGACATTGGAAAGTCGCTGCTTGTCTTGTGCGCGACAGCGATTCTGTTGGGGATTGCTTTCGTCTTCATGTGGCTCATCTTAATGATCATCTTGCAGCTAGGGGTGGGTAAAAACTTTTGATCAAAATAATCTCCATTATATTAATCGGAAAATGTTTGCTGTTACTCGCTGAAGAAAGTGAGTTTATGGTTTATGTCAAACTGGCAACCTTCTTAATAGTCATCACAACTTTGTTGGAATTTCTGAAGCTGTAAAGCATAGAGCTTGTACTTCGTTCATACAATGTTTTGAGACGTTAGGGAAAGGGGGCGCTAAGAACGTGAGGTGGAAAAGAAATGGACAAAGTTAAACATCATACTGATTCCCATTGCAGTTCTGGCGTTCATTGCGTACATTTCTGTAACGAGTGATGCATCCAGCGAGCGATATGATACTGTAACCGCAGAAGGTAGACTTGAACAAGCTTTAAGTGAGATAGAAGGCGTTGGAAAAGTAAAAGTGTATTTTCATTACGATGAAAACCCTTCAAATTCGGAGGAGACATTAAGCAACTATTTCCGTTCAAGTAACAATACCAATACTGTATCAGGATTGCTCATTGTTTCGGAAGGAGCAAAGGATCCAAAGGTCCAAAGGCAGCTTCTTGAAACGATCAGTAAAGTCATGGAAATGCCTGCCCACAGAATTATGATTGTACCGATGGAAAGTAAAGGAGATGAAAAATGAAGGTAAAAAGAAGAACTGTATGGCTATTGACATTATTAAGTTTAGCTGCTGTGATTTCAGTGTACTACGTATTTGAACCAAATCGTAATGTGGATTTATTGACAATCTTCACTGACGACACCCTTGAAGAAACGACATTAACAAGTGTAGATGAAGAATTAACAACGCCTACAGTATCAGAAAGTCATTTGTTTGAAGATTTAAGAATGGAAATCGCCAATGAACGGAGCCAATTAAGAGAGCAGTTGACACAAAAAATCGCCTCTGATGATTTAAGTGCGGAGGAGAAAAATGAAGCCTTTAACGAAATGAACGAACTGATCAAAAAAGAATCCGCGGAAGCGATGCTTGAAATGTTGATTGAATCCCTCGGCTATTCCGATGCATTGGTGCATGTAAAAGACGATAAAGTGCAAGTGACGGTATTATCCGATGAAATCTCAAAAGCGCAAGCAGATGAAATTATTTATCTCGTTCGACAAAAAGTGGATGATATTGACAATGTTTCCGTAAGTGTCCAATCCAATTATTATTAAAAGAAAATAATGTTAATAGAATTAATGTTGTATAACAGAAGGCGCACAGTGCTTCGTTTACGTAACGAAAGCACTGTTTTTTGCGCATTTTATAGAAAAATTAAAAATATTGTTTCAAATTTTGTCGAAAGGATATAAAATGTTTATTGTACTGAAAAAAAAGAAGGGGTGTCTATCTTGTTTAAGGTACAAGAACTTCGTGAGATTATTAAACTAGTTGACTCATCATCTCTTGACGAATTCACTTATGAAGTAGATGGTGCAAAATTGAAATTAAAGAAAAATAAAGGTGTTGTGACAGAAGTCATCGCTCCACAAGCGCCGGCTGTTGTACAACAAGCTCAAGCAGCACCACAACCAAAAGAAGAACCAAAAGCTGAAGCAAAAATGGAACCTAAAAAAGAAGAAGAAAAAGCTTCTGCTCCAGCAGCAAAATCAAGCAATTTAGATGATCCAACTCTTGTTAAAATCACATCTCCAATGGTAGGTACATTCTACCGCGCTCCATCTCCGGATTCACCTCCATATGTTCAAGTAGGTGACAAAGTAGAGCCGGATACAGTGGTATGTATCGTTGAAGCCATGAAACTATTCAACGAAATCGAAGCCGAAATCAAAGGTGAAATCGTTGAAATTTTAGCGGAAAACGAACAACTTGTTGAATTCGGTCAACCACTATTCCTAGTGAAACCTGCTAAGTAAGGGGTGCCCAAATGTTAAAAAAAGTATTAATCGCTAACCGTGGTGAGATCGCGGTTCGGGTTATTCGCGCTTGTAAAGAATTAGGGATTCAAACAGTAGCTGTTTATTCCGAAGCCGATCGTGACGCTTTACACGTAAAACTTGCGGATGAAGCATATTGCATCGGTCCAAAACTATCAAAAGATTCTTATTTAAGTTTCCCGGCCATTTTAAGTGTTGCTGAAAAAACAGGTGCCGATGGAATTCACCCAGGTTATGGATTCCTTGCTGAAAACGCTGACTTTGCGGAAGCCTGTGAAAATGCGGGAATTAAATTCATCGGACCTTCATCCAAATCCATCCGCATCATGGGTATTAAAGACGTTGCCCGTGCGGAAATGCAAAAAGCCGGAGTGCCGCTCGTTCCTGGTACAGGCATTGTGCCTGATATTGAAACAGGTAAAAAATGGGCAGCTGAAATCGGCTATCCAGTCATCATTAAAGCGACTGCCGGCGGTGGCGGTAAAGGTATCCGCGTTGCCCGTACGGAAGAAGAGCTTGTAAAAGGTATTGAAATCACTCAAAAAGAAGCGCAAGCAGCTTTCGGAAACCCTGGTGTATATTTGGAAAAATACATCGAGTTCTTCCGTCACTGCGAAATCCAAGTGTTGGCGGATGCCTATGGAAACGTGATCCATCTTGGTGAACGTGACTGTACGGTACAACGCCGCATGCAAAAATTGGTTGAGGAAGCGCCATCACCTGCCCTATCTGCGGAAAGACGCGCTGAGATGGGTGAAGCGGCTGTAAAAGCGGCAATTGCCTGCAACTATGAAGGTGCCGGAACAATCGAATTTATTTACGATTATAAAGAGGACAAGTTCTACTTCATGGAAATGAATACGCGTATCCAAGTAGAACACCCGGTTACTGAATGGGTTACTGGCGTCGATTTAGTACAACAACAATTAAAAATCGCTTCCGGCGAAAAATTGGCATTAAAACAAGAGGATATTCAATTAAAAGGATGGGCAATTGAATGCCGCATCAACGCGGAAAATGCTTATAAAAACTTCATGCCATCTGCAGGGACGGTTGAAACTTATATCACTCCTGGCGGCCCTGGAGTTCGCATTGACTCTGCGGTTTATCCTGGATATACAATTCCGCCATATTATGATTCAATGGTGGCAAAATTGATCGTGCATGCGGATACACGTGAAGAAGCGATTGCCCGCATGAAACGCGCATTAAGCGAATTTGTTGTAGAAGGTCCTGGTATCAACACAACAATTCCTTTCCATTTAGCACTTATGGATAACGAAGTATTCAAATCAGGAAAATTCAATACAAAATTCCTTGAAGAGAACGATGTATTGAATGCTAAAAAAGAAACTGTGAAAAATTAATTGATTAGTGGAGCCTTCCATCGCGAAGGCTCTTTTTATTATTTGAAATATTATTTCGACAAAATTCTTCGTTTATTATCCCCACAATCCCGAGTATTCCGGTTCCGCCCGCGTAAATGATTTGGATTCCCTCGCCATCATGCATGATTTTCGATTCCTTGTTCAAGATTTTCTATTAGGTTTTTCCCTTTTTTTCGTACTATACTTAGTTTAGTGAGAAAGGAGTGGAAACATGCTGCCAAAACTATCTGTCCTTGATTTGGCCCCCGTATTGGAAGGGGAAACGCCGGCCGATGCATTTCGCCATAGTCGCGATTTGATTCAGGTTGCGGAAAAAAGCGGATATCATCGTTATTGGGTTGCGGAGCATCATAATATGGAAGGGATTGCCAGTTCTGCAACGGCCGTACTGATCTGTTATTTGGCAAGCGCAACGAATAAAATACGCGTCGGTGCCGGGGGGATCATGTTACCCAACCATGCGCCGTTAGTCATTGCAGAACAATTCGGAACATTGGAATCCATGTTTCCCGGAAGAATTGATTTGGGGTTGGGCCGGGCACCCGGAACGGACATGTTGACCGCAAGAGCATTAAGAAGGGATGAAGCGGGTGCCTACCAATTTGATCAGTTGGTCGATGAACTCATGAGCTATTTCGACGATGAACATCGTGCAGTCATCGCCGTTCCGGGCAAAGGAATACAAATTCCTGTTTGGCTATTGGGATCAAGTTTGTACAGTGCAAGACTTGCAGGAATTTTAGGTCTTCCTTTCGCCTTTGCCAGCCACTTTGCCCCGGATCTATTGGACGATGCCATCGATACATATCATCGCCACTTTACACCTTCCGAACATTTGGAATCTCCATATACCATGGTCAGCATCAATGCATTTGTAGGAGAATCTGATGAAGAAGGGGAATTTTTGGCAAGCACCCTATATCAACAATTTTTAGGCATGATCCGGGGGAAAAGAGGGAAAACGCCGCCTCCAACGGATATGGAAAGCTTATGGAGCGAGGATGAGAAAAAACATGTAATGCAAACATTGAAGTATACCTTTGCCGGATCCAAAGAAACCGTATTTCGTCAAATAGGGGAATTTTTATCCCAGCGGAACAAACCCGTTGACGAAATCATGGTGAACAGTTCGATATACGACCAGGGAAAAAGAAGAAAATCTTATGAGCTGCTCGCCCAAATTTTCAAAGAACATTCATAGAATCTTTCGGAATTCCTTTGTTTAAGTACAGGAGAATAAAAAAATTTTGTATAATAATAAATACATCGGTTTATGAAACTTGCATGGACAGTTTTGAAATGAAAAGAGAGGATGAAGAAGATGGCTGAGAAGACTGCAAAAGCGTTTGTACAACCAGCTCCTTCCGGAAAAGAGGAACTTGGAACGATTGAGGTTGCCCCTGAAGTGATCGAAGTAATTGCAGGTATTGCGACAAATGAAGTGGAAGGCGTTGCATCAACCCGTGGAAATTTCGCTTCCGGAGTCGCTGAACGCTTTGGAAAAAAAGTGCATTCCAAAGGTGTGAAAGCAACGATTACGGATGAAGGTGAAATCATTATCGACGTCTATTGCTCGGTGAAATTCGGCTTTTCGATTCCAAAAGTGGCAAAAGATATTCAAACAGCCATTCGCCAGGCAATTTATAATATGACATCCATTGAAACAAGCGAAGTCAATGTGCACATCACTGCCATTCAATTCGAAAGCAATGCCGATGAGGAATCTTCCTTATAGAATCAATATCAAACAACATCAAGGATGGCCGGTTTTGGAATCCTTTGATGTTTTTTTATTGTCTTTTTTGAATGATTTTCGCCAATGGAAGTAAAATTTCCGCTGTTGAAAGGATTATGGAAGTTCATCGAGAATAAATTAGTAAATGAAAGAGGGAAATGCGGAAGGAGTAGACTTGTATGGAGAAATATATACTGGCTCTTGACCAGGGAACGACCAGCACAAGAGCCATTTTATTCAATCAAAATGGGGAAGTTGTCCATATTGCCCAAAAAGAATTTAACCAATATTTTCCGAATCCTGGATGGGTGGAACATGATGCGAATGAAATCTGGAGTTCCATTTTATCGGTCATTGCACAAGTATTGACGGAAAAAAACATCCAGCCTGAGCAAATTGCATCCATCGGGATTACCAATCAACGGGAAACGACGGTCGTTTGGGATAAAAAAAGCGGAAATCCGATCTATAACGCCATCGTCTGGCAATCCAGACAAACGGCGGATATTTGCGACGAGTTGAATGAAAAAGGATATGGAGAGTTGTTCCGCGATAAAACCGGATTATTGATTGATCCATATTTTTCAGGAACGAAAGTGAAATGGATATTGGATCATGTGGATGGGGCAAGGGATAAGGCGGAAAAAGGTGAATTGCTGTTCGGAACCATTGATACTTGGGTAATCTGGAAATTGACGGAAGGCCTTGTACATGTAACGGACTATTCCAATGCCTCCAGGACATTGATGTATAATATTTACGAATTAAAATGGGATGAACAATTGCTTGACATATTGGATGTTCCTCTCTCCATGCTTCCGGAGGTCCGCCCGTCTTCGGAAATCTATGGATATGTTTCGAAAAAGAATTTCTTTGGTGTGGAGGTGCCGATATCAGGCATTGCCGGTGACCAACAGGCAGCACTTTTTGGCCAAGCATGTTTCATGCCGGGAATGGTGAAAAATACATATGGAACAGGCTGCTTTATGTTGATGAATACCGGCGAAAAAGCTGTCAAATCAAAGCATGGCCTTTTGACAACCATTGCTTGGGGCATCGATGGAAAAGTGGAATACGCATTGGAAGGCAGCGTTTTCGTTGCAGGTTCGGCGATCCAGTGGCTCAGGGATGGACTCCGCATGTTCCAGCATTCCAGTGAAAGCGAACGGTATGCGGAAAAGGTCGATTCCACGGAAGGGGTATATGTTGTCCCGGCATTTGTCGGATTGGGAACCCCTTATTGGGATAGTGAAGTGAGGGGGGCGATTTTTGGCTTGACGCGGGGCACGACGAAGGAACATTTTATTCGCGCCACTCTTGAATCGTTGGCCTATCAAACGAAAGATGTCTGCAGTGCCATGGAAACGGATTCGGAAATCCAGTTAAAATCATTGCGGGTGGATGGCGGAGCGGTGAAAAACAACCTGCTCATGCAGTTCCAGTCCGACATCTTAAATGTGCCTGTTGAACGCCCGTCCGTGAATGAAACAACCGCTTTGGGCGCGGCTTATCTTGCCGGTTTGGCTGTCGGTTTCTGGAAAAACAAAGAAGGGATTTCCAATCACTGGAATTTGGAACAGAGATTTGAACCCAATATGAGCGATGAAAAACGGGAAGCGTTGTATGATGGATGGAAAAAAGCTGTAAATGCAGCAAGAAGTTTTAAATAATATCTCTCCGAATAAAGCTCAAACTATGAAAGAAAACATTTGAGAGGAGAGAGACGATGAAAAAACCGATCCACGAAAGACTCACCGAGAAAAACAACGGGCTGACGAAAACCCAGGAAGTGCTTTACAGAAGGGATTTTAAACAGGCAAAAGAGACGGCGAAAAATATAGAAAATGAAAACAAAGTCAATATGTAATGTTGATGAAGCTCCATTTGTCGTTAGAGACGGATGGAGCTTTAAACTTCCAAATAATAAAATTTCAAAACCTGTTGAGCCCTTTTTTTGAAGTAATGTTATAATAGAAAATGTTGTATTTATAAGAAATTACGATTTGCTAATGTATTTTTTGCAAACAATAGTTATAATATGTACGAATGTTAGAAATAAAGGAGTTATTTTATGAAGCGGCACGAAATTCGTGAGAAAGCGTTGCAAGTTTTATTTCAATTGGATAATACGGATTTGACATTGGAAGAAGCCATCAGCCATGTTTTTGAAGAAAATCAGGAATTGGATCCTTTTTTCAAAAAGCTGGTTTTTGGGGTTCATGAAAATCTGCGAGAACTTGATGAAAAGCTGAAGGAAAAATTGGAGAATTGGTCGTTATATCGTTTGCCAAAAATCGAACGGACCGTTTTACGGATGGCATTATTTGAATTGTTATATATGGATGAAACACCTCCAGCGGTTGTGCTGGATGAAGCCATTGAACTTGCGAAAACCTTTGGGGAAGAAAAATCAAACAAATTTGTCAATGGTGTGCTCTCTAAATTTGTAGAACAATCATGAGATAAACATAAAAATTTTCTTGCTGAAATGACGAAAGCATATATCGATTTTGGGGAGGAAAATAGAATGGCTCAACTAATCAACGGGAAAGAAATCGGAGAAAAAATACGTAAAGAGATTGCAGAACAGGTGTCTCAGTTGAAAGAGAAGGGAGTAACACCAGGATTGGCAGTGATTTTGGTCGGCGAAGACCCTGCATCCCAAACTTATGTCCGCAACAAACACCGTTCTTGTGAAGCGATCGGCATTTATTCTGAAGTCATTAAATTGCCTGAAAGTACAACGGAAGATGAATTGTTGGAAAAAATCCATGCATTAAATGAACGTCAAGATATCCACGGGATTTTAGTGCAATTGCCATTGCCAAAACATATCAATGAAGACAATGTCATCGCCGCAATTTCACCGGAAAAGGATGTGGACGGTTTTTCACCGATCAGTGTTGGGAAAATGATGTTGGGACAAGACACTTTCTTGCCATGCACGCCTTTTGGGGTAATGAAGCTGTTAGAATATTCAGGAATTGATATTGCCGGAAAACATGCGGTGGTTGTCGGACGCAGCCACATCGTCGGCAAACCGATGGGACAATTGCTTTTGCAAAAAGATGCAACGGTTACTTATACCCATTCAAAAACGAAAGACTTGCCTTCTATAACAAAACAAGCGGACATTTTGGTTGCCGCTGTCGGCCGTCCAAAATTTATTACGAAAGACCATGTGAAACCAGGGACAGTGGTGATCGACGTGGGAATCAACCGCGATGAAAACAACAAATTGGTTGGAGATGTGGATTTTGAAGCGGTGGAACCGATTTGTTCCTATATCACGCCTGTACCTGGCGGAGTAGGGCCAATGACCATTACAATGTTATTGTATAATACTGTAAAATCAGCTGAAAAAACATTAGGCGACAAATAACGACGAAACAGGTACAATAAATGTGAAGCTGTTTTTCTAGGAAAACAGCTTTTCTAATGGTTGCATTGTTTGTACTATAACAGCTGGACAGAGGAGAGATTCTTGATGCCATCTTCCTATTTGACGGTGAAAGCTTTAACGAAATATATCAAAAGAAAATTCGATGCAGATCCGCATTTGCGGGATGTTTATGTGAAAGGCGAATTATCGAATGTCAAAATACATCCATCCGGACATATTTATTTTACGCTGAAAGATGATGCCGCACGGATCAACGCGCTCATGTTTCGTTCCCAGGCAAGTCTATTAAAGTTTAAACCGGAAGATGGCATGCAAGTGTTTATACGCGGAGATGTCAATGTTTACGAAGCCCAGGGTTCCTATCAATTGTACGTGCAATCGATGGAACCGGATGGTATTGGAAGCCTTTTCATCGCCTTTAACCAATTAAAAGAAAAACTATATAAAGAAGGGTTGTTTGACCCGAAATTCAAACAGCCGATTCCGAAATTCCCAAAGACCATCGGAGTTTGTACAGCCACATCGGGAGCAGCGATACGCGATATTTGTACAACGATCAAAAGAAGATATCCCCTGGCGGAAATCATCATTTATCCAACCCTCGTTCAGGGGATTGGTGCGGCGGAATCCATTGCGAAGAATATTCAGCTGGCGAACAGCCATGGATTTGCGGATGTTTTGATTGTCGGCCGTGGTGGAGGCTCCATCGAAGATTTATGGGCCTTTAATGAGGAGATTGTCGCCAGGGCCATTTTTGAAAGCCGGATTCCGATCATCAGTGCGGTCGGCCATGAAACGGATACGACGATTGCGGATTATGTGGCGGATCTTCGTGCCCCGACACCAACAGCCGCTGCGGAGCTGGCTGTTCCGAACATTCAAGAGCTGTATCAAAGGATTTTGAGCTATCAATCCCAAATGCATCAAATTGTCAGAAGCAGAGTCGTTTATGAGCGGAACCGGCTGACGAAGTTGCAACAATCCTATCCTTTATCCCATCCGGAGAGATTATATCGGCCATTTACGGAACGGCTGATTCAGGCGGATCTGAATTTGCAAAGGGCCAGCCAAATGTATTTGATGAAAAAGAAAAATGAATTATCCCAGATGGAAGGCGCGCTAAAAGTCCATTCACCGCAAAATTCCATCGTCTATTATAAAAAGCAGGTGGAACAGCTTTCCAATATACTGACCCGGACGGTTTTTCAAGTATTGAACCGGAAAAAGGACAATTTCTTATTTACGGTTAGAACCCTTCAGGCTTTAAATCCATTGACAATTATGGAGAGAGGGTTTAGCGTAACATACAAAGACGGAAGGGTCGTTAAATCGATCTCTCAAGTAAAGATGGAAGATCATGTTTCAATTCAATTCCATGACGGGTTCGTGGAAGCCAAAGTGATGGAAATTCGAAAAAAAGTTGGTGAAAATAATGACTAAACAGACTTTTGCCGAGGCAATGACTGAATTAGAAGAGATTGTGCGAAAATTAGAACAGGGAGATGTGCCTTTGGAAGAAGCGATTGATTTATACAAAAAGGGCATGGAGTTATCGAAATTTTGTCATGAAAAATTGCAAAATGCGGAGGAACAATTGATTTCAATTGTGAATGAAAACGGTGACAAAAAGCCTTTCGAACCAACAAATGGAGAGGAATAATCTGATGAGCAATCGATTAAAAGATTTTATCAATGAACATCTGGAGAATATTAACCGCGAGATCGTCTATCAAGTGGAGCGGCTCGAAGCACCGCAAGCTTTGAAAGATTCTATGTTATACTCATTAAAAGCGGGAGGAAAAAGAATACGTCCCCTGTTTGTCGTAGCGGTTTCCGAAATGTTTCAGAACAAACAGAAGGAAGTCTATACGGTCGGGGCAGCCGTGGAAATGATTCATACATATTCCCTGATCCATGACGATCTTCCAAGCATGGATAATGATGAATTAAGACGCGGCAAACCGACAAATCATGTCGTATTTGGCGAAGCTATGGCCACTCTAGCAGGAGATGCATTAAATACGCTGGCATTTGGCGTTTTGGCGCGGATGGAAAATGTTTCTCCCGAGAAAAAGGTGGAACTGATCAATTTATTAAGCATTGCAAGCGGTGCGGAAGGCATGGTGGGTGGACAAGTTTTGGATTTGGACGGGGAGAACCGCCGACTGAATTTATCGGAACTTGAACACGTCCATCGGAATAAAACGGGTGCCATTCTGAGATTCAGCATCGAATCGGGAGCGGTGTTGTCCGATGCAACAATGGATGCGAGAAAAGCGTTAATAGAATATGCACATCATATCGGCCTCGCCTTCCAGATTCAGGATGATATTCTTGATGTGGAAGGCACATCCGAACAGTTGGGAAAAACGGCCGGAAAGGATGAGGAAAGCAACAAAAGCACATATCCGGCATTGCTAACATTGGAAGGTGCGAAACAGAAATTGCAGGAACATTATCAGTCCGCATTGAAGGCTTTGGACAACCTATCAGAAGATACGACTCTACTTAAAGAATTCGCAAATTATATTGTTTCACGGAATAATTAGAAGAAATTCAATTTGCTTTTGCCTGTGAATTTGCCTTGCTATAATGATGGAAACTTCCAAAGTGAATAAACTGAAGAAAAGGTGTGTGAGAGATGGATTTAACGAAAATTACCGGTCCATCCTTTTTAAAAAAGCTGAATAAACAGCAATTGGAAGAACTTGCCCAAGATATCCGGGATTTTTTAATCGAAAAATGCTCAAAAACCGGTGGACATATTGGACCAAATTTAGGTGTTGTAGAATTGACCATTGCTTTGCATCGTTCTTTTAACAGTCCTTTTGATAAATTTTTATGGGATGTGGGGCACCAGGCTTATGTGCACAAAATATTGACAGGGCGTGCCGGTCAATTTGATACCCTTCGTCAATATAAAGGGTTGAGCGGTTTCCCGAAACGGGCGGAAAGCGTCCACGATGAATGGGAAACGGGCCATAGCTCCACTTCCCTCTCCGCGGCAATGGGGATGGCCATCGCACGGGATATAAAAAAGGAAAATAATTATATTGTACCGATCATCGGCGACGGTGCTTTGACTGGCGGGATGGCGCTTGAGGCATTGAACCATATTGGACATGAAAAAAGAAGAATGATCGTCATTCTGAATGACAATGAAATGTCCATCGCGCCCAATGTAGGTGCATTGCACAATATTTTGGGCCGCCTGAGAACGGCGAAGGAATATTCCAAAGCGAAAGAAGAATTGGAATCATTGATGAAACGGGTGCCGGTGTTTGGAGGAAAACTGGCCCAAGCTGCTGACCGCGTGAAAGACAGCTTAAAATATTTGGTGATTTCCGGCGTATTCTTTGAGGAAATGGGCTTTAAATATTTAGGACCGATTGATGGCCACGACTTCGACGCTTTGGAAAAAACGTTGGAGTATGCAAAAAAAGTGGAAGATCGTCCGGTTCTCGTCCATGTGGTGACAAAAAAAGGAAAAGGATATAAACCGGCGGAAGAAGACCGGATTGGAACTTGGCATGGTACAGGTCCTTATAAAATTGAAACCGGAGCTTTTGTAAAAAACAATGCAAAAGGTCCTTCCTGGTCCAGCTTGGTTTCCGAAACGGTCCGGAAATTAATGAAAGAGGATAAGCAGATTGTTGCCATTACACCTGCAATGCCAGTGGGTTCAAAAATGGAAGGCATACAAAAAGATTTCCCTGAACGATTCTTCGATGTAGGGATTGCGGAACAGCATGCCGCAACAATGGCGGCAGGACTGGCAACGCAAAATATGAAACCGTTTTTGGCGATTTATTCAACTTTCTTGCAAAGGGCTTATGATCAAGTACTGCACGATATTGCGAGACAAAAATTGAACGTTTTCATCGGCATTGACCGTGCCGGGCTTGTCGGTGCGGACGGGGATACCCATCAAGGGGTCTTTGATATTGCCTTCCTGCGCCACATCCCGAATTTGGTCATCATGATGCCGAAAGATGAAAATGAAGGACAACATATGGTCAAAACGGCGGTTGAATATAACGACGGTCCGATTGTACTTCGCTACCCTCGCGGAAATGGTCTTGGAGTGCCGCTCGATGAAGAACTGCACTCGGTTCCAATCGGTACATGGGAAGTGCTCAGAGATGGAAAAGATGCGGCGATCTTAACTTTCGGTACGACGATTCCAATGGCAATGGAGGCGGCAGAGGAACTTGCGAAACGGAATATCCATGTAAAAGTGGTCAATGCCCGTTTCATTAAGCCGTTGGACGATGAAATGTTGCATGAAATCATGAGCAAAAATATGCCAATCTTGACCATTGAAGAAGGGGTATTAAAAGGCGGTTTTGGAAGCGCCATTTTGGAATTCGCCAGCGACAATAAATATAACCATATTGAAATCGAACGGATGGGCATTCCGGATCGTTTTGTCGATCACGGCAGTGTAGATTTATTGTTGGAAGAATTGCACATCACGAAAGAAGAAACAATTGCCCGCATTGAATCATTAGTGAAAAATCAAAAACGATTAGGTAAAAAAACCGTATGACGAAAACGCCGAAAGAACGGGCGGATGTTCTGCTCGTGGAACGGGGATTGTTCGAAACCCGGGAAAAAGCAAAAAGGGCAATTATGGCGGGCATTGTTTATTCAAAAGAAGTGCGGATCGATAAGCCGGGGGAAAAAATCCCGGTGGATGCGCCGTTGGAAATCAAAGGTGAACAGCTAAAATACGTAAGCCGCGGCGGATTAAAATTGGAGAAAGCTTTAAAGGAATTCGATTTAAACGTGGAAGGGAAATTGGTGTTGGACATCGGCGCTTCCACCGGCGGCTTTACCGACTGTGCCCTCCAAAACGGGGCAAAACATTGCTATGCGTTGGATGTCGGTTCCAATCAGTTGGCTTGGAAGTTGCGCAAGGATGAACGGGTCATTGTGATGGAAAAAACGAATTTCCGTTATTCCAAGCCTGAGGATTTTACAAAAGGATTGCCGGAATTTGCGACAATTGACGTATCCTTTATTTCCCTTTCACTCATCTTGCCGGTTTTATTTAATATTCTGATTCCAAATGGGGATGTGGTGGCCCTTGTAAAACCGCAATTTGAGGCAGGCAAAGAAAAAGTGGGCAAGAAAGGGATTGTCCGCGATCCGAAAACCCATCTGGAAGTGTTGGAAAACACGGCGAAGATGGCAACGGAGGTCGGTTTTATTGTAAAAAATGCGACCTACTCTCCGATTACCGGTGGGGAAGGAAATATTGAATTTTTATTCCATCTGCATAAACCGCAGGAAGGACAGGAAGCGACTCCATTTACCGATTTTAAGAAGGTTGTGGAATCGGCCCATCAAGAACTTGATTAAGAAAAATCAGGGAATGGCAAAGGTCATTCCCTATTTTTACTTGATGAATAATAACTTATAATGATAGTATAAATATACATTTATATTCATTAAGAGGTGCTATACATGAGTAAAGGTCAAAGGCATATGAAAATTCGGGAAATCATTGCGAATAATGAAATCGAAACACAGGATGAACTGGTGGCCGCTTTAAAGGAAGCAGGTTTCAATGTGACTCAGGCAACGGTTTCAAGAGATATTAAAGAACTTCATTTGGTGAAGGTTCCACTTCCGGACGGACGTTATAAATACAGTTTACCTGCAGATCAACGTTTCAACCCGCTGCAAAAACTGCAAAGAGCGCTGACAGACTCTTTTGTCAGCATTGATGGAGTGGACCATTTTTTAATGCTGAAAACACTTCCGGGAAATGGGAATGCTGTCGCAGTATTGATCGATCATTTGGAATGGCCTGAAGTATTGGGCACACTATCCGGGGATGACACGATTTTGATCATTGTGCGGGAAACGGGTTATCGGGAAATAATTAAAAAACGAATTTTAGATTTACTGTAATTCGAGGTGGTCCGTTTGTTAAAAGAGCTGAATATACGAAATTTCGCCATTATCGAAGAACTATCCGTAAATTTCGAAAATGGGCTGACAGTCTTGACTGGTGAAACAGGTGCGGGGAAATCGATCATCATCGATGCCGTCCATTTGCTCTGCGGCGGCCGGGCAAGCCAGGAATTTGTCCGCCATGGCGCAAAGAAAGCGGAATTGACGGGACTCTTCTTTGTACCAGACCGGCATCCCGCATTTGATAAATTGATGGAAGCGGGCATTGATCAAGAGGACGGGATAATCATTTTGCGTCGGGATATTAATGAAAATGGAAAAAGCATCTGCCGGGTGAACGGAAAACTTGTGCCTCTATCCGTTTTGCGGGAGATCGGTTCCACTTTGGTGGATATTCATGGCCAACATGAAAACCAGGAATTGATGGACGAGAAGCGCCATATTGATTTGCTCGATCAATTTGCAGAAAAGCAATTGCGGCCGATCAAACAAAAATATCAGCAAATGTATGATAAATACCGGTCATTAAAAAGAGAAGTGGATGCAATTAATATCAATGAACAGCAAATCGCCCAACGCATCGATTTATATCAATTCCAAATCCAGGAATTAGAAGAGGCCAAATTGTCCGTCAAGGAAGAAGAAGAATTGCTTGAAGAACGAAAGCGATTGCAAAACTTCCATAAAATTTACGAACATGCCGTCCAAGCTTATGAAGCGATTTCAGGCGAAATGAAAGGACTGGATTGCATCGGTGAAGCGATGGGGGCATTGGAAGATATTGTTCCGCTGGACGAGCAATTCAATGATTCCTTTGAAGCTGTATCCTCTTCCTTTTATTCGCTCCAAGACGCTTCTTACCAAATCAAAAATATCATCGACGAGCTCGAATTTGACCCCGAGCGTTTGAATGAAGTGGAATCGCGGCTTGCCCAATATCAAATGCTGAAAAGAAAATATGGAAGCACAGTGGAAGAGATTATTACATATTATGAGAAAATTAAGGAAGAATTAAACACCCTTTTGAATCGGGATGAAGCCATCCAACAAAAAGAGCAGCAGTTGAGAAAAATGGAAGCGGAATTGGAACATTTATGCAATGAATTGACAAAAGTGCGAAAAAAATGTGCGGCCACATTAAGTGAAGCCATCATGAACGAACTTCGGGATTTACATATGGAGAAGGCAAAATTTATCGTTCAGTTTGAGCGTTTAAATAATTTCGACAGTAATGGGAAAGACTATATATCATTCTATATATCCACCAATGTTGGCGAACCGCCGAAATCTTTGCCAAAAATTGCTTCTGGCGGCGAGCTGTCAAGAATCATGCTTGCATTAAAAACCATTTTTTCGTCGAAATCCCAAATTACATCCATCATTTTTGATGAAGTGGATACTGGTGTGAGCGGTCGGGTAGCACAAGCGATCGCTGAAAAAATTTCAAATATCTCATTGAATTCCCAAGTTTTATGTATTTCCCATTTGCCACAAGTCGCCGCAATGGCGGACCAACATTATTTAATATTGAAACAAGTGGAAAAAAACCGGACCTATACAACGGTCAAAAAAATTGAAGATGAAAAACGGGTGGAAGAAATCAGCCGCATGATGAGCGGCGCAGAGATTACCGAATTGACCCTCCAACATGCCCGGGAATTATTAAAATTGGCCAATGAAAAGAAAAACGAAATCCGTAAATCCGCATCAAAAAATCCAATATCCACCTGAAAATGACGAAAAAAGCGGGAATGCTGCATTTGCAAATTTTGAAAGTACCTATGCGACAAATATTTACCTCACATTATTAAAAGGGCAGCTACACATAGTAATGTTACAAACATTTTAGGAGGTGGATTATGAAATGCCGTTTGCGTAATTTGCTGGCGTATCTTGTGCTCATCATCGCCCTTTTATCACCTTCTGCTGTAGCCGAAGCGAAAAAATTGATACCGATGGGCGAATCGATCGGAATTCAGTTGGAGCTGCCTTTTATATATGTCGCTCATGATGTATTGTTACCGAATGGTCAATGGTTGAAAAAAGGGGATATGATAACGGAAGTCAATGGAAAGCCGGTTGATTCCATCGAAGAGTTGAAGGAATCGTTTACAGAAGGGGAAATCACTCTTTCCATTGAAAAAGGGTCGAATCAAAAAAGAAGCATTACGTTGACCAATGAACAGGCCAATAATATTCTCCCCTTTTTAAAGGATGAAACGGACGGCATTGGCACATTGACCTTTTTGGATCCCGAGTCGAAAGAATATGGGGCATTGGGGCATCAAATCATTGACGGGGTTTTAAACAGACCACCTGAATTTACAGATGGTTCTATTTTTTTAGCCTCCATTGAGCAAATAAAAAAGTCCAGTCCCGGGAATCCCGGATATAAAATATCTGTCATCAATACGGATGATATCCGGTTGGGGGATATTTCCTCCAATGACATATACGGCATTTTTGGACATTGGGAATCTGACATAAAACAAAATATGCGTAAACCGATTGAAATTATGCATGATGATGAAATTCAATTGGGGAAGGCGGAACTTCTTACGGCCATTGAAGGTTCAAAAGTCGAATCATTTGCAATTGAAATCGTGAAAATCGAAGACAACTTTTTGCAATTTAAAATAACGGACGAGAAACTGTTATCAAAAACCGGCGGCATTCTACAAGGAATGAGCGGAAGCCCGATTATACAGAAAGGCAAATTTGTCGGCGCTGTAACGCATATGTTTGTCGAACAACCGGACCGTGGTGCGGCCATCACCCTATCTGAAATGTTAAAAAAGAAGCCGGACTGATACGAAAAGACTATGCCGATGGAGTCGGTGTAGTCTTTTTTTGATTTTTTAATTAATAAATTGTATTCCGATAATTTTACTTGGCTCAGAATTTGTCAAATCCAATAGAAACATTACGACCACATGCTTATTTTTCTTGATATGAAAGGTTTTTCTAAAAAAATGTCGAAAAGAATATTGTCAAGTAAACGAAAACTATGACATATTTATTGTAATATAAAATGGAAAATGGTTTTTGGGAAAAGGTTATTAAGGGGGAATTGGTTCAATGTCAAAAATTAAAGTGGCGATTGCCGATGATAATCGAGATTTAGTGAAAACAATGGAACAATACTTCGAAAATCATTCGGATATTGAAATAGTTGCTACTGCTTCTAATGGAAAATTGTGTCTGAATATGTTAGAAGAATGCAAACCGGATATATTGTTGCTGGATATCATCATGCCTCATTTGGATGGGTTGGGCGTGCTTCAGGAGATGCATAAGGACGATCGTTTCCGCGATACACAAGTCATCATGTTGACGGCATTTGGACAAGAAGATGTGATGAAACAGGCCGTTACATACGGAGCTTCCTACTTCATGTTAAAACCGTTCGAATTTGATCAACTTGTTCAGAAAATTATGCATTGTGCAGGTCAAAAAAGGGAATCCATCAAAAGACATAGCGTACTGCAGCCTGAAACAAGCAGTAAAGTCAATCAGCGTCAATTGGATACAACCATCACATCCATTATCAAGGAAATTGGAGTTCCTGCACATATCAAGGGGTATGCATATTTGAGGGAAGCTATTCAAATGGTATATCACGATATAGATTTGCTCGGTTCTGTGACAAAAATTTTGTATCCTGAAATTGCGAAGAAGTTTGGCACTACTCCTTCCCGGGTGGAGAGGGCAATCCGCCATGCAATTGAAGTGGCATGGAACCGGGGAAATTACGAATCGATTTCACAAATGTTCGGATACACAGTGCATCATTTAAAATCAAAACCGACGAACAGCGAATTCATCGCCATGATTGCGGACAAAATCCGTATTGAGCTTGTGGCGTCATAACGAAAGTTTTGATCAAGGTTTTGGATGTCTTTGCATCCGACTAAAGAAAGATTTTCAATAAACGGATTTATAGTAAATTTTTTATATTTATATAATAGAATCATTCCTTTTTAACGGGTCACCTCTTTATGGGGTGACTTTTTATTTTTCAAAGGATAATAAAGAAAAAATGAGAAATTTATATTATACTAGAATCAAGGAATAGAGGTGAATATTGGTGCGAATTTTTTCCAATGATTATTTCGAACTAATTTTGGAAAATGAAAAAGTGTTCATAAAAACGTTTAAAAAAGGATTCCCGTTGAAGGAACTTGATAAAATTGTTCTGGCCATTAATCGTCTAAAACTAACAAATTTTGTAAATTTAAAGAATGCTCTGGAAGAAGAAACTCCTGTACCGGTCGAAATTGGCCTTTGGCTTCCCCCGATGGAAATCGATGTTTCGAAAGATAAAATGACGGCCCAACTGATAGTGCACGATTCATCAATATTGGAAGATATGGTTCTTTTTTATAAGGAACTGAAAGACTTATTGGAAAAAAAGAAAATCGTTCACGGGATCAAGCCGGTTGATATACATACAATAAGAATCGGGAAACCGACAGTTGTAGCTGAAGGGACGGCGCCGATCAAAGGCGAAGATGCCAAGGTGACCTATTTGCAACTGCCTGAGAGGAAACCGGTAATCCGTGAAGATGGGCGGGCCGATTACTTTGATATGAATTTCATTTTTGAAATCAATGAAAATGATTGGTTGGGGGAAAAAATTCCACCAAAACCCGGCATTGACGGGAAAAATATTTTTGGTGAAGAAGTTCCTGCTCCACCGGGAATGGACAAGCCATTGAAATATGATCGAAAGTCGGCTTACGAAAGGGAAGAAGACGGAAAGATCGTCATTCGCGCTTTAAGCAAAGGTGTCGTTGAAGAAAGGCAAGGCATATTGATTATTAATAATCATTTGCCGATCAATGGGGATGTGGGATTGGAAACGGGAAATATCGATTTTGACGGTTCGATCACCATTTCCGGCACCATCCAAAAAGGTTTTACGGTCATTGCCACCGGAGACATTTCCATTGAGGGGTTGGAAGGAGTGACGGGGGCAAAACTCATCCAATCGCGAGAGGGAGATATTTATATCAAAGGAGGCATCTTCGGCTTAGGCCAAACGACGGTAAAAGCGGGTGGCAGCATCTACGTCAAGCATGTCAATGAAGCCAATTTATTTGCAAAGAAGGAAATTGTCATCGGGTTTTATTCGTTGAACTCTTTTTTGCAAGCGGATTCAATTTTATTGGACGAACGCAAAGGGAAAATTATTGGAGGAAAAGCGATTGCGCGGAACAAAATTGTGACGGCCATATCCGGAAACCGGGTTGAACGGCGTACCGAGTTGATCATACAGTCACTCGACCGTCAAGAAGGCTATAAAACCATCCAACAAAAAGCGGCATTATTAAAATCGATGCAGGAAGAAATTTTAAAGTTAACGGAAAAAGTCGAAAAGCTTTCGGCGCTCAGGGACAGAATGAACCCGGCCCAATTACAATCCGTCAAGGAATTGAAAGAAGTGTTGGAAGACAAGAAGCAGCAGATGATCCAAATTGATCATGAAATCCAGGAACTGATGGAAAACCTGAAGTCGATGGGCAAAGGGGAAATTATTGTAAGGAAAGAAGCGTATCCGGGTACTTTTATTCAAATCGGCAATAAATCATCATTGTTAACGAATTTGACAAAAGGGCGGTTTGTCATGGAATTGGGCGAACTGAATGTATAAAGCGTTCATTGAAGGATGATCCTTTCATTGAACGCTTTTTTCTATAATTTCTATAATAAATATTTCATTGTTTCATTTCCTTTGTATCCCCATTTTTTTGAAACCTTGGGGCCACTCTTCCTCTTTTTCGATCTCTATGCAATAAATAGCCGGCGAAAAAGCCGATTCCTATGATGCTGAAAATAAGCCCTATCAAAAATTGAAGCCATAGCCACGGAAAAGGGGAAATTAAATTCCCGTACAGCGTATCCCTCATAAATTTGATTCCGGCGCCGGCAATCAATGCGGGGATCAGTAATACGATAAATGCAATTATTCGGGCCATACCATTTACCTCCTTCGCAATTAATTCAATTGTACATTGTAAAAAAAACATGTCAAGATTCGACAAAGAAATGCCAATATTTCAGGGAATACTTTCATATAAATTATATTAATAATATATTTTTTTCGAAAAGAATGAAAAATCAGAAAATTGGGAATTCAAGTTTTCTCAATGTTTCTAGTTGATAAATGTAAAAATAAAAAGTATTGTAAAGTAAAATAGTGTTTTTAAATAGAAAATTTTTAATTAAGTGAGAGAATTTATTCATTTCCGATTAGGAGGGAAAAACGATGGAAATCTTCAAGTACATGGAAAAATACGATTATGAACAATTGATTTTTTGCCATGATAAAAATTCAGGATTGAAAGCGATCATAGCCATTCATGATACAACATTGGGTCCTGCTTTGGGCGGGGCACGCATGTGGCCTTACAAATCAGAAGAAGAAGCGATTGAAGATGCTTTGCGCCTTGCAAGAGGCATGACATATAAAAATGCGATCAGCGGCTTGAATCTTGGCGGCGGAAAAACGGTCATCATCGGGGATCCGGCAAAGGATAAAAACGAAGAAATGTTCCGTGCTTTGGGCCGTTTTATTCAAAGTTTGAACGGCCGCTATATTACAGCGGAAGATGTAGGAACAACGGTGGAGGATATGGATCTCATTTATGAAGAAACCGACTACGTTACTGGGATTTCACCGACTTATGGTTCATCCGGAAACCCTTCCCCTGTAACTGCTTACGGTGTCTATTTAGGAATGAAAGCCAGTGCGAAGGAAGCATTCGGTGATGATAGTTTGACAGGAAAGCGCATTGCTGTGCAAGGCTTGGGGAATGTTGCCTATCATTTATGTAAGCACTTACATGAAGAAGGGGCAAAGTTGATTGTGACAGATATCAATCAAGATCGGGTGAAACGGGCGGTCGATGAATTTGGTGCGGAAGCGGTGGAACCGGAAGACATCTATAAACAAGAGGTGGATATCTTCTCCCCATGCGCTCTTGGGGCCATCATCAACGACGAAACCATTCCGCAATTGAAGGTGAAAGTCATTGCCGGTTCAGCCAACAATCAGCTGAAAGAATCCCGACATGGCCAAATTCTCCATGAGAAGGGCATCGTTTATGCTCCTGATTATGTCATCAATGCCGGTGGTGTCATCAATGTTGCGGATGAATTATACGGTTATAACAGGGAACGGGCGATGAAAAGGGTGGAAATGATCTATGATTCGCTGACGAAAATTTTTAGAATGTCGAAGGAGGAGAACATCCCGACTTATTTGGCCGCCAACCGCCTGGCGGAAGAACGCATCAACAGCGTATTTAAGTCAAGAAAGCAATTTATGCAAAGAGAGAAAAACATTTTAAGCAAAAAACAATCTTAATCTATTACTCATGAATCTTACTTTCATTGGAGGGATGGCATTGGCTCGAGAATATGATTTAGTCGTTATCGGTGGAGGAACTGGGGGATATGTCGCAGCGATAAGGGCGGCCCAGCTTGGTTTAAAAACGGCCGTAGTGGAAAAAGAAAATCTTGGAGGAACATGCCTTCATAAAGGATGTATCCCGACAAAAACTTTCTTACGAAGTGCGGAAATGTTTCGGGAAGCGAAAAATGCAAGTCAATTTGGAGTGGAAATTTCAAACATCCATTTCAATCTTCAGCAGTTGCATGATCGGAAAAGAAAAGTTGTGGAGCAGCTGCATCAAGGAATCAAAGGGTTGATGAAAAAGGGGAAAATCGATTGTTATTACGGAACAGCGAGGCTATTGGGGCCATCCATTTTTTCTCCTATGGCAGGAGGGACGGTCTCTGTAGAAATGAATGATGGCTCAGAAAACGAAATGTTATTGCCGAAACATATCATCCTTGCAACCGGAGCCAAGCCGCGTCCTTTCCAAGGAATTGAATTTGACGGCAAGTCCGTGTTGAATTCCGATCAAATGCTGGAAATAGAACATCTTCCAAAATCTTTCCTCATTGTTGGTGGTGGCTTCATCGGCATTGAATGGGCATCCTGTTTGAACGATTTTGGCGTGGACGTCACAGTGTTGGAATATGGGGAACGCATTTTGCCTCAAGAAGATGTTTCCATATCGAGGGAAATGACGAAGCAGCTGGAGAAACGAGGCATTAAGATCGTGACGAATGCGGAGGTACTCCCTTCAACAATTGAAAGGAATGAAAAGGCCGTAAAGCTGAAAGCGAAAGTAAATGGCGAAGAAAAGCAATACGAAGGAGAGAAAATGTTAATTTCAATCGGCCGGATGGGAAATATTGATAATCTGGGGATTGAAAATACGGAAATTGAAATTGAATCTTCCTTCATCAAAGTCAACGATGTTTATCAGACAAAAGAAAAGCATATTTACGCAATAGGGGATTGTATTGGTGGCGCGCAGCTTGCCCATGTCGCCACGAGCGAGGCGCTTTTAGCGGTGGAACATATCGCCAATGGGAAGAAGAAAACGGTGAATTATCGAAACATTCCACGCTGTGTCTATTCCTTCCCGGAAGTCGCAAGCATTGGATTGACGGAAGAAGAGGCAAAATCAATGGATTACGATGTGAAGATAGGGACTTTTCCGTTCAAAGGGATCGGAAAGGCTGTTGTTCATGGGGAAACAGAAGGGTTTGTGAAAATCATTGCCGACAGCCAAACGGATGATTTGCTTGGCGTGCACATGATTGGACCTCAAGTGACGAATTTGATTTCGGAAGCCTCATTGGCATTCTTGTTAGACGCAACTCCATGGGAGATGGGGGAAACGATTCACCCGCATCCATCCTTAAGTGAAGTTTTATATGAAGCGGCCTTAGCGGTGGATGGGAAAGCGATTCACTTTTAACTTGTGTTCTAAGAAAGGGGAGAGTTTCAATGACAGATTTACATCATGCAGAGCTCGGCTTATCTGACAGCGATGTGTTGAAAATGTACGAAACAATGCTGCTTGCCAGAAGATTGGATGAGCGGATGTGGCTATTAAACCGCGCAGGAAAAATTCCCTTCGTCATTTCTTGCCAGGGCCACGAAGCGGCTCAGGTTGGGGCGGCATTTGCATTAGATCCGACAAGGGATTATATTGCCCCGTATTACCGGGATATGGGGGTTGTGTTGCACTTTGGCATGACACCGAGGGAATTGATGCTGTCAGCCTTTGCAAAGGCTGAAGATCCGAATTCAGGCGGCAGACAGATGCCGGGGCATTTTGGGTATAAAAAGAAACGGATTTTGACGGGTTCATCGCCGGTTGCAACCCAAGTTCCCCATGCAGTCGGGGTGGCGCTTGCGGGTCGATTGCAAAATCAACATTATGTTTCCTTTGTGACCTTGGGAGAAGGTTCGACCAACCAGGGAGATTTCCATGAAGGAGCCAACTTTGCCGGCGTTCATAAATTGCCTGTCATTATAATGGTAGAAAACAATCAATATGCCATTTCAGTGCCGATCGATAAGCAGTTGGGGGGAAATGTGGCTGACAGGGCCCTCGGTTACGGAATGCATGGAGAATCGGTTGATGGAAAAAATCCTTTAGCCGTTTATAAAGTAATGAAGGAGGCAGTGGACAGGGCGTTACGGGGAGAAGGTCCGAGCCTGATTGAAGCGGTGACTTACCGCTTGACGAGCCATTCCTCCGATGATGATGACAAATATCGTTCCAGTGAAGAAGTTGCCCAAGGAAAAGCGAATGATCCATTGTTGCTCTTCGGGAAATACTTAGTGGATGCCAATGTGGCGACAAAAGAAACCCTTGAGGAAATGAACGGCAAGGTGATGGAAATTGTCAATGATGCCACAGAATATGCGGAAAAAGCACCGTATGCTCCCCCGGAACATGCGTTGAAATATGTTTATTGGGAAGGGGATGAATAAAGATGGCGGTATTATCTTTCATTGAAGCGATACACTTGGCGATGAAGGAAGAAATGGAAAGAGATGAGAAAGTTTTCATTTTGGGCGAAGATGTCGGAAAAAAAGGCGGAGTGTTTAAAGCGACCCAGGGATTGTACGAACAATTTGGTGAATGGCGGGTGTTGGATACTCCCCTTTCTGAGAGTGCCATCGCCGGTGTGGCGATTGGGGCTGCAATGGTGGGAATGCGCCCGATTGCGGAAATGCAATTTGCCGATTTCATCCTTCCGGCGGTAAACCAGATTGTATCGGAAGCGGCGAAAATCCGTTATCGTTCCAATAATGATTGGAATTGCCCGATTGTCGTTCGCGCCCCGTACGGTGGAGGGATCCACGGCGCATTATATCATTCCCAATCTGTGGAAGCATTATTTGCCAATACACCCGGTCTGAAAATTGTCATCCCTTCGACTCCTTATGACGCAAAAGGATTGCTAAAAGCAAGCATCCGGGATGAAGATCCGGTTTTATTCTTTGAACATAAGCGGGCCTACCGGTTAATTAAAGGGGAAGTGCCGCTCGATGACTACGTGATTCCGATCGGGAAGGCGGATGTAAAAAGGGAGGGGGACGATATTACCGTTATAACGTATGGCCTTTGCGTCAATTATGCCCTCCAGGCAGCCGAACGACTGCAGGATGACGGAATCAGCGTCCATCTTTTGGATTTGCGGACTGTCTATCCTTTAGATAAGGAAGCGATTATTGAAGCGGCAACCAGAACCGGGAAAGTGCTCCTTGTGACGGAAGACAATAAAGAAGGCAGCGTCATGAGCGAAGTGGCAGCCATCATTGCGGAACATTGTTTATTTGATTTGGATGCACCTATTATGAGACTCGCTGGGCCGGATGTTCCAGCAATGCCTTATGCACCAACCATGGAAAGATATTTCATGATCAGTCCTGAAAAAATCGAACGGGCGATGCGGGAATTGGCCGCTTTTTAAAGGGGGGGAATCCATATGTCTGTAGAAAAAGTCATCATGCCCCAATTGGGGGAAAGTGTTACAGAAGGAACAATTGAAAAATGGCTAGTGAAGCCAGGAGATTTTGTAAAAAAATACGACCCATTGGCGGAAGTATTGACAGATAAAGTGAATGCGGAAGTGCCTTCCTCATTCACCGGTATTGTGAAAGAACTGATCGGAAACGAAGGGGAAACATATCCTGTCGGAACCGTCATCTGTACGATTGAAGTTGTGGAAGAAAAACAATCAAACATCAGCCAGGCCATTCGCAATGCGACGAATTCCGATGCAAAAGTGAAAATCAATGAGCCGGATTATGGCGAACTCATTCCGAAGCAGAAAAACCGTTATTCTCCAGCAGTATTGAAACTGGCGGGCGAATATAACATTGATTTGGAACAAGTGACGGGAACCGGATTAAACGGCCGCATTACGAGAAAAGATATACTCAAGTTTATCGAGTCCCGGAAAGATGGAAGCCAATTTTCCGTCGCAAAGGAAACGGAAGCGGCAGCTGCAGAGTCCCATAAAACGATTCCGGCCAAAGCGGAAGCGGCATCAAAACCAATTCAAATTGAAAAGAATGCCGGAGATGTGGAAATTCCTGTCTCAGCCATTCGACGCTCCATTGCCAATAACATGGTGAGAAGCAAACAGGAAATTCCACACGCCTGGTTGATGATGGAAGTGGACGTGACAAATTTAGTCCGGTACCGTGACTCCATCAAGCAGCAATTCAAAGAAAAAGAAGGTTTCAATCTTACTTATTTCGCCTTTTTTGTCAATGCCGTTGCACAAGCGTTAAAAGAGTTTCCGATGCTCAATTCCGTTTGGGCCGGAGATAAAATTATCCAGAAGAAGGATATTAATATTTCCATTGCCGTTGCAACTGAAGATGCCCTTTATGTGCCGGTCATTAAAAATGCGGACGATAAATCCATCAAAGGAATTGCCAAGGAAATCCATGAACTATCCCAACACGTGCGGAATGGCACATTAAAGAGCGAACATATCCAAGGCGGAACTTTTACGGTCAATAATACAGGGTCTTTCGGTTCTGTCCAATCCATGGGCATTATCAACTATCCGCAAGCCGCCATTTTGCAAGTGGAAGCCATTGTAAAAAGGCCGGTCATCATCGATAATATGATAGCCATCCGGGATATGGTGAATTTATGCTTATCGATCGACCATCGAATTTTAGATGGATACGTTTGTGGCAAATTTCTTAATAGAGTAAAAAATATTCTTGAAAAAACGAATTATTTTGAAAAAACAGTTTATTAATAATTCTTGGAAGCCTTGCAAATCAAGGCTTTCTTTTATTTTTGTACTTTATTGGACAAGGTTTCTAATGTATTATAAGAATTATAAAAATTATAATAAAAGAAAAAAGGGGGAAGCTGTTTAGCGACAACTATGTCAAACAACATGAATGAAATTGAATTTCCTACTGTTAGTTATGACGAGTGGAAAGAAACAGCAATAAAGTCATTAAAGGGGAAGCCATTTGAATCACTTTTCACGAAGACAATCGAGGGAATCACTTTACAACCGTTGTATACACAAGAAATGTTAATAGAAAAATTGAGGGATGAATTGGAAAAACAAGTTTCCACAATCCGTTCTTTAAAAGCATCCGATTCTGTACAAGCGGCTCAAACTATTTACGGGGATAATGAAGAACAATTTTTTGACCGTTTGAAAGACAGTGTCGAAAGAGGAAACGGCATCATTACAATCGATAGCAGAGTGCTTGAGTGGAATGATGAAAATTTAAACGAACTTGCGAAATACTTGGTGGAAACTCCATTTAAATTGCTTGTCGAAAGTGACCGCATTTTAGATGTATTCTCAAAAATTCCTGAAGCGGATCGGGAAAAAGTAAAAGGTTATGTTATTGCAAAAGATGCAGTTGAACTTGAAGGTTATCCGAATGTGCGCACATTTGCGGCTGACACGGTTCCATACCATTATGAGGGCGCGCATGTTGTGCAGGAATTGGCTCTTAGTTTAGCTCATGCTGCAAAGTATGCGGAGAAGTCTGAATCCTTTGAATCCTTTGTCAATAAATTTTTCGTTCATTTCGCCATTGATACGCACTTTTTCCAAGAAATCGCAAAATTGAGAGCATTTAAAGTTTTATGGAAAGCTTTTGCAAAGGCTTACAACGCAGAGGCGGTTCCGGTTCCGGTACTTGCTGAAACGTCTCTACGCAGTTTCTCAAAATACGATATTTACGTGAATTTATTGCGTGCCGGCAACGAGGCATTTGCCGCATTGATTGGCGGTGCGGATGCAATTACTGTTTACCCATATGATGTATTGACTAAACCTACGGATCAATCCATCCGTATTGCCAGAAACGTTGTATTGGTGTTAAAAGAAGAATCTTTTGTGGATGATGTATTGGATCCTGCAGGCGGTTCTTATTTCATTGAAACATTGACAAGAGAATATGTGGAAAAAGCTTGGGAATTATTCCTTCAAATTCAAGAAGCAGGCGGCATCGACGAGTTCGAAAAATCCGGAAAACTTCAATCAGCATTAGAAGAAGTTTACAAAACACGTATCCAACAAGTGGAAACGAGAAAACATTCATTAATTGGTACAAACATTTATGCAAACCCTGCGGATGAACTGCAAACGGAAACAAATCCGCTTTATGCCGACATTAAACGACTTGCTGTGCCGTTTGAAACACTCCGTGAACAATACGCAAAAGCCAATCCAAAAATCGGCATCTTAACTTTCGGAAAATTAAAAGACTTCAAACCGCGTGCCGATTTTGTGGAAGGATTCTTTGCGACTGCCGGAGTTGTGCCAGTGGAATCCGGAGAAATCGAATCCATTGAAGAAGCAAAAAATTGGTTGCAACAAACGGATGCTGATTATGTAGTCATCGCCGCAACAAATGACCAAACAAAAGAAATCGTGCCTGCTTTATTGGAAGGCAAAAAAGAAAGTGTCATTTTGGATGTTGCAGGCAAATTCCCTGAAGAGGAACAAGAATGGCTATCTAAAGGATTAAACGGATTTATCTATCTCGGCCAAAATATTGTGGAGAAGCTCACTGCACTTCTTGAAAGCTTGAAGGAGGTACAACGATGAAAGCCAACTTTGAATCAGTGAATATACATGAAATATTGGACAATGAACAACTTCAACCTTCCCATACCTTCACAACAAACGAAGGAATTGAAGTGAAAGAATTTTATTCTAATGATGACATCAAAGAAGCGAAACATTTGAAAGATTTCCCTGGTATCGCTCCGAATACGCGCGGACCATATCCGACAATGTATGTAGCCCGTCCTTGGACAGTCCGCCAATATGCCGGATTCTCTACAGCGGAAGAATCCAATGCTTTCTATCGCAGAAATCTGGCGATGGGGCAAAAAGGTCTATCTGTTGCCTTTGACTTGCCTACTCACCGCGGTTACGACTCCGATCATCCCCGCGTAAAAGGGGACGTTGGGAAAGCGGGCGTTGCAATCGACTCCGTTGAAGATATGAAAATTTTATTTGACGGTATTCCATTGGATCAAATGTCCGTTTCCATGACAATGAACGGGGCGGTTATTCCGATTATGGCCTTCTACATTGTAGCGGCCGAAGAGCAGGGAGTCACACCGGAAAAACTTGCCGGTACAATCCAAAACGACATTTTGAAAGAGTATATGGTGCGTAATACGTACATATATCCTCCTGAAATGTCAATGAAAATCATTGCGGATATTTTCGAGTATACTAGTAAATTTATGCCAAAATTCAACTCAATATCCATTTCCGGATATCATATCCAAGAAGCCGGGGCTACAGCAGATATCGAGTTGGCTTACACGTTGGCAGACGGACTTGAATATGTTCGAACTGGTTTAAAAGCTGGCATTGATATCGATTCCTTCGCACCAAGACTATCTTTCTTCTGGGGAATCGGTATGAACTACTTCATGGAAGTGGCGAAAATGCGTGCCGCTCGCCGCATTTGGGCCCAAATGATGAGCACATTCAATCCGAAAAATCCAAAAAGTTTGGCACTTAGAACTCACTCCCAAACTTCCGGCTGGTCTTTGACAGAACAAGATCCATTCAACAACGTGACACGTACGTTGATTGAAGCCAATGCTGCGGCAATGGGCCATACGCAAAGCTTGCATACAAACGCCCTTGATGAAGCGATTGCGTTGCCAACAGACTTCTCAGCCCGCATTGCCCGCAATACGCAATTATTCTTGCAAGAAGAAACATTGATGACAAAAGTCATCGATCCATGGGGCGGTTCTTACTATGTTGAAAAATTGACAGATGAGTTGACAAAACGCGCTTGGGAATTAATTAAAGAAATCGAAGACCTTGGCGGCATGGCAAAAGCCATCGAAACAGGCTTACCAAAAATGAAAGTGGAAGAATCTGCCGCCAAACGCCAAGCAAAAATCGATTCAAAAGTGGAAACGATCGTCGGCGTGAACAAATATACGCTAGACTACGAAGAACCAATCGATATTTTGGATATCGATAATACCCTTGTACGTCAAAAACAAATTGAACGTATTAATAAAATTAAGGCAGAAAGAAATGAAGAAGAAGTGCAAAGACATCTTGAGCGCCTAACAAAAGCGGCTGCCACTGGAGAAGAAAATCTGCTTGCGGTTGCAGTAGATGCAGCTAGAGCCCGTGCAACCCTTGGAGAAATTTCCGACGCCATCGAAAAAGTATGCGGACGCCACCAAGCAGTGATTCGCTCCATTTCCGGCGTATATTCATCCAACTTCTCCGACAATGAGTTGATTGAACAAGTAAAACAAATGACGGAAGAATTCTTGGAAAATGAAGGCCGTCGTCCACGGATCCTGATTGCCAAAATGGGACAAGACGGACATGACCGCGGTGCGAAAGTCGTTGCAACAGGTTATGCGGATCTTGGTTTCGATGTGGATATTTCTCCATTATTCCTGACTCCGCAAGAAGCGGCCCAAATGGCGGTGGAAAATGACGTTCATTGCGTAGGTGTGTCTTCATTGGCAGCAGGTCACAAAACATTAGTGCCGGAATTGATAGAGGAATTGAAAAAATTGGGTAGAGAAGACATCATCGTTGTTGTCGGCGGAGTAATCCCTGCACAAGATTATGAATTCCTGTATAAAAAAGGCGTATCTGCGATTTTCGGACCAGGTACAGTGATTCCTGTCGCTGCCATTAAGATCATTGAAGAAATTTATCGACGCTTAGGATATGAGGAAGTGTCCGAATGATGGAGGAAAAGAACGCTGAAGAGACTGCTTTGAATGTCATGAAAGGCGTTGAAAGCAAACATGACGGGATGACTTATGTCGCCCCAAAAAAGTTTCGTAAAAAGCAAAAACAGCAAATTGATATACACCAATTAGCGGGTGAAGTGCGCGAAGCAAAGCGCACTTCTCTTTCCAAAGCGATCACATTGATCGAAAGCTCCAATCCGGAACATAAAATTATGGCCCAACAACTGTTGCAAGAGCTGCTCCCCTATACAGGCAATAGTGTACGGATCGGCATCACCGGCGTTCCAGGAGCAGGAAAAAGCACTTTTATTGAAGCTTTCGGCACAATGCTCTGCAACATGGGAAAAAGGGTCGCAGTCCTTGCCATTGACCCGAGTTCCAGCATCTCCGGCGGAAGCGTTTTAGGGGATAAAACGCGGATGGAAAATTTGAGCCGGCATGAAAATGCTTTCGTTCGCCCATCTCCAAGCGCCGGCACTCTTGGCGGTGTGCATAAGAAAACGAGAGAAACGATGCTGCTATGCGAAGCGGCAGGATATGACGTGATCCTCATTGAAACGGTCGGAGTAGGGCAAAGTGAGACCTATGTGCGCGGAATGGTGGACTTTTTCCTTCTGCTTGTTTTGACCGGAGCAGGGGACGAACTGCAAGGAATGAAAAAAGGGATTATGGAATTGGCGGATGGAATTGTTGTCCATAAAGCGGATGGAGACAATGTGGAGAAAGCGAAAAATACGGTTCGGGAATACCGGAAAATTTTGCATTTCTTGCAACCATCCACTCCTGGTTGGGAATCCCAGGCCCTTGCCGTCTCTTCCTATGAAAAAACCGGATTAAAAGAAGTTTGGGAAATGATATTATCCTTCGAAAAACAAATGAAGGAATCCGGTTATTGGTATACGAGAAGAAGGGAACAGACTAGCGATTGGTTCTATTCCATGATTCATGACCATTTAATCGATTCGTTTTTCGGAAAGAAAGAAAACAAAGAATTGGTCAAGCAATTGGAAGAAGAAATTTTGCAAGGAAAACTGACGGTTACTCAAGGAATTCATCAATTATTTCCGGATTTTGGGTGATATTAAACCGTAATCCATGGAAAGATCATTTCAGTTCTTCCTTTTCTTATTTGCAATGACCTCTTTAGTCCTCTATGCTAAAATGTATAGTTGAAAGGAGAATGAATGACATGATGGATTACGATTTATTTATGCAGGAAATTATCAGAACAGCCCGTGCGGAAATAGAGAGTGCGGGATATGAGCAATTAAGAACGCCTGAAGAGGTGGAAAAAGCCTTTGCACGTCCTGGAACAACCCTTGTCATGATCAACTCTGTATGCGGTTGCGCGGGTGGCATCGCCCGTCCAGCGGCAGCAAATGCAATTCATTACGATAAACGCCCTGATCATCTAGTGACCGTTTTCGCGGGACAAGATAAAGAAGCGACAGCAGCGGCACGTGCGCATTTCGGTGAAGAGCATATCCCTTCATCCCCGGCTTTTGTTCTATTAAAAGACGGCAAAGTGGTGGCGGATATCGGCCGTCATGAGATTGAAGGGCATGATGTAATGTCTGTCATTACCAATTTGCAGGCTTATTTTGAGGAATATTGCGACGAAGTCTAATGTAACAATTAAAGAATCCGCATACTAAATGTTCTTAATAATAGTATTGCGGATTCTGCATTTTGTAATTTTTCTTGAAAAAGCGTCCTCTATTTTCAGAAATCATATAATTTTATTATTTTACGGAAATTTTTTAAATAGATCTGTTATGATACAGTATAAAGATGGTTGAGGAAAATTTTTTTGAAATAAAAAATAGCGATTACTGACTTGTAATCGCTACCGGTTATTAGAAAAATGACAATCCGAATGCCAATGTTGAGAGTAACATAATTGCAATCATCGCATATACGACCACTTTTTGAATTTTTTTATTGCTCATTTTCTCGCTCTCTCCTTTTTTTCATATTTTTAGTTTATCAAATTTGAAAAATTTCTCAAGTACGTAGCGTAATTTTCGCAAATTCGTTACAATAGGTTATGTACTATAACAGAAGGGGTGTCATCATGGAAAATATCGATCATATAGGTATAGCCGTCAAAAACCTAGACGAATCAGTGAAATATTATACTGAAGTGTTAGGTTTAAAACTAGAAAGAATCGAAGAGGTTCCAACACAAAATGTGCGTGTGGCATTCATTGATGCCGGTAACGTCCATATTGAATTGTTGCAACCGTTAAGCGAAAAAGGAGCAATTTATAATCATATTGAAAAACGCGGCGAAGGAATTCAGCACATTTGTTTCAAAGTTGATAATATTCGCGAAAAAATGGCGGAATTAAAAGAAAAGGGAGTACGTCTTCTTTCTGAAGAACCAATTCCAGCTGCCGGTGGGGCAGAAGCATGTTTCATTCATCCAAAAGACAGTTTTGGAGTTTTATATGAACTATATGAAAAAAGTGGAAAAGGGGTTAATGAATAATGGACATGTTAGACAAAATTGATGAAATGTATGACCGAAAAAGAGAGATTTATTTAGGCGGTGGCGACAAACGTATTGCCAAACAGCATGAAAAAGGAAAACTTACTGCCCGCGAACGTATTGAATTATTGCTGGATGAAGGCACATTCGTGGAAATTAATCCTTTCATCGAGCACCGTGTAACGGATTTCGGCTTGGGCGAACAAAAAGGACCTGGTGACGGGGTTGTAACAGGTTATGGTAAAGTCAATGGACGCCCTGTATACTTATTTGCTCAGGATTTCACAGTGTTTGGTGGAGCACTAGGTGAAATGCATGCGAAAAAAATTGCGACAGTGATGGATTTGGCTGCTAAAAACGGTGCGCCATTCATCGGTATCAACGACTCTGGTGGTGCCCGCATCCAAGAAGGGGTACTTTCATTGGACGGATATGGTCATATTTTCTATCGCAACTCCATTTATTCCGGAGTGATTCCGCAAATTTCCGTCATCATGGGTCCTTGTGCTGGTGGGGCAGTATATTCTCCAGCGATTACAGACTTTATTTTAATGGTGGATAAAACATCCCAAATGTTCATTACAGGACCAAAAGTAATTGAAGCGGTAACAGGAGAAAAAATTTCGTCAGAAGATTTAGGCGGTTCAAAAGTGCATAACTCCATCAGCGGTAACGCTCATTTCCGTGCACCATCCGAAGAAGAAGCAATCCAACAAATCAGAAGATTGTTAAGCTACTTACCGCAAAGCTATAAAGAAAAAGCACCTCGCTTGCCACGTCCGGAAGGCGATGATTGGCGTCCTGAATTAATTGACGTTGTGCCAATCGAACCAACTCGTCCATATGATGTGCGTAAAGTGGTGGAACAAGTGGTGGATGAAGGTTCCTTCATGGAAGTGCATTCAGAATTTGCAAAAAACATCGTTGTTGGATTTGCACGCATTGGAGGTTATTCAGTAGGGCTTGTATGTAACCAGCCTAAAGCTTTAGCTGGAGGACTTGATATCGATTCATCCGACAAAGCGTCCAGATTCATTCGCACTTGCGATGCATTCAATATTCCAATCATTACATTTGAAGACGTGTCAGGATTCTTCCCAGGCGTTAAACAAGAACATGGCGGTATCATCCGTCACGGTGCAAAAATCTTGTATGCTTATTCTGAAGCAACAGTGCCAAAAATTACGGTCATTTTACGTAAAGCATACGGCGGTGCATACGTGGCATTGAACTCTAAATCCATCGGTGCCGACCTTGTATTTGCTTGGCCAAATGCAGAAATCGCTGTAATGGGTGCTGCTGGTGCGGCAAATATCATTTTTGCAAACGAAATTGCCAATTCCCCAGATCCAGAAAAAACACGCCAAGAAAAAATTGAAGAATATAAAGAAAAATTCGCAAATCCTTACGTTGCTGCTTCACTTGGAATGGTGGATGACGTCATCGATCCAAGAGAAACGCGCATTAAGTTAATTCAAGGATTAGAAATGCTTGAAAATAAAGAAGAATCAAGACCTAAGAAAAAACACGGAAATATTCCACTATAATCCAATGAATACGAACATTTGTAGTACAAGCAATCCCGGTTTGTACTACTTTTTTCTAAAAATTTTAAATAGGTTATCTATTTTGATACAAAAGAAAGCAAAAATCTTAATTTTGTAATGGCTGAAAGAAAAAATGAGTTGTCAAATTTTTAATTCTATTTACAAAGATATAGAAATTTTTGAATTTATATGCTACAATGCAATTAAATTTCAACAATTGAATATTCCATACGGTGCTAATGAAAATTAGCTTAATAGGGAAACTAGTGAAAATCTAGTGCGGTCCCGCCACTGTGAAGAGGAGCTCAAAATCAAATGCCACTGTGAAAATGGGAAGGCGATTTTGGAGCGATGAATCTAAGCCAGGAGACCTGCCGTATGGAGTGGATGGTAGTGTCCTACGAGGATAGGTACACGAATAGGCATGATTGGATTATTATGTCTTATTGTGGGACACTGCTAGTTTGGCAGTGTTTTTTTATTTTCAAATTTTCATTTTAGGAGGAATTTTATGAAAGTCTCAATCAAAATACTTTACTTTCTAGTAGTATTATTAATCATTCCTAATACAGCTTTTGCTATGCATATCATGGAAGGTTTTTTACCAATCAAGTGGGCAATATTTTGGTGGCTCCTTACATTCCCTTTTTTAATCATTGGATTAAAGAAAATGAGTAGTTTAGTAAAGAGAAATGCTGAGACGAAGTTATTACTAGGTTTATCGGGTGCATTCACTTTTGTATTATCCGCATTAAAGATTCCTTCGGTTACTGGAAGTTGTTCTCATCCTACGGGTGTTGGGTTAGGAACCGTATTATTTGGACCATTTGTAATGAGTGTTTTAGGTACCATCGTGTTATTATTCCAATCATTATTATTAGCCCATGGAGGTTTAACAACGCTTGGCGCCAATGCGTTTTCGATGGCGATTGCTGGACCTTTTATCGCCTATGGAGTATTTAAAGGCTTCAATAGGATCGGTTTGCCCTTTACTCTAGCAGTTTTCTCAGCAGCAACATTGGCAGATTTAGGTACATATGTCATTACATCTATTCAACTTGCACTAGCCTTTCCATCTGAAGTTGGTGGAATTTTCGCTTCATTTGTAAAGTTTGCTGGCGTATTCGCTGTTACACAGGTACCATTAGCAATTATTGAAGGATTGATTTCAGTAATGGTGATGAATTTCTTATTGAAATACAACGAAAGAGAATTAAAGTTACTTCAAGTACTAAAGAAACCTCAGGAGGTGAAGTAAGATGTTAAAAAAGAATATGCTTTTATTAGTTTTGATCATTTTTTTAATGATTGTCCCGCTGATTTTCAATGGAAATGCAGAATACGGCGGTGCAGACGGAGAAGCGGAAGAATTAATTACAGCACTGAACCAATCCTATGAACCATGGTTTTCAAGTATTTGGGAGCCTCCTAGTGGTGAAATAGAAAGTTTATTATTCGTACTACAAGGAGCAATCGGTGCAGGGTTCATTGGTTACTTTATAGGATATATGCGAGGCCGGAATAGGGGCGGAAATGCAGAGATACAGAAATGAGAATGTTAGAATATTTCGCTTATCAATCACCTTTAAGAAATAAACACCCAATCGAAAAAATGGGATTTTCTCTTATTCCATTAATATTGAATATCGTATTTCAAAATGTTCTTACATCCATATTCATATTTTGCATCATGACAGTTATTACTTTAATAATCGGAAAAGTTCCGATTCGTCTATATTTGAAGTTATTGCTTATTCCAGTGGTATTTCTAATTTCAAGTATACTAGTCATTTTACTCAATTTTTCAACTAACCCTATAGAAGGTGCCATTTTTCAATCTATTATTGGTCCCGTCACGATTTCAATTTCGATAACGAGTGTTGAAAAGGCATTGATGCTATTTGTTGTTGCTTTATCGAGTATTAGTTGTTTGTATTTTTTAATTTTATCTACGACGATTCAAGATTTTCTATATGGATTAAGGTGTTGTAAAGTACCAACTACTTTATTGGATTTAATTGCATTAATGTATCGATTTATATTTATATTTCTTGATTCCAGCAGGACAATCTATCTTGCACAAATAGCAAGGTTAGGTCACAGTTCTTTATTAAATTCTATCAAATCAATTGGACTTATAATCAGTGCTTTGTTTATTAAGGTATTTCAAGAAATGAAAGACTTAAATAATGCGATAAATGCAAGAAGTGTAGATGGATATTCAGCAGTCATTTCAAGAGAACTTCATTTTTCAACAAGTAGTTGGATATTTACGTTGTTAGTGAATTTGTTCATTATCGTCTTTTATTTCACCGTTGGGAGAGTTGGTTAAAATGAATACTCCTTTGTTTGAATTGAAAGAAGTTTCTTATACCTATGAAGATGGAACAGAAGCTTTACAAAAAATAAATTTACAAATTGATCAAGGAAAAAAAATTGCTTTGTTAGGTAGTAATGGAGCAGGGAAATCCACTTTAATATTGCATTTAAATGGTTTATTAAAACCAACCTCCGGAACAATTTATTTTAAAGGACAACCATTATCCTATTCAAAAAAAGAATTGTTAAATGTTAGACGCAAGGTTGGAATTGTTTTTCAAAATCCAGAAACCCAGTTGTTTAATGGAACTGTTTGGGATGATATTGCCTATGGGCCATTAAATTTACATCTAGCAGAACAGGAACGAAAGTCGTTGATAGAGAAAGCAATTAATCAAACAGACGTTGAATCATTATTAGATAAACCGATTCACTTTTTAAGTGTTGGGCAAAAAAAGCGAGTTTCCATCGCTGGAGTTCTTGCTATGGATCCTGAAGTCATCATATTAGATGAGCCGACTGCATCTTTAGATATTTATTACACAAGGAAAATACGAAAATTGTTAAACGAACTTCATTGTGACGGGAGAACACTCATTCTTTCTACTCATGATATTGACTTTGCTTATGAATGGGCTGACGAAGTCGTTGTGATGCATCATGGAGAAATGTTATATCACGGTGCTTTTTATCGTTTGTTTGAAGAAAACAAGGACATTGTGAAAAAAGCAAATTTAGAAACATCCATAATATTCGAAATTGCGCAAATGATGAAAATGCAAGGACTCATTTCAAAACTAGATGATGTACGTTCAAAAGAAAAAGTAATAGATGTTCTTCATGATTGCTTCATGAAGGCAAAGAATTAAAAGGGGTGATGAGTTTGAAGGGAAAGCTTTACATTGTCGGATTTGGTCCAGGTGATGCTAATCACATTACCTATCGTGCAGTTGAAGCAATCAAGGCTAGTGATACAATCATTGGCTATAAAACTTACGTCGAGCTAATTAAAGATTTATTAGATTCCAAACAACAAATTATTAGTACAGGGATGACAGAGGAAGTATCACGAGCACAAGCGGCAATAAAACTTGCTGAAGCGGGGCACCATGTGTCGGTCATTTCAAGTGGTGATTCAGGTGTATACGGTATGGCTGGTTTAATTTATGAAGTGCTCATTGAACAAGGGTGGAATAAAGAAACCGGGGTTGAAATTGAAGTTATTCCTGGCATTTCTGCAGTTCATTCTTGCGGTTCCCTTCTTGGAGCTCCAATAATGCATGATTCATGCACAATTAGTTTAAGCGACCATTTAACGCCATGGTCTATTATTGAAAAAAGACTGGAAGCAGCGGCAGCAGCAGATTTTGTAATTGCTTTATATAATCCTAAAAGCGGTAGGAGAACAAAACAAATTGTAGAGGCTAGGAGAATTTTATTAAAATACCGGTCACCGAATACGCCTGTTGGACTCGTAAAGAGTGCTTATCGTGAGAGACAAAATATTGTAATTACTACGCTAGAAAAAATGCTAGATTACGAGATTGGTATGCTCACAACGGTGATTATCGGAAATTCTTCCACTTTTGTGTATGATGACTTAATGATTACACCGAGAGGATACAAACGAAAATATACGCTTGATAGCGAGATTCAACCATTGAAACCTCATGAACGATTAAAAAAGGAAGCTGAACCTTGGTCTTTAGAAAATCTAGATTCGAAAGAAAGTGAACTATTTAAACAAAAAACGCCATTTCAACTTGCATGTGAAGCAATTGCCATGCTAGATCAAAAGCGACATTTCGTTGTAGAACAGCCAAGCAATATGTCTATTTTTGAATTTGCGGTAAGCCCTGGAGTGGCAAACAAACGATTTACTCCGGAGCAATTTCAGCTGTTAGCAGAAATTGTGGGAAATGAAGGAAGGATGGACTATTCAAGGGATCATCAGTTACTCATAAGTATTCCAACCAATAATCCTAAAAAAATAGTAGAGCAAATATCAAATGTTGGATTGCTAGTGATGCCGGTTGGAAATGTCGTTACGGTAAAAGCTTGTGATTTTTGTGATGGTGAAAAAACTGAACCCATTCCATACGCGGAAGAACTTCAAAGACGATTTGGAGGAAAAGCCATGCCGAAAGAATTAAAGATCGGTATTAATGGATGCGGAATGGCTTGTTACAACGCAGTTATGGAAGATATCGGAATCGTTTACCGAAAAGGTAAGTTTGATGTGTTTTTAGGGGCAAAACCAGTTGGGCGTACGGCCCATCCTGGACAATTAATTGAAGAAGGACTAGAAGCGGATCAATTAGTTGATTTAATCGAAAAAATTATTGAGGAATATAAAGAACATGCTCATCCAAATGAAAGACTATTTAAATATTTTAAACGGAAAAAAGTGCTAGCAGGCTACGAATATCAAGATAATGAACCAAAATTGAATTTACAGCCGATCCCTTGTGTAGATTAGGAGGAAGAAAATAATGACAAAAGCCATTTTGTTTGTAGGACATGGAAGTAAGTTAGAAGCAGGAAATAATGAAGTAAGGGAATTTGTGGAGCAATTATCCCCTTTAATAGATGCTAATTTATTAGTTGAGACTTGTTTTTTAGAATTTGCTGAACCTACCATTTCTCAAGGAATTGATTATTGTGTTGAAAAAGGTGCAACAGAAATATATGTAATTCCGATTATTTTACTCCATGCAGGACATTCTAAAATTCATATTCCTGCTGAAATTGTAGAAGCACAAAATAAATATCCCCATGTGAAATTTACGTATGGTGAAGTTGTTGGAATTCACGAAGAAATACTTCAAATTTTACTAGAGCGTTTGCAAGAAATCGGTTTTGATACACAGGCAAAACATGAAGACACAGCGATTTTATTAATTGCTCGTGGTGGAAGCGATGAATACGCAAATGGTGATTTTTATAAGATTACAAGACTTTTATGGGAAAAACTAGATGTTCCAATAGTAGAAAGTGCTTTTATGGGAGTGACAGAACCATTGGTTGAAGAAGGGATTGAACGATGTATAAAGCTTGGTGCTAAAAAAATCATCATGCTTCCATATTTTCTATTTACGGGCATATTAATGGAGCGGATGAAATCCTATTGTGAACGCTTCAAAGAACAATATCCCGAAATAAACATTGAAATTGCCCATTATTTTGGATACCATCCCCGATTAAAATCTGTCATTATTGAACGAATGGTACAAGCATTATCAGGGCATTCGAACGGTGATAAAGATATACAAAATGTTCAAAAGTTAATGGAAAAGGGGCTCATTTCCCACCATCACCATGAGCACGAGCATGAACATGAACATCACCATGGTCATAAACATCATCATGATTACAAAGGTCGTAACGTCCAACTTGATGAAAAAATGGAAGTGAAACCATGATTTTATTTCTTGCTGGGACAAGTGATGCACGTGAATTGGCTGTTTTGTTAAAAAAGGAAGGCTTCCCCCTAATGGCCACCGTAGTAACAGAATCTGCAGCCAAAAGTCTTGTTGATAAAGGCATAGAAGTAAAAGTTGGTAGATTAAATTATGAAAAAATGTACGAATTTTCAAGGGAAACCGGGGTGACAATGATTGTAGATGCCAGTCATCCCTTTGCGGAAGAAGCACATAAAACGGCAAAATGGGTTGCCGAACAATTAAATATCCCCTATATCCGCTATGAGAGGGAAAAATTGCAGCTTAAACAGGATTTTATCAAATTTGTTTCATCCTATGAAGAGGCAGCGGAACTTGCAGCAAAGAAAAAAGGAGTTGTCATGCTCACAACAGGCAGTAAAACGCTGGAAATCTTCGCAAATAAATTATTGCCGCTGAATGATGTTCGCGTGATTTGCAGAATGCTTCCCCGAATCGATAATATGCAAAAATGCGAGCAGCTCGGCTTTCCCCAAAAAAATATAGTGGCAATGCAAGGCCCTTTTTCAAAAGAGTTGAATATTGCCTTATTTAAGCATTTCGGTGTGACACTCATGATTACAAAAGAAAGCGGCAAAGTTGGTGCGGTCGATGAAAAAATAGAAGCTGCAAAGGAACTTGGGATTGAAACGATTGTCATTAAAAGACCAATTATAGAATTTGGTCATGTATTTAGTGAAATGGAGGAAATTGTAAATTGGATAAAAAATCAAAGAAATGAGGGTGCATTATGAATTTTAAACCTATTACGGTAGATCCGGATAAGATTTATGATTATAGTTTTGCCATTATCGAAGAAGAAATGGGAGAACATCACTTTTCAGACATGGAATGGCAAGTTGTTCGCCGAATCATCCATGCTTCGGCTGACTTTGAATTAGGAAGAAGTGTTGTATTTTCACATGGTGCTGTTGAAGCGGGCGTTAAAGCAATCCGGGAAGGAAAACATGTAATTGCCGATGTCCAAATGATTGTCAGCGGCTCAGGACGGAAACGATTCCAAAAATATGGCGGAGATCTGCATTGTTATATCAGTGATGAAGATGTGTCACAAGAAGCGAAAGAAGAGGGAGTTACTCGGGCTATTATGTCAATGAGAAAAGCCGCTCGTGAACATGAAGGAGGTATATATGCAATAGGCAATGCACCTACTGCATTGTTGGAATTAATTCGTCTTGTTAAGGAAGGCATTGCAAAACCTGACTTAATCATCGGGATGCCTGTTGGCTTTGTTTCAGCAGCTGAGTCGAAGGAGGAGCTGTTGAAACTCGAAGGGATTCCATATATTACGAATATCGGCCGTAAAGGCGGCAGCACTGTAACCGTAGCTGCTTTAAATGCTATTTCAATATTAGCTGATCAGGTGTAAGGGAAATGCAGAAAACAAAGAGAAAGAGTACATCTGAACTACGGGAAGGTTATACAACGGGTTCTTGTGCAACAGCTTGTGCAAAAGCGGCACTAATTGCTTTAATCACAAAACAAGTACAAAAGAGGGTAATGATACATCTGCCAATTGGAAAAGATGTTGAATTTCTAATAGAAGATTGCAACATGGGAGACTTTGAAGTGATGTGTTCAACAATTAAAGACGGCGGGGACGATCCAGATGCAACCCATGGCGCTATTATTCAAGCAACAGTTTCTTGGAGAGAGGACGGGGAAATTTTTATCGATGGCGGCAAAGGAGTAGGCAGGGTCACAAAACCCGGATTGCCGATTAAAGTGGGACTTGCAGCCATTAATCCCGTTCCACGGAAAATGATTCAAACGGAAATTGAAAACGTATTAAAACATTTTGAGATTGAAAAAGGGGTAAATGTTATCATTTCTGTTCCCGATGGTGAAGAAATTGCCAAAAAAACATTAAATAGCCGTCTCGGAATCATTGGAGGAATTTCAATATTGGGAACAAGGGGAACGGTTGTTCCTTTTTCTAATGCTGCTTATATGGCAAGTATTGTACAAGCTATATCAGTGGCCAAAGCATCCGGTTGTGAGCATCTTGTTTTTACAACAGGTGGACGAAGCGAAAAATTTGCTATGAGCATGTTTTCCGATCTTCCTGAAGTTGCTTTTATTGAAATGGGCGATTTTGTGGGTTTTGCAATGAAACATTGCAAAAAAATCGGCATTCCAAAAGTTTCTTTGGTTGGAATGATGGGAAAATTTTCAAAACTTGCCCGAGGTTCGATGATGCTCCACTCAAAAGGTTCTCAAGTAAGTTTTGAATTTCTTGCTTCCATTGCTAAAGAATGTGGAGCTGCAAATGAAAGCATCGTAAAAATTCTTCAAGCGAACACAGCGAATGAAGTTGGGGAAATCATGAGAGAACTAGGATGCAAGACCTTTTTTGACAAAATATCGGAACATTGCTGTAAAGAAGTAATTAAACATGTGGAAGGCGGATTGATTGTTTCGACTGCGATTTATTCAATGAATGGAGAATTATTAGGAAAGGCGGAAAATATTGATGCCTATTAAATTGATTGGAATTGGAGACAACGGTGTACATGGACTTCATCCCCAATTAATTGAGTGGATTGAAAATGCGGAAGTTCTTGTT
Organism: Ureibacillus sp. FSL K6-3587; assembly: GCF_038593165.1. Classification (NCBI taxonomy): domain Bacteria; kingdom Bacillati; phylum Bacillota; class Bacilli; order Caryophanales; family Caryophanaceae; genus Ureibacillus; species Ureibacillus sp. FSL K6-3587. Next base: position 3,098,714 of record NZ_CP151969.1, on the reverse strand, counting down.
GGAGGAGAAAGACTCTTATCATTTTTCCCAAATTTTAAAGGTGAAAAAATCGTATTAAAAACCAAAATAATGAGGATAGTTGAACAACTTGGAAAAAGGAATCAGAACATTGTGATTCTAGCTTCCGGAGATCCCTTGTTTTATGGCATAGGCGGACTTTTATCAAAAAAAATCCCGGTTGAAATCTATCCCTATATCAGTTCAATACAACTTGCAGCGGCAAAATTTGGAATCAGTTGGCAAGATGCCTATTTTGTCAGCATACATGGACGCCCAATAAAAGGCCTTGCTCAAAAAATCGATGGAAAAAAGAAAGTGTTTATATTAACAGATGAAAATAATTCTCCAAATACTCTAGCAAAATATTTGCTAGAGTTTGGTATGACTGAGTATGAAGCTTATATTGCTGAAAACTTGCAAGGGGAAGAGGAGCGTTGCAGAAAAATGACGTTGGAAGAAATGGAGAAATCCAGTTTCTCTCCATTAAATGTTGTGATTTTAGTTCAAACTCAAGAAGCAAAAAAATGGCCGCTTGGCATTGAAGATGAAGAGTTTTATCAACGAAAGCCGGAAAAAGGATTAATAACGAAAAAGGAAGTTCGTGTATTATCCGTTAGCGCTTTGAATTTAAACCCACAAAGCGTTGTGTGGGATATCGGGACATGCACCGGTTCTGTCGCGATTGAAGCTGGGAAAATTGCAAAAGAAGGAAAGATATATGCCATTGAAAAAAATGAAGAAGACATCGCAAACTGTCTCCGTAATCAAAAAAAATTTCGGGTGGATTTCACGGTAGTACACGGAAAAGCGCCGGGAGGCCTTGATGAGTTTCCCGATCCGGATGCCATTTTCATTGGTGGTACAGGCGGCAACATGGAGGAATTATTAACTGTATGTTGTCAAAGGTTGAAAAATGATGGACGCATCGTGTTAAATCTAGCAACAATCGAAAACTTATATGAATCAATCAAGATATTGAACAGATTAGGATTCCATACAGAAGTTACCCAAGTACAAATCGCAAGAAGTAAACCGATTTTATCATTGACCCGGTTAGCTCCATTAAATCCCGTGTTTATTGTAAGTGCAAAACGAAAGGAAGATGGAAATGAATAAAGGGACTCTATACGGAATAGGTGTTGGACCTGGAGATCCTGAATTAATTACTTTAAAAGCTTTTCGCACACTTCAAGAATGTCCAGTCATTGCTTATCCAAAAAAAATGCGAGGTTCAAAAAGTTATGCATACAAAATTGCAGAAGTTTTTATACGGCCTGAAGAAAAGGAAATGTTGGGCCTAATATTTCCAATGACGAAAGATGAAGAAGTATTAAAAAGGGAATGGAATAAAGCCGTTGATGAAATCTATGGGAAAATTGCCAATGGAAAAGATGTGGCGTTTGTTACGGAAGGGGATCCGCTATTATATAGCACTTTTATTCATTTAATGAAGTTAATGAGCGAAAAATATCCAGATGTCAAAATTCAAGCAGTTCCTGGCATTTCCTCTATTAACGGTGCAGCTTCCTGTCTAAACATTCCTCTGGCTGATGGTGATGAACAAGTCGCGATTATACCTGCAAATGATGATGTCGATAAAATGAGAAAAGCGATTGAAACCCATGATGCTGTTGTATTTCTTAAAGTTGCAAAGGTCATAGATTTGATGCTGGAAATTCTTCGGGATTTGGGCTTGGAAAACAAAGCGCACGTAGTGACAAAAGTAACATCTGAAGAAGAAATAATCTGGAGCATCGATGAATTGGACGGTGCGGATTTAAATTATTTAACGTTAATGGTGGTGCGAAAATGAAAAAAATATGGATTATTGGAGCTGGTCCGGGCGATCCCGATTTAATCACGGTGAAGGGTTTACATATTTTGCAACAATCAGATTGTATTCTCTATACAGACTCTCTTGTGAATGAAGAGTTAATTGCCAAAGCAAAGAAAGAAGCAGAAATAATAAAAACGAGCGGAATGCATTTGGAAGAAATTGTATCAATCATTGTAGATCGGGTGGACCGTGGAAAAAAAGTTGCACGTGTTCATACCGGAGATTCATCGATGTATGGTGCTATTGCAGAACAAATCGCATTACTAAAAAAAGAAGGCATTGAAGTTGAAATCATTCCGGGTGTGAGTTCAGTTTTTGCTTCAGCAGCAGCAGTACAAGCAGAACTGACAATTCCCGAATTAACTCAAACCCTGATTTTAACCCGAGCAGAAGGACGAACGCCTGTGCCGGAAAAAGAAAAATTAAAAGATTTGGCAAGCCATCATTGTACAATCGCTCTTTTCCTCAGTGCCACTTTAACGAAAAAAATCATGAAGGAATTGAAAGAAGCAGGCTGGCAAGATGATACGCCTGTAGCAGTTATTCAAAAAGCTACTTGGCCAGATCAAAAAATCGTTCGAACGACACTTGCTCAACTTGATGAAGCAATGAAAGAAAATGGCATTCGCAAACATGCCATGATATTGGCTGGATGGGCACTAGATCCAAACATTTATGAAAAGAATTCTTATCGTTCGAAACTTTACGATGCCGAGTTTACCCACGGCTATAGGAAAGGAGTTTCAAAGTGATTCAACTAGCGGAGGAGGAAATTCCGAAAATCAATCAAAAGAATGATTATGCGATTGTAGCGATTACAAAACATAGCGCAGAAATTGCGAGAAAATTAAGAGGACTTTTTCCAAATGGCGACTTGTATTATCCGCATAAGTTTGCCAAAGGTGATGAAGAGGGTCTGGGAATTCAGTTATATGATGGCAATGTTCGGATTCTGCTTTCAGCCATTTTTTATAAATATAAAGGTCTCATTTTATTTATTTCTCTTGGTGCAGTTGTTCGCATGATTGCACCACTATTAAAAGATAAAAAAATCGATCCGGCAGTCGTTGTCATCGATGATCGGGGTAAAAATGTAATCAGTGTGCTTTCAGGCCATTTAGGAGGTGCGAATGAATTAACGAGAGAAATCGCCGCATTGCTTCACGCAAATCCCGTTATTACCACAGCATCTGATGTTCAACAAACCATCGCCGTAGATTTATTTGGCTCCAGATTCGGATGGGTTTGGGATTCCGAAGAGCATTTGACCAAGGTAAGTGCGGCTGTCGTCAACGAAGAACCAGTTGCCATAGTGCAGGAAAGTGGAGAGCGTTCTTGGTGGTTATATGATCATCCATTACCGAAAAATATCATGTTATATCCGACAATTTTGGACGCAATCGATGCGAAGCCAAGCGGTGCTTTAATAATCACGCATCGCTTACTTGCCCCAGAAGAAAAATCAATATTGCAATGCGGTATTATTTTTAGACCAAAAGTGATCGTAATAGGCATCGGTTGTAATCGCGGAACAAGCGGGGAGGAGATTCAGTCAGTCATTGAAGAGACGTTGCTTGAGTTGGGATTTTCTTCAAAAAGTATAAAAGCGATATGCACCATTGACTTAAAGAAAGATGAAGAAGGTTTATTAAAAGTGGTGGAAGAACGAAAAGTGGAATTTTGTACGTATACAGCCAAGGAACTTAATGAAATGCATATCGAAGAACCATCAGAAACGGTTTATAAATATACAGGGGCATATTCCGTGAGTGAAGCAGCAGCGAAACGGTATTTACAATCGGATTCCCTTGTCCTTGTCAAAAAGAAAAGCGGCAATGTAACGATTTCTGTAGGGGTTCTAGAACATAAGGAGGATTATCCGTGGCAAAAAGAGTAATGATTGCAGGTACATCGAGCGGTGTTGGAAAAACAACTTTAACAATCGGAATTATGGCTGCACTGAAAAAGAGAAATTTAGTCGTCCAAGGTTTTAAATGCGGTCCTGATTATATCGATCCATCTTATCATACTGCCGTTACAAAACGAGTTTCCCGAAATATCGATAGCTGGATGTTAAGCCGCGAAGTAATCCGTGATATTGTAGAACGGTCTGGCCGCGATGCAGATATTTCAATTATCGAAGGGGTGATGGGGTATTTTGATGGCAAAAGTCCATTGGAAAATACCGGATCCGCTGCTGAAATCGCTGTCATTACTGAAAGTCCAGTTCTGCTGGTGGTGGATTGCTCAAGCATGGCAAGAAGTGCAGCAGCAATTGTCAAAGGTTTTCAAACTCTGCATGAACCATCGCGAATCGTTGGTGTAATTGCCAACAGAGTTGGAAGCGAGGGCCATTTTAACATTGTAAAAACAGCCATTGAACAAGAATGTAAAATTCCGGTAATCGGCTATATGAAGAAAAACAATGATCTCCATTTGCCAAGCAGGCATCTCGGATTAATTCCGGCTATTGAAAGGGGAGAATTGGATTCTTATTTTGATTCGCTGGCACAAGAAGTAGAAAAAACCATTGATCTCAACCGGCTATTAAGCATTTCTGAAACGAACAATTTACAAGAAGTTGAAAATTCTATTTTTCACGAAGATCCAAAGGTAAATTTAATAATCGCCGTTGCAAAGGATGCGGCCTTTAATTTTTATTACGAAGAAAATATACAATTACTTAAATCGCGCGGGGCTGAAATTCAATATTTTTCCCCATTAGCGAACGAACCGGTACCTGAAGATGCAGATGGATTATATATTGGCGGGGGCTTTCCCGAAGAATTCGCAGAACAGCTTGCAAATAATGAAGTTTCAAAACAATCCATTAAAGAACTGATTGAAAACGGGCTTCCAACAGTGGCTGAATGTGGAGGGTTCATGTACTTGACAAAATCCATCCAGTCAACTGAAGGTATAAGCTATCCAATGGTTGGGATCATTGATGGAAACGTTATGATGCAACCTAAACTTGCAGCTCTTGGTTACCGGGAAATTGTTGGAGTAAACAACAATTTCCTCATGGGAGAAGGAGAGACGGCAAAAGGCCATGAATTCCATTATTCCACTTTTATACCAAATACAGAGCAGGTGCCGGCTTATGCATTGAAAAGTCGATTTGGACAAAAACAGGATGGTTGTGTTGTCCATTCATTAATTGCAGGATATGTCCATTTCCATTTCGCATCCAATCCGAAGCTGATCGATAACTGGTTGAATGCTTGTTTAAAATATCAACAACAGAAACGGAAATAAAACTATTATACTATTAAATAATTTTCAATTCAGTAAACAACAATGCAACTTTGTTCCGGGAGGGAAATATGAGCAAAGGAAAAGTATATTTAGTAGGAGCTGGACCTGGAGATGAAAAATTGATCACAGTCAAGGGGCTCGAATGCATACAGCAATCAGACTGCATTGTGTATGATCGGCTTATAAATCCATCATTGCTAGAGTATGCTCCCAAAAATGCAGAACGCATTTATTGCGGTAAATTGCCTGGAAAACATATGCTCATTCAAGAGGAAATTCATGAAATTCTTGTACAAAAAGCATTGGAAGGAAAGATTGTTACGAGATTAAAGGGAGGGGATCCCGGTATTTTTGGAAGAGTAGGAGAAGAAGCCAGTGTCCTCAAGCAGCATGGGATTCCCTTTGAAATTGTGCCTGGCGTTACTGCAAGTGTTGCAGCAGCCGAGTATGCCGGGATTCCATTAACCCATCGCGAATATGCATCCAGTGTTGCCCTTGTTACAGGACACGGATGTAAAGAAAATGGTCCTGATCATTTAAATTGGAGAGCACTCTCTGGAATCGATACGATTGCTTTTTATATGGGAGTTGGGAATTTACAGAATATTTGCCGTCAATTAATGCAAAATGGCAAAGCCCCCGGTACTCCGGTCGCGATTATCGAAAATGGTACGACGAAGGTACAACGAACCATTTCTGGAACATTAGATACGATTTCCCAATTGGCTGCGAGCGAAAAGATTACAAATCCTGCCATGATCATTGTGGGTGAAGTTGTAAAGGTAAGAGAACAAGCAATGTGGTTTGAAGATACCTTATATAAAACAAAAAACAATACCAATACACAATAATGGAAGGAGGAGAATGACAATGAAACATAAAGGACTCACTTTAATATATACTGGTGATGGTAAAGGGAAAACGACTGCAGCGTTGGGACTAACATTGCGTGCAATTGGCCGTGGAATGAATGTCTGTTTTTTACAGTTCATTAAATCGAAACAACGTATTTACGGTGAAGCCATTGCCTTAGAAAAATTAGGAGTTGCAATGGAACAATTAGGCCTCGGTTGCATTAGCCAAGGCGAAGAAGGGAAAGGCTCCGTTAAGGTTGAACAATTAGGAATCGGATTTACATGGACGAAGACACCGGAAGAGCATCGGGAAGCTTTGAAAAAAGGGTGGGAAATTGCAAAACAAGCCCTCCAAGATCCAACGATTGATTTATTAGTGTTGGATGAACTAAACAATGCTCTCAGTATTACAAACTTTCCGGTTGATGACGTAATTCCTCTTGATGAAGTGATCACAGCACTTCAAAATCGTCCAAAACATATGAATGTCGTGATTACAGGCCGTAATGCGAAACAAGAATTGATCGACATTGCAGATTTGGTTTCGACTATCGATTGTACGAAACATTATTATAATGAAGGAATTTCGGCGGTAAAAGGCCTGGAATTTTAAAGGAGAGAAAATATTTGCGTGCAAGTTCAATTATGATACAAGGAACGTCTTCTGATGTGGGGAAAAGTGTTCTTTGTACGGCACTTTGCCGCATCTTCTCCAATGCAGGATACAAAGTTGCCCCTTTTAAGTCTCAAAATATGGCATTGAATTCCTATGTTACCCAGAATGGGGAAGAAATCGGCCGAGCTCAAGGGGTGCAGGCAGAAGCTGCCAGGATAATCCCTAATTCAAAAATGAATCCGATTTTGCTCAAACCGAAACAAGATATGGTTTCGGAAGTCATCGTTCATGGGAAGCATTTTATGGATATGGGTGCAACAAATTATCGAGAGAACTTTACGCTGCAAGCAATGCCAATTGTGGAAAAAGCCATCCATGACTTGGAACAATCCTACGATATTATTGTGGCAGAAGGTGCCGGCAGCCCTGCGGAGATTAATTTAAAAGACCGCGACATTGCGAATATGCGGGTAGCAAAAATGCTGGATGCCGATGTGTTCCTCGTTGCAGACATCGACCGGGGCGGAGTTTTTGCTTCAATTGTCGGCACGCTTGCATTGTTGGATGAAGAAGAACGGAAACTTGTAAAAGGTATCATCATTAATAAATTTAGAGGGATGATTGAATTACTTCAGGATGGCATACAATGGCTTGAAAACTATACCGGAATTCCCGTTATTGGGGTTATCCCTTATTTAGACTGCCAGATTGAAGCTGAAGATTCTTTAGCCCTCGATACTTTAAAACTAAAAAACCCTAAAAAGAAATGCCCTATTGATGTGGCTTGTATTCAATTGCCGAGAATATCTAATTTTACAGACTTAGATCCGTTGTTTGAGGAGCCTGACGTAGGGGTACGCTTAGTTAGAGATGTGAAGGAGTTAGGAAATCCAGATTGCATCATCATACCTGGTACAAAAAATACAACGGGCGACTTAATGTGGTTAAAAGAAACGAAATTATTTGAAGCTATTCAACAATGTTATTCAAAGGGCAGCAGAGTTTTCGGAATTTGTGGCGGTTATCAAATATTAGGCGAGAAACTTCTCGATCCTGATGGTGTAGAAGGAAATTTGAAGGAAGTCTCAGGCCTTTCTCTACTGCCGATACAAACGATCTTTGAAAAAAATAAAAGAACGACCCAAACAAAAGGCAAAATTCATTCAACGCTTTTCCAAAAAGAAATTGAAGTGGAAGGATACGAGATTCATTTAGGCCAAACAAAGGTAAAGGAAAATGCATTACCTTTTTTACAATTAAATGATGGAACAACGGATGGTATTATTGTTCATAATGGGAAAGCCATTGGCACATATTTACATGGCATCTTCCAAAATCGCTATTTTACAAGGGCGTATTTTAATGAAATAAGAAAAAGTAAGGGGTTGAATCCATTACCAATGGAAGTACAAACGGATAAAGAACGCCGTGAACAGGCATATGAAATACTGGCAGAACAAGTGCAAAGCTGTTTAAATATGGAATATATATATGCTTTATTAGAAAAACAAAAATTAATGAAAAATGGGAAGTAAATGTCGAATTACAAATAGCCTTCAATCCAAAGTATTTTTCGGATTGGGGGCAATTTTGCATTGCTTAGGATTCACCAATTTATGCTAGACTCCGCACTTATTTTCCTATCTGTGCTATAGAAACATCCCCTAACGCCATAATCAACAACACCCTTTCTGCTGGAAAATTAATAAGTTGAAAAGAAGAATTAACCTTTCAAACAATAAAACCTTTGTAATTGTATTCTGAAACAGTAAAGCGTAGAATGAGGATGAATAGTGGAAAAAAGGGGTTTTGAACATGGAAAATAGTCGTTTAGTGAATGAATTTATCGAGTTAGTCCAAATTGATTCAGAAACAAAACATGAGGAAAAAATAGCACCAATTCTTGTAAATAAATTGGAAGATTTAGGTTTTTCTGTTTATCAAGATGATGCTCATACACGCAATGGTCATGCGGCAGGAAATATTATTGCCACTTTGGAAGGATCATTGGATGTTGAACCGATTTATTTTACCGTACATATGGATACGGTTGTTCCTGGGAAGGGCATTAAACCACAAATAAAAGAAGATGGCTATATATATTCTGACGGCACAACCATTTTAGGCGCCGATGATAAAGCTGGAATTGCTGCACTTTTGGAAATGGTTCGCCGTCTTAAAGAACAGTCCATTGAACACGGTACAATACAATTCATTATTACAGCAGGCGAAGAAGATGGTCTTGCCGGCTCTAAGGAGTTGGATCGGGATAAAATTATTGCCAAGTACGGCTATGCGGTTGACAGCGATGGAAAAGTGGGAGGAATCGTTGTTGCGGCTCCTTATCAAGCAAAATTAAATGTAAAAATCTTTGGAAAAACAGCCCATGCAGGAGTGGAACCGGAAAAAGGGATTTCTGCTATTACATTGGCAGCGAAAGCCATTGCGGAAATGAAATTAGGGCGCATCGATCATGAAACAACGGCCAATATCGGTCGTTTTGAAGGGGGAAAGGCAACCAATATCGTCTGTGATGAAGTATTCATCCTTGCCGAAGCCCGCTCCATCAATAAAGAAAAATTGGACCGGCAAACAGCACACATGAAACAAACATTCGAACAAACTGCCGAAAAGCTTGGCGGACGTGCGGAAGTGGACGTGCAACTGATGTATCCCGGCTTTTCAGTCAGTGAATCGGATCAAGTGGTGAAAGTGGCGGCGGAAGCGGTTCAAAACATTGGCCGTACACCTCAGATAGGGGTTTCTGGAGGAGGCAGTGACGCCAACATCATCTCAAGTTTTGGCATTCCTACAGTCAATTTGTCAGTAGGCTATGAAAATATTCATACAACAAATGAACGGATGCCTATTGAAGAATTGGAAAAACTGGCCGATTTATTAGTAGAAATCGTAAAATGTTCAAGCAAGAAATAGATAATCTGAGGTGATTTTATTGAAATCAATTATTTTTCGCTGCGAGAAGGAAGAATACGGGATATCGATCGATCAAGTCGTTTCGATCGAAAAAATCGGAAAAATAACACCGATTCCGCATTTGCCAAACTATTTGGTCGGTTTTACACGCATCCGCGGTGAACTGGTGCCGGTGCTTGATTTTAATATCATTTTATACAATAAACCCACAACAGATCCTTTGGCCAGAATCGTTGTATTAAATACGGATATTGTAAATTTCGGTTTGGTTGTAAGTGAAGCAAAAGAAATTATCGATATACGGGAAGATGATATCCAGCAAGTGGGTCTCGTGAATTACTTCCAAACAAAATACTTTACGGCGGTTGCCAATTTGGAGGACCGGATGATTACGATTGTGAATCCGAAAGTATTGGTGAATTCTTTGGAAGGGATCCGGGAAATTATCGATTATTTACATCAATTGCTGGCGGAAGAAAAAGAAAGCAATGCTTGACAGACTTTATGGCTAGAAAAAGGTGTAGACCCTTTTCTAGCTTCATTTTTATAAAAGGTGGGATGAGGAGAAATGAAATATCCATATCGGCCAATACTGCACATTCCGAAAACGAAAACCGAAAAAATCTTTGACATCATCGGCATTGGCTGTTTTCTTGTATCGATTCTTTATATCGTTCTTCAATGGAATCATCTCCCTGATCAAATTCCGGGTCATTTTAATGGAAAAGGAGAAGTGGACCGTTGGGGGTCAAAATATGAACTATTTATTTTGCCTGTTATTGGTTTGTTTATTCTGTTGTTGAACACCGCTTTTGAAAAAGCGCCCCACATGCATAATTATCCAAAGCGGCTGAATGAATCGAATGTGGAAGCGTTTTATTTGAACAGCCGAAAAATGCTCAATGCGATGAAAAATTTATGCATGGTGTTCTTTGCCTATTTGAATTTTGAAATGGTTCAAATCGGATTGAAGCAGAAAGAATCCCTCGATCCATGGTTTATACCGGCATTTATCGTCATCGTTTTCATACCATTGGCCATCGGTATCTATAAACAATCGAAAATCAAATAATCCCCATGGAGTGATGTAATGAACGTCCGTCAAAAACTCATGGAATTGTCTGAAGAAAAATACCGGCTTTTTCAAAAAACATTAATTCCAAATCAGGAAAACATTTTAGGGGTGCGTCTGCCGATTTTAAGAACGTTGGCAAAAGAGATTTCGAAAGAGGATTGGGAAGGTTTTCTGCGGAATGGGAAAGAGGAAAATTTTGAAGAAATCATGTTGAAAGGGATGGTCATCGGGCAGGTGAAACTGCCCTTGAAAGAAAGGCTGGATTGGATTCGATGGTTTGTGCCGAAAATCGATAATTGGGCTGTCTGTGACAGTTTTTGCAGCGGTTTGAAGTTTGCAAAAAAGCATCCGGATGAAGTTTGGCAATTTATTCTGCCATATTTTCGTTCCGACAAAGAATTCGAAATCCGCTTTGCGGTGGTCATGTGTTTGAGCTATTTTATTGAAGAATCTTATCTTCAAGAAATTTTCCGAATATTCAACGGAATCCATCATGACGGCTATTATGTAAAGATGGCCACAGCCTGGGCGATTTGTGAAGCCTATTTGAAATATCCGGAAGAAACAACAAACTTTCTTCGTTCGAATTCATTGGACGATTTTACACATAATAAAGCGCTGCAAAAAATCACAGAATCCCGTCGCATCAGCAAAGAAGAGAAAGAAATGATCCGGAAGTGGAAACGATCATGAAGTTAATAGGAAATCCCTTCCAATTCCAACAAACGTTTTTTCACATCCAGCCCTCCGCTATATCCCGTAAGGCTTCCACTTTTTCCAATGACCCGATGGCAAGGGATGACGATCGATAACGGATTGCTGCCAATGGCGCCCCCGACGGCTCGGACGGCTTTAGAATTTCCGATTTGTCTGGCCACTTCACCATAAGTTGTCGTCATCCCGTATGGAATATCGCATAACGCTTTCCATACTTCTTGTTGAAAAGGGGTGCCATGAAGATCGAAAGGCAATGAAAATTCTTTGCGTTGCCCGTTTAAATATTCAATGAGCTGTGAAATATACGGTTTCATAAATGATCCTTCTTCAATCACTTCACAATGGGGAAATCGTCTTCGGCAATACTGGGTCAATTCCTCCATGGAAGAATGGTCTGTGCCAACAAAAACCAACCCCTTTTCGGAAGAAGCGATATATAAGTGCATATATGGATGTTTGACATGTGCGGCATAAATGACTTTCTTTTCCAATCTGATCCCCCCGGATTCATGCAATCCCTATTTGCTTTATGATAACGAAAAACTCATTTTTTATGGATATTTGTTTTATTCTAATTTTTATCACTTTTCTCAAAAAAACGATTTATTGTAATATTATATTATTATATATCATGGTAAGATGGGGGAAGAAAGTTGATACACTTAAAAGATGTAACGGTCATACGGAATGGAAAATATCTATTAAAAGGGATCGATTGGGATGTAAATAAAGGTGAACATTGGGCCATTCTGGGATTGAACGGCTCCGGCAAAACTTCATTGTTGAACGTCATTAACGGATATTTATACCCGACTTCAGGAAAGGTTGAGGTGTTGGACCAGGAATTTGGGAAAACAAACATTCCGGAATTGCGGAAAGAGATCGGTTTTATCAGTTCTTCATTAAAGCAGCAATTAAAAGATTATGATATCGTGTTGAGCGTAGTGCTCAGCGGAATATTTGCATCCATTGGCTTGTATGAAGCGGTTGAGAAAAAAGATGTGGAAATGGCCCGCACACTCATGGAACAATTGGGAATTGAACATTTGGAAAATACCCGATACGGTTTATTATCTGAAGGCGAGAAGCAACGGGTGCTGATTGCAAGGGCGCTTATGGCCAAACCGAAAATATTGATTTTGGACGAGCCTTGCAACGGATTGGATTTGATCGCCCGTGAAGAGTTCCTGGAATTTATCGATCGGCTAGCCAAACAAGAGTTTTGCCCAACATTGATTTACGTTACCCATCACGTGGAAGAAATTTTGCCTTGTTTTTCCCATGTTCTGTTAATGAAAGATGGGGAAGTATATGAAAAAGGATTGGCAAGAGATTTATTGACAGAGGAAACATTGACCCGGTTCTTCGGCCGCGAAGTATCCGTACAAGAACAGCAAAACCGTACTTGGATTGCAATCAAATCATGAAATACCCATTTCAATTAGAGGAGCAATGCGGATGAAAGAAAACAAAATCGTGAAAGAACTTGCATCTTGGTTTTTGGTAATTTTGATGGGGTATGCTATTGCATTCATATGCAGAGAGTATATCTTTTCCCCCGTCGTGGTGGATGGTGCCTCGATGTCTCCGACTTACGAAAATGAGGATATCATTCTGGTAAGCAAAATAAGCAAAATAGAACGATTTGATCATATTGTTTTTAAAGCTCCTTATGAAGACGAATATTATATTAAAAGGGTCATTGGCTTGCCCGGAGATACGATTGAAATGAAAGACGATGTTTTGATCATCAATGGAAAAGAGTATGAAGAGCCCTATGTGAATCGCAATTCAGTCTCGCAAATGCGCACGACGGAAAACTTTACTCTGGAAGAATTGACAGGGGAAAAGACTGTTCCGGAGGGCTATATTTTTGTATTGGGCGATAATCGTTTGAGAAGTTACGATAGCCGGCATTTTGGATTGATTCCATTGGATGATGTGTACGGAGAATCAAAAATGCGGATTTATCCATTGAAGAACATGAAAATTTTTTATAAACCTGTTGAGTGACACTTTTAAATGGATATTGGTACATATAAAAAATGCCAATTTGGGATTCCTGGGAACACCATTTTTCAATCGGGAAAAATGGTGTATTTTTTTATTAAGTTTTTTGTATTCACATCTAAAGCTTATCGAAGAAGGTGTTTGGCATGTATTATCCTATGATGATGAAATTGGAAGGAAAAAAGGTTGTCATCATTGGCGGCGGACGGGTTGCTTTTCAAAAACTGAAGGGGCTCGAAAATACGAAGGCGAAGATTACGGTTGTGAGTCCAACCATCATTCCGGAAATGGAAGAATGGCTGAACGAGCATGATGCCATATGGATTCAAAAGGAGTTTGAACCATCGGATATCGAACAGGCTGATCTCATTTTTGCAACAACAAATGATCCGAAAGTAAATCAAGCAATAGGGCTGCATAAAAAAGGGCATCAATTATTGCTTCGTGCGGATCATCCAAAGGAAAGCGATTTTATTACTCCAGCCGTGGTCCAGAGAGGAAAACTTACCATTTCGATTTCTACGGATGGGGCGAGTCCGGGTTTATCCAAAAAAATTAAAAAAGAGTTGGAACAACAATTTGATGAAAATTTTGGGGAATATGTGCAATTTCTGGAAGATGCAAGAAGGGTTGTTTTGAAACAAATCGGTGATGCATCCTTGAGAAAATCCATTTTGACCCGTTTATTGGATCCTGTTTTTTATGAGTTGACAATGGAAAGGAAATTGAAAAAAAGGGATCATTTGTTGATGGATTTGATAAAGTCGGTCATTAACGACGATAAAAATATTATGTAAACAAAAAACGGTTGATTTGATCAATGTTTGTATCGCGGATTTTTATTTTCCGGATAAATGGGAGTTCAGGCGGATATAAATGGGCTTGCTATAAATAAAAAAGGGGATGCCGCCCACACAGCCAATTGTAAACAAGTTTGCATACAATGCAGTAAGGAAGGGGGCAGACAATGTTTGAAAAAATCAAATATTTAATTGGAAAGCCCATTGGTGTTTATCTGAAAAACGGATTAAGCGTTTCCGGTGTATTGTGTGATGCAAACGAACACGAAATTTCCATCATGGAATATTTATACCAGGAAAAATTTGTACAGCGTCATTACGATTTTCATATGATTCAAGGTATTTATATGTTTCCAAGCTGCTCGGATGAATATTTAAACTGACGTCCTCTGGATTATATTCTGGAGGATTTATTTTGTTTCCCATTTTTGAATGAAATGAATCGGTTGAAAAAGGGAAATGTAGCGGTGTCTCAGTGCATCGCTACATTTTTTAGTGCGCCTGGCATGGGTGTAATCTATAGGGTGTAAGTCCCGAACTGTGAAGGCAGAAGTAACAGTTAGCTTAACGCAAGGGTGTCCGTGGTGACGCGGAATCTGAAGGAAGCGAGCGGCAAACTTCCGGTCTGAGGAACACGAACTTCATATAAGGCTAGGTATCATTGGATGAGTTTGCTAAACAAAACAAAGTCCTTTCTGCCAAAGGTGGTACAGAGTAAATGAAGCAGATAGATGGAAGGAAAGATTACATTCTTACCCGGGGAGGTCTGGCGGATAGGTGAAATACTCTTCATAACCTACTTAGTGATAAGTAGCTGAACCGTCAGAAGTCAGCAGAGGTCATAGTATTAGTTGGTTTAGAACTACTAAGAAGGACCGAACAATGAAGAGAGAATAGCCCTTGGCATTCAGTGAGTCATGATGAACACAGAAAACGTAGTACCTCACTTGAGGAAGGAAGCGGTGAATCCCGTGGGAGACCTCTTGGAGGGTGGAGTGACCACTGGCATAAAGAGAACAGCTATTCACGGAAGTTATAAAAACTTGCGTCAATTATCTTAATTGAACCGCCGTATACGGAACCGTACGTACGGTGGTGTGAGAGGACGGGAGTTAATCGCTCCCTCCTACTCGATTTACTAGTTTATAAGGTGGATTAATTAATTTTATAAAAATATGAATAATAAATGAAACATTTGGGCATTACTTAGTACGAATTGACATTCAATAAGCAAGTTTGTTTGTTAAGGAGGACTAAGTATGCTAAGGAAAATCAGTTTATTATTATTATTGGCAATGACATTGTTTACTACATCGTTGACATATGCGGAAGAATTATCATTGGAAGAGTCTAGAATTGGAATATTAAAGAATCTGTTGGGAAACAGAGTGGTGGAAGATGCCATCACCCGTCAATTGGCTTTTGAAAAAGAAGATGAAGACTATATCATATACACTGTGAAAGAAGGGGACAACTTATTCCGGATTGCATATAATCATAGCGTCCCATTGGATTTGTTGATGGAATGGAATGACTTGGATGATACTTTGATCCATCCGGGAAAAGAATTGATCATTAAAACCGATGGAAAGTACAAAAAAGAATATAAACCGATTTCCGTTGTGGCTGACGCCACTCAACAAATCGCTCCAAAAAAAGAAAAAAATACAGCCAATCATGACGCTGCACAACAGGTTGTTGCCAGCGTTGAACCGGCATCTTCCGGGAAAGAATTGATGGTTACTGCGACAGCTTACACTGCATATTGCAAAGGTTGCTCGGGAACGACGGCCTATGGAATTAATTTACGTGAAAATCCCCATTTAAAAGTGATTGCCGTTGATCCGAACGTCATTCCACTTGGCACAAGAGTATGGGTGGAAGGATATGGGTATGCCATTGCCGGCGATACAGGCGGGGCCATCAAAGGAAATAAAATCGATGTTTTCATTCCTTCCTATGATGAAGCAATGCAATGGGGAGTAAAAAAGGTAAAAGTGAAAATCCTGGATTAATGAACTGAAAAATTGGTGCTAAATATCACTTCATTTTCAATCCCTTGAAAATGAAGTGTTTTTTTATTGAAAGGGTTTCCGAATGAAAGAATCAATTTTCAAACAGATATTACCACATAATGTAAACTGACTTGGAAAACACTTCTTTTGATTTTTGCAGTTATTTCAGATATATTTAAAAAAGCAACTATAATTCCTATTAAAAACATAGGATTTTTTTATAGATTCGTTGAATTTAGGTGATGAAAATGAAAAACTTGTTAATGAATAAAAACGATATTTTGCTGAAAAAAATGCAATTGATTCCATATAAAGATCATGAACAAATTTGCCTCGTCGGTCCTGTGAAATTGCCTGTGAAACAGGGGGATTTCGAGGCCACATTCCAATGGTATACGTGGTTGAAATTGGATCAACCCATCTCGACAAAAGAACAAGTGCTGGATTATATTTTAAGTGCAAACTTGCAAGAGTCCCAGCAATCTTCCGTATTGATTTACGGGGACTTCCAAAATGAAAAGGAAGCCCTGATTCGCATGCATAGCATCTGCCATACAGGAGATATTTTCGGCAGCCAGCGCTGTGATTGCGGCTATCAACTGCATGAATCCATGAAAATGATTGTGGAACATGGATGTGGGGCGATTTTTTACTTGGCCAATCACGAAGGGCGTGGAATCGGGTTATTTTCCAAATCGTTGGCCTACCTGTTGCAGGAAGAAGGCTACGACACGGTGGAAGCCAATCATGCATTAGGTTTTGAAGATGATTCGAGATCTTACGAAGAAGCGATTAAAGTGCTCGAAACATTGCGGGATAAACCGGTAACATTGATTACGAATAATCCAAGAAAACTGGAAGCCCTCAAACGCCATGGATTGCTTGCGGATAAACATATTCCAATATGGGGTGGATTAACGGAAACAAACCGGCGCTATTTGGAAACGAAAATCAAGAAGGCAGGACATATCCCGGAAAAGCAATTGTTTTAGGAGGGGTCAACGTGTTCACAGATCGGGATTTTATGGAATTGGCATTAACTATGGCGAAAACTGCAAAGGGAAAAACGAACCCCAATCCGCTTGTCGGAGCGGTGATTGTGAAAGACGGGGTGATTGTTGGAACCGGAGTCCATCGGAAAGCGGGGGAACCCCATGCGGAAGTCCATGCATTTAACATGGCCGGTGAACATGCAAAAGGGGCCACTTTATATGTAACCCTCGAGCCATGTTCCCATTACGGCAAAACCCCTCCTTGCGCAGATTTGGTAAAAAATTCTGGTGTTCAAAGGGTGGTGGTCGCAACCCTCGATCCAAATCCTAAAGTCTCTGGAAGAGGTGTTCAAATTCTTCGGGAAGCCGGCATTGAAGTTGAAGTAGGTTTATTGGAAAAAGAAGCTCAAAAGCTGAATGAACGCTTCTTCCATAATATGATCGCAAACCGCCCTTTTGTGACGTTAAAATATGCCATGACTTTGGACGGGAAAATAGCCACTCATTCAGGACATTCAAAATGGATTTCCGGAGAAGAATCAAGGTTGCAAGTTCATCAACTCCGCAACGAATCCGATGCGATTCTGGTTGGAATCGGTACGGTCTTAAAAGATAATCCTTTATTGACAACAAGACTTCCAAATCAGAAAGGGAAAAATCCGGTTCGTGTCGTTTTGGACAGCCGTTTGCAGATTCCGTTGGATGCGAATGTATTAAATGATGAAGCGAAAACGATCATTGTTACGACAACCGACGCCAATCCAAAGAAAATCGCGGAACTGGAAAAGAAAAATGTCACTTTTATCTATTGTTCAAAAGTTCAAAACGGCATCAATCTGGAAGAAATGTTGGAGCAATTATATAAACATGGAATAACCGATCTAATAGTGGAAGGCGGAGGAGAAGTGAATGCCTCCTTTGTTAGGGCGGGACTTGTCAATAAATATATTCTTTATATTGCGCCTAAAATTTTAGGAGGCCGAAATTCCATTTCCCCGGTTTCCGGTGAGGATGTGGATACGATGGATATGGCATCGAAAGTTGAAATTGACTCCATTGAACGGATCGGTGAAGATTTATGCATCATTGCCTATCCAAAGCCAGGTGAACTTCATGCCCAGTACTGATGTTTTGATTGTGGGAGCAGGTCCGGCAGGCTCCCTTCTTTCACTTCTGCTCGCCAAAAAGGGTGTTTCAGTCATTCTCATCGAACAACATAAAGACATTGCCAAAGAATTCCGGGGAGAACATTTGAATGAAGAGGGGGAAAAAGTCCTCAGAAAACACAATCTATATTCAAAAATTGAAAAACTCGGCTTATTAAAAATGGAAGTCGTTGAATATTGGAAAAATGGGAAACTTTTCAAAATGATTCAGCCGGAAGAAAAAATTGGGCATTTGGGCATCCATGTGCCACAAGCCCATTTATTATCAGTGATCATTGACGAAGCCGGTAAATATGAAAATTTTTCGTTAATGACAAGCACGAAAGTCATCGATTTATTGAAAGATGAGGATGGACATTTTATCGGAATTAAAGCGAAGAAACACGGAGAAGAAATGAATATTTATAGCTCAATCATTATTGGAGCGGATGGAAGATATTCCATTGTCCGGAAAAAAGCGGGCATTGAAACGGCGATAAGGAAACACGGCTATGATTTGCTTTGGGCAAAAGTCCCTGCACCCCATGATTGGAAGCCTTCCATTAAAATGGCGGAAATCGATGGTTATCAATTGGCATTGTTTACCCAAACAAAAGGTTTTGTCCAAATTGGATGGAATATAGAACAAGGTTCATTTCCGAAAATTCGCAAACAGCCCTTAGAGGAGTTTTTGCTCAAATTCATTCAGGCGTTTCCGGAATTGGAAGAAACGGTTCGAAAACATATTACGTCCTGGGAAGATTTTGTTTTGCTCGATGTACATAGCAATTTTACGGAAGTTTGGAAAAAGGACAATGTACTGTTGATTGGGGATGCATGCCACACCATGACGCCGACCGGGGCCTTTGGGTTGAACAGTGCATTGGTGGATGCGGATCGGTTGGCGGAATGCATTGAACCGGGCAATATCAATGAATCAAAGTTAATACAATGTGAAAAGCAAAGAAAAGAGGAAGTAAAAAAACTGCTCGATTTACAAATCGAGAAGGAAAAAAACTTCGCAAATCAATTTATTATCATAGAATAGACAGAAAGTGGGTTTATGGTGAATATCGGATTTGATATTGATGATACGTTAATCAATCTGAGGGAACACGCTTTCCATATATATAATACAAAATTGGGAAAACAGGTGGATATCGCCCTTTTTCATCAGTTAAAAAGGGTTGAAATCCATGAACTTTTTGGGTTGAACGATGAACAGGGGCATCATTTGTGGAATTCCTTGGTGGAAGAAATTTATTTTTCCGATTGCCCTGCTTTCGAGGGGGCGATTGAATTTGTCAACCGGCTCGAAAGGGAAGGGCATGCCATTTTTTATATCACATCGAGACCGAAACAGTATTGTCAAAAAACGAGAAATTGGTTGAAAGAAAAAGGCTTTCCGGTCGTTGATCGACAATTTTATTGCGGAATGAAAGATCATGAGAAAGTGGAAATCATTAAGAAATTGGAATTGGATGTTTATTTTGATGATAAGCCCGCCGTTCTTGAAACGTTAAAAAGTTCGAACATTCATGTGTATGTGAAAAATCAATCCTATAATGAGCAAGTGCTTTTCCCGAGGGTTTATGAATGGAACAATTTCCAATTATTTTAAGGATGTACGAAAAAACCGAATGGCCGAAATAAATGGCCATTCGGTTTTCGTATGGATAGAAGGGGTATCTATTCATAAGCTTAATAAATAAGCAAATTAAACGTATTTTAATAAATTTGCGCTCAATAATCGTTGTCTTACAAGAATTCCTGCCCAAGCGGCGATGACACCTTTGATGATTTCCAATAGGATGAACGGTGCCGCACCGGCCATGAATGCCGCAAGAAATGACATGTCTGCGACCACTTTGAGCCAAAGGGTGCCAAAGGCCAGTGTCAGCATCATTCCTGCCACATTGGCGATCAATCCATGAAGATAAGTATAACCGAATTTATTTAAATACCAGCCCATGAATAATGCGGTAGGAATAAAGCCGATAATATAGCCGCCAGTTGGCCCGACAATAATGGAAAGTCCGCCAGACATTCCTGTAAATACCGGTAAACCGATCGCTCCAAGCAAACAATAAACAAGCACGCTTAAAGTGCCGTATTTTAAACCTAAAATAGTAACAATAAGTCCGATGGCGAGTGTTTGTCCGGTAATCGGAATGAGCGGAAGCGGGATTGTTATTTGAGCTAAAACGGAAATAATCGCTGCTCCAAATGCAATCAATACAAGTCCATATGTTTTTGAAGACGTCACAATTCTTATCCCCCTTTGTTAACCTTTCTCTATATTTGGTTTACAAAAAGGATATCGAACATTTTTTTAAAAGTCAATATGATGTTGATAGTAAATTTGAATCATCATGGGTTTTTTACAGGGCGAATCGAAAAAGGTGGTTTTTTTCGGTTTATGATAAAATAATGTGTAAAGAAACCGGGGAGGAAAAGAGATGGCAAGGGTCATTTTTCATGTCGACATGAACAGTTTCTATGCTTCTGTGGAACAGGCCTATCATCCCGAATTGAAAGGGAAGCCGATCGCGATTGCCGGAAATCCGAAAGAACGCCGCGGCATCATCGTCACAAGTTCCTATGAAGCAAGGGCAAAAGGCGTTTATACGACGATGATTGTTCAAGAAGCATTGAAAAAATGTCCGGAATTGATCCTCCTTCCTCCCGATTTTCAAAAGTACCGTGAAGCCTCAAAAGCGATGTTTACCATTTTGAGAAGCTATACCAAACTGGTTGAACCGGTATCCATAGACGAAGGTTATATGGATGTGACCGAAGTGGCCAAAGAGCGCCATCCTTTGGAACTTGCAAAAGAGATACAGCTTAGAATCTACAATGAATTGGATTTGCCATGTTCCATCGGCATTGCCCCCAACAAATTTTTGGCAAAAACGGCCTCTGACATGAAAAAACCGATGGGCATCACTGTGCTCAGAAAGAGGGAAGTGCCGGAAAAACTGTGGCCACTCCCGGTGATAAAAATGCATGGAGTCGGAGAGAGCACCGCTAAAAAACTGGAATCTTTAGGTATTTATACCATCGGCGATTTGGCCAATGCCCATGAAGGACTATTAAAAGAAGCCTTTGGAAAAATCGGGGTCCGGCTAAAAAGGAGAGCCAACGGAATTGATTCAAGGGAAGTGGATCCGGAATCCATTTACGAAACGAAAAGCGTCGGAAATTCCACCACCCTTCCCTATGACATAACAGAAATGAAGGACATTGAAAGCACGTTTTTAAAACTATCCGGAAAAGTGGCGGAAAGGCTGGAGGCTAAAAATTTATGCGGTTCCACCATCACGATCCAAATCCGGGATTGCCATTGGAATAACCATACGAAAAGCAAAACGGTGCAAAATCCGATTTATTTGAAAAAGGATCTTTATCATGAGGCCATGGAATTATTTTCTAAGGCATGGGATGGTACGCCGATTCGGCTTCTGGGTGTCACCGTTTCCAATGTGATGGATAAAAAACATCTGGCCGAACAACTTACGATTTTCAACTATGAGCAATTTGCAAAAGAAGAACCGATTTATGAAATCATTTATGAAATGGAAAAGAAGTTTGGTAAAGGAATCATTCAAAAAGGAATCGATGTAAAGAAAAAGAGCTATGCATCAAAAACAAGTTTTAGTAAAGACTTCCTGGAAGATTTAAAAGAAGAATTGTAAGAATGGAGATTCAACATGGAACTGGAATTTTTAGGCACAGGAGCAGGAATGCCTTCAAAAGAACGAAATACAAGTTCCCTTGCAATGAAATTGTATGAGGAAAGGGGAACGATTTGGCTATTCGACTGTGGGGAGGCGGCCCAGCATCAAATTTTGCATACCGCCATCAAACCGAGAAAAATAGAAAAAGTGTTTATCACCCATTTACATGGTGACCATATTTTCGGCCTCCCTGGACTGCTCAGCTCCCGTTCTTTTTTGGGCGGAGAGGAGCAAACGCCACTGACCCTTTACGGTCCTTCCGGATTAAAGGAATGGGTTCAATTCACATTGGAACTGACAAAAACCCATTTAAACTATCCGATCCAATATGTAGATGTAAAAGAAGGGGTCATCTTTGAAGACGATCAATTCATTGTCACCGCAAAAGAGCTGGAACATGTGATTCCTTGCTACGGTTACCGGATTGAACAAAAGCCCCTTCCCGGCGAATTGTATATCGAAAAGGCAATGAAACTGGGGGTTCCAAAAGGGCCATTACTGGGAAAACTGAAAAATGGGGAAGATGTGGAGCTTGATGATGGAACAATAGTTTATAGCAAAGAGGTGACGGGCCCCCCAAAAAAAGGATTTGTCATAACCGTATTGGGAGATACCCGATATTGCAAGCAATCCATTGAATTGAGCCAAAATGCCGATATTGTCATTCATGAAGCAACATTCGACCATGCAACATCCCATCTTGCAAAAGATTACGGACACTCAACGAATGTGGAAGCCGCAAAGGTGGCAAACGAAGCCAATGCCAAACATTTGATCCTCAACCATATCAGTGCACGGTTTTTGCCCCATGAAACCGGCAAGCTGATCAAAGAAGCAAAAACTATTTTCCCCAACATTTTTGTGGCCAATGATTTTTCTGCGTTCCAGTGGAAAAATGGAAAGTTGAATGAACTTCATCCATAAATAGCCTATTATATAGGAAAGGATACAGAAAACAGAAAATAATGGAATATCCGATTGATTTTATTGTATGATAGGGGTGGGGAGGGGAAAATATGAATCAACCGAAATTGAATCCTGGATTATTGCGATTATTTGTCGTGTTTCCCAATATAATGGCCTGGTGTTTAATGATTGGGATTATATTTTTTGTCGTAACAAATTATGCAGAATTAAAAGCGTCCGATGCTTTGACATTTTGGATTGTTCTATTGGTCATTTTCATACCGCTTACCCTGTATACGACCATTTCCATCATCAAAAGGATCAGAAACGGTACATTATAAAAAGTTCGGCTATCCAGAAAGCGGAGGACTTTCCGGATAGCTTTTTTTCTGGTCAAATTTTTGATTATAAACCGGGTAAGGTTGCCATTAGATATATAAACGGCTACAAAATCCTCAACAAATAGTCAAAAACGCGCCTTTCGACAGCAAAAAATAGCAAAAAATTACATTTCCTAGGAAATAATTGAAATAATGATAATTTCAAATTTTCCGATAAATGAAAAATGCTCCTTATCCGGAGCTTTTCCATCAGGGTGTTTGATGCAATTGATTTTGACTTTCTTCTGTGGAATAGGAAATAAAGGCGGGAAATTGATACAATTTCCAATGCATGAAAGTTTCCTTCATTTCGACAATTGCATCGGGAAGGATTTACTCACCTTTTGCAAGTTCACGGGATCTTGCTTCCGCACTTTTAATACAAGCAAAAATGGCTTCGGTGAACCGGTAGTTTTCCAATGCTCTGATGCCCGCTTCCGTAGTTCCCCCAGGGCTTGTGACTTTTTTGCGGAGCACTTCCGGTTCTTCTTTGATTTGTTGGAGCATCATGGCGGAACCTGCAATGGTTTGAACCATCAATTTTCTTACGGTTTCTTTGGATAAACCAAATTCCGTCCCGATTTTTTCCCATGCTTCCAGCAAATAATAGAGATAAGCTGGCCCGCTTCCGGAAAGGGCGGTGATGGCATGGAGTTTATCTTCTTCCACTTCGATGACAATGCCGATCGCTTCCAACAATTGCAAGTAAATCTTTTTCTGGCTTTCTGTCACCTGTTCATTAAATGAAATGCCGCTTGCTGCCATGCCGATTGCAGCGGAAGTGTTTGGCATGACTCTGGCGATTGGACGGGCGCCCAAAGCCTTCTCGATCGTTTCAATGCTTATTCCGGCCAAAACGGAGAGGATGGCCGTTTTTTCGGAAAGATAAGGCGCGATTGCTCTAAAAGCGTCTTTCGCATCCTTTGGTTTCATGGCCAAAATCACCAAATCGGCATCTCTCAGCTCTTCCAAGTTTTCAAGTATATGAACTCCAAACCGTTCGTTCAATTCTTTCAATCTTTGAACATTGGAACGATTTTTCACATAAATATGGTCTGCAGGTACAACTTCATTTTTGATCCATCCATGAATCAATGCTTCAGCAATGGATCCTGCTCCTAAAAATACAAGTTTTTGCAAAACTTTTCCCTCCTGTCAATTCGATCTTTTATCAATAAAAAATGCGTCTTCATCCTTTAAAGAAAGGACGAAAACGCATGTTTCCGCGGTACCACCTTTGTTTGCTTATAAAAGCACACCTCAGGCCCTTATTATCGCTAAGGGAAACGGTCATGTTTGCATGACTGCTCAGAAGTAGGTTCAATGAATTGAGAGGACTGTGCTGCTCCCACCAAATGCAGCACTCTCTGGAGTCGTCAATCCATTTACTTGGCTTCGTCATCGCGAACCGTTATGTTCAATTATTACAGAAATTATATTCATTTCATAAAAATCTGTCAACTCAGTGACGTGACGAATTGGAAAAAAAGCAGTAAAATGAAATGAATGAAGATTCATTTGGTAGATATAGAGAACAAGGGGGAACAAGTATGGAAATTGTGAAAATTGTGATGCCTACTCCCTATGATGTAGGAGATGTGAATGCATTCTTAATAAAAGGGGACGCATTATCCATTGTTGATGTTGGACCGAAGACAAAAGAAGCATACGAGGCCCTTGAGTTTGGAATAAAACGAGCAGGGTACCGTTTCAATGATATCGAGCAAGTCATCTTGACCCATCATCATCCGGATCATGCCGGTTGGGTGGATGCATTCCCGAATGCTGAAATACTGGGCCATGAATACATCGATCATTGGATGAAAAAAACGGAAGAGTTTTTAAACTACCGTGAAGAATTTTATAAAATGTATTTAATAAAACAGGCTGTTCCAGAAGGGTATATTCAAAAAATTCTCCGTATCCGCAGAGATATGGAATTATACGGAAGTACCCCGTTGACAAAATACATCAAGGACGGAGACGAAGTGCCGGGGCATCCCGGGTTAATGGTTTATTATACACCCGGCCATGCCCAAAGCCATTTCATTTTCCATCATCAACGTACGAAGGAAGTGATCGGAGGGGATATTTTGTTGGAAAAAATCGCTTCCAATCCCCTTATTGAACCGCCTGTGGATTTATCGTTCGATCGGCCAAAAAGCCTTGTCCAATATCAGGAATCTTTGCAATTTTTGACCACATTGGAGATTTCAAAGCTTTATACAGGTCATGGAAATGAAATTGTGAATGTAAAAGAGCTGGTGGACATGAGATTGGAAAAAGATTCGCAAAGAACAAACCAAGTATATGAAATCTTGTCTGAACCAAAAACCGTTTATGAAGTAACGAAAGAATTGTATCCGGCCGTTTATGAAAGCCAATTGGGGTTAACATTATCCAAAACGCAAGGGTACCTGGATGTTTTGGTTAAAGAGGAAAGAATACGTTTCGAACTCGTAGGCGGTCATGAAATTTATTCGAGAATTTAATGGTTTGATAACAAAAAATCCCACAATAGAAGGTTTCGCCTTTATTGTGGGATTTTGCATGAATCGGTTATGTTCTTAGGGAGGTCAGTGTACGAGTGAATCGATTATGCTTTAAAGGATAGACCAGGTCCGAAGAATTCAAAGTGGATTCGTTCATCCGGCACACCAAGTTCCCTGATTGTCGGAATAAGCGCTTCCATAAATGCTTCTGGTCCGCAAATATAAACTTCCGTGTTTTCTTGGATGAATTTTGACAGGTCTTCTTTTGTAAGATGGCCTTCCGTATCGGAATATTTCACAAGATAAGTGCCGTTTAATTCATTGATTTTCTTTTGGATTTGTTCCTGGAATACGGCCAATTTTTCGTTGCGTACAGATTGAATAAACGCGGCTTCACGTCCCGGTTCCATTGAATCAAGCATTGCATAAAGAGGAGTTACACCGATTCCCCCTCCAATAAACAATACAGGGTTGCTGTTTTGTTGCAATGTGAATAGACCGGCCGGAGCACTGACTTCAACAGTGCTGCCTTCTTCCACAAAATCATGCAAATAATTGGATACGACACCTTTTGGATTATTTTCCGCTTCACGTTTTACAGAAATACGGTAAACATTTCCGTTAGGCGCATGTGATATAGTGTAATGACGCAAAGCGGTATATTCTTCACCAGGAGCTTTCACTTTCACAGTGATGTATTGGCCCGGTTGATAAGGTGGAAGCGCTTTCCCGTCTTCCGGCGCTAAGTAAAATGATGTTACAAGATCGTTTTCCTGTTCTTTTTTAACGACTTTAAACGGCTTAAATAACCGCCAGCCCCCGTTAGCTTCCGCTTGTTGATAAAGTTCTTCCTCCACTTGGATAAAGACGTCGGCAATTACTCCGTAAGCATCCGCCCAAGCTTCGATGATTTCATCCGTTGCCGCATCTCCCAATACTTCTTTGATTGCCGCAAGCAAGTTTTCTCCAACGATCGGATAATGTTCAGGCAAAATGCCAAGGGCTCTATGTTTATGGGCGATTAAATGCACCACCGGCAAGATGGATTCCAAATGGTCGATGTTTGCAGCAGCGGCATAAACAGAGGCGGCCAATGCCTGTGGTTGTCTGCCTTCCCGTTGATTTGTCTGGTTGAATATGTTTTTTAGTTCGGGATGATTTGTAAACATTCTTTTATAGAAATGTTTTGTGATATCCACCCCGTGTTTTTCCAATACAGGAACTGTTGATTTAACGATGTCGATTGTTTTTTGTGATAACATTTCTGTCACGTCCTTTCAAAAACACTATAAACATTGTGGATATATAAAGCAATATTTTATATACATCTTTAACATTTTTGCCACAATTGATGCATAAAAAATACTACTTTTTAAATTGAATATTTTGTGTAATCATCTACTTGAATATTGAAAAATGATATAATAAATACAGATTAAAAAGGATAAAGCGTGGTGGAGGACTTTGCGATTAACTTTATATACGGATTATTCCTTAAGGGTTTTAATATATTTAGGTCTCAAAGGAGACAATCAGTTATCAACCATCCAGGAAATTGCCGATCGATATCATATATCGAAAAATCATTTAATGAAAGTGACCTATGATTTGGCTCAAATCGGTTTAATCGAAACGGTCCGTGGCCGTGGCGGAGGAATACGCCTGAAAGTGGAGCCGAAAGATATCAATATTGGAAAATTGGTAAGGCATACGGAAGAAGATTTTCATATCGTCGAGTGTTTTGATCGAAATAATAATCATTGTAAAATATCTCCCTCATGTCAATTGAGACATGTATTGTATGAAGCCTTGCAAGCGTTCCTGCAAGTTTTGGACCAATACACGCTGGCAGATTTTCTCCACTCGAAAGAAGATATGGCGGAACTGCTTCAAATGAAAATTGAGTATTAGGGATGTTCCATTCTACGGATATCCCTTTTTGTTTTGCATAATCATTGGATGGGGAAGGATAATAAATAGAATGAACCGGAAGAGAATTTTTATTACTGGAGCTACAAGCGGAATCGGAAAAATTATCGCGGAATTGAGTTTAAAAAGAGGATATGAAGTTTTTGCAACGGGTAGGAATGAGGAAGCGCTGCTTTCTCTTTCAAAACTCGGGGCAAAAGTGATGCAAGGGGATTTATGCCAAAAAGCGGATATACATCGATTATGCAATGAACTTCCTGAAATTGATGTGGCGATCATCAACGCGGGTGTTGGTGCGTTTGATAATGCCTTTGACCTCTCGGAAGAGGAAATCGATCGGATGATCGACGTGAATATTCGAGCGCCGATTTATATGGCAAAATATTTGGCTCCCAACATGATTCAAAAACGTTCAGGCCATTTTATTTTCATCGGTTCCCAAGCGGGTAAGGTGGCAACAAAAAAGGCCAGTGTCTATGCCGCGTCGAAACATGCCATCACCGGATTTGTCAACGGTTTGAGATTGGAGCTGGCCCCATACAATATTAAAGTGTCAGCCGTATATCCCGGACCGATTGATACGCCTTTTTTGGATAAAGCGGATTCGACTTCCTCATACAGAAATTCTGTGAAAGGCGTTCTGCTTCAGCCTGAAAAAGTCGCAATGGAAGTCATCCGCCTGATCGATCATCCAAAAAGGGAGATCAATTTGCCGCGCATCATGGGTGCCACGAGCAAGATTTATGCAGCAGCTCCCGCTTTGGTTGAGAAATTGGGGAAAAGGTTTTTTACTAAAAAATAATGCAAAAATGGAATCAACAATGAATGCGCAATTTTTATAAAAAATCTTTCAATTACTTATAAAAATACACTTGTATTTATTTTTATAATCTGTTAACATTCATGTATAAACTTTTAATGAATTGTATAAAAATACATTCCATTTCATCGAAGGAGTACATGTAATTATGGCAAACAAAAAAGTGGTTTTAGCATATTCTGGCGGTCTTGACACATCTGTTGCGATTCCTTGGTTAAAAGAACAAGGGTACGACGTTGTAGCGGTTTGTTTGGACGTCGGTGAAGGAAAAGACCTTGATTTTATTCAAAAGAAAGCTCTTCAAGTAGGAGCTGTTGAATCATATATCGTTGATGCAAAAGATGAATTTGCGGAAGAATATGCCCTTGTGGCGCTTCAAGCACATACTTGGTATGAACAAAAATATCCATTGGTGTCTGCTTTATCCCGTCCATTAATTTCGAAAAAATTGGTGGAAATTGCAAACAAAACAAACGCAGATGCCGTAGCCCACGGTTGTACGGGTAAAGGAAACGACCAAGTGCGTTTTGAAGTATCCATCAAAGCGTTAAATCCGAATTTGGAAGTGTTGGCGCCAGTGCGTGAATGGGCTTGGAGCCGCGATGAAGAAATCGAATACGCGAAAAAACATAATGTTCCAGTACCTGCAACTATCGATTCCCCATTCTCCATCGACCAAAATCTTTGGGGACGTGCCAATGAAGCAGGGGTAATGGAAGATCCGTGGGTGGCTCCACCGGAAGAAGCTTACGGTTTAACAGTATCCATTGAAAATGCGCCAGACACTCCTGAATTCGTGGAGATTGAATTCGTGGAAGGGAAACCAGTGGCATTAAACGGCAAAGAAATGAAACTCGCAGATTTGATTCTTGAATTAAATCAAATCGCTGGCCGCCACGGTGTTGGACGCATTGACCACGTGGAAAACCGCTTAGTCGGCATTAAGTCCCGTGAAGTATATGAAATTCCAGGGGCAAAAGTTCTTTTAACTGCCCATAAAGAACTTGAAGATATTACGCTTGTGAAAGAACTTGCACACTTTAAACCAATCGTAGAACAAAAACTTTCAGAAGTGATTTATGATGGTTTATGGTTCAACCCAATTCGTGAAGCGCTTTATGCCTTCATTAAAGAAACACAAAAATATGTGAACGGAACTGTTCGCGTCAAATTGTTCAAAGGCCATGCCATTGTAGAAGGAAGAAAATCTCCAAACTCTTTATACAATGAAAAATTGGCGACTTACTCAAAAGAAGATGCCTTTAACCATGCGTCTGCAGTTGGATTCATCGAACTTTGGGGTCTTCCAACTGTTGTTGCTTCACAAGTGAACAATAAATCAATCAACACAAAATAATGAATTTGAGTGCGAAGAGGTCTAGGGAAGATTATTTTAAGACAGGATGAGGAGGAGAATAGCTTGTTCTTAAAATAATGCGCTTGGGAAGGGGAGTTTCCCGAGCACTTAGACTCCTTCGCTATTCTTATGCATTGGAAACAATATTGTTATAAGGATAGGTGGAAACAATGACAAAATTATGGGGAGGACGTTTCCAAAAATCAGCGGAAAGCTGGGTGGATGAATTCGGAGCGTCCATTGGTTTCGATCAGCAATTGGTCATGGAAGATATTGAAGGAAGCCTTGCCCATGTCACAATGCTAGGGGCGCAGGGCATTTTGCCGGAAGAAGATGTGGAAAAAATTAAATGGGGCCTTCAGGAGTTAAAGAAAAAAGCAGAAAATGGCGAACTTGAATATAAAGTGGAAAATGAAGACATTCATTTGAATATTGAAAAAATGCTCATAGATTTAATTGGACCAGTCGGTGGGAAATTACATACTGGCCGTAGTCGGAATGACCAAGTGGCGACAGATGTTCACTTATTCTTAAAGAAACGGGTGAAAGAAGTCATCGAATTAATTGAGGCGTTCCAAAAAACGATTTTGGAAAAAGCGGAGCAGCATGTGGAAACGATTGCTCCAGGCTATACCCATATGCAGCGGGCGCAGCCGATTAGCTTTGCCCATCATTTAATGGCTTATTTTTGGATGCTTGAACGGGATAAAGAACGTTTTACGGAATCTTTAAAACGAATTGACATTTCTCCATTAGGTGCCGGCGCGATGGCAGGGACAACATTTCCAATCGACCGGGAAATGACAGCAAAATTATTAGGATTTTCCAAAATTTATGAAAATTCAATGGATGCCGTAAGTGACCGTGATTTTATCGTGGAATTTTTATCCAATTCTTCATTGCTCATGACCCATTTATCCCGCTTTGCCGAAGAAATTATTCTTTGGTCAACGGATGAATTTAAATTTATCGAATTGGACGATTCTTTCTCAACCGGTTCATCCATCATGCCGCAAAAGAAAAATCCGGATATGGCGGAACTCATCCGCGGGAAAACGGGACGCGTGTATGGCAATTTAATCGGCCTGCTTACGGTATTGAAAGGCACGCCGCTTACTTATAATAAAGATATGCAGGAAGATAAAGAAGGCATGTTTGACACCCTTCAAACGATTGTAGGTTCTTTGAAAATCTTTGAAGGTATGGTCCGCACGATGACCGTCAATACGGAGCGCTTAAATCAAGCTGTGCATAGCGACTTCTCCAATGCGACAGAACTGGCCGATTATCTTGCCACAAAAGGCATGCCGTTTAGAAAAGCCCATGAAGTGACAGGAAAATTGGTGTTTAAATGCATTCAAAAAGGCATCTTCCTGCAAGATTTAACATTGGATGAAATGAAAGAAGAAAGCGAATTGATCGAAGAAGATGTGTATGCTGTGTTGAAACCTGAAAACGCGGTGGCCCGTCGTCTTTCCCAAGGCGGCACGGGATTTGAACAAGTGAAAAAACAAATTGAAAAAGCAAAAGCTTGCTTGCAATAAACTTGACATGGAACTGCCAAATGACGGCAGTTCTTTTTTGTTGGAATAACCTCCTTTCCATTGAAAAAACTAAATTGAAAGGAGGTTGCGACATTGAGATTATTTGTGTCCTTTGTTTTAATTGCTTCCACGATTTTTATTGGAACTTTCATGTCTGATGCTTCGGAATCCCGCGCCCAACAGCAATCGGCCCCTGCCTATGCCAAATGGGGAAGAATCGCCATGGAGAAGGTGAAAGAGAGATATCAAACCGCGGATATTATTGATTATCTCCATATCGGAAGAAGTGTGGGAAACAAAACTTCCACGGAAAAATTCAAACTTTGGCTGAAGGAAGGGAATCGCGAATTCGGCGTTTTTGTGGACATTACGTTTGATAATGAAACAGAAGAAATTGTGAATATCGAATTTAAGGAAACAGACCGTTAAGAATCCAGGAAATGTGGCTGGAAAAGCCTTGGGATGGTGAGCGAGCATTCGGACATGCAGGGAAGGGATCAGTTTGAATGATCGGCATTAAAAAACCTATCAATACTTTTTTCTGTATTGATAGGTTTTTTTACTATTATTACCCTCTGATTTGGCCATTCCCGCGGATGTAGTATTTCGTCGATGTTAATGCAGGGAGTCCCATTGGACCTCTTGCATGAAGTTTTTGTGTGCTGATGCCGATTTCGGCCCCATAGCCAAACTCAAAACCATCCGTAAAACGGGTGGAAGCATTCACATAGACGCTTGTCGCATCGACACGATTTAAAAATTTCTCCGCATTCCGCTCATCATTGGTAATGATGGCTTCTGAATGTTTCGTGCCAAAATGATTGATATGGTCAATCGCTTCATCTACATCTTTTACGATTTTCACGCTGATTGTCAAACTTAAAAATTCCGTTGCATAATCTTCTTCTGTTGCAGGAGAAGCGCCTGGAAGCACTTTGCAAACCTTTTCGTCCCCAATGATTTTGACCCCTGCGGCTTGTAAACTTTCCAATAACTTTTTCCCATGTTCATTGAACCAATCTTCCTGGATCAATAAGCTTTCAGCCGCATTGCATACGGATGGTCTTTGGGTTTTTGCATTGATGACCACTTTATCAGCAATATCATAGTCTGCAGATTGGTCGACATAGACGTGGCAGTTTCCTGCTCCCGTTTCAAGTACCGGAACAGAAGCTTCCCGTACGACCAAATCGATCAATTTTTTTCCACCCCGAGGAATCAATACGTCAATATATTCTTTTAGATGAAATAGTTCGGATGCTGTTTCATGGCTTGTGTCTTCTATCAGCTGTACCGCATCGACAGGCAATGAAGTCTTTTCCAGTGCCCGGTGGATACAGGAAACAAGGGCAATATTGGATTCTTTTGCCGATGAGCTTCCGCGTAAGATCACCGCATTACCGGTTTTTAAACAGAGGGTGGCGGCATCAACTGTCACATTTGGGCGGGCTTCATAAATCATGCATACTACACCGAGCGGTACACGTCTTTTTTCGATTTGTAAACCATTTTCTTTCGTAAAGCTTTCAAGCACCTCTCCAACTGGATCCGGCAGTTCTATCAATTGATGAATGGCATCCACCATCGCTTGGATGCGTTGTTCGTTCAACATGATCCGGTCAAGGATTGCATCCGATAAGCCTTGTTTTTTCCCGTTTTCCAAATCTTTTTTATTTGCTTCGATGATCGCTTCCTTTTCGAGAAGCAGCTGTTCTGCAATTTTTGCCAGTGCTTCGTTCTTTTCTTCCGTTGTCTTCAAATTCATTAAATAGCTTGAGAACTTGGCCAATTTTCCTTTTGTTTGCACTTCTGAGCCGGCAATATGTTGTTTCATAAGAATACCTCCTGCTATGAAATAGAATTTATATTTTCACCCATTTATCCCGGTGGATGACCTCGATAAAACCGTCATGGAGCTCATCGGTTTTTTTCCCGCAGGCATAAGCGATTTCGTCACTGGAGTATAGCACTTCTCCCCGACCGATGAGGCCGGATTCCCCGTATACTTCAACCACATCTCCCCGTTCAAAAACGCCTTCCACTTTATAAATCCCTGCAGGCAACAAGCTTTTGCCTCTCCGCAGCAATGCATCTTCCGCCCCTTTATCAATGAACAATTTCCCTTTGGCTTCCGTAAAGGAAATCCATTGTTTTTGGCTTGGGAGCACCGGCAGTTCGTCACGTTCAATATAAGTTCCATCACCCCAGCCTTCCAAAATGTCCATGAGTTTTTCCGGTCCGCTGCCTTTTCCGATGAACACTTTCACCCCGGCTTTTAATGCCGTTCGGGCGGCAAGGAGCTTCGATTGCATTCCGCCGGTGCCGACTTTTGAACCTGCGCCTTGTGCCAGCTGGAGCATGTCATCGGTGATTTCCGTTAAACGGCTAATCCGCTTGGCGTTCGGATTTTTCTGAGGATTATCATCATAGAAGCCGTTGATATCCGTTAAAATGATCAGCTGGTCTGCATGCACCAATCCGCTGACTAGTGCGGAAAGCATGTCATTGTCGCCAAAGGTGAGTTCTGTCACTGAGACGGTGTCATTTTCATTGATGATTGGCAAAATGGAGCGTTCCAGCAATTCGCTGAAAGTGGCAAAGGCATTTTTATAGCGCTCTTTGTTGGAGAAATCGGTACGGGTTAACAGCACTTGGGCTGTAGTGATGTTGTATTTGGCAAATTGTTCCGCGTACAATTGAATGAGCAGGCTTTGACCGACAGCAGCAGCAGCTTGTTTTCCTTTCAATGTGACCGGGCGGGTAGGGTAGCCGAGTTTCCGGAATCCCGCCGCCACAGCGCCGGAAGAAACAAGCAGCACCTCATGTCCTTGTTCCACGACTTTCGCAATGGCTTCCACATGATCCTGCAATTTTTCAAAGTCGATTTCGCCTTTTGAATTTGTTAGTGAACTTGAACCAATTTTAACGACAATTCGTTTCTTCTCCATCGATAACCATCCTTAAACGTTGTTTATAAAAAAAACCTTTTCCACCCTGGTTTTAGGGCGAAAAAGGTTTCCGCGGTACCACCTAAATTGGATTAATTATAATCCCACTTTATCCCAATAACGCTTGGGATGCGTCCAGTTTTGGCTGGAAGCTGACGAAGCAGGTTCAGCAGCTCTTGTTTGTACGATGTCTTTCAGCCCATGGACATCGCTCTCTTTCCAACAGTGTGCCGCTTACTGGTCTTCGCTGCGCCGATGTCGATATGTCCGACACTTGTTCTATCAATTAAAAATATGCATGATATTTTGAAAAGTGTCAACAATTCGGCATGAATTAATAATCAGTAAACTCTGGTGAATAAGGTGTATGTTTAGCTCTATAATATAAAATAGTTTAGAAAAAATAAAGGGGTATATAATCATGTTCATAAATATAGACAAAGGAGTAGACATAGTAGGAGATATACATGCCTGTTTCGATGAATGGCTCGAAATGCTCGATCGATTGGGTTATCAAAAAAATGAACAGGGGCTTTATGTGCATCCGAAGGGGAGAAAAATGGTTTCTCTTGGGGATGTGATGAGCCGGGGGCCAAAATCCATTGAAACGATGGTATTTTTTTTAAAACATCGGCATTTAATGTATATGATCGATAGCAATCATGGCTGGAAAATTGCCCGATGGCTTGATGGAAGAAAAGTTCAGCTGAAACACGGGGATGAAAAAGTGGAGGAAGAATTTATTGAATTCGAAAGGAAAAATGGAAAAGAAAAAACCGTACAGTTAAAAAAAGAATTGAGAGACATGTTGATTAATTTACCCTCCCACTATATACTTTCTGAAAAAGGGCAGCCGAAGCTTGTTTGCGTTCATGCGGGAATCCGTGAAGAATTTATTGGCAAAGAATCGGAAAGAATCAAAAATTTTTGCCGCTATGGCGATGTAGCAGGGGTTGATCAACAGGGAAAGCCGATACGCCGGGACTGGTATAAGCAATATAAAGGCGATTTGCTTGTTGTATGGGGACACGATCCAAAGCCGGAGCCGCTGATGGTGAATAATACCATCAACATTGACCAGGGAGTTGTATTTGGAGGGAAACTGACGGCCTACCGTTATCCGGAAAACGAATTCGTATTTGTGGACGCAAAAAAAGATTATGCGGGAGTGAAAGATAATCCGTTGAAAAGATAAAAAAATAATACCCGTCAAACCTTGTGCCACAAGGTTTTGAGGGTATTTCATCCAACCATTTCAGGAAAAGATCAGGAGATCGATTGGCAGAGTTATGCCGCTTCTTTAGTATATTTATTGAGCAGATGGTCCAACTGTTGGCTGCAATTTACAACTTCCGGATGTGTGAAACCAAGTTCTTGTGCTTTCCGGTACATATCTTTTCTTTTTATTTCTATCACAACTTTTAACATTTTTTTGTATAGTGTGTTAAACATTTTTACTCCTCCAGTAAATTTGTTCATGATATTTTTTGTTTATTGCTGTAGAAGCTCCTTCATTGTATACCATTTTTTTTGAAAAAAATGTCGGATTGTGGAGGAAACTATATATTTTCACAAATTTGTCACAATTTAATAGGATTAATTAATAGAAAAAATGGGTATATATTTTTGTTGTTTGTAAATAATAGGGCAAAATCAGTTGATAGAATAGAAAAAATAAAGCATTTCGAGAAGAAAAAAACGAGAGGGTAAATGGAATGTAAGCGCTTTGAAAATGGCGGTTGCATAGCTGATTCCAATACAATATCGGGGTAAAAGTTTAAAAAAAATTATCATCCAAGGCCGGATGATAATTTTTTTATGGATGGGGAACAAGCGGTACTCTTATTTTGTGAAAGATAAGATGGCATTGTTTTTGTAAGTTTGCAACGCACGGACAGCTTCTTCTTTTGTATCGTATTCAAAGCAGCGGAAAGTGCCCGTTTCAAAAACTGTAACAACCCACATTCAGAATTCCTCCTTCATGTTTTTTTCACCGAAAACTTTTATATCTATCGCCACTGTTTTTCATTTCAATTATTTTGTAAAGGACAAAAATGCGGATTTACCGAATTTTTGAAGTGCCATTGTAGCTTCGCTTTTTTCCACAAATTCAAAGATTCGATAAGAATTTTTTTCAAATACAGTAAGTACCCACATCGAGGGATCAAACTCCTTCAATATAATTTTGTTATATAACAATTCCTTTGGTTTTTGTTATCCAAGAAATTGTTATATATCAATTTCAAGTTCATTGTACACCCTGAAAACCAAAAAGAAAATAGTTAGTGAAACTTTTCACATTTTGTTCAAGATGATTGCGTTTTCAAATTCAACAAATCTTCACAACTGTTTTTTATTATTTTTATAAAATATATATAAAGGGGAAAATCCAGCGAAAAAATTTGTTTTCGCTGGATTTTTCGTTTATTCGATTAAATGTTTATAATGATGTTTTGGAAATTCGATTCCGATTTGTTCAAATTCTTTTTCCGCTTCTTCAAGGAGTTGCTTCACTTTTTCTTTCGTTTCATCATTTAATTCTTGTCTCTTTGGCAATTCGATCCCCAATTCTTTGAATTTTTCATCGGCTTTTTCCCGGGTGATGGCACCACTTTTCAGTTCTTTCATAATTTCTTTTGCCTTTTCTTTTGTTTCATCATCAAGATTTTCGAATATTTTACAATTTTCTTTTTTAGGCAGCACTCCTAATTGTTCGAGTTTTTTATCCGCTTCTTCTGATGTGATTTTGCCTTCATCCAAATCTTTGATAATGGCTTTGACCTGTTGTTGTGCCTCTTCATCTAACCTTGAAATGATTTCATGAACATTCGGATGATCAATTTTTACTCCCAATTTTTCAAGTTCTTCATGCAAATGATTTAAAATTTGATCCACTTGTTGTTTCTTTTCATCATCCAACTGTTCGTATTCTTTAATAAAGGATGAATGATAGTGCGCTTCGATTTCGGAAGGCACAAGGACAAATCCAAAGGCGAATAAGCATATGAAAAAGGAGAACAGTTTTTTCATCAATATCACCTCATCCAATGTGTTTTTCACTAATTCTTATACTTCCCAAAAATCACGAAGAAAAAAGTGAAGAATATTGGCAGTTCCGACAGAAAAATCTAGTGAAATCAAAAAAAATAAGGAGCAATAAATGCTCCTTGAATGTATGGCCAAAAGTCTGTTTGAAAGGGGGTTAAGCAACCAAAGTCAAGTTTGTGTAAGAAAGGATGGCTGGCAGTTGGATTTCTTCCATTACTTTCATTGCTTCTTCTTTCGTTTCGAACTCATAAATCCGGAATGTTTCGCCATCAAAAACTGTTAGCACCCACATGGTTTACGCCTCCTAATTCCATAAATTTGTTATATAACACCGCAATCGGTCATTTCTATTGTTATATATCAATCTTTTCAATTACATTGTACGCTTAATGTTGAAAAAAAGAAAGAGTTAGTGAATTTTTTCACATTTTATTCAAAAACTTTTTTGCAAAAAGTTTATAGAAATGTCACGGAAAGTTATTTTTTAAAACGATCAATGGGTATGACCTTATCCGAAACAGGTTGCGCTGTTTCAAGTTCTTTAAAAAAATCTTGATCTCCTTTGTTGCCGATGTACATATTAAAATTTTTGTGGGTGCGGTTCAGAAAAATGACTTGTTTTTTATTCATTGGATTACCTCCAAAAAAACGGGGATTCAATGAAAAGGTTAAGCATCCTTGTTGGATTTTTGGTTTTTATCATGATTCGTTTTATTGTTCTTGTTTTTTGCTTTTGAATCAAACTCCTCCGAAATTTCCGCGGTATTGTCTTCCGGATTATTCTTGTTGCTTGTCGTATTTTGGTGCAAATGTTTATATGTTTCAAATGGGTTGTGGGTACGTTCATTCAAAGTTTTCTTATTATTTTTGCTCATAATTCTCACCTCCTGCCTCCATGTGCACTTATTATTCTCAAAAGCCTTCCGCAGATTACGTAAAAAAAACAGCCAAATATATAAATGGACGCTCATTTCATCCACCAAAGGAAGAAATGAACTTTTATATATCCTGGCATAAAAACAGCTGAAAGGAAAATACCTAAGGTGATGAAGAATAACCATTTTTCATTTTTTCTCTTCGCTTTTCATTTTTAGTTTGCGAAAAGAAGGGTTTTTTATCCGACAGGAAACATTCGGCCTTGGATCTTCATAGGATTCCGCTTTTTGGACAATCTAAAATGAAAAGGGGGGAGAGAACCATGATGATTGAAAAATCCTCCGGCTGGAAGGAAGAATTTGCGCGACGATTAAATGAAGGCGGTCCATGGGATGATTGGACATTATACAAAATGGCCTATGATGTCGTGAAAGACCAATTGATTACCGATTTTTCAGGATTGCAGGCGCCAAAGTTTTTGACTAATATTCAATTTCTTGACCATCAAATTGACGCTGCCCGGACGGTCATTGAAAAAATGAACGGAAAGGCGATTTTGGCGGATGAAGTGGGTCTCGGTAAAACCATTGAAGCCGGTTTGATTTTGAAGGAATACATTTTAAGGGGGCTTGTAAAAAAGGCATTAATATTGGTGCCTGCATCTTTGCTTACCCAGTGGGTCGATGAATTGAACGGGAAATTTTCCATTCCTGCCATTGGATGCCGGAAAAAGAACGTGCCTTTTGAACAATATGATTTTGTCGTGATGAGCATGGATATGGCAAAACGCAGTCCATATCGGGAAAAAATTTATGAACAGGATTATGATATGATTATTATTGATGAGGCCCATAAATTAAAAAACAACCAAACCCAAACGTACCAATTTGTACAGGGATTAAAAAAGAAGTTTTGCCTGCTGTTGACGGCAACCCCAATTCAAAATAATATTTTCGAGATTTTCTATCTTGTATCCTTGTTAAAACCTGGGCATTTAGGAAACATCGAAAGTTTCCAGGCCTATTTTAGAAAAGGGAAAAACGGTTTACAGGAAGACGAATATTTAAAAGAACTGGTGAATCAGGTGATGATCCGGAACCGCAGACAAGATACGGGCATTGAATGGGTGGGCAGACATGTCGAAACGATTCCGATTCAATTGACGGAAGAGGAACAAGAGGTCTACGGAATGATCGAGCATCTAAAAGAACGGATAAATCTATACAGCAATTCCTTTGTCATGACCACCTTATTAAAAGAAATGTGTTCCAGCAAAGAAGCGGCTTATTTAACATTGATCAAACTGAAAGAAAAAGTGCAGTCGCGGGAAGAAAGGGAATATATTGATGAAATCATAGAGAAAATGTCCCAATTGGATGTCAATTCAAAGGCGGAAAAAACTTACGAAATCATTCAAAAAGCAAAAGAGAAGGTCATTATCTTCACCGAATATCGTGCCACCCAACTTTATTTGCAATGGTATTTATATCAAAAAGGGATCAAAAGTGTCCTGTTTAATGGAAAATTCAGCAAAAATAAGCGGGATTGGATGAGAAAATTGTTCCAGGATTATGCGGATGTGCTCATCGCAACGGAATCAGGCGGGGAAGGGATCAACCTGCAATTTTGCCATCATGTCATCAATTTTGATTTGCCATGGAATCCGATGAAAATTGAGCAGCGAATCGGCCGTGTGCACCGATTTGGCCAACAATCGGATGTATATATTTATAATCTTGCCATTCAAAACACGATAGAAGACCGGATCATCGATTTATTGACGAACAAAATCGATGTATTTGAAAAAATTGTAGGGGACTTGGACGATATTTTAACGAACAAAGTGGAAGAACGAATATACAATTCTCCTAACTTTGTATCAAATTTCCATTTCGAGGATTATGGCTTGGAAGACCAGCTCGGATTCACCTGAACCATCATCTTGAAAGGGGCTGAAAGATGTTATCAGAGCAAATCCATGACTATTTGCGGACTTTTTTTAGTGTAACAGATTGCGAAATTTTGGAGGATACACCCAATCATCTGACGGTACAGTTAACCTCCGACATCGATAAGCGAATCATGAATCGCCCTTTTTATTGGCAATTTGTTGAAAGCACAAAGGCACAACCCAACCCTTTAAAGGTGACCTTCATAACGAAAAGGCCCGAAAATCAAGAGATCCGTGGCGAATATATTCATTATGGTTCGACGAGGATGCATCAAATATTTCAGGCGACAAAAGATTTGGGTTCCTTTGTCCAACTGTATGAAAATGAAGAAGGGGCCAGCTTATTTCCATGGATTGGCGCAAATTTTAAAGTTTCTTATCATACGGATCAGACAAAGGAAATGCTATTTTCTTTGGGGATCAACTTGATTCATGGAAGCGTCAAAAGCAATTTTCAAGACTTATTGATTGGACTGAAGTTGACGAATGAACTCCCGAGAAACGCCTATTGCCTTCCTTATATCGTTTCGCCGATGAGAGCGATTGAAAGATTGGAGACAGCCATTGAAAACTATATTGCCAATGATGATATGACGTGGGCGGATGAGGCGAAAAAACGATGGGAAAGGGAACAAGAAATTTTGGATCACTTTTATGTCGGTGTTGAAGAAAAACCTGAAATTTATGAGATTGAGAAAAAAGCGTTGGAAGAACGGTTTCAGCCGAGAATCAAAATTGAAATCGTCAGCGGGGGGCTGTTTTATCTGAAATAGTCGTATCAATATAGATACGGCTTTTTTATTGATAAATTTTTTCAATACTTGATAAAATATATAGATTGTTGTACGGTAAAATATAGTGCAATACAATAAATGTTACCTATTGGTCAGTGGTTGGGAAAGAGGAGACGCACAAGGGTGAAGGATAGAACATTAGGGAAATTGGGAACGCGTTTGTTGCATTCCATCATTGTAACAGCAAGCATTATTTTTATTATTATATTATTGGCGATTATCTCGATTCGCCTGTTTTTAAATGAAAATATCAAAGGGCAACGTTCATTGGATGCGATCGATGAAACCGCCACTCAAATTTATCAGGCAGTCAATGATCAAATCATCGGGCAAAGGGGATATTGTATAACGGGCGACACATATTATTTGGATACATATGATCTTGGATTGGAAAAATATAAAAAGAATGCGGAAGACATTCGGATGCAAACGAAGATTTTTCCTCTATTGGTACATAAAACGGATGAATTCGTGGAAAAGGGACAATACATACAAGATGAGCTGATTGCCCCGCTCATTTTTTTGACAGATAAAGATCAAGGGGTCAACACGGCATTGCTGCAACAAAGCGAAAAAGCATTGGAAGAATTTCGGCAAATGTACAGCGAGTATTATTGGTTGGTGGAAGAACAAAGAACCATTGTAAGAAACACAATGAGAAGAAAGATCAATACAATCCTGATTTCCGTCGTCATTGCCGTTTTCTTCACCATTGTTGTTGCTGTCATCATCGAAATTAAAATATTAAAAAAGGTCATCCAACCGATCATTCAATTAAGCAACAGTGTGAAAGCTTATACGGAGCATGATTTTACAAAAAATGTCCCCGCATATAAAAAACGGGATGAATTATCCGAATTAATCGGAAACATTGATATTATGCGCAGCCAACTGGCCAATAACATACAATCTTTGGAATATATAGCCAATATGGATGCATTAACGGGACTATATAACAGGAGATACTTCAATCAACATATAGAGGAGCAATGGAAAAGGGCGATAGCGCGTTCAGAGCCGATTTCCCTTATTCTCTTGGATATTGACCATTACAAAAAGTTTAATGATACATATGGTCATGTCAAGGGGGATGAATGCTTGCAAAAAATAGCCGACTGTTTGAAACAGCATAATCAGTTTCCGGATAAAATTGTATGCAGATATGGAGGAGAGGAATTTTGTCTGCTCTTGAATTCCTCCAATGAACATGAAGCGGAAAAACTTTCGGAGGAAATTCGGAAGGATGTTCTCGGATTAAAGCTGCCCCATGAATCATCTCCTACCCATGAATTTGTTACGGTGAGTGTCGGTGTAGCCACTGTCGTACCGAAGAAAGGATCCAATCCAAACGATCTCATTTTAATGGCGGATGAAGCATTGTATCATTCAAAAAATAATGGACGAAATCAAGTCACTTTATATAAAAACGAAGGTGTTGGTGAGTAAACCAGCACTTTTTTATTGAAAAGTAAAAGGTTGGAAGTATAAAAAAGGAAAGATTCTGGTTAAGTTAAATAACAAAAAATGAAAGGAAATCCCGATGAAAATCAGACATTTAATCCTCCTTTTGACGTTCTTTTCATTTTTAAGCGCAACGGCGTATTTTTCTCATCAAATGACGTCGCCAAAACAACTGACTGGAAACCATGAAGAAACAATCACCAAAAAGGAAGTATCCTATTTCGAAGATGAAACGGTATACGCTGAGGAAAAAGCCTGTGAAAAGGGGACGATGCAATCGCCAATCCAAATTGAATCGGCTGATGTCGTCCGCAAACAAGCTCCAAGCATCCGATTTTCTTATGGCGAGGAACAGCTGGGGCTGGTAAAACAAAAGCATACGTTGGAAGCTGTTTCAAAATCCAATTTGAATTTTATTACGATCGACAACGAGCAATACAAATTCGAATCATTCCATTTCCACCAGCCAAGCGAGCATCAGATAGAAGGTCAAAGCCATGACATGGAATTGCATCTAGTCCATAAAAATGAAAAAGGGGAACTGGCAGTCGTAGCGGTTTTTATTCAATCGGGCAAAGAAAACGATATGATAAAAGAAGTATGGAAATTTTTAAAGGATGAAACATTGAAAGAAAAAGAATATGAAGCCTTCAATCTTTTGCAATTCATCCCCGAAGAAAAAACAGCTTATTATTATGAGGGGTCATTGACGACTCCGCCATGTACAGAGGGGGTCCGGTGGATTATATTTGAAAATCCTATTGAATTTTCCAAGGATCAGATCGCCTTATTCAGCAAATTTTATGGCAATAATAACCGCCCGCTTCAACCGGCAAATGGCAGGGAGATTATCAAGATTTCTGTAAAGTGATATATACACGAACTTCATCCGTTCAATTCCAAAATGAAAAAGCTTGAGCCTGAAATGTCTCTCAGGCCCAAGCTTTTTCTTATTGCAAATTGACAATTTTTAGATTTTGTTGTTTTAAATAATCGATAATGGTTGGTAACGCCTCAACGACTTGTGCCGATTCATGAAAAGTAATAATCGAAGAGGATGTCGGTTCACTTTTTATCTTTTCCACAATTTCTTCCGCTTTTTCCGATTCCCAATCCCTTGGATCAAGATTCCATAAAATGATTTGGGTTTGTTCTTTTTCCGCCGCCGCTTGGGTCGTTTCGTTGATTAAACCGTTTGGCGGTCTGAAAAATTTTACCGGCTGGCCGATGATTTCTTCTATGACTTTTTTGGATTCGCTGATTTCATATTGTTGTTCCTCCAACGTTTGCTCATTCATGGCTGCGTGAGTCATTGAATGGCTGCCGATGGAAAACCCGTTGGTATGAACATACTCAACAATGTCCGGATGTTTTTGGACATTGTAACCAATGAAGAAAAATGTTCCGCCCACTTCTTTTTCCTTTAATACATCCACAATCGCCTGTGTATATTTAGTTGGACCGTCGTTAAACGTCAATGCAACATTACCATCCGGAATACTGAAAGTCAAAAAGTCATCAATCTGAAGTGAAGGTATGCCACCCTCTGATGGATCGGTACTTTCATCGGCGGTACTTGAATTGTCTTCG
Organism: Ureibacillus sp. FSL K6-3587; assembly: GCF_038593165.1. NCBI lineage: Bacteria > Bacillati > Bacillota > Bacilli > Caryophanales > Caryophanaceae > Ureibacillus > Ureibacillus sp. FSL K6-3587. The sequence goes on along the minus strand of NZ_CP151969.1, from coordinate 3,054,628 downwards.
CTAATTGTGGATGAAGAATCGGCATTTTCAACGGTTTTGGATTTTGGACTGGATAAAACGTCAAAAATAATAATAAAAACAATCAATAAGATCGCGCATATTAATGAAGCGGTCAATAGATGTTGGGGGAATCCTTTATTGGAACGGAATCGCCTTTTCAATTGCGGCAGCTTCGAAAATATGTATGTATGGGCAACAGAATCAGACTTCTGTTCTTTTGCCGGTTCATTCACCGAATCCTTTTCAGGTATGTTATCTTGAACACCGGAATCTTCAATCTTTTCTTCCGGATCGACTGAAATTTTTTCCTCTTCTTCCGTAAGAATTTCCGATTCAACCGTTTCCTCTTTGATTTCGGTTTCATTCTGAATATCATTTGAATCAGCGATTGCTTCGATTGTTTCCTCAACAAGGGCAGTTTCCTCAACATCGGAGGCAGTCCCGGTTGAATCATGGATATCCTCTTCGACATTTTCCAGCACATTGAGGGTTTCTTCCTTCGGCAAATTCGGGAATAAAAAATCAAAAGACAATAAACTTGTAATACTTTGGCAATTTTTTATTCTTTCCAGCTGCCGATGGAACTTGGCTGAACAGTGGAAGTTCATTTTTTGGCTCGAATCGCGGTAGGTTTTTGTCACAAAACTGGTATACCGTTGCGTTTGGGCATTGAAAGAGGTCTGCAAAGATAAACGGTAGCGCTCGGCACCACGGAATTTGCAAATCTCTTGCAAGGCATTGCCGGTTTCATGATCGATAAGCCAGTAAAGTTCCATTTGATCTTTGAAAGAAAAGACTTTCAATTTAAGCAAGCTATATCCGTTAACTTCATGAATCGACAACAATTCGAGAATTTTAACATTATGGACAGACATTCCTTACTCCTTTCTCCTGGGAAAAAGTAAATAGGGCATTTAATCGTTTTGTTTTGGTGAAAAGGAGAAAGACATTCTTTCTGTAAAATCTGAGATTGTTTTCATTAGTTGCGCCTTTTCTTCAACAATTTTTTCATATTGTTCCAAATATCTTTGATTTTCAATCTCTAGTGTACGGATGCGCTCTTCCAGTTCATTAATTTTTTGTACTTGTTGTGATTGGATTCTTGCAGATTCTTCAAAGAGTTTATTGTATTTCGCTTTTTCGGTTTCCAGCTGGTTCGTCAATTTGTCATATTCCAAATTGTGTTTCAGCTGATATTCTTTATAGTCTTCAAGCAATTGATCATAGCTCATTTGCTTATTGGTCAAGCTGATTTCCAAGTCCCGAATTTCCTTTGTTTTTTCCTGGATGATTTGATCTTTTTTCAATTGATCGCGCTTTAGGCGATTGATGATTTGGTTCGCATTTTCCAATTGTTCTACCAGCGCATTATATTTATAGGAAAGCAATTGGCGGTCTTTAATGATATTTTCAATTGAAACAATGACATCCATTGCCACTTTGTCTTGCTGATCCCTTGAAAAAATGAAAGACTCTTCTTCAGCTTTAATCGGTTGAACCGTTTCTTGTTCTTCCACTTTTTCATTTTCTGCAGGCAAATCTTCTACAACCATTTCGGGAGATTCTTCCCGTTGTTCCATCTCACTCTGATTCGATAAAGGATTTTTAAACCATCCCAATCTCTTTTTTTCCATTTCATTAGCCAAAATATCATCTCCTAATATCTTGTAAAAAAAAATAAACGAAATTTCCTATAAATATAGAAAAAGGGTTACAATTATATACAAATTCCTACTTTCATTTTATATCTAAGTCGAAGAATGTCAATAACTCGTTGGTGAACATATAAAGGCGGGGAAAGGATATTTCGTATCTTTGTCGTCCAATTGAAAATACTATTGTAGAAAATAGGGAAAAGGGAGGGGTCTTTTTGAAAATCACAATCGAATGGACGTATCACCACAAGGGTGTGGAAACGGTTTTTCGTTCGGAAGAAATGCCTCCAGCGCACGCACTTTCCGTCGCGGAAGAGCTGATGAAAACCGGAAGAACAAAAAACATTCTTTTTTTGGATGAACATGATTCGACTTGGACATTGAAAGAAATAAAAAAATATATAAAAGAGATGGAAACGGAACCTTCGAATGTGACGGTTTATTTTGATGGCGGATTTAATCTTGAAAGCCGCATATCCGGGTTGGGTTGTGTCATTTATTTTGAGCAAAACGGAAAGAAATATCGGTTGCGGAAAAATTTGACTTTGGATGGTCTTTCTTCCAATAATGAAGCGGAATACGCAGCGCTTCATTTTTCTGTCCAAGAATTGGAGTCTCTTGGCGTCCATCACCAAACGGTCCGATTTATCGGCGATTCGCAAGTGGTGATCAATCAAATGAGCGGTGAATGGCCGGTTTATGAAAAAGAGTTGATGAATTGGGCGGATCGAATTGATGAATATTTGAACCGGCTTGGCATCAAACCCGAATTTGAACCGGTTTCCCGAAAAGAAAATGAAGAAGCGGACCGGTTGGCAAACCAAGCTTTGGATGATATCGAAATAGACGGGAAAATCGAACTGCAATGAATAAATGAATCGAAATAACCAAGTTTGTTAGTTTTATAAAATCATGTAAAATTGAAAAATCCATATGGTATAATGTAGGAAACAACTGAATTATTATGTTTTTTTGCAGGGGTGGCCGAGTGCCTGAGAAGGTGAAAACACCTAACCCTTTGAACCGGATGCAGCCAGTACTGCCGTAGGGAGCAATCCATGAATTCATAGATGGATATTGTGAATTTTTTGCTCTCCAATTACTGGAGAGCTTTTTAATTACATAGGGAATTTTGGAAATTGCAGGGGTGGCCGAGTGCCTGAGAAGGTGAAAACACCTAACCCTTTGAACCTGATGCAGTTAGCACTGCCGTAGGGAGCAATTGAAGATACTTGCAGTCTTTTCAATGCTCTTTTGCGCCGTGCAAAAGAGCATTTTTAAGTTTCAAAAGATTAATCCGGATTGAAAGGAGAAAACAAATGAGCTTATACAAAATCAGACAAAAGAATCCATTGATCCATTGCATTACCAATACCGTGGTGACAAATTTTACAGCAAACGGCTTGCTTGCCATTGGCGTTTCACCTGTCATGTCGGATGAGCCATTGGATGTTGAAGATATGACATCGATTGCCGATGCATTGTTAATCAATATTGGCACATTGAATAAAAATTCAGTGGAAGCCATGTTTTTAGCCGGAAAAAAAGCGAATGAATTGAATATTCCGGTTGTATTGGATCCGGTGGGGGCAGGTGCCACGAAATATCGTAAAGAGGTGTCTGAAAATCTGTTGAGAGAAATCAAGTTTGATTTAATCCGTTGCAATGCCGGTGAATTGGCTGCAATCGCCGGAATCGATTGGCAGGCAAAAGGTGTGGACAGCGGAGAAGGGGAGATGGATATTGTCCTTGTGGCAAAGGATACGGCCAAGAAATTTGGAACAATGGTTGCGGTTTCAGGAAAAGAAGATGTAGTAACGGATGGGGAATGGATTCTTTTTGTCAGCGGCGGCCATGAGTGGATGACGCAGGTGACGGGGACGGGCTGTTTATTGAGCGCCATTTGCGCGGGAGCATTATGTTTGGAAGGGGACAGACTCGAAAATATCCGGAACGTGTTGGCCGATTATAAAAAAGTGGCCGAATTTGCTTCGAAAGAAAAATACCTTGGTTCATTCCAAGTGGAAATCATAAACGGTCTACATCAAATTTCAAGAGGTGAATTATAATGAATATCGTTATGACGATTGCAGGCTCGGACAGCGGTGGAGGCGCCGGCATTCAGGCGGATTTGAAAACATTCCAGGAGCTGAAGGTTTTTGGCACATCCGTCATTACGGCATTGACGGCCCAAAATACGTTGGGTGTGGAAGGGATTTATCCAACAACTCCTGATTTTGTCGAACTTCAAATGAAGGCGGTTTTCGAAGATTTTGATGTAAAAGCCTTGAAAACGGGAATGTTGTTTTCTGCGGATATTATTCAAAGAATCGCGAAAAGCTTGAGGGATCAAGAAGTTCAAATCGTTGTCGATCCGGTTATGATTGCGAAGGGCGGACAAGCGTTGCTGCAAGAAGATGCCGTGCGGGCCATGAAAAAGGAATTGCTGCCGATTGCGAACATTGTCACCCCAAACATCCCGGAAGCGGAAACCATCACCGGCATGAACATTCAAACTGCGGAAGAGATCCGGGAAGCGGCGGAGAAGATTTTGCAGCTTGGAGTTGATTGCGTCGTCATGAAAGGGGGGCATTTGGACGGGCCATCCGCAGTTGATACGGTGTTTTTCAAAGACGGGTCTTCATTCAAAATGAGATCAAAAAGAATCAATACGAAACATACCCATGGGACAGGATGCACTTTTTCTGCAGCCATTACCGCCCATTTGGGAAGAGGGCTGTCTTTGAAGGAAGCCATTATTGAAGCGAAAAAATTTGTCCAAGGGGCAATCGAAAATCCGCTCAATATCGGCCATGGCCATGGACCGACGAATCACTTTGCCCATCGGTTGGGATATGAAGCGGAGGTGGAAATCATTGAATAGAAAAGAGTTGGCGGTTTATTTCATTATGGGAACGGAAAATTGCAAGAGCGAACATCCCCTTGAAGTATTGAAAGATGCATTGCAAGCGGGAATTACTTTTTTTCAACTGAGGGAAAAAGGGAAACAACCGTTAACCGGTGGGGAGCTTGAACAATTTGCCAGGGAATGCCAATCCTTATGCAAACAGTATCAGGTGCCTTTTATCATTAACGATGATGTGGAACTTGCGTTAAAAATTGATGCCGATGGTGTTCATGTGGGACAAGACGATACACCGATCCAAGAAATTCGGGAAAAGTTTCAAAATAAAATTATCGGTGTTTCCGTCCATAATGAAGAAGAATTGGTGAAAGCCGTCCAAAGCGGCGCCGATTATGTGGGCATCGGTCCAATCTATGAAACGAAATCAAAGCCGGATGCAAAAAAGCCTGCGGGAGTGGCTTTTTTAAGGAAGGCTCGTGAAATGTATCCGAATTTCCCCATTGTGGCAATTGGCGGCATCACACCAGCGAACGCACAAAAAGTGAAAGAAGCCGGAGCGGATGGGGTGGCGGTGATTTCCGCCATTTGCGAAAGCGATGATCGGCATAAAACTGTGCAATTATTGAAAGGGAAATAAAGGAATTTTAAATAAACTGAAAAAAAGGAATTTACACAATAATAAAATTCGATTATAATTGAATTCGTAATTAAATAGGGAGCGGAAACATGGTGGAGTCTGTCAACAGGGCTCCACCATGTCTTTTTTGGCTTCCTTTCATAGAAAATTGACAACAGGGGGTTACAAAGGTGGATGTTTTTGACTTTATTTTACAGATTGTTCTCGTGCTGCTTGTTGCCAAAATAGCGGGTCAAATCAGCCTTCGCTTTGGTCAACCGTCCGTCCTCGGAAAAATCATTGCCGGGATTATCCTGGGTCCAGCTGTTCTCGGTTGGATTGAGCAAACGGAACTGATTCATGTTTTCAGTGAAATCGGCGTTTTATTATTGATGTTCCTCGCCGGACTTGAAACGGATTTGGAGAGTTTGAACAAAAATATGAAGGCGGCAACCCTTGTAGCCGTTTTAGGGGTGGTTATGCCGATCATCATGGGATGGGCTGCATCTCCTCTATTCCATATCCCTACATCCGAGGGTGTATTCTTAGGGTTATTGCTCGCTGCAACTAGCGTAAGTATATCCGTTCAAACATTGCGGGAAATCGGCTGGTTGAACAGCAGGGAAGGTGCGACCCTGCTTGGGGCAGCGGTATTGGATGATGTCATCGTTGTCATTCTCATCGCGGTTGCCATAGGCTTCTTTATGGGGACGGATACAAATATCGCATGGGTCGTTGCCCAACAAATTATTTTCTTTATCATCATTTACATTGTTGGAAAATATATTGTTCCAAAATTCATGCATCTGTTTGGAGGCATGCAGATTACAGAACCGGTTGTTACAGCCGGATTGATTTTATTATTCGCTGCGGCGTATTTCGCTGATTTCCTCGGTGTATCAGGAATCATTGGTACATATTTCATGGGGGTTGCCATCAGCAGAACAAAATATGCAAAAGAAATTGAACACGGGATTTCCCCGATTGCCTATGGCATATTTGTTCCGTTCTTCTTTATCAACATCGGATTGCCAATGAGCTTTGATGGTATAGGGGATCAAATCGTATTTATCATTGCCTTCTCATTGATTGCTGTGCTTTCCAAATTTATTGGCTGCGGACTTGGGGCAAAAGTTTGCGGATTTGGATGGAAATCCTCTGCCGGCATTGGCGCAGGAATGATTTCCCGCGGGGAAGTGGCGTTAATTTTGGCTTCCATCGGACTGTCTGGCGGCATATTATCCCATGAGTTCTATGGAGCCATGATTGTCGTCATCATCATTACTACTTTGGTTACTCCGCCGTTATTGAAGCTGATCTTCGGCAAACGCTTGGAAACTCAAGAAGATGCATAAATGATTTGGAAACAATGAATGGGCCGACTGGATTCCAGTCAGCCCATTTTTTTGATTAAATTTTAAATTTGCTTACGGTTTCCGATAACTCTTTGCTTAAATGGTTCAGTTCTTCGGAAGCTTCAGCCACTGAATGGATGGCATTTAGCTGCTCGTCGCTTGCCGCGCTCACTTCTTCGCAAGCTGCAGCCGTTGATTGAGCCGTCATGGACATTTCTTCAATCGTTTGAACGACACGGTCTTTGTATTTGATAATGCCGTCTATTTCTTCAATCACGTTTTTGAATGTATTTTCCATATTTTGAATCAACGTTGAAAGGTTCTGGAATAGGTTTCCTGTATCTTCAACCACTTTTTCCTGATCTTTGAAAGTCTCTTGCATTTCATTCATTTCATCGACAACCGTATTTGCTTCCTGTTGCAATTGTTGGATGGTCGATTTGACGTGTTCTGTCGCTTTTGCGGATTGTTCCGCAAGTTTCCGGACTTCATCGGCCACAACGGCAAATCCTTTACCGTGTTCCCCTGCACGGGCCGCCTCAATGCTCGCATTTAAAGCGAGAAGATTTGTTTGTTCAGAGATTTCAGAGATGGTATCCATAATCGATTCAATGGCTTCGATTTTTCCTTCTAGGGAAGTTACGGCGCGGGCCATATTCTCCAATTCCGCTTTCGAGTTTTCAAAGGAATTCAATAAGCTATACATTTTATCTTGCCCTTCTTGATTCAGATCGTTGGCTTCATTTGTAATTCCTTTGAGCGCTTTTGATTGTTCCGTCATTTGGTTGATTTTTTCTCCCAATTTTGCTGAGGATACTGTAACTTGATCCGCATTTTCACTTGATTGAGTTGCTCCGATGGCAATGTCTCTTACCGCTTTTGTCACTTCAACACTGGATGCATTCGTTTCTTCCGCAAGGGCGCTCAAATGATGGGAACGGTCTTCGACTTGCCGGGATGAGTCTTGAACAACCCCGATGATTTTTTTCATTTCTTTTAGCATTTTATTGAAATGCTGGGCTAATTGGCCGATTTCATCATTTCTTTTCGTATCGATATGTACAGTTAAATCGCCTTGTGCAACCTTTTCCATGGAAGAGCTCAATGTATGTAGCGGTTTAATCGTTTTTGTGATTGTGAAATACAGAATGATCGCAGTTGCCACAAGTATCATCAAAGCAAACAAAATAATCATATGCTGTATGCTTTTGGCGGTGCTATGCAATTGGTCCACATTATAAACGGCGCCGACAGTCCAGCCTAATGAAGGAATTTTTTCATAAACGACAACAGATTGTTGATCTCCTATTTTCGTTTTTATTGCGTCTTTTTGTTTTTCATCCTTCAGAATTTCTTCCACATATCCCACAGAACTCAAATCATCGCCTGTTTGTGTCGGGTGGACGATTGCCATGCCGGAAGAATCCAACACAATCGGATATCCTTCAAACCCCAAATCTATTTTTGAAATTTCCTCTGTTAAACTGGATAATAATATGTCAACTCCCAAAACGCCGATGACTTCATTTCCTTCTTTCACCGCTTTTGACCCGGCAATGGCATATTCTCCCGATTGGGCATCCACATACGGTGGTGACCATAACACTTCATCCGGATTTTTTCTTGCTTCCGTATACCATGCGCGGGAATTCACATCCAAATCAAAAATTTCGTCAAAATGAGGCTCCGTAATAATTTTATTGCCATCAGTAAAGTAAATGTTTGCGGCGGAATCATAAATGTCCAAATATTTTTTCAATTGTTGACGGAATGCCTGATCCCCTTCATCATTATAGGTTGTTGAATGATGATAGTAATCTTTGACATCCTGGTCTGAAGTGATTTTTAAAATGCTTTTTTCATAACCATCAATAAAATTTGAGATTGAATTGGTCAACTCACTGACAAGGTTCTCACTTTGATCAATGACCGTTTCTTCTGTTTTCGATGAAATTAGGATGGAACTGGCGGTGGATAGGGCACCAAGTCCTATCATGATAATCAGGAGCACTACCACAATAATTTTCCATCGTATGGAAACTTTCATTTTGCAACCTCCATTTTATTATTTTCAACAAACTTAATATTAGTAAAAAAAGGGGAGGTTGTCTAATTTCTCAGTAAACTTTGAGTATTAATAAAAGAATGGATTTTAGGATTTTTGAAATATTTTTTCCGAATTATTTTCTATCATAATAGATGGATTATGGAAGGAGATATCAAAAAAATATCAATTTTCGATTGATTTATAATAATTTTTTTTGAGAAATTTATTACATTACTCTATTTTTTTTGAAAATTCTTTCGGGTTATATCCCTTATTATTTATGGGATATGACCTTCATTAGGAGCATTTGCCGCAAATATCAACGGAACAATTATATGTAAATTTTTATATAGGAATTGTATTTATTGCTTGAATTTGGTACATTATATTAGAAATAGATATTCGTATACAAAACAATCCAAAGTGTGAATGGAATAAATAGCATTCGCTGAGAGCTATATCGCCACCGGAAACCATGAATATTAATTGATGGTCAAAATGATTCCATATGCCTTTTTGGTGGTTACACGACTATTCAGCGTAAAGGCGTCCAAAGAAGGGCATCTTTACGCTATTTTGTTGCGAGGAGGATGACTATGTCACAACAAACGAATGATTTTACAAAGTGGTATATTGACACAATTCAAAAAGCGGATTTGATGGATTACACGCCAGTGCGCGGCTGTATCGCATTCAAACCGGATGGATATGAAATTTGGGAACATATTCAGTCGGAAATGGACCGGCGTTTCAAGGAAACAGGGCATCGCAATGCATATTTCCCAATGCTGATTCCTGAGTCTTTCTTCCAAAAAGAAAAAGAACACGTGGAAGGATTTTCTCCGGAGCTTCCATGGGTGACGGAAGCGGCAGGGGAAAAATTGGAAGAACGTTTGGCGCTCCGTCCTACTTCCGAAACAATGATTGGTTATTTATATTCCAACTGGATCAAATCTTATCGTGATCTCCCTGTACTGATCAACCAGTGGGCAAACGTATTCCGTTGGGAAAAGAAAACTCTTCCATTTATCCGCACTTCCGAGTTTTTGTGGCAAGAAGGGCACACAGCTCATGAAAATGAAGAAGATGCACGAAAAGAAACGATGCAAATGCTCAATATCTATAAAGATGTGGTAGAAAACGTATTGGCGATTCCGGTGTATGATGGACAAAAAACGCCATCTGAACGCTTCGCCGGCGCTGTGGATACTTACTCCATCGAAGCGATGATGAAAGACGGAAAAGCCGTACAAGCCGGGACAAGCCACTATTTAGGTACAAAATTCGCAGAAGCGTTCAACATTAAATATTTGAACCGTGAAAACAAACACGTTCATGTTCATACAACTTCATGGGGTACGTCAACACGTTTGATCGGTTCGGTCATTATGGTGCATGGGGATGAAAAAGGATTGGTTCTTCCTCCAAAAATTGCACCGACACAAGTGATCTTAATTCCTGTCGGCCCATGGAAAAAAACGCCTGCCATCATCGAAAAATTGGAAGAAATCCAAAAAGCTTTAAAAGAAAAAGGAATTCGTGTACGCATCGACGATTCAGACCAATCTCCAGGATTTAAATTCAATGAATGGGAATTAAAAGGAGTGCCAGTCCGTATTGAACTTGGACCTCGCGATTTGGAAAACAATCAAGTCATCTTGAAAGCCCGCGATGAAGATGAAAAAATCACTGTTTCCATTGAATCCGTTGTGGAAGCGGTGGAAAAAGAATTGGAAACAATGCAACAACGTCTATATGAAAAAGCAAAAGCATTCCGCGATGCAAACTCTCATACAGATATTGATACATTAGACCAATTAAAAGAACATATCGCAATTTGTGAGAAAAACGGTACGATCCCAGGTTGGATTCTTGGCGGTTGGTGCGGCGACGATGCATGTGAAGCGAAAGTGAAGGAAGAAACGAAATTCACATCGCGCAATATTCCGTTTAATCCGCCAACAACGAAACATACTTGCATCACATGCGGAAAAGAAGCAAAACATACTGTTTGGTTCGGTAGAGCTTATTAATTAATTTAACAAACTTCAATCGAGTAGGAGGGAGCGATTAACTCCCGTCCTCTCACACCACCGTACGTACGGTTCCGTATACGGCGGTTCAATTAAGATCATTGACGCAAGTTTTCATAACGAGCTTCAAGACTTTTCAGCCCTTGGTTTCTCCAATAGGAGTTACCAAGGGTTCTGTGTAATATTGGACTTTTTGAAATACGCCAATAACTCTTCCGAGTATTTCCCCATTCATACGCTTGCCATTGTGGTACGCCAAGTTGAATAAGGTTGCGCATCTTTGTTTTCGGTTTCTTCCAGTTCTTCCATAGACACATTCGAAGTCTTCTACGAATCCATTTATCTAATTCAAGGAATGTAGATTTGGTGTCTGCTAACGCAAAATATCCACACCATCCCATTAGATATTGATTCAGTTTCTGAATGCGGTATTCCATCGGGTAGGGCATCTTGCGTGATGTGATTTCACGAACTTTATTCTTCATTCGTTTAAGGCTTTCTTTTGCGATACGAACCTTTGGCTCTTTATGATAGGTAAAGCTAAATCCTAGAAACTTACGTTTCCATGGACGGTCGACCGCTGATTTCTTTTCATTTACTTTCAGTCGTAGTTTTCCTTCAATGAATCGTTGAATGCTTGCCATTGTGCGAAGTCCTGCTCGTTTACTTTTCACGTAAATGTTACAGTCATCCGCATATCGAACGAATTTGTGTCCTCTTCTTTCCAATTCTTTATCTAGTTCATCTAGTACAATATTAGACAGTAGCGGACTTAATGGTCCTCCTTGTGGAGTTCCTTCTAATGTGCTTGACACCACACCATTTATCATGACTCCCGATTGTAAATACTTACGAATCAATTTCAGTAATGGTTTATCTTGGATTCTCTTCGCGAGTGTACCCATTAATCTGTCATGGTTGACCTTATCAAAGAATTTCTCCAAGTCCATATCTACAACCCATCGATATCCATCTCTTATATATTCTTTCGCTTTCCTCACCGCATCATGAGCACTTCGGTTTGGTCGAAATCCGTAGCTGTTTTCAGAGAATGTAGGGTCATACACTTTTGAAAGTACTTGGGCGATTGCTTGTTGAATCAAACGGTCTGTTACGGTAGGGATTCCTAGTAAACGAACACCGCCATCAGGTTTCGGGATTTCGACTCTGCGGACTGGCATCGGTTCATAAGTTCCCTTGAGAATTGCTTCTTTAATCGATAGCCAGTTTTCAACTATGTGCTGTCGTAAGTTTTGTACGGGCATCATATCTACTCCATGGCTTCCTTTATTCTGTTCTACACGTTTTAGTGCTTGAAGCATGTTCTCCCGTGACAGGATTTGATTCAAAAGCATCGTTATTCTCCTTCCGTGAATAGCTTGTCTTCTTATGCCAGTGGTCACTCCACCCTCCAAGAGGTCTCCCACGGGATTCACCGCTTCCTTCCTCAAGTGAGGTACTACGTTTTCTGTGTTCATCATGACTCACTGAATGCCAAGGGCTATTCTCTCTTAATTGTTCGGTCCTTCTTAGTAGTTCTAAACCAACTAATACTATGACCTCTGCTGACTTCTGACGGTTCAGCTACTTATCACTAAGTAGGTTATGAAGCGTACTTCACCTATCCGCCAGACCTCCCCGGGTAAGAATGTAATCTTTCCTTCCATCTGTCTGCTTCATTTACTCTGTATCACCTTTGGCAGAAAGGACTTTGTTTTGTTGTGCAAACTCATCCAATGATACCTAGCCTTGTATGAAGTTCGTGTTCCTCAGACCGGAAGTTTGCCGCTCGCTTCCTTCAGATTCCGCGTCACCACAGACACCCTTGCGTTAAGCTAACCGTTACTTCTGCCTTCACGGCTCGGGACTTGCACCCTATAGATTACATCCATGCCAGGCGCACACAAAGAAAAGACTGTTGGAAAATATATCCAACAGTCTTTTTCATTTTTCATCTTATTATGAAGGATTCATAAAGCGCACATGCATGTGAATTTTCACAAATACTTTGCAAAATAAATTTGTCTATTATATATTCTAATTAAACATGGTTCTAATTAAACCACCATCATGGTCAAAAAATTCTCGCGCCATGTATTTTCATAAAAAACCTATCAATCCACGTACAGCACTTAAGGAGTTGTAAATGAATGAGGAAGAATACCTTCATCATAAAACAGCGGGCTTTTTTGAAACTGTACATGCTTCATGAAGCAGAGAAGGGAAGGCTGTATGGTCTTCAAATTCTTGAAAATCTGCAAAATTATTTTAAAGATCTTGGTTATAAACCGACCAAATCGGAAGTGTATAAATCCCTTCATGAGTTGCTGAAAGATGGATATGTCACGAGGGAACCGATAATTAAAGAAGGTGCAGAGATGCAAACATTGTATATCTATCGAATTGGTGACCGGGAGAAAGTGAAAGCTTATAAAGATACGTTGAAAGCGGATCTTGACCGTTCGATTGCATTGCTTCAGCGAGCCCTTAAAGATAACTATTCCCAAAAGAGGGGATAAAATTTTCTTTTTTTAACATTTCAGGTTCTGATTGGTTTGCCGATTCGATAAAAAAGAGGCATCAATCATTGATGCCCCTTTGTCATTCTTTTATTGATGTTTCTTTTGGAAATCGTACATGAAATCTCTTAAAGCGATGCAAGCTTCCACAGGCACAGCGTTGTAAGTTGAAGCACGGCATCCTCCAACGGAACGGTGGCCGTTTAGTCCTACGAAACCAGCCGCTTTTGCTTCAGCCAGGAATTGTTTTTCCAATTCTTCATCAGCCAAACGGAATGTGATGTTCATAAGTGAACGGCTGTTTGGTTCTGCATGTCCTTTGTAGAATCCGTTGCTTTCATCGATCACATCATAAATATATTTCGCTTTCTCCACATTGCGTTGTTGAATGGCTTCAAGGCCGCCTTGTTCTTCAACCCAACGCAACACTTCGCCCAACATATAAATGCCGAATGTTGGAGGAGTATTGTATAAAGAGTTTTTAACTGCATGTGTTTTATATTTTAACATTGTCGGAATATCTGTATTTGCTTTTTCAATCAAGTCTTTGCGGATGATGACTACAGTAACCCCGGATGGTCCAAGATTTTTTTGGGCTCCAGCATAAATGATGCCGAACTGGTTTACATCGATTGGGCGGGATAAAATGTCACTGGACATATCCGCAACCAATGGAACATCTCCGGTATTAGGGAATTCTTTCCATTCAGTGCCGTAAATAGTATTATTGGAAGTAATATGAACATACGCATCGTCCGCATTGAATTGAATTTCATCCAGGTTCGGAATATTGCGATATTCATTTTCTTTCGTGCTTGCTGCTACCACTGCATTACCAAAAAGTTTTGCTTCTTTATGAGCTTTTTCTGACCAAGAACCAGTCAACACATAGCTTGCTGTTTTGTCTTTTGTCAAAAAGTTCATTGGCACCATTGCAAATTGCAAGCTTGCCCCGCCTTGCAAGAAGAGCACGTCATAGTTGTCTGGAACGGATAAGATTTTTTTCAATCGGTTGATTGCATTGTTATGAACTTCATCATAGTCTTTGCTGCGGTGGCTCATTTCCATAATGGACATGCCTGATCCATTAAAGTCTACCAATTCTTTTTGAGCTCTTTCCAATACTTCAAGAGGTAATGCGGATGGTCCTGCATTAAAATTGTATGCACGTTTATTTGTACTCACTTCAAACACTCCTTGAATATTTCAATATATTTTGATTATATACTCTTTTTTTGAAAATCGAACAATATTTTTAAAAGAAATAGTGAAAATTTCCGAATTCCATAAAATTCGTGCCGATTTCACTGAAAAACTTACGGTTTTTACAAATGCCACATTTTATTTATTAGGATAACAAACGATTTGTAAAGGGGAATAGTATGGCCAGTTATTACGAAAAAAATAAAGAACATGGGATGAAGTATTTAAGAGAATTGGTACCGGAACCATTCAAAGCATTTGCCCAATTCGACAGAAAGGTGTTTAAACCGGGAGCTTTGACGAAGAAGGAAAAGGAAATACTTGCTGTCGCCATTGCCCACGCAACAAAGTGTCCTTATTGCATTGATGTTCATACAAAAAAAGCGAAAAGAGCAGGTGCAAGCCTGGAAGAACTGGTGGAAGCCGTGTTTGTGGTTTCCGCAATGGAAGCGGGAGTTGCCGCAAATTCCAATGAGATGAGAGACAATGGATTTTCTCAAGGATATACCGATTTTTCCCATAGTGTCCTGGAAGCGGGGCATTTAAGCCGGGCTTATAAAGAGTTAATTGCAGCTGCAGTGGCATTTGCAATCCAATGTCCCGGTTTGGCCGATCGCCATATGAAAAATGCTATGGAACTTGGAATCACCAATGAACAATTGGATGAAGCGATTTCCGTTGCCTCCGCCTTAAAGGCGGGAAGCGCTTATGCACATTTGTTGCAAGTACTGGACAGCTATATGGAGTAAGCATGTAATAATGGATGTCATTCACAACAGTTCCATGCGAAGACAAGTGATGGAATGGGGCACCGGACACCCCTGTTCCTCTTCCAAACAAATTATTTGGAATAAAATAGGGATGGATTATTGAAAAATTTAACAACTTTATCTTCATACTTTCTACAAAAAAAGAAACCATCCGCCTATGATCGTTAAATGGAACTGTATTCGCATATAAAGAAATATAGTAGCATCGATCAGTTTATATAAAAAGTGTGCCGCACGAAGTATATAAAAAATGGAAATGGGGGAAGTGCAATGTCAATATTCGTATCCGTTTTGTTCTATGTCGTTCCAGCTTTGATGATCATTTGGTTTATGGTGAGTGTGGTTTCCGCATTAAGAAGAAAAAATAAAATTTTGGAAGCGATCTTGGAAGAAATGAAGAAGAAAAATTGAACCGGACTGCTATCATTCTTCTTTGGGAAATGGGACCAGCGATGATAAACTATTGATAGAAATAATGAAAAAAGGGTTGGGAGTATGTGTTTAATTCATTTTCAATATGGGGAACATCCAATATTTCAATTAATCGTTGTAGCAAATCGGGATGAAATTTATGACCGTCCGGCGGAACCTGCCCATTTTTGGGAGGATGAACCGGAGATTCTGGCGGGAAGGGACCTGCTTGAAATGGGCACGTGGCTGGGAATATCAAAAAACGGACGATTCGCAGCCTTAACGAATTTCCGCGATCCGTCTTTACCAAAAAGACCGCGTTCCCGTGGGGAAATTGTGAGAAATTTTTTGAAAGAATCCGTTCATCCAAGCGAGTTTATTGATGAATTGGCAAAAATGAAAGACTGTTATGGAGGATTTAACGTAATCGTCGGAGATCAAAACCGTTTAATGCATTATAATAATATTTTTGATGAAAAAAATGAGATTTTCCCCGGCGTCCATAGTGTCAGCAATCATACATTAAATACTCCATGGCCGAAAGTGGTGAAAGGGAAAAAACGCCTGGTTGAATATTTGAAAAATAATCCTGGACAAGTGGATATTGATGAATTATTTGAAATTGTCATGGATCGTGAAATCGCACCGGATGAAGAGTTGCCAGATACAGGTGTCGGTTTGGAAATGGAGAGAAATTTATCCCCGGCGTTTATTCAATTGCCACACTACGGCACCCGTTGTTCAACAGTATTGTTGATTGATAGGGAAGGGAACGTCACTTTTGTAGAAAGAACTTTTAATAGCGGGCATTTTAAGTTTGAAAAAAGTTTTCGATTCAAAATACAAAAATGATAAAAATTATAGAAATTATGCTATTGTCCTGACACCCTCCTTTATAAAAGCATACACTAGAGTACCATCAATGAGGGAGGGATTATTCATGGGCTATGGCTATGGAGGATACAGCTATTGTGGAAACAGCTTTGCGTTAATCGTTGTATTGTTCATCCTTTTAATCATTGTAGGTACACATTTTAAATATTCGTGTTAATTCACCATGTAAAACTGATTCTAAAGGATTTCTTCTTTAGAATCAGTTTTATTTTTTTTTGATACGAACAGATTCTAAAGCGCATCGTGCAAGAATAAATAGAATTGAACCTTTGAATATGAATCATTGACAAATTCATTGAAGGGATTCTATTTTTCATGGACAATATTCATAAAAAAGTAAAGGAGAAGAATGAATGGATTTGGGTTTGCAAGATAAAGTTGCTCTCATCACCGGGGCAAGTAAAGGAATTGGGTTACATACGGCCCTCCAACTTGCCAAGGAGGGGGCAAAAGTGGCCATTTGCGGCCGCAATAAGGATTCATTGAAAGAAGCAAAGGAATGGATTCAGGGCCAAACCGGTAAGGAGATTCTTACGGTTGCAGCGGATGTGACAAAAGAAGAGGATTGCAAACGGTTGATTGAGGAGACGGTATCCCACTACGGAAGATTAGATATTCTGGTGAACAATGCCGGCACATCCTCTGCCCATTCTTTTGAAGAAGTGGATTCCGAATTATGGCATGCGGATTTGAATTTAAAATTATTCGGTGCCATCCATTGCTCAAAATATGCACTTCCACATTTAAAAGAGAGTGGAGGTGGAGCAATCGTCAATGTGACTGCTTCCATTGCAAAAACACCGGGTGAAAACAGCCTTCCGACAACGGTGAGCCGCTCTGCCGGTATGGCACTCACAAAAGCGATGAGCAAAGATTTAGGAAAATATAATATTCGAGTAAATACCGTATGTATTGGACTTATCCGAAGCAGACAAATCGAAGCGAAATGGAAGAGGGAAATGCCGGCTTCCACTTGGGAAGAATATTCGAGAGAAGTCGGAAAAAAGATTCCCCTTGGAAGAATCGGGGAAACGGATGAAGCGGCAAAAGTCATCACTTTTCTCGTTTCCGATGCCGCCTCTTACGTTACGGGCTCTTCCATAAACATTGACGGAGGTTCAGCCGGAACATTGTAAGACCGATTTTTATCTTTTTCCTCACGCTGTTCTAAAATATTATCCTTCATTCATATAAAATAATATGAGAAAATTGATAGAAAAGTGGGGAAGAATGATGGGTATGTATGATGAACAATGGTCTTATTTGCAAAAGCCGAAACTAGAAGAAATTCCGTCTGAGCTGCAAGCGTATTTTGAGGAAAACGTCCGTAAACAGGAAGAAAAATTGGGGGTTGTAAACACCTTATTCAATATTTTGCCTTTGAACCCCATCCAATTCAAAGCTTTCCTCGACTTCATGTATTCCTTGTTTAACACGAAAAACACGTACTTGGATTTGGTTGACAAAGAAATGATTGGTCTTGTTGTGTCTTCTGTGAATTGCTGCAATTATTGTTTGACCACTCATAGTGATACGTTGAGAAGACTTACAGGGGATCCGGTATGGGTCGATACATTGACGTATAACTACAGAAGTGCAGAATTGACAAAAAAACAGCGGGCACTATGCGACTATGCATTCCGTGCGACAAAGTATCCGGATGAACTTACAACAAAAGAAGTGGATTTGCTGAGGGAAGCGGGGTTCAATGATCATGAAATCCTGGAAGCTGCCTTTGTTGTCGGTTTCTTTAATTACACGAATCGTTGGGTCAGCACAATTGGGGCGATACCAAATCCGAAACATAATCAAAATCATCGTTAAACCGTTTCTGTTTAAAATGTCCACGTTCGATGGGAACGTGGTCTTTTTTATCTGCCTAAGTTTTATGTTGTGGAAAGGATTTTTTCATGGGTAAAAATTGAAACTTTCTTTATCAATCAATCGTATGCTAACTATCGAAATTAGTGTAAACTATAAACAATAAATGACGCATGAAGAACGGAGGATTGCCATGTCAGAAACGAAAAACCCGTTGTTTGAAGATTTGGATGCAAAATTGAATGAAGAAAAACATGAAATTGTTGAAGCGCCTCCACAACTTGTAACGGAAGAAGAGATGTCTCAATTGCGTAAGCGGCAATTGGAATTGAAAAAAGATCCGGCTGTCCTTGCGCTTGCCGAAAAAATAGACGTCAAAAATCAAATCGCCGTTTTGGAATTCGGGAAGGAAACCGCAAATTCGATTTCCAAGTTTTCCGACCGGATGTTATCTTCCATAAAACAAAGCAAATTGGAAAAATCGAGCGAGTTGATCAATCATTTAAATAAAATCATGGCCCGCTTCGATCCGGAAGATTTTAAAGAAGAAAAGAAAGGATTTTTGGCGCGTCTTTTTGGAAAAGGAAAAGAGCAGCTTCAGAAGATTTTATCGAAATACGAATCGATGAATAAAGAGATTGATGCCATCTATCAAGAGATTACAAAATACGAGCAGGAAATGAAGAAAAATACGGTCGAACTTGAACAAATGTACGATCAAAATCTTGAATATTTCAAAACATTGAGTGAATATATCGCTGCGATCGAAGTAAAAGTGGAGGAGCTGAAACCGGAACTTGCCAATTTGGAAGCCCGTGCCAACGAAGGGGATCAGGAAGCGCTGATGGAACTGGAATCATTGCAGCGGGCAATCGAATTGCTGGAACAGCGCCGCTACGATTTGGAAATGGCGCAACAAGTATCCTTCCAGGCAGCACCGCAAATCCGGTTAATGCAGCAGGGGAACAACCACTTGATTGCCAAAATCAATTCCGCTTTTGTAACGACAATCCCTATTTTTAAACAGGGACTAATCCATGCCGTGACGATTCAACGTCAAAAATTGATTTCTGATTCGATGCAGGAATTGGATAAACGGACGAACGAAATGTTGATGAGAAACGCAGAAAATATCCGCCGCAACAGTGTGGATATCGCCCGCACGGCAAGTCAGCCGGGCATCAAGATTGAAACCCTTGAAAATACTTGGAGAACCATTTTGGCAGGCATTGAAGAAACAAAACAAATCCAGGCGGAAACCGTTCGAAACCGGGAAGAAGGAAGAAAGCGGCTTGAACAACTGCAAATTGAATATGAAAAATTGAAAAAAATGTAAAAAAACAACTGCACCACGTTCAACAAAATGGTGGTGCAGTTGTTTTTTAATTAAAATCCGAATCTTCTTTGTTGCATTGGGAAACATTGCGGATTTGGATTTCGTGGATCGCAGCATTGCTGGGACATTTGGTAATATTCATTCACTTCGGAATACGTTCTAGGAAAATAGTGTTGATGGTGATAGATATGCCGGTTGACAGTAGTTGTATGCACTGGATGAAAGTGTGGAACAATTGTATTGAAAACGTTTGTTTTAACCACTTCTTGCGTTGGTGAAACTTGTGCAGGTGCAATCTGTGTTGGCATAATATTCGGTGGACAACAAATAGGTCTTGGTCTCATTTGATGATGTTTTCTACCATACATTTATTTTCACCTCCTTGCAAATCACTGTTCATCAATAGCATATGGGAGATTGAAATGCTCGATTAGATAAACACCTAGAGAAAAATAAATAAAACGGAACGGTTAGAAAAGAGTTTTGGGGTTCTATTATTTCTAAGGATTGAAAGATATGACCGAACGCCGGTCTTTGAGGGAGATAGATGGGGTTTTTACTTTTATGAGGAAGTTTCTAAATTTCAAATTCCATCTTTTGAAATTTTAGAGCGCCATCAAGGCTTTTCATATAAAGTTGTTTATTTGGAAAGTTTTTTGTTGAAAGTGGGGCCCGTTAGGTATACAATTAAAACATAGTAAACGAATAAGAATTATAAGAAAAAAGGATGATCCTCAATGTCCTATTTATTGTCCAATACAATCGAATATTTAAAAGAAGCGAATCAACAACCCCCTTTATATACAATGGATCCAGCCGAAGAAAGAAATAGAAGGGAAATTGCTTTAAAATTGAAAACCAAAACCCGTTCCAGTTTTATAAAGAAGAAAGACCAATTGATTCCTGTCAGAGATGGAAGCAAGATAAAGGTTCGCATATATAGGCCGACAGGAAATGGCCCATTTCCCATCATCATCTATTATCATGGCGGTGGCTGGGTATTGAACAGTATTGAAACCTGCGATGAGTCGTGTCAGTTGTTGGCAGAGTCAACGAACTCCGTTGTCGTTTCTGTAAATTACCGTTTGGCTCCTGAATACAAATTCCCGACACCGGTTTATGATGCATATGATGCGTTCCTATGGACAGTGAAAAACAACAATCGATTAAACGGCAACAAGAAAATTATTGTGGCGGGAGACAGCGCAGGCGGCAATTTGGCTACAGTTGTAACATTGTTAAACCGGGACTTGCAAGGGCCTGAAATCCATGCGCAAATTTTGTTATATCCCGTAACCGATTTAACTTTCAGTACGCCATCTTATGAAGAATTCGCAGTCGGATTTGGCCTGTTGAAAGAAGACATGGCGTGGTTTAGAAAACACTATTTGAACAATGTGAATGAAACTTTCCACCAATATGCTTCCCCTTTATTGGCGGACGATTTGTCGAATCTGCCTCCTGCATTCATTGTTGTTGCGGAAAATGATGTATTAAGGGATGAAGGAATCCGTTACGCAAACAAATTGATTGAATTTGGAGGAAAGGTTGAATTGACCGTTGCCCGTGGACTTGTTCATAGCTATTTCACAAAAAATCAATTCTTCGATGAAAATATCAAGGATACTATTTTTCAAATTCGCGCTTTTTTATCAACAATCACTACTAAAGGAGAAATCAACGCTTCTTGATGGCCGACTTTTCAAAGTTGGCCATTTTTTTGTCTCTGTTATAGCCTTTCTTGATCATTTAATTGATAGAAGGTTAAGTGGATTAAGCTATGAGCCCTTCTCCGATTTTGGATGCAACGTACTATAAAGTGTAAGATTTTTTAATAAGTCTTTATATGTTTGGAGGTGAAATCATGAGTTCTATTGCAATCAGTCCAGGGCATTTCGGCGTTGGCAGTGGTGCAAGAGATATCATAGATGAAGTGACGGAAGCAAGAAAAGTGGTAGATCGGGTTGCCTATTTATTGCAGCAGGAAGGAATAACGGTCCACAAAATTGTGGATGATCGTTCGAAAAAGCAGAGTGACAACCTGAATTATTTGATACGTGAACATAACTCCAAAAACAGGAAGCTGGATGTGAGTATTCATTTCAACTCTTCCGGCAAAAGAACAGACCAGCCATTGGGCACAGAAGTTTTGTATCTTAATGATTCACTTCAGGCCTTTGCGGCGAGAATGAGTCAGGCCATTGCCAAAGCAAGCGGATTAAAAAATAGAGGTGCCAAAAAAAGAAGTGAGCTCGCTTTTTTGAAAGGGACAAATCAACCTGCCGTTCTCATTGAAGTATGTTTCGTTAACTCAGTGCAAGATGTGAAAATCTATCAATCGAAATTCAATGAAATCTGCGAGGCGATCGCAAAAGAGTGCATTGCGTATGTTGCACCAAACCTGACCAATAAAGAAAGCGATCTGGAAAACGTTGAGGGCGAAATTCAAAAGACGTTGCCTTCCGTTGGTACAAAAGGAGAATTTACTAGTCCGGAATTAAAAAAACGGCTTGATGCGATATTAAAAGACCAAAAAATGATTGAAGCCATTGTCCGAAAAGGGATTGATGAACAGGCCATCCATGGGGTTTGGCTCGAAAAACTGCGCGATGGCACGTTATCTTCCGCTGATTTGTTGGGTATCAGCACTTTAATTATCGAGCATCAGATAAAAAATGCGGGTAAAAAGTGAGCTGAGACAATGGCCACTTTTATAAAAAAATAACGTTTTAATTTTTTTTGCGCTCTTTCGAAAGGGGATTTATGTTACTTTTGGAAAATCATTCTAAATGATCGTTTGGTTTTTACATTTACTTCCCTATTTTCCATCGTTATAATTTTTATAATATCTTATATTTCAAAAATGATTGAAAGGCATGGTTAAAATTTTATGACTGAAGAGAAAAAAGGCATGCTTAATGCCATTCTAGCTTATACCATCTGGGGATTCTTTCCCGTTTATTGGAAAGTTCTCGAACATGTAAATAGCATGGAAATATTGTTAAACCGGATTATTTGGTCTTTTGTATTTACAACCCTTTTTATATTAATCATTGGCCAAAAGAATAAATTGGCCGCTGACTTGAAATATCTTTGGCACAATAAAAAGATCTTTTTCTCATTGATGCTGGCTTCTTTTGTCATCTCATGCAATTGGTTTTTGTACATATGGGCGGTAACGAATGATCATGTGGTGGAGACAAGCCTTGGGTACTATATTAACCCGTTGATCACCGTATTGTTTGGCGTATTTCTATTCAAAGAACAATTGTCGAAAGCCCAAATCCTTTCCGTGATACTTGCATTTTGTGGAGTCGCATTGATGGCGGTGCGTTACGGGAAAATCCCATGGGTCGCATTGTGCATCGCCCTGTCATTTGCCATCTATGGCGCATTAAAGAAAAAAATTCAACTGGATGCCACCAGGGGGTTGGCAATTGAAACATTGTTCATTTTGCCTGTTGCAATAGTTTATTATATTTTTCTTATGTCAACTACTGATATTTCATTTTTACATATTGATTGGAAAACGGATCTGTTTCTTATTTTAGGAGGCTTAGTGACAGCATATCCTTTAATTTTATTCGCAAAGGGAGCGAAAGCTTTGCCCCAATCCATTTTAGGCTTTATCCAATATGTTTCCCCGACGATTCTATTGATTTTGGGGGCTGCGGTTTACGGTGAACCGTTTACAAGTGTGGAATTGATTTCTTTTGGTTTCATATGGATGGCCATCATCATTTTCAGTTTATCCGCCATTTTGGAAAATCGGAAAAAACGTACCCTGACATAAAAGGATTTTTTAAAATTTTATAGAAATATCAAAAATTGTGATATTTTCTATCTCTTTCTTGAATATCCGATTTTTTAGATGAGTGGAGGGGGAGTGTTCATGTATGTGAAAATGAATGGTAAGGAGTTCCATTTCCATCGGGTTCGAATTGATCTTTTGGAAACGGATATACGTGAACCATTTCGTTTCTTTGATAAGAAAACGATTCGCGATCTTCTCCGGCATAACCGTTACCAACATCTGAGAGAGAAGGTGATGAATGAATATGAAGAAATTTTGGATGTGCCTGCTGGTCCCGCCCTTTATAACTTGAAAAAAAAGAACGACCCATTTTACAAAGAATTTCTGAATAATTACGGTGATTTGGCTTATTGCCAATTCGTCGTAAAGGGCAATGAGACATTACTAAATAAAAAGGGCGTATATACGATTATCATGAACGATAAAATTGTATTTGCAGGAATTTGCAATAATAAATTCAAGTTGAGATTTAATCAGCATATCGGAAATGTCTCTCCAAAGTCATGTTTCCGTGATGGCACCGCGACCCACTGTCATATCAATTCAAAAATAGCCCGGCACATCTTGGATTCAAATATCTATTTCCAAGTGTGTCCATTGAATGATTTGGAGGAAATGAAATCAGTAAAAAACTGGCTCATTGACCGTTTTGAACCATTGTGGAATTTAAGATTTGGAAGCGATGTCATTTATACGTATAATTAATGGGGAAATCAATTTCGGGAGCTTTTGGAATTCTCATTTGTTATG
The DNA here is from genome assembly GCF_038593165.1 of Ureibacillus sp. FSL K6-3587. Taxonomy (NCBI): domain Bacteria; kingdom Bacillati; phylum Bacillota; class Bacilli; order Caryophanales; family Caryophanaceae; genus Ureibacillus; species Ureibacillus sp. FSL K6-3587. The sequence goes on along the minus strand of NZ_CP151969.1, from coordinate 3,030,538 downwards.
AATCCTTCAATTTTATTTCACTATTTTCTAACAAATCTTTGATATGATAGTAACAATAAGGACTTAAGGAGAGACAGAAATGGGTTCAAATATTAACGTATTATTCGCTTTTGGGGCAGGGTTTTTAAGCTTCATTTCCCCGTGTACATTGCCGCTCTATCCGGCTTTTCTTTCGTACATAACCGGAATGAGCTACGATGAAATAAAAAATGATAAAGGGATGCTGCAAAAAAGGGCCATTTTGCATACGCTCTTTTTCTTGATAGGGTTCTCGATTATTTTTATCGTCCTCGGTTTTGGTGCAAGATTGTTGTCCATTGAGAACTTCTTCCTGAATTATCAGGATTTGATCCGTCAAATCGGGGCCATTTTGATTGTCGCCTTTGGATTGATGATTGTCGGTTGGTTAAAAATCGACTTTTTAATGAAAGATCATAAATTCCAATTTAAGAGCAGACCTTCAGGTTATTTCGGATCATCATTGATCGGCCTTGCATTTGCGGCGGGTTGGACGCCGTGCACCGGTCCGATTTTGGCAGCGATCATCGCCCTGGCCATGACAAATCCCAATTCCGCAATGGGGTACATGATTGCTTACGTATTAGGTTTTTCCATCCCTTTCTTTATATTGTCTTTCTTTATTTCCAGAATGGGATGGCTTCGGAAATACAGCCAGAAAATTGTAAAAATCGGCGGGTATATCATGATTGCCATGGGAGTTTTGCTGTTCTTTGACGGCATGAATTATATCATCCGGGTGTTGTCACCAATCTTTGGAGGTTTTACCGGTTTCTAATTGTATTGGATGTTAGGACCTTGAAATTTCATGTCAATCATTCTAGGTGTATTGAAAAATGAATATTTCAAGGTTCTTAGATACATATGAATAAAACATTATGGTATATTATTAAGGAGCGCTGCCTGCAAACAGGCAGTTTTTTTAAGCCTATGAGGAGGGATAACATGTTTGAAAATATACCTTCTCGCTATATCATTATTGCGAGTACGTTGATGGCTATATTGATGGGTACCTTCATCATGATGATGAGATTGCGATCCCAAAGGAAACCGGTGAATGCAAAAAAAATACTGATACCGCCCATCGCCATGTCCACAGGGGCTTTGATGTTTGTATTTGAGGAGTTTCGGGTTCCGCCGTTACAAATATTAGAAGCCATTGTTGTCGGAGTCATTTTTTCTTTTGTATTGATTGCCACATCCAAATTTGAAATCCGGGACAACGAAATTTACATGAAACGTTCCAAAGCGTTTTTTATCATTTTAGTCAGCTTGTTATTGATACGGACTCTCGGAAAAGTGGTGTTAACCGATTCTTTTGATCCCGGTGAATTAGCCGGCATGTTCTGGTTATTGGCATTTGCCATGCTTTGGCCATGGCGCATCGCAATGCTCATTCAATATAAAAAAATTGAGAAATCCCATTTGATTGATTCGCTGGAAAAAGGGAACTTGTGAGTGGCGGCTTTCACGAAGGGGATAATGAATAAATAAAAAAATGATCATGCAATCCAAAAGATGATTGTATGATCATTTTTTTGTCTTTTATTTTTGGCTCTCGGCAAAATATTTTTCGTAAGGTGTAACATCAATGTTCATTTCGGCCAATTTTTTCCGCAAAAATTTATGGTCCCTTTTCGGCGTGGCAACGATGTAGCCTCTAATGATCAGTTCTTCTGTAATGCTTTTGGCTTTTTCTTTTACGGCAAGCTCGCTGATTTTTCCTGCAATGGACTCTTTGGCTTGCTGTCTGAATAATTCGGGTACGGGGCTGACCAGTTCATTCAATAGCTGTTTTGCTTCATCATTCCATAAATGCAAAGTCTTATTGATATAGTAATTTTGCCAATCCAACTCCGATTTTCCATCTTCTTTTGGCAATGATTTCAAAAACTTCCGGAACATAAAAAACCCGCCAATGGCCATCAAAATAACCATTATAAAACTCCAAACAACGAGTAACCACATTACCCAACCTACCAATTTGCTCACCTCTTTTTCTCTCTCTAAATCATTATAACAAGGAAGAAAAAATTTTCATTAACGTTGTCTCTATTTTTTCAACAAATTGATATATAGGTAGATGAAAGGGGGGAGAAGAAGATGGCCAACTTGACGTTCGAGCAAGGGACACTAAAACTCGTTTATGAAACGGGCGTTGATGAATCCGGCAATACGATTTTGGCGTCCAGAACTTACAGAAATGTGCGCAACAATGTGACAGCCGAGCAACTAGCCGGGGTGGTACAAGCATTCATCCAACTTTCCGGTCACCCGGTGGTCCAGGCTTCAGTGTCAAAAACGGAAAAAATCGAACTTTAATCTGTTAGGGGGGATAGTGAATGGCTAAGGTACTCGAAATGAAATTTGAAGCTGCCAACGGAAAGAATTTCACCATTTCAATCAATGATCCAAAACCGGATCTGACTCCATCAGATGTATCAAGCGCAATGGAAACCATCATGAATCAGGATGTGTTTCATGTAAATGGATCGGCGCTTGTTTCCATCAAACAGGCCCGCATGATTGATAAAACCATTGAAAATCTATTTTAATCTTTTGGAATCGGCAAAATCCTGAATGGATTTTGTCGATTTTCTAATCAATTGAAATTCGGCATGGTGTCCAATCGAAAGGGGAGATGCAAATGGAACAATGGATTACGCTCATTCAGGAAATCGGTTTTCCGATTGTCATTTCGTTTTATTTGCTGCATCGGATTGAAGTTAAGCTGGAAGCAATCTATTCGGTGCTTGCATCCATGAAAAGTATGAATGGAGAAAAAGTATTTGAATGAGAAGCAAGAAGTGAAATTTTTTTCACAAATTTGTTAAAAATCTTTCATGAGAAAAAGTTTTACTAAAATACGCCTTTCATTTATGATTAACATAGTATTCCAAGGGAGTTGAATCGTAATGAAGAAAAAGAAATTAATCATCATCACCTTGTTGCTGATTGTCGGGGTCCTATTATCTTCTTGCAGCAATTATAATTTTAAACCGACAATCGAGTATAAGATACAAGACTTTACTATGATTGATCATCGGGGAGAAACGGTTACTTTAGATGACTTAAAAGGGCAACCTTGGATTGCTATGTTTATTTTTACAAACTGCAAAACGATTTGCCAGCCAATGACGTTAAACATGTCGATAGTGCAAGAAAAATTGGTTGAAAAAGGCCTCGAAGATTACAAAATCGTCGGGTTTTCAGTAGACCCGGAAAATGATACGCCGGAAGCGTTATCCAAGTATTTGGACTACTTTACAGTTCCTGATGAATCGAAATGGCATCTGCTTACAGGCTATGATCAAAAATTCATCGAACAATTTGCACTTCAATCATTTAAAGCGCTTGTAAAAAAACCGGAAGATGATGATCAAGTGATTCATGGTTCCTCATTCTATCTCGTTGATGAAAATGGGGTTGCCGTAAAATATTATTCAGGTTATTCCGAAGAGGAAAATTCAGCTAAAGCTGTACCATATGATGAAATTGCATTGGATATGGAAACATTAATCAATAATATGAAGAATAAATAAAAAGAGGCTGGGACATAACTAATAAAATGAATGAGCTGCAAAAGAATTTTTTGTAAAAAATTGATATCGTAGAAAATTGATAGGAGTGACGGGGCGACTCCTGCGGGAACAGCCCGAGTCTCGAGACCCCGCAGGAGCGAAGGTGTGAGCTCCGAGGAGGCTCGAGCCGGGCCCGCGGAAAGCGTCCCCGGAACGGAAATCAATTTTCTTCAATTATCAAAAAAACACCATTTTCTCACGGGAGAAAATGGTGTTTTTTATCGTGCGCCCGGCATGTACATGAACTATAGGGTGTAAGTCCCGAACCCCGAAGACAGAAGTAGAGGTTAGCCAAGAGCAAGGGTGTCCGTGGTGACGCGGAATCTGAAGGAAGCTGGAGGCAAAACACCGGTCCGAGGAACACGAACCTCATATAAGGCTAGGTATGATTGAGTGAGTTTGCGAAACAAAACAAAGCTCTTTCTGTCGAAGGTCATATCGAGTAAATGAGGCGGATAGATGGTGTGAAAGTGCATGTACTTACCCGGGGAGGTCTGGCGGATAGGTGAAGTACGCTTCATAACCTACTTAGTGATCAGTAGCTGAACCGTCAGAAGTCAGCAGAGGTCATCGTATTAGTTGGTTTAGAACTACTAAGAAGGACCGAACAATGAAGAGAGAATAGCCCTTGGCATTCAGTGAGTCATGATGAACACAGAAAACGTAGTACCTCACTTGAGGAAGGAAGCGGTGAATCCCGTGGGGGACCTCTTGGAGGGTGGAGTGACCACTGGCATAAAGAGAACAGCTATTCACGGAAGTTATGAAAACTTGCGTCAATTATCTTAATTGAACCGCCGTATACGGAACCGTACGTACGGTGGTGTGAGAGGACGGGAGTTAATCGCTCCCTCCTACTCGATTTTTGTCCCAGCCTCTTTTTTATCAGCCTCTTAATGAATCAAAGACCTGTTTTAAATCGGCGATAATATCTTCCGCATTTTCTATTCCCACAGAAAAGCGCAAGAGACAATCGTCCACTCCGCGGGCAATTCGTTCTTCGTATGGAATGTCGGCATGTGTTTGAGTTGCAGGATATGTAATAAAGCTTTCCGGACCGCCTAAACTTTCGGCAAACGTAATGAGTTTCATATTTTTTAAGAACGGATTGACAAATTCAGGTTTCGTCAAACGGAATGAAAGCATTCCGCCTTTGCCGGTATACAGTACATCGGAAACTAAAGGTTCCTCTTTCAAATATGCAACGACTCTTTTCGCATTTTCATCATGCTGCTTCATTCTCACATGCAATGTTTTTAAACCGCGAATGACCAGCCAGCTATCGAAAGGGGACAGCACAAGCCCCATGCTGTTTTGATTAAATGACAATTTTTCGCTAAGCTCTTTCCCTTTTGAAACGACAAGACCGGCCAATGTATCGTTATGTCCCGCAATATATTTGGTCGCACTGTGCACAACAATATCCGCCCCATGTTCCATTGGCCGTTGGAAATATGGGGAGTAGAATGTATTATCAACGATAAATAACAAGTTATGTTTTTTGCAGATGTCATTGAAATAATCCAAATCAAATTCGATCATTAATGGATTTGTAGGTGTTTCAAGGAAAACGGCTTTTGTATGTTCGTTGATCAATCCTTCAACTTCTTCCACTTTTGAGAAGTACACCGGCCGGATTTGATACATTTCGTTAAATACTTTTAGTAAACGATAAGTCCCCCCATACACATCTTCCGGCAAAAGGATTTCATCACCCGGTTTGAAGATGGAAAGAACCAATTGAATGGCGGCCATTCCGGAGCTACAGGCAAAACCCGCATCCCCCCCCTCCAATTCCGCAATGCCATTTTCCAAAATTTCACGGGTCGGGTTTTTTGTTCGAATATAATCATATCCTGTAGATTCCCCAATGCCAGTGTGTCTATAGGCTGTGGACATATAAATTGGGGGATTTACAGCACCTGTTCGGATGTCGCTTTGATTTCCCAATTGAACTAATTTTGTTTCAATCCAATTTTTTGTCATGACTGTCACTCTTTCCTCGAAATACTTTATTGAATTGTTTATTAAACAATTTATCACAGGTCTTAATTCAAAAACAATAGTTTCAAGAATTAATAAAATTTTTCTTATTTTATAAATAGAAATAATAATAAAAACAATGAATTGAACTATTTTCCAAAATTCATTAGTGTTTTCAAATCAATTTTTCGTTTTTAGGTTATAATCAATGGTTAGAATAGTTAAATGCGCTCTCACAGGGGGAAATCATGGCTAAAAAGAAAAAACGGAAGAAACCTTTGATCAGTCCCGGAATGAAGTTTTTCCTGATCATTCTGCTCATTCCGGCATCAATGATTATTTACTCGTTTGTTTATTTCGCTTGGGAAGATTTGAAATCAATTATTTACCCTGAAGAATTATCTGAAATCGAAAAAATTCAAGAAGGATTTGACTTAAAAATACCGGAAGAATATATTCCAATCTACATAGCGGCCGGGGAAAAATACAATGTTCCATGGACGTTGCTTGCCGCCCATCATCGGGTGGAAACAAGATTTTCTACAATGGACACATTAGTCTCACCGGTGGGAGCGGAAGGGCATATGCAGTTCATGCCATGCACATTTGTTGGATGGGATCATCCGACCTGTGCGGGATTAGGGAAGGGAAACATTCCGGAATCTGAAAAAACCGATCCGAAAGTGATTGAAAAGTACGGCGGTTATGGAGTGGACGCGAATGGGGACGGTATTGCCGATCCGTTTGATATAGAAGATGCGATTTATAGTGCCGCCAATTTCTTGTCCAAATCCGGTGTACAGGATGGGGAAATTGAGAAAGCGGTTTTCCGTTATAACCACAGCAAGGAGTATGTAAAGAAAGTCCTGTATTATTATGAACAATATAATCGTGTCGGACCGTTATTGGAAAGGGAAGCATTGGCGGCGATTGACTGAAACGGATATGGATACGGAAACGAAAGGCAACGGTTTTTTGATGAAAGGCATTGTGGCCAACTTTATTGTTGGAAAAGAAAAATGATCATCCATTTGTCAGGATGATCATTTTTGATTTTTGTGAATGGGCAATTTTTAATCCGTTGCTTTTCTGAAACTTTTCATGATTAAACTTACAATGAAGACTAAAACCACGGAACCGATCAAAGCAGGGAAAATGTAGAAATTGGAGATTTCCCAACCCCAGTTTCCCAAAAATGCACTTCCAATCCAGGAGCCAATAATGCCCGCCACTATATTACCGATGATACCACCCGGAATATCTTTACCTACAATGACTCCTGCAAGCCAGCCGATGATTCCGCCGATAATTAAATACCAAATAAAATTCACGATTAATCCACTCCTTTAATTGTGTGCAACTTTTCTTGTGTTAGTGTGCTCAAATGCTTTGAAGATATGCAGACAATCCAAAGCGGGTTATCAATAAAATTTATTTTCAAAATATTTTGCAAATTGAACAAAAATGTCATATAATGTTCACAAAGAGGTCAAATATTTTGGGGATGGGGTGGATACATTATGCATATCACTATTAATGCATCTGAAAAATTAAATCGCCAAGGGATTATGTTTGCAATTCTTCATACGCTTGTATTATTCAATTTAGCCATCGACTTTACACTGGTTCCTATTATCTGATCTAACCCTCAAAGGGTTAGATTTTTTTTTGACAAAACTCAACAATCATTGTCTATACAGATGTCAAATACCCACTCATCATGATTAGTTTGCCGCCAAAAAAATTGATTATGTATCAACGGAGAAAAAACGGAATATTTCAAGTAAAGTGCAGCATTTAAATAGAAAGAAAACGTTTTCATTAAAATTCAAATTTTTAAAATTTTATAAAAAATTTCAAAAACCCTGTTGACGAAAGGGGCATTTTTGTACTATTATGACAACAATTTCACCGACAGTTTTTATAAAAGATGTTAAATGAGAATAATTGTCGGAAAATTTTTTATAACCCGTTTTTTTAAACATTGGAAATATTAGTATTTGTGAGGGGCGTTTGAAGTATGAGAAGTGATATGATCAAAGTAGGAGTTGACCGTGCTCCTCATCGTAGCTTACTTTATGCTACAGGCAAGGTAAAACCAAAAGACTTGGGAAAACCATTCATCGGTGTTTGCAACTCTTACATCGATATTATTCCAGGTCATGTACATTTACGTGAATTTGCTGAAGAAGTAAAAGAAGCGATCATTGAAGCAGGAGGAATTCCGTTTGAATTCAACACAATCGGTGTTGACGATGGAATTGCGATGGGTCACATCGGAATGCGTTACTCGTTGCCTAGCCGTGAACTGATTGCAGATTCTGCTGAAACAGTGATAAATGCTCACTGGTTTGATGGCGTATTCTTCATTCCAAACTGTGACAAAATCACGCCAGGAATGTTGATGGCTGCGGTTCGCACAAACGTTCCTTCCATATTCGTTTCCGGTGGACCGATGGAAGCGGGAAGAAGTGCCACAGGTAAACAATTGTCTCTAACTTCAGTTTTTGAAGGGATTGGGGCATTCAAATCCGGTCAAATGTCTGAGGAAGAATTTAAAGATATTGAAATGCACGCTTGTCCGACATGCGGATCCTGTTCGGGAATGTTTACTGCGAACTCCATGAACTGTTTAATGGAAATGCTGGGAGTTGCTCTTCCTGGAAATGGAACAATTGTTGCTACAAGCGAAAAGAGAAAAGAATTAATCCGTGAGGCTGCAAAACATTTAATTCGTATGATTGAAGAAGATGTCCGTCCACGCGACATCATCACAAAAGAAGCGATTGACGATGCCTTTGCACTGGATATGGCAATGGGCGGTTCAACAAATACAGTGCTGCACACATTGGCCATTGCCCACGAAGCAGGAATTGATTATAACTTGGAAGACATTAATAAAATCGCTGAACGCGTTCCATATATTGCGAAAATCATGCCAGCTTCCGACATTTCAATGGATGATGTCAATAAAGCCGGCGGAGTAAGTGCAATCATCAATGAATTGGCAAAAATCCCTGGCTGCATTCACCCGGATCGCATAACGGTAACCGGTAAAACAATCGGTGAACTTGTAAAAGATCATGAAATTACAAATATTGATGTCATCCGTACAAAAGACAATCCATACAGCAAGGTGGGAGGATTATCCATCCTTTATGGAAATATCGCACCTGAAGGATCTGTCATCAAAGTTGGTGCCGTAGATCCATCCATCAAAGTCTTTACTGGCGAAGCAATTGTCTTCAATTCGCAAGATGAAGCATTGGCTGCCATTGATTCCGGGGAAGTTAGGGAAGGACACGTTGTTGTCATTCGCTATGAAGGCCCTAAAGGCGGTCCTGGTATGCCGGAGATGCTTGCTCCGACTTCTGCCATTATGGGACGAGGCCTTGGAACAAAAGTGGCCTTGATTACAGATGGCCGTTTCAGCGGTGCATCAAGAGGAATTTCAATTGGCCATATTTCACCAGAAGCAGCTGAAGGCGGACCTATTGCATTAGTTGAAAATGGTGATATAATTGAAATCGATTTACCTAATCGGACAATCAATTTAAAAGTATCTGACGAAGAGTTGGAACAACGCCGTAAGAATTTAAAACCATTCGAACCGAAAATTAAAACCGGATGGTTAGCAAGATATTCAAAACTCGTGACAAACGCTTCTAAAGGCGGTATTATGAAAATATAATTTTCATAAAATTTCGATGAGTCTTGAACTTTAAAATATTTAATTATAAACGTATAACTCAATGATGAGGTAAAAGGATATAGAGCATTGTATCTACCAGAGAGTCGGGATTGGTGGAAACCGATGATACAACTATATCCGACATCCCCTCGGAGTGAGCTATTAAACGCGAAAACGCCATTAGATAGCTCCGGGCACTGTTTCGTGCACCGTTACCAATGAATAGCTATTCCATCTATGTTGCCGTGGGTGGAATGTGACAGCTATTCGCAGAGGTAGCGTTCTTGCTACGAAAAAGGGTGGTACCATGAAAAGTCTTTTTCATCCCTTCGCAAAAGGTAATCTTTTGCGGTGGAGAAAAAGGCTTTTTTATTTTAGATATTTTAGAAGGAGGATGTATACGAAATGACTGCAAATGCGTCAACAAACGCAAAAATGGATGCCTCACCATCAGGGATGCAGGAAGTTGAAAACAGACCGAAAAATGGTGCTGATATTTTAATTAAAGCGTTACATGATCAGGGTGTTGATATCGTCTTTGGCTACCCAGGCGGTGCTGTGTTGCACGTCTATGATGCAATGTATAAGAATCCGATCCGTCATATTTTGACTCGTCATGAACAAGGAGCTATCCACGCTGCAGAAGGATATGCGCGTGTTTTAAATAAACCGGGTGTTGTGATTGCGACAAGCGGTCCAGGTGCGACGAACCTAGTAACAGGAATTACCGATGCGATGATCGACTCGATTCCACTGGTGATTTTCACAGGGCAAGTGGCAACGACGGTGATTGGTTCGGATGCCTTCCAGGAAGCGGATATTATCGGAATTACGACTCCTATTACGAAACACAATTATCAAGTGCAGGATGTAAACGATATTCCGCGCATCGTCAAAGAAGCATTCCATATTGCGAACTCCGGAAGAAAAGGGCCTGTTCTCATCGACTTGCCAAAAAACATTTCGACAGCCATTTTTGATGAAGCAAAAGCAAATGTGCCGGATGAAGTGTATTTGCCAGGATACCAACCAAATTATAAACCGAATTATCTGCAAATTCAGAAAGCTATCCAGGCAATCAGCGAAGCGAAAAAGCCGGTAGTCCTTGTTGGAGCAGGGGTGCTCTTTGCAAATGCATGCGACGAACTTGTCGAATTTGTAGAGAAATACAAACTTCCTGTAGTCACAACATTACTTGGTTTAGGAAGCATTTCCGGCAATCACGAATTGAATTACGGCATGGCTGGAATGCACGGTGCGGTAGTGGCAAACGACGCGATTACAAAATCGGATTTGCTCATCAACATCGGTTCGCGTTTCGATGACCGTTTAACAGGTGATACATTGAGATTTGCACCGGAGGCGAAAATCATCCATATTGACATCGATCCTGCCGAAATCGGAAAGAATATTCGTACGGACATTCCGATTGTGGCAGACGCAAAAGAAGCGTTGAAAGCATTGTTGAAGAACGACTTCAACGCACCGGACACAGCTGAATGGATCGATTATTTGAACAGCGTAAGAGATGAATATCCATTCTGGTATGTGGAAGATGAAAAAGAAGTATTGCCGCAACAAATCATTGAAATGGTACACACAATCACGAACGGAGATGCGATTGTGACGACAGACGTAGGTCAGCACCAAATGTGGGCTGCCCAATACTATCTGCAAAATCACAGCCATCAATGGGTAACATCAGGCGGCCTTGGAACGATGGGATTCGGATTACCAGCCGCAATCGGAGCCCAATTTGCCAAACCGGATAAAAAAGTAATCTCCATTGTGGGAGATGCCGGTTTCCAAATGACTTCCCAAGAACTTGCGTTATTGAAAGAATTCAACCTACCAGTGAAAGTCATTATCATCAACAATGCCGCTCTCGGCATGGTGCGCCAATGGCAAGAATTATTCTACGATAGCCGTTATTCACAAAGTTTAATGCCGGTTCAGCCGGATTTTGTGAAATTGGCTGAAGCTTACGGATTAAAAGGATATCGAATTCAGACAATCGATGAAGCAGAAAGAATTTTGGCAGAAGCGATCAATTCCGATGAGCCGGTTGTTGTTGATTGCCGTGTGAAACAACTGGAAAATGTGTACCCAATGGTGCCATCGGGCAAAGCGCTTCATGAAATGGTAGGGGTGAAAAAATTTTGAAACGAGTAATTACTGTAACAGTTATCAACCAAAGTGGCGTATTAAACCGTGTAACAGGTTTATTGATGAAAAGACAATTCAATATTGAATCCATTACGGTTGGTCATACAGAGCAACCGAACATTTCCAAAATGACACTGGTGGTCAATATTGAAGATGATGTGAAATTGGAACAGCTCATCAAACAATTGTCGAAACAAATTGATGTATTGAAGGTCAATGACATCACTGATAAAGCGATTGTTCTTCGTGAACTCGCACTTGTCAAAGTGGTATCGCCTCCGAATTTGAGACTTGAAATGAATGCCATTGTTGAGCCATTCCGGCCTCAAATCGTCGATACTTCAAAAAATGTTGTCACTTATCAAGTGATCGGCCATCCGGACAAAATCGATGCCTTCATCGAACTTGTCCGGCCATATGGAATCAAGGAATTGACGCGAACAGGCGTGACTGCTACTGTTCGTGAGGTGCAACAAACATTCTATGATCAAACACCTCTTTCACTTTTAAAATAAATTTTTATTCAAGTTGTTAGTTCCAACAATGCAAAGATAGTTTTCTGAACTGTCTTTGTCATTGAAAAAATATAAATTATGAAAAGATTAACAATTTTAGGGGGAAAAGAAAGATGACAAAAATGTACTATCATAACGAAATTAATGAAACTGTATTAAAAGAGAAGAAAATTGCGGTAATCGGATATGGATCCCAAGGGCATGCACATGCTCAAAACTTGAAAGAATCCGGTTTTGATGTACGTGTAGGTATTCGTCCAGGTAAATCTGCGGAACAAGCAAAACAAGATGGTTTGGATGTAAAATCTGTTGCTGAAGCATCCAAAGAAGCGGATGTTATCATGATCCTGCTTCCAGATGAAGCTCAAAAAGCGGTGTATGAAGCAGAAATCGCTCCAAACTTGGAGCCAGGAAACGCTTTGGTATTCGCTCATGGTTTCAACATTCACTATAAACAAATCGTACCTCCAGCAGATGTGGACGTATTCTTAGTAGCGCCAAAAGGTCCTGGTCACTTGGTTCGCCGCACTTACACTGAAGGTGCAGGGGTTCCGGCGTTGATCGGCGTTTACCAAGATGCAACTGGCAACGCAAAAGATCTTGCACTTGCTTGGGCTAAAGGTATCGGTTCCGCTCGTGCAGGTGTTCTTGAAACAACATTCAAAGAAGAAACAGAAACTGACTTATTCGGTGAACAAGCAGTACTTTGCGGTGGGGTAACTCACTTAATCAAAGCCGGTTTTGAAACATTAGTTGAAGCTGGTTACCAACCAGAAAGTGCATATTTCGAATGCTTGCATGAAATGAAATTAATCGTTGACTTAATTTACGAAGGCGGATTCTCCAACATGCGCTACTCCATCTCTGACACTGCTGAATGGGGCGACTATGTATCAGGTCCGCGCGTCATTACAGAAGATGTAAAAGCGAACATGAAAAAAGTGCTTGAAGATATTCAAAGCGGTAAATTTGCAAAAGAATGGCTTGAAGAAAACGCGAATGGCCGTCCACGTTACAATGAATACAAAAAACGCGAACAAGAACATCCAATTGAAAAAGTTGGAGCAGAGTTGCGTAAAATGATGCCTTTCATCAACGCTGGAAATCGAAAGGTCGTGATTAAATAGTGCGTAAGATCGATATTTTTGATACAACACTTCGAGATGGTGAACAATCACCTGGCATTAACTTAAACACTGCCGAAAAAATTGAAATTGCCAAACAATTGGAACGTCTAGGGGTTACAATCATTGAAGCAGGTTTCCCTGCTTCAAGCCCTGGCGACTTTGATGCAGTGAATAAAATCGCAAGCACAGTGAAAAATTCCATCGTAACGGGTCTAGCCCGCTGTGTGAAAAACGACATCGACCGCGCTTGGGAAGCGTTGAAAGTTGCCGAACAGCCACACGTCCATGTGTTCTTGGCAACTAGTCCGATCCATATGGAATACAAATTGAAAAAAACGCCGGATCAAGTGGTTGAACAGGCCGTGGAAGCTGTCAAATACGCAAAGAAATTCTTCCCGCTTGTGGAATGGTCAGCTGAAGACGGATTCCGATCCGACCGCGAATTTTTGGTCCGCATCATTGAAAAAGTCATTGAAGCCGGAGCGACAACGGTCAACGTTCCAGATACGGTTGGATATGCGACACCACAGGAATATGGTGAGCTGTTCAGATTTTTGAAAGAAAATGTCCGTGGAGCAGACAAAGTTAAATTTTCCGCACACTGCCACGATGACTTGGGTATGGCAGTCGCCAACTCACTGGCGGCACTTCAAAACGGGGCAGATCAAATTGAATGTACAATCAACGGTATCGGTGAACGTGCAGGAAATGCTTCATTAGAAGAAATTGCAGTGGCGCTTCATATTCGGAAAGATTTTTATGGCGCTGAAACTGGCATCAATTTGAAAGAGATTAAGAGAACATCTCAATTGGTAAGCCGCTTAACAGGATTCTTGGTGCCTCCAAACAAAGCGGTTGTCGGTAAAAACGCCTTTGCCCATGAATCCGGTATTCACCAGGATGGCGTGTTGAAAAACAAACAAACATATGAAATTATTTCTCCTGAATTGGTGGGAGAAGGTGAAGTGCCGCTTGTGCTTGGAAAACACTCCGGCCGCGCCGCATTCCGCGATCGCGCTGAAAAAATGGGCTTCCAGCTTTCCGATGAGAAATTAAATAAAGCCTTCGAAGAATTCAAAAAGCTTGCAGACCGCAAGAAAGAAATTACGGAAGAAGACTTGATCACATTATTGACTGAACAATCCGTATCCATTGAAGACATTCCAAAATTTGCATTGAATAGTGTTCAAGTATCATATGGTACTGACAACATTCCGACTGCGACTGCATCCGTGACCACTCCTGAGGGAGAAACGAAAACTCTTGCAGCAACAGGAGCAGGCTCTGTGGAAGCAATCTTTAATACGTTGGAACAATTGGTGGATACGAAAGTGCATGTAATGGATTTCCAAGTAACATCCGTCAGCAAAGGACGGGATGCGTTGGCGGATGCGGTTGTTAAAATCAGTTACAATGATGTGACGACAACTGGCCGCGATTCTTCCCAAGACGTGCTTGAAGCAACTGCAAAAGCCTTTGTTGACGCCATTAACAGACATTTGATCCACGATAGTTTTGTTAAGAAACATATTGCCCAAATTTAAATGTTGTTAATCCATTTCGTGACGCCATCAAATATGCAAATGTTTGATGGCGTTTGTTAAAAATAGAAGCCATTTCAAAAAATTCTTTTATTCATCACTTCAAGGAAAGGTGTTTTTCACAATGGAAAAGAAAATTACGATACTTCCGGGTGACGGAATTGGTCCTGAAGTTGTTGCGGCGGCTGTTCGTGTACTTCAAGCAATCGGAAAACGGTATAAACATGAATTTCATTTAGCATATGCAGCGATTGGCGGTGCTGCCATCGATCAATTCAATACGCCACTTCCAGAAGAAACAATCGAAACATGCAGTCAAAGCGATGCGATTTTACTTGGAGCTGTCGGCGGTCCAAAATGGGATAACAACCCGCCTGAACTAAGACCTGAAAAAGGATTGTTGCAAATCCGCAAAACCTTTGATCTATTTGCGAACTTAAGACCGGTAAAATCTTTCCCAAGCCTATTGGATTCTTCACCATTGAAAAGAGAAGTTGCCGATAATGTGGATTTGTTGATTGTGCGCGAATTGACAGGCGGCATTTACTTCGGCGAGAAAAAACGCACCGAATCAGCAGCAAGCGATTTAAACATTTATACTCGTGAAGAAATCGAGCGCATTGTTGACAATGCATTCGAACTTGCAAAATTACGACGTGGAAGACTTTGTTCAGTGGATAAAGCGAATGTGCTTGAAACTTCCCGTTTATGGCGTGAAATCGTGGAAGAGAAAAAAGCTCAATACCCTGAAGTGGAAGTGGAACATAATTTAGTCGACTCTGTGGCAATGAAGCTTATCACAAATCCGAGCCATTATGATGTCATTGTGACAGATAATATGTTCGGAGATATTTTAAGTGATGAAGCATCTGTTATTACAGGTTCATTAGGGGTATTACCATCCGCTTCTATCCGTGGCGATTCTTTCGGTCTATACGAACCTGTCCATGGATCTGCCCCTGAAATCGCAGGTTTGGGCATTGCGAACCCGGCAGCTACGATTCTTTCAGTTGCCATGATGCTCCGTTACTCCTTCGGCATGAAAGAAGAAGCGGCGGAAATCGAACGGGCGGTGAATGCCGTATTTGAAGATGGTTACTTCACTAGAGACCTTGCGAAAGATAAAGACAGCGCATTGACTACAGATGAATGGACGGATAAAGTCATTGCGGAAATCGATACAAATTTTGTAGCTGATAGTATTATGGAATCATATATTTAAAGGTTGGTGGTAAAGATGGCGAAAAATATTATTGAAAAAGTTTGGGAATCACATGTGGTACATCGGGAAGAAGGGAAACCGGATTTACTCTATATCGATCTTCATTTAATTCATGAAGTAACATCTCCACAAGCCTTTGAAGGTTTAAGACTTGCTGGCCGGAAAGTCCGACGTCCGGATCTTTGCTTCGCGACGATGGACCATAACGTTCCTACCAAAGATATTTTTACAATCAATGACCCGATTGCGAAAAAACAAATCAACACATTAGCGAAAAACTGTGAAGAGTTTGGCATTCAACTTGCAGATATCGGCCATCCGGATCAAGGGATTGTGCACGTGATTGGTCCGGAACTCGGCTTGACTCAACCGGGCAAAACCATCGTTTGCGGTGACTCCCATACTTCCACACACGGTGCTTTTGGGGCATTGGCCTTTGGTATCGGTACTTCAGAAGTGGAACACGTCCTTTCCACACAAACATTATGGCAAAATAAACCGAAAACATTGGAAATTCGTGTAAATGGAAAACTGGGCTTCGGTGTGACAGCAAAAGACATCATTCTTGCCATTATTGCCAAATGGGGAGTCGGCTTAGGTACAGGTCATATTATTGAATTTACCGGTGAAGCAATCCGTAATCTTTCAATGGAAGAACGCATGACAATCTGTAATATGTCCATTGAAGCGGGTGCGAAAGCCGGTCTGATTTCTCCGGATGAAAAAACAGTTGAATTCTTACGTGGGCGTCGCTTTGCTCCAAAAGAAGAATTTGACAAAGCCGCTGAATATTGGTTGAGTTTGGCATCTGACCCAGGATGCACATATGACAAAGTGCTTGAAATCGATGCAAGTGAAATTGAACCATATGTCACTTGGGGAACAAATCCATCCATGGGTACAGGAATTACTGGACATGTGCCTACTGCGGATGATTATGAATCAGAAACGGACAAACAAGCGTTAAGAAAAGCCCTTGAATATATGGGATTGGAAGAAGGCCAGCCAATCACGTCCATTGAAATTCAGCACGTATTTATCGGTTCTTGTACGAACTCACGTTTATCCGATTTGCGCACAGCAGCACAAATTGTAAGAGGAAAGAAAGTGGCGCCAGGCGTTCGTGCGATCGTTGTTCCTGGATCCCATTCAGTTAAAAAAGCGGCGGAAGAAGAAGGTTTGGACAAAATCTTTATTGAAGCCGGTTTTGAATGGCGCAACTCCGGATGTTCCGCATGTCTTGGCATGAACGAAGACATCATTCCGGCTGGTGAACGTTGTGCTTCCACTTCCAACCGGAACTTTGAAGGCCGTCAAGGTACCGGGGCACGCACACACTTAGTAAGCCCGGCAATGGCGGCGGCGGCAGCAATCGAAGGCCGCTTCGTCGATGTCCGAGAATATTTAAAACAAGAACAAGAAGCATAATGAAAGGGCGGGGGACAAATGGAGCCAATTAATGTTGTAAAAAGTGTCATAGCACCATTGGATCGAAAAAATGTTGATACAGACCAAATCATTTCAAAGGAATTCTTAAAACGGATCGAACGTACAGGTTTCGGAAAATATTTGTTCTATCACTGGCGTTATGATGAAAATGGAAACGAAATTCCTGACTTCGTTTTAAATAAACCGGAATATAAAGAAGCAAAAATTTTGGTGGCACAAGACAACTTTGGATGCGGTTCTTCCCGGGAACACGCGCCATGGGCCATTTTGGATTATGGATTTAGAGTGATTATCGCTCCTAGTTTTGCTGATATTTTCCATAACAACTGCTTCAAAAACGGAATTTTGCCTGTAAAATTAAAAGAAGAAGAAGTGGATGAAATCTTAGCAAAAGGTCTTCAAAAACCATATACGGTGGAAGTCAACTTATCCGAACAAACTGTCACTGGGGAAGATGGAGCGGTTTACCACTTTAATATCGATCCTTACTACAAAGAAATGTTGTTAAACGGTTGGGACGAAATTGCATTAACGTTTAAATATGAAGATGAAATTAAAGCATATGAAGAAAAACGGGTCGTATTTAAATAAGAAGAAAATGGAAGAGGCTGGGACAAAAGATAAAAAACACCATTTTCTCCCGTGAGAAAATGGTGTTTTTTTGATAATTGAAGAAAATTGATTTCCGTTCCGGGGACGCTTTCCGCGGGCCCGGCTCGAGCCTCCTCGGAGCTCACACCTTCGCTCCTGCGGGGTCTCGAGACTCGGGCTGTTCCCGCAGGAGTCGCCCCGTCACTCCTATCAATTTTCTACGATATCAATTTTTTACAAAAAATTCTTTTGCAGCTCATTCATTTTATTAGTTATGTCCCAGCCTCTTGAATTTTTATTCTGCGATTTTCATGGCATTAAAAAAGCGGTTCTCTCATACCGAGAGGCCGCCAATATAGTATTTGCAGGCAATACAAACCGATGACAATGATTACAAAACAACCAATGCATGAGAGCCTAATTGTTCATATGCCCGGAAAAAGGTTTTCTCATCAATTTTTTCAATGCCTGTCAACGGATTCATAATGGTCACTTTTCCGTTTCCGTAACCGGTCATCACGACCGCATGCAGATTTTTATATATACCATGTTTTTTATTTGTTCCTTCAATCACCCAATAACCGGATTTGCGGGGTTCCTTCCAATCGATTGTGACCCAGGTCAAAACCGGCACTCCGGATTTTACATAATCGATCAGTTCCTCTTTTGTTGCGCCTGTAATATCCAACGCGCGAAATTCGGCGTTCTCATCCTCTAAAATTTGGTTGGCCACATCGACCAATGGCGGTGCATACACGTAATATCCGCCATCCTTCTCTTTTGGACTTCCCGCATAAGCTTTATTTGGATCCGGTCCGTACATGACACCTTTTTTTGTATATACCTTTCCTTTAGGCAATACTTCATTCATTTTGATTTTATCCATTTTAAGACCATAATAATTTAAAATGGCAGTCAATGAAGTGATTTCACAACCGTTCGGCAACTCCGGATTTTGCAAGACAACAGGAACCTTCAAGCTGTCTTGTGGAGAGGCGTTAAATGTTTGAATTTGCACCACCGGTTTTTCGGGCATAAATACGACGGTTTCCCTGGATTGTTCCATCCATTCTCCCTGATCGGATATTCGATAAATGACAATATCATAAGGCTGTTCCGGCTGAACTTGATCAAAATAAACCATGCCTTCCTGATCAACGATTCCACGATCAATTTCTTGCTTCGTTTCAAAATCAAGCAGCACAACCCCCAGATTAGGCACACCTTGTTGGCTGGAAAATTCCACTGCTTGCACAGTCAGAACTTCCGACGGTTTCGTGGAAAGTTGCATTGGGCTGTATTGTTGTCTGCTCGAAAATTTCAATTCCTGGCTTTCCATCGATGGCGAACAACCGGCCAATAACATGATGGAAATGCCGACTGTTAATAGGGGATATTTTTTCATTTCATATTGCCACTCCCAACCCTTGATCAAAATGCATGCAGTAGTCTAGTCTAAATGTTTTATCCAAACCGAGAAATGAAACGCATCTGAAAAACTTTATCTTATTGTTGCATCTATCAATAAAAAAATACGGTTTTTTTTCATTTTCCATAAACTGAATTAGGATGTAACGACTAATTTTTCGGAAAATTCATAAGTAACTGGACTTATTTTAAATTAGAAACCATTAACATAACAAGAAACTATATATAATTATACTATATAAAAGAAAAAGGGATGGATTCGATGAAAGAAGAAAACATAACGGGAATGGTTGAAAAATTAAAAGTCCTTTCTTCCATCTTAGAAAAAAATTCATACATAAAAGATACTTCCTTCAAACTGGACCAGCTCATTGAAGATGCCCAATCACCCTATAGGATTTTATTCATAGGCAGTGAGATTGAAGGAAAAAACACCTTGATTAATGCGCTTGTTGAAAGAAATTTGTTGCCGGAAAAAAATGAACCCCATGTCAATATTTTTATCCGATACGGCCAAAAAGAGTGTATACGTGCGATTCTAGTTGATGGCACAGCCGCTTATTTTGGGATGGAGCATCTTTATTTATTCACAGATAAAAATACATATATCGGACAGTTTCTAAAAACATACATAAAGTATATTGAAATTTATCTTCGATGCGATTTGTTGAAAAACGTGATCTTGATGAACACCATTTCTATGGAAAAAGGGGAAATCAACATTTCCGATGCGCTATTGCAACGGACGGATGAAGTGTTTTGGGTCTTGGGCAACCATTGCAATGTCGCTGATCGGGAAATAAGTGTTATCAAGAAAATATATCGGCAAGGATACCGGACTTATTTAATTATCAACACGGATCAATATAATGAACAGAAGATGGCACGTTTCCTCCATTATTTGCAAAAGGGGTGCGGCCATATGATCGAAGAGTTTGTCGGCGTTTCGGCCAAACAGGCAATGGAAGCAAAAAAATCCCATCAAATCCAACTTTTCATCGACAGCCGGATCCACCGGTTAGTGGATAAAATCAACCATATCGCCAATAAAAAAGATAAACGGGAAAGAAATATTGCTCTCCGATTTAAGCAATGGATGGTTTTGCTTGAAAGGGAAGTGCATGGAATCAAAGAAAGGGAACCATTCATGTCCATGCGGGACCGATTGGAAAAATATTTGAATGGTGGGCATTCGATAGAGCAGTCCATTGTTGAAAAAAATTTAAAGATATTATCGGATTATGAAAAAGAATACGCCCACGTCAGCCAGGTTTTACAGGAGGTACAAACCCTGTACCAGTTGCTCAAAGTGATTGAATATGAAAAGTATTTAATGAATGACAGTGTGGAACTGTTTGTCGCCCTTGCGCTAAAATATCATGAAAAGGTTCGGGAATACCGCAGCCTTCATAGTGAGTATATGATGGAATATCAATATTACGAAAAACTTGAAAAAAAATTTGTCCGCAATAAAATGTTGAAACCGCTCTTTCAAGATCAATCCAATGAAGCGGAAATGTTATTGAAAAAAGCGGAAAAGTTGAATCGGCTTCAGAGAAAATGCAAAGAAACTTATAATGCCATAAAAAGAATCGAATTTGATTTATTGAACGACTTATATACCGTGCAAACGATGATCAACGAACTGGCGGAACAGCAGCTGGAGAAAATCGTCAATAAGGCACGGCACTTGAAAGATATACATAATAAGGAACTTATGAACATTGAAAAATATATTAATAAATTGAAGGAATTTGAATGCCTCAAGGAGATGCAGGAATATCTGCAGCAAGATTTGAAAGCATTTATTGAAAGGGAACAACTGGCATTTTCTAAAGATGAAATGGTACATATTCTTTCGGCCATCGATCAGATTTCAGCATCCGATCTGTTCGGGGATGTGGATGTATTCAATCATTTAACGGTCGATTCAATGGCTCAACATTTTACACTGGCTGTGGATTTTAAGGAAAAATACCCTTTCTCTCCGTTAGTCTTGACGGAAACGGATATCATCTCTGATATACCGCCAATCCCCGCTCCTGTCGAAATACAGCAAATACTGGAAGAACAAAAAACCCAATAAAAAGAGGGATGGAGCTTTCCATCCCTTTATTATTACTTCATTGCGGCACCACTGACGAATGCGGTGTTTGGATAATACATATTTTTTACGAGTACATTAGGTCCCAGGCATTTCACAGCAGGGCAATGACAATTCAATGATTTGGCCAAATCCGTTTCAAGCCACTTATCAAATATTTCGGTTAACGAATCCGTTTGAATATTTCCGAGGGGAGGAGTGTCGCCAAAATCCGTGACAATGACATCGCCGGTAAAAATATTGATATTCAGGCGGGATCGTCCATCCGGGTCGTTCCGCACTGTCACATTTTTCGCTTCTCTCAACCGTTTTAATATTGCTTGATCTTCTTCCTTCATACTGCAAGGGTAAAAAGGAAGAGTGCCAAACAACATCCACGTATTTTCATCACGGATGTCAAGCAAGTGGTGAATGGTCTCCCTGATTTCATCCAAAGAAAGGCTTGTTGTGTCTGTTAAGGATTGGGCGAAATCAGATGGGTACATTGGATGGATTTCATGACGTTTGCACTTCATTTCATGGACCACTTGGTGATGGATATGATCGATATATGGAACGGTTTTTTTATTCAGCATAGTTTCAGCCGAAACCATTACCCCTGCTTCACTCAACGCCCTCGAGTTTTCAATCATCCGTTCAAACAATTTGGCCCTCTGGTCGTAACTCGGTTTTCGATCCATCATGGCAAAACCGGTTTCCACAAATTCATCAATCGTTCCCCAGTTATGGGAAATATGAAGAACATCGATGTAAGGAGCAATTTCCAAATATCTATCCAAGTCAAGGGTCAAGTTGGAATTGATCTGTGTGCGGATGCCCCGTTCATGTGCATATTGCAATATCGGTTTCACATAATTTTGTATGGATTTTTTGCTGAGCATCGGTTCCCCGCCGGTAATGCTCAAAGATCTCAACGTTGGAATTTCATCCAATCTTCTTAAAAGCAGATCGAGGGGCAACGCATCGGGATCTTTCGTTTGCAAAGTGTACCCTACTGCACAATGGGCGCACCGCATGTTGCATAAATAAGTAGTGGTAAATTCTATATTGGATAATACAAGTTTTCCGTATTGCTCAACATCTAAATAACTTTCCCAAGGATCATAATTAGGCGTAATTTTTTCTAAAGTCGTCATAGTTTTCGAATCTCTTCCTTTCCAACTCCTTATTTTCTCATAGATTTCAAGTTTCGGAAACAAAAATTGCGCCATTTAGAACATTTTTCACAAATTATAAAAAAACGACTCCATTTATAAAAAAGCAGTTCCATCAATAATCGGAATTATTGATGGAACTGTTGTTTTCACTGTAATAGACGTCGCCGTATTTATTTTCAACGATGGTATTGACGATTTCGATCTTGGAATTGTTCAATGCCTGCACATTATAACGATATTGGTCATTTCGGATGATGCTGTTTTCGACATAGACTTTTGACTGGTTTTGGGCGTGCAAGTCGGAATGTTTTCCATCGGTCAACTGCACACTTAAAAGCTCCAGGCTGGACTCATGATCGATCCAAATTTGCGCTTGTAAATGTTTTGAAATGAAGCTTTCCTGGATAAACACTTCACTATGGTTTTGAATAAACAAGGCATTTCGTTTTCCTTTGTAAATCTCTGAATTATTCAAAATGACGGAGCTGTCGTTTACCACTATTTGGGCAAGTTCATGGTGATGGATCTGGCTATGATAAAGGGATAAATGGGAATTCTTCAACACTTTAATTCCATAAGATTTCCCGTTATAAATTTTGCAATGTTCAAAATTCGCTGTTGAATGTTCCGTAATCTCTATTTGAATATTCATGCTGTCATGAAACCTGGAATGCACCGCATGGATTTCACACCGATGCAATAGGAATATACTTTTTCCATGGTGAAAATCCGAATTGCTGATATGAATTTTCACTTTCGTTTTGCTTGCCAGATGCGGCATATGGTTGCCAAAAAAGCGGCAAGCCTCCACTTCCACTTCCGAATGATTGATCGCCAAAATTCCATTCCCGTTGTTTTCAGAAATATCGCAGCGATAAACCCTCAACACACCGCGATCCACATTGAATGCGGAATTGTTGTTTTGGATGACTTGGCATTCCAAAAGCATACACTCCGATTTTCTCTCTACACCTATTCCGACATGCCGGCCGTTTATGATTGAGCTTTCTTTCATTGAACACTGGGATTTGTCGGTAATTACCACTTGGGTGGATAAATGGTCTTTAATCATTGTCTTGCTGCAATTCACAATGGATTCTTTGTTGATGACCAGGCCGTTATCATACCCGGAATGGATTTCACAATGTTCGAGATGAAGGAGAGATTTTTTGGATGCTTGAACATTGCTCTTTTGATGGCTGGAAATTTCGCATTGGGATAACAATCCTTCTCCTTCCTGCAAAACGACGCCCGATTCATTGCCGCATTGTATAAGGCATTGTTTTCCGTTGAGCCTGCTTTTGTCTATGACCAGTTGAGTGGAAACATGGGAAAATAACACCGTTGAATGCAAATTTACTTCCGATTCATTTTTTGCCACAATTCCAAATCCATCGCTTCGTTCGATAAAGCTTTGGAAATCGAAGTATGTTGAATTTTCCGCAAAAATTTGTGTGTCCTCATGTCGGGTGAAATGGCTTTTTTTCGTTTGTGCGAAAGATTGATCCGTTATCCAAAGTCCTTTCAAAGCATTGGAACATTCGCACGATTCCAAAAAAGCTTTCGAGTTTTTTACGAAAAGATGCATTTTTCCGTTATGGTGAAAGTTGCAATGGGTGAATACGCCATTGCTATTGTTTAATAGGGCAACAGCCACTTCCTTCGCTTTTTGGAAATTGCTGTGAACGGCTTTAATATATCCGCCATTTACTGTAATCAGCACATTGGTATTTTTTTTGATGGTGCAGTTTTCAAAAACCGCTTCACCTTCAATGTATAGATGGGCAGTAGGTGCAATGGTGAGATTTTGAAAAGTTGCACGAATGTTTTTCGGGATGACGAACATTCCTTCGATGACCGTTTGACCGCTTTCATCCCCAACGATCGTGACATCTTTATCTATTTGGAAGGATTCCTTATATTTTTTTGGATACAGCCGGATCACATCGCCATTATCCGCCTTCGCCAAGGAACCTTTGATTGTATTCAGTTTTGAGAAAAACAAGTTGTATAGTGAACGAAACATGTTACCCCTCCTAAACACATACGTACAACTATTCTCACTAAAAAAATGGAATTCTATTCCTTTTTTGATGAAAAGGAGTCAAAAATGGTGTAGTGAAAAGGGGGTTTTCGTTAAAATGATATGTATTGAGTCCGAACGCTCGAATGAAAGGAGTCAATGGCCATTTTTTGCATTCATTAAGAAGAGAAATCGGGGTTTTTTGTGGGAAGTGAAGTAAATATTGATGGGATTTGCTAAATCGAATTTGTTTCATTTTATGAAAAGGTAAAATAGTATATTATAGTTTTTTTAAAGTATGAACGTGTTGAAAGGGGGAGAGGTCGAATGAAAACCAGCATGACAAGAATATTGATTTTTGCGGCAATGGTCATCGTGCTTGCTTTTGCATTCCGGGAATTTACGGTACATTTTTCAGGGGACGGGTTTGACACGCCTGAAGAAGCACTGCCAAAAGATGCGGACTATGAATGGATAGAAGGACCGAAAAGCGAAAAGGAACATCGATATTTCTTTTTATCGAATGGAAACTATTTCGGCACCGGCGTTGTGAAGAAAAATTTCAAAGGTTGGACAAGCGGAGACGGCGCCTATGCGAAGTTGCCGGATTCTTTGGAGGAAAATAAAATCACTTCAGCTTATTCAGACGGAGTAATTCTTTTTGGATTAATTAAAAGAACCGGGGAAGCGGAAGTTGAAGTCAATGGCGAAAAAGCTTCTTTTATTGAAATGTCCGGCTTACCTGAGAGCACCCTCGAGTTGTATGGCGTCAAAGGATATTCCATTTGGTATGTTGGGTTGGAAAAACTGGATGATCAAGAGCATTTTCAAATCAACGTCAAGGATCGAAAAGGGGAAATCCTGAGTGAATTGACGATCTAATAATCCATTCGAAAAAGGGAATAATTATTCATAAAAGTCTCTTTAATTTTTTTGTGCTTAAGTATAAACTATAAGTGAGATTATCCAAAATATTCATTTTTCATCACATCATTGAAATGATGAATTTTTTGGAATAAAATTGTATTGGTCATCGAGTTCATAAAAATCTCTAATGACAAAACATAATTTTAATGTAATTTACTTATGAAGATAAGTGAGTTATGATTGGTCATGGAGAAAAGAACTAGGAAGCCTTTTCAAAATTAATATAGGGGGATTACATATGACAAAGAGCAACTTACACAACAGTCGCGCTTCTTTTGAACTGAACGGTAAAACTTACTATTATTACCGTTTGGCTGCATTAAAAGAAGCAGGCATTGCAGACGTATCACGCCTACCTTATTCCATCAAAGTTTTATTAGAATCTGTTTTACGTCAATATGATAACTATGTAATCAAAGAAGAACACGTAGACAACTTGGCAAAATGGGCAGAAGGAGCAGATCCTGAAGGTGAAGTTCCATTCAAACCTTCCCGCGTAGTTCTACAAGACTTCACAGGTGTTCCTGTAGTTGTAGACTTAGCTTCTTTACGTTCTGCCATGAAAGAACTTGGCGGAGACCCAGCAAAAATCAATCCAGAAATTCCGGTTGACCTTGTAATCGACCACTCTGTTCAAGTAGACAAATACGGTACTCCTGAAGCTTTACAAGCGAACATGGATTTAGAATTTGAACGCAACGCAGAACGTTACAAATTCTTAAAATGGGCTCAAACTGCATTCGATAACTTCCGTGCGGTTCCACCTGCAACAGGTATCGTTCACCAAGTAAACTTGGAATACTTAGCGCCAGTAATTCACGTTAAACCAAACGAAGACGGCACTTTTGAAGCTTATCCGGATTCAGTGGTTGGTACTGACTCCCATACTACAATGATCAACGGTCTTGGCGTACTTGGTTGGGGTGTTGGTGGTATCGAAGCGGAAGCTGGTATGCTTGGACAACCATCTTACTTCACAATTCCGGAAGTTATCGGTGTAAGATTAACTGGTAAACTTCCAAACGGTGCAACTGCAACTGACTTGGCGTTGAAAGTAACTCAAGTATTACGTAAACGCGGTGTAGTTGGTAAATTCGTTGAATTCTTCGGTCCTGGCGTAGCGACATTGCCACTTGCCGACCGTGCGACAATTTCCAACATGGCACCAGAATACGGCGCAACTTGCGGTTACTTTGCAATCGACAACGAAACACTTAACTACTTGCGTCTAACTGGCCGTGATGAAGAACATGTACAAGTAATTGAAAAATACTTGAAAGAAAACGATATGTTCTTCGATCCAAACTTCGAGCCAGTTTACACTGATGTACTTGAAATCAAATTGGACGAAATCGAACCAAACCTTTCTGGTCCAAAACGTCCACAAGACTTGATTCCACTTTCAGAAATGAAAAAACGCTACCGTGAAGCAGTAGTTGCTCCAATGGGCGTACAAGGTTTCGGTTTAACTGAAGATGAATTCAGCAAAACTTCAACAATCAAATTTGCTGATGGCGAAGAATTAGAAATGCCTACAGGTGCTGTAGCAATCGCTGCGATCACTTCTTGTACAAACACATCCAACCCATACGTATTGATCGCTGCTGGTCTTGTTGCGAAAAAAGCGGTTGAACTTGGCATTAAACCACCAAGATGGGTGAAAACTTCATTAGCACCTGGTTCCAAAGTTGTTACAGGTTACTTAAAAGATTCAGGTCTACAAGATTACTTAGACCAAATCGGATTCAACACAGTAGGTTACGGTTGTACAACATGTATCGGTAACTCCGGTCCATTGCTTCCAGAAATCGAAGAAGCGATCAAAGCAAAAGACTTGTTCGTAACTTCTGTACTTTCCGGTAACCGTAACTTCGAAGGCCGTGTTCACCCACTTGTAAAAGCGAACTACTTGGCATCACCACCATTAGTAGTGGCTTATGCTTTAGCTGGTACAGTGGATATCGACCTACAAAAAGATCCAATCGCGAAAGATAAAAACGGTAACGACGTATTCTTCAATGACATTTGGCCATCAACTGAAGAAGTTTACGCGATCTTAAATAAAGTGGTTACACCTGAATTGTTCAAAAAAGAATACGAAACAGTATTCACTGCAAACGAAAAATGGAATGCAATTGAAACATCAACTGAATCTTTATACACATTTGATGAAAATTCAACTTACATTCAAAACCCACCATTCTTCCAAGGTCTTTCTAAAGAGCCAGCTCCAATTCAAGAGCTTAAAGGCTTGCGCGTAATTGCGAAGTTTGGTGACTCTATTACAACTGACCACATTTCACCAGCTGGTGCAATCGGTAAAGATACACCTGCAGGTAAATACCTACAAGAAAAAGGTGTAGCAATCCGCGACTTCAACTCTTACGGTTCTCGCCGTGGTAACCATGAAGTCATGATGCGTGGTACATTCGCAAACATCCGTATCCGCAACCAAGTTGCACCTGGTACAGAAGGTGGATTCACTACTTACTGGCCAACTGGTGAAGTAATGTACATTTACGATGCAGCTATGAAATACCAAGAGCAAGGTACAGGTCTTGTAGTACTTGCTGGTAACGACTACGGTATGGGATCCAGCCGTGACTGGGCTGCAAAAGGTACTTACTTATTAGGTATCAAAACAGTTATCGCACAAAGCTATGAACGTATCCACCGTTCTAACCTAGTGATGATGGGTGTTCTACCACTTCAATTCATGCCTGGTGAAAACGCAGAAACTTTAGGATTAAAAGGTGACGAAACAATTTCTGTTAACTTGACAGACGATGTAAAACCACGCGATGTTCTAACAGTTACTGCAGTATCTCCAGAAGGTAAAGTAACTGAGTTCAAAGCGTTGGCTCGTTTCGACTCTGAAGTGGAAGTGGATTACTACCGTCATGGCGGTATCCTACAAATGGTATTAAGAAACAAATTGGCTGGAAAATAATTTCTGGCAGTATGAAAGCAGGTTGATTTGATCAACCTGCTTTTTTTGGTGCGCCTGGCATGGGTGTAATCTATAGGGTGTAAGTCCCGAACCCCGAAGACAGAAGTAGAGGTTAGCCAAGAGCAAGGGTGTCCGTGGTGACGCGGAATCTGAAAGCGAGCGGCAAACTTCCGGTCTGAGGAACACGAACTTCAGATAAGGCTAGGTATCATTGGATGAGTTTGCTAAACAAAACAAAGTCCTTTCTGCCAAAGGTGGTACAGAGTAAATGAAGCAGATAGATGGAAGGAAAGATTACATTCTTACCCGGGGAGGTCTGGCTGATAGGTGAAATACGCTTCATAACCTACTTAGCGATTAGTAGCTGAACCGTCAGAAGTCAGCAGAGGTCATCGTATTAGTTGGTTTAGAACTACTAAGAAGGACCGAACAATGAAGAGAGAATAGCCCTTGGCATTCAGTGAGTCATGATGAACACAGAAAACGTAGTACCTCACTTGAGGAAGGAAGCGGTGAATCCCGTGGGAGACCTCTTGGAGGGTGGAGTGACCACTGGCATAAAGAGAACAGCTATTCACGGAAGTTATAAAAACTTGCGTCAATGATCTTAATTGAACCGCCGTATACGGAACCGTACGTACGGTGGTGTGAGAGGACGGGAGTTAATCGCTCCCTCCTACTCGATCGTGCGTTCAAAAGGGATGGCAATTATTTTGCGGAGTTTGACTAATATTATCTTCCCTTTGGCTATTATCCTTCGTTGATTGACTATGATCGGGACGAGATTGACTATAATCTTTCATTGCAAAATGGCAAGAGCTGCAATCTTGTGAAGAAATAGGGCAGGGAATACAGCTGGTATAGAAACCAAATAAAGAGGCTGGGACAAAAGAGATAAAAAACACCATTTTCTCCCGGGAGAAAATGGTGTTTTTTTGATAATTGAAGAAAATTGATTTCCGTTCCGGGGACGCTTTCCGCGGGCCCGGCTCGAGCCTCCTCGGAGCTCAATCCTTCGCTCCTGCGGGGTCTCGAGAGGGCTCGTCGCAGGAGTCGCCCCGTCACTCCAATCAATTTATTACAAAAAATCTTTTTGCAGCTCGTTCACTTTATTAGTTATGTCCCAGCCTCTTTGACAATCAAGATTATAAAAGTTCTTTTCTTAAATCGGCCGGAGATTTAGGTGATAGCAGTCCGAATGGAATATCGAATACTGTTTTTGCACCTTTGTCGCCATTTTGATTTAATCTGTATGCAGCGCGTGCATATGCCACAAGAACGCTTGATGTAAATGTCGGATTGCTTTCAAGGTTTAAACTGAATTCGATGATTTGTTTGTCGCCCAATCCGCTCACACCGCTTCGGATGACGAAACCACCATGCGGCATGCCGCTGTGATTTTGCTTCAATTCTTCTTCGGAAATGAAATGCACTGTTGTATCATATTCATCGAAATAGTTTGGCATTGTTTTAATTTCGTGTTCAACTTTCGCTGGATCTGCGCCTTCTTCCAACACAACGAAACATTCACGGGCATGTTTTTCGCGTGTGGAAAGTTCAGGATTTTCGCCGCTGCGCACGCGATTCACCGCATCTTCAATTGGAATTGTATATTGTACCGCATTTTTTACACCTTCAATACGGCGGATGGCATCAGAGTGGCCCTGGCTCACACCTTTACCCCAGAAGGTATATGTATTCCCAACCGGTAATACCGCTTCGCCGATTAAACGGTTCAATGAGAATAAACCTGGGTCCCAACCAACCGAGATGATGGCAACTTTTCCGGCTTTTTCAGCTGCCGCATTTACTGTATCAAAATATTCTGGAATTTTTGCATGTGTGTCGAAACTGTCGATTGTATTGAAATATTGTGCAAAGTATGG
Organism: Ureibacillus sp. FSL K6-3587; assembly: GCF_038593165.1. Classification (NCBI taxonomy): domain Bacteria; kingdom Bacillati; phylum Bacillota; class Bacilli; order Caryophanales; family Caryophanaceae; genus Ureibacillus; species Ureibacillus sp. FSL K6-3587. Next base: position 3,000,179 of record NZ_CP151969.1, on the reverse strand, counting down.
TCCTTGTTCAGGCAAATCTGTTGCAGAACCGCCGCACAAAATCATCACGTCAATTTCGTCTGTATAGGATAACGCATCGTCCACATGAAGGACTTTCGCATTTGAATTGATCGTCACTGTTTGCGGATCACGACGCGTAAAAACTGCTACAAGTTCTGTATCAGGGTTTTGTTGAACTGCTGCTTCTACACCCCTACCCAAATTTCCGTATCCAACAATCCCGATTCGAATTTTACTCATATGTTCTCCTTCCTCCTAAACAACAACAAATATATGTTTTATAATACCTCGCAGAAGATAATTTTACCATAAATTTTCATACAATGATTTGCATAAAATTATATTTTTTTTATACTAAATGAGTTAATTTCATAATTCTCACCCCTTGATTTTCAAGGGATTCAAGACAATAAAAAATGGGTACCTCCCCAAATTTCGTTATAATGGTAGGTAACCAAACAAACCATACGAAAGAGGTGAGTACCCTATGACTATTGTAAAACAAATTTCTCTTTTTGACATCCATCAATTATTAGAAATGGAAAGTTCCCATCGTTATGAAGCCATTTTTAGTGCTATCGACATTCAGCCTATATTTCAATTGTTTTCTAAAAAGACATTGAAAGGTGCACCACGTGAATTGAATGATGGTGCAATGATTCAATCGCTGATTATACGTATTGTCGAACGTATTCCAACTATCAAGGATTTAGTCAAACGTTTGGTTCATGATCCTTTATTTCGTTTCGACTGTGGATTCCTTGTGTCTGATGTCGTACCATCTGAAAGCTCTTATTCACGCATGATTCAAGTCATTAGTGAATCAGATGTGCTAGATAAAATGAACGATACACTCATCAAAACAGCGATGTTGGAAGGCTTTCTAAATGATGAACATGTCGCCATCGATGCGAGTCACTTTGAAGCTCGTGATGCTTTCACACCATCAGAAAAGAAAGCACCTAAAACTCCTAAAAAACGTGGTCGTAAAACGAAAGCTGAACGAGCTGTTTGGTTAGCCGAACAAGTAGAGAAAAAAGGAAATCAATCAACCTATGAAAAAGAACTGAAAGAACAGCTGGATATCCCATTAGAAACCCTTTGGAAGGATGTACCGATTGAGCCAAAATGGGGTGTGAAAAAGAATAGTAAAGGAAAAAATACATTCTGGTTTGGTTATAAAGCACATTTAGCTGTTTCGACGAAAAGTCAATATATCATCACTCGTTTGATGTCCTCAGGTAATTTAAGTGATTGTAAAGCTGCGATTCCATTATTGAAAAAACTTCATCACTTAGGAAACGGTCAATTTACAATAGCTATATTTGATGCTGGTTATGATGTTGAACCTATTTACCGTCAAGCCGTATCACAGTCCATGCGAGTCGTGATTCCTTACAACGTTCGCCGAGAAGGAGAATATATAGGATTCGATGAACATTTTCGTCCAACCTGTGTGCGTGAACATAGTTACCAATATGACAGCTTTGACGCTAAGTACAATACATTAAAATTCACACGTCCAAAGGAATGTGCAACTTGCCCATTACGAGAAGACACCCTTTGCCAAAAAGTTTTCAAAATCAAATGTGATATAGATATCCGTAAATTTACCTATCCAGCACGTGGGACAGAACGATGGAAACAGCTTTATCAAGAACGTACAGCAGTCGAACGCGTTAACGCTTATTTAAAGGAATACTTTCAATTAAACAATGTCCGTCATCGTACAGGAAAGAAAGCAAAAATGCATTTCAATCTGGTGACGTTAATTTATAATACCTGCAAACTAGCAGTTGATCGAATCAATGCTTTATTACAGCAACAAAACCAAGTTGCATAATTTAAAAAAAACAAAGTTTTTAGTATAGGGGTACTCTATACTTCAGAAAAACTATGATTTATGAAATTGATTCAAATGACTATTCGATGCGACGCTTGGACAAATCATTTTTTTCTAATCCATGGTGGAAATGATAGAAATTAAGAGGTGCATTTAGTTTTTTCGCAACCTATATTTTGCTATACTTAATTTATGTACACCTAAGAGAAAATATAGGAGGATTTTGAATGAAAAAACTTTCAGCGGTACTGCTTGCTTTCGCATTGGTATTCTCTAACGTTGGTACGGTTGTTTTTCATGACAGCGGGGATGTGACAGTAGAAGCAAAATCTTATAAATCCGGTAAAAAAGGGTTCAGCGGAACGACATTCCCTTCAAAAAACCGTGTAACCAACGACGACACTAATAAAAACAACAATGTTAATAAGTCGACAACAAATCAAAATTCAAATAAAACCGGCACTTCCACAACGAAAGGCGGATTCTCTTCCGGCGGATTAATGAAAGGCCTCCTTGTAGGCGGACTTGCCGGCTTATTATTCGGCAGCCTGTTTGCGGATATGGGCATTCTTGGAAGCCTTTTGGGATTAATGATCAATCTCGGTGCGATTTTATTGATTGCCTATCTCATCATGAAAATTTATTTCATGTTAAAACGCAAAAATGAGAAAGAGGTAACGGAACATTGGAGAAGATAACATTGTCTGAACAGGAAATCGTGGATGCGGTTTGCCTGTTCCATGCAAAATTCAAAAATGTGCGTCCTGAAGATGTGGAAGTGGAACTATTGTATGACGATGATAGAGGCTTTACTGCGGAAGCTTACGTAAACGGTGAAATGGAGCCATATAACACGGTGAATTTCATTACAGCCATTCGCCTTTATATTGAAGAACAATTGCAAAGGGACGCGATGTCCGCCCGAATCCTTTTGGATCTGCATGATGAAGAAGGAATCATCGCCAATATTGAATGGGATTAAAAGAGGTGTCGCCTGATGGCACCTCCTTCTTTATATACCGGAGTAAAAAAATGATTATTTCGTTTTCTTTCCAAATATGTTATGTTCAAAAAAAGAGATTAAAGAAAGTGGGATACCGATGACAATGGATGCCAGAAAAGTATACAACGGAATCGTTTTGCTGACAGGTTACCTGCAGCGTTTATATGTGTTTGAAAATATTCTTCATCAGTTGAATATTCCCCGAGATCAGGACCGGCTTGAAAAGGTGAAGGAATTGTTCGATGATTCCTTGGCGATGCTGCCTTTGTTCGAACAAACAAAAGAATTGACCGAAACGCAAGTCAAAAAATTGGAATCCGTGACGGCGGAAGTGGAAAAGTTGATGGCCACTTATTTTAAAGAAGGCCAAATTTCCTTCAATGAAAAATTGGCTTATGTCGGTTCTACTCTTTATTCCGAGCAGCATGTCAATTTGGGAATCCTCCGCCTCGGAAAAGTGTTTCAGGTGGAAGTGAACAAAGACTTTGAAATGCGCGTGAAATTTTATGAAGAACGGACAAAATTCATCGACACGATCGTTTCATTAATGAAGAAGAATCAGCAGGTTGAAGAAAAGGCGATGGAAATCATCGAGATGTGGTATGAAAATGTGGCCAAAAATAAAAACAATATTATGAACGATATCCGAATGATTGGTCAATTGATTGGCTTTTAACAGAAAAACTGATGGAATGCGGACATCCATTCACATCAGCTTTTTTATTTTAATATAATATTTAATAATCCAAATACTGGAAATATATCGCATAAGCAGTTTCCATTTCATGATAGTCTCATTCCAATTTTCTATTTTTGCAATGCGGTTAAGTATCCATCATTATTGCCAGAGAGAGAAACAAATATAGTTGGAAAAAATTGAGATGTCCATTTGCACCGATTTTTGAATGCGGTATACTGTTGGAGAGGTGATTTTATGTTTGTCAGCGAAAAACAAGTGGAAATCCGTTATGCCGATACGGATCAGATGGGTGTGGTGTATCACGCCAACTACGTCATTTGGATGGAAATTGGCAGAACCCAATTGATCCGCGATTTGGGATACGATTATACAAAGTTGGAAGAAATGGGAATTGTATCACCAGTGATTGAATTGAATGTCCAATATAAAAAAGCGATGCGTTATGGACAAGTGGCAACTGTCCGTACATGGGTGGAACAGCATGATAAATTGCGCACGACATACGGTTATGAAATCTTGCATGAAGACGGCTCCGTTGCGGCGACAGGTACAACGGTGAACATTTTGGTGACAAAAGAAAACTTTAGACCGGTGCCATTAAGAAAAATTGATCCGGATTGGGATGCAAAATACCATGAAATTGCCCGGACAAAAAAGGGATAGGGGTACATAATGACTAGTGAAAGGGCTAGTCATTTTTTATTTTTCAAAACTATAACGGTCCATCTATTTTTGTTATAATGACGATTGTGAGTAAAAAAGGAGGGATGTTCATGGTACAAACGGTAGAAGCGATGAAATGTTTCATTGTGTTGACGAATACAGCACGGGAAGCCATCAAGGAACACTTTGCCGATGAACATGCCTTTTTTCAATTGCAATCCTCTTTCCATGTATTTCTAGAAAAACAATCCATTGAAGAAACATCCCTATCCCTGGCCATTTATTTTGACAACGAACAAAATAGTAATTTGGCGAAAAAGATGAATGGCCGGGTTGTGATTATAGACTGCGTTTTTGATAGCAAAAATGGCCTCATCGCCAAAAACTTCCGGACTAAGGGAAAACATACACCGGTCAAGACGAATCGAAGAAAATCGATGAGAATCCATTTCGCACCAACAAGAATCAACGGCCACACTTATCCGGAGGCATTCCTGAAAACCATTGCCGAATTGCCGGTTGCAAAAGACAGATACGATTATGTCAATAAACGGATCACCAGCTGGGAAGGCTATTTAAAAGTTTTATACAAAAATGCCAACATCGATGATATTGAAGCAAGAATACAGTCTGTTTCGTACAGTTCTGACTGTTCCGTGGCAACATTGAAACTGGGTGGCATCACAAACAAAGAGTGGAAACAGATAAAAGGAATGAACGCCTATGTCAAAGGCGTAAAAAGTGAAATCGGGGAAGTTGTAAAAACCAATGCCCAACAACAAACCGTCGACATCGAACTGAGTCCGCCAATCAGTAAACTCGCCAAGCAACAGGTATTTGATTTTCCCTCAGAGCAAGTCACTTTCAGCAACGCCTCGACAAAATCCCAGCTCAACCGCCTCTTGAAAGGGTTTGAACATTTAAAGGAAGGGCTTGCGGCAAACCCGAATCTTGAAAACTTTTTATTTGAAGACGAACCAAAGGTGGCAAATCGGAAAAATCGGCTTCAAATCGAATTTCATAACAATCTGAATGAATTTCAGCGGGAAGCTGTGCTGGGTGCACTGGAAACAGAAGATTTGTATGTCATTCAGGGACCACCCGGAACAGGGAAAACAACGGTCATTTCTGAAATCTGTTATCAAAACGTGAAAATGGGATTGAAAACATTGATCGCCTCCCAATCCAATTTGGCGGTGGATAATGCACTTGGCCGGCTTTTATCCAATAAAGACATCCGCATTTTGCGCTACGGACGGACAGACAGCATCGAAGAAGAAGGGAAAAAGTTCATCGAGGAGAATGTGGCGGAATATTGGAAAACTCAAACCTTTGATGCGTTATCGAAGGAAATCAGTCAACATGATCAAAAGGAAATCCTATTGCAACAGGGCATTCAAGCATGCACGAGCCAAATCGATCACCTGAAGGAAAAAGCGGCCGAACTGGAAAAGGAGATTTTGCGGAAAAATCAGGCGGAAAAGGAATTGGAAAAGTCTTTTGACACAATTTCCAATTTGAAAAAGCAAATCATCGCTTTAAATAAAGAAAAGGAAAAAGCGGAACAAACCATTGAAACATTCCAATCCTCCTTGAATGAACGGTCTGAAAAACTGAAAGAAATCGAACAAACATTGTCCAGCACCGGTCTTGATAAAATTCAGCTGGAAATCAATGAAGCAAGGAAACATATCGAAGAAAGCGAACATTTCATCCACTATGTTGAAACAAAGGAAAAATTGGAAAAAGCGCAATCCGATTTGCAGCAAGTGTCCAATGAAATTGCATTCATGGAGTCAAAAATATTGGAAGTGGATGAACTCCTGGCCCAATTGAAATACTTCAAAAAATTGGAGGAAGTGGAAGGATTCATTGAAACCTATGGAATCCGAAGAGGTTTTGTCATCAACCAACTGTTTTTGGATATGGAGAAAATTTATCAACAGTTGATGGAACTGAAACCGGCAATCCAAATTTCCGAGCGGATTGAAAAAGCCATCGAATACAATCAAAAAACGTTGAGAATACCCATCGATCCCGTCCCGCTCCCGCCGAACCACCATTATTCATTACATGAGGTCAATGACTTTTTGGATAAGTTGGCACTCGCCTTCAAACAACGAAAAATCAATTGGCAGAACGGAATCCCCTCCATCCGTGGCCTATATTTAAGGCGGCTATATGTGAACGGGTTGCTCGTTCAATATCAATCGTTGGCCGATGAGTCGAAACACGTTTTTGAAAAATTGAAAAGTGCCGTGGCCGAACAATATTTGGAAAACCTCGGCCTCCATGAATCGAAACTTCAGTCTTATAAACAAAAAGAGGTCCAACTGCAACAAGAGATCCAACAATATGAAAGAGAATTGGCGGAACTGCCAATAGAAAATACCGGGTTCATTCCGTCCATTGATGAACTTCAAGCGGTCATTCAAACGTTGCAGGAAAAGATTGGCCGGTTGGAAGAACAACAAGAAAGTTTCCATTCCTATGAGGAGCAAAAAGCACAACTGAATCATGAAATCAACGAAATGGAAAAAGAACTTTCCCAACACCAGGAGTCGTTATCCAACATACAAAGCGAATTAAAAGAGCTTCACCGTCAAGGGATTATGATGGAACGGAAAGTGGAGCAGCTGCAGCAAATCATGAAACAAAATCCGGAGCTTGAATTGGAACAGACGGAAGAGCGGATCAAGGAACGCCATCTCCAAATTGAAAAATACCAACGGCAGATCGAAATGTTGCCGATCACAAAAGAAATCCAGAAAGAATGGCATTCGTTATTAAATCAAGCGACGGAACAGGATTTGGACGAAATTCGGAAACTTTACGTAAAACATGCCAATGTAATCGGAACAACCTGTGTCGCTTCGGCAAACAAAGAATTTATGGACAACTATCCGATTTTCGATGTGGTCATCATCGATGAAGTGTCGAAAGCAACGCCGCCGGAATTATTGCTTCCAATGTTGAAAGGGAAGAAGATCATCCTTGTCGGCGACCATCATCAGTTGCCGCCGTTGATCGGCGATGATACGTTTGAAGAAACCCTTGAAGAGATTATGAAGGAAACGGACAGCTTTGAAGAAAAAAGGGAACTGGAGAAGCTGTTGGAGGAATCTTTGTTTGAACGGCTTTATAAACATTTGCCCGCCTCGAACAAGAAAATGCTCGGGATTCAGTATCGCATGCATGAAAAGATCATGCGGACGATTGCACCGTTCTATGAAAATGGAAAAGAATCGTTGCAATGCGGCTTGGACAACTCCGATGAAGCTAGAGACCATAAATTGGATGGACATTATGTAAAACGGCAGGAACACTTGTTATGGTTCGACCTGCCAAATCAACCGGCTTATTTTGAAGAGCGGATGAAAGAAGGCTCCAGCTTGTTCAATAAAGCTGAGCTTGAATGGATCCGCAAACTGCTTATCGACTTGAATGAAGCGACGGCCAAAGCGAAGGAGAACGGTCTGCTTGAAAAAGACTCCTTAAAAGCCGTCGGGGTGATCAGCTACTATCGGGAGCAAGTGAATCGGGTCAATCAGTTAGTGGAAGAACTGCATTTGCCTCATTTGCATATCCGGACAGGTTCCGTCGATAAATTCCAGGGGATGGAAATGGACGTGATTTTGTTGAGCATGGTCCGCAATAATCCGCACGGGGAAATCGGATTTGCGAAAGACTACCGGCGGTTGAACGTGGCTTTGTCAAGAGCCCGGGAGTTGCTGATGATTGTCGGCAGTTCCGATATGTTTACAATGCGTCCGAAAAAGAAAGAAACGAGAGAAATGTACCAGCATTTATTTAATGTCGTAAAACAGCAACAAGGAATACGAAAAATAACGAAGGAGCCCGTGACATGGAACTCCAGCAATTAAAAAATCAATTGGAAAAAGAAATCAGGGGAACCATTGTTCATACGGACATTTGGTGTATTCCCATGCATACCTATGAAATCACCTATCAGCCCATCCAGAAAAAGGCGATGGACATTTTAATGAAAATTCTGCTTTTCTCCTTCCAAAAATCGGCTTTTGAAAGTGCTGAACAGCTCAGCGAAATTTTGTTGGTGGAGCCCTTATTCATCGAAGATTTGATGCGGAAGATGCAAAAGAACGGGCTGCTTGCACGGGAAAACAACTTTTATCAACTGACGGAAAAAGGAAAGCGGCAATTTTCCCAAGGCGTCTTTGAAGAGGAATTGGATCCTGTGACAATAGAGTTATTGTACAGCCCGGTGCATCATCAAATGATGAACGGTGATATGGAGGAAGTGCTGGATTTTGATGATTTTCCGGACCAATTGTATCGTTATATGAACGATGGAGAAGAATCATTGGATGTGGAGTTTTTTAAAAAGGAAATTCAAAATATAATAATCGATCGGGCGGATGAAGTTCATCAAGAAATCAAATCCATCCTATCGTTGGAAAATACGCAAATCAACGATGTGCCCTGTATTGAATTTATTGTGTGGAACACTGAAAACAGGGAATTTTTTCCGCGGGTGTGGAATACATTATTAAAAAATTGGGATCAATATTTGGAAAAAGAACTCTTTGAAATAGAAAATCCGGTTTGGTTAGAGAAATTTCACAGCAAAATAAAATAGCTCGATTATTGCAATTCTCTATTGGATATGTTAGGATAATCTTAATTTTATATGGGAATTATACTTTCTTATCAAGAGAAGTGGAGGGACTTGGCCCAATGAAACTTCAGCAACCTCTAACGGATGTTAGAAAGGTGCTAATTCCAGCAAGGCTCAGCCTTGGGAGATAAGAGAGTGCGTGCAAGGAAATTTTGTACCCTCTCATTCTCTTTTCTGGAATGAGCAGGGTTTTTTTATTAAGATATTTTAGAATGGGGGACAAGAGGAATGCCTATTAATATTCCGAAAAATTTACCTGCTGGAGAAATATTGAGAAACGAAAAGATTTTCGTCATGGAAGAGGACCGCGCATTATCACAGGACATACGTCCATTGAACATTTTGGTGTTGAATTTGATGCCTGAAAAAGAAAAAGCGGAATTACAGTTGCTGCGATTGCTCGGGAACACGCCGCTGCAAACCAATGTAACGTTTTTAAATACAGCCACGTATGAACCTAAAAATGTATCCAAAAGCCATTTGGAAACATTCTATAAAACTTTTGATAAAATCAAGCACCGCCGCTTTGACGGAATGGTCATCACCGGGGCGCCGGTTGAACGGATGGAATTTGAAGAAGTCCATTATTGGAAAGAGTTGACTGAAATTTTGGACTGGGCGAAAGAGAATGTGACTTCAATCATTTATATCTGTTGGGCTGCACAAGCCGCTCTCTATTACCACTTCGGAATCGGAAAATTCGAGTTGCCGAAAAAATGTTCCGGTATATTTGCGCATACCATTACGGATTTGACGAATGATTTGGTTCGGGGGTTCAACGATGAATTTGTCGCACCGCATTCCCGTTACACTTCCGTTTCCATCGAAGAAATAGAACAGCATCCTGATTTGCAATTGTTGAGCTATTCGGAAGAGGTCGGACCTTTTATCATCCAATCCAAAGACAACAAACACATTATGATCACTGGCCACTTGGAATATGACGCAACAACGCTTGCGGAAGAATACGAGCGTGACGTAAAGAAAGGTTTACCTATAGACATACCGGCAAATTATTTCCCTAATAATGATCCAACAAAGCAGCCAAAAAATACTTGGCGCGCCCATGCCCACTTATTGTTCTACAACTGGCTGAACTACTACGTTTACCAAGAAACGCCTTACGATTGGCATTATGTGGATGATGCCGTTGATTTTGAAATTTAAACAGAGGCTGGGAATACACGGCCAACAAAGTTCAAACGACCAAAAATAATGGAGAGAAATGGAAAAAGGAGAATTTGAGTTGAATCAAATTCTCCTTTTTTCTATCTTGAAACTAGTTTTGTCCCAGCCTCTTATTTTTAGATGAAAAACATCGCCGCAATTGTTGTCACCACAAGTCCAATCACAACGGGAACTAAATTTCGTCTAGCCAATTCAAACGGACTCACGTTGCAGATGGCAGCAGCAGGAATTAATGCCCAAGGCACCAATGTTCCTCCTCCGACATAAATCGCTGCAATTTGGCCCAATGCAGTCAAAGTGGCTGTTCCTTCACCAATCACTGTTCCAAAAAGATTGGCAATGGACCCCACCAATGAAATGCCGGAAAATCCGGAGCCGTCCAATCCCGTAATGGCACCGACGCCCGCAACGGTTACGGCTGCAATTTCCGTTGTCAAAGGTACAACTGATGCCAGAGCCACCCCTAAATCATTGATGATCCCTTGCGAATGTTCAGGAAGATAATCCCCAATGATTTGGGAAAAGCCGGAATCTCCCAAATAGAAGAAAGCTGCAATCGGAATTACCGGGCCAAACACTTTAAAACCAAATTGGAAACCCTGTATCAAATAGCTTGTCGTTTTTTCCAACCCGGCATTTTTATGGGCGAACATGGAAAGAAGCAACAGAATCAGCAGTGTCGTTCCACCGATCAACGCAGTCGCATCTCCGCCGGTTAAATCAAAAATGGACATGGCCACGACATTTAGTAAAAAGGCAACCGGAATCAAAAGGGCGAAAAATCGCTTTTGTTGAATTGATAGGAGATTTTCTTCCACTTCTTCTTGTTTCTCTTCGCCACCATCAAAATTTCCAACCATTTCGAGAGTGCCTCGTTTCATATCGCGTCTAAGCAAGAAGTATGCAACAAATGTCGTTACAACCCCCATGACGATGACAAGTGGGACGCTCGCAGAAATCACTTCACTGACAGGAAGGCCGGCCGCATCAGCCGTCAATTTCGGTGCGCCTTGGATGACAAAGTCCCCGGATAAGGCAATTCCATGGCCGAATAAGTTCATGGTCATCGCAACCCCAAGGGCAGGCAATCCCGCACGAATCGCAACAGGCAAGAGCACCGCACCCAAGAGGGCAACAGCTGGGGAAGGCCAGAAGAACCAAGAAATGATCATCATTAAAATCCCGATGGTCCAATAGGCGAGTGCCGGATTTTTTATGATTTTGGCAAAAGGGGAAACCATCACTTCATTAATGCCTGTTTTTAACAAAACACGGCTCAAGGCTACAATGACACAAATGATGATGATGGTCGATAACAGTTCGGTGATGGCGTAAATGAAACTTGAAAACACTTTGCTGATCGAAGCGACTAAATCACCAGTCGCCACAAGGGAAAGTAAAAAAATTCCAACCACACAAACAAGAGTTGTATCCCGCCGTTTCACCATAAATCCGATGATGAGTGCGATGAACACGACGTAAATCCAATGCAGTGCCGTCAACTCAATACCCATAAGTCACTTCCTCGATTCTTTTTTGTCTAGCATATGAGGCAAATGACCAATGGGTGTGTGCTCGAGGTGTTTATTGCTTTATTAGACATTAAACGATTCATGAAGTCATTTAATAGTAAATGTATAATTGAACGGAATATTGGGTACCTGAAAACCCATAATTTAATAAAGGACTTTTTTATAATTAGATCAATTTTTGTTGTCGTTAAATTAATTAAAGTTGTATAAAAGTTTTAATTTTTTCAAAAATTATTGTTGACAATTTTTCCTTCTTGCATATAATTTTTCCTAAAAGAAACTTTTTTGTCATAAGAGAAAAGTTTGTCCGATTTATCTTGAAAATTTTTTGAATCAAAAGTTTCCTTAATACAACAATTTTGCCTTTATACAAAAAAGAAATTAAAGGAATAATCTAAGTAAAAGAAAAAATATTAAGTTTTGTAAAATTTCTTGTTATCAAATCTTCCCTCACGCATATAAAGAAACATTTTATCTTGAAAGAAAATATGTATAAAATACATCCTAAATTTTTTTACCCAAAAAGTTTCCTTTGTGCAACATTTATTCCCTGAGAAAAAGGAGGAAATAAGATGAATAAATTAAAATTATTCGTTCTTTGTCTAATCTTTGTGTTTGGAAGTATTGTTCTATTATTAGAGGGATGTCAAGTAACAAATGAACAATCAGAAAAAACTGATGAAGTGGACAGTGGAAAAATTAAAATCGTAACAACTATTGCACAGATTGCTGAACCTATTGAAAAAATTGGTGGGTCATATGTGGAAGTAAAAAGTCTAATGGGTCCAGGTGTTGACCCACATTTATACAAAGCAACTCAAGGAGATATTGAAACATTACAAAAAGCAGATATTGTGTTTTACAACGGACTACACCTAGAGGGTAATATGGGTGAAATTTTCGAAAAACTAAAGAAATCCAAAAAAATATTAGCAATTGGTGAAACAATTAATGAAAATCGTTTACTTAAAGATGAACAAGGTGCCATCGATCCGCATATTTGGTTTGATTTAGATTTATGGAAAGACGCTTTAAATAGTGCAACAGAAATTTTAAAAGAGTATTTACCTAAACATGCTGAATACTTTGAACAAAATAAACAAAATTATTTCAAACAAATGGATGACTTGAAAGCCGAAGCAACAGAAAAATTATCTAGCATCCCTAAAAAACAACGAATCCTTGTAACTGCGCACGATGCATTTGGATATTTCGGCCGTATGTATGACATTGAAGTAGTCGGTTTACAAGGCCTAAGTACAGAAGATGAAGTTGGTTTATCTGATATACAATCAACGGTCGAACTATTAATTGAAAAACAAGTACCAGCTGTGTTTGTGGAAAGTAGCATTAATCCAAAATCCATACAAGCGGTTATTGAAGGAGCTAGTAAAGCAGGACTAAAAGTAGAACTTGGGGGAGAGCTTTTCTCAGATGCGATGGGTGAAGCGGGAACTGAAGAAGGAACTTATCTCGGAATGTATCGCCACAATGTGAACATGATTTATGAGGCATTGAAAGGGGAGAGCAAATCATGAATGTGCTAAATGTAGAAAATCTAAGCGCTGCCTATCGAAAAAACCTTGTGTTAAATGGCATTTCCTTTGCTATTCCTCAAGGATCGCTAACGGGTATTGTAGGACCTAATGGTGCAGGTAAATCAACTTTAATAAAAGTATTACTTGGGTTACATCCAAAATTAACAGGTAATGTTTCATTTTTTGGTTCAACATTAAGAGATGTAAAAAAAAGAATTGGTTATGTTCCTCAACGTGGTTCTGTTGACTGGGATTTTCCAACGAATGCATTGGATGTTGTATTGATGGGATTGTATGGACAGATTGGGTGGATAAAATGGCCAACTAAACGACATAAGGAAAAAGCGCTTAAAGCATTGGATAAAGTCGGTATGGCAAGTTACGCCAATCGGCAAATTAGTGAATTGTCAGGTGGTCAACAACAACGAGTATTTTTAGCAAGAGCGCTTATTCAAGATGCGGATTTATACTTCATGGATGAACCGTTAGCCGGAGTTGATGCAGCAACAGAACGAGCGATTATGACGATTTTAAAAGAATTAAAAAATAAAGGGAAAACTGTTTTAGTTGTACATCATGATCTTCAAACAGTAGAAGACTATTTTGATCAAGTATTATTTTTAAACAAAACAGTTGTCGCTTACGGTGATATTACCTCTACATTTTCAGTGAAAAATATTGAAAAAACCTATGGAGGAAGCGTTCGCTGGTTGAAAGAAGGTGTTGGTATTGTCAATCCTTCTATCCAGTAATTATCAGTGGGTATTGGTAAGCACGCTGCTTCTTGGAATTGCTTCAGGTTTAATTGGTAGCTTAGTTTATTGGAAAAAACAAAGTTTAATAAGTGATGCCCTTTCGCATGCAGCTTTGCCAGGTGTTGTTACTGCTTTTCTATTATTTCAAGTAAAAGATTTTTTTATATTAATCATTGGCGCAAGTCTAAGTGCACTTCTTGGTGCCTATTTAATCATGTTAATAAAATCAACAACCCGAATTTCCTCAGATACTGCGATGGGGTTAATTTTAGCAGTATTCTTTGGTGGAGGAATTGTGTTACTACCGATTGTTAATCGCACTAGTAGTGGAAACCAAGCTGGTTTAGATTCTTTCATTTACGGCCAGGCAGCATCTATGATAGGCCAAGATGTATTCATAACTTCTATTTTAGCAACCGTAGTGATTTTAATTATTATGATTGGCTTTAAGGAATGGAAATTGTATTTATTTGATCCAAACTTTGCGAAAGGGCTAGGACTTTCAATCAAAAGTATGAATACAATGTATTTACTTATATTGGTTTTAACAATTGTTATTGGAATTCAAGCAGTTGGTGTCATATTGATGTCAGCTTTACTCATTATACCGCCTGTTAGTGCTAGATATTGGACCCATTCCTTTAGAACAATGTTGTACTTGTCTGGTGTATTTGGCGGAATTTCTGGAGCATTAGGCACAACGATTAGTGCATTAGGGGTTAACTTTCCAACTGGACCATTTATTGTACTTACATCTGGTTCAATCTTTTTTATCTCTCTATTATTTGGAACAAAGAAAGGATTGATTATTGAGTATCTTATTAAGCGAAATAATAAGAAAGAAATTCAAAAACAATACCCTTCGCTTTCAATGAAGGAGGGGAATACATGACTTATACAATGTGGATTCTTTTAACTGCTTCACTTGTAGGAATTTCTTGTGGCATTGTAGGAGTATTTTTGATTTTGAGAAAAATGGCGATGATGGCAGATGCGATAAGTCATTCGGTCATTCTCGGGATTGTTATTGCATATTTATTGTCCCATAGTTTAAGTGGAATACACATGTTCATAGGTGCTGTAATTAGTGGGATATTGACAACTTACCTCGTTCAAATGCTCCATTCAAAAGGGGTACAACACGAATCATCAATTGGCGTTGTATTTACAATACTTTTTGCTTTAGGAATAATTCTAATTGCAACAAAAGTAGGGAATGCCCATCTTGATGTACAGCATGCTTTAATGGGAGAAATTTCCTTTATCCCATGGGATACGGTCCAAATTCCTCTACTTGGAAATATACCTGTAGCTACCTTAACGCTATTTATAGTATTAGTACTGATTATATTAATCATTGGATTATTTTATAAAGAATGGAAAGTTACAACGTTTGATCCTGCACTTGCAGCTAGTCTTGGAATTCCAGTAGTTGGATTACACTATTTATTTATGACACTTGTATCCATTACAACTGTAGCTAGCTTTGATGCTGTTGGTGCCATTATGGTCGTTGCCATGCTCATTACACCTGCTGCTGCTAGTTATCTATGGACAGATTCTCTTTTAAAAATGATCATTCTAAGTGCTATATTCGGTATACTATCAGCAATAGTAGGTTATTATTTTGCTGTATGGATTGATACATCCATTTCAGGGTCTATGGCACTTGCAACAGGAGTCGTTTTTTTCATAAGCTTTATCTTTTCCCCTAGACATGGATTGCTTTCAAATTGGATACGGCCTTCTAGGTTGAAAACATGAAAAGACTTTGAAAATAACAATAGGAGGAAAAGCGATGGTTTCTCCTAGTAAAGAGAAATATCTGATAGAGATTTTTGTGAATTTAAATGAAGAAGGATATACACGAGTTTCGCAATTAGCGAAATCATTGCAAGTATCCGTTCCTTCCGTTTCAAAAATGGTAAAAAAATTAAATGACGAAGAATATATTAAATTTCAACGGTATGGAATCATCACATTAACAGACAAAGGAAAAGATTTATGTGAACAGTTGCTAAAAAATCGACTTGTACTAATACGTTTTTTCAAATTTATTGGGGTAGAAGAAGAAATAGTGGAAGATGAAGTAAAAGCAATTCAACATAATCTAAGCGTAGATGTGATTGAAAAAATTGATGGATTTTTAGCAAAATACCAAAGTATGTAATGCTCTGCCGTTCCCAAGGCTATAAGTGTTCTGTCAGCACCTTAAACAGATTGATTGCCGAAGAAAGAAAAGAGTATTCCGCAAATACCGTGACACTTTCACTCCGAAAGAAAATCATCCATATCATATGGGACTTTGAAAAAGTGAATCATGAAGAAGAAATGAATGCCATCCACCCTCAATTGTTCGAAGAATTTCCGGCACTGTTAGAACTGGATCAGCTCGTTGGCAGTTTCCGGACATTACTCCATGCCAAAGCCAGTGACGGTTTAAGGAAATGGCTTGTTGCATACAAAGATTCCAAGTTTCAATATATCGATTCGTTTCTCAACGGAATAAAAGAAGATCAAAGAGCGGTTTGGCATAGCATTGTGCTTCCTTGGTCCAACGGGCCGGTGGAGGGACAAATCAATCGGCTGAAAACATTAAAAAGGTTAATGTATGGAAGAGCCAGCTTCCATCTATTGAGGAATCGTTTTCTTTATCGGTGGGACTAAATTAAAAAAATTTATAATTAACATGATGCCAAATTATCGTCACTTTTCCCAACAGTGGGTAAGAGCCATTCTATTTTAGCGTTTACAATTGAAAATTAATGGTACTTTATCATTTTTCATATTAACTGAGAGTTTTGCAAAATTAGATTTTTATTAAAAAGAGTTTTAAAAGAAACCCAAATAAATTGGGGTATTTTGTATCTTTGGTTTACAAATATTCTGTTTGTCCTTTTTTGGGCGTACTTGCAGAATTTTTCGCTTTAAAAATTTTTTAAGCGGTTTGTTGCTTTTTACTCTCTTTTGCCATTGCGAGAGCTGAAACCAGTAATACGATGGCGTTCAAGTAAATATGAGTTTTTACTTTATCGATTCCCCACACATGCAGGGAGTTCGCTGTAAGATAACTTTTCATTCTTGAATTGCACCGTTCTACACTGGTTCGCTCATTGTAAAGTTCTTTCCAACGTTTGGAATCGCGGTGTGGATTAGAGTACCGGCGAAGATCCTTATTCACGTTAATTTTTACTACCATTCCATAGTTGGAGGATGAACAGGCTGCCATTCCTAATGGGCAATCCACTTTTCCGGTTGCGTGTGGACATCTGAATTTGAGCTGATCCTTATTGGCGCCCCAATAAGTCATTTCGTACCCCATCGAACAACGTGGGGTTCCATTGGAGGCAATTCCTTCGGGAGGCTCCTTTTCATTACGCAAATTGAGTGGAATAATAGCTTGAGCCCCGATGTTCTTGGCGGATTCGTAGTTTTTTAGCTGGTCGTACCCACCATCCATTATCAGGAAATCAATTTTAGAGTTTGTACAACTCTTTACTTGTTCAATTAATTGTGGTGCGACATCCCCATCGTTGATATGAGCAGGGGTTACTTCAATCGCCATTGGTAATTCACTTTTGGTGTCAACGGAAAGATGCATCTTATAGCCAAACCAAGTAATTTTATTACCGAAGGAATCAAACTTTGCCCCCCAATTGGCGTTGCCTGTTTGTTCACTTCGCTTCTTAGGCTGCTTCTTTTCATAAGCATCAATGGCGGCACTGTCGATAGCCTGATGTTTTCCATCAATTACTCCTTCCTCTTGAGCTAACTGGACGAGATCTTGAAAGATTCTTTTCACAAGTCCAGTTTTGGTTAGTGAAGAAAATACTCGGCTAAGAGTAGAGATGGATGGTGCAGGCCTGCTAATATCTAAACCACATTGGTAACGAAAACGCAGGTCATTTTTTAATCGATTGTGAAGAGAAGTAAAAGTATCAATACCTTCTAATGGGGCAGCGATAAGAGCCCTTAATATCCCTTCTTTGGAATGTCCTTCAGCCCCTTGGGGTGAAGAACTTTTCAATTGTTTAGCATAAGGACGCAAATCTAGAGCACTAAAAAAGATCGGTAATTTCTCTTTTGACTCTAAAATTTGCAATTCTTCAAAGGAAAATAGACTTTCTTGTAGAATATACAAAGTGACTTCCTCCTTATGGATTTTTGTGGTTTGGTCACTTCAAAATTCTACAAATAAGGGGTGAAGTCCTTTTTTATGCTTTAGAAAACCTTATGGTTCTTGGGTTGAAAAATGTGCAAAATGCTCAACTAAATATTCCGTTGTCAATGAGTGTCAAAACGTGAAATATTGTTTTGACACTTTTTTATTGAATAGATTCGCTTTTTATGTATAAAAAAGGTTCGTTTAGTTTCAAACGCCAAGAGCCGCTAATCCCGCACGACTGTAATCTCTTGCTCGATTTCTTCTTTATTTCCTTCAACATTTCGAAATTCTGTCATCGAAATTCCTCCAATATAAAAGTAATGGTACCAAGGAATAGATTTTTCGTGAAAATTTTGTTGAATCTACCGTTACGTGAGCTTTTATAATGAAGAAAAGGATGTGAAATATATGTATACAATTGGTCAATTTGCTAAAAAAACAGGGATGACGATTCGAGCTCTCCGCTTTTATGACGAGAAAGGCATTTTAAAACCTGCAGCTCTAACAGATGGCGGACAAAGACTGTATAATGATGAGAATATTGTCGAAGCTCAAAAAATTGCAACATATAAGTACTTGGATTTTTCGATTGAAGAAATGAAGGCACTCCTAAAAGAGGAAGTTCCACTGCTCGATTCACTTAAGGAGCAAAAGTCGATGCTTGAAGAAAAGAAAAAACATATTGAATCCATTATTAACACTTTGGATACGGCTATTTCGATTTATGAAAAAGTACAAGTGTCTGAACCTACACTGCTTCTTCTTGTGATGCATTCATTGCTGACGGAAGATGAGCAAAAGTCGTTTTTGCTTAAATTTGTCGATGAAGAAATAGTAGAAGAAATGTATTCAATGATGAAGATGAATTTTGTAGAAATTAATCGTCGTTATATCGAAGCATGCTACCAACTGAAAATTGCTTATAGTGAAAATGCACCAGATGAAGAAGTAAAAGAGTTGATTTGGAAATTGTTAAATATTATACCGCAGGATTTGCTAATCAAAATTGCCGAGGCATTTAAGGATGTAGAAAATTTAGAAGTAGATACTTGGCTCTTCCCATCACCATTCACGCAAGATGAAGAACAATGGCTTTTGGAGCAAATGGCTAAGCATCAAGTGTTAGGAGATGATTTTTTTGAAGCTGAAAATAGATGAATTATGGCAATTAATGAAGAAAAGCCAATTTCCAAAAAAATTAGTCGCATTCGTATTAGTGCTCGGGCTTTTTGACACAGCTCTTGGACTTACGGTTCCGTTATTAACGGTAAATTTAATCAATGGTTTTTCTGTTGAAGATTTCGATTGGTCGACTTTAATGCTTGTTGTGTTTGCTCTGATTTTACAAGCAATATTCAGTGGGTTAACGTTCTTTTTTATGCGAAAACTTGGCGAACGAGTTGTTGCGAACATGCGAAAATTTTTATGGAGTCATGTGCTAAGACTAAAAGTATCCTTTTTTGATCGAAACGAAACGGGCAGCATTCTTAGTCGAATTACACAAGATACAAGCATAGTGAAAGAACTTGTAACAGACCAACTAGTGAGTTTTGTGACAGGAATTTTTTCAATCATTGGTGCGATCGGAATTTTGCTTTGGCTTGATTGGAAAATGACCCTTCTAATGCTTATTTCTGTACCTCTTGCAATTGTGGTCATGCTGCCCCTAGGTTCAAAAATGCACAAAATCGCAAAAGAAAACCAAGATCAACTAGCGAAATTTAGTGGACAACTTGGCAGAATTTTATCCAATATTCGATTAATCAAATCAACACAAGCTGAAGAGAAAGAAACAAAGGAAGGCGCGCAAAATATTGAAGGCCTATATGGCTATGGCGTTAAAGAGGCTAGAATAATGGCCATTTTATCGCCAATTATGACGCTTATTATGATGGTGGTGCTTATTTTAATTTTCGGGTATGGTGGAGCACAAATTGCATCAGGCAATATTTCAGCTGGAGAGCTGGTCGCGATCATGATTTATTTAGTGCAAATCATCATCCCGTTTACACAAATGGCTACGTTTTTCACAGCACTTCAAAAGGCGCTTGGTGCCACTGAACGCATTCAGCAAATTTTAAAGGAACCTATTGAAATAAAAGAAGGGATAGACTTACCAGAAACGCTTCAAGACTTAGTGTTTGAAAACGTGACGTTCCGCTATACTGATAAAGATGTATTAAAAAATATGAGCTTTACAATACCTGCTGGAAAGACAACCGCCTTTGTCAGCCAAAGCGGCGGTGGAAAAACAACGATATTTTCATTGATTGAACGATTTTACGAGGCATCGGAAGGGACCATTCGATATGGTCGCACGGACATTACGCAATTTGATTTGTATAAATGGCGAAATTTGATTGGCTACGTATCTCAAGAAGCCCCACTTTTGAATGGAACCATTCGGGATAATTTAAAGTATGGTAATCCAAATGCAACAGAAGAAAAAATGAAAGAAGCGTTAAAAGCAGCTTTTGCTTGGGATTTTGTCGATAAATTGCCAGAAAAGCTGGATACATCCGTTGGAGAAAACGGTATTAAGTTATCGGGAGGGCAAAAGCAACGAATCGCCATAGCCCGTGCGATCTTACGAAACCCTCAGCTCCTTTTACTGGACGAGGCAACTTCCAACCTTGACAATGAATCCGAGCGGGAAGTACAACTTGCCTTATCGAACTTAATGAAGGGGAGAACAACGATCGTTATCGCTCATCGACTATCCACTATTACAAATGCTGATCAAATTCTTGTTTTTGAAGATGGCCATCTTTCAGGAAAGGGCACTCACCATGAATTATTAAAAAATCATTCTTATTACAAACAGCTTTGGGAAAACATTGCTTAATAAAGGCCGGGACAAAGAGTTAAAGAGGCTGGGACAAAAGATAAAAAACACCATTTTCCCCCGGGAGAAAATGGTGTTTTTTTGATAATTGAAGAAAATTGATTTCCTTTCCGGGGACGCTTTCCGCAGGCCCGGCTCGAGCCTCCTCGGAGCTCAATCCTTCGCTCCTGCGGGGTCTCGAGAGGGCTCGTCGCAGGAAAGCTTTTGCTTTGCGACTAAGCGTGCGCGACAGAAACTCGCCCCGTCACTCCAATCAATTTTTTACAAAAAATCTTTTTGCAGCTCGTTCACTTTATTAGTTATGTCCCAGCCTCTTTTTTTTAAAAAAAATGGCACTCTTTCTTGATGTAAATAGTAATAATTACGATTATCAACGAATACATTATGGAGAAAATAATTTTTTCTGCGGATTTTAGTAAATGAAAGTGGGAGTTCGGATGCAAACGAAATTGAAAAATGTTAACCAGTTTTTATCCCTTTTGCTTATAGGGTTTTTCCTTTTGTTTTTGGTTCCTATTTTTATTGATTACGAAGGATTTGCTTTACCAAAATCCTTTTATCAATTTAATACCATTTTTCTTAGTATTTTAATAGAAGCAATTCCATTTGTGTTGATTGGAGTGTTAATAGCGGGATTTATCCAAATGTTTATTACGGAGGATCATATTCGAACGTTCATTCCAAAGAATAAAATATTGGCAATTTGGATGGGCTGTATTATTGGATCCCTGTTTCCGGCATGCGAATGCGGGATTGTGCCGATTGTCCGGCGTTTAATTGAAAAAGGGGTGCCCCTTTATGCGGGAGTGGCTTTTTTATTGACGGGACCT
Organism: Ureibacillus sp. FSL K6-3587; assembly: GCF_038593165.1. Lineage (NCBI taxonomy): Bacteria > Bacillati > Bacillota > Bacilli > Caryophanales > Caryophanaceae > Ureibacillus > Ureibacillus sp. FSL K6-3587. Next base: position 2,978,460 of record NZ_CP151969.1, on the reverse strand, counting down.
TTAATTAATCCCATTGTGATATTATCGACTTATATGGCCTTTGGAAATGATTTGGAAATGGCATTGCTCCGGATGGGAGTCGGATTTGTGGCCGCTTTACTCATTGCATTCATCGTCAGTATACTCTATCCATCGAATCAACTTAAACGGGTGAATAAAAAGAAGACGATCATTTTGAAGAAAAGGCGGCCGATTGGGACAAGAATCATGGATATGTTCAAACATTCAATCGATGAATTTTTCGACATGAGCAAGTATTTAATTATTGGTGCGATGGTAGCGGCATTATTTCGAACGTTCGTGTCAATACAAAGCTTATTTCCATTTGGAGATGGATTGCTTCATTCGACAGTTGTCATGATGGTGCTTGCTTATGTTTTATCATTATGTTCGGAAGCGGATGCATTTATTGCGGCATCATTTAAAACGATGGTTCCTTCAACATCCATCTTAGCCTTTCTCGTTTATGGCCCGATGATTGATTTGAAAAATACTTTTATGTTACTCAGTGTGTTTAAATTCAAATTTGTAGTTGGACTATTTATTCTCATAACTTCCATTGTTTTTACGTTTGTTACTTTAACGAATTTTCTTTAGGAAGGGGATTGAATGGGTATCAACAGGCAGCAATCATTGAAAGCAATGATACTAGGGTTGTTCGCACTATTTTTTCTCAAGCTTCATTTGACAGGGGATATTGGGAAATACATTAATCCGAAATACGATTTTATGAGTAAGATTGCAATCGGTATTTTTTTGATTTTCTTGTTGATTCAAGTGCCAAGAATTTTTCAAAAGGGGCATGCCCATCACGATTGTACGAATCATTGCTGCCATCATCATCATGAAAAATGGAATGTCGGGAAAATCATAAGTTTTGCCATCGTTATTTTTCCAATCATGACTGGTTTGACATTTGCTCCTGCAACATTAAATTCTTCGCTTGCTGCCAATAATGGGTCAATCCTTTCACAAATCAGTTATCAAAAAGAAGAAGCGTCATTGGAAGAATTGCTCAATCAAAATTCGGAGTCATTAACGGAAAAAGAATCGATTGATATTTACTCCAGTGATTATGAGCCATTAGTAAACGAAAATTATTTAACGGAAGAGAAAATAAAATCAAAACATGAAAAACTCCAAAATGCGGAAATTATTGAAATGGATGAGGATATTTTTATTTCCTATTACAGCAGCATTAACGATAATCCATCATCCTTTGAAGGCAGAACGATCAAAATGAAAGGATTTGTATTTAAAGAAGGGGATTTTACGGAAAATCAGTTTGTCCTATCGAGATTTTTTATTACCCATTGTGTTGCTGATGCGAGCGTGATCGGATTTTTGGCGGAATTGGACGGGGCCGATCAATTACAACAGGATTCATGGTTGGAAATCGAAGGAGGATTGGCTGTTGCAAATTATCATGGAATGGAAATCCCCAAAATCAGCGTCACAAATTGGAAAATCATTGAGGAACCTGAAGAACCGTATATATTCCCGATTCAAACATGGGTAGAATAAACGATTTCATCCAAAAAAGCTTATTATGTTTCGGGCAGAACCATTACAGGTATCTGTTTCTTCCATTTTGGCCTATTATAACAGTTCACGCATTCGGATGCTTTACACCGCGTGCTGTTATAATAGGTTTTAATTTTACAGAGACAATGAAGTCATTTGGAAGTAGGCTTCGTAAGTTTAGGGAATATCGAAAAAACGAAAGAGGGGAAAATTTACATTCCCTCTTATCAATGGCAGTACGTTATTCAAAAAACTTCGCCACATTTTGATTCCGCATGGCTTCTTGTTTTTGTTTGTTGTTTACATGGGTATAAATTTGCGTGGTACTTAAATTGGTATGGCCCATCAACTCTTGTACCGTCACAAGATCGACCCCTTCCCGCACAAGTCTTGTGCCGAACGTATGTCTCAATTTATGGGAAGATAACTTTTTGCTTTGTAAATAATGGAAGTCGGGTAAACTTTTCAGCCTATTGAATGCCTCTTCTGAAATCATTTGAATTCTTCTTCTTGAAAGTCTTTCTCCCCGTTTTGAAACAAAAAAGGCATTGCGATGTTCCTGCTTTGGCGTTGGCCGATACATGTGTTCGTACTCCATTAGTAAATGAAACAAGGGGGCAGGCAATGGAATATAGCGAGCTTTGCTCCCTTTTCCCATGACATTAATGCCGGGTTCGTTTTCATCCCGAATGAGATCTGATGTGTTTAAATGATAGATTTCAATGACACGTAATCCAGCCAGACTCATAAGCATCAATATGCATTTATTACGGATATGGTATTGGTCATGTTTAATGCATTGAAATAGCAAACGAAGCTCTTCATCGTTTAAATAGGTGGGCAATGGATTTTTTTCAGTTTTTGCTATATCGATTTCAAGAGCCGGGTTAAAGTTCAGCTCCTCCGCTTTCACAAGGGATTTAAAAAACGTTCGCAAAGACATCAATCTCCGGTTGCGCGTTGTTTTTGCCTTGCCTTTTTGCGTTTTCCTCAAATATTCTTGGATATTTTTCGATCCCACTGTGTCGAGTGGAATCAACTTTTCTTCCTTTTCAATCAGGAAAGTTAGAAAAGACTGCACATCAGATAGATAACATTTAATTGTATAAGGCGAATAGCCCAAATCCTCCAGATAGGTTTTAAAAATATCGATTTCATTTTCATAATGGTCTAAGACTTGTTGTGATTCCATCATCTAAACCTCTTTTCAGGCCTTGTAGTTTCTGAATCAGCTTTTTCATCAAATAATCTATTGAGTCCATAAGATAGGGGATTGTTCGTTAAACAAAGGAAATTCAAAAATTAAAAACATAACTGCATATAATATACATTATATGCAGTTAAAAGTAAAATACAGGAAATAATATAAGGGGAATATGAAGCTCTCTGTAAGCGATTCTCAGATGATTTTGAAGGGAACGGTTCGCAAAATCATTTTTCGATGCGTCTCAGGGCGTCACAGGGAAAGATCCGGTTTATTCCATGTATATAGGTGGACGAGGTGTCATGATCCATTGCCGAAAGGGACAAGCGGGGAAAGTGCCAACAACGTACATATTGGGTTTTTTGGCACTATTAATTTTATTTGTCAAAATTCATAAAGCTATTTTTATCTGGAGAGAAAATTGTTATGATTTGAAAAAGTGCATATAAAGGAGAGGAAACAAAATCGCCAGAACAGTTATATTCATTTTATCGGTACTTTTTTTAGCAGCGTGCAACATAGATTCGGAAAATGCTTCGGATATTTCATCCCCGCCAAAAATAGAAACGGAAGAGCCTCCAACTGTACCCGATGCTCCGGTGACATATACCGCAACCATTTCGGCGGTCGGCGATATTTTATTACATAATTCTGTCTATAAAGATGCATCCATCGGGAATCAACAATACGATTTCACCAAAATGTTCCGTGAGGTGAAGCCTTATTTGGAAAGTGCGGATATCACGGTGGCGAACTCGGAAAGTATTATCGGTGGAAAAGAATTGGGGCTTTCCAGTTATCCTCAATTCAACAGCCCGTTTGAAATCGGCGACGCATTGAAAGATTCGGGTGTGGATGTGGTGAATATGGCCAACAATCATACACTCGATCGTGGGGAGCGTGCCATACTGAATGCAACCAACTATTGGAACCAGATCGGTATCATCTATGTTGGGTGTGCCGCAACAGAAGAGGAATCAAAAATTATCAAAACGATAACGAAAAATCATATCACCTTTTCTTTTTTAGGGTATACATACGGGACAAACGGGATTTCCGCGCCTCCAGGCAAGGATTATTTAGTCAATTATATAAATTTGGAAAAAATGAAAGAGGATATCCAACGGGCAAAGGAAATTTCTGATGTGGTTGTCGTGAATGTACATATGGGGAATGAATATGAGCGCCAATTCAATGATTTCCAGGATGAGATTGCCCAACATTTGGCTGATTATGGTGCCGATATCGTTTTTGCCCACCATCCCCATGTATTGCAGCCGGCGAAATGGTACACAGGGGAAAAAGGGAATCAAACCTTTGTCATTCATTCGTTAGGCAATTTTTTATCCGGACAAGATCGGCTTTATACACGTATTGGAGCCATTTTGCAATTGGATGTGAAGAAGACGGTCACTTATGACGAGTTTGGCAAAGAGCGTTCAACGATTGAAGTCATGGATCCCCAGTTGCTTCCAACTTATGTAAAGTTTCAACGTTGGAGAAATTATGAAATTCTTCCATTATATAGCGTTACCAACGATGAACTGCAAAATGCCCAAGGGATTTATGAAGAAATCAAATCCCATATGATGCAGTACATGCCTGAAATCACATTTATTGAATGGGAGCCGGTACAATAATCATCACAAATTTTTCAAGCTGAGTATACAGTGGCTATACTTAGCTTTTTCTTTTTGTCATATCCATTCCACCTTTGGACATTCTAAAGATAAGGTGTTTGGATTAGTATGGAGCAATTCATCACATTTATGTAAAAAGAAAGGAGTGAGAAAGTGCCGATTCATTTGTATATCGAACAGTATTTTCAACAATATCCGAAGGCAAGAAAAACGGGCATTGAAGTGAAAAACCCGCCTCTGGAAAAACGCCCGAAAGTGTTTAATGTGGAAGATCGACTCGTTTCGATAGGGAATATGCAAGTTCCAATCCGTATTTATGAACCGAATGGAAAAAAGAGACATCCAATATTGGTTTTTCTCCACGGAGGAACTTTTATTCCTGGCGGTGTCGAAAGCCATGATGTCAGTTGCCGGTTGATCTGTTCTTTATCGGGTTTTAAAGTGGTTGCGGTCGATTATTGCACCAATGAAAACGCTTCGAACATGTTCCGGCAATGTGACGTTGTGGCGAAGTGGATTGTTGATCATGCCGAAGAATTGGGAGGCCTTTCAGAAGAAATGGCAATCGGCGGGCCAAGCATCGGCGCCCATTTTGCCGCAAGGATTGTTCTGAATTTCATTATTCAAGGCGATTTTCGATTTAAGAAGCAGATATTGTTTTATCCCATCATTGATTTCAATGATCAGGTGAAGAACAGCCCCCATTTTTCAAGAATGCTTTTTAATGGAAAATACGGCCTTGATCTCACAATGCATTCTTTGAATTTCTCCGAACATGATACATCTATTTCCTATTATGCGCCCCTTTACGAAAATAATAAGTATTTAACACAAATACCGCCCACCTTAATCTTGACGGCAGAATATGATCCGTTATGCGATGAAGGAGAACATTATGCAGAGAATTTGCGGAAAGCCGGTGCTGATGTAAGGCTCGTACGCTTTGATGGAAATGTTCACGGGTTTATGCAAAATTTTCCTGGTTCGCCGGATTATATGCGAGGTTACGACATCACTGCGGAATTTTTGTCTGTTCCATCCCTCATTTCACATGTGTTGTGACATCAAATCAAAAGGGAAGCCGGATTGGACTTCCCTTATTTTTCCGCTTCTTTTTTGTCCTTTTCCAATATCGTTAAAATGACCATTTCAATCCGATTTTGTTCAAATTCGAGGATTTGGAACCTCAAGTTTTCATATTCGATGACTTTATTTTGTTTTGGATACCGTCCCAATTGTTCCAGCAAAAAGCCGTTGAGCGTGTCAAAATCCTCGGATGGCAGATGGATCCCCAATTCATCTTCAATTTTATATAAATGGGTGATTCCTTTAATCAAATATTGATTTGGAGCAATTTTTTTAATTTCCTTTTCTTCTTCATGGGTTTCGCTATGGATTTCCCCCACGATTTCTTCAATGACATCTTCTATCGTCACCAATCCTTCTGTACCACCGTATTCATCAATAACAATGGCCATATGAACATTGCTCTTTTTCATCGTTTGGAACAATATATCGATTGTTAGCGAATCGATGACAAAGGTTGGTTTTCGCAATATTTCCCTCAAATTAAACGGTTTTGTCCCCCAGTTCAAATGAAGCAATAAATCTTTCACATGCAAAATTCCAACGATATGATCGATATCTTCTTCATAAACGGGATAGCGGGTATATTGGTTTTCATTGACAATTGCCAACGTTTCTTCCAAAGTCGCTTCCATCGGGATGGCAACGATATCTACCCGGTGGGTGAAAATATCCATTACCGATTTGTCATTGAATTCAAATACGTTTTGGATCATTCTGCTTTCGCTTTTTTTGATGGTTCCCTGAATATCGCCCAATTCGACCATCATCCGGATTTGTTCTTCCGTAGCCTCTTCACGGATGACTTTCTCATTCATTTTCAACAGACGAAGAACTGCATTCGTTGAAAAACTAAGCACTTTTACAAGTGGATAACATACATAAAAAATCAACGTCAGTGGCAATGCCACCATATTGGCAACACTTTCATACCGCTGCAATGCGATTTTTTTCGGCACCAGTTCCCCAAATACGAGGGTAAAATAAGATAAAACGGCAGTAATGACGATAACGGAAAGAATATCGAGCACTTCCAGGGATAAAGGGATGCCCAGGTCAAATAAAACTTGGGCAAAACGGTCCGAAAAATTATCTGCAGCGAAGGCGCTTGCCAAGAAACCCGCCAATGTAATCCCGATTTGGATGGTGCTTAAAAAACGGCTCGGTTCGGAAATTAATTTATCCAATAATTTTGCTTTACGGTCGCCTTTTTCCGCCAAATTTTTTATTTTTATTTCATTCAATTCCACAAGCGCAAATTCAGATGCGGCAAAAAAGGCGTTTAATAATACAAGGAAAATCAATACGATGAAAGTCGTCATGATACTAGTCCTCCAGTAACAGGGGTGATTACCTATATTTTAGCAGAGAGCATAAAATTGGTTAAAACTTTTCAAAGTATGGTTCTTACAAAATGTTGACGGGATGGCAGTTGATCGGCATCATCATTCGGCCAAACTTTTTTATTTTCAACGAGAACTATTTATGAGATAAATATTGGTAAGAATAAGGGAGAGGAGTGGGAGATTTGAGCAAAATCGAAACGGTTGTCAATTGGCTTCAGTCATCGAAAAAAACAGTCGTGTTGACTGGCGCCGGCATGTCTACAGAAAGCGGAGTTCCTGATTTCCGTTCCGCATCCGGTTGGTGGACGAAAACGGATCCCCAGCAAGTGGCGACGGTGGATGCGTTAGAATCCAATTACCCTCTGTTTCATGAATTTTATTCCATGAGAATTCAATTGCTTGATAAATGTTCTCCCCACAAAGGCCATTACATTCTGGCGGATTGGGAGAAAAGAGGGATTCTTCATCATATTGCCACCCAGAATGTGGACGGTTTTCATTCCAAGGCGGGAAGCAGGAAGGTGGACGAACTGCACGGCTCAATTTATACGTTCCGCTGCCATTCTTGCGGAAGAGATGCTTCAAAAGAAGCCTTTTTGGCAAAAGAACGCTGCGCCCATTGCCAAGGCTATTTGAGGCCGAATGTCGTCCTTTTTGGTGAAATGCTGCCAGAGAATGCTTGGAGAAGCGCTTTATCCAATATTCAAAGTGCGGACGTCGTCATCGTGATCGGAACAAGCCTGGAAGTGTATCCGGTCAATCAGCTTCCGATGATGACGAAAGGGAAGAAGGTCTACATTAATAAAGAAGCGGCTTCCCACGCATCTTATTTCGATTGCATTTTGGAAGGGAAAGCGAAAGAAGTTTTAATGGAGCTGGATGACCGGCTAATTGGATAGCTGTTCGGGGTTCCAAAGAAGGTTGGGAGGATAATCTCATATGAATTATCCTCTTTTATCGTTAGGCTTATTGAATTTCTAATTTATATAATCGCTCGATCGGCGAATCTTTCCGAAACGTCTGGACTTCCCCGATGAACTTCCAACCGAATTTTTCATATAATCCCATGTGCTTTGTATATAAGTACAGTTCGTTTAAATTCGCTTTTTTCGCATTTTCATTGACGGTGTTCATTAATGTGCGGAAAACGTTTTTTCCCCGGAATTTTTCATCCACATAAACATTGATCAACCAAGGATACAGATCCGGCCTGCTTTCCAAATCATCAAACATGGCCAGTTGGTACATGCCTGCAGGTTCATCCCCAATCATTGCGACAAAGGTTTGGGGCAACCGCACTTCATTTAATGAATGTTCCAAATTGGACCGCACCTCTTCGAAACTCTTTCCGTCCCTTAATCCCCACCAGTGATAATTCCATTCGCATATTTTTTCAAAGATCGGATGATTTTTGTCCACCAATTTTATGATTTTCATCGGCGCCGTTTCCTTTCCATCGTTGTACATTCCCTTGTATGTTACCATATGGCGACATCCAAAATCACTCGCTTTTGTGGGGCTTTTTATCGGAAAATGGGGTAAGCAAAATTCCGAAAAAAGAAAATCGGAGAATAAATGATGGAGATTATTGAATGTTTAATGATTGAATTTTTTATGCAACAGCACCTAAAATAGGATGGACTACATCTAGAGAGGTGCATACATATGTGGATAGGGGCGGCATTGGCCACAATGTTTTGCTTTGGAACGAATAATATGATTTTCAAGTGGAGTACGACAAAAGGGTACTCGAAAATACATATCCAGCTTTATTTTTATTTGATCGCCTTTTTGTTGGCTTTGGGCTATGGCCTGATGACGGGAATCCATGCAATGAACTTGGCGACAATCGTTCTGGGGGCATTGATCGGCATATTAAATACGAACGGCAACATCCAAATGTCCAAAGCCTTCGAAAAAGGGCCGGCAAGCATCACCAGTTCGCTCATCAGTTTGAACACCATTATTCCGATTTTAAGTGCCGCGTTGATATTCCATGAACATATCACCGTTTTGCAATGGACGGGCATTATCATCATGTTGTGCTCCGCCGTGGTGATTCAATATTCGCCTTCAAGCAATGTGCATGCGGAATATTTGCCTTGGATGATCAGAATTTGCCTCGCCATTCTGTCATTAGGGATTCTAGGAATTTTGATGAAAGCATCGACTTATTTGCATATTGAGCCGCTCAATACTTTAATTTGCATGTATGGCGGCGGGGCGGTTTATTTGATTGCAAATAGTCTTGTCCAAAAAGAAAACTGGCAGCCTTCCGAATTGAAAGTGGGCGCCGTTGTCGGTTTGTTGAGCGTGATCGCCTACAGCTGCTATTTCTTCGCTTTGCAAAAAGGAATCGCAAGCATAGTTTTCTCCATCGTTTCGTTAAGCTGTTTGGTGGTCGTTTGCGGAAGTTGCCTGATCTTCCACGAAAGGCTCAAAACTTATCAGATTATTGGTGTTATCACCGCGCTGTTGGGCATCATTTTTACAAAAATATAGGATTGGGTGATTGTCATGACGTGAGGGCTGATTCGGCCCTCATTTTTCATTTCCATGAACAATTAATCAAGTTGTTCAATATATATAAATATGGAAACATAAATAGAAAAGAGGTACGCAAGTGGTTACTTATCATTGGGGTGTTGATTCATCGCAAAAAGTGACGACAGACCTTTATAATTGTGTTTTGAACAATTACGGGAAGCCGGAGTTTTGGGGAAGATATTTGACCCGTGTCGAAGGGGCATCAGAAGGTTTGGATCGGGAAGAAATTGAACTGCTCCATAATAGTGGTACAAAATTGCTGCCAATCTACAACGATTTTAAAAGAGCGGTAGGGGAAAATGAAGGAAGAGTGGTGGCGATGTTTGCCTCTTATCATGCAAAAAGGCTTGGCATCCGGAAGGGAACACCGATTTTCGCCAATGTCGAACGTTTTTTTGATGTGGATGGCAGTTGGATCCGTGGATATGTCAATTACATGTATAATACGGATTTTAAACCGGGCTTTTATCACGATCCGACGGAAGGAAACTTTGCAAAAGCCTATTGCGAGGCGGTCAATCAAGATCCGTTGGTGGCGAATCAGGCCATCTTATGGAGTGCGGAGCCTGATCCGGGGGTGACAAAAGCACAATTGGCCCCAAAATTTGATCCGGCGAAAGTGCCTTGTGAAGGAAATGTCTGGATTTGGCAATACGGAAGAAATTCAAGAACATGTCCTATTGATACGAACTTGGCGGACAGCCGTTTATTTGAAATGTTATATTAGATACAAGGATTTTGTAAATGAAGTTTACAAAAATAATTGTAAACATGTTGATGAAATAAACGCTGTTCAACAGTTATAGGAAAAGGTTAGGGGGAATTTTTATTTGTTATGGGAATTTTCCCTTTATTCAAGTAATCAAATTTGATATAAAAAGCAAATTTTTAATAATAATACAAAGAATATGCGGGAAGAATCGTTCAGCATGTTGAAGGAAGATTAAACATCCCATTCGAAACATCCGGAAGCATTTCGGCAATTGCTTCCGCTACAGAACAAGAACTTGGCACGATGCAGGAAATCGCCGATGAAGCCCAAAAGATGGTCCTTGAATACATCCACTCAGAAATTTAAATTTTATTCTGGACTGCCAGCAAATTTTCATTCCAAGAAGGCGCAAGAAAATATCGCCTTCTTTTTTTGTATGAGTCAATTGAATCGGGGAACAATACATAACAAAAAGATTGGGTTGTGTGGAACCATTGATGAAAAGAAGTTTAATCCTTTTGCTATTACTGACCTTTTTCAAGCAGCCGGTTGCAACCGGTGCTTATTTTGACTCGATATTGCCACTTACCGGAGAAAGAAAGATCGATCTCATTGATCCTTATACCAAAGAAGTCATACACACTTTTCATCCTGAAGATTATTGGATTGAACTGGACGTAAGGATTTTCAAGGAAGAAGTGGAAAATTGGATTCAGGAAATTCAACCAAAATATTTTAAAGAAATGACACTGGATCGGATTGATACCGATGGCGAAATCATCAAAGGCACACCGAAAACGGAAATCAATGCCTCCTTATTGACTGAAGAGGTATTAAAGCGGGCTTTTACAGGAGGCAGAATCGAAATTCCGTTAAAAGTGACCGAAAGCAATTATCGGCCAACGGATGTGCTTCATTTGAAGGAAGTGGTGATTGCCACTTATACCACCCGTTTCAACCCGAATCAGACGGGCAGAAGCAAAAATATCGAAATTTCGGCGGCCGCCATCCATAATGTGATCGTCGGAAGCGGGGACAAATTCTCTTTCAATTCCATCGTGGGGCCAAGAGAAATTGCCAATGGCTATCAAATGGCTCCGGAAATTGTCAACGGAAAGTTGGTCATGGGAATCGGCGGGGGAATCTGCCAAACTTCATCCACTTTATTCAATGCTGTTGATCAGCTGTCAGTGGAGATCATTGAAAGACATCATCATTCAAAGGATGTGGGATATGTCCCAAAAGGGAGAGACGCAACGGTTTCCTTTTATGGGGGATTGGATTTCCAATTTATTAATACGACGGGAGTCCCTTTCCTCATCCAAACGTATTACAGGCCGGGTTCCCTTACTGTCGTTATCAGGACGTCCAAAGAATATGCGGAATTGATGCAAAATGAATTGGCAAAAAACGATGAATCCCCTTAAAATTTCATTTCATAGTTCCTCTGAATCAACTCAAAATAAGACTGAACAATAAAAAAGGAGGAGAGATGGCAATGACAAACCGCAAACCGAAACCTGACGACCGTTCCGATAATGTGGAAAAATTACAGAACATGATTCAAAATACAATCGAAAATTACCGTGAAGCAGAAGCAAGTGTGGAATTTGCCGGACCTGAAGAAAGAGAAAAGATCAAAGCGAAAAATGAACGGCGAAAAAAAGCGATTGAAGGTTTCCGAAAAGAAGTGAAGGAAGAAGCGGCTGCCCGTGAAAACGGGGAAGTCTAATGATCATATGGAAACTGGCGACTGGCCAGTTTCCTTTTTATTTTGCAATTGAAATTTCTTTTTTTATAATTAATATTGTGTTTGAAAATAGATTTCGAAAACTGTGAGTTTTTTTTGGGGGGGAATTCAGGATGAATATGGTAGAAACGCTTATCAATCAAAGTCAAAACGTCATGGAACTGATGAAACAATTGAAAAATGTTGCATCCAAGAAAGGAAGCAAACGGGCTGAATTGATTGAGAAATTCACTGCCAACCATCATTCATTTAATGTTTATACATATGCCAGCGAGGAAGCGAGACAATCGAAGGAAGTGGATACATTAAAACTGAAGTTGGATGAATTCAGCAGCCAATTCGATGCAGCCCGTTATGAAGATGACGGGGAAGTGAATGTAGAGCAAGTGCATGTTTTATATAAGGAAGTGCTGGTCGCGTACAACGATATGGTGATTGCCCTTGGGTACGACAAACATGTGATTGATATTGAGAAATTTTAGTCCAATAAAAAAAAGAAGCGGATCTTTTGGCGTGCTTTCAGATCCGCTTCTTTTTTAATTTTTATAACTATATTCCAGTTCCTCCGTTTCCGGATTGACAGTAACGTATAAATCATGTTCATTGAAAAACCATACATCATCTTTTTCAATATAGAAATGGATATCATCAATGACCGTTTCAATGCCGATATCATGGGGTTGTTCCCGATTCATCCCAAGGGAAAAAGCTTCATGAAAAGGAGATGAACCGCCATAGCGGGCATAAAACCGGATATAATCACCTGCCGTTGCTTCCATTTCTTCCTTGAACCAAGATAATGCTTCCTCTGAAATGACGATTTTCATTCCCCCAACCAAATCCTTTCAAGTAACATTATAACCATTTCACTTTCGGCTCAGTGCCTTCCTTGATGCGTTTAATATTGGAGCGGTGGCGGTAGATAATGAATGACGCCAATATCACAACCATTATAAATAATGCATAATCACCTGTCACAATCCAATAAATAATACTATAAACGACGGCGATGAGCGAAATGAGCATGGAAGACAAGCTGACGATTTTGGTGATTTTTAATAGAATCAAAAATCCAATCACAAGGAACACAAAGAATGGCCAGGAATATCCAAGCAACACCCCTCCGGATGTGGCGACGGCTTTCCCGCCCCGGAAACCGGCAAATATCGGGAACATATGTCCAAAAGCGGCGATTGCCCCCAAAATAAGAGGATGCACGCCGGTATCGCTGAAATAAGAGAAAGTCGGCAATAGCGTAGCAATGGTACCTTTTAATATGTCCATAACGGTTACAACAATTCCCGCTTTTTTCCCTAACACTCGGAAAGTGTTGGTGGCTCCTAAATTTCCGCTTCCATGTTCCCGGATGTCTGTTTTATAAAAAATTTTTCCAATCCATAAACCAGACGGAATCGAACCGATTAAATACGCACAGATGATTGCCAATACATTAATCATATCTTGATTCCTTTCAATTTTTACTATTTTTTTAGCGATAATCATTTTACACTTTTTCGCTTCTTTGAGAAAGTGTAATTTCTCTTTTTCGGCATTGATGAAAAACTTTTTCAAAAAAAACGGTGATAAAAGGAGGAAATTGTGAACTATATCGGGAATGAAAGAAATGTTTTATTTATTATATATGGTATACAAAGTAAAATAAATAACTGCAAAATCATCCGTCGAAAAGACATTTTCGATATTCTCGAATCGTAAATCTTGAAAAGTGTACGGGTTTTCTTCATAAAACTCCTTTTTTATTTGAAAGGATTTGTTAAAATGATAAAGATGCTCTAACGTGCTAGTTATTGACAGATGCGTATATTCTCAGTACGATTAGTGATACAGAACGGATGTTTGTATGTGGAGGGATTACTTTTGGCAATAAATCAACCGGAACTCAGATATGATGCTGATGCCATTCAAGTATTGGAAGGTTTGGATGCAGTACGGAAACGTCCAGGGATGTATATTGGATCCACTGACAGCCGGGGACTTCATCACTTGGTTTATGAAATTGTCGACAATGCGGTCGATGAAGCCCTTGCCGGATTTGGATCGCATATCATCGTAAAAATACATGAAGACAATTCGGTCAGCGTGCGGGATTATGGCCGCGGAATGCCAACCGGAATGCATAAATTGGGGAAACCCACTCCGGAAATCATTTTTACGATTTTACATGCCGGAGGGAAGTTTGGACAAGGGGGATATAAAACAAGCGGTGGATTGCACGGTGTAGGATCTTCCGTTGTAAATGCCCTTTCCAAATTTCTTGAAGTCACTATATATCGTGACGGGAAAATCCATCGCCAGCGTTTTGAAAATGGCGGAAAACCGGTGACGACCCTTGAAATCATCGGGGATACAAAAGAAACGGGAACACTGGTGCATTTTCTTCCGGATGACACGATTTTTTCCACGACAAAATTCAATTATGATACATTGGCGGAACGTCTTCGGGAATCCGCTTTTCTGTTAAAAGGATTGAAAGTGGAATTGATCGATGAACGGGAAGAAGGAAAGCATGAAGTATTTTATTACGAAAACGGCATCCAGGCGTTTGTGGAATATTTGAATGAAGAAAAAGATGTCATGCATCCCGTGAAATATGTGGAAGGGATTCATGATGAAATCGAAGTGGAATTTGCCTTTCAATTCAACGACGGCTATTCGGAAACGATTTTATCCTTCGTTAACAATGTGCGCACCCGCGATGGCGGCACCCATGAAACGGGGGCGAAGGTGGCTTTGACACGGATTTTTAATGAATATGCCCGCAAAGTCGGTCTATTGAAAGAAAAAGACAAAAACCTGGAAGGATCGGATATTCGCGAAGGCCTTTCAGCCATCATTTCCGTCCGCATTCCGGAAAGTTTGCTGCAATTCGAAGGGCAGACAAAAAGCAAACTTGGAACGCCGGAAGCCCGTACGGCAGTGGAGTCTGTATTATCCGAAAAATTGCTTTATATTTTAGAGGAAAATGCCGAATTATCCGCAACCCTTGTCCGCAAGGCGATCCGTGCCCAACAGGCCCGTGAAGCGGCGAGAAAAGCCCGCGAAGAAGCTCGAAGCGGCAAAAAGGGCAAAAAAGAAAAAACCATACTTTCGGGCAAGCTGACGCCGGCCCAATCCCGCAATCCAAAAAAGAATGAATTATTCCTTGTGGAAGGGGATTCGGCAGGCGGATCGGCAAAACAGGGACGGGACCGTACTTTTCAGGCCATATTGCCTTTACGGGGGAAAGTCATCAATACAGAAAAGGCAAAACTGACGGATATCATGAAAAATGAAGAGATTGCAACGATCATTCATACGATCGGTGCAGGCGCTGGTCCGGACTTCAACATTGAAGATGCAGCCTACGATAAAATTATCATCATGACCGATGCGGATACGGATGGCGCCCATATCCAAGTGCTGCTGCTCACATTTTTCTACCGTTACATGCGCCCATTGATTGAGGCGGGAAAAGTGTATTTGGCGTTGCCGCCCCTTTATAAAGTGTCAAAGGGCACCGGCAAGAAAGAAATCATTGAATACGCTTGGACAGAACGGGAGTTGCAGGAAAAAATCAAAAAAGTCGGGAAAGGGTACGTCATCCAACGTTATAAAGGTCTCGGTGAAATGAATGCGGACCAGCTTTGGGAAACGACGATGAATCCTGAAACAAGAACCTTGATCCGCGTGACGATTGAAGACGGTGCCCGGGCAGAACGCCGTGTGACAACATTGATGGGAGACAAGGTGGAACCACGCCGCAAGTGGATTGAATCCCATGTAGACTTTGGGATGGAAGAGGATACGAATACATTGGTACCTGATTTCATCCAGTATAAGGAGGAAGAATAATGGCGCTAACCGAACGATTTCACGAACTGACTTTGGAAGATGTAATCGGTGACCGCTTTGGCCGTTACAGTAAATACATTATTCAAGATCGTGCCATTCCTGATGCACGGGATGGGTTAAAACCGGTGCAACGGAGAATTCTTTATGCGATGTATCGGGAAGGGAACACCCATGATAAACCATTCCGAAAATCCGCCAAAACGGTCGGGAACGTAATCGGGAATTACCATCCCCACGGGGATTCTTCCGTATATGAAGCGATGGTGCGCCTCAGCCAGGACTGGAAAGCCCGCTATCCATTGATTGAGATGCACGGAAACAATGGTTCCATTGATGGCGACCCTCCCGCAGCGATGCGTTATACGGAAGCACGCCTTTCCGCATTGGCAATCGAAATGCTGAAAGATATCGATAAACAAACGGTCGATTTTGTTCCAAATTTTGATGACCAGGATGTGGAACCGACAGTACTCCCTGCGAAACTGCCCAACTTGCTTGTGAACGGTGCCACAGGGATTTCTGCCGGTTATGCCACGGATATTCCTCCCCACAACTTGGCGGAAGTGCTGGATGGTGTATTGATGCGGCTTGATCGTCCGGATTGCACCGTGGATGATTTAATGACTGTCATCAAAGGGCCGGACTTTCCGACTGGCGCCATCATCGAAGGGATTGATGGCATCAAAAAAGCCTATGAAACTGGAAAAGGAAAAATCATTATCCGTTCCAAAGTGACGATCGAACCGATCAGAGGCGGAAAAGAACAAATTGTCATTACAGAAATCCCTTATGATGTCAATAAAGCTTTGCTTGTTAAGAAAATCGATGAAATGCGCTTTGACAAACGGCTTGAGGGAATTGCGGATGTACGGGATGAATCGGACCGGACAGTGGGGCTTCGGATCGTCATTGAGTTGAAAAAAGATGTAGATGGGGAAGCCATTTTAAACTACCTTTATAAAAATACGGATTTGCAAATCACGTATAACTTTAATATGATCGCCATCCATAATCGCCGTCCGACTATGATGACGCTTCCACTCATGCTGGATGCATATATCGATCATCAAAAGGATGTCGTGACAAGAAGAACGAAATATGACCTGCAAAAAGCAAAAGACCGGCTACATATCGTTGAAGGATTAATCAAAGCATTATCCATACTTGATGATGTCATTCAAACCATTCGTTCTTCCAAAGATAAGAAGGATGCCAAAAACAACCTGCAAGTGAAGTTCCAGTTTACGGAACAACAGGCGGAAGCGATTGTCAACTTGCAACTTTACCGTTTGACGAACACAGATATTACGCAATTGCAAAAAGAGCATGAAGAATTGCAAAAAACAACTGAAAAGCTGACAAAAATATTAAGCAGCGAAAAAGAGTTAATTAAAGTGATCAAAAAAGAAATTCTGGAGTTGCGTAAACAATTTGCCGAGCCCCGCCTTTCCACAATCCAGGCGGAAATCAAAGAGATCAAAGTATCCCTTGATGTATTAATACCAAGTGAAGATTTTGTTGTGACCGTGACAAAAGATGGCTACGTAAAGCGGACAAGCCTTCGTTCCTATGCGGCTTCCAGTCCGGAAGATATTGCAATGAAGGAATCGGATTATTTGCTGTATGAAAACACATTGAATACACAGCATTTTCTTCTCATCTTCACGAATAAAGGAAATTACATTTTTCAACCGGTTCACGAACTGCCGGAAATTCGTTGGAAGGACTTGGGACAACACATATCAAGCATCGTTCCTATTGAAGAGGGAGAAAAGGTTGTCGGCGCCGTTGGGGTTGAAAACTTTGAGGATGAAAATCTCTTCATTTTAACAGCGACAAAACAGGGGCAAGTGAAATTGTCGAAACTTAATGAATATCAAGTAACCCGTTACTCAAAACCGATCAAAACGATGAATTTGAAAAATGATGATGAAATGATTTATGCAAACTTGGTGACTCCTGGAAAAGAAATCATTCTTACTTCATATTTGAGTTATACGGTTCGATTTGACATTGAGGAAATTCCGGTAACGGGAATAAAAACAGGAGGAGTAAAGGGAATCAATCTAAAAGACGAAGATTTCCTTGCGGCTGTCAATGTCATTGAAGAAAATTCCGAGATGATTGTCGTTACCCAACGCGGAGCCATCAAACGGATGAGTTTATCGGAAATTGAGCAAACGGGAAGAGCCAAACGCGGATTAGTCATTTTGAAAGAATTGAAGAAAAATCCTCACCGCATTTTTGATGTTTCTGTTGTTCATCAAGACGATACGATCGTGATGTCAACAATCAAACAGGTTCAAGAAACAATGGCAGTATCGGATCTTCCGATTTCCGACCGCTATTCGAACGGCTCACTGAAATTTGATGTAAATAGTGATGGCGATTTATTGTTTGTGAAGATCCTTCATCCCGAACAAGATGAAAATAAAGAACAATAATCCATATATGAACCAATGCCGTCCGCCGTTTAGTGATGAGAACCGGAAAGAATAGTGATAAAGAAAAATATTTTGACAGGATTTTTGCCGTCTAGATCATATCCGGATTCTAGGCGGCTTTCATTGTCATTGAAAAAAGTAAGAAAAGGTTTTACTATTTTTATATGGATAAATCTGGAGGAGTATAAGATGGGAAAATTCTATTTAACTTTTGAAGCGCGTTCGAAAGGGATTTTCTTAGTGATTATCGCCGCGTTGTTTTGGGGCATTTCCGGAACTGTTTCCCAGTATATGTTTCAACATTTACATATCAATACAGAATGGTTTACCACCTGCCGCCTGTTGCTTGCCGGATCCTTGTTGTTAGCGATTGCTTATAGAAATGAGGGAAACCACATTTTTGACATATGGAAGCAAAAAAGGGATGCCATCCGGTTAGTGATTTTTGGAATTGTCGGGATGATAGGAGTCCAATATACATATTTAACGGCCATCGCCCATGGCAATGCCGCAACAGCCACCGTTTTGCAATATTTAGGACCAGGTTTGGTGACGATGTATTATGTTCTGATTGCGAAGCGTTTACCGACAGTCAAAGAGCTGATCGCCGTTTTTTCGGCTCTCATCGGAACGTTTTTGCTTGTAACCCATGGAAAAATGGATGTGTTGACGATTTCGAAAGAGGCCTTTATTTGGGGAATCTTATCCGCATTCGGATTGGCTTTTTACACCATTTATCCCATTGAATTATTGAAAAAATGGGGATCATTTATCACGATCGGATGGGGAATGATGGTGGCGGGGATTGTTTTCAGCTTCATCAGAGCCCCTTGGCAATTTGAAGGACAATGGCATTGGACAACAAACTTTGCCTTTTTGTTTGTCGTGATTTGTGGAACAGTCTTGGCATTCTATTTCTATTTGGATAGTTTAAAATATTTGACTGCTTCAGAAACGAGCCTGCTTGCCTGTGCCGAACCATTATCTGCCGCTTTCACTTCCGTCGTCTTTTTAGGGGTGCCTTTCGGATGGATGGATTGGCTTGGTTCTTTATTGATTCTGTTTACTATTGTCATATTATCGAGAGAGTAGGGAAGGGGAGGGGCAACTATTCAACCCCCTCCCCAACTTACCTGGTTTTGAATAGTATTGGCTGTACAAAAAAATCCTTGAGTATTACTACTCAAGGAAAATAGAAAGATAAGGATGAATGTAAGCGATTCAATTAGTGGGAGACTTTGCTTACTGAAATACCAGTTTGTGCGCGAACTTCAACTTCGCTGTATTTTGCGTAATCCGCTTCTTTAGAGAAGACTGTACCAAGCCATCCGCAGATGAAACCAACAGGTACGGAAACAATCGCAGGGTTTGTTAAGCTTACAAGTGGTGTACCCACGAAAATGGCTTTACCTGGTTCTGGGTTCCATACGTTTGGTGAAATTGCCACAAGTACTAATGCAGTAATCAAACCACCAAGGATAGCCCATACAGCTCCATTTGAATTGAAGCGTTTCCAGTAGATTGTATAGATAATAACTGGTAAGTTAGCAGATGCTGCAATACAGAATGCTAATGATACCAGGAACGCAACGTTAAGTGTTTGTGCACCTAATGCCAATAAGATGGAAATTACTGAAATGACTAATGAACCGATACGAGCTGCGATAACTTGTTGTTTTTCTGTAATTTGGCCTTTCTTGATGATTTGGCCATAGATGTCGTGAGATAGGGCAGAAGCGCCGGAAAGTACCAAACCTGCAACTACCGCCAAGATTGTCGCGAATGCAACGGCGGATACGAATGAGAACAGGATGTCTCCACCTAAAGCTTCCGCAAGCAACGGTGCAGCCATGTTACCAGCAGGGTTTGCGGCAACAATTGTATCTTTACCAACGAATGCAGCTGCTCCGAATCCTAAGAAGATTGTCAATACATAGAAAAGACCAACGATCCATGTAGCCCAAATTACAGATGAACGCGCTGTTTGGGCATCTTTTACTGTGAAGAAGCGCATTAGGATGTGCGGAAGTCCTGCAGTACCCAATACTAACGCCAATAGTGTGGAAATTGTATTGATACCGCTCGTATAAAGCAATCCCGGATTCAAATATGCTTCTCCAG
Organism: Ureibacillus sp. FSL K6-3587; assembly: GCF_038593165.1. Lineage (NCBI taxonomy): Bacteria > Bacillati > Bacillota > Bacilli > Caryophanales > Caryophanaceae > Ureibacillus > Ureibacillus sp. FSL K6-3587. The sequence continues at coordinate 2,958,234 of NZ_CP151969.1, read as the reverse complement.
CTTCAGTGGCAGTTGTCATTTCTGAGAACATTCTGACAATACTGAAATCAAATTTCAATAATACTAAGAAAGAAATAATAACAGTACCAAACATCAATAGACAAGCTTTAATAATCTGTACCCAAGAAGTGGCTGTCATACCACCGAACAATACGTAGATTGTCATCATGACACCAACGATTAATACAGCAACCCAATAAGGAATACCGAATAATAACTGAATAAGTGCTCCTGCACCAACCATTTGTGCAATCATGTAGAACAATACGATAACGATTGTACTTAAAGCGGCAGCTCCGCGAACTTTAGCCATATCAAAACGTGCTGTGATCATATCGGCCAATGTGAATTTACCAAGGTTACGTAATGGCTCGGCAACGATATAAAGAACTACCAGGTAAGCCACCAAGTATCCGATAGAGTAGTAGAAACCATCATATCCGTATAATGCAACGGAACCTGCAATCCCTAAGAATGATGCCGCTGATAAGTAGTCCCCTGAAATAGCCAGACCGTTTTGCCAACCTTTAAGACCGCCGCCTGCTGTATAGAAATCAGTTGCGGTGCTCGTTCTTTTGGAAGCCCAATAAGTGACATATAATGTAACTGCAACAATTGCTAAGAACATTACAATGGAAGTAATACTCATTGACCAGCACCCCTTTCGAATTCATCAATGATTGATTGAGCATCTTTGTCATATTTGTTTGCTCTTGAAACATAGAAGTGTGCCAGTCCCCAAGTCATAACGAACAAACCGAAAGAATAAATCCATACCCAAGTAATTTCCCCAAATGCTTTTTGATGCAAGATTTTCGTGTAAGATGTCAAGACTGGTAGCAACATGTAAAGAATGAAGAAAATTGCTGTGATCGTCCAGAGAAAGGAATTTTTCTTTTTGGAAAGCTGTCTGAACGATTCCGACTTGGCGATTTTTTCGTAGTCGATATTTTTACCGTTTTCTCTCGCCATAAACATACCCCCTTTAAAATTGAACGTTTTTTCTGTATCATGTTCGTAAAATTCTAGTTTAAGAATTTTACAATTTCAATTTTATAGAGCGGTTCACAAAATTGCAATACTTTTTCTATATATTATTCAAATTTTTTTGCGAAAAAAATTGATTAAAAGAGAAAATTTTTGCGTGAAAACAACAAAAGGATCAAATGTAGTGCAGATAAAAGGGAACAAATAAATATTTAATAGGTAAAATTGAAAAAAATAATGCGGAAATGACTATTGGAAAACAGAACATTGATTTCAGGTAATAATAATTTGATGAAAATAGTGGATTTAAAATCATAAAATTATTATACTGCATATTTTGATCGAACTTAAAAAGCTATATTATTATTATTTTGCAACAAATATTTGACATCGGTTTCGGAAAAAAATGTCGGAAAATCAAAAAAAGAACAAGAATTCTTCTTCTGTCTCACTATTAGAAGTATTCTTGGATTATGAGATATTACTTCCGATAAGATATATTATGTCGGGGTCCCTATATTGCCGAATAAAAAAAGGCGCTATTCGCCTTCGTATTCTACTCTATATCTCCAACTTTCTTGTTTTACATCATTTGTGTTTATGTATGCAACACTTGCTTCAATAACATCGTTTAGATTCAATTGGTGGTCTTTTGCAAATTTTTTTAATCTCTCAAGCAATTCTTTATCACATGTTGTACGAAATTCTACTCGATCTTTTGGACGGTTTTTTTTATCAAATGTTATTGCATTCTCCTTTAATATATTTTCAAAGCCATTTTCAAGTAAATATCCAACATAAGTATTATTCTTATCTGCCATGATTTTTAAATCATCCAACAAGGCTTTGCTTATACGAGTTTTATATTTAATTCTTGAAGAATCAATAGTTTGTAATAATTTCCCATTTACCAATTTCCACAAAATAGTCCACCTCCTATTTTTTAAACCATTGAATTAATCGTTCTTTTTTATACGGAATAAAATTTTCACTGCAATTTGAATAAATGATTTTTGCCAGTTTAGAAAGACTGTCTTTTCCTTTGACCCAGACACGATAAATATCTCTGCCGGACCTAGTTTTTTCAATTGATATTTCAGATCTCAATTCCCATGCTACAATAACATTATACAAGCCATTTGCAAATTCTGCACTTGCAGTAGTGATGTTCATAACATACCCTCTATCTTGAATCCAACCATCCCCGTCAATCACGCCTCTGATAAAGGAAGGCAAATATTGATCGGGCACTGGCGGGAATTTCAGGGACAATGATTTGTTCGCCGTAATTCCCAACCGTTCAAGATCCCTTTTGATTTCACGGGAATGGATGACAAGAACGGGCACGGTCCTTGTTTTTCCCGGCGGAACTATTACATAATCCGCTTCCATATAGTTGGCGATCAGTTTCAAAATCCGCTCCTCTTTTTGAGAAAAATAAATCGTGTTTAACCGGTTATTGACCGTTCCATCTGTCACAAACAAACCTAAAACCCAGGCCATTTCATCCGTCCGAACTTTGAAAAAATCCTCATTCACCTTATGTTTTCTCGGCTGTCCCACGTTCCTTCTCTTTACTTGATTTTTCTCTAATACATAACGGATACCGCGATCCGTAAGCCCGGTCATTTCGCAAATTTCCTTCACCGGCTTGCCGCTGGTATACATTTCAATGATCATTTCATCCGAAATTCCGCGTTTTCTTGGCACACAATCCCCCCTCCAAGAAAAACTGTTTACAAGATAGAATATATGCTCATTTAACATTATAAGAACAAATGTTCTTATTTTCAATTATTTAGGTGACTTCTTCATCCTGTTTTCTCCTTGAAAAAGATTTTAACCCACGGATACAGACCGATATTTATTTGAAAGCTCCAAGAGAGGTCCTGTATAAGCATAATTCCATTCCCCATCGATTAAATACGTGGCTTCGTATCGAACAATCAACCGTTTCATTTCTTTCAGCACATGCTCCGGAAAAGGATGGCTTTTTACCACTTTCCCCTCCTTCCCAATCAGAGAACCATTTCCCCCGATCATCGGCAACTGATGAAATGTATGATCGATAACAGGCAGCATATCCCGTATCGGTCTTGCAGAAGCAAAGACAATTTCATGGCCGTCTTCCCTGACCTTCTGCAACGAATCTAAAATCTTTTCCGATATCGGTTGTCCTATAAAGACTATGGTTCCATTCAAGTAAAAACAAACTTCATCCGTATCACCTTTTCCTTTAATTTTCCATTGCCTAATATACCATGAAACTGTTTTTATGGGATATTTCGCCAAACGTTTTGCCATCTATGTACCAAAAAATATATGCGCCAGTTTTCCAACTGGCGCATGGCTAAGAAGGGTGTTCTGGCCCTGATATCCCGACTTCCTTTATATAAATGCCATTATCAGCGAGCGATTGTTAGGCCTGTAGTATCTGTTGATAATAATCTAGTCTCGCCGTTCACATAAGAAACCCAAACAAGGAAATTATTTTGGAATGCGATGAAAATTCCTTGCGTATTGTTGAAGCCGTTGCCTGTTACATAAATTTTTTCGCCGAAATCAAACTCCAAGTGTTTTTCCATGCCATCATTCACCTCCATTTTTGAAGTTACTATAATAAATGCAGATTTTTTTATGCGAACTGAGTCATATGTACCAGGTTCAAAACAAAAATTTATATTTTATTTATAGAAGAAAATCTAATGAACATCTCTTCCAACAAATGCCCATTCCTATCAAATTGAACCGGCTGAACAAGACCGGAAAATAATCGCGAATTATAAACGAACAAAAGAAACGCTTCAACATGAGCTCACTGGTGAACGCGCGTTTTGCGCCCGGAAGATGCGGGAAATGGATTATACGAAGGAAATGAATGGATATGTATGACGGAGAACAAAAGGAAAGGAAAAGCTGTTTCAGAATAAAAAAATAGGTTACAGGTTTCATAAATTGGAGATTTTGTTAAATTTCAATATATTCACTGCAATTGAATCATGATTATGATATAACTTTCATAAAATTTACAAGATGGACCGTGTATACATAAAACAAGACTTTTTGTTCATTTTTCTTGAATGATTTCATCGATTTATACCCCGTTATTTCTCCAAAAAGTATATAATAGCTGTATATGGAGGTCGAACATGCTAAAAATTAAGAAAATCGAATTTATTAAAGCGGTATATGATGAATCTTTGTCCCATAATATTTTCTCTATCGCCAATGTCTATTTTTCGAACTATCCGCCCATTTTAGGCGCGTTGATATATTGGAAGAAAAACAATTCCCGTTCCGAATTTACACGGGAAGGTGAATATAAATTTTTTTACAACCTGGATGATATCACGTATTTTGCTGCTGTGAAATTCCCGAAAGGCACAAAATTGACGAGGGACCAAAAACAAGAATTATCTTATATCTTATTGGACGAACGGGGATCCATCGGCACATATACCTTTAAAACCCATCCGAGCAGAAGAAAGCGATTCGATCCGAAAAAGACGCTTGCAAGATTGAACATTCCTGAAGATTTTGATGTCAAATCGATTCCTGTCCATTATGGTCCGATCATTGATGAACAGAGCGCGGAAGAAATCCGTAGGGAAAATCCGCATTTATCAAAGGAATTCATTATCGATTATTGTTATTGGCGATATCGTTTAATAAAGCTCCATCCGACTGATTTCGAGCCTTATTTAAAATATGTGGATTTTGCATATGTATGCTATGCTTGCGATCAAATTTCGGAAAAATATTTGATTGATCATTTGGATATGGTGGATGTTTCTGCATTGCAATATAATTACCCGGTGCTTGCAAGGCTTTCTTCATCCTTTAAAAAATATATGGTCGAAGAATTGATTCGAAACGGTATGGAAATCAATCCGCATTTTGCTGATGAAATTGATACGTTTATTGAGGATGATACGTATTTCAGCGAATATGCAACCATTGATTTGTTGGATGATGATTTATTTGAAGAAGATGAGGAAAAAGTGGAATTTCAATTCTTTGAATTCGACCGCGGCCCATATAAGTGGCTTGGAAGTGAACATTTGGTGAAAGGCATCCCTTCCCTCGCTTCCCAATTATATGATGATATGGGCTATAAAAAACCGACAAACGAAGAAATGGATGAACAATTTGACAAATACAGCAAGCAGCAAATCTCATTGATCAGTGCCATTTTGGAGCCCCATTGGCTAAACCGCTACAAAGATCGCATCGATTGGAAAGCGGCCTGTTTATATAATAAACACCTGACGGATGAGTTCTTGACAGAGCATATCGAATTCGTCGATTTTGAGTGTCTTGGCAATAATTTGAGTTGCGTCTTATCCGAAGAATTCATTGAAAAACATATGAATCAGTTCAACCACGACAAACCTGTACCGTTAATTATCCGCTTTTTGACGGTGCAAATGTATTTGAATCATAAAGACAAAATCAAAGTGAATTCCGAATTGCTGTTCCAATATTATAACAGCATCGGCGCACCCGAATACAAACAAATTCTTGATTTGCTGGATGAATAGCAGTTTTTGGACGCCATTTTCAATGAAAATGGTGTTTTTTTTTTTACCAATAAAACAACCTTGCTTGCGGCAACTCGACAAGCAAGGTTGTTAACTGGCTCGTATGTTTAATGTAGACAAATGTATGACCTCTCTTTTCTGCGATCTGTAATGGTTATAGAATATATTCGCGATTTTCTTATGCATTTGCTTGTTCTTTCGTTTTTCGTGCATGTTCGTTGAATTGATCCAATTGTTCTTGGGATAGATGCTCAACGAAAATTGAAAAATTGATTGGTTCCAGACCGAATTGTTCACATTTGGAAACGTAATATTCATAGCCTTCTTGATAAGTAGTCATAAAAAACACTCCTTTTTGATTTGTACTATAACAGTTGTTGTTTGATGATTCTAATATAGTACAGTTTTATTTTGCTGTCAACAAAAAGTTGAAAGACTTGTCTAAATTTTTAAACAAGTCTTTTTAATCTTAAATGAGGCTTTTTACCACTTTCGCGATCGTTGCTCCATCGGCTTTTCCTGCAAGGAGCGGTTTTGCGATTTTCATCGCCTCCCCCATATTCATTCCTTTTGAAATGCCTGCTTCTGTTAAAACATTGGCAATTTCCTCTTCAGATAATTGTTTTGGCAAGAAACTTTGCAAAATTTCCAGTTTGCGGTTTTCCTTTTCGATTAAATCTTCCCGGCCTGCTTGCTTTGCTCCTTCAAGGGCTTGATGGGTCTGTTTCACTTCACGATTGACAACCGCAATTTCTTCTTCATGGGAAAGTTCGGAACCTTTTTCTTTTTCCGCTTGATCCAAGGCGGATTTTAATAATGTAAGAACTCCTTTTGCAACGGCATCCTTTTCTTTCATCGCCTGTTTCAGTTGTTCGAAAACGGCTTGTTTCATCATATGATCATTATTCTCCTTTCATGGGATTTTATGAATATTATTATAATAAATTTTCTTTTCGCCATGAATGAAAAAGTGCTTTTTAATCCAGGATTCAAAACTGCAACAAACAAGGATGGATAATAGAATGCGGCAGGAAAATCGTCGAACGCCGCCTGCATTTCTCTGGTTTAAACAGATCTGTTTTTATTTGATTACCAAAAGCGAATTTTCCATTTTTAAATATAAAACTTCCTATCCCCTGTACAAATACGATCTTTCAAGCTATACTTAGAGCGACAAAATTAAAATCATGATTGAAACCACAGGGGGAGCTTTGTGCTGAGAGTGAACAACTTTTCGTTGTTCTGACCCTTCGAACCTGTAAGATAATGCTTGCGCAGGGATTGTGGGATTTTGGATATATGTTGAATGGTGGACGAGGAGTTCTCCATACATATTCTCCCCCTTGAGGTTTCCATTTTGTGGAGGGGAGAATTTTTTTATGAAAAAAATTAAATTGCAGGCTCTCATTGAAGCGGCGTTTTTTGCGGCATTCGCTTTAATTTTGGATTTGTTGCCATCGATCCAATTGGGGCCCTGGATGTCGGTTTCCTGTGCCATGTTGCCTGTCTTCATTTTAGCTTTCCGTTGGGGATTCACTGTCAGCGTGATTTCCGGGTTTATTTGGGGGTTGTTGCAAGTGGCCACGGGGGATGCCTATATATTTTGCCGGATTATTGTATAAACAGATACAAATCGCCTTTTTTGCAGAGAAGAAGAAAGCAAAAGGATTGATTTTGGCTGTATTGGCCGTCTTCCTGGGAAGTATCGCCCGGTATTTTTGGCATTTTCTTGCGGGTGTCGTTTTCTGGGCGGAATATGCGCCGGAAGGAATGTCCCCAGTGATCTATTCGTTGGTCGTAAATGGTGCAACGATGATTGGCGCGGCCATTTTCTGCTCGATTTTGATCGTACTTCTCCTTTCAGCCGCACCCCGGTTGATTCAGCGAAAAGGATTTGACATTGAAACGAATAAAACAACCACATCCTAATAGGATGTTTCATTTTGCGATCGGGCTGTCTGAAAAACGGGTTAACCGCTTTTTCGGACGAGGCTGGGACATAACTAATAAAGTGAACGAGCTGCAAAAAGATTTTTTGTAATAAATTGATTGGAGTGACGGGGCGAGTGCTCCTGTCGCGCACGCTTAGTCGCAAAGCAAAAGCTTTCCTGCGACGAGCCCTCTCGAGACCCCGCAGGAGCGAAGGATTGAGCTCCGAGGAGGCTCGAGTCGGGCCCGCGGAAAGCGTCCCCGGAACGGAAATCAATTTTCTTCAATTATCAAAAAAACACCATTTTCTCCCGGGAGAAAATGGTGTTTTTTATCTTTTGTCCCAACCTCTCTTTCACTAAAATATTTTGATAAAAAATAATAAATAGATGCCTTTTTTTCTCTCCCAAACCTAATTTCACTCGATTAAACCTATAAACAAAGGATGTTTAAACTTCAAAAATTTATCTTTAATATGAATTATCAAAATATTTATAGTTGATAAAATATTATTTTTATATATAATTTACTATATTAATATACAATATTTCCACTATTAAAACAGTTCTAACAGAAAGGGTTTTGCAACGATGAAAGATTTCTTCAGTAAATTATTAACGGGAATGAGTTTAGGGATTGTGGTTTGTTTGATCCCTAATGCTCTTGTCGGAGAAATATTAAAATTGATTATTCCACATGCAGGGCCCCTTGAAACGTTCTTGACCGCCGTTTTGAACGCCTCTGTACTTGTGATGAGCTTACTGCCGGTGATTATGGGGGTTCTGATTGGAATCCAATTCAAACTGAATCCGGTTCAAATGTGTTCCATCGGACTTGCAGCTTTTATCGGCAGCGGTGTAACGACAATGGATGAAAATGGGGTCATTACGATGGCGGGGATTGGAACGGTCATCAATATCGGGATTACGGCAGCCCTTGCCACATTATTCGTAAAATTCTTAGATGTGAAATTGAAGGATTGGACATTGTTATTGATGCCGGCCCTTACCATTTTCATTCCCGGTTTAATCGGTTTGGCCATTTTGCCTTACGTCCGTGATGCAAGTTTGGCCATCGGGGAAGGCATTATCTACTTAACAAATTTACAACCTGTGTTCATGGGTATGTTAATCGCAATGGTGTTCTCCATTCTGATTCTCTCACCGATTTCAACGATCGGTGTTGCTACCGCCATTATGATTTCAGGGTCGCAGCGGGAGCGGCAAACCTCGGTGTGGCGGCTTCAGGTGTCGGCATGTGCATTGCCGCCTATAAAGCGAATAATTTAAGGACTGCCATCGCCCATCTTGCATCAGCCAAAATTCAAATGCACAATTTCTTCATGAAGCCGCGCATTGCCTATCCAATGATCATTACAGCCGCGATTCTCGGTGTTTTATCAGGGGTTCTTCAAATTGTGGGAACACCGTACAGCGCGGGATTTGGTCTCGCTGGATTCGTGGGACCATTGAAATATTTGGATCTGGTCGGCTGGAACTTTAAAAGCATTACCATTGCAACTGTGATGTTCATCGCATTGCCTGTCCTTTTAAATCTCATTTTCATTAAAGTCTTTGAGAAAAAATTTAAATGGATCAAATCGGATGATTATCTCGTTTCATACGAACATTAACATGGGATGGCTAACCTATTATAATATAGGTTAGCCTTTTTTCGTTCATGCGCCATTTTGGTGGGATGAAACTGTTATAAAACAGAGAATTTCTGAATATTGTTTGATTTTTTATGAATATTGAAATAACTCTAGGATGATGTTTCACTTTCAAGTAAGATGGAACTAATGTGAAGGAGGTATTTAGGATGCAAGTTCGTACGATGAGACTTGAAGAAGAAGAAGCAAAAATTGTCTATCAAGAAGCAGCCGGTTTGGCCATCATCACAATCCATCGCCCTCAATTGAAAAACGCGTTGACAGCCAATATGTGGGATCAACTGGCCAAAATCGCAAAACAATCCCTTGAAAATCCAAAAAACAAAGTATTGATCCTCCGTGGTTCCGGTGAGAATTTTACAGCCGGTTCAGATATAAAGGAATTCAATCGGATGTCGTTGGAAGAAGCGGAAGAAGCGTTTGCCAGAATGGAAAATACGATTTCGACAATCGAGAATTTACCGCTCCCGACCATCGGAGTGATCAACGGACCTGCCATGGGCGCCGGACTGGAGCTTGCATTGGCATGTGATATACGCATAGGTTCTGAAAAAGCGCGCATGGGCATTCCTGTCGGCAAACTGGGCATTACGTTGAATAATAAATTTGCCAAACGTCTTGTGGATTTGGTGGGCCCATCCACAACGAAAGACTTTGTTTTCACCGGCCGCACATTCAAAGCGGAAGAAGCTTATCGGGCGGGCATGTTGAACTATTTGGTGCCTGAAAAAGAATTGACGCGCTTTTCCATCCGTTTGGGAAAATTGGTGGCCAGCATGTCCCCTGCCTCACTGCTGGCAGTGAAAAATTCCGTAAAAGAGTGCATCGATTCCGCTCCGGTTCTTTGGCAAGGTTCGACGCCTTTTGTAGATCCGATCGATTTTCCTGAAGGCGTCCGCGCGTTTGTTGAAAAACGTTTGCCTCAATTTACAAGAAAAAGATAAACAAAAAATGTGGTTGGCGATAAGTCAACCACATTTTACATTATGCCTTTCAAAAAGATGAGAATATGCATCGGTTCAAATTCAAAATGGCGTTGAAACTGGACGGAAATCTGTTTTTGCAACTGCTCCATTTTCTCGATCACATCATAATCAACCGGGGTTTTAATATGAAGGGATACATAAATCTTCGGCTGGAACTTCTTCATGGTGAATTGGACGGAATCCACTTTCGCAACCGCCGGATGGTTCGAAACGACATATTTGATCAAATCGAGATAAACATTCGGCGATATATCGATGGTTTGCCGGTGGAAATCCGGTTGGACAATGGTCGTTTCCCCCAACTTCACCCGATTTTTCGTAAATATATCAAATCCCTTTTGGATGATTCGTCTGAAAAAATTTTGTTCCACTTGCAGATATGGGATGGGCATCAAATGTTTCCCCTGGGTGAAACGGACAAATTGGGACAATTTGATTTCATTTTTTGAGCGGATATCGTCAATATAATAAAATTGTTGGATCGGGCCGAGTTCCAGCTGTTCCGCAATCTTTTTCGTCATTTTATCGCTTGTGCCGATGATCAATATGGATTGGATGTTCTGCTTTTTGATTGCTTCCATCACTTCTTTCCGATGGGCTTCATCCTGAAAAATCGCTCTCCGGACCGCCCGGATCGTGTTCTTTTCAAATTTCGCCGACGTGCCCGCAATTTTTTGCCCGTTTTTGATCAACAACCCATCGTCGATGATGGCTTCGATTTGATGATCATGGGCAAATTGCAAAGCGCTTGTACTCTTCCCTGACCCGCTAGGCCCGCTTAAAGAATATACTTTCATTCTTTCAACTCCATCACTTCTTTTCTAGTATCATATACAAAAACTGGGTGGAAAGCAAAGTCCTTTATTTTTACAACTTTGAAAGAATAAAAATATGTTAAAATATTTTTACGATTTGAATTCGTCAATCTTAAGGAGTGTTTATTTTGAATATTGTTCCATCCAAGAAGATGTCATTATTCCAGCCAGCAATATTCGGCCAATTGAAAGAATATGCAAACAAGCAACAAGCAAAAGGTACGAAAATCATTGATTTAAGTCTCGGAAGTCCTGACCTTCCACCCCATGAAATGATAAGAAATCTTTTGGCGGAGAAAAGCAAACATCCAAATGCCTATGGATATACATTGACAGGGACAAAGGAATTCAATGAAGCGGTGGCCCGTTACTACAAGCGGGTAAACAAAGTGGAACTCGATGCCGATACGGAAGTGCTGCTGACGATGGGTTCCCAGGAAGGATTGGTGCATCTGCCAATCGCCTTTTGTGATCCCGGTGACATTATCCTTACGACCAATCCCGCCTATGTCGCTTATATGGCAGGCATCCATTTGGCAGGGGCGGAAGCATATTACATACCGTTAAATAAGGAGAGAGGTTTCCTTCCGGATTTGTCGGCCATTCCTGAAGAAGTGGCAACTAAAGCGAAATTGATGATTTTGAATCTTCCCGGCAATCCGGTTCCAGCCATGCCATCGATTGAATATTTCACAGAAGTAGTTGAATTTGCAAAAAAACATAATATCATCGTCCTTCATGATGCCGCCTACTCGGAATTTTACTTTTCCGGCGATGGTCCGGTCAGTTTCTTAAACGCCCCTGGTGCAAAAGAAGTTGGAATGGAAATCAATTCTTTATCCAAAAGTTTCAGTTTGGCTGGCGCCCGGGTGGCTTACATCGTCGGAAACAGTGAAATGATCCAAATTTTAAAGCAGCTGAAATCCAATTTGGACTACGGCATTTTTGAACCGATTCAGTCCGCCGCAGCCCTTGCCTTGGATCATTCAGAAATCATTACCGACCATTTGCGGAAAACTTTTTCTGAAAGACATCATGTTCTTACAAAAGGGCTTGAAAAAATCGGTTGGGAATATGCCCCATCGGACGGAGGCATGTTTGTGTGGGCAAAATATCCATTTGACATCGACAGTGTTTCTTTCGCTTTTAAAGCCATTGAACAGGCGGGTGTCGTGATGGTACCAGGCACTTCCTTCGGTTCTGAAGGGGAAGGCTTTGTCCGCATTGCCCTTGTCCAAGAAAAGGAACTGTTGGAGGAAGCGATCGGGCGATTGAAAACGTTGAACATCTAAAGGGTCGGTTCTGAATCGGCTATCATCCAATCAAAATTGGATGATAGCTTTTTCATTTGCCGGAATCCTGTCAATCCGCCATTGGATTTGCTTTATTTGCCGATATAAAGAAAAAATCGGCCGAAATTTCAGCCGATTCAATCCACTTTATATTTGTAAGAATCATCTTCTTCATAGCGGTTATAACGCTTTTTGAACAATTCAAATAAGTAAGACACCAACACTTTTAAAATCGCATAACCCGGAATCCCCAGAACCACACCGGCAACGCCGAACAAAGAACCCGCCGTCAACAATACAAAAATGATGGTGATGGGATGGATTTTTAAGGATGAGCCCATAATATTAGGCGTAATGAGTTTTCCTTCAATGAGCTGGACAATCGTCCAAACGATAATCAGTTTCAACACCATGAATGGAGAATTCACCAGTGCAATGATGATGGCCGGTGTGATGGCAATGGCTGGACCCAAATATGGAACAACGCTCGTGATCATCGCCAAGAAACCTAACAGGAAGGCGTAATCCAATCCGATGATGAGAAAGCCGATCGTCATCATGATCCCGATGCAAAATGATACGAAAATTTGACCTAATATGTAATGGCTGATTTGGTGGTCCATTGCCTTCATTACCTTGGCCGCATCATTGCGCGCGCGCGGCGGAAGGATATTCAATATAAATTTTGGAAGTTTTTCCCCTTCATATAACAGGTAAAACAAAATGAAAGGAACGGTCACCAGCGATAAAATGAAGCCTGTCACCGCGGAAACGAATCCCGTAATCCCGCTGGCGAGAGTCGATGCCAGATTCGTAAGGGTTTCTCTTACGGTTGTAATTAAATTGTCCGTCACATCCGTCAATACCCGGTCGTAATTGATGTTATATTTTGAAAATAAATCGCTGACGCCGGAATTATTTAAAAATGTGACAACCCCTTCGACAGCCGCTTTGAAGTAAACGGGAAATTCATAAACCAAATTGGTGAATTGCTCGCGCAAAAACGGAAATACAAGCAACACCAGCAAAGTGATGGCTCCAATCGCCAAGAGAAAAATCAAAAAGATGGACCAAATTCGCGGAATCCATCGTTCCAAAAATTTTAATATCGGTCTGAACAAGTAATATAAAATGACCGCAAGTACACCGGGCAATATGACAACTTCGAATAAAACCTGAAATGGATAGAAAATAAAGGAAATCTTATCAAAAATATAGATAACGAGCCCCAATAACAAAAGTACAATCAGTGTGAATAATAAATTTTTGCCTCCGAGAAAACGGATAAACTTTGTTGAAAAAAATTTCGATTCCTTTGATCGATTAACTTCACTTTCCAATTCTTTCTCTCTTTCCAAAAAATCACCTCATCATTTTTCGACAAAATCATTTTATCACGAAAAATAATTGGAAGAAAACTTTTCTATCCACCAATTCCTAAAAATTCGTGCAATTCTTTCTTGTTCGCTTCCAAATCAATTTCAATGACAGATCCCGCATGCTGGTAAGAGTTGAACCAATAAGTTCCTTCCACCGGTATGGTCATTTTTTCGATGGAAGGTTTTCCGCCTGCCAATACGGACAACACCGTTTTAAACTCTTCCCCTGAAGTCATATCCGTAAGAACGTAGCCTTGTGCGGCACCGATAAATTTCGGCAGGTTTTTAATATTTGCCGGTTTCATAACTTCCTCTTTCAACGCTTCAATGACTTTTTGCTGCCGTTCGACACGGCCGAAATCCCCTTGGGCATCATGACGGAATCGGGCATAGCCAAGGAGCTCTTTGCCGTTTAACCGTTGCACGCCTTTTTTCAGGCTCACCCCGATATAAGCGGACATGTCTTTCTCCACATCAATTTCGACACCATTCGGGGCAATGATGTCTATGAGCGATTCAAAGCTTTGGAAGTCCATCACCATATAATGATGGATCGGAATATCGAACATTTCGTTCAATGTTTGCTTCAATAATTGAACGCCGCCCAAATAGTAGGCAGTATTCAACTTCCAAGAATCATAGCCGGGGATTTCCGTATAAATATCCCTCATAAAGGATACGAGCTTCATATCATTCGTATCTTTATTCCAAGAAAGGACCATCATCGTATCAGAACGGGATTTTTCCTCTCCCCTGCTGTCCACGCCGATGATTAAATAGTTCACAATGTTTCCTGTTTGTTCATCAGGGAGAAAATCCATTTTTTCCTTTTCTGCATCTCCCGCAAGTTCCAATCCGATCCGATATTGATGGATCGAATAGGCGCTGACCCCAATAATGATCAGCAATAAAATCAAAACAATGAATCTTCCTATTCTAAACCGTTTTTTCTTATAGCGTTTTTCACTCCGGCTTCGAATTTGATTATCTTCCATGCTTATTTCCCCTTATTCTTTTGGACTTCATCATAATAGAACGTTGAAAGATTGGGACAGGTTCACTTCTATCAATCATTATACTATGCTCCCATAGGAAATGCTTTTCCTGCATATGAAAGTTCCAGTTTTTGTTGTTATAATGATATCTTGTAGCAATGCATTGGATTTTAAGCAAAAGGAAGTGAAAAAATGGAAAAAGCTACATTTGCCGGCGGCTGTTTCTGGTGCATGGTGAAGCCTTTTGTGGAATGGGACGGAATTGAGAAAGTCACTTCCGGTTATATGGGAGGCCACGTTGAAAATCCTACATATGAACAGGTGAAATCCGGAACGACCGGCCATTTGGAAGTGGTGCAGATCGAATTTGATCCGGTTGTTTTCCCATACGAAAAACTGCTTGAAATCTATTGGATGCAAATCGATCCAACAGATGATGGCGGCCAGTTCCATGATCGTGGCGAAAACTATAAAACAGCCATTTTTTATCATACAGAAGAACAGCGGATACTGGCGGAAAAATCGAAAAAACAGCTGGAAGAAAGCGGGCGTTTCAAAAAGCCGATCGTCACCGAAATCCGTCCGGCTGCCCCTTTCTATGAAGCGGAAGATTATCATCAAGATTATTACAAAAAAAAAATCCCACACACTATGAAGAAGATCGCAGAAAATCCGGAAGGGACGATTTCATCCGGAAACATTGGAATGGTTAATTTAATGGCGGCAAAAGTGCCGCTGTTTTTTTATACATCGAATCGGACAATCAGTTAGTTTACATAATCTAATTATAAAAAACTAATATATTTTATTATCCCGAAGTAACTTATCCACCTCTAAATAAGTGATGTATTATGCGATAATTGATGACAATTATAAAAAATCAATTTAATAAATTTATCTATTTTAGAATATTTTATTGAAAAACAATCCAATATTGTTATATTTTATTCTATATAAATGAGTTATTTTGCACAAGGGGGATGCCGTCATGTTTTTTATGAAAATGAGTCCTTTGAAAACCGAATACAAAGAAGCCGCTTCTTCACCTCAAATGGATGGACAAATTCAAGTGGCTGTAGATCAATTAAAAGGCGTTGTTGAGCAAATGAATTTGACTTCGCTGTCGCTCGAGGAAATTTCCAAATCCACAGAAGCAAAAACCGCCCAATTATTTTCCCACAGTGAACAAACCGTTTCCTTCTCTCAAGAAGCTTCTGAAAAAATGAAGGCAATCGAAGCGGCGGCTCTGCACATATCATCGTTTTCCCAAGAAATCCTTTCAAACAGCCAGACATCCTACGCAGAACTCCAAAACTCTTTTGTTTCTTTCCAAACCCTGCAGCAGAAGTTTGAACATTTAAGCCGCAGTCACAACGACTTGCTTGAACAAATGCATCAACTGGTTGAATACTCCAACAAAATTCAGGAAATTGTCTACACAATCGGTTCGATTTCACAAAAAACAAAAATCCTTGCTTTGAATGCTTCCATTGAAGCGGCTCGCGCTGGCGATCATGGAAAAGGGTTTTCTGTAGTTGCAAAAGAGGTTGGGAATTTAGCCAATCAAACATCCCAGGCTGTTGAGGAAACAAGAGATACCATCCAAATCATTCAAACGGAGATCAAATCGACTGCGGAAAAAGTGAAATTGGAAACGGCACAAGTGCATGAAGGTTTTCATGAAATGAATAAAATACTTGATGCGCTGGAGTCTTTCAAAGGAAAACTGAACATCATCACAAAGATGGTGCAGGAATCTTCGGAATCGGTGGACGAACAAAGGGACAGTGTCGTCGATATAGCAAACCTCCTTCAGGAAATAGCGGATATGGCATTGGAAAATAAAAAATACGTCGTTCAAGTGACAACCGATTTACGGACACAGCACAAGAATATAGAAGATATCCGCTCCATCAATCAGTCGTTGACAAAAACCTCATCGGAACTGCAAACGCTGGTTCATGAGAATGGACAAAACGTCCAATATGATGAAACCCTCGTCAAGCAAGTGAAAAACATGCTTTCTCAAAAAGTTCAATCCAAAACTCTCCTAAGTATGGATGAAAAAATTCATCAACTACTGCTCGATGAGATTCTATATTCGAATCCTCAGTTGGAAACGATTTGGACCAATCGGAGGGATGGAACCTTCATCTACTCCAACCCGCCTGCCGGACTTGTCAACGCCAAAATGCGCCCATGGTTCAAAGAAGCGATCAATGGTAAAGAGTATGTTTCCGAACCATATATCTCCGCAGTCACGAAAAACTATTGCATTACCCTTTCATTTCCGATAGTAAGCGAAGGCAAAATCATCGGTGTCTTAGGGGCGGATATGGCATTGAAAGAAAACGGGCGCTGAAAGGCGGAAAAGCTCAATCCTCTCCTTTGCCGATGTTTTTTCTGGTTCATCCGATTTTTTTCTATAAAGGATAGTGCGGAAACACGAAGATTAGTGTAAAATTATTATGTGCATTTTATCCTTTTTATCCCTTTTTATTCCATTTTTTTACATTCATTAAATGAAGGGAATGAGCTTGACGATTCTTGGAGCTGAATATTCTTTAAAGGAGCAAAACCTATTCAACTTCAGTGGAAACAAAATATATGTTGAAGACAGGGAAATTGATGTATTGGTGAAATACGAACAGCCGTTGGTGGTGGTGTTGGGTTCGGTGCTGGATGACGAAGAATGCGACAAACTCATCGAATTATCAAAGGATCGACTCCAGCGTTCCAAAATCGGCGCAGACAAAATTGTCAGCGACATCCGGACCAGCAGCGGCGCATTTCTTGCAGACGTGAATGATGATATGGTGAGAAGAATTGAAAAACGGGTTGCTTCCATTGTGGGGATCCCTGTGGAACATGCGGAAGGGTTACATATTTTAAACTATAAACCCGGACAAGAATATAAAGAGCATTTTGATTATTTTGCGGCGACAAGCAGAGCTGCAAGCAACAACCGGATTTGCACATTTGTCTTATATTTGAGCGATGTGGAAGATGGCGGAGAAACTTATTTTCCAAAACTGGGGTTAAAAGTGTATCCGAAAAAAGGAATGGCGGTATACTTTGAATATTTTTACAACGATCAAACATTAAATGAATTGACACTGCATGCCGGTTTACCGGTCGTTACAGGCGAAAAATGGATTGCAACGTTGTGGTTCAGAAGGAAGAAATGCATTTAACTTACATATCTCAAAATGGCAAGACTCACCTTTCACGTTACGGAATTGGAGAACAAAACATTTTCCAATTCCGTTTTTTCGTGCGCCCGGCATGTACATGAACTATAGGGTGTAAGTCCCGAACCCCGAAGACAGAAGTAGAGGTTAGCCAAGAGCAAGGGTGTCCGTGGTGACGCGGAATCTGAAGGAAGCTGGAGGCAAAACACCGGTCCGAGGAACACGAACCTCATATAAGGCTAGGTATGATTGAGTGAGTTTGCGAAACAAAACAAAGCTCTTTCTGTCGAAGGTCATATCGAGTAAATGAGGCGGATAGATGGTGTGAAAGTGCATGTACTTACCCGGGGAGGTCTGGCGGATAGGTGAAGTACGCTTCATAACCTACTTAGTGATAAGTAGCTGAACCGTCAGAAGTCAGCAGAGGTCATAGTATTAGTTGGTCTAGAACAACTAAGAAGGACCGAACAATTAAGAGAGAATAGCCCTTGGCATTCAGTGAGTCATGATGAACACAGAAAACGTAGTACCTCACTTGAGGAAGGAAGCGGTGAATCCCGTGGGGGACCTCTTGGAGGGTGGAGTGACCACTGGCATAAAGAGAACAGCTATTCACGGAAGGAGAATAACGATGCTTTTGAATCAAATCCTGTCACGGGAGAACATGCTTCAAGCACTAAAACGTGTAGAACAGAATAAAGGAAGCCACGGAGTAGATATGATGCCCGTACAAAACCTACGACAGCACATAGTCGAAAACTGGCTATCTATTAAGGAGGCAATTCTCAAGGGAACTTATGAACCAATGCCAGTCCGCAGAGTCGAAATCCCGAAACCTGACGGCGGTGTTCGTTTACTAGGAATCCCTACCGTAACAGACCGTTTGATTCAACAAGCAATCGCCCAAGTACTTTCAAAAGTGTATGACCCTACATTCTCTGAAAACAGCTACGGATTTAGACCAAACCGAAGTGCCCATGATGCGGTGAGGAAAGCGAAAGAATATATAAGAGATGGACATCGATGGGTTGTAGATATGGACTTGGAGAAATTCTTTGATAAGGTCAACCATGACAGATTAATGGGTACACTCGCGAAGAGAATCCAAGATAAACCATTACTGAAATTGATTCGTAAGTATTTACAATCGGGAGTCATGATTAATGGTGTGGTGTCAAGCACATTAGAAGGAACTCCACAAGGAGGACCATTAAGTCCGCTACTATCTAACATTGTACTAGATGAACTAGATAAAGAATTGGAAAGAAGAGGACACAAATTCGTTCGATATGCGGATGACTGTAACATTTACGTGAAAAGTAAACGAGCAGGACTTCGCACAATGGCAAGCATTCAACGATTCATTGAAGGAAAACTACGACTGAAAGTAAATGAAAAGAAATCAGCGGTCGACCGTCCATGGAAACGTAAGTTTCTAGGATTTAGCTTTACCTATCATAAAGAGCCAAAGGTTCGTATCGCAAAAGAAAGCCTTAAACGAATGAAGAATAAAGTTCGTGAAATCACATCACGCAAGATGCCCTACCCGATGGAATACCGCATTCAGAAACTGAATCAATATCTAGTGGGATGGTGTGGATATTTTGCGTTAGCAGACACCAAATCTATATTCCTTGAATTAGATAAATGGATTCGTAGAAGACTTCGAATGTGTCTATGGAAGAACTGGAAGAAACCGAAAACAAAGACACGCAACCTTATTCAGCTTGGCGTACCACAATGGCAAGCGTATGAATGGGGAAATACTCGGAAGAGTTATTGGCGTATTTCAAATAGTCCAATATTACACAGAACCCTTGGTAACTCCTATTGGAGAAACCAAGGGTTGGAAAGTCTTGAAGCTCGTTATGAAAACTTGCGTCAATGATCTTAATTGAACCGCCGTATACGGAACCGTACGTACGGTGGTGTGAGAGGACGGGAGTTAATCGCTCCCTCCTACTCGATTTGCTTCTATGTTTTCCCCCAATCCCCTCCCCTTTTACGAATGAATGTAAACCTTCTATAGCTTTTCGCCCCACTTCCTGATATAATGGTGGCATTATGTGTAAAAGAGAAAATGGCGCTGGATTCCATCTTTTTTATACATTGAAGTAGTAACAAAGGAGGAACTTACATGATTCAAGTAAGTAATGTAGGTCTTCGTTATGGCGATCGCAAACTATTTGAAGATGTGAATATCAAATTTACACCTGGAAACTGTTATGGTCTTATCGGAGCGAACGGAGCGGGCAAATCCACGTTCCTTAAAATATTATCTGGAGAAATTGAACCGCAGGAAGGTCAAGTGATTGTTGGAAAAGACCAACGGATAGCCGTATTGAAGCAAAACCATTTTGAATATGACGAATATACGGTGCTGGAGACGGTCATTATGGGCCATAAACGCCTGTATGACGTCATGAAAGAAAAAGAAGCCATCTATATGAAAGAAGATTTTACAGATGAAGATGGCATGCGCGCCGCTGAACTTGAAGGCGAATTTGCCGAGTTGAACGGTTGGGAAGCTGAATCCGAAGCGGCCACCCTTTTGCATGGCCTTGGCATTCCCGATGAAAAGCACTATTTGAAAATGGCGGACTTGGAAGGTTCCGATAAAGTGAAAGTATTGCTTGCCCAAGCCCTTTTCGGCAAGCCGGACATCCTTTTATTGGACGAGCCGACAAACCACTTGGATTTGAAAGCCATTCGCTGGCTGGAAGAGTTTTTGATCAACTTTGAAAACACGGTCATCGTTGTTTCCCATGACCGTCACTTTTTGAATAAAGTTTGTACCCATATTGCCGATTTGGACTTTGGACGAATCCAAATCTATGTAGGGAACTATGATTTCTGGTATGAATCTTCCCAATTGGCATTGAAAATGGCGCAGGAACAAAACAAGAAAAAAGAAGAAAAAATCAAAGAGCTGCAAGAATTCATCGCCCGCTTCTCCGCCAATGCGTCAAAATCCAAGCAAGCGACAAGCCGCAAAAAAATGCTTGAAAAAATCCAATTGGAGGATATTAAACCGTCAAGCCGCAAATATCCTTACATCAATTTCAAAATCAACCGGGAAATCGGCAACGACTGTCTGGCGGTGGACGGTTTGACAGCGCTCCAAGACGGAAAAGAGCTGTTCAAAGATATTCGATTCATCATGAACCGGGATGATAAAATCGTGCTGCTTGGCAGCCCATTGGCCAAATCCGCATTGCTCGATATTTTGATGGAAGAACGCCAAGCGGACGGCGGAACATTTAAATGGGGCGTGACAACATCCAGAGCCTACTTCCCTATGGACAACTCCAAATACTTTGAGGGCGAAGAAAAAACCCTGGTGGATTGGTTGCGCCAATTCTCTCCGGAAGATCAAACGGAAACGTTCTTGCGCGGTTTCTTGGGCCGTATGCTGTTCTCCGGCGAAGAAGTGAAAAAATCCCCTTCCGTATTATCCGGGGGCGAAAAAGTCCGCTGCATGCTGGCCAAAATGATGCTTTCAGGCGCGAACGTGCTTCTTTTGGATGAACCGACGAACCATTTGGACTTGGAATCCATTCAAGCGTTGAACAATGGATTGATCGCCTTCAAAGGCGCGATGATTTTCACATCCCACGACCATCAATTCATCCAAACGATTGCAAACCGCGTCATTGAAATTCAGGAAGACGGCTCCATCATCGACAAGCAATGCACATATGATGAATTCCTGGAGTGGAAAGAAGCTCAAGGGCTTTTATAATAGAAAAAAATGAGAATCCTTAAAAGAGTGGATGGGGAAAGTATTGCGTTTCCCCTATTCACTCTTTTTTTTTGGATTTGAATTTGGCCAGGAATGGCTTTTTTGGATTTATCCAATCCCAAACTAGTTTACATAATATAATTATTAAAAAATTAGTGTATGGGCAATAATATCGTTTTATAATAATAAGTAATATAGAACGGAAGGAGCTGTGCGTGATGAGAGCAATGGGAATTTCCATGATTTTTCTGCTGGTTCTGCTGTTTGGCTGCCAACAACAAGACAATGCGGGCGATCCCGAACCTGTGAACGGAGAAACGCCTAATGGAGAAGAAAATGGGGATAATCAAAATGCGGTGGAAGAAGAACCGGCGGATGAATTGGAATTAAGCCAATTTTTAAAACCGGACGGATCGACGGCGAAATTTTTGGGCGATGGCAATGAATTTGCTTCATATACCGAAAAAACGACTTGGCTGGACGATCAGTATGTGGGCACAATTGTCGATAACGGCGGTGTGACCATGATGACCATTTATAAAATCGGTGATGAAAAAATCGAGATTGTTTACAAAGAGCCGGTGGACCTTGATGCCGCTTTTCCGGACATGGAAGACATAAAGTCCATGCAGCCTATTGAAACGTATTTTGCAAAACCGATCGAGGTTGGCACATCCTTCGGCAACTGGAAAATCATAAAAATCGATGAACCTGTCGAAACACCTTATAAAAACTTTGATGAGGCCATTGTAATCGAAGAATCCGGTGAAAATTACGTCAACAGAAAGTACTTTGTTGAAGGGCTTGGAGAAGTGAAAACCGAATATATCATGGATACGGATCAGGGAGAAAAATATATCGTGACCTCCACCCTTGAATCGGTCTCAACGGAAGATGAATAATCTTTCCCCTCCCCTGCCGCTTAATAGGAGCAATTCCTCACAATCAAGAGGAAGATGCTCCTTTTTTATTTTTTATTAGACTTTTTACCCATTTAATAGAAAAGGGCTATCAAAAAGAATGAAACAATTTCCGGTCACATACACATTTAATAGAAATCTCTGAATTTTAACAGAAATTTCGTAACTTACTAAAGGGGGGAATCCGATGATTTTAGGTTTCATCGGGCTGTTGGGAAGCTTGGCGCTGATGATCTATTTGACGATGCGCGGCGTCAACTTGCTTATTGCGGCGCCTTTTGCGGCATTCATTGCAGCCATTTTCAGCGGAATTACGATATTTCCGCAATTGGCTTCGGAAGGTGCGCCGGACTTTATTACCAGCTACATGGGCGGCTTTACGGGATTCATCAGTTCCTGGTGGCTCATGTTCTTGGCGGGGGCCATTTTCGGAAAAGTGATGGAAGACAGTGGGGCTGCTGATAGCGTCTCCAAATGGATTGTTGAAAAGATTGGCGCGAAACACGCCATCTTGGCTGTTGTTGTGGCTTGTGCCGTTTTGACCT
The DNA here is from genome assembly GCF_038593165.1 of Ureibacillus sp. FSL K6-3587. Taxonomy (NCBI): domain Bacteria; kingdom Bacillati; phylum Bacillota; class Bacilli; order Caryophanales; family Caryophanaceae; genus Ureibacillus; species Ureibacillus sp. FSL K6-3587. The sequence continues at coordinate 2,935,240 of NZ_CP151969.1, read as the reverse complement.
ATGGTGGTGTGAGCCTGTTCATTGTTGCCTTCTCTGTTTTCCCGATGGCATTAAGTCTATTCAAAGAAGCCAACCTTCCAAGACGGTTTATTCCGGGTACATTGGCATTGGGATCCGTCACATTCACCATGACTTCTGCCGGTTCTCCGGAAATCCAGAACTGGATTCCCATTGAACACTTGGGAACGACACCTTATGCAGGTTGGCAAGTGAGTTTGATTGTCGCCATTTTCATGGCCGTTATCGGTTATTTTTGGTTAAAGTGGATGATTGGACGAGCAGTGGCGAGAGGTGAAACTTTCGTTGCAAAAGAATCCGACCAATTTGAACATGAAGAAATCCGCCCTCTTCCGAATCCTTTGCTCAGTCTGTTGCCGTTGGTCGTCGTTCTTGGATTTTCCTTCATTTTCCATGATACGTTGGGAACATCCGCATTGATCATCGCTTTGCTCGGCGGCATCATCACGGCTTATCTTGTGAGCTTCAAATATATGAAAAATCGGGAAAAAGCGATTGCGGATGGCGCGTTAGGGGCAATAATCGCCATCGCCAATACAGCTGCGGTCGTCGGATATGGCGGTGTTGTGAAACAGACGGCTGCCTTCCTTCAAACGGTGGATTACATGACAAACATTCCGGGCAATCCGCTTATTGGCGGTGCCATTGCGGTTGCGGTGCTGGCGGGTCTCACCGGATCCTCATCGGGAGGACAATCTATCGCCTTGCCATTAATTGCTCCCCATTATTTGGATATGGGAGTCAATCCGGAACAATTGCACAGGGTGGTGGCCATTGCTTCAGGATCTTTGGATACATTGCCCCATAGCGGTTATGTGGTGACCACGATCACGGCCATCGCGAAGGAATCCCATAAAGATGCTTATCCGGCAATGGGGGCGCTCACCGTCATCATTCCTCTGCTCGGAACAATACTTGCGATCATCTTATTCTCATTAGGATTATAAACGGTTGGAGGTTCTGTCAATGAAAGGAAAAACGCTTTTTATCACCGGAAGTGCCCAAGGAATCGGGTTTGAAATTGCCAAAAACTTTGCTGAGGCGGGGGCAAACGTCGTCATTTCCGATTTGAACGAGGAAAAATTGGATCAAGCAATAAAACAATTGCCCGGACAGGTTTCAAGCGTCGTCTGCAATGTGACGAGCGAAGAACAAATAAAACGGGCGATTGACTATACCGTAGAAACATACGGCTCGATCGATATTTTGATCAACAATGCCGGAATCCAGCATGTGTCATTCATCGAAGACTTTCCCACTGAAAAATTTGAATTGATGATCAAAATCATGCTGACGGCGCCTTTTATTACAATGAAATATGCGATTCCACATATGAAGAAAAAGCAGTTCGGGAGAATCATCAATATCGCTTCCATCAACGGCTTGATCGGGTTTGCGGGCAAATCCGCATACAACTCCGCCAAGCACGGTGTCATCGGATTAACAAAAGTGGCGGCCCTTGAAACGGCTCCTTATCACATTACGGTGAATGCCATCTGCCCTGGTTATGTGGATACAGCATTGGTGCGGGGGCAATTTGAAGATTTGGCGAAAACGCGCAATATCCCGGTGGAAAATGTGTTGGAAGAAGTGCTATATCCATTGGTTCCGCAAAAACGGTTGATTTCAGTCGATGAAATTGCGTCCCTTGCCCTTTATCTTGCAAGCGATGCCGCCAAAGGAATCACCGGTCAAGCCGTGGTCTTGGACGGAGGTTATACCGCACAATAATAAAAAAACAGCGGGAAAAACCCGCTGTTTTTTAGATTCCGAATCCCGGACAAATAAAAAAGGCTTCCAAGATTGGAAGGAAGCCTTAATATTTTAGGTTCGATTATTATAATTTAACTACGTTAGCAGCTTGTGGTCCGCGGTTACCTTCAACCACTTCGAATTCCACTTTTTGACCTTCTTCAAGAGTTTTGAACCCTTCACCTTGGATAGCTGAGAAGTGTACGAATACGTCGTTTTCACCTTCAACTTCGATGAATCCAAAACCTTTTTCTGAGTTAAACCATTTTACTGTACCTTGTTTCATTGAAAAAACCTCCAAAAAGATAAAAATATTTTTGCAATATGGAATTATTTTATTACATTGATAATAAAAAAATTCACATATTACGAAGAGTACCGTAAAAACCACCGATCACTCTTTGTAATATGTGAATCATCTGTTTCCGGCCTTGCAATTTAATTGTATATTCATTTTATAACACCATATTACAAAAGTCAAACGATTTTTTTATTTTTTATCGTTTATTTTGGATCGGGTAATGAACTATATGATATTTCTATTATATATGATTACCCAACTTCCTGCACAATTAAACCATGAAAAATTTGTAAATTCTCATCACAAGCTTCGCAATAGTTTTTTTCATCCTCCGACCAGAAGGCGAAATACTTCCCTTCCCTGCTTTCCTCATGGTCATATTTTTTTCTGAATGTTTCCAGCATCTGTTGGAGCGTTTGCTCAAGCTCTTCCTTTGTTTCAAAAATCCGCTCCGAAACGATGTGCGATTCCCATCCTTCCAGCTGCCACCATGGTTCATAATCCGCTTTCATATAAATCAATTTATACATGTAAAAATACTACCCCAATCTTTAATATTAAATAAAGGCTTCCATATGTTAAAATCATATGTATTATTGACGAATCATTCAATCTGACGGGCACGCCTGCTTATACCGATCGATTGGTAAAAGAAATGGATTTTGACGAATTAAGCCATTTTTATTCCACGCCCATATACCTTATTTGACCAATAAAGATCGGCAATCATCACAAGAATGATCTAAGAAAATTGTAAACCTCCCTTCCACAATGAGCAATTTTTTTGAACTATAATTAAAAATGCTGTTGGAAGCCATCTTATATTTTTCTGAGACTGGAATGCACAATATAGGGACGAAACCGTTTTTGAATGACTAAAATTGATTGCGGGGGAATTGGATGACAAAGCGGGTGCGCATACGTACAAAAGCAAATGCGGCGGATATAAGATATCGCCTGCTCGTCCGGCAAATAGCCATGGAGCTGGGATTGAAAGGATATTGCCGGATGAACGAAGACCATCAAATGGAGATTGAAGTGGAAGGGAGAGACCAGTCCGTCGAAGAATTTTTGCGCTTTTTTCATCAAGAAAGAAGCCATGATAATAAATCCGAATCCATTTCAATCGAAATTTTCGATGATTTAAAGGGATACAAAAAAATGGATACGGATCTCGCATGAACGGAAGTTTATCATTTCCAGCGGATACATAATTGAAAAATATGCTAAAAGTTGTATCATGAAATAGATTCCAAATAATAAAAGTAATAAATTTTGAAACTTTTCATCTCCAAGCTACGTAATTTATACTAAGAACGTGAGGAGGTACGCATATGCTGGGGGTTAGCAATTTTCTGGTACGGCATTTACTGAATTTTTTATTTACCATCACTGCAGTCGTTTTGTTGGATACTTTTGATTTGGTGGAAGATTTGTTTTCTTTGCTTGCCGCAATTTTAATATATATTGTCAGCAATGTCGCCATTAAAACCATTCAAAAACAGAAAAAGGCGAAAGCATTCGGTCTTACACGCTCGGAATTTAATCAGATTGAGTCGCAGATCAAACAGGCGAAAAGCCATATCAATTCATTGACACAACAATATATCCGGGTCCGTTCCATCCGATCCTTCAAGCTGATCAACGAAATGACGAAACTGTCAAGAAGAATCGTCAATATCGTTCAATCCAACCCTCAAAAATTTTACATGGTGGAAGAATTTTTCTATTCCCATCTGCCTTCAGCTGTACAATTGAGCAAAAATTACACGACACTCGTACAGCAGCAAATCAAGGATGCGGATGTGCACATCGCTTTGGAAGAGGCGCGGAAAGCGATGAAAAATTTACAGGATTCCATGCAAGATGATTTGAAAGCGGCTCTTGCCACAGATATTGAGAATTTAAAATTGGAGTTGGAATATGTAAAACTTGAGCAGGAAAAGAAACAACAGATTGAATATCGGAGTGAAGACCAATGAGTGGGAAAAAGAGCTCAGAAAAACCGTTCCACACCCTTGCTAGCAGCGGGAGCTCTTTTTCTGTTTCGGATCCCATAGTCTTTCCTTCCCTCCCTCAAGAAGAGCAGTCAAAAGCATTATATTTGGCCAGTGGATTGGATATGACCGATTATGAAGACGTTCTCCGTTTTGGCGAGGATGTCCAAAAATCGTTGAAGCATTTTACCCATCAACTTTTAACCCAAGTGCAAAGAAACGATACTTCTCCAATCCGTGAAATTTTATCATCTTTGGTTGAACAATTGGATTCCATCGATCTTGATGAATTTGCCCAGCAAGGCAAAGGCTTTTTCCGGAAACTGTTCAAGCGGCAAAAATCCGTTCAACAAATCGTCTCCCAATATAACCGGTTAAGTGTACAAATTGACCGGTTGACCGTTCATTTGAAACGGGCGCAGCAAAATTTATTGGCCGACAACGACATGCTGAATAAAGTATTTGAGAAAAACGAAGAGTATTATCAAAAAATTAATCTTTATATTGCGGCACTGGAAATGAAAAGGATGGATGCATTCAAACAACTGCAAAAAATGGAACAAGATGCGGCACAAGTGGACAACCCGTTGATGCAGCAAAAATTGCTCGATATGAAAAATGCCGTCGAATGGTTGGACCGGAGAATGTATGATTTGCAAATTTCGAGGGAAATTGCCATTCAGACGGCCCCGCAAATACGGATGATCCAGTCGACGAACGAAATGCTCATCGAAAAAATTCAATCATCCATTTTATCGACCATCCCTTTATGGCAATCCCAAATTTCCATGCTCGTCAATTTGAACCGGCAACATCGGGCCAATGAGACAAGCAAAAGCTTGATGAACACTTCCGAAAAAATGGCGGAAAAAAACGCAGAAATGATGAATATTACCAATCATGCGGATTTGGATCAATTAAAAGAAACGCAAACCCAACTGCTTGATTCCATTGAAGAAACATTGCGGATCCAAGCCGATTGGAATGAAAAACAGCAAGCCCTTGAAAAAACGGTGCATAAAATCGAAACCATTTAAAAAAGCACGAGTGAATGAGGCACTCGTGCTAAATATTTTCAAAATACTCCTTATAATATCCGCCCACTTTTCCAGTGTTATCAATGATAAAAATGAATTCTTCCGTTTCATTTTTCACTTCATATTCTTTTCCAACAGTCAACACATTGGATACTAAATATTTTTTCGCATTAGTATTTACACATTTCACTTTTCGGATGGTCGGTGCATCCTTCCACTTCAAATTTAACATAAACATACCCTCTCTTCTCTATATATATCGTTTACAATTATATCATTTATATGATCAGTATATACATGAAAATTATCAAAATACTGTCAGGAGCTTTTGACGTTCAAGGAATTTGAAGAAGTTATGCGGTTTTTCGGGATCAATATTCGGATTTCCGATGGCTTTTTGTCTCTTTATCATATCCCATCTTTCCCCATTCCCGGACATTCGCTTGATTTTCCGTTTGCATGACAAAAAAATTGATTACAAAAGTCGAAGTCTCCAAAGTAAAAAACATTGGCACGATTGAAAACATAGGTACAGTTGTCATGGTACATTTCTGTGCAATTTACATATAATAATGATAAACCATTTTGATTTGTTCTCAAATTTAATGATTAAAAGTCAAAATATTGCAAAAGACTATAGAGTAAACCGTCCCTGCCGTTTCACGAAAACGCTTACGAAAAGGTGATTGCGATGTTAAATTACTTGGATGTCGGGAAAGGTGAAGAAATAGTCTTTATTCACGGGTTAGGCAACCGGATTCAGGCCTGGGCCCCCCAATTGGAACTTACATCCCATTACCGTTTGATTATCATTGAATTGAGGGGACATGGTTACTCTCCGGAAAAGGAAAATATCCAGGTTGAATTCTTTGCCAAAGACATTATTGAAGTATTGGATTATTTGAACATCGATAAAGCGCACTTTGTCGGTCTGTCTTTGGGTGGCATTGTGGCTCTGGAAATATGTAAGCGTTTTAAAAACCGTGTAAAATCCCTCATTTTATGCAATACAACCTACTACATTCCAACCTTGTTTGGAAAATTGACCCTTGAAAAAACGAAACGATTATTGGAGAAATCATCAGTTGATCAATTAAACGAACGGCTCATCAAAAAATGTTTATATAATCCTGAAGAAAAAAATGTTTATGAATTGGCGAAAAATGCTTTTTACATTCGGGAAGATACGTATTTGCAATCCATCCAATCCGCTTTTGGAAGAAACTACTTTTATGATTTATTCACCATTAATGTACCTACGCTGATTATCGGTTCATTGGAAGATAAGGTCGTACCGATTCAAAATGCCTACCTGATGCATTACATGATCAAGTCTTCCCACTTGATTGTGTTTGAAAATACTGGGCACTTGTCAAATATCGAACGGCCGGAACTCTTTAATCTGGCCATTTCCCATCATATACAGCAATATCAAAAGAAAATGAATAAAGTGAGCTGAAAAAGGACCGTTTTCTCTTAATCAAAACGGTCCTTGTCATTATTATTTGTTTAAAGTTCGTCTTAAAAATTCTCTTGTCCGTTCATGTTTAGGATTCACAAGCACTTCCTCAGGAGGGCCTTCCTCGACGATAACCCCTTTATCCATAAATACGACACGGTCTGACACTTCTTTCGCAAACTCCATCTCGTGGGTTACAATGAGCATCGTATTTCCCGCTTCGGCAAGATCCCTCATGACTTTCAACACTTCCCCCACCATTTCCGGGTCAAGGGCGGAAGTAGGTTCATCAAACAACATCACTTCCGGATCCATGGCCAGCGCCCTTGCGATTGCCACCCTCTGCTTTTGTCCACCGGAAAGCTGGCGTGGTCTTGCATGCTTGAATTTATCCATTCCAACGACCGTCAGATATTTCATTGCATTTTTTACGGCCTCTTCCTTTGAACGTTTCAATACTTTGATTTGGCCGATCGTGCAGTTTCCTAAAACATCCAAGTTATTGAATAAATTAAATTGTTGGAACACCATCCCTAAATGGGTGCGGTATTTTCTTTTGTCCAGGCTTTCATCCAAAATATTTTGCCCGTCAAAGATGATTTCCCCGCCTGTAGGTGTTTCCAGCAAGTTAATACATCGCAATAACGTCGATTTTCCTGATCCTGAAGAGCCGATCAATGTCACAACTTCCCCTTTTTTAACTTGGAAATTCACATCTTTTAACACTTCATGATCGCCGAATTTTTTATTTAAATGCCGTATATCAATGACCACAGACATTGTTACTCACCACCCTTTTTCGGCTTGTTGCCTGTCACAAGTTCCATCCGGTACGAATCATGGCCGTCCATTTTCCTTTCAAACCATAACAAGATTCGTGTTACAGTGAAAGTCATAATGAAGTACAATACACAGGCAATCAAGAAGGCTTCCGCATAACGATATGTACTACCAGCAACGGAATTTGTAGTGAAGAACAATTCAACGACACTGATAACACTTAATACGGAAGAGTCTTTGATATTCATGACAAGCTGGTTGCCGGTAGCCGGTAATATATTGCGGGCTACTTGCGGAAGGATTATATAGAACATTGTTTGGAAATGGCCCATACCGATCGCTTCACTGGCTTCATATTGTCCCTTGTCGATGGATACGATGCCTCCACGGACATATTCGGCCATATACGCGCCGGTATTCAAACTGATTACAATCAAACCTGCAACGAACCGGTTCAATTGAATATCGATGGCGTATAGTCCGTAAAAGACCACCATGGCTTGTACCATCATCGGCGTGCCACGGAAAATTTCAACATAGCAAGTTAGTATGAAATTGATAGTTTTTAATACAAATGTTTTGAAAGATTTTTTAGGCATTGGAATCGTGTGCATGATACCGATGAAAAAACCGATGATCGCTCCGAAAATCGTACCGAGCACCGCAAGAATCAGAGCAATCCATGCGCCACGCAAAAAGAGATCCCAGTTATTCAGGAAAATATTCCAAACCGTTTCTAAGAAAGACATAAAGAAATCTCCTTATTCATAGTTTTAATTATAATAATGAAACATCCTTGATGAAACAGGAGGAAAATGGAAAAAGGTTGTCTTGTAAAGTGAAAATCTCAAGACAACCTTTCACCACACTATTGTTGTGATGGTTGATTTTTGATAGCGTCTTCCATGATTTGTTGACGTTCTTCTTCGGAAATTCCTGCTAAAATTTCGTTAATTTTATCTTTTAAATCCGAACCTTTTTTCAATCCGACCGCAATGGCAGTATCGGATTCATCCGCCTCAAAGCCGTCTTCAGGAACAATGTAAGTGAAGTTTTTGATGGCTGCTGCGGCAGACATACCTTCTGGACGTTCAGAAATGTATGCGTCAATAGCGCCGGAAGATAATTGGATGCGCATTTGACCGAAGTCGTTTGCCGGAACTTGTTTTTGAACGCCTGTCATTTGATCGATGACTTTATAGTGAGTTGTTCCTTGTTGTGCTGTGACTTTGGCACCTTTGAAATCATGGATGGATTTCGCATTGGCATACGGGCCATCTTTTTTCACAACGATTACAAAGTCGCTTGTATAATAGTTGTCCGTAAAATCGATTACTTCCATTCGTTCAGGTGTTGGTGACATACCTGCAATGACAAGGTCAATGGCACCTGATTGCAATGAAGGAATCAAACCGTCCCAATCCGTTTTTACGATTTCAAGTTCCATTCCAAGCCCTTCCGCAATGCGTTTTGCGATTTCAACATCATAACCTGCTGCGTATTCTTTTGAATCTTTGATTGGAACCGCACCATTTGAATCATCTTTTTGTGACCAGTTGAATGGAGCATAAGCGGCTTCCATTCCCACCCGCAATACGCCTTTAGAATCGGATGAGGATTCTGAATCCTGTTGTGATCCCTCATTTTTATCATTGCCGGAACCGCATGCCGCAAGTGCTAATACCATCACCATTGCAAAAATTAGTAACATCAGGTTTTTTTTCATAAGCTTCCCCCAGTTTCTGATTAGAGTTGTAAGGCTGCAACAAACAAAAAGCGACCTAAGAAGAACTTAAGGCCGCATCAATTTGTTAGACTAATACCCCTAGTTCCACTTTGGAATAGCACACCTTACATATTAAGTATGTAAGACAGTGTTGCAGTTATTCACTGCAACCCCAGCATAGTTACTTGAGCATATAACTATACTTCGGCGATATTTCCTCATTTCCCATGTCATTGCCCGCTCAAGCTCCTTAGGAAACTAATAAATACCGCACCTCTACCCCACAAAGTGAGGCTAGATATTTAGTTGTTATAAAAAGAATAGCGTAATTTAGGACTAATTGTCAATATTCCTTGGTCATTCTATCCTATCAAATATACTCCCCAACAAAATTGATGGGGAGTATGAAAGTTTGCTTATTATGAATTTAGAAGCAAGTCTTCCGGATTTTCGATCAATTCTTTTACTGTTTTCAAGAATCCTACGGAGTCTTTACCGTCGATGATTCTGTGGTCATAAGAAAGTGCCACATACATCATTGGACGGATTTCAACTTGGCCGTTCACGGCTACTGGACGGTTCACGATTGCGTGCATGCCAAGAATTCCGGCTTGTGTACCATTGATGATCGGAGTTGACATTAATGAACCGAATACACCGCCGTTAGTAATTGTAAATGTGCCACCTTGCAAGTCGGAAAGGGCCAATTTTTTCTCGCGTGCTTTTTGGGCAAGTTCCGCAATTTCTTTTTCGATTTCAGCGAAGTTTTTGCGGTCTGCATCACGTACAACAGGCACAACTAGACCTTCTTCAGTGGATACAGCAATACCGATATCATAAATGTTGAATTTATGAATTTCGTCACCAACGATTTGAGCATTTACATAAGGGTATTTTTTCAATGCTGCAACAACAGCTTTTGTAAAGAATGACATGAATCCAAGTTTGATGCCATTTTCTTTCACGAATTGTTCTTGTTTGCGTTTGCGCAATGCCATTACGTTCGTCATGTCGATTTCGTTGAATGTTGTCAACATGGCTGTGCTTTGTTTTACTTCGAGCAAGCGTTTTGCGATTGTTTGACGACGGCGGCTCATTCTTTCCACAGTCACTCGGGAATCGTCAACTGGTGCCACTACAGGCGCTTTCGTTTGAGCTGGTTGGGCAGCAGGTTGAGCCGGTTTTGCCGCATGTGCTGCAACGTCTTGAACGCGTACACGGCCTTGTGGATCGACTGGTGAAATCGCAGCCAAATCGATTCCTTTTTCACGTGCAAGTTTACGGGCAGCTGGTGATGCCACTACCCGGCCGCTGTTTGTTTCTTCAACAACCGGTGCAGGTTGAGCCGGTTGGGCAGCTGGTGCTTGTTGTGCAGGTTGCGCTTCTTCTTTTGCAGCCTCTTTTGCAGGTTCCGCTTGAGGTGCAGGAGCAGCTCCGCCTTCAGCTGGTTCAACAACGGCGATTGTTTGGCCAACTTGTACTGTGTCGCCCTCTTGAGCCAAAATTTGTGTCAATACTCCCGCTTCTTCTGAAATGATTTCCGCATTTACTTTATCTGTTTCCAATTCAACGATGAATTCGCCTTTTTCAACGCGATCTCCAACTTTTTTCACCCATTGTGCAATGGTACCTTCTGTAATCGATTCTGCTAATTCAGGGACTTTAATTTCAGCCACTTTAGGTTCCTCCTTTAATTCTCCACACTAATCTTTTTTTCTGTATGAACGATGTGTTCGATTATAGATCTGCTAAAGCATCACTGATCACTTTTGCTTGAGCAGCTTTATGTGAATCCGCGTCTCCCTCGGAAGTAGAAGACATTTCTGGACGACCAACATAACGAACTTTTTTGCCTTCTGCAAGTTCGAGTAAATATTCCAATACAAATCTCCAAGGACCTTGGTTTTTAGGTTCTTCTTGCACCCAAACGATTTCTTTCGCATTCGGATATCGAGCGATGATTTCTTTCACTTTATCCATTGGGAATGGGTACAATTGTTCAATGCGAATGATATGAAGTTTATCCAAGCCTTTGCCGTCTTTTACAGCTTCAGCCAAGTCGATTGTCACTTTGCCGGAAGCTAAAATGATGCGTTCCACTTTTTTCGCATTTTGTCCAAGTCCTGGTTGTTCAATCACTTCTTCAAATTTGCCTTCGGATAATTGTTCCAAAGTCGCTGCCGCCAATGGATGACGAAGCAATGATTTAGGTGTTGCAACCACTAATGGGCGCACCGCTTCTGTGCCAAGCATTTTCGCTTGTCTGCGCAATAAGTGGAAGTAGTTTCCTGCATTTGAGCAGTTCGCAACGATCCAGTTGTTTTCAGCGCATAATTGCAAGTAGCGTTCAATACGAGCTGAGGAGTGTTCCGGACCTTGTCCTTCCATACCATTTGGAAGCAATAGAACAAGTCCTGATTTTAATCCCCATTTTGAACGGGCAGCGGAAATGAAGTTATCGAACATCACTTGGGCCATATTTGCGAAGTCCCCGAATTGGCCTTCCCAAATTGTCAATGCTTTTTCATTTTCAAGATTGTAGCCGTATTCGTAACCGACAATCGCCGCTTCTGTCAATGGAGAGTTGTATACGCTGAAAGATGCTTTGGCGCCTGAAATATGATTTAATGGCGTCCATTCAGAACCATTATTTTTGTCATGAAGCACTAGATGGCGTTGTGAGAACGTACCGCGTTGCGCATCTTGCCCTGAAATGCGGATTGGATTTCCTTCGCGCAAGATGGATGCGAATGCCAATGTTTCTGCATGACCCCAGTCAATTTTGCCAGTTTCCAATGCTTCTGTGCGTCTTTTTAGGATTCTTGCCAATTTGTTTTGTGGCTCGAAGTTTTCCGGCCATGCCAACAATTCTTCATTGATTTGTTTCAATTCATCCGCTGAAACGCCTGTTTCCACTTCTGGATATGGCTGTTTCACGGCTTCAGGCATTTCGATTTCGAATGGTCCTTTTTCTTCGCCGACTTTTTTCACATAGTCGTAGCATTTTTGCATTTCACTATAAACATCTTTGTCCAGTTGTTCAACATATTCTTTCGTCACAACACCCTCATTGGCGATGCGTTCACCATACAACGCACGGACAGTTGGATGTTTATCAACAATGATATATGTGAGCGGGTTTGTCACAGTCGGATCATCTGTTTCGTTATGTCCGTATCTGCGGTAACCGATCAAGTCGATTAAAATATCTTTTCCGAATGTTTGGCGGTATTCAAAAGCGAATTTTGCCACTTGGATAACCGCTTCAGGTTCATCCGCATTCACATGGATAACCGGAATGCCATATCCTTTTGCCAAGTCGGAAGAATAATGTGTTGAACGGGAATCGTAATATTCTGTCGTAAATCCGATCATGTTGTTTGAAATGATATGGATGGATCCGCCAGTTGTGAATCCTTTCGTTCTTGCCATGTTGAATGTTTCTTGAACGATTCCTTCACCGCTGAATGCAGCGTCTCCGTGAACCATCACCGCCAATGCTTTGGAAGTGTCCTGCACCGGTTCACCCGCATTGGATGTTTCTTCTTGGGCCGCTCTTGTAGAACCTGCGACAACAGGGCTTACCACTTCCAAGTGTGAAGGGTTGTATGCAAGTTTTACAGTTAAACCTGATGGCTTATGATAAGTTGCACCCATATGATATTTTACGTCGCCGGTCCAACCTTTGGAAATTTCGATTGAACCGTCTTCCGGGAAGAAGTAATCATTCGGTACATGGGCAAAATCCGCAAACATCATTTCATACGGTTTTTTCACGATGTGAGTCAACACATTCAAACGGCCACGATGAGCCATACCGATTTGTACGGATTTCATTTGATTAGTTTCTGCGGATTTAACAATTTCATCAATCAACACTACAAGTGTATCCAAACCTTCGATGGAGAATCGTTTTTGTCCAACGAATGTTTTATGAAGGAATTTTTCAAAGTTTTCAACGCGTGTCAGTTGTTCCAACACCGCTTTTTTCTCTTCGGCTGTCAATTTCGCTTTGAAGAATCCTGATTCAACTTTTGATTGAATCCAGTTTCGTTCAGATTCATCTTCAATATGGCTATATTCGAAACCGATTTTATCCGTATATAATGAACGTAAATATTCAATGGCTTGTTTACCATTGGAAACGTTTGCAGGAACATTATTAAAGAATAGAGAAGCAGGCAGTTCAGCCAGATCCGCATCTGTCAAACCATAAGTTGCAGGCTCGATTTTCGCGGAATCCAATGGGCGATCTTTTAATGGATAAACATCTGCCGCATAGTGGCCAAAGGCGCGTATCGCATCAGCAAGGCGAATCGCTGCCAATACTTTTTTCACATCTCCTGTTTGAGCCGCTTGAGCACCACTTGAAGCTTCTTCTAATACTGGAGCACCGAATTGTTGGAATAATTCAACTAAATCCGCATCCACTTCCTCAGGGTTTTGCAAAAATAGTTCATATTGTTCCATCAAATACCCCAAGTTCGGACCAGAAAATGCTGACCAAGGAGTTCCAGCAGTAAAAACATTATTTGACATGAGAAAAACCTCCAAATTTTGCTAAATAGCAATCCGTTTTAATTTTCGAATTCTTCTATTAATATTCATTTATATAATTTGTTGAGAAGAACCTTTTTTCCATTTCAATCTTACTACTCTTCACAAAAAATACAACTATTTTTCACAAAATTAAATGAAAAATTTTCTGTGTTAAGAAAATTTTTTCCTCTACATATTTTGGCAGTCCATCAGGATATGATACATCCATTTTGTTCCATCATTTTCCGTTGATTGTTGATTCCAATCCACCTCCGCAGCAATATTTTTTGAGGTTCCAAACAAAATTGCACCTATTTCAAAATGCCAAGTTTGTTTTCTTTTATCATCATATAAATATTATCTGCAAAAAAATAAATTTGAAAATGGGGAATTTTATGTTTTTCCATGTGCATTTTCAAATCATATGTAAAAAATCTTGGGAGATGGATTTACAAATTTTACACCCATTTGGCGCCCTAACTAATTGTAACATTTGAAAATACAACTTCAAGCAATTTATCTTCAATAATTAAGTAAAATTAACACCCTCTTTTTTCCCCGCTTTCCATGGGTACACTCTCTGCCATCCGGAAAAGGTAACCCCTTTTTTCTTCACGAATTTTGCAAAGGAAACATCCGATCTGCACTTTTCATCCAATGTCAGGTTGGAGGCGGTTTCCTGGACAGAATCACTTGCCTCCCGAATTTTCAACAAATTTTCATCATTATTTCCATAATTGTTTACAATATTTTTTAAATCAACCTTAAAAAAGGTTTAAACTTATATAAAAGTGGTTATTTAATAACTATACACATGACACCCCTAAACACTTTTTTCATAAAGTGTATCATCCTATATTTTTAAAGTTTTGGTGCCACAATTAAATTTCCTTGAATTGTGGCGCATTTTTTTTTTGAAAAAGCATTGTCCTTCGGCTTTTGATGATGAAGAAAAAATAATTTCATTTTGGTTAGTAACATTTTTTAAAAATTGCATATTTTATTTTTGTGCAACATCCATTGAATTCGTAAAATGTACCCAGTTTTGGCTCTTTTCGATGTTGGTAGTATATATGTAAATCATTCTAAAATTGACAAAATCCTTCCTAATTCTTTCCGCTTATTATTCAACTGTATCATATTGGGGTTTTTAGTTGTGCTGTCTTCTGATTTTTAATAAAATTGTTTTATTACATTCACAAACTTTCCACAGAAAATACCGTATTTTTTTAAACAAATTCTTGTAGAATCGATTATATTTATTATAAGATATATTGGTCAAACAACGAAATTATTTTCAGAAAACGTTGGATGCGCCTTTTTAATTTTACGAGTTATTCGGTTGCAGATATGTTCTGTGTTAATTGGAATTTTTTTGAAGATATCCTAAAAAAAGGAGGCGTTTTAATGCTAAAACCTCGTGACTTATTTGAAACTAATGAATTGTACCAATTGATGATCCACCCAACGGTATTCCCTTATGTACGCCACAAAGCGGCAAGCCCGGAGGAATATTTGTTTATCACAAAGCAAATAATCGAAGAAGAGGCGTTGGGAAAAACCATTTCAAGAACGATTCTTGATGAATGGGGTCAACCGATCGGAACAATCAGTCTATACGATATACAAGACGGTGCTGGATTTCTGGGGACTTGGATTGGAGTTCCATTCCAAGGAAAAGGATATAATCAATTAGCGAAAAAAGAGTTTTTGAACGAGATTTTTTTCAAATATAATTTTCACACAGTTTTTCTAAGAATCCGAAAAGAAAACGAAAAATCGAAACGTGCCTCCTTAAAGTTGCAATATGTTATCAACGCGAATGAATTGCATCCGACTTTATATGAGGAAATCAATGCCGGTGAAGCGAAATACGATTTATATAAAATCCCTCGGGATCTATTTTACTTGGTGACCGCCAATGAACAGGAAAATGAAGAAGAACAAGTTATTTAATAAAAAGTAAAAGAGGCTGGGACATAACTAATAAAGTGAACGAGCTGCAAAAAAAATTTTTGTAAAAAATTGATATCACAGAAAATTGATTGGAGTGACGGGGCGACTCCTGCGGGAACAGCCCGAGTCTCGAGACCCCGCAGGAGCGAAGGTTTGAGCTCCGAGGAGGCTCGAGCCGGGCCCGCGGAAAGCGTCCCCGGAACGGAAATCAATTTTCTTCAATTATCAAAAAAACACCATTTTTCTCCCGTGAGAAAATGGTGTTTTTTATCTTTTGTCCCAGCCTCTTTTTTATTATTTTTCATATTGCAGGATTAATTTGATCATCTCTTTCGGCGTTTTCGGTCTTTCCGCTTTCGACATCGCATCCAAAATGGAATCTTTATTCCGGATTAACGTTTGCAGGGATTTCAGGAACGTTTCTTTCGTCAATTGTTCCTCTTCCAACACTTCCGCAAATCCTTGATTTTTGAACAATCTTGCATTCAATATTTGATCCCCGCGGCTTTTCGATGATGATAAAGGAATGAGCAGCATCGGTTTCTTTAATGCAAGGAATTCAAAAATGGAGTTGGAGCCTGCACGGGATACGACGAAATCCGCCGCGCTGATCAGATCCGGCAATTCCGTTGTAACATATTCGAACTGTTTATATCCTTTCAATTCCAATAAAGACGAATCGACATTCCCTTTTCCGCATAGATGGATTACATTGAAATCCTTCAACAGTTCAGGCAAATTGCTCCGGATGGCATCATTCAGGACGACTGATCCCAAGCTGCCTCCCATGACAAGAAGCACAGGTTTTCGATTTTCAAATTGACAAAGTTTGAATCCGCGCATTTTATTTCCTTTAAAAAGCTGTTCACGAACCACCGAGCCGGTGCATGTCGACTTCTCTTTCGGCAAATATTTCAAGGTTTCCCGGAACACGGTGAAAATATGGGATGCAAAAGGCTGGGCCAACTTATTGGCAAGCCCGGGCGTCACATCGGATTCATGGATCACGACCGGTATATTTGACAATTTCGCCGCAATCACGACCGGTACGGACACGAAACCGCCTTTTGAGAATACAATGGATGGTTTGACTTTTTTCAAAATCGCGAAAGCTTGGCCGATCCCTGCCAGCACTTTGAAGGGATCCGTAAAGTTTTTCAATGAAAAGTACCGTCTCAATTTGCCGCTTGAAATGCTATGGTATGGAAGGTCGGGGAAATTTTTTGTAATCAATTCTTTTTCAATTCCATCATGGGATCCGATGTAATGGATGGAATAGCCTTCCTCTTGCAAAGAAGGAATAATCGCTTCATTCAATGAAACGTGCCCTGCAGTTCCCCCACCTGTTAAAACGATTGTTTTTTTGTCCACGATAATTCTCCTATTCTCATGAAACTGCATTCTTGATGATTACATTATGCCGTCAACACTGATTTTATCATAAAGCGCCATAGAAACAATGGTGTAAGCAGAAGGCGGGCCGGATTTTGCCTATTTGCCAGGCAAGCCTGAATCCATTTAATTTTCCAAAAAACCCTCCAACCCACAGCCACACAAAAACACCCACCAATTGAGATGGGTGATTTGTTTCTTCCCTTACATTTGAATGAACTGTTGTGTCCAATAGTATCCATTTTCAACAAAGCCTACGCCGATATGGGTATAATTCGCATTTAATATATTCGCCCGATGCCCTGGTGAATTCATCCATGCATTTACCACCTGTTCCGGTGTTCTTTGGCCTTGGGCAATATTTTCACCAGCCGCTCTGTATTGGATACCGGCTGCACGCATTTGGTCAAACGGGCTGCCGTAAGTGGGACTTGTATGGGAAAAATAACCTAAATTCGCCATATCCTGTGATTTTGCTTTCGCAACGGCCATTAAAGGATTGTACATCGTAAGAGGTTTCAGACCCGCTTTGGCCCGTTCCGCATTTGTCAACTCAACGACTTGTCTTTCAAACTCTGAAACTTGGTTGGTAACAGAAGTTGACGGTTTCTCTTTTGTTGCAGGATTTTCCGATTGCGGCTCTGCATTTGGTGTTGATGGAACTGCAGGTGCCGCTTGTTCCCCACCTTTTGACGGGCTGGATGGATTTCCTTTGAAATAGTGATTGATTTGTTTGGACGTTCCGTTATTTGTCCCTTTGCCCCTTTCTGTTTCATCTTTTGCGGCATGTTGGGATGGTGCGGCGGCATTTGTCTGTCCTGAAGAATTGTCAGCGTTTGAATTTGCCGGAACTTTGACAGCCGTTTTTTCCTCTTCCTGGGTCGCAGTTGGTTGCTTGAAGGCTTTAAAAGGATCGGAAACAATGCTGTTTACGGTCTTTTTTGCCAATTCGGCGGCTTGTGTCATATCTTTCAGAAGTTCATCATTTCCTAATGCCCATCGTTCAATTTTTTTGACGATGATTCCGTTATGATTTTCAAATTTGATGATTTGTATCGTTCCTGGAGGTTGCCCCGTGTTCTCCTTACTGATGGTTGTTGCACTTGCTTGGGGAACCACCGTTGCAAATAAACATAATGCACAAAAAGTCATGAACCATTTTTTCATTATTTTTCTCTCCTTTCAATATATCCATGATAAGGGAGAAAACTTGAAAAAAATGGTCCAGCTATTGCCAAAAACGCCAAATCATTTTCGGCTCAATCATTTAAAGAGTTTTCAGAAGAAAAAAATACAATGTTTTACAACTGAAAAATATATTGCTAACAATAAACTATTGACAAAAGTTGAGATTCACAGATATAAGACATTTCCTTTACGAAATTTACAACCGGTTTTCTTCGCCGATTACAGGTACGGACTGTACATTTTCTCCAATAATGACGATTTTTGGCGGCATCTTCATATATTCCGGAATCCATTGGACCAAACCGTATGCATATTGGAATAACATCGGGTATTGCATCCCTTCGATGGGAACAAAGCCTTTCATCCGATAGACCGTTGCCGGAAGCTCTCTTACCCATTCCTCAAATTCTTCCTGGGTGAAACTGCGGTTGAATTCAATCACTCTTGAATTCAAGTGCAGATGCCGTCCAATTTGGGCAGGTTGAATTTCTTTATCCCCTTTTGTTGCCTGTAAACTTTTCAAACTTGCCAATGGCACCCGTCCATGAGTCGTTTGCAGAATGAAGGCGTTCGGATTGAGCCCTTGCAATTCAAATACCACTCTCGCCTTTTCTTCTTCCGTCAACAAATCGCTTTTATTGGCGAGGATGAGATGGGCATGGCGGATTTGTTCCAGAAAGAGGCTCCGTGCCTGAGGAGAGAGTTGATCCCGCCCAAGCCAACGTCTGCTGTCCGCAACAGTCACAATCCCCTTTATGTTCAACTGGTCCGCAAATAAAGGAGAATACACTGCATCCAACGCTTCCACCGGATGGGCGGCTCCGGTTGTTTCGATGATGAGCACGTCAAAATCCGCTTCATAAAGCAATGTTTGGATTTGGGCTTCCGTCTTCTCCCCGCCTGTGCAACAAATGCAACCGTCAAGGATTTCTTTTAATGGAACATCTTCATCCACCGCTTGAGAGTCAAAGGGGATTTCCCCCAGTTCATTCATGATCACAGCCGGCTTCAAACCTTCTTCTTTCAATTGCCTTAATACGTCCACCAGCATGGAAGTTTTTCCGCTTCCTAAAAAACCGCTGAATAAATAGACATCTTTCACTCATGATTCCTCCAATTCAGAAGAAAGAGCTGACATTCAAAGGTTTGAATGCAGCCCTCCCATTGCATCAATTATTGATTTTGTAATAACTCTTTCGCTTTTAAAACTTGCGGATCGTCTTTCTGGATTTTTTCACGCAAAGCATCCATTAATTTATAGGTTGTATCACCGGAAATTGCACCGGTACGTTCAAGACCATGATCTCTTTGGAATTGAACGACTGCCGATTCAGTTGATGCGTCATAGGTTTCATCAATTGTGCCGACATTGTATCCAAGGGCATCAAGCATCAATTCCGCTGATTTCACATAGTTGGAAACGACGCCTCTTTTCAATTCCGTATTTGGATCAATATAAGTTGCACTGTAATATTCAGGGTATTGCACTTCCACATCCGGTTTGATTCCTTTTTCATGAATCCAATTGCCTTTCGGTGTCAACCATTTGCCTGTCGTATATTTTAAGTTTGAACCGTCCGGAAGTTGCGTCACCGTTTGGACAGTCCCTTTACCGAAGGATGTCAAACCTACAAGCGTTGCGCCTGCCGATTCTTTCAACGCGCCTGCGAGAATTTCCGATGCGGAAGCACTTCCGTTATCAATCAATACTATAATTGGATATTTGTATTTTTTGCCGCCTTCGCTTAAAACGACTTCCGGTTCCCCTTTGCGGCTCTGCAATTTGACAATCGTTTTTCCTTCATCAATAAATAGGTTGGAAATATCAATGGCCGCATTCAGATAACCGCCAGGATTTTGGCGAACATCCAAAATGATGCTCTTCATGCCTTCCGATTCGTATTGATCCAAAAGTTTTCTCAATTCGTCGGCTGTATTTTCACTGAATGATGTGATTTGAATGTGGGCGATTTTGTCATCCCCCATTTCTCCATAAACCGTTTCAATCGGAATATCATCACGGATAATGGTCATTTCAATTAAATCTTCGGAATTTCCACGTTTGATCGTCAACGTTACCGGAGTCCCTTTTTTCCCTCGAATCAAGAGCACCGCTTCCGTCGCGCTCATGCCTTGCAAGCTTTGTCCATCAACGGAAACAATGATATCTTCCGGCAACAGCCCCGCCTTTTCCGCTGGAGAATTTTTGATAGGAGAAACAACGACAATATTGCCGTTTCGTTCCTGGATTTCAGCGCCGATGCCTTGGAAGCTGGATGAGAGTTCGGAGTTGAACTGTTCCGCTTCTTCTTTCTCCATATAATCGGAATATGGATCATCAAGGGCTTCAAACATGCCGTTGATGGCGCCATGGATAATCTTTTTATCGTCGATATCCGTATAATATTTTTCTTTCAATTCATCATAGGCATCATATAGTTGGGAAAATTCTTGCCTTTCAGTCGGAACTTCGACCACTTTCTTGTCTCCGAAAGTTAAAGCAAAGATTGTCAAACCGGCAGTAAATAATACAGTAAAGACCATCAGCATGATAAAATTGAACGGTTTTAACCGGATATATCGCTTAGCAGGTTTGTTTTGTTCTTGTTGCGGGTCTTTTTCTTGTTGCGTCTCTTTCTCTTGTTGATTTTGCTCTTCCATAAATTTCACCACTCTCATATACACTTTCTTATACGAACATTTCATATTTCATATTAACAGTTTCAAGCCATTACGAAAAGAAAAAGACTGTCAACATTTTATGACAGTCGACATATTTTCGGCTTCGTTGATTGGATGCGGAAAAAGTGGCCAATGATTCTGTCAAACCTGGTTCGTCGGCGAAAAATCAGGCTTCAATTGCAGCTTCCAAAGCAACATGGATCATGTCATTAAATGTTGTTTGTCTTTCTTCTGCAGTCGTAATTTCACCGGTCAAAATATGATCGGAAACGGTCAATACAGAAAGCGCTTGTCTGCCGAATTTTGCCGCCAACGTGTAGAGTGCGGCCGTTTCCATTTCCACCGCCAAAACACCGTAACGGGCCAGTTTTTCGTTTTGATTTTCTTCGGAGTAGAACATATCCGCAGTGAACACATTGCCGACCTTCAAATTCAACCCGGCTTTCAACCCGGCTTGATATGCTTTTAATAATAAATCAAAGTCGGCTGTTGGTGCATAATCGATTCCACGGAAAATGATTTCATTCATTTTGGAATCGGTGGAAGCGGACTGGGCCAAAATCACATCCCGCACTTTCACATCTTTTTGCAAAGCGCCGCAAGTGCCCACCCGGATCAATTTTTTCACACCGTATTCCTGCATCAATTCCGTAATGTAAATGGAAATCGATGGGACTCCCATGCCTGTCCCTTGCACGGAAACTTTGTGACCTTTGTACGTTCCCGTGAATCCGAACATATTGCGCACTTCATTATAACAAACCGCGTCTTCCAGGAAGTTCTCCGCAATATATTTCGCCCGCAGCGGATCTCCGGGAAGCAGCACAATGTCCGCAATTTCACCTTGTTTCGCATTAATATGAATACTCAATGGCTTTCCCTCATTTCAATGTATTCAAACTAAAATATACGTTTTTTTCAAAAATTATGCAATGATACTTTCCTCTTCATTCCCCCAAATTTTCTTTCGTACGGTAGATTTCCCAAAGTTCGTCGAAAGCGTTTGCCGATAAATCATCATCGGCCAAAGTTTCAATATAACTTGACAGCTCTTCAAAGGAATCGCTGACTTTGGGAAAACTGTGATCTTTGAACATTTTTTCTGCAAATCGGGTCTTTGGATCGGATAAATCCCCACCGCGAAAAGATAGTGCAAATTGATAAAAACTTTGACTCATTCGGTACCTCCTACCTATACAAACAAATTATCATTCTATAGGACTTTTTTTACATTTCATAGTAGAATAGATTTCGTGATTATGCTACATTGAAAACAGGAATTTTTAAAGGGGATGACTACAAAAATGACTGAAAATGTGCAGACACTGAAAAACAGCTCCAGGAAAAATGTTCAGCCAAAGGGTGGAAAAACGGAATCGAAAAGTGCTGTGAAAGGCCGTTTTTACCACACGATGCGTGGCAGAATTTTGCTCACCTTTTCGATTCTCATTGCAATCATCGTGATTATGCTTATTCTATCCTATATCAACATCACCAGACTACAACAAAGTTTAAATGATTTCTCGGATGTGAACTTGAAAGAACAAAGGGAAATATACCAACTATCCACCGAGATATCAAATTTGACGATTTATGAACAGGCTTTTCTCATTTATGGCGATGAAGAAAACTTAAATAAATATAGTGAGACGAAACAAACCATTGATAAAAAATTGACAGAACTTCTCACCACATTTGAAAACCGTCCTGAAGAAAAAAAACTGGTCGAATACATACATCAATTTTTCCGTACATATTTATACGCTTCCAGCGGCGTGATTGAGACACGGCAATATTACAGTTATGAACAAGCCGTCCGTTTGATGGAGAGAAGCGAAGGGCAAGCGATCAAAGGAAACATCGAAAAACACGCGGATGAATTATTAACATTATTGGAGTCGAAAAATGAACGGACAATCAAGGAAATTGAAACATTTGCCAATTATTCCCGGGTCGCATTCATCGGACTGTCCTCTTTGGCATTGGTGATCGCGATCATCTTCAGCTCCCTTCTATTGCGTTCCATCCGCATCAATACGAACAAAATCAATGATTCGATTTTGGATATTGCCCAAGCCGGCGGAGATTTGACTCGTCGGGTGAAAGTGGCGACAAAGGATGAATTTGCGGTTATTGCCAACTCAACAAACCTGTTGATTGAATCCATATCAACATTAGTCAGAAAAGTGGCAAACTTGGCTGAGCACGTTTCATCCAGCTCGCAGGAACTGATGGCTTTGGCGGAAGAAAATGCAATCGCCATTGATGAAATTGCCAGCTCCACCAATGAAATTGCCAATGATTCCAGCACAACGATCCATCGAATGAATGAAGCGGGAATGAAAATGAAAGCTTTGGAACAGTCGATGGTGGAATTGAACCAGGAAGCTTTTGAAGTTCAAAAAGCGGCAAAAGAAATGCAACTGGCCGCACAAAACGGCAGCAAATCGGTACAAGATTCCACAGAAGTCATACATTTCATTGAAAATACAATGAAAAGCACGACTTCAACGATTGAAACATTGGGACAAAAATCAAAAGATATCAATTCCATCATTTCAACCATCACCGCCATCGCGGAGCAGACGGATCTATTGGCGCTGAATGCGGCGATTGAAGCGGCCCGGGCTGGCGAACATGGAAAAGGCTTTGCCGTTGTAAGTAATGAAGTGAAGAAGTTGGCCATCCAATCCCAGGAAGCGGCAAAACAAGTGGCGGATATCGTCCACTCCATCCAAAATGAAATCGACACCATCGTTTCCCAAAATGCAAAAGGGGCTGAATCCATTTCCCGCGGTGTGAAAGTGACGGATGAGACGAACGAAGTATTGAACGATATCCTGACACAAACAAACAAGACAACAACCATCATCATTTCAATGGTGGAAAAAATCAGTTCCACTTTGGAAATTGTGAACGAGTTGACCTCATCTTTCAATGAAGTGAATGCCCTCAGCCAAAATACAAGCCACGCTACGGAAAAATCCGCCCAAGCGGCGATGCAAGGTTCGGCGTCGATGCAGGAAATCAACGCCAGCGCCGTGGAATTGGCGAAACAGGCGGATGATTTACGGAATCTTGTGAGTGAATTTAAAATTTAATCCGCCTGCCAACATAAAAAATTCGCTATTTTCTTCAGAAATAGCGAATTTTTTTTATTTTTGGATAGACTTTATATACAACAGGAAAATGTGGGAGATGGAAAAGGTGAGCAATTCAATAAAAATTGGGATTTTGCACATCATTTTTATCTGTATGACTTGTATCGGTTTAAAAAATCATATAACCGTCATTTCACCGGTTTTGGAAACGGCGAAACGGGATGGCTGGATCACTGTCCTTTTGGCCGGCATTGCCATATTTCCATGGATCTTATGGATTCTTTATATACAAAAAAAATCCCGGATGAAACCGTTGAAAACTTGGCTGACTGAAAGAATCGGCAAAGTGGGGGCAAAAATCCTATTATTCGGCCTTGTCATTTTTGCCTATTTCCTTGCCGCTTTCACTTTGAGAGAAACCATTCTTTGGATGTCGTCCACCTTTTTAGAAAACACTCCCATCACTTTTTTGATTTTGATTTATATCATCGTATGTTTCCTGCTGGTTTCAACCAACATTCAAACAATCGTCACTGTGAATGCCTTCATACTCTTTTTCGTCATTATATTCGGTTTTTACGCAGCTTTCACCAATATGCAAGTGAAAAATTATGAACTTCTGCTTCCCATGCTGGAACACGGGTTGCGTCCAGTGTTGATATCCATGATTTTCCCCGCTTCAGGATTCATAGAATTGTTTTTGTTGCTCTTTTTGCAGCATTATTTTAAAAAACCTTTGAAATGGTATCATCTGGGTATTATCATGTTTTGTTTCATCGGTTTGACGATGGGGCCATTGATTGGCGCCATCGTGGAATTCGGGCCGGAAGAGGCTGCAAAGCAACATTATCCCGCTTATGAAGAATGGACATTGGTGTCCCTTGGCCGCTTCATTGAGCATATGGATTTTTTATCCGTTTATCAGTGGTTGGCAGGAACGCTCATTCGTGTCGGAATCATATTATTCATCGTTTGCGACATACTAAATTTCACAGGGCAGCCAAAGAAAATTTGGCTATATATGGTGCCGCCCTTCGTGATATTGAATTTCTCCCTGTTTCTTATACAGGATGAAAATTTCCTGACATGGAACAATTATTATTTTCTGGAAATTACGTTTCTGTTCTTTTTCCTGCTATCGATCATGCTCATTTTGATCAGCATGTTGGATAAAAAAACTGTACGTCGCGACACCCAGCAAAATACGAAATGAAAGAAGTGAGTATGAATGAACATGGATGAAGCGGCCATCAATCTCGATACCTTGAAAAAGTTGTTCCAAAAATCCGAAGATGTGATTTTTTACCCTTTCCAAATCCAAAACGTTCCATTTACTTTGATTTTTTGCGAAGAAATGATCGATCAACAAATCCTGTTCAATTATATTTTGCCATCGATGGAAAAGTTCATCGAAAAAGTGGAACAGCAACTGAATGAAGATCTATTGCGGAAATTGCCTTTTCCCGAACTGAAAAAAACCGTTGAAAAAGAAGAGATCATTACGGATGTCTTTACCGGAAAGCTGGCGATTTATATGGATGAATTGCAGGTGCTGTTCACTTGCAATATCGCCAAAAAACCGAACCGCAATCCGGAAGAGACCAAAATGGAAGTATTGATAAAAGGGCCGCGGGACAACTTTATTGAAAATGTTGCTACGAATATTGCCTTGATCCGTAAACGTCTCCCAACCAATTCTTTATGTGTGGAAAAAATCGTGATCGGAAAGAGATCGAAAACGACCGTGGCCATATTATACATGGAAGATATTACGAATAAGGAAATTGTCGAAGAAGTGAAAAAACTGCTTCAAAATGTTGAGACGGATATCCTTTTAAACGGCGATACGTTAATTGAACGAATTGATAAAAAACGATGGATGATGCCATGGACGAATGAAACCGGAAGACCGGATTTCGCCATCCAATCATTGATCCGGGGAAGAATCGTCATTTTAGTGGATGGTGTCAGTTACGCCATTATCACGCCGGTGAACTTCCCTTATTTGTTAAAAGCCGGGGAGGATTTTGAATACCCTATTTTGTTCAGCGCATTTGAGAGAGCGATGCGCTTGATCGGCGTTTTCATGGGGGTTACACTTCCCGCCTTTTGGCTTGCACTGACCACTTTTCATCAAAACCAGTTGCCCCTTCAACTGCTCGCAACCGTTGTTATTTCAAGCCATGGATTACCTTTTCCTGCATCGCTGGAAATGATTATACTGCTTTTGATGTTTGAAATGTTCCGGGAAGCGGGGATGAGATTTCCTACAGCCATCGGAAGCACGATCAGCGTGGTGGGCGGATTAATTATCGGAGATGCCGCCATCCGTGCCGGAATTACAAGTCCCGCGATGCTTGTGGTGATTGCTTTATCCTTTGTAGCCACTTTCACCATTGCCAACCAGTCATTGCTTACAATCATTACCGTTATCCGTTTTATTTTTATTATTTTCACATCCTTCTTTGGCCTTTTCGGATTTTTCATTTGCATCTTCCTGCTTATTATATACATTGCGAATATGCGGATTTTCGGAGTCCCTTACTTGAATTTTGCAGCGGATTTGGACTGGTCCACACTTGGCAAATCTTTGTTCCGTTTGTCTCCTAAAGAATATAAAGACAGGCCGGAAATGTTACGTCCAATTGATAATACAAGAACGAATGACGAGGGAAAACAATGAAGCAACTCAAAATGATTTTGATTATCGCAAGTTTGATCTTTCTTTCCGGTTGTTGGGATTCGGAAGAAAGTGTACGGATGCTTTACGTTCATGGGGTTGGAATCGATTATAAGGAAGATGAATTTCATGTGTACGTACAACTCGTCAGTTTTGCGAATGTGGCAAGATCCGAACAAATCAACCAGGATGTGATGCAGTCCGAAGTGGGGTTCATCAAAGGCAAAACCATTGATGAAGCGTTTGAAAAATTGTACAGAAGCGTTGATGAGAAATTGTTTTTCGGTCATTTGACTTTCTTGATTTTTAGTGAAGAGTTACTGAAAGAAGCGCATTTGAATGAAGTCCTCAATTCGTTTACAAGATATATCAATACCCGCTATCAAACATGGGTTTACGCAACGGATGAGCCATTGGAACAAATCTTTATTGAAACCCCTATTTTACGAAAAGCCATCACGCTGACGAAATTGGCCAACCCTTTAAATTCATATGAACAGGATTCTTTCATCGAACCGATCAATGTCCGGAAATTAATTATCCAATTAAATGAACCAAGCCATATTGTCCTGATGCCGTATGTGACGGAAAAAGAAAACTGGCATACGGAGAGAGGGGTTGATGCATCTTATAATATTGAAGGGGTAGCCCTTGTCACCCCAACAGGTTTCAAAGGGTATTTAAAAAAGGATGCTGCCAATGGGCTGCAATGGATAACAAACGAATCCATCACCAATTATTTGTCAACAAAAATAGATGGAAGCGACTTTACCTTTTCGAATAAAAATAAAAAAGTGAAAATCGTTCCGAAAGTGGATGGAACTAACGTCAAGTTCGACATCAACATTTCAGTGAGCACCATAGTGAACAGTTTTGATGTGAACGTATCGGAGAATGCGATCCGGCAAGCGGTTAAAAAAGGAATCGAAAAAGAAGTATTGGAAACTTATAAGTTGGGATTGGAAAAAAACAGCGATGTTTACCGCCTTTCAGAAGTTCTTTACCGGAAACATGTGGGCGTTTGGAAAAAACTCCAAAAAAACGGCGTCATTCCATTGACCGAAGATTCCGTCAATGTGAATGTGATCGTTGATAAAGTGAGAGCGGGAAGAACGATGTATAAAAATACAATCGATCATCCTTGATTCAAAATGAAAAGATGATCCGATACACTTTGCGGATCATCTTTTTTTTTCATTCTTTATCATTTTCAAACAGCTTTAAATATTCACCATAGCCTTCTTCTTCCAATTTTTCCTTAGGAATAAACCGCAACGAGGCGGAATTGATGCAATAACGGAGCCCCCCCAACGCCCGCGGTCCATCCGGAAATACATGGCCCAGATGGGAGTCCGCCGTTTTGCTGCGGACTTCAATGCGGCGCATGCCGTAAGATGTATCCAATTTTTCGACAATTTCATCCGGATCGATGGGTTTTGCAAAGCTCGGCCAGCCGCATCCCGCATCAAATTTGTCCTTTGAGCTGAACAGCGGCTTTCCGGAAACGATATCCACATAAATCCCTTCTTCAAAATGCTGGTCATATTCATTCTGATATGGGGGTTCTGTGCCATTTTGCTGCGTCACATAATATTGCATCGGCGTCAACTGTTTCAAACGTTCCTCTTTATTCATATAAATCCCCCCAATGCCGCTTGATAAATTGCGCTCTCCCTGAACCGACAAAATATCGTTCATAATCGAGCGGTTTTTTCTTATAAAAATCCTGATGAAACTCTTCCGCAGGATAAAAGGGTTTTGCGGGCAAAATTTTTACCGCTATCGGTTTGTCGAATTTCCCCGATTCTTCCAACCATTTTTTGTATTGTTCGGCAATGTTTTTTTGCTCTTCATTATGATAAAAAATGGCTGTTTGATAAGACTCTCCCCGATCATGGAATTGGCCGCCCGGATCAGTCGGATCAATCAATTTCCAGTATATCTCCACCAGTTGTTCATAAGGAATGACTTCCGGATCGAAAGTGATTTGCACCGCTTCCACATGCCCGGTTGTACCGGAACAAACTTGTTGATATGTAGGGTTTTCCACATGTCCACCTGTATAACCTGAAACGACTTTTTCAATCCCTTCAAGACGATCAAAAGGCTTGACCATACACCAAAAACACCCGCCAGCAAATGTAGCAAGTTCTTTTGACATCATACTCACTCCTATTGATTTGGTATTACGATTTCCAATTGAATTTGATTATTTTTCAAGTCAATCTCTTTCGCTTTTACCTTTGCACCGGAAGAAAGGGTTAAATTGGACAGATCGACAAAGATTTCTTTGGCATCGGGTCTGATAACCATCCATTCAGGAAATTGGACTGCCTGATCCAATAATTTCAATACCATCGAAGGAGGCAGATTTAAACTTCCTACATTCACTTCCGATTGGACCAAATGGATATTCCCATGTTCATTCACAACGGGATTGAATTTCATCAAAACAGGAACATTGTATCCAAATGCGACAATTTCACTGGATATCTGAATTGAATCATTAACCTCGATTTCCACCGGCAAAGCGGAATTTTTTAATTCTCGTTTGATATATTTTATCGCCAATTTTTCAAAATCATCCGCTGTCGTCTCCACATACAGGACACTATCCGTTTCCTTGGCTTCCGGTTCTTCCGCAGAAGGAACGGCCGTTTTCACTGGCGAAGTCGCCCAGTAAATGAGTAAAGCCAACAATAAGACGATCGCGCCGGATAATGTGAAAAAGGCGACTTTCCAAACATTCATTCTATGACACTCCTATCAATGGGCAAAAAAGATTTCTATTAACATTATCTTTTTTTATGCACCAAACTCTATAAAATATGATTGCTTTTTTAAAT
Source organism: Ureibacillus sp. FSL K6-3587 (assembly GCF_038593165.1). Lineage (NCBI taxonomy): Bacteria > Bacillati > Bacillota > Bacilli > Caryophanales > Caryophanaceae > Ureibacillus > Ureibacillus sp. FSL K6-3587. The sequence continues at coordinate 2,905,786 of NZ_CP151969.1, read as the reverse complement.
TTATTATAAATTTTGGAATAAATTAAATAAATTAAAACGCTTCCGAGAAAAAAGAAAAGTGTCCATCCCTCCGAAAATGGGAATCGACACTTTGGGCAGTGCTCTTTGGCCGGTTATTCCGCAAAGAACACCAAAGCAATGGCGCCCCGTCCTGCATGGGTGCTGATGATGGGCGAAGTGAATGTGACTTCAATATTATCAAATCCTGACTGTTCAATCAAATGTTTCAACGGAGTTCCGACATTGTCCATTCCACCGGCATGGGAAATAGAAACCGCTTTGACCGTTTTCCCGGAAGTATGTTTTGTAAACTCTTTGTACATATATTTAACCACTTGGCCATAACTTCTCATCTTGGAAACGAGCAAATACTCGCCTTCTTCCAAAACCGCAATGGGTTTGATGTTCAATAGGGAACCGAGAAGCGCCCTCCCCTTCCCTATCCGTCCGCCTTTGAGAAGATTTTTTAACGTCTCCAAGTAAATATACATTTTTGTGTTGGCCCGGACAAGTTCCAACCGCTTGATGATTTCATTGACAGATGCTCCGGCATCCCTCAAACGGGCGGCTTCCCGGACTTGAATCGCCATAGCGGTGGAAATGAACCGGGAGTCAAACACCGTTACATTGGCATTTGCCATCTCTGCTCCTTGGCGGGCGGATTGCAATGTGCCGCTTAATTTCCCGGCCACATGAATGGAAATGATTTCATCCCCAACGTTCCCCAATTGTTCATACACCTCTTGAAATCGGCCAGGTGCCGGCTGGGAACTCTTCGGCAATTCCTTTGCCTGATCCATCATATCCAAGAAAGGCTCCGGAGAAATATCCACCCCATCGACATAGGTCTTCCCGTCAATGTGCAAAGAGAGTGGCACGATATGAATATTTTTTCTTGCCGCTTCTTCCATTGAGATGTCGCATGAAGAATCCGTGACGATATGAATCTTTCCCACTGATACACTTCCTCTTGCTTAATTTGAATCATTATATAAATGGTTTTTATGGTTGTAAAGATGACAACTGTCATCACTTTCAACACAATTTCAAATATATGACAAATGATAGTGTTGCCGCTGCAAGTATTGGTATATCGTTATAGTCATTAGGAGGTTGATGAAATGAACAACATCGAAGCATTCGATTATAAAAACTGGAAAGAAGAATGTTGGAATGCCATCACCCACGGAATCGGATTTCTCTTCAGTATTCCTGCCTGTGTGATGTTAATTCTGTTGGCCGCCCATTCGGGAAGCGCCATCGAAATTGTCTCCTTTTCCATCTTTGGTTCTTCATTAATTATTTTGTTTTGCATGTCCACTTTATTACATAGCATGCCCGAAAAATATAAAAAGTTTTTCTCCATTCTCGATCATTCATCCATTTATGTATTAATCGCAGGAACCTATACGCCGTTTCTATTGATAGCCATCGGCGGAACCCTCGGACTCGTTCTCCTGTGCATCATTTGGGGGATCGCCATCTTCGGGATCGTATTTAAAAGCTTATTTATTCACCGGTTTGAAGCATTTTCCTTATTGTTGTATCTGGTGATGGGCTGGCTGATCATCTTTGCGGTTAAACCGCTTTATGCATTCATCCATTTGGAAGGGTTTTGTGTCTTGCTTGCCGGCGGATTGTTTTTCACAATCGGTTCTATATTCTATGCATGGAGAAAGCTTCCATATAATCACGCGATATGGCATTTATTTGTGATTGCGGGTTGTGTTTGCATGGTGTATTGTGTGGCGGTGTATTTGTAATTTTTGGATCATTGGCGGCATGAGGCATTGATTAATGGCCAGTGGAATGGAACTTATCGCCACTCCGGAAAGATGACCGCCAGTGGAGAAAAAGTGCAATTGCTGAGGGCGATTATCGCCAAGCTGATGGAATAATCGCCCCTTTTGGAAAAATATTCGCCGAAGTTGTGAACTTAATCGCCTGCACGAGAAAAAGGGGCACTTGCTGTGGCCGTTAATCGCCGAAATTCGAAATTTAATCGCCGAACGAAAAATTTCATATCCTTCGATTTTCCAAAAAGAAAACAGAGCGTACACTTCCCGCTCTGTTTTCGTGCAATTATACCGGACTTACGCCATGTTTCCGTTCCGAGAATACAAGATATTTGGAAGCATAAGCATGCAGTCTTGCCGTCAACACTTGACGCAAATCGTTCGGCTCGATGACATCATCGACAATCAATTCGGAAGCCAACTTATAAATATCGATTTCTTCCCGGTATTCTTGGCGTTTTTGCTCGATGAAGGCCTGCTGCTCCTCTTTTGGAAGCTGGGCAATTTTATTTGCGTAAACCGCATTCACTGCTGCTTCAGGTCCCATTACGGCGATTTGTGCCGTTGTCAACGCAATTACGCAATCCGGCTCGAATGCAGGGCCTGCCATTGCATAAAGCCCGGCTCCATAGGCCTTTCTCACAATCACCGTAATTTTCGGCACCGTTGCTTCGCTCATGGCAAAAATCATTTTTGCTCCATGGCGGATGATGCCTTGTCTTTCCACTTGTGTTCCGATCATGAACCCTGGAACGTCTGCCAAGAACACTAACGGAATATGGAAAGCATCGCAAAGATTGATGAATTTTGCGGCTTTATCGGCAGAATCGTGGAACAGCACGCCGCCTTTCACCCTTGGCTGGTTCGCAATGATTCCGACCGCTTGTCCATCAATCCGGGCAAAGCCGGTAATGAGTTCCGCCGCAAACAGTTTTTTCACTTCACAGAAGGAACCTTCATCAATGATTCGATCGATCAAATCATACATATTGAATGGCACGTTTTGATTTTTTGGAATGATTTCCTCAATCGTTTTTTCAAAGTTCGCAGGCAGTTTTGGCGCTTCCACCGGAGGCTTTTCCCGGTAATTATTCGGGAAATAGCTCAAATATTTTCTTGCGTATTCAATGGCTTCTTCTTCCGTTTTGGCAAGCACGTCGCCGCAGCCGGATACGGAGCAGTGCATTTTTGCTCCACCCATTGTTTCCAGATCCACTTTTTCTCCGATCACCATCTCCGCCATTCTCGGTGAACCTAAATACATGGATGCATTTCCTTCCACCATGATGACCACATCACAGAAAGCCGGTATGTAGGCACCACCCGCTGCAGAAGGCCCGAACAACAAGCAAACTTGCGGCACTTTTCCTGAAAGTTTCACCTGATTATAGAAAATGCGGCCAGCTCCACGGCGTCCCGGGAACATTTCCACTTGGTCCGTAATGCGGGCACCGGCAGAATCCACCAGGTAAATGATCGGGCAAGCCAGTTTTTCGGCCGTTTCTTGAATGCGCAAGATTTTTTCTACGGTTCTTTTCCCCCAGGATCCGGCTTTTACCGTGGAATCATTGGCCATAAAGCATACCGTTTGGCCATTGATTTTTCCAATCCCTGTCACCACGCCGTCCGCAGGCAAGTCGCCAGCCACACAGTTGGCGAATAGGCCGTCTTCGATTTGCACATCTTCATCAAGTAGCAGTTTTAAACGGTCGCGTACGAACAGTTTTCCTTGTTCTTTATTTTTTTGATGGTACTTTTCATGGCCACCTTTTTTGATTTCTTCTATTAAATCTGCGTGAGCCTTTTTTGTAACCGTATCACTCATGGATGAATCCTCCTTTGATTTGTGATGTGTCGCGGCTATCTTCCTTGATATTGTGGTTGTCGTTTTTCCTGGAACGCCACCAAACCTTCCAACCGGTCTTCCGTATGCAAAAGCTCATTGTAGGCAAGCTCTTCAATTTTAAGACCGGTTGTCAAATCCACCTCGATGCCTTTGTTGATGGCCACCTTTGCCTGAATCAATGATAACGGTGCGTTTTTGGCAATTTCCAAAGCAAGTTCCGTCGCTTTCTCAAGCAAAATTTCCTTGTCGTACACCGAATTGATCAAGCCGATTTCAAGGGCTTCATTCGCGGAAATTCTTCGTGCCGTGTATATAAGCTCTTTCGCTTTTCCGACCCCGATGATGCGAGGCAAACGCTGCGTTCCACCTGCACCAGGAATGATGCCGAGGGAAACTTCCGTCAGTCCCATTTTGGCTTCACTGCTGGCAATGCGAAGATCGCAAGCTAAAGCGAGTTCGAGTCCTCCGCCAAAAGCGACGCCATTCATGACAGCGATAACCGGTTGCGGAAGAGCTTCCACCTGATTGACGGTGCTGCCGATGAGTTTGACCGTTTCCCTCACTTGCTGTTCATTCATGGTTTTCCGTTCTTTCAAGTCTGCACCGGCGCAGAACGCTTTTTCACCGCTGCCTGTGATCAACACCACACGGATTTCCCGGTTTTTGGAGATGGCAACCAAAGTTTCATTCAGTTCCTTCAATAGTTGAAGGGACATTGCATTGGCCGCTTCCGGACGGTTCAGTGTGATCAAACCGATTCCTTTTTCGATTTCGTTAAACTGTACGAGCGTTGTCAACGTTTGCGCTCCTTTCGTTTCTGGCAATTTCCAATTGTTTCGAAATGAGTTTCTTGCCGATTTTTTCTTCGATAAAGAAAGCCGAATCAATCAGCGCTTCCGGATTTACGCCGGTTTCAATGTTCATTGCGGTGAGCAGATAGTTCAAATCTTCCGTAGCCACATTGCCGCTCGCTCCTTTGGCATACGGACACCCTCCAAGACCACCCGTCGAACTGTCGAAAGTGGTGATGCCCATCTCCAACGATTTCACCACATTGGCAAGGGCTGTTCCTCTCGTGTCATGAAAGTGCATGGCAAAGAGTTGAGGCGGGAAATGCTTCAATAAAGTTTCCAATAAGCTTTCCACTTGGGTAGGTACGCCGACGCCGATCGTGTCGCCCAAAGAAATTTCATAAACGCCCATTTCCGCCAATCGATCAACGACTTTCAACACTTGCTCCGGTGCAACCGGTCCATCATACGGGCAGGCAATCACCGTCGATACGTAACCCCGTACTTTTAGATCCGCCTTTTTCGCCTCATCCACGACCTCTTTTAATACAGGGAAAGTTTCATCAATCGATTTATTGATATTGCTTTTGTTATGCCCTTCGCTGGCGGACATGAAAACGCTGATTTCATCCACATGGCAGTTGAATGCCCGTTCAAGGCCGCGAATATTCGGCACCAGCGCCGCATAAGTCACGCCCGCTTCTCTTTTGATGGACTTTAGAACTTCTTCGCTGTCTGCCAATTGGGGAATCCACTTCGGATGAACGAAGGAGGATACTTCGATATAGGATAAACCGGTTTTGCTCAGCCGGTTGATCCAATCCACTTTTTCCTTTGTTTCAATAAAATTGGGCTCGTTTTGCAAACCATCCCTTGGCCCGACTTCTTTGATCGTCACTTTTGTCGGAAGCTTCATCCTTTTCCCCCTATTCGATTTCTAAAATGTCATCATCCACGTTGATAAAATCGCCTTCTTGCACAAAGATTTTCTTCACAACCCCATTTGCTTCCGCTGCAATCGGAATTTCCATTTTCATGGATTCCAAGATTACAACATCTTGTCCTTCTTGTACTTGTTCACCTTCTGATACGACGATTTTCCAAACTGTTCCTGCCATATTTGCTTTTACTAATGTTGCCATTATCATCAACCTCCAATTTTTCTATTCTTTAGGGAAAGGGATAGGGCGTTGATGGATGTGGGTGTTGGGCTGTTTGTTCAATTGGTGCGGATGTTTGCCCGTTTTGTGCGGATAAGTATCCATTTGGTGCGGATACATCCTCGTTTTGTGCAGATGGCCATCCTTTTTGTGCGTTTGCCACCTTGTTTTGTGCGGATGGCCATCTTTTTTGTGCGTTTGCCACCTTGTTTTGTGCGGATGGCCATCTTTTTTGTGCGTTTGCCACCTTGTTTTGTGCGGATGGCCATCCTTTTTGTGCGTTTGCCACCTTGTTTTGTGCGGATGGCCATCCTTTTTGTGCGTTTGCCACCTTGTTTTGTGCGGATGGCCATCCTTTTTGTGCGTTTGCCACCTTGTTTTGTGCGGATGGCCATCCTTTTTGTGCGTTTGCCACCTTGTTTTGTGCGGATGGCCATCTTTTTTGTGCGTTTGCCACCTTGTTTTGTGCGGATGGCCATCTTTTTTGTGCGTTTGCCACCTTGTTTTGTGCGGATGGCCATCTTTTTTGTGCGTTTGCCACCTTGTTTTGTGCGGATGGCCATCTTTTTTGTGCGTTTGCCACCTTGTTTTGTGCGGATGGCCATCCTTTTTGTGCGTTTGCCACCTTGTTTTGTGCGGATGGCCATCCTTTTTGTGCGTTTGCCACCTTGTTTTGTGCGGATGGCCATCTTTTTTGTGCGTTTGCCACCTTGTTTTGTGCGGATGACCATCTTTTTTGTGCGTTTGCCACCTTGTTTTGTGCGGATGGCCATCCTTTTCGTGCGGATAGCACCTTCATTCGCTCGGATAACACCACCGCTCGTGCACATCCCGCATAAGGCACTACCAAATCCACACCCTGCGTCCCAAACGCCCCTATTCTCTTTCCACTTCAAATTGCTTCATTTCCATTACTTTGTCACTTGGACTTCGGGTAAATAATATTCATCTACAAAACTTGTTGTAATATTGCCTTTAATAAATTCTTTGTGGCTGGCAATTTTTAATAACATCGGAATATTGGTTTTGATTCCTTCCACTTTGTACTGTTTTAATGCCTTCACTAAACGTTTGCATGCCTGTTCCCGCGTTTCGCCGTAGCAAATCAGCTTTCCAATCATCGGATCATAGAACGGGGTCACATTGGAACCTGACTCGACGGCGCAGTCATTGCGGATGCCTTCCCCTTCAGGCAATTCCAAAACCGAAATCGCTCCTGGAGAAGGATAAAATGTAACCGGATCTTCCGCATAGATTCGCGCTTCAATCGCATGCCCTTTGATTTGTAAAGAATCGCGGGAAATTTCTAACGGAAGTCCTTGGGCAATGCGGATTTGCTGTTCAACCAGATCCACGCCGGTGATTTCTTCCGTCACCGGGTGCTCCACTTGCAAGCGGGTATTCATTTCCAAGAAATAGAAATTCTCTTTCTCATCCACCAGAAACTCAATGGTTCCTGCATTGGTATAGCCGATATATTGTGCCGCCCGAACGGCCGCCTCCAGCATCTTTTCACGAGTCGTTTCAGAAAGGGTTGGGGACGGGGCTTCTTCAATGACTTTTTGATTGCGACGCTGGATGGAACATTCCCGTTCAAAAAGCGGCACGACGTTCCCATGAACATCGGCTATAATTTGAACTTCCACATGGTGCGGATTTTCGATGTATTTTTCGATATACATCGTTCCGTCGCCAAAGTAGGATTGTGCCCGCTTTTTATTGCCCTCAAAGGCTTTTGCAAGTTCTTCCTGGTTATGGATTCGCTGCATGCCGATGCCACCGCCGCCGCTAGAAGCTTTCAACATTAACGGATAACCGATTTCCTCTGCCACTTTGATCGCTTCTTCCACGCTTTCGATTGCCACATTGCCGCCCTCGATGATCGGCACTCCCGCTTCCTTCATCTTGATTCTCGCTTCCAGCTTGCTTCCCATTGCGGCAATGACTTCATGTTTTGGTCCAATGAAGACAATGCCCTCTTCCTCGCAGCGTTTGGCAAAATTCGGATTTTCAGAAAGCAAGCCGTAGCCTGGATGAATGGCATCAACATTCGCCTTTTTCGCCACTTCTATGATTTTTTCAATATTTAAGTAGCTTAAGGCAACGGGAGGTTTACCGATTTCATAGGCTTCATCCGCTTCTCTTACGAAAATGGCATCCCGGTCCGCCTCCGAATACACTGCAACCGTTTGAATGTTCAATTTTTTGCAGGTACGAATCACTCTTCTAGCAATTTCTCCGCGGTTTGCGATTAAAATTTTCTTAAACATCGGCATACTACTCCTTCCCATACCTTTAGTGCTTTTTTTGTACAAGTTTTGCAATCGCTCAAAAGAACGCCGATTGCATTCATCAATGAACCAGTTTTGCAGTGAATTGCTCCCTCAATTTGAACTTCTGAATTTTACCGGATGCTGTCATTGGATATTGATCCACAAAGAAGATATATCTCGGGATTTTGTGTTTTGAAATCTTCCCTTCGCAGAACTCGCGAATTTCTTCGGCGGTTGCCGTTTCGCCTTGTTTCAAGATGATGAAAGCAGCCACTTCTTCCCCGTATTTTTCATCAGGCACGCCAACTATCTGCACATCATAGATTTTTGGATTTTTATATAGGAATTCCTCGATCTCCCGCGGATAAATGTTTTCCCCTCCACGGATGATCATATCTTTCAGGCGGCCTGTAATACGGACATAGCCGTTTTCATCCATCGTGGCCAAATCTCCGGTGTGCAGCCAATTGTCTTCATCAATGGCTTCGCTTGTCGCTTCCGGATTTTTATAATATCCTTTCATCACGTGGTAACCACGCGTGCAAAGTTCGCCTTGTGTATTTGGCGGCACTTCTTTTCCTGTTGTCGGATCGATGATTTTCACTTCCACGTTCGGCAAAGCGCGGCCAACAGATCCCACTTTCAACTCAAACGGATCATCTGTGCGCGTTTGCGTAATCACCGGGGAAGATTCCGTCTGTCCGTAGCAAATCGTAATATCTTTCATATTCATTTTTTGGATGACGGATTTCATGAGCTCTTCCGGACAGTTGGAACCGGCCATGACTCCGGTACGCAAAGTGGATAAATCGAATTCATCAAAATTCGGCAAGTTCAATTCGCTGATGAACATGGTCGGTACGCCATGAAGAGCTGTACATTTTTCTTTTTCCACCGTTTTTAATACTTCCACCGGGTTGTATTCCTGAATCGGCACCATTGTACCGCCGGCAGAAACGATGGCCATCGTACCAATCACACATCCGAAACAGTGGAAGAATGGAACAGGGATGCATAGGCGGTCTTCATGCGTCAATTTCATGCATTCGGCAATGTTGATAGCATTGTTGACGATGTTGTAGTGTGTCAACATGACGCCTTTCGGAAAGCCTGTTGTTCCGGAAGTGTACTGCAAGTTGATGACATCATCATAATGAAGTGCAGCTTTTCTTTTATCCAATTCTTCATCCGATACTTGTTCCGCCAATTTAATGACATCATTCCAGTTGTAAACGCCATCGAATTGTTTTTCGCTGATAATGATGACATTTTTTAACATCGGCAACCGTTTTGATTTCAGTTCGCCAGGTTTACATGTTTTTAACTCTGGGCAGATTTCGTATACTGTATCGATGAAGCGATGGTCTTTGTATTGTTCAATCAGGATCAGTGTTTGGGAATCGGATTGTTTCAATAAATATTCCAATTCCGCAGTACGGTAGTTCGTATTCACTGTCACGAGCGGTGCCCCCATTTTTCCAGTGGCAAATTGAAGTGCCACCCATTCAGGCACATTCGTTGTCCAAACGGCGATATGGTCTCCCTTTTGGATGCCAAGAGCCATCAATGCTTTCGCCACTTGATCGGACCACGCATTAAATTCCTGGTATGTCAGCCTCAAATTGCGGTCGGAATAGACTACCGCTTCCTTGTTTGGATATTTTTCCGCTTGCTCCTCCAATAATTGACCGATAGTTTTATAAACGAGATCAGCCATTCCATTCCTCCTTTATATCCTTATTAGCACCCAATTAATCTTGAAATCACAAGGCGTTGAACTTCGGAAGTACCTTCACCAATCTCCATCAGTTTGATGTCCCGTAAATGTCTTTCCACATCGTACTCTTTCATGTAACCGTAACCGCCATGAATTTGAATGGCCTGATTACATACTCTGAAGCCCATTTCCGATGCGAAAAGTTTCGCAAATGCCGCCTCCTTTCCGAAAGGTTTATTGTTGTCTTTCAGCCACGCAGCTTTATATACCATGTTGCGGGCCAATTCTATTTCCATGGCCATATCAGCCAATTTGAACTGAATAGCCTGGAATTTGGAAATCGGTTGTCCAAACTGATATCTTTCTTTTGCATATTTCAACGCTTTTTCATAAGCGGCTTGCGCAATCCCTACCGATAAGGCGGCGATGGAAATCCGTCCGCCGTCCAACGTTTTCAGGAACTGGCTGTATCCACGTTTCGGGTCGCCCAATACATTTTCTTTTGGCACGCGGACATTTTCCAAAACAATTTCACAAGTGTTGGAAGCACGTACCCCCATTTTGTCGTAATCGCAACGGATGATTACCCCTTCAGCATCAGTCGGAACGATGAAGGACGTGATGATTTTCTTTCCGTCTTCCCTTTCTCCGGTAACCGCGGTTACAATCACTTGTCTTGCGTATCCGGCATTTGTAATGAAACATTTTTCGCCGTTGATGATGTATTCATCGCCCACCAGTTCAGCTTTTGTTCTTGTTCCACCGGCGTCTGAACCTGCATTCGGCTCTGTCAACCCGAATGAACCGAGAGCTTCTCCTTTGGCCATCGGAACGAGCCATTTCTGTTTTTGCTCCTCTGTTCCGAAATAATAGATTGGCGAAGCGCCCAAACTGATGGCCGCTGCATAGCTGAGCCCAGTGCCGCCACAGGCTTTTCCGATTTCTTCGACGGCAATGACATAGGAAATCGTATCTCCACCTGAACCTCCGTATTCTTCAGGAAACGGAATCCCCAGAAGTCCAAGCTCCCCCATTTTTTTGAACGTTTCGATTGGGAATGTGGAGTTTTCATCATGTTCTCTTGCATAAGGTTTAATTTCCTGTTCTGCAAAATCTCTTACCATTTCTTGAATCATCAATTGTTCCTTTGTTAGTTCAAAATTCATGAACATTTCCCCCTATCATAAAAACCGACTAGTCGGTTTGTTTTTGACCAACAGGTGCCAGTAACTGCCCCAATTGTTCCGCCTCTTGTAAACCTTGCTCTGTCACGATGGAGCGAATAATCATATCTTTGAAAATGGCTGTAATTTCTTCCATTGTCAGCGGACCGTCCTGCTTGAACCATTTGTATGTCCAATTGACCATTCCAATCATCGCCATCGTAACAATGTTGGCCGGCAATTCTTTGCGGAAGTCGCCGCTTTCCTGCCCTTCGGCGATGACCTTTTCAAGCAATTTCCGGTAGCGGTCCCTTTTCTCGTTAATGATTTGCTTAAATTCATCATTCAAATAGTTGCTTTCTTCATAAAATACGGTGATGTAAGGCTTATACATGTCGAACACCTTGATGAATGAGTGCAAAATTGCCGCAAGTCTTGAGATGGGCGTTTGATTTTCAGCGTAGGAATGTTCCGCTTTTTCAATCACATAGGATATAAAGACATCATGGATTTCATATAAAAGTTCATCTTTGGATTTGTAATTGTGATAAAAACCGCCTTTGGACGTGCCTGCTTCCGACACGATTTTGTCGACGGTGACTCCGTGATAACCATGTTGCTGAAATAAGTGCAGCGATGTTTCCAGGATCCGTTCTTTCAATGGTTTTTTCATTTTTTACCGCCTTTCGGTATCACGCATTAAACATAATTGGACGTTAGTAGAAATATATTTATTTTTCTAGCATTTTATGACATAAATCAAATAATTTTTGAGTATGAAATTTTTACCATTCTATTAAATTCGGCGAAATGCTATAATCCGCTTCTGTTTTGCTTTTTAATTCTTCCAATGTGATATCCTTTGATTTTTCTATTAAGACCATTCCATCTTCTGTAAAATCAAACACAGCCAATTCTGTGATCAAGCGGTCAACCACGCCCTGTCCTGTCAGAGGCAACGTGCACTCTTTCCGAACTTTCGGCTCCCCTTTTTTCGATAAATGCTCCATAATGACAACGACGCGTTTCGCTCCTTGAACCAAATCCATCGCGCCACCCATGCCTTTGACCATTTTTCCCGGGATCATCCAGTTGGCCAAATCGCCTTTTTCAGAAACTTCCATTCCGCCTAAAATGGCCAAATCGATATGTCCTCCACGAATCATGGCAAAGGATTCTGCACTGTCAAAAAATACGGCTCCTTTCACTGCCGTTACCGTCTCTTTGCCGGCATTGATCAAATCCGCATCCACTTCTTCTTCCGTCGGATATGGCCCGATTCCCAGCAACCCGTTTTCGGACTGCAACAACACTTGATAATTTTTTGGGATTTCATTGGCAACGAGCGTTGGCATGCCGATTCCCAAATTGACATACATGCCGTCTTTGATTTCCTTTACGGCCCGCTTGACGATTTTCTCTCTGGTCGTGAGCGTCATCCTTGTTGAACCTCCTCTCTTATGCGCGTCGTCTTTCTCTCGATCCGTTTTTCGTAATGATCGCCAACCAGGATGCGTTGAACGTAGATGCTTGGCGTATGGATTTGATCCGGATCCAATTCACCCACTTCAACCAGCTCTTCCACTTCGGCAATGGTGATTTTTCCTGCCATCGCAGCCAACGGATTAAAGTTTCTTGCCGTTTTTCGATAAACGAGGTTTCCTAATTTATCGCCTTTCCATGCCTTTACAAAAGCGAAATCGCCAACGATGGCCCTTTCCTCAATGTATGTTTTCCCATCGAATACTTTTGTCGGCTTTCCTTCCGCAATTGGCGTTCCGACACCGGTTGCCGTATAGAATGCCGGAATTCCTGCGCCGCCTGCCCGGATTCTCTCAGCGAGCGTTCCTTGAGGTGTCAGTTCGACCTCGATTTCACCATTTAAAAACTGCTGTTCAAAAGTTTTGTTCTCACCTACATAGGATGCGATGATTTTTGAAATCTGTTTGTTGGCTAGTAGCAAGCCTAATCCCCAATCATCTACGCCGCAGTTGTTGCTGACAACCGTTAAATTTTTTGTCCCTTTTCGCAAAATCGCATCGATCGCTTTTTCAGGGATACCGCATAAACCGAAACCGCCGACGATGATCGTATCCCCATCCTTCAATTCTGCAATGGCTTCATCGAAGGATGTAAATACCTTTGACATGCTGCAACGCCTCCTTTTCCTTTCAAGCAAATAGCGTATCCATTCTTTTATATGTGGGAAAAACTATTTTTATACTAATGTTTCATCGAAAAAATAGATTTTAACATTTCAATACGCTATCTCGAAAAGTGAAAATTTTAATGCGTTCAATGCATTATTTTCTCTTTTATACATATTACCTTATTTTTGTCGTTATAATAAAGAATTTTTTACTTACAAAATAAAAAAAACGGCCAACCGGAAAATAATTTCATTCCAGTTGGCCGATGGGCGTATTTTTTTGGACGGATGATTGATAGAGTTCCAGTAGAAAATGAACTAACATTGCTTATCCAAAGACATTTTAAAATTATCTTTTTCTCTCATAAACGACGTATTGATACGTAAATCCTTCTGTTGCCTTATAAACTTCGCTGGCTGACACCGCTTTCCATTCCTCCCCGTATTCCGGGAAGTATGTGTCCCCTTCAAATGCATGGTCGATATGCGTGATATATAACCGGTCAGCCATTGGAAGCGCCAATTTAAATATTTGTTCGCCACCAATCACCATAATTTCTTCGGCATCGCCTGCCAGTTTCAAGGCTTCCTCGAAACTGGATGCCACTTCAATCCCTTCATGATGGTAATCTTTGTTTTTGGTGATGACGATATTTCTTCTCCCAGGCAGAGGACGTCCAATGGATTCGAAGGTTTTTCTGCCCATGATGAGGGGTTTTCCCATCGTCGTTTCCTTGAAATATTTTAAATCTCCTGGCAAATGCCATGGCATCTGATTTTTATAACCGATTACTCGATTGTTGTCGTGGGCTACGATTAATGAAATCATATTCTCTCTCCTATGTATTTTTTATATTTCTATTTTACCTTGCTTCATTGCCTCATAAACAGGAACATCTAAATCTTAGCAAGGTTTCGCCAATTGAAGCATTTCCGCCTCAGTATTAGTTGAACGGTTTGGATATTTTGCAAAAATTTACGGGCATTTCAAGCCTTCTTAAAATTAATAGTGCTTCCTTTACAAAACCTGATACTTATTTTATTTCATCTTGGGGATTTAGGGAATATATTTTGGGGTTATATTATTTTTCTTTGGAAAAATCATAATCCAATTGATATAAGCTTTGCCAAAAAGGGAGGGCAGATTTAAAGATTATATATCTTCTAAATATTCTATTGTTATCAAGAAAGACTTTCTGTCTTCGGATGTAAGGAATTTTAGTTTTAATTAATAAGACATAGAAAAAACTTTTGTATCCTCAAAATATCAATATTGAATAAAATCGATTTCTGTCTCCTTATCAAGAAATGAATAGACTTTCGGTCTTTATCAGTATGGAAATTAAATATCAACATGAAAAAGCCATTAACGATGTCCTACTCTCGCGGAGGGCCCCCCAACTACCATCGGCGCGAACTCCGAAGCACGTTGACCGGCTACTCTGCGTCAGCTTCGGCGGTCCGGTGCTCACGTACCCGACGCTTGCGCTCCGGTTCCTCGCTTCCTTGATCTTCTTGGTCCCCGTGCTTCTCGTCTGCTTCTAATCGGTTTGCCGCTTCACTTTTTGGTTCCTGCTTCTGTATCGCGCCGAGCTGACCTCCGGTCTTTGGTAGTTGGGGGCTTATTTTGGGCAATAAAAAAACACCACTTTCGTGGTGTCAGACTGTCGACAAACCCCAACTCAAATGCTTCATTTGAGTAGGGGTTTGTCTTTTTTTGCTCATCATTTTCTAAGATTCTTGTCTTATTTAGGCTGGACATGGTCTTTTCCATGTCCAGTTTGCCATTTTCTTTAAGTTCATGGCAACGAAAGTAAGCATCGCCTGCATGGACAATTTTTCCAATCCTCGTAGAGTTGTCCATCGCATGCCATGCTTCTCTTTTCCATCGGCAAAGACCCGTTCAATCGTTTCTTTGCGCTTATCATATATATTTCTATTGATCTCTGTATGTCTTAAGTGGTCGACTTCTTCCACATAGTGCTCCCAAATGTGGCGATGAATAAATTTAGTGTGATCTTTACTTTGGGTACACTTTTCTAAAAATGGGCACGTTTTACATATTTCCGGTTTCGAAGCGTACTGTCGATATCCTTCTCTTGTTGTTGTTCGGTATTCAAGAGTTTGGTTGTTTGGGCAGATGTAACAATCATAATGCTCATCGTATACATATTCATACTTTTTAAAGAAACCGTCCTTTGTTCTAGGCCTTGTATATGGCATGACTGGACGAATCTCTTTATCCAATAGACTTTTCGCATTCGCTGGGGTTTTGTATCCGGCATCTACGGCTACTGCAGTTGGTTTGCCTACTTTTTCGATGACTTGTTCGAGTAATTGACCAAACACCTGACTATCATGAATATTCGCTCCCGTTACCTTGGTAGCTAAGACAAAGCCTTTTGCATCACAGGCGGTATGAAAAGAATAGGCAAACATCTTTTCCCGTTCATCTTTTACGTAATAGCCACTATCAGGATCGGTTGTACTGACCTTTATTTCCTTGGTTTCTTCATTCTCTTTCGGGGGAAAGGGCTTTTTTCCATGGTTTTCACGGTCTTGGTTAATCTCTAACTCTAATTGCGCTTGATAGCTTTTTGTTTCTGCCCGGACAATTTTCTTATCGAACTTCTTTTTATTGGCGCTCGCTTTGACATGTGTTGAATCAATAAAGGCAACAGATGCATCCACTAATCCTTTATTCATCGCTTCTTTTAAAATACGATAAAAAATCTGTTCAAATAAATCAGTACCTTGAAAACGACGAACATAATTCTTGCCGAACGTTGAAAAATGAGGAATTTTCTCTGTGAAACCATATCCTAAGAACCATCGATACGCCACGTTGGTTTCAATTTCTTTGATCGTTTGACGCATGGATCGAATACCAAATAAATACTGCACAAAGACCATTTTAATGAGCACAACAGGATCAATACTAGGCCTTCCGTTATCTAGGCAATAGGTATCTTTGACAAGATCGTAAATAAAATCAAAGTCTATGGCTTGTTCAATCTTCCTTACCAAATGATCTTCTGGAACCAATTGATCAAGAGCCACCATTTCCAATTGATTTCGATTATTGTCAGTACGCTTCGATAACATCCTAAATTTCCCCCGTTAACCAAGAATTCTATCCCTATTATACAAAAAAAGCCTGTAGATTTGGCCACTAGTTAGGGACTTTGTCTACAAGCTGACACCACTTTCGTGGTGTTTCTGCTTGCGAAGCGACGTCCTACTCTCGCAGGGGGAAGCCCCCAACTACCATCGGCGCTAAAGAGCTTAACTTCCGTGTTCGGTATGGGAACGGGTGTGACCTCTTTGCCATCGTCACTTCACCATATTTAGTTGAGAGGTTGTTCTCTCAAAACTGGATAACGGCATTGAAAGCTTTTCTTTTGGTTAAGTCCTCGATCGATTAGTATCCGTCAGCTCCACACGTCACCGTGCTTCCACCTCGGACCTATCTACCTCATCGTCTTTGAGGGATCTTACTTGCTTATGCAATGGGAAATCTCATCTTGAGGGGGGCTTCATGCTTAGATGCTTTCAGCACTTATCCCGTCCACACATAGCTACCCAGCTGTGCCTTTGGCAAGACAACTGGTACACCAGCGGTGTGTCCATCCCGGTCCTCTCGTACTAAGGACAGCTCCTCTCAAATTTCCTGCGCCCACGACGGATAGGGACCGAACTGTCTCACGACGTTCTGAACCCAGCTCGCGTACCGCTTTAATGGGCGAACAGCCCAACCCTTGGGACCGACTACAGCCCCAGGATGCGATGAGCCGACATCGAGGTGCCAAACCTCCCCGTCGATGTGGACTCTTGGGGGAGATAAGCCTGTTATCCCCGGGGTAGCTTTTATCCGTTGAGCGATGGCCCTTCCATGCGGAACCACCGGATCACTAAGCCCGTCTTTCGACCCTGCTCGACTTGTAGGTCTCGCAGTCAAGCTCCCTTATGCCTTTACACTCTGCGAATGATTTCCAACCATTCTGAGGGAACCTTTGGGCGCCTCCGTTACCTTTTGGGAGGCGACCGCCCCAGTCAAACTGTCCACCTGACACTGTCTCCCAAGCCGATCAGGCTTGCGGGTTAGAATTTCAGTACAACCAGGGTAGTATCCCAAGGGCGCCTCCAGGGAAGCTGGCGCTCCCCCTTCTACGGCTCCTACCTATCCTGTACAAGTTGCACCGAAATTCAATATCAGGTTACAGTAAAGCTCCACGGGGTCTTTCCGTCCTGTCGCGGGTAACCTGCATCTTCACAGGTACTATAATTTCACCGAGTCTCTCGTTGAGACAGTGCCCAGATCGTTACGCCTTTCGTGCGGGTCGGAACTTACCCGACAAGGAATTTCGCTACCTTAGGACCGTTATAGTTACGGCCGCCGTTTACTGGGGCTTCAATTCGGAGCTTCGCTTGCGCTAACTCCTCCTCTTAACCTTCCAGCACCGGGCAGGCGTCAGCCCCTATACGTCACCTTGCGGTTTTGCAGAGACCTGTGTTTTTGATAAACAGTCGCCTGGGCCTATTCACTGCGGCTCATCGGGGCTTGCACCCCAATGAGCACCCCTTCTCCCGAAGTTACGGGGTCATTTTGCCGAGTTCCTTAACGAGAGTTCTCTCGCTCACCTTAGGATTCTCTCCTCGACTACCTGTGTCGGTTTGCGGTACGGGCACCTCCCGCCTCGCTAGAGGCTTTTCTTGGCAGTGTGAAATCAGGAACTTCGCCTCCAAAGAGGCTCCCCATCACCGCTTGGCGTTACGGGAAGCGGATTTGCCTACTTCCCCGCCTTGCGGCTTGGACACGCGCGACCAACGGCGTGCTTTCCCTATCCTCCTGCGTCCCCCCATTGCTCAAACGGCGGGGAGGTGGTACAGGAATATCAACCTGTTGTCCATCGCCTACGCCTTTCGGCCTCGGCTTAGGTCCCGACTAACCCTGAGCGGACGAGCCTTCCTCAGGAAACCTTAGTCATTCGGTGGATGGGATTCTCACCCATCTTTCGCTACTCATACCGGCATTCTCACTTCTAAGCGCTCCACCAGTCCTTCCGGTCTGACTTCTGCGCACTTAGAACGCTCTCCTACCACTCGTGCGAAGCACGAATCCACAGCTTCGGTGAACCGTTTAGCCCCGATACATTTTCGGCGCAGCGTCACTCGACCAGTGAGCTATTACGCACTCTTTAAATGATGGCTGCTTCTAAGCCAACATCCTGGTTGTCTAAGCAACGCCACATCCTTTTCCACTTAACGGTTACTTTGGGACCTTAGCTGGTGGTCTGGGCTGTTTCCCTCTTGACCACGGATCTTATCACTCGTAGTCTGACTCCCGCGTCTAAATAGCTGGCATTCGGAGTTTGTCTGAATTCGGTAACCCGAGGTGGGCCCCTAGTCCAAACAGTGCTCTACCTCCAGTATTCGTTACGCGAGGCTAGCCCTAAAGCTATTTCGGAGAGAACCAGCTATCTCCAAGTTCGATTGGAATTTCTCCGCTACCCACACCTCATCCCCGCACTTTTCAACGTGCGTGGGTTCGGGCCTCCAGTGAGTGTTACCTCACCTTCACCCTGGACATGGGTAGATCACCTGGTTTCGGGTCTACGACCACGTACTCTTTCGCCCTATTCAGACTCGCTTTCGCTGCGGCTCCGTCTCCTCGACTTAACCTTGCACGTAATCGTAACTCGCCGGTTCATTCTACAAAAGGCACGCCATCACCCGTTAACGGGCTCTGACTACTTGTAGGC
This sequence comes from Ureibacillus sp. FSL K6-3587, assembly GCF_038593165.1. Taxonomy (NCBI): domain Bacteria; kingdom Bacillati; phylum Bacillota; class Bacilli; order Caryophanales; family Caryophanaceae; genus Ureibacillus; species Ureibacillus sp. FSL K6-3587. The sequence goes on along the minus strand of NZ_CP151969.1, from coordinate 2,887,129 downwards.
ACACGGTTTCAGGTTCTCTTTCACTCCCCTCCCGGGGTGCTTTTCACCTTTCCCTCACGGTACTGGTTCACTATCGGTCACTAGGGAGTATTTAGCCTTGGGAGATGGTCCTCCCGGATTCCGACGGAATTTCACGTGTTCCGCCGTACTCAGGATCCACTCTGGAGAGGATGGATTTTCGACTACAGGGCTGTTACCTTCTACGGCCGTCCTTTCCAGAACGGTTCGTCTAACCCATCCTTTTGTAACTCCGTATAGAGTGTCCTACAACCCCAAGAGGCAAGCCTCTTGGTTTGGGCTGTTCCCGTTTCGCTCGCCGCTACTCAGGGAATCGATGTTTCTTTCTTCTCCTCCAGGTACTTAGATGTTTCAGTTCCCTGGGTGTGCCCTCTTAACGCTATGAATTCACGTTAAGATACTGCTCCATTACGAGCAGTGGGTTGCCCCATTCGGAAATCTCCGGATCAAAGCTTACTTACAGCTCCCCGAAGCATATCGGTGTTAGTCCCGTCCTTCATCGGCTCCTAGTGCCAAGGCATCCACCGTGCGCCCTTACTAACTTAACCTTACGGCTTACGATTTGCTTGCGCCTCGTAACCCTTGATGGTTTGCTTTTCTATCAGAAAAGCGTAAGAACTTTACAGTAAATTTCTTGCTTTCAATGTCGTTTATCCAGTTTTCAAAGAACAAAACTCTTGATTGAAGGCATGAACCTTCAAAACTGAACCCAAAACGTTAATGTTTTCCGTTTATATCCTTAGAAAGGAGGTGATCCAGCCGCACCTTCCGATACGGCTACCTTGTTACGACTTCACCCCAATCATCTGTCCCACCTTCGGCGGCTGGCTCCCGGAGGGTTACCTCACCGACTTCGGGTGTTACAGACTCTCGTGGTGTGACGGGCGGTGTGTACAAGGCCCGGGAACGTATTCACCGCGGCATGCTGATCCGCGATTACTAGCGATTCCGGCTTCATGCAGGCGAGTTGCAGCCTGCAATCCGAACTGAGAGTGGCTTTTTGGGATTCGCTCCCCCTCGCGGGTTTGCCGCCCTTTGTACCACCCATTGTAGCACGTGTGTAGCCCAGGTCATAAGGGGCATGATGATTTGACGTCATCCCCACCTTCCTCCGTATTTGTACGGCAGTCTCCTTAGAGTGCCCAACTGAATGATGGCAACTAAGGACAAGGGTTGCGCTCGTTGCGGGACTTAACCCAACATCTCACGACACGAGCTGACGACAACCATGCACCACCTGTCACCGCTGTCCCCGAAGGGAAGGCCATGTCTCCATGGCGGTCAGCGGGATGTCAAGACCTGGTAAGGTTCTTCGCGTTGCTTCGAATTAAACCACATGCTCCACCGCTTGTGCGGGCCCCCGTCAATTCCTTTGAGTTTCAGTCTTGCGACCGTACTCCCCAGGCGGAGTGCTTAATGCGTTAGCTGCAGCACTAAGGGGCGGAAACCCCCTAACACCTAGCACTCATCGTTTACGGCGTGGACTACCAGGGTATCTAATCCTGTTTGCTCCCCACGCTTTCGCGCCTCAGCGTCAGTTACAGGCCAGGAAGCCGCCTTCGCCACTGGTGTTCCTCCATATCTCTACGCATTTCACCGCTACACATGGAATTCCGCTTCCCTCTCCTGCACTCAAGTCTCCCAGTTTCCAATGACCCTCCCCGGTTGAGCCGGGGGCTTTCACATCAGACTTAAGAGACCGCCTGCGCGCGCTTTACGCCCAATAATTCCGGACAACGCTTGCCACCTACGTATTACCGCGGCTGCTGGCACGTAGTTAGCCGTGGCTTTCTAGTAAGGTACCGTCAGGGCGCAGCCAGTGACTGCTGCGCTTGTTCTTCCCTTACAACAGAGCTTTACGATCCGAAGACCTTCTTCGCTCACGCGGCGTTGCTCCATCAGGCTTTCGCCCATTGTGGAAGATTCCCTACTGCTGCCTCCCGTAGGAGTCTGGGCCGTGTCTCAGTCCCAGTGTGGCCGATCACCCTCTCAGGTCGGCTACGCATCGTCGCCTTGGTAGGCCGTTACCCCACCAACTAGCTAATGCGCCGCGGGCCCATCCTATAGTGATAGCAGAACCATCTTTCAACCCCGAAGCATGCGCTTCGGTGTGTTATCCGGTATTAGCACGCGTTTCCGCGAGTTATCCCGGTCTATAGGGCAGGTTACCCACGTGTTACTCACCCGTCCGCCGCTAACCAATCAAAAAGCAAGCTTTCTAATTGGTCCGCTCGACTTGCATGTATTAGGCACGCCGCCAGCGTTCGTCCTGAGCCAGGATCAAACTCTCCATAAAAGAAAATTTGATTAGCTCAAACTTTTGTCCGTATCCAATCCGTCGACGAGGGTCAACGAATTGGAAAATTTATATCATTAACGTTTCGGTGTTCAGTTTTCAAGGTTCATTTTTACAACAGCTATAATATTTTATATATTTTCTATTTTGTTGTCAACTATTTTTATGCTATTAACAAAAATAAAAACCCTCTATTAAAGCTGGTATTTTATTATACTAACTTCAGCTAAAATGTCAATCATTTTTTAGCATTCCCAGCCGTATCAATGACCGGATAATTAATATATCAAAAACATCCATAGTTTGCAACACTTTTTATCAAAAACAATATAACTTCTATCCAATTAATTTGTTTCCATTATTCAATGATCAGAAAAGGAGGTTTCCTTTTACATAAAAAAGTTTTAACCCGGCATGCCATCAATGGAAAATAAAATTGCCAAATAGGAAGATTGATCGCTAGCAATGAAAAAAGCCACAAAGTTGGTATACATCATTTCCATCCTTTTGTGGCTTTCATTGAATCGTTTAAACCGCAACCGGCGCTTTGATCGTTGGATGAGGATCATATCCTTCAATCGACAAATCTTCCAGTTCGATGTCAAATACCGACTTTTTCTCCGGATTAATTTTTAATGTCGGCAGTGCTTTCGGTTCTCTGGAAAGCTGTTCTTTCACTTGGTCCAAATGGTTCAAATAAATATGTGTATCCCCGAAACTGTGAATGAATTCTCCCACTTCAAGTCCGCATTCGTGGGCAATCAAATGTGTCAATAATGCATAGGAAGCAATATTAAAAGGAACGCCCAAAAAGACGTCTGCACTTCGCTGGTAAAGTTGGCAAGAAAGCTTTCCTTCCGCCACGTAAAATTGGAATAACGTATGGCAAGGAGGCAAGGCCATTTCATCCACTTCCGCCGGATTCCATGCAGAAACAATCAATCGGCGGGAATTCGGGTTCCGTTTGATTTGCTCAATGACGTTCTTTAATTGATCGATTGTTTCCCCATTTTCGCCAGGCCAGCTTCGCCACTGCTTGCCGTAAACCGGGCCCAATTCTCCGTATTGTTTCGCAAACTCATCGTCCGTCAATACTTTCTCATGGAAAATTTTCATTTGCTCGTCCAACACTTTGGCAAATTCTTCATCGTTTGCGGCGCGCAGACCAAAGTCCGTCATATCCGGACCTTCATACTCATCGGATTCCACCCATTTTTTGAATGCCCATTCATCCCAGATATGATTATTATGTTCCAATAAATAACGGATATTTGTATCCCCTTTGATAAACCATAATAATTCACTGGCAATCAATTTAAACGGAACACGTTTCGTTGTTAAAAGAGGAAACCCTTTACTTAAATCAAACCGCATCTGATAGCCGAAAATGCTGATCGTTCCCGTACCGGTTCTATCCTCTTTCTTTACCCCATGTTCTAAAATATATTGCAACAAATCCAAGTAAGCATATTCTGGATGACGCATATCGATACTCTCCCGTCTTATGTAAAATCAAAATAAAACGTTTTTTTCCTCATTCGAGTAAAATTCAATTCTTATCATAACATAAAAGCGACCATAAAAGAGAATGACCAAAATGTGAGCATTAAAATTCATTTTTCTGAAAATTTTGTATACAATAATAATATCCAAATACACTGGGGGGATGTCAATGGCGGAGATTACGATTTATATCGGACTGATTTTGTATACAATTTATTTGACTACACTATGTTTTACCGATTAATGATAAAAGAGGCTGGGACAAAACTAGCTTCAAAATAGGAAAAAGGAGAATTTGAGCCAACTCAAATTCTCCTTTTTCCATTTCTCTCCATCATTTTTGGTCAGTTGATCTTTGTTGGCCGTGTATTTCCGTAAATTCACGGCCATTAAGGCAATCCCCATTTCATTTTCCACCTTCGATTTTCCTCGGACGGAAAATCGAGTGAAACGCAAATTAGCCTTCAAGAATCCGGTCCTTTTGCACATTTAATAAATAAAATAACAGAATGAAACTGTCGAAACCAATCTTATTTTAAATTAAAGGTTTTTTTTCTTTAAATGTTTTTCAGGATTCAAATCTTCTAAATACCATGTAAGAGGAACTGCGAAATTGTCTTTCTCTAATTCTGTTACATTATTGTCTCCACTGGCATCAACTAAGAAAATTTTTTCCTCTGATTCTAAACCAAAAATATTTTCTGATGAAACATATCCCTGTAAACTAGTATATCCTATGAAATTACTTCCATCTTGAGATAATGACTTGTTCAATCCTTTAATAGCATGAGTGATTCTGTCGCCATTACTGTCTATTGATCTTGCTTCCAATTCTTCAATATTAACATTGTATTTTTCAGTAATTGTTTTAACTTCATCAAAACTTAATGGTTCAGCAAAAGTAACTGTGACTGCAATGTCATTAATTTTTTTATTAGATTTTAATTTCTTAGTTATCTCTTTTTGTTTTGATTTATATTTTGTAATCCCATCTTCTGTTGGTTCAATAGCTTTATATTCAGTAATGACTTGAGAGTCAGATTGAGAATTTGTAGTACTTGTTGTATTAGATACCGGCACAGTTGTACTAGCTACTGCTTTTAGACTTTTTGTTATTTGAGGTTGAATAGAAGCAACTTTACCTTGGTTATCACCATAAGTGAATGTGTGCTGTACTGTTGAAGATTGAGTGCAGTTGTTATAGTCCAAAATACCTTTTTTGCTCATGGCAAATTGAGCTTGAATTCTGCCGCTATCTGTTGATTTACCTCCACGATTATCAAGCCATTTAGTTGTCATATAATAAGCTTTATCAGCAACGACAGTCCCTAGTGCAACCACTTCTGATTCATCATCAGCTCCCCAGAGATTATTATCTTCAATGTCCACTTTGGGATTTGGCAGATTAGTAAGCACCTCCCATGCGGAAATTTTTAAGGATGAACCATCAGGAATAGCAGTTTGATCCAAAGTCACATATGCATTATATCCTGGACAGCTTCCGCCAGTGCCATTACCTTTGTTGTAACTGATTATGGAGCTGACATTATAACTATCAAACTTGAAATCAATTCTCGTTTGTAAGAAATTTCTTGAGTCGTAATACGTAGTTGCTGTACCAGTTCCCGACTTTGGAACATAAGATCCGTAATTATAATTACTGTAACTCCATGCAAAAGCATGATTTGTAGCTAAACTGAATAACATGATGACAGTCACTGCTACAGTAAAAAATGTTTTTTTCTTCACCAAAATATCCCCTATTCCTTTGAAATAATTCCATATATATCGATATATACCAATGATTAGGTTATATGCAAAGAATAATATCCAAAAATTCTTAATTTTGTAAAAAAATATTTAAATTGTTTGAAAAAATCTAATTTTATTTTTTAAAAATTATTTTTTTTGTTAAAATTGAAACTACTATATTGGGAGAGGGGAAAAAAGGATGAAAAAGAAAAATTTGATTATACTGGCAGTTATAAATTTTATTATAGTCTTTGCATTATTGATTGATAATTCAGGGTATGTTGAATTTAATGAAATCATAATGCTGGCTATTTCCTTTGTATTTTTTGTTATTTTGATAGAATCTATAAATTCAAAAAGAAGATTCAAATTCGTTATCAATACACTCATCTACATTGCATATTTGATTATAATCATGCTCGCTGATTTGACTGTTGATCATTTCATATTTTCTTTTAAAGATATTGTATACGATGGTAGACCTTTAACTCTATTAGAAGAAATTGCTGAATATAAAGATGATATGTTGGTAATTACTTTGTACATTATTGTTCCATACATTATTTTGTATTTCATAGTTTACACAATTAAATTTTTCAACAAAAAAAAACTAGCTTCAAGATAGGAAAAAGGAGAATTTGAGCCAACTCAAATTCTCCTTTTTCCATTTCTCTCCATCATTTTTGGTCAGTTGATCTTTGTTGGCCGTGTATTTCCGTAAATTCACGGCCATTAAGGCAATCCCCATTTCATTTTCCACCTTCGATTTTCCTCGGACGGAAAATCGAGTGAAACGCAAATTAGCCTTCAAGAATCCAAAAACTGGTTCTACGTCCATTTTACGTTGACGGAAAATAGAACCTGCTTTTTCTTCTGAAAGCTTCGCTCTTACATATTCTTTTTGTCGTTCCCATTTTTCATTCACCATGACTTTTCGGTGGTTGCCTTCCTTTGCTTTTGTACATGAAGAACGGAATGGACATCCCGAACAGTTTTCACATTCATAGATTTTCAATTCTCGTTTGAAACCGGTCTTATCGGTACGTACAGAACGATATCGGAGGTTACCCGCTGCTGATTCGGACACGTGTAGGTATCACTTTCTTCGTCGTACATCCAATTGTCTGGATGAAATGGGTTTTGTTTATATTTCTTCTTTTGTTCTTTCTCATACATGGTATATGGAATAAGTGCCTCACATTTTCGATTCGAAAGGATGTCCTCATAGTTCTGTTCACTACCATAACCAGCATCTGCGACAATATATTTTGGCAATGGAAAATAATGCTTCTCAATCTCATTCAAGAACGGAATCAATGTACGTGTATCGGTAGGATTTGGAAAAATGCCATAAGCCAGTGCGTATTGACCTTCTGTTGCGATTTGTACGTTGTATCCAGCCTTCAATTGACCGTTTTTCATATAGTCGTCTTTCATTCGCATGAACGTCGCATCTAAGTCTGTTTTGGAATAACTATTCCGTTCACCCAAGATTTCGAAGTCTTTTTGATACTTTTGTTTACGTAAAATCAAGTCAATCAACTGTTTGTACACTCGCTTCGGATATTTCCGTTCGCTTCTTAATGCTTTTCGTTCTGTGGCATCGGGCGATGCTTCTATCTTTTGGTCATATTCCGTAATCACTTCATCGACTTGTTGCACCATTTGAGCGAGTTCTTCAACGGACAGTTCTCCCTCATTTTCCCGCTCCATTTCAGGGATGATTTCCTTCTCTAACAGTTCGTTGTAGAGCTGATTGGATTTTTCAATTAAGCTTTTGTTGTATTTTTCAATGGATTTTTTCCACACAAAAGTAAATCGGTTGGCATTCGCTTCAATCTTTGTACCGTCAATGAAAATTGCTTCTTGATCAATTAATTTTTCTTCCACCAGTTGGCAACGGAATTGGACAAAACATTGACGAATTAATTCTTTTACTTCCGGATGCACACGAAAACGATTGATCGTCCGATAACTTGGTTCATAGCCTTGTGCCAACCACATCATCCGAATACTGTCCTTTAAAAGGGCTTCAATTTTCCGACCTGAAAAGACTGATTGGGAATAAGCACACAAAATAATTTTTAGCATCATGCGTGGATGATAAGCAGGACAACCTGTATTTCGAAGAAACGGCTGAAAGGCTTCATCGGGGATACTTTCAACTAAATGGTGAATGTGGAAGGCAATATCATTTTCTTGTAATTTTATTTCTAAATCTAGAGGCAAAACTAATTGATTCATGTTATAATATTTGAACATAAGGACCCTTCTTTCTGTTAGGTTTGGTGTGGTAACTTAATTTTAACAGAAGAGGTCCTTATTTTTATTGAAAAAATGAAGAACAGCCCATGAAATTTCATTCCAAAATTTCATGGGCTGTTTCCATTTTAGAGGGGGTTTTGTCCCAGCCTCTTTTTCATGTTCCATTAATTATTGACGATTTCTTTTCCTTTGATAAATCCCAAACTTGTCAATAGAATTTTCGCATCCGCATTCAAAATGTTTAATACGTTCTTTCTTTGCAACAATTGCTCTTTCTCTTTTTCCTTCAAATATAATTTTAAACCGCGGACATCCAATTTTTTCGCGTATGTATTGATCACGGTGATTATGTTCATTTCCTTTTTCGTTAACGGCTGTTCAGAAGAACCGAGATTGTCCTTCACAAACTGCAAAATCTCTCTTGCGTTGCTGTTGAGCAAATGGCGATTTTCGTCCACAATATCCAAATTCTGTTCAATGTATTTTCTGGCGGTTGCATATTCCAATGCATCGACCGCCCCATTGATGCAGAGAATCAATTTTTTGATATCCATTACCACTTTACCTCCCAACATATCCAATTATAAAGGTAAAATGGATTTATTTTCAATACCAAATTTAAGAAAAATGATATATAACAACAGTATTGCTTTTAGGTATTATGTCATGCTAAATTCCATAAAAAAACCACCATATTGATGGTGGCAGAATATCGAATCTCCGGTAAAACCGCGATTTTGGAGCAGTGCTCGATGGGAAAGAATAGCATCATCAAATATTAGGACAACCACTTCGGAGGGGTGTCTTTTGAATAGTAGATATCCCCGATCGTATGGTGTGAAGCAAATTGATCTTCATAAGTGTGGTAATGGAAATTGTAGTAGTATCCTTCAAGCGGCCGTTTTTCGGTGCGCACATGGAATCGGAGCAAATCTTGTCCGCTACGGCCATCCGCAATATGAAAGATCCTCTCGGAATAATTTCCCCCCGGCTTCCCGCTGATGGTTAAATATCGTTTTGTCTCATCGTCCAAATTTGCCAAAGCGGATGAAATAATTTGTTCGATCGTTGGAAAAATGCGTTGTTCAAATTCATCTTCAATGACCGGGGCAATTTTTGAACCAAATTTTATATAAGACTGTTCCTTTGCCAACTGAAGGATGGAATCAATCGGGTCAACCGTTTCCGTGTTTTCATCGGCGAACGATTCTACGGTTTCTTCGGCAACACCAATGTTTTTATAATTGGCGCTTTGTGCCCGGTTCGAATCTTGTCCATTTTCGAGATGATCCCAAATGGAATGGTTCGGAGGAATGATCCCCAATGTCAGTAACGCCACTAAAAATACGAGCGTTTTTTGCCACCACTTTTTCAATCGCTTCACCCACTTTTGTCCAATCTATCAATTACTTACGATTTTTCATGAAAAAGGTTTCCTAATTTATTTTTTCATAGTAAAATATGTTAGGGATTGACCATTGTTTTTTTAAGGAGGGATAAGCATGGCCTCGATTACAATTGCAATCGGATTTATTTTATATTTAGTATACTTAATTTCATTCTGTTTCGCTGAATAAAAAGCTACGGTTTGTGGCTTTTTATTTTTTTCGAAATAGGCACTGCATTGATGTATCAAGGCAGTGCTTTTCTATTTTCTATCTTTTTATCAACTCCGCAATATTCTCAGCCAATTCTCCGACAAGTTGCCGGGCATTCTCCATCGTTTCTTCCAATGCGGCTGGCCCTTTGCAGATGGAAAAAGCCGCGGCCAATCCCAACTCTTTCAATTCTTTTCTCGATAATTCAATGGTACCACAAATTGCAACGACTGGAATATGATAAGGTTTGGCAAAATCGCAAATCCCTTCGATCACTTTTCCGTTGAAGGTTTGTTTATCCAGCTTCCCTTCTCCTGTGATGATGAAATCCGTCGAAGGCAGCAGCCTTTCTAATTGCAACGTCTCAATCAAAATATCAATTCCCTGCCGGATTTTGGTGTCAAAGAGGGCCATAAAGGATACCGGGATTCCCCCGGCTGCACCGGCACCTTCCCGATTCTTCAACTCCCGATGAAATTGTTTTTCCAGCACGGTTCCGTAATGGCGCAAAATGGCATCGATCTCCTGCACGTGTTCAATTCCCTTTTGTGGGCCGAATACATGGGTCGCTCCCCTCTCACCGCAAAGGGGATTGTTCACATCGGTCGCCAAAATGAATTCACATTCAAACAGCCGCTCGTCCACCTTCCGCAAATCAAGGGAGGCGATCTTCCCTATATCTCTCAAGGATTCAATTTGGACTTGCTTTCCGGCTTCATCCCGGAAAAGGACTCCCAGGGCGGAAAGCATTCCGACCCCCGCATCATTTGTCGCAGTGCCGCCCAGTCCGATGATGAAGGTGCGGCAACCTTTGTCGAGGCCGTGCAAAATGAAATCTCCCACCCCATGGCTGAAAGATTGGTACGGATTCCTTTCCTCCTCTGGCACAAGGGTTAATCCTGTACTTTTTGCCATTTCAATGAAAGCTGTACGTTGCAATGGGTCAATCGCCATTTTCGCACGAATCGTTCTTCCCAAAGGATTTTTGACGTTTACCTGTTCTATTTGAAATGGAAGGACCGAACAAATGCTTTCGAGAAACCCTTCTCCTCCGTCTGAAATCGGCACTTCCAAAACTTCCGCATCCATGACGTTTTCGATGCCTTGGCGAATCGTTTTGCACAGTTCAATGGAAGAAAGGGATCCTTTAAACGAATCCGGCGCCACTAAAATTTTCATTTTCTCCAACCTTTCGTCACAGGGGTAATCGGCTCTTTGCCTGTAAGGACATTGGCGATATTCTTTGCAGCAAGTTCCGCCATTTGGGCTCTCGTTTCCAAAGTGGCGCTGCCGATATGCGGAAGCAGAATGACATTATCCAGTTCCAACAGCCCTTCCACAATTTTCGGCTCATGTTCATACACATCAAGGGCAGCACCGGCAATCTTCCCTGCTTTCAAATGTTCGTACAATGCCTGTTCATCCACAAGCGGCCCACGGGATGTGTTAATCAAATACGCATCCTGTTTCATGAGATTCAATTCATCCCGCCCAATCAAATGGTGGGATTCTTCGTTCAACGGAGCATGGATGGTGATATAGTCGCATTCCCGGAGCAAACGATCCAAGTCTGCATAGGTTGCGTTCAACGCTTGTTCCTTTTCAATCGGAAGGCGGTTGCGATTATAATAGTAAACATCCATATTGAATCCTTTTGCCCTTTCGCAAACAGCGGTGCCGATTCTCCCGAGTCCGATGATGCCGAGCTTTTTGCCGTAGACCAGATTGCCGATGAACAAATGGGGCAGCCATCCCGTAAACTTCCCTTCCCGCACGAACTTGTCCGCTTCCACGATTCTTCTGGCAATGCCAAGAATCAATGCCCAAGTCAAATCGGCTGTGGCATTATTCAATACGTCCGGTGTGTTTGTCACAATCACGCCATGCTTTTCCGCGGAAGCGATATCGATGTTGTTGTAGCCGACGCCGCAATTTCCGATCACTTTCAATTTCGGTGCGTTTTGGAGGATGTCATCTGTGATGAAATTGTTCACCATTGTCAGCACCGCATCATGATCTTGAATTTTATCCAATAAAGCTTGTCCGTTCAGCGTCTCTTCCTTCTCCCAAACTTCCACTTCCCCGACAGATTTTAATATATTAAGTGCTGAATCACTGATTTTGCTTGTCACAAAAATCTTCACCATTCTATCACTCCCCCAATTTTAATATTCTTTATTTCCGTCATGATTCCTTTAAAGTTGGGCGAAACTTTTTACTATGGGGCCCGTATAAAGTAGAAAGCAAAATAACGATAGGAGAATGAACGTTGGAGACACAAGAGCAATTGTTGGGCTATTTGAAAGAAATTGAAGCTTGGGAAAAGGATCAAAAAGATTTATTTTTCTGGGAAAAGCTCGGCAGAATCCCCTTTAAAATTTTGGACAAGTTGACGCCGAAATCCATTCAGCGGACAATTGGAAAATTGGTGGATGAGTTGGGAAGCTACATCCAAACAGGCGGGCGATATTTGGTCAGCGAGCAGGCCATCATCAAAAGGATCAACAAGTTTTCATCATATAAAAATATTCAGTCGATCGAAGAGATAAAAAAATTGCCGATAGACGACATGATGAAAATTACGGAACAACTTGGGAAAAACCGGGCTGCAATCGCAACGGTGCAAGGGGCTTCCACCGGAGTCGGCGGATTATTCACACTTGTTGTCGATATCCCGGTGATTTTGGGAATCTCTTTGAAAACGCTGCAGGAGATTGCCATGATTTACGGATACGATCCAAATGATAAAAGGGAACGCATTTTCATCGTGAAATGTCTGCAGTTCGCCAATGCGGACATCGTCGGAAAGGAAGCGATTTTGAAGGATTTATGGAAAGGGAATGAACATAAAGCTTCCACTGACATGATTCAGCAGTTGAAAGGATGGCAGGAAGTATTTTATTCTTTCCGGGATCAATTCGGCTGGAAAAAGTTTTTCCAAGCGATTCCGATTGCCGGCATTGTGTTCGGCGCCTTTGCCAATAAAGGCATGATTGAAACCATTGCCGAAACGGGAAACATGTTGTACCGGAAAAGAAGAGTGTTGGATCGGTTGAAGGAGATGGAGGAAGAAATAGAATAACTTCCACAATGCCTTAGTTTTGAGTGGTCGTAACTAAGGCGTTTTTTATTATGAGATGGAGGATTCTGTGCGAGGTTGAGCGTGTAACATGGGGATTAATTGCGAATGTGGTGTTCCAACTGTTCCCTATCTGAGCGAGGTTGTGCTTTATCCAAGCACGTCAAATATCTATACGGACGAGTTGAGGGGTTATCCGAGCAAGATGGGATGTTATCCGAGCAAGCGGACACTTTATCCGAGCAAGCGGGATAGCCATCCGAGCAAGTCGGTGCTCTATTCACGCATGTTGTCCCTTTATCTGCATATGGGATGGGATAAATCAACCGCTCCATGAAAGTTGTATCTGCGCAAAACTTGCTAGCGTACAAAAAGTTGTATCTGCACTAAAAGCCTATCCATCCGCACCAAAACAGTGTTCATTCCCCCATAAAAATCCTCCTACGCCAAATCATTCATCCCACAAGAAACCATCCGAAATAAAAAAGAGCGAATGAATTCCTCCGCTCTTTTTCAATCACAATACATCTATTTTCCCAACACCCCAAAATGAAACTTCGATGTGAGGCGCACCTTCCGCTCAAAACCGAAGTCTTCAAAATGGGTGGAACGGAAATGGGCTTTCAACACAACCCGCTTCTTCGCCACACGGTAGGCTTCCCTCACCCATTCCTCCGTCAATGGATGGTGGCTGCCCACTTCCCGTAACGATTCAAAGTTGATGGATTCTTCTATTAACTGTTCGAACATCGGATCCAGATAGACGACATCAAAGGATTCATCCGGTTGCCGCTTCAAAAATCCGACAGCTTCCCCATGAATGACCTGAATCCGCTCCATCGCCTGTTTCAAATCGGAATCCGCCGTTTCATATTCCTTCAATCCCCGGCGGACGATATAGGCGATAACGGGATCGACTTCCAGGCCGGCCACTCTGCCCTTTTCCCCAACCGCGTAAGATGCGACGATGGAGTCCGAGCCGACCCCTAATGTACAATCAAGAAAGGAATCGCAGTTTTGCAACGCACAAGCTTCCAAAAAAGGTTCCGTTTCCCCTCTTTGCAACCGCTTCAAACGGAAAGCCGCCGTGTCGGGATGAAAAAAGAAAGGCGTAGAAGAGCCTTTCCCATAATACTCCAACCGGTTTTTTCCGGCGACGATCACATTGGCATCATAGATTTCGCTCAATTTGGCCACTGAACGTTTCTTTCTGGGTACAACTTGTAGATTTAATTCCTCACTCACTAGTTTTGCCAGTTGGAAAGATTCCTCATCAGGTCTCCCCGCTGTCGTGACGATTACGCGCCGCATGCCTGTTTCAACACGCCCACGATATGGTCACGGATTTGTCCCACTTCATACCCTTCGATTTGTTCTCTTGGAATGAAGTATTCCAATTGGCCATCACGCAAAATGGCAATGGATGGAGAGCTTGGCGGAATCTCTTCAAAATAGGAACGCATCGCGGCAGTCGCTTCACGGTCTTGTCCCGCAAACACCGTCACTAAATGATCCGGTTTGATTTCTTTGATGGCTTCCCGAACTGCCGGTCTAGCGCTTCCCGCAGCACAGCCGCATACCGAGTTGATCACCACAAGAGAAACTCCCTTTGTCGTTGCCATAAACTCATGCACTTCATCCGCCGTTGTCAATTCTGTAAATCCGGCATCCACCAATTCTTGACGCATCGGTTGGACGATGGCTTTCATATATTCTTCATAAGCATTCATCGTTTCGCACCCCTTTATATTTTTTGGTAAATACAATTATATCAAGGTTTTCACCATATTCATAGGAATTTGATTTTCATAGTATTTCCGTTTTTTGTGACTTGAATGTTTGGAATACGAGAAAATCAACTTTTAAATCGGTTTTACATATAGAAGGAGATGAATTCAATGCCCGATCAAACAAGTGATAGATAATCATACAGAGAATGCAATAATAAAACTCGGTCACAATTGCCACATGACTAAACAAGTGCACATTCAGAATTTTGAAAAGTAAAAAAACGAAATTACCATATATTTACCAATTTAACTAATATTAAACATATTATATAATCGTATTATCAGTTAAACAGACGGAGGTTCGGATCTATTGGAAATAAATTTAACATTTCTCATTTTGATGATTTTTTTCCTGCTGTTTGCCCAATATGTAATTATTGAAACCGCTGTAAGAAGGGGAATTGATGCTTCGGAAACCAATAGAATATTAGAAAAAATGGCAAAGATCATTCAAGAATCAAATTCCGAATATAAGGAATCCGAAGAACCAATAAGTAAAGACGACAAAAATGAACATAAGAATTAATAAAAAAGGAGAATCTGATTTCACTTCCATTCTCCTTTTTTCTATATCAAAGCCAGTTTCATATCTGCATCTAAATATACGGCCACCTTCAAAATTGAACTAGAAGGCGCCCCTTCTGATGAAAAGGTCTTATGCATACCGTTCAACAATTGCCTGGCATATGCGGAGTGCCGCCTTTCCATCCCCGAACACCTGAGGTTGCGTTTCATTCAGTGAGTCCAAATTCCGCGAGGCCTTTTCCAGAATCGACTGGATGTTGATGGGGCATAGACAATTCCAGCCATTTTCCAACGTTTCAATCCATTCCGTCTCATTCCTCAACGTGGTGCATGGGGTTTTCAATAGATAGGCTTCTTTTTGTAGGCCGCCGGAATCGGTGACAACCATATAAGCGTTTTTTGTCAAATACAACATCAGCAAATAACCCACCGGCTGAATGATGATCACATTTTCAAACGAAATGTTCAACTCCCCCACCAATTTTCGTGTTCTTGGATGCAGCGGGACAAGAACGGGTTGATCCAACATTTCAAGCGCGGTGAAAATGCATTTCAACTTCATCAAATCGTCGGTGTTTTCCGCCCGATGAACCGTGGCAAGATAATATTCTTTTTCCTTTAATTGAGGCAGATGCGGATTATCGGCTTTCAACACTTCCAGCCATTTTCCATTTGAATAAAACTTATTTGAAAGATTCATGAACCGATTGACCGCATCGGCCATGATATCCCCCGTCAACAGGACCCCGTCCAAGATCCCTTCCCTTTTCAAATTCTCCACGGCCGTTTTTGTCGGACAGAATAACAGATCCGAAATATGGTCCGTCAATATCCGGTTTTGTTCTTCCGGCATTTGTTTATTGTAGCTCCTCAACCCCGCTTCCACATGGAAAACAGGAATATGCAATTTGCTTGCCGCCAGAGCACCTGCCAACGTGGAATTTGTATCTCCGTAAACAAGCACCCCGTCCGGCTTTTCTTTCAAAAGCACCTGCTCGATTTTTTCAAGCATCCTCCCCGTCTGATACCCATGACTGCCGGAACCGACACCCAAAAAATAGTCCGGTTTCGGAATCGCAAGTTCTTGGAAGAAGATGTCAGACATATTTTCATCGTAATGTTGCCCCGTATGGATGATGATTTCTTTATGCCCCTTCCGAAACATATCTGAAAACGGGGCGGATTTGATAAATTGCGGACGTGCGCCGACAATGGTGACCAGTTTCAACCAAGATCCACCTTTCCGGAAAATGAGTTTCTAAACTATCTTATGTCTAGCTGCAAATGTTGTGACTCTCTATTTTTTATTGAAATATTAGGAAAATGAATCAGCTCTTATGGAAGATGAAACATAGCATAGGATGATGAAATGAAATAGATTTTTGGAGGAATCCGGATGAAAGTTTGCAAATTGATCAGGAAACATTCTTTCAAAGATATCCGCGTCTTTGAAAAGGAAGCGATCAGTCTGAAAAAATTGGGATACGATGTCACCATTGTGGCCGGAAAAACGAACGGTGCCGTTTTTGAACCGAATCTAAAAAGAATCAAAGATCCAACTTTTAATCAAGACCAATTTGAATATAAAGGCATCAAGTTTTTAACCTATGACATCAAAAATATGTATAATCCCCATATCGGCAAAATGGTCAACAATTTGGAAATGGATACGCAAAATTATTTTGTTGACAAGTTGTATGAACGGGCGTTGGCTGTCGAAGCCGACATTTATCACGCCCATGAATTGCACACGTTGTATGAAGCCGTACAGATTAAAAAAGTTCTCCGAAAAAAAGGGAAAAACGTAAAAGTGATCTATGACGCCCATGAGCTGGAGCAAAACAGCAAATTGCTGAGATTATTGATGAAGGAAGTGGATCATCTCATAACCGTTTCCGATTCCATTAAAAATATTTATCAACGAAGATATCCAGGCGTGCCCGTCACCGTCATCTACAACTCCCCTTTATACCAGCAGGAATTGCCAAAGGATGAACATTTTCAGCACTACTTTGTCATTGCCTATGAAGGCGTTGTGCAGTATCAAAAAGGGAATCCGAAAAAAATATTACAAATCGCCGATCTTTGCAAAAATTCGATGAAAAATTTCCGATTCGATATTATCGGCTATATCGATCCGACCATTTCGTATAATGAAAAGAAATTGATCAGCGGTCATCCTGCAATCCATTGCAAATGGGTGGAATATGAAAACCTGCCCAAAGAATTGAATCAAGTCCATGCAGGTTATATTTACTTTGATATCAGGAATATAAACAAAAAATACGCCTTGCCCAACAAGTTTTTCAGCTTTTTGAATAACGGCATCCCTGTCGTAGTGAATCGGGCAATGGACATGAAAAATATCATTGAGAAACATCAATGCGGCATCGTGATAGATAAAGACGATCCAACCGCCGAAGAATATGTTGAACAGTTTTTACGCTTATACAAGGATCGGAAAATGCTTGCCCGGATGAGTAAAAACGCACGGGAAGCGATGAAAAACCATTATTGTTGGGAGAAGATGGAAGAGCGTTTGGCTGCAATTTACAAAGGGCTGAAATAATGGCCCCATACGAAAGAAAAGTGGCTGGGACAAAACTAGCTTCTAGATAGGAAAAAGGAGAATTTGAGCCAACTCAAATTCTCCTTTTTCCATTTATCCCCATTATTTTTGGTTAGTTGATCTTTGTTGGCCGTGTATTTTCGTAAATTCACGGCCATTAAGGCAATGCCCATTTCATTTTCCACTTTCGATTTTCCTCGAACGGAAAATCGAGTGAAACGCAAATTAGCCTTCAAGAATCCAAAAACTGGTTCTACGTCTATTTTACGTTGACGGAAAATAGAACCAGCTTTTTCTTCTGAAAGCTTCGCTCTTACATATTCTTTTTGTTGTTCCCATTTTTCATTCACCATGACCTTTCGGTGATTGCCTTCCTTTGCTTTTGTGCATGATGAACGAAATGGACATCCTGAACAGTTTTCACATTCATAGATTTTCAATTCTCGTTTGAAACCAGTCTTATCTGTACGTACAGAACGATAACGGAAGGTTACTCGCTGCTGATTTGGACAAATGTAGGTATCACTTTCTTCGTCGTACATCCAATTGTCTGGATGAAATGGATTTTGTTTATATTTCTTCTTTTGTTCTTTCTCATACATGGTATATGGAATGAGTGCCTCACATTTTCGATTCGAAAGGATGTCTTCATAGTTTTGTTCACTACCATAACCAGCATCTGCGACAATATACTTTGGCAACGGAAAATAATCCTTTTCTATCTTATTCAAGAACGGAATTAATGTACGTGTATCAGTAGGATTTGGAAAGATGCTATAAGCTAGTGCGTATTGACCTTCTGTTGCGATTTGTACATTGTATCCAGCTTTCAATTGACCGTTTTTCATATAGTCGTCTTTCATTCGCATGAACGTTGCATCTTGATCTGTTTTGGAATAACTGTTCCGTTCCCCCAAGATGTCCAAGTCTTTTTGGTATTTTTGTTTTCGTAGAATGAAGTCTATTAATTGTTTGTACGCTTGTTTTGGATATTTTCGTTCGCTTCTTAATGCTTTTCGTTCTGTGGCATCGGGCGATGTTTCTATCTTTTGGTCATATTCCTTAATGACTTCATCGACTTGTTGCACCATTTGAGCGAGTTCTTCAACGGACAGTTCTCCCTCATTTTCCCGCTCCATTTCAGGGATGATTTCTTTTTCTAATAGTTCGTTGTATAACTGATTGGACTTTTCAATTAAGTTTTGGTTGTATTTTTCAATGGATTTCTTCCATACGAAAGTAAATTTATTGGCATTCGCTTCAATCTTCGTACCATCGATAAAAATGGCTTCTTGATCGATTAACTTTTCTTCCACCAGTTGGCAACGGAATTGGACAAAACATTGACGAATTAATTCTTTTACTTCCGGATGCACACGAAAACGATTGATCGTCCGATAACTTGGTTCATATCCTTGTGCCAACCACATCATTCGTATACTGTCCTTTAATAGCGCTTCAATTTTTCGACCTGAAAAGACAGACTGCGAATAGGCACACAAAATAATTTTTAGCATCATGCGTGGATGATAAGCAGGACAACCTGTATTTCGAAGAAACGGCTGGAAGGCTTCATCTGGAATACTTTCAACTAAATGGTGAATGTGGAAGGCAATATCATTTTCTTGTAATTTTATTTCTAAATCTAGAGGCAAAACTAATTGATTCATGTTATAATATTTGAACATAAGGACCCTTCTTTCTGTTAGGTTTTGTGTGCTAACTTAATTTTAACAGAAGAGGTCCTTATTTTTTATTGAAAAAATGAAAAACAGCCCATGAAATTTCATTCCAAAATTTCATGGGCTGTTTCCATTTTAGAGGGGGTTTTGTCCCAGCCTCTTTTATCTTTCACAAGCCCATCCGTCGTCGTCCCGGTCCAATTTCGTTTGATAAGCGGAATGGGTGGAAGGAACTCCATTTGTGCCCTCCCCATTCCTGCAAAAACTACATATTATAAATAAACAAATTTTATTGGAAAGGGAGGGTTGAAAATGATGCAACCACGAAAATCTTTATTCGGCATTTGCTATCCCGGTTACCGTTATTGCGGACCAGGCTGTTCCGGTCCGGGTGCCCCGACAAATCCTGTCGACTATTGCTGGATGCAACACGATTACTGTTACCGAATGTATGGACCATCAAGATTTTGTGATGATCTGTTCCAACAATGTCTTGCCCCTTACCAGCATCCATACTTTGGAAAAATGGCAAAGGATGCCCGATTTTTTTCCCGTGTCATGAGATTGCGCAATATCTTTTTCTAACACCAGTCAAAGGACGTTTTCAAGCGTCTTTTTTTATTCAGTAGAATTTGATTCCTCTTTAGTGTTTGTTCCCTCTAAAAGAATATCCACTAAATAAACGTTAAAAACCGTTTATTTTGGTTGATAAATTTGATTGATTGTAGTATAGTACATTACGTGAAACAAATGACCAATTTTGTCATTTGGTCAGTTTTTGATTAATGGAGGTGAATCCAATGGCGATCGACCGAAAACAATTAATCCTGGAAGCTGCGAAAAAATCCTTCTCCTTATTTGGCTATAAGGCGACAACGATGGATCAGGTGGCGAAACTGGCCAATGTCGGCAAAGGAACCATTTATACATTCTTCAAAAGCAAAGAAGAAATTCTGGATGAAATTGTCACTTCCCTGATCCGGGACATGAAGGCCGAAGCGGAAAACGCCATCGATCCAAATAGCCGCTTTGATGAAAACATCCATCGTGTTCTGATAAGGCTTTTGGAATTCCGGAAATCCCATCAGCTCACGATCAAGCTTTTCCAAGAAGAGAGAGAAATTGGAACAAAAGCGGTTGTGGATGTCATTCAGCGGGTGGAGCAAGCCATCATTGACTACATGAAAGGGATTATTCAGGATGCCATTGACCGTGGTGAAATCAAAGAATGCAATCCGGAAATCACCGCCTTTGTCATGCTGAAAACTTATGTGGCCTTAATATTTGATTGGGAACAACATCACCCGCCTTTGGACAAGGAAGAAATGTCCGATTTGTTTAAATTATATTTCTTTGAAGGATTATCGAAATAACTTTTCATTGAAGGGACTCAATTTCAGGAGGGCCCTACATATTTGCTGCAAAATGACCAAATGAACAAAATAGTCATTACTTCTAGGGGGTAACAATGTGAAAAAATCGTCTTTTTTGGCGGAACTAAAATTCCTTCTTACAAACAAAAAAGTGCTCATTTCGGTGATCGCCGTCGCGCTAGTACCTTTGCTTTATGCCGGAATGTTCATCTGGGCATTCTGGGATCCATATGCCAACTTGAACGACTTGCCTGTTGCGGTCGTCAATGAAGATGAAGGCGCAGAATTCGAAGGCGAAAACTTGCAAATCGGGAAAGAACTCGCCGATAAGCTGGAAGACAGCGATGAGTTTGAATTCCATGTGGTTTCCAAGGAAGAAGGATACAAAGGCCTTGAAAACCGGGATTATTATTTGCTTGTGGAAATTCCGGAAAACTTCTCTGAAAATGCAACAACCATCCTCGATGATGAGCCGAAAAAATTGGAAATCAAATATGTGCCAAATGAAAGCACCAACTTCCTTTCAGCCCAAATCGGAGAATCTGCCATGAAAGAAGTGAAAGCGGAAATCTCCAAAAAAATCATTGAAACTTATGCGGAAACAATGTTTGATTCCATCACGGAATTGGCGGATGGCTTGAATCAGGCAAGTGACGGTGCAAGCCAATTAAAAGATGGGATTGCTAAACTCGACGACGGTTCCAAAACATTAAGTGAAAATCTTGCCACATTGGCATCCAAAATGATCGAGTTCAAAGAAGGCGTGAACACTGCTGCCACTGGTTCCAATTCCATCGCCTCCGGTGCCGGCCAATTGAAAGATGGCCTAAAACAAGTGAATGATAATCTTCCAGCGCTGGTGGATGGAACTTCCCAAGTGAAAAATGGCGTCAAACAAATGAAAGACCAACTGCCAGCTCAAGTGGCGGAGGGAATTTCAGAAAATCTCAAAGACAGTGTTAAAGACATCAGTGCTGGAATCGACCAATTGGAAACCCAATTGTCCAGCGAATTATCAACTCAATTGACAACCGGAATCGTCAACGGTCTATCCGGCCAATTGGCGGAACAAACGGTTTCAAATCAATCCCAAACATTGGCGCAAATCAAATCCGCCCTTGTGGCAAACGGCTATATGACGGAAGCGCAAGCGGATGCCTTTATGGCGAAAGTCGCAAGCAATTCACCTTCGAAAGAACAAATCGAAGCGCAATATAAAACTTCATTGCAAGCCCAATTGGAGCCTCAAATATCCGAAGGCATCAGCAAAGGGCTCAACCAAGGATTGACGCAATTTGAAACGTCATTGACAAACCAATTGCTTGGTTCAGCTGACGGCATTGAAGAGAAATTGAAAGCCCAAACTGCCCCAGCCTTTGATCAATTGATTGCCGGTCTTGACCAAATCAACTCCGGTGAACAAACATTGCAAAGCGGGGTAAGCAAACTTTACAACGGTTCCGTTGCATTGAACAATGGCGCCAATGAATTGACTGCAGGCATGAACAAACTTTCTGACGGTGCCAGCCAGCTTCAAGATGGCGCAGGAAAACTTTCTGACGGCGCAAATCAATTGACATCCGGCGCGGATAAATTATTGGACGGTTCAACAGAACTTGCCGACAAACTCGCTGAAGGCGCTGAAAAAGCAGGCACAGTGAATGCCAACGATGACACTTATGATATGATGGGTGAACCGGTCGTTGTGGATAAAGAACCTGTCAATGAAGTGCCAAACTACGGTACAGGTTTCTCTCCATACTTCATGTCGCTCGGCCTATTCGTCGGAGCATTGATGCTTTCCATCGTCTTTGAATTCAAACGACCAGTGATCCGTCCTAAAAACCCATTCGCCTGGTTCGGAAGCAAATTCGGCGTTGTCGCAATCATCGGTTTGATCCAAGCGTTACTGGTAGATTTCATTCTGTTGGTTGTATTAAAACTTGAGGTTGAGAACTTACCGTTATTCATCTTAACGTCCATAATTGTCAGCTTCGTATTCATGGCGTTGATCCAAATGCTTGTTACATTGTTGGGCGACACTGGCCGATTTATTGCAATCATCGTGTTGATTTTGCAATTGACGACAAGTGCCGGAACGTTCCCGATGGAATTGTTGCCAAACGCCTTGCAACCAATCAACGCATTATTGCCAATGACTTATACAATCCAAGCCTTCAAAGCGGCCATCTCAAGCGGAGATATCTCCTACTTGTGGCACAACAACTTCATCCTATTGGGTTACATGGTGGCCTTTATGTTGCTTACAACCGCCTCTTTGGCCATTTCATTCAAACGTCAGAAAGATGTGGAAATGGTGGCTGTGATGCAGTCTCATGGGGATGAAGAATGATTTCTTGGAAGAGTAAATAAAGATGTTAAAAGAAAAGGATAGATGCACGGGGAGCCTGTGTGTCTATCCTTTTTGTTTGGGGCGTGAAATTGATTTAATCGGTCATTAAAAATGTTTTTGGCAAATAGATTTTTTTAGCGGTTGCTTTACAGCTTAAAACTGGAAAACTTTATCAAAACCAGGAGATTAATGAAGTGTTTTTATAACGGCTTTAGATTACAAAAACTCAAGTATTGTTTTTTACCAGTTGATAATGAGTGTTGTTCCTGACACAATGAAATCGGAGGGATTGCAATGAATCGAAATTTCTTTGTCTACGGCACACTGATGACAGGGTGTTCCAATCATCATGTCATCCCCAAAAATGCAATCGAAAACATTCAAAACGCGGCGATTGACAATGTGGAACTATATTCACATATCAGCGGCGAATATCCTTGCATGATCGAAGGAAATTCAACGGTGTTCGGAGAAGTCATTACCATTAAAGAACGTCATTTTCAAAAGGCTTTGCAAGCGATGGACCTATTGGAAGATTACGATGAAAATGCACCAACAAGGGATAACCTTTATATTCGTGAAATCAAAGAAGTTGTGTTGGAAACCGGCGAAAGGATTCAAGCCTATGTGTATATGTACAATCCAATACATAAAGGATTAGGAAAGCGAATCCCGGATGGAAACTGGAAAACGTGGCTGGACAAAAAATGGGAGATGTAGCCATTCCTAAAAGAACCTAATGGCAATCCTCCCTCCTATTTTTTTTACTGAAAGATTACAACAAATCTTACGTTAATCCCTTCCAAAAGCCGCCATTATGCTTTGATCCCTTAAATCCAATCCCATTCATGCTCTTAAAAAATACCGTTTCAAAAATAAAAGCCACCCTATATTCAATAGAGTGGCTGAACCTGTCATTTTTCCATTGAGAGCTTGTACTTGCTTTCTCCCATTACGCATTTTGCAGCTCTAATTTTGCTTCTTTTTCTCTGACTAATGGAATCACTTTTTCGCCAAATGCTTGAAGATCTTTGTCATAATGCAAGAATCCTGTTAACACGATGTTGACGCCGATTTTCTTCAATTCAATAATGCGGTCTGCAACTTGCTCCGCTGTACCAATCAATCCGGTTTTAAATCCGTCATTGTATTGGATCAAGTCTTCATATGAAGAATTCGCCCACATACCTTCTTTTTCATTTGTAGATTGGCCGGCATGTTTCACAGAATCTTTAAATCCTAACACAGCTTCGTGATCTGCTTGTTCTACGATATCACGTAAAACTTGCTTTGCCTCTTCCTCCGTATCACGAACGATCACAAAGCCGTTTACCCCAAATTCAATTTGCCCTTTTCCATTTGCTTCACGAAGGGCTTTAACTTCATCGATTTGCTTTTTAATGTCTTCCAATGAACCGCCATTCATGAAGTACACATCTGATACACGTCCTGCCATTTCTTTGGCGGCTTTCGAATTTCCTCCTTGGAAGATTTTTGGCGTTTTTACCGGTTTCGGCTTTAAAGGAGCCTGATTGATTCGATAGAAGTCTCCGCGATAAGTAAATTCTTCCTCTGTCCAAAGACCACGCAATACTTCAATAAACTCTTCCGAACGGCGATAGCGCTCATCATGGTCCAACCAAGGCTCACCGTATGCGTTAAACTCGCCTTTGAACCAACCGCTGACAATGTTGATGGCTGCACGGCCATTACTGATATGATCGATTGTTGAGATAATTTTTGCCATCACACCTGGATGCCATAAGCCAGGTAATACAGCCGTGATCAGATTTAATTTTTCTGTGGAAGCCGCCAACGCGGATGCAAGAGCTGCCGCCTCCAATTGATTTTCAGCACCATAGCTTGCCAAAAACCGGGTTTGGATTAATACATAATCAAATCCAAGCTTTTCGGCGATTTGTGCATAACGTTTATTGTCTTCAAAGGACCATCCCGTTTTTTGCGGGATTTTGGAAATCACTAATCCTCCACTAACATTTGGTGCCCAGTAAGCAAATTGTAAAGACATGTGTATTCCTCCTAATAATTTATTTTTCCTATTGAAATACTAATGATTATGGTTAAAAAAAATTCGAACCGTTAAAAAGAAGTTGCTGCCATGAACAAACTTTAGTGCTTGATCGATCACATGAACGCCCGGCTTATCAAACAATCAATTGCATACAGAAGCTTCCATATTCATCTAATTACTATTAATTTCTTCAGTTGTTTAATATGCTAAAGGATTGTAATTATCTTAAACAATTTTTCTTAAAATTTCAATATTTCAATTAATTTATTTTTTTAATTTTACTAATAAAGTAAATATTTCTTATTTTATTACTTTGATTATATGGGTATTAAGGTTGATAAATTTGGGGAAATTCATCTATTGCGTTTATGACCACAATATTCTTAACCTTGTCTTTAATTTTAATTCTTTCCTTAATCTGCATCCGCTTATTTAATCGTTCAACATATGGACCAGCTTTTATGAGGTTCGTGTTCCCCGGATCAGTACTTTGCCTCCAGCTTCCTTCAGATTCCGCTTCTCTCATGTCTACCATCGTGGTTTAGTACTTGCATCTTAAAGTTCAGGCGCAAATCAGACATGTATCAAAGGCTGGCCCCTCATCAAGAGTGGATGCCAGCCTTTTCATTCTTGCGATCCTAATTATTTTTCCAACAACGTTTGATAATACTCCTCCAGCGGGAACACCCGGCCTTTTTCATCTTTATAAACCACATGTTCCGGCTTGAAGTGTACCGGTGAATCAATGCCGCATGCCGCAGCGATGCGGAAAAGCCCTTCCCTTAATGTGATGACATAGTTGGCGGTGCGGTATTTCTTCTCATCAATGACCAGCGCTTTCTGCAAATCCGGATCTGTCGTTGCGACACCCACAGGACATGCATTGGAATGGCATTTTAATGCCTGAATGCAGCCCACTGTAATCATAAAACCGCGGGCGATATTGACGAGATCCGCCCCCATGGCAAGGGCAATCGCAATCCGGTCTGCGGAGAACAGTTTGCCGGAAGCGATGATTTTCACCCGCTCCCGCACGCCATGTTTGACCAGAGCATTCTGCAACAATGGCAAGGCGGCCTTAAGCGGCAAACCGACACTATCAGCCAACTCCTGATACGTCGCACCCGTTCCCCCTTCGCCGCCATCCACCGTGATGAAATCCGGACCTTTTCCCGATTCTTTCATCGCCTTGGCTAATGCTTCCGCTTCATGCGGGCTTCCGATGACCACCTTCATGCCCACCGGTTTCCCCGATTTTTCACGTATTTGTTCAATGAAATCAAATAACGTATGGAAATCATTAAACTCTTTGAAACGGTTCGGGCTATCAATGGAAGTATAAGGTTCCACCATGCGGATTCTTGCAATTTCCTCCGTCACTTTTTCGGCATCAATGTGGCCGCCGCGGGTTTTAGCCCCCTGAGCCAATTTGATTTCGAAGGCTTTCACCTGCGGAATTTGGCTTTTCTCCACCAATGCGTCCCAGTTGAAATTCCCTTCTCTGTCCCGTACGCCAAATAAACCGGGACCAATTTGCATAATGATATCCACATTGCCCTTCAGATGATAATCGGAAAGTCCGCCTTCCCCGGTGTTCATCCATGTCCCTTTCGCAATGCCGAGACCCTCGGACAACGCAGTAATCGCATTTTTGCCCAGGGCACCGTAACTCATTCCGGACATGCCGATTTGTCCTTTGACAATGAATGGATGCTTCGTATGTTCCCCAATCACAATGGCATCATCATCATGCAAGAGGAACGCCTTTGATTCATGATCTTCCCATTTTTCTTTCCTTTGTCCAAATAAAGGCTCATTCAATAGAATGTACCGTTTCGTTTTCACCCTTGTTTCCTGATCCATTTTCAATTCTTCCGTCAGTTTCGGAAACATGGAATTGCGGATATAAAAACCGGGTTTCTCGAAATCCCGCAATGATCCAAATCCAATCACATCCCGTTTATATTTGGCAGACTTCACAATGGTTTGATATTCAAATCGGGAAAAGGGCTTCCCATCTGTATCATGATCGAATAAATATTGGCGCAATTCGGGACCGATTGTTTCAAATAAGTACCGCGCCCTGCCGATAACCGGATAATTGCGCAACACCGGATGTTGCTTTTGGCTGCGGTCAATAAAATACAAATATAATCCACTGACGATAAAAACTATGAAGATGAAGCATATGATTACCGAACCGACAATAATCAACACATCTGCGAGATTCAATAGCGCTACCTCCAATAAAAACCGTTATTCATCCACATATCTTAGATTTCTCAAGTATAGGTAAAATATTCAATTGATTATTTGGGCAAAATGCTTCCTTTCTATTGAAATTCCCTTATTCCGATGCCCATAAACACCAGAGAATGTCCATTTTTCGCCATAAACGAGCAAATCGGATCTTATTAAATTCAGTAACTTGCATATTTTTTCATGCCCGTTTCCGCCGGTGGGAATGGTTTTATGTTGTGTATAAATGGCAATAATTCGATGCACCGAAATGTAGCGCCCTTTGGATAACCAAAAAGTTCAGGGACATTGCTAACTGCATTAAGCATGCGATATTTATTACTATTTCAATTTCAACGGCAAAAAGACATATTCATCTTTACGAATGATGTCCAACTTTTCCACTTGAATCGGCGCCGAAAAAATCGGACCATCCAACACCGTTGTATGAAATTCCCCTGCTTCCCCGCATGGATCGATGGACCGTTCCACAAGCTCCTCTATGTAATCACGGGTCAATATTCTTCCCAAGTCATCCATGCGCATACCCATTGATAAATTCACTGTTGTCACCATGGCCACAAAACCAGAATCAACAAATTCCTCGACAATTTCTCGACGCTCTCTGTGCCAAAGGGGCATACATAAATCAAGCCCCACCTTATTCGCGACGTTTTCGTGCCAAGAACCGTGGTCAGGTACGTCCACATCGCCGGTTACGAGCACTTCCGCCCCTTTTGCTTTTGCCTCCTTCAATAACTGGATGAACTTTTCTTCATAGGTTGTCCAGCTGGCGGCGCGTGTAAAGATGGGACAGCCTATGGCACGGGCTTGCGCTTCCAAAAATTCAGGTGACAATCGGTGGGAGTAGGAGAAGTGATCCGTTTCATCCAGCATCCCGATCAGTCCAACCGGTTCTCCTGCTTGTATGGCTTTATATAAAGCGAGCGTACTGTCCTTTCCACCGCTGAAGGATGCGATAAATTTTTTATTCTTTATTTTAGTAATCCAATCATTCACTTTACATACAGCCTTTCTTTCTATAATAATTTTTTCATCATGCCGGGCTTGGATATCGTTTGGTTGAATCATTCAAAATTATTTTTGTTGTTCCATCCCCAGATTCAATAACCATTCACGCAATTGGGCCTTTGGATAATACACTTTGCCATTGATCAAAATATGCGGAATGTCAGGATGCTCCTGGATCAATGATTTTGCATCTTCTTTGGAAATCCCCATAAAATAATGCACATCCCGTTCATTGATCAGTTCGTAATCGTCATCATCCAATGAATCCAGTACATCGGGTCTTTTGAAATTCTTTAAACCTTCCCCAATAAAATATCCAGCTGCCGCAATTCCCAATGCTAAAATGAAATAATTCCAATCCAACCCTTTTCCTCCTTTGATAACGATGTTGTTAACCACATTTTACCACAGTCTCCAATGTAAATTGAATGTGTATTTGTATCCAAAGAGGAAATAATATTGGATTCGCATAAAGGAGGGGAATCATTTTCTTCTGCTCTAAAAAAGGAACTATACGCACCAATTGGGATTTTATCTGCACGAAAAGGGTCTCTATATGCACGAATTTAGATTCTATCCGCACCAAAGGGGTTATCAAACGCACGAATCGATACTTTATCCGAACTAAATGCTGTACCATCCGCACCAATTAAGACACTATCCGCACCAAAGAGGTTATCAAACGCACGAATTGATACTTTATCCGAACCAAATGCTGTGCCATCCGCACCAATTAAGACACTATCCGCACCAAAGGGGTTACCATACGCACGAATCGATACTTTATCCGAACTAAATGCTGTGCCATCCGCACCAAAGGGGTTATCAAACGCACGAATCGATACTTTATCCGAACCAAATGCTGTACCATCCGCACCAATTAAGACACCATCCGCACCAAAGGGGTTACCATACGCACGAATTGATACTTTATCCGAACCAAATGCTGTACCATCCGCACCAATTAAGACACTATCCGCACCAAAGAGGTTACCATACGCACGAATCGATACTTTATCCGAACCAAATGCTGTGCCATCCGCACCAATTAAGACACTATCCGCACCAAAGGGGTTATCAAACGCACGAATTGATACTTTATCCGAACCAAATGCTGTACTATCCGCA
Organism: Ureibacillus sp. FSL K6-3587; assembly: GCF_038593165.1. NCBI lineage: Bacteria > Bacillati > Bacillota > Bacilli > Caryophanales > Caryophanaceae > Ureibacillus > Ureibacillus sp. FSL K6-3587. Next base: position 2,857,896 of record NZ_CP151969.1, on the reverse strand, counting down.
CCAAAGGGGTTACCATACGCACGAATCGATACTTTATCCGAACCAAATGCTGTGCCATCCGCACCAATTAAGACACTATCCGCACCAAAGGGGTTATCATACGCACGAATCGATACTTTATCCGAACTAAATGCTGTACCATCCGCACCAATTAAGACACTATCCGCACCAAAGGGGTTACCATACGCACGAATTGATACTTTATCCGAACCAAATGCTGTACCATCCGCACCAAAGGGGTTATCAAACGCACGAATTGATACTTTATCCGAACTAAATGCTGTACCATCCGCACCAATTAAGTTTATATACGCACGAATGAAGGGAACTCTATAATTGAAACTGCCTTCCCCCCATCCAAATCCATTGAAAACGAAAAAGGCCACCCGGAAAACTGGCCGTTTCCAGGTAGCCGCGCCATCTTACTCATCTCTTTGATTCTCTTCCACGATTTTCTTTGTCCCATTTTTAAATTCCCTTAAGGTTTCCCCGACTGCCCTACCCAATTGGGGCAATTTACTTGGGCCAAATAACAAGATGGCTATGAATAAAATAATGATGAGTCCCGGTATTCCAATGGAGGGTAGACTCAAACAATCACCGCCTCATTCAAAACATTAAACCAATAATCCGCCCTTTTGCAGATATAAATCAATTCCTTCAGCCGCGCGATATGCCAATGCCCCCACCGTATCTGTCGGATTGTAGCCGGAGTTGTGGGGGAATGCGCTGGCCCCCGGAATGAAGACGTTTTCAAAATCCCACATTTGCAAATAATTATTCAATACACTCGTCTCCGGGCTGGACCCCATGATGGCGCCACCGGTATTGTGGGTGGATTGATAAGGAACGATATTATAAGGCCCCAACGTTTTTCCTGCTTGAATAATGTCCGCGCCCATCTCTTTCATGATTTTTTCCGTTTGTTCCCCTAAATACGCCACCAGCTGACGATCCTGCTCTTCAAAATCAAAGGTGATCCGCAATAACGGCAGTCCGAAAGCGTCTTTATAAGTCGGATCCAAATCGAGATAATGGTGCCGGTATGGCAAACTTGCTCCTTGGGCACCGACGCTTAATACACTGTTGGCATATTTAATGGATTGTTTTTTAAACTCCGCGCCCCAGGATGGCGTACCAGGAGGCGTCGCATTGTTGGCGATCGGTCTTCTGCCGGTCTGGGTGATGGAAATATTGGCCCCGTGGAGGAAGTTCAAATCCGAATGGTCGAAGTTGTCGCCATTGAAATCATCAAGACAAGCCCCCAATGCTCCTGCGCCGGCATACAAATTGAATTGTTTATTCTCAAAGAAGCCCTGTGCGGATGCGCCGAATGTTTGATAGCAGTAGTTTTTGCCGACCACCCCTGTACCCGTGTTCGGATCATATGGTTTGCCCATTTTTGAAATCAACAGGAGCCTCACATTATTTAACGCATAGCTCGTAATGCCCACCACTTCCGCAGGTTGGATATATTCTTCCCTTGTGATCGTATCAATATATTTGACTCCAACCGCTTTTCCATCTTGATGGAGGATCTCCACCACATTGGCGTGCGTGCGCAATTCAAAGTTGCCTGTGTTCAACGCAACCGGAATCACCGTATTCAGCGGATCGGCTTTTGCGGCATATTCACAGCCGAAACGTTCGCAGAAACCGCAGTATTGGCAAGCGGGACGCGAGATGTTGTCCGGATTTGTGTAGTTTTCGGATAAATTGGCGGAAGGCATCATGTATGGGTGCAAGTTTAATTTTTTCGCTGCTTCGAAGAATAATTCGAGGGCTGGGGTTTTCTTCATGGGAGGAGTCGGGAATGGATTGGATCTCGGTGCGCCCAATGGAGCTTCATCTCCTGAAACGCCGATCGTTTTTTCGAACTGGTCGTAATATTTTTCAAATTCAACATAGGTGATGCCCCAATCCTGCAACGTCATTTCTTCCGGTATTTTGGACTTTCCGTACCGTTCCACGGTTTTTGTATATATTTCAAAATCGTATGGTAAGAAGCGAAAGGTTTGTCCGTTCCAATGCGTTCCGGCACCCCCCACATTATTCCCCAATAGGAAGGAACCGTATTGTCTCATCGGCAATGCCCGCATTTTTAGATTGTTGCGGAATGTAACGGTTTCTGTTGAAAGATCCTGCATCATTTCGAATCGGTGGGCAAACCGCAATTCATCATGCATCATTTGAAAGTCGGCAAGCGTCTGATTTTTCCCCCGCTCCAAACCGACGACTTTATATCCCTTTTTCGACAATTCCGCTGCCAAAATTCCACCTGTCCATCCCATTCCGACAAGCACGACATCCGTTTTTTTCAATTCTTTCGCCAATCACAATCACCTTTCATGAATGATGTTGGGAATGTAAACTTTGCGGTTCAATCACAACAAATTCGTCTTTATCGATAATGTCTGCAAAACTCATTTGATGTCCCGGAAATTTTTTCATTCTCCATCCTTCCATATTGCGGTTTCCACCGTATAACGGATCGGCATACACGCCTTCCAAAGTCGCACTGCGCAACAGCGAGAAGAAATAGGATGAAGAAACCCCTTTGATTTCGACTTCCCCTTTTTCAAAAGCTTGTAAAATCTCATCTTGCTGTGAACCTTCCAAGCTGGTGAAAGATTGGTTGAATCGTTTCTTTGCTTCGTTTTGGAGAGCTTCAATGCCCAATCGGAAAATTTGTTGTTTGTTCAAGTGCCCTTGATACCCCTGGGTCGGTTCGCCCGGATAGAAAGGTCCTTGCCGATATTCTTTGGAACCAGTCCCCCAGGCACCCGCCAACTGATGATCGATGAAATAAGAAACCAATAATTCCTTTGCTCCCGGGCCATTTTCATCTTTCGGGAAAATCCTCTCCGCCGCCGCATCGATTACGGCGTGTTCCGTTGGGGTAAAAAACATGAGCGCTTTGTTATACTCGGTTGTCTCAACGTGGTGATCCCCTTTTGGCGTTTCCTTGGAGGAAGACATATTCGCAGCGATCGTTCCTACGATCCCGCCGCCCAGTGCCATGCCCCCAATGGCCAATCCTGCACCTTTCAAAAATTCTCTTCTGGAAACCAAACAGATACCCCCCTTTTTCTTCACCTTATGGTTCATGAAATCCACTACCTGCGCGATTCCAACGAACTGAAGCCGCTCCCCTTCCGAACCACTCCTTTTACACTACTGTTCAGTTCCTATTTTAGTAATTGGAAGTATTATGTATGACCTAAAAATTCAAAAAAATTTCAATTTCAAAATGAATAATGAATAGAAAAGCGCTTCCATTCATTAAATGTATTAAATCCTGGTTCAAGCGAATTTAAAGCGGGTGATAGAAAATGATGGAAGAAAAAGAACAAACCGTCATTGACCATTTGGAGGAATTGCGGAAACGGTTGATCCTCGTTACGGTTCTATTTATCGGATCGCTTGCGGTAGGGTTCTGGTTTGCACCGGACCTGCTTCAACTATTGAAAAATCAACCTTCCGCGGCTGGAGTGGAATGGAATCTGTTTGGTTATACGGATGGCATCATGATCTACCTGAAATGTGCGTTTATTTTGGCGATTTTGGTCACCTTACCGATGGCCTTGCTTCAAATTTGGTTGTTTGTAAAACCCGGTTTGACAGAAAGGGAAGCAAAATACACAATGACCTTCATCCCGGCCTCGTTTCTCCTATTTTTAGTGGGCATCAGTTTCAGTTATTTCATTTTATTTCCGATGATGCTCGAATTTTTATCGAAAATTAATACTTCCATTGGGGCGACGGAAACCTATGGAATCAATCAGTACTTTTCGTTGCTGTTCAATTTGACGATTCCTGTCGGCGCCGTTTTTGAATTGCCCATCGTGATTTTATTTTTAACGAATGTGGGGATTGTGACACCGGAAAAATTGAAGCGGATGAGAAAAGTGGCCTATTTCATCTTGGTGGTGGTCGGCGTGTCCATCTCGCCGCCGGATTTTATTTCAGATTTTTTGATTATTATTCCGTTATTGCTATTGTTTGAAATCAGCATTTTCATTTCCGGCTGGTCAATGAAGAGAAGAAATATGAAACAAGTGATGAATCAAAGCGGCTCATAAAGTTAATGAATATCGAATGGAGGGATTGTGGATGCCAAATATCGGTGTACCTGGATTGATTGTCATTTTGGTGATTGCCCTGATCATTTTCGGGCCAAAAAAACTGCCTCAATTGGGAAGGGCGGTCGGCGAAACGTTGAGGGAATTCAAATCATCGACAAAACACATTGTCGATGAAGTGGCGGAAGAATTCAAACTGGAGGAGGCAAAAGAAGAAAAGAAAGAAAAAAGTACGGCGGCGAATTAATGGATGGCGGAGGGAGTTCTTAAAGATTATGCTTTTGGAACTCCCGCTTTCATTTAAAATAGGACACCCTAGTCTGTGTATGCCGGCAATATCCGGTGTAATCAAACGATAGAACACTTAGCAGAAAAGCTCTTTATACCCCTTTTCTAATATGGGAATAAATTTTTTATGGCTATAAATACTTTGGGATTCCGCAATAGTTTGCGAGAGGACATCGCCGATCGAACTTAATAAAGTTTCCAATGCCCCTTTAGCGAAGCCATTCTCAAATGTTTCAAAGGGTTCCGGCAATTCCTCTTCATCCAAAATAAAATGCTCCCCATTTGGCAGCGCCAGGACATCAATAATCAAATCTTCAAATACGACCATACCCTCTTCGAATTTTGTATTCTTTACAATGTTAAAATACGAAGCTAAATAATGTCCTGAATGATCTCTCCAAAAATACATATTATATGGACGATCCAACCAATAATAAGCAGTTGTATAACTCCCCACCGGAATGGTCAGTTGAAAATCATCCACTTTAATGGTAAAAGGTTCTTCTATCAGATGAAATAAAACGATACGGCGATTTTGGGAATTTAGTAAATGGCATTTATACTCAACCACTTTCGCATCATATCGTATTTTTCTCTCGATCATTTTCTTCCATTTATTTCGATTTCCAGCGAAATTACTCAAAGCCTAACTTCCTTTCAAAGATCTCCATTATCAGCTTATCAATACATCAAACGGTTTTAAAGAATGATTTCAAAAATGAGCTTTCTACTGAATAAACGCGCACTTTGCGTGAAGGAACAAACTAATTAAAGAATTCTGTAATACTCGTTTTCTATGTATGATTCCGATGATGGTTGAATAGGATGAATAAGAAGGAGGTTCTTTATCCCCCGATTAGTGTTGAGCAAATAAGGACAAGGCTTTTGAGGTGAAAAGGATGACAACCGCTTTACAAGACCGGTATTTTGCGAACCGGGATGATGATTTACAGGCATTTGAAACCATCCATTTTGTGCACGCTGTAAATTATTAACTTGCTTTGACATAATGGAAACCGGCATCTTCCAGGCCATGCCCCGGATCATTGAGGTGAAAAAAATCGGGAGGCCAGGCAGAAAGAATCCGCCTGACCTCCCGTAATTTCATTATGCTTTTTCCAAAGTGGAAGCAACTTCTGAAATGATAATTTCACTACCTAAAATTGGAGATACCTCACTGGAGTTTTCCGGTCCTCGATGGGCCTCTCTGAATGCATCACTTTTTCTCCAGCGGTTAAAGTCTTCGATTGTTTCCCAATACATATTGACATTCAATTCATCATATTCTGTAAGATTTTTTGTAATGAGGACTTCCACTTTCACAAAACCTTCCATTTCTTGTAAAGCCCCTGGTCTTGTAAAAAATGGCGCCATTTTTTCCGCAAAACCTGTTTTTGTTTTAATTTTATTTGTGATAACGATCATTGTGATTTCCTCCTGATATTTTACAGATGTTTTATAAAAATCTTTTGCGGCCTAAAGCGTGGTAGAAAGGTTTTTATCCCCTTTTCGATTCACTACATCGCAATGATGGACTTTTTTTTTCCATCAGATTCTTATTAAGTTCTATAGTCGTAATTGACTATGTTTCGATTGTAATACTATTACCGCAAATACTCAAACATGATTATTCATAATCATAATATTAAAATTTTTTCAAATAAAAAAGAGCGGCTCGCCATTGAACTGCTCCTTTGGTTGTTATAAAAAAATCTTCTCCCGATTTACTCAATTTATACATTTGGAAATTTTATGGATTCCTATATTTCTTAAAGGCTTTTTTTGGATCAAGATGAACATCTTTGAAAAAAGGATCAGCCAAATGACAATGGCGAGGAATGCACCATACTGACTGAGAAAATATCCGAAAAGGGCCCCTGATAATAAAAGGATGGACCAAAGAAAAAGGGAATTTCTCATATCGATGCTCATTTTCTTTTGATCATAGTTTGCTTGTTCATCTTTGGACAGCGTATTAAATCCACTAATGAGCATTGCGCCTTTTTCTTTTAATAGCGCAAAAATCATCGAGATCATTCCAAAAACCACTGCAAGTAGTAGACAGATGATTGTTCCGATATTCATAGGACTCTTTTCCTTTCATAATTGCGATTGAGTTTCAACACTGCAAAGAATGGATTCCTTTTTCAAAGCAATCCATTCTTCTCTTGTAATTGCATAAACCTTTGTGATTCCATTTACTTTATCAGGAAATTCCTCCACCAGTTTCATTCCCGCCGAAATCGCAGTACGATATGAACCGGCATTTGTGTGCTTCATATATGAATAAAGAACTTGAAACGGAGTATTTGTAAAAGCCCAGTCGATCACCGCTTTTGCGGTTTCAGTTCCATATCCTTTTCTCTGCATATCTTTTCGTATATGATAACCGATTTCCGGTTTGATGTTCCCGCCAATCTGCTGCATGGTCAGTCCGCAATCTCCAATTAATTCCCCTGTTTCTTTTAATACAACCGCCCACAATCCAAAAGAGAAAATTTCATATCTTTCAATATTCCGATGAATCCATTCCCTCACTTTGGTTTCATCAAAAACATTCGGATAGTGTTGCATCACTTCGGGGTCTCCCAAAACGGCAAACAATGCGTCAAAATCCTGTTCTGTCATTTCTCTAAGAATTAATCTCTCTGTTTCAATCATCTTTTTTTCCATATGTACGGCTCCTCACCCATTGAAATTGGGGTTTGTTTTTATTTCGTTGTAACTGTTATCATAAATAATGGAATGAAAAAACACAATCCGGTTGGTAGTCCGGATGCATCAATCGCCATATTGATGTCAGTAACCTTCCCTTCCTCGGGTTGTCCATCATTCCATGATTCATTTTTTAGAGGAGGGAGTCGTCATGATATTGACGATTTATTATGATGGCCAGTTTTGGATTGGAGTGATTGAATATCACGAAAACGGAAGATTAAAGGCGTATCGTTACGTATTCGGCACAGAGCCCAATGATACGGAAGTATGGGAATTTGTGAATAATCGGTTGCCTAAAATCATTCAAAGCAGGAAACAAATTGGAATTGCCGATCGGAAAAAGCTGAAGAAAAAAGTGAATCCGAAACGCCTTCAACGGAAAGTCGCCAAAGAAATGCAAAAAAGCGGGATTTCCACCAAGGCGCAGGAAGCAATAAAAAAAGAAATCGAGCAACGCAAACGGGAAACGAAGAAACTCCAAAAAGAACGCAACGAAGCACTTAAACAAAGAAAATGGGAATTAAAAAAACAAAAAGCGAAACAAAAGCATAAAGGCCGCTAGACTGTTCATTTAGAGATGAAGCGAAAAGTGCGCAACTTTTTCCTGTACGTACGGATAAAAAGAGGCTGGGACATAACTAATAAAGTGAACGAGCTGCAAAAAGATTTTTTGTAAAAAATTGATTGGAGTGACGGGGCGAGTGCTCCTGTCGCGCACGCTTAGTCGCAAAGCAAAAGCTTTCCTGCGACGAGCCCTCTCGAGACCCCGCAGGAGCGAAGGATTGAGCTCCGAGGAGGCTCGAGCCGGGCCCGCGGAAAGCGTCCCCGGAACGGAAATCAATTTTCTTCAATTATCAAAAAAACACCATTTTCTCCCGGGAAAAAATGGTGTTTTTTATCTTTTATCCCAGCCTCTTTCCATTTCTCTCCAACGTACAATCATCATAATGCCCGAATAAACTCGTCAAACGGCGTCGTCTTTCTGCCCAACACTTTTTCCAAATCGTCACTTGGCACATCCAACAATCCGTTGCGGATATCTTTTTGGACGATGACAGAGAATTGCGCCGCTTCCGGTGGCAAGCCCAAATCCACCAACGCTTTGACATACTCTTCATCTGAAACTGATGCGGTCTCAACTTCCCGGCCAATCGCTTTACTTGCGATTTGCGCCAACTGTTCATAAGTGATCGGTTCGCCGCCGAGTTCGTAAATAGTTTGCTTAGGCGCAACCCCGGCCAAAATGCGGGCCGCCGCTTCCGCATAATCTTCCTTCAAGGCATAGCAAACCCTGCCCTCACCGGCGGAATATGTGAAAGGCGCCCCATTCTTCACCGCTTTCAGCATGAACGTTTCATTTTCCAAATACCAATTGTTGCGGGCAAATCCATAATCCAGGCCAGACTCCATAATGAGCTGCTCCGTCAACTTGTGGTCAGGCGCCACAATAAGCGTGCTGTTTTGGGCATTTGGCGCACTCGTATAAACCACAAACTCCACCCCTGCTTCTTTCAACGCTTCCACCACATTTTGATGCTGCTGTTTCCGTGTCGCCAAATCATTGGATGAGACAAAGAGGACGCGGTTGATGCCCTGAAATGCTTTCACCAAGGATTCTTTGTCCAAAAAATCCGCAATGCGCACTTCAAGCCCTTGCTCTCTGAAAGTTCCGGCTTTTTCCTCTGAGCGCACCGTCACCACGATATCCGAAACCGGCACGAAATTTTTCAAATGCTTTACCGCTCTTCCCGCCAAATCGCCAGTGGCACTGGTTACCAGATATTTCATCGATTTTCCCCCGCTTCTTTGCTTTTTTTATCATTATAAAACAGAAAGGTAATAATCTCCAAAAAGAAACCTGTTTTTATCATGAAACCAGGCAGGGATGAAAAAACGCATCAACACAAACCCAATTTGCACAAGATCAACATCCTCAAGTGAAGGCTTTCGTGCTGCGTTTCTTTCAGGGATAAAACAGTTCATACAGCTTCATGGTGCCGATATTCATGACCTTGCCATCTTCGCGGATCGGAAAATGGATTTGATTCAATAATTTAATTAACTGATATGCGACATTTCGAAATGGGGTAATGACGTAAATCTCTATTGCCAAGCCCGGATTCTCTTGGATTTTTTTGAGTATCATATCTTTTAACATCAAACCTTGTTGGTGAACATATATCTTTGTATTGATTCATCTCTACACCCACTATTTGTGTTCGTGTTATTGTGTACGATGCGGTTTTTGATTCAGGCTAGTTTAATTTTTCTTTTTATGCAAAACTATGTATAACTACGATAATACAAAAACAACAAAATATGGAATATCTAAGATATTTCCAAAACCCGTTTAACCGAAAAGATTGTCGGAACTTACACATTATACAAATTGTTATTTTTTTTCGGCATCTTTCTGTTCGATTTATCAAACTAAATACTCATTTTTTCATAAAAAGGATGGTTGAGTTTATGCAAATAATGGAAGAAATCGTTTTCACAACCAATTACGAAATTCTCGATGCGGATTGCAAAAAAGGGGATGTGATTGCGCTATTGAAAGGAAAAGGGGAAAATCTTGTCCAGCTCAATGGCGAAACCATCCTATGCTTGCCAACCGGATATTCCATGATCCGATGGACGGAAAACCATTTTTGCCTTTTACGGGGGTCGATGCTTTCCTTCTATACGCTTACCGGAGAATTTATGGATGAAATGAAGGTCGGCCCTTATATTTCGGATTTATTCCCTTTTAAAAATGGGGTTATCTGTATATACAGCGACCAGGGGGTTTTCGGCAAAGGGATTGGCAAACATATATTAAACTATGCGGAACCGGGTAAAGGCGTCACTTCACTGGAAAATTTCGCTTTACGCCATCATCTTTTGTACGATGCCCTATTTGCGCGATTCAAGCCTTATGCCTGCATCGATCCGTCAACGGATGAGTTGATTTTCTTCAATCACCAATTGAAAATGGAAAAATCGATCAAGATTCCTTTTCATACGGGAAATGTCCTTGCCTTTGCTTTAACGTATCAAAGCGGTGTCTTTCTCGAAGAAGAGCGGATGCGAATATGGAAATTCCAAACCAATCAAGTGAAGGAATATGATTTTCAATGGAATAATCATACAAGAGCCATTTTCCACCGCCACGATTACTTATTTATGGACATTGCAGACCACCATATACGGGTATTTACACCGGCTGCGGAGGATTAATTGGCATTCCCCCATAATCAAACAACAGACGTCAAAATCTCCCCAAGATTTTGACGTCTCCGAATAGCCATTTGTGATAAAAATCCGACGTCAGGGAAAGGCTTTTGTAATATCGTTCCATAAATTCCTGGAATTTTATAAAATCAACCGATTTTTTATGATTTGGGGAATCCATTGTTTTGGAAATAAAGACGAATCATCTGGTTCATTGCGTTTTTTTCGTTTTCTTCCAGTTTTTCAATAATGGCATAATACGTTGAATCTTCGCTGATGGGCAAGTTGGCATCACGGTAAAATTGGATCATTTCTTTTGCGCCCCTTATATCTTTCCTGAATACTATGATGACTGTTTAGGCGGGTAGTTTTCCATATTGGAAACGGAACACTACATTTCTTTATTGCTCATTTTTTCAAAATCCTCTAAAACAGGCAATATTGTTTCAACAAATGAAATGAATTTCATTGCTACAAACTGAGGAAAATCAGGTTTGGACCATTCATCAATCGGTGAAACAATTCGATAACTTAATCCTTTCCATGCTTGTTTACGATGATCCAAATGATCTCCTTGCTCAAGAACTTCTTTTTTTGTCCTTGAATGCAATTGATCGAATCCAAATAAGCCAGCGACTTCCTCTTCATGTGCATCTATGTAGGCTTTAAAATCTTCTTTGCGTTTTGTTGTATGACCTGTTGTAAAACTAAAATCAGGTACATATTGAATTTCAATGATATTCATCTCTCGTGGGCGTGTATAGATGACAAACCGGTCGCCAGGCGAAGTTGGAGATTGAAACAATAAGCGATGTTCTTCCTTTTTTCTGATATCCAACCCAATGAACTGTAAATGATATTCGCGTTCTACATAGTCCCTAAGCAAACTTTCCAATTCATGAAATAAGCCGGAAATGATTTCACGTTCATTATCTTGATAGACCAGTTGTGTCGGGGTCTTCTTATATGCGGGATGTGAAGGGAGAGCTTTCATTTTACGTTCGAAAAGTTTGGGATTGGTTTCGTTTTCTTTTAATAGTTGATTTGCTTTGTCATAATCAACAACTTTGTGTTCGTAACCAAGTTTATTCAAGACAGGAATAACATCTTTTTTAAACTGAAATGCTGCCACCATAAAACGGCCATTCTCTTTGACAAACGTAGCATATTTACTCATTTGGGCGACAACCGCCTCTCCAGCCTCCAGCTTCAATTCAATATACACCGTATTCCCATTCTTGTCTTTTCCTTTTAAATCGCATCGATAGGTAGAATGGTTGCTCCGAATGGGATATTCCTCCTCCTCGACTGACAGCCCTTCTTCAATCAATTCTGGAAATAAACTGACAATCCGTTTTAAATCCTTTTCATACATCTCATTTCTCTCCTTCAAAAAAATTGTATGTCCTAAAAGATGTCATCTTACAGTCTTGACCGCTAGAACTCAAAATGTCTTTATGAACAAAACATTATCAATCAATAAGTTCATCCGGTTCAAACTACTCACTCGGATTACCGGACGTTTAATCCAAAAACCTGTCTCCATTGAATGGCAAGTCCTATCGTTTCAATAAAAGTTTGAAACATCAGAAATCCGAAGAAAAACTAAATACTTAGTGTGAGAACATCTATAAAAAATTAACCCCTCACTCCCAATCATTATTAGTGGGTATGTGCCTCAGTGTTGAAATAATCGCTTTATCTCAATTTTATATTAACAAAAACAACCCACATCAGTTAATACAACATCCTTAAGAAAAATTCCCCCTTATGTCCCTCTTTTCCCTTCTGCAAGGTATATAGATAGTAGAACACCAAATCATCAGGAGGGATGAAAATGGAATACAACGGTACGAAAGTGCTTACCACAAAGCAGCTGGCGAAATTTTTCGATGCGGATATGGCGCGCATTTATGCCATTTTTTATCGCCATAAGGAAATTTTCAAAGAAGGAAAAGACTACTTCCTGCTCACCAAAAAGGACATTGCAGCATGGAGCGAATCCCCTCATCTGCCCAGCTTAAAATATGTATCTCTCCTTTACCTCTGGACAGAGCATGGGGCATTCAAATTCGCACAATCATTCAAAGGATTGAGGGCTTGGCAGGGCTACTCCAATTGCATCTGCCATTTCTGTGGCACTCCAGAAGAGAAAAAGTTGCTGAACAATCTCTACGAAAAATTGGCAAGAAAGGCGGCGGAACAATGTTGATCAATGGTCCTCAACTCACATTCTCCCCGATTTTGGCCAAAACCATTGGGGCGAATGGTGCAATTATATTGGAACTATTGCATAAAGAGCTGCTCCAATCCCCCATTGTGCATGACGGGCACCATTGGTTTGTGCATACATATGAAAAGTGGCAGAAACGGTTGCCTTATTTGTCCAGGAATACCATCATTCGGACTTTTTTAAAACTGGAAAAGGATGGTTATATCATTTCCCAATTGATGCAAAATCAACGGAAATGGTATCGGATCAATTACGAAAAAATCTCGCACCTCGTTGTGGATGGCGACCTGTTTCGTCATGGACGGACTATCCAAAATGGGCATAATGGGATGCCAAATTGGGATGCCGGTACCCAAAATGAGAAGATGGGAATCACAAATTGGGCTGATGCACCTTCCCAAAATGGTTACTCAAATGGGAATGCCGATGCCCAAAGTGAGAAAACGAGCAACTCAAATCGGGCAAATGAACATTCCAAAAATGTCGCAAATTGGGTAGACGGCCATCACCAGATTCCGGCAGATTCCACTGTCCAAATCGAGCTGCAGCAACCCAATTTGATAAGGCAGTATAACTTAATCATTAAAGTTATTAATTATTTAAATAAACAAGCAAATAAAAACTATAATCCCCATCTGCGTATCCATCATGAAGATTTATGCAAAAGGATTAAAGAAGGATATACGTTCAAAGATTTCCAATGCATCATCGATTTGAAAGTAACCCAATGGCTGCACAACGAAAAAATGAATGTTTACTTGCGGCCGAGTACGCTATTCAAATCGCCCAACTTTGAAAAATATTTAAGAGAAGCGAAAAAACAAAAGCCTGCCAGCATTTACAAACCGATCGAACTGGATTTTACAGCGGGAGAAGATGCCCCAAAGCCGAAATGGCTTCAACATTAAGGAGGGAGAGATCAAGATGCGGGAATTGAACACGGATCTTCTCGAAAAAAGCATTTTGGGAACGATGATGCAGGAAAATTATTTGATCCTTGATGCAGGCATCCAGCCGGAGATGTTTCTTTCCCAAGTCCATCGCGTCATCTATCAAGCGATGAAGGAGTTAGCCAACGCGGGTAAACCGGTGGACTACGTAACTCTCCTGACCGAGGTGGACGTGGGAGATGCCGGGGCACAGTATCTCACAACCATTGCCTACTACGCCAATCCGGAAAAATTCGAGCATTACGCGGACATGCTGTTGGATGCATGGCGGGAGCGGCAAAAAAGTGCCATCTTGACAGAAGCCCTCTCGGAAAACTGGACCATCGAAGAAATCCAGACAAAACTGGATCAACTGTACACAAGCAACATGACCATCGAGACAAGCATCGAACAGGATTTGGTCAACATGGCGGAACGGCCGTTCTTTCCAGAAAAAATGGACGACTTCATCCCCATCGATATTGAGGAGCTGGCCAAAATGCTCTGCGGTTTCCGGCAAGGAGAAGTGACGATCATCGCTGGAAGACCATCGATGGGTAAGACGGACGTGATGAACCACTTTGCGCTGGCTGCAGGCATGATGGGTTATTTGCCGATCATCTTTTCCCTTGAGATGAATCGGAAAATGCTGCTTGAACGCCTGGTCGCCCTCACCGGCAACATCAACCGGTTAAAAATGCGCAATCCTTATAAATATTTAAGCGAAGAGCAAAAAAACGAATGGATGGACACCCTTTCCAATCTGAAGAATGCCAACCTTCACATCGACGATCGGGCCGGGTTGACGGTCCGTCAAATGCGGGCGCAAATCCGGAAACTTATGAATAAGTACCCAACGAAAAAACCGATTGTGTTCATCGATTACTTGCAAATCATTGCCTGCGAAGAAGATCGAAACAATCCTTATCTCAACACTGCGTACATCAGCGCACAATTAAAGAAAATGGCGAAAGACTTCCATTGCCCTGTCGTTTGCCTTGCACAACTCAATCGGGCAGTGGAAACGAGACAAAACAAACGCCCGGTGATGAGCGACATCCGGGATTCCGGCAACATCGAACAGGATGCGGATGTGATTATCTTATTATTTCGGGATTCTTACTACGAACGGCTGTCGCCCGAAGAACAGAGCCAACCCCAACAGCCATACGAACGGTTGGAATTCATCGTCGCCAAAAACCGCAATGGCCCCACTGGCACAGCTTATGCGAGATATTATAAATCTACCGGAAGAATTGTGGAGGAGGAAAAGGGCTAGACTCCTTTGTGTCGGGGGTGGATAACGCTGTGGGCACTTGGATGTTGCAGTATTAGTCTTGGGATGTGAGTATATCAAAACAAGGTACAATCGATTCTTTATTCAATGATGTAAACACTAAAATAGAATGGCTCTTACGCACTCTTGGAGAATCCCTCTTTGTATAAACGATGAATCTCGATGTAAAGCATAAATCTGTTCACTCCTAATTCCTCACTTTCAATAGACTAGTAACAGTATATTTGAAAGTGATTGATGGTGGGGAAACTGTTTAATCTTATTTGGGGAATTCTGTTGAGTTCTATTTGTGGAAAACTGTTGATTCTAGTTTAGCGTTTACAACAATTAATTGAAAGGGTGAAAAATATTATGGAATTATTTGCTATGGATTAAAGATTTTGTGCTATGCTTTTTATTAGGAAAAATAGAAAATAAATGTAGAATTTTGACAAGGAGTTGAGTGGAGTTGAGTAGAAAAGTGTTGCAACGAGCCATTTCAATGTTAACCAAATCAGATCTCAAATATGGTAAAATATACCAGAATGACTAAAAGATGAATATTCTTATTGGGAAAAAGTTGTTTCTGATAAGAATTTCCCTTGCCACTTTGGAACTATCGCTGAGAAAAAAGGCGATTTAAGATATTTTTATATAGAAAATCATGATTTAAGCCCTCTACCGAATGTATTAAGAGAGTTTTTGAAATTATCAAGAGAAAATGAGCATAATAAACATGCTTTGGTTGTTTTTGTGCAACCTGAAATTCCAGAACAGTCATTTGATTACTATGAAAATTATTTTTGGAATATTTTAAAATATCTACATGAGAATGATGAAAAAGAATGGAATGCAAATATTCCAACTGATCCAGATGTTCCACTTTGGGAATTTTGTTTTGATGGAGAACCTATTTTTGTATCAGCTAATATGCCAGCATATAAACATAGAATTACTAGGAACATGGGAAAAAGCCTTATATTGATCTTTCAACCTAGAAGAATTTTTGCTGATATTACTCCAAAGGCTATTGATTTAATTCGATCAAAAGTAGAGTCGATAGAAAATCTCCCAATCCATCCGGATCTAGGAAGATATGGAGACGAAAGCAACAGAGAATGGAAACAGTATATAATCACTGATGACAATAATCCAAGAAAAGGGGTATGTCCATTCCATCCTAAATCTTGATAATCAGAATTACTGATTTGTACATCATACTAAGTTTATAAAAGTGTGTGGGGTTTTATGGCATTGTATCTTACTTATGTTATTGTGGGCCTTTCTATTGCCATGCCAATTGGAGCCATTTCTGTAGAAATGATCAAGCAAGGTCTCAAGAATGGCTTTTGGCATGGTTGGGCTGTTGGATTAGGAGGTATGACGATTGATTTAGCTTTAATCGCAGCATTTTATTTCGGATTAGCCTCCATTTTGAAGCAACCGTTTATTCAAATCCCGATGTGGATTGTTGGTGCAGTATTTTTGTTTTTAATTGGTTATGATTCTATTAAAAATGCGGATCATGATATCACATTATCAGGTGAAAAGCCAACAAAATCTTGGTTTTCTTCATATAGAAATGGTTTTCTTGTTGCGATATCTCCAGGGAATATAGTGTTTTGGCTAAGCGTATTCGGGTCGGTTCTTACCAACTCATATGATATGGCGAATCCAATTAAATTTATCACCATTGGGACGGGTGTGTTAACCGGAATTTTACTACATGACATTGGCTTATTAACCATTGTTTCTACTACAAGAAAGTTAATGAGCCGTTCGATGATAAAAGTAAGTTCTATTATTGCTGGTATAGTGTTAATTGGTTTTTCGGGTTATTTTGTTTATGAAGCTATTTCTGCAGTTAAACAATTGATTTAAATTATTTGGTGTTTGTCGACGGTAAATCTGACAGAATGAAGGTTGACGAGTTACCACATTTATGGTTTCTCATGTAAGAGCATAAGGAATTTTTGCCCTCACTGAAGGTGTGGAATCAGGCAGGGCCTGATAAAACGTAACAAAGAGGCTGTCCCAAAAGATCGGTAAAACGACCTTTTTGAGGACAGCCTCCTGCTTTTTCTTTTACATTATTTGGATATTTTTTGTTCTCTCAAAGGATCTGCTTCTTCTCATCCCCGTATGTTCTCCCTTTTTCTTTTTATTGGGTGGACGGTGGCCGCCCACTTTTTCAAATTGTGTGCAACACAAATCCCCCCCATTCCATGGTAATTTCTTTAGGGCAATGGGATATTGAATTTGTGTTAGGCGATGCCGCGTATGGCAGCGAAAAGATTCGACAAACAGCCGAACAAGCAGGAATCTTATTCCTTTCTCCCATCAACCGCCGAAAATAGCGAGGAACGGAAAGATGCCTATGGCCGGGTTCTTCCTGTCTTTTTGAAAACGAGGTTTGGCCAATGGCTGTTTGGGCTTCGCCGCGGGATTGAACGGGTATTTAACGAGCGAAAGAGTGATGGGGTGGAACAGCCACGATGGTATGGATTTCATCGATATTTACTACATGTGTTATGCTGCATCCTTATGCATAACTTCGAGTTTTTACTCTAGTTTTGCAACACCATCATCAATTTGATGAACGGGGATATTTTATAATTCTAGATACATTTGAGTTCCGATAATCTTGATTATGTTGCATCTCAAATTTCTCAATGAAATGAGGATGTCCCAAAAGTGTTCGCATAGCGTTCGCTTTTGGGACATCCTCATTTTAAATAAATAAATTCTAATTAATAAAATCAGATAAGCATAAAAATAGCCCTTGCATGAGATCTTCTTAAAATGAAAGTGCGACCAAACATCAAAAGGAGAATCCCCATGCAAGAGCACTTTCATCTTACAACAGATCGAGCCAAACTTCAAAAACAATATGCAGCGATTTTATTCTTTGTATCCGCTCAACTGTCGAGCATCCAGATTCATCTTCAACGTCGAAATCGTCATTGGTTGAAACAGAAAGACGAAGTCATCATCACCATCCATGTCCTTGGAAAGTTGCTGGGCTTCACTTCCGAACGGGCTTGGCACCAGTTTGTGATCGGGAATTTGTTTCCCAAGGCCTTGTTCCCTGAACGTTCTCGGTACAACCATCGCTGCCGAGCGCTTAGCTTTGCGACCAAGTGGATACGGCACCAGCTGGCCAAACGCGGGCAGACCATGCGTATGCGGTCGTGGACAGCTTGCCGATCGATCGGTGTCATTCATCCCGAATGTATCGTGCCAAACGGTTTCGTGGAATTGCCGATATTGGCTATTGTGCTTCGAAAAAGATCGCTTTCTATGGGTTGAAACTTCATCTGCAGGTCACCGACCAAGGGCTTCCGATGGGATATGTCGTCACTGAAGCGTCTTGTCATGATCGGATGGCTGCGGAGACCGTCATGACACAAATTCCACATCCGTATAACCTAGGTGACAAAGGGTATATCAGCCAAAAGCTGCAAAAGAAGCTGTACGAAGAGCATCGAATCGCTTTTTGGACGCCCGTTCGAAAAAATCAGCGAATCGCCAACCCAACGCATGGAAACAGTGGATGAAACGAAAACGCAAATTGGTAGAAACCGTATTTTCGATTTTAGTCGATTTGTATCGGATCACCAAGATTCGAGCGAACTCGATTTTTGGATTTGAAACGGCACTGGATGGTATTTTACTGGCTTACTCGCTTGTTGTTCTTGGGCTAGTTGAGCGTTAAGACTCAACTAGCACCACGGGTTTTCAATAGTAATTTTTGACACAGCATTTTTCTCATCATAAAAAAGGAAAAATGATACAATAGTGGCAGTATTAATAAGGAGGCAGCGTCATGAAAGAAAAAGTTATTGAACGATTGATTTGATACGCTAAAATCGACACACAATCTGATCCGGAAAGCTTTACAACCCCTTCTACGAAAAAACAATGGGATTTATTAAATGTACTAAAAGATGAACTAGCAGAGATTGGACTTACAGACATCACATTGGACGAGAATGGCTACTTATTTGCCACATTACCAGCCAATACAGACAAGCCTGTACCAACTATTGGTTTTTTAGCTCATGTTGATACATCACCAGATTTTTCTGGAACAAATGTCCAACCGAAACGATTGACAATTATGACGGCGGAGAAATTCAATTAAACGATGAATGCACTCTATCCCCTAACCAATTCCCAAATTTAAAAAATTATGTCGGACAAACATTGATTACAACAGACGGCACGACGTTACTGGGAGCAGATGATAAAGCTGGAATTGCAGAGATTATGACGGCAATGGAATATTTAGTAAATCATCCTGAAATTAAACACGGAAAAATTCGAGTTGCCTTTACTCCTGATGAAGAAATCGGTTGTGGGCCACATAAATTTGATGTCAAAGCTTTCGGTGCGGATTTTGCTTATACGATGGATGGTGGTCCACTAGGAGAATTACAGTACGAAATCAAACTCTTTGAGACAGAAACGAAATAAATCATGTTTGAATATTCTGTTAATATATTTGTAGTATAGAATTTTTCGATGTTTTCTCTCAGAAAGTAGGTGTTAATAATGAAAGAAATCACTCTTGGCATATTTGCAGCCTTATTTTTTGCGGTCACTTTTATTTTAAATCGGTCCATGGAGTTAAGTGGAGGAAGTTGGCTTTGGAGTTCTTCACTAAGATTTTTCTTTATGCTCCCCTTCCTTATCGCCATTGTCTCTTATCGAACAGGTTTTGAAAATTTACATAGAGAAATGAGAGAAAATACTTCAAAATGGTTACTTTGGAGTTTCGTGGGCTTTGTTCTTTTTTACGCACCACTCACTTTTGCAGCAGCTTATGGACCTGGTTGGCTTGTGTCAGGAACGTGGCAGCTAACGATTGTTGCCGGTGTACTTCTTGCACCGTTATTTGTAACCGTCGTAGATAACAAAATCATACGTCAAAAAATACCGCTCACTTCCTTATTCATTTCAAGCATTATTCTAATCGGTATTATGCTTATTCAAATACCTCAAGGAAAAGAGGTAACTTTCAATCACTTACTGCTTGGAGTGATTCCGGTAGTCATCGCTGCCTTTAGTTATCCGCTTGGTAACCGAAAAATGATGGAGTTATGTGGCAGTCGAATCGATGCGTTTGAGCGGGTGCTTGGTATGACCATTGCATCACTGCCAGCTTGGATTATTTTAGCTGTTATTGCCATTTGTACAGTGGGGCTCCCTTCCATGAACCAAGTCATACAATCCTTTATCGTCGCTGTTAGTTCCGGTGTAATCGCGACGACGTTGTTCTTTATTGCCACAGACCGCGTGCGAGATCATCAAGGAAAACTTGCTGCAGTAGAAGCAACTCAGTCAATGGAAGTCGTATTTGTCATTATCGGAGAAATGATGATACTTGGAGTTCCTCTACCAGATCCAATTGCACTTTTCGGTCTTGCGATTATTATCGTAGGCATGCTACTTCATAGCTATCACACAGCGATTATCGGAAAAAAATCAGACCTATCAGAAAAAGCCAAACTTCTCAAATGACGTTTGGCTTTCCCCTTCTATATCATCTCCAAACAAAATCAGCAAAAACATGTTATGTTAAACACAGTGAAATAACATAGAGGTGATACGATGCCCGTTTTAACATATGAACAACTTACTTTCCTAAATTCCTATAGTATTGTTACAGAAGAGCCGAAAAACCCTTTATTTACATTGGAAAATATACATAAAGAATTTTTTCTAAAGGATTTTCTGAAGCTCATGATGGAAATTACTCAAGCAAGTACAGAGGCGGCAGCTATATCCCATTTCAGCTGTCGCTTTGGATTATTCGTTGCTACTCAATTTTATTTTCTCACTGCTTATGATGAAATTTGGGACGGAAAATTAGAAGATGTTCGTTACTTCCATGTACATGAATATGGTATGGATACGCTCGGAACATACATTACTCCTACAGACTTCCGCTATGTAGAAGAAAATGAAAGGGAATATGTCATTTCAAAAATCCTGTATCAAGCCCATCAAATTATTGTACAACTTCGCCAAACAACAACCATCTCTCCTCTTACTCTTTGGGAGAACATCTTCGGGTATATGTTGTGGAATTATAATGTATTGCTACAAAATCCTCTGCTGGCAGACCGAGCTTTTGAAGATATCGAAATACTTGAGGATACAAAAGTATGGCAACGTTTTTCAAATAAATCTTGGTTTTTTGAATGTAAGCGTCAAATCTTGCACACCTTCTTGATGTGCTAATTTCATGAGATAATCTCCTCATGATGAAATTGAAGGAGGTTTTTTTATGCCTAAGAATCCTGAATTACGAAAGGTTTGGGAACAACGAATCGCTGACTATCGTAAAAGCGGTCAAACTCAAGTAAACTGGTGCAAGGAAAATCAATGGAGTATTCACCAGTTTAAATACTGGTTAAGAAAAATTGAAAATCCAATAAAAAATCAAGGAAAGTCTACAAAATGGGCATCCGTTACCCTAGAAGATCATTCACAAACAGTTGAAAATTCATTACGGATTGAAATTAGTGGGATTTCAATTGAAGTAAAACCTGGTTTCGATCCGGCCTTTCTTTCAGAAGTGGTTAGGACGTTGAAATCAACATGTTAGTTGGTACAAGAGCTGAACGAGTTTACTTGGCAAAAGGAAGTACTGATTTGAGAAAATCCATTGATGGATTAGCTGCTTTGGTGAAAGAGGGATTTGATTTAGATCCCTTTTCATCAAGTTATTTTGTGTTCTGTAATCGAAAGCGAGATAAATTAAAAATTCTTCACTGGGACTATAATGGTTTTTGGCTTTATTATCGTCGATTGGAAAAAGGAAAATTTCAATGGCCAAATGAAAATGACACTGGAACGATACAAATTAGTTATCGGCAATTACGCTGGTTATTGGATGGTCTTCCAATGGAGCAAAAGAAAGCACACCCAGAAGTAAAGGCTAGAACAGTTATATGAATTTTTTACTTTTAACAAAAACCTTGGAGGAAAATAGCTAAAACCGTCGAATTATTACTACATGATGAAAAATTTAAAGAATCCTAACCAAAACCCATTTGAATTAATTGAAAAACTTCAACAGCAAATCGTTGAATTGACGGCGAAATTACGATGGTATGAAGAACAGTATCGTCTTAGTCAAAAACGAAAATTTGGCTCTTCAAGCGAAAAAACAAATCCTAATCAATTAGAACTACCTTTATTCAATGAAGCAGAGGTAGAGTCTAATGTAAAAGCCGAAGAGCCAACTGTTGAAACAATTACATATCGTCGTAAAAAGAAACGTGGTCAACGTCAAGCTACGTTTGAAAACCTGCCTATGGAAACGATTGAATATCGTTTACCCGAAGAAGAGCAGGTCTGTTCGTGTTGCGGTGAAAAAACACACGAAATGAGCACAGAAGTACGACAAGAATTAGTGATTATTCCGGCTCAAGTCAAAGTTTTAAAACACGTTCGATATGTCTATGGATGCCGTCATTGTGAGCGTAATGAAATAGAGACACCAATCGTTACAGCACCTGCCCCAAAATCTGTGTATCCAAAAAGTTTAGCTTCACCGTCAAGCATGGCCTATATTATGAATCAAAAATATGTAGAGGGGCTACCTCTATATCGCCAAGAACAACAGTTCAAACGATTAGGTGTGATCTTATCCAGGCAAACCATGGCCAATTGGATGCTTTATGGTGCCGAAAAATGGCTTGCGCCAATTTATCAACGAATGAAAGAGCATCTCCTCTCTAAAGACATTCTACATGCGGATGAAACAACTGTTCAGGTTTTACATGAACCTGGAAGGTCAAGTACATCGAAATCTTACATGTGGCTTTATCGGACTGGAAGAGAGGATCCACCACTTGTCCTTTATGACTATCAGGAAACTAGAGCAGGAGAACATGCCAAAGAATTCCTAAAAGGGTTTAAAGGATACCTGCATGTCGATGGATATGCAGGATACCATAAGATATCCGGCGTAACATTAGTTGGATGTTGGGCTCATGCCCGCAGAAAGTTCGATGAGGCTTTAAACGTACTTCCTGAATCCAAACGTCATTCAGCAGTCACAGCTCGGGAAGGACTCAATTTCTGTAATCAGCTATTTGCCATCGAGCGTGATTTGAAAGAATGTACACCAGAAGAACGATATAAAAAACGACTTAAACACAGCCAACCATTGTTGGAGGCTTTTTCAGCATGGCTAAAAACAGAGAAAAGCAATGTTTTACCAAAGAGTCTATTAGGTCAAGCCATTACATACTGCCTCAACCAATGGGAAAAACTCGTGGCATTTTTAGAGGATGGACGTTTAGAAATCGATAATAATCGAAGTGAACGATCCATTAAACCATTTGTGATCGGAAGGAAGAACTGGATTTTTAGCAATACTCCGAAAGGAGCTAAGGCCAGCTCAATCATTTACAGTATTGTGGAGACAGCAAAAGAGAATAAATTAAATCCATTTTATTATCTTCGCTACTTATTTGAAAGGCTTCCCAATATGGATATAAGCAATATGGATGAGCTTGATCAACTACTTCCTTGGTCCAAAACAATTCCTTTGAATTGTCGGGTTTTTAATAACTTATCACAATAATAGTATTTAATCCCTATCATTAAAAGGTGGGGATTATTTTACGCTTACCAATTACCAATATATTCGAAGATGTGTCCAATATATCGTGAGAACTGTCCAATATCGGAAGTGGTATCCAATATTTTCTCAGGAGTGTCCAATAAATTTGGAGTAGTGTCCAATAAATTCGAAGATCTGTCCAATATATCATGAGAACTGTCCAATATCTGAAGCGGTGTCCAATATTTTCTCAGGAGTGTCCAATAAATTTGGAGTAGTGTCCAATAAATTTGGAAAAGTGTCCAATATATTCGAAGATCTGACCAATATATCGTGAGAACTGTCCAATATCTGAAGCGGTGTCCAATATTTTATCGGGAGTGTCCAATAAATTTGGAAAAGTGTCCAATATATTCGAAGATGTGTCCAATATATTGTGAGAACTGTCCAATATCCGAAGCGGTGTCCAATATTTTATCGGGAGTGTCCAATAAATTTGGAAAAGTGTCCAATATATTCAAAGAAGTGTCCAATATATCGTGAGATCTGTCCAATATCGGAAGTTGTGTCCAATATTTTCTCAGGAGTGTCCAATAAATCTGGAGAAGTGTCCAATATCCGAAGATGTGTCCAATATTTTCTCAAGAGTGTCCAATAAATCTGAAGAAGTGTCCAATATCCGAAGATGTGTCCAATATATCGTGAGAACTGTCCAATATCGGAAGTGGTGTCCAATATTTTCTCAGGAGTGTCCAATAAATCTGGAGAAGTGTCCAATATATTCGAAGATGTGTCCAATAAATTTTGAGAACTGTCCAATATATCAGGAAAATCTGTCCAATTAATCTGGAAAATTGCCCAATAAATCCTAAGATCTGTCCGATACATCCGAAAATCTGTCCAATATAGCACATGTATTACCATTATTAGGAAAGTGAAATACCATTTTTTTCTAGAAAAAAGATCCCCTCGAAAAATTCGAAGAGACCTATGATCCTTATTTACTTTTCTTCTCCGCTTCTAGCAACTTCACGCCGCTTGCTTTGTAATGCAGCATCTTTTCAACGATGGTGGAGATGTATGCACCTGCTTCCACAGGGGGTAAACCGTTGCGATGGATATTGGAAACGACGAGGCGATCCGATTCAATCGTTGTCGCATTGGGCTGATAGCACATATAGACGCTCATGGATTCAGCAGAAAGTAACCCAGGTCGTTCTCCAATGAAATAAAGAATGACCTCTGGTTGCAACAGTTCGCCGATTTCATCCATTAACCCAACGCGACCCCGTTCAAAATAAAACGTGGGTGCATAAGGAATATTTAATAACTCAAGGCTTTGACATAGCGATAAGTACACATCTTCCGCATTTTCCTCAATCGCTGTTGCACTTAGCCCGTTGGAAACGATGATTTGCACCGTTGCCCCTTTTTGTCCATGCTCCATTAAATATTCGCGACTTTCTTTTGATAACTTGCGCCCTAAATCAGGACGGCGAATATACGTCGCTTGATCTAGTGCTTGTGTTGTCAAAATCGGCCATTTTCTTTTATCTAAAAAGCTTTTGGAAACTTCACTATTTACTGCATCTACTGCAGCGGCATGGTCATAACGAAATTTTAGCCACGTTTTCGTTAAAGGACGTAAACCAGCTCGGCCCACACCAATTCTAGCAGGGGTCTCCTTTGATGTACCTACTACTTCTAAAAACGATGTATCTAATAGTACTTCACTCATACGACCAACTCCTTTCTACAAAGCATGTGTTTGGAAAATGGAAATGTCACCTGCTCGTTTCGATAGTTTCCCATTTTCATAAATGCCCATCTTTTCTAACCACTTCACAAACTCAGGTGCTGGCGGTTTATTCAATGTTTGATGAAGGGTGGCAATATCGTGATAACTTAAAGACTGGTAATTTAACATCACATCATCCCCCATTGGCACACCGATGACAAAATTTACACCTGCACCAGCAAGTAGCACACCTAAATTTTCGATATCATTTTGATCAGCAACAATATGATTCGTATAACAAATATCTACGCCCATTGGGAGACCATGCATTTTGCCCATAAAATGATCTTCAAGTCCTGCACGGATGACTTGTTTACTGTCGTATAAATATTCCGGACCAATAAAGCCAACTACGGTATTCACGATAAAAGGACGGTAATGCCTTGCTAAGCCATAATTTCGTGCTTCAAGCGTCAACTGGTCAACTCCAAAATGAGCTTCGGATGAAAGGGCAGAACCTTGACCTGTTTCAAAATAAAAGACATTTTTCTCAGTGCCATGTTGCTGTGTCATCAGTTCTTTAGCTTCATCTAATAAATTAATGGAAATTCCAAAGGCATCATTGGCTTTTTGCGTACCTGCAATACTTTGGAAAATTAAATCACAAGGAGCTCCTTGGCGAATTGCTTCCATTTGCGTTGTAATATGTCCAAGTACACAGTTTTGCGTTGGAATGTCCCATCTTGTAATAAAATCCTTCGTACCATGGAGTACACGTTTGATGCTTTCTACTGTATCGTTTACAGGATTAATGCCAAGCACCGCATCGCCAACGCCAAAGCTATACCCTTCCATTGCCCCTATCATGATGCCTTCTACATCATCTGTCGGGTGATTTGGCTGGCAACGAGAAGAAAGAGTTCCTTTAAATCCGATTGTCGTTTGATTTGTTGTAATGATTTCAATTTTATTGGCCACATGAATGAGATCCAGATTGGACATCAGCTTTGTAACTGCGGCAATCATTTCGGAATTTAAACCTTTGCTTAAACGTTTTAATTCATCACTATCCACATGTTGTTGCAATATATATTCCCGAAGTTCAGCAACGGTCCAACCTTTAATTTCTTCATAAACGCGATTATTTAAATCTTGATCAATCAAGCGCGTTACTTCATCTGTTTCATAGGGGATTAACGGATGTTTTCGAATTTCTTCTAATGTGATTTCGCTCAAAACGATTTTAGCAGCAATCCGTTGCTGTACAGTGCTTGCCCCAATCCCTGCTAATTGGTCACCAGACTTTTCTTCATTGGCCTTTGCAAAGACTTCCTTTAAATCTTGAAAACGATATGTGATGTTGCCTAAGCGCACTGCTAATTTCATTTTTTCACACTACCTTTCTTAAAAAGCTAACGTTTTAATCACTACTGGCACAACACCAGCATCTAATGCTTTTCCAATATCGATATAATCGCCGTGTTCCACTTGGATTTGATCGATGGAAATAATGGTGTTGTTTTTTGGGAAACGTAAAAGGGTTTGACCAAAAACTTTTCCATAGTCTTGTTGAAAAATAAATATATATGGAATCGAGAAGGGCGCAAGTAATTCAATGAACTGTGTTGCCATTTCCTCGATATGATGAAAGGACAGACGGGGTAAATTTTTGATATACCACGCTACTGAAATGGCCTCTGTATGGAAACGATAAATTTCCATTGCTTGGTTGACTGCACGGAAAATCGTATGAGAAAGATCTAATTTATTCTCAAAATCTACGACAATGATCGGGCAATTTTTAATAGGTAATTTTTCTGTTTCAACATGAATCGTTGCGCCACTAATTTCTGTCGTTTGCATGCTTGTTCCAATCACTGTTGCAGCCACTGTTTCGGTTGGTGTGATGATTTGGAATTGATCAAACAGCTCGCTTTGATTAATTTGTTTTGCTAGTAACCAACCAATATCATCCGTCCTTGCTGGTTCATTGGAATGGAGGAAACGGGCAACGCCGCCAGAAAACATAATTGTATCGATTGGTTCATCCCAATTCGGCACATGGCCAAGTAATAAAGGATGATGCGCTTCAATCTGTTGATGAAGCGCAAGGAATAAACTTTCAACCATTTCATTGATTAATAAAGTGATTGCGTGATTAAGGCGGTTTGTTTCCTTCGTTATATTTTGGTTGGTCGCTTGAATCCATTGACGAATCGGAGGAGCAATGAAACTTACTTTATCATATTGAAATTCGATTAAACGTCCCCCAACATGAAGGGTACATGTGCCAAGAAACTGTTTATTTTTGATAACAGCAATATTGGCAGTTCCTCCTCCAATATCAATGTTGGCAATGACGGAATGGGGATGTTGAGCGCTATATTCAAAGGCACCTGAACCTTTTGCAGCTAAAATCCCTTCTAAATCAGCTCCTGCAGTTGCAACTAAAAACTCGCCCATTTCATCAGAAAGGGTATGGATCACTTCAGAGGCATTATGTTTCGTTGCGGTTTCGCCTGTAATAATAATGGCCCCTGTTTGAATTTGTTTTGGTGTGAGATTCGCTTTTCCAAATTCATCCAGTAGGATTTGCCGAATGGATGGCATGTGAATGATCTCTTCATCTAACAGTGGTGTCCGATGAATTGAACTGCGATATAAAATGCGTTTATTTGTAATTTTGATTTGCGGAACAACACCGTACCCTGCAGTATTTTCAATTTCTAACTCACTCAATACAAGTTTGGTAGTGCTTGTTCCTATATCAATTCCTGCACTAATCACACATTCTTTTGACATCGCCTTTTCTCCTTTTAGTTCGCTTTTGACATGGCGACTTCTCCTTCTGTTAGTGAAGGCATGCTAGCTTCAGACGTTTCTTCCATGTATTCATTTTGTTTAATAATGCCTGCCGCACGATCTTTTGCTTCCAATTTTTTTGCTGTTGGCACTGATAACCAAAAGGCTAAGATGATGGCAATAATACCAGCTGAAAACTTACCAATAATGACTGGCAAGATAATGGAAGGTTGGAAGTTCGCTGTAAAGGATAAGTGGTCACCAAGTAAAAAGGCAGAACATACAGCAAAGGAAATATTAATGACTTTATCTTTTGGTGGCATATAGCGCACAAGTGAAAACATCGCTAAAATATTGGCGCATGTCGCAAGGATTCCTGCACTACCAGCAGAGCTTAATCCAAATTTACTGCCGATGACTTCTAATGGTTTCGACAAGTATTTACGAATTAAGTACACCATTGGGAAGGCCCCTGCTAACATGATTCCAATATTTCCTGCAACTTCAAGTGCTCTAAATTGATCTTCTTTATCCGCCATAATTGGATCAAAGCCCCATGCACCAAACAGGTTGGAGAATAAACCTGTGAAAATTTCAACGATAGAAAATACGAGTACTAGCTTAATAGCTGTATCCATCAATTTACCGAAAAGCATAAAGCCTTTAATCATAAAGTCAGGGAAGAATTTTAATCCAGCAGCTAGCAAGATTACGAATACAATGAGTGGTAATAGATTAATCAATACTTGAAGGATTGAAATGGAGAACACATAAGTAGGAGCTTCTGAAGTGCCAATGACTTCACGTACTTTTGTGTTAAAAAGCATGATGAGTGTTGTTGAGATAAAGGCACCGAAAGGAATCGATAAAATACCTGACATAATGCCAAGCGCCATATATTTATGATCGCGACGGTCAAGCATTGCTAACCCCATTGGAATGGAGAATACAATTGTTGCACCGGCCATAAATCCGACAACTAACGCCATAATCCAGCCTTCATAAGAGTTTGCTAGCGTTTGGGCAAGTTGATAGCCTCCCATATCAGAAGCTAAAATCGTTGTCGCAGCGATGGCAGGGTCTGCACCGATTGTTTTAAAAATGGGACTAACACATTTCTCTACAATGATTGTCAAAAATGGAATAGATGCCATGATTCCCGCAGTAGGAACGAAAATTTGTCCTGTTGCATGAACTCCATCCATAAATTGTCTGCCAAGCCCATCATCAGGATTTTTAATAGCAGCAATCGCACCAATCACTGCACACGTCATAATAATATAGACGATAACTGTACCAATCATTTCCATAAGCATATCTCCTTTATAGTGAATTTTTATGAAAAACATTATAATGTATAACTTTTCGGTATGTCAATTCATGTTATAGATGAAAATAATCGATTATTTTTATTGAAAATATATATAAATTAATATAATTTTATGATGTTTTTATATCGGATAAAGAAGAATAAACGAAATCTTAATAAAATGGTAATTGATGGAATTTTGGTTAGGATTCGAAATTGTTCATTAAAAAGTCAAAATTTTTTAAAAAAAGATCTTTCCGATTGAAGAGGGTTAATAGGTGCTCCCGGTCTGAGTAATTTCTAGACATTATGAGTTATCTTTTTTATTCAAGTTCCCCGGTATGTGAGTGTAATCTCTAAGGTGCAAGTCCCGAATCGTGAAAGTAAAAGTAACGGCTAGCTTCAGGTGTCCCTGGTGACGCGGAATCTGAAGAGAAGCGAGCACGAAACTGGACTTCATAAGGGGATGAGTCTACAAAGGCCTTTCTGCTGAGAAAGATGGAAGAGGGAATTTCTGATGGATGTGAAGTACTTCTGATAACCTACTTCGTGAATAAGTAGCTTATGGAAAGTGAGAATAATCAGCAATTGGAAAAGAGGATATTAGTCAAAGTAGAGAACATATTAGCCAAAGTCAACAGGATATTAGCCAAACTTCAAAAAATATTTGCCAAATGAAAAAACCGTGCGTACAAAAAAGAGGATATTAGTCAAAGTAGAGAAGATATTAGCCAAAGTCAATAGGATATTAGCCAAACTTCAAAAAATATTGTAAGCCCGAATTCAAATGACGCATTGAAAAACTTAAAACAGGGATTAAAAAAGCGTACCTATTAGTACGCATGACAAATAGCCCTACAATCTTGAATTTTTTCAGATTGAGGGCTATTTTGCTATTGCACATGATTCACGTATATTTTTAGACCAAGGCAAGTAGCGATCGATTATTTCTGGTTGCTGATGGATTGGGAGGTTTGGGAGTTCTGTCAATACTTTGACCAAGTATTGATAGAAATCAATTCCATTAGCTTTTGTCGTTTCAGCTAAACTCAAACAAACGGCATTGGCATCAGCTCCCAATTCACTCACAGAGAAAAGCCAGTTCTTCCGACCAATCACACTCGGACGAATCGCATTTTCTGCTGGGTTATTGTCAATCGCAATTCGACCGTCATATAGAAATGCTTTTAGACCTTCGGCATGTTTCAAGGTATAGTTTGCCGCTTCCGCAAGGGCACTTTTGCCGTAAAAAGGAGATTCATCTACCCATTGTAAGAATTCTTCCACAATCGGTTTGGAATATTTTTTTCGTGCTTTTCGACGTTTGCTTGGTGAAAGTTTCTTAAACTTTCGTTCCAATTCGTAGAGTCGATTACAATATTCTACACCTTTTTCGGCGTTTTTACTGTTGGCTTTTAGCCATTTTCTACGCACATGTGCCCAACAATTGGCGAATGTGACGTTAGGTAAACCAGCGTATGCAGAATATCCGTCACAAATGATGGTTCCCTTGAACTTTTCCACGAAGTCTTTTAAAACTTCCCGACTTCGCGATAACGCACTATGAAACATGACGATGGTCGGCCCTTGAGAAGCAACGCTTCGGAATACCCAGTTATAAGCATTAGACTGAGCCGACTTTCCATCCGAACGGTTGAGTATTTGAGCGTATGTTTCATCAATATGAAGAATTGATTTTTTCATAAGGAGCTCTTTCATACGATGGTAGATTGGATGAAGCCAATCCTCCGCGATTCGAATCACCCAGTTCGATAAATTTTTATCGTTTGTAAGGAGACCATAATGGTTCCATTCCTTTACCTGGCGATATAAAGGTAAATATTGAACAAACTTATCGTAGATGATTTTTGCCAAGACCGTTGGTCCAGCAATACTTCGTTGAATCGCTGGTTGTGGTGCTTTGCCTCGTTTGATTTGTGAATTTTTGCTGAGATCTTTTTTACAATTCCTGCACTCATAAGCGTGTTCGATATGTCGAACACGCTTCACAATAGCCGGTATAAATTTTGCTTCCTCACGAACAATCGTGCTGCCGATCTCTGTCATCTGAGATTGACAACACTCGCATTGTAAGTTTTCAGGGTGATGATGAATTTCTTCAATTTCTAAACCATCCACGAAGAAA
The DNA here is from genome assembly GCF_038593165.1 of Ureibacillus sp. FSL K6-3587. Taxonomy (NCBI): domain Bacteria; kingdom Bacillati; phylum Bacillota; class Bacilli; order Caryophanales; family Caryophanaceae; genus Ureibacillus; species Ureibacillus sp. FSL K6-3587. The sequence continues at coordinate 2,826,581 of NZ_CP151969.1, read as the reverse complement.
TCGTTTCGTTTCTTTTTATGTATTTTACGAACAACTGTATAGGTAACAGTGTCCGTGCTTTGTTCTTCTGTGTGCTCAGGTTCGTTAAAAAAAGAGTCATCATCAAATAAAGAACATTGTCCATCTGGAGCTTGGTACTTTGATTTTTCTGATTTTGAGCCATAAAGAAGCTTTGTTAAATAGCGAACTTGTTGTGACAACGATTCAATTTGTTTCAACAGTTCTTCATTTCTCTTATTGGATTGCGCGAGTTGTTCTTCTAATAATTGAATTAATTTTTCATTCGAATCATTGCTCACATCATTCACCACATTTCCGTCCAAATTCAATAATGTCTTGATTATATCACTAGTAATCATTGGTTAAAAGACACCTTTTTTAGATTTTTGTATGGCTTTCGGTTGATGAATTGTGAGTCCTTCAAGTAACCAACGAAGTTGTTGTTGCGTGAGCCGACGAACTTCATTTTTATTTCGTGGCCATTGGAGTTTGCCATTATCCAATCGTTTATAAAGCATAGCGAAGCCATCTCCATCAAAGTATAAACATTTATAACGATCTTTCCTTCGACCGCAAAACAAGAAGATTGCCTCGCTGTATGGATCGAGTTCGAATGAATCCTGAATTAGCGTTGCTAGACCGTCGATTCCTTTTCGCATATCTGTATGACCGCAAATGATATAGATATTTTTGCATTTTGTAAAATCATGAATCATTTCGATTCAACTCCCTGATAACCGCTTGAAGTAATTGAGGTTTGACACCGGGGTAGAAGGAGATTTTACACTGATTGGATTGAATGACGCATATTGGTCGTAAGCCCGAAATATGTGAGATAAATAAAAAAATGCGCACCCTCTGGTACGCACGACGAATAGCCCTTCAATCCAATATTTTTTCGGATTAAGGGCTATTTTGCCATTGCACATGATTCACAAATTGTTTTCGACCATGGCAAATAGCGATCTAATATTTCTGGCTGTTGATGGATTGGTAAACTTGGGAGTTCCGACAATACTTTCACTAAGTATTGATAAAAATCAATTCCATTAGCTTTTGCCGTTTCAGCCAAGCTTAAACAGATGGCGTTTGCATCGGCTCCCGATTCACTCACGGAAAACAGCCAGTTTTTTCGTCCAATGACATTCGGCCGAATCGCATTTTCAGCTGGGTTGTTGTCCATTTCAATGCGTCCATCATACAGAAAAGCTTTTAAACCTTCGGCGTGCTTCAATGTATATTCCGCAGCTTTGGCAAGGGCATTCTTCCCATAGAAAGGAGATTCGTCAATCCATTTGAAAAATGCCTCAACGATAGGTTTGGACTCTTTTTGTCTAGCTTTTCTCCGTTCGCTCGGCCGAAGTTTCTTAAATTTCCGTTCTAGGCGGTAAAGTCGATCACAATAATCGACACCAATCCGTCCATTTTTACTTTCGGCTTTTAACCAGTATCGACGAACATGAGCCCAGCAGTTGGCAAAATGAATATTTGGCACATCATGGTATGCAGAATATCCATCGCAGATAATCGTCCCTTTAAAGCCTTTCATAAAGTCAGTCAAAATTTCCCGACTTCGGGATAAAGCACTATGGAACAGAACAATTGCTGGACCTTGAGATCCTACGCTACGGAACACCCAGTTGTAAGCTTTAGATTGAGCTGGCTTTCCATCTGAGCGGTTCAATACTTGGGCATAGGTTTCATCGACATGAAGAATTGATTTTTTCATGAGGGTTTCTTTCATTCGATTATATAATGGAAGAAGCCAATCTTCTGCCGTGCGAATCACCCAGTTGGATAGGTTCTTATCATTGGTTAGTAAACCATAACGATGCCATTCCTTTACCTGCCTATATAAGGGTAAATAAAGAATAAATTTATCATAGATGAGTTTTGCTAAGACCGTTGGTCCTGCGATACTTCGCAGAATGGCAGGTTGCGGTGCTTTTCCACGTTTGATTTGTGAGTCTTTATTCGAATCTTTTTTACAAGACCTGCACTCATAAGCGTGTTCAATATGCTGAACACGCTTCATGGTAGCTGGTATGAATTTTGCTTCTTCCCGCACAATAGTGCTACCAATCTCTGTCATAAGTGATTGACAACACTCGCATTGTAAGTTTTCTGGATGATGATGAATTTCTTCAATTTCTAAACCATCCATAAAAGAATCATTTCGTTTTTTCTTGTTATGTCGTTTACGAACAACTGTGTAAGTCACAGTTTCCGTGCTTTGTTCTCCTGTGTGCTCAGGTTCATTAAAAAAAGGGTCGTCATCAAACAAAGAACACTGTCCATCTGGAGCTTGGTACTTTGATTTTTCTGATTTTGAACCATAAAGAAGTTTCGTTAGATAGCGAACTTGTTCAGTCAACACTTCAATTTGTTTGGATAGCTCCTTGTTTTGATTGGTTAACTGATCATTTTGTTTCTTCATATATGTTAACTGTTCTTCAAGAAGTTGAGTGACTTTTTCAGTCGGCATTGAAGTGTTGCCCAAACGATTCACCACATTTCCGTACAAATTTCATATTGAATTGATTATATCATTAATGGGTGGTTAGAAGATACCTTTTTTCGATTTTTGGATGGCTTTAGGTTGTTGAATCGAGAGCCCTTCCAGTAACCATCTAAGCTCCTGTTGAGTCAGATTTCGAACCTCATTTTCGTTTCTGGGCCATTGGAGTTTGCCATTATCGATTCGTTTGTATAACATGGCGAAGCCATCCCCATCAAAATATAAACATTTATACCGGTCTTTCTTCCGTCCACAAAATAAGAAAATGGCGTCACTATATGGATCAAGTTCGAAAGAATCTTGGATTAACGTTGCCAAACCATCAATTCCTTTTCTCATATCCGTTCGTCCACAGATAATATAGATATTTTTACATTTAGTAAAATCATGAATCACTGCGATTCAACTCCTTGATGACCGTTTGGATGATGTGAGGTTTTACCCCGGGGTAAAAGGAGATTTTCAAATCCGTTGCTTGAATAACACATACAGGTTTGAGAGGACCACGACTCGTTGAGGTTGAAGTTGAATCGGAATCAGATTCCAATTTGACAGGTACGATGTTTAGTTTTTCAATTGCCAAACAAAAACACCTCCTCTGTAATCGATAACTCTATCTTACAGGGAGGTGCGATTGGTTGAAATGCGTCGTTTGAATTCGGGTTTACTACTTTAAAAACATTTACATTCCACATAGTTAATAGAAAACGGGCTTTGAACAGTTTGCTAACGGCTCGAAAAACGCATTTACATTCCACATAGTTAATAGAAAACATATGATGATTGGAAAGAATATGAAATTATTAAAGAATTTACATTCCACATAGTTAATAGAAAACGCACGTGGGATTTAAGCAACGAGTACAATTTAAAAATTTACATTCCACATAGTTAATAGAAAACTCAGCCCTGTTTTATATAGATTGTTCATAAACTTTATTTACATTCCACATAGTTAATAGAAAACGAAAACGCGAAAAATGCTGTTTCCGAAAAAATGACAGATTTACATTCCACATAGTTAATAGAAAACACTGTGCGCGAAGGGATTTTTGACATTAAGTACGATGATTTACATTCCACATAGTTAATAGAAAACCTTCAAAGTCTTCCATTGCTTCTTTGCTTCCAAGCAATTTACATTCCACATAGTTAATAGAAAACGATGATTTCGGGGCATATCTAATTAAATATATGTCAAAATTTACATTCCACATAGTTAATAGAAAACGTTTAGCAGGAGGTCAAAAAATGAAAGGGTTTGATTATTTACATTCCACATAGTTAATAGAAAACAATAATTATTTGGGTATTAATACAGTGTATTATGACAATTTACATTCCACATAGTTAATAGAAAACAATTTGAAGTAAAAAAATGAGCCACTCAATAAAGAGATTTACATTCCACATAGTTAATAGAAAACGGTCAAAACCCGCAAAAACATGTTACGAGAGAGCAATATTTACATTCCACATAGTTAATAGAAAACATATGTCGAGTAAAGAACTCGACAGCATTCCGTACAATTTACATTCCACATAGTTAATAGAAAACCGAAATATTTTTCACCTTCTTTAGCAACTATTTCAGTATTTACATTCCACATAGTTAATAGAAAACTTGGAATGAAAATTAACCATTGATAATATATTTGAAATTTACATTCCACATAGTTAATAGAAAACGAAGAAGAATTGAAATTTGCTATGGAACAAGTTAAATTTACATTCCACATAGTTAATAGAAAACGAAAAACGTTTAGCTGACCGTCGTAAATCGCTTGAGAAATTTACATTCCACATAGTTAATAGAAAACCCTCACACATTATCAAAAACTTTGGTTTATGTCCAAATTTACATTCCACATAGTTAATAGAAAACACTCAATCCAATTCCTTGAATCAAAAAACGCACAGAAATTTACATTCCACATAGTTAATAGAAAACGATGAAGATGATATTCCTATCCACATTTCTAAAATAATTTACATTCCACATAGTTAATAGAAAACAAAAATCAATCGCTCCCATTGGTTTAGTTTTGAATAAATTTACATTCCACATAGTTAATAGAAAACCGAAATCGCAACACAGAAAAACATCCATGTCATCAAAATTTACATTCCACATAGTTAATAGAAAACAAAGACTCACAGCAGTTATCGAGAAAGCTTATCTCCATTTACATTCCACATAGTTAATAGAAAACGCAAAAGATCAATAAGAAGTATGTTCCGAAGAAGTTTATTTACATTCCACATAGTTAATAGAAAACAGCATCCCGGATTTTTGAAATGGCTGAGGATTATAATTTACATTCCACATAGTTAATAGAAAACAGCATCCCGGATTTTTGAAATGGCTGAGGATTATAATTTACATTCCACATAGTTAATAGAAAACTTGGACTCAAGAGGAAATCGATTATTTAGAAGTTAGTATTTACATTCCACATAGTTAATAGAAAACGAAAGATTATGTGCAATAAAGGAGTGAGAAGTTTCAATTTACATTCCACATAGTTAATAGAAAACAAAAATTAATGAAACGTGCTTGGGAATTAGCTAAAAAATTTACATTCCACATAGTTAATAGAAAACGGTAATTTTTAGCAAAATATAATTAATCAATAGAAACATTTACATTCCACATAGTTAATAGAAAACATGCTAAAGAAAATGCGGAAAAATATAAAGATTACCGATTTACATTCCACATAGTTAATAGAAAACCCTGATTGCCACCACTAATAAACACTAAATAAATAAAGGAGGTTTGACTACATATTTACTCTATCATTTTCAAAAATTGCAGTAAATAGGAAGTTGTGTTTTTCTTAATTTGCTTAAAAGATTGCCAAACCCTTAATTTTCAACGGTTTTTCATGAAACTTCCAAAAAACGATTCACTGCAAATCATAGAAACATACTTTCGAAATCTTTTTCTATGCCATATATATCTTTTTTTATATTTTTTGGATTAGCCACTTTGTATACATAAAGTGAATCAATTGCGGGATCTATTTTATTTGCTATTTCGGCCATACATTGCTTTAATAAACCTTCTGTAATTTCCCCCTCAAATAAAGAATTTTGAGTCCATGTCAAATACTTTTTTAAAATTTTATTTACCTTTGCAACGCGTTTTTCATCTACATCATATGCAACCAAAACAAACATATTTACCACCACGCCTTTAACGCTCTATAATCTTCGTCCCCTATTAAATGTTTAATCAATTTATAACACTCTAGTCGAATTAAAAACCGATAAGATGTCTGCCGATTCAATTTACGATGTTTGATTGTTGTACTCATTCGATTTTCAAATTCCTGTATAAAAATTTTTCTTCCTGTTTCATTCAACAAACATATTTCATCTTCTATAAACTCAAAATGCTTCTTCTGAATGCTTCGTTTATTCACTAAAGAAAAAATTAAATTATCGGTTATAAGTGGTTTAAATATTTCTGCTAAATCTAAAGCTAAAGAAAATCTTCTGGAACCTGGCTCATGCAAAAAACTGATTGCCGGGTTTAATTGTGTTTTATAAATTTCTGATAAAACAGCTGTATACATCATACTATTCCCAAAAGAAACCAATGCATTGATTGGATCCCTCGGGGGTCTTTTTTCCCTCTTTTCAAAATAAAAATCCTTATTTTTTATCATAGCGTTTAATCCTTGGTAATAAGCCAGACGCACCTTTCCTTCAATGCCCATCAAAGTGGGAATATCCTTTGCTTTTGATACCTGCTTTTTAAATTCTAAAATTTCTTCGATCAGTTCTCCTACTTCTTCTTTATGTCGACGCATATTCCGCAGTATGTGATGTATTGCACTGTATACCAATTGTTGGGCCAAATACATTCTTAAAGCCGGATTTAAGACATGTTCCGCTTGTTTTACATCTACAAATCCAGAAACTTTCTTTTTTCTGGGAATATAGCTCCCAGAGTAAAAGCCGTAATAATTATAAAAGTGAAGAAAAACATCTTTTTGGTTTAATAAATTGATAAAAGACGTGTTAAATTCCATTTCTGAAAATATATGAAGATTTTCCACTTGTTCAATGGGCACCACTTTTTTTGTGCCATCTTCTAATATGAAATAAATTGTTGAGTCTTTTCTTTTTAATTTGCCATTATTGAAAAGATATAAATTCTTCATTCCTCCTCACCTACCCAGCAAAAGGAATAATAGGAACACTTTGAACAGTATTTGTATTTCACTTTTTTTGGTGGTCTTTCTGATCGTTTGATTGCTTGAATCTGCGCTAACCATTTAGGAATTTCTTGTCGAACATCGTCTGTCAATGCAATTTCATCTACCCTCCTTTCCTTTGGATAATGAATTTTGCCTGTCCGTTTTATTCCCATTTGTTCCAATACAAACAAATAGTAAAGTAATTGAGCCTTGTCTGCTTCAGCCATTTTACTGCTCGACTTCACTTCACCAATATATTTTTTATCCATGATATCAATTTTTACCAAATCATCGATTACAATCTCTTTCATTTCTTTTCTTTTATAAGAAGTTTCATGAAGTATTTTCCCTTGGAGCACTCGATCGCTTTCCTCTTCAAAGTTGATCTGATGGGAATGGAGCCATAATTTACGGGGACAAACCTTTAAATAATGTACTTGTAAACCTGTCACTTTTATTTCATCTAATTCCATCTCCAACCCTTCCCTTACATAAACATTGCATTTTCATCAATGTCATAGATTAGCCCTAATTCGTAGGTATATTGATAAGAAACAATGGGATATTCAAGAAACCGATTTACAGAAACGCTTCCAACATAAAGATTGGCATTATATGCTTTTTTATATGCCCATAGCGGAATTTCCACAGTAAACTCTTGTAGTTGCTGCTGAATCTCCAGTTTTCTCTTCAAGTTTTTGGGATCTTCTTTTTGTAAATTTTTTAACTCTTCCTCCAAAGATAAAATTTTGTTTTCATTATTTCGGTAAACGATATGAGGGATAATTTGTATATTTTCAATGTCACGCAATTTCGGCTTATCTTTCTGGTCGTAGGGCAATACGTTCTTTAATTGATTTATGGTATCTTTTAGTTCCTGCACATATCGACTGTCTTCTCCCAAAGTTTCTAAATTATAAATTTGTTCAATGATTTCCATTTTAAAAGCTTCTGTAATTCTTTGACCATCGTATTTTAATAACACTTCTTTGGACTTTTCATAGGCCGTAAAATCAACGACCGCGTATTTGCTTGTTGTCGAGATTCCGGATGGTAAAGGGTCGCCGGTATATACATAAACATTCGGTTCTTGCCCATCGTACTCTCTGCCGCGATATACCCGCCCCATTCGTTGAAATAAGCCTGTCGCCTCTGATAACTCTGTATATAACACATCAAAATCAATATCAATACTTGCCTCAACTATTTGGGTCGTAATCCATATTCCGCTGTCTGTACTATCTCGTTTCCCAAGTTCTTTGATTGCCAATTCTTTTTCGAAACGGTCTTTTTTTATGTAACGACTATGAAGTAAATGAACGTCTATTTTCTTCTCTTTAAATTGATTATAAAGCTGCTGCGCCTTTGTTACCGTATTGACGATAATTAATGTTTTTCTTTTGATTCCCTGTGCAATGACCTCATCGGCCGTTAAATCCCGTTCCTGGATGGCCATAACATGTCGACTGATGACTTGTCCTTTATCATTAAATTTTAAAAATGGTTTTTCCGGCTGTTTAAACGGGATCTTTTCTTGTTTCAAAAAATCGATGAATAATGGTGGTAGTGTAGCCGTCATAATTAAAAATTTTCCGCCCAATTCGGTGATGTATTTTAATCCTATAATGATGAACGCAACTAACCGTGGGCTGTACATCTGGATTTCATCAATGACAAATTTGCTATAAGCTAAGGTAGCCAATTTCAGTTCAAAACCGGGATATAGGAAAGCAAAATCAATGACCTGATCGAGGGTAGTAATGGTTAAAGGCATGGAGAGCTTTTTCGTGCGTTCCAAGTCTGTTAAATTAAATTCAAATTCATATTCTTTTGCTTCAGCTCTTTTCAAATACTCGAAATGTGAATCACTATGAAGTAAGCCAACATTCTTATAACCGATTTCTTTTTTAATACGATCATAAATAGCATTAATAGAAACTTTTAATGGTAAGGTAAAAATTCCTTTATTATTGCCAATCCAATAAAGAGCAGCTTCCGTTTTCCCTATTCCAGTGGAAGCGATGATGACATGACTTTCGTCAGCATGATTTTTCAAATAGGTTTGCAGTTCATTGGGTTGAGAATTTAAATTTTTCATGTATTGTTCCAGATAAATGGTGAGGTTCTCAGGAGGAAGTTCTACTGGAATATGAGCACTGGCAGCATAATCGAGTTTATTTAATACCCCTTTTATTCGAATGAAAGGATATAATTCTTGTAATTTCAAAATATTTTCTCTATCAACATAACGAGGATAATTTTGTTTTGGTGGTTCAGGAAGATCAAATCCTTCTTTTTTTAAGGCTTCTACATATTTTGGTAAATCCTTTTCGATGATGATCTCACTTACTTCATATTGTTCTTCTTTTCTTTCATGATGGTAATAAACAGCCATTAATAAGCATTTTAATTCTTCTTCTGAATATTTTTTCTTTAACTTTCGAATGGGCATATAAGCGCAACTTAAATACGCATGGGGAACTTCTTCTAAATCTTTGAGCTCATCTTCTATTCTTTCTTTCAAGGAACGAATTTTATTTTGGAATTTTGTATTGGCTTTCCCAATATCATGATAATAACAAGCATCCCTTAAAATTTCCCATTCCGTTTCTGTTAGGATGTTGGGATATAATAATTTTAATGTTTCATATTCGGATAATAGACGATTCGTATGTTCCATAATGGTTTCTGCTTTACTCATGTCTTTAGCAGATTTAGCCAAAAGTCGTTCGAACATTCCTTTCCCTCCTTATAAAAGTAAGAATGGGAGCTTCCCATTCTTACACTAAATAAACTAAAAACCCGTCTTCATCTACGTATACATCACTATCATCATATAAAACATTTGTCACAGAGGCAGGTACATGATAAACAAGTACTTTATCCCATTTTCGCATCTTTCTATTTCTTCCTAATTCGAAAATTTCGTATGTTTTATTTAGACGATAAGTAGTCCCCAGCTTTTTAAAGTCTTTCGATTGATCAAGAAGGTTTTTAGGAACATATATGTCATATTGTAAATTAACGTTTTTAGTTGTTGTTTCTTCTAATATAGCTATTTCCTTCACACGATTAATTTGCAATAAATCTTCTCTTCTGCCTAAGGAAAGATATTCTGCAGGCGAGCGCAATGATTCCATTATAATTGGAATATAGCTTTCATCTTCAGGAACGATATGAAAAACTAATTCTACATCCACTAACAATTCAGTGGTGGATACCCCTCTAGTCACACCATATGACCTTCCATCTGAAGCATCAATTTTCAATTGATGTCGTCCTTCTTCAAAAGAAGATCCTGCAAATTCATAGCGTGTCCAAACATCATTTACTTTCGAAAAATATCTTCCTTGAATGCTCACTTGCATAGGAACATAGCTTGTAAATCCACAAGCTGCATGAATCATGCCAATGACTGTTGAATACGGAGGAAGCGGATAAGTCTCCTTTAACTGGAAGCTGGTAGGTTTTCGATAGTTTACTAAATTTTGATATGCTTCAATACGAATTCCTTTCATATCATCGCCGCCTATTGATAATATGCCAATACTTCAGATTCAAGGGCTTTAAAGAACTCGGCCATAGGCATAGCATTTAATTTTTCTTCAATTTCACCATCATTTTCCAACAATCCTTTAACTAATCCCACTTTTGTATTGGCCTTAATTTCTTCATCGAGTTCTAATACATTTTCAATAGTGCTTACTTCTAATTTATTTTCAGTCACTTTTAACCGATTTTCAAAGAACGGATTTTTTTGATTATATACACCACCAATTGCAAAGATTGGCGCTAAATTTTCCCGGCGTCCTTTAATATCCCGATATAAAAACTTGATGGCTTGAAGTAATTTAATCACACGTTGAGCTCTTTCTTCCAAAGGAATTTCAATTTCATCATTCGGATCAATGCCCACTTTGTCCAAATCAACCGCAATTGTATAGGCATAATAAGATTTATGAATTTCACTTTGGGCGATATTTCCGCCGCTTAATTCTTTTCCTTTTTCCACTTGAGCATTATAACGGTCTAGCAAACCTTTATTCGTTAAAAACTCCAAATCCGTATTGTAGCTTTCCAATGCAATGGCATTAGAAAGACGAACAACAGCCGCCCGAGTTTTTGTTTGTTTGCCGGTTTTCATATATCCGAAAAGATCTATTTCAGGGTAGTCAGCAATGGTCGCATCCGGATGAAATTGTAGTACTTTACCATCTGTACCTAGCGGCGTATTATTTACCCCCATTTGTTCTACAATGTTATAGCGAAGGGCTTGTCTGGAAATATACGTATACATTTCATGATCGCCGCGAGAGATTTTTTTCAACGATGTAACATTTCCTACCCCTTCACCATAGTTGGCGCTTTCCGCTTCAAAAATGATGCTGAGTGTCAAACCTTTTTTATTCATTCGTATTTTCCCCCTTCTCTTCATTTCCATCATAACCATGCAAACCTAATAAAAATGCGTACCCAATTGTTTGAAATTTTTTTTCGTCATTTAATATTTGGGTAAATATTGTCGGAATGCTTAATTTTTTATAGCTATACGCTTGTAACAGTGTTTCCATAAATTTACTTGGATTTTTCACTTTTAATGCATTTAACAGACGATAAGAAATACCATTCAATTTGGTTTCTTGAGATTGGTATTCTTTTTTCAAATAATAGCCATAACTTCTGATTTTGTTTAAGTCTTCTGTTGTCATATAATGCACGCCTCCTTTAAATTGATGATTTGAAATTTTCAGAATGTTATAGGTGCTACTCGTATCTTTGTATTTTCCATCAATCATTTGGCGAATCAGTTGATATATTAAATCAGTAAAGCTTTGCCCTTTGTAAAGTCGATTGATGACTTCTTGATAGAGGGATATATATTCGTCATTTAGTTTTATAAACTTACCAACCAACTTTTTAAATTCCCTTTTACATTCATCGATTAGCATGAGTTTGTTGCGTGAAAGAATATTGAATGTATAAGGTCTGGTTTCAAGTTCTCGGTCATATTTCACAATTTGAATATTTTCAATTTCCATTTCTTTGCGAGATTCCGCTTGATTTATCATGAAATCAATAATTTTGTAGTAAGCCATTGATTCTAATTCATCTCGTGTCACTTCTTGTTTTCCATCACTTAATGAAACGGAATTAACCGAAATTAATTCATCGATTGAACGATTATTGTTGATAAAGAAACCTTTTCCTTTCGCCATCTTAAAACCTAGAGGTAGACAACTATAAACTAGATTGCATACGGGGCAAATAAAAATATCCCGTTGGTGATCCCAATAGTGGGACGACTTTCTTGCGGCATCCACACCAACCCTTTGCAACCATGTGAGGTCGAATGCTTCAGAAGCAGTCGCCATTTTATTTTCGCATGCGGCACAATGGAACTTATTTTTGGAGTATTTTTTCTCATCCTTCTTTTTTTCCAAAAATGCCAATGCCGCATTTGTAAAGTATTCGTCGTAAGTTTTGTAAATATCTTTTTTATTAGCGGATTTATGAAGGAAAGAAACGTTTGTCCAAAAACCTTGAATAAGATTATATGATAGGATTCTTGGTACAAGATATCGTTTTGCATTCGGATGACGAAGATGGGTAATAATTTCGGATAATAAATTTATCATTTCTTTGATGTCCGTTTGAACATCTTCAATGCTTTGATTTTTCTTTAAAGTTATTTTTTTCAGCTTATTTGCAGCTTCAAGAAAATCAAATGACACATCCGTTAAAAAAGGATACGTATTTTTATAACTGTTTGAAGTTAACCATTTTTTTACATTTTCAATCGTGTCATTGAGTTGTGTCAACTGTTTTTCATCTTTTACCGTTTCAATTTGAAGAGAAATAAGCTTTGCATAGCTTGTATCATTCGCATGCTCCTTGATTAAATAGGAGAAATAATGTTCACTAAAACCTTCCAAATTGGATTCTTTAAATTCAATTGTTTGTCCATCTCGTTTATAGGGTAAACCGGCATGGTCAAAGATTTTGCATAAGCCAAGGACTCCGGCATTGTAAATTGCATCGTCAAGAGTTAACTTCACCACCATTTTTTTCTTCACCTCCTACTCGTGGATAAATTCGATAAATCCCAGAAATTCCGACCTTCTGAAGCCCAATCCGGTTTGGACCAATAAACGGATATCCCTTGGATCTCCCTCTAAAATGAAACTTCCTTGAAAAGCGTTTAAATACATAATATGTTGAGGATTTAACTTTTTGAATGCTTCATGTTTCAATTGAACCACTTTTTTTGTCATCAACACAGGAGTCAACTTGATTGGTGAATATAATGAGCGGCCTTCCAATTGTTTTACGCACTCATTACTGATGTAGTTTAATTCGGCAAGATAATCGGAATCTTCGATATTCAAAAATTCCCCTTGACGATTACGAATAACGATTGGCGATTTTGTTTGGCATAATACTTTTCCCGTTTGAGGCAATTTTTCTTGAAGCACTTTAACATGGGACACTGTAAATTCAAAATGTTTATAACGGTATTCCCTTTGCTGTATAAAACCGTTATAGAGATGAAGGATAAACTCTACATCCGGTGAAGAAATCGTCAACCGAATTTCTCCCCGGACAATAAATTCATCATCCAATAATTCATAGTCAGTCATTTGTACATAACCGGTAAATGGTTTGATTTGTTTATTGGCTCTACCCTCAGAGAAATAATACAGAGTATTGACCAAGTCTGGATTGGTAACACTTAAAGCGTTTTTCACCAGGCTACTCATTACAAAATGATAAAACCTTGGTAATCTATCACCTTTTAAAATGACTTGAACTCTCATATGCATACACCCTCCTTTCAATTTATTTATCAAATTCATGATGAAACTATAATTGCATCTCTTATGAAAAATTATAAAATTCACCCAATTAGTTGTCAATAATATAATCTATAAATTTTAATAATTAAACATGGTTAAAACTTAAATTACTGGACTAAATTTTTTAACTATGGTATATTTACAATGCTTTTGACAATGTGGAATGTAAATTGTTTAATTATTTAAAAATTTATTGATTATTATTTTTCACTTATTTCTATTAACTACGTGGAATTTTTCATATCCCTAACATTTTGTGTTGAGGCAATAGATTGTGCCGCTAATACGAATTTTTCTAATTAACCTACTTAATCTTATCTCCATCATATATTATTTCTTTAATCCTGGAATGCCCTTTTCGTCATTTCACTCTTTTTTTATCATGATAAGATAAAACAGTTATAGCCAATTTTGAATCCTTTATTTATACCTTATCGTTGACATTGAAGATTATCTAAAAACTATGAATCCGCTTTTCCTTTCTAATTCCACATGATTAATATGGAACGTACATCAAAATAATTTTGAACATTACTTCCCCATATTATCATTCCTCATAAAAATTCAAAGTAAGAGTTCTTTTTTTCAGCAATAACTGAATATATTTCTTTTACATCCCCAAAAGTAATAAAAAATCTAGAATTCGTGATAATTATACTTATTTGGATTGATCTATAAACCACAAAGTTAATAAAAAACTTCACCGTTTGCTGAAACAAAAATTATCACACATCATTTTACATTCCACATAGTTAATAAAGAACCTCGCAACATCTAAATACTTCCAATTATCATTAGAATTTACATTCCACATAGTTAATAAAGAACTCTTAAAACCTTCAAGGCTCCATTCTCTTTTTTGCATCATTTACATTCCACATAGTTAATAAAGAACTAGATGATTTGACATTAGATTTGCCGATTTTAGAAATTTACATTCCACATAGTTAATAAAGAATGATTTTGTAATTCATGTCTTTTATTATTGATCTCCTTTTACATTCCACATAGTTAATAAAGAACGCAAATACCTAAACATGTTGGAATCATCATGGATATATTTACATTCCACATAGTTAATAAAGAACGAAGTGATCCGTGGAGGTGTGGCGGAGCGAACCATTGAATTTACATTCCACATAGTTAATAAAGAACTAGTGCCGCTTGTATTTTACCGGCCGCATTATCGAATATTTACATTCCACATAGTTAATAAAGTAAGCGTAAAATAACGCCCACGTGTTTTTTCGTGGGCGTTTATTATATGCTCTATTTAGTTTTATTTGGTACGCGACATTCTTCTGGAATTGTCTTCGACCAAGGAAGGAGTTGATCGATGGCTTCTACATCATTGTGATCTATCAATGGTAATTGTTCGAAAAGATAGGTTAAGTAGTTCAATGGATTTAATTGATTCTCTTTAGCTGTTTCGACAATGCTATAAATAATAGCGCTGGCTGATGCACCTTTCATCGATTGTGCAAATAGCCATGCCTTCCGGCCCATCACGAATGGTTTAATCGATCGTTCCGCACGATTATTATCGATTTCAAGTCGACCATCTTCTAAAAACACTATGAGCTTACTCCATTGATTTATACAATATGTAATTGCCTCTCCCAATTTGCTTTTTGGGGGAACTTGAGGGCGTTTTGTTTTTAGCCATGCCAAAAAAGCGTCTAACACAGGTTTACTGTGTTCAAGACGGTATTCTTTGCGCTGTTCGGGAGTACAGTTCTCAAATTTTTCACTGATTTGTCTTTCAATCTGGAATAATTGATTACAGAATTGAATTCCTTCTGCAGCGGTTGATGATGTTTTATCCACATTGGCTGGTAATGCCTTCAGTGCTTCATCGAATTTTCGCCTTGCATGTGCCCAACACCCTACCAGTTCGACATCCTTTAATTCATGATATCCTGCATATCCATCTACATGCAGATATCCCTTAAATCCTTTTAGAAAAGCCTTCGGATGTTTACTGTGACGAGTCGTTTGATAATCATATAAGATGATTGGCGGTACGTCTCGTCCTGTTCGATACATCCACATATAAGACTTCGAATCCGCTTTTCGTCCAGGTTCTGCTAGAACTTGAAGTGTAGTTTCATCCGCATGTAGAATATCGTTTTCGAGTAATAGCTCATGCATCCGTTTATATAGAATGGAAAGCCAATTGGTTGCACCATAAATCATCCAGTTGGCGAGCGTTTGGCGTGATAAATACACACCGAATCGTTCCAACTGCTTTTCTTGACGATAAAGAGGCATTCCTTCCACGTATTTTTGGTTCATGATATAGGCCATAGCCGATGCAGATGCCAAACTTTTTGGGTAAATTGGTGTTGGCATTTTGGCTGTGACAATCGGTGTCTCGATTCCTTCCCGTTCACATTGACGGCAACTGTAAATATGTTGAACATGCTCAACGACTTTTACTTGAGCAGGAATAATCTTGATTTCTCTTCGTATTTCCGTACTCATTTCGTGTACGGTTCCACCGCAACACAAACAAACCTGCTCTTCTTCGGCTAAACGATAGTGAATCGTTTCCGTCGGCAAGTTCTCTAGTTTCGCATCGCGTTGTCCTACAGACTTCTTCCGTTTATAAGTAATGGTTTCAAGTGTAGGTTCTTCCACTTCTGTATCCGCTGTGATTTCAGCTTCATTAAAAAGAGGAAGTTCGAGTTGATCCGGATTCGTTTTTTCACTGGAAGCCCCAAATTTTTTATGTTGGCTAAGGCGGAATTGTTCTTCCAACCATTTGATTTTAGCCTGTAAGGCTTCATTTTGTTTTTTGAGTTCCGCATTTCTCGCTTGCAGTTCTTCAATTGTTGATTCATTGGTTTGTTTGTGTTTGTTCATAAGTTAAAGAATAAAGGAAAGGAATTGACAGGTCAATGTCAAATTCCTTTTAAACCATGATTTTAGCTGATACTTGTTCATGTGCTTGTTTTTGTTCAAATGAAAGACCATCGAGCAACCAACTGAATTGGCGGGGAGTGATGCACAAAGGGCCGGGAGTTCTTTCATCAGGCCATTGAAAGACCCCTTTCTCTAAACGACGATAGTACAACCAAAACCCATTGTGATCCCAATGGAGAATTTTCAATTTATCTCGTTTCCGATTACAGAAAACAAAGAGATTAGAAGAGAAAGGATTTAACTGAAAGCTCATTTGAATAATGGCTGCTAATCCATCAATCGACTTGCGTAAATCCGTTGCCCCCGCTGCTAAATAAACATGTTGAATGGGTGTTTTACTTAACATGTGTTTTCAGCACCTGAACCACTTCGTTGAAAAGGAGTGGATTGAAACCTTCTTTTACTTCGATGGAAAATTCCCCAATGTTAACGATGAGCGGGGAGTTTTTTTCATCCAACGGATGGGATACTTCAACAGTTAGCCATTGAGGGGAAGTCCGTGAAGTTTCAGTTGTCTCTAACTCTAGTCTTTTCATCCATTTATACATACTTTGGTGACCTACTTGATTTTGTTTGCACCAAGCTTTTACACTTGACTCTCCACTAGATCGATAAGATTCAATTCGTTGTTGCCACAATTGTTTTCGTTCATCTGGGGACATAAAAATAAAAACCTCCTAACTTTTGATGTTGATCTCATTATCACAAAACATCAAAATGGTTAGAAGGTGTGGGATATTTGGCGCTTACTTAATAAAGAACGATTATCAGTTGCCCAGATATCAGATGGAGGAAACCCATTTACATTCCACATAGTTAATAAAGAACGCGCGATGATCCAATGCTACCGGTTCCCATTGGCATTTACATTCCACATAGTTAATAAAGAACACATTACTTATCACCTTCTTCGACTTCCACAATTAAATTTACATTCCACATAGTTAATAAAGAACGCTTTTTTACCTGTTACAACCCCTACTCCGTACACCGATTTTCATTCCACATAGTTAATAAAGAACTTACGTTTGTAGAACCAATCAGGTATTTTTTCTTGAATTTACATTCCACATAGTTAATAAAGAACTGGAAGGTAAGTCAATGCGTTGGATTGGACAGCACAATTTACATTCCACATAGTTAATAAAGAACGATTTTATCGTAGTATTGACCTTTACCATAGATTACAATTTACATTCCACATAGTTAATAAAGAACATTATAGACAAGTAGGTTTTACAAATGCTACATCAAAATTTACATTCCACATAGTTAATAAAGAACGAAAATCGCTATATTTCAACAATATGGCAAATATCACATTTACATTCCACATAGTTAATAAAGAACCTCGATAGCATTAGAATACCAAGCATCAGTGTCATATATTTACATTCCACATAGTTAATAAAGAACGAATCTTAACGCAGCATGAACGGCCGTTGAAAATTGATTTACATTCCACATAGTTAATAAAGAACAAACTTGAACTTATGCAAACTCAAATCGATAAAACAAATTTACATTCCACATAGTTAATAAAGAACCATCCCGCCATCTAACTAAACCTTCCATTTTATCAAATTTACATTCCACATAGTTAATAAAGAACAATAAATGAATATCTATAAGTATTTAAAATTGTTCATTTACATTCCACATAGTTAATAAAGAACATGGGTTGGAATCAATACACCCGCTTCCCGGATTACATTTACATTCCACATAGTTAATAAAGAACAAGAATATCGAGACTTCTTGTTAGAAACAAGTCCACATTTACATTCCACATAGTTAATAAAGAACAAGAATATCGAGACTTCTTGTTAGAAACAAGTCCACATTTACATTCCACATAGTTAATAAAGAACCGACAAAATCCTTATCTCTCTATATCCAGCAAAGTAATTTACATTCCACATAGTTAATAAAGAACGTGCGATCCACGCGTTAGAAAATATCAACGTCGTCGATTTACATTCCACATAGTTAATAAAGAACTATAAAATAATAGATTTATACGATTTGTATAAAAAATTTACATTCCACATAGTTAATAAAGAACAAGTTTTATTTCTTTATTCACACCAAACACATCGAGATTTACATTCCACATAGTTAATAAAGAACCGAGCGGTGTATACCGGTGGGTACGAAAGTAAATATAGATTTACATTCCACATAGTTAATAAAGAACATGGTCATATTCGATACTAAATCCGCAATTTTATCAAATTTACATTCCACATAGTTAATAAAGAACTGCGATTTTGCTAATGGAAATGAGCGATTTGTTTTGCATTTACATTCCACATAGTTAATAAAGAACCGACTACTAACAATATGAGTATAGTTGTAAAATATAATTTACATTCCACATAGTTAATAAAGAACCGTTGTGCTTCGTTCCAAATATCAATTATTGCTTTCTATTTACATTCCACATAGTTAATAAAGAACGCGGTGGGGCTAAAGTATATGCAACTGCATATGTACCATTTACATTCCACATAGTTAATAAAGAACAAGTTACGAGATGCATATGGTGATATATCATATCATTTACATTCCACATAGTTAATAAAGAACAAGAGTTAAGTTAAACATTTATCTTTCGTTTGCTAAATTTACATTCCACATAGTTAATAAAGAACGTTGTTGGTTTGTACCGAAGATTTCATTAATGAAATATTTACATTCCACATAGTTAATAAAGAACTAAGTGAAGATGAAAAAAATATGCTAAAAGCATACTTATTTACATTCCACATAGTTAATAAAGAACAAGGAATGGGTGATGATTTTGTCTAAATTAAGACGATTTACATTCCACATAGTTAATAAAGAACCTGCTGGAAGCTAAGTCGGCGATCAAAACGGTCAAATTTACATTCCACATAGTTAATAAAGAACCCTGGTTTTGAAACTTTAAAAATACTACAGAAATAGAGAGTTTTCTGCTTAAAAGTTAATATAACATTTTACGAAATTGCAGTACATGGGAGGTTTTGCTTTTTTGTTCTCCGAGAATTAGTGCTTCAACCTTTTATTCTCAAGGATTGAAGCTGAATTTCATAAAAAAGAGGTTCACTGCAAAATTGTAAAATCATCAGACGTTATATATTAATTTAATAATGTGCTTTCAAATTAATAAATCTTGTTGACACTAAAAAAGAATTCTATTATGTGTATGGCAAAATAAAAGTGCAGAGCTTTGCAAAGGAAAAATGCAGAGTCCTGCACTAAATTTTTGTGCATAAACAAAAAAAGACTTGCCAGTCACCCCAAGTCCCACTACAGTAATTGTGTCAAGCAATTGGTAGTGGAGGTAAGAAAGGATGCTAGCAATGTCTGATATTAATTGTATCAAACATTTAAGAAATAACAAAGGTTTATCTATTTCAGAAATACAAAGAACAATGGGAATTAATTGGCGAACAGCTAAGAAGTATGCGGATGAAGATCAACTCCCTAAACAGAAATCATTTAAAAAGAAAGGGATGATGTATGAGGAAAAGTGGGGAGTAATTGTTTCAGATTGGCTTTTTGAGGATTTAAAGTTAAGGAAAAAATTAAGAAGAACAAAGAAACAAATATTTGAAGAACTAAAGGAAATGGGTTTCCAAGGTTCTTATCGTACTGTTTGTTACTTTATCTCTGAATGGATGAATACTCACCAAGAAGAAAAGGATAAAGGGTATGAAAGATTAGAACATCCTCCGGGTGAAGCTCAAGTAGACTTTGGAGTAATGGAAGCTGTACAAGATGGAGAAATTGTGGATATTCATGCTTTAGTTATGACGTTTCCTCATAGTAATGCTGGATTTGCAGTACCGTTACCAGCTGAAAATCAAGAATGCTTCTTACATGGTCTCAATATTCTTTTTAAACAGGTTGGGGGAGTACCTAAAAGGATAAGAATCGATAATTTGACCCCCGCTGTGAAGAAAAAAAGGACAAAAAATGAAGAAGCACAATTAACTGATGAATTTGTTCAATTTCAGAATTATTATGGCTTTGATGTGCAGGTATGCAATCCAAGAAGTGGCCATGAAAAAGGAAATGTTGAGAATAAAGTTGGATATATACGCTATAACTTTTTTACTTCAGCTCCAATAATGGACAGCTATGAGGGTTTAACTGATCAATTATTTCATAAATTAGAGGCGGACAGAAATAGAATTCATTATGCCAAAAACGTACGTATTGAGGACTTATGGCAGGAAGAACGGGATTATCTTCTAGCCTTACCAGAAAAGCCCTATCCTGTATTTAAAGAGCATCTTGTTAAAGTAAACAAATATAATGAAGTGAAAGTGGATCAGACGTTGGTTCATGTCCCTAAGGGTGGCAACTATAGTCAATTACAAATGATATTAACATGGGATCAATTAAAGATTGTTTCACCTAATGGGGAGATATTATTGGATGACTATCGGCCATATATGAAAAAGCGAAAAGCATTACCATGGCTTTCAATAATTAAAACATGGATTCATAAACCAAGGGTTGTAGAATATTCGCGCTATAATAAGTATTTACCGGGAAGAATTAAAGAATTTTTGTTGGTAGATAATTTAATTATTCGACGAAAACGATTAGAAGCTCTAGCTAGTTTATTAGTTTCTCATGACATGAAGAAGATTAATGAAGAGTTCTATGAATTAATTGCACAGGATAAGCTACCTAGTGATAATAATCCTTATGAAGTGGACTGGAGTAAATACGATTCATTAGCTCCTAGAGAGGAGGCTGTCAATTGAAACAGGACATTAAAGAATTGTGTAAGTCATTGAGGTTAGCTTATGTTGCGGATGTATACGAGCAAATACCGTTTGAAACTCCGAAACAATTCTTATATGGGCTACTTAAGGAGGAAATAAGATTAAGAGAAAAAGCGAGAGCAATCCGCTTGATAAAAAAGGCGAAGTTCTTAGATAAAAAGAGTTTACATGATTACGAGTGGACCGAACAACTTCGGTTCCCTCCTCACTTAACCAAAGAGGATTTGTGTAGCCTACAATTTATTGAGAATCGAGAAAATGTAGTTTTAGTTGGTTCACCCGGGACAGGGAAGACTCATTTAGCCACAGGACTAGGGAAAAAAGCTTGTGAACTAGGTTATGAGGTTCGTTTTTACCGTGTTGCCCACCTAGTTGAGGAATTAGAGCAAGCTTTACGTAACAACCGTTTATCAGCATTTAGAAAACGGATGGAGAAGGTTGATTTGGTCATTTTAGATGAAATGGGATACTTACCATTTAGTAAAGAAGGAGCTGAATTATTATTCCAAATTATATCGGAGTTTTATGAACAGAAAAGCGTAATTATTACATCTAACTTAGAATTTAGTCAATGGAACCGGATCTTTACAGATTCTCGTTTAACAGCAGCGTTAGTGGACAGGCTAATTCATCACGCCCATATCATCTCTTTTCATGGCGAGAGCTATAGACTGTCCCACGCATTGTCGAAAAGGAATTAAATGGGTGGCAAACCTCTGCATTTTTAATTGCATTTCTCTGCACTTTTCTATTGCAAAATACATTCTATTACAAAAAATTATACTGCATCGAAGTGTGATACTTGTATCTGAGAAATCAAAGAGTCTTGGAAAAGTGGAATTGATGGCTATGGCATAATACAATTTAATGTTCACTTCAACCCTCTCTTCCCATGATATTGTTCATACAACCTCTCCGCTTCCTTCTCCATCTCTTCCACCAGCCGCTTTGGATGCACCACTCTCGCATCGGCGCCCCACGAAAGTAGCCAGCGTAGCAGTCCTTTGCTGATAATGGCTCTTGTGATTAATCTGAAATGCTCGTCATCCACCCTTTTGATGTCGGCATGGAGGCCAAAGCGGTCAATCACGGCGGGAGCCAAATTATTTTTAAAAATCACTTCAATGGATGACTCTTCCCCGCCAAACATGAAAAACAACAGATTGCGATACTTGTTGATATCAAAGCCCGGCT
Organism: Ureibacillus sp. FSL K6-3587; assembly: GCF_038593165.1. Lineage (NCBI taxonomy): Bacteria > Bacillati > Bacillota > Bacilli > Caryophanales > Caryophanaceae > Ureibacillus > Ureibacillus sp. FSL K6-3587. The sequence continues at coordinate 2,804,098 of NZ_CP151969.1, read as the reverse complement.
GCACGGCAAATTTCTGTTCCAGCATGCGGATATCCCTGATCCGGTCAATCCGATAATGGTGGATACCTTCCTTTATCGTGTTATATCCAATCAAATAATACATCTCCTCATTCCAAATAATCCCATATGGATGGATGAGGTATGTTTTGGGATCCGGGCTTCCGGATAGCACAAATTCCTTCTCGGCGGAGTATCTTCCATATTGGAACTGAATGACCCGCTTTTCGGCAATGGCCTGGTGAATGGTTTGAACCGTGTTGGCAAATTGCGGACTGTCGATTTTCGCAAAGGTATGGACCAGCTGGTTCTCCAATAAAACCGCTTCATCTTCGGAAACAAAGGCTTTCAACTTTTCGATGATTTGCTGCGTTTCTTTCTCGGATATGAAACGGGCGGAAGAAATGGCATCCATCATATAGCGCAGCTCATGGATTTCAAAAAATCGATCCGCAATCCAATAATGTATAAATTGATTTCTTCCGCTTTGGCTTGTTTCCACTTTAATGAACGATTCCCCCGAAGTCAAAAACTTCAAATCATTTCGAACCGCTTTTAATCCGCCTTCAATTTGATGCATCTCCAAATATTGCAAAATATCTTCAATCGACTTCGGATGTTGTTTGGAAGAATATTTCCATAAATATTCAATAATCGCCAAGATTCGTCTATACTTCATTCAACCACCGCTTTTCCATTCATTCTTAATTCCATTATAAACAATCATTGGTTTGTTTTATAAATGTTTCAATAAATTGACATCGCAATTTCAGTACATTTTATTGTACGCAATATCATCCATTGTTGTCGAATCGGAAAGGCATAGTGATTGAATACATAGAAACGGAAAAAGGGAGTGAATTAGTTGTGACATTAGCAGAGATATGGAGACAAGAAGGATTGGAAATAGGGATGGAAATTGGAGAAGTACTGTTCGGAACTTGCACCCCGGAGATTACACCGGTGCCGGCCGTACATGAAAAAGTGCCAAAATCCGAATATTTATGATTTTGGCACTTAAATTATTGATGAAAGAATAGTTAACTGCAGATGTTTAGCCTGTCTTTTAAGAAATGGTTATACAGTACTGTTTAAACGAATATACTATTGTCAATTTACTAATATCGGGTTGATAAAAAAATGCTAACAAAAATATATAATCTTTGATTTTGACACATAATCATCAATGCTATCCAACCAATAAAAAAGGAATACCAATTGACAGACTAATTGGCATTCTAAATATACGAATCATTACAAGGTTGTTTTCCATCAATAAGGACTTGTTGTTCATCTCGAGCGGCTTACTTTTAAAATGTCACTTTGACCGGATGATTTTCTTGATAATCCATATTATCCCAAGAGAAAATATGCAAGGTCATTTCCAAGTTTTCTTTAAACTCCGGGAATTCATATCCATCCAGTTCCTCGATTTTCAACTTGGCAGTGGCCGATTTGCCCGGTGCCACCTCTTGGCTCATGACCAATAACGTCTCATCCACCATGCGTCCGTCCACAGAAACGCTCCGTGCCTGCACTTCAATGGATTCTTGCCGTTTGTTTTGAACATCGAAAACCACTTCTACCGATCTGCCCCAAATCGAATCTTCTTTCTTTACAATTTTCACAAGTGTCACTTTCACGTTATCATTATCGACAATCACTTGATTCATGTCGTTTTCATTTTCCGACGCCTGATCCGCTTGTGTTTCTTCCGCCGGTTGTTCGGTTTCCGTTTTCTCTACAGCTCCGTCCAATTTTTCCTCCGTCGTTTCACCACATGCCGTCAATGAAAGGAATAACATGAAAATCGCAAAAGGATAAAAGCATTTTTTCATCGTGATAACCTCCTATTTATTACTCTTCCATTTTCTCCAAATCTTTCGGATAATTCGCTTCGCCGATGATTTCTTTGGTCGCCTCATCTTTCACAACGAGTCTGACATTATAGTTTTCCGGATCGGCGCCGTCAAACAGCTGATACATTGCGCCCGATAGACCCAATCCAAAAACGGCGAATCCATCGAAACTGTTTTCATATTCATTTCTGTCCACCCATAACGTAAATTCAGAGAAATCCTTGTTGTATTCAACATCTTTGATCGATGCAAAATCTTCGCCATTTTTCAAATCCTCGATTGTTTCGAGCAAGGATGTTTTCATCTCGGACATCATTTCCTTATGCTTTGTTTTCGACATTTTGTAAGTAAGGGATCCGTCCTCATTCTTCGTCACTTCGATCCCTTCTTTTTCCACTTCCGCAATAGACTGATCAATATCCCCGCCTTCAAAGAAGCTGGCCGGCAATGTCACTTCCACATTGAATAACCCTTTGTCGACATTGATGCCTTCGCTATCCGTTTCCTTTTCCTGCTGTTGAGCCTCGTTTGCCTTGCCCTCCTCATCTGCATTGCACGCTGTAAGAAGGGCGATCAATAATAATAATGCTGCGAATATAAGTTTCTTCATGTTGTACCTCCATTTTTTAGATAATTACATTTTTATCATTTTTTGCCATTTTTGATAAGATTGAATCCAATTGAAATGAGGATGGAACATCTCACCTCCCAAAAGCCCTCAACGTATTGGATTTTTGGACCTCAACCATTTACGTTCAATCAAGAACGATTTCTAATGATATAATAACTGAATCCGCCATTCCTGAAAGGCCCTTTGCGTCACTTCGGGAGTTTTTTTTGATTGGAATTTTTATCACTAGCGTCGCATTAAAATAATTTAACGCCTTCAAATAAACCGAATTTTCTGAAATATAATCCAAACACAAAAAAAGCCTTTATAATGGTTGGGTGGTAGTAAACCATCCAAATCCAATACAAAGGACAAAAGCATGGATAAGTTTACACGAAAAACATCATTTGAACAATGGTTTTCACCGATTCATCGTCCATTATTTGACGACCTAGTGAAAACACATCAATTAAATCACTATACCAAGAAGCTTTATATGGCTTCATTTATGAAACTGCTTTTATATGCCCAACTCCATGAAACCGAGAGTTTACGGGCGTTGAGTGACGCTGTCTTTTTAGAAGAATTACAACGAGCAACGGGATTGGAATCGATTAGTTTTTCACAGTTAGGGAGACGAATCCATACCATCCCAACTGAGTTCTTTCAAACGATTTTTCTCGATTTAGTGGCACAAATTCACCGGAAAACCAATTTCCAAACAAGAAGAAAAGTGACAACGCCTTTGAAAATCATTGATTCGAGTACATTACCGCTTCATTTGACCAATCATAAGTGGGCAGAGTTTCGAAAAACAAAATCAGGAGTAAATCTTCACTTACGACTTGTTTTTATGGAAAAAGGACTCTCCTATCCAGATAAAGCCGTACTCACGAATGCCAACGAACATGATCGTGGTCAACTAGAAGTATTCGTGGATGACAAAGAATGCATGTACGTGTTTGATCGTGGTTACTTGGATTATAGGCGCTTTGATCAAATGACGGAAGATGGCTATTTCTTTGTGACCCGTTTGCGTAAAAACGCTGTTGTCCGAGTGTTAGAATCCTTTTCGTTACCAGAAGATTCACCCGTATTCTCTGATGAAATGGTTGTCATTGGAACACCACAAAATCGTTCTGAAAACGTGTTTCGCTTACTCAAATTGCATGATACAAAAGGAAATGAGCTTCATTTACTGACAAATCGGTTTGACATTGACGCAGATGAAATTGCAGAAACCTACCAATCACGTTGGGCAATCGAACTTTTTTTCAAATGGATGAAACAACATCTGAACATTAAAAAGTTTTTTGGTCACAGTGAACAAGCTGTACATCATCAAGTGTACGTAGCCATGATAGTGTACTGTCTGAATGTTTTAGCTCAGCTGAACACGAATAGCGAACGCAGTTACTTACAAATTAGTCGCTATTTGAAGGCTTCTTTGTGGAAATACGCTCACATTTGGTTACGAAAAATCGAAGGAAACGGCGTCCCATAAAGGGTTGTCAGTCGTTGTTACACAAGTCATAGGTTATAGTAAAAAAATGGATGTCTACTACCCTCGCTTAGGTGTTTTCGTTTTTTCTCTAAAGTCCAGAAAAAATAAAACTGAAAATTCAGACATCCTTTATGCGACGGTAGTGGGGTACTCTATACTTCAGAAATACTATGATTTATGAAATTGATTCAAGTAAAAGTGTTATGACTTTTCCCCCCTTGCCCCCACTTTTAATGGGGTGATTGTTCTTTATAATCTGCAATCTGCTTTACATTTGGTTCTGCTTCAATTTTAGAATAAGCCTATCAAAATGTCCTTCATATTTTACAAGTTGATAAAAACTGAAAATCCCCCATTATTGCCATTATAATATATTTGCTTTTCTAAGCCACTTGAAAAATTACTTACTCGACAAGAACAAAGGGGCATCAAAGGCCGCTTCATTCATTACCTATGTACACCACATTGCTATGTAGTATTTGTCACGGTTTTATATACAATCTTCTCTCGGCATACTCAACACATAATGGGCAAACTTTGATTGTCTGATTATACTCATCTTTGTAAGTTCTCATATCATTGGTTTGACGTTTACAAAAATAACATACCTTTTTCGTTGGTTTCCTTTTTTGATTTTTATTTTAAGCAGACGTTATAAAATGTAATTTCCATTTAATTCTAATATATGGTAATATATACAAAAAAGGAGGTGTGGATATGATAGATTTAATTATTGTTAAGTTCTTGGTCTATTACTAACTGGTTAATCAACAATTCTTATGTTATAGGAATTACTATTAATTATTTCAATAGTATTGAAACTAAAAGGGGGAATTACCTTGAGACTAAAAAGCTTCCTGTTTTTCTTTTCCATTTTCTTATTTTCTAATGCTTTAATGGCAAACGCTAATGAAAGTAAAACTATTGATTTACTAAAAGATGAGGAAATTACGATTTTGATTAATGATGTAGGTCTTACTGATAGTGAAATTAACGAATTTCCTGTAGAAGTTCTACATCAATTAATAAATAATAATGCAAAAAAAATCTATTTTAATCAAGAACATTTAGTTTTAGATCAAAGTAATGAATAAATAAGATTTCGCCATTAGTCAAAAAAGATACAGACATTACTGTAGGCGCAGCTGCATTTGAAGTCAAAAGTGACAGAGCTGGTCAAAAGAAACTGTATGTGTACGGTAATTTTAATTGGCTTAAAAGTCCTCCAAGTAGATGGACTGATGCACTTTCTATTGGTTGGCCGGAGTCTGCAGAGCTATCGTTTCCAATAAGTAGTAGAGGGGATATTGCACAATATGAAGCCAAATATTTATATAGGGATGGTCCATACAGTGCATTCGGATGGCAAACTGGTAAATCAGCTACACAACCTGATAAAGTTGCATCTTTATCAGGAGTAGGGTTTAGATTTAATTTAAAGAGTGGAATTGGTTTTACAGAGCACAAGGGATATGTTGGGCAATACCTTTATACTAAGAAATCACAAGGTTTATTTAATGTACTTGTGAGATATGGTCATTACACAATCTCATTATCACCATCTTTTACAGTTTACCCGTCAGTAGGTCTAGCTGTTACTCCTGTGCTTAGAAATACAACTTTAAACTCCTACGCTGTATTAAGTTGGTGATTAAAATTAATTATAATGATAAAGGTGTAATATGGGACTATTAGTTTGGTTAATCATATCTATATTATTTATATTAAGTTATTACTTCAAAATTAAATACATTGAATCAATACTAGCAGAAAGTAAACCTAATAGTAATAATTATAAAATTTTAACTATTACCCTATTCTCAGTAGGGATATTAATTATTTCTTTTTTGCTAGTAGAGCTTTTATTCTTAAATCAGTTTAGATTCTAACCTAGATTATTCACCATCAACACAAAATCCCACAGTAAAGCGGATTGAACTGCACCCCAATTATTAGTCACTATCTAACATTGGAGGTGCAGTTTTTCTATGGGGAAAATGACCGTGTCTAACTATTAGCGATCACTTCAATACAAGGAGGAACCGGTATGACTTTATTTCAAACCTACATTTCGAACACAAATGAAACTTTCCCATCGGTAATCGTTAATTTTGCATCAAACGACTTTCCTGCTTTTGATGTAAACCCTTTAATCATGGATGTAGTTCCTTTTTCCAATAAATCTGTGACCTGCTTGTCTGTTAACTTTTTCCCTAAAATCGTTCGATTGATCGTAAACTTACAACCGTTACGATAATTGCTACAACCGATAAATGTCTTTCGATCTATCATCGTTCCTTTTCGACAAGACGGACAGCTACCAAAGTGATCAGTCTGTTGTTCTTGAGCAAATGATACCGTTTCGATTTCTTGCATTGCAGCTGGTGCGGTTTCTAACAAATCCGATATAAACCTTTTCGTCTGTGCAACGAAGACCTCTTTTGTACCGCTTCCTTCACCAATCTTTTTCAAGTAACTTTCCCACTTTGCTGTCATTGCAGGACTTGCAAGCATGGTGTTATGGATGGCTTCACAAAGAAGCTCACCCTTTTTCGTAATCGAAACTATGTTCTTGTTGATATCAATATAGCCATTCTTTTTAACTGTTTCGATAATGCTTGCACGAGTAGCTTCTGTTCCAATTCCTTCAATTTCTTTCAAAATTGCAGAATCTTCTTCATCTTCTACCATTTTCCCCGAGGTTTTCATTAAATTAATTAAGCCCCCTTCTGTATATGGTTTAGGTGGGCTGGTACAAGCTTCCTTTGAATGTAACAAACTTGTTACCTTTTCATCAACAACTACAACAGGAAGTACGGGATCGTCTTCTTTTTTCTCGATACCTTCCACTGATTTTGTAAATAACAGTTTCCACCCTTTATCAATTTCAACTTTCCCAATACTTTCAAATTCAATATCATTTACAGAAGTAAGTATTTTCGTTTCTTCATAAACATAATCTCGATGAAACATCGCAAGTGTTGTAAGTACGATTTCTTCATAAATCGATTTTTCTTCTGTTGTCAGACCGTTCAGATTCGTATCAGACGGTATAGTTTTCGTTGGAATAATTGCATAATGCTCCTGTACTTTCGAATTATCGACATAGCGTTTATTAACTTTTAAATTTACTTCAAACGTAACGTTTAACAACTCTTTATATCGTTCGAGATTCTCAACTAAATACAAAAATTCATTTTCCGTAATATAATTGGAGTCGGTACGTGGATAAGTAACTAATTTCTTCTCATATAAAGATTGCATCACTTCTAATACTTTTGCAGGACTATACTTCCACTTTTTATTGGCAACCGTTTGTAACGTTGATAACGAATGCAATTTAGGAGATTTTACACGTTTTTCTTTCTTCTCAACAGAGACAACCATACCACTTATTTCTGAATCAAGTAAACAACCGTTGTCCTCAACAAATGATTGTAATGGTTCAATCGTATCCGTTCGAATGTTTTTAGCTTTCCCCATATACATACCGTTTGCTGTTTTAAACTCACCAACTAGTTCAAAAAATGGTTTCGAAACAAACTGTTCGATTTCCTTTTGGCGCTGATAAATGAGATAACATAAAGGGCTCTGAACACGCCCAACCGACAACGTCATATTCACACCTTTTTCATGCATTAACAAGCTATATAATTGACTGGCGTTCATCCCAACGAGCCAATCACTGATTTGACGAGCCTTTGCTTCTTCATACATCAATAAGTCTTTTGAATTATCCAATAAGCTATTAAAACCTTTTCTTACTTCTTCTACTTCTAGCGAATTAATCCATAAACGTTTAATCTTCTTATTTTTCACGTCCGTCTTATTCAAAATAGAATAAAAAATAGGGTAATCGGATTAGTGAGTTGAAAGAGGGTTAAAACTCTCCCTCTTCCATCGCTCTCACTAAAGTTGAAATGTCTGCTCCAAGTGTAACTGGTGGCCACTGTGCAATGTCATCCCAAAAGTTTCCGTAGTTGGACATTACGTTGCCAAATGCACCTGTCATATCCGAGCGTTTAGAATGACGTGTCTTACGTTGTTTCCTAAAGCCCTCAGTAAACAGTATTTTGGCTCTAAGGGCTTCAAAGGAGTAACCCCTACCCATTCGATTACAATGGCGTATGAGGCTATTTAAGCCTTCTGTGTATGCGTTGGTAAGTTTCTTAGGACTATCAAAGTACGCAAAGAACTCTTCTTCCCAATTCTCAGAAGCAGTAATGAGTTCTTGGAAGTGGGGTTTAAGTTCCTTTGGTATCTTTTGTTTCCATGATTGAAACTTGTGATAGGCTTCGACTTTTTTCTCTAAGTCCCATATGTCAAAGAGTTCCTCTTTTAGTTCATAGGCTTCGGCTAATAGAGGGAAGTATCCAGTCCATGTTTCCAGTAGGAAAAGGTCTTCAGGTTTAAGGTCACGTTTACGAGATAAAAGAACCCATCTATCACGCATTAACTGCCTACGTTGCTTTGTAGGAAGGTCTTTCTTGTAACTCCTTCTGAACTTTTCCAGAGCTTCATTAGCCTTTTTGACAACGTGGAACTTATCTATGACTATTGTGGCCCACGGAAGCTCTTGATTCACTGCTGTTCGGTAAGGGTTCCACATATCAATAGTGACGTATTTGATTCGTTCCTTATCGGGCAAAGAACGCAGATAAGGGATAACTGTACCAAGTTCACGATTTTTCAGAATATCAATGACTGTTCTATGCTGTATGTTTGTCACAACGAATCTTGGTTTCTTTAAGATATGGATTTCATCCATACCCAACCAAGCAGGAGTTTCAAATGAAATCTCTTGTTCCAGTTCAGCCACATAGTCTCGGAAGATATTACGGACTGTTTTTTCATCAACGCCAATCTCTTCTGCAATACTTGTAAAAGTGCGTTTGAGAGAAGCGTCACGAATGTATTTAACAGTCTATTGGTCATAAAACGGACATCATCCATATCGGGCAGTGTTTCCCAAAAGGTATGACTGCATTGTTTGCATCTAAACCTTTTACGGTCAACTGTAATGCCAACACGCTTACTGTGCATGGTGGTGTCCATATAAAGCTGTTTCTTACGCCCGAATCTTTGAAAGTCGGGCGGACAACCCATAGGACAAGCAGGTGGAGACAGGATCGTCTCCACCAAGAAGTTGTAATTGTAATCATCTTCTTTCCAGTCCTTAATGTTATACAAATCTAAATTAAGCTCATTGTGCATGACTATCATTGCCCTTCTTGTTGTAATAGTTCTGTGATTTTACGTTTACCTTTCTCGTTGTATTGGAACGAGCTAACTTGCTTATCTGAATGTCGGGACTTATCGAGAACCCATATACCGTATTCATCGGTTTTTAATCCATGCTTGTTGGCGATACGACCTATTTTGTTGGCTGAAACGCCCAGAATTGCCCCTATTTGCCCTGCTGTGTAGGTTTTAGGTATTTCGGGTTTAGGAAGCATTGGAACGTCTGAAATAAGCTCTGTGGCGTTTCCTATGAGTATCTGAATCTGTTCCTTTGGGAGAATGTCTTTGAACTTGTCAGCTACATTTACGAGCAATCTCGCTTGTCTGGTCTTTGCATTACGAATACGAGCTTCTAATTCAAGTTTACGAGCTTCATCACCTTCAACCACCGTCAGTTTGGGGGCAGTTGGAGTGATTTGATAATCGCCCTTGCGAAGACCTTCCAGAACGTCATATACGAAGTCGAAGAACGCATCAGCTTTTGGTTGTCTGCTCCATCGGCAGATTTCATAGACACCTTTTGCAGTATAAAGAATAGTGTCGTAGGCTTTGCCATCAGTTGTCGTCAGTTTGGTGACAACTGAAAATTTATCTAAACGGTGCTTATAGCGTTCGTGAATCTTTTGAATCGCCTTCCTCGGTTCAGAGTATTCTAACGCTGTACCGATTTGTTCTCTGGTCATAAAGACTTCGTTATTATCGCTGTAAAAATCACATTGCATTGAACCGAAAGGAGCTGATTTAACAAGTGAAAGGTTACTCATTGATTTGCCCCCTTAAACATACTGTGATTGACCATAGTTTCTGGGTATGCTGACCAATTGACATTAGCAAGACCAAATAGCTTTTTAGATACATCAGCAGAAGCGTTAAGCAATTCTTCACATTGTCAACCATGTAAGTATAAATATTTATAAATTTATTTGTGTATTAAAAAAGACCACCTGTTATGGTAGTCTTCAACTCAATAATCCGTTTTTTATATACATGAACAAATATTATAAATTAATGGTTTTCAACCGTATAATCCGATTACCCGATTTTTATTGCGGTTAAATAATTTTGTCAAAATACCCATACAAACTACCAACCTTTCCAAATCATTATCTACTAAACAACTATGAAACTGGATGATCTTGACAACCAGCCGAAAAAATAAAATGGATTTAGGAATATTTTATCATATTTTCCAACTCAGAATATCTCCTTTTACAAAAAACAGCCCGGATGTCCCAGACACCCGAGCGTTTAAAATGAAACCATATTTCATTCCCCTACATCGTCTCCACATCACGGAAATTTGTCGACTCCTCGATTTCCGCACCTTTCTGAAACTCCACCAATCTCGCAAAGGCGCGCCAGTAATGATAGACGAGGCGGTCAATCCAGAGCAGCGCCTGCACTTTGGACATGGCCACTTCCAGTTCCGTCTCCCGAACCGCTGTCCGTTCGTAATATTTTCTTCTGCGGGTGCGCCGCTCTTCCGCAATGGTGTGGGCCGTTTTCTCCAGCTCCTGCTCCATGGCCGAGAGCGTTTCTTCACTGCCGAAGCTTTCATTGATTTGCTCCAGCGTTTTGGAAAATCGTTTCATCAACTTTTCATGATGATAAATGCCTTCCACTTTTTGATGTTCCCTCAGCACGCTGACCAGCCTTGTGATGTGGTCAAGCACATGAATGATCGCCACATGCTGATTCCGGAGTCTTGCGGAATCCGACTGCACTTCATTGAGGAATTTCCGGATTTCCACAATGGCGGCCTCCACTTCCCTCACCTTTTTCTCGAAACTGCCCGTTCCCTTTTTCGCTTCAATCAATTCCAAAATGGCATCCGTCAGCTGCTTCATCATTTGCAGCAACGTTTGATAAGCCACTTCGAGGGCGGCCGATGGAATGGAGACCAATTGATCGTCCAGATTCCGTGTCAATGCATTGGCTTTTTCCGGCAACATCTTTATCAATAATTTGGAAAACTGCTTTGTAAATGGAACAAAAATGATCGCTCCCAATACACTGAATAACGTATGGAATAAAGCGAGCCCCACCGTTTCATCAAAACTTCCGACCAGCCCAACCGTCATGAACTCCACCAATTGCAATATGTAGCCGATAAATACTGTCACGATGACAGCGGTTACGACATTGAACAACAGATGGGTCGCCGCTGTTCGTTTTGCGGCAATGGAAGAACCGAACGATGCGACAATCGCCGTTGCCGTCGTTCCGATGTTTTGGCCGACCACCAGATACGCCGCCTGTTCAAAATCGATCGCTCCCGCAAACAAGGCGGTGAGGGTCGTCGCCATTGCCGCGCTGGAAGCCTGCATAATGATGGTCATCAATATGCCGATGCCAATGAGCAGCAGGATGGACAGCCACGATTCCGTATCGAATGAATCAAAGGAAATCCATTCTTGGGCCGACTCCATCCCTGTTTGCAGCAAATCAATCCCCAAAAACAACAGTCCAAAACCGGTGAAAACGCCGCCATATTTTTTGATGTCGCTTGGGGCCACATATTGGATCAGCACACCCAGCGCAATCATCGGAAGCGACATGGCTTGCAGACTGATTTTAAATCCTAACAAGGAAATGATCCAGCCGGTGCTGGTGCTTCCGATATTGGCGCCGATGATGATCCCGATGGACTGCACAAAGGTGAGAAGCCCGGCACTTACAAAACCGACCGTCAAAATCGTGGTGGCGGTTGATGACTGAACCAGCACCGTCATGACAAATCCGGTTAAGAGGGAAGTCAATGTGCCTTTCGTGAAAGTATGCAGCCATTTTTTCAACGTTTCCCCCGCAATCTCTTTCAAACCGTTCGTGAGCAATGACATGCCCAATAAAAAAATCCCAATTCCTCCGATGGCATTGATCAATGAAAACACCTCATTTGTCGAGAAGGCAATCTCCTGGAGTATAATTATTTTACATAAAAAAACAAATTGCGTTCCTCAAAGAACGCAAAATGCTCCATAAATATTGTCAAACTGAGGAAAAATATTGCAGTGGGTATTCAACACTCTATTTTCGAGGGATCAGGGAGTCCGCAAGAAGGCACTCCCTATTCCACATCAATGACAAAATCATTCACCGTATTCCGCTCTTCTTCTTCTTTTAAATAGATTACCAATTCTTGATGGTATTCATTATCTTCAATATAAAAATCGAGGGAATGAAAATCGTATTTAAACGTGCCGAAAGGAAATGTGACATACTCGCCCTTCACAGCGGCAAGAAGTCCCGCTACATCGTCGGTGACCATTTGAAGCAATTCCTGGCCGGTTGCTGTCAAGACAAATACTACTTTCATCATTTTCACCTTTTTCTCATGAAAAAACGTTGCCTGTCAAGCAACGTTTTATTGTAATCATTATCATTATTCTACCATATGGATTATGTATTGAACATCGATGTTTCTGCATTTTCTTCTTTTTTGATTTTTCCCCAAGGTGTGCCCAGTTTCAATAATGCCCAGCGATCCAGTCCGTACCATCCTGCCACTTTCCATGCAAGCATGACGAGAATTCCGAGCAGCAACAATCGCGGATTCGAGCTGACCGTTCCTGCAAATAAGAAAGCAACGTTCATTAACACGCCGAAAAAGGCGGCGATGGCTGTAAATAATCCGACTATAAGTCCAAGTCCAACAAGCACTTCCCCATAAGCTACCATAAAGCTGATAATCTTAGCGTTTGGCAGGCAGAATGTTTCAAGAAATGCGGCATACCAGCCCATCACATCATGGGTCGTGGAAGCTTTTTCAATAGCCCCTTTCAAGAAGCCGCTTACCGCTGCTCCGGCATTCTTTCCGGTCCAGGCATCATCGGCCACTTTATGGATTCCAGCTTCCAACCACGCCCATCCCAAATAGAGGCGGATGATGAGCCAAATGGCGGCGGAACGCGTGTCGTTAAATAAAAAACGGGTCACCGGATTTTCCGGATAAAAAATCACTTCCTTTTTTTCCATACATTCACTCCCTTCACAAATATTATAAAGCTTTTTAATACTTTAGACTATCTTTTTATATTAACATATTAAATTACTTGCGGAAAATGCAGGAAAAATGGAAAAAAGGACCCACAGATTCATTGATCGGCTAGCTATTTCGGAGCGATTCTCTATTACCCCTTGGCGGATTTGTTCGTGACTTTGGCGGATATTTTTTCATAGTTGGCGGATTCCCTTCCCGATTTGGCGGATATCCTGTTCCACAGAGGACAAACTTCACCCCCCTGGCGGATTTGTTCAGGACTTTGGCGGATTTTCTTCCATGGTTGGCGGATTCCCGTTCCACAGAGGACCAACTTCTCCCCCTTGGCGGATTTGTTCCCGACTTTGGCGGATTTTCTTCCATGGTTGGCGGATATTCCTTCCCTTTTGGCGGATATCCCATTCTACAGAGAACCGACTTCTCCCCATTGGCGGATTTGTTCGCGATTTTAGCGGATTTCCTTTCATGGATGGCGGATTCCCCTCCCAATTTGGCGGATATCCCATTCTACAGAGAACCGACTTCTCCCCATTGGCGGATTTGTTCGCGATTTTAGCGGATTTCCTTTCATGGATGGCGGATTCCCCTCCCCTTTTGGCGGATATCCTGTTCCACAGAGAACCAACTTCTCCCCCTTGGCGGATTTGTTCCCGACTTTGGCGGATTTTCTTCCATGGTTGGCGGATTCCCCTCCCAATTTGGCGGATATCCTGTTCCACAGAGGACCAACTTCTCCCCCTTGGCGGATTTGTTCCCGACTTTGGCGGATTTTCTTCCATGGTTGGCGGATATTCCTTCCCTTTTGGCGGATATCCTGTTCCACAGAGGACAAACTTCACCCCCCTGGCGGATTTGTTCAGGACTTTGGCGGATTTTCTTCCATGGTTGGCGGATTCCCCTCCCCTTTTGGCGGATATCCCGTTCCACAGAGGACCAACTTCTCCCCCTTGGCGGATTTGTTCCCGACGTTGGCGGATTTTCTTCCATGGTTGGCGGATATTCCTTCCCTTTTGGCGGATATCCCGTTCCACAGAGGACCAACTTCTCCCCCTTGGCGGATTTGTTCAGGACTTTGGCGGATTTTCTTCCATGGTTGGCGGATTCCCCTCCCAATTTGGCGGATATCCAGTCCCCGTGAGAGCCAACATTTCCTTCATGGCCAAGGATTCCCCTCCCGATTTGACGGAAAATCAATTCTATACTCCAAAATCATTTCAAACAAAAAAGCGGAGCGGAAAACTCACCGATTTCCACTCCGCTTTTCATCTATTTTTAAATCGCTACGGGCGTAAAAAATTCTTCATATAGTGCGCGCAAGCATTGATCTTCATATTCTTGCAGAACACCGAACACAAGGCTCACTTCGGAAGAACCTTGGTTAATCATTTCGATATTTGCTCCGGTTTTTGAAATCGCTGAAGCCGCTCTTGCAGCCAATCCTTTGTTTTTGCGCATTCCTTCTCCGACAATTACAATCATGGAAAATCCGTGACGGAAATATACATCATCCGCATGAAGCTCTTCTTTCACCCGTTTGACAATGCGTTCCTCTTTCTCAGGCGTCAATTGGTTGGAACGGATGATGACGGAAATGTCATCCACTCCGGATGGCGTATGTTCATAGGAAATTTGTTCTTCCTCGATGATTTGCAATAGTTTTCTGCCAAAGCCGATTTCACGGTTCATCAAATATTTGGATACATATAAAGTCGAGAATCCGTGGTCAGCGGCAATACCAATAACCGGACGTCCGTTTGGTTTGCGTGTTGGCATGATGCGAGTACCAGGTGCTGATGGATTGTTTGTATTTTTGATGTTTACAGGAATACCAAATTTGAATACCGGGATTAACGCTTCATCATGGAATACAGAGAAACCTGCATAAGAAAGTTCTCTCATTTCACGATACGTGATTTCTTCGATGCCAACCGGATCGTTCACCACTTTAGGGTTTGCGGAAAATACGCAATCCACGTCTGTAAAGTTTTCATATAATTCCGCTTTTACTGCGGCCGCCAAAATGGAACCCGTGATATCGGAACCGCCGCGGTCAAATGTGCGCAAAACGCCATCTTTCGTATATCCGAAAAATCCAGGGAAAACAACGATTTCTTCGCCTTTTCCAAGGTCTTTCAAATTCTCGTATGTTTCAGGCAGTGCAAATGTTCTTTCCGGCGGATCGTTTACGACCAACCCTTCTTTCGGGCTGACATATTTCGCTTTCAAACCGATGGAGTTGAAATATTCCGCCACCAATTTTGCGTTGTTGTCTTCTCCGCTCGCTTTTAAACTGTCAACGAATAAATCTTTATCCGTTTTTGATGCGATACGTCCGCGCAAATCTTTTTCAATGACTTCGGAAATGGCTTCGTCTAATCCAAGGCCTTCCGCGATCTCTTTATAGCGGTTTACGACCTTTTGCAGTTTCGCTTCCACTTCGCCGTTTTGAAGCACTGCGTCCGCCAAATCGATCAATAAATCCGTCACTTTGATATCATCGCTGAAACGTTTTCCCGGAGCAGATACCACGACAATTTTTCTTTTTGGATTCGCCTTCACAATATTTGCCACTTTTTGAATTTGTTCTGCACTTGCAACCGAAGTACCACCAAATTTACACACTATCATCTCATCATCAAAT
Source organism: Ureibacillus sp. FSL K6-3587 (assembly GCF_038593165.1). NCBI lineage: Bacteria > Bacillati > Bacillota > Bacilli > Caryophanales > Caryophanaceae > Ureibacillus > Ureibacillus sp. FSL K6-3587. The sequence goes on along the minus strand of NZ_CP151969.1, from coordinate 2,788,246 downwards.
CCTTACTTTCCAAGATTGTATTTTCCAAAAAAACATTTGACTTTTCACAGTGTACAAATTTTTCAAATAAACGTCAAGCCTATTTTTAATCAAAAAGATAAAAAATTTTTGCAAAATTTCAAACGAGAAGATGAACTTGCACTAGTATACGTAAGAGAAGGTCTCAAAAACTCCGTCATTGCCTACTATAATTTGAAAAGAAAACCGTGCACACCTATCCCGAAAATAGATGTACACGATTGCTAGTGACGCTGGAATGTCCGGTGTCAATTCATTTTTAGATTAGTAGTATTATTATATAACATATACTTGATTTTTCTAGTCCAAATCCATTTTATTTCATAGATTTTTAATGGATAAATTTTATCATTTCAATCGAAAAATGTAATAAATGTTCCTGCCTTTCTTGGCGGCCTTTTCTCAATTTTTATCATATTCAAATTCCGTTGAAACGGATTATGAAATTGAATATTCCTCATCCTTTGTGGGCATCGGGAAATTCCATTTTCCAACTGAACAGATCTTGATCCGGATGTTTTTCATAACGCAATATGGCATCGAATTTGTTTCCTTTTTTGCTGGTGAGGCCTTTTACGAGCACCTTCCCGTTTTTCAACAGCTGCTTCACCATCGTTTTGGTTGGTTTCTTTTTCATGGAAGCGAAGAATTTATCATTTTTCCAGATGACGAATTTGCAACCGCTTTTCCAATTGCTGCAGCCGAAACCTTTTTGCCCTTCGATGACCGGATTGCCGCAAAGAGGGCATTTCCCCAACGGTTCAAATGTTTTCTTTTCCACTTTATTTAAGATGATTTCTTCCTCTTGCTGTATGATGTGTACGGTTTTTTTTGTGAAATCGAAAATGAATTGCAAAAACCGGTCCCGGTGAAACTTTTGTTTTTCTATATCGGCAAGCGTCTTTTCCAATCGGCCGGTAAATTCCAAATCAAACAGTTCTTTGACAGGAAAGGTTTCCACCAATCTTCTGCCAAGTTCGGTGCACATCAAGTATTTGTTTTTCGTTGTTATGTAGCCGACCGTCTTCAACTTTTTGATGGTTTCCGCCCGCGTCGCCGGGGTGCCGATGCTGAAACCGCTCAGGACATTTGCCATGATTTCTTCGCTTTCCTGCTCCCCGCTCCCTATCCCTTTTCCGCATGTTTCCATGACTTTGAGCAATGTTTTTTCCGTATGGTGCTTCGGCGGCTTTGTCACATGGGAAGTCAGTTCATGGTCCACGATTTCCACTTCCTCATGGAGGGATACATTTGGAAGAATCGTGTCCTTTGACTCTATATTTTCAACTTTCCGCCATCCCTCCACCAGTTGAACCCTGCCCTTTGTTATAAATATTCCGTGGACGTCAGCGTGTTCCATTTTCGTGACGATTTTTGTTTCTTCATGCTCTGCCAGGGGCATAAATTGCATAATGAACCGGTTTTTGATCGCATCATAGACGATGGCTTCATCCTTTGACAGGGAGGACGGTTTTACGTACGTCGGGATGATGGCGCTATGGCTCTCGACTTTAGAATTGTCAAAGACCCGCTTCTTTTTGGCAAAGACGATTTCTTCTTCATAAGGAAGGCCCTTTTTCAACGTTTCGAGCACCTTTTTCGCTTTATCCTCCAAGCTTTCTTCCAACACGACACTAGCCGTGCGCGGATAGGTGATGTATTTCTTTTCGTAAAGGGATTGGGCCACTTTCAATACCTTGTCCGAAGTCCAGCCCTTATATTTGCCCGTGATGTAACCTTGCAAATTGGTCAGGTTGAATAAATAAGGAGGATATTCCTTTTTCCTTTCCACTGTTTTATCAATGATGCGGGCTTTCCTGGCTTGCGGATCGGCCAGCGACTGTCGGATCTGTTCCAGCGTTTGCCGGTCTTTGAATTTTTCTTCCCCCTTTTCATGATACGTGCCTTCATACATGCCGCCATCACAGGTTTGGAAGGTGGCTTCCAGTTTGAAATAGTTTTCGGGAACAAAGTTTTCGATTTCCTTGTCGCGGTCATAGATGATTTTTAGGGTCGGAAGGAGAACCCTTCCGATGTTTAACGCGCTGCCCGAACCTTTCTGATATTTCAAGGTCGTGACAGAAGTCAAATTGATGCCGATCACCCAGTCTGCCCATTGGCGGCAAATGCCCGCATCCAATAGCGGCCGCAAGTTTGTATTGGGGATGAGATTCCGGAGGCCTTTCAGCACCTCTTCCTGCGTCCATTCATTTTGCAGCATGCGAAAGACGGGTTTTGCCGGTTTCATCCGGTAAATGATCGTATCGCCGATGAGCTGCCCTTCCCGATCATAATCGCATGCGGAAATGATCATTTCGATGTCCGGACGTTGGATGAGCTGCCGGATGATTTGCAGCTGTTTTTTTGCCCCAAAATCGCCCTTCACTTTGTATTGGAAATTGGATGGGATGAAAGGAAAATACTCCATTCTCCAAGTTTTCATTTTCGGATCGTAATCTTTCGCATCATACAATTCGAGAAGATGGCCGAACGCCCAAGTGATGATGTAGCCGTTCCCTTCAAAATAGCCGTCTTTTTTCGTTTTTATGTTTAACGCATCCGCTATGTTTTTCGCTACAGATGGTTTTTCCGTCAATATGAGTTTCATTTTCTGCAATCACCTGAATTAGAGTTTTAGCTTGTATAGTTATTATAATGGTTTTTCTTATCATTGGATGAACTCTTTGCCGGAGCGCCATGAACATCCGAGATATTTGCCGTTCCAAATAGAAAATCTATATCTTTTTATAGAAATTATATTCTCATAATGTTATAATTTCATTACAAAGGTGGGGGGAGTTTTTTGATATGCAAAATGTATCAAAGAGAACGGTTCTATGGATTGTCCCGATTGTAATCATCTTTCTTTTCTGGTATATGAATCGGCCCAATGACGGGGATGAATATATAGCTTATATCAAAGGGGCTACTTTGGAAGATGCACCGGTCAATTTGGAAAGCGCTTTAAACGGCCAATGCGACAAAGAAGAATGGGTTTATTTTAAAACGAATAATCGTCAGCATGTGGTGGAGTTCAAAGGCGCCTGCCCGGTGAATGGACAAAAGAACGCGAACATCAACTTGCAATTTATTGTGGAGAAAGATTTGTCGGATTATAAAGTGGGAGCCATGTTGCTTGAAGGGGAGCAGCAAACGCCCGAACAGCGGGATGCGTTTTTGAAGGAACTGGTGTCCGAAAGCAAAATTGCAACTCCATAATTTAAAGGGGATGGGAGTTGCTGATAGAGCGGATGGGGAAAATAATACGTTTCCCCGTCCGTTTTTTATTTTGGCCCGCATCGACTAATGCTTCCCTTCAATGAGTCCAAAAACAAAAGGCCCCATCATAATGGAGCCCTTTCGTAAATCACATCAATGCTTGCCGGCGATTCCAGGATGTGTCATTTCATATGGATTTAATATTTCATTTAATTGTTCTTCCGTTAATACGCCATATTTGATGCACAGGCTGCGGATGGATTCCCCTGTGAGGTATGCTTCGCGCGCCAATTTCGCCGCTGTTTCATAGCCCACATGCGGATTGATCGCCGTGATGATGCCGATGCTTTTTTCCACATATTCTTTCATGCGTTTTTCATTCGCTTGGATACCTTTTAAGCAGTTTTCCGTAAATGATTTGAACACGTTGTTCATGATGGAAATGGATTGAATTAAATTGAAGAACAATACCGGTTCCATCACGTTTAATTCAAATTGGCCCGCTTCCGAAGCCGCAGAAATGGTCACATCATTGCCAAAAACTTGGAATGCCACTTGGTTCACCACTTCCGGCATGACCGGATTCACTTTGCCAGGCATGATGGAAGATCCCGGTTGACGGGCAGGAAGGATGATTTCCGATAATCCCGCACGCGGTCCGGATGCCATCAAACGCAAGTCATTGGCGATTTTGGACATGTTGATCATGCAAATTTTCAATGCGGATGATACTTCTGTATAGCAATCCGTATTTTGCGTCGCATCCACCAAATGTTTGGCTCCTTTTAATGGATGTCCGCTCAATTTCACCAATTGGTCCGTCACGATACGGATATATTCGGGTTCCGCATTTAATCCTGTTCCGACCGCCGTTGCCCCCATGTTGATTTCATATAAATTGTTTTTTGTATTTGAAATGCGTTCGATGTCACGGGCAATGACGCGGGCATATGCTTCGAATTCCTGCCCCAATAAAATCGGAACCGCATCTTGCAGGTGGGTTCTCCCCATTTTGATAATGCCTGCGAATTCATCCGCTTTTTTCAAAAATGCCGTTTGCATCGATTTCGTAGTGTCGATTAATTGGTCTAACAAGCTTAGCACCGCAATATGTATTGCCGTTGGAAATGCGTCATTTGTGGATTGGGACATGTTGACATGGCTGTTTGGGCTGATGATGGAATATTTCCCCTTTTCTTCGCCCATCAATTCCAACGCACGGTTGGCAATCACTTCATTGGCGTTCATGTTAATGGAAGTTCCAGCACCGCCCTGAATCGGATCCACAATGAACTGATCGTCCCATTTTCCTTCGATGACTTCATCCGCCGCTTGAACAATGTATTTGCCAATGGTTTTATCCAATAAGCCGACTTCCATGTTTGCGAGTGCCGCCGCTTTTTTTACAATACCAAGTGATTTGATCAATTCCGGATGAATGCGGTATCCGGTAATTGGGAAGTTTTCTGTCGCACGGACAGTTTGCACACCGTAATAGGCGTCGACCGGTATTTCCTTTTCACCTAAAAAATCTTTTTCAATGCGGACATTATTTTTCATAAGAAACAGTCTCCTTTTCTTCAAAAAAAGCTGAAAGTAAACGTTTACATTGTATTTATTGTATAAAATATACTTTCTCTTAAATACTACACTATTCTAACACAGAAAGATATTGATTAGGCTTCATTTCTTTATAGTATTTTGTAATAGTATTGCCAAATTGATATAAATGTTATTTAATAGATTTTATATTGTTTTATTTCCGATTTTTCTCACTATTCTTGTGATGAGGGGAAGTCCAGTGAACACATCAGCAATGATCAAATTGGCGGCAAGCATGGCCATTTTTGGTTCCATCGGCCTGTTTACGGTTCATGCAGGGATTCCTGCGGTGGAGCTTGTGTTTGTACGTTGCATTTGCGCGACGTTGTTTTTGGGAGGATTATGGTTAGCGACAGGCGGGCATAAGACGGAAGCCTGGAACCTAAAAGAGGTCATTCAAACATTGTTTTGCGGGATTTTTCTCGTTTTGAACTGGGTGTTTTTATTTAAAGCGTTTGAAGAAATGTCCATATCCGTCACCATTTCCATTTATAATTTGGCACCGATTTTCGTGTTGATTTTGGGGGCCATTTTTTTGAGGGAACGCATCACCATCGGGAATGTCCTTGCCATAGCGGTTTGTTTTATCGGCTCCATTTTCATCATTGGCATTGAGCATCTGAATTCCTTGGAAGCATTTATGAATTCCGGTTTTCTGTGGGCCTTGTTATCGGCGTTTTGCTATGCCATGACGATGTTCTTAAGCAAGACGTTGAAAGGTTTGTCGCCTTATGCAACGACCTTTTTGCAAACGATGGTCGGCATCGTGATGCTTTTGCCGATGTGTGATTTCTCGGTATTTCACGGTTTGTCGGCAAAAAATATTTTCTTTATTTTAGGTACGGGGATCATCCATACGGGCTTTGTTTATTATTTGTTTTTTGACAGCATCCGGAAATTGCCGACGATTGTCGTTTCTGTTTTGACATTTGTGGATCCGGTGGTGGCCATTTTGTTGGATACGATTCTTCTTGGATTTCGTCCAAGCATTTTGCAAACCATTGGCATTGTGCTGGTATTTGGAGGCATCTTTTATACCGTGTTAAAACCGAAGCGGGTGCGGAAAAAAGAGATGGCGGCAGAGTGAGGGGCTTTGGTTGCGCGAGGAATCTCCAAGAGTTGAGTGTGACTTTTGCTTAGAAATGCCCACTTTCCTTTACTTCTGTGAGCTTTTTGGGATTCATGAATTTGTTCGTCGGCGATTATATTTGCCATTTTGGCGATTATTCTTCGACGGATGGCTATTATTCCGTTTTCTTTGGCGATTATCCGCTTTCTGGCACTTGTTATTTTCTTCGTCAGCGATGATCCTTTAGGATAAACTTTGTTCATTCATGCACAATCCAAAGACACTCGAAAAAAAAACGGATGCTTCCAAAGTTTGAAACATCCATTCTTCCATCTTCTTCAAAGCGGGATTCCGTCATTCCCGCCAATTTATTAAAAGGGCTTGTCCTTCTTCCCTGGACAAGCCCTTACTTTCTTCATTAATTATTTCTCTCTAGTCTAATGTCACTGAAGCTGAACGCAGTTTAACATCAAACCCGCTTATATAATGTTAATTATTTCTCTCCATCATCTGCTTCCAGACGGAGCCTTTTGCTTCCTCGCCCTGTTCGATGCGGGCAATGGCCATTTTCACTTGCAGCCTTACTTCAAATTCCGGATCGTTTTCCGCTTCCCGCAATGTAGGAAGGCAGCGCTCCGTTCCGGATTCATATAAAAACATCGCCGCGCGCCAACGCACCAATTTATTTTTATCCTTCAACGCTTCCATCATGGCCGGTTCAAACTCCACAAAACCGAGGTCGCTCATGCAATCCCCCGCTGTCCGGCGAACGGCTGGACTTTTATCTTTCAACGCACGGATCAAGAGTGGCACAACCGCCTTATCGTCTATCATGCCCAAATATACTGTGGCAAGTCTCCGTATCGACATTTGCTCATCCCCAAGCGCTTTCTCAAGCAACGGCAAATCATCCAAATCGGGATCCGGGATTTGATCGAGCATTTGGAAACGTTCTTTCCAATCCTCCACACTAAATTTTTCCACCGTAATTTTTCTGCGTTTGACCGTTTCCTGCTTTTTGGCATTGGCCGCTTCCACAATGCGGGCAACCCGTTCTTCCGGATAGGTCGCTTCGATTTCCCTCAACACGCTTTGGGCGATTTCTTCCTTATCTCCATAACGGATACCGAAGTCTGCCCATTTCCGTTCCATGATATAGTTTTCATCGGTTTTATCGATTTTGATTTGTTGGAATGCTTTTATGAATCGATCCCCCGTGGAAATCCGGTGCTCGCCGGAAGCATCGAACACTTTGATTTGGAGCGGCAATCCCCGGAACATTTGCACATGGACGAACACTTCCCCATAGTGGTCGACCGCCTGCTCTCCCTGTTCCACATGTTCCGTTTGTTCGCCGAGAGCGTTGCGGACTTGGGATAAAATCGTTTCCCACTGGTATTTCGGATTCCGTTCCACCGCCAAAAAATCCGCCACACGGTAAACGCCCTTGACCCCTTCAATGTTTAAAATTTCCCGGATTTCAACCGGCGCATCATCCACATTCTCCTTCGTATAATTAAAGCTTTTGCCGAATGGCAATTCTTCATCCACCACGACTTTCATCGTGTTGGGGCTCGGCGTCGGTTCGATTGTTACAATCTTCAAGAATCTTCCCCTCCGTTTTCAATCCTTATTTTCCATTGACAATTTCATCCAAATACGTCCATCTTTCAATGAGGCGCTCATATTCCGCGTTGAGCTCGTTCAATTTTTCCGTATACTCTTGCAGTTTCACATAATCCGAACCGCATCCGGCCATCAGTTCTTCCGTTTCGGCGATCGCCTCTTCCACTTGGGCGATGGTTTCTTCGATTGTTTCCCATTCTTTCTGTTCTTTGTATGTCAGCTTTCGTTTCTCCGTTTTCGGCTTTTCCTGTTTCGGTTTTTCTTGCTTTTCCGCTTTTGATTCCGACTTTTCAACCGCGGATTTCTTCGCCAAATATTCCGTATACAGATCAAAGCTCTCTTCCACATTTCCCTTGCCGTCCAAAATCCATAACTTTTTCGCTATCCGGTCTAGGAAGAAACGGTCATGGGAAATGGTGATGACCACGCCCGGAAAATGTTCAATAAAATCTTCCAACACGCCCAATGTTTCAATATCCAAATCGTTCGTCGGCTCGTCCAATAACAGGACATTCGGCTGTTCCATCAGCAGTCTCAACAAATGGAGCCGTTTCCGCTCCCCGCCGGACAATTTTCCAATTGGCGTTCCATGGGTATGTAACGGGAATAAAAATCTCTCCAACATTTGGGCAGCGGAATAGCGGACCCCTTCCGAATCGGTGATGTCATTGGACGCTTCGCGAATATATTCAATCATCCGCTGATTTTCATTCATTTCCGGCAGCACCTGATGGAAGTGGGCAATTTTCACGGTTGGGCCGACGATCACTTCCCCCGCATCCGGTTCCAATTCCCCGGCCAATATTTTTAATAAAGTCGATTTCCCGTAACCATTCGCTCCGACAATTCCAATCCGGTCGCCCTGCTGAATCAGGAAATCAAAATCCTTTAATATCACACGGTCACCGAAAGATTTGGACAAAGAAACGCCTTCCAACACCTTTTTCCCTAAACGGGTTGTGGATAGGGACATATCCAGTTTTGCATCGTCCGCATTTCGGTCAATTTGCTTTTCCAATTCTTCAAAGCGTTGGATTCTCGCCTTTTGTTTCGTGGTTCTGGCTTTTGCCCCGCGGCGGATCCATTTCAATTCATTGCGGTAACGGTTGCGGAGTTTTTCCTGCGTCGCCTGTCTGTTTTCTTCCCGAATCGCACGGGCTTCCAAAAAGTCGGCGTAATTGCCGGTATGGCGATAAAGGGTTTGATCCGCAAGCTCATAAATGTGCGTCGCGATTTCATCCAAAAAGTAACGGTCATGGGTGATGAAAATGATGGCCCCTTTCAACCGGAGAATCATTTCCTGGAGCCATTCCGTCGATTCCGCATCGAGATGGTTCGTCGGCTCATCCAACAAATAAAGATCGGCCGGTTCAATCAACACTTTGGCCAAAGCGACCCGTTTTTGCTGTCCGCCGGATAAATTGGAGACCTGCTCATCAAACATATCAATGCCAAGTTTCGTCAAAGCCTGTTTGGCAAGGGCATTGACATCCCATGCCTTTTCCGCATCCATCCGCTGCTGGAGCTGGAACAATTTGTTTTGCAACGTTTCCGATTCCGGATGAAGGCTTAATTCTTTTACGACTTCCTCATACTCCCGGTTCAACTGCAAAATCGGCGAGTTTCCGGAAAAGACCGCTTGCAGTACCGTCACATTTTCTTCAAAAACCGGTTTTTGCGGCAGGTAGGCGATGCGATATTTGTTCGGATGATCCATCTCGATGGAATCCGCTTCCTGCTCTCCCGCCAAAATGGAAAGCAAGGTGGATTTGCCGGTTCCGTTGATGCCGATCAGTCCGGCCCGCTCCCCCTCGTAAATCGTAAATTCCACATTTTTAAATAACGTTTTATCCCCTACTGTTTTCGTCAAATTCGAAACTATCAAATGACTCATCGATTTCATCTTCTCTTTCAATATAGAATTCCATTCTTTATTATATAGAAATTTTGATGGGCATGTACAATATGAAGTCACTTGATGCAAAAGGCGGCCGCCTTTTTCGCTTCCATCCCTGGACATCGCTCGTGATAAAATTATTTTTAAATAATATATTCCAGATTTTATGTCAATCACATGCATGGATGGGTTTATTGGTTGATGTATGGAGATTTATCGACAAATTATGAAACAATTAATGTCCAATTTATGAATTTTTACTATTTCCATAGTGTAAACGCTTTTTATTTTTTTATTTTGATATATTATTGAGTCAAACATATTTTAGGACGTCGAAAAGGGTTTTTCTTTTTGACCATCGAAAGGAGCACTTCAATGAAACTCAAAGGAACACTACTGTTGTTACTTTCCATGCTTGTCGTCTTCCTTAGCGGTTGTGAACCTTTATTAGTGTTGGATCCAAAAGGGCCACAAGCGGAACGGCAAGCAAGCGATATTATGATCTCCATTGGTATTATGGCGTTTATTGTCATTGTCGTGATGGTTTTACTTGTATACATGCTTGTCAAATATCGGGCATCCAGACTGCCTGACGATTATGAACCCCCTCATATTGAGGGAAATCCGATTTTAGAGGGAATTCTTATCGGAGTTCCAATTATTATTGTCGCCATCCTTTCCTTTATCACAGTGAAAAGCAACTATATTGTCGAGTCGACACCGGAAGGATATGAAGATCAGGAACCATTGGTGATTTACGCTTCATCCTCCAACTGGAAATGGCATTTCAGCTACCCTGAACAGGATATCGAAACGGTGAACTACCTGTATATTCCAACCGATCGTCCAATCGAGTTCAAACTTTATTCGTTTGGCCCGATTACAAGTTTCTGGATTCCGCAATTGGGCGGACAAAAATATGCCATGGCGGACATGGTGACGACACTCCACTTGGCTGCGGACACGCCAGGGGAATATATGGGACGGAACGCAAACTTTAGTGGTAAAGGTTTTGCGGAAAATACATTTACCGTTACCGCCATGACTCAAACAAAATTTGACGAGTGGGTGGATGAAGTGCATGAAACGGCTGAACCCCTCACGGAAGATACGTTTGAACAATTATTGGAACCAGGCCATCTTGGAAGAATGACTTTCACCGGAACGCATCTGGGATTCTCTCCTGCACCGGAGCATGAACATTCCGACGATGAAATGGATTCCGGGGAAGAACACAAAATGCATGCTGAAAAAGAACGCGAAATGCATACCGAACATGCGGCTCACGAATAAATTAGAATCTGGCAGTTTTCGCAATATATTTTGAGAGGAGAAAATTCGATGGAATTTTTTGAACGATTTGCGGTGCCGAATCCAAACCCGGCCATTTATGCATCCATGGTAGCCATCGTCGTTGTATCCCTCGCCATCATCATTGGGTTGACCTATTTTAAAAAATGGGGTTACCTATGGCGGGAATGGTTGACAACAGTGGACCATAAAAAAATTGGGATGATGTATTTAATCTCTGCGCTACTGATGCTGTTCCGCGGTGGAGTGGATGCCCTCATGTTACGGGCACAGCTTTCCATGCCGGATAATAAATTGCTTGACCCTCAACATTACAATGAAGTGTTTTCAACCCATGGTATTGTCATGATCATCTTTATGGCGATGCCGTTCATCTTCGCTTTTATGAACCTTATTGTTCCATTGCAAATCGGGGCTCGTGATGTGGCGTTCCCCAGACTGAACGCTATCAGCTTCTGGTTATTTGCTGCCGGGGCGATGCTATTTAACATTTCCTTCGTCATTGGCGGTTCACCGGATGCAGGATGGACATCCTACTTCCCTCTTGCCGGCACGGAATTCAGTGAATCTGTCGGAACGAACTATTACATGATCGCCATTCAGATTTCCGGGATCGGTTCCCTGATGACCGGAATCAATATGATAACGACGATTTTAAAAATGCGCGCACCTGGCATGACCTTGATGAAAATGCCGATGTTCACATGGGCCAGCTTTATGGCATGTGTCATCATCATCTTTGCCTTCCCGGTATTGACCATCGCGTTATTGATGGGAACAACCGACCGTTTGTTTGCAACAAACTTCTTTACGACAACAAATGGCGGTATGGACATGCTTTGGGCAAACTTCTTCTGGGTTTGGGGACACCCTGAAGTGTACATCTTGATCTTGCCCGCCTTTGGGATCTACAGTGAAGTGATTTCCACTTTCTCCGGCCGAAACCTATACGGTTACAAATCCATGGTCGGCTCTATGGTCATCATTTCTTTGCTATCATTCCTTGTTTGGACCCACCACTTCTTTACAATGGGTCAAGGCGCGCTCACAAACAGCATTTTCTCCATTTCCACAATGGCGATTGCGGTGCCGACAGGAGTGAAAATTTTCAACTGGCTGCTCACGATGTGGAAAGGGAAAATCCGTTTTACCGTTCCAATGCTTTACTCAGTCGGATTTATTCCACTGTTCACCATCGGGGGCGTGACCGGAGTCATGCTGGCCATGTCAGCGGCGGACTATCAATATCACAATACAATGTTTTTGGTCGCCCACTTCCATAACACGATCATTCCGGGCGTTGTCTTCGCGATGCTGGCTGGACTCACGTACTACTGGCCAAAAATGTTTGGCTTTATGTTAAATGAACGGATTGGGAAATGGGGCTTCTGGTTCTTATCCATTGGATTTGTTCTCGCCTTCTTCCCGATGTACATCACAGGCTTGAACGGACAAGCCCGCCGTATGTACACATACTCTGAAGCGACAGGTTTCGGACCTTTGAACTTCGTCGCATTCATCGGTGCAGGTTTGATGGCGATCGCCTTCTGTCTCATTGTCTATAACATTTTTTATAGTATCAAACACTCTCCAAGAAACGTTGGAGACGATCCATGGAATGCCCGCTCTTTGGAATGGGCCACTCACAATCCGGTGCCGGAATACAACTTTGCCCGCACGCCTCATGTGGCTTCCAGCGAAGCGTTCTGGGACGCGAAAAAACATGGGCATGAATTGTTCAAAGGCGAAATTGAAGAAATCCATATGCCTAATAACAGCGGAGTGCCGTTCATTATGGGCGTCATCTTCTTCATTGCAGGCTTCTCCTTCGTCTTTGCATTATGGGTTCCTGCGGTTGTCTCTTTAATCGGCATTTTTGCTTGCATGGTGCTACGTTCCTTTGAAAAAGATGACGGACGCCACATTTCGGTGGAAGAAATCAAAGCGACGGAAAGCAAATTTGAATCTGCGGAGGAAATTAAAACAGCCGTAAGCACGTATGGAGGTGCCAATTCATGAAAATCGATCACACGCAGCCTCTTGAATATAGTACGCACCAAAACCAATTGAACATTTTTGGTTTTTGGATTTTCCTTGGTGCGGAGATTATGTTGTTTGCCACCCTGTTCACAGCTTATTTCATCATGGAAAACCGGACCGGGAATGGACCGGCCGGACCGGAAATTTTCGAAATCAGTCCAGTGTTGTTTGAAACGTTTATTTTGTTAACAAGCAGCTTCACCATCGGCCTTGCCGTACATGCCATGAGAATCGGACGCAAAAAAGCGATGCTCGCCTTCCTGGGAATCACCCTTTTGCTCGGCGTAGCTTTCCTTTCAGCTGAAATCAATGAATTTGTGCACTACTACCATGTGGGTGCCACTTATCAAACAAGCGGATTCACCGCCGCCTTGCTTACGACACTCGGAACCCACGGGGGCCACGTCACCCTTGGTTTCTTCTGGGGATTATGCATCTTTATCCAGGTGATGAGAGACGGGATTAATCCTCGCACTGCGAACAAATCCTTCATCTTTTCTCTCTACTGGCACTTCTTGGATGTTGTCTGGATTTTCATCTTCAGCTTCATCTACTTGAAAGGATTGATGTGATATGAAAGAATTGTTTCCTGCGAAACAGGTCGGCGGCTATATTTTTTCATTGGTGTTGACCTTGGTTGCATTGCTCGTGTATTTATTGGATTTCACTTTTCCCGTGGCAATGACGATTCTTCTTGTGACCGCTTTTGTACAAGCCTCAGTGCAGCTCGTGCTGTTTATGCACGCCGGTGAAACGGAAGATGGCAAAGCGATTTATACGAATGTCCTATATGGAATCATTATCGCTGTGGTAACAATCATCGGTTCACTATTAATCTTTGTTTGGGATATGTAATGTGAACTGCAAAAAGGAGAAAGGAGATTTGAGCGGACCTCAAATCATCCTTTCTCCTTTTATTTATGTATCCATTGGCTTATTTAGTTCCATTAAATATAGAAACAGGCCGATGAGCAACAAGTAGATGCCGCTGTTGACGATTCCGATGCCGTACCAAAAAGAAACATCGAAAATAAAACTGCTGAAAAGCAATAGAATCCCAAGTACAAACAGAAAAGCGGAAGTCTTAAGAAAAAAATGTAACAATGAAAATCCCCCTCGAGTCCGGAAAGTGAATACAGTTTATGCTGATTGTTCACAATTTAGACAAATTTTTATTTATCAGTACCCCACTTTCTTCATTTTTAAACAGATTGTTTTCAAAAATGCCTATTATTCTTCTTAAGACTGATGATCAGAGGGTAAATTCTTCCCCATCTGCCATTCAAGGGTTCTCGAAGGGGATGGACATCGACAATATAGGTCACGGACATACCCAATCATAAAGGACATTCTATTTTTTGAGATGTTTAAATAACACTTCTTTAAACGCTTGATCGTGCTCAATGCGAAAGGCTGCTTCAAAACTTTCTTCCCGCTGTTTGATCATAAATTGTTTTGTGAATCGCAAGGTGTCTGAAGGAGCTTCTAAAATTTGCTTTGCAATTTCAATGGATTTACTTAATACTTGTCCATGTTCCACCAGATAATTCACGAAGCCGATGTCATGTGCTTTGTTGGCATCCAGTTTTCTTCCTGTAAAACAAAGATCCTTCGCAATCCCTTCCCCCACAATCCAAGAGAGCGGTGTATAAATAGGCGGGGCGCCAAACTTGATTTCTGGATGGGCAAAAACGGCATCGATTGAGCTGACCCTTAAATCACAGAGCGTTGCCAAATCAAAGCCTCCCCCAAAGGCCAATCCGTTGACGCCGGCAATCATCGGCTTTGGAAAATGCCAGACATCCCGATGGTATTTGGCGGAAGACTCATAGATTTCATCAAATAAAGCCGGGTCTTGAAACTCCGTTAAATCAAAACCGCTGGAAAATGCGTTGCCCGCCCCTGTAATGATCACAACACCGATATGCTCCGAATCCTTCCATCTGTTCAAATATTCCGAAATTTTTCTTCGCATTGAAATGTTTAAGGCATTCTTTTTTTCTGGCCGATTCAACGTAATGATCCCGATTCCATCTTCTCTTTCCTTCACCACGATTGCTTCATCCATCGGTTTTCCCCCTTGCATTCATGTTAAAACCAATCGGGCCCTTTAAACGTTGTGTAATCACTGCACCTTCGTTCTTGCGAAACAACTGTCGCATAAGTGCATAAAAAAACTTGGTGTTATCAACCAAGCTTTTCCCGGTACTTATGAATATAAATTTTTTCTGCAAGAAAACTGGCCATTAGACCCATTATGAAAGGAATCAATGAACCACTCGTAATGTAGAGGCCATTTGAATGATCTGTATATTGGTGATTAAACATGAACGGAATGGTAAATAGATGCCCCACTAAATAAAGAAGCCCTGTTGTTAAAACAAGTGTCATCAAAACAATCATACACCTTATCATGTACCCACCTCCTATAGAAAATTTTAACATTAATTTATATTTTTGTTAATTATGTATTTTTGCTTAAAGGAAGCTGGGACAAAACCACCTCTAACTAAAAATTAGCCGCTGGCATTTTACAAAAGTAAAGTGTCGGCGGCTTAATTTTATTGCATCATAAAAGTACACTTTCTGCTAAAATTTAAGTATCTGACCCCAAAAATTTTAGCTAAAGGAAGTGTCCTTATATTTAAAATATTATAACATGTATCAATTAGATTTACCTCTAGTTTTAGAAATAAAATTACAAGAAAATGATATTGCCTTCCACATTCATCATTTTGTTGAAAGTATCCCTGATGAAGCCTTCCATTCGTTTCTTCGAAATACAGGCTGTCCTGCTTATCATCCACGTATGATGCTCAAAATTATTTTTTGTGCCTATTCGCAGTCTGCCTTTTCAGGTTAAAAATTGAAGCTCTATTATAAGAAGCGACCGGAAATATCCCAAACAAGCCTACAAACAATTAATAGACTTCATTCTACGGGAACAAAGGTACCAAAAAGACTTTGACATCTTGGGGGAACGGAACAGTTTATTCCTAAACAGACTTAGATGCAACGTTCATGTGTATGAAAGACGACTATATGAAAAACGGCCAATTGAAAGCTGGGTACAATGTACAAATCGCAACGAAAGGTCAGTACGTACTGGCTTATGGCATCTTTCCAAATCCTTCAGATACACGTACACTCATTCCATTTTTAGATGAGATAGAACAACATTATTTTTGAATTGCCAAAGTATATTGTGGCAAATGCATGGTATGGCAGTGAAGTGAACTATGGGGATATCCTTTCCGATCGCAAACGCGAGGTGCTTATTCCATATACCATATGTATGAGAAAGAACAAAAGATGAAATATAAACAAAACCCATTTCATCCGGACAATTGGGAATATGATGAATGTGAAAACTGTTCAGGATGTCCATTTCGTTCATCATGCACAAAATCAAAGGAAGGCAACCACCGAAAGGTCATGGTGAATGAAAAATGGAGACGACAAAAAGAATATATAAGAGCGAAGCTTTCAGAAGAAAAAGCAGGTTCTATTTTCCGTCAACGTAAAATAGACGTAGAACCAGTTTTTGGATTCTTGAAGGCTAATTCGCGTTTCACCCGATTTTCCGTCCGAGGAAAATCGAAGGTGGAAAATGAAATGGGCATTGCCTTAATGGCCGTGAATTTACGGATATACACGGCCAACAAAGATCAAACGACCAAAAAAATGGAGAGAAATTGAAAAAGGAGAATTTGAACAAACTCAAATTCTCTTTTTAATAAAAATTTGTTCTATTGTCTTCCATTTCAAACCTGAAAGAGGGGAAAATACTTTCCTTATTTTATGGCGACTTTCCGGTTACAAACATATATTCTTTTGCATTCACTACATCCGAAATTTCGGCTTTTTCTTACCTTCAAATTATCTTCAAGAAAATACATACGAGTAATTAACATATCGTACCATTTTTTACCTTGTACCACAAACTTTAGCAAATTTTTCTTGAATCGATGCAGATTCTTTTTTCATTGCAGCAAGTTGACGTTCGATAATTTGTTTGCCATAACCTTTTTTTGCGGATGCAACCAATACAATCCGTTCCTTTTTCATACTTACCCCTCCATCAATTTTTTCAGAAAAAAGCAATAACGATATCCCTTTGACTCTAGTATAGCATTAAATACAAAATCATGATACTCTTCTTTAATAATTTCCCCATCGTTTGGATAATGCACACAAAAAAACATATGTA
Organism: Ureibacillus sp. FSL K6-3587; assembly: GCF_038593165.1. Lineage (NCBI taxonomy): Bacteria > Bacillati > Bacillota > Bacilli > Caryophanales > Caryophanaceae > Ureibacillus > Ureibacillus sp. FSL K6-3587. The sequence goes on along the minus strand of NZ_CP151969.1, from coordinate 2,771,254 downwards.
TTCACTTTAAACAAAAAATAAAAAAGATTTTTATCATAATTGAGTTAATTTCATAATTCTCACCCCTTGATTTTCAAGGGATTCAAGACAATAAAAAATGGGTACCTCCCCAAATTTCGTTATAATGGTAGGTAACCAAACAAACCATACGAAAGAGGTGAGTACCCTATGACTATTGTAAAACAAATTTCTCTTTTTGACATCCATCAATTATTAGAAATGGAAAGTTCCCATCGTTATGAAGCCATTTTTAGTGCTATCGACATTCAGCCTATATTTCAATTGTTTTCTAAAAAGACATTGAAAGGTGCACCACGTGAATTGAATTATGGTGCAATGATTCAATCGCTGATTATTCGTATTGTCGAACGAATTCCAACAATGAAGGATTTAGTCAAACGTTTGGTCCATGATCCTTTATTTCGTTTCGACTGTGGATTCCTTGTGTCTGATGTCGTACCATCTGAAAGCTCTTATTCACGCATGATTCAAGTCATTAGTGAATCAGATGTGCTAGATAAAATGAACGATACACTCATCAAAACAGCGATGTTGGAAGGCTTTCTAAATGATGAACATGTCGCCATCGATGCGAGTCACTTTGAAGCTCGTGATGCTTTCACACCATCAGAAAAGAAAGCACCTAAAACTCCTAAAAAACGTGGTCGTAAAACGAAAGCTGAACGAGCTGTTTGGTTAGCCGAACAAGTAGAGAAAAAAGGAAATCAATCAACCTATGAAAAAGAACTGAAAGAACAGCTGGATATCCCATTAGAAACCCTTTGGAAGGATGTACCGATTGAGCCAAAATGGGGTGTGAAAAAGAATAGTAAAGGAAAAAATACATTCTGGTTTGGTTATAAAGCACATTTAGCTGTTTCGACGAAAAGTCAATATATCATCACTCGTTTGATGTCCTCAGGTAATTTAAGTGATTGTAAAGCTGCGATTCCATTATTGAAAAAACTTCATCACTTAGGAAACGGTCAATTTACAATCGCTATATTTGATGCTGGTTATGATGTTGAACCTATTTACCGTCAAGCCGTATCACAGTCCATGCGAGTCGTGATTCCTTACAACGTTCGCCGAGAAGGAGAATATATAGGATTCGATGAACATTTTCGTCCAACCTGTGTGCGTGAACATAGTTACCAATATGACAGCTTTGACGCTAAGTACAATACATTAAAATTCACACGTCCAAAGGAATGTGCAACTTGCCCATTACGAGAAGACACCCTTTGCCAAAAAGTTTTCAAAATCAAATGTGATATAGATATCCGTAAATTTACCTATCCAGCACGTGGGACAGAACGATGGAAACAGCTTTATCAAGAACGTACAGCAGTCGAACGCGTTAACGCTTATTTAAAGGAATACTTTCAATTAAACAATGTCCGTCATCGTACAGGAAAGAAAGCAAAAATGCATTTCAATCTGGTGACGTTAATTTATAATACCTGCAAACTAGCAGTTGATCGAATCAATGCTTTATTACAGCAACAAAACCAAGTTGCATAATTTAAAAAAAACAAAGTTTTTAGTATAGGGGTACTCTATACTTCAGAAAAACTATGATTTATGAAATTGATTCAATTATAAAATAACGCTTCCTCATATACAGGATTTGTAGCCGTTATCACAACATAAGAATCCCGGTTATCCAAAGGGATATTTTCGGCAGTTACATCTCCACTATATTCAACTAATACCATTTCATCACTTTCCATTGAATATAAAGTAATTGCCGTTGCCGGATTTAATACTGTAATTTTTTCATTTTGATATTTAGATTTTTTTTCAACTACAATTCTATCCATTTGATTTTGAAGCCTAGATAATAAAAGTCTTGCGTCGACGATTTTTCCGTTTCTAATCAATTCAACAAGCCTTAATGAATTTTCGTAAAAATCACGATATATTGAAAAATGATACATTGCTCGTTGAATATCTTTTTCTATACTGAGATACCTTAAGCTCTTTTTCATAATTGAAGATAAATGCTGTTTAATTTGATCATCTAAATCAATGCCTAACTCAAATGAATTTAAATAGTAACCTTTTTGGTATAAATCATATAGAAGAACAAGAACATATGAATCTGATATGTAAGTAGTTTCGAAAGTATCAACTACGTTTACGAATTGTCTATAATTATTAAAATATAAATCATTAACTTCGTCTAATTTATTTTTTAATTTAAAAAATTCATCAACAACTTGTCGATTTACATAAACCAAGACCTTTTTTCCTTCTTCATGGGCAGTTAAAAATTCCAAATGAGTAACAGATTTACCTTCGGAGGAAATCATTGAGCCAGCTTTAGTGTCTATAAATAATATTAACATATCACTGTCTTTTACATATTCCAAACATGTTTTAACACTATCCAATTCAGTAAACATAATACTCTCTTCAAAAATAATACCTTCATGACCCAAATTATCTAATAATTGTTTAGTTCTCATCCTCAACGTTGTCAATGAATCTTGAGCAACAGAACTAATAAAGACTGAAAGTTTATCCACTATTTTCACCTCCATTTATGCTTATTGCAGAACGAATCTGTTGTATTTATATACAATTTACAATAATCCGGTAATAAAGGGTATATGTACACTTTTATTATACTACAATCAAAAATCTTATTTTCCGATTTTTCAAATTGCTTACCAGCTTCTATCAACAATTAATTTTTATTTTTTAAAACAAAAAACAAATGCAGAACCCTGCATTCAAATCTTGCAAAGTTCTGCATTTATTATGATGAACCCCTTCATTTTATATGTTTCCCATCCCATTCATGGCAACCATCACCAGATTAGTTGTTGATGGTTGCCACTTTGCTGAAGCGGGGGCTTGCCCAAAGTTCTTTCCACTTCACAATGGACGTCACCACAATCACCAACCCAAGCGCCAACATGATGACCGATAACACGCCATTCACCATATTGAATCCACTTGCCGCTTCGTTCCAGTAGACATTTTTGATCATCCAGATGCCTGCCACATTGACCGTCACATATAGGTAAGCGAGCGGAATCAAACATGTCAGGGCGTAAATGCGTTTATCTGCGATTTTCAATACAAATGTCACCCCGCACACTAACCCGATGGATGCCATCAACTGGTTGGATACCCCGAACAGCGCCCATACGGATGCGATGTCCCCGGAATTCAATAAATACCCCCACATCAAGCAGGCCAAGGCGCTTGCACCGATTGCTCCAAGCATCGAATCCGTTTTCTTCAACGGTTTGATCACATTCCCCAAAAAGTCTTGAATCAAATATCGGGCCGTACGCGTACCGGCATCAATCGCCGTTAAAATGAAGACGGCTTCAAACATGATGACGAATTGATAGAAGTAGCTTGTCAAATGGCTGAACCATTTGATGCCTGAGAAAATGGAAGCCATCCCCACAGCCAATGTCACCGCACCGCCAGTACGCCCTTCAAGATCCATGCCGATTGCTTCGGAAAGCACCGGTAAATCCACGACCGTCATGCCTAATTGGGCGAATTTTTCAGGCGCCGAGTTGATGGCGAAATAGTCGGCCGGATGTAGAACCGTCGCGGCAACCAATGCCATCACCCCTACCACACATTCCACCAACATGGCACCAAATCCGACAGGTCGGATATCCTCCCAACGATTCAGCATTTTCGGTGTTGTACCGGAGCCTACAAACGCGTGGAAACCGGAAATCGCACCGCAGGCGATGGTGATGGATACAAATGGCCATACAGGACCCGCAACAATGGGACCGCCGCCATTAATAAAATCCGGAATAATGGCTGGAAATTGTATTGTTGGATTTATAATAAATACCCCAATGATTAACGCGATAAATACCCCAATTTTCATAAAGCTGGACAGATAATCTCTCGGTGCAAGCAGGAACCATACCGGCAAGGCTGCCGCAAAGAACGCGTAAACCGGCAAGATCATCGCCAATGTATCTTTATCTAAAGTTAATACATCCCCCAACCAAGTGCCTTGGATGGATGGTCCATAGAAGACTGCCGCAACGAGCAGAACCACACCGATGATGGTCGATAATTTGATATTTCCGGTAAACCGGTTGATCAATCCCATGATCATGGCGATTGGAATGGTGGAAGCAACGGCGAATGTGCCCCATGGATTTTCAGCCAACGCCCCCAAAATCACCATGGAAAGTCCTGCCATCGTAATGGTGATAATAAATAGCATGGCAAGGCCTGTACAAAAGCCGGCAACCGGTCCCAATTCTTCTTTCATGACTTCTGAAAGGGATTTTCCGCCTTTCATCATGGATGCGAATAACACCACCGCATCATGCACAGCCCCGCCAATAACGGCCCCAATCAAAAGCCATAAATATCCCGGCAGATATCCGAATTGGGCCGCCAACACCGGTCCCACCAATGGACCAGCCGCTGCAATGGCCGCAAAGTGATGGCCAAAAGCAATCCATTTATTTGTTGGCACAAAGTCTTTTCCGTCATTGTATGTATGTGCCGGTGTCGGTTGATCATCTTTGATTTTCAACACTTTTTTCGTAAAGAAAATGCCGTAAAATCGGTAAGCAATTACTAAAATGCAGATTGCCCCGATTACAATGGTGATTGCATTCATCCCCTTTTATTCCCCTTTCTCTCTCTACTTTCCATTTCATTATTCTAATAATCTTTTTATTTTGAATATAAACATATCCTAGCACCATTTTTGTTATATAACAATAGTTTTCTGTTTCATCTGTTATATAAAAATCAACTACATAATAATAGAAGAAATTGTTTTCACTATAAAAACCTTTAAAATCAGTTTTGCTTTATTTTTCTATATTAACGGTAAAATATTCTAGTAAATTACTATTTTTTTATAAATCTTCTAAAAATTCAATGATTTCAATGATTTCCATCCAACTTCCTCTTCTCCGAAACCGGATGGGAGGTTGAAACGTTTATATAGTACAATCCAATTCAGTTGTTTTTTTCCAAAAAGGAGTTGCAGTTTATTGTCATTGATTCATAAATACAAAGAACCCGCTTTCATCATTGTTGCGTCCATTTTTGCATGCATCATGTTATACATCATTGAACAGATTCTTTTATCCACCTATGAAATCAAAACGATCTTCAAAATTATCTTTTTTACTTCCATTCCGCTGATTTATTGGAAATGGTTTCAACCTGCCAAAAGGATGAAAGAAAAACAATCGGGGCTGCGGTTGAGCTTTGCCCTTTCCACCGCTGTTTTCTGCATCATTTGGCTTGTTTTTTGGCTCTTTGGTTCCTTTGTGGACTTTTCCAATATCCTGAAAGAACTGGAACTGTCAAAAAACGAGTATATTTTGAGAGGCATTTATATCATTTTTGGGAATTCTTTTTTGGAAGAGTTCTTTTTCCGGGGATTCATCTTCTTGAATCTTTATGAATCGGGTTACCGGAAAACCGCCTATGGGTTTTCTTCCTTGTTGTTTTCCATTTATCATATTGCGTTGTTTCAAAGCTGGTTTTCCCTTTGGATTATGCTCCTTATTCTTCTCTCATTATTTGCCGTGGGTTTTGTTTTTGACGTTCTCACGAAACGGGCCGGTTCCTTTAAAGGCTCCTGGGTGGTGCATATCAGCGCGGATCTTGCCATCATCCTCATCGGATGGGTCATGTTTTTTGCATGAAAAAAACTTCTGCACCGATAATTTGGTTGCAGAAGTTTTCAATTGGTGTGTTTAAGATTTGATCAAACGGCAATGGTCCCCTTTCAACACTTCAGGAATCCCATACCACACCCGGATCACTTTTTCGCTCTTTTCAAACAGTTGCTGATACAACCGGCCGCAAGTATCCCTCAAATGGCGCTCCTCTTTGGAAAGGGGGACGATGCCGCGGCCGATGTCTGTGCATATGCAAATCAAATTCGTCACTTCATCCAATTTCAACAACTTGGCCATCATTTGTTCCACAATTTCATCTTCGGACAAGCCTTCGTATTGGGGGACCATCTTTTCAAAATGGCCAACGATGACATAATCCCCTTTTGTAAAGGGGCCGTCCGGAATTTCCCCTTCAAAGAAAAAGATCCGCTGATTCTCCAAGTCTTTCAATGATTCCTTTACAAATTTTCTCTTACCGTTATAGGCGCCACCGATAACCGATTGCATGCTTCTCCCCCTTTCAACGATCCAACATCATCCCAAACGAAAGTGTAAATCGTTCGATGCTCTGCCGTCACTTCCTGGAAACTATGTTCCTTCAAAAATTTTGAAATCAACAATCGGATCACCCCGCCATGGACGACAAACACATACTCTCCTCCGCTGCCCACAATATGATGAAACGTGTCCAGCACCCGCTTTTCAAAATCAACAAAAGATTCGCCGTCGGGGGGCGTCACCTTGTACGGCGCATCAATCCATCGGCGATAGGTTTCAAAATGTTTCAATTCTTCATAGGTTTTCATCTCAAAATCCCCGAAATCGAGTTCCCTCAAACCGGAAAACGGGAGGTACCGGGCATTGGGAAAGTACAGTTCTGCCGTTTCCCGGCAGCGTTTCAAATCGCTGCCATAGACGGTTTCTGTATGTACCGGAACCGAGCAAACCGCCTTCCGGATCGCGATCGGTTCATCCGTCCATCCAAGATATTTCCGTTGCCAATTCGCCTTCGTTTTTTCGTGGCGAATCAGATGCACAACAACAGAATTCCCCATAGCACCAGTTCCATCCCTTCATATAATGCGCCGAGCAAATCGCCCGTCATGCCGCCGAAATGTTTGTACGTCCAGTTTCGGTAAAATAAGGCCGAAATCAGCATGACCACTAGCAAAACAAAGAAAAAAACGTCCTTCAACAAAATTCCAAACACGAGAATGATCAACAGATAAACCCCTATAAAGATCCAAAGACGACCCGGAATCACCTGTTTTTTAAAATAAGCGGCCAATCCCGACTCCTTCACATTGACCGACATATTAAAATAGATCATGATCGCCAGACGGCACAAAAGGGGCACTATAAGAACATAATAAAAAAGATGTGAAGGGCGCTGAAGGAACATCTCATGAAAAATGCCCACTTTCAATAATAATAGGACCGCCAAAGCGATCGCGCCGAATGCTCCAACCCTGGAGTCGCTCAAAATTTCCAGCCTTTTTTCTTTGTCCCGGTAGGAAAAGTACGCATCCCCCAAATCAATCCAGCCATCCAGATGCAAACCGCCTGTCATGGCCACATTCAGCACCGCCACCAAAATGGCTAAAAAAAGCGGGGAAAATTCAAAATAAACATCATTTAATCGGATCACCAGTACAACCGCCATTCCCATCAACAGGCTGATAAACGGCATTGCGCCAAACATTGCTGTCACGCTTTTGTCCGTCATCGGAAGCGCCTTCCGGATGGGAAAGGAAGTAAAAAATTGCAAAGATAATAAAAATCCATATACTAAATTTTTCACAAAAACACCGCCTATTTCCTACGTACATTGATTCCATAATCCAATTCATACGCTTCATCGCAAATTGCCACAATCCATTGATGAAGCTTGCCGATCAGTTCACGATATAAATTGACTTCCTCATAGATTGAAGAGGCTTCATCGAGCACTTCATTCGATACCAACAGCACAATGGCACCGTCCTGTTTCCATCGCCCGACCGTTTGTTGGAATCTTTCAATCGATTGTTGAATTTTTACATATCGATTTTCACTCTGTTCCGTTTTATACAATACATTGTTTAACCAGGTCGTGATACAATCCCACAATACAATGTCGTCCGCACCGAAAGTCGCTTGCGGCAGGTCATCGGCGACTTCCATTGTCACCCACGGCAATTGTGATCGTTCCCGGTCATTTTGGTGCCGGCGTATCCGCTTTTTCATTTCTTCATCAAAAGGGACGCCGGAAGCGATATAAAATAACCCTTTCTGATGCCGCCCAAAAAGGGTTTTCGCATAGTGTTCCGCAAAGGCGCTTTTTCCGCTCCGGACTCCACCGGTAATAAAAATGATTTTGCCCACCTTGTCCGCTCCTTTTAAAATCAACAAAAAATAATGGCTGTCCAACAATGAGTATATCATTGAAAGGACAGCCTGAATCAAATAAATTTCCTATTTCCATTCCATGCCGACACGACGGATTTTATAATCCAAATGAATTTGAATATCCAAATCCTTGTACACTTCATACCAGCCCTTATCGTCTTTGACCTTTTCATGCCAATATTTCGGATATTTCGCCCTCACCCTCGCTCCAATTCCAAGAATATCCGATTCATCTTGCTGAAGTCTTTTCATCAGCTTGGACAATGCTTTTTCACCGTAGTTGGATAAAGTCTTTTCGAGCTCCTCCAGCCTGTCTTTGCTTAAATCATTTACATGATTTTGTTCTTCCACAAACCCTTCTATTTTCACATTGATGGTCACTTTCGGTTCACCATCCACCAGTTTCACCGAAATTTTCGACTTTCTTCTTTGCGGCTTGATAAGGTATACTCCGCTTTGATCCTCCGTTTCAACAACGTTCGAATATCCTGCGGGATTCATGCCTTGCATCGCCAATATGGCACCTGTATCGGTCGGTGTCAGTTTTCCAACCATCTTATCTCCTTTAAAGTACGCGAGCCCATGCACGAGAATATGATCCCCCATGGATTTGACGAGGGGAATCATGGCATCCACCCCGATATCCGAAAAATCGATCCATATCTTCCCCAAAAACTCTTTCGGCAATTTTCCGAATCGTACCGCATCTTTCAATGTGTTGGATAAATATAAAGAAGGTATCGTTTGGATTGGGGGCGTGGCATTCAATATATCTTGGGCCTCCCCCCCATCTGTAATCATGAGCCAGGCGCTTCTCCGAACTTCATAATCCCTTCTCAAAAAATCCATGATCTCACTGATTCCGTTTTTCGCGATTTCTTCGCTGACGACAATAATTTGAATATGTCCCAAATATATTTTCTCAGCCAGTTCCTGTTGCAAATTGGACAGCGCATCTTTCATCGTATAGCCGTATGTGACCAACAGCCAGTCCGTATCTTCTGAATTCGTTTCTCCACCGCCGGGACCGAGCATGATTTTTCCCGGAACCGCCAATTGGGCCGTCAGTTTGTAATACTTTTGATCTTCACGAACCGGAAAATCCCCTTTCGAATGGGTCACTTCATACTTTTCCACTTCTTCCCTATCATCGGTAACATCGATGGAGATGGCAAGAATCATCGCCCTTTCTTCCAGCTCATATCGGTCCCAGCACCCGCTCAACAACATCAGGATTGGAATGATAGCCATAAATAATAGGACCCTTTTCATTGCACTCCCACCTTTTTCCGGAAACGGCCTATGACGATCAAACCGAACGGAAGCAATATAAAGAGAACTGTCACAATTTTAGCGATGGTGATGACATATTCAAAAATTTCATATACATTGTTTGGAATTAAGGCAACCACGAATATGATGGGGATCATAATCGTTGAAATAAAGGCAAACCGGTTCGTCCGAAAAATCTCTGCGGTTCCCCGGACAATGACAAAAAAGTAAGACAGCAATGTGGTAAAAACCGCAAAAATCCATGTTATGAGAATGATTGCATCCACTCTTGATAATACTTCTCCCGGTATTTCGATCACCCGGCTCAACGACAATGCAGGCCAATGAATTTGCTCCAGCTCTTTCACCCCGAATACGCCAAGAGCAACGATAATGGTATACAGGATGGCGAGCCCGCCCAGGAAGAAACCCCAAATCCCGTTTTTTACCATGCTTTCGTTATCCTTTATATAAGGGATCAACAAGGAGATTACAAAAAAATTGGTGATTGCGGAGGACATCTCGAAAGCACCGGACATAAACTCAAAAAAGGATAAATCATGGCCGAAAATGGGCAATAAATGATAACTTTCCATATCTTCAAAGGCAAGAATAAAAAAGACCATCGGAATCAATAAAAAAGGCAAATAGAACGTATGAATATAAGCGAAGGTGGAAACATTGTGGAAGCCGACCAATGCGCAAAGAATGATCATTAAAGCGATGGATATTTCGATCGGTGTGTTCGGCAATAAACCGCTGGCAAGGACTTCCGAAAATTGCCGAACCTCAAGCCCCATAAGGAAAATGGTCAAAAGGATGATCATGTAATTCATCAAATTGCCCACAAATTTCCCCAATATTAATCGGTTGCATCCGATGATGGTATAATTTCGATATTTCCTGCCCAATAAAGTGATAGCAAGGACACTCAAAAATGATATCAACAGCCCGACAACGCTTGCCAATATTGCCGCTTCCCCCACCTTGGAGGCAACGAATCTTGGCAATACCATCAAGGATACCCCAATGATTGAACTTGCAATAATGATGGCCATTTGAATGGAACTGATTGAATCGGTATGTTTCATATTTTTTCCCTTTCTTCTTTATCGAGGAAATTGTAATTGGTATAGTGCTTTTCCATTTCTCCCAGACGTGTTTGATCTTGCGGATGAATATTGGAAGGACGTTTTTTTAATTTATAAAACGGAAACCGGATAATGGAATCCTTCATCGCTTTCATATTGAATGGCGCATAAGGATCCATATAAGGCACACCGAAGGAACGCAAGGACAGCATGTGATTCACCACAACCATAAGACCTAAAGCGAGCCCCAACAAGCCGAGGGTGCCTGCCAAAATAATGAGAAGAAATCGCAGCATGCGGAACGTATTGGCCGCATTATATGAGGGAATCGCAAAGGATCCGATGGTGGACATTCCAATGATGACAACGGTGATGGGACTGACAAATCCCGCCTGCACCGCTGACTGTCCAACAACGAGCACCCCGACGATGGATAAGGCCCCGCCGACTTGTTGCGGCATCCGCACACTAGCTTCCCTCAACACTTCCATGGCGAGTTCCAACATCAACACTTCAAGGACGACGGGAAACGGAATGCTGTGCCGCCCGCTGGAAGCCGCAACGACATATTTCGCCGGAATCAATTCCGGATGAAAAGAAATGACGGTCACATAAAGGGAAGAAAAAGTCAATGAAAACAAAAGGGCGAGAATCCGGAAAACTCTCACGAATGAAGAAATGACCCAGTGTTCATTGTAATCTTCCGTTGTATGGTAAAACTGATTAAACGTGGCGGGTGCGATCAGCGCGGATGGGCTCCCCTCAAACATTACCGCCACACGGCCTTCCAAAAGATTTCCCACCACTTTGGTCGGCCTTTCGGTATTGATCAATTGGGGAAAAGGCGATAACGGATTATCTTCAAGAAATTGCTCCGCATAACCGGAGTCCAGAACCCCATCAATTTCAATCGCATCGATTCTTTTTTTCATTTCTTCCACCAATGTGGGGTTGGCAATATCCTCGATATAACAAACCACCACTTTCGTTTTCGTTCTTGCCCCCACTTCCGATTCTTCCACCCGGAATTCCGGAATGGGCAGGCGGTAACGGAGCAAGGCAATATTCGTGGACAAATGTTCGATAAAACCGTCCCTCGCTCCCCGTACCACCCGTTCCGTTTCCGGTTCCTCGATGCTCCTTTTTTCTTTTGTTACAACATCCAGTTCCAGCGCCTCAGCGATCCCGTCGATAAAAACAACCGCTTTTCCCTGCACAATGGAGCTGATAATCGTTGAAAAGTCTTTCACTTTTTTTACATCGTTGAAATAAAGGATATTGTCGATGAGAAATTTTAGGATGTCCAAGGGTTCTTTTTCAGGAGCTTCATAATGTTGCAATGGTTTTATGACGTCATGATTGATGACCTCTTGATCCACCAAAGAATTCAGATAAACAATGGCGGCATGTCTATGTTGAAAAAGTTCAAAGGTCCGCAAAGAATAATCCATATCCTTATGAAAAATCTCTTTCAGCAGGCGGACATTGTCATCCAGAATGCCTGTCATTTGTTTATCCTTATATTCGTTCACTATCTTGCTCACCGGATAAATGGACGTTTGATCTGTCTTATGATTGCTTTTCTTGAAGAACGGTGACAATCCAATCACCTACCTGAATATTTCATGTTTTTGTTGTTATTATGTTCAAAGAAAGATATTCCATACATGCGATTATTTTCTCTTTGCTTGATTTCTATTCTCACTTAATTTAAGATTTTCTTATTATTTCCTTTTCATTTGAAAAAAAGGAGAATTGCAGCTTTGGAAACTATGAAAAGTGTTTCATATAATCGGAATTTGATTGTCAGTATATTGCTTGCAGCATCTTTTGTTTCTTTGCTGAATCAAACGTTGCTCATCGTGGCATTGCCATCTATCATGGAAGAATTTTCCGTCAGTCCGACACTGGCCCAATGGGTGACAACGGGCTTCATGCTGGCCAATGGCGTCATGATTCCCATTACCGCCTTTCTGATTGAAAAATATAGCAGCAAAGCTTTATTAATTTTTGCTCTTGGCATTTTTGCCATTGGAACCTTGATTGGTGCCGTCACGCCGAATTTTTGGCTGCTCATCGTTGCAAGGATCGTTCAGGCCATCGGGGCGGGTATGTTGATGCCGTTGATGCAGACGGTGATTTTCTCCATCTATCCCGTGGAAAAACGCGGCGCAGCGATGGGGATGAGCGGATTGGTGGTCGGTTTTGCTCCGGCTATCGGACCGACTCTTGCAGGATGGATCATTGACCACACTTCCTGGAGATTTTTATTTTATACCGTTTTGCCTATTACACTGATCGTATTCGTCCTTGCCATCTTTTTAATGAAGAATGTGACAACACAGCATGAACGGAAACTGGATGTGTTATCGGTGATTTTATCTTCCTTTGGATGGGGCGGCCTCCTTTACGCGACAAGTATGGTGGGGACTTATGGATGGACGGGGCTGAATGTCATCCTTTCCATCCTGATCGGCTCCATCTCATTATTCTTTTTTATCCGGAGACAATTTAAACTGTCCCAGCCGATGTTGAATTTCACCGTGTTCCAATCCAAGGAATTTACGTTGACGACGATTCTTTCCATCGTCGTATTCGGGTTGCTGATCGGCATTGAAACCATCTTGCCGATTTTTGTTCAAAATGTCCGACAAGGCACGGCCCTCACCTCCGGATTGATGCTTTTGCCAGGTGCCATCATTACCGGTGCCATGTCGCCGATTTCCGGAAAGCTGTTTGACCGGTTCGGCGTAAAAGGGCTTGCCATCATCGGATTCAGCTGTATTGTACTGGCAACCATTCTGTATAATTTCATCGGCCAGGATACGTCATTTGCCGCTATTTCCGCGATCTTTACAGTTCAAATGCTGGGATTTGCCTTGCTTTCCATGCCTTTGATGACAGCAGGGATCAATTCATTGCCACATGAACTCATTGCCCATGGCACGGCCATGCATAACACGATCCGTACAGTCGGCTCTTCCATTTTCGCCGCATTGCTTGTGACCGTCATGAGTTTTGGCAATATCCAACACGATGGGATCTTTAAAGGAATCAAAATCGCCTTTTTCGTTGCGATGCTTTTCGGTGCGGTCGGCCTTCTTCTCTCCTTCTTCCTTGCAAAAAAGGAAAAGCGTCCGATGGAAAGCGCGAATTGATCGTTTCCTAGCAACACTATATAAGGATAGCCGGGCGGAAAGAAATGCCTGAATCTATCCTTTCCACCCTTTTGTTATCAGAAAATTCCGTCATATGTTGGACGGGCGGTTTAAAACAAGAATCATTGATTGAGAGGCGGGGTCACCTTGAAACGCATTCACTATAGTTGGGTTATATTAATCATTTCATTTTTCTCCATTCTGACAGCAGGAATCGTGGTTTCATCCTCAGGCGTTTTCTTGACCCCATTTGAGAAAGAATTTGGCTGGGACCGCTCCATCATTTCCCTTTCCTTTGGGATCTGCATGCTTTTCTACGGAATGGCTGGCCCTTTTATGGCCGCCTTATTGGAAAAATGGAAATTGAAGAAAATGATGCTCGCTTCAATGGGAATTTTGCTGGCCGGGCTCTTTTCGACCTTCTTCATGAAACAATCCTGGCATTTGATTATCATCTGGGGAACAATCCTTGGTCTCGGTTCCAGTCTGTTATTAACCGTATTAAGTCCCTATGTGGCGAATCATTGGTTCAAGGAAAAAAGAGGGCTTGCCACCGGGATCCTGGCAGCGAGCACCGCAACGGGCCAGTTACTATTGCTACCCATCTTGGCGATGATTATTGAAAATTATTCATGGCGCTGGGCAATCGGGTTCATCATTGCGATCCTGATGGTAATGACCCTGATCATCTTTTTCTTTATGAAAAATTCGCCCAAGGAAATGGGGATTTTACCCTATGGCCAACTTGAGGAGATGGAGGAAACAAAGAATACCCAACATGGCAATCCTGTCGTGGTAGCATTTGGGGGATTGGCTGAAGCCGTAAAGAAAAAAGAATTTTGGTTGTTGGCCGGAAGTTTCTTTATTTGCGGCTGTTCAACAATAGGGCTGATCGGGACCCATTTTGTATCCTATTGCATCAGTTTTGGGATCCCGCTTGTCACCGCAGCTTCACTGCTCTCTTTTATGGGGATTTTTAATATTTTGGGGACGACGCTCTCCGGTTGGCTGTCTGACCGTTTTGATAATCGATGGCTGCTATTTTGTTACTATCTTTTAAGAGGAACTTCTTTAGTGGTGCTACCATTTTTATTAATGAACGGCCACATTGCCTGGCTTATTGTATTTACCGTGTTTTACGGCTTGGATTGGATTGCCACGGTGCCTCCAACCATCAATATTTCAAGGCAAATTTTTGGCGTGCAGAAGAGTGCGGTCATTTACGGCTGGGTATATGCTGCCCACCAGGCTGGCGCCGCTTTCGCCGCCTACGGGGGAGGACTGGTCTATAAATATTTTAATACATATACATGGGCTTTTTTTATGGCAGGCATTTTCTGTATATTGGCAAGCCTATTTGTCATTGTGATCAAAAAACAGCAACATTAGATTTTCAAATTTATCCATAGGGGGACATTGGGTGAAGATATGCACCACCTCAATACCCATAAAAAAGAGGCTGGGACATAACTAATAAAGTGAACGAGCTGCAAAAAAATTTTTTGTAAAAAATTGATATCACAGAAAAATGATTGGAGTGACGGGGCGAGTGCTCCTGTCGCTCCGCTTTCGTCGCAAAGCAAAAGCTTTCCTGCGGGAACAGCCCGAGTCTCGAGACCCCGCAGGAGCGAAGGTTTGAGCTCCGAGGAGGCTCGAGCCCAATGTCAGAAACTTATACAACCAATAATTTACAGTTAGTAGGCAACCATCTGGTTGTCTACTTTTAAAAATACTATTCAACCTACAAAGTGTTGATAATTTTCTAAAATCGGCTAAAAAAGGCAATAGGATGCCCGGGGCTTAAATTTTTATTTTTTTAAGCCCCTAATTTATTTACATTTAATAAACAAATAGGTTATATTTATCCTACGTATTGTTTATAGACACCTTTTTTGGTTTAGGGGATACTTTGTTGAGGACAGACCATTCCTTCGTGGGTAGCTTCTCCCAAACCGAATAGGTGTCTTATTTCTTATAATCACTTTCATGATTTTTGTAAACATTCTCTCTCTTTTGATTGGACAATCTTCTAATAATAAGTGAACCATCCTATCTTTTAATTTTCCTATTAAGATATTTGTGTTTACTTGATAATCATGTTTTCGTCTTTTTTTCTTACTCTCCTCATTAATTGTTTCATTGGCATCATTTCTCAATAAACTGACCATATTCGATAAATATATTGATGCATAGAAATCTTGTTCAATTGCGATTTTCGAACTACCCGTGAAATTTTCTATTTCGATTTTATTTTTCACATCATTATATTCTGTTTCAATTCCCCAGCGTTTAAAATAAAGAGATTTAAACTCAGAGATATCAAACTCTTCCTCGGTTAAATTTGTGACAAGTATTTCTTCCGTGCCAGAATCCAGTGGGAATCTAACTACACGAGCAGTAATCACTTGTTTCCTATGTATTATATGAATGTTTTGATCAGCATCTTTCGCTTCGACAATTTCCTTTATCGTATTTTTTTGACATCGCATCACATATTTGATACCAAGGGCATCTAAATAGGCAATAAAATCTCTCGATGGATACCCTCGATCAAATAAAAAAAGATCATTTTTTAATCCAATTTGTACGAGTTCTTCAATCATATCCTTTGCACTATCTCGCTCAGCTACCTTATATGGATTGATTCTAGAAGTAATAATGATTCCATTCTCAAGATCGTAAATACAAGAGGCACTAGCTCTTGCATAACTTGTCTTATGATTTTTTCCATACCCAAAATAATTTCGAAGCTCCTCAGTATCAGGAATTTGGAGCACACTTCCATCGATTGCGCAAAGTCTAAATCCACGATAAGTTTTAAAGGAATTTTCTTCATAATACCAATTCACAATCGCTTTTGTAAGTTTTACAAAAGCGAGAGGAGAAATCTTTTTTCGTGCGGCTGAATAGCCTTGTTTGGAAATACTAATTTCTGATAAATTAAATTTGTCGAAAAAGTCGTCAAGTTCAATTTGGAGGCTCTTTTTAACAAAGTTTAAGCTAAATAGAATAGTATTTTTAAAATTTAACTTCTTTTCTTTTCGTGTAAAATACGTTTCTTTTGTCCGAGATTCAAGCATAAACATCACATCATTCAGCAACTTTCGAGTAATCTCAATTGCCCCTAAAAAAGTACTTTTTGTTTTCAAAAAAACCACCATCCTCGTTTTATTAACCAAAAATTGGATTCTAAAACGATTTTGGTGGCCTTTTTAAAATTACAAGAGGCTTATTACCTAATTTTATAAAAGTTAAATTAAATATTATTTTCCATTAAATGTAACGTTAAGTTGATGACATTGGGCTCGAGCCGGGCCCGCGGAAAGCGTCCCCGGAACGGAAATCAATTTTCTTCAATTATCAAAAAAACACCATTTTTCTCCCGTGAGAAAATGGTGTTTTTTATCTTTTGTCCCAGCCTCTTTTTGTCGGATGAATGGCCTGGCTTCTATTTGGATTATTATTATTCAAATATTTCCGGATAAATTGTTTTGGCCATTAATTCGGCTGCTTCTGCAATGCGTGGACCAGGTCTGTCCAAAATATTCGCATCCAGTTCATAAACGGCCCCATTTTGAATAGCCGTAACAGATTCCCAACCTTGGCGAGATTTAATTTCTACTGTTGGATCTTTGCCATAATTCACCGTTGTAATAATTGCATCTGGATTGCGGTTGATAATGTCTTCCTCAGATATTGAAAACCAACCATTTTGATCTCTATAAATATTTTCAATCCCCGCTGCTTCAATTAACTCTTGCTGGAATGTGCCTGAACCAATGGACCAAATATCCGGTGCAGGAGCGATTTCAAAATAAACTTTTTTCTTCTGCTCTATTTTATCTGTTTTTTCTTTCAGTTCAGCAAATTGACCTTTGATTTTTTCAACCAATTCTTTACCTTTGTCTTCAACGCCCATCACTTGGGCAATTTGTCCAATGTCGCCGTACACATCCTCGATGGAGCTGGCGGATTGGATGACAAACACTTTCAATCCCGCGCTTTCCAACTGCTCCACTTGTTCCTCGCCGCCCATTGTGTAGGCAAATACCACATCCGGATTCAATTCAATGACCCTTTCCAAGTTCACATTGATTGTGTCGGATACTTTTTCAATGTTTTGCACTTCTTCCGGCCATACGTCATAATCCGTAACACCAATAACTTTGTCTCCCACGCCTAATTCAAACAAAATTTCCGTATTGCTTGGCTGCAACGAAATGACGGTTTCAGGCACTTTATCAAATGTGATTTCCACCCCGCGATCATCCACCACCGTGTATGAATCGCCGGATTTTTTGGCATCTGTTTCTTTTGGCGCCGCTTCATCATCTTTGCCGCAGCCTGCTAATGCCAAGGCAAGTATAAGTGCAAGTAAAAAATAGATTCTCTTCAGCTTCATTTCTTACCCCTCTTTATTTCTTTATTTTCCAGGAACAGATTTGCTCATAAATGGTATTTTTTCTGCCCCTTTGTTTGCATCATAAGAAAAATTATACATTACATGCCGGACATTTTCCATAGAGTTCAAATTTATGGGATTCAACGGAATAACCTGGTAGCATGGATTCCATCATTTCCAATGGGCATAACGATACTTCCTTCACCATTCCGCATTTCAAACAGATGAAATGGTGATGATGGTGATCCACTTCGCAATGCATTCGGAAATTTTTTTCCCCATTCAATTCGGTTTCTTCCAATATCCCTAACTCGACAAAGGTTGCGAGATTCCGATAAATCGTATCATAACTCATGCCAGGATAATCCTTTTTCAACACTTCCAACAAATCCCGGGCAGTCAAATATTTATCGGTCGCTTCAAACATCGATAAAATGAGCTCCCGTTTATCCGTTTTTTTGTATCCATTCGCTTTTAATATTTCCCAAGCTTTTTCCCGGTTCATTGCTGCGCCTCCTTCCGAACCGCTTTTTTGAACAAGATGACGATAATCAAAATCAGAATCGAAGTCACGACAATGGTTCCGCCCGGGGCCAAATCCAAATAGAAGGCCAAAATCAATCCAGCGATCACCGCCAATTCCCCGAATAGAACCGAATAAATCATCGTCTGCTTAAACCCTTTCGCCAACCGCATTGCACTAGCAACAGGCAGCGTAATCAATGAAGAAACAAGCAGGATCCCGACAATTCGCATGCTTGCGGCAATGGTCAATGCAACCACGACCATGAACAGAAAATGGATCATTTTCGCCGGAAGCCCTGACGCTTTTGCATACTCTTCATCAAAGGATAACACAAACATTTCTTTAAAAAAGAATGCCAAAAATAACAACACAATGAAAGCAATGGCGAGGATGATCCATAAATCATGTCTTGAAACGGCGGAAACCGTGCCAAAAAGATAGCCCATCACATCGGTGCTGAAACCATTGGCCAGGGAAATAAAGATGGCGCTCAAGCCGATTCCGCAGGACATGATGATCGGAATCGCCAATTCTTCGTAATGTTTATATAAAGCCCGTAACCTTTCAATAAAAACAGAACCAAGCACACTGGCCGCTATTCCAAAATAAATGGGATTGAGGAAACCCAATGCGGCCAGATTCTGATTTACCAATAATCCCCCCGTAATCCCCGCCAAAGTAACATGGGAGAGCGCATCGGCAATCAGGGACATTCTGCGGACCACAATAAACACACCCAACAGAGGAGCAATGAAACCTATAATGATTCCGGCAATAAAAGCATTTTGTAAAAATTCATAATGAATGATTGCATCTAACATACCCGCTCTCCTTACACCGCCCGTACGGAATGACCGTACCACTCATAAATTTGTTCTTTTGGAATTTGATTGTATTCTTCCATGTTTCCGTAAAAAAGAATGCGCTTATTCAAAAATGCTACATGACTGATCTGGTTGGAAGGCGTTTCAATATCATGAGTAACCAAAATGATGGTTAAATTGTGTTTCTTATTTAATTCTCCCAACATATCATAAAATGATTGAACCTGTTTGATATCCACGCCGACTGTCGGTTCATCCAAAACGAGCAATTTGGGTTCAGAAATCAATGCCCGCGCAATAAACACCCGTTGCTGTTGGCCGCCGGAAAGTTCGCCAATATTGCGGTGTTGAAACTGCTCCATTCCGACAGCAGCCAAAGCTTCATGCACCCGTTTATTTGCATCCTTTGGCAACCGTTTAAATAATCCGGCTTTTTTCGTCAATCCACTTTGCACCACTTCCTTCACGGTTGCCGGAAAGGCGGTGTTGAAAGAATTGGATTTTTGCGAAACGTATCCAATCCATTCCCGATGCTGGAATGAAGAAACCGGTTCGCCAAAAAGCGTTACTTCTCCTTTGGCTTTCAGCAACCCTAAAATAATTTTCAATAAAGTGGATTTTCCCGAACCATTCGGACCGACAAGGGCTAAAAAATCCCCTTCATCCACTGTTATAGAAACGTTATTTAAAACGGGATCCGATCCATAGTTAAACGAAACATTTTTCAACTCGACAAAAGGTTTTTTCATCGTTTCTCTTCTTTCTAATTCATAATCATTACGATTTACATTTTGTAAGTATACGAGATTTGCGTATCTTTGTAAAGGTTTCTTGCTTGATCAATGGAAAGGATGACGAGATGAATCAGATTATTGAATTTTGGGAGTCATTATTATCGAAATCCGATAACGAAATCAGGAAAATGGCGAAGCAATACGGAGTGGATTTGACGATTGAGGAGATCCGGCAACTCCGGCCACTGGCTCAAAAGGCCAACATCACCTGGCTTGTGACGGGAATACCGGATTGGGTTTTGAAAGAAGCCGAGCGAATATTGGGTTCGAAGAAATTTAAAAAATATAAGAAGATGCTGGATGATTTGAGATAACTAATCGAGTAGGAGGGAGCGATTAACTCCCGTCCTCTCACACCACCGTACGTACGGTTCCGTATACGGCGGTTCAATTAAGATCATTGACGCAAGTTTTCATAACGAGCTTCAAGACTTTTCAGCCCTTGGTTTCTCCAATAGGAGTTACCAAGGGTTCTGTGTAATATTGGACTTTTTGAAATACGCCAATAACTCTTCCGAGTATTTCCCCATTCATACGCTTGCCATTGTGGTACGCCAAGTTGAATAAGGTTGCGCATCTTTGTTTTCGGTTTCTTCCAGTTCTTCCATAGACACATTCGAAGTCTTCTACGAATCCATTTATCTAATTCAAGGAATATAGATTTGGTGTCTGCTAACGCAAAATATCCACACCATCCCATTAGATATTGATTCAGTTTCTGAATGCGGTATTCCATCGGGTAGGGCATCTTGCGTGATGTGATTTCACGAACTTTATTCTTCATTCGTTTAAGGCTTTCTTTTGCGATACGAACCTTTGGCTCTTTATGATAGGTAAAGCTAAATCCTAGAAACTTACGTTTCCATGGACGGTCGACCGCTGATTTCTTTTCATTTACTTTCAGTCGTAGTTTTCCTTCAATGAATCGTTGAATGCTTGCCATTGTGCGAAGTCCTGCTCGTTTACTTTTCACGTAAATGTTACAGTCATCCGCATATCGAACGAATTTGTGTCCTCTTCTTTCCAATTCTTTATCTAGTTCATCTAGTACAATGTTAGATAGTAGCGGACTTAATGGTCCTCCTTGTGGAGTTCCTTCTAATGTGCTTGACACCACACCATTAATCATGACTCCCGATTGTAAATACTTACGAATCAATTTCAGTAATGGTTTATCTTGGATTCTCTTCGCGAGTGTACCCATTAATCTGTCATGGTTGACCTTATCAAAGAATTTCTCCAAGTCCATATCTACAACCCATCGATGTCCATCTCTTATATATTCTTTCGCTTTCCTCACCGCATCATGGGCACTTCGGTTTGGTCTAAATCCGTAGCTGTTTTCAGAGAATGTAGGGTCATACACTTTTGAAAGTACTTGGGCGATTGCTTGTTGAATCAAACGGTCTGTTACGGTAGGGATTCCTAGTAAACGAACACCGCCGTCAGGTTTCGGGATTTCGACTCTGCGGACTGGCATTGGTTCATAAGTTCCCTTGAGAATTGCCTCCTTAATAGATAGCCAGTTTTCGACTATGTGCTGTCGTAGGTTTTGTACGGGCATCATATCTACTCCGTGGCTTCCTTTATTCTGTTCTACACGTTTTAGTGCTTGAAGCATGTTCTCCCGTGACAGGATTTGATTCAAAAGCATCGTTATTCTCCTTCCGTGAATAGCTGTTCTCTTTATGCCAGTGGTCACTCCACCCTCCAAGAGGTCCCCCACGGGATTCACCGCTTCCTTCCTCAAGTGAGGTACTACGTTTTCTGTTTCATCATGACTCACTGAATGCCAAGGGCTATTCTCTCTTCATTGTTCGGTCCTTCTTAGTTGTTCTAGACCAACTAATACTATGACCTCTGCTGACTTCTGACGGTTCAGCTACTTATCACTAAGTAGGTTACGAAGAGTATTTCACATATCCGCCAGACCTCCCCGGGTAAGTACATGCACTTTCACACCATCTATCCGCCTCATTTACTCGATATGACCTTCGACAGAAAGAGCTTTGTTTTGTTATGCAAACTCACTCAATCATACCTAGCCTTATATGAGGTTCGTGTTCCTCGGACCGGTGTTTTGCCTCCTGCTTCCTTCAGATTCCGCGTCACCACGGACACCATTGTGTTGAGCTAACCTCTACTTCTGTCTTCGGGGTTCGGGACTTACACCCTATCGTTCATGTACATGCCGGGCGCACAAAAAGAGCGAAAGGGACTATCCCCCATTCGCTCTTTTTGTTTGAACAAGTAATTGAGGAAGGTTTGCTTCGACTATGTTGTGATGAGATGGAAATCGGTCATATTTGCGCTAAGTCAATTTTTGGGGCTTCCCGGCAATGGGATATCCGCCAAAATCGGAGGTATCTCCGCCATTTTGCATTGGTTTTCCGCCAAAATTATGAATTTATCCGCCAAGCCAATTATTTTAAGCTTCCCGGCAATGGAATATCCGCCAAAATCGGAGGTATTTCCGCCATTCTGCAGTACTTTTCCGCCAAAGTTATGAATTTATCCGCCGAGCCATCATTTTAGGCTTCCCGGCATTGGGATATCCGCCAAAATCGGAGGTATTTCCGCCATTCTGCAGTACTTTTCCGCCAAAGTTATGAATTTATCCGCCGAGCCAATTTTTTTGTCTTCTCGGCAATAGGATATCCGCCAAAATTGGAAGTATTTCCGCCATTCTTCAGTTCTTTTCCGCCAAAGTTATGAATTTATCCGCCGAGCCTTCATTTTAGGCTCCCCGGCAATGGGATATCCGCCAAAATCGGAGGTATTTCCGCCATTCTGCAGTACTTTTCCGCCAAAGTTATGAATTTATCCGCCGAGCCAATTTTTTTGTCTTCTCGGCAATAGGATATCCGCCAAAATTGGAAGTATTTCCGCCATTCTTCAGTTCTTTTCCGCCAAAGTTATGAATTTATCCGCCGAGCCTTCATTTTAGGCTCCCCGGCATTGGGATATCCGCCAAAATCGGAGGTATTTCCGCCATTCTGCAGTACTTTTCCGCCAAAGTTATGAATTTATCCGCCGAGCCATCATTTTAGGCTTCCCGGCATTGGGATATCCGCCAAAATCGGAGGTATTTCCGCCATTCTGCAGTACTTTTCCGCCAAAGTTATGAATTTATCCGCCGAGCCATCATTTTAGGCTTCCCGGCATTGGGATATCCGCCAAAATCGGAGGTATTTCCGCCATTCTTCAGTGCTTTTCCGCCAAAGTTGCAAATTTATCCGCCGAGCCAATTATTTTAGGCTTCCCGGCATTGGGATATCCGCCAAAATCGGAGGTATTTCCGCCATTCTTCAGTACTTTTCCTCCAAAGTTATGAATTTATCCGCCGAGCCAATTATTTTAGGCTTCCCGGCATTGTAATATCCGCCAAAATCAGAGGTATTTCCGCCATTCTGCATTGGTTTTCCGCCAAAGTTGCAAATTTATCCGCCGAGCCAATTTTTTTGTCTTCTCGGCAATAGGATATCCGCCAAAATTGGGCGTATTTCCGCCATTCTGCATTGGTTTTCCGCCAAAGTTGCAAATTTATCCGCCGAGCCAATTATTTTAGGCTTCCCGGCATTGTAATATCCGCCAAAATCAGTCGAATATCCGCCATTCTGCAGTGCTTTTCCGCCAAAGTTGCAAATTTATCCGCCGAGCCAATTATTTTAAGCTTCCCGCATTGGGATATCAGCCAAGTTAAAGAACTTATCCGCCATCTAAAAAAAACTCCAAATACGCACATTCAGCCTTATCAATACTGTTCCATCATCGCTTCCACCACTTTGTCAATGTCTTTGATTTTATTTTTCTGTTGATTCTGGGTCATCACGGCAAAGGCATACATTTTCCCGCTTTTGGCCTTCACGTATCCCGCCAAGGTATACACTCCGGATATATGCCCTGTTTTGGCAAATACACGGCCTTTCAAATGATCATCCAAGTACCGTTCCCTCAATGATCCCCCGATCTCCCGTTTCTTTTCCCCTCCAACAGGCAAGCTGCTGAAAAAGATGGGGAAATAGGGTTCGTGGCGGACTATTACTAATAAATTGGTCAACTCATTGGCCGTAGTCCGGTTTTTGTAGGAAATGCCCGAACCATCTTCCAACTGCCAAAATTCCATATTTAATCCAATTTGTTCCCCATAGTACCGGATCACGTTTAATCCGCTTTTAAAATCCCCGTGTCCGTAAACCGTTTGCCCCATTGTTTTGACTAAAATATCCGCAATGCTGTTGTTGCTCAATTTCAGAAAAGGATGGACAAGAACTTCCAATGGCAAGGAATGTTTTGTATAAAGCAAGACGGCATTTTTCGGCACCGCTTTTCTTTCAATGGCCGTATCATAAAATGAAACACCCGCTTCTTCCAACGTTTTCTTGAATGCAATAAGCGTATTAAGGGTTGGATCATTTAAGGTCACCCAATCTTTATGGGGCTCTCCAACAGGAATATTGCCTGAAATGACAACCTCATTGGATCGGTGTTTCCGGATGATTTCAATGGTATTTTTTTCATTTGAAGCAACCGTCTTTGCCTGGTTGATGAAAATCATGCCGCAATCATTTGGCTCAAATTCAATCATCGGTTTGTTCCCGATTTCCGTCGGTTTGACATGAACAATCATGGTACCGGCGTCAAAATCCTGATCCGGCGACATCGTCAAAGCGCTGATCCGCGGTGCGTAATAATAGCTTTCATCGTCTTTTGCAATCCCTGGAGAAAGGGCCGCACCTTGAAAATGCAAATCATCGCCATATAGATTACCCCGTATGGAATGAACTCCTAATACCTTCAATATATCTGCAATTTGCAAAAAATTGTTCTTTTGAAAAGTGGGATCGCCGCGTCCTTTAAAATAAAGATTGCCCACCAGCTCACCGTTCTCGATTTTGCCATCGGTGTACACATCTGTTTGAAAACGGTGCTGTTCCCCCAATGTATGCAATGCGCTTGCAGCCGTCAGCAATTTCAATGTGGAAGCCGGTTTCATCCCGACATCCCCATTTTTTTCATACACTATTTCACCGGTTTCCGGATCCCTGATGGACACGCTTATATTATCCGTGCCCAAATATTGCTGGATTGTCTCGTTCAGCGACTTTGCCTGAATGGGATGAACATAGCAAAACATAAATAGAACTGTAATTAAAGCAATATATCTTTTAATCATGCCAGCCACCTTCAAAAAAATCATTTGCATTTTAGTATGGCTGGTTTGCCTTCTTTTATATTGAAAATTGACTAAAGAAAAGAATCCATAATAGCCATTCTTTAAGGGAAAATAGTCAAATTGGCGAACTTAATTGCCAAAGATGAAAAAACGCCATGCAAAAAGGCCGATAATAGTCAAACCCGTGAGCATAATAGCCATTCCCCGATGAATATTAGTCAAAGGATTCAATTTATTAGCCAATCTCTAAAAACATGCCGCCCCAAAAGCCAATAATAGTCAAACTCCGAAACATAATAGCCCCGATGTATATTAGTCAAATGAATCAATATATTCGCCAAACCTCAATCAAAAAAAGAGCGAGGTGTTTTC
Source organism: Ureibacillus sp. FSL K6-3587 (assembly GCF_038593165.1). Lineage (NCBI taxonomy): Bacteria > Bacillati > Bacillota > Bacilli > Caryophanales > Caryophanaceae > Ureibacillus > Ureibacillus sp. FSL K6-3587. The sequence continues at coordinate 2,745,606 of NZ_CP151969.1, read as the reverse complement.
CTCGCTCTCAGCCGCGCAATGCGTCAATCCATTCCGGATGGAAATCCCCGGTTTTCAGCATTTCAATTTCTTCTTTATATGGCGGCTTTTTATTTTTCGAATCAGAACCGACCCAAGGCGTTTCAAGAATTTTTGGGATGTCTTTGAACACTTCATGATGGACGATGTAGTTGAGCGCATCAAATCCGATATGGCCAAAGCCCAGATTCTCGTGGCGGTCTTTTCTTGCCCCGCGCTCGTTTTTGCTGTCGTTGATATGTACGACTTTGATGCGGTCGAGGCCGATGATTTTATCGAATTCCTCCAACACGCCATCGAAATCTTCCACGATATTGTAACCGGCATCGTGGGTATGGCATGTATCAAAGCAGACGGAAAGACGCTCGTTGTTCGTCACGCCGTCGATGATTTGCGCCAGTTCCTCAAAAGTTTTACCGCATTCGGAACCTTTCCCCGCCATCGTTTCCAATGCAATTTGCACGTTGGAATCCACGGAGAGCACTTCATTCAGCCCTTCGATGATTTTTTTGATGCCCTTTTCTTCCCCTTCCCCCACATGGGAACCTGGATGGAGAACGATTTGTGTGGCACCGATCGCTTCCGTGCGCTCAATTTCTTTTTGCAAAAATTCCACACCCAAAGCAAAGACTTCCGGTTTTACCGTATTGGCAATGTTGATGATGTAAGGGGCATGGACCACAATGTCGGAAATGCCGTGTTCCTTCATATGTTGCAAGCCCGCTTCGATATTCAATTCTTCAATGGCTTTTCTTCTCGTATTTTGAGGGGCCCCTGTATAAATCATGAAGGTTGTTGCCCCGTAGGATGCCGCTTCTTCACTGGCGGCAAGCAGCATTTTCTTGCCGCTCATGGATACGTGTGAACCGATTAACATTCTCCTTTTCCCTCTTTCTACAGCTTACTCTTCTTCAATTTTTTCTTGATTTTCTGCATTTCCTTCTGCATCGCTTTTTTATAACCCGGCTTCACTTTTTTCGGTTTTCGCACCAGCGCTTTTGCGACTTTGTCCAATTCATCTTCCTGCTTTACGCGTTTTTTGCGGGCTTGACGGTCTTTTAATTCAATCCATTCCCCATCCTTCACGTCGCGATGTTTAAATGGAATGCCCAATTTTTCATCAATGCGGTCCAAAGCATCTTCATCATCCGGACCATACAGGGTGATGGCTGTTCCCTCCAGACCCGCGCGCGCTGTTCGTCCGACGCGGTGGACGAAAAACTCCAAGTCTTCAGGAATTTCATAATTGATTACGTGGGAAACGCCTTCGATATCAATGCCCCGGGCTGCCAAATCCGTTGCGACAATGTACTGGAATTCCAAGTCGCGGATTTGCTTCATCATTTTCTTGCGTTCCCTTGGCGTCAAATCCCCATGAATTTCCCCTGTGCGGATGCCGTTTTCCGATAGGAAGCTTGCCACTTCATCCGCCGTTTTTCTCGTATTGCAGAAGATGAGGCATAAAAACGGATTGATAGTCTTGCAAACTTCCAGCAGTTTGTCCGACCGGTTTTTGGATCGGATCGGCACAAGGAAAAATTCTATCCCTTCCGCCACCGGTTTCCGGTCATTGATTTTGATGTGCGCTGGGGATTCCATATATTTATTGAGGAATGGCTGCAACTTGACGGGGATGGTCGCTGAGAAAACGTACATTTCCAGCTTTTCCGGCATGCGCGCCGCAAAACCGTCGATTTCTTCAATGAATCCCATGTCGAAAGCCAAGTCCGCTTCATCCACCACCAAAATTGGCGCTTTGTGGACAAGAAGGGCATTTTCCTTCACCAAATCATGAATTCGTCCAGGCGTTCCGACAACGATGTGGGGTTGGTTTTTCAGCTTTTCCATCAATCGTTGCTTGTCCGTGCCGCCAATCAGCAATTTCGCCGTAATTTCCGTGCCTTCGATAATTTCTTTCAATCGTTCATATATTTGAGTCGCCAATTCCCTCGTCGGCGAAGTGATCACCGCTTGCACTTCCTGTTTGCCCGTATCGATTCTTTGGACAATCGGCAATAAGAAGGCATGGGTTTTCCCGGTCCCTGTGTGGGCTTGCCCAATGGCGCTTTTCCCTTCCAGAATCAACGGAATCATTTCTTTCTGAATCGGAGTTGGTTCTTTAAAGCCGAGCTTTTGAATGGCGTCCATAATAAAAGGTTTCAATTGAAATTCTGTAAAGTTCGACATGTTTCGTCCCTCCTAACATAAGTTATATTGTAACATCACCCTATGTCATAGAACAATGATTACAGCTTTTGCGTGCGGATTTTATCAATTGCCGCCTTTCCAAACTGGAATATAAAAAGACGACTCATAATATAATGTCTAGTACTAAACATTTCTGGAATGCGGGATAACAAGAGAAAGATCAGTATTGGAAAGGAGGAAGGAACATATTCCAAAGTCTGCAAAAAGAGATTATCGTCATTGAAATATCTGGCGGAAAACACTTAAACGGCTCCGTTGTCGATTCCAGTGATGAACTCATCGTGTTATATGATGGGAATAAATTTGTCTATATACCATTTGAACATATCCAATCATTCTATAAAGATTTCGAAAACGAAAATAATATTCAAACTCCATCAGAAATCCCGGCATTTATTTCGCGGGTCAACCAAAATTTGACACTAAAAAATATACTCACATTGGCGAAGGGCATCCACGTGGAAATCATGGTCGCCAAAAACGAACCCCTGCATGGTGTGATCACAACCATCAAAGACGACTATTTTGTATTCGAGTCGCCTGTTTACAAAAGGATGTACATTGCCCAGTACCATTTGAAATGGCTGATACCACATTTGAACCAATTACCTTATGGCCTTAGCGAGAAAGAATTTCAGCATTTCGCATCGGCAAACGATGAAACCTTTCAAAGCACTTTCGTTTCCCAGCTTGCTGAATTGAAAAATCAAATGGCTATATTGAATTTGGGGAAAGATTTTTCCCACATCGGGAAAGTCATCAATGTAAACAATCAGTTGATCAGTATAGAAAACGGAAAATCGAAACTCACTTATTTTAATCTCTCCCACATTCAAACCCTTCAACTAGTTTAATGGAAAAAAGGCTTTCAAGAAAGTTCTTTACCTTCTTAAAAGCCTTTTTCTTATTAGTGAGCTTCCAATTTGTGCTGTTTCAATTCTTCGTATTTCGCCACATCAAATTCTTTTTCCGATTTTGAAATCACGACCGCTGATAACGCATTCCCTATCAAATTCGTCACGGAACGGGCTTCTGACATAAAGCGGTCCACACCGATCAACAGGGCGATCCCTTCAATCGGAATCATCGGGAATGCCGCGAGTGTCGCCGCAAGTGTGATAAATCCGGAGCCCGTCACCCCGGCAGCCCCTTTGGACGTGATCATCAACACGGCCAGGATGGTAACAATTTGTACCCATGTTAAATGAATGCCATAAGCTTGCGCGATAAATAAAGTTGCCATCGACAAATAGATCGCTGTTCCATCCAGGTTGAAGGAGTAGCCGGTTGGAACGACCAATCCGACTGTTTGTTTGGAGCAACCAAATTGTTCCAACTTTCTGATCAAAGAAGGCAATGCCGATTCAGATGAAGATGTCCCGATGACGATGAAGATTTCTTCTTTGATATAGGCAATAAATTTTAAGATATTGATGCCATAAAATCTGGCGATGGAACCTAAAATGAACACGATAAATATAAACATGGTCGTATAAACGGAAACCATTAAAAGTCCCAAGTTTGCCAAAGACTTGATTCCGAAGTTGCCGATCGTATAGGCCATTGCACCAAATGCCCCAATCGGTGAAAAGATCATCACCATGCCGACAATTTTGAAAAAGATTTCTGAAACGTTTTCAAAAAAGGTAATCACAGGTTTCGCCCGCTCGCCGACAGCCGCCGCCGCAAGTCCAAACAACACCGCCGCAAACAACGTCGGCAATAATTCGCCATTGGCCAATGCCCCTACAAAGTTGTCAGGTATAATACTGGAAATGAAATGGGCAAGCCCGTGCTCCGATTCGGAAGCCGCCGAAGTGTATTTTGAAATGTCGGCATTTCCTGCAGCAGAGGTATCCAATCCTTTACCTGGTTGAATGACTAGTGCAACGATGATTCCAATGGCAAGGGCAATAGTGGAAACGATTTCAAAATAGATCAGCGCTTTGCCGCCGATTTTTCCGACCTTCTTTACATCCCCCATGCTGCCGATTCCAACGACCACCGTCAAAAAGATGATTGGGGCAATCAACATCTTGATCAATTTAATGAATAAATCCGCAAGTATCTTCAACTTTGCCCCAAATTCAGGCCAAACCGCCCCTACAATAATCCCCAAGATGATTGCTATAATCACTTGAACTGTAAGATTTTTCAATATTTTCATATCATCATCCCCGTCAAAAATTGATTTGTTGTTATGCTTGAATCTATAATAATAAAAATTATTTGAAAATTAGTTTTTCGTTTATAAAGGTTATTTCGTTTGTTTTGTTCATTATCCGGAAGAATCCTTAAAAACCCTGATGTTTCAAGGGTTTGCGTGTTATATGACTGATCTTTAAAGCAATTCTTTTGTTATATAACAAAAATAAAAAAGGTCCCCTTTTTCAAGGAAACCTTCATTTTGTTCATTTTGTTCAATTTCAAAAATCTTCCACTTTATCGATATCTTGCAGAAGCAGATTGAAATATGTGCCATTCCCCTTTTGATTAAAGTATTCGTAAAGGGGGCTGACAGATTGCATCCATTGCTTTTTATTTTGTTCATTCAATTGGATTATTTCCACATTCGGTTCTTTATAAAGCTTCTCCAAAAATTCCCCGTTGATCCGTTCAGCCAACTCAAATTGCCATTCTTGCATTTCTTCCAATGATTCGATGATGATTTGTTGATCCTCTTCCGTTAAACTATTCCAAAAATTTTCATTCATCATCACCGCATAGGCCATGATGCCATGATTGGAAAGGGTGATGTGATTTTCCATTGTATAAAATTTTTTCGAATAAATATTCGAAATCGTGTTTTCCTGGGCATCAATCAACTGGTTTTGAATTTCATAATAGACATCATCAAAATTTAAAGGGATCGGCTCCGCATTTAGCTTGCGATATTGTTCTTTAATGATATCGCTGCCCATCGTCCGGATCTGTTTCCCTTTGAAATCTTCCGCACGGATAATCGGTTGGTTGGAAGAGATTTGCTTGAATCCGTTGCTCCAAAAAGTGAGCCCTTTGATATGAAGCTTTGACAATTCTTCCAACAGCTTGCCGCTCAACTCCCCGGTCAAAACGGCCTTCAACTGTTCGTTGGTTTCGATGACAAAGGGCAAATCCAGCACCTGCCAACTTGGCAAACGTTCGGTCATTTTGGAAGTGGTCGGGGCGATCATTTGCACTTCATTATCCAACAAGGCTTCCAATTCATCATAATCGCTGTACAACATGCCGTCAGGATACACTTTCACCATGATCCGGCCCCCGCTTTTTTCTTCCACCAGTTCCGCAAACTTTTTGGCCGCCATCCCTTTTGGCGTATTTTCCGCCACAACATGGCTGAAATTGATGATGATTTGATCATCCAATCCCACTTGTTCATCATCATAGGCTATTTTTTCTTTTGAAAATGCCCCTTGCTGATATGCGATCAATCCTATGACAAGCAGAATCGTCAAAACTGCGCTAGCCACAAAATATTTCATACGTTTCACCATAGCCACTGTAATATAATATGATTATAGCCATTATGGCAAAAATGCGTTCGGAGGGCAATGAATTGAAAAGAAGAAAATTATCAATGAATTCGAAAATCATGTTCCTCACCTTTTTCATTATTGCCTTCTCCTTTTTTATTGCGGGCAGTTTTGTCCTTGGTAGTATGATAAAGGAAAGGGAAAAAGAAATTGGGCAAAGGGCCATGCTCGTTGCACGAACGGTGGCCAATCTGCCCGAATTGAAAACCTCTCTCCAAAACGAAAACTTCGGTGAGGCGTCAAAGAAAATCAATCAAATCGTTGACGAAATCCGCACCATTAACCGCGCGGAGTATATTGTTGTGATGGATATGAACCGGATCAAATATTCCCATCCATCCAAAAATCAAATCGGACAAATAAGCAAGTCCACCGATATCAATGCAGCCTTTGCGGAACATTATTATCTTTCAAAGGCAAAAGGTGAAAAAGGAATCATGTTGCGGGCATTTGTTCCAATCATGGATGAAAATAAACAAATTGGCGTAACTGTGGTCGGTTACTCGCTGCCCACTTTCTCAGACTTTTTTTCTGAGTATTCAAATGAGATTTTAATCACTTTTGCCCTGTCAATGTTGTTTAGCGCATTTGGAGCGAAAGCCCTTGGCATGCATATCAAAAAACAAATTTTTGGACTTGAACCCCATGAAATTGCAAAACTCTATGTGGAGCGGACGGAAACCTTCAATTCCATGCATGACGGAATCATTGCCATCGACCAGGATTTGAAGATCACCATTTTTAATCAAAAGGCTTGCGAAATCTTGGGCGTGGATCTGGAACCTTCCCAATGTATCGGAAAAAGGATCGAAGACGTGATTCCTGACACAAGGCTGCCGGAAATTGTGTATTCCAAAAAACCGGTGTATGACCAGGAAATTTTTGTGAACAACCACAGCATTTTAAGCAACCGCATCCCCATTTCCGTAGATGGGCAAGTGGTGGGAGCCGTGGCGGTATTCAAAGACTTGACGGCCTTCAAAAAAATGGCGGAAGAATTGACGGGCGTCAAAGCTTATGTACAAGCATTGCGTGTCCAAACCCATGAATACAAAAACAAACTCCATACCATTGCGGGGCTGTTGCATTTAGGACGGACAAAACAAGCGCTCGAATACTTATCCCAAGTATCGAGCCAACATGATAATGTCACAAAATTTCTGAATGAACGGATTTATAATGAGAATATCTCCGGCCTATTGTTAGGCAAAATCATCCGTGGACAGGAATTGGGGATCAGGGTTACCATCGATAAAGAAAGCCGTTTTACCAGATTTCCTGAAAAGCTGGATTATCATGATTTTGTGGTATTATTGGGCAATTTGATTGAAAACGCCTTTGATGCGTTGATCATGGCCAATAAAGACGAAAAAGAAATCCACATTTCAATCGATGACCGGGATGAAGTCCTCGCGATCGAAGTGAGTGACAACGGCATCGGCATGACGGAAGAAGTGAAGTCGCAAATTTTTGAAAGAGGTTATTCTACAAAAGAAAAAGAAAATCGTGGAATCGGGTTGTACCTGGTGAAAGAAATTGTGAAAAAAGGAAATGGTGTCATCGAAGTGTACAGCGAACCTGACAAAGGAACCACATTCTTGATATCATTCAATTTTTAGGAGGATTTCATGGCAATTAAAGTGTTATTGATCGAAGACGATCCAATGGTTAGGGAAGTCAATCGGCAATTTATTGAAAAAGTGGAAGACTTTGAAGTCATTGCCATGTGCAAAAATGGCGTCGAAGGTTTTCAAAAAATCCTGGAATGTAAACCGGATTTGGTATTCATGGATATATTCATGCCCGAACAGGACGGACTCTCCACTTTAAGAAAAATCCGGTCGGAAAATTTGCCTGTGGATTGTATTGCCGTCACAGCGGCGAATGATTTGCAAACCATTCAGCAAATTTTGCACTTGGGCGTGTACGACTATATTATGAAACCCTTCACCTTCGAACGGATGCAGCAAACGTTGTTGAATTATAAAAAGTTTAAACATGTCAGTGCCGAAACACGGATTTTGAATCAGGAAGAGTTGGACAACCTTATTCATCCCCATGGGAACATGGAAAACCGGGAAACAAAGAGCGGCCATTTGCCCGAGGAACTTCCGAAGGGGTTCAACCGTTCAACGCTCAATAAAGTCCTCCATTATCTGAAAGAAGCAGAAAATGGGGCCTCCGCCGATGATGTGGCGGCAGCCATCGGGGTGGCAAGAGTCACGGCAAGACGGTATCTGGATTTTTTGGAAAAGCAAAATATGGTGAGTGTCGATGTGCATTATGGCGGCATCGGAAGACCCATCAACCAATACTTTATTCAGAAGGATAATTGAGCATAAAAATAAAGGATTTTATATATTAGAGTCCGCTAATATATAAAATCCTTTTATATTTTCTCCCATTATTCTTCGGGCAGAATTTTCTTCACCGGTTTCGGCTCTTTGATTTTCGGAAGGATTTTATCAAGGGTCACTGTGCGTTTAATTTCATGGGTCGATGGGTCGTTTTTGTCGAACTTCTCCAAAAATGCAATGACTTCCTTGACAATCGGCGTTGGTGTGGAAGCTCCTGCCGTCACCGCCACCTTCTCCGCATCCATTAACCATTCGATTTTCAATTCGGATAGATCGGCGATTCGGTATGCGGGTGTTCCCGCAATTTCTTCCGACACTTGTTTTAACCGGTTAGTATTGTTGGAGCGGGGATCGCCGACAACGATGACGACATCCGCTTCTTTTGCCTGCTGTGCGACCGCTTCCTGCCGCACTTGAGTGGCCATGCAGATTTCTTTATGTTCCTCGACATGAGGATATTTTTCTTTGATGTAATCCATCAAATGTTTAACATCCCATTGGCTCATCGTTGTTTGATTTGTCACAAGGAGTTTATCGTTCTGCAAATTCAAGTTATCAATGTCTTCTTTATTTTCCACTAAATAAACATGATCAGGTGCGACTCCGATGGCCCCTTCAGGCTCGGGATGGTTTTTCTTTCCAATATATATGATATCATAACCTTCTTTGACTTTTTCCCGGATCAAATCATGGGTCACCGTCACGTCAGGACATGTTGCATCGATGGCCACAAGTCCTTTTCTTTTCGCAATTTCCCGCACTTCCGGTGATACCCCATGGGCAGTGAAAATGACTGTCCCTTTCTCCACTTTTTCGATGATTTCTTTCCGGTTTTCGCCGTCAAGTGTAATGATGCCTTCCTTTTCAAAGGCATCCACCACATGTTTATTATGAACAATCATTCCTAAAATGTAGATTGGTCGTGGCAATGTTTTATCCAATGAAGCGTTTCTTGCAATGACCATTGCGTCCACTACGCCATAGCAATAGCCACGAGGATTTATTTTAATGACTTCCATCGTGTCAACTCCTTTTGTTGGTACATAGCTTTATTATAACGGAGCTGGACACTGAATACAAAGCTTCTATTCTAAATGATCGAAAGGCGGTTGATAGATTTTCGGAACGGATGGTCTCGTTTCATAGGATGGTCTTTGGCTTCTTCCATTTTGGTTCGATTGGCCGGATGGTGGCTGATTTCTTCCCCGTTCATTCCCTGGGCCGCCTTGTGACGGGATTCCTTGAAACCCTTTGTACAGCTTCCATAATGCAGGCAAATTCCGGAGCATCGGAGCAGCTTGCTGGATATATGGTTGGAAACTTTGGGCAGTCGCCAAAAAGCGGTTGGCCGTTTCCAGCAGCGAATCCAGTCTTGCTGTTCCTTTTGGCGGCGCGAAACCAGGAGGCATTTGTGGCGGAAATGGTCCAGGTCTATAGCCAAATTGTGGCGGACTTGGTATGAAATGATTCGGTCTTCCTGGCGGCATCTGGTAAGGAAAATGATGTGGTCGCATGGAAATCTCCTTTCTGTTTGATGCAAATAATGACGTAAGTCTTCTAAAAGCTATCATATGCAAACGGTCAGTGAAAGGTACAGCACCTATGATTGTCTTCCATGGGAGATCATTTGCTTTTTACTTCATTTGCGATGATGTCCTTCTCTTCGGCGATTATCCTCGCTTGATTGGCGATGATTTTTCCGAATTTGGCGATTATCTTCTTGTAATAAATTAATTTTTGGTTTCGCGATTCTCCGAAAATAAAAAGAGCAAATGAAGAAAACCATCGCTTCCTTCATTCGCTCCAAGAGGATTGTTTGGATATACATATTTCATTGTTACCCACATTAAATAAAAATAAACGGCTCTGTATTTACTTCCGATTCGATAAATTCCACATCGAGTTTCCCTTCTTTGCAAAGGGCGGTCATTTTTTCTTTAACCCCTTTGATCATCACTTTTTCCACATGATGGCCAGGGTCGACAATATTTAAGCCGATCGCTTGGGCGTCTTGTGCCACATGGAAATACATATCCCCTGTGACAAACACATCCGCACCGGCTCTTTTGGCGATGTGAATATATTTATTTCCGTCGCCTCCAAGCACCGCGACTTTCGAAACCGTGTCATTTTCATTGCCCACGATGCGCACCATCGGAACATCCAATCGCTCTTTTACATATTCGGCGAATTGTCTTAAGCTCATCGGCTCCTTCAACGTGCCAATCCGCCCGATGCCGTATTCATTCGTTTCTTGCGCCAATGTGTAGAGGTCATAAGCCGGTTCCTCATATGGATGGGCGTTTAACATCGCTTTCAAAATCCGGTTTTTCATGGATGCCGGAAACACCACTTCGATTTTCTCTTCATCGGTCACTTCGATTTCGCCCACGTCCCCGATATAAGGATTGGCTCCCTCCAATGGACGGAAACGCCCCTTCCCGTCCGTGGAATAACTGCAGGAATCATAATTGCCGATTTTCCCTGCACCCGCTTTTGCAAGGACATAGCGCAGTTCATCCGCATGGTCATCCGGAACAAATACAGCCAACTTCATTAAATGTTCCGAATACGTTTTCTCTAAAATCCCGCGGTTTTCCAGTTCCAAAGCATCGGCAAGCAAATCGTTGACGCCGCCTTCCGCCACATCCAGATTTGTATGGGCGGCATATACCGCAATATCGTTTTTCAACAGCTTTTCGTAAAGTTTGCCGCTGGGCGTGTCCGTTCTCAAATTGGACAACTTTCTGAAGATGGGCGGATGGTGGGCAATAATGAGTTGGCATCCTTTTTCTATCGCTTCATCGGCCACCGCTTCATTCACATCAAGAGTCACCAGCACTTTTGTGACTTCTTTGTTTAACGTGCCGATTGCAAGGCCGATCGGGTCATTTTCCATGCATGCCAATTTCTTAGGAGCCCAGCTTTCAAAAAGCTGAATAATCTCATTCCCGTTCGCTTTTTTCATGGTTTCAATACCTCCTCCACTAATGCAACATGATGAAGCAATTCTTCCCGTTTCGCAAGAATTTCGGGCGTTTGGTCGGCTTTTTCCAGCGATTGGAGCACTTTTTTCATATGTTGCACTTCATTCGTCCATTTTTTCACGAAAACGTCCGACTTCTCCCGAATCAATTCTTTCCCCATTAATATCTCCGCTTCCGTCAACTCCATTGGCCCCCGCTCAAGCACGAGGATTTCATATATTTTTTCATCCTCTTCCACAATGGCTTCATCAATGATTTTCCATTGATGCGCCAATGCCCATTGACGGATCAATTTTGCATGAATGTTCGGTTGCAATATGAGGCGCTGGATGGATTCAAGTTTTTCCGGATTCTTTTCCAAAATGGAAACGATTAACGATCCGCCCATTCCTGCAATCGTGATCGTATCCACACCATCACCGCTTTCAATGGCTGCCAATCCATCGGCAAGTCTTACGGTAATTTGATTTTCCATCCCTTCTTCTCTCACTTTTTTCAGCGCGGACTGGTATGGTCCATCCACCACTTCTCCCGCAACCGCTTTCTGTACAATGCCTTTATGAACCAAATAACACGGCAAATAGGCATGGTCTGAGCCGATATCTGCCACGGTTGCTCCTTTCGGTACAAAGGAAGCAACGGTTTCGAGTCGTTTGGAAAGATTTTGTGCATTCATGATGTACCCGCCTTTTTTGTTAATTTATAACTCTCATTATATAAAAAAATAAACCCTTAGTCGCCTACTTTAGCAACTAAGGATTTATGTAATTATTCTAATGAACTGATGTACTCGGCGATTTTTTTGGCTTCGTCGCCAGTTTTCATTCCTGGAGTCATTGGAGTTCCTTCGATACCGTTTTCAAGAACGTCCACGATACGATCCGCATCAAGTCCAGCGATTTGAGGACCCATGCCACCTTTCAAGTCTTGGCCGTGGCATCCAATACATGTTTGAACTAATGCTGCACCATCGTCTGCAGAAGCATTATCTTCCGTAGTTGTCCCCTCTTCAGCATTTTCATTTTGTTTTCCGACACCGTCTAAAGACAAGAAGAAGATAAGTGCAATACCCAATGCCATTATGAGGATATAAGGAACAATCGGGTTATTTTTCATGTGTCTTTAACCTCCTTATAATTCATCAATGCTATAAATGATAGAATATAGTCAACAATCATTATTGTACTTCATATTTTACAAAACGAAAAGACCTAAACAGAAAGTTTTACAAGGACTGTAACAATTTCGACAATTTTTCACAATTTTGCCTTTTATTTTATTTATCATTTTTCTCTATAACACGTTGGATTTTTATTATTTCCGTTTCCGCAAAAATTATATTACCAAAACAAAATGAAAAACGTTCTTTTTATTGTAATTATAGGAAAAATAGTTGATAACCAATGATGATCAACAATCCCAATAGACCCGAAATCTTGAAATACAAAAGCTTCAGACGGATTCCCGTGATGGTCCACATAAGAGAGTTGGCGATCAATAATGAATATAATACAATATTATTATTTTCAAAATAAACCAGGCTCACTTTGACGGAAATCCCAAAAATCAGGAGGGCCGCCGCCACTTGCAATATTGGTGCGATCAAATCATGCTTTTTCGCAAATTGATAAGAATAGATGATAAATAGAATCGCTATACATCCCGCAATCAATGCGGCAACAAAAAAGTAGGAGGTCATGAGAAAAAGAAACACCAATAAGGCAACCGTTAACAAAATCAACAACAAAGCGATGATCCTTTTTTTACGCTTTTCCTTTTCGATGATCGACTTTTTATAACTGACATCTTCCTGCTGTTTGATATCTTCCCCTTCGGTATAAAGCTTCAATAAAAAGTCGCAATATTGTTCCGGCAACAGCTTATTTTGCTTCCAAAATAAGATTTCGTTCAAAATGATTTGCTTCTTAGGATTTTCCATATAGTTTCCCCGAAATGATAAATTATTTATCTATATTTTATCTTATTTTCTATATTCCGGCATCCATAGAAAGTAATAAATCTCTATGAAAATTTAAAAAAGTTTTCATATAAAAAGGCACCCAATAAGGGTACCTTTGGCTGCAATTGATGAAAATGATTACTCCAAGAAATCTTTCAACCGTTTGCTGCGGGATGGGTGACGCAATTTTCTTAAAGCTTTTGCCTCTATTTGACGAATTCTTTCACGTGTGACGCCAAACACTTTACCTACTTCTTCAAGCGTGCGTGTGCGGCCATCATCCAAACCGAAGCGAAGACGGAGGACATTCTCTTCACGATCTGTCAATGTATCCAATACATCTTCGAGCTGCTCTTTCAATAATTCGTAAGCTGCATGGTCAGCCGGTGATTGCGCGTCATGATCTTCAATGAAATCGCCCAAATGGGAATCATCTTCTTCACCGATCGGCGTTTCCAAAGAAACCGGTTCTTGCGCAATTTTTAGGATTTCGCGGACTTTTTCAGGCGTTAAATCCATTTCTTCCGCGATTTCTTCCGGAGTAGGTTCGCGGCCCAAGTCTTGCAATAATTGACGTTGAACGCGAACTAATTTATTGATGGTTTCAACCATGTGAACAGGGATTCGGATTGTTCTCGCCTGATCTGCGATGGCGCGTGTAATTGCCTGACGAATCCACCAAGTCGCATAGGTGGAGAATTTAAATCCTTTGCGGTGGTCGAATTTTTCAACCGCCTTGATTAATCCCATATTTCCTTCTTGAATCAAATCCAAGAAAAGCATTCCGCGGCCAACATAACGTTTCGCAATGGAAACCACCAATCGCAAGTTCGCTTCTGCGAGTCTTTTGCGAGCCTCTTCGTCACCTTGCTCAATGCGTTTTGCCAATTCCGTTTCTTCTTCGGCAGTTAATAAGTCGACACGTCCGATTTCTTTTAAATACATTCTGACAGGGTCGTTGATTTTCACACCAGGAGGAACGCTTAAATCATTTAAATCAAATTCTTCTTCCAATTCTTCTTGTTTAGCGATTGCTTCTTCTTCGAATTCTTCTTTACCTTCCACCCGAATATCATATTGGCTTTCCAGTTCTTCTGCAAAGTGAAAGATTTCTTCAGGTTCCAATTCAAATGGTTCCAGTTTTTTGGAAATTTCCTCCATGGAAATTCCATCATTTTTTGCCTTTTCTCGAAGAAATTTTTTCGCCTCTTCCAAATTCTTTTCCAAAATCTCTCTTGAACGTTCTGACAAATTGTCCGCCATAAACCTTCCTCCTTATAAAAAACCAATGTCAATCAAATCGCAGATAAAGTTCTTTTCAGTTCAATTATCCGTTGCAAGAGTTCCAAAGCTTTTTTATGCTCATGCATCCGTTCGGCTTCCTGGGAATCATGCATGAGTTTTTCTATCTCAAGCTTTAATCGATGTTTTTTCAGTTGTTTTAAAGAATCTTGAATTTCAGCTTCTTTAAACCCCGGATCGCGTTCAATCAACGCCGCTTCCATGACAATTCTCCGGAGTTCGGGATCATCCAGCATTTCCAAGAAACGTTGATAATCCGAAGTGCCATATTCTTCGTAAAAGCCGATTAAACGGACAAAAGCCGCAATGTATTCATCGTGTACAAAAGGTTGTGGTTCTTCACTGCGCAATATGTTGTTTACCACTTCCATATCAAATAGCATATGTGACAAAAGCAATCTTTCTGCACGTTCCGTCGCATTTAAATTTTTGGGTTGAATTGGGCCATTTATTATTGTATTTTTCTGTTCCGCTCGTTTATAATTTTTAGCGAAGTCAGCATCTAATTTTCTGAATTGTGCGTAAATGGCTTCTTCTGAAACCTTTGTTTCTTTCGCCAATTCTTTTATATATAAATCACGTTCAACAGGTGATGTTCTGCCGACAAGCTGTTCGAGTACTTCCTGAATATATTGCAATACATCATTTTCAAATTGGAAATTTTTATTGCGACGTGCGTACATCATCATGAAAGACATATAGGCATGTGGTCTTTCAATCATCTGAACGAAGGATTCCGGACCGAATTTCCGGATATACTCATCCGGGTCCAATTTGTCAGGCAGTACGACAACTTCGACCTCCATCTGCTCATTGTACAGCAACTCCGAAGCACGTTTGGCAGCTTCCCATCCGGCATGATCACCGTCATAACAGATAACAACGTTTCGAACTAAGCGTTTCAGCCTTGTGATATGCTCTTTCGTCAAGGAAGTGCCCATGGTGGCCACGGCATTGTCAATACCTGCCTTGTTTGCAGCGAGTACATCCATAAATCCTTCCATCAATATTGCTTGGCGCTTTTTTCGAATCGAAGCTCTGGCCTTGTCCAAATTGAACAGAACTTCGCTTTTTCGGAAAATTGGAGATTCGGGACTATTTAAATATTTTGCTTCTGATTCTTTCGGCTCAAGTATACGGCCTGAAAAACCGATCACCTTTCCAAATTCGTTGCGAATCGGAAACATGATGCGGTCCCGAAACCGGTCAAAATAAGTATGGTCGTTTTCCCGTTGGATAATGAGTCCGCACTCGACCATTTCATCCGGTGAAAAACCTTTGCGCTGCAAAAGCACCGCCACCGAATCCCAATTTGGCAATGCATATCCTATACCATTGGATTCGATATCTTCCCTCGTAAATCCTCTTTTGAATAAATAATTTAACGCTTTTTCACCATCTTCTGTGTTCAACAATAAATGATGGTAGTATTCAGCAACAAATTGATGGGCATTCAGCATGTTTTCTTCTTTTTTTGAATAACGGTGAATGCGGTTGTCCATACTTTGGTTCTGGATATCTATATGTATGCCGATGCGTTCTCCCAGTTTCGATACCGCTTCGGGAAAGGATACATTTTCGATATCCATGACAAAGGTAATGACATTTCCACCTGCGCCACAACCAAAGCAATGGAATATTTGTTTGTCTTCGGAGACAGAAAAAGAGGGTGTGTTTTCGTTATGGAATGGACATAGCCCAAACCAATTCCGGCCTCTTTTGGTCAACTGGATATATTCGCTGATGACATCGACTATATCCGACTCTGTCCGAATTTTTTCAATCAATTCTTCAGGGATTTTATTAACCAATTCCCATCACCAACTTTGTTGCTAAATAACAAGATTCGATAAAAAATTAAAAATCCCTTTAAAAAACGACACAAAAAGTTAATTTTTTTAAAATAATTGTTAGAAATATTTTTACCCCAATTTTATCATTATAAAACATTCTTCAAAAAAATTCTATACCATAATTAAAAAAACGCAAAAAAACCTCCCTGGAAATTGGAGGTATCACTTATTTTTTAACCGTTCCAATCTTTCAATGATGTCATTGGCCGTTTCTTCCACCGCCTTATTGGTAACATCAATGACTTCACAGCCCAATTTTTCGACCACTTTATAAAAATAGGCGATTTCCTTTTCAATCCGGTCTTTTCTTGCATACATTGCATCATCGCTTAATCCCAATGCGATCAATCTCTGCTTCCGGATGACATTCAGTTTTTCGGGGGAAATCACCAGACCGAAACATTTTCTTGGATCCACTTGGAACAATTCTTCCGGCGGTTCGACTTCAGGGACGATTGGCACGTTGGCCACTTTATACCGTTTATGGGCCAAATATTGGGACAACGGGGTTTTGGATGTTCTCGAAATACCGATTAATACGACATCGCTCAATAAGATTCCCCTTGGATCACGTCCATCATCATATTTTACGGCAAATTCGATGGCTTCAACTTTTTGGAAATAGTCCTCATCCAATTTATGAACAAGGCCGGGTTCTTCCCGCGGCGATTCCTGGAGCCTTTTACCAAACAATTCGATGATAGGTCCCAATAAATCGATGCAATCAATATTCAATTGACGGCACAATTCAAGCATCAATTGGCGTTTTTGCTTTTCCACAAGCGTAAAAGCGATGATTGCATTTTGCATCACCGCGATTTCGACAATGTTTCTGATATGATCGTCGCTTGATATGTGCGGAAATCTTCGGATGATTACGCCGTCAAAATTCGGCCGAAATTGGGTGGCAGCCGCTTTTACCACTTGTTCGCCCGTTTCTCCAACAGAATCAGATACGACAAAAATTTTTAAGTTTTTCAAATTCGCACCTCTTACAAATCATTCGTTTCTGCCAAGGAAATAAAAGCTTTTGTGATATTCGTCTTTGTCAACCGGCCGACAATTTCCAGCCCGTCTTCCCTTTCTTCCACAACCGGCAACGAATCCACTTGCCGATCGATCAGTTTTTTCGCCGCATGCACAAGGGAATCATTTTTGTGGCAATAAACAATATTCGGCATTCTGGTCATAATAATATGAACAGGGATTTTTGTAATCGCCTGTGTCCCGATGCTTGTACGAAGCAAATCTTTTCTTGAAAGAACCCCTTGCAAGCGGGATTTTTCATCCACCACAAATAATGTGCCGACATCTTCCAGGAACATTTGGCAAATGGCATCATAAGCGGTCATATTCTCGGAAACGACAACCGGCATTGATTGAAAGTCTTTCACTTTCAGATTCATCATGGACTCTGTAACAGAGGCCAGCGTTTTCTTTCCTGAATATATATAGCCGACTCTGGGTCTGGCATCTAAAAACCCTGCCATCGTTAAAATCGCCAAATCCGGCCGCAGGGTTGCGCGGGTTAAATTCAATTGTTCAGCTATTTTTTCCCCGGTGATTGGACCTTTTTCTTTCACGATTTGGAGAATTTTATCTTGACGTTGATTGAGTTCTATTGGACTCACCGCCTCAATTAGTGTTATACTTTTACTCAAATATTATATACTATTTTTTTAATAATTGCTAAGAAAAGTCCTACATGATAAAATAATGTCACAACTGAATGGTCAAAATACTATATTAATATATCGAAGGCGATGACAGGACTATAAGTATCTTTTCAACCAACAGCGAGTAGGGATGGTGAAAGCCTACACGAAAAGAGAAACGGCATCCTGGAGCCATGTTCCAAAAAAGAGGGTTGTATTTCTTCTTCAAGAATACAATCAATCGGGGTGGAACCGCGGGTGTAACGTTGGAATCAAGCACTCGTCCCCGGGCGTATTGCCCGGAGGCGAGTGCTTTTCTATTTATTATCAATGAAAAAAATATAAACAATTAGGAGGAACAAA
This sequence comes from Ureibacillus sp. FSL K6-3587, assembly GCF_038593165.1. Lineage (NCBI taxonomy): Bacteria > Bacillati > Bacillota > Bacilli > Caryophanales > Caryophanaceae > Ureibacillus > Ureibacillus sp. FSL K6-3587. The sequence goes on along the minus strand of NZ_CP151969.1, from coordinate 2,727,370 downwards.
AATGGCTGTTCAATCAATGGAAACTATTGTAAGTTTAGCAAAACATCGCGGATTTGTATTTCCGGGTTCCGAAATATACGGAGGTCTTGCCAATACGTGGGATTACGGTCCGCTTGGTGTGGAACTGAAAAACAATATTAAAAAAGCATGGTGGCAGAAATTCGTACAAGAATCACCTTATAACGTGGGGCTTGATGCCGCAATCCTCATGAACCCACGCACTTGGGAAGCTTCCGGCCACGTGGGCAATTTCAATGACCCGATGATCGACTGTAAGCAATGTAAAGCGAGACACAGAGCGGATAAATTAATCGAAGCGGCCGCTCTCGAAAAAGGCGATGAAATTGTGGTGGACGGTTTATCTTTCGACAAAATGGAAGAAATTATGAAGCAATATGATGTGCATTGCCCGGATTGCGGTGCGCAAGATTTTACAGAAATCCGCCAATTCAACTTGATGTTTAAAACGTTCCAAGGGGTAACGGAAAGTTCCGCCAACGAAATTTATTTGCGCCCTGAAACAGCACAAGGGATTTTCGTCAACTTCAAAAACGTACAACGTTCCATGCGCAAAAAAATTCCTTTCGGTATCGCGCAAATCGGTAAATCATTCCGTAACGAAATCACACCGGGGAACTTCACATTCCGTACCCGTGAATTCGAACAAATGGAATTGGAGTTCTTCTGTAAACCAGGCGAAGATTTGGAATGGCAAAATTATTGGAAAGAATTCTGCAAAAACTGGCTCTTGAGTTTGGGAATGACCGAAGCAAATATCCGCCTTCGCGACCATTCAAAAGAAGAATTGTCCCACTATTCAGCAGCCACAACGGATATTGAATACAAATTCCCATTCGGCTGGGGCGAACTTTGGGGTATTGCCGACCGTACCGATTACGACTTAAAACAGCATATGCAATATTCCGGCGAAGATTTCACATATGTGGACCCTGTTACAAATGAGCGTTATGTACCATACTGCATCGAACCATCCGTAGGGGCAGACCGCGTCACATTGGCGTTCCTATGCGACGCTTATGATGAAGAGGAACTGGAAGATGGCGACAAACGAACAGTCCTCCGATTCCATCCGGTCATTGCGCCATTTAAAGCGGCTGTTCTTCCACTATCCAAAAAATTGTCAGAAGAAGCAACTGAAGTTTGGAACGAATTGCGCAAGTACTTCCCAGTGGATTATGATGAATCCCAATCCATCGGTAAACGCTATCGCCGTCAGGATGAAATCGGTACACCATTCTGCATCACTTACGACTTTGATTCAAAAGAAGACGGCCAAGTGACGGTTCGCCACCGCGATACAATGGAACAAGTGCGCATCCCGATTGCGGAAGTGAAAGCTTATATTGAAAAATACTTGCAATTTTAATGAATAAATAGGGTTGATAAACTTTAGAGCAAATGGAGAGGCGATGCCTTTTCCATTTGCTCTTTTTGTTATTGAAAAGTGAATGGCTGGGCCAATCCCGACTCTTTGCCAGCTTCTATGGAGACTTCCCCCTTGCTTGCAACGTGTGCAATGAATGCAGCTCCCTTTTGTTGAATTTACCAAACTATCAGAATTATTTGAATTTATAGTGTTTATTTTTTCCTTCTTTTGTATAATGAGAAAAAGCGCTGTTTGCATTAGGGGGAGTCAACATGCTGTTTCATCAATTAATACCTTCAAAAAAAGTGGAAATATCCGAAACGGGGGACTGTTTCGGCCAATTGCGGGAGATGGTGGCAACAGTTTTCAAAAGGGAAGTTCCGTCGATCAATAGTATGAGCCATTTACTATATCACGCGAATATAAAAATTCAACAATATGCCCAGGCAGCCGAATATCATCGGAAGCGGATCGACTTGTCCACAGCGGTCGGCCTTTTCCATCAAGAAGCCTATGAAATTGCATTAAAAAAAGGCCATCAGCTTCAACGGCTGATGGACAGTTATATTCTGCTCCATATCGAGGAGGAACGGGAAAACGTCAACCACCGCCTGAGGCTGGTGGATGATAAAATTGAAAAACTATTTATGGAATATCAAAATAAAGATAACTTATTGCCAGAGCTGGAAGAAAAATTTTGGCAAGCTTTCAAAGAAGATTTAATCCCGATTTTGGCTGAGCTGAAATAAATCAAAAAGGCGTCATGATTCGACGCCTTTTTCGTGTTCATCGTTTTTTTGGAGCGACAGCAACGATTCCGATTTCTCCAGCTGATCAATAAACGAACGGGATTTCAAGCGCATCCCCGTCTGTTCTTCATAAATGGTGGTCACAATCATTTTAATAAACCGCTTCGTTTCACGCTTCAACTCCAACTTTCCGATTTTTTCAATCGGCACATTTGCGAACATGCGTATCAATTTGACCTGGGTCGGATTGAGTCGAATGATGTATTGATCCACATGGAAGCAACGATGGCAAAGAAAACCGCCCTGGGAAAAGGAAAAGGCAAACTCCCCTTCGACGGCGCCGCACGATGCGCATTGATGCAAAACCGGCCTTACGCCTGCGTAGGGAAGCAGCTTCCAGTCAACAAATAATGCAATCGCCTCCGGATCGTATTCCTCATCAATGGCATATAATGCTTGCTTCAAAACTTCAAAAGCAAAAGGTTGCGGGCTCCCCTCTTCCATCAACCGGTCCACCAATTCCACGATGTAACTGGCATAAGCAGCCCTTACAATATCCGTCTGAATGTGGCGCATTGAATTGATCAGTTCCCCTTGCTGCAAAGTGCCCAAGCCGGAAGTTCTTTGAACAATAAAAATGCCGTGCATAAAAGTTTGGGAAATGGCGGCCAACCGGCTTCTCGGTTTCTTTGCTCCCCTTGCCATCACTCCGATTTTCCCCGCCTCTTTTGTCATCAAGGTGACGATTTTATTCGATTCTCCATAATCTCTCGTTTTTAATACAATGCCTTCCAATTTATGTAACATTCTTTGCACATCCCTTTTGGTCAGAGGCTGATCGAAAGCCGAAACAAAAAAATAGAAAACGGTAACAAAGAGCGTGTCTTTTATCCAACAAGACCCGCCCTTTGTCCCTTGCGATTAATATTCATCTTCCCGATATCCGAAGTCTCTCAAATACGTGATTTTATTGCGCCAGTCTTTCTGAACTTTGACCCATAATTCCAAATACACTTTTGACCCGAGGAGCATTTCGATATCTCTTCTCGCCAAAGTGCCGATTTCTTTCAATAATTTCCCGCCTTTACCGATAATGATGCCCTTCTGCGAATCCCGTTCCACCATAATCGTGGCCATGACATGGATCAGGTTTTCATTTTTTTCATCCCGGCGGATTTGATCGATGACCACCGCCACGGAATGGGGCACTTCTTCCCGCGTCAAATGCAACACTTTTTCACGGATCAGCTCGGAAATGATGAACCGTTCCGGATGATCGGTAATTTGGTCGCTTGGATAATATTGCGGCCCCTCCGGCAAATATTTTTCAATCGTTTCGAGCAACCGTTCCACATTATTCCCTTCCAATGCGGAAATTGGGATAACTTCTGCAAAATCCATTTGCTGGCGGTAGTCGTCGATGATTTTCAATAATTCATCCGGATGCACTTTGTCGATTTTGTTCACGACCAAAAACACCGGTGTATCCGTATCGCGCAACATTTCCATGATAAATTCGTCGCCTTTTCCGATCTTTTCTTCCGCATTGACCATAAACAAAATCAAATCCACTTCGCGCAATGTATTTTTTGATACTTTTACCATGAATTCGCCCAGTTTATGTTTTGGTTTATGGATCCCCGGCGTGTCGATAAAAATCATTTGGCTGTGTTCCCTTGTCAACACGCCTTGGATTTTATTGCGCGTTGTTTGAGGTTTATCTGACATGATGGCGATTTTTTGGCCAATCACATGATTTAAAAAAGTGGACTTTCCAACATTCGGTCTGCCAATGATGGAAATGAAACCTGATTTGAATGCTTTATTTTCCTGCATTTTTCATATCCTCCGATGTAAAAGAACTTGGTAATAATTGTTCCACCGTCGTTTGTTTGATATCCCCATTGATATTTGCCAAATAGACGGGCATTTCCGGCGGACAAAATTCCGCGATCACCTGTCTGCAAGCCCCGCATGGCGCAACGGGATTTTTCGTATCCGCCACCACCAGCAGGGCTTGAAATTCCGTTTCCCCTTCAGAAACCGCTTTGAACAAAGCCGTTCTTTCAGCACAATTGGTCAAGCCAAAACTGGCATTTTCAATATTGCAGCCGTGAAAAACTTTACCGCTTTTTGTCAGCAACGCCGCTCCCACAGAAAATTTGGAATAAGGGGCATACGCCTTTTCACGGGCGACTTTCGCTTCTTCTAACAGCTTGTTTGCATCCATATGTATCGGAACGCCACCTCTCTTACGTTAAAACCATTTTGGAAGAAAAATAATCATGCCAATGCAAATGCTGGCAATGGCAAAAACGAGCACGGCTCCTGCCGCCACGTCTTTGGCTGCCTTTGCCAACGGATGATATTCCGGCGAAACTAAATCCACTACATTTTCAATGGCTGTATTCACCATTTCCATCCCGATGACAAGGGCAATGGTAATGATTAATACAAGCCATTCCGTAGCGCTTAATTTTGAGAGCAACCCGGCAATGATCGCGATCAATGCACAGGTCAAATGAATGCGCATGTTCCGTTCTTTCGTTGCCAAATAGATGCCTTCAAAGGCAAACCGGAAAGAACGGAAAAAATTACGCATGCAAATCACGGCCTAAACCGAATGATGAAAGAATCTCCTCTTGTCTTGAAAACATCACTTTTTCATCTTCTTCCGTCATATGATCATAACCTAATAAATGCAAAAAGCCATGTACAGCCAGAAAACCAAGCTCTCGTTCAAAAGAGTGGCCGTATTCTTCCGCTTGTTCTCTCGTACGTTCAACCGAAATGATGATGTCCCCAAGCACCCGGGGCATATCGCCGATGATTTCGATTTCCCCATCCCCCATTTCTTCAAGGGCAAAGGAAATGACATCCGTCGGGCGGTCGATATGCCGATATTCCCGGTTGATTTCGTGAATTTTTTCATTCGTTACGAAAGTGACGGAAACTTCCGCCTCTCCGACATTTTCCAGTTTCGCCGCATGCTGCAGCAGATTTTCAACAAGTTCAATATGTTCATCGCTCAATTCGTTTGTCTCATCCAGAAAATCGATTGTTAACGTCATAGTTCCTCCTAATGTTATCCAATATAAAATATTTTGTGTTTAACAATTATAGCTTATTAGAAATAATTTGTTCATTTGCCCTTTTGAACGGAAGGCGTCGGCTCTGACGGGTACAGCCAGCCCGTAACCCGAGTCCCATGAAACGGTGAAGGGGGTTCCATGTAGCTCGAGACGGGCCGATGAAAACATCCTCCCGCAGCAGACATCAACTGCCAAACCTCTATTTTTTTCCGTCTTTCGGATATTCGATTCGGGAATGGAACGTGCCATTCAACGTTTCACAAAGCACTTTTTCAATCACTTTTAATTCCCTGATGGAGATATCGCATTCATCAAATTGATCTTCTTCCAACCGTTCTTTAATGATCGATTGCACCAGATTCCGCAATTTTTCCGCATTCGGTTCTTTCATCGAACGAGCGGCCGCTTCCACGCTATCGGCAATGCTGATGACCGCGATTTCCTTCGTCTGCGGTTTCGGCCCCGGATAGCGGAAAATGGATGGATCTTTTAATTCCCCTTGTTCCTTTGCCTTATGCAAGAAATATTTTAACGAACTTGTCCCATGATGTTGAAGGGCAATATCGATAAATTCTTGCGGCATTTTATGTTTTTGCAGAATTTCCGCCCCATCGGTTGTATGGGCGATAATAATTTCCGCGCTTCTTTCCGGTGGCAACGAATCATGGGGATTGATTCCGGACATTTGGTTCTCCACAAAGAATGCCGGCCGTCTCGTTTTCCCGATATCATGATAATAGCTTCCGACACGCGCAAGCAAACCGTCCGCACCAATCGCTTCGCACGCGGCCTCCGCCATATTGGCCACCATGATGCTGTGATGATAAGTCCCCGGCGTTTCCGTCAAGATTTTTTTCAATAGCGGATGGTTGGGATTCGATAATTCGATCAATTTCATTGTCGACAAAATTCCAAAGGCTGATTCAAAAAATGGCAACAGCCCCATTGTCAAAGCGCCGGACAACATGCCCGAAACAATGGCGGAAATCCCGTAAAACAACAATTCCGACGGTTCATAATAGGATTGGGACATCAATAAATAGATGGCAATGAAAATCAGGTTTACAATGACAACCACACCGCAACCCTTTAGAATATCGGAACGGTTTTCAATGGATTTCATGAAATAAATGCAAGAGAAACCTCCGAGCAAAATATACAGCGCAATTTCCATTTGCATTACGGCAGAGTATCCTTCCTGGAAAATCACCCCTGCCGATGCCGCAACCAGCATTGTCACCAGACTTGCCACTTGATTGGAAGCAAGGAAACTGATCAGCATCGTTGCCAGTGCGGATGGAAAAATGAAGCCGATCTGCACTTCAAAGTTGTCCAATAAATTGATGAGCTCCATCAATGCGATCGAAATGAGATAGATGATCAGCGTAACGACCAACTGTTTCCGCTTTTTTTGCACATCCATGTTGAGTTTATCAAATAAATAAAACAGGAAAGTCATTTGCAATAATACTAAAATGGCCAGCCCCAACACCGGTTTGATGGAAGCTTTATTGTTCGTCATTCCCAACAGTTCCAGCTGACGGTATTTCTCCCGGTCAATGAGTTCCCCTTCTTGAACGATGATCTGGCCTTGCAATATACGGACAGGCTCTACGGAATTCCGGGCCTGCTGTTTCAGCTCTTCCGTTTTTTCTTCATCCAGCGTTTCCGTTTCGACGACAGCCGTTTTACCAAGAGCGACGGAAGGGGAAACCAATGCTTCGCTGATTTCTTCATCCCCACGGATTTTTGTTTCCAGCTCGTTGCGGACAGCCGTCACATTCTCCTTGCGTATCGGGTTGGATAAAACATTGGTCACCAACCGGATTAAAGCATTATGGGTTTGAATCAAATCTTTTTCATTCGCCGTCAATAACGTCCATAAATCATTGTCCGTCAATTGCAGGGAAGTTTGGCTTTCGGTGATTTCTTTTAATTTGTCCTTCAATTTTTGAATCTTTTCTTCTTTTGATAAAGTTGCACTGCTGTTTGAAATCTCTTTTCTTACATCCAACGTAATATCAAAAATCGTATCCAGCAGGGCAACCCGATGATCGGCAATCTCTTCATCAAAAACGTAAACAGGTTCGACGGCTTCTTCCGCTTCCAGCCGCTCCTGCTCCGTTTTTTCCGTATCTTCCACGGTTTTTACGGCCCGGATCGTTTCTGGCGCCAATTGAAAAGCTTGTACATCATATGTATCTCCAAGTACATTGCCCAGCATCATAAAAAATTGTATTACCCCGGTAATGGACAAAACCACCACCAATAATACCCTAAAGCCGAACATATCCAATAATCGCTTCAAGTGCTTATCCATTTCGCACCCCCAAATTCTGTATATACATAGTTTAACAGTTTCTCGGGAGTTTTTCATTGATATCATCAATTCTTAAAAATAAAAATGTGTACGGTGGATCGTACACATTTCAGACTGTCGACAAACCCCAACTCAAATGCTTCATTTGAGTTGGGGTTTGTCTTTTTTTGCTCATCATTTTCTAAGATTCTTATCTTATTTAGGCTGGACATGGTCTTTTCCATGTCCAGTTTGCCATTTTCTTTAAGTTCATGGCAGCAAAAGTAAGCATCGCCTGCATGGACAATTTTTCCAGTCCTCGTAGAGTTGTCCATCGCATGCCATGCTTCTCTTTTCCATCGGCAAAGACCCGTTCAATCGTTTCTTTGCGCTTATCATATATATTTCTATTGATTTCTGTATGTCTTAAGTGGTCGACTTCTTCCACATAGTGCTCCCAAATGTGGCGATGAATAAATTTAGTGTGATCTTTACTTTGGGTACACTTTTCTAAGAACGGGCACGTTTTACATATTTCCGGATTAGAAGCGTACTGTCGATAACCTTCTCTTGTCGTGGTTCGGTATTCAAGAATTTGGTTGTTTGGGCAGATATAACAATCATAATGTTCATCGTATACATACTCATACTTTTTAAAGAAACCGTCTTTTGTTCTTGGTCTTGTATATGGCATAACGGGACGAATCTCTTTGTCCAACAGACTTTTCGCATTCGCTGGGGTTTTGTATCCGGCATCTACGGCTACTGCAGTTGGTTTGCCTACTTTTTCGATGACTTGTTCGAGTAATTGACCAAACACCTGACTATCATGAATATTCGCTCCCGTTACCTTGGTAGCTAAGACAAAGCCTTTTGCATCACAGGCGGTATGAAAAGAATAGGCAAACATCTTTTCCCGTTCATCTTTTACGTAATAGCCACTATCAGGATCGGTTGTACTGACCTTTATTTCCTTGGTTTCTTCATTCTCTTTCGGGGGAAAGGGCTTTTTTCCATGGTTTTCACGGTCTTGGTTAATCTCTAACTCTAATTGCGCTTGATAGCTTTTTGTTTCTGCCCGGACAATTTTCTTATCGAACTTCTTTTTATTGGCGCTCGCTTTGACATGTGTTGAATCAATAAAGGCAACAGATGCATCCACTAATCCTTTATTCATCGCTTCTTTTAAAATACGATAAAAAATCTGTTCAAATAAATCAGTACCTTGAAAACGACGAACATAATTCTTGCCGAACGTTGAAAAATGAGGAATTTTCTCTGTGAAACCATATCCTAAGAACCATCGATACGCCACGTTGGTTTCAATTTCTTTGATCGTTTGACGCATGGATCGAATACCAAATAAATACTGCACAAAGACCATTTTAATGAGCACAACAGGATCAATACTAGGCCTTCCGTTATCTAGGCAATAGGTATCTTTGACAAGATCGTAAATAAAATCAAAGTCTATGGCTTGTTCAATCTTCCTTACCAAATGATCTTCTGGAACCAATTGATCAAGAGCCACCATTTCCAATTGATTTCGATTATTGTCAGTACGCTTCGATAACATCCTAAATTTCCCCCGTTAACCAAGAATTCTATCCCTATTATACAAAAAAAGCCTGTAGATTTGGCCCCTAGTTAGGGACTTTGTCTACAAGCTGAAATGTGTACGGTGGATCGTACACATTTTTACAGTTCTTGATCGTGATAGGCTTGAATAATTTTTGCCACAAGGGGATGCCTTACAACGTCTCCCGCTTCCAAATACGTAAAATGGATGTCTTTCACATTTTTCAATACACGTTCAGCAATAATTAATCCGGACTCCACCTTTTTTGGTAAATCGATTTGGGATTTGTCTCCTGTAATGACCATTTTGGAACCGAAACCTAAACGGGTTAAAAACATTTTCATTTGCATGTGCGTCGTGTTCTGCGCTTCATCCAAAATGACAAAGGCATCATCCAATGTCCGGCCCCTCATATAGGCGAGGGGTGCGATTTCGATTGTTCCCCGTTCGATGAGGCGTTGGGTATGTTCTGTTCCATAAATATCGTGCAATGCATCATATAAAGGTCTGAGATACGGATCCACTTTCTCCTTCAAATCACCGGGCAAAAAACCGAGGGATTCTCCGGCTTCAACAGCTGGCCGGGTTAAAATGATCCGTTTGACATGTCCATTTTTTAATGCCTGCGTCGCCATGACGACAGCCAAATACGTTTTTCCTGTACCCGCCGGGCCGATTGCGAAAACTAAATCCTTTGAACGAATGGCCTTTATGTATTCCCGCTGGCCAATCGTTTTTGCCCGAATCGGTTTGCCCGTGTGGGTTTTTGCTATTTCAACATCGTACAATTCCGAAAAATATTCGATGGTTCCTTCATTCAACATTTCAATCGCGCTGGCAACGTCCCTTAAATCGATATTGATGCCTTTGCGAATGACCTTTAGCAGTTCTTTCAATAATATGGTCACTTGTTTTTTTTGTTCATCTTCTCCGGCAATTTGGATGGTTTCGCCGCGGGTAATGATGTGACAGTTGAACGTTTCCTCAATCAACTTTAAATTTTTATCTCCCATCCCGAGAAGCATGACTGCTTCATTCGGGTTTTCCACTTGTAACTCTGTCAATTCTTCCGTCATATCTAATCTCCTTGGTCAATAGGATATTCTTTCGCAATATTTTCGTTTACCAAAAATAGGACTTTCCCTTTTACTTTATCATCATCGAAGGTAACGTGCAAAATATTTTCTTTCTTGATGATCGTTTTTGGAGGAAGCGAGCGTAAAATTTTTTCGTGCAATAGAGGCAAGATAAATGAGTCGATTTGTTCCTCGGAAAGTTCTCGAACAGTTGTGGTATAACTTTGTGTTTTTTTGACTTCGATATAATTTGAAATCCACCTTGGCAAATTGACTTTTTGTAACGATTGTTCCTTCTCCTTTTCTTCTTTATTCTTCCATTCAATCGTCCACTTTCTTTCCGTGGCGGAAATATATTGCACTTTGCGTGGAATTTCAAAATTCGTTTCAAGCCAATAATCGGCGTATACTTCTCCCTTTGCGCCTACGGCAAGGTATTCGTCTTCCCCTACCTGAATAACCCCGGAGACAAGAACATCTCCTTTATATACCGTCGTATTCGGCATGACACGGCGTTCGCCGCTTGTAATATCAAAGTGGGTGATGACGCCGCTTTTTGCAGCGACCAAATGGTAAAGCCGGTCCGGTTTATTTTCTTTCACTTCCGTAATTGGGGCAAGTTGCGGAACAATCGTGATGCTGCTGCCTTTTTTGATGATATGGACCCATGAAAGATCCCGGATTTGTTCCATGATGATTTGTCTGATTTCAAAATCTGAAACAAGATTCCGTTTCAATAACGGGCGATTCAATTTTATTTTTTCATCCAGGACTTTTTCGACTTTTACAGCGAGTTCAGGCGTTTCCGCTTCCACTTCCACTTTCCAGATGAATTGTGAACAGAGGATTGGGATGATTACTAAGAGCGCAAGCCCGAACATTGTCCAACCGGTATTCTGGAAGATCCTGGACTCTTGCAAATAACGGATTGACACTTTCAAACGATATTTTTTCCGCAACTTTCGGACAGTAGACACATCTTTTTTGGAAATTTCAAATTTGACCTCATCTTCCAAATACTCCAGTTCCCGAATTTTTACCCGGTTTTGCTGCAGACGGCGAATAAATTCATGCACTTTTTCATTGCGTGACATACGGATTTCTACAGGGCGACGATCGTATAATTTCATCTTTCCTTCACCTGTCGTTTCATTTCAAAATATTTCAACTCATCAACATGCACCAAAATTTCCTCTTCCCGTAGCACATTGATATGTACTGAGGCAGCCTCAATCGTTACAAGGAAGCCTTCATAATAAAATCTGCAATGCTCCGGTGATGCTTCGATAAATTTGTAGCTTCCAATCATCCGAATTTGGCTGCAATTCATCATTTCAATAATGGGCTCGGTCTGGAATAATTTTTTCAAAAAAAACTGCCCTCCCTTTCCGCAAGTATATGCGGAGAAAAGGGAGGACATGATTTTTTTAACGTTTTTTCGCTTTTGGCGGCCCCAGGATTTCCTGTGCGATGATGGCGTTTACGATTCCCTCTTTGGAAGTTAAGAATGATGGGACAGTGCCTTTTTGACGGGAAGGAATATTTTGTTTGGCCACGACAGGTTTTTTGGCCGGTTGTTCTTTTTTGAATGTTCGCTGGTTTGTTTGGACTGGCTCAACTTTCGGTTGCTCCGTCTTGATTTCCACTTTCGGCAACGTTTCTTTTTGGTATTCCGTTTTCTTTTCTTCCGTTAATTGTTGATAAATTTCCTTTGCAAATTCATCCAAAGTTTTTATTTCAACTTTTGGCCGTTTTTCCGGCTGCTTTAACACTGGCGGCGTCGATTGATCTTGCCGCCCCTTTGACTTGCTGCTCAAATACGAACCGATCAGCCCCAGTATAATGAAGAATAATAAACTCTCCAATGAAAACACTCCTTTCCGAAGGAGTTTATGCTATTCTTCCTGCTGCGTTTTCGTCGCGTTCGCAATGGAGTCTCTCATGGCTGTATCCGCTTGAATATTTTTGTAATTCATATAATCCATAATGCCTAAATTTCCGGAACGCAATGCTTCTGCCATCGCAAGCGGAATTTGCGCTTCGGCTTCCACCACTTTCGCTTTCATTTCCTGTGTTCTCGCAACCATTTCCTGTTCTTTCGCAACGGCCATCGCACGGCGTTCTTCCGCTTTCGCCTGGGCGATGTTTTTGTCCGCTTGCGCCTGCTCGATTTGAAGTTCGGCACCGATGTTTTTGCCGATATCCACATCGGCGATATCGATGGATAAAATTTCAAAGGCTGTACCCGCGTCCAATCCTTTTTTCAACACTGTTTGCGAAATCATGTCAGGATTTTCCAAAACTTTCGAATGGGATTCACTTGAACCGATAGTAGAAACGATACCTTCACCTACACGCGCAATTACAGTGTCCTCACCGGCACCACCGACTAAACGGTCCAAATTGGCACGTACCGTAATTCTTGCCTTCGCCTTCACTTCAATCCCGTTGAGGGCGACACCGGCAATAAACGGCGTTTCAATGACTTTCGGATTAACGGACATTTGAACCGCTTCCAATACGTCCCGTCCAGCAAGGTCAATGGCGGCAGCCCGCTCAAACGACAATTCAATATTCGCCCGATGCGCCGCAATTAAAGCGTTAACAACCCGGTCCACATTCCCTCCGGCCAAGTAATGGGATTCCAACTGATTGATCGTCACATCCAAACCCGCTTTGTGCGCTTTAATCAACGGATTCACGATTCTTCCAGGAATTACACGGCGTAAGCGCATTCCGATCAGCGTTAAAATGCTGACTCTCACACCGGCAGCCAATGCGCTGATCCACAATCCCACCGGAACAAACGTAAAGAAAACCGCTAAAACAATGATGGCCAATACGATAGCAATAACGGATGTCACAAATAATCCATCTACAAACATCATACTTTTTCCCCTTCTTTCTCTTTTACTTCTCTTACAACGATACGCGATCCTTCCACTTCAACCACTTTCACTTTTGTATGGACATCGATGTAACTGCCTTCGGAAACGACATCGATTCTTTCTTCATCAATCAAAACCGTTCCCGCAGGACGCAATGGAGTGACAGTGATCCCTTCTTTTCCAATTAAATCGATGCGGTTGACGTTGGATACATATCCTTCCTCTGTTGTGGTAGCATCTTTCAGCACCAGTTTGCTGAACAGATGTAAATTCTTTCCGAAAAATTTCACTAAAACCACCATTCCTATTATGGCAATTGCCAATGCGATAATAATTGAATAAGCCATGTAAACGACGCTTTTGCCGGCAAATAACAAGCTGATAATCATGACAGCACCACCCAAGAGGCCCAAAATTCCTCCAGGAACAAACAGTTCAGCGATCAAAAGGGCAAAACCAATAATAAATAAGACAATCGTTTCAATCCCTGCAAAACCGGCCACCAAGTGACCGAAGAAAAATAGAATCAATGATATGATACCGATCACGCCCGGTGCTCCAAATCCGGGTGAAAACAGTTCAATGACTAAGCCCAAAGAAGCGGCTGTCAACAACAATGTAACGACGATTGGATTGGTCAAAAATCTGGCGAGTTTCTCCGCAAAGGATTCATGAATTGTAATCAATTCACGATCATCTAGGCCCGTTTTCGACATCAACTCTTCCAAATTGTCCACTGTGCCATTGGAATAGCCCACTTTATATGCCTCTTCTGCTGTTAATGTTAACAATTTCCCTTTCGGACTATTCATTTCAGGCAAATCAACACTTGCATCCGCCATCGCCCGGGCATATTTGGGATCCCGATTGGTCGATTCCGCTGCAGCTTGCATATTTTTAATCCAGGCGCTATTCGCTTTTTCACTTGCCGCATTCCCGTTCATATCGATGATTTGCGCAGCACCCATCGTTGCACCGGGCGTCATGTAAATTTCATCCGAATGAAGGGCGATATAGGCGCCTGCCGAATGGGCTTTGGAATTGATAAATGCTATGAACTTCGCGGGTGTTTCATCCATCAATTTTCCGATATCATAGGCAACGTCGACATAACCCCCAGGGGTATGTATTTCCAATATGATTGCACTCGCTTTATTTTCCACCGCTTCATTGAAAGATCGTTTTAAAAATTGGTATAACCCTTTTTCCACCTCATTATCGATTGGAATGTGGTAAACTTTTTCTTTGGCAAAAGCAGTATTCGGCAATATGAAAAACAACAATGCCGCCAAAACGACGATCCATCGGAAATTTCCTGGCTTATTCATTTTTTCCCTCCTTCCGTAATAAAATTGCTTGTTAGTTCATATACGTACCAATCGGGGCAGAAGTTTCAAAATTTTCAATTTCAATCTTACTTATATTGTACATGAAAAATATACGGGTTTCCTCTTTCAAATCGAATTTCCCATGTCTTTTTATAAAACTCCTTCAATTAGGCTTTACTGGCAAAATATTTTAAAAAAATAAAACCCTAGTATTCGTCTAAGCAATTACTAGGGTTTTAATTTAATATGAAGTGTATCTTACGCGTGTTACGAACGAAGGGCATATGAAATTAAATTATGACCACTTACGTTTACGAGCAGCTTCAGATTTTTTCTTACGTCTTACACTTGGTTTTTCATAAAATTCGCGTTTTCTGATTTCTTGAATTGTACCGCTTTTTGATACATTTCGTTTGAAGCGACGAAGAGCATCTTCAAGTGTTTCGTTTTTTCTTACGACAGTTTTTGTCATCTCTTATCCCTCCCTCCGAACACACGTCAATACACGTAAAACATGCGTTTTAATGTGTACTTGAAAAGTATATCGTAATGTATAATTGAAGTCAATAGTAAACACTACAATGTTTCTTCGATAATTTTTACTCCGCTGCTCGTTCCGATCCGATTCGCACCGGCTTCCATCATTTTGATCATATCCGATAAATTTCTGATGCCCCCGGAAGCTTTCACGCCCATTTGCTCTCCAACGGTTTTGCGCATGAGTGCGACATCTTCCACAGTCGCTCCCCCCGACGAAAAACCGGTGGACGTTTTTACAAATGCGGCACCTGCTTCCACTGCCAATTGGCATGCTTTTACTTTTTCTTCATCGGTTAATAAGCAGGTTTCAATAATGACTTTTACGATCCGGTTACTTGCCGCATCAACGACTTGTTTCATTTCATCTTTTACCCGTTCATAATCACGCGCTTTCAAAAAACCGATATTTATGACCATATCGATTTCATCTGCACCTTGTTCAATGGCTTCCGCCGTCTCAAAAACTTTCGTCGCCGTCGTTGTGGCGCCCAAAGGAAAGCCGATGACCGTGCAGACTTTGACGCTTGTGTCTTGCAATAAACTTTTGCAATACTTTACCCAGCAAGGATTGACACAAACCGAAGCAAACCGGTATTTTTTTGCTTCTTCGCACAATTGTTTTATTTGATCTTCCGTTGCATCGGGCTTCAGCAACGTATGATCAATCAATGAAGCAAAGTTTGTTGTCATAGGAAGTGCTCCTTTTTGTATTATTTATTCTTGTCCAATTGTCCTTATGATAACATACGAAAATCATTCTTATTAAGGTGAAAATTGCCCAAAATAAAACATCGCGCATTCATGCATCAATTGATGAATGCGCGATACAACTTATTATTATTGGTATTGTTCTTCAAGGACGCGGACAAATTGCCCTTCATTATGCGGATAACCGGATTTTGTGATTTTCACTTTCACCAATTTTCCAATCAAATCCGATGATCCTTCAAAAACGACGCGTAAATAATTATCCGTGTAGCCCGCCAACATGTTTGGGCCAAATTCTTTCACATGTTCTTCCGGAATGACTTCCAACACTTCCCCTTCAAATCGGGAAGCGTACTCTTTCGCCAATTGATCATTTAATGTGATTAACCGGTGTACCCGCTCATTTTTCACTTCCTCATCGATCTGGTTTTCCATCCGGGCCGCCGGAGTTCCTGTCCGTTTGGAATATGGGAACACGTGAAGTTCCGCAAATTTATGTTCTTTTACAAAGTTGTACGTTTCCATAAATTCCTCTTCCGTTTCACCCGGGAAACCGACGATGATGTCGGAAGTGATCGCCAAATCCGGCAATGCTTCTTTCAATTTATTCAACCGTTCCGCAAAGAACGCCATCGTATATTTGCGGCGCATGCGTTTTAATACCGTATCCGAACCGGATTGAAGAGGAATGTGCAAATGGTTGACCACAATTTTCGATTCGCGGAGTACGTCAATGACTTCATCCGTCAATTGGGAAGCTTCAATGGATGAAATTCTCAAACGCTTGATACCTTTCACATTCGCTTCGATGTCACGAAGAAGCTGCGCCAAATTATAATCTTTGAAGTCTTGTCCGTAACCGCCTGTGTGGATGCCGGTCAAGACGATTTCCAAATAGCCTGCATCGACAAGGGCTTGAGCTTGTTTGATGACCGCCTGAGGGTCGCGGGAACGCATAAGTCCACGTGCCCATGGAATAATGCAGAAGGTGCAGAAGTTGTTGCAGCCTTCCTGGATTTTCAATGAAGCGCGGGTGCGGTCCGTAAAATATGGAACGTCCATTTCTTCAAACACACGGTTTTTCATGATATTGCGGACTGCGTTGATCGGCTGTCTTTCTTTGCGGTACTGCTCGATATAATCAAGCATTTTCGCGCGATCTTGCGTACCGACTACAATATCTACGCCGGGGATATCCATAATTTCCGTCGGGGATGTTTGGGCATAGCAGCCTGTCACGCAAATCACCGCGTCCGGATTTTTACGGATCGCCCTGCGGATGACTTGGCGGGATTTTTTGTCCCCTGTATTTGTCACCGTACACGTATTTATCACATAAACGTCTGCCTGTTCTTCAAAATCAACTCGTTCGTAGCCATGTTCTTTAAATAATTGCCAAATGGCCTCGGTCTCGTAGTGATTCACTTTACAGCCTAATGTGTGAAAGGCCACAGTTTGCAAGGCAACACACCTCTTTCATTCAAATTCATATGATATGGCAGAAAGCACATATAAAGGTGCCGTTTCCGCTCGTAATATTCTGGGACCCAAAGCAACAGTGACTGCGCCTTGTTCTTTAAAGGCTTCCACTTCTTTCCTTGAAAGTCCACCTTCCGGCCCAAAAATAAATAAAATGGACTTCGATTCTTTATCATACACTTTTTTTAGCTTGTCCGCAAATCTTGTGTGCCCGCCCTTCGCCTCTTCTTCATCGGCAACAAATACGGCATCATAAAACGGAATTCTTTCCAGGAGCTGTTGGAATGAAAGAGGTGGAAAAATCTTCGGCACTAACGTTCGGTGGGATTGTTCCGCCGCTTCCTGGGCAATTTTCGATAAACGTTCGATTTTCCGGTCGCTCTTTTTTTCATCCCATTTCACGATGGAACGCTCCGCTGCAAAAGGGAGCAATGCATGCATGCCGAGTTCGGTTCCTTTTTGCGCAATGAACTCGAGTTTATCCCCTTTCGGCAAACCGCAAGCGATATCCACCTGAACGGGCATTTCCGGTGATGGCACCGTTTCCCCCGTCTGCTCCACTTTCACGTCCTGACCTATTGAAAGAATGGTGCAAACATAAGCAATACCGTTTTGAACAACAATTATTTTTTCGCCTTTCCGCATGCGCATGACTTTTGAAATATGCCGGGCAGCTTCGCCGGTGATCGTCATTTGCTTTTGGTCATTGAATGATTCCTCAACAAAATACCGCTGCATTCTGTCCTCCTAAAATAAGGAGTTGTCTTATCGACAACTCCATAAATTATTTTTTCGCGATGATGGATACCCAATCTTCCAGCATTAATACTTCTTCTATGGAAAAACCTGATTTTTCGAGGGCGCTTTTCACATCTTCTTTCTTCGCACCGATGATGCCGGATGTAATAAACGTGCCGCCCGGTTTCAGAATCCCATACGCATCATCGGTAAAGGTCATGATTACTTCCGCCAAAATATTGGCCACCACGATATCCGCTTCCGTTTGAACCGTCTCCAAAAGATTTCCTTGATGCACTTCGACGATTGAATCGACATGATTTAGCTCTACATTCTCTTTTGCTGATTTTACAGCAACGGGATCCAAATCCAAAGCAATCACCTTGCCTGCCTTTAAAAGGGCTGAAGCAATCGAAAGAACCCCGGAGCCGGTGCCGACATCGATGACCACATCTCCCGGTTTCACGACTTTCTCCAACGCTTGCAGACACATCACCGTCGTCGGATGGGTACCCGTACCGAAGGCCATCCCGGGATCGAGCTCAATGATCAGTTCATCGGAATTTTTCCGTTCATATTCTTCCCAAGTTGGAACAATCGTGAAATGTTCGGATACTTTGATCGGATGGTAATATTGCTTCCAGGAAGTCGCCCAATCATCTTCGTTCACTTCGCAAGTTGTCAGGATGTTTTGTCCCACGTTGATATTGAAATTTTTCAAGTTTGCGATTGCAAGTTTTATCTCTTCGATGGTTTCAGCCAAGAAGCTGGAAGCGGGAAGGTATGCTTTGACAATCACCCCTTCTTCAGGATAATCGTCCGGATTCAGGGCGTAAATTTCACCGAATTTATTTTCACGCTCTTTTAGATATTCTGATGAATCTTCAATCACCACTCCGCTGGCTCCAGCTTCATGAAAAATATTTGAAACGGCTTCAACCGCTTCATCAGTTGTCAGCACAGATAATTCAGTCCATTTCACTTGCAATCACACTCCAATTTTTACTTATGATTCCTTATTTTGACTCACCTTTGAACGTTTTTTTGATTTTATCAAATAATGAACTGCTTTGTTCTTCCGGAATATCGCCGCTGATTTCCGCAAATTCACGAAGCAATTGTTTTTGCCGTTCTGTCAATTTCGTTGGCGTGATGACTTTCACGTTTACGTATTGGTGTCCTCTGCCGTAACCATGGACATTTTTGACACCTTTGTCTTTGATACGGAATTGGGCGCCGGATTGAGTGCCAGGCGGAATTCTGAATTTCACTTTGCCATGAATGGTCGGAACTTCAATCTCATCCCCCAAAGCCGCTTGCGGGAACGTGATTTTCAAATCGTAGTATATATCGTCTCCTTCCCGTACAAAGTAAGGATGTTTTCCAACTTTGAAGACGATGTATAAATCACCAGGAGGTCCTCCATTGATGCCAGGTTCCCCTTGGCCAGCCACGCGCAATTGTTGTCCGTCATCGATCCCTTCAGGAATGGTGATTTTGATTTTTTTCCGTTTTTGGACTCTGCCTTTTCCAGCACAAGTCGGACATTTTTCAACGATTATTTTACCAGTTCCATGACAGGAACCACAAGTGCGTCGATTGACAATTCGGCCCAAAGGCGTTTCAATCGCTTGGCTGATTTGCCCTGTTCCGTTACATTTATCGCACGTTTTTGGACTTGTGCCAGGTTTTGCGCCGGAACCGTGGCAAGTATCGCACTCTTCTTCCCTTGGAATTTCGATTTCTGTTTGTTTCCCAAACACCGCATCTTCAAAAGAAATGTTCATGCGATATTGCAAATCGTCCCCTTTTCTTGGAGCATTCGGATCTCTTCTTCGTCTTGAACCGCCGCCAAAAAACGTATCAAATATATCTTCAAAGCCGCCAAAGCCGCCGAAATCGCCGAATCCGCCGCCGCTGAAGCCGCCGCCTTGGCCATTGACTCCGGCGTGACCGAATTGATCGTATTGTGCCCTTTTTTGATCATCGCTCAACACTTCATAGGCTTCATTGATTTCTTTGAATTTTTCCGCTGCATCCGGTTCTTTGTTCAAGTCCGGGTGATATTTTTTCGATAATTTCCGGTAAGCTTTTTTGATTTCATCCTTTGTCGCGTTTTTGCTGACGCCAAGGACTTCGTAATAGTCGCGTTTCATTACCTCACACTCGCTCTCTTTAACATAACGTCTATTTTATCATATATGCTAAAGTTTTGTTTACGTTATAACCGCCAAATGTTGTACCTGCCGCAAACGCTTCATCAAATTATCGGATTTTTAATGCAAGCGTGTGCGATAGTTACGTTTTAATTCGTCTATATTCATGGAAAAAGTCAAAGACCAGAAACGGCTTTGACTTCATCCAACCCATGTATTCAACAACCAATCGCTGATGAATAGTACAGCCATGTTGATAAAAGAGGCGAAAAGGCGGCGCGAAGGAGGGTGATTCAAATCAAGCCGCCTTTCGCTTTCACCAACATGGCAGTTTTATTATTTATCGTCGTCTTTCACTTCTTCAAAATCCGCATCCACTACACCGTCATCTTTTTTGCCTTCTCCATCAGGCTGGTTTGCTTGTGCCTGTTGTGCAGCTTCTTGATATACTTTCATGATCAAAGGTTGAAGCACACCTTCAAGTTTTTCTTTCGCAGATTTGATTTCGTCAATTTTACCATCTTTTAACGCTTTTGATAAAGCTTCTTTCGCTTCCGTCACGGATTTCTTTTCATCTTCCGTGATTTTGTCGCCCAATTCGTTGATTGTTTTATCCACTTGGAATACCAATTGGTCCGCTTCGTTGCGGAGATCGGCTTCTTCTTTGCGTTTTTTGTCCGCTTCAGCGTTTTCTTCCGCTTCTTTAATCATGCGTTGAATTTCTTCATCAGATAAACCTGAGTTCGATTGAATCACGATTTTTTGCTCTTTTCCAGTGCCAAGGTCTTTCGCTTTAACAGACACGATACCGTTTTTGTCGATATCGAAAGTCACTTCGATTTGCGGTACACCGCGAGGAGCCGGTGGAATATCCGTCAATTGGAATCGGCCCAACGTTTTGTTGTCCGCTGCCATTGGACGTTCACCTTGCAATACGTGAATATCCACTGCAGGTTGGTTATCTGCCGCTGTTGTGAAAATTTGAGATTTAGATGTTGGGATTGTTGTGTTGCGTTCAATCAATTTTGTGAACACGCCGCCCATTGTTTCGATACCCAATGAAAGCGGAGTTACGTCCAATAGAACGATATCTTTCACGTCTCCGGAGATAACCCCTGCTTGAATGGCTGCACCCATGGCCACCACTTCATCCGGGTTTACCCCTTTATGCGGCTCATGGCCAGTTTCGCGTTTCACCGCTTCTTGAACAGCAGGAATGCGTGTAGAACCGCCCACAAGGATCACTTTATCGATTTCGGAAGCGGATAGACCAGCATCGGAAAGCGCTTGGCGTACAGGTCCCATCGTACGTTCAATTAGGTCTTTTGTTAATTCTTCAAATTTTGCGCGAGTTAAAGATGTTTCCAAGTGTAATGGACCCTCTGGACCCGCAGTGATGAATGGCAATGAAATTTGTGTTGTAGTGGCGCTGGATAAATCTTTTTTCGCTTTTTCCGCTGCATCTTTCAAGCGCTGCATGGCCATTTTATCTTTCGATAGATCAATGCCATGTTCTTTTTTGAATTCTTCCACCAAGTAGTCAATGATTTTTTTGTCGAAATCGTCACCGCCAAGTTTGTTGTCACCGGCAGTCGCAAGCACCTCAAATACGCCGTCGCCGAGTTCAAGGATGGAAACGTCGAATGTTCCGCCGCCAAGGTCGAAAACCAGGATTTTTTGGTCTTCTTTCAATTTATCCAAACCGTAGGCAAGCGCTGCGGCAGTAGGCTCGTTGATGATACGTTCCACTTCCAAGCCCGCAATGCGGCCTGCATCTTTTGTCG
Organism: Ureibacillus sp. FSL K6-3587; assembly: GCF_038593165.1. NCBI lineage: Bacteria > Bacillati > Bacillota > Bacilli > Caryophanales > Caryophanaceae > Ureibacillus > Ureibacillus sp. FSL K6-3587. The sequence continues at coordinate 2,705,567 of NZ_CP151969.1, read as the reverse complement.
CTTGGCGTTGGGCGTCATTGAAATATGCAGGAACTGTGATGACCGCTTTTGTCACTTTTTCGCCCAAGTAGTCTTCGGCATAGCTTTTCAAATATTGTAAAATCATTGCTGAAATTTCTTGAGGAGTATATTCTTTATCTTCCACCTTCACTTTATAGTCAGTTCCCATGTGGGATTTGATGGAAAGAATTGTGTTCGGATTTGTGATTGCTTGGCGTTTTGCCACTTCCCCCACAAGACGTTCGCCATTTTTGAACGCTACCGCAGAAGGAGTTGTACGGTTGCCTTCCGGGTTTGGAATGATTTTTGGCTCCCCGCCTTCTAATACAGCTACAACAGAGTTTGTTGTTCCTAAGTCAATACCAATAATTTTACTCATATTCAATTTTGCCTCCTATTTCACACACAAATTTCATTATTCATTTACAGAAACCATGGAAGGTCTTAATACGCGATCTTTCAATTTATAGCCTTTCTGCAATTCCTTCAATACGATGCCAGACTCTTTTTCAGGGTCTGATTCTTGCATTATGGCCTGATGAACATTCGGGTCAAATGGTTGACCGACAGCCGGAATCACTTCAAGCCCTTCTTTTTTGGCCGCTTCGATAAGGGCATTGTAGACCATTTCAATGCCTTTATATAAAGAATTTGCGTCCTCAGAAGCAACTTTCACCTGCAATGCCCTTTCAAAGTTATCAATGACCGGCAATAAATCTGTCAATAGGCTTTGAGCGCGGTATTTTTCAGCGGCTTGCAGGTCAAGCTGGCTGCGACGGCGCAAATTCTCAAAATCCGCTCTCAATCTTAAATACCGATTTTCTTCTTCCGCCAATTTCGCTTCCAACTCGGCGATTTTCGCTTTATAAGCATCCACGGAAACTTCTTCTGAACTTTCCTCAGCCGATTTGTCCGCTTCTTCATTGTTTGCCGCTTCATCGTTTACGGAAGCTTCTTCAATGGTTGCGTTTTCCGCTTTCTCGATTTGTTCTTCTTTCTCTATCGTTTCTTCCTGTTTGTTCTTGTTTTCTGCCGTTTCGGACACCTAAAATCCTCCTTACTGTCCATCGTTCAATTTTTCGGATAAAGTTCTGGATAACCCTCTTCTTACAATGTCAAGCAATGTTACGACCCGCTTATAATCCATCCGGGTTGGACCAATGATGGCAATCGCCCCGTTCTGATCTTCTCCGGCACTGTAAGACGCTGTGATCACACTGCAGTGTTCCACAGCGATATGATTGTTTTCGGATCCGATGCGGATCGTAATTCCCTGTTTCACCGGCTGGAACAGAGAAATGACTTGGCTCTTTTTGTCCATTAAATCCAACAGTTGACGGATTTTATTGATATCGTGGAACTCCGGCTGGTTTAACATATTGGTTTTGCCGCCAAAGTAAATTTTACTATCATTTTCCACAGATGCAACTTTTAGCAATGATTGAATGATGGAATCCGCCATATGGACATGTTGTTTCAACACTTCATACGTTTCTTTTTCCAATTTGCTTTGAAGATGGATCAATGGAACCCCAATCAAACGTTCATTTAAAATATTCACCGTTTTTTCAATATCCGATGAATAAAAGCCCTCAGGCAATAAAATGACTTGGTTTTCGACATGACCCATATCTGTCACAATGATCGCAACAGCAGTTTGTTTGGATAGCGGAATGATTTGAAAACGTTTGACCCTGTGTTCCGTCACATTCGGGCCGAGCAAAATCGCAGTATAGGAAGTCAATTCAGACAAAATGCTGGCAGACTCCCGGATAATTTGTTCAACTTCGACTTTTTGCTTCTCAAAAATGGATTGAATCAAATTTATTTCCTCTACAGACATGCGCTTTGGCTGCAATAGGTGATCAACATAATAACGGTACCCTTTTTCAGAAGGGATGCGCCCGGATGATACATGCGTTTTTTCCAAATATCCCAGCTCTTCCAAATCCGCCATTTCATTCCGGATTGTGGCGGGAGAATAATTGATTCCCTTCTTCTTGGAAATCTGACGGGATCCTACAGGCTGAGCTGACGTAACAAAATCATCAACGATAACTTGCAAGATTTGTAATTGACGATCAGTTAACATGAAAACCACCTCTGTTAGCACTCAAGAAGCGAGAGTGCTAATACTATAATTAAATTAACAAAACAATGAATCAGTGTCAACGAAATACCCCTACTCGCTCAACAAAAATTGTTGAAACACTTCATTGCCCAAGAAGCGGCCTTTTTTTGTCAACTTCAATCGTTCTTCCTCTTCCGTGACCAACCCTTCATTCTTCAGTTCGTTGATAATTTCACCGTATTTTTCTTTCATGGAAAAACCCATTTTCATTTCAAATTGTTTGAAGGATACCCCTTCATTTTTCCGCAATCCCAAAAACATTTCTTCCTCGCATTTTTCCATCAATGTCACTTGATGGCTGTGAAGAACAGGAAGTTGTCCCATCCCGATGGACTGCAGATACTTTTTGATGGGACCATGGTTGGAATAGCGGACGCCCTTGATATATCCGTGGGCACCGGCGCCAAATCCCGCATATTCATCGTTGTCCCAGTAAATTTTATTGTGGACGGATTCAAAACCTTCCTTGGCGAAATTGCTGATTTCGTACTGATGTAAACCGCCCTGTTCCATTTTCTCCATCAAACGTTCATACATTTTTGCCTCCAGCTCTTCTTCCGGCAATTGCAGTTTTCCTTTTGAATATTGAATATAAAAAACCGTTTTCGGTTCCACGATCAATGAATAAGCCGAATAATGCGGCAAATTCAATGCAAGCGCCTTTTCAAGGGTGTCCTCCCATTGCTCCATCGACTGTCCCGGCAAACCGTACATCAGATCGATGCTGATATTTTCAAAGCCGGCTTCCATCGCGTTTTCAATGGCGCGATATACTTCGTCATTTGTATGGGTTCTCCCCAGTTTTTTTAGAAGTTGTCCATCAAAAGATTGGACCCCTAAACTTAAACGGTTGACCCCTCCGCTTCTTAACACTTTCAATTTATCGACGGTCAGTTCATCCGGATTGGCTTCGGCTGTGAACTCCAACACATCGGTTGATAAATGTTGGGCAATGAGCTCCAACAGGCGGTCAAGCTGCCTTGGGGAAAGGGCTGTTGGCGTGCCCCCTCCCAAATAGATCGTTTCCAGATTTGCAAATTGCTCAGGCGAGTTTAAAACGGCCATCGCCATCTCTTTCCCGACCGCTTCGATATATTCATCCACCGGCTGTTTGTGGAAATACACTTTGTTAAAATCACAGTAATTGCATATTTGATGACAGAACGGGATATGGATGTAAACCCCTCGGACCATGGAAACCCTTCTTTCTACTATTTATCTTACTATTGTACATTTTCAATCCGAAAATTCAATGTTGAAGGCACAGAAAAAAGCCACCCGATGACCGAATGGCTTTCTGTCATTGTAAATGATCGATTGCATATTGCGCTTCTTCCGGAGTGAATTTTTCCCCATATTCGGGAACGAGCTGATCATAAATCGCCGAGTTGGACATGTTCATCGATTCCGCATAAGATTTGGCTTTTTTCAATGCATTTTCTTTCCAATCCCATTCCAGATGATCGACGGCATATTGGGCGGCTTCCGCCGGGAAACCTTCCCCGTATTCAGAAACCAATTGATCATAAATGGCCGCCTTTGACATGTGCATCGTTTTGGCATAGGTTTCGGCTTTCTTCAATGCAGCCTTATACTCCCTTGGCACTTCTTCTTTTGCCGTTTCAGGAGCTGTATCGGCCGCTTCCTCATCAGCTACATCCGTTTCCTTATTCTCCTCCTCAACGGCATTCTTATCTTCCGCAGGGGCTGAAGCGTTATCCGCATCATCCGCCACTTCCTTTTCGTCGCCTCCGGATAAAGAACCGATAAGAGCGATCACAAAAACGATGACAAGCGCAATAAACCACCAACGTTTATAAAACGGTTTTTTCAATTTTCAAATCCCTCCCAGTCACTGAATCACGGTTGATTCTTTTCACTTATTGTTTTCCATCGTTTCAGTCATTAAACGGCAAAAAATATGGAAGGGATTGAAAGCTGTTGGAAATGAAAAAAAGACATAGCAACGTGGCTATGTCCAAATTCGGCAAGCACTTTATTTATTTTCTTCATCCATTCGCAATACGGCCATGAATGCTTCCTGCGGGATTTCGACAGAACCGACCTGTTTCATGCGCTTTTTACCTTCTTTTTGTTTTTCAAGCAATTTGCGTTTCCGGGAAATGTCTCCCCCGTAACATTTGGCCAGCACGTTTTTGCGCATCGCTTTGATGTTCGAACGGGCGATGATTTTTGTTCCGATCGCCGCCTGAATCGGCACTTCGAATTGTTGGCGAGGGATGATGTCTTTCAGTTTTTCCACAATCACTTTGCCCCGTTCATAAGCGAAATCCCGATGGACGATAAAGCTTAATGCATCGACTTTCTCGCCATTGATTAATATATCCATTTTCACCAATTTGGATGGTTTATATCCAATCAACTCATAATCGAAGGAAGCGTATCCTTTCGTGCTTGATTTTAAATGGTCGAAGAAATCATAAACGATTTCAGATAACGGCATTTCATAAATGATTGTTACGCGCGTTGAATCAATATAATCCATATTGATGAATGTGCCGCGTTTTCTTTGGCAAAGTTCCATTACGGCACCGACATAATCATTCGGCACCATGATGGTCGCTTTCACATACGGTTCCAGCACTTGGTCGATTTTTTGAGGCGCTGGCATCATGGACGGATTGTCCACTCTCACTTTGGAACCGTCCGTCATTTCCACTTCATAAATAACCGATGGCGCTGTTGTAATAAGATCCAAATTAAACTCTCTCTCCAGACGCTCTTGGACGATTTCCATATGCAACAATCCCAGGAAGCCGCATCGGAATCCAAAGCCCAATGCCTGGGATGTTTCCGGTTCAAATTGCAGAGCCGAATCATTCAATGCGAGTTTCTCAAGGGCTTCCCGCAAATCGTTATATTTTGCCGTATCGATTGGGTAAAGTCCGCAGAACACCATCGGATTCAATTTCCGGTAACCCGGCAGAGGCTCCTTCGCCGGACGGTCGGCAAGGGTGATGGTATCACCGACATTCGTATCGCTGATATTTTTGATCGAGGCCGTGATGTAACCTACATCTCCCACCGTCAACTCTTCGACCGGATTGATTTTTGGCGTATGTACCCCGACTTCCACCACTTCATATTCGGCGCCTGTCGCCATAAAGCGGATTTTATCCCCCGGTTTTACGGTACCGTTGACGATTCTGACCAATACAACGACGCCTTTATAGGAATCATAGTAAGAGTCGAAAATCAAGGCTTGCAACGGTGCGTCAGGATCTCCCGATGGGGCAGGGATTTTTTCGACGATTTGTTCCAGAAGTTCATCAATACCGATGCCGGCTTTTGCACTCGCCAACACGGCGTCTTCCGCATCCAAGCCAATCACGTCTTCGATTTCTCTGCGCACCTTTTCGGGATCGGCTGCAGGCAAATCGATTTTATTGATGACCGGCAATATTTCCAAATCATTATCCAGGGCCAAATATACGTTGGCAAGCGTTTGCGCCTCGATTCCCTGCGCCGCATCCACCACCAGAATGGCCCCTTCACATGCGGCCAAACTTCTTGACACTTCATATGTAAAATCGACGTGTCCAGGGGTGTCGATTAAATGGAAAATATAAATTTGTCCATCTTTTGCCTGATATTTTAACTGAACGGCATTCAATTTGATCGTAATGCCCCGTTCCCGTTCAATGTCCATGGAATCCAGCAGCTGTTCCTTCATTTCCCGTTCAGTCAACGCTTTCGTTTTTTCCAAAATGCGGTCGGCCAATGTGGATTTGCCATGGTCAATATGGGCAATAATTGAAAAGTTTCTGATGCGTTTTTGACGTTCTAATCGTTCTTCGCGATTCATATCTCCACTCCTAACAAATGCCTCCATGCGATCGTTGTCCGTCTACACTCGCTTTCGCAGGAGGCTTAAACTTTCCGTATATACTGTTCTGATTTATAGCGTATTCTTTCATTCTTTTGTTCTTCATAAAATATAAACTAAGTTGAATTATACTATGAACCGGGACGAAAGCACAATAATAAACAAGTATAGCAAAATAAGGGGCATACACGATTCGGTTCGTGCAAAAAAACAGCGTTTAAAAGAGGACCCTTTAAACGCTTACAAACGCGATCATTTTTCAACCAGACTGTTTGCCACCGCTTGTGCCAACACCGCCACCGTCCGGTACACTTCATCCTCCGTGTTATCGATGCCGCCGATTTCAATTAAAATAAATTCCTTCGCCAAATCTTGATTATACACTCCATCTACGCCCGTCCCCTTCTTTTCAATAATTCCCTTGGAAATATTCGGAATAATTTCATTCATGGAATTGCTGATGGTTTGGGCGATGGCCTTATTGGATTTGTAATTCGGGTTTTCCGCACCAATGACAAAGGACACTTTCGCATAGGAAACATTTTTATGGACAACGGTCGTCTTATTGCGGGAAGTGGAATCCCGATGAATATCCAAAATCAGGTCATATTGATTTGTCTTCAATTCTTCGGCAACATATGGCCTTACCGTTTTATATGCATCAACGATCGTTTTTCCGTTTTCCTTCAAAACGGACATCACATCCACATCAAGGGTGCTGGCTGTGATCCCGTTCAACCGGAAATAATCTTCAAACAGCTGATGCATGGAATATAAATTGGCTTGATCGTCATAAACGGCGACCATTCCCTTTTCATTTTCCAGAAACGGTTTATAGGTTTCATGGGAATGGGTGAACAACAGCAACACTTTAAACGGATCTTTTGGAGGCGCCACATCAGAAACTACCAAATCATTCGCCGCATAGAGTATCTTCTCTTCTGGTGTAGCAGGCACAAATTTCTCGTTGTTTGGGAAAGGCATCATTCCTATCACGATCGGTAACGAGAAAAAGAAAAGTATCGTCAGTACAAATCTTTTAAAATTTTTCATTTCAGCATCCTCTCCTTCCTCTACGATATGGAAGAGAGAGAATTTTTAGAACTAGTTCACTTTTTCCTCAATCCATCTAAACAGACAATTGCTGATCAGTGTCGAGTATTTCGTCATCCAAATATCGACTTCTTTTGGTGTCACAATCAATCGTTGGGAATTGGACAGGAGCACTTCTTCGAATAATTGTCTCCTTTCCGCTTTCGACCAGGTGGACCATTCGCCAAAAATCGGACGAATGACATTAAAGTCGACATCCTCCTCGGAAGTATCGGAAGTCCAGGCTGTGACAGCCAGTTTTCCGGAAGGTTTATCTTTCTCTTGAATTTTTTTCGCAATGGAACGGAATACTTTATCCACCGCATCGGCAATGATCACCGTTGCATCCACCACCGTGGGAACACCAATGGCGGTTACCGGAACCCCCAACACTTCTTTTGAAATTTCCGCCCGCTGATTCCCGACGCCGGAACCGGGATGAATACCCGTATTTGTGATTTGGATGGTTTTGCATAATCGGGATGTCCCCCTTGTCGCCAGGGCATCTATGGCGAGCACCAAATCCGGTTGAATTTTTTCTGTCAATGCATGGACAAAATCGCTCGTTTCAAATCCCGTCTGCCCAGTAACCCCCGGCGCATACAAAACAAATTGTTCCACATGGTTTTCCAACTGTCTCGCCTGCATTGCATCAATGGTAAAGGGTCCAATGGCGTCGGGTGTAATCGTCTTGTTTCCGAGACCAATGACCAACACTTTGCTGTCTTTTGTGAGCTCAATGTCTTTATGAATTTCATCAATATATTTCAGAAAAGATTCTGCCAATTGCTCGATTCTGTCATGGTCATCAATATTTAAAGTGGGAACCGTCAACGTGATGTATTGCCCTTCTTTTTTCCCGATTTCTTCGGCTCCTTCACTATTGACGGTCACTTTTGTCACTTTGACACGTTTTTCGTTGAATTCTTCAAATCGGACGCCTTCCGAGTCATCTAATTGCTCTTTTTGTTGTCTCGTCTGATGCTGTACGACCTCTTCCGTTTCATCTATCAGGTCTGTTCTGTTCCAATTGATTTCTTGCATGATGATCACCTCTTTTCTATCATGTTCATTCTGTCAAGTAAATATTCTTTGCATTTATGTGTTGCAATTAAAGATTTCCTTTTGTATAATGTTTTCTGTTGTATTAACAATTGATTAGAGAATTTATCATCTCGTATTCTTATTAGGAGGTGAAAACATGCCAAATATTAAATCAGCAATCAAACGCGTAAAAACAAACAAAAAAGCAAACGTTGCAAACTCTTCAGCAAAATCAGCTATGCGTACAGCTGTGAAAAAAGCTGAGCAAGCAATCGCAAGCGGTGCTGACAACGCTCAAGAATTAGTGATCCAAGCAACTAAAGCTCTTGACAAAGCAGCAAGCAAAGGACTCATTCATAAAAATGCAGCGAGCCGCAAAAAATCTCGTCTTGCAAAAAAATTAGCTCAAGCGAACTAAAATAAAAAGATCAATTGTTTTCCCAGACAATTGATCTTTTTTCATACGGAAACAAAAAATCAGGCTATTAAAAAGCGGAAAAACTTTTTAATAGCCTTTTTCTTTCTATAAACTTTTCAGTAAAAACATCTCCAAATATCTTTCCCTGTTGCCCCCGGTCGTTTTCAGCTGCAAATCGATTTCGGCCAGGTCGTTCAACGCCTTCAACAATCTTTCTTCCGTAGGGCGGTCTTTTCGATCCAGCATCAGTTTCACCCTGTAGGGATGGATTTTTAATTGCTTTGAGATTTGCGTTGGCGGATAGCCCTTTTTATGTAAATAATAGACGCTGTTCATTGTTCTTATGTTGTTTGCAAGCAGCCCCACCAATTTGATCGGCTCTTCCTTTTGGCGCAATAAATCATGATAAATCCGGAGAGCTTCAGGGGTGTTGTGGGCAAAATAGGCGTTCAACATTTTAAATGCATCATGTTCGAGGGTTTTCGCAACAAGATCCTCCACCAGCTCTTTTGTAATTACAACGTCTTCCCCCAAATAGAGAGCCATTTTTTCAATTTCCATTTGAAGCTGATTCATATTTTCCCCGACCATTTCCACCAGTTTATCCAACGCATCGTCTTCTATTTTTTTGCCCCATCTGGCCGCCTCGCTTTGGATCCAAACGGCCAAATCTTTTTCCCCCAGCGCTTCCGCGTGAAGCATGACACTCGTTTCTTTCATGAGCTTTGTAATTTTTTTGCGTTCATCCAATTTTTCATACGGGGCGGTAAAAATCGTAACGGCGAAATCGGAAGGGTGGTTCAACCAATTTTCAAGGCGCTTCAAATCATGTTCAATTTTTTCCGCCCCTTTCTCGGCCGCTTTCAAAAACGTGGCATTTCTGGCAACGATCAATTTCCGTTCAGATAAAAAAGGGAACGTATCCGCTTCATCGATGACAAAATCGACCGGCGTTTCTTCCAGATCGAAGGTGGTCATTTCCACTTCTTCCGTTTGGCTTAAAACCTTTTTTAACCGTTGGATCGTTTCATCTATGAAATAAGTCTCTTCCCCATAGATGCAATAAACGGGGGCGATTTTTCCACTGTCGATGTCTTTCCAAACTTTTGCAAACATTTCTTGAACCTCCAAAACTTTCGGTAACAATAGTATACACGATTCAAATAAAGAACTGTATTTTTTGTATAAATTGTGTCAAAATGAAAGAGAAAAGTAAGAGAATTTCAACAATCTTATATAGCTTTTTATAAACTATTGACTTATAATGGACTTTGAGTAGGAGGTTATCATATGGCAAATCATAATGAAAATTTCGTTACACATAACCCATTTGAAGGCGAAAATGCTTCTTGCAAACGCAATGACGCAATTGACGCTGGAGTAGGCTTCTTGGTATCATTCTTATTCTTCACATTAATGTTTGTTATTGCAATTATTTTTGATGCTGTAGCTTAATTTTCAATAGAGGCTGGGACAAAAGATAAAAAACACCATTTTCTCACGGGAGAAAAATGGTGTTTTTTTGATAATTGAAGAAAATTGATTTCCGTTCCGGGGACGCTTTCCGCGGGCCCGGCTCGAGCCTCCTCGGAGCTCAAACCTTCGCTCCTGCGGGGTCTCGAGACTCGGGCTGTTCCCGCAGGAGTCGCCCCGTCACTCCAATCATTTTTCTGTGGTATCAATTTTTTACAAAAAATTTTTTTGCAGCTCGTTCACTTTATTAGTTATGTCCCAGCCTCTTTTTTATCCTTCATTTTAGTAGTCTGCGCCCGCTTTAACTTCCATTTGCCGGTCTTTCACGACGATTTCAATAGTCCCCACTTCCCCTGTCGTGAGCGTTTTCAGACCGTTCCGTTGATACCGTTCCACCACTTCTTTATGCGGGTGGCCAAACCGGTTGTTTTCCCCTGCACAGAAAACGGTCAATACGGGCATCAATCGTTGTATAAATTCATCGCTGCTGGAAGTTCTGCTGCCATGATGGCCGGCCTTCAACAAATCGATTGCGGAAAGCTTTGGGTAGGTTGCAATCAGCTTCCGTTCCCCCTCCGCCTCCAAATCTCCTGTAAACAAGCCTTGAAAATCCCCCTTCTCCAAATATAGAACGAGGGAATCGTTGTTTCCTTCATACTTAAGATCATGGGGCCAAAGATATTGAAAGGTCACATCCCCTTCTTTCCATCCAAATCCCGCCATTTGCTCTTTGATTGGCACTTTTTGTTTCTTCGCCTCCGCAACCAAATCATTCATCACCGGCTTGGACAACGAAGAAGGAGTGATATGAATTTCACCTATCCGGATTTCCCTTAAAATTTCTTCCGCCCCTTCCACATGATCGCTGTCGGCATGGGTTAAAATGAACGCATCAATTTTCGAAATGCCCTTCCCTTTCAAAAAAGGAACGACAATCCGCTTGCCTACTTCAAAGGGAATCCCTTCCTTCCACTTTTCCTGTTGAAACCGCAAAACCCCTCCTGAATCAATCATATACACTTTCTTCCGATAAGGGAGTTCAATCACGATGCAATCCCCCTGCCCCACATCCACGAAGGTGATCACCAGATGCGGATTCAGTCTTCCGTGAAAATGAAGAAGGAGAACCGGAATAAATAAAACAGGAACTATGTATTTCAGTTTCGCCCGGCAATCGATTAAATAAAAAGCCATAAATACGCCGATATAAGCAATGGTTATCAGCCATAAGGGAGGCTTGCCCGGAATCCACATTTGGTAAGGCAGAGATTCCAGAAAGAACGTCAGGTTTGTGATCAGAAGCCGGAATGGCTCATAACATGCAAAAATGAGATCGGATAAAGGCAATGGAATGAAGGTAAGGAGCAGTAACCCGATATTGATGGGCAAGATAAGAAAGGAAAAAAGAGGCACGTAAAACAGGTTGACAATAAACGAGGAAAGACTGAGTTCATAAAAATGATAAAGCAAAAGAGGATAAACCATTAGCTGGCAAAGGAAAGTAACATAAAAAGACTTCTTCCACCAAATGTGTTCGGATTGCAAAAAACGGCTGGAATAAACCAAACTTGCCGTAGCCAAATAAGAAAGTTGGAAACCAATCTGATAAATCACCCATGGCCCCATCCAAACAAATCCGATGAAACTGATGGCAAGGGCATCATCCACTGCAAGCCGGCCTTTTAATCGGGAAAGCATGACAAGTTCCACTACCGCCACCGCCCTCCATACAGATGGGGCACCACCGGCAAGAACTGCGTAAACCGGCAAGGACACCATAAGAAGAACCGTCGCCATTTCCCTTCTTATATGTAAACGGATGAGACATTCATAAAAAAGAAAGGCAAGAATGGCAATATGCAATCCGGAGATGGCAAACAAATGGGTAATACCTAATTTTTGATATGCCCTTTTCGTTTCATCATCCACATCCTCCTGCCATCCGATGAGCAGCGCTTCCGCTTCGGGAGCCAATGTGGATGGAAAGGTTTTTTCAATATGTTTTTTCAAATGAAACCTCATCAGGCTGATTTTTTGAAGCAAGGATCTTTCCGTGCCGGCATATTGCAAATGTGAGATTTCCGCGATGCCACCAGCACCTTTGCTTTTCAAATAGCTTTGCATATGAAAACTGTATTCATGGTAAGGTCTTTTTGGCTCCACCACTTCCCCTTCCACATAAAACCGCTTGCCGGCCAAAGAAGTGGATTCAAATCGGCGCTTTTCCTCTTCGGAATTCAGCACATACGTTACATACACTTTTCTTCCATCTGCGTCTTTCATCAGCCCTCTTAACGTATCACCACGGATTTTATATTCATCCGTCCATGTATAAAACCCTGGCAAAAGAATCGGCTTTTCAATTTCGTTCAATTGAAATGAAACATAACAAAACGTGGCAAACCCACACATAAATAAGAAAACAAGATGAAAGGGATGGAACTTTTTAAAATAGGCATGAAACCCTAAGGGAAGTAGCAAAAGCAAAAGCCATACGGTCTCATGGGCGCTGACGGAAGCGATGAGCACCGCCAAAGCGAAATAAATCCATTTATGTTTCAGGATCAAATAATTTCTTCACCTGCTCTTCAAAAAGGGATAATTCTTTTTCATCGGCTCCCATTTCCCGCAATTTGTTCAATAAATCCACCGCCAGTTGGAATTTTTCATCCTTTAAAAAATCAATTTTCGACTTGTCGAAAGGCACTTGAACAACGCCCACCCCAGCCTGTTCCAACAATTGCATGGCATAAGGGTCGTTTTTATAATCGCTGGCATAATAAACGTTTTTGATGCCGGATTGGATAATTGCCTTTGTGCATTGCAGACATGGGAAATGGGTGATATAGATATCTGCTCCATCGGTAGGAATACCGTATTTTGCACACTGGAGCAATGCGTTAATTTCCGCATGAATCGTGCGCACACAATGGTTGTCCCTGATATAACAACCTTTATCAATGCAATGTTCCGCACCGGAGATGGAACCGTTGTAGCCCCCCGCAATGATCCGCTTTTCGCGCACAATCGTCGCACCTACACTCAGTCTTGGACAAGTACTTCGCAATGCCAATAGATGGCTTTGCGCCATAAAATATTGATCCCAAGTAATTCGCTCCATATGATTCCCTCCGTATTGTAAAATTGAAATTCTATTATATCGTAATGAGATCCTTCAGTTTTTCAAAGGTCTTTTCTCCAATGCCGGAAACATTTTTGAGTTCATCAATCTGTTTAAATTTCCCATTTTCTTCACGATATTGGATAATGGCTTTTGCCTTGGAAGGACCGATTCCCGGCAAAGTCGTCAATTGCGACTCATCGGCCGTGTTGATATTGACCAACGGATCTTTTTGGCCTGCTGTTTTCTGGCTTTGCACAAAAACCGGACCAACGGATGATGGTCCTTCCCCCTCAAGGGACTCCCCTTTTTTCGGTATGTAAATCACCATTTCATCCTGCAATTTTTGTGCGTGATTGATATAGTTGGAATCGGCTTCTTCCGAATAACCGCCTGCCATTTGAATGGCATCGATAATCCTGTCTTCGGTTGTCAGTTCATATACTCCGGGAAATTTTACAGCCCCTTTTACATCCACGACGGCTTTTGCGGAAGCGGGCTCTTCCGATTGAAGGGTTTCATTGTCAGCGAGAGTTTGTTGTTGAGGAATGGTTGAAATGAGTTCAGTATCATCTGCACGGTCTTGCTGAAGAAAATAAATGACCATGATGATGCAAAGGATTCCGGGTGCGGCCATCATTTTTCCGTACTTTTTGAAAATTTCCTGGAAAATTATTGCGCACCCCTTCCAGAAGGTAAATCATATGGAGCTACCAATATCATACCGGATTTACCTTCTGTTTGAAAAGAGGTCACTTCACGGCGCGGATAAAAATCCGTTCACTCGTTGCCGATGGCGTTTGTTCTTCCCAATCGGCCGTAATGTATACCTGGGAGAACCCCGCTTCTTCCAGCCAGCCCTTATACGTTTCGATCGGAAAGGTTCTCTGATAATGTTCTTCATCAAAACGTTCATATAAATTGGCGTCATCATCCAATACAAAAAAAGTGATGTCATGATAAACGGAATGTTCCGCATCCCCTTTTTCTGTATACCAAATATAGACGATTTCCCCATCATCATACGTAAATGGGCTCTGTAAAAAGATGTGATCCATTTTATAAAGGGAGTGCACGTCAAAAAACAGCTGTCCTCCGATGCGCAACGATTCATATATTCTTTTGAAGGTTTCTTTCACTTGCTGTTCTTCTTGCAAATAATTGATAGAATCGATCGGAATGACGGCAACATCGACTTCAGAAAACCCTTCCAATTCATCCATGGACATTTGATAGAAAGGGATGGACAAGCCCGCTTCCTGGGCCCGCTCCTCTGCCATCGCAAGCATTGATTCCGATAAATCAATGCCGCTTACCTGATAACCTGCCCGAGCGAACAGAATGGATAATGTCCCTGTTCCACAGCCCACATCCAACAAGGTTGGATATTCGGAACATGGCGCATGATTTGTCACCCATTCCACGTACTTTTCATATGGAATATCTTCCATGAGCACATCATATACTTCAGCGAACCGCTCGTAACTATTCACCTGCTGCCTCCACTTCGATTTGCGGCGCGTCTCCCCATAATCGTTCCAAATTATAGAACTGGCGCTCGTCTTTGTTGAAGATATGGACAACAACATCACCCAAATCGATCAATACCCAGCGGGCGTTATCGTAACCTTCCACCCTTTTCACATCAAATCCATGTTCCTCGGCTTTTTCCTTCACTTCTCTCGCAATCGCCTGGATTTGCCGGTCTGAATTTCCGTGGCAAATAATGAAATAATCCGCCAATAAGGAAATATTTTTCATATTTAATACGACGATATCTTCTGCATGCTTATCGTCCAATGCTTTATAAACTAGCTGTAAAAGATCTGCCATCGAGTAAAATTTCCTCTCCTTTTTTTAAACATATTTTGCGAAACAATCGAAAAGTTAAACAAACTATTTATAATAATCGTTGTAACATTCAATGGAAACAGGATAAATGGGCTGCTTTGTTTCCACCAAAAAAGCAAGGGAATGGCGGATACATGCACGCATTGCTTTATCCAAGTCTTCCTGCGCTTTCGCCCGCAATTTTTCAACTCCATCAAATTTGCGGTTTGGCTCAATCATATCCGCGATATAAATAATTTTTTCCAAAGTCGACATATTTGCCCGACCTGTCGTATGGTAACGGATGGCATTCAATATATCTTCATTGTCAATTTGGAATTCATTTTCCGCAATCCAGGCACCTACAGGACCGTGTAAAATCTCAGGTCCCCAATCCAATAATCTTGGATCCAGGCCATGTTCTTTCACGATGGTTTTCATCCATTCTTCATCGGCATATTTGGCCACATCGTGCAAAATGGCAGCGGTTTCTGCCGCCTTCATATCCGCTCCGTACTTTTCAGCCAATTGGATTGCAGTTTCCATTACTCCTATTGTATGAATAAATCTTTTTTCTGGCATTCGGGATTTGATTCGTTCCAAATATTCACTTCGCTCCATACAGACCTTCCTTTCGTATGTAAGCTTCCACTTCCGGCGGCAACAGGAATCTCAATGTTCCGCCCATCGCAAACCGCTTGCGGATGAGAGTGGAAGATAAAGAGATTTCAGGAGCCTCCACCATGATGATGTTATACGGCGACTCGGATTTCGTCCCTGGTCTTTTGATTCCAACAAACCGGACAAGTTCTGCAAGTTTCTCAATTTCATGCCAAGTGTGGAGCGTGTCGATCATATCTCCTCCGATGATGAAATAGAACTCCACATCCGGCTCCCGTTCTTTTAAAGCGACCATCGTTTCATACGTATAAGAAACTCCGCCCCGTTCCAGCTCAATCGTTTCCACTTTAAATTCTTTATAAGGTTTTACGAGCAGTTCCACCATGCGCAGCCGATTTTCATTCGTCGATTCATCATCCTTTTTTTTATGTGGAGCAATGGCATTGGGCATAAAGCGGACTTCGTCAAGCTGCAAGGCATGGTAAACTTCATTTGCCATAATCAAATGTCCGATGTGAGGCGGATTGAAAGTACCCCCTAATATGCCGACCTTTTTCATACATGAACACCCGACTTTATCGTTTATTTAGGTAATTGAATTCTTTTATGCTTCTTGGATTCTTTATATAAAACGACCGTAAGCCCGATCAATTGCACAAGCTCGGAATTCGTTCCTTCCGCCAAGGTTTCCGCCACTTCATGTTTGTCCATCTCGCAATTATCCAAAATGCGGACTTTGATCAATTCTCTCGCCTCAAGGGCATCTTCTATTTGACGAAGCATCTGTTCATTAACCCCACCCTTTCCTACCTGAAAAATCGGGGTCAAATGATGGGCCTCTGCCCGCAAAAATCTTTTTTGTTTTCCAGTAAGCATAATTTCCTCCTAGTAGTCTATTTTAATTGTTCCATCAATTTTTGCATCATGTTCTCTGTATCCGGATATTGGCCCAGCCAATGATGAAACGCGATTGCCCCTTGATGGACAAACATGCCCAATCCGGTGACAATTATAGCTCCCCGTTTTTCCGCTTCTGTCAAGAAAGGCGTCATTAAAGGATTATACACAATATCCGCGACAATTGTCTCCTTTTGCAAACGGTCCAAAGAAAACGGCAGCTTTTTTTCTCCAGTTGATAGGCCCAAAGAAGTGGCTTGAATGACAATGCCATATTGATCCAGTCGTTTTTCCGCTTCGTCAAGAGATAGACTTGTCCCTTCCCCAAGTTCTTCTATGATTGCCTGTGCTTTTGAGACCGTCCGGTTGGCGATGTCCACCTGTTGATAGCCATATTCCTTTAGCGCAAAAGCGATTCCCCTGCTTGCCCCTCCTGCGCCAATGAGGAGCACTTTTTTCTCCCGGTTCTTTCCAACGGCTTCTTCCAATGAATGGACGAAACCGGCGCCATCGGTATTATACCCTTTTAACTTGCCGTCCTTTGTCCGGACAACGGTATTCACCGCCCCCATTTTTACCGCCATGGGATCAATTTCATCCAAAAAGGGAATGATGGCTTCTTTATGGGGAACCGTCACATTCCATCCGCTTGCACCTAGCAATTTCAAGGCCGAAACCGCTTCTTTCAAATGCTCGCTTTTTACATGAATGGGGATGTATGCCGCATCAATCCCCATTTCCTGGAACCAGGCATTATGCATAAACGGCGATTTTGAATGGGCGATCGGATCGCCAATGACAGCAAACCATTTCTTCATTTTCCCAACCCTCTTCTCTATTAAATTAACGAAGGACGGATAAACACTTCCACCCCTTTAGGAGCATGGCAAGCTACAACCGCATTCGGCTGCTGCACCGTAATCCATCCCAGACCGGAAATGACAATGTCCGTCTTCCCTTCCTTGATGGAAAACTCATGGCGGACAAACTCCGGCAAATACTCCAAATACTCTTTGGAAGGAGGCGATAAAAGCTCCCCTTTATGTTCTTCATACAACGCATCCGCTTTTTCCAGCTTCGTGCGGTGGATCGGCAAATCGTTCGAAACATAAATGGTGAATGAATTGCGGTTCCCTTTCAGAAAATCAAATCGAGCAAGCCCGCCAATGAATAATGTCTGGTTGGAATTCAATTGATACACTTTCGGCTTTATTTCCTTTTTCGGCGTGATGTACTTCAATTCGCTCTCATGAATATGGTGGGCCATTTGATGATGGTTGATAATCCCGGGCGTATCATAAATGGCTTTTCCATCATCCAATGGAATTTCAATCATATCCAATGTTGTGCCAGGGAAATGGGAAGTGGTAATCAAATTGCCTTCCCCTGTCACCCGTTTGATGATTTGATTAATGAACGTGGATTTACCGACATTTGTACAGCCCACAACAAACACGTCTTTTCCGTCGCGGTACTGTTCTATCGTTTCAATGACTTCATCCATGCCATACCCTTTATGGGCGCTCACCAGCTTCACATCAACCGGGAATAGACCGAAATCGCGGCAGGCCCGTTTCAGCCAACGGATCACTTTTTCCCGTTTGACGGACTTCGGCAACAAATCGGATTTATTTGCGACGAGCAGAACCGGATTGTTGCCCACAAAACGATGTATACCCGGTATGAAACTGCCGTTGAAGTCAAAGATATCGACAATTTTCACGATGAGGCCGTCGTGTTCACTTAAGCCGTTCAAAATTCTCAAGAAATCATCATCCGTCAACCGGACCGGCTGAATCTCGTTGTAATGCTTCAACCGGAAACATCTTTGGCAAATGATTTGTTCCTTTTCCAATGTTTTTGGCGGTGCATAGCCCGGTTCTTCCGGATTTTCCGTCTGTATTCTTACACCGCAGCCAATGCAAGTTGGCATTTCCGTCATTATCTTTCCTCCCACATCGTTATTCCTTTTCGTCTTAATACATTAAACAAGCGCCGTTCAAAAAATCGGTTAAAGCGCGTAACAAAGCCGTCCGACTCCGCAACTGGACGGACTAAAAACGTATAGAGATTTAGCCGCTTTGCCCCCAAAATATCCGTGAGCAATTGATCGCCAATCATGGCAACCTCTTTTTTATTTAATTGCAATTTTTTTAGCGCCGCTTTGTAAGCCTGTCCAAGCGGTTTTTTCGCACGGTAAACGTAAGGGAGATTTAACGGCTCCGCAAACCGTTTTACCCTTGCTTCGCTGTTGTTGGAAGCGATGACAATCTGTATGCCCGCTTCCTGCATCATCCGCATCCACTTCGCAACTTCCTCCGTTGCGTCCTTTCGATTCCATTCGATTAATGTATTATCTAAATCGGTAATCAAGCCGCGAATTCCCAACCGTTTCAATTTCTCGGGCGTAATTTCAAACACGGATGTTACAAATTCGTTTGGCAAAAATAACTTGTACAAATCCCTTTCCTTCCCCTTCACAAAATTTTTTATATTCCATTATAGCATAACCTTCGATTTGAAACCTATGTAGCGGATGCATTCCATCGCCGGCCGCCATCCCCAAATAATAGTACAACATTTGAAACATTTTCTAAACTATCAAATAATCAGCATTTCTATCAATACCCCATCCCATTTCCCTTTTTTCTACAAAATGAGCCTAATTGCGCATTTTTGCATAAACTATTTCATATAATGTCGAAAAAAGCGGAAAGGATGTGCTCCTTGGGCGGTATATTTGCATCACTGATTCAGCTGTGGCTAGACATCCCCGCATTCCTCGGATACCTCAAAGGCCAGGCATTCCACAAACCATTCACATCAGAAGAAGAAGCCGAAGCGATTGAACGGTTTCTGGCAGGCGATGAACAAGCAAGACTGGATCTGATCGAACGCAATATGAGGCTCGTTGCCCACGTTGTAAAGAAATTCCACCCACCCCACGAACAATTGGACGATTATATTTCCATTGGAACCATCGGATTAATGAAAGCGGTCAGCAGTTACACCCCGGATAAAAAGACCCGCCTTGCCACTTATGCGGCACGTTGCATCGAAAACGAAATACTCATGCATTTGAGAGCCCAAAAAAAGGTGCAAAAGGACGTGTCTTTGTTTGAACCGATCGGTGTCGACAAAGAAGGACAATCTTTGCAAATCCGGGATATATTGCAGCTGGATGAAAAGCCGGCCATAGAGAAAATCGAACAAAAAGAAAGCTTCGAACAATTGTATTCTTATCTGAACACATTGGATCCAAGAGAATTGGAGATTATCATTTACCGTTACGGCCTGAACAATGAAGAACCGTTGACGCAAAAAGAAATCGCCAAAAAATTAAATATTTCCAGGAGCTATGTATCCCGCATCGAAAAGAGAGCTCTTGTGAAATTGTACCAGCAATTTAAACATAATCAAAATGAAAGAGAGAGGGAACGGGAGAAAAAATTAAAAGACTGAGCCGGCTCTTCGGCAGGGCCGCTCAGTTCTTTTTTTCAAAAGAAAAAGAGGCTGGGACATAACTAATAAAGTGAATGAGCTGCAAAAAGATTTTTTGTAAAAAATTGATTGGAGTGACGGGGCGAGTGCTCCTGTCGCGCACGCTTAGTCGCAAAGCAAAAGCTTTCCTGCGGGAACAGCCCGAGTCTCGAGACCCCGCAGGAGCGAAGGATTGAGCTCCGAGGAGGCTCGAGCCCAATGTCATCAACTTAACGTTACATTTAATGGAAAATAATATTTAATTTAACTTTTATAAAATTAGGTAATAAGCCTCTTGTAATTTTAAAAAGGCCACCAAAATCGTTTTAGAATCCAATTTTTGGTTAATAAAACGAGGATGGTGGTTTTTTTGAAAACAAAAAGTACTTTTTTAGGGGCAATTGAGATTACTCGAAAGTTGCTGAATGATGTGATGTTTATGCTTGAATCTCGGACAAAAGAAACGTATTTTACACGAAAAGAAAAGAAGTTAAATTTTAAAAATACTATTCTATTTAGCTTAAACTTTGTTAAAAAGAGCCTCCAAATTGAACTTGACGACTTTTTCGACAAATTTAATTTATCAGAAATTAGTATTTCCAAACAAGGCTATTCAGCCGCACGAAAAAAGATTTCTCCTCTCGCTTTTGTAAAACTTACAAAAGCGATTGTGAATTGGTATTATGAAGAAAATTCCTTTAAAACTTATCGTGGATTTAGACTTTGCGCAATCGATGGAAGTGTGCTCCAAATTCCTGATACTGAGGAGCTTCGAAATTATTTTGGGTATGGAAAAAATCATAAGACAAGTTATGCAAGAGCTAGTGCCTCTTGTATTTACGATCTTGAGAATGGAATCATTATTACTTCTAGAATCAATCCATATAAGGTAGCTGAGCGAGATAGTGCAAAGGATATGATTGAAGAACTCGTACAAATTGGATTAAAAAATGATCTTTTTTTATTTGATCGAGGGTATCCATCGAGAGATTTTATTGCCTATTTAGATGCCCTTGGTATCAAATATGTGATGCGATGTCAAAAAAATACGATAAAGGAAATTGTCGAAGCGAAAGATGCTGATCAAAACATTCATATAATACATAGGAAACAAGTGATTACTGCTCGTGTAGTTAGATTCCCACTGGATTCTGGCACGGAAGAAATACTTGTCACAAATTTAACCGAGGAAGAGTTTGATATCTCTGAGTTTAAATCTCTTTATTTTAAACGCTGGGGAATTGAAACAGAATATAATGATGTGAAAAATAAAATCGAAATAGAAAATTTCACGGGTAGTTCGAAAATCGCAATTGAACAAGATTTCTATGCATCAATATATTTATCGAATATGGTCAGTTTATTGAGAAATGATGCCAATGAAACAATTAATGAGGAGAGTAAGAAAAAAAGACGAAAACATGATTATCAAGTAAACACAAATATCTTAATAGGAAAATTAAAAGATAGGATGGTTCACTTATTATTAGAAGATTGTCCAATCAAAAGAGAGAGAATGTTTACAAAAATCATGAAAGTGATTATAAGAAATAAGACACCTATTCGGTTTGGGAGAAGTTACCCACGAAGGAATGGTCTGTCCTCAACAAAGTATCCCCTAAACCAAAAAAGGTGTCTATAAACAATACGTAGGATAAATATAACCTATTTGTTTATTAAATGTAAATAAATTAGGGGCTTAAAAAAATAAAAATTTAAGCCCCGGGCATCCTATTGCCTTTTTTAGCCGATTTTAGAAAATTATCAACACTTTGTAGGTTGAATAGTATTTTTAAAAGTAGACAACCAGATGGTTGCCTACTAACTGTAAATTATTGGTTGTATAAGTTTCTGACATTGGGCTCGAGCCGGGCCTGCGGAAAGCGTCCCCGGAACGGAAATCAATTTTCTTCAATTATCAAAAAAACACCATTTTCTCCCGGGAGAAAATGGTGTTTTTTATCTTTTGTCCCAGCCTCCGTTGAATCATTATTTTTTAAATTTAGCCAAATCGCTGTTTGCACCGTAATAAGCGATAAGCCCTACAAGTGCAGTAATCGTAACAGAAACTAACATCAATGTTAATTCCATAATTTAACCTCCTCATCAATATAACCGCTTACCTATATATTACTTTTTCCAAAATGATACCGTCAAGACCTTCTCGAGACCTTATAATTTCTCGATGGTTTTTAATACGATCTCCGTTGAATGTTTCGCCGCCAAAGGCAGAAATTCATCGAAACTGATATTGGATTCCTTTCCTGCTATATCCGATAATGCGCGAATCACAACGAAAGGCGTTCCGAAATGGTGGCATACTTGCGCCACGGCAGCCGCTTCCATTTCGCACGCTTTCATTTGCGGGAAATGGTTCCGCACCGCTTCCACCCGCTCCGGATCGCTCATAAAGGAATCGCCGGAACAAATCAATCCTACACCGTATTTATGATCTCCGATTTCTTCCACCGCTTCGACCGCCAATTTCATTAATTGTTCATCGGCTTTAAAAGCGGCAGGCATTCTTGGCACTTGCCCCATTTCGTATCCAAAAACGGTGCAATCCACATCATGGTGGCGCACTTCATCCGAAATGACGACGGAACCCACTTCCAGCTCCGGATCATATCCTCCAGCAGAACCGGTGTTGATCACCGCATCCGGTTGAAATTGATGCAGCAAAATCGTTGTGGACATCGCCGCATTCACTTTTCCGATTCCGCTTTTTAACAGCACGACATCTTTGCCTTTATATGTACCCGTCGTATATTCGCAGTTGGCAATGGTCGTCACCTGTTTATTTTCCAGCGCTTCCCTCAACAGTTCCACTTCTTCCTCCATTGCTCCGATGACTGCTATTTTCATTCATTTTCCTCCTCTGAATAACATCTATTCCAAATTACCGGAAAAGATGGAAAAGGTCAATTCTTTGGAATTTGTTTCAGCACTTCCACTTTGATTGGAATCCAGCCGGAATTATCGATCCATTTGATATGAACCCGGAATTTTTCGGTCAAATCTTTCGATGAAACAACGGCAACGGCCCCTTTCCCCGTTCCGTCATTTCGTACGGACCAATAAATGATATCATCTTCCGGCAACTCAACGGCATTGCGGATGGTGATCAATTTTTCCTCATAGTCGACATGTCCTTCTTCAAATGCGGAAACGTGTTCACCTGTTTGTCTTGTCGGCGTCACTTTCCAGTTATTATTGACGATGACTTTTTCCACATTTGCATCCGTCGAAGCGGAAACGATGATTTCATCTTCATCCGCTCCGGATTCAACATCGCCCTCTTCATGGTTATTTTGTTCATTGTCATCTATAAAATCATTTGTATCCTTTTCCTCCGATGGATTTTCCTTGTGTTCTCCATGGTCATTTTTTTCTTGGACCGACTTTGTATCTTCAGCCACTTCATGATCCCCATCATCTTTTACGATAAAATAAACATTGATCACAATCAAAGCAAAGACGATGGCAATCAGCACATTCAGGATTCGGTTCATTTTTCGTTTATTGTCAGAATGTCGTTTCATTCTACGGCTTTTCATTTCTTGGTCTTCCATTTCCATGCAATTCCTCCTTACTACTACTTTCCATCTTACCAATAAAATGAGAAAAACGACGACTTCCAATAAATTTTTAATATAGTTGTTAAAAAAATATTACAAATGAAAAAGTCGACAAATTTCTTGAACCAAAATTTGTCGACCATATTGATGACTGGTTATATAGTTACTCGTTGGAAGAACGGATTTTTACGATTTTTACTTCCATTTCTCCACCAGGAGTTGTGAATTTCACTACATCTCCCACTTTATGGCCAAGAAGGGCTTTTGCGATTGGAGAATCGTTGGAGATTTTACCTTCAAACGGATCCGCTTCGGCAGAACCGACGATGAAATATTCTTCTTCTTCTCCATCAGGCAATTCAACAAATGTAACCGCTTTACCTAAAGTGACGATATCAGCCTCATTTTCATTTTCTTCAATAATGACAGCGTTGCGCAACATATTTTCGATCGCAGAGATACGGCCTTCCACAAAAGCTTGTTCCTCTTTGGCGGAATCATACTCGGAGTTCTCTGACAAATCGCCAAAACCGCGAGCCACTTTGATGCGTTCCACCACTTCTTTACGTTTTTCTGTTTTCAAATATTCCAATTCTTTTTCAAGCTTTTCTTTACCCGCTAATGTCATTGGGTATTGTTTTTCGTTTGACAACTCACTCACTCCTTAAGCAACATCACTTTTGTAATGCAATCATTTTCGCTTATTGCAAAATTTTTCTTATATATGATAAAACCCGGTTATTAGAAAAGCATATGTTGTGTTGGAACCATGAAGAACCAACGGATGCCCTCTAATAACCGAATTTTATATCGCAATATATAAAATTGTTTCGAATTGTTAAAATCATGCAAATAATACAATATTCATCATAGTACACATTGCATTTAGTTTCAAGTCAATTCGCTATTTTTTATTTCTTCTTCTCATCATATTATAACGATGTAATGGCTGATCCACTTTGAATTTCACGATTTGCAACGGATGGTTTGCCACCTCGATCGGCTCGCCGTCTTCATTCCACATTTGGCCGACCGTCATTGTGAAAGTGTCAATTTCCGGTCCGAAAAATTCAACCGTGTCGCCCGTCTTGAAGTAGTTGCGTTGCTGCAATGTGACCATTTGTGTATTTTCATCATAATCAAGCACAAATCCTGCGAAATCCCAATCCGGTTTTTTCGCATGGAAACCGAACATTTGCTGTTTGTAGCTTGGTTCGCCTTCAAAGAAAGCGGAAGCTGTTGCGCGGTTCGCACAACGATCCAATTCTTCCAGCCATTCCCGCTTGATTTTGAAATTGTCAGGATCGGCGCAATAGCTGTCGATCACTTTGCGATAAACTGAAATAACGGTTGCAACGTAGTGGATGGATTTCATGCGCCCTTCCACTTTTAATGAATCGATTCCCAATTCAATCATATGCGGGATGGATTCGATCAGTTTCAAATCTTTCGGGCTCATCGCAAATGGAGCATCGCCTTCATTGAATAAAGGCACTTGTTTGCCATCCACGTTTTCATACAAGTCGTAATCCCAACGGCAACTTTGACAGCAGCCGCCCCGGTTGGAGTCCCGTGCCGTCATATGGTTAGATAATACACATCGGCCTGAATAGGCGATACACATGGCTCCATGAATAAACGTTTCAATCTCAATATCCACTTTTTCTTTGATAAGGCGGATTTCTTCCGCACCTACCTCACGGGCTAAAACCACCCGGTCCAACCCTTCAGATTTCCAGAATTTTACCGCTTTCCAGTTCGTCAATGATTGCTGTGTGGAAAGATGGATTTCCAATTCCGGAGCCACTTTTTTACAAGTCTCGATAATCAGCGGGTCTGCAACGATGATGCCTTTGACGCCGACATCAGCGATCGCGCGCAAATATTCTTCGAGTCCCGCCATATTTTCGTTATGGGCGTAAATATTCGTCGTCACATAAATGACCGCCCCATATTTTTTCGCGAATTCCACACCTTCGCGCATCTCTTCAATCGTAAAGTTATCCGCGTTGGAACGCAAGCCGAATTCCTGGCCGCCGATAAATACCGCATCTGCCCCGTAATGGACAGCCACTTTCAATTTTTCCAGGCTTCCCGCAGGAGCAAGCAATTCCGGTTTTTTTGTAATGACGCGTTTTCCTTCAATCGTTTCTCGGATGTTTTCGTTTTGGATCATTTGTAAAGCCATCATACCCCTCCTTTCTTAATACACGGTTTCTTTATAAATAAATCCAGTATCCAATGGACGCAATGGCGGTTGAATGGCTTTGATTTGTTCATACAATCCATCTTTGATTTCATCGTACGCGTCTTCCCCTTCATCGAAATACGCATCGATGGCCTGGCGGTAAAGCTTCGTCACCGTTGTAATGTATTCTTCCGTTTGCAAAATTCCATCAATCTTCAATGCATCGATACCCGCTTCAAAAAACTCCGTCAATTCATCAATCAAACAAATGTCGTTTGGCGAGAAAATATGTGTGCCATTCATATCTTCATAAATAGGGTAACGATTGTTCCGCTCTTTGTCATGCAGGAACATATTTTTATTTTCTTTGCGGTTTTCCACTTCCATCACTTCGCCGCGATACAGGAAGTAATTGCCCAACAATTTCCGTTTGGATTGGAAAATGCAGGTCATCCCGTGCACTTGCACTTCAATTTCGTATTTTGAGTTTTCTTTGATTTCCAAGATTTCATCCAATGAGAGTTCGCGGGCCAACACTGCACGTTTCGCTCCTCTGTCTCCCCAATAATTCACTTGGAACCAGTTTGTTGCCGTCGTTTCAGGATTCCAATGCAATGGAATGTCGATGCCAAATTCCCGGACAGACACAACAACTGCGGGATCTCCAAACAAAATGGCATCCGGACCGATTTTCTTCATCTCTTGCAAATATTCATCCAACGCTTCAATGCGGTCGTTGTGGAATAAAGCGTTGCAAGCGACATACACTTTCTTGCCCGCCTGATGAATCATTTCCGTCGCTTCTCTCACTTCATCAACGGAAAATTCACCCGCAAGACGCAAGCCGAATTTTTGTTCTCCGATGACAAATGCATCGGCACCCGCATCAATCAATTCCTTTATATGTGGCAGTGACTTCGGCGTCACAAGCAATTCTGGTTTTTTCAAATACGTTCACCTCTTTAAACAAATTAGCAAACCATCCCCAACCGGAACAAAAGTCGTGTGGTAGCCGGGATGGTTTTTGATCCACTCAGTGAATTCTTTTAATTTCCGAATCATCGAGCGTTTTCCTCTTGGCACTTCTTCGATCGGAATGTCCGATAACCCATGCATAAAGATATTGTCGATATAAATGACCCCACCGGAAGGAACCAGGGGAGAATATTTTTCAAAAAAGCGCATATTTTGGCCTTTTGCCGCATCTATAAAAACAGCATCAAAAGCAGATGGAAATTCCGTTACATCCACTTCTAACGCATCTCCTTCAATCACCGTAATGCGACTTCCTGCATCCGACTCTTTGATAAATTCTTTAGCGAGCCGGATCCGTTCTTCATCCCTCTCGATCGTCACGACCTGGCAATCCGGTAAAGCTTCCGCTATCCGAATGGCCGAATACCCGATGGCCGTACCGATTTCAAGCAGCGTTTTTGGCCGTTGAATCCGCAATATTTGCGTCAACACTTCAATGGCTGGAAGCTGCATGATGGGAACATGGTGAGTTTGTGCATATTGTTCCATTTTTAGTAACAAGTCATTCCTCGGATGAATGAAGGACTTTATAAATTCCTCTGAAAACTCCATGTTTTCGCTCCTTCGATTGTATATAAAAAAAGAAAAACCAAACAAGTTGGCTTATATCGATGACCATTATGGAAAAATCAAATTTAATCATAACATGAAAATGACCGGAAAGCGAACATTCTTAACCGATTTTCCTTCAAAAAAATCCGATTTCCGACCTTTGACTGAAAACCGTTTAATTCAATACACCATAAAAATAGCAGTTCAATCCGGTAAAGATTGAACCTGCTATTTTATGGATGGAGGCTATTCATTATTTATATATTGGTTTTTATTTTGCAAGTGTTCTTCAAACGATTTGGCAAAGTGATTGTTTCCTTCTTTATCCGCCAAGAAATAAAGATATTCTGTATCTGTCGGATTCAAAGCCGCTTCAATGGAAACGACACCCGCATTGGCGATCGGTCCCGGAGGCAACCCCGGATTCACATACGTATTGTATGGATTTTGCACTTTCAAATCTTCGTACAATACCCGTTCTTTATGTCCCCCCAATGCATATAATACACTAGGGTCCGTTTGAAGAGGCATGCCGATTTCCAAACGGTTATAAAAGACGCTCGCAATCGTTTCGCGATCCGTTTTTTCCGTTGCTTCCTCTTCCAATAAAGAGGCGAACGTCAACAGTTCATGCACCGTCATTTCTTTTTCCGCAAGCAAGGATTTATATTCACCGATCACACTGTTGGTTTTGTCAATCATCGGCAGAATGATGTCGTCCAATGAAACATTTTCGTCATAAAAAGAATAGGTTGCCGGAAATAAATATCCTTCCAACGGATACCGGATGTTGCCATTTAAAATTTCATCCGTAAAGAGTTCCGGATAGGTGGACATGACATTTTCAATGAATTCTTTGCTGTTGACCCGCTCCATGAATTGCTCTTTTGTATATTTCGTACGTTTTTCCACAATTTTTCCTATTTGTTCCAACGTCATTCCTTCTGGAACCGTAATGGTCATGACAGGCTCCCGATACACTTTGCCCGTTTTCAAGCTTTCAAGGATTTCATCCAGCGTCATGCTTGGCGTCATCGTATAATTTCCCGCCTGGAAATTGGATTGGTTTTTAAATTTTGCATAATATTTAAAAATCGTTGCGTCTTTAATAATTCCGCTTTTTTCTAAAATCTTCGAAATGGTGGATATTCCTGACCCCATAGGGATTTCCACTTGAATTTGCTCTTCTGATTCCGGATCAACCGGCTTCAAAGCGCTTTTTACATATAATGTTCCGAAAATGCCAATGAATAAGATACATGCGATGACAATTACCGTGACCCTTGCAACAATTCGGCGGACCACTTTTCCTTCCTGCTTTCGTTGCTTTATTTTTTCCATCATCTCCTGGTCCACATATGTCCCCCCTAACATTTCATAACATATGATATAAAAATCCGTAAAAATTAACAATATTCAAACACGGTTTCCCGTTCCCCTTTTATGTATTTTTACGTTTTTGTATGAAAAAAGTTCTTTTTGAACTTCATTTTTTGTCCCGTTATGTATGGGTTATAAGTAACAGGTCCTATTCTATGGCAGACCTTGTTTTCCTGCGGCCCTTCGATTTGCCGCCGCAGGAAAATTTCCCAATAGTGATTTATCGATTCGATTGATTTAAAAGCTCAAAGGTTTGCTCAACCTTTTTCCATTCCTCTTCGGATTCAATCGGGAAGATTTCCTGGATTGCACCGTCTTCCGATGATACATAGCTGGCGGCGTAAAGACCGCTGTTTTCTTCTTCATTTTCGATTGAATAAATCACATATGATTTCCCGAAATCTTCAATTGCAAATTGATGAACGATTTTGCATTCGACTTCATTTCCCTCTTCATCAACGGCTGTAAAGGTTTTATCTTCTGAAAAGGTGTCAATTAATGTGTTATAGACTTCTTCCACCATATCCCATTCTTCTTCAGTTTCGAGTTCCTGGAAATTGGTCATTTCCAAATTTTCATCCAGTTCGTAGCGGACAGCGGAAATTTCATCACTTTCATTTCCCTCTTCATCAACAATGGAATAAATGCAATAGGAATGATCGTCCGTGTCAAAGGTGAAAAGCACTTTACATGTCTTGATTCCATTTTCCGTTTCCAATTTGAAAAGTTGTTGATCCATATTTTCCTCCCGAAATTATGATTATTTCATAGTGTGGGCCGCAAAATCAAAAATAACCACACATTTTCACAAGGCATCGGCATCTTGAGCAAGAAAAAAGTAGGCACCGGAATGCCTACTTTATCCTTTTATTCTTCGTCCTCTATATCAAATTCTTCTTCCAAAGAATTTAATACTTCTTCAATCAAATCCCATTCTTCATCCGTTTCAATCGGAAGCAATTCCCCGTCTTTTCCATCCTCTGCAGGGATGAAGGCGGAAGCGAAAATTTCGATTTGACCATCTTCATCTTCTTCGGCGCCGACTAGGGAATACAGAACATAGGACTTTCCAAACTTCTCTGAATCAAATGTGTGAATGACTTCACACAAATGTTCATTTCCTTCTTCATCGACAACGGTAATTACATTTTCATCAAACTCATGATCATGTGCCATATTGGTCACCTCTTCCTATAAGATAAGCAACAATTTATATCATCCTCGACAAAATGTCTAGAGGGGCATATAAACCAATTTCAACTTTATTATTCACCCAATTCGGGTTATTTATGAAACGATTTGCTGTCCAAATAGCCCTGCAGTATCATGACTGCCGCCATTTTATCAATCACTTTCTTTCTTTTCTTTCTGCTGACATCCGCTTCAATCAGCATCCGTTCGGCGGCCATCGTCGTCAACCGTTCATCCCAGAGAATGACCGGCAATTTGAACGTTTCTTCCAAAAGCTTTTTATATCGTTCGGACGCTTCACCACGGGGCCCAACGGTATTGTTCATGTTTTTCGGATACCCCACCACAAATTCGGTGACCCCATACGCTTTTACCAGCTCTTTGATTCGTTCAATGCCAAACTCTCCAGCCTCTTCATCTATGTGAATCGTCTCGATCCCTTGAGCAGTCAGCCCCAATGGATCGCTGATTGCAATGCCAACCGTTTTTGTACCGACATCTAATCCCATTACTCTCATCGATTATTCCTCTTTATGGTGTCTGATATAGAATTTCACAAGCTCTTCTAAAATTTCATCGCGTTCAAGTTTGCGGATCAAATTTCGTGCATCTTGATGGCGAGGAATATATGCCGGATCACCAGATAACAGGTACCCCACAATCTGATTCGTTGGATTATATCCTTTCTCTTCCAGTGCAGAGTACACTTTCAACATTACTTGCTTGACTTCTTCTTCCATCGATTCTTCTGGAAAACTAAATTTCATCGTTTGATCGAACGAATTCAAGACCAGCACCTCGCTTTCAGAAATCAGGAGTTGGAAATTCTTGCTCCATTTTCTCTATTATAACTGATTCAACGGGTCAGCGAAATAGATTTGTTCCCCAGTTTACAGAGATTTAACGAAATCATAAACAGATTGAAGAGCTTCTTCAAGTTTGGATGCCTCTTTAGCACCCGCCATGGCCATATCAGGACGGCCTCCGCCTTTTCCTCCGCATTTCTCGGCGACGGATTTTACAATGTTGCCGGCATGATATTCTTTGCCTGCGATATCTTTTGTCACCCCTGCACAAAGCATCACTTTTCCGTCACTTACGGCACCAAGCACGATGACCGCTTTATCCAGTTTCGCTTTCAAGTCGTCCATCATTTGACGGAGTTGATTATTATCTTTTGCTTCCACCCGTGTGGATAATACCGTGATATCGCCGATTTTTTGCGCTGCGTCAAGAACACTTGCCGCTTCAAGGTTTGCCAATTTTTGCGACAACGATTCATTTTCACGTTGCAATTCTTTATATTCTCCTTGGAGACCTTGTATTCTCATCACCAAATCTTTTGGATTCGCTTTGAATTGTGCTGCCGCCTCTTGCAAGATTCTTTCTTCCTCTTTCACTGCAAGATATGCGCCTTTGCCCGTCACAGCTTCAATACGTCTGACACCGGCACCAATTCCACCTTCAGAAACGATTTTAAAATATCCTATTTCAGATGTGCGGTTTACATGCAAACCACCGCAAAGTTCGATGGAATAATCGCTGACTTGGACAACCCGCACAATATCGCCGTATTTTTCCCCGAACAGCGCCATCGCACCCATCGCTTTCGC
This sequence comes from Ureibacillus sp. FSL K6-3587, assembly GCF_038593165.1. Classification (NCBI taxonomy): domain Bacteria; kingdom Bacillati; phylum Bacillota; class Bacilli; order Caryophanales; family Caryophanaceae; genus Ureibacillus; species Ureibacillus sp. FSL K6-3587. The sequence continues at coordinate 2,674,076 of NZ_CP151969.1, read as the reverse complement.
TTCTTCAATCGGCATTTCTTCAATGGCCACTTCAATATCATCCCAAATTTTTTCGTTCACGATGCGCTCAATTTGTTCAAGTTCTTCTTTTGAAGCTTGGCCAAAGTGAGTAAAGTCGAAACGCAAACGGTCTGGTCCCACATAGGATCCCGCTTGGTTTACATGTTCGCCCAACACATCTTTCAATGCACGGTGCAACAGGTGAGTGGCTGTATGGTTTTTCACGATCAGTTTACGTTCTTCTTTATTGACTGTCGCTTTTAATTGGTCGTTCAAGTGCATTTCACCGGATTCCACAATCACTGTATGAAGATGTTGCCCGTTTGGCGCAAGTTGAACGTCTTTGACCACCGCTTTGAATGTATCGCCTTCAAGGATTCCCGTATCGGCAATTTGACCACCCATTTCTGCATAGAATGGCGTTTCAGCCAAGATCACCAACACTTCTTCCCCTTCGGAAGCCATGTCCACTTCCTGTCCATTTGCCACCATGGCAACAACGGTTGTGTCACATTCCGCCACTTCATATCCAACGAAGACGGAAGGTTGTTTCAAGTTCGTCAGCACTTCATTTTGAACTTGCATGGAGTCAACGTCAGCACGCGCGTTTCTTGCACGTTCCCGTTGTTTTTCCATCTCTCTTTCGAAGCCCTCATGATCCACAGTCATTCCATGTTCTTCCGCATATTCTTCCGTTAATTCGATTGGGAAACCGTACGTATCATATAAACGGAATACATCTTCGCCCGGAATTTCAGTGAGCCCCAATTTTTTCTCCCGTTCAACCACTTCATTCAAGATTTCAAGACCTGCATCCAACGTTTCCAAGAAGCGAATTTCTTCATTTTTTACTACCCGTTGGATAAATTCGCATTTTTCGCTCACTTCCGGATAGAAGTCTTTCATGATTTCCCCGACTGTTGGAACAAGCTCAAACATGAACGGTTTTTCAATGCCGATTTGTTTTGCATAGCGGACAGCACGGCGTAACAAGCGGCGGATGACATAGCCCCGTCCTTCGTTGGATGGAAGCGCGCCGTCACCAATGGCGAATGCCACTGTACGGATATGGTCTGCAATCACTTTGAATGGTGTATTGATATCTTCTTTATTATTAAAGATTTCTTTCAACTCGATTTCGCCAGGCCGTTTGTATCGGCGGTTTGCAAATTCTTCGATTTTTTCAATAATCGGCATGAACAGGTCCGTATCAAAGTTTGTCGGAACATTTTGCACAACGGAAGCCATCCGTTCAAGACCCATACCTGTATCGATGTTTTTCTTTGGAAGTGGAGTATATGTTCCATCAGGATTATGGTTGAATTGGGAGAACACCAGGTTCCAAATTTCCAAGTAACGTTCATTCTCCCCGCCTGGGAACAGCTCTGGATCATTCGGGTCGTTGCCGTATTCCGGACCGCGGTCATAGAAAATTTCCGAGTTTGGACCGGATGGACCTTCCCCGATATCCCAGAAGTTTCCTTCGATGCGGATAATGCGTTCTTCCGGCAAGCCGATTTCGTTTCTCCAAATTTGATAAGCTTCTTCATCTTCCGGATGGATTGTGACTGAGAGCAATTCCGGATCGAATCCCATCCATTTGGGATCTGTCAAAAATTCCCAAGCGAAGTGGATCGCTTCTCTTTTGAAGTAATCGCCGATGGAGAAGTTCCCCAACATTTCAAAGAATGTATGGTGGCGGGCTGTTTTACCCACGTTCTCGATATCGTTTGTCCGGATGGATTTTTGTGCATTTGTGATTCTTGGATTATCCGGAATTTCACGGCCATCAAAATATTTCTTTAATGTCGCCACCCCTGAGTTGATCCATAAAAGGGATGGGTCGTTGATTGGAATCAACGAAGCTGACGGTTCAACTGAATGGCCTTTTTCTACAAAGAAATCTAAAAATTTGCGACGAATTTCTGCTGCTTTCATTTTTGCTTAACCTCCTATTAATTTTTTGTTTGACAAAATGAAAAAAGTCTTCATCCCAGTAAGGGACGAAGACGTACTATTCGCGGTACCACCCTCGTTACAGTTTCCGTAAGTTTCGGCAAAAGGAATTTGTCTATTAGCCATTAGAAACTGTCACTTTAGCCACTGTAACGTTAGTGAACGGCAGGGATTAGCTGCACTCAGGAGTAGCTTTCCGCAATTGCCGCAGTGGAGATTCTTTCAGCCCAGGGAATCTCTCTCTTTACACTCAGCAAAAACGTACTTTCTCCTTCATCGTGTTCAAATTTTATCCATTTTGACATTTTCTCTGTAAATTATATGAAATGCGCTAAGTCATGTCAATAAAAATAGCAGCCGCTTTATTTCTTAATATGGAAACTCGTTCATATACTTTCCAAAAAAACAGAAAGAGGTAGTGTCAAAAAATCTATGAAAACTTAGTTTTGGAGGGATGTGATCTAGCGAAACTAGAGGAAATGCCGCCGCAATCGCTCTTGACAAACACGTCAATGGTTTGATTTCGAACCAACAAGGGCGAAGGGAACAAAAAGAAGGCACACCAAAGAAGCCCTTGCCAATTCCCATTTTAAACCATTGACTGGTTCGGTTTGTCAAGAGTTCGCTTCGCCGATGCTGGTAAGGGCTCTGCTAAACAAAAAGTTAGGCAGTTTGCTCTACTAGCCATTGTTGAGCTAAACCAATCAGTTTTGTCCAACGTGCAGGCATATTCGGCAGTCCTTTTAGCTCTGGAATAACTACAGGCACTTTGCCTTCCAGGGCTGAATGTGGCCGCAAGAAATTAAAATAAGCCACAAACAAAGTCACATAAGAAACGGATCCGTGATCGGATCCAAATCCGTGTGTCGATCTGTAATTGCCCTTAAATGTTCGATTCAGTCTTTCAATAATTTGTTTTAGCGGTCTGTATTCCGTTGAAACCTGGTCTTCGTTGGTTAGTCCAATGACCTGCTTCACATCAAACGTAATACCGTGCTGGGCAAAAAAGTGTTGTGCTAAAAGGTAAATCGGATTGCCATCTACGACAAAGGTGAGGTCTTCCGGGATCTCTTTCATCTTCCATAAGGCCTCATCAATCGCACGAATGGCTGATACCGTATCACGATTTGGAGAAACAGGGTAGGACAGAATAATTTTCTTTACCGCATCAAAAAAGAAAAAAAGATAATGCCAACGACCATTCACCTTAATGTATGTTTCGTCTCCGCAGAATTGATCAGAAAGCTCGTAAGGATAATGATCCACATAAGGTTTGAGAAGAAGTGCTACGCTGTTTTCGTAATTCAATATACTCTGGTGAGAGATGGGTACGCCATGAACATCCTTCATCAGTGCAGCTGTTTTCCGAGCCGATAAGCCATAGTTTACATGGTAGGTTAAAATGAGCCCCAATGTGTGCGGTGACACATGAAGCCTGGACAAATCCACTTTTGGCTTCTTAGGTGAATGTTTGGCTAACGGCTGATAATCAATTTGAAACTGACGAAATATGTATCGAACTTTAAAAGACGGAGAATCCTTTTCGAACTGCTTTTTCTCTTTTTTAGACATTCCTTGCAGTTTCTTTTTGTAATACGGACAGTCATTGTTTTTGCACTTAAATACGAGAAAATCTTTTCTTTCCTTGATCTTCTCGAGTGTTTTCGAACAGTGTGGACATTTTAGTATAGCCTCCTTGGCATATTGATTCTTTTTATTAAACAGACACGCACACACCTTGCATTGATACTGTCCTTTACCTCCGTTATTGGCATAAAGATAATCTGACGGAGCACCACACCTTGGACATTTCATGGATGAAGGTACTTTACCTTTTGAATTGGAACGCCTCTGAACAGGTTTGAGAGGTTTCCCGTTCTTCTCCAAATATTCTTTGAGAAGAATTTGATAATCGAGCTTTTGTAGAGTTTCAATGATTGGCAGCTCATCCACCTGGAGTTTTTGATAAGGCTTATTGACAGGCTTTTCAGTTGGCTTATCAAACATGTTTTTTCCAATCAGAAGGGTAAGTAATGTTCGAATCATTTGATCTTGGTACTTGATATATTCAAGCAAATAGGTTAATAATTGAGGTAACAACTTGTCACTTCCTTTATTAGGGATTTTTGAGTGTGTGGTTACCTCATAAATACCCTAATTTTAAGGGGGTGGCAAGTTTTTTTTATATAAAACTAGTTATATCAACAAAAACGTAAGTTTTATTAAGTAATTTTTGACAATACGCAGAAAGAATAGGAGAAGGATATATGGAAATGATGTCTTTCGAATTTTTTACAGCACTTTTGTCCATCATTTTTATCGATCTTGTTCTTGCAGGAGATAATGCTTTATTAATCGGAATGGTAGCAAAAAATTTGCCAACTAAGCAACAAAAAAAGGTTATTGTGGTTGGAACGCTTGCTGCCATTTTCATGCGCATTCTCTTTACAATAATGGCGGTAAAATTATTGGAAATTGATGGTTTACTCTTCATTGGCGGCGTTTTATTGGTCTATATCGCTTTGAAACTGCTGGCGACAGAAGAAAGCAACGATATCCGACCATCTGCAAAATCTTTTTTGGGTGCCGTTTGGACAATCATGCTTGCAGATTTTTTAATGGGCATTGACAATATTATGGCCGTTGCTGGCGCTTCTTCCGGAAACATGCTGTTGGTGGCAGTTGGTCTTTTCATCTCCATTCCAATTATTGTGTGGGGAAGCACCATTGTCATTGGCATCATCGAAAGATTTCCGCTCTTCATTTATTTAGGCGCAGCCGTACTTGCATGGACTGCTTCAAAAATGATTATAAAAGATGCTTATGTGCAGCCTTATTTAACAAATCCATTGCCTATCATGTTATTCCAATTATTATTAATTTTTATTGTTGTTTTTATTGGGTATCTATTGCGCAGCAGAGATAAAGGAAAATCCCACCAATTTGAATAATTTATCAATTTCTGAAATAAGATGGGATAAAAAGGGTATGGGGGCTTAATATGCAATTAATTTTCGAAGACGGTTTGCTGCTTTCAACTATTGAAATTTGCTATAAAGGAAAAAGAAAATATTTGAATCGTGTTGCCATCGATTCAGGGGCCTCCCATTCTTTCATCGATATCGATTCAGTTGAAGACTTAGGAATTGCCTTTGAAAATGGAGACCCTTTAATTTGCCATTCAGGAATCGGCGGGGCGGAATATAGTTTTTCAAAAAATATCGATTATATAAAAATCGGAGAAAAAATCTTCCGAGAAGTACCCATTGATTTTGGCACTTTAAGGGGATTTAATATTCAGGGATTGATTGGGCTAGATATATTAAAATCCGGAGAGTTTCTATTAGATTTAAAAAATTTGCAACTCATTGCAATAGATGAGAAAAAATTAGCTTAATGGAATCGCAAGCAGGACATGCTCTATTTAAAAAACATCACTTTCTCCAAAGAGAAAATGATGTTTTTTGGATATGTAATTAAAAATTGATTTCCGTTCCGGGGACGCTTTCCGCAGGCCCTCCTCTGAGTCATTCCTTCGCTCCTCGTGGTCTCGAGAGGGCTCGTCGAAGGAAAACTTTGCTTTGCCACTAAGCGTGCGTGACAGGAATTCGCCCCGTCATTCCAATCAATTTTTAGTTATCAAAACTCTTTCAGCTACCCCTATAATTTTTTGTTTATGTCCCAGCCCCTGCTTTTTCTTAATTGGCGCCATTTATTGCTTGGCGACTATTTTATCCATTCTGGCGATTATGTTTCCCTTTAAGGCGATTATTTTCCCTAAACTGGCGATTTTCCGATATTCTCAGAGGACATCAGCGAATAGCTAAAATCCATACAAAAAGAGCGAATGAGTTTTTCCATTCACCCTTTTCACGGTTTCTTACACATATCTTGAAATGATTTGCTGAAGTTTATCTTCTACCCGGTTATAATCCGCTTCAGTGATCGTCACACGAACGAGGCTTTCATCGATATCCAACATTTCCGCAAACAAACCGCCAAGCCCCCGAGCTTTCCGATCCACTTCCAATAATAACTCCACTGCTCCTTCCTGTTGAGTTAAAAAGGCGATTTCCAACTCATCCAATCGGCCGCGGAAAGGACCGGAAATCGGCACAAATTCAAACTCTTGAATAAATGGATAATTTCTTCGATAACGTAAAGACACTTGCTCATTTTCCGCTTTTCGAAGACGGAAACCTAAATTTTGTACAGCTTCCAAAACTCTGGATGCCAACCTTGACGGGCGCACTTCCATATAGTCTTTATCCGTTGAATCAACGCCGCTTTGTATATCTAATTCCGTTTTCACCCATACTCTTGTGCTTCCAATTGTAAGAGGCGTATCTACAGGCAGTTTAAAAGAAAATGGGATGATTTTTACTTCATTTGCTTGAATTGTAAACGGATCGCTGATTTTAAATTTATAGAAAGCATATGGAACTGTCACTTTCCGGTCATCGATTTCTTTAATATACGTCGTGTATAAAGTAAAGTAAATTGTATGAATCCGTTGCTCAACATTTCCCCCATACACTTCCACTTCGCCGCGAACTGTCTCGCCGGCACTGTAAGAAGATTTCTCCAGCTGTGTATCTACTTTGGCAGAACCAATTCCTAAAGATGCAAGCATTTTATTAAAAAATGACATTTAAACTCCTCCTTATTTGCAAATTTCCTCTTAATCATACGATTCAATGTCCAAAAAGTTTCAATTAGGGGAATTATGGATTTATAATAAATGAAATAATCTCCACATACATAGCCGTCATTTCTTCAGGTGTTTTATCCATGCCGTTTTGAATCCATTGTTCTATCAACCCTAAAAAGACCGCCGTAATGAAGGATCAAAAATAATCAATAGGCACTTTTAGATTTTTAGTGAAATGTTCATTTTTTCCAAGTTCTTCTGTAATTTTTTAATAAAGGCATCCTGCATGCGAAAATGAAACTCCGTACTTCCATGAACACTTAAAAAGATTTTTAAAACATTGGAATAGTCTTCAAAAAAAGCGAAATAACATCTCTTGCTCTTTTTCAAAAGTAATGGTGGATGTATAGCGTGCTTGCAACTGATCGATATAATCACCTAATTTTGAAAACAGCTCTTCTTCCATTTTCTCTTGCAAATCATATTTATCTTTATAATGCAAATAAAAAGTACCTCGATTGATATCGGCTTTTTTTGCAATTTTCCCTACTGTAATAGTTTCAAAAGATTTTTTCTCCAATAACTTCAAAAAGGAATTTTGAATTAGCTGTTTCGTTTTTCGATTCTTTTCCACATATAAATCTTGATGGTAAATTTCCCACTTTGACTATCCCAGCCAACATATTGCAGGTCATTAATCATATTAAAAATAAAAAAGATAGACCAACAGGAAATTACCTGTTTGCATCTATCCTTTTTATGTTCTATGAAATTTTCTTTTGTTCTGAATACCATTTTAAAAATGTATTTCTTTCTATTACATTTAAAAGACATGGAACTTTTAATTGTTCTTGCACTTTCTTGTATTTTTCCGGAAACTCATGTTGAACATTCATTCGAATATACGGCAATTTTGCTTGAGCTTTTTGAGAACGAATATTTGATTTTTTCACTGCCACAAACACATATTGTAAATCCAACTCTGTAAAAGCCTTGTAGAGCATTTCCTTTTTTGCCAATTCGTTGTATCCTTTCCCCCAATATGGATAACCTATCCAAGTACCAATTTCACAAGTTTTCGAGTTTTTATCAATATCTTTCAATGTGATGATTCCAATCAACTCTTTATTTTCGTTGAAGATGACTCTTGAATATTGTTTTCCTAGTTTTTCTTGCTCTTTTATAAATTCAATAAATTGAATTGTGCCTTCAACAGAAGTTTGTTCTTCAGACAGCCCTAATGGTTCACGTACTTGGGGCTGTGATGAAAGAGATGAAATAGATTTTGCATATTTTTTATCATGAGGCATTAGCAAAACTTTTTTCATAGAACCACTCCAACATTTCAAAGTTTAATGGCATTTTACTATATAATGTAAAAATTTCAAGATTCCATATAATCCAATTAAACATTATCTTCAAAGGAAAAGAGGTTGGGACAAATCAAAAAAACATCATTTTCTTCTTGGAAAAAATGATGTTTTTTTGATTTGTTATTAATAATTGATTTCCGTTCCGGGGACGCTTTCCGCGGGCCCGGAACGAGCCTCCTTGGATCTCACTCCTTCGCTCCTGCGGGTTCTCTAGACACGAGCTGTTCCCGCAGGAGTCGCCACGTCACTCTAATCATTTTTTAGTTATATCAATTTGTTATCAAAACTCTTTCAACTGTCCCTTTAATTTTTTGTTTATGTCCCAGGCTCTTTATTATCTTTGCTAAAGGAAAATTTATTTTCTACTTAATTTTCTTAGTTCATCTATATACTTTTCTTCCCCGTTTTCATCTATAAACTTCCAAAATCTCCACCCGTTTGTAGATGTATTATTTCTTCCGGTTAAATAAAATTTCGCTTTATTAGTAGCAGATGGCACTGAATGACTTTCACCTAAAAATAGTATCTTCTGTGATTCGATATCAAATGTAGCTTCAACCTTTTTACTATAATAAGTTGCAAAAATTTTTATATTTCCTTTAACCTTAGGTGCTTGATAATATTCTTTAATAATACTTTTCTCTTTATCAATTACATTTCTTTTAATTAATTCAAATAAAAGTTTAGATCTTTCTTCAAGAAAATCAGTGAAAAACTCGTCATACAAACCTTCAATAATCTCATTTGGGATTAAATGTTCTTTTAGAGTAATATCCAACTTTGAATTAGAATTCTTTAATTCAGTTAAATACTGGGAAGGAGGTTTCTTTCCTACTTTAATGTTTGTAATTTTTGGTATCAATGTTCTGTTTGCAACACAATCCATCAATGACAATGCTTGATCATCATTTTTAAATTGTTGTTTAATATAATCTTTTGGAAAAATATGATGGTCTTCTAACTTTTTATCAGGTGTTAATTTACTAGAATTATTCCAGTCTGATAGTCCTTTAGCATCGTAGTTAATTAAATTTAGAATTCCTTTATAAATTACGTTTACTTTTTTCGAATATGAATATATATCCTCATATGAATCAATTTGAGATTTTAATCTTGAAAAAAACACCCGGTCAGTTATTTTTTCTCCTTTTGTTATGCTTTTTAAAACGTTTGCATCTTGTATGATTGCTTCATTGGAGCCTGAAGAATATCTTTGAGAAAATATCGTTGCCCAATACCAATATTTGATGAATTCATATTGCCATTCGGTCATTTGTGAAAAATCTTTTTGCTCAGATTCTCTTAAATAAATAATTAAAGGGATTACCATATTCTCGTAAGGCATCCAAGATTGGGAAATTATAAAATTTTCATTAAATAAAAAATTTAATACCTTATTATAAAGTTCACATACTTCATCCCAATATCGATTAAAATGATTATAATTTAAATTCGTCAATATGTAATTTCTATCAATATCCTTTCCGTCACTAACTAAATACGCAATAGTACGTACAATAATTTCCCGATCTAAATTATTAGGATGATACTTATCTTTTAATTCATCTATTTTATCACGCAGATTAAATCCTTTATATAATTTAGCTGCTAAGATATCAATAAAATTCAATTGAATTCCCTTGCTATTACTACGTTCAAAAAATAATGCAAATTTTTCATTATCCATATTCAAAAGATAATATGATATAAGAACTTCACTATTAAATAATTCACCTAATTTTATGCAAATTGTATAATATCTTTTAAAATTTTCTTTAATTTCTGCTTCGTCCATTCCAGCAATAAATGACAGCTTCTCAAAATACTGCTCTCTTATATCATCCGGTATAATACCTTTCGATATTTCAAAAGCATCAGCTAATTTAATTGATAGTCTATCTGGATCTTCTTGAAGCGAAAATTCATATAGCATTTCTTCGAGAGTTCTATCTCTTAATTCTTTACTTTTAATTTCATCACTTAATTCATCCTCATTTTTTGCAACATACCAAATTTCATCTATTCCTTTCAAAGCTCTATAAATCGATGTTACACGCTGTTGACCGTCCAATATTAATCGAAAGTTGGATATTTGTAATTTATGATTTATTTCATTTTTCTCTAAAGAAATAACTTTTAATTTTCTTCGACTTCCTTCACCTTTTCTCGGTCTTCTATCAATCTCTCTGACTGTAATTTCAAAAGTAGGTTTTCCATAAATAATAGAACCAATGAAAATATTTCTTACTAATGAATCAAATAAATCACAAGTTTTTCTTATTTCCCATACAAAATCCCGTTGAAATTCAGGCAAGAGTATATATTCTCTATCTATGTTATCTACAAGACTTTTTATAGATTCAGTTAATTGAGGGGTATTCACCTTAATTCCTCCCTATAATCTAAATAAGCACTTTTGATTCAGAAAAATTTTACTATGTATATTATCTAAAAAAATAGTAGCACAAATTAAACCTAAATTTGTACTACTAAATTGAGAATATTTTCCTTAAGTAAAGCCTTATTACTTTACTAAAAACTGTTTTATTTCCAAAATAAACTTCTTGATATTTATGATCCAGAAACTTAATATATTTTCTACCATTAACCATTTGCTAATAAATTACGAATAAACTTTATATTGTATTTTTATTTGAGTTGATTTCATAATTCTCACCCCTCGATTTTCAAGGGATTCAAGACAATAAAAAATGGGTACCTCCCCAAATTTCGTTATAATGGTAGGTAACCAAACAAACCATACGAAAGAGGTGAGTACCCTATGACTATTGTAAAACAAATTTCTCTTTTTGACATCCATCAATTATTAGAAATGGAAAGTTCCCATCGTTATGAAGCCATTTTTAGTGTGATCGACATTCAGCCTATATTTCAATAGTTTTCTAAAAAGACATTGAAAGGTGCACCACGTGAATTGAATTATGGTGCAATGATTCAATCGCTGATTATACGTATTGTCGAACGTATTCCAACTATCAAGGATTTAGTCAAACGTTTGGTTCATGATCCTTTATTTCGTTTCGACTGTGGATTCCTTGTGTCTGATGTCGTACCATCTGAAAGCTCTTATTCACGCATGATTCAAGTCATTAGTGAATCAGATGTGCTAGATAAAATGAACGATACACTCATCAAAACAGCGATGTTGGAAGGCTTTCTAAATGATGAACATGTCGCCATCGATGCGAGTCACTTTGAAGCTCGTGATGCTTTCACACCATCAGAAAAGAAAGCACCTAAAACTCCTAAAAAACGTGGTCGTAAAACGAAAGCTGAACGAGCTGTTTGGTTAGCCGAACAAGTAGAGAAAAAAGGAAATCAATCAACCTATGAAAAAGAACTGAAAGAACAGCTGGATATCCCATTAGAAACCCTTTGGAAGGATGTACCGATTGAGCCAAAATGGGGTGTGAAAAAGAATAGTAAAGGAAAAAATACATTCTGGTTTGGTTATAAAGCACATTTAGCTGTTTCGACGAAAAGTCAATATATCATCACTCGTTTGATGTCCTCAGGTAATTTAAGTGATTGTAAAGCTGCGATTCCATTATTGAAAAAACTTCATCACTTAGGAAACGGTCAATTTACAATCGCTATATTTGATGCTGGTTATGATGTTGAACCTATTTACCGTCAAGCCGTATCACAGTCCATGCGAGTCGTGATTCCTTACAACGTTCGCCGAGAAGGAGAATATATAGGATTCGATGAACATTTTCGTCCAACCTGTGTGCGTGAACATAGTTACCAATATGACAGCTTTGACGCTAAGTACAATACATTAAAATTCACACGTCCAAAGGAATGTGCAACTTGCCCATTACGAGAAGACACCCTTTGCCAAAAAGTTTTCAAAATCAAATGTGATATAGATATCCGTAAATTTACCTATCCAGCACGTGGGACAGAACGATGGAAACAGCTTTATCAAGAACGTACAGCAGTCGAACGCGTTAACGCTTATTTAAAGGAATACTTTCAATTAAACAATGTCCGTCATCGTACAGGAAAGAAAGCAAAAATGCATTTCAATCTGGTGACGTTAATTTATAATACCTGCAAACTAGCAGTTGATCGAATTAATGCTTTATTACAGCAACAAAACCAAGTTGCATAATTAAAAAAAACAAAGTTTTTAGTATAGGGGTACTCTATACTTCAGAAATACTATGATTTATGAAATTGATTCATTTAACAAAATTATTAAGAATTCCAATTTAAATATAGAGAGCGGAATTTCCAAGATGCCCTTCACACGCTTTCAATCACCATCGCAATGCCCTGTCCGCCGCCAATACATAAGCTGACCAGTCCATATTTTCCGCCGCGGCGTTTCAGTTCGTATGCGCATGTCAACGCAAGCCGCGTACCGCTTGCCCCCACCGGATGGCCCAATGCAATCGCGCCACCATTGACATTCACAATTTCCCGATTTAATCCCAACTCTTTTTCAACAGCCAAATATTGGGCGGCAAAAGCCTCGTTGATTTCAATCAAATCGATGTCCTCCAACGTCAGATTCGCCCGTTCCAATGCCTGCTTGATGGCTGGCACCGGGCCGATTCCCATGATGGATGGATCCACCCCCTTGATGCCCCAGGAGACAATTCTTGCAAGCGGGGATAAACCGTTTTTCTCCACCGCTTTTTCACTTGCCACAATGACAGAAGCTGCACCATCATTGATGCCTGATGCATTTCCTGCCGTCACTGTACCATCTTTCTTGAACACAGGTTTTAATCTGCTTAAAGCATCAAGGGTTGTATTTTCTTTAATATGTTCATCCTCTTCAATCGCCAATTCTTCTTTTCTCGTTTGAATGTTCACAGGCACAATTTCTTCTTTGAAAATGCCGTTTTCACGGGCTCTGGCTGCACGCTGTTGGGAAAGCAGGGCAAATTGATCCTGTTCTTCCCTTGAAATCTGATATTGTTCCGCCAGATTTTCCGCCGTAATGCCCATTCCGGTACCCGTATATTCATCGAAAAGGGTTGCTTGCAACATATCCGCAAATTGCAAGTTTCCTGATTTCATCCCTTTAAAACGGACATCAAAGTTCGAGAAAGGGGATTGGGACATATTTTCCGCTCCGCCAGCCAAAATAAAATCCCCTTCACCGAGTAAAATATTCTGGGCCGCCGTAATGATGGATTGCAGTCCGGAACCGCAAAGACGGTTCAAAGTGATGGCCGGCACTTCCTTTGGCACACCTGCATGAAGTCCAATATGGCGCGCCAGGTACGCCGCGTTTGTACTTGTCGCAATGACATTGCCGTAAATGACATGGTCAATCTGTTCAGGCGAAACTTTCGCCCGTTTCATGGCCTCTTTTGCAGTGACCGCTCCCAAAGTGACCGCCCCTGTATTCACAAATGAGCCGCCATAAGCAGTAAAAGCCGTTCTCGCACCATTCACCAAATAGACATTACTCATGTTTCCCCTTCTTTCTATACAATTTCTTTCTTTGGACGCAACGTATGCTTCAACACTTTTCCGGAGGCATTCCGTGGAAGTTGGGCCAGTTCTTCAATTTCTGCCGGCACTTTATATTTGGCGAGTTTGGTCAAACAGTAATTGATGATTTCTTCTGATGTGAGAGATTTTCCTTCTTTAAATACCACGTACGCTTTAGGCACTTCACCGTACACTTCATGAGGAACGCCGACCACAGCCGCTTCCAATATTTCAGGAATTTGATACAACACTTCTTCCACTTCAACCGGGTAAATATTTTCACCACCGCGGATGATCATGTCTTTTTTCCGATCGACGATATATAAAAATCCTTCCTCATCGAATTTCCCCAAATCCCCCGAATACAGCCAGCCATCCTGGATTGTTTTGGCTGTTTCTTCAGGATTTTTCAAATAGCCTTTCATCACCTGCGGCCCCTTCACGCAAATTTCGCCCACTTCCCCTGTCGGCACTTCTTCGCCATTCGGATCAACAAGCTTGATTTGCGTTTTTTTCAACGGCTTTCCGACCGAACCGATTTTTTGCAGAGCATATTCATCTGTCAATGAAGACGCGGCAGGGGTATTTTCCGTTTGTCCGTACAGATTCTGCACTTTCACATTTGGGAAGGTGTCTTTCAATTTTTTTACGAGCTCATATGGCATCGGCGCGGCACCGTAACAGAACAAACGTAAATGTCCGAAATTGAATTCCCCGATTTCCGGTTTATTTAAGATGATGGTGTACATTGCCGGCACACCGAAAAAGATGGTCGCTTCCGTTTCCACAAGATTTTTTAATGTCCGATCAGGTGAGAAGGCTTCTTCTATGACAACGGTTCCACCCTTGTACAAAGTCGGCACGGCAAACACATGAAGGCCCGCACAATGGAAGAGCGGCGTACAAATATAAGTCCGATCCTTTTCCGTCATCTTCATCGAATCGGACCAAATTTCCGCCGTTTCAATCACATTGTTGTGTGTGAGCATTACCCCTTTTGGTTTTCCCGTTGTTCCGGATGTATACATGACAACGGCTGTTTCTTCACCTTCATTTGGAACGCGAATAAAATCGGTATCGTTCCCTTTTAAAATTTCTTTTATTCCGGCAGTGGAAATGACGTGGTCAAAACGGTGGGCCGTTTGCCTGATGGTCTCTTCAATTTTTTCATCAAAAAATAAAGCTTTTGCTTCAGAATGCTGGAAAATGTAATCCACTTCCGGAGGTGCAAGTTTCGTATTCACCGGCATGATCGTCAAACCGGCCAATTTGGCACCTAAATAGACAGGTAAAAACAGATCTGAATTCAGCATAAATTGGGCGACAATATCCCCTTTTTGATAGCCCCTGTTTTGAAGATAGGCGGCTATCTTCTTCGCATTTTCAAATAATTCCCCATAAGTCATTGTTGTGTTTTCAAAAATAACCGCTTTTTTGGAAGGCTGTTTTATTGCATGTTCTTCCACAATATTTGTAATAAACATATCCCCAATCCCCCATTTCAGTGCTGGAACACTTTTATTTTTTGAATCTTCCAACAATTAGATTCAGGATTATTGTATCAATGAAATATATTTGCGTAAACGAGAAAATATGTGTTTATTAGAGAAATATTAAAATTAATAGAAAGAGGGTTTCATTCTCTTAACAACCTGAAATCATGTGCAGGGACTACAAGCTGCTTTTGAAAAAAATGAAATTCAGTGCCAATGATAATAGAGCGGAAGGGAAATTCATCCAATTTCCCCTTCCGCTCATCTTGAATTTGCACTTATATCACATCATGAAAATACAAGACCGTCTTCATTGGATCTCCTAATTTGCGCAACTTCCAAGTATCTTCCAAATAGATGTCTGCCAGCTTTTCATATTTTCCACCGTAACGGCCGGCCCATTCGACAGCTACGACACTCTCATACAGCCATGCCAATCTTTGGGCGATGCCTTTGCCCTCATAAGTTTGTGTCTCTTCATCCAAGGACGCGAATGTTTCCAAATCCTCCGCGACATCTGAAAGCTTTTCCATCACGATTTGCTTCAGCTTCGAATCCTTCACTTTTTGCAAACGCCGGTTCATTTCATCGATGAACAATTTATGGGCATTGTATTTTTTAAATAGGCGGATCACTTCCAATGCCAGGATATTTGCCGTACCTTCCCAAACGGTGAGCACCTGGGCATCCCTCAATAGTCTAGGCGTTACAAAATCTTCAATGTACCCATTGCCGCCATGAAGTTCAATCGCTTCGTGGGCAAAATGGATGGCCTGCTCAGCCGTTTCTTTCTTCATGATTGCGATGTTCAGCCGGTTCAAAATCACATCCCGCTCAGTTCCTTCGCCAATTGTCACCCGATCATACAATTGGATCATGTCAAACAGCGTCGCCACTTCAACGTGGAGCTTGGACGCCATTTTTGCCAAAGTATCCTGTATCATTGGGTAATTCGTCAATCGTTGGCCGAATGCCTCGCGATTGGAAACATAAAATTTGGATTCCAATAATGCTCTTCTCATGATTCCGACTGAGGCGACCGCATTACAGATTCTCGATAAATTCAACGCCTCCAGCATGTAGTAGATGCCTTTTTTCGGATCGCCCACCACATAGGCGATGGATCCGTCAAATTCAACTTCACCGGATGGCACGGCGCGGACGCCCAATTTATCTTTCAAGCGCCGAATGCGCAGATGATTGAGCGAACCGTCTTCCTTTTTCCATGGCACCGCAAACAAAGTGAGCCCTTTAGTGCCTTCCGGAGCCCCCGGCATGCGGGCCAACACCATGGCAACACCGCACATTCCCGCATTGGAGGCAAAATATTTCTCGCCATATAACCGGTAATGGGTGCCGTCAAATCTTGCTTCAAGGATATTTGCCCCGACATCCGAACCCCCTTGCCGCTCGGTCAAGAAAGTGGCTCCTTCATACAGCTCCACTTCACCGGTTGAACAAACATGCGGCAAAAATTTCGCCTTCAGTTCTTCATCCGCATAATGGTCCAGCAAGTATGCCGTGGCCATTGTCAATGTGACGGGGCAATAAAACCCCGGTTCCGCGTGGGACAACAAGTAACCTTGGGCAAAACTGTAAACATAATTCCCTTTTCTCCCCAGCTCCGGTATCTCTTTATGCACGTATCCGACAATCCCGGTATTGTATGTTTGTTCAACCGTCTTTTTGTAGCCTTCATTCACCCAAATTTCCGATACTTCTTCCCCGTATCGATCATAGCGGATGAGACGGGGCTCCCCTTCCCGGTCCGTATGCTTTGCCCGCGCATCAATCTCGCCGCATACCAAAGCCCCGAAGTCTGTCAGTTCTCTAAATGCAAATTCATAAAACTCTTGATCCAGCATTTGCTCCAATATTTTTTGCAATGTATCATCGCTTGAGAAAAAGTTTGTCTCTTTTTCTGCCACCACATTTTGCAGCACTTTCATTCCACAATCGCCTGCACTTTCAATTGTTGTTTTAAAATTTTTCCGGATGCATTTCTCGGAAGCGCTTCCACTTGTTCGTACAGCCGCGGCACTTTATATTTGGCAAGATGCTCGGATAAGTACGCCTTCAACGCTTCCACGTCAATTGGCGTTTTAGCGGCGAACACCGCCTTCACAGTTTCCCCCCACTCCGGATGAGGTACCCCGATGACCGCCACTTCATGAATTCCTCCAAACTGTAAAATCCGGTCTTCGATTTCTTTCGGATAAATATTGACACCGCCAGAAATAATGAGGTCTTTTTTCCGATCAACCACCCAAATATAACCGTCTTCATCGAATCGGGCCAAATCGCCTGATTTCAGCCATTCGCCGAGAAACGCTTGTTTCGTTGCTTCTTCATCCCGATAGTAACCAACCATGTTCCCTTCGCCATAAAGCACAATCTCTCCAATCTCGCCGGTCTGGACATCTTCTCCGTTCTCATTCACAATGCGGATTTCCGTTCCGAAGGCCGCCCGCTTTCCGATGCTGCCCGCTTTAATTTCATGTTCATAGCCGAATAGAAGTGTCCCGCTTGGCCCTGCTTCCGTTAAACCATATACGCAAGTTAAATTGTCCGTTTTGAAAGCCTGTTGGATATGGCGCACTTCTTTTTCGGATAACGGCGCCCCTCCATATACCCACCATTTCATGGAAGACAGATCCGCTGTTTGCAATCGGGGATGGGATGCAGTAACCAAATAGGCAACCGGCGCCCCAAAGAAGTGGGTGGTTTTTTCCTTTTCCACCGTGTCAATAAGTAAATCTGGCGTGAAAGTAGGTGTAAGTACGTTGGTTGCCCCAACCAGCACAGCGGACATCAAGAATAAATGCAGTGGAGCCGAGTGTGTCAGCGGCATCATCAGCAACATCCGGCTTTCCGGCTTCACTTCCATTTCGATGGCAATCATATGGGCAACCGCCAAAATATTGCGATAGCTGAATAAAACGCCTTTTGGCTTCCCTGTTGTTCCGGAGGTGTAAAGAATCGTGGAATAATCGTCTTCTTTTAACAGACATCTGATTTCCGCGTTATCCGACTTTTCAATGAGCCCGTCATAGTCTAGCCACCCTTCCTTTTTTGGGCCGGTTTTGATTTTGATCCCGACATTTTGGAGATTTTCTACGGATGCAAAAATCGCTTCATGGGCAATGATGGCTTTTGCCTGTGCATGATCCGCCACATATTCCACTTCCGATAGGGTGAATTTGGCGTTCACCGGCACGACAATGGCGCCAATACGTTGAATGGCAAAATAACTAACGACAAATTCCAATACATTCGGCATAAAGATGATGACTTTATCCCCTTGTTGAATGCCCAGTCCGAGCAAAGCATTGCCCAATCGGGTAACCTGTTCATCCAATTCTTTGTACGTCACCCGCCGTCCTTGGCAAATCACCGCCTCGTTTTTTGGATACTTGCGGGCATTTCTGGCTAATAGCATCGAACTATTCATGTGACATCCTCCCCCTTAATTTTTGCCAGTTTTTCGCTGAATGACGAATGCAATTCCACCAATTCCCTTTTCAATTGGGTCAACTCCTCTATTTTTTCTTCGATTTCTTTGATTTTCTGTTCCCCGTACTCCACGGTTCTTTCCAGTTGTTTAATCCCTGTACGGTCACGATCAAAGAGCAATATCATCTCCTTTATTTCGTCCAGTGAAAAGCCGTATCTTTTGCCGCGCATGATGAGTTTCAATTTGGCAATTTCTTTTTTTGAAAAGGTGCGTAAATTGGATTGGGTACGATTCGGTGAAAGCAATCCAATTTCTTCATAATATCTCAGGGTTCTTGGTGTGATATTGAATTCTTTTGCCACTTCCTGAATCGTTTTCATCCCTTTCACCCCCGAATTTGGCTATATTTTATCATTGACGTTAACGTAAACTTCAAGAGAGTTTGTGAAATTTTTTGAATATTTATAATCTTGCATTTCAATTAATATATTACCTTTTTTTCAGTTTGATAGACAAAAAATAAGCGGCAGCAATGAGCCACCGCCTCTATTTTTTTCCCGCATTTAGATTTCGATTCGCATGGAAGGGTTCAAATCATCATCATTTTTCAACAATGGTTCCGGCTTGTCCCAACAGTGCATCGAGCGCTTTGTCCAAAGAGGTGATGATGGCCACCCGATCCGGTCTGGATTCCACAAATTTGATGGCTGCTTCAACCTTTGGCAGCATGCTTCCTTTTTCGAAATGGCCTTCCTCAATATGCCTTTTCAACTCAGCGGTTGAAACCTTTTTCAAAGGCCGTTCATTTGGCTGATGGAAATGAAGATACACATGATCGACATCCGTCAATATGAGCAGGACATCGGCATTGATCAATTCAGCCAGTTTTTCGGAACCCAAATCTTTATCGATGACCGCATCCACCCCAATATACTTATGGTTTTCCTTATAAACCGGAATTCCCCCTCCACCGGCGCAAATGACGATAAAATCCAAACTCACAAGCTTTTCAATGACACTATGTTCGATAATATTCATTGGTTGAGGAGACGGAACGACTTGACGCCATCCTCTTCCAGGAAACTCTGCATATTTTGCGCCGGTCTGTTGCATGATTTGCGTTGCTTCTTCCCTTGAGTAATAGGGGCCGATCGGTTTTGTCGGATTCTCAAACGCCGGATCATTTAAATCCACTTCCGTTCTTGTGATGATTGATGCCACGTTTTTTTCAATTCCTTGCTCCCTTAATGCATCATCCAGCTCCTTTTCAATCCAGTAGCCGATCATCCCTTGGCTCATGGCGCCGCACGTATCCAGTGACATCGGTGGAATCCCTTGTGTTCCTGCAATCTTTTGCTGCAATAAAATGTTGCCGACTTGTGGGCCATTGCCATGGGTGATCACAATCTGACAACCAAGTTTCACAATTTCAACCAACAGTGCAACCGTTTTTCTGATGGCTTTTTGTTGCGCTTCTTCCGAGCCATCCCCCGTTTGGATGGCATTGCCCCCCAAGGCGATGACAACTTTCTTTTTCTCCATTATCTTCACACCCTATGTCCAAAGATTAAAAATCAATTTTTCCTGTAATGATGCCAACGAATGCAATGACAGCAAGGATAACGAAAATGCCCATTAATGCAATCTCAAATTTCGCATCTTTGCGGGTGATGCCATAATCCTTTTGGGTATACTTGTAAATGATGATCCCTGGGGCATACAACAGCATTGTCAACAGCAGATAGTCCAATCCGGCGGCATACACGAGCCAAACGGTATAAATGCTGGCGATAATCCCGATGATGAATTGCTTTTTATTTTCCCTGAAAGGTATCAGTTTCACTTGATAAAAGGCTGATAGCATGTAAGGAATGAGAATGGCGGATGATGCCAAACTGAACATAAAATTGTAGGCTTTATCGGTAAATAATAAAGTGATTAAGAAAACTTGCACTAAACCGTTCGTCAACCATAGGGAATTCACTGGCGCTTTATTTTTATTCTCTTTGGCCAACCATTTCGGGAACACTTTATCCTTTGCCGCTTCGTATGGCAACTCTGCTGCAAAGAGCGTCCAACTCAACCAGGCTCCCATTATGGAAATGATTAATCCTATATTGATTAAGACGGCGCCCCATTTCCCGACAACCGCTTCAAATACATAGGCCATTGTCGGAGTCGGCAAAGCTGCCAGTTCCTCCCGGGTCATGACACCCATTGATAACACGGTGATCAACACATAGATCAAAAGAACGCTCACTAATCCAATGACAGTCGCCTTTCCGACATCCGACTTACTTTTTGCCCGTCCAGACATGACGACGGCACCTTCAACGCCAATAAACACCCATAATGTCACAAGCATGGTGCTTTTCACTTGGGAAGCGACTTCCGACCAGGAAAAGCCGCCGCTGCCCCAAAAATCGAAGGTGAATTTATCGATATTAAAGAAGAAAATAGTAATTAAAATAAATAGGAAAATCGGAATCACTTTACAGATGGTTGTGATTGTATTGATGAATGCTGCTGAGTGAACTCCTCGAAGGACAAGGTAATGGACCAGCCACAATAATACGGATGCCCCGATGATCGATGCCACATTTTGTCCGCCTTCAAAAGCCGGAATAAAATAACCGATGGAAGACATGACAAGCGTTGCATAAGCGATATTTCCGAGCCAGGCTGATACCCAGTACCCCCAAGCGCTGCTAAATCCCAAAAACGGACCGAATCCTTCTTTTGCATAGCTATAAATACCGCTGTCCAAATCAGGCTTTTTAATGGATAGATTTTGGAATACAAGCCCAAGGGCGATAATCCCAATCCCTGTGATAACCCAACCGATCAACATGGCACCTGCATTGGCACCGAGAGCCATGTCTCCTGCCATGTTGAATGCGCCGCTGCCAATCATTGAACCTACAACCAGTGCGATCAATGCAAATAACCCTAATTGTTTTGTTTCCTTCATCATTAGCACCTCACCTTAACAGCAAGGGAAGAACCTTCCGCTTACCGTCCATTTTTTTATTGCCGGTGATTCGTCGCTGCCATTACTGCTTTGATTGTGTGTAAACGGTTTTCCGCTTGGTCAAACACAAAGGAATGCTTGCTTTGGAAAACTTCATCGGTCACTTCCATTTCTTTGATGCCGTATTCTTCATACACTTTCCGCCCAATTTCCGTTTCCAAATCGTGAAAACTCGGGAGGCAATGCAGGAACATTACCTGTTCATTTCCCGTTTTTTCAATCATCTTCCTGTTCACCTGATAAGGCAGCAACAGTTCGATTCTTTCTTTAAACTTGTCTTCTTCCCCCATTGAAACCCAGACATCCGTGTAAATGGCATCCGCGCCTTTTACCGTTTCATCAATATTATCTGAAATTACAATGTCGCTTTTTGATTCTTCCGCCAGCTTTTGGGCATAAGCAACCATTTCCTCGGAAGGGAATAATTCTTTCGGGGAACAGATTCGGAAGTTCATGCCCACTTTTGCCGCTCCCACAAGGAGACTGGTTGCGACGTTGTTTCTTCCGTCTCCCACATACACCAAATTCACGCCTTTTAATCTGCCCTTTTGCTCTTTGATCGTCAGAAAGTCAGCCAATACTTGTGTTGGATGGAACTCATCGGTCAATCCATTCCACACCGGGACTCCCGCATATTCTGCAAGGGTCTCCACAACCGATTGTTTGAATCCCCTAAACCCGATTCCATCAAACATGCGGCCAAGAACGATGGCCGTATCACGGGTGGATTCTTTTTTACCAAACTGAACATCCTGCTTTCCCAAATATTCAGGGTGTGCCCCCAAATCCACACAAGCGACCGTAAAGGCGCATCTCGTTCTTGTGGAAGGTTTTTCAAATAAAAGGGCAATATTTTGTCCTTCCAAATAGCGGTGCGGAATTCTTTTCTTTTTCATTGCCTTTAACTCGGCCGCCAAATCAATCAAATAATGGATTTCTTCTTCTGAATGATTTTTTAAAGTGAGAAAACTTTTGCCAACTAAAAGATCGTTCAATAAATGGGGGTTGTCCACAATTACCATCCTCCTTAAGTTAATCCAAAGCTTCCCGGACCAACGGCATGCTCATGCAGCGTGGGCCGCCCCGACCCCGTGATAATTCCGAACTCAACACTTCAATCACTTCAACGCCGTTTGTTCTTAACAGCTCGTTTGTCACGTAGTTCCGATCATAGGTCACCACTTTCCCCGGGGCGATGGCCAATGTATTGGAACCGTCATTCCATTGCTCACGGGGGCCTGCTATCATGTCCCCTCCCCCGCATGGAATCAATAAAATTTCTTTTAATCCCAAAACTTCTTTCAACGTTTCCAACAAATTGGTTTTATGTGTAATGTTTAAAGTTTCGTTGTCCGGACCTTTTTCAAGAACATAAATGTCCATTTTTCCGTCAGCGTCTTGTATCGCGGAATGAATCGTGAATTTGTCGTAATCGATCATGGTGAATACAGTATCCAGGTGCATAAATGCCCGGCTTTTCGGGATTTCAACGGCGAGGACCCGTTTGATGTCACTTTGGGAATGAAAAAGATTCAATGTAAAACGTTCAATGGATTTTGCGGCAGTGCGGGCACTGATTCCGATGGCGATGGTATCTTTGGACAGTACGAGCTCGTCGCCACCTTCCATCGGATATTCGAAATCACGATTGAACCAAATGGGAATATCCTTGTTGGCAAAGCGGGGATGATATTTCACAATATATTGCATGAAAAGAGATTCACGCTGTCTGGCAGGTTCCCGCATTTTATTGATGGTCAAACCATTGCCGACGACAGCTGAGGGGTCTCTGGTGAAGTAAAGATTTGGCATTGGATCCAAATAGAAAGGATAGTGGCTTGTAAGGATTTCATACAGATGTTTTTTCTTCATATGTTCAATTTCGTCTTTGCGCACACCGGCCATGATTTTCTCGACCATTTTTGATGTGTCGAAAGACAATAAATAGTCGGCTATGACGTAAAATGAATCATCCACTGAGATTTTTGATTCCGTCAAAATATCATAGACAAACTGTTTTTTTATTTCTTCCGTATGTAAGGCTTCAGATAACAATGTCGATAAGTATAGCACTTCAATACCGTTGTCGCGCAAAGTTTGCGCAAAATAGTCGTGTTCTTTTTGGACGATGGGCAAATACGGAATATCATCAAAAAGCAGTTTTTGTAAATATTCCGGCGTCAAATTTTCCACCTCTTGACCAGGACGGTGAAGCAATACGGTTCGAAGTTTTCCGATTTCCGAAGTGACATTCAATACATGATTCATAGGGATAACCTCCTAACGTTTCAAAAAAATGATGGTAAACTTTATTAAAGCGCTTACAAAGTGATGGAAAATAAAAGTTGTATAAAAAATCACTAGTGTCGCATAAAAAATATCAATAGACATAATAAATCTGAATTTTCTGTAACTATATTTTTCCATAAAAAAATCCTTTATAATGGTTTGGTGGTAGTAAACCTATCCAAATCCAATATAAAGGAATCACGATTATGGATAAGTTTACACGAAAAACATCATTTGAACAATGGTTTTCACCAATTAATTTCAACTTATTTGACGATATGGTGAAAGCCTATCATTTAGATTACTATACAAAGAAGCTTTATATGGCTTCATTTCTGAAATTACTGTTGTACGCTCAATTACATGAAACCGAGAGTTTGCGAGCTTTAAGTGACGCTGTTTTTTCTGAAGAATTACAACGTGCAACAGGTCTTCCATCGATTAGCTTTTCCCAATTAGGAAGACGAATCAATGCCATTCCAACGGTTTTCTTTCAATCGATTTTTCTTGATTTAGTGGCTCAAATTCATGAGAAAACACATTTTCAAAAGCGAAGAAAGCTGACAACGCCACTAAAAATCATTGATTCGAGTACGTTGCCACTGAATTTGACGAACCACAAATGGGCAGAGTTCCGAAAAACAAAATCGGGCGTGAAGCTTCACTTGCGTCTTGTATTCATGGAAAAAAGACTTTCTTATCCCGACAAGGCCGTACTGACAAACGCAATCGAACATGATCGTGGTCAATTAGAGGTATTCATTGATGATCAAGAATGCCTGTACGTGTTCGATCGTGGATACTTAGATTATGAGCGATTTGACCGTATGACGGATGATGGGTATTTCTTTGTTTCACGTTTACGAAAAAACGCTGTCGTCCGTGTGTTAGAACGATTTTCGTTACCTGAAGATTCGCCTGTATTCTCCGATGAAATGGTGGTTATTGGAACCACGCAAAATCGTTCTGAAAACGCGTTCCGTCTCATCAAATTGTTGGATACAAAAGGAAATGAACTTCATTTACTGACGAATCGTTTTGATATGGATGCAGATGAAATCGCTGAAATCTATAAGTCACGTTGGGCCATTGAACTCTTTTTCAAATGGATGAAACAACACTTGAATATCAAGAAGTTCTACGGCCACAGTGAACAAGCCGTACACAACCAAGTATACGTAGCGATGATTGTATACTGTTTAAATGTGTTAGCTCAGTTGAACACTAATAGTGACCGAAGTACGTTACAAATAAGTCGATATTTGAAAGCAGCTTTATGGAAATCTGCACACATTTGGTTACGGAAAATCGAAGGGATGAGCGTTCCTTAAAGGTTGATTTGTCGTTGTTGCACTCGTCTTAAGCTATAGGTAAAAAATGGATGTTTACTACCTTTATTTAGGTGTTTTCGTTTTTCGCTAATTTTCCAGAAAAATAAAATCTGAAATTTCAAAACTTATTTATGCGACGCTAGTGATAAAAAATGATTTTTATTCTATAACTCTAGTATATAATGTAAATTATTCAAAAATAGTGAATTATTAGTGAAACTAATGTAATATTTTGTTATACAATTTCTATCAATTTCATGACATTTTTTCAGAAAAACTTGCTTGAAATTCCAAAAAATTGAGCGGATTGGAGATTTTTCCTATCCGCTCTGATTATGTTACCTATTTTTTTTGATGAATGCGTCAATTCCGCCAAGCAGGAATGTAGGAATGGCGGCCATCAACATGATGAGGGCCCAGTCCGCGAATTGAATTGGAACTGTTTTGAATATCGGCTGTAATGGCGGAATGTAGATCACGATTAACATCAATGCGATGGAAGATAAAACCGCCCATACAAGAAATTGATTTTTAAAAGGATTTCTTGAGAAAATGTTCTTTTCGCAACGGCAATCAAACACATGAATGAGCTGGGCCATTACAAGGGTTGTAAAAGCGACCGTTTGGGCATATTCCAGTTCGTTTGGATGATTATGAAGGGTCACCATGAAAGCGGCGAGGGTGACGATACCAATCGCAAGCCCCCGTGAAATGATCTTCCAACCAAGTCCTCTTGCGAAAATCCCCTCTTTTGGATCCCGAGGCTTGCTTTTCATGACGTCGCCTTCCGGTTGGTCAACCCCTAACGCCATGGCAGGCAAACCATCCGTGATCAAGTTCACCCACAAAATATGGATCGGAACCAATGGCAATGGCAACGCAAGGATGATGGCAAAAATCATGACAAGCATTTCACCTACATTGGAAGCGAGCAAATAGCGGATGAATTTGCGGATGTTCTCGTAAATATTCCGCCCTTCTTCAATGGCCGATTCAATCGTGGCAAAATTATCATCCAAAAGAATCAGGGATGAAGACTCTTTTGCCACATCGCTTCCTGTAATCCCCATTGAAATGCCGATATCCGCCGCTTTAATGGCTGGGGCGTCGTTGACTCCATCTCCCGTCATTGCCACAACATGTCCTTTCCCTTGCAGAGCCTGCACAATTTTCAGTTTATGTTCAGGAGAGACGCGGGCAAACACGGCCACTTCATCCACGATTTCTTCCAATTCCTTGACAGACATTTTTGCCAATGTTTTTCCGTCAATAATCTTGCTGTTTTCTTGATGGATGCCAAGCTGGGAAGCGATGGCTTTTGCCGTAATCAAATGGTCTCCGGTAATCATCACCGTTTTTATGCCGGCGTCCTTACATTTTTCCACCGCTGATTTCACTTCCGGTCTTGGCGGATCGATGATGCCTTGCAAACCGATCAATGTGAGTCCGTTTTCCACCTCATGCACATCTGTGACCGTTTTATTTGCCGGAATCTCTTTAAACGCAATGGCCATCGTTCTCAAAGCCTGGGAAGCCAATTCTTCGATGGCTGAATGGAGAGCGTTTTTCAGCTTATCTGTCAGCGCTTCTTCCTTTCCGTCCCAAATCATTTTGCTGCTCACTTGTGTCAGAACATCCGGCGCCCCCTTGGCAATGACAAATTGTTTTCCGGCGGAATCTTCGATGATCATTGACATCATTTTTCTCGTCGAATCAAACGGGTATTCTTTTACAATTTGATATTCTTTCAATAATTCATTCCGATCAAAGCCGGCCTTCATTGCCGCAACGAGCAATGCTCCTTCTGTCGGACTGCCGACAAGCATGTATTCATTGTCTTTTTTCTTTATTTTGGCATGGTTGCAAATCATCCCATACGTTAGCATTTGAAGAAGCATTTTTTCTTTCCGCACTTCAACCGGTGACCCTTCATGATAAAAAGCGCCTTCAGGGGAATAACCTGTCCCGTCAACCGTCCACGTTTTTCCGCCAATCCATAAATGGGTCACCGTCATTTTATTTTGGGTCATCGTTCCGGTTTTATCTGAACAAATGACCGTCGCTGTGCCAAGTGTCTCAACGGCTGGCAGTTTCCGTACAATGGCATTCTTTTTGATCATTCGGGTCACACCAAGGGAAAGTACGACCGTCACAATGGCTGGAAGGCCTTCCGGAATGACCGCAACGGCCAATGAAACGCCAGTCAATAACATCGTATAGAAATCCCGGTCTTGAATAATGCCAATCAGCACTACAAGGATTGTCAATGCGGCGGCCACAACAATCAAGATTTTCCCCAATTGCTGAAGGCGCCGTTGCAATGGGGTTTCAATTTTTTGGGTTCCTTGCATTAGTCCCGAAATTTTTCCCATCTCTGTTTTCATACCGGTTCCAACGACAATGCCCTTCCCGCTGCCTCTTGTAACGAGCGTTCCCATAAAGGCCATATTTTTCATATCGCCAATTCCGGGTTCCGGTTCTTTGAGCGGTTCCGTCGTTTTCTCCACAGGAATGGACTCCCCGGTCAACGGGGATTCTTCTATTTCAAGGCTGATCGATTCAAAAATCCGAACGTCAGCCCCAATCCGGTCGCCACTTGAAAAACGGATCACATCACCGGGTACGAGCTCCCTTGAATCGACCTTGATCCATTCCCCATCCCTTAAAACGTTCGCGTGGGGGGCCGATAATTTTTGCAATGCTTCCAAGGCTTTTTCAGCTTTTCTTTCTTGAAAAAATCCAAGAAACGCATTGAGTATCACAATCGCCAAAATCGTGATGGCATCCGCATATTCACCTAAAAGCAGCGATAAGATGACAGCCACCAGCAATACAATCACGAGGAAATCTTTGAATTGACTGAGAAAAAGCAATAGATCCGATTGTTTTTTATGTTTTTCCAGTTCATTGTAGCCATATTGCTCCAGCCGCTTTTTCGCTTCGCTGTCCGTCAATCCGTCCAGAATACTGGTGTTAAATTCTTTTTCAACTTCGCCCATGTTCATGGCATGGTATTTCATATGTATTTTCACTCCCTATTCCCAGCTGCAGTTACGAAAAGGTAGCATTTCTAAAGTGTTGAGTGGAAAGGATCATCTCTTCCTTTTATTATAGCTTACCATTTAATTGACAAAGAGGATGTATTCATTTTGGAATATTTCTTACGAATCGGCAAATTTTAATAGGATTGTCAAAAAGTTTCTTCATTGCCATGGGATTTGGGTTATAGGAGTTTTGGCTGTCCAATTGAAGTCGAAACAATCATTGGGCATAATCCTTTTTTTCTGTTCACTTGGGCTAAAATTCTGAAACATTTCCTTTTTATATTTCGTATAATAATTGCAAATTCTTATTTTATAACAAAGTTGGGAAATTTTTATAGTTTACATCATTTTTTAAAGACTGGTGGAAAAGGAAGTGGTCTGATGTTTTTTGATTCGGTGCAATTTGATTCGATGTTTTATAATTTGATGTTTTCCCTTTTTCCTTTCATCTTTTTAGTTGTTTTTGCCATTATCATTTTCAGCATATTCTCAAATATTAAACAGGGCATAAAAAATAATCAATCTCCCCTGTTGACTGTCCCGGCAAAAGTGATTACAAAAAGAATCCAGGTACGGGGTGACCATTCCCATACCACCTATTACGTCACCTTCGAAGTGCAAAGCGGAGACCGGATGGAATTAAAAGTGAATGGCCAAGAGTATGGAATGCTGGTGGAAAATGATGTGGGGTTACTATCATTTCAAGGAACGCGATATGTTTCTTTCGAACGGCAAAAATCATAAAAGATTTCTACATATTAAGAACACCTCAATGCAATCAAGCCAAGAGGTGTTTTTTAATGGCGAACAGGGAATGGAAAAATATAAGCGGCAACTATGGCGGAAAACGAGAGGGCAGAAAAAATGGCCAAGGGAGTTTGACCAAGGTCTGGCAAACGAACCTTTGACGCCGGAAGAAAAATATAATAATGAAAGGTGGCAGTGGGCTCGGCAAAAAGCCTATTTAACTTTCAATCGCTTTTTGAATATGTTTAAGCAGTCTTTTTGACTTTACTAATTGGTAAGCCCACTCTATATCTATGGATAAGTTTCGGTCTTTGTCCAAAAATGGAATTTGCTCACGAATCATTTCATATACCGCACCCGTTCCGACACCCAATTTTGCACCTTTCCTTAAATCAACGGCTTGAGCAGCATGAATCGCCTCAATCCCAACGATGTAATAAAGGTTGTCGAGCATTTTTCTTAACTTTTGAATGACTAAAGCCGAATTTGTGGCGTGATCTTCAATGTCGCCTGCCAATGGGAAATAATCCGAAACAACCGGATTTGATAAATGCCGGATTTCCGCATCCAACGCTGAAAAGGTTTTCTGAATCGTACTGAAAGCAATCACCTGCTCTTCATCTGGTGATAAAAATCTTGTTAAATTTGTAAACGCAGGGTTTGCCAACTTAATGGTTCTAAAACAGCTGTTTCTTGATACATGGGTTAATGCGAGTCCAACCATTTCCAAAGCGAATACAAGTGTGATGACCTCAAAATTTGCAGTATGTACAATACGTTCTTCTTCCACTATTAAACAAGGATTATCATCCGATGAATTTAACTGAATGGTCAATAATCCTTTCACATATTCCAAACTGTCCAATGCAGCACCATGCACGGTAAATCCGCCACGAAAACTGAGTGGATCTTGAATGGAAGTTTTTTCTTTCCGATTCCATAAATAACTGTTCCGCAAAAACTTTCGGACCCGATCGGCACTTTTCATTTGACCATTAAAAGGACGGAATTTTAATACGGATTCATCAAGGGGATCCAAATTTCCATCTAATCCTTCCAACGATAAACTATAAATGGCGTCTGCCATTTCAATGAAATCATCTAAATCTTGCAAAAGAATCGCTGCCATCCCGGCCGAATATGCATTGGAGCTGACAATGGCCAAGCCATCTTTGGGTCCGAGAATCATTGGAGACAGTTTCTCTTCCTTAAACGCCTCCATCACAGGGACCCGATTCCCTTTATAATATACTTCACCTTCCCCAATCATTGCCAAGCCGATATGGGATAGGATTCCGATATCCGCTGCCCCAACGGTTCCACGGCTGGGAATGACCGGGGTGATTCCGCAATTCAGAAAGGTTTCATACATTTGCGCTATTTCCGGCTGTATGCCCGTACAGCCAACAAGTAATGTATTTAATCGGGCAAGCATGGCTGCCCGTACATCTTCAATGGTTGTTTCCGGTCCAACTCCGATCGAATGGGACAACAATAAATTCCGGTTATATTGGGAAAATCTTTCTTTTTCCACCAATCGGTCTTTATTCAAACCGACCCCACGGTTCAATCCATAAACCGGCGCATCATTATCGATCCATTGTTGAACCATTTTCCTGCCCTTTTTTAATTTTTCCAACGCTTCATCGCTGATGGCCACTTTCCTTTCATTCCGGGCAACTTGGACAATCTCTTCAATTGTCAATGATTTTCCATCCAGCACTAATGTTTTGTACATCTTGTCAATCTCCTATCAATGCCAAGGTTATGATTCCCCACGCGCTTTTAAAGCCGCTTTATTTTCAATTTTCAATAACAAATAGTTCATTGCTAATGCAAGTGCAGCCACTAAGACGGTCCCTATAATAATTTTATGTGATGCATTTTGGTAAAGCCCTTCAAACAACAGTACACCTAAACCGCCAGCATTGATCCAGGCAGCGATTGTCGCAATCGCAATAGTGGAAATTGTGGCAATTCGGATTCCAGCGATAATCACCGGGAGGGCTAACGGAAGCTGGATTTTCCAAAAAAGTTGCATCGAATTAAGCCCCA
Organism: Ureibacillus sp. FSL K6-3587; assembly: GCF_038593165.1. NCBI lineage: Bacteria > Bacillati > Bacillota > Bacilli > Caryophanales > Caryophanaceae > Ureibacillus > Ureibacillus sp. FSL K6-3587. Next base: position 2,643,177 of record NZ_CP151969.1, on the reverse strand, counting down.
TTCCTTTACCTGCTTCAACAATCGATGGATTGATGGACTGAAACCCGACCATCACATTTCGTACCAAAATGATTTGGTTATATGCGACCAAGGCGATGATGGCCGGCTTCATTCCAAGCCCTGCAATTGGAATTAACAAGGCAAACAGTGCCATGCTCGGTATTGCATAAATTATTCCTAAAACAGATAAAATCGGTACGGATAGCCATTTGAATTTTGTTAGAAAAAATCCGACCGGCAAAGCGATGGCTAAAGCGATGCCTAACGAAATGACCATGATTGTCAAATGATCTAAAAATAGTGAAAAAATATGATCGTAATATTTAGTAATATACTCTATTATCATGACGGAACCACCACTTGCTTTATAGATTTATTTAACTTTAATTGTTCAAAAGTAATCGCACCAACCGGCTGATGATTTTCATTCTCCACAATGATACCGTCAATATCGGAATTTAAAAATAACGTCAAGATTCCCTTCAAATCATCATGGCGCTTAACAACTTTGGGATTATTTAATTTCACTTTGTCCAGTGGAACCATGACATTTTCCGCTTGAAGCATGCTGAATAATTGAATAATATCTTCCGACTGAACCAAACGGCTGACAAATTCATTTGCAGGATTCAATAAAATATTTAAAGGTGTATCATACTGTTGAACACGCCCTTGATCCATTACAATGATTTTATCTCCAAGCTTTAAGGCTTCATTAATATCATGGGTAACGAAAAGAACGGTTTTCTTTAATTTTTTTTGGATTGAAATTAATTCATCTTGAAGCTTTGAACGAGTAATGGCATCAATGGCGCCGAACGGTTCATCCATTAATAAGATTTCCGGGTCACTAGCCATTGCCCGTGCGATTCCCACCCGTTGTTGCTGGCCACCTGATAATTGCCGGGGATATCTTTTTCGGTACTCATTTGGCGGCAAGTGAACCAGTTCAAGAAGAAAATCAATCCGCTCACTGATTTTCTTAGGGTCCCATTTTAAAATTTTTGGTACCGTCGCAATATTTTCTTCAATGGTCATATGCGGAAACAATCCGATCTGTTGAATGACATAACCGATTTTTCTTCTTAATTCTGTAACTGACACTTTTGAGGTGTTTTCGCCTTGCACAAAAATATTCCCCGTTGAAGGTTCATGAATTCGATTTACCATTTTCAAAAGTGTTGTTTTCCCGGATCCGGAAGTTCCTAAAATCGTTACAAAAGTTCCTTCTTCTATCTTTAGATCTGTTTCATAAACAGCAGGTCTTTTTGCATTTGGAAAGGTTTTGCTGACTTGTTGAAATTCGATAATTGAACCAGACATATACGGAACAACTCCTTTAATAAAAAATAGGCTGTGTTTATCAAATAGCTGTCGGTGTATATTCACTCTATGTATTTTCCTGCTAGGACCAGACACTTTGTATGAACACAGCCCAAATGATATTTTTTGAGGGGCGATTTACGATATTTCCTTACTTTTTAATGATTCCTTGTTCAACCAGAAAATCTTTGGCCACTTCAGCGTATTCCCGTTTGTCGATATCAACCTCTGCATTTAATTTTTGAACAACTTCATCATTTAAAAGTTTGGATACTTCATTTAATACATCAGCAACTTTCGAATCTTTTTCCAAGATTTCATTGCGAATGACTGGTGCAACATAATATGGAGGCCAGAAGCTTTTGTCATCTTCGAGCAGAACCAAATCCGGATTCGTTAAATCTCCATCTGTTGTGAAACCAACTGTTACATCCGCTTCATCATTCAAAATCACACGATATTTAATACCGTAATCATATAGTTCAAGGGATTTAAATTCCATGCCGCCATAATGTTTCTGTAAACCGATGAGCCCGTCTTCCCTTTCAGTAAACTCCGGAACAGCCGCCATTCTTAATTTAGGTGCCAATTCCGCAAGTTTGGAGATTGTATAAAGATCATATTTTTCTGCAACTTTCTTTGTTGTCACTAATCCTTGGGAGTCATTTGCATCTGTTGGTTCAAGCCATACCAAATTAAATTTATCTTTATATTCTTTGGAAACAATATCATATACTTCCTGCGGGTCTGATTTTGGTTCCTGTTCCAAAATGTTGATTAAACCCGTTCCTGTGTACTCAGGATACATATCGATATCTCCGTTTTTTAAACTTTCGTGGGCAACCATTGTTCCGCCGAGATTTAATTTTCTTTCCACTTTATATCCGGCATTTTCCAGAGCAAGTGAGTACATTTCACCTAAAATCAGCGATTCCGTAAAGTTTTTCGAGCCGACTTTGATCAAAGGTTTTTCCTCATCTGTCGAAGCATTTGAACCATCTGAAGATTCATCACCGCAAGCTGCCAACATCGCTATTACCAACACTAATAAGCCCAATAATTTTAAATATTTTTTCATTTTTTAACATCCCTTCATTTAATCTCTTAAATAACGTGTAAAGAATTTTTCTGTGGTTGCAAAGGATACTTCGGAAAGAATCGCCAATAATGCAACCGGAATAGCACCTACTAACAGTAATGGGATATTATACATTCCAAGTCCATTGATGATAAATGTACCTAAACCACCTCCTCCAATAAAGGCTGCAAGGGTTGCACTTGCTACTACTTCGACAGCGGCTGTTCTGCAACCGGCTATGATGATCGGCAATGCCAGAGGAAATTCAATTTTCCTTAAAATTTGCTTTTCATTCATCCCCATTCCAGATGCCGCTTCAATAACCGAACGATCAATCTCCCGAAATCCGGTAAAAGTATTGATGATGATCGGTGGACAAGCCAAAACGGTTAAAGCTACCAGCGCCGGATAAAAACCAATGTCAGAAACTTATACAACCAATAATTTACAGTTAGTAGGCAACCATCTGGTTGTCTACTTTTAAAAATACTATTCAACCTACAAAGTGTTGATAATTTTCTAAAATCGGCTAAAAAAGGCAATAGGATGCCCGGGGCTTAAATTTTTATTTTTTTAAGCCCCTAATTTATTTACATTTAATAAACAAATAGGTTATATTTATCCTACGTATTGTTTATAGACACCTTTTTTGGTTTAGGGGATACTTTGTTGAGGACAGACCATTCCTTCGTGGGTAACTTCTCCCAAACCGAATAGGTGTCTTATTTCTTATAATCACTTTCATGATTTTTGTAAACATTCTCTCTCTTTTGATTGGACAATCTTCTAATAATAAGTGAACCATCCTATCTTTTAATTTTCCTATTAAGATATTTGTGTTTACTTGATAATCATGTTTTCGTCTTTTTTTCTTACTCTCCTCATTAATTGTTTCATTGGCATCATTTCTCAATAAACTGACCATATTCGATAAATATATTGATGCATAGAAATCTTGTTCAATTGCGATTTTCGAACTACCCGTGAAATTTTCTATTTCGATTTTATTTTTCACATCATTATATTCTGTTTCAATTCCCCAGCGTTTAAAATAAAGAGATTTAAACTCAGAGATATCAAACTCTTCCTCGGTTAAATTTGTGACAAGTATTTCTTCCGTGCCAGAATCCAGTGGGAATCTAACTACACGAGCAGTAATCACTTGTTTCCTATGTATTATATGAATGTTTTGATCAGCATCTTTCGCTTCGACAATTTCCTTTATCGTATTTTTTTGACATCGCATCACATATTTGATACCAAGGGCATCTAAATAGGCAATAAAATCTCTCGATGGATACCCTCGATCAAATAAAAAAAGATCATTTTTTAATCCAATTTGTACGAGTTCTTCAATCATATCCTTTGCACTATCTCGCTCAGCTACCTTATATGGATTGATTCTAGAAGTAATAATGATTCCATTCTCAAGATCGTAAATACAAGAGGCACTAGCTCTTGCATAACTTGTCTTATGATTTTTTCCATACCCAAAATAATTTCGAAGCTCCTCAGTATCAGGAATTTGGAGCACACTTCCATCGATTGCGCAAAGTCTAAATCCACGATAAGTTTTAAAGGAATTTTCTTCATAATACCAATTCACAATCGCTTTTGTAAGTTTTACAAAAGCGAGAGGAGAAATCTTTTTTCGTGCGGCTGAATAGCCTTGTTTGGAAATACTAATTTCTGATAAATTAAATTTGTCGAAAAAGTCGTCAAGTTCAATTTGGAGGCTCTTTTTAACAAAGTTTAAGCTAAATAGAATAGTATTTTTAAAATTTAACTTCTTTTCTTTTCGTGTAAAATACGTTTCTTTTGTCCGAGATTCAAGCATAAACATCACATCATTCAGCAACTTTCGAGTAATCTCAATTGCCCCTAAAAAAGTACTTTTTGTTTTCAAAAAAACCACCATCCTCGTTTTATTAACCAAAAATTGGATTCTAAAACGATTTTGGTGGACTTTTTAAAATTACAAGAGGCTTATTACCTAATTTTATAAAAGTTAAATTAAATATTATTTTCCATTAAATGTAACGTTAAGTTGATGACATTGGGATAAAAACCGGTTCCCATGATCGGTAATACAATAATTAAGATGGCCAGACTTGGAATCACCCGCAATGAGTTAAAAATCCCCATGATGATACTTGAGATTTTTTCATTTTTTGCACAGATGATGCCGATTGTAATACCGATAATCATGGCAATCAACAATGCAATGATGCTTAAAATTAAATGCTCTTGAAAAGCTTCCATAAATTTTTCCGGATTTTGTTGAATGTAGTTCCATGCTTTTTGGACTGTTTCCATAAACTGTCACTCATTTCTTAAACTCAAATTAATTAATTTTTCTAATTGGATTACTTATATTTAACATTAAAAAACATTCGCCATGACAAACCCATTATTCCTTTAGATACTCGTCCGTATGGTTCCAGAGAATCACGATAATTCCAAATCAAGAAGCATTTCAATCGTGGTTATAGTGATAAATCGAACTCAATCACTGATCGCAACAGCGCTTGTACGCCTAAAGCGATATCCTGAAAATCGGTCCATTCCTCCGGACAATGGCTTCTGCCATCACGGCTCGGAACAAAAATCATTCCAATGGGCGCAATTGTCGCCAACTGATTAGCATCATGTCCTGCACCACTCGGCAATTTTATTGATGGACCCACCTCTTGGCACGACTCTTCAATGACTTTTTGGATAAAAGGTTCCACTCTTATCGGTTCTGATTTCGATAAACAATCAAATGCAATGTTTACATTTCTTTCATTGGAAACAATATTGGAAAAACTAATTAATTCTGAGATTATTTGTTCTATTAATAGGGTTTCAATGGACCTTACTTCGAATTCAAAAATCACTTTTCCAGGAATCACGTTTGCCGCATTAGGTAGAACGAATAACTTCCCAACTGTGCCTACTACCGCTTCATCGTATGGTTTCTTGCAAAGCTCTTCCAATTTCAATATCAATTCGGAAGAACTTGTGAGAGCATCTTGCCGCATATTCATAGGGGTAGTCCCCGCGTGATTCGGTTTTCCCTCCACCGTTATCCGATAACGATGAATGCCCACAATTCCTGTGACAATCCCGAGCTTATGATCCGTTTCTTCGAGAACGGGTCCCTGTTCAATATGCATTTCCAAATACAGGGCGACCTCACCCTTTTTTCTTGCTTTTTTATCGATTTCTTCTGGATTTCCACCCGCTTTTTCGATGGCTTCCGCTAAAGTACATCCATTTGGATCACGTCTTGCCAGCATTTCCTTTGTGAGATTGCCAACCATTCCCCGGCTTCCGATTGTTGAAATTCCAAATTCACTAGGTTCTTCCGCTGTAAAATCAACAATCTCCAAAGTATGTTGGAGTTCTATCCCCTGTTCTTTCAACAGGCGAACAACTTCCAATCCTCCCAAGACGCCAATGATTCCATCAAATCGTCCGCCTCCAGATACAGTATCCAAATGGGATCCGATCATAATGGGTGGCAAGGATGGATTTTTTCCCTTTAACACTCCAATGACATTGGAAGCTGAGTCAATGGAAACTTCCATGTTTAAGGAACGCATTTGTTCCATCAGCCATTCTCTTGCCTCAAAATACCAAGTCGTGAAAGGTCTTCTTGTCCAACCTGGTTGGGTTTTATCCACAAAAGTAGCGACTGTCAGAATGTCTTGTTCAATTCTTTGTATGCTTTGTTGCAAATCTGAATCTATCAAATTCTCACCCCTTCAGTTCAAAAAAATAGATTAATGTTTTGCAAATATAAATTGCCCATCACCAGGTTTTCCAACTACATCCTCATCGTCATAGACCAAGTTTCCTCTGACAAACGTATGGGTAATTTTTCCTTGCATCCGTTTATGATGATATGGGCTCCATCCTGCACTTGAATGCTGTTTTGTCTCATCCAATATCCAAGATTGATTCGGGTCAAGAACGACAATATCTGCATCCATTCCTTTTTCAAGTTTGCCTTTTTGTGAAGATAAACCAAAAATCTCGGCAGGTTTTTTGCTTAAAAGATTCACCAAATCGATGATTGAAATTTTGCCTTTGGCTACCCCTTCCCCATATAAAATGGGCAATAACACTTCCACTCCTGGAGCACCTGATGCATTTTCAAAAATATTCGAACGATTCTTTTTATCAATTGTCCATGGAGCATGATCGGACGTGACAATGTCAATCATTCCGTTTTTAAGCTGTTTCCAGAGACCGTCTGCATCCTCTTTTGAACGGAGGGGCGGATTGATTTTCGCTTTTGCCTTTAAAGTAAGCATATCCTCTTCCGTTAAAGTCAAATAATGGGTGCAAGTTTCCGCCGTTATATTCGTTCCCATACCCTTGAAGTATTCAACCAGTTCAAAAATGCGAGGAAATGTGCAGTGATAAATGTGCAAATGAACACCTGTCCAATACGCCAGTTCCATCGCTGTCAGTACGGCAATCGATTCCGCAAATTTTGGACGGCTCCAAGCATGGGATCGCGGATCTTTCTCTCCCAAAATTTCATATTTTTTTATAAAACCGCGAACAATTTCATCATTTTCCGCATGGACCCCCACCGGTAATCCGGTTTTCGCAACTTCCGAAAATACATCATATAACAATGCATCATTGATTCTTGGAAATCTATTGGGGTCGGTATTGAACATAGACAATTTAAACCCGCAAGCGCCTTGTTTTGCCAAAAGCGGTATTTGATCCAACCCATTTTCAGGTTTTATGGTAGCCAAAAGTGCCATGTCCACAATGGATTGGGATTCGAGTTGTTCCTTTTTCTTTACGAAAAGTTCTTCTGTCCCAATTAAACCCGGTGCATCATAGGGCATTTCAATGATGGTTGTAACCCCTCCTGCCGCCGCAGACTCACTCGCCGTCGTAAAACCTTCGTCAACTGAACTATAACAATGGACATGGGCATCTATTGCACCAGGTAAAACATAACAGTCATTTGCTTGAATCACTTCTTTTGCATTTAAATTCCCGATGCGGTCAAATATATCCACAATTTTTCCATCCCGGATTGCTACAACACCGTTATGGACAACCGTGTCTTCCTGAACGATATTCCCTTGTATAATAAGATCAAAATATTCACTCATATTTATCAACCTACTGACTTTATTAATTTTTAAATCAAATCGATTAACAACTTTGTAATTTCATCTGCACTGTCTACAACCGCTTTAATCACACCGGTCTTTGAATGTTCTTCCCAACGGTCGATCGGTCCGGCAACGGTTAAACTGGCAATCACTTTTCCATTGTTATCGAAGATTGGTGCCCCAACGCCGAATATATCTTTATCTACCTCACTAAAAGTTGTACAATATCCATCCATTCGGATCTTATTTAATTCCTCAAGCAGCGTTATCCTATGATTTTCATCTTCTATGTTCTTCATGACTTCATTTATAATTTGTTCGCTTTCAAAAGCGAGGATGGCTTTGCCTGAGGCTCCTTGGTGGAGTGGCAATAATTTGCCATTCTCCACTACAAAACGAATCAACCGGGTACTTGAGCAACTCTCTATGCATATCACTTCGAATCCGGAACGAATCGTTAATACCGTTGTTTCATTTGTCTCTTCCGTCAATTTTTTCATAATCGGTTTAGCGATTTCGTTTAAACGAAGATCAATTTGCTTCGCTAAACTATTCGCCAAGTAAAGGATTTTCATTCCCAAACCGATCCGTCCTTTTTCTCTTCTTTCAACAACCCCAAGTTTTTCCAATGTTTGTAATAGCCGATATGCTGTACTTTCCGGAATGTTCACTTTTTCAGCAATTTCACTGACAGATAATGTTGTCCCCGCCTCTGCGAGTACAAATAAAATATCTAGTCCGCGTTTTAATGTTTGTGTACTATTACTCATTTTCATCCCCTGTTGCCCATTTTTATTTGACTTTATCAAAAACATAATCTACTAAATTAATTCCCAGCGCCTCTTCAACTTCAGGATATACGGTCGGATCTTTCACACTTGCACTTAGCGGGATAAATTGTTTATTGATGCTGAATACAGCTATTTCCATTCCTTCGACTACATTTCCTACACTGATAGGCGCGCCGGTTTCTACAGATAAAGTGGTAATTACATCCGGGAATGTCGCTAAACGTTGACCTGATTTTGTATCCACAGCCATATACTCATTCATTACATGAAGAATCAGTTCCCCATGTTCCTCGGATTCAACGGTGATTGTCCCTATATCAAATGCTCCCGAATATTGAACCGTCTTCTTCAATACTTTTCCACTTCCTAAAATTGTGCCATTTGTTTTATTGCAAATCGCTTCAATGACCGCACCAGCGCCATTTGGTTCGGCTTCCATTATTGCATAGCCCAATTCCAACGCTTTGCTGATACCGCCAATTGCTGCATTCTCCTTAATATACTTGGCTGGTAATGGATGTCTTGCAGCCGCAATAAATCCTCCCGACATATCTGAAGCAGTTCTCAATATTTTGGAAGTCTTTGCAGGAGTGCCTTTCACAACGAGCTCAATATATGAACCAGTTTCCGCTTTGCCTCCAACCACCACTTGAATCGTTTCATAATCTGTTGAATTTCCCAATCCTAATGATCCCATTTTCCCTGTTGGATGTGCACGAATATCGCCCGTTGCATCCACCACCACCATGTCTAATGCAGCAGCAGGCAGCCAACCATTGATGCTGCTTGACATCCCGTTTTGCGGTGTCATTAATCCATAGATTTTTTTCCCGAGTGTTTCTTGAAGAAGTTGGACAGCTTTAATGTAATCTTTTCCAAGCATTTGCCAATCCGTCGTCCCTGCCGGAGCGCCAATTGCTGTCGCCGTAACAATGATTGCGTCATCGGGAATTTCATCTACAGAGACTAATTTCGGTTTTCCAATGGTGATTGCAGCCCTTCCGATTTCTAATCCATGGTCCACCCAGCCCCCACCGCCGGAAGCATAGACCGAACCTCCTTTTACCGCTGCGATTACATCATCATAAGTTAATTCTCTCACAGTATCCACTTCCTTTATTTTTTGTAATGTTCCAGATTAATTCTTCTAATATTCTTTTTCTCCACTTCTTCCAACGCTTCCTCATAACCTGCATCCGCGTAGCGAAGCACTCCCAATCCTGTATCGTTATCCAATGTATATTTCAATCTCATATCCGCCGCTTCCGTTCCATCGGCAACCAGTGTCACTCCGGCACTTGTCATATAGCCGGCATACCCTCCACCGCCGGAATGAATAACGACTAAATCCGCCATAGATGAACAATTCAGCATTGCATTGATTAGGGGCCAATCTGAAATTGCGTCACTGCCGTCTTTCATCCGTTCCGTCATAATGTTCGGATGGGCCATTGCACCTGCATCCAGATGGTCTCTTGAAAATGCGATTGGTCCAGAAAGTTTTCCTTCTCTCACCATCTTATTTACTGCCAATGCAAGTTCTGTGCGTTCACCATGGCCAAACCAACCGATTCTGGCGGGGAGCCCTTCAAATGGAACATATTGATTGGCCAGTTTAATCCAGTTTGAAGCGATCTGATTATCTGCAAAATTCTCCAATATGTATTGATCGATTGTTCGAATATCTTCCGGATTTCCCGATAATGCAATCCAACGGAAAGGACCGATGGCTTTCGCGAATAATGGCCGCAAAAACGCTTCTGTGAAAATATCAATCTCAAATGCTTCCTCCACTCCCGCTTTAAAAGCTTGTGAGCGAATGTTATTCCCATTATCAAATACAATAGAACCGCGGTTTTTGAATTCCAGCATCGCGCGAACTTCCGTTGCAATGGATGCCAACGAATCTTCCGCCAATTGTTCAGGATTTGTTTTTCTTAACTGTTTAACTTCTTCAACTGTATATCCTTGTGGAATATATCCATAGACGAGGTCATGGGCGGCTGTTTGATCTGAAACAATATCCGGTACAATGCCACGGCTCAAAATTTCAGGATAAATATCCGCTGCATTTCCAAGCAATCCCACGGATATGCTTTCTCCTGATGATTTCGCTTCGTCAATCCACTGTAATGCTTGATCCAAATTATCCGTTTTCTTTTGAAGGTATCCGTGTTCGATTCGTTTATTGATCCGTTCTTCATCCACTTCGACAACTAATATCGCCGCATCAGCCATTACTCCCGCCAGAGGTTGGGCACCTCCCATTCCCCCCAGACCGGCTGTTAAGATGAAACGGCCTTTCAAACTGCCATCAAAGTGTTTTCTGGCAATGGTTTGGAATATTTCGTATGTACCTTGAATCACACCCTGGGAACCGATATATTGCCAAGCCCCTGCCGTTAAACCTCCCCAGCAGATTAACCCTTTGTCTTGCAAATCATAAAAATTCTCACTCGTTGCCCATTTGCCGACTATGTTGCAGTTGGCCATCACAACAATCGGGGCGTATGGATGAGTTTTAAATACACCAATCGGTTTACCGGATTGGATGACTAATGTCTCATCTTCCTCAAGATTTTGTAAGGTATCCACAATGGCATGATAAGATGGCCAATTTCTTGCTGCTTTTCCCAATGAAGCATATACGATCAATTCGTCTTGATTTTCACCATTTTCTAGAACATTTTCCAATAACCGCAGCAGAGCTTCCTGTCTCCAACTTTTACAGCGCAGCTCACTGCCCCGTTTTGCAACTATTTTCCCCAATACATACACCTCCATTTATCAAATAATGATAATAAATTATCACTATTTGATTATTTGATTAATAGATTATCAATTCCCACAAACGTTGTCAATATATTTTTAAAATTAAGAAAATAATAAAAAATGTATTATTTTAACTACCAATGATGGTTGAACGAACAAATCAAAAACAGAGTGTATAAAAGAAAACCAAAGTTCCTTTATACACTCAGTAATGGATTTTTAGAAGGCATTATCAACATCAAAAATCATATATAGGATTTTAACCAAGTAAATGTCGCTAAAAAAAACATCAAAACAAAGAACCGATAATGATACATATTGAGGGCAACCCGAGGCAAACTAATTTCACGGAGGTGTAAAAAATGAGCAACAGGGAAAAGAAAAATTTAAGCGGAAACTTTAGCGACGAACAAGCGGTAAGAAAAAATTTATCAAGGGAATTTGATCATGAATTGGCCAATGAACCTTTGACGCCGGAAGAAAGATATAACAATAAGAAAACGAAGAAGCGTCAGTGAGCCATAGACTATTGACATGATCCATAACTGAAATGAGCAGATAGGATTATTTTCAATATTCTGCATGAATGACTTTCCCTAAAACAAAGAGGCTGGGACATAACTAATAAAATGAACGAGCTGCAAAAAGGTTTTTTTGTAAAAAATCGATATCACAGAAAATTGATTGAAGTGACGGGGCGAGTTTCTGTCGCGCACGCTTAGTCGCAAAGCAAAAGCTTTCCTGCGACGAGCCCTCTCGAGACCCCGCATGAGCGAAGGTGTGAGCTCCGATGAGGCTCGAGCCGGGCCCGCGGAAAGCGTCCCCGGAACGGAAATCAATTTTCTTCAATTATTAATCGAGTAGGAGGGAGCGATTAACTCCCGTCCTCTCACACCACCGTACGTACGGTTCCGTATACGGCGGTTCAATTAAGATAATTGACGCAAGTTTTTATAACTTCCGTGAATAGCTGTTCTCTTTATGCCAGTGGTCACTCCACCCTCCAAGAGGTCCCCCACGGGATTCACCGCTTCCTTCCTCAAGTGAGGTACTACGTTTTCTGTGTTCATCATGACTCACTGAATGCCAAGGGCTATTCTCTCTTCATTGTTCGGTCCTTCTTAGTAGTTCTAAACCAACTAATACTATGACCTCTGCTGACTTCTGACGGTTCAGCTACTGATCACTAAATAGGTTATGAAGCGTACTTCACCTATCCGCCAGACCTCCCCGGGTAAGTACATGCACTTTCACACCATCTATCCGCCTCATCTACTCGATATGACCTTCGACAGAAAGAGCTTTGTTTTGTTTTGCAAACTCACTCAATCATACCTAGCCTTATATGAGGTTCGTGTTCCTCGGACCGGTGTTTTGCCTCCAGCTTCCTTCAGATTCCGCGTCACCACGGACACCCTTCGTTGAGCTAACCTCTACTTCTGTCTTCGGGGTTCGGGACTTACACCCTATAGTTCATGTACATGCCGGGCGCACAAAAAACACCATTTTCTCACGGGAGAAAATGGTGTTTTTTATCTTTTGTCCCAGCCTCTTTGATTGCTATAACAATTTGGTTTTACTTCATTTTTTTCAGCCAAGTTCATTAAAATGGCTTGCGATTACAAATCATAGTGAAAACATTTCTTCGACTTTCTTGAATTGCGCGTTGTGCAGGTTGGCAAAGACGCCGTTTAAAGCCAAGAGCTCCTCATACGTTCCCTGTTCTTCAATGCCGTTGTCCGTTACAACGAATATTTTATCCGCATTGCGAATCGTTGCGAGGCGATGGGCAATGACCAATGTGGTACGGTTTTTGGACAGCTCGTTCAACGATTTTTGAATCATCATTTCCGTTTCCGTATCGAGCGCAGAAGTGGCCTCATCCAAAATCAGGATGGGCGGATTTTTCAAAAACATCCGCGCAATGGCAAGACGCTGCTTTTGTCCACCCGACAATTTCAAGCCGCGCTCGCCGATTTGCGTGTCATACCCGTCCGGAAGCGATTCAATGAATTCCTTCAAATGGGCCTTTTCTGCAGCCGCTTTGATCTCCTCAAAGCTTGCCCCCAATCGGCCATATTCGATATTTTCCCGGATTGTTCCGGTAAACAGAAACACATCCTGCTGCACAATGCCGATTTGTTCCCGCAATGATTTTTGCGTCATGTCCCGCACATCGATTCCGTCAATGGTAATCGCCCCTCCATTTACGTCATAGAAGCGGGGAATCAGTGAACAAATCGTAGTCTTCCCTGCTCCTGATGGGCCGACAAAGGCGATGGTCTGCCCTGCCTTAATATCAAAGGAAACATTGCTCAATACGGGTTTTGTCTCATCATATTGGAAGGATACCTTCTTAAATGAAATATTCCCTTCCAAATGAGGGACGGCAATGGCATTTTCCCGGTCCCTGATTTCAGGTTCCTGCATGAGCAATTCCCGGAAACGTTTGAAGCCCGCCATTCCTTTTGGATAAAGTTCCAACAGCGCACTGATTTTATCCACCGGTTTGATTAATACGTTTGTGTATAAGACGAAACTTACCAATTCACCGTAGGATAATGTGCCGTTGTAGCTTAACCAGGCGCCGACCACCAAAATGACCAATGTGAGCAGCCGCGTCATAAAGTAAATGCTGGAGTGGGTTCCGGCCATGACTTTATAGGCATAAAGTTTCGCTGAACGGAAAAAGCTGTTTTGCTTACGGAAGCGCTTCATTTCGAATTCTTCATTTGTAAATGCCTTCACCACACGGATGCCTGAAACGCTGTCTTCCACTCTGGCATTGACATCGGCAATTTTGCTGTACATTTCTTTCCATGCGTTGTTCATTTTCGTGTTGCAGTATGTAACGAGCCAAATCAAAAACGGCATGAAGATCAGCGCAATCAACGCCAACGTCGGATTGATCTGGAACATGATCACAAAGGCGCCGATGAAAGTCATGATGGCAATGAAGAAATCTTCAGGCCCGTGGTGGGCAAATTCCCCGATGTCAAACAAATCGTTCGTGATGCGGCTCATGATGTGGCCGGTTTTTGTATTGTCAAAAAACTTGAAGCTTTGTTTTTGGATATGATTGAACAAATCCCGGCGCATGTCGGTTTCGATATTGATCCCCAGTTTATGCCCCAAATAGTTGACCACAAAGTTCATGAAGGTGCTCAAAAGATATACAAGGAGCAAAAGTGCGCTCACCTGCACGATTTTTCCCCAGTCGCCTTCAGGCAATAAGATATCGATGAACCACTGCACCGCAATCGGGAAAAACAAATCTAAAACGGCGACCAATACGGCACATGAAAAGTCGATGATAAACAATCGTTTATGGGGTTTATAATAGGAAAAAAATTGCTTTAACATCCGCTTTTCCTTTCTATGTCATAGTCATACCTTGAATTATACAAAAAATCGCCACAAATTGATAATATTTTTCATTTGGAACAAAGATCTCAAAAAAAAGCAGAAGAATTGAATCTCCTGCCTACCATAAATTGTTCTAAAAAATATGCATTGAATGGATTTCCCCTTTTATATTTGATTCACTTGAAACCGCATCAACCATTTATATCCATTATATATTCACGAGCAATATAAGCGAACGCCTTTTGTATGATCGTCAACGCCCTTTCATCAATATCAAAGTTGCCGTGATGATGGGGAAATTGGGTTTCTTTTCGTTCATTTCTTGCCCCTACTTTAAAGTAAGTCCCCGGTCTTTCCAACAGGAAATAAGCAAAATCCTCGGCACCCATGGAAGCTTTCAGGTCCACAACGGCATCCATCCCAAGTCCGCTTATCAATGAATGTTTCACCTTTTCAGTTTGCTTTTCGTCATTGTAAAGGGCCGGATAGCCATGCAAGTACTCGATTTCATATTGAATTTGATGGGCTAAAGAAATGCCCTTTGTAATTTGTTCAATCCGTTCCTCCACATAACTGCGCACGGTTGCATCATATGTTCGGACAGTGCCTTCCAAATATGCCCTTTCCGCAATCACATTGAAAGCTGTTCCTGAATGGAATCTGCCCACTGTTACCACGGCGGGTTGCAATGGATCGACATTGCGGCTCACTATTTTTTGTAGACTTCCCACCAATTCCGCACCGGCCACCAATGCATCATTGGCTTCATTTGGACGTCCTCCATGGCCACCAAGACCTTTCAGATGGATTTTAAATTGATCCACGGCAGCCATTTTGTATCCTGAGCCTATGGCAACCTTGCCGACATCCAATGAAGAATCCAAATGGGCGGCAAATACATAATCAACATCCTCCAATATATTTTGAGCAATCATGTCTTTCGCACCGCCTGGCGGTTTTTCCTCTGCATGTTGGAAAACAAAAAGAATGTTGCCTTTTAAAAGATGTTTGTACTTCAAAATGTTTTTGGCAAAGCCCAAAAGAGCCGCTGTATGGCCGTCATGTCCGCAAGCATGGGAGACCCCTTCAATTTTGGAAGCATAACTTACAGATTTTAAGTCTTGGATCGGCAATGCATCAAAATCTGCCCGGAAGGCAATGGTTTTTCCAGGCTCTGCCCCCTCGATTTTGGCGATTACCCCGGTACCCCCGACATTTCTATGAACGGTCAAACCGAATTCCTCCAACTTTTCCGCAATAAATTTGCTCGTCTCATATTCTTCAAATGACAACTCCGGATGTTGGTGCAAGTGGCGGCGCCATTCGACTGTTTCACTGTAGGATTCTTCTATATCATGAATTAATTGTTTAAAATCGCTTTTCAATCCCATCACCCCTATTAAACTATTCCTATTAGAAAACTAAAATTTATATATGGAGTATATTCCCTAAATCCGGAAAATACAAACCCTTTTATAGAAATACTTTCTTAAGGATGATTTTCCTTCAAAACTGACTTGAAATCATGCATAAAAATCCTTCGCAAATGAGAATTATTCATTTTCACCTTTCATATTTACTTTAATATATTAAAATCTATCAGTTTGGCCCCATCATGTTTTTCTATAAAATAAATTTATGAGTTTCTTGAAAGGATGGTACGTATGGTCGCAATATTGGAAGGAACACTGCTTTACAAGGCGGATGAAAATACCGTTCAAAACAGTGAAATCAGCCGCTACAAACGGTGGCTGAAAGAAAATTACGGGCTTCAATTTGATTCCCATCAAGCATTATGGGAATGGTCCACAACCGAAACAGAAGCTTTTTGGAAATCCATTTGGGAATATGGGAACATTGTCCACAGCAAACCTTACGATTCCATTTTGACAGGCGATCAAATGCCTTATTACAAATGGTTTCGAAATGCCCATTTGAACTATACGGAACAAGTTTTTCGACATAAGGAACTGCCGGGTCCGGCCATCATTTATAAATCCGAAAACCAACCAGCCCGATCCATCTCCTGGAATCAGCTTTACGAAGATGTGGCAGCTCTGGCGGACTATATGAAAAAAATCGGAATCCAAAAAGGCGATCGGGTCGTTGCCTATTCTCCAAACATCCCTGAAACGGTTGTCAGCTTTTTGGCTTGTGCTAGCATCGGGGCCATCTGGTCGGTGGCATCGCCGGATTTTGGTCTAAACAGCGTCGTTGACCGTTTTAAACAAATTGAACCGAAGCTCCTCATCGCCGTGAATGGTTATCAATATAACGGAAAGGTATATGACAAGCTGGATACCATCCATCATTTATTGGATGAAATCCCATCCATCGAACATTCCATCATCATCCACCATGTCGGGGAACAACCTGAACTCAAGTCCCCAAAAACCGTTCATTGGATGGATGCAGTGAAAGAGAAATCTTCTGAACTGGAATATGAACAAGTGGAATTCAACCATCCTCTTTGGATTTTATATTCTTCCGGGACGACAGGATTGCCGAAACCGATCGTCCATTCCCATGGCGGCATTATAATCGAGCATATCAAAACCCTGCAAATCGAAGCGGATTTAGGGAAAGAGGATCGTTTCTTCTGGTTTACGACAACCGGCTGGATGATGTGGAACATGCTCGTCAGCGGATTGATTGTGGGCAGCACCATTGTTTTATATGATGGCAGCCCAAGCTATCCGGATCTCTCCGCCTTGTGGGCGTTTGCGGAAGAAGCGGGAATCACCGTATTTGGGACAAGCGCTCCATTTATCGATGTTTGCATCAAACATAACTTTAAACCAAACAGCCATTTTAAGTTCCCAAAATTGCGCGCCGTTTTATCAACCGCTTCGCCATTATCAGCCAACAGCTTCAAATGGGTTTATGAATCTGTTAAAGATGACATCTTGCTTGTTTCCATCAGCGGAGGAACCGACGTTTGCACCGGATTCGTCGGAGGAAATATCACGCTGCCGGTAAGGGCAGGCATCATTCCTTCCCGCTCATTGGGGGCCAAAGTGGAAAGCTACGATGAGGAAGGCAATCCGATCATCGGTTCTGTGGGGGAACTGGTTGTGACAAAGCCGATGCCATCCATGCCGATCTATTTTTGGGGGGATGAGGACTACAGCCGTTATTTGGACAGTTACTTCAGCACCTATCCAAAGGTTTGGAGACATGGGGACTGGATTCAAATCAATGAAGACGGAAGCTGCATCATTTTTGGCCGTTCGGATGCAACTATCAACCGCTCCGGTGTACGGATGGGGACAAGCGAGATTTATAAAATTGTAGAATCCTTCCCGGAAATTTTGGACAGTTTGGTTGTGGATCTGGAGTATAGAGATCGTCCTTCCTGCCTGGCCTTATTTATTGTTTTGCAAGATCCGGCTCAATTCAACGATGCATTTGCACAAAAAATCAAGGATGCCATTCGGCAAAACTTATCACCCCGGTTTGTTCCGGATCAAATCCATGTCGTCGAGGAAGTGCCAAAGACTTTGAATGGAAAGAAATTAGAAGTGCCAATCCGCAAAATTCTGCTTGGCATGCCGGTCGGAAAAGCCATTAATCCGGGTGCAATGGCCAACCCGAAATCGTTGGATTATTTCATTGAATTAAGCAAATCGTTTAACGCCATTTAAGCAAATTCAGGCACTATCCATTGGTGGTAGTGCCTAAATACTTTATCTGCAAAACTTTACAAATGTAAAAAAACTTATTGCTGTATTCGACCATGTGATCGTTATTCAATCAAACTGTCTTGACACTTTCACCCCAAAAAACAAAATGATAAATTAAAAAAACTTCCAATAAGATGGTTTGCCATCTTATTTGGAAGTTTTTTACTACACTATTTCTTACGAAGTTTTACTTTTCACCGTTCCATGAGTCAAGTTGTTCAATCGATCTGCCAATCCTAAACCGTGTTCAGGTTTTTCTTCACTGTCATTGATCACTCTTTCCAACAATGTTTGGCTCCATTCGTATGCATAAGAGCCGTGTTCGGAATAATCGAGACCTGCGATTTCATCTTGGCTTGATACACGGATTGGGAGAATGAAGTTGATTACGACCGTCACTACACTGACAATTAACATTGTATAGATAATGACTGCTAAAACACCAATTGCCTGAATGCCCAATTGAGAAGCGCCTGCTCCGTAGAAAAGTCCGCTGGAAGTCGAGAATAAACCGATTGCAAGTGTTCCCCAAATACCGCAAATACCATGGACCGCAATTGCACCTACCGGATCATCCACTCGAACTTTTGTATCCAAGAAACGGACACCTTCTACCAATAAAATCCCTGAGACGAATCCGACAATAATGGATCCAAGTATGGAGATATCCGCCGCACCTGCCGTGATCCCAACCAAACCGCCCAAAACACCGTTTAATGAAATGGAAGGATCAATTTTTCCGAATCGGATTTTTGTATAAAGGGCAGATGTAACAAAAGCGGCTGAAGTCGAAAGTAATGTTGTTGCAATCACGTGTGGAACCAAAGTTGTATCTGCCGCAAGGGTGCTGGCACCGTTAAAACCGAACCAACCTAACCAAAGTACGAATACACCCAGTGCTCCCAATGGAATGTTGTGGCCTGGAATCACATTGACTTTTTTGCCTGTATATTTTCCGATACGTGGTCCAAGGAAAATGACAACGGTCAATGCCGCAATCGCACCAGTCAAATGCACCACTGTTGAACCGGCGAAATCTGTAAAGCCAAGTTGAGCAAGCCATCCATCACCTGACCAGATCCAATGGCCGATGACCGGGTAAACGATGACGCTCATTGCAACAGCAATCAAGATATAGCTTGAGATTCTGATCCGTTCAGCAACCGCTCCCGAAATGATTGTGATGGAAGTTGCTGCAAACATTGCCTGGAAGACGAAAAAGTCGATATCTTCCCTTCCGGATAATAAAAATCCATTTGTTCCAATGATGCCGTTCGCCGAATCGCCAAACATGAAACCAAATCCGACAAAATAGTATAAAATGGAAACAATACTGATTGTTATGAAGTTTTTCATGATGATGTTCAATGAGTTTTTCGCTCTCGTAAAGCCGGTTTCAACCAACGTAAAACCTGCATGCATGAAGAATACCAACACTGCACCTAACATGACCCAAACGAGATTGATGGACAATTCCAATGATTCGACAGTTGGCGCTTGCGCATAAGCTGGCAATGCAGCGAACAATAATAACGGCGAAATAGATAATACTTTTTTCTTCATCTCAACTCGACTCCTCTCATCTTATATAATGGCTTCTTTTCCATGTTCACCTGTACGGATGCGGATCGCTTCTTCAACAGGGATAATAAAGATTTTTCCATCACCTACCGATCCGGTATTGCAAGTTCTTTGAATCACTTCCACAACTTCTTCCACTTTCTCATCGTCGATGACCAATTCAATTTTCAACTTTGGAAGAACTCTTATTTCAAAGGTAGTACCCCGGAATAAGCCTTCCACTCCCTTTTGTTTGCCGGAACCGGCAGCTTCCGTTACGGTCATGCCGCCGATTCCAATGGAAAACAAGTTATCCCTTAATTCTTTGAACACTTCTGGACGGGTAATCACTTCAACTTTTTTCATAAATCGTCCCCCTTAATATAGAGTGATATAACGTTCACGTTCCCATGGATGCACATTGATTCTGAATTCATCCCACTCGATCCGTTTTGCTTCAATGAAGTGGGTTGTAATATGTTCGCCAAGTGCCGCTTTGATGACTTCGTTTTGTTCCAATGCATTGATCGCTTCTTCCAAGTTGGATGGAAGGCTTTTGATGTTCAAGTCATCCAATTGTTGTTCATCCATTGTGTAAATGTTGGAGTTTACCGGATCGCAAAGAGTCAATTTGTTTTTGATGCCATCCAAACCTGCTGCGAGCATTACAGCTAATGCAAGATATGGGTTTGCGGATGGATCCGGGTTTCTCAATTCAATACGGGTACTTAATCCACGGCTTGCCGGAACACGTACAAGAGGGCTTCGGTTTTTGCCGGACCATGCAATATAACATGGTGCTTCATAACCTGGAACTAGACGTTTGTATGAGTTCACTGTTGGATTCGTAATCGCTGCGAAACTGTAAGCATGTTTCAAAATTCCTGCCAAATATTGTTTCGCTGTTTCACTTAAACCAAGTTCATCGTTTTCATCGTAGAAGGCATTTTCTTTTCCGCGGAATAGAGATTGGTGGCAGTGCATTCCTGAACCGTTTACTCCGTAGAGAGGTTTTGGCATGAATGTGGCATGTAATCCATGTTTTCTCGCGATGTTTTTCACGACTAATTTGAATGTTTGAATTTGGTCAGCCGCTTCTACTGCATTGGCATATTTGAAATCAATTTCATGCTGACCAGGGGCAACTTCGTGATGGGAGGCTTCGATTTCAAATCCCATTTCTTCCAATGTTAGCACGATGTCGCGTCGGCAGTTTTCACCAAGATCCGTTGGCGCCAAATCGAAATAACCGCCTTGGTCGTTCAATTCCATTGTCGGATTGCCGTTCGCATCTGTTTTAAATAGGAAGAATTCCGGTTCCGGACCTACGTTCATTGCTGTAAATCCAAGTTCGTTCGCTTCTTTTAGCACTTTTTTCAGAACGCTTCGAGGATCGCCAGGGAATGGATTGCCGTCCGGTAAATATACGTCACAAATCAAACGGGCAACTTTCCCATGTTCAGTTTCCCAAGGGAAGATGAGCCATGTGTTTAAATCAGGATACAGATACATATCGGATTCTTCGATTCTTACAAATCCTTCGATGGAAGAACCGTCAAACATGATTTTGTTATCCAAAGCTTTAGGCAATTGGCTTAAAGGAACTTCAACGTTTTTAATGATTCCGAATAAATCCGTGAATTGTAAACGGATATAGCGTACGTTTTCCTGTTCTGCCATTTTTAAAATGTCTTCTTTTGTATAATTTTTGCTCATGAATAATTCCTCCTCATATTTAAAATCCAAATTTATTGACCAGACGCTTTTGGCATCTTTTCTTTGATGAAATCTTCCAATTTGATTTCACCATGGCAGATGTACTCTGCTCTTCCTTTCATCCAAACATGGTTATTTTCGTCCCAACGAATCTCTAAATCACCTCCCGGCAGGTGGACAGTAATAATTTGGTTCTTCTCAATTTTTTTATTTAATGTGGCTGCGACAACCGCTGCACAAGCACCTGTACCGCAAGCCATTGTGATGCCTGATCCTCTTTCCCAAACCCGATAGTCGAGTTCATTCGGTTTCTTCACTGTTACAATTCCTACATTCACCCTCTCCGGGAAGATGTCGGAATGTTCGATGATTGGACCTATTTTTTCAAGGGGCACATCATGGACATTATCCACAAACATGATGGCGTGGGGGTTGCCCATTGAAACGCAAGTCAGATGATAGAGTTCTCCGCCGATGGTGAACGGTTCATCGATGGTCACCGTCATGGGTTCACCAATCATTGGAACCATTCCTTTCAGCAATTTTGGTTCACCCATATCAACCGTGACAAATTCCACTTCTTTTTTCTTTTCGGATATATGAACTTCTACAATTCCGCCGAGGGTTTCAATTGTAAAACTCTCGGAATCCACAAATTGATGATCATATAAATATTTCGCTACACATCTTAATCCGTTGCCGCAATTTTTCCCTTCCGATCCGTCCGCGTTGAAAATTCGCATCCGGAAGTCGGCAACTTTGGAATCGCAGATAAGGATCATTCCATCAGAACCAATGCCAAATCTCACATTGGAAAGATTTCTTGCCAATGTTGGAAGGAATTCTTCTTGTAATGAGTGTTCCAAAAGATTGATAAAAATATAGTTGTTTCCTAACCCATGCATTTTTGTAAATAGCATTACATCACCTTCTTTTAAAAATGAACTTTTCCCCTTTCAGGCGCCTTTCAATTTCCTTCATCACTTGCAACTCTTCTTCTTCTGAATCAGCTTCAAAGGTGACGGAAAATCTGATGAAACTTCCCGCATCATCCCACGGAACGGTTGAAATGAGATGTTCCCGGATAAGGTATTGTGAAAATTCCTCCGCTGTTTGGAATGTTGGCCCTCCTGCCACCCCGATTGGAGCTTCGGCATATAAGTAAAAGGAGCCTTTCGGTTTTTCCACTTCAAAACCGCATCCTTGAAGGATTTGCACCAGCAATTCATGGCGGCGGGAATATTTTTTCGCCGTTTCCTCCGTTATTTCCGGATGGGATAACGCAAAACTTGCGGCCTTTTGAATAGGGATGAATTGACCGGAATCGCTGTTATCTTTTACCGTTTGGAATGCTTTGATCAATTTCGGATTTCCGGCAATAAACCCTATTCTCCAACCGGTCATATTGAAAGACTTGGATAATGAATGAAGCTCTACGCCGACTTCTTTTGCTCCAGGTACGGATAAAAAGCTAAGCGGTTTTTCGCCGTCAAACATCAATGCGGCATAAGCTGCGTCGTGGACAACAATGATTTGATGGGTTCTGGCAAATTCGACAACTTCTTCGAAAAACTCTTTGGTTGCCACTGCGCCAGTAGGGTTGTTTGGATAATTTAAATAGAGCAGTTTGGCTTTTTTCAGCACTTCCGGATCGATTTGATCCAGTTGGGGTAAAAATCCATTTTCTTTTAATAGCGGAAGATGGACAACTTCTCCACCGAAATATTTCGTATAAGTGGCGAGCACCGGATAACAAGGTGATGGCATCAATGTAATATCTCCGGGATTGATGAAAGCAGCGGGCAGCAAGCTCAAGCCTGTTTTTGAACCGATGACGTGGTTGATTTCCGTCTCCGGATCCAGGTCCGGAACACCAAACACTTCCTCCATATAGCGGGCAGCCGCTTCTTTAAATTCCTGGATTCCGTTATCTGAATAAAACCGGTTTTCAGGTTTTGCCGCCTCCTCATAAAGCTTGTCAACGACCCTCTTGTCTGCCATTGCATCCGGCTCGCCAACGCCCAAATCAATCAATGGCACGTCAGGCTTTTCTTTCACCGCCAATCTTTTGGCTCTTTTAATTTTTTCGAATTTGAATATTTCTTCCTTTAGACCGAAAGAGGGACCTCCAATTCGATCTGCAAATAACTGTTGGATATAATCAACTGCTTGCACCGTATCCCTCCTAAATTGATAAGTTTACTTTACTTGTTACATATTCATGGCAGCTTTTTGCGGCTTCTTTGCCTTCCTGGATCGCCCAAACGATTAAACTTTGGCCGCGTCTTGCATCACCCGCCACAAAGACGTTTTCCACTTTTGTCTGATAAGAACGGCTGTTTTTTATCTCTTTCCAATCGATGTTTAATTGATCAAAGAGTTCCCGTTCAGGCCCTTCAAATCCAATGGCCAGTAGAACCAGTTGGGCCGGAATGATTTTTTCGGTATTTGGGATCGGTTCCCGGATCTTTTCACCATTTTCATTGAATATGGTTCTGATCCCCACGCATTTGACTGCAGTGAGTTGACCTTCCTCATTCCCGATGAATTCCAAAGCGGTAGTGGCAAATAATCTTGGATCATCGCCAAATTTTGCTTTGGCTTCTTCCTGGCCGTAATCCAGCTTATAAACCATTGGATATTGCGGCCATGGATTATCTGCCTCTCTTTCCGTTGGACGTTTCGGATAAATATCGAATTGAATCACACTTTTGCAATTTTGTCTGAGTGATGTAGCGATACAATCGACTGCCGTGTCACCACCGCCGATGACCACTACATCTTTTCCTTCGGCAGAAATATATTGGCCATTTTTAAAATTGGAATCCAACATGCTTTTTGTATTGGCGTGCAGGAAATCCATCGCAAAATGGATACCGCCCAAGTTTCTTCCATTTACTTGCAGATCCCGCGGTTTTGTGGCACCCGTGCAAAGAATCACTGCATCAAATTCTTTTTGCAGTTTTTCCAAGGAATAATCTTTTCCCACTTCCACATTCGTCAAGAAGGTGATGCCCGATTCTTCCATGACACGGATTCTGCGGTCTACGGCAAGCTGTTCAATTTTCATTTTCGGAATCCCGTAAGTAAGGAGGCCTCCAATCCGGTCGCTTCTTTCAAAAACGGTTACCGAATGTCCGTAATTGTTCAATTCATGCGCGCAAGCCAGACCGGCTGGACCGGAGCCGACCACCGCAATTTTGACTCCTGTTCTCTCCTTAGGTATTTGCGGTTTTACCCATCCTTCTTCAAAAGCTTTTTCGATGATGGCCAATTCAATATTTTTAATGGTTACCGAACTTTCATAGAGGGAAGCGACACATCCAGCCTCACAAGGAGCTGGACATGCCCTTCCTGTAAACTCTGGGAAAGGGTTCGTAATGCTCAATCGATCATAAGCTTCTTTCCAATTCCCTCTATAAACAAGTTCATTCCATTCAGGGATCAAGTTGAATATTGGACATCCCGTTGACATGCCTCCAACAAGAGAGCCGTTTTGACAAAATGGAACACCGCAATCCATGCATCGAGCTGCCTGTTTGACCAAGTCGCTTTCCTGTGGAAGGTTTGAAATTTCCTTCCAGTCTTGAATTCTCTCCAACGGATCCCGATACTGGGCATTTTGCCGTTTATATTCTAAAAATCCAGTAGGTTTTCCCATTTTCTTCACCGCCCTCTTACGCTAAATAACTTTTTGCCAAGTACTGTTCTTCTTTTTCCAAAATTTCTTTGTATTTGTATGGAATGACGCGAATAAAATTCGCTGCTTCAAACTCCCAATTTTGAAGGATTCGTTTCGCCACAGTACTTTTTGTTTGTTGGTAATGTTCTTTGATCAGAGCATTGACAAAGCTCAATTCTTGTTGGTCATTAATCTCTTCCAGCATGACAAGTTCATCGTTATAAACTTCAGTGAAATGTTCATTGGCTGGAGAATAAATATATGCGATACCCCCGGACATGCCGGCTGCAAAGTTCTTTCCGACTTCTCCCAAAATCACTACCCGGCCGCCTGTCATGTATTCACAACCGTGATCTCCTGTTCCTTCCACTACAACATGCGCTCCGCTGTTTCTGACACAGAACCTTTCTCCCGCTTTGCCGCGGATAAATGCTTTACCGCTTGTTGCACCGTAGAAAGCGGCGTTGCCGATAATCACATTTTCTTCCGCCAACCGCTTTGTATCCGTTGGAGGAGCAACGATGATTTTTCCGCCGGATAATCCTTTTCCGACATAGTCGTTGGCTTCTCCTTCAAGCTTTAATGTGATGCCTTTTGGAATGAATGCACCAAAGCTTTGGCCGGCTGAACCTTGGAAATGGACTTGGATCGTATCTTCTTTTAACCCTTCGTTTCCGTACTTTTTCGAAACTTCATATCCGAGCATTGTACCGACTGAACGGTTTGTATTCCGGATTGGAAGCGAAATTTGAACAGGCTGTTTGCTTGTTATAGCCTTTTGACTTAATGGAATCAATTTTTGATAATCCAACGTTTCTTCCAATTGATGATTTTGGCTTTCGGTTGCTGTTCGATCTCCTTCGTATCTGACGAATAGAGGAGAAAAGTCCAGTTTCCGTTCTTTCCAATCCACATCATCTTTGACCTGAATGATGTCTGTTCTTCCAATCAACTCATCCAATGTTCTAAAGCCCAGCTCTGCCATTAATTCGCGAACTTCCTGGGCGATGAAGTGCATCAAATGCACCACGTGATCGGCAGTACCGGTCATTTTCTTTCTGAGTTCCGGATTTTGAGTCGCAACTCCTACAGGGCATGTATCCAAATGGCAAACCCTCATCATTACACAACCAAGTGAGACAAGCGGCAACGTGGAGAAACCGAACTCTTCCGCACCCAATAATGCACCGATGATGACATCTTTTCCGTTCATCAATTTTCCATCTGTTTCAAGAACCACTTTGTTTCTCAATCCGTTCAGCATCAACGTTTGATGGGCTTCCGCCAGCCCCAATTCCCATGGAAGACCGGCATGCTTGATGCTCGTTCTGGCTGCTGCGCCTGTTCCGCCGTCATAACCGCTGATGAGAATCACGTCTGCTTTCGCTTTCGCCACACCCGCTGCGATAGTTCCTACACCGCTTTCGGAAACGAGTTTGACGTTGATCCGTGCTTCCGGATTGGCATTTTTCAAGTCGTAAATCAATTGTTCCAAATCTTCAATCGAATAAATATCGTGGTGAGGAGGTGGTGAAATCAGCTCGATTCCAGGAGTTGAACCTCTCGTTTTTGCAACTTCCACCGTCACCTTATGGCCGGCAAGCTGGCCACCTTCACCAGGCTTTGCCCCTTGTGCCATTTTGATTTGGATTTCGTCGCAGTTCACTAAATAATGACTTGTGACGCCAAATCGTCCGGAAGCCACTTGTTTAATGCGGCTTAATTTTGAATCGCCGTTTGGCAGTGGAATATAGCGGTTTGGATCTTCCCCGCCCTCACCAGAGTTGCTTTTTGCGCCGATCCGGTTCATGGCAATGGCAATGGCTTCATGGGCTTCTTTGCTGATGGATCCGAAAGACATCGCACCCGTTTTGAATCGTTTAAAAATCGATTCGATTGGTTCCACTTCGTCAATCGGGATCGGTGTCCGGTCGCTTTTCAATTCAAACAATGCCCTTAAAGTCGTATTGCTTTCTTTTGACAGCATCTCGCTGTATTTTTTATAAAGCTCATATTTTCCTGTGCGGCAGGCAAGCTGCAACGTATGAATTGTTTCCGGACGATAGAGGTGTTCTTCCCCGTTTTTGCGCCATTGGAAATCGGAGCCTTCTTCCAATAAAGGTTTTTCATCTTCCCAGGCCTTGTTGTGGCGGGCAACGGTTTCCTTGGCAATGTCCGCTATGTCAAGACCGCCGATTTGTGAAATCGTCCGCGGGAAATAACGATCTATGACTTCTTTGCTGATGCCGACCGCTTCGAATATTTGAGCGCCGATATAGCTTTGGACCGTAGAAATTCCCATTTTGGACATGACTTTCAATATGCCTTTTGTAATCCCTTTTACGTATTTTCCAATGAAATCGTATTCCGCGCTTTCTTCCAATTGGGAAAGGGATGCGCATACCAGGTAAGGGTATATCGCATTTGCTCCATAGCCGAGCAGTGCCGCAAAATGATGAACTTCTCTCGGTTCTCCCGATTCAACAATAATGCTCACTTTGTTGCGGAGACCTTGCTTGATTAAATGATGATGGATGCTGGATACGGCGAGCAATGATGGAATGGCCGCATTTTCTTTGTTTGTGCCGCGGTCGCTTACGACAAGCAACTGGTATCCGTCCTTTGCCGCTTTTTCAGCTTTTTTAAGTAATTTCTCCAAATATTCTTCCATCAGTTCCGGCTGTTTTGCAGGGAATAAGGATGACAGTTTTTTTACTCTCCATCCGTTCAAATGCAAACCGATCAGTTTCACCCAATCGTTATTAGTTAAGATTGGCGTTTTCAGTTTAATTTTTTGATATTCTTCCCTTTTCGGATTTAATAGATTGCCTTCTCCCCCCAAATACACTTCCATGGATGTCACGTACTCTTCCCGGATGGCATCAATCGGAGGATTGGTTACTTGCGCAAACCGTTGTTTAAAGTAGTTGAACAACAATTGCGGTCTTTTTGATAAAACGGCAAGTGGACCATCGTAGCCCATGGAACCGACCGGATCGTCCCCGCGGGTTGCCAGGGGTTTGATATATTTCTCCCACTCTTCAAATGTATAACCAAACGCTTTTTGAAGGCGGACCAATTGTTTTTTATTAATCTTTCTCGATTTTTCCAGATTCAGAGAAGGAATATTCTCCAAAGGAATGATCATTTCAGCTGCCCATTGATCATATGGGTGTTCGTTGATGAGTTGATGTTTCAATTCTTCATCGAACAATAGCGCTTTTTTCTCAAAATCAACTAATAACATTTGGCCAGGTTTTAGGCGGCCTTTTTGGATGATTTTTTCCTCTGGAATATCGACAACGCCCACTTCCGAAGATAAATAGAAAAAGTCGTCGTCTGTCAAAACAAATCTCGCTGGCCGCAAACCGTTGCGGTCTAGGCAAGCGCCCACCTGTTTTCCGTTAGAGAATCCCATTGCGGCAGGACCGTCCCAAGGCTCCATCAACAAGCTATGATATTGGTAGAAAGCCTTTTGTTTCTTTGAAAGCAATGTATTATTTTGCCAAGGTTCCGGAATCATCATCATCATCGCCTGTGGCAAAGACCATCCGGACAACACCAAATGTTCCAGCACATTGTCAAACATTGCCGAGTCGCTGCCATCCAAGTTCACAATTGGATGAAGTTCTTTTTGATCCACACCGAATGCATCTGAATGCATGGATGCTTCCCTGGCGAAAATCCAATTCACATTGCCGTTGATTGTATTGATTTCCCCATTATGCATGATCATACGGTTCGGCTGGGCTCTGCTCCAGCTTGGGAAAGTGTTCGTACTGAAACGGTTATGAACCATCGCCATTTTCGATTTGAAATTTTCATTGAGCAAATCCAAATAGAAACTGCTTAATTGTTTCGGTAATAGCAGCCCTTTATATACAATCGTTCTCGATGAGAAACTGGAGATATAACATGCATCTTTATTCTTTTCAAACTCGCTGAATGTCTTTTCGATTCTGCGACGAGTTACATATAAACGTCTTTCAAAATCGTCTTGTTCAAGCTCAGTTGCAGGTAACACAAATAATTGGTGAATTGAAGGGGCTGACTCGATTGCTTCCTTTTGCAGAGCTTCTTCGTTCGTTGGCACCGTACGCCATCCAAACAGCTCCAAACTGTTCTTTTCAACGATTTCTTCGATTCTTGCTTTATATTCAAGCAATTTTGATTCTTCATTAGGAAGAAAAATCATCATAACCCCGTAACGTCCGGATGGAGGAAGTTGTTTTCCTTGCTTTTCCCACTCTTTGGAAAATAACTCATGAGGGATATCCGTCAAAATGCCGGATCCATCACCCAACGTTTCCTTATCATCCCGTCCCCCGCGATGCGTCAACCTCTCAAGGGCAATTAGCGCTTGGGATACAAGAGAATGTGATTTTTCTCCTTTTATATTTGCTAATAAGGCGATTCCACACGAGTCATGTTCCAGTTGTGGATTGTATAAGCCTTGGTTGAGTAGTTCTTTCATTTTCTGCACCCCTTAATTCTTCCTGTTTTCTTATATATACATCCTACCAAGAGGAGAAATAAAAATATTTAGACTATTGAGTCGAATATTTGCACTATTTTGCACTACTTTTTGAAAGAAAAACCGAACATTGTCCATAAAAAGGACAAACATTATTCTTAAATTGGCATTTATCTCCCTTAAACCAATCCATGACAAACCGCCTATCTTCCTTTCCATCAGAAAAGGACCATCGTATTGCGCTGCCGGCAAAACCGGACGTTTTTAAGAATGCAGTAAATAGACATGTTTTCACCGCCCATTTTGAATCAGAATTTTCCCCGGCTTCCAAAGAACGACAGGCAGCCACGGAAGAAGGAATATCTCCGGAACAAAACCGGCCATTATGGCGGAAATCTTCAAATGTTTGAAAAGAAATAAAAAAACCGACATTTTCATTTCGGAAAATGTCGGCTTTCCTATATAAAACCATTGGTGTTAAACTTACGCATTTTTTTTCCTTTTTGATGGCATTTTCGTTATACTGGGTTTTCGGATCCCTGAAATCATACGAATTTCCGACGGGCTTTTACCCGTATAAGCTTTGAATTGGCGGCTGAAAAAGTGAATATTGTTATACCCCAGGGCATCGGCCACTTCCGTTACTGACATCCCTGTATAATGCAATAAATGCTCTGCTCTTTTGATGCGGGTTTCCACAATATACGATTGGATGGTTTGTCCCATGATTTCTTTGAATTTTTTTGAGAAATAACGAGGTGAAAAGTTTGCGCGCGCAGCCAAACTTTCGACTGTATGATTTTCTCCGGGATGCTGCTGCACATAATTGGCCACTTCCCTGATCGTATAAAGAATTTGGCTTTGCAATTCTTCGCCTTCTTCTTTTTGTTGAGTCTCTTCCTGTTGATCTGCCCGCAACAAATGAATCATCAATTGTTTTAGAATCAGTTTTCCTTCCATTTCGGCGCCATAAGTATCCACCAGGAATAATCGGACATATTGGCTCAATAATGATTCAAAATGGATGCGGTCTTGCAAAATGCGATGATGATTTGGAATGATCT
The DNA here is from genome assembly GCF_038593165.1 of Ureibacillus sp. FSL K6-3587. Classification (NCBI taxonomy): domain Bacteria; kingdom Bacillati; phylum Bacillota; class Bacilli; order Caryophanales; family Caryophanaceae; genus Ureibacillus; species Ureibacillus sp. FSL K6-3587. The sequence continues at coordinate 2,612,539 of NZ_CP151969.1, read as the reverse complement.
CGGGTTCACCAGTGACATCAAAGTGAATATACGTAATCACCAGCGGATTAGCCGGATCTTGGGTAGCTGTCGTCCAATCGCCTGGTCTGAACAGAAAACAAGTGCCTCTTTGCAATGGATAATCTTTTCCGTTCAATCTTAAATTGCCTTTGCCGCTCCAAATATATAACAAATCAAAATTCGGTATTGGCGCTTTTCTTTTCCATTGCCAATTCGGTTCACAATTGATTGTCGCCAATGCCGGTTTAATGACGAATTGTTCAGGGCTTAAATTTAACATTTGAATCGCCTTCCTTTCCATGATTGGTCAAGCTTTTGGGATTCTCCCGCCCCTTGCCAAAGGTCGGCACTTTGGTGACGGGAGAAATTTAAAACGGAACTATGCGTCAACGAGATTTACATTGTATTTGTCAAACCACATATTCACTTGCACTAAATGTGCGAGAAGTTGAGGGCCTGTCATCAATTGCCCGAACCACGGCAATTTCGTCGCCCCATCGAGAGCCAGTATTTCTTTTATTTTTTCCTTTGAAAGCAGCTGAAAAATTGGAGGATTTTTCTTATCAATGATTTGCTGCAACAACTCTTTTACCAGCTTTGTATATTTTGGATGATGTGTTTTTGGATAAGGGCTTTTTTTACGGTAAATGATTTCATTTGGAAGGATTCCCTCCAATGCTTTCCGTAATAATCCTTTCTCCCTTCCGTCCAACATTTTCATTTCCCAAGGTATATTCCATGCATATTCAACGATCCGATGGTCTGCAAAAGGGACACGCACCTCAAGACTGGCTGCCATGCTCATTCGATCTTTCCGATCCAGCAGGGTCGACATAAACCATACCATGTTCATATAAAACATTTCCCTGCGTCTTGCTTCGACAGGATCTTCGCCTTCAAGCTTCGGCACTTCCTGAATGGTTTCCTTATATCTTTGGTGAACGTAGTCCGTCAATTTCAATTTTTCCTTCCAATAGGGCAATAAAAGATTTTGCCTTAACGTTTGCGATTGCATCCAAGGGAAGCTGTCGCCTTGCAACAATTCTTCTTTATAAAACCATGGATATCCGCCGAAAATTTCATCGGCACATTCACCGGAAAGCGCGACGGTAAACTGCTTTTTGATCTCCTTTGAAAATAAAAGCAAAGAAGAATCAATATCCGCCATGCCTGGCAAATCTTTGGCAATCACCGCCTCCTCCAATGTGTCAGCAAGCTGTTCGTGGGTCAGGATAATCGAGTGGTGTTTCACGCCCAAATGCTGAACGACTTTTTCAATCCATGGACGATCTTCATCCGGTTGAAACAAACTTTTTTGAAAGTAGGCACTGTTTTCTTCATAATCTATCGAATAGGTGCTAAGGGGTCCTCTGCCATTCTTATTGAAGTAATTTGAAGCAATGGTTGTTATGGCGCTGGAATCCAACCCTCCTGACAAAAAGGTGCAAACAGGAACATCCGCAACCAGTTGTCTTTCCACTGCATCTTTGATGAGAAATCGGACATGTTCGATGGTTTCATCCAACGAATGTTCATGGGTTTCACTCTTTACATTCCAATATCGTTGAATGCGGAGACCGTGACGATCGAATGTCAAAAAGTGGGCGGGTCTTAATTCATTGATTCCTTTGAATATACCGTGACCAGGAGTTCTGGATGGGCCTAAACCAAAGATTTCCCGCAACCCTTCCCGGTCAATTTCCGCTTTTACTTGGGGATGAGCCAAAATCGCCTTCAACTCCGAACCAAAAAGCAACCTGTTTCCGTCATGTTTATAAAATAAAGGTTTCACACCCAGCCTGTCGCGGGCCATGTACAGTTTTTCACAAGAAGCGTCCCAAACAGCGAAAGCATATATTCCATTGAGAAAGTTGACACAATCCTCTTTCCATTCCATATATGCCGTTAACAACACTTCCGTATCCGAGTGGGACTGAAATTGGTATCCCCGTTTTATCAGTGCTTCCCGCAGTTCTTCAGTATTGTATAACTCACCATTATAAACGATGGTATAGGAATTCGCACCTTTTGTTTTGGTCATCGGCTGTACGCCTCCGACAGGATCTACTACGATTAGTCTTGTATGACCTAGAGCTGCATGTGTGTCACAAAAATTGCTTGATGTATCAGGCCCTCTTTTCGATAATGTTTGGGCCATTTTTTTGACCGTGACTTCGTGATGCTTCAAATCTTGATCCCATTGAATCCAGCCAGTTATTCCACACATCATCCATCACTCTTTCGTAGTATAATTTTTTCTTGTAATTCATTTTATGATTTTTTGTATATAAAGAACAATTTCATTTTTATATAAAACCTATCTAATATCCAGATGAAAAACCTCGAAAAGATATAAAAATCAGCATTTTATCCCCAATACATATCAAACAAAAACAAAAAATTTTCACAAAATCTATATTTTTATATCATTTAAACCCTTTTCCGTTCTCAAATCGCTAATAAATATTCTCGATTTGATATATAACATTGCACATAGGTGATGATCCGGCATAGATACATCGCAATTCAGATAATGGGAAAGAACAGCGGCCATTAAGTCGGAAAGGTGAAAAATGGATGATTGGAATGGAACATTTTATTGACATATAATAGTTTAATGATATAGTTACCTAGGGTAACTATTTTATCGGAGGTGAAATCCTTTGGAAGGATTTTTTCAACATTATTTACGCTTGTATCGGCCACTGATCAATGCATTGAATGAACTTTTAGGCGAATACAATCTGTCCTATTCTTTATGGCAAGTCATCTATTTCATAAAGCATAACGGTCCGTCAACACTCGTGGAAATCGCCAAACGATACAATGTGGAAAAGCCGTCCATCACTCGCAGGGTGAACGCTTTGGAAGAACTTCGATTAATCGAAAAAAGGGAAAGCCGGGATCGGAGAGAAAAGGTGATTCATTTGACACCGTTGGGAGAAGAAATTTATGCATCCTGCCGTAAAAAAATATCGGGCTTCGAAAGAAAAATGTTAGAACACCTTACAGATGATGAACTGCAAAACTTTTTCCATACACTTTCGAAAATTCAGCAGCAATTTGACAGAAAAGAAGGGAAACATCAATGAATGAAACAAAACTATGGACGAAAGATTTTATTATCACGTCAACCATTAATTTTTTATTAACATCTGTCTTTTATCTATTAGTTGTCATAGTAGCCGTTTATGCTAAAACGGAATTTCACGCAACCACGAGTCAAGCTGGTCTTGCAACAGGCATTTTCATCATCGCCACATTAATCGGAAGACTGTTTATTGGCCGGGGCATCAATTCGATCGGTTATAAAAGGACATTGCTGATTGGCACTTGCCTTTTTGCATTATCAAGCTTCTTATATTTTATTCAATTAAATATCTGGTTCTTTTTAGTTGTGCGATTTTTGCACGGTTTGACTCTCGGTATTGCGGGGACGGCAACCGGAACCATTGTCGCCCAAGTCATTCCCAACAGCCGCAAAGGCGAAGGGATCGGGTATTACAGTATGAGTTCCACTTTGGCGACAGCCATCGGTCCATTTATCGGGTTGCTTTTGAGCCAGCATGTAAGCTTCTTGATCGTATTTGGATTATGTACTTTATTAGGAATCATCGCATTCATCACCTCATTCTTTATCCAAGTAACAGAGCCTGAAGAGGTGAAAAAGGCGGAAAAAGACGTTAAAGGATTCAAACTTTCGAATTTTATTGAACCGAAAGCCATCCCGATTTCTTTCATCATGCTCATTGCCGCATTATGCTATTCCGGGGTTTTATCTTTCATGAATTTTTATGCGCAGGAAATTGGCTTGGTGGAAGCCTCCAGTTTCTTCTTCTTTGTTTACTCCATCGCTATTTTGTGTTCACGTCCTTTCTCCGGGCGTCTGTTGGATGTGAAAGGCCCAAACTACGTGATGTATCCTGCGTTTATTCTTTTTTCCATCGGACTGATTGTTTTAAGTGCGGCACATAACAGTTTTGTACTGCTGTTTTCAGGGGTTTTGATCGGTCTGGGTTATGGCAACATGCAATCCTGCATTCAAGCCGTTGCAGTGAAAGTGACGACCATCCATCGAATGGGACTTGCCACATCCACATTCTTCATTTTCCTTGATGCGGGTCTGGGCTTTGGCCCATATCTGTTGGGATTTATTGAGCCGTATACGACTTACAGCCAATTGTATTTCAGTTTAAGTTTTGTCGTTTTGGCAACCGTGATCCTTTACTTTTTCCTTCATGGCCGTAAAGTGAAGAATTTTCAATAACAAACGGAAACCGGAATTGGCCATTTAATATCGATATAAATAGAAAAACCGAACGTTGCTGACTCTCAAAATCAGAGATTCAGGCAATCGTTCGGTTTTTTTATCACCTTTTATTCATCCAAAAAATCATAAGGGGTGATACCGTCCATCCCTATCATCGGATGGATTTTGGGCGCTGTTTCCGCATTCAGGACTGGAGGAAGGGAAGTAGTATCGCCTGCCGTCTGCTGTTCATTGCCATCATCCGGTGAAAGAGGCACGATTTGTTCATCCTGCTTCTCCCCTTCCATTTTCGTTACCTGATTTCGATCATCATTCTTCTTTGCGGGATTCAATCGGGCCCTCAAAGTGGTAAAACGTTTCAAATCGTCCGTGCGCTGGATCCCTTTGACGAATTCTTCCGGCTCCCCGCATAAAATCAAAAAGTTTTTTGCTCGGGTGATTCCCGTATAAAGCAGGTTTCTTCGGAGCATTTTTGAATAGCTGCGGACAATCGGCATGATCACCGTCTGGAATTCGCTACCCTGCGCTTTATGAATGGAACAGCAATAGGCGAGGGTTATCTGATTCAAGTCGCCTCTGTCATACACCACTTCATTGCCGTCATAAGAAACAACGACCTTATCCTGTTTTTCCACCGTTTCTTTCGCTTGAAAAATCGACACGATTTCCCCAATATCGCCATTAAACACATTGCTCTCCGGCTGATTCACCAGCTGCAACACTTTATCGCCGATGCGGAAAACCGTGTCGCCAAATTTCACTTCTTTTCGAGTACCATCCACGTTTGGATTCACCAGTTCCTGGATTTCTTTATTCAATCGATCAATGCCTGCCGGGCCTTTATACATCGGCGCCAATACCTGAATATCACGGATGGATTGGCCCTTTGCAATGGCACTTCTCACCACTTGTGTGACGACGCTTGCAATTTGATCGGCCGACGCTTTAATAAACGAGCGATCGCCAGTTTTTCCCGTGATATTATCGGGGATTTGCCCTTTTTTGATTTGGTGGGCCATCTCGATAATCGTTGAGCCTTCCGCTTGCCGGTACACTTCCGTCAGCTCGATGGTCGGCACGATTTCTGACGCCAATAAATCCTTCAACACTTGTCCAGGACCCACAGGTGGCAATTGATCCTGGTCCCCCACGAGCACCACTTGGGCATCAGGCGAAATGCTTTTTAATAATTGGTGGCTTAACCATGTATCCACCATCGACATTTCATCAATGATGATGAGGCGGCCTTGGATTTCACGCTCCGACTCCTCTTCCTTCTCCTGGCCGTTAAACCCCAACAAACGGTGAATGGTCATGGCAGGCAGACCCGTCGATTCGGACAAGCGTTTTGCGGCTCTTCCGGTTGGTGCTGCCAACACAATCGGAAAAGGCTCTTCCTTCTTCGCATATTCCATTGGATTTAATGAAAGGCCATGAAGCTCCGCAAAGACTTCCACAATTCCCCGAATGACCGTCGTTTTCCCTGTTCCCGGCCCTCCAGTCAAAATCATGATGGAAGAATTTAATGCTTGTTCAATGGCCTTTGCCTGAGTTTCCGCATAAGTCACTTCCAAGCGTTCCTCTGCTTCCCCGATCGCTTTCCGAATCTCGTCCTTTGAAAACTTTTCAGCGTAATCATTGTTTTTGGCAAATTGGAGAATTTTTGTTGCGATGCCCACTTCACTGTAATAGAGGGAAGGCAAATAAATCCGCGTTTCTTCCCCGCAAATTTTCCCTTCTTCCTCCAACTCAATAACCGCTTTCGATAAAGATTCATACGGAATTTCCTCCGGTTGGCTCTGTTCCAAAATCCCTTTGACTTCCGGCAACAGGAGTTCCGCCTCCAAATAAACGTGCCCTTCCGATAAAGCCGCTTGATTCAACACATGCAATACCGCCGCTTTCATGCGGTCAGGGTGAGCCCCTGTAATGCCCAGTCTTCTTCCCAATTCATCGGCTTTCGCAAAACCGACCCCTTCCACTTCTTCAATCAGCCGATAAGGATTTTGAGTTAACAGCTCAATCGTTTCTTCCCTATAGGTTTGATAGATTTTCATTCCCAATTGAGGCCCGAATCCCCATTCGTTCAATTGAATCATAATCCGGTCCAAACCCAAATTTTTCTCCAGGGTGCTTCGGATCGTCATTTTTTTATCTTCGGAAAGCCTTGGCACTTCATCCAGAACAAACGGATTTTCCATGATTTTTTTCAATGCATCGGTCCCCAATGTTTTTACAATGAGCTCAGCCGTTTTGGGGCCGACCCCAGGAAACAAATCGCTTGATAAATAGTGGATGATCCCTTGTTCTGTCTCAGGAACTTCCCTTTCAAAGGTTTCCACTTGAAATTGCAACCCGTATCTTGGATGATTCGTCAAATTGCCGATAAAACGATAGTGAAGCTCTTCATCCAAGGCCGGAAAATAACCGACTACAATAATTTCCTTTTCCTGATATTGCAAATTTGTTTCTTTAATTTTCACTTTCACAATGGAATACATGTTGGAGGCGTTATGAAAAATGGAAACGATGGGACGGCCTAAAACAAAGGTTTTCTCTGAATATTGATGAGCATGGTAATCCTCCATTTTCATACGCTCCTCTCCGGTAAAATCTCTTAATATCATATCATTTTTAAGGACTTTGATAAAATAGAAACTTCCCCTTCTCGATAAAATGAGAGACCAATGTTATCATTGTAATAAAAAAGAACAGTTGAAGGGATTCGTGAATGGAATGGAATTTAGACCTTGCATTGATTTACACGAAGGAAAAGTGAAGCAAATTGTCGGAAGCACTTTGGGTCAAAAGGACGTGGTTGAAAACTTCATTTCGGAAAAAGATGCTTCCTATTATGCCGAGCTTTTTAAACGAGATGGCTTGAAGGGCGGACATGTCATCATGTTGGGTCCTGGTAATGAAGAGCAGGCGAAACTTGCTTTAACTGCCTACCCTGGCGGCCTTCAAATCGGCGGGGGCATCCATGCGGACAATGCAAAGAAATGGATTGACATGGGGGCCAGCCATGTCATCGTGACCTCTTACATATTCCACGATGGAAAACTGGATATGGAACGATTGGAGCGTCTTGTTGAAGCGATTGGAAAGGAACATATCGTCCTTGACTTAAGCTGCCGGAAACGCGACGGGAAATGGTTTGTCGTGACAGATAAATGGACAAAATTCAGCGATTTTGAAGTGAATCAGGCAAACATCTCCTTCCTGGAACAATATTGCGATGAATTTTTGATCCACGCTGTCGATGTGGAAGGGAAAAAAAGCGGCATGCAGGAAGAATTGGTTCAAGATTTGGCGAAATGGACAAACATTCCGACCACTTATGCCGGAGGAGTCCGTTCCTTGGAGGATTTGGAACGATTTAAAGAATTATCCGGAGGGAAACTGCACGTTACGATCGGCAGTGCGTTGGATATTTTTGGAGGAAGCCTGCCATATCGGGATGTTGTGGAATATTGCAAATAAATGGGATTGCAAAAATGGCGAATGGAAATGCGGGAAATTTCCATTCGCTTTTTTATATGTATCTTCCTTCCCATGCAAATGGAATAATCCATAATGGCCAAAGCGGACAATTTATTGGCCGATCGTTATTTTTGCATGATCAAAAAAGCCGTATAGAAAGTCCCCGCTTTCTATACAGCTTTTTTTCATTCTCATCCTATTTTTCATTATTTAAACGCAGACTTATCATATCATATATATACCTTGCCTGATCATGCTCCGGCTGGATGGTGAAGGCCTGCTCCAAATGATGGAGGGCCTTTTCCGCATCGTCTGTCGAAAGGGCGTAAAGCACCCCCAAATTATAATGGGCATCCGCGTTCTTTTCATCTTGCGCCAATACATATTCCAACTCTGTTTTTGCCAAATCAAACATTTCCAACTTGCATAAAATAATGCCGTAGCTTAAACGGATTTGCAGATCGTCCGGCGCAAGTTCCGCCGCCCGCTGCATATATGGAAGGGCCAATTTCACCTGGTTTTCCTTCTCAAAACATTTTCCCAGCATGTAGTAGCTGTCGGCACCTTCAATTCCATACTCGATCGACTTCTGATAAAGTTTGGCCGCCTCCAAAAAGCATTCCGAATTATAATACAAATTGGCGAGACCATAATAAGCCGTTGCCGCTTTTTCATCAAGGGTGATGGCTTTTTGGAAAAACCGTTCCGCCCGTTCAATCTCATTCATGGCAGCCAATACATTTCCAAAGTTGATGTAGCCGACCGGATCTTCCGGATTTTGTTCGATGGCTTCTGTAAAGGCTTTTACGGCATCTTCATAGCGTTTTTCTTGCAGCGCTTTGATTCCTTCTTCATTATAGTTCATCGTCTTCACCTCTCATGAAAAGAGGCGACCAAATCAGTCGCCCGTTATCCTACATACGTCAATTTTTCTCCGTTTTTAAACACTTCGTCGATCGTTCCGCCGCCTAAACATACCTCTCCATCATATAGAACGACGGCTTGTCCAGGCGTAATGGCCCGCTGTGGCACCTGGAACGTAATGACTGCGCGATGATCATCCAACAACTCCACTTCCACCGGCGAATCTTCCTGACGGTAACGGAATTTTGCCGTGCAAGCGAATTTCTTCGGTTTCGGTTTATTGGATGTAAAGCTCATATTGATCGCCTTTAAAGAAGTGGAGTACAGGGCTTCATTGTGGAAACCTTGTCCGACATACAACACATTCCGTTTTAAATCTTTTCCGACCACAAACCAAGGTTCCCCTGCTCCTCCAATTCCAAGTCCATGTCGCTGGCCAATCGTATAATACATTAATCCGTCATGTTTTCCCATCACTTTTCCATCCAGCGTTTCCATGTTGCCGGGTTGAGCCGGCAAGTAATTGCTCAAGAATTCTTTGAAGTTTCGTTCACCAATAAAACAAATGCCCGTTGAGTCTTTTTTCTTCGCTGTTGCCAGCCCCGCTTCTTCCGCAATTTCCCGGACTTTCTTTTTCTCCAGATGGCCGATTGGAAACATGACCTTTTTCAATTGTTCCTGCGTCAATTGATTTAAAAAATAGGTTTGGTCTTTATTTCGATCGACGCCACGCAATAAAACAACTTCACCGTCACGCTCTTCCACACGGGCATAATGCCCCGTTGCCAAATAATCCGCCCCAAGTTTCAATGCATGTTCAAGGAAAGCTTTGAATTTGATTTCCTTGTTGCACATCACATCCGGATTCGGTGTCCGTCCGGCTTTGTATTCTTCCAAAAAGTAAGTAAACACTTTATCCCAATATTCTTTCTCAAAATTCACCGCATAATAAGGGATTCCGATTTGGTTGCATACTTTGATGACATCTTCATAATCTTCCGTTGCGGTGCAAACACCGTTTTCATCTGTATCATCCCAGTTTTTCATGAAGATGCCGATCACATCATAACCTTGCTGCTTCAATAAATAGGCAGCAACAGATGAATCCACCCCACCGCTCATTCCAACAACGACACGAATTTGTGATGGGTCTCGAGTTTCTGTCATTTATTCCTTCACCTTTTCTAATTCAATGAATTCGTCATTCTTTTTACTATTCTTGCTGTTCTTTCCGCAGCTTGTTGAATGTCTGCCTCTGTCAATCCCAACCCGAAACTGAATCGAATGGAATTGCGAAGTTCCGGAGCACCTTTTCCGTACATTGCGACAAGCACGTGAGACGGGTCGATGGAACCTGCCGTACAAGCAGATCCGCTGGAAGCATAAACTCCATCCATGTCCAAATTCACAAGGAATGATTCAACATCCATACCTGGAAAACTGATGTTCAAGATATGTTTAAGGAAATATTCCTCATGTCCATTCACTTTATAAGAAATTTGTTCCTGTTCCAAAACCTCCAAAAAGATTTTTCGGAATTGGAGATAGGTTTGCCGTTTTGTTTCCATTTCCCGTTGTGCAATTTCAACGGCTTTTGCAAAACCGACGGCAGCATGGACATTTTCCGTTCCCGCTCTCCGTTTTCTTTCCTGGGAACCTCCGTAAAAAGTGGCGGTGAAAGGCGTTTTTTCCCGTTGATATAGAAAGCCGATTCCCTTAGGCCCATTGATTTTATGGCTGGAAACGCTTAAAAGATCAACATGCAGTTCATTCACATCGATTTTTTCCAGTCCATATGCCTGTACCGCATCCGTATGGAAAACCGCCTGATGGTTTTTCAGTAATTCCCCGATTTCTTTGATTGGTTGAATGGTACCCACTTCATTGTTTCCAAACATGATGGTCACTAAAATCGTATCTTCACGCAAAGCCTCTTTTACCGATTCCACCGAAATGCGACCGGTTTCATCCACGGGCAAATAGGTTACTTCAAACCCCGCTTTTTCAAGCTGTTCACAACTGTGTAGTACTGCATGATGCTCCACTGCTGTCGTAATAATATGTTTTCCTTTCGATTTTAAAGCTTGTGCCACCCCAAAGATGGCCGTGTTGTCCCCTTCTGTTCCTCCGCTTGTGAAAATGATTTCCGTATCTTTCGCACCGATGGATCGAGCCAATATGCTTCTCGCTTCATCCAAAACCTTTCTTGCATAGCGGCCTGCCGCATGGATGCTTGATGGATTGCCGTAAACATTCGTCATCGCTTCCGTCATTTTTTCAATCACTTCCGGGTGCACTGGTGAAGTTGCTGCGTGATCTAAATAAAAGGTTTGCATTCCGATAAACTCCTTTATTAAATGTAAAACATATATCCGTCATATTCGGTATCTTCGCTGTAATTTGCCAAATCCTCAATGGTTGTTGTATCAAGCACTTGTTTTACTGCGTCGCGGATTCGGATCCAAAGTTGTTGTTGAGGCGGCTCTTCATCTTCTATCCCCTCAACCGGCTGGATTGGTCCTTCCAACACGCGGATCACATCCGCCGCGGAAATTTTGCTGGGCGGTATGGCAAGTAAATAGCCCCCATAAGCACCGCGGACACTTTTCACCAAACCGGCGATACGCAAAGGTGATACCAACTGCTCCAAGTATGCCTCTGAAAGATTTTTTTCTTCCGCAATTTTGCGCAGCGGAAGAGGTCCATCCCCATAATGTTTTGCCAACTCAATCATAATTGTTAACCCATATCTGCCTTTTGTTGATATTCTCATCTTATACACCTCAAATTTCTATTTCCGATATTCTTAGTCAAGTATACCATAACACCTTTTATTCCACTTGGAAAAGGTCTATTATAATTTTATATGAAAACTTTTTATTAGTTCATCGGAGGATATACCATGCATAACGAACCTTTAGCTTTCCGAATGCGACCAAGAAATTTGGACGAAGTGGTTGGACAACAGCATATCGTCGGAAAAGATACCGTTTTATATAAAATGGTTCAAAACGGCTATGTGCCATCAATGTTATTATACGGTGAACCGGGAACCGGGAAAACTTCCATCGCTTATGCAATTGCGGGAAGCACAAAACTCCCTTTTTTTCCACTCAACGCGACAATTGCCGGAAAAAAGGATGTCGAACAAATTGTATCAGAAGCAAGGCTCAGTGGAAAAGTCCTATTATTTTTAGATGAGATCCATAGGTTCAATAAACTGCAACAAGATACATTATTACCCCATGTAGAAAACGGGTCAATCATTTTGATTGGGGCTACAACGGAAAATCCTTACCATGATGTGAATCCGGCCATCCGTTCCCGTTGCGGGGAGATTTTTCAATTAAAACGGCTGACCCCTGAAGAATTGGTGCAATTATTAAAAAGGGCACTGGCAGATGAAGAGCGGGGTTTAGGAAAATATTCCATCGACATTTCGGATGAACAATTGACGGACATTGCGATCGCTTCCAATGGTGATGCCCGGAAAGCCCTGACCCTATTGGAATCGGTCTTTCATGCTTCCGAAGAAATGGACGGTACGGTGAAAGTGGAAGACCGCATAATTGAACAATTGTCAAAACGCATAGGAGTATATGGGGATAAAGCCGGTTCCCATTTTTATAATCTATTGTCCGCTTTGCAAAAATCGGTCAGGGGCAGCGATGTAAATGCCAGCTTATACTATTTGGCTAATCTGCTTGAGTCGGGGGATTTGATCGCAGTATGCAGGAGATTGCTTGTGATGGCCTATGAAGATATCGGACTGGCAAATCCCCACGTGGGGGCCCATGTCTATGCCGCAACGGAAGCGGCAAAAGTGCTCGGTTTGCCTGAAGCAAGAATTCCGCTGGCCAATGCAGTGATTGAAATGTGCCTGTCGGAAAAATCCAATTCGGCATACAAAGCGTTGGACGCAGCCATTCAAGCAATCCATGAAGGAAAAACCGGCGACATTCCGATGCATTTGAGGGATGCCCATTACGCGGGGGCGAAAACGCTCGGCCATGTCGGTTATCAGTATCCCCACGACCACCCTATCGGCACTTTTGGCGGATGGGTCAACCAGCAATATTTGCCTGACAATCTTCAGAATGCGGAATTTTATCACCCGGTGATTGCCGGTGAAGAGAAGCGGATGGCGTCAATCTATGAAAAATTGAAGGCATTAAAAAAATCGAATGAAGAAAAGTGATGCCTCCGTTCATTCCGATGAAAAGTGCCCCATTGCCGCAAGATGGTTTTATTTCCCCACAAAAAAAGCCCCTAATTTGGTAAATGGATTTTCTCTCATTCATCTACCAATTAGGGGAATTTTTTTGGCTCTATAATATTTGGTGTTGGTGAGTATAAACCAGCACCAATTTTTTTGAACAAAAAAAAATGAGACAGTGACAAAACTCTGGTAAAATGTAATCGCCAAAACACATTTTCCAAAGGAGTTGTGTCACATGTCTCACCATCATTCTATACGAAACCTACTCAATATAAAAGACAAAAATATCACATTTGATGAAAATTTTTGTGCAGAAGAACTCATTAAAGGGGTCCAATCAAAAGTCTTTTATGGCCAATTAACTTACCAACCAAAAGCGTGCTATGCTTGTGGACATGTCTTTGATGATCAAATCATTAAACACGGTTTTAAAACGTCTCTCATTAAAATGCCTAGCATTTCAGGTTTTCATACCTACTTAAAATTGCGTAAACAGCGTTATTTCTGTAAACATTGTCATTCCACGTTTACTTTAAAAACGAGCGTCGTGGCTAAAAACTGTTGTATTTCCAACAATACTAAAGTATCGATTGCTTTAAACGCCAAAGATAAAATATCCGAAAAAGATATTGCGATGAAACATAATGTTTCTCATGCCACTGTCAGTCGTGTCATTGACAGCTTTTATAGCTATTATCAACCAAATGTTCACTACCTTCCAAAGCATTTGTGTTTTGATGAGTTTAAATCAGTGAAATCCGCAGCTGGAGCGATGTCCTTTATTTTCTGCGACTCTGAAACGGGGGAGATGGTGGATATCGTGGAGGACCGGAGATTACATGTCCTCAAAGAGTATTTCTTACGGTATTCCAAGAAGGCGAGAGATGCGGTAAAAACGATTGTCATCGATATGTACAGCCCTTATATTTCCTTAATCCACGAAGTTTTCCCTAAAGCGGAAATCGTACTCGACAAATTCCATATCCTCCAACTATTTAGCAGAGCTTTAAACAAAACGCGCATCAACGTCATGAATCGGGATAAAAAGAATTACAATAAATTAAAAAAATACTGGAAGCTCCTTCTGAAAGATCAAACAAAACTTGATTATAAGAACTATAAATATCATCGTTGCTTTAAAAAGCATATGTGTGAGGTGGAGATTCTCCACGATCTCATTGATTTAGATTCTGAATTAAAAGCGTCCTATGAGTTATATCAATACGTGCAACATTGCATAAAAATCAAAGACTTTGAGCTCCTAAAGAAAACATTAGAGAATAAACAAAATATCGTTTCCAGCTATATGAAAACCGCCATCAAGACAATCAACAAATACATCAATTACGTGGAGAATACGTTGAAATATGATTATAACAACGGCATTTTAGAGGGGATTAATAACAAAATCAAAGTGATTAAACGCATTTCTTTCGGTTATCGATCCTTCTATCACTTTAGAAACCGAATATTCATTACCCAAAACTTAGCGAAAATAAAAACAGCTTAGGGGAACCTCGAATTTCCCCTAAGCCATCCGATTACATATTACCAAATAATGTCACTAAAATTTATTCACCAACACCATTTGACAAAGAACCATTTTTTTCGGGTAATCTTCTATTCTTCTCATAAGACTTCAAACTCATTAACCGTCATTGTTACACGTCAATCAATTTAGTACTTTTTGAACGCAATATGCTTTGAAATTTTCCAAACAATCAGCCAATCCATTATTTTTATCAAAATAATATTTTTCAAAATGAGCATTTTCATTGAATAATAAATCGTAAGTTTGACTGATTTCCTGCAAAAATTCGAAATTGCGCCCTTGCACATGAGGAAGGCAGCCTGCCGCATCATGCAATGCACTTTTGATCAGTTCTTTTTGTTCTTCGGTCATGTCTTTTTGGAGATTCATATATGCAACGGTTTTAAAATACAAGATCCTGCTGACATTGTCTATGAACAATGACCAGTACATTTCATTGTCCGGCAATCTTCCATCGTGTTCTTGAAGATAATTTTTGAAATAAGCGGTGAGTTCATCCAGCAGTTCTTTTAACTCCTCATACGCTTTATCCCATTTTTGTGACGTATCGATATAATTGAAAAGTATCCCATCCAATTCCTCTTGAAGCTGGAATAAATTTAAGATGCCATTCGTCACCTGAATTCTTGGCATAAAATACCCCCTTTGTTTGTGGTTGAAGCTATTATAAATATAACAATAAAACTCTTCTTTTATTTGCTGAAATAATAAAACGTGAAAAAAATGTATTAAGTCTGGTCTTTTATCTTCATTAGTAACAATTTTCGGAATTTGGGGGTATTTCAAAAAAATGCATCAAGAAGCATTGGATTTGAATCTGAAATTCAAAAATTGCGCTTGAAAAAACGGCACTTTGGCAGCTTATTGATTTACCCGCTTAATTGGAATATCTTTTAAAATAGAATTGATTACCCAGCTTGCACAAATCAGACCACAAACGGACGGACAATAAGCATTGGATGAAGGGGGCATTTTGGCTTTTCGGATTGGCGCATCGGGATTCCCCACTTCTTCCACAACATCAGATCTGATCACAATTGGGGATTCATCGGAAAAGACAACCGTAATCCCTTTTTTGATGCCTTCTTTTCTCAATTTCGTACGGATCACTTTTGCCATTGGATCTGTATGGGTTTTTGAAATGTCTGCAATACGGAATCTTGTCGGATCCGTTTTATTTGCGGCTCCCATGCTGGAAATGATCGGAATATTCCGTTTTAAACATTCTTTCATTAAATGAATTTTATAACTGATGGTGTCAGAAGCATCGATGACATAATCAATGTCATATTCAAACAGTTTTTCATAAGTTTCTTCGTTATAAAACATATGCAGGTGGATGACTTCACAATCCGGATTGATGTCCGCAATCCGTTCTTTCATCACTTCCGCTTTCGGTCTTCCAATCGTCGATAAATAAGCGACCAACTGGCGGTTAATATTGGTGATGTCGACCACATCTTTATCCACTAGAATAATGCGGCCGATACCGCTGCGGGCGCATGCTTCCGCAGCAAAGGAACCTACTCCGCCAATTCCCAAAATGGCAACGGTTGTATTTTTCAACTTTTCCAATCCTTCTTTACCTATAGCCAATTCATTTCTTGAAAATTGATGTAACATACCTTTCTGCCTCTCATTCTAATTTTTCTCATCGGAATTATAACATAACATAATGTTAATAGGGTATACGTTTCTATTTCCAATTGATTTTGTTCAAAATAAAAACTCCCCCATCTACATGGAGGAGTCATATTCCCGATTCGATTTTTTCAAGAGAATCCCAAAAAAACGGACGAATCCCGAAAGTGCCGTAGTGCGTAATTAACACTGTTTTGAACCCGCAGCTCGGCAGGTGGGTGCCCTCACTGACTCTTTAAACGTCCCCTGTATGGCGTTCAAATGGGGCATGTTTGCCAAGCCAGGATTTGGGCTCCCTATTTATAGGTGTTCGGTCAAAACTGTTAATGTAGCGCATTCACGCACACTTCAGGATTCGTTTGATTTTATGATAACATCCATTAACCAATATTGCAATGAATATGAAATGGAATACATTATTTTTTTGCTACTATTGTTAATAATCTGATTATTTTTTTGATTATTATTGCCATATAAAAGAGGCTGGGACAAAAGATAAAAAACACCATTTTCTCCCGTGAGAAAATGGTGTTTTTTTGATAATTGAAGAAAATTGATTTCCGTTCCGGGGACGCTTTCCGCGGGCCCGGCTCGAGCCTCCTCGGAGCTCAATCCTTCGCTCCTGCGGGGTCTCGAGAGGGCTCGTCGCAGGAAAGCTTTGAATTTACTTCCTTGAACTTGCTCCGCTTTGCGACTAAGCGTGCGCGACAGAAACTCGCCCCGTCACTTCAATCAATTTTCTATGGTATCGATTTTTTACAAAAAAACCTTTTTGCAGCTCGTTCATTTTATTAGTTATGTCCCAGCCTCTTTATCTTCATTTATTCTGGAAGATCGACTTTGATGTGCAATTCTTTCAATTGTTTTGGCGATACCGGGCTTGGCGCTTCCGTCAACAAGCAGCTGGCTGTGGCTGTTTTCGGGAAGGCAATCGTATCTCTCAAGTTGTTGCGGCCTGCCAGAATCATCACTAAACGGTCAAGGCCCATTGCGATTCCGCCATGAGGAGGCACGCCGTATTCAAAGGCTTCAAGCAAGAATCCGAATTGTTCTTGGGCTTGTTCTTTCGTAAATCCTAATAGTTGGAACATTTTTTCTTGCAAGTCTCTTTCGAAAATCCGCAATGAACCTCCGCCCAATTCGTACCCGTTCAACACGATATCGTAAGCTTGGGCGCGTACTTTTCCAGGATCCGTATCCATCAATTCGATATCTTCATCAAATGGACGAGTGAATGGATGGTGGGCCGCTGTATAACGTTTTTCCTCTTCATCCCATTCAAGCAATGGCCAATCTGTCACCCAAAGGAAGGCAAATTGGGATTCATCGATTAAGCCTAACTCTTTTCCTAGTTTGTTGCGCAATGCGCCAAGAGAAGCGGCAACGATGGAAGCATCATCTGCTCCGAACAATAATAAGTCTCCAGGTTCTGCATCTGTTGCTTTCTTAATATCTTCTACAATTTGGCCTTCAAAGAATTTAGCGATAGGGCCAGTAAATCCTTCTTCCGTCACTTTGATCCAAGCCAATCCTTTGGCACCGTAAATCGCAACAAATTCAGTCAACGCATCGATATCTTTGCGGGTAAACTTGTCATTTGCACCTTTGACGTTAATGGCTTTGACAACGCCGCCTTTTTCAACCGCACTTGTAAATACTTTAAAGTTGCAATCTTTTACAATGTCAGTGAGGTTGATTAATTCCAAGCCAAAGCGAACATCCGGTTTGTCGGAACCGAAACGATCCATCGCTTCTTGGTAAGTCATGCGCGGGAATGGCGTTTGCACTTCAATGCCTTTTACTTCTTTCATCACCGCAGCCAGCATGCGTTCCGTCATATCGATAATCTCATCCATGGACATGAAAGAAGTTTCGATATCCACTTGGGTAAATTCCGGTTGACGGTCTGCACGCAAGTCTTCATCACGGAAACAGCGGGCGATTTGGAAATATTTTTCAAATCCTGCCACCATCAATAATTGTTTGAATAATTGCGGTGATTGTGGAAGGGCGTAAAATTCCCCTTCATGCACACGGGATGGAACTAAATAGTCACGTGCGCCTTCAGGAGTGGATTTTGTCAAAATCGGTGTTTCCACTTCCAAGAATCCGTCATTTTGCAAGAAGTTGCGGATTGTACGGGTTACATCCGAACGCAATTTGAATGTGTTGTACATCACAGGTCTTCTTAAATCCAAATAACGGTATTTTAAACGGACATCTTCGTTGATATCCACGTAATCCTCAATGGCAAATGGAGGAGTTTTTGACGTGTTGATGATATGGATGTTTGATGCAACGACTTCGATATTTCCTGTTTTAATGTTTGGGTTGACTTGGCTTGGGTCGCGAAGCACAACTTGTCCTTCTATTTCCACTACATATTCATTTCTGATTTTATCCGCAATTTCACGGGCTTCAGGGGCTTCATCGCCAAATACCACTTGCACGATGCCCGTACGGTCGCGAACATCAACGAAAATCAGGCTTCCCAAATCTCTGCGGCGTTGTACCCAACCTTTTAAAACCACCTGCTGTCCATGATGTTCTTCTCTCAATTCTCCACAATAATGTGTTCTTTGTGCCATTTTAAATCCTCCAATTCTTTGCTTCTTAACTTAATTGTTGTTTTAAGAAATTAACAATTTCATTGATTTGGACTTTTTCTTGATTGCCGGTTTCCATATGTTTCACTACCACTATGCCTTCTTCAAGCTCTTCCTCGCCAATGATGACAACAAATTTCGCTTGCAGACGGTCCGCGGATTTCATTTGCGCTTTCATTTTGCGCATCATGTAGTCCATATCCGCCGAAATCCCTTTTAACCGGAAGGAGCTGATAAGTTCCACCGCTTTCAGTTTCGCTTCATCTCCAAGGGCAACGATGTAGGCATCAAGCCCATCATTGACTTCCAATTCCACACCCTCTGCTTCCAAAGCGAGGAGCAACCGTTCAATGGATAAGGCAAATCCGATTCCCGGAACACTTGGCCCTCCGATTTCTTCCACAAGGCCATTATATCTTCCGCCTCCGCATAAGGTTGTAATGGCGCCAAATCCTTCTGCAGTGCTCATAATTTCAAAGGCGGTATGGTTGTAATAATCCAATCCGCGCACCAGATTTGGATCAACCTCATATTCGATGCCCAATACATCCAAATACTTTTTCACTTGATCAAAATACTCTTTTGATGGCGGTGTCAAATAATCCGTCAATTTCGGAGCTGTTTCCATCAGTGGATGCTCCCGGTCCACTTTGCAGTCCAAAATGCGCAATGGATTTTTTTCCAATCGGTTTTTACAGTCATCGCAAAATTCATGGATGCTTGGTTTGAAATGGTTGATGAGCGCTGTTCTGTGGGCATCTCTCGTTTCTTTGTCCCCTAAAGAATTGATGACCAATTTTAAATCTTTTAATCCCAATGTTTGATAAATATCCATTGCAAATGAGATGATTTCCGCATCGATGGCAGGATCTGCGCTTCCGATGGCTTCAACGCCAAATTGTACAAACTGGCGGTATCGTCCTGCCTGCTGACGCTCATAGCGGAACATCGGCCCCATGTATGACAGTTTCACCGGCTGTTCCGGAGCACCATACATTTTATGTTCCACATAGGCGCGAACCGTGGAAGCTGTTCCTTCCGGTCGCAATGTCAATGAACGGCCGCCCCGGTCTTCAAAGGTATACATTTCCTTTTGAACGATATCCGTCGTATCCCCTACACTCCGTTGAAAAAGTTCCGTATGTTCAAAGATTGGTGTCCGTATTTCTTTATATCGATAAACACGTGCCAATTCCCGTAAAACGGACTCGATTTTTTGCCACTTTGGCGTTTGTTCCGGCAAAATATCCTGTGTTCCTCTAGGTACTTTAAAAGCCATTTTGTATCTCCTTCCTGCAAACAAAATTTGGAACAAAAAAATGCTCTCATCCCTCATTACAAGGGACGAAAGCATATCACTTCCGCGGTTCCACCCTAGTTGACGTGCAGCATACACGTCCACTCAATACGGATAACGGCCGTTTCCGTTTTTCCCTACTCATTTTCAGGAAAAAGCCTCTCAAGTGTTCTTCACAAAAACCGTCAGTAGGAAAGATTTCAGCCTATGTCTTTCCCTCTCTGGACTTCAGGCAATTGCTACTCTCTTGGTCATGGGCTTTCGACAACATTTTCACATTACTTTTTATCATAATTGTGGAATGAAAAGTTGTCAACCATTTTCAAAAAAGTATAGATTTATGCCACACATACATTTTACAATAAAAAAGAGAATTCAACATTTATTGTCATTGAAAGTTGGATGTTTATGAAGCGAACATTATTTTTTCTCTGCATCATGCTGATCGTTACAAGCTTAACTACATATCTTCCATCCTTTGTTTCAGCGGACAATAAAGAAAACCGCATTGTCCATGCTGAAAAATTGCATTTGCGGGAAGGTCCCGGTTTATCCTACCCAATCCTCGATACCCTTGAACAAAATGAAAAGTTGAAGGTGTTGGATTCCGAGGGGGATTGGCTTTACGTCGAAACCGGCGGGAAGAAAGGCTGGGTGGCTTCCTGGTTGACACAAAAAGAGCAAAACCGGGATGCAAAAAAATATGCGGTTATCCAAGTCGATCACTTAAATATTCGGCTGGAACCATCCCTTGATTCTCCAGTGATCGGACAACTATTTACAGGAGAACAGGTGGCCGTGCAAGACGAGAGAGATCAATGGGTTCAAATCCAGTATCAGCAATCCACCGGTTGGGTTTCTTCGGATTTTATTACGATAAAAGAAGAAAAGTATGAAGAAAGCAATAACGCGACTGAAGAACCCGAAAGAATCGAAGCAGAGGAAGCGGATCATTTCACAATCACCGTCGATGCGGTCATCGTGCGAAAAAAACCGAATTTAAAATCGAAAAAACTGGGTATTGCGAATAAAGGCGAGGAATATACAGTCCTGGATCGGGATCACCATTGGCTTCAAATCGATTTTCACGGCAAAAAAGGATGGATTTACAGCTTTTACGGATCTTTTGACTCGGCAGCAAAGGATGAAGACAATCAATCGAATCGGATTACAATCATTTACAATGGTACAAATATACGGGAAGAACCCAGCACTTCATTCAATGTGTTAATGAATGCCCAAGCCGGTGAGCAATATGATGTCATAACCGTAGATGGCGATTGGTACAAAATTCAGCTTCCGAATGATGAAATCGGGTATGTGGCTGGTTGGGTCGTTTCCACCAATGGACAACCACAATTGGAGGAAAAGAAAGAGAAACGGAAAAAAGGGACATTGAATGGTGTTACCATCGTGCTTGACCCTGGACATGGCGGGAACGACCAGGGAACCGCCGGACTCCGAAACACCATTGAAAAAGAAATCACTTTAAAAACCGCTGAACTGTTAAGATCCAAATTGCAGCAAGCGGGGGCAAACGTGTATTTAACCCGGGAATTCGATGTGTACGTCGGGCTCCAAAAGAGGGTGGCAATGGCCCATCAGCAGGCGGCGGACGCCTTCATCAGCATCCATTATGATGCCAGTGAAGACCGCACCATCTCGGGATTTACAACCTATTATTACCACTCTTATCAGGAATCCCTTGCCCAATATGTGCACGAAGGGGTGGCAAAGCAGTTGTCATTGCGTGACCGTGGCGTGCAGAAAGGGAATTATTTAGTCTTGAGGGAAAATAAACAAAATGCCGTTTTGCTGGAGTTGGGCTATTTAAGCAATCCTGGCGAAGAGAAAGTGATCAATACAGATCGCTTCCGTGAACAGGCAACCATGGGCATTTATGAAGGAATATTAAAATATTTTGATGATCAGTTAAAGAGGCTGGGACATAACTAATAAAGTGAACGAGCTGCAAAAAGATTTTTTGTAATAAATTGATTGGAGTGACGGGGCGAGTGCTCCTGTCGCGCACGCTTAGTCGCAAAGCAAAAGCTTTCCTGCGACGAGCCCTCTCGAGACCCCGCAGGAGCGAAGGATTGAGCTCCGAGGAGGCTCGAGTCGGGCCCGCGGAAAGCGTCCCCGGAACGGAAATCAATTTTCTTCAATTATCAAAAAAACACCATTTTCTCCCGGGAGAAAATGGTGTTTTTTATCTTTTGTCCCAGCCTCTTTTTTATTTTTGGCATTCTCCTTCTCACTTTTTATGGTGAAAAAGATAAAGCTGCCCGGAAAAGAACTTTCCAAGCAGCCTTTTTATATTACTTTGATTCCAGAATGATTGTCACCGGGCCATCATTGACAAGGGACACTTCCATCATGGCACCGAAAATGCCCGTTGCCACTTTTAACCCTTGTTCCCGCAATGCTTCATTAAAAGCGTTCCATAGGGGTTCCGCCTGCTCCGGCCGGGCAGCTTCCACAAAGCTCGGCCTTCTCCCCTTTTTCGTTTCAGCATACAAAGTGAATTGGGAGACGGATAAAATTTCCCCACCATGCTCTTTAATGGAATGGTTCATTTTCCCTTGTTCATCTTCCCAAAGACGGATTTCCGCCACTTTCTTCGCTAAATAGTTCACATCGTCCATTGTATCCGAATGGGTAATGCCGACAAGCAATACATATCCTTTTTCGATTTGCCCTGTCACTTTTCCATCCACTGTCACTTTTGCTTCTTTGCTGCGTTGCAAAACAACTCTCATCGACAAACACACCTCAAAACGACTAATTTATCACCCGTTGCACAGAATAAATATCCGGCATTTGTTTTATTTTTTCAACCACTTTATGCAATACGGAAATGTTCGAAATTGCCAAAGTCAAATGAAGCGTTGCAATCTTATCATGGGCCGCGCGACCGGAAACCGCCAAAATATTCACTTTCGTTTCTGTCACGGCATGCATGACGTCATTTAAAATTCCAGGCCGGTCAAATGCGGAAATTTCAATATCGACAGGATATTCTTTTTTCATGGATGTGTCGCTATGTTCCCATTCCACTTCAATCAAACGGTCTTCACAGCCGGATTGCACGTTCGGACAATCTTTGCGGTGAACGGAGACCCCCCTGCCTTTTGTAATGAATCCGACGATTTCGTCTCCAGGGACCGGCGTACAGCATCGGGATAATCGGACCAATAAATTGTCGATCCCTTTGACAACAACGCCCATTTCCCCGCTGCTTTTCTTCTGTTTCTGGCTTTGCATCTCTTTTTGAAGTTTTTCAAGAGCTTCTTCCTTTTCACGCTCTCTGCGTTTTTTCTCGGCAAGGCGGTTCACCACCTGCTGAGGAGTGATTCCCCCGACGCCGACCGCAGCATATAAATCTTCTTCATTGGCAAAATTCAATTTATTTAAAACCCGTTGCAAATTCTCTTCGGATAGAACTTCTTTTACATCAAATTCTTGGGCTTTTATTTCTTTTTCAATCAATTCTTTTCCTTTTAGCACATTTTCTTCGCGCAAGTGCTTTTTGAAGAATTGTTTGATTTTGTTTCGCGCCTGGGAACTTTGCGCAATTTTCAACCAGTCCCTGCTTGGGCCAAAGGATTGTTTGGATGTCAATATTTCAACAATATCGCCCGTTTTCAGCGGCGTATCAAGAGGCACCATTTTACCATTCACTTTGGCGCCGATGGTACGGTTTCCAACCTCCGTATGCACACGATACGCAAAATCGATTGGAACGCTGCCTGCAGGCAATTCAATGACATCCCCTTTTGGCGTAAACACATAAACCATATCGGAAAATAAATCCAATTTGAGCGCTTCCATAAACTCTTCCGCATTGGAAGATTCGATTTGGAACTCCAAAATTTCACGGAACCAAGTGAGTTTTTGGTCGATGCTTTCCTTATTTGGATTGACCGTTTTCCCTTCTTTATATGCCCAGTGCGCAGCAATCCCGTATTCCGCGATTTTGTGCATTTCTTTCGTGCGGATTTGCACTTCCAACGGATCCCCATATGGACCAATGACCGTCGTATGAAGGGATTGATACAAGTTCTGTTTCGGCATGGCGATATAATCTTTGAAACGGCCAGGCATCGGCTTCCAAAGGGTATGAACAATCCCTAAAACCGCATAGCAATCTTTGATGCTATCAACAATGATACGGACAGCCAATAAATCATAAATTTCATTGAACTCTTTATTTTGCAGAACCATTTTCCGATAAATACTATAAATATGTTTCGGACGGCCGTATATTTCTGCTTCAATATTGACTTCTTTTAATTGGGAGCGGATTTCTGCCATGACATTTTCCAAATACGCTTCCCGTTCCGTACGTTTTCTTTTCATTAAGCTGACGATTCGATAATATTGCTGAGGATTTAAATAGCGGAGAGCCGTATCTTCCAACTCCCATTTCACCTTCGAAATTCCGAGGCGATGGGCAAGAGGAGCGAAAATTTCCAACGTTTCTTGGGAAATCCGACGCTGCTTTTCTGCGGATAAATGCTTTAACGTACGCATATTGTGAAGGCGGTCAGCTAATTTAATCAAAATGACACGAATATCCTGTGCCATTGCAACAAACATTTTTCGATGATTTTCTGCTTGCTGCTCTTCTTTTGATAAATATTTAATTTTTCCTAATTTTGTGACACCATCGACGAGCATGGCCACTTCTTCCCCAAACTCGGCCACCAAATCTTCCCGGGTAACCGAAGTATCTTCCACCACATCATGAAGGAAGCCTGCAGCCACCGTTTCCGGATCCATTTGGAGATCCGCCAAAATTCCCGCCACTTGAATTGGATGAATGATATATGGTTCTCCCGATTTACGAGTTTGTTCCTTATGCGCTTCTTTTGCCACCTCATAAGCTTTTTTCACAAATTCGACGTGCTCATCATTCATATAAGTTTTTACTTTTGCGAATACATCTTCGGGCGTCAAAATTTGCTCCTTCGCCATGATTTGTCCACCTTCAAAAAATTTTCTGTTTAATAGTATAAGATTAATTTTATAAAAAAAATATATAAAATGTAAAGTCAAGTCTTCGAATATTGCTTTCAATCAACATTTTAGAATACTGTCGGAATTTGTCAAAATTTTTCTGCTGTAATGGATTTCTTTAAATTATATAGTAAAAGAATTCGCACCGCTTTTATTTCGTGCGAATTCTTCAATGGAAATCAATATTGGATCAATGTTTTGATAGGATAATTTCCAATTCTTTCGCGGCCATTTAATTCTGTCAGCTCAATGAGAAATGCACAACCAACCACTTTGCCTCCAAGTTTTTCAACGATTTGGATCGTTGCATCCACCGTGCCGCCAGTTGCAAGCAAATCATCAATGATTAACACTTTTTGGCCGGGTGAAACGGCATCTTTGTGCATGGCAAGAACATTCGTCCCATATTCCAAATCATATTCCACACTCACGACTTCCCTTGGCAATTTTCCTGGTTTACGAACCGGCGCAAAACCGATGTTCAAAGCGTATGCCACTGGGCAGCCGATAATGAATCCCCGCGCTTCCGGTCCAACGATGATTTCCGCTTCGACCTCTTTTGCAAATTCAACAATTTTGTCAACCGCATATTTGAATGCCGCCCCATTATCCATCAATGGTGTAATATCTTTAAAGCTGATCCCTTCTTTTGGAAAGTCTTCCACAATCGCAATATATTCTTTTAAATCCATTCAAATTTCCTCCTTAGGAATATGAAAAATCCTTGATTCGTTCATTAAACCATTGCTTCAACTCAGAATAAGTGGAATACAAAAACTGTTGTTCCAATTCGATTTGCTGTTTGCGCAATTGATATGTGGCCGCTTCTGCAAGGGAGCGTTTTTCGGCAAATTGATTCACTGTAATCAAACCATTTTCTATTGTAACAAAACCGAGTTCAAAAAACACCTTTGTCATAAATTTAATGTTTTCCCCATTCAATCCCAGATGTCTAGATAAATGGGGGATATGCTCGTTCAAGTCAACAAATGGACGGCTCTTTAGCAACGTGTAATAATGCGCAAAATGTTTGCGTGTCGGCATCCCGTTAAAGAACAGAGAATTTGGTGTATAAAAAACTGCATAAATCCGCTTTGGTTTGACGTTTTCAATCAGCATTTCCATTTCATGAAGCTGTTTTGGCAAGTCCAGTAACACCAGATACGGCGAAACGGAATCAGAGATCCCATCCCCGATGAACTGTACGGATGGCAGCATTCCGCGGAAGTACTGGACCGTTTCCTCCCGAAAAGCCACAAAGGCAGATTCCATGGGGATCGTTTTCAACAATTGATTCACATTTGCTTTTCCCCGATAATCGAATAATTGCCACTCGGAAGTTTGGACATCCGAAATGAAAAATTGCGCCTTTTTCCGGCCTTGCCATTCGTTGATTTGCAAATCTCCGGCAACGGACAATTTAACGCCATAAGTGATTTCATTATACAAATGGCCTTTGTTGAATCCGACCGCATCAATGATTCCATGGGCATTTTCCAGTTCCATTTTAATATGATCTTCGTTCGCCCCGATTTTTCGCATCGATCGGACAGAGACTTGCTGAATCGCAAATATCGGCTTTTCAAACCCAACGCCAAAGGGTTTCAATGCCTGCACTTCTTCAATGGCTTCCACCGTAGCCTCACTTAAATCGACCAGCACATCTATCGACAACTTTGGCGTCAACAATTCTTCGGTCAAACATTCCGATGCTTGCTGATGGAGACGATTCCGCAATTCATCGATATTGTCAACGGATAATGTCATCCCGGCAGCCATCGGGTGGCCCCCAAAATGAGGGAGAATATCCCGGTTTTTCGCAAGTTCATTGTAAAGATGGAATCCGTCGATGCTTCTTGCGGAGCCTTTCGCAAGGCCGGTCTCCGGATCGATGGATAAGACAATCGTTGGTTTGTAATATTTCTCCACCAAACGGGAAGCAACAATCCCAATGACGCCCGCATGCCACCCTTCCTTTGCAACGACCAGCACCAAGGAGTTTCCTATTTCAGGATTGTTTTCAATGATCTCAATGGCTTCTTTGGTTATCTCATTGACAAAGTCTTTCCGTTCATTATTTTTTTGATTTAATAATTTTGCACCAGCCGCAGCGCTTTGCATATCCTCGCTCATTAAAAATTCCACGCCGGGTTTTGCATCATCCAAACGGCCAATCGCATTTAAACGGGGGCCAAAATAAAATCCGATGACCTCTTCATCGATTTCATGCTGTTTCACACCTGAGACCTCACATAATGCCTGAACCCATGGCCGGTTTGAATGCCGGATATATTCAATCCCCTTTTTTGCAAGGTACCGATTTTCCCCTCTCAATGGCACCAAATCCGCAATGGTACCGATTGCCACATACTCGAATAAATGTTCAGGCACTTCTCCATATAAAGCGTGGGCCAGTTTAAATGCCACTCCTACCCCCGCCAATTCGCCAAAAGGATAATGCCCTTCCGGAATTCTCGGATGAACGATAACGTCTGCAGGTGGAAGCTCATCCCCCGGTTCATGATGGTCCGTTACAATGACATCCATGCCAAGCTCTTTCGCCAGCCGAATCGGTTCAATCCCGCTAATCCCATTATCGACGGTAATAATCAATTGAATTCCATTTTCATGGGCCTTTCTGAACAATTCTTCATGCGGGCCGTAGCCATGGACAAAGCGGTTTGGGATTTCGTAGTCAACATCCGCTCCCAAATCAAGCAGCACATTGAGCATGACCGTTGTACTTGTAATACCGTCTGCATCATAATCTCCGTAGATCAATATTTTTTCTCCCCGTTCCAGGGCGAGCTCAATGCGTTCCACCGCTTCTTTCATTCCCGATAACAAATAAGGGTTATGTAAATGATCGTCATCTGTATAGAAAATATCCTTCGCTTCATCAATCGTTTGGACTCTTGAAGCCAATATTTTTGCAGCTAAACTGGAAATGTCCAATTCCTTTTGAAGTTGTTGAACAAACATTTCATCGGGTCTCTGAATCTTCCACGTTTTCGTAGACTCTATCATTTTCCTCACTTCCTCACGAAGTTCATTATACCGAAATTTCAATAGAATTGGATATGAATTTTATAGAAGCCGGCAGACAAAAAGAGGCTGGGACAAAACCCCCTCTAAAATGGAAACAGCTCATGAAATTTTGGAATGAAATTTCATGAGCTGTTCTTCATTTTTTCAATAAAAAATAAGGACCTCTTCTGTTAAAATTAAGTTACCACCAAAACTAACAGAAAGAAGGGTCCTTATGTTTAAATATTATAACATGAATCAATTAGTTTTACCTCTAGATTTAGAAATAAAATTACAAGAAAATGATATTGCCTTCCATATTCACCATTTAGTTGAAAGTATTCCAAATGAAGCCTTCCAGCCGTTTCTTCGAAATACAGGTTGTCCTGCTTATCATCCACGCATGATGCTAAAAATTATTTTGTGTGCCTATTCGCAGTCTGTCTTTTCAGGTCGAAAAATTGAAGCGCTATTAAAGGACAGTATACGAATGATGTGGTTGGCACAAGGATATGAACCAAGTTATCGGACGATCAATCGTTTTCGTGTGCATCCGGAAGTAAAAGAATTAATTCGTCAATGTTTTGTCCAATTCCGTTGCCAACTGGTGGAAGAAAAGTTAATCGATCAAGAAGCCATTTTTATCGATGGTACGAAGATTGAAGCGAATGCCAATAAATTTACTTTCGTATGGAAGAAATCCATTGAAAAATACAACCAAAACTTAATTGAAAAGTCCAATCAGTTATACAACGAACTATTAGAAAAAGAAATCATCCCTGAAATGGAGCGGGAAAATGAGGGAGAACTGTCCGTAGAAGAACTCGCTCAAATGGTGCAACAAGTCGATGAAGTCATTAAGGAATATGACCAAAAGATAGAAACATCGCCCGATGCCACAGAACGAAAAGCATTAAGAAGCGAACGAAAATATCCAAAACAAGCGTACAAACAATTAATAGACTTCATTCTACGAAAACAAAAATACCAAAAAGACTTGGACATCTTGGGGGAACGGAACAGTTATTCCAAAACAGATCAAGATGCGACGTTCATGCGAATGAAAGACGACTATATGAAAAACGGTCAATTGAAAGCTGGATACAATGTACAAATCGCAACAGAAGGTCAATACGCACTAGCTTATAGCATCTTTCCAAATCCTACTGATACACGTACATTGATTCCGTTCTTGAATGAGATTGAGAAGCATTATTTTCCATTGCCAAAATATATTGTCGCAGATGCTGGTTATGGTAGTGAACAGAACTATGAGGACATCCTTTCGAATCGAAAATGTGAGGCACTTATTCCATATACCATGTATGAGAAAGAACAAAAGAAGAAATATAAACAAAATCCATTTCATCCAGACAATTGGATGTACGACGAAGAAAGTGATACCTACATTTGTCCAAATCAGCAGCGAGTAACCTTCCGTTATCGTTCTGTACGTACAGATAAGACTGGTTTCAAACGAGAATTGAAAATCTATGAATGTGAAAACTGTTCAGGATGTCCATTTCGTTCATCATGCACAAAAGCAAAGGAAGGCAATCACCGAAAGGTCATGGTGAATGAAAAATGGGAACAACAAAAAGAATATGTAAGAGCGAAGCTTTCAGAAGAAAAAGCTGGTTCTATTTTCCGTCAACGTAAAATAGACGTAGAACCAGTTTTTGGATTCTTGAAGGCTAATTTGCGTTTCACTCGATTTTCCGTTCGAGGAAAATCGAAAGTGGAAAATGAAATGGGCATTGCCTTAATGGCCGTGAATTTACGAAAATACACGGCCAACAAAGATCAACTAACCAAAAATAATGGGGATAAATGGAAAAAGGAGAATTTGAGCCAACTCAAATTCTCCTTTTTCCTATCTAGAAGCTAGTTTTGTCCCAGCCCCATTCAAACGGTCATTAAACAACCGGCTCGTCTGAACCCCATTGTTTTTTCTCTTTTTTCTTCAACGTTGTACCTTTCTTGTCCATTTCTCTTGATTTAAGCGTATACCAAATCTGTGCCGCGATACAAATGGATGAATACATACCCGTTACCAAACCGATCAGCAAGGCAATCGAGAAGTTTCGGATAGCCGGCGCCCCGAAGATCAAGAGTGCAACGACAACGACAATGACCGTCAACACCGTGTTCACGGAACGTCCCATTGTTTGGCGGAGAGATTTATTAACAATGTCCGCAAGCGCTTCTTTTGTTTTGATTTCACCTTTATGGTCGACATTTTCACGGATACGGTCGAAGGTAACAATCGTATCATTGATGGAATAACCGACAATCGTCAAGATCGCGGCGATAAACGTAATGTCAACTTCTATACGGAACACACTAAAAATCGCAACCATGAAGAATACGTCATGGAGCAATGAAGCAATCGCACCAATCCCCATTCTCCATTCGAAGCGTACAGCCACATAAATGATAATTCCTATGGCAGCGATGGCTAATGCTTTAATCGCATTTTTCACCAATTCCCGGCCAACCGTTGGGGAAACGGTGCTGACATTTGGTTCATGGCCATAGTCATCCATGATCGCCTTTTTCAAATCCAATGTTTCTTGTTGTGTGAAGTCTTTTTTATACGTTGCAACAGCGGTATCGCTGTTTTCTCCGCTGATGACCAATTCATCCGGAGCAAATCCGATTTTATCCAAATAATCGGCCATTTTTTCCTGAGTTGTCGGTTCATTTGTCAAAATTTCCACACGCGTACCGCTGGAGAAATCGATGCCCAAGTTCAACCGGAAAATGCCAATCATGATAGCCCCAAGAATGATGATGACCAACGAAATGGCATAGAATTTTTTGCGGTTATGAACAAAGTCGAAACGGTCAAAATTCGTGGACAAATCTAATGTTTCCACGCCTTCTGAAGGATCGTGAATTTTTGATTTGCGAACGCCATAGAAGAATGGATTTTCGAATTTGCCGCTTTTCACAAGCAATCCTAGCAGCACACGGGACAACCAGACAGAAGTTAAGAAACTCAATAAGATGGAAATGATTAACGTTGTTGCAAATCCTTTAACAGAACTTGTACCGAAGTAGAATAATACAACCGCAGCAAGCAAAGTTGTGAGCTGCGCATCAATAATCGCGCTCAAGGATACTTTGGATCCGATTTTAAATGCTTCTTCTGCGGATTTTCCGACCCGGAGTTCCTCCCGAATCCGCTCGGCCGTCAAAATGTTCGCATCCACGGCCATCCCGATACCGAGCACGAGCGCGGCAATCCCCGGCAACGTCAACACGGCACCAATCCAATTTTGGATGAGGAGCACCAAGTATGAGAATACCGTTAACGTGATGATGGAAATGAATCCAGGCAAACGGTAGTAAAGCAACATGAAGATGAAGATTAATGCTACGCCGACGATGCTGGCGAATACTGTGCTTTGTAATGCTTGTTCACCAAACTGAGCGCCCACGGATGTCGCATAAATTTCCGTCAATTTTACCGGTAGCGCCCCTGCATTTAAGATACTTGCCAAGTTTTTTGTTTCCTCAACGGTAAAATTACCGGAAATCATGACGTCCGTTGTATTTAATGTTTGATTTACCGATGCTGCCGAAATGTATTTTGGATCAGGTTTTGCCGCTTCTTTTTTGAAAGAATCTTTTCCTTCTTCAAAGTCCATCCAAATTACGAGCAGATTTTCCCCTTGCGGCATTTTGGAAATTTTCGAAGTGATTTCAGCAAATTTTTGCGCGTCTTTCAAAGTTAATGTTACAATCGGCCGGTTTTGATTGTCGAACGAAGCCGCCGCACCGCCCTCTTTCAAATCCGAACCGTCCAATAATAAATTATCGTTGACGTCACGGAATGTTAAATTCGCCGTACTTGATAACATTTCCCGTGCAGACGATTGATCGTCAATTCCTGCAAGCTGAACGCGGATGCGGTTTTCCCCTTCAACCTGTATGCTTGGCTCACTTACACCGAAAGCGTCAATCCGCTTTGATAAGGCGGTCGTCGTATCCGCAACGATATCATGGGTAATTTTTTGCCCATCTTTCAAAGGTTGTACTTCATATAAAACTTCGAATCCGCCTTGCAAGTCAAGCCCTAGTTTTACATCTTCCAAAACGCCTTTTACTGTATAACCCATCGCTCCAAATAGGACGACAACAGCCACAATAAAGGCTATGATACGGCTTTTTGAATTCATCTAAAATCCTCCTCGATGCAATATGTACAAATGCTTGTACATACATAAACACATGAAAGCATATCTTTACAATAATCTTTCGAACAAGGGACGCTGAAAAATTTTTCGTGATATTCCCGGACCCTGCGGAATAGACTTGAAATGAAAAATCATCGTTCGAAATAATTGTAAAAATATACCTTTCCATTTCCTATGTAACAAACTAATTATGGAACACGAAAGTCAAGCTGTCAAACTGATTCTAGTTGTTTTCTGTGTCAGAATTGTTATGTTTTGCAGGATTTAACAGTTCTTTCAATTCATCCTGATTCAATTCGGAAAACCAGTTCGTCGATTGAAACTGCTGTATTTGCAAATGACTGACAATTTCTGAAGCCCTTAAAGAAAAAATCGTCGAAACCACCTCATGAATCCGGATTTCAGCCAAGTTTTTCTTCCGCCATTTCTTTTGGAGGCAAAAATTCCAAAGATCTTCGATTGCAATACCTTCATAACCATTTAACTTTATTTCTTCCAATTTACTGTTCAACACCGGCAAGACCTGCTTAAATAAGCGCTCATGTTCGACCATCGTTATTTCATCACTCCACCGTTCTGTTTTAACTGAATATTTGAAAGCATACAAATATTGTAACGAAAAAAACATTACTTGAGAAGGGACTGTAGGAATGGCATCTTTTGTTAGAGGGACAATTTTTCTCACCGTTGTCATTTTCTTATCAAAACTTTTCGGATTCATATATAGAATGCAATTTATGAGAGTGGCAGGGGAAGAAGCTGTCGGAGTTTATATGACGGCCTATCCCGCGTATATCTTTTTCGTTTCCGTTTTGCAGCTTGGCATTCCGATCGCGGTGGCAAAAGTGATTGCGGAACTGTATGCGAAACGTCAAATGGGACAACTTCATTCGGTCATGAAAACCGCTTCAGTTTGGTCCGTTTTATCCATCATTTTATTTACGCCCGTTTTAATCATTTTCATCCCATTTTTAGCAGAAACCCTTTTACATAATGAAGGAACAAAAATTACCCTGTATATAGCTTTAGGTGCTGTTCCGATCATCGTTTTTTCAGGTCTGATCCGGGGATTCTTGCAAGGCATCGCCATCATTTCGGCAACTGCCTGGTCCCAAATGATCGAACAATTGGTGCGCATCGTATTGATTACCTTGGCATTGCCTTTTTTTGTCGTGCCGGACAACCCTGAATTGACTGCAGCCTATGCAATGGCAATTACCGCCATTGGCGAATTGATCTCATTCATCTATTTATACATCCACTATGTAACAAAAAAAGGGAAACTGAAAAAACCATCTTCCACCAAACCTTATCCTGCAATGCCTTTACTGCGAATCGCCATTCCCAGTGCCGGGAGCAGATTGTTTGGAACGTTCACCTGGTTTTTGGAACCAATCGTCTTTTTGAAAGCCTTGACATTGGCCGGACTGACTGCGGCAGGTGCAACAACCCTGTACGGAATCATTTCCGGCGTACATGTACCTTTATTGTTATTCCCTTCTTTCATTCCGAATGCATTGGCCATTGTGCTGATTCCTGCGGTAAGTGATGCGGTGGCAAGAAACAATCACAGGTTATTGAACGATCGCATCGGAGTAAGTTTGCGCCTTTCATCCATTATCGGTGCATATGCGGCCACTTATTTTTTCCTCCATGGCGATGAACTCGCAATGCGCCTCTTTCACTTGGAGGAAAACCGCGGTTTTATGAAGATCCTGGCGCCGATTTTCTATTTCTACTATATACAAAGCCCTCTCCATTCCATTTTGCAGGCAATTGATGAAGCCAGACCGGCGATGATGAACTCCATTTACGGAGGGATCGGAAAATTATTTGTCATGTTTGTACTGGCTTCCCAACCATTTATTCAAGAATACGGAGCGATTATCGCCATCGGATTCGGAGTATTGGTGACATCGTTTTTACATATGGCAACACTCAGAGGGCATAAAATGATCAGTTCCGGGTTCCGGTTTTTTGCCATTCCTTACGTGATTTTTATCATTACTTGTTTCATCCAAAATTATTTGCTCAGTAAAATCTCATTTGGCTTTTGGAAAGACAGTGCATTGACAATCCTGTTGTTGACGTTCCTTCTGCTTCTGACAAATCAATTTAAATGGAGCGATTTTCGATATTTACGATCCGTTTTTGGTCGCAGATTTTAATTGAATATGCAAATCATAATTTTCATAACAACAGTAAAAAATTTCCTCGGGATTGTCATACCCTTTCTTTTTTAAGGTTTCCAACAGCCATTCCCTGTCTTTTTCAATAAATTGCAAATGCCGGTCCACAATATAGCCGTCCACGATCAATGGGAAAACTACCGGTTCATCGTCTCTTAAAAAGATTGATAGTTTACCGGACGGTTCCAGAAATGCATATTTGATTTGTTGAACGGATGAAATGCGCTGTTCACGCATTTGCTGGAACAAGTCATCCAAATTGTAGCGCTGCTTTTTCATTTCCTCTTGATTGATGACGCCGTCTTCCACAATAATCGATGGATCTCCATCGATTAAATCGCGCAGTTTTTTACTTTTTAATGCAAGCATTGAATTTAAATATTGAATGCCTAATAAAATCAAAATTGGAAAAACATTCTCAAATATGGGCTTTTCCAACTCATCTATAGAGAAAGCCACACATTCTGCAATCAGCACAAAAACGACCAAATCCATGATGCTCAATTCGCCGACTTCCCGTTTTCCCATCAGGCGAAAGACGATTAAAACAAGAATATATAAAAAAACGGTTCGGAAAAGGATCTGCAAATATATTTCCATACACCCACACCCTTTCTTTTCTATTGTTTGCGAAGTGCCCATCAACTATGCAAAATAAAAAAGGTTTACCTTTATAGGAAACAGGTAAACCTTTTTCTTCATTTTTTCTATTCCACTTGATTAATCGTTGATTACTCGTCCAATTGCTTGACGTTCAAATTTTAAGCGGGTTTTCCCATCTACAAGAAGATAAACCACTGAATCTTCCAAAGACTCGACTTCTCCGTGAAGCCCCCCGATTGTCACCACTTTATCTCCGCGTTTTAAATTATTTTGCATTTCTTGCGTAGCTTTTTGGCGCTTTTGGGCTGGACGAATCAAAATGAACCACATCGCCACAAACATAATGATGATCAGTAGTAAATTATATAATGTTTCCACTTGTTGACTCCCCTTTCTGATTCTCACTTCATAAGTATAGTATAAAACATTGGTAAAAATCGATTTTATTTTCTAATTTATTTAAAAAAACTCGTTTTTTTCAATCTTTCATTTTTTATGCATCAAAAATTCTTTGCATTCGGCTTATTGAAGCCATATTGTTCGAAAAATTCATCACGGAAGTCAAGCAACCGGTCTTCCCTGATAGCCTGTCTCACTTTTTCCATCAATCTTAACAAGAAGTAAAGATTGTGGTACGTTGTCAGTCTCAATCCAAAGATTTCGCCTGTCCGGAGCAAATGGCGCACGTAAGCACGGGAATAGTTTTTGCATGCATAACAATCGCAGTTTGGATCGAGTGGGCCAAAATCCCGTGCATATTGGGCGTTTTTGATCACAAGGCGGCCTTGTGATGTCATGAGCGTGCCGTTACGGGCAATTCTTGTAGGCAACACACAGTCAAACATGTCAATGCCCCGGATCGCCCCTTCAATCAAAGCATCCGGTGAACCGACTCCCATTAAATAGCGGGGCTTATTCTCCGGCAGTAATGGGGTTGTAAATTCAAGAACGCGGTACATGACATCTTTTGGTTCCCCTACCGATAAACCGCCGACCGCATACCCTGGCAAATCCAGTTCCACAAGGGCTTCCGCGGAACGCTTTCTTAAATCTTCAAATTCGCCGCCTTGGACGATGCCGAACAAACCTTGCTCTTCCGGACGTTGATGGGCTTCTTTGCATCGCTTTGCCCAGCGCGTTGTCCGGTCGACGCTTTGCAGCATATAGTCGTAGGATGCTGGATATGGGGGACACTCATCAAAGGCCATGATAATGTCTGACCCCAAATCATTTTGAATTTGAATGGATTTTTCAGGGCTCAAAAACAGTTTGTCCCCGTTCAGATGGTTGCGGAAATA
Organism: Ureibacillus sp. FSL K6-3587; assembly: GCF_038593165.1. Classification (NCBI taxonomy): domain Bacteria; kingdom Bacillati; phylum Bacillota; class Bacilli; order Caryophanales; family Caryophanaceae; genus Ureibacillus; species Ureibacillus sp. FSL K6-3587. The sequence goes on along the minus strand of NZ_CP151969.1, from coordinate 2,576,269 downwards.
AACCCCTTCTTCTTCAATTTTCCGAAGATCGCTCAAGGAAAATACTTGAAATCCGCCGGAATCGGTCAAAATCGGACGGTCCCAATTCATAAATTTGTGGAGGCCGCCCGCCTCTTTCACGATATCATTTCCCGGTCTGAGCCATAAATGGTATGTGTTTGACAAGATGATGCCTGCCCCGATTTCTTTCAGCTCTTCAGGCGACATCGTTTTTACCGTCGCCTGCGTTCCCACAGGCATGAAGGCTGGTGTTTCAAAAGAACCGTGCGACGTATGGACGATCCCTAACCTCGCGCCTGATTGTTTACATGTTTTTATATGTTCATAACGAATTGCTGGTTGAGTCATCAATAATTCCTCTCTTCATCTAAAGTATAAACAGTACTTCGATTGATTGAGTTCTATTGTTTCGGTCTGATGTACATCGCATCCCCGAAACTGAAGAAACGGTACCGCTCTTTGATCGCTTCACTGTATGCATGGAAAATCGTTTCTTTTCCGGCCAATGCGCTGACAAGCATGACAAGGGTGGATTTAGGCAGATGGAAGTTTGTAACAAGTCCGTCAATGCATTTAAATTCATAGCCCGGATAAATAAAAATATCCGTCCAACCTTGTTCCGCCTTGATTTTCCCATCATATTTGGAAGCGACGGTTTCAAGGGTTCTTGTGGATGTGGTGCCGACAGCAATCACTTTTCCGCCGTTCGCCTTCACGCGGTTGATCGTTTCAGCGGCGCTTTCACTGATGCTGTAAAATTCTGAATGCATCTTGTGTTCCTCGATTGTATCGCTTGTCACCGGACGGAAAGTGCCCAATCCAACATGAAGGGTGATGAAGACAATTTCCACCCCTTTATTCCGGATCTGTTCCAGCAGTTCTTCCGTGAAATGAAGTCCCGCAGTGGGCGCCGCAGCCGAACCGACTTCTTTTGCATAAACCGTCTGGTAGCGTTCTTTATCTTCCAACTTTTCATGAATATATGGTGGCAGCGGCATTTCTCCGAGCTTGTCCAGCACTTCATAAAAAATGCCGTCATAATGGAACTCGAAAACCCGTCCGCCGTGTTCGAGGATGTCCGTGCAGGTCGCTTTCATCCGTCCATCCCCAAAGGTGATGGTTGTGCCGATTTTTACCCTTTTGGCCGGTTTGACCAATGTCTCCCACTTGTCATCTTCCAATTGTTTTAATAACAATACTTCCACGTGCGCCCCTGTTTCTTCCTTCACGCCAAAAAGCCGTGCAGGCATCACGCGGGTATCATTCAACACAAGACAATCACCGGGATTCAGCTCATTTATAATATGCGAAAATTGATGATGTTCAATCTCCTTTGTAAAAGGTGTCACCACAAGAAGTCTGCTTGCGGCGCGATCCTCGAGCGGTGTTTGGGCAATCAATTCTTCAGGTAAATCAAAATCAAATTCTTCTATTTTCATACTTAAACTTCCTTTTACTTAGTTTCATGATAAGTATAACCAAGATGTTCAAAAGCTAGTTTTGTCGCAACCCGGCCACGTGGCGTCCGTTGAATAAATCCGATTTGCATCAAGTAAGGTTCGTACACATCTTCAATGGTGATGCGTTCTTCGCCGATCGAAGCAGCCAACGTATCGAGTCCGACCGGTCCCCCGTTGAATTGGACAATCATGCTTTGCAGCAATTTATGGTCAATCTGATCCAATCCAAAACGGTCCACTTGAAGCAGTTCCAAAGCCTGTTTGGCAATGTCAAGGGTAATCCATCCGTTCCCGATCACTTGCGCATAATCCCGCACCCGTTTCAGCAAGCGATTGGCAATCCGGGGAGTCCCGCGGGAGCGTCTCGCAATCTCCTCTGCCGCTTTGTCATCAATATCCACTTCAAACAGTTTACTACTTCTTTTGACAATTTCAATCAAAGATTCTTCATCATAAAAATCCAGTCTCAATAATACGCCGAAACGATCCCTTAAAGGTGCTGACAATGAGCCGACCCTTGTTGTCGCCCCCACCAATGTGAAAGGCGGCAAGTCCAATCGGATGGATCGCGCTTCAGGTCCCTTTCCGACGACGATATCAAGACAAAAATCTTCCATCGCGGGATAAAGCACTTCTTCTATTGCCCGGGAAAGCCGGTGTATTTCATCAATAAAAAGAACATCCCCCGGTTCCAATGAATTGACAATGGCCGCCAAGTCACCCGGCCGTTCAATGGCAGGACCGCTCGTAAGCCGTATATTGACCCCCAATTCATTGGCAATGATATTGGCCAATGTGGTTTTCCCGAGTCCTGGGGGGCCATACAGCAGCACATGGTCCAAGGACTCTTTCCTCATTTTTGCCGCTTCAATAAAAATCTTTAAATTCTCTTTCACTTGTTGCTGCCCGATATATTGGGACAACCATTGGGGTCTGAGGGAAAGCTCGTATTGTTGTTCCGATTCATTTGCTTCGCTAGATACAATCCGATCCACTTGCCGCCCTCCTTGTTACTTCGTGTTTAACAACAGTTTTAATGCATATTTCATATAGTGTTCGGTTGTTTCCAAATCTTCTTTGGCTTTTAATTCCGGCAGGATTTTTGCCAATTCTTTTTCAGAATAACCCAATGCCTTAAGGGCCAACACGGCCTCATCCAACTCTTGTTGATGGGAATTGCCCCCGAATAACGGCAGTTCATCCTGGGCGCTTGGAAGTTCCACATGTTCAAGAAGTGAACCAAGTTTTCCTTTTAAATCAAGAATCATTTGTCTTGCGGTTTTCTTGCCAACGCCAGGAAACTTCACTAAAAATGCCTCATCTTCCATTTCAATCGCGGCAACAACTTGCGATGGATTGCCGCTCGCCAAGATGGACAAAGCGCTTTTCGGACCAATGCCGGACACTTGAATCAGCTTCCGGAAAAGTTCCCGCTGTTCCAATGTTTTAAAACCGAACAACTGATGCGCATCTTCACGGATATGCATATGTATAAAGATTTTTTGATTTTCATTATTTACTCTAAAGGCATATGGATTTGGCGTCATCACTGCATAGCCAATCCCGCTTTGCTCCAACACGATGTATTCCGGGGTGATTCGCGTCACCTGTCCGATGATATAATCATACATGTTCATTCCTCACAATCACCCGTGTTTATTCAATAAACACTTTATAGAAAACAAAAGAAAGACCGTCTTATGATGACGGTCACCTATTTTCTATTTCCATTCTATATTATCATAATCTCGTAGTTTATCCCACTTCAAACATTTCCTGAATTTTTTCCGTTGTTGCGATGAATTCAGGCCAATGTCTTAACGCGTTTTCCGTAAACGGCATTATATATTCTAAAAAAGCATCTTTTTCATGATCCCCCAGATACAAAACATATTGCCATTCTCTCAATAGTTCGTTTGGGTATTGCAAGTAGTGTAATTTTGGGAGGCAAATCTCTCTTAAATATTTATTTTCTTGTAATAATGTTTCAATGTCATAATCCATATTTGGAAGTGCCCGGTGCATCCACAAAATCATTTCCTCCGCCGCATCGCCAACGACCGCCAAATCGAAATCGATCAATTTCATTCCATTCTTTGTGATTAAGAAATTATGATGAACCACATCCCCATGGAGCAGGCTCAATCGGTTCGGAGTTGGTCCCGGTTTTTGACGAATCTTTTTCAACGCTTTGTTTGCGTAAAGGACAATATCATAAAAGTGGTGGCGCAAATATTTTACCAGCTCATTTTCTTGCAGTAAGAAACGTTCCAACCTTGCATTCCACTTTTGTATTAGATTGAGTTTTGGAATGACGGAATAACGACTCCACTCGATCAGATGATTCGTTTCATGGAGCTCTTTTAGAATTTTCACCGCTTTCCTGCGATGTTTCGCTTTGGCAAAATCCGCGCTGTAACTGTTCTTTTGCCAACCTTGAACAAGTGAATAAGGTTCATTTGATTTTTTTAAAGGAATGATGTGGGGAAACTGAATTTTTTCCAATTCTTCGTGAATAAGTGCCACTTTTTCAAATACGTGAATTTGATCGTACTTTTTTATGAACAATGTTTCATTCCCTTTATGTTGCTTCCGAATATTATTTTTGATTTGCATTTAATATGACCACGGTTTAAATTGTGGTGCACAAGGATTCATACCCGCTGGATATTGCTGAAAATATGGATGCGTCCCCTGTTCGAAATGCGGATACATTGGTTGCGGCATGTATTGATTGGCTGGTGGATAATATCCTTGTTCCATTGGGAAAAAGCCTTGTGGAAATTGAGCATAATCATATGAAGGCAATGTTGCTTGTTCAAAACCTTTATAATCCTGATATTGTTCCTGGGATTGGCTATAATCTTCACTGATTGTCACCTGCTCTTTTGTTTCTTCCCCTTCCGAAGCGGAGTCGTACAGCCAATCTGCATCATCTTGCACTTCTTCAATAGTTGCATCCATTTGCGGCAACGCTCCGGCATATTGCTGGTGTTCGTAGTCCAACTCCTGTGTCGGCAGAACTCCATATGGCATTCCAAATCCTTGCGGCATCATCTGATACTGCATTTGCGAATAGTCCGGGCAAGGCGGCAACATGTGTGGGCCCGCGAAATATGGTTGAGCATGGTGGTGAACATGTTCAGGTTCCCTGCAACCGCAGTGTTCCACTCTTCGCGGTTTGCAATGGCAAGGATGAACTTGCTGTGGAATGCAAGGGATATAGATTGGTTGCGGCACAGGAACATATTCAACATGTGTCTGAGGCACCGGTATATATTCCACTTCTTTTTCAATCACTTTTTCCTTCTCTTCTTCCTTTTTCTCTGCTTGTGGTGCTTGTTGAGGGATTTCTATAAAAATCGGCTGCGGCATCACCGGTTGCGGAATTGGCATGAATTGCGGCTGTGCCATGTGGCGCTGTATGTTTAAATGCGGAGAAAAATCCAAATGGAATTCCGTCTTTTCATGTGGATGCACTTGTTGAGGAATTGGCACAATTTGTGGCACTGGCGGTGTCGGTGGAATTTCCGGCAATTTCATTTCCTTTTCCACCGGCTGTTTTTTCTCCGGTAATACAATTTCTTTTGCCTTTGGCGGAGTCTCCGCTTTCTTTTCCTTTTTCGGCGCTTCAACCGTTTTTGCTTTTTCAGGCAACTCTTTTTGGACTTGCGACGGTTTCCGAATGGAATGGTCATCTGGTAAAATAATTTCCATACCAGGCACAATGTAATCCGGATTTGCTAAATGGGAATTTAGTCTTTTTAACTCCTCAAAATCGATTCCATATTGCTTGGCAATTTTCCAAAGTGTATCTCCTTTTTGTACAATGTGTGTTCGCACAAACATCCTCCTTCTCTCGTTTTATAATATGTCGGTTAAACAAAAAGGTCACAAAAATATGCGCTTACATCCACCTCGTGTTAAACTATGTTTTGAAGGCTTATCCGTATACACATAATTTGTTGATTAGAAGGTGTTGCTCTATGAAAAAAATGCTTGGGGAAGAACGAAGAAATGAATTATTGAATTTGTTAAAGGATGCAAAAAAACCGATTACCGGAACTCAATTAGCAAAATATGCAAACGTCAGCCGGCAAGTGATTGTGAACGATATGAATTTGTTGAAGGCCCGCAATTTGCCAATCATTTCAACCAGTCAAGGGTATTTATATTTGAGTCAGGAAGATACCGATTCGCTCATTGAAAAGAAAATAGTATGTATACATACAGCGGAAGAGGCGGAGGATGAAATGATGACGATCGTTGATTGCGGGGTGACGATCAAGAACGTCATTGTCGAACATCCGGTATACGGGGAAATTACCGCTTCGATGATGTTGTCATCCCGGATAGACGTGGAAAATTTTCTGAATAAAGTGGAAGAAACGAAGGCAACTTACCTTTCCGTCTTAACTAACGGCACGCATCTGCATGTCATTTCCGCTCCAACGATCGAACAAATCGAAGAAGCTGAAAGAAGACTTCGGGAAAAGGGATATTTGGTGGAGGAATAATCAAATAAGAGCCAATGAAGATCGAGAAGGCGTCACAATCTTCATTGGCTCTTTTTTGATGAAGGGTAATGAACTTATAATAATTGGGAAATGATTGGAAAAATCGGGCTGTTTGGAATCTTTTGCTTTCCAAACAGCCCTTCTTATGAAAGAAACCGTTCCAAATCTTCTTTCCCGGGCAGTGGGCATGCATCTTTTTTTCCAAAGAGATGGCGGTTTTTTGCCACCATATCATACAGAACATCCCGGAGAAAAGGCGGGAGTATCCAAAATAAATAAAAAACCTTCCATGGACCGCTCAACTTTCTGCAAATGCGCAGCACTGCGGCGGATTTTGCATAATACCTTCCATTTTCAATAAGGATCAAACTTTCCAAACCGGAAGGAACTTGATAATGGGCGCATAAATGTTTGCCGATTTCGCTTTCCAGGGAAGCAAATTGAAAAATTTTCCGGGGATCTCTTTTGATGATAAATTGCACGCCACGGTGGCAAAAACCGCATTCCCCATCAAACAGCACAATCTTTTTCAGCATTCATCACTCCGATGCATTATATGTATAATAAGTTCCGAGTGATTTGACGGTGCATCCGAGCGATTGCAATTCCTCCAAAGCCCATTTCATCATCGGTTCATTTTCATCCGCGAGCACATCAATGATAAAGAAATAGTTGCCCAAACCCGTTTTCAACGGACGGGATTCAATTTTGCTCAAGTTCAATTTTCTCCAGGCAAAAACGGAAAGCACTTGATGCAAGGCTCCCGAATCATCATGAGGCAGCGTCAGCATCAGCATCGTTTTCGGCTGGCCATCCGAATTTTCGATCGGCAAGCGGGTATTGTGCTTGGATAAAATCACAAAGCGGGTATGGTTGAAATGGAAATCATGGATATTTTCCTCAACGATTTCCAAACCGTACTTTTCCGCAGAAGAGGCATTCCCAATGGCCGCAATGCATTTATCAGGGTTTTCCGCCACCATCTTTGCCGCTTCCGCCGTGGAGGTCGTTTGGTGCAACGGCACATGGCTAAAGCGATAAAATAAATATTTATGGCATTGAGCCAATGCATGGGGATGGGAATAGATCCCTTCAATTTTTTCCCAATTATCTTTTTGCGCTTTATTCACCATTAAATGCTGCTGGATTTTTAGTTTGATTTCCCCAATAATATATAAATTGGCTTCATGGAATAAGTAATCGATCGTCAGTGGCACCGTGCCTTCCAAAGCGTTTTCCAAGGGCACAACGGCATAATCCACCATATCATTCGTTACAGCGTCAATGCATTCCGGAATTGTTCTATAAGCAATGATCCATTCATTTGGGAATACATCCCTTGTTGCCAGATACGTAAAAGAAGCTTCCGGCCCTAAATAGGCAACCCGGTACTTCCATTCATTGTTCGTCACCATTAAGCCTCCTATCAACCATTCATGACACCATTTATCCGCAGAATTTATCATAAAGCTCCAGAGCTTATGACTTCTGCTGATTCAACAAATTCCAAATCGTTCATCTTTTTGATCAGTTCATGCAAATCCATGATCATGCTCGTTACATCCAAGGAAAGGGTTACGTTGGCCCGGCCTTGAATCGGAATCGTTTGATGGATTGTCAAAATATTGCAATGGGCTTCTGTAATAATTTCCAATACTTTGGCCAATGTCCCCTTTTGATCCTGCAATTGGATAATCATGGTCAATATTCTCTCTTTTACGATGGAGTGAAAGGGAAAGACGGCATCCCGATATTTATAAAAGGCGCTTCTTGAAAGATCCACTTGTTTCACCGCATCCCATATCGAGTTGACCTTGCCCGATTCCAATAACCGCTTTGCCTCCAATGTTTTTTGCATCGCATCGGTCAGCACATCTTCCCGCACCAGATAATAGCGTTGTTCAGCAACATTTTTCATCTCCATCCCCCCCAATTATTCGATGAATTCAAACTCATAATCCAAAATTCTCACCGTATCCCCGTCTTGGGCTCCACGTTCCCTTAAAGCGTCATCCACGCCCATATGGCGGAGCTGTCTTGCAAAACGGCGGACCGATTCATCCCGGCTAAAGTCTGTCATCTTAAAGAGCCGTTCGATCGTATCCCCACTTAGAACATAAGCGCCATCATCATCGCGGGTAATTGCAAAATCCCGTTCTTTTTTCTCATGTTTATATAAAACCGTTGCATCGCTTTCATCCGCGATATCATGCAATTCGAAATAAGGGGTTACTTCCAACAAGTCTGCGATTTCATGCAGCAATGGTTTAAGCCCTTTCTTTGTAAGAGCGGAGATTGGGAATACTTTTATGTCATCCCCGATTTTTTTCTTAAATTCTACCAAATTTTCTTCCGCACCAGGCATGTCCATTTTATTGGCAACTACGATCTGAGGACGCTCTGTCAGGCGCAAATCGTATTGTTCCAACTCTTTGTTGATCTTTACATAATCATCGTAAGGGTCCCGGCCTTCCATACCGGACATATCCACCACATGGACAATGACTCTCGTGCGTTCGATATGGCGCAAGAATTGGATGCCCAAACCGACACCTTGATGGGCCCCTTCAATTAATCCCGGCAAATCGGCCATGACGAAGCTTCGGCCATCATCCGTTTCGACAACGCCAAGATTGGGAACGATGGTTGTAAAGTGGTAAGCGCCGATTTTCGGCTTCGCTGCGGAAACTACGGAAAGCAATGTCGATTTACCGACACTCGGGAAGCCGACAAGGCCCACATCCGCCAACAATTTTAATTCCAATATAACATTTAATTCTTGCCCCGGCTCACCCTTTTCCGCAATTTCCGGCGCCGGATTTGCCGGTGTGGCAAAGCGCATGTTTCCCCGTCCTCCGCGGCCGCCTTTCGCTATGATTGCCCGCTGTCCATGTTCAACCAAATCCGCAATGACTTTCCCGGTCTCTTCATTGATGACTACCGTGCCTGGAGGGACTTTTACAATCAAATCTTTGGCATTTTTTCCGTGCATTCCTTTGCTCATGCCATTTTCGCCGCGGGACGCTTTAAAATGGCGGTTGTAACGGAAATCCATCAATGTGCGCAAACCTTCATCCACTTCAAACACAACGTTCCCGCCGCTTCCTCCGTCGCCTCCAGCCGGTCCGCCATAGGGAACATATTTCTCGCGGCGGAAGGCCACCATTCCATCCCCGCCGTCTCCGCCTTTAACATATATTTTTACGTGATCAACAAACATACTTTCACTCCTTAATGGTTAAAACATATTTCCAATGATCGAAGGATTCTTTTTCAACCGACATTCCCACATGGTTGTCCAATATCTCTGAATGGAAAGGCTCAACGTCCCACTTTCCATGCAAGTCAAAGGTGATTTTCACGATCTCTTCATCCGCTTCCACTTCCATCAGTAATTGCTGCTCGGTATATGGGTCGAGATGAGGATAAACACGCTGAATCGTCTTTTCTAAGTATTCGACAGTTTCCTCATCTTTTTTCACCTTTGGCGTCATTGTCACATTACTTTTTAGCAGAAACTCGATTGAGGGAAAACGATACGGGAAGGTTTGAATCCATTCGACGGTTTTCGGCCAATTCAATTTATTCAAATTTGAAAAAGATTTATATTGATTGCAATAATTTTCTATAATTTTTTTCGCGTCGTCAATCCGGTCCAAATCCAAATTCATTTTGATCAATTGAAGCTGATTAATAAAATCATGGTTTGCAGCCCTCAAAATTTCACGAATAGAAAGTTTCGTCAACTCCCCCACTCCCATACAGTACTGCTTAGGAATACCTTTTTTAGTATAGCAAGTTTTCATTCGTATTTCTTCTTTCAGACCGACTTTTTTTGGTTCTTTGTCAAATGGTGTTGGTGAATAAATTTTAGTGACATTATTTGGTAATATGTAATCGGATGGCTTAGGGGAAATTCGAGGTTCCCCTAAGCTGTTTTTATTTTCGCTAAGTTTTGGGTAATGAATATTCGGTTTCTAAAGTGATAGAAGGATCGATAACCGAAAGAAATGCGTTTAATCACTTTGATTTTGTTATTAATCCCCTCTAAAATGCCGTTGCTATAATCATATTTCAACGTATTCTCCATGTAATTGATGTATTTGTTGATTGTCTTGATGGCGGTTTTCATATAGCTGGAAACGATATTTTGTTTATTCTCTAATGTTTTCTTTAGGAGCTCAAAGTCTTTGGTTTTGATGCAATGGCGAACGTATTGGTATAACTCATAGGACGCTTTTAATTCAGAATCTAAATCAATGAGATAGTGGAGAATCTCCACCTCACACATATGCTTTTTAAAGCAACGATGATATTTATAGTTCTTATAATCAAGTTTTGTTTGATCTTTCAGAAGGAGCTTCCAGTATTTTTTCAATTTATTGTAATTCTTTTTATCCCGATTCATGACGTTGATGCGCGTTTTGTTTAAAGCTCTGCTAAATAGTTGGAGGATATGGAATTTGTCGAGTATGATTTCCGCTTTAGGGAAAACTTCTTGGATTAAGGAAATATAAGGGCTGTACATATCGATGACAATCGTTTTTACCGCATCTCTCGCCTTCTTGGAATACCGTAAGAAATACTCTTTGAGGACATGTAATCTTCGGTCCTCCACGATATCCACCATCTCCCCCGTTTCAGAGTCACAGAAAATAAAGGACATCGCTCCAGCTGCGGATTTCACTGATTTAAACTCATCAAAACACAAATGCTTTGGAAGGTAGTGAACATTTGGTTGATAGTAGATATAAAAGCTGTCAATGACTCGACTGACAGTGGCATGAGAAACATTATGTTTCATCGCAATATCTTTTTCGGATATTTTATCTTTGGCGTTTAAAGCAATCGATACTTTAGTATTGTTGGAAATACAACAGTTTTTAGCCACGACGCTCGTTTTTAAAGTAAACGTGGAATGACAATGTTTACAGAAATAACGCTGTTTACGCAATTTTAAGTAGGTATGAAAACCTGAAACACTAGGCATTTTAATGAGAGACGTTTTAAAACCGTGTTTAATGATTTGATCATCAAAGACATGTCCACAAGCATAGCACGCTTTTGGTTGGTAAGTTAATTGGCCATAAAAGACTTTTGATTGGACCCCTTTAATGAGTTCTTCTGCACAAAAATTTTCATCAAATGTGATATTTTTATCTTTTATATTGAGTAGGTTTCGTATAGAATGATGGTGAGACATGTGACACAACTCCTTTGGAAAATGTGTTTTGGCGATTACATTTTACCAGAGTTTTGTCACTGTCTCATTTTTTTTTGTTCAAAAAAATTGGTGCTGGTTTATACTCACCAACACCAAATATTATAGAGCCCTTTTTTTAAATATAAAAAAGGACTGCACGTTTGCAGTCCTTTCAAATCCGTTCACATTATGCTTCTTTAGCAACAGGGTATACACTTACTTTTTTCTTGTCGCGTCCCATACGTTCGAAACGTACGATACCATCAACTTTAGCGTAAAGTGTATCGTCACCACCGCGGCCTACGTTCAAACCTGGATAAATTTTTGTACCGCGTTGACGGTAAAGAATTGATCCTCCAGTTACGAATTGACCATCCGCACGTTTTGCGCCAAGGCGTTTTGCTTCAGAGTCACGACCGTTTTTAGTAGAACCTACCCCTTTTTTGGAAGCGAAGAATTGAAGGTCTAATGTTAACAAGTATTTCACTGTGTTCCACCTCCTACTTGCTTGTACTTGATTTGAATATATTGGCCGTAGTTTTGTACCATCGAATATACTTGTGCTGTCATCACTTGCACAATCAACTGCAATTTCTCATCCAATTGAGCATCTATATCCGTCGGCAAGTCTACTTTCAAATAGCCTCCGCCCTCGGTTGCCTGTTCGATTTTCGGTTCAATATTCAACAGTGCATAAATCGCATTGACCGTACCGATGGCGATGGTCGATGCGCCCGCACATACCAAATCTTTTCCCGGTTCATCGTATTCGGCATGTCCAGAAAACTCAAAGGCAGATACACGGCGATTTTCGTCGTGATGAATGGTTACCGTAATCATCCGGCCACCTCTTATGCATTGATTGATTCGATGACTAATTTTGTGTATGGTTGACGGTGACCTTGTTTACGACGATAGTTTTTCTTAGGTTTGTATTTGAAAACAGTGATTTTTTTGCCGCGGCCTTCTTTCACCACTTTCGCAGTTACAGTTGCGCCTTCTACTGTTGGAGTACCAACTTTCACTGTTTCGCCACCTACGAAAAGAACTTTATCGAAAGTTACTGTTTCGTTAGGCTCAACACCTAATTTTTCTACGTAGATTTCTTGTCCAGCTTCAACTTTGTACTGTTTACCACCAGTTTCAATAATAGCGTACATTTCATTGCACCTCCTCTAGTCTAAGACTCGCCTGTGGAAAGGTGATCAAAAGATGCTTAAAAACCCTCCCAGAGCGGTTGTAGCACAGGTGCTACATAACAAATGAAATGTTATCACACTCAATGGGTTAAGTCAATCGATTCAATACATATTTTTCAAAAGCAATCCGGTATTTCCGATACCGCCATTCTTGAATCACCTTGATCCAAAGAAAGATGGCTAGAATAAAGAGAAAGATCGTTTTGGGCAGCAATACAAAAGTGATGATGACCGACAACGTGATCAGTATGAAAGAAATGGCTAGAAACAATTCGTACGTTTTCGCCTTTTTCGAGAAGATCAAAATGAGGGAAAAAACGATTCTTCCCCCGTCAAGCGGCCAGACAGGAATCAAATTAATCAGCAAAAGCACCATTTGAATTTTGATCAACGGCTTGGCCAACAAAGGATCCAAAAAGGGAGCCATCAACATGCAGCAGAATGTGGCGACGGGTCCGCCTATACTGATGAGAAGTTGCTTGTGTGGGGATAAAGCATAACCGCCCTTCAATTCTATTTCCCCACCATACGGCATGATGACGCAACGTTCCACCTTTACCCCCAGAAGCCAAGCGACAAGAAGATGCCCCAGTTCATGAATCAGCAATGAAGATAAAATGAGGGCATAATAGGAAACATTCCCATACAGGATCAACCCGAATAAAAGGGGTAAAAATAATGGATGAATGGTCATACGCATCATGGCCGCATATGCTCTTTCATCCATAATAATGTCTCTTCCAAGTTTAAAATGTTCCCATCCTTTTCCACTTGAATGTACAAATCTCCCGGTTCTTTCTTGCCGATCGTACTTCCTCGTTCGATCGATGTATAAGGCAGCAATGAGAAAGAATCCACATTGCCATAAGTCACTGTCGTATCATCTTCATAATAGACTGAAATCGTTTTCCCCGTATCTTTGGAATATCCCGTGTAGACGACGAGTCCATGGTCGATGGCAACCAGTGGCACCGATTCCTCATAGGTGAACAGATAGCCTTTGTAATAGGGCTTAACTTGTACAAAGGTCAGCAGTTCCTGATTAATCGGCTCTGAAGAAACAGCGATTGTGTCTTTTGAATCTTTATCAAAAATCTCCCGAAGCATGTTGCGCATGAAGGTCAAATCTTCAGAGCTGTACACGATTCTTTTCACATCAACCGGAATCTTCCCGGTCTCCTGGAGATGGTTGCCGGCGAGCACACAGATACAAAGGAACAATGCTGCAATCCATTTCCACTTTTTAGCCATACCCTCATCCATTCCCATTTTTCCTTATTATATGAACGAGATGAAAATACGATTCTATTTGTTGAAAAATGAGAATGGGAGGAAAACAGAAAAAGACTGTCCAAAAGTAACGCCCGCTTTGCCGGTATTTTGTCCAACAACAAAGCGACGAATCTTTTATACAGCCTTTTTATAGGAATCTATTATTTTGAAAAAATCGAAATCAGTCTTCTGAATACACCTTTTTGCCCTTCATCCAACGTCATTAATGGCACCGATTCACCCAATATTCTCCGCGCAATGTTGCGATAGCCCAATGAAGCTTTATTATTCGGATCCATGACAATCGGTTCCCCTTTATTGGATGAGGCAATGACATCCTCGTTATCAACAATAATACCTAATAGATCAATAGAAAGATGGGTAGTAATTTCATTGATGTCCATGCAATCGCCCTGATTGATCAAATCTTTTCGAACCCGGTTGATGATCAGCTTTGGTGGATTGATTTCCTCTTGTTCAAGCAAACCGATGATTCGGTCGGCATCCCGCACGGCAGAAATTTCAGGTGTAGTGACCACAATGGCGCTATCTGCACCGGCAACGGCATTTCGGTATCCTTGTTCAATTCCTGCCGGACAATCGATCAGAACATATTCAAATTCCCGTTTCAGTTCGTCAATCAATGCTTTCATCTGTTCAGGTGTCACTGCATTTTTATCCGTCGTTTGGGCAGCAGGCAACAAAAACAACTTATCATCAACGCGTTTATCTTTCACTAATGCTTGATGAATTTTACAGCGCCCTTCCACTACATCCACCAAATCATAGATGATTCGATTATCGAGGCCAAGTACGAGATCCAAATTTCTTAGACCGATATCTGTATCCACCAGGCACACTTTTTTGCCTTGAAGTGCCAAAGCTGTACCTAGGTTAGCTGTTGTTGTTGTTTTTCCAACTCCGCCTTTACCTGAAGTGATTACAATCGCTTCCCCCACATTAGCTACCTCCTTTTGTGTTTAGTAATGGCCGTATTTTTCGCACTTCTTGTAATCGGTCATATGAAATAATTCCTTTTGTATTTATATATGCAAATAATTGCTCCGCATGTTCTCTTACAATCGGTTTTTCATTCGTCATCACTTCGATGACATCCGCTATGTAAATATGGGTCGGCTCGAACCAGGAAGCGGCGATAATCGCATCCCGGTTTCCGCCAATTCCTGCGTGAGCAACCCCTTTTAATTTCCCAAGCACATAAATGTTTCCGCCAGCTTCAATCTTTCCATTCGGATTCACATCGCCGATGACAATGATATCCCCTGGCGCCTGAATAATTTGCCCTGAGCGCACAATGCCTACGTATGTATCGCATTGATTCCCTTGGTTTTTTGCATCGTTTTCTTCCACTGTAATGACATTGCTAAACACTTTTGATACGACCATTTTTCCGGGGTGTTCAATAATATTGATCAATTCTTGCTTTTGCGGTTCGAGAAGGTAGCGATAGCCTAAATCGAGAGAGACATTCACTCTACCATCGATTCCACCTTCTGACACTTTTCGCTCGAGTTCTTCAACTAAGTCGCTGTAGGCGCACTGATCATCAAGCCGAAGCACTAAGCCGTCTTTTGTCCCTTTCATATGGACAAGCTGTTTTTTCATAAGAGTGACACCTCTCGCTTGGTTAAATTAAGAAAGTTCACGAATCTTTTGCAACACTCTCGCATCTATTAAATATTTAAAGGCCCAGCCAAGCATCATCAAGTAAAGAAAATTAGCCAAAATTGAAGGGATTAATCGATTCATGAAAAATTCCATAAATGGCAAATTTGTGAATTGAATTAAAAGGAAGAAATAATATAATACCATTTCCATTAAAGCAACCAATAATACGGATAAAATGGTTGTAATCGTCAAATGTTGATGGATATATTTTACAGACCAACTGGCAATATAACAAACGAGCGGGTACAACACAGTGTATAAACCAATGATATCAATGTAAAACACATCGTACAAGAGTCCAAAAATCAAACCATATAATACCGCGCGTTTTGGATTGTAATAAATGGAAAGAAAAATCAAATAAAGGATAAGAAAACGGGGCACAAAATAAAAGAGTTCCCCGTTCCATTCAATCGGTGAGAACAATGCAAATTCGGGCTCCAATAAAAATAATATGATGGCTGTCAATGGAATCATTAAACGGATCCACATTATTCTTCTTCACCCTCACCCGGAATGCCCGTATTATTTGTCAAATCTGCATTTGTTCCTTCACCATCAGATCCATCGATCACTGTTGCACTGCGTTTGGCAACGATTACTTTCTCCAGCATTGAAAAATCAGCTGCCGGTTTAATATAGGCCATTTTCGTCAAACCAAAATCTTCAGTCGTCACTTCTGTAATTTCCCCGATGAGAATGCCTTTCGGGAAGATGCCTCCCAAACCGGAAGTCACCACTTTATCGCCTTTATTAATTTCCAAACTGGAATCAATCCGTTTTAATATTAATTCATTACGCTCTTCGTCATATCCTTCTATCAATCCGTAAGCGACATTTTTTTCACTTTGAACCACTGCTGAAACCCGGAAATTTGGATTATTCGTATACAATAATTCCACTTCAGATGTAAATGGGGTAACAAGGCTGATTTTACCAATTAAACCTTTTGTCGTAATAACGGCCATATTTTTCTCAACCCCATGGGAAGATCCTTTGTTGATGATGATTTTTTCTTCCCATTGATCAGGATTTCTTGCGATGACAGTCGCACGAAGCGGCTCATAGTCTCTTAAACTATCTTCATTGTTTAATAGTTCACGCAATTGTTCATTTTCCGACTTCAGTGTATTCACTTCTGCCTGTAAGACAGCAAAATCTTCCAATCTCGTTTTTAACCGCTGATTTTCTTCATACGTGTTCAGAAGGGAATGGATATTTTGGAATATTCCAGTTATGTAGTTAGCCGGCTTGGCGACAATGCTTTGTGCCAAGCCAACTGAATCTTTGATGAATTGTTCGGGGATAGTCGCATTTTGACGATCGCGTAGTGAAAAACTGATCAATGCCACAAGTAAAATTGTACCAACCAAAAGTACAATGATTTTTTTATTTGTAAAATGTGGCATTGCTATCCCCCCTTATTTTTTTATCTGTTGAGATCGGATCAGATCAATATGCTCCAATGCTTTACCAGTACCGATAGCCACGCAGTCCAATGGATTTTCCGCAATAAATACCGGCATTTTCGTTTCATCGCTGATCACTTTATCAAGATTTCTTAAAAGTGCCCCACCGCCTGTAAGGACAATCCCTCTTTCCATTACGTCCGCTGAAAGTTCAGGCGGAGTTTTTTCCAACGTTTTCTTCACGCCATCAATAATGGCTGCAATCGCTTCTTTCAACGATTCGGAAATTTCGCTTGCCGAAATTTCGATTGTTTTTGGCAAGCCTGTCAAAAGGTCTCTGCCTCGGATTTCCATCGTTTCATCCACATCATCCACACGGGCAGTACCAATTTCCATTTTGATTTGTTCTGCCGTTCTTTCCCCGATCGTTAAGTTATACGTTTTGCGAATGTAACTGATGATCGCCTGATCCATCGCGTCTCCGGCAATGCGGACCGATTCGCTTGTCACAATGCCTCCCAAGGAAATAACAGCGACTTCGGTTGTTCCGCCACCAATGTCGACAACCATCGAACCGGTAGGATCCCAAACCGGAAGATCTGCACCAATGGCAGCCGCAAATGGTTCTTCAATCGTAAAGGCTTCTTTTGCACCCGCTTGACGGGCTGCATCAATCACCGCACGCTGCTCGACAGAAGTGATGCCATATGGGACACAAATCATGACATTCGGTTTTTTCCAATTCGATCCTGAATTTTTTAACGCTTGTTTTAAATAGTATTGAATCATTGCAGTGGTAATGTCGAAATCTGCAATAACTCCGTCTTTCATTGGCCGTATGGCTACAATGGAACCTGGTGTACGGCCGATCATATTTTTAGCATCATTACCAACTGCAACAATATCCCCCGTTTTTGTATTTTTCGCGACTACGGACGGTTCACGTAATACGATTCCTTTTCCTTTGACAAAAACTAATGTATTTGCTGTACCGAGATCAATACCTACGTCTTTATTACCTAATCCAAACAAATTTTGTACTTCCTTTCTATTACGGCTTTGTTTCTCTAAGACTGTCCAAAATCATAAATTTTATTATAGCGGATTACGTCGAAAAATTATAGTGTCAGGGATAGTTTTCCCAATCATTTTCATGTAACACCTACATTTTTCGCATTTATCATTGTATTGCTAAATAGTTGATGACACAACGAAAAATTTCTTGTTATAATTTACAATCCCATTACAAATCCACTCAATACAAGACGAATTTTACGGATTTTGGTTCACTGAAATATGCTTGTCATGAAAAAAGCCGAAAATCCAAAAAATAGGGGACTTTCGACTTTTTTGGAATCAGCATGTCATAATTGACACATTCATTAAATATAGCCTTGCTCTTTTAAACTATAGTATTGATGATCGCCTATGATGATGTGGTCAATTAATTCAATACCGATGATAAAACCGGCTTCCTGAAGCCTTTTTGTCACTTCAATATCTTCCGGGCTCGGCGCCGCATTTCCGCTTGGATGGTTATGGGCGCAAATGATCGAAGCCGCCGAACGTTTCACCGCTTCTTTAAAGATTTCGCGGGGATGGACAATCGATGAATTCAAGCTGCCGATAAAAATCGTCTGCTTATGGATCACTTGATTTTTCACGTTCAAATACAACGCCACAAAATGCTCCTGTTGCAAAGAAGCCATTTCGGGCATCAAAAAAGACGCGGCATCTTTCGGAGAGCGAATCGTAAAACGGGACTCCACCTGCTTTTGGGAAAGCCTCCTCCCCAGCTCAATCGCCGCAAGCAACTGCACCGCTTTCGCCTGTCCAATCCCTTTGATCGACATGATTTCTTCCAAAGTGGCGTGTTTTAATTCATGCAATTTTTCAAAATAAATCAGCACCCGATTGGCCAAGGATAGAACGGATTCCCGCTTTGTGCCCGTTCTCAGCAAAATGGCGATGAGCTCCTGGTTGGATAAACTTTGAGGTCCTTGTTTAATTAACCTTTCCCTTGGACGATCATCGACGTGCAAATCGC
This sequence comes from Ureibacillus sp. FSL K6-3587, assembly GCF_038593165.1. Classification (NCBI taxonomy): domain Bacteria; kingdom Bacillati; phylum Bacillota; class Bacilli; order Caryophanales; family Caryophanaceae; genus Ureibacillus; species Ureibacillus sp. FSL K6-3587. Next base: position 2,557,473 of record NZ_CP151969.1, on the reverse strand, counting down.
GAATCAACAAATCAGGAAAAGTGCCGATGGACATGAATCAAGCATACCCCCTACAGTTCGATGATATTGAGTTCCACCAACTTTTCAAAAAGTGATGCAATCGGCAGTCCGACAACTGTATTGTAGTCGCCTTCAATCCGGTCGATAAATAAGGCGCCACCTGTTTGGATTCCATAACCACCAGCTTTGTCAAAGGGGTCTTTCGTCTCGACATATTTTTCAATCAATGGTCTTGGAAGATGTTTAAAATACACATCGGTCACTTCCACAAAGGATTCCGCCTGACGATCTTTTGTAATGATAGCCACGGCCGTCATCACTTGATGGCGATTCGATGATAGTTTTTCCAAATGTTGAATCGCTTCTTCCTTCGTTTTCGGCTTATGAAGAAGCTCATCATTGAACACGACAATCGTATCTGCACCAATCACCGTTTTCCCGGGACAAAGAGTCGCCACATCCTGCGTTTTCAATAGCGCTACTTTTTGGACATAGTCTTTGAAATCCGTTGCTTGGACAGATGTTTCCTCCACACTGCTGGCAATGACTTCGAACGGGACTCCCAACTTCGAAAACAGTTCTTTTCTTCTTGGTGAGGCTGACGCTAAAACGAGTTGATGTGTTGTTGTAAATTTCATTTCCATTCCTCCTATACATAATATAGCCGAGGAATGGCATTTTGAAAAATGCATCGAACGACAGGATTTTTACAATTTGCCCATTTTTTGCTCGTTAAAATTTGATTTTCAAACAGTCGTTTTCGGTGAAATAATGGGCTAAAAGATGCATCCGAACCACCGATGAATCGCTTGAAATGCTTGATAATGCATAGGTGATCGTCTCCCAGTCGGAAGGCATTTTTTCCTCTTTTTCGTCCCCTTGAAAATTTATTTTTGAAGGATCCTTATTTTTTAATAGAGACGGAATGTTTTGTAATTCCGGCTTTTTGCATCCTGCGGCGGATAAAGTAAAGGGCTTGACAAAAGATGGGGGATCCTCCGATAGCACAACCCCTTCTTTCGTCGTAGCAACGCTGGACCAGACATAAAAACTTCCGTCAATTTCAACAACGGCGCTCGTATTTAGACTTGGATAGCCGTACACAAACTCCGTCGCTTTTTCAAAAGTGGAAAATACACCGTGCTGGTTGGCAAAAAATTGCTCAGTAAAACGCTCTTCTTCACCCGTTTTTTCCGTATTTTGGGAACTTACAGGAATCAAATCATTCTGTTTAGTTTTTTCGGTATAAGTTGAATCCATCGAATTCAAAATGAGAATAAATACGAGAACGCCTACCAATCCCGTAATAGAGCCTAATAGAGCCGCCCGCATCATTTCCCGACGCCCAATGATATGTGGAAATTTCATCGAATCACCCTTTTCAATCACGAATCCGTACGATTTTTGGCCGAACAACGCCCATATTATTTCATATGTTTATGTTTTATTGAAAATGAGCATTCAAGGTTATTTATTCGCATCAATTCTTCTGAAAAGGGTTTATCGTTTTCTATCAATCGGCAGGCTCGAATCTATGACTCATGCGTAGCATCGATCAGCCCATTCCGGATTTCAGCCAGCAAATAAAGAGAACCGGTGACAAACGTTATTCCGTCAAAATTTCCGGCCGATTGGATAAAAGGAATGATTTCCTGCAATTTTTCCTTCTTCTTCGCATGGGACAAACACAGTAAATCTTCCGCTTTCGCCGCCCGGGGATTTTCGAAATCGACAAAATAAAATTCATCGCCAACCGATTCCAATAATCGCAGCACTTGCTCAATGTCTTTATCTTTCACCATTCCAACAACAAAGCGGATGGTGTCATCAGGAAAACGCCGCTTAATGGTTTCGACAAGTTTTTCGACGCTTGCAGGATTATGGGCTCCATCAAAATATACGTTTGGTAACACCCGCTCAAACCGTCCTGCCAGGCTAGTCATTTCCACTCCCTTACGAATGGATTCCTTCGATACTTCCAATTGGAAGATTTTCGCCACTTCCAAAAAAGCGGAAATCGCCAATGCCATATTCACTTTCTGATGTTCCCCTGCCATCTTTCTTGCCAGGCGATCGATCATGACTTCTTCCTGCTTGTGCACATACACTTCTCCCTGCATATCGTCTTGAACATAAAAGGAGTCGCCATAAACGTATAATGGAGCCTTTTCAGCAGTCGCCTTCCGCTTTACGACGGAAAAGGCTTCTTCCGGCAAACTTCCGGCAATGACAGGTTTGCCGCATTTAATGATGCCCGCTTTATGATAAGCGATTTGTTCAATGGTATTGCCCAAAATTCGGGTATGGTCATATGCAATGCTTGCAATGACGGAAACCAGTGGAGTCACCACATTTGTGCTGTCTTCCAATCCGCCTAATCCGGTTTCCAACAGAACCAGATCCACTTTTTCATTTGCAAAATGGAGAAAAGCCGCGCAGGTAAGCAGCTCAAAATCCGTTAAGAGGCCGCTCACCCCTGCTTTTTTCATTTGCTGAAATACAATGTCCATTTGTTCTTGAGTGATCGGCTTGCCATTCACTTGAATTTGGTCATGCACATCCACAATGCAAGGGGATGTGAATTTTCCCACTGAAAGCCCGTGATGAAGGGCAATCTGTTCCAGAAAGGCAATGGTGGAGCCTTTCCCGTTCGTCCCTGCCACGTGGACAACCCGGAGATGCTTGTGAGGGTTTTGTAAAAGGGTCAACGCTTTTTTCATTCCCTCCAATCCCGGTTTAATGGCAGGGTCGCTTTCCACATTCCATTTTTCTTTATATTGGTCAAAGTTCAATATCATAAGCTTCTTTCCTTCGCTTTTAGAAATTTCCGCACTTCCGCGATAAAAAAGATGGACCCCGTCACAATCAGCAGTTCATCCTTTTGAAGCTTTTCCATTTCTTTTGCCACCAGCTCCTTCCAGTTTTCATTCACCACTACGGAAGGATGTTTTGAATGGCTGGCCAATTCCTTTGCCTTTGCAGCCCGCGGTATGGGAAGTTCCGTGAAAAAGATGGCATGGGCCGCTTCATCCAAAATCGAGATACTCCCGATATAATCTTTATCACTCATCACAGAGTAGATGAACTTATACTTTTGGTTCGGGTATTGCCTGATAAGGGTGTCGATTAAGGCTTGTGTCCCTTCCGGATTATGGGAACCGTCCAAAATGATTTGCCCGCCAATTTGTTCGAAACGCCCCGGCCAAAAGGCATTTTCCAATGCGGATTGAATCCGTTGATCGGTAAAACGGGTAAATCCCATGCTTCTTAAAATCGTTGCAGCGGTCAAAGCGCAACTAGCATTGGCAATTTGATGCGCCCCCAGCATTTGTAAAGCAACATTGTATTTCACATTTCCTAATTGGTATGTAAAATGCTGCTTATTATTCAACATGCGAATATCTGTGGCAAAGAAATCTTCTCCGTAGATGAAAAGGGGCGCGTTTTTTTGTTCCGCTTCAAGTTGAATGACTTCCAATGCATCTTTGTCAGTTACAGCAGTCACCACCGGAACATTTCTTTTAATGATGCCCGCCTTTTGATAGGCAATTTCTTTCTGCGTGTTCCCCAGTATGTGGGTGTGATCGAGCGACACCGTTGTAATGATGGAGCAAAGGGGCGTGATGACATTAGTGCAGTCAAAACGGCCGCCAATTCCCGCTTCAATAAGTGCGATATCTGTCTGTTCTTCCGCAAAGTACATGAACGCAATGAGCGTCATCAATTCAAAAAAGCTCGGATATTCTCCGTCGATTTGTTCAATGATTTGAAATAAATGATTGGCAAGGGCTAAAAACCGTTCATCCGAAATTTCCGCCCCATTGATTGTAATGCGTTCATTCACCCTTTCCAAATGGGGGGATGTAAAAGCTCCAACTTTATATCCTGCCTGCTGCAGCATCTCTCTTAAATAATTGACGGTGGATCCTTTTCCATTGGAACCGGCGATATGAATAAAAGGCACCTTTTCATGCGGATTGTTGAGCTCAGGCAAAATTTTGTTCATCGCATGAAAAGGCTCCCCTTTATGTATTTCTGCCCTTAAGCCGTACATAAACTTTATGCATTCTTCCATTGATGTAAACAAAATGAATCCGCCTCCTAACCTCCCCTTATTTTACTCCAAAAGCGGTGGTGTGGCATTAAAAATGGTAAGACTGATGCCATCTCATACGCGAATGACGCTCATCTTTTTTGGGTGATTCGCCTCTTTTGAAAATATTTCATTGATCGGACGGTTTGATCCCCGGATTTGTGCGGATGCAGCTTGATCGGTTAATTTCTCCTGCTTTCGCGGATGGTTCTTTTGCTTGCTCGGATGACTCCCCTGCTTGCTCAGATAATTCCTCCTCTTTTGCTCGGATGACTCACTTGATCGGCTAACCCACAGTTCCTAGTATAATTCCCCCGCTCACCCAAATGGCTATCCAATGACCCAAAATCCAAGGGACTTATCCAATACCGCCGTTCATCCAACAAAAATTCGCCAAACCGATGTTTCCATCGATCCGGCGAATTTCAATTCAACACGGCTTTATTTCATGTTTTTTAACTCATCCAAACGTTTTTTCACTGTATCGTATTTTTCTTGGTAATCCGCAAGTTTTTCGCGTTCTTTCGCAACGAGCGCTTCCGGTGCCTTTTTCACGAAATTCTCATTGGAAAGTTTGCCGGATACCAATTTCACTTCTTTCGCCCATTTATCCAATTCTTTTTCGAGGCGGGCAATTTCTTCTTCCAAATTGATTAATCCTGCAAGCGGCAAGAACAATTCCGCTCCGGTAACAACGGCTGTCATCGCTTTTTCAGGGGCTTCCACTTCCACCCCGATCACCAATTGATCAGGATTGCAGAATCTTTCAATATACGCTTTATTATCTTCCAGGATTTTTACCGTTTCCGCATCTTTCGCTTTAATGAATAGCGACACTTTTTTACTGATTGGCGTATTCACTTCTGCACGGATATTGCGCACGGAACGTATAATGTCCATAAGAAGTTTCATATGGCCGGACTCTTCTTTGAAATCAAATTCCGGTCTCACTTTTGGCCATTCGGCAACGGCAATGGATTCGCCTTCATGCGGAAGATGTTGCCAAATTTCTTCCGTAATAAATGGCATCATTGGATGAAGCAGACGCATCGTGTTGTCAAGCACATAAGCCAATACTGAACGGGTCGTGAGTTTAGCCGCTTCATCATCGCCATATAAAGGAAGTTTCGCCATTTCAATATACCATGAACAGAAGTCGTCCCAGATGAAGTTATACAATTCACGTCCCACTTCACCAAATTCATAACGTTCCGCCAAATCCGTCACTTTCTCAATCGTTTCATTCAAACGGGTTAAAATCCATTTATCGCTGACATTTAATTCGCCTGTCAAGTCGATTTCTTCGTATTTCAAACCGTTCATGTTCATAAGCGCAAAACGGGATGCGTTCCAAATTTTGTTCGCAAAATTCCAGATTGCTTCCACTTTTTCGTTTGTGTAACGGAGGTCTTGGCCTGGTGTTGAACCTGTTGCCAAGAAGTAGCGTAAAGAGTCTGCACCGTACTGGTCAATAACATCCATTGGGTCAACACCGTTTCCAAGGGATTTACTCATTTTTCGCCCTTCGCCGTCACGAACCAAACCGTGGATGAGCACATCTTTGAATGGTCGTTTGCCGGTAAATTCAATGCCTTGGAAAATCATGCGGGCAACCCAGAAGAAAATGATGTCATAACCTGTCACTAACGTATCTGTCGGATAGTAACGTTGATACAATTTGTTGTTTGTATCCGGCCAGCCCATTGTGGAGAATGGCCATAAGGCACTTGAGAACCACGTATCCAATACATCCGGATCTTGCGTCCAATTTTCCGCATCTTTTGGCGGTTCTTTGCCAACATAAATTTCGCCCGTTTCATTATGATACCAAGCCGGAATTTGATGGCCCCACCAAAGCTGACGGGAAATGCACCAGTCACGGATGTTTTCCAACCAATGAAGATACGTATTTTCAAATCGTGGCGGTACAAAATTCACTTTATTTTCTTCGTCTTGTTGCAATTTCAATGCTGCCTCCGCAAGCGGCTTCATTTTCACGAACCATTGTTTTGACAAGTAAGGCTCTACAATTGCACCTGTACGCTCAGAGTGGCCAACAGAATGCACATGCTCTTCGATTTTAATTAAGTATCCTTGCGCTTTTAAATCTTCCACGATTTGTTTGCGGCATTCGAAGCGGTCCAATCCTTGATATTTGCCCGCTTTTTCATTCATTGTACCGTCTTCGTTCATCACTAAAATGCGCTCCAAATTGTGGCGGTTGCCCACTTCAAAGTCGTTCGGGTCATGGGCAGGCGTAATTTTCACAACCCCTGTACCAAATTCCATGTCCACATATTCATCGGCCACAATTGGAATTTCACGATTTACAAGCGGTAAAATGACTGTTTTGCCAATATACTGTTTGTAACGTTCGTCTTCAGGGTGAACCGCTACCGCCGTATCTCCAAGCATTGTTTCAGGGCGTGTTGTCGCCACTTCCAAGTAGCCGAAACCGTCGGCAAGCGGATATTTCATGTGATAGAAGGCTCCAGGGATTTCTTTATAAATTACTTCGATATCGGATAAAGCGGTTTTTGCTTCCGGATCCCAGTTGATGATGCGTTCGCCGCGGTAAATCAATCCTTTTTCATAAAGACGTACAAACACTTCTTTTACAGCATCGGATAAACCTTCATCCAAAGTAAACCGCTCTTTTGTATAGTCCAAAGACAATCCTAATTTCGCCCATTGTTCGCGAATATGGCTTGCGTATTCTTCCTTCCATTCCCATGTTTTTTCAAGGAATTTCTCGCGTCCTAAATCGTAGCGGCTGATTCCTTGTTCGCGAAGTTTGGCTTCCACTTTTGCTTGTGTCGCAATTCCCGCATGGTCCATTCCCGGAAGCCAAAGGGCATCATATCCTTGCATGCGTTTCATGCGGATGATGATATCTTGCAATGTTGTATCCCAAGCGTGGCCAAGATGCAGCTTCCCGGTTACGTTTGGAGGCGGAATTACAATGGTATACGGTTTTTTATCGCTGTTTGGTTGTGATTCGAAAAATTTTCCTTCCAACCACCATTTGTAACGACCTTGCTCAACAGACTTCGGGTCGTACTTTGTCGGCATTGACACGTTTTCTGTCATGACTGTTCCTCCTTTAGTTGAATCAAATTTTGGCAAAAAGAAAAACTCCTTTATCCGAAAAGGACGAAGGAGTTCGCGGTACCACCTTTTTTCCATTTAGACCATAAAACGTCTAAACAGCTCTCATTCCGATAACGGTGTTTAACCGGCTTTTACTACTGGATTCATAAAAGCTGCTCCATGGCTACCTTCAAATGATTGCATGCGGAAACTTCTCAGCTGCCGTTTCCTCTCTGTGGCATGCATCATCATTCTACTCTTCCAATTCATTGCATCCGCATATTCAACTGCTTAAATCATTGTATAAAATTTAACAGCAGTTTTCAAGTTTCAGGGAAATGAAAGGAGTGATTTCCATGTCTTTTTTAAAAAAAAGAAGAAAATGTTATAATCCCTGGCTATTACCCCCTTGGATCCGAAAAGTGCGTTTTTACGCAAAACACATTTGCATTCCGATCACCGTGTTTCAAGCCATTCACACGCTCTTCGTCCCAACGACGGGCGATGTGCTGCTGCTTTTCATTCTCGCACTCATTTCATGGTTGTTATGGACAGATATTATTTAAATTTCAAAAGGCTATAGGATTCGGAAAGTTCGTTGTAAAAATCATCCGTATCTGAAGGGATCTTGAATTTTTCATCAATCATGATTTTGCTGGAAGACTCATTAACATGTATCACTTCATTCTCTTCTTTGCGGATTTTTTTGGCTTCTTCCTCAAAGTGGGAATGTCCGATTGGTTCCCCTTGAATAGAATTGCTTTCATTTGCCGATTCATCCAACGGTCTGATGAAATCTACGTAATTTGATAACGATTCATCTTCAATAGCTTCCGAGAAATTTGGTGCACTTTCCTGCACTTTATTCAATTCTTCATTCACCAGTGGATGTTCCAATGTGGCAGGGGGCTGGTCGGTTTTGGCTCTTTCCAAAACTTCCCCCGTATTCGCGGCCACTACGGCTACCCGTTCCGCCACTTTCTCTTCGGATTCCACTTGGAATAAAGCGCCTGCCACCGGCTCGTCAAAAGTGCAGTTCACTTCCCATTTAAAGGTGCAGCTTGAGCCATCGTATACAAATAAGGATATATCCTCAACATGCAATTCCAGCTGAGAAGTTTGCGCAACTTTCTCCTTTGGCAAATCCACTTCTAAAGGCAATGAATATTCAAAATATCCTTCATCGCCTTGCAAATCAATATATTCGATCAATGTACCTTCGCTGAAATTCGGTTTGATCGCAGGATTGAATCTCACCGTCGACTTGATATGATAAATGCCCGTCAAACGAATGGAATCTTCCGTCTCTTCCTGTTGCCAACGGGGGATGACTTGGACCGATACAACTTCTTCGACAATCCCGTATTCTTTTGAAAAGATAAACTGCGTCATCATTTCCCAATTAATTTTTGCCATGTGTTTCCCTCCCGTACTACTCTATGCCCGAAAATTCGAAGTATGATAAATGGCATTTCAAAAATTTTGACAAAAAAAGAGCGTCTTTCCCTTCATTAAAGGAAAAGACACTCTGATCATCAGCGGGCCAATTTGGCAAACACTTTATGGAATGCATCAATGGTTTTCGCGATATGTTCTTCTGTATGGGCAGTGGAAATAAACAATCCTTCAAATTGGGAAGGCGGCAAGTAAACCCCTTCTTCAAGCATGAGACGATGATATTCTGCAAACATTTCCAAATCGGATGTTTGGGCGGATCTAAAATCAACGACATCCTCATTTGTTAAGAATAAACCGATCATGCTGCCTGCACGGTTCACTGTATGCGGGATGTTGTATTTTGTTGCCGCTTCACGGATTCCTTCTTCCAGCATGTCTCCCAGCTTTTTAAAATATTCGTAACTCTCAGGAGTTAAACGGGATAAGGTTTCAATCCCCGCAGTCATCGCCAATGGGTTTCCGGATAATGTACCAGCTTGATAGACCGGTCCGCTTGGCGCCACTTTTTCCATGATTTCCCGTTTTCCTGCATAAGCGCCAACAGGAAGTCCTCCGCCAACCACTTTACCTAAGCATGTCAAATCCGGTTCAATGCCATAATAGCCTTGGGCACAATGATAATCCACTCGGAATCCTGTCATCACTTCATCAAAGATAAGAAGCGCGCCATATTGTTTCGTAATTTCACGCAATCCTTCCAAGAAACCTGGTTTTGGCGGAACAACCCCCATGTTTCCGGCAACCGGCTCCACAATCACCGCCGCAATTTGGTCGCCCAATTTTTCAAATGTCGCTTTTACAGCTTCCAAATCGTTATAAGGAGCCGTTGTCGTATTTTTTGCCACATCCGCCGGTACCCCTGGGCTGTCTGGCAAGCCGAGCGTTGCAACACCAGAACCGGCTTTGATCAATAAAGAGTCCCCATGGCCATGGTAAGAACCTTCAAATTTCATGATAATATCCCGTCCAGTGTAGCCGCGGGCAAGACGGAGCGCAGCCATCGTCGCTTCCGTACCGGATGAAACGAAGCGCACCATCTCCACGGAAGGAACCCGCTCTATGACAATTTCGGCAAGCTTATTTTCAAGTAAAGTTGGAGCACCGAATGAAGTGCCTTTTGCCGCTTGCTCCTGAATAGCTTTCACCACATCCGGATGGGAGTGTCCCAAAATCAACGGACCCCAGCTAAGTACATAGTCGATATATTCATTGCCGTCAATGTCGCGGATAATGGCGCCTTCTCCGGATTCGATAAATACCGGATCTCCATTGACGGATTTAAAAGCTCGTACAGGGCTGTTCACCCCGCCTGGCATTAAATTGACAGCTTCTTTAAATGCTTTGATTGATTTTTCATACGTACGCATATTATTTCTCCTCCAACCAACGAGCTACATCTTTTGCATGATAAGTGATGATTAAATCCGCACCGGCACGCTTCATTCCCACCAATGTTTCCAATACAACGGATTTTTCGTCAATCCAGCCGTTCAAAGCCGCCGCTTTTACCATTGAATATTCTCCGGAAACATTGTAAGCCACCACCGGAACCGGATAACGGTTTTTCACATCGCGAATAATATCCATATACGCAAGGGCAGGTTTCACAATTAAGAAATCGGCTCCTTCTTCAATGTCGGATTCCGCTTCACGGAACGCTTCCAAACGGTTGGCCGGATCCATTTGATACGTTTTTCGGTCGCCGAATTTTGGCGCTCCTTCCGCCGCATCACGAAACGGACCGTAATAGCTGGAAGCGTATTTTACGGCATAGGACATGATCGGCACGTCCTGGAATCCCGCTTCATCCAAAGCTTTGCGGATAGCCGCAACAAATCCGTCCATCATATTGGAAGGGGCGATGATATCCGCACCCGCTTTTGCTTGGGAAACCGCTGTACGGGCCAATACATCAAGGGAAGGATCATTCAAAATTTTGTCTCCTTCCACTAGACCGCAATGGCCATGATCCGTAAATTCACATAGACATGTATCCGCAATGACCATCAGTTCAGGATAACGTTCTTTGATTTGTTTTGTCGCTTTCTGCACGATGCCATGATCATGGAAAGCTCCAGTTCCTACTGCATCTTTTTCGGCAGGAATTCCGAATAAAATCACCGCAGGAATTCCAAGGGATACCACTTCGTCAATTTCGGCATCCAAATTGTCCAATGAAAGTTGATAAACACCCGGCATGGATTTTACAGGATTTTTGATGTTTTCCCCTTCAATGACAAAAATCGGGTAAATTAAATCTTCCTTATGCAAATGGTTCTCCCTTACCATTGAACGAATGGTCGCATTTGAGCGTAGTCTACGATGTCTTCTGAATTCTAATTCTGACATTACATTTCCTCTCCTTTTGCAATCGCTTCTATGACAGACTGCATTGTATATTTTTGTGGAAAATATGTAACGTGGGCACCATATTTTTCAACGGCGCCTTTTGTTATATGACCAATGCAAGCAATTTTTGCCTGGTTCCAGCCGATTTCAGGCACTGCATATTTATGGAAACAATCCACCGCCGATGGGCTGGCGAAAATGAGGATCGGCTGTCTGCTGTTTCGGACCGTTTCTACGATTTTGTCTATGGATTCCTTGTTTTCAACGGTAGTATAAACCGTCCATTCATCAATCGGAAAAGGCAGCCCTTTTTTTAATGTATCCTTTGCCAATCCCCCCCGAATAAATAGACATTTGGGGGATTCGCCACTGACGGAAGGAAATTCTTTTACAAAGGTGTCAGCGCTGAAGATGGAGGGCATGAAATGGACTGTGAATCCATATCGCTCCAGCAACGCGGCGGTCTTTTCGCCTACAGCTGCAATTTTACCGGAAAGCTGCGACAAATTGAATTGATGCCGCTCTATTTTTTTCCAAAAAAACTCGACTCCATTTTGGCTGGTAAAAATAAGCCAATCATAATGCTTGCAGGAAGCCAATCGTTCATAATCATCCGCTTCCGTCACTTCCACAGTTCTAATGAGCGGACAAACGACCGCTTCCCCGCCCTGTTGGACAATCGTGTCAACAATCGATTGTGTTTTTTTGGAACCGGTTAATAAGATTGTCTTTCCTTCCAACGGCTTATGCATTTTCCGCTTTCACCTTTTCAATTAAATCATAGGCACCTTGCTCTGTTAAAATTTGGGCAAGTTTTTTGCCAACTTCTTCAGGATTTTGTCCTTTCACTGTTTCTTTATAACAAATGGAACCATCTGGAGAAGCAACTAAACCGGTCATCTTCACTTCTTCCCCATCCACCGTCGCATAACCGGCAATCGGCACTTGACAGCCGCCATCCATCGCCGCTAAAAAGGCGCGCTCGGCAATCACCGCTTTTTTCGTATTTTCATCCGTTAATTTTGCAAGTTCCGTCAAAAGTTCTTCGTCATCTTCACGGCACTCGATGCCCAGTGCCCCCTGAGCGACAGCAGGAAGACAAATGGTTGTGTCCAGATATTCCGTTACCACATCCTTTGACCAACCCATGCGGTTCAAACCTGCCGCGGCAAGAATGATGGCATCAAAATCTTCCGTTTCAAGTTTTCTCAAGCGGGTATCGATGTTTCCGCGAATCCATTTGATTTCAAGGTCCGGACGCACCTGTAAAAGCTGTGCACTGCGCCGTAATGAACTTGTTCCAACAACGGCACCTTCCGGCAAATCTTTAAATTTCACATGATTTTTTGAAATCAGTGCATCCCGAGGGTCTTCCCTTAGCGGTATGCAGCCAACCGTCAATCCGTCAGGCAATACTGCCGGCATATCTTTCATCGAATGCACGGCAAAATCGATTTCTTTCTCAAGGAGCGCCTTTTCGATCTCCTTGACAAATAATCCCTTCCCGCCGACTTTCGACAACTGCACATCCAAAATTTTATCACCTTTTGTCACGATTTCTTTGACTTCAAATTCGAACGGCATTCCGGCTTTTTTGCATTCGTTGATGAACCAGTTAGTTTGTGTCAGTGCCAATTTGCTTTTTCGAGAACCTACAATAATTTTTCTCATGATGGACCTACCTTTCTGCTAATACCATAAGTGGAAATGTGATAATTTGCTTCCTAAAAAGAAATTGATTAATACAACAAAATAAGCATATATTTGAATCCATGCAAAAGAAGTGCCGGTTATTTTTCCCCTCTGCTTTAACAGCAGCACAACGACATAGATGATAAGAATAACGAAAGAACCGACAATTTTTGCATCAAAAATCGAAACAGAATCCACCTTCATAAATGCAGATTCCAACCCGAGCAATATACTGATGACCAAGATTGGGATGCCGATGATGATGGAGTAGTTCATCCATTGGGTCATTTGGGTCAAAGAAGGCAGCCGGGACCAAATCTTGGTATATTTCTTCTTTTTCAATAAACGATAAAGAACTAAATATAATATTGAAAAAACAAAAGAAATGGAAAATGCTGCATAGGCAAATATGGCAAAACTTATATGTATAAACAGCATTTCTGATTCTAATGTTTTTAATACAGGGTTCAAATTATTTGGCGCAAATAACCGGATGGTCATAAAAACAAATCCGAGGATATTGACGAAAAACACCGGCAAATCGACTCTTGCAATGCAATGCAAAAAAATCGACAAGGTTACAAGCAGCCAGGCGTAAAAATATATTCCTTCAGAAAGGGACAGAATCGGGAAACGTTTCGTTTCAAAAATATTTATTATAATAAAGGCCGTCTGCATCACCCATACAATGGAAATCAGCCAAAAAGCGGAACGACGGATGAAATCCTTTTTATAAAAATAATCTGTAAAATACAACATAATACTGATTGCATAAAGGACAACCATCATTTGATAAAGGTTGGACATCACTTCAGTCATACGAAACCCTTCTCCATCCAATACGTCTTAATCTCCAAACTAAAAGCGTTTCCGTATCAATAGTTTACCACATAGATACGAAAACGCCTTAAATTTCTTGCTTAAAATGATAATTTTGGTTGATTTTGAATATCTTGAACAGGTTCCTTTTCTGCGGCTGCCTTCAATTGTTGATTGCGAACTTCTTCTTGAACAAGTTCTTCGATTCCAAAAATTTGTTGATACAATTGAAGATTTTGGTTTGCTTTTGGTGAGTTGGCAATTTCCTTCGCCTGAAGGATTGGTTCCTTTAACAATTGATTGATGATGGATTTCGTATGCTTATTTAAAATTTTACGTTCCCGTTCTGTTAAATTTGGCATTTTATTTTCGATGCTTTTCATCGTTTCTTGCTGGATCATATCCGCTTTTTTGCGCAATGCCGCGATAATCGGCACTACACCCAGCGTTGCGATCCAGTCTTTAAATTCGTCAATCTCCTGTTCAATCATTCTTTCGATTTGTTGGGCGGCTTGTTTTCGTTCTGCCAGGTTTGCTTCCACAATTCCCTGCAAGTCATCGATATCGTATAAGAACACATTTGGCAAATCGCCGACTTTCGGATCGATATCCCTTGGAACAGCGATATCAACCAAAAATAACGGTTTCCCTTTACGCAAAGACTCCACAAATTGCATCAATTCATAGTCGATGACATATTGCGGCGAACCTGTTGAACTGATTAAAATGTCCGTATCCAGTAAAGTGCATTGCAATTCCTTGATCGATTTTGCTTGTCCATGGAATTTTTCCGCTAGCGACACCGCTTTTTCAAAGGTGCGATTCAATACCGTTACTTTACCTACACCGTTCCCATAAAGATTTTCCATTGCCAGCTCGCCCATTTTACCGGCACCTAAAATCGTTACGTGCTTATGTTTCAATGAACCAAAGATTTTCTTGGCAAGTTCGACAGCAGCATATGAAACAGAAACGGCATTTTCGTTGATTGTCGTTTCTTTATGCGCTTTTTTCGCAAAGGTGATGGCTTGTTTGAACAATCGGTTAAAAATCGTTCCCGTTGCACCGATTTCTTGCGCCTCAAGAAAACTTTTCTTCACTTGTCCCAAAATTTGCGTTTCGCCAAGAATCATCGAATCGATTCCTGCAGTTACGCGGAAAAGATGTTCCAAAGACTCTTCGCTTTCACGTATATATAAATATTGTTCGAACTCTTCAATCGGGATGTTGAACCAGTTTGATAAAAAACGTTTTATATAATAACGGCCTGTATGCAACTGATCAACGACCGCATATATTTCCGTTCTGTTACAAGTTGATACGATCACATCTTCAAGTATGCTCTTTTCTTTTTTCAACGCAGCCATCGCTTGTGCTAATTCACTTTCAATGAACGACAATTTTTCGCGAATTTCGACTGGCGCAGTTCGATAATTCAAGCCGACAACAAGTGTGTGCATGAACTTAACACCTCTCACGAACTATTTCATAACTTTAATTCTATCACAAAGAAAGCGCTATCCAAACGCAAATTGTGAAAAAGTTATGAAAAATATTTTTAATTTAAAATTATTCTAATGTAAGAATAACAAAATTCAGGCCCATTTTCAATGATAATAAACTTCAGGGTTAGTATTCATCAAATTTCGACAATTTACACTTTTGAATACATAAATAAAGAGCAATTTGGAAAATATAACGTTTTCCAACTTGCTCTGTTGTGAACTATGTATGGAATCACATGAACTTTTGAATTACAGCCCATGTTTCTTCCACTCCTACCCCAGTTTCCGCTGAGAACAGGATGAGAGGTTCTTCTTTATCCATTTCCAGCGTCTCTCTAACAACTTTTTTATGTTTATCCCACTTGCCTTTTGGAATTTTATCCGCTTTTGTTGCAACGACGATGGTTGGAATATTGTAGTACTTTAAAAAGTCATACATCATGCGGTCGTCTCCGGTAGGCGGATGCCGCAAATCCACAATCAATACGACCGCTTTCAAAACGCTGCGGCCGGTCAAATATCGTTCGATCATTTTGCCCCAGGCCTCGCGCTCTTTTTTGGAAACTTTGGCGTAGCCGTAGCCTGGAACATCCACGAAAAACAGCTCATTGTTGATTTTATAAAAGTTCAGTGTTTGTGTTTTCCCAGGCTTTGATGACGTACGGGCCAAAGATTTTCGGTTGAGCATTTTGTTGATGAAAGATGATTTCCCTACATTTGATCGGCCGGCCAAAGCAAACTCGGGGAGACCATCATCAGGGTACTGCTCCGGCTTTACGGCACTGATCACCATTTCCACTTGACTGATTTTCATTTAAAACCCTCCAACAAGGGCGATATTCAACACTTCTTCCGCTGTTTTAACAGGTTTAAAGGTCAACTCTCCGCGAACCGTTTCAGGAATATCATCAATATCCCGCTCATTGTCCTGAGGAATGATGATAGTTTTTAGTCCCGCACGGTGAGCACCCAAGGATTTTTCCTTTAACCCCCCAATCGGGAGAACTCGCCCTCTCAATGTTATTTCTCCGGTCATGCCGACTTCTTTTCTGATCGGTTTATTGGAAATGGCAGACACAAGAGCCGTGGCAATGGTAATCCCCGCGGATGGTCCATCTTTTGGTACCGCCCCTTCAGGCACGTGGATATGAATATCGTGCTGTTCAAAATAATCCGCATCCAAGTTGAGTCGATCGGATAAGGAACGGACATATGAAAGTGCCGTTTGGGCAGATTCTTTCATTACATCTCCCAATTTACCTGTAAGTAAAAGTTTTCCTTTGCCCGGTGTCAACGATACTTCAATTTGAAGCGTATCGCCGCCAACGGTTGTGTATGCCAATCCGGTAGCTACACCTACTTGGTCCTCCAATTCCGCTTGGCCGTAACGATATTTATGTTTGCCGAGCATTTCAACCAAGGATTTCGAATTGACAGTCACCCTTTTGCGTTCGCCGGAAACAATCACTTTTGCAACTTTGCGGCAAACGGCTGCTATTTGGCGTTGAAGGCCGCGTACCCCCGCTTCCCGAGTGTAGTAGCGGATCAAATCAACGATGGCTTCTTCTTTAAATACAATTTGAGATTTTTTCAAGCCGTTTTCTTCCAACTGTTTTGGAATGAGATGATTTTTTGCAATATTCAATTTTTCCATTTCCGTATATCCGGCAATGGAGATCACTTCCATCCGGTCCAACAACGGTCCCGGGATCGTGCTCAAATCATTGGCTGTGGCAATAAACATAACTTGTGACAAATCATACGGCTCTTCGATGTAATGATCGCTGAACGTATGGTTTTGTTCAGGGTCCAATACTTCAAGCATCGCCGCAGAAGGATCCCCTTTGAAGTCATTGGACATTTTATCGATTTCATCCAATAAAAATACCGGATTGATTGTGCCAGCTTTTTTCATGCCTTGGATGATCCGTCCCGGCATTGCCCCTACATATGTGCGCCGATGTCCGCGAATTTCCGACTCGTCTCGGACGCCCCCAAGGGAAACCCGGACAAATTTGCGGTTAAGGCTTTCCGCAATGGATCGGGCAAGGGATGTTTTCCCTACCCCAGGAGGGCCGACCAAGCAAAGGATCGGGCCACGAATGGAATTTTTCAATTGACGGACGGATAAGTATTCCAAAATGCGCTCTTTTACCTTTTCCAGTCCATCATGATCGCGGTTCAGAATTTCCTCGGCCAGTTTAATATCGAGCCGGTCTTCCGTTTTTTCTTTCCATGGAATTGTGACAAGCCACTCGATATAGTTTCTGATCACGCCGCTCTCTGCGCTGGCTGCAGGCAATTTTTCATAGCGGTCAAGTTCTTTCAGTGCCGCCTTTTGCGTGGATTCAGGCATTCCGGCCTCTTCAATCCGTTTTTTGAGATCCGCAATTTCGCCGGTCTTTCCTTCCCGGTCTCCAAGTTCCGCCTGAATCGCTTTCATCTGCTCACGCAAATAATATTCCTTTTGCGTACGTTCCATCGCCTGTTTTACTTTTGAATTGATTTTCTTTTCTAAATCCAATACTTCCTGTTCATCATGCAACCGGATCATTAGATGATCCAACCGCTTTTTGACATTGAACATGCTCAATACTTCTTGTTTTTCCGCAATTTTGAACGGCAGATGGGAAGCGATAATATCGGCAAGTCTTCCCGGCTCTTCGATGTCCATGACGGCTTGGATTGTTTCCGCCGTAATTTTATTGGAAGCTTTCGCATACTTTTCAAAGTAATTCATCACCGTGCGCATTAAAGCTTCAGTCTCAACGTCTTTTTCTTTTGAATCTTCGTGCAATTCAATATCCACCGTCGTGAAGTCGTCATTTTCTTGATAATTGATGATTTTTCCGCGGCATATTCCTTCCACCAAAATGCGCAAAGTACCGTTTGGCAACTTCAACATTTGTTTGACGGAGACATAAGTCCCAACCATATATAAATCTTCTTTTTCAGGCAGTTCCACCCGCAAATCCTTTTGGGCGGTTAAAAAAATCCGGCTGTCATTCATCATTGCATGTTCTAAAGCTGCGACGGAACGTTTTCTTCCAACATCAATATGTAATACCGTTGTAGGAAAAACGAGCAGTCCACGCAAAGGAAGCAGCGGAACATTTTTCTTTATTTCAGTCATGCGGGATCCTCACCTCCATTTTGATACTAAGAATGCACCCGCCTTTGCACATTTAGTATGTGAAAAAATAAGGAGTTTTCACTTGGATTTACATAGCAATTTCAAATAAGGTCGATTTCATAACAGCATTTACTATTGTCTTTTTCACTAATTATTATTCCTATAAAAGGATTATTGCCAATGCTTTTCAGAAATATTTTTACACGGAAGAACAATTGTAAAAAAATGTAATCTGTATTTTCGTTATAAAGAGCTGACTAACGAGAAATGCATAAGCAAATTCGCAGTCAGCTCTTTATGGATTCCTTATTTCAGTTCCTTGCTTCCAAGTTATGCGGAAGTTTTTTTATTGTCCTTCAAATCCTTCAATTCTGTTCCATCTTTTAAAATTAATTTTGGCTGTGCTTTATCTGTAATCGTTTCTTTTGTGATAATGCATTTTGCAATATCTTCACGGGATGGCAATTCGTACATCATATCAAGCATGACATTTTCAATGATGGAACGGAGTCCGCGGGCGCCTGTTTTGCGTTCAATGGCTTCTTTCGCGATCGCCCGAAGCGCTTCTTCTTCAAATTCCAATTCCACATTATCCAATTCAAGCATTTTTTGATATTGTTTCACCAATGCATTTTTCGGTTCATTTAAAATGCGGACTAAAGCATCCTCATTCAATTGCTCCAGTGTCGCAATGACAGGCAAACGGCCAATAAACTCCGGAATTAACCCGAATTTCAATAAATCTTCCGGAATTAATTGTGAAAGCAGAGAATCGCTTTCCACATTTTTATTTTTCGCATCAGAACCAAAGCCGATGACTTTTTGGCCTAAACGGCGTTTGATAATATTTTCGATTCCATCGAAGGCGCCACCAACAATAAATAAAATATTGGTTGTATCAATTTGCAAAAATTCCTGATGGGGGTGTTTACGGCCGCCTTGTGGAGGGACGCTGGCCACTGTACCTTCAAGAATTTTTAACAATGCTTGCTGTACTCCTTCACCTGATACATCACGTGTAATGGAAGGATTTTCGGATTTGCGGGCGATTTTATCAATTTCATCTATATAAATAATCCCTTTTTCGGCTCTTTCAATGTCATAATCAGCAGCTTGGATCAGTTTCAGCAAAATGTTTTCCACGTCTTCGCCAACGTAACCGGCTTCTGTCAAAGAAGTGGCATCCGCAATCGCAAAAGGCACATTTAAAATTCTCGCAAGTGTCTGAGCGAGCAATGTTTTCCCGCTACCAGTCGGCCCAATCAAAATAATATTGGATTTTGACAATTCCACATCATCTATTTTACTGTTTGAATTAATTCGTTTGTAATGGTTATATACAGCAACGGCAAGAGCTTTTTTCGCACGTTCTTGTCCAATCACATATTCGTCCAGAATGTTTAAAATTTCTTTCGGTTTTGGAACATCCTGAAAATCGATTTCCTCTTCTGCACCTAATTCCTCAACAACGATTTCGGAACAAAGTTCGATACATTCATCACAAATGTAAACTCCGGGTCCAGCTACCAATTTGCGCACTTGTTCCTGTGGTTTCCCACAAAAAGAACACTTTAAATTGCCTTTTTCATCATTAAATTTAAACAATTTGTTTCACCCCTATTCAAGCAACAATCATACAAGATATTAAACGCTTTAGCAAATAAGAAGTACTAGATGCTGTCGGTTTATATCTGTCAGTATGTAAAAATTTCTTGCTGGTATAAAACAAGGCACGGTAGTATATGCCGTACCTTGTCAGTGAAATTATTCAGTTATCCTCACTATCCATTTTAAAGGAAAACGGAAAATTATTCAGTAATTTTGGCATTCTCAACTAAAAATTCAACTGTTTTTTGTGTGCGGATATCGTTCTCTAAAATTTCAGTTGAACCGCCTAAAGCTGTAATGATTTGTTCTTTGTCCATTTTGAATTGTTCAGCCATTTTTTCAAGTTCTTTATCGATATCTTCTTGAGTCACTTCGATGTTTTCAGCTTTAGCGATTGCTTCCAATGTTAATGAAATGCGCACGCGAGTTTCCGCATCTTCTTTGAATTGCTCATGCAAGTCTTTTTCCGTTTGGCCAGAGAATTGATAATAAAGGTCAAGGGACATGCCTTGCATTTGAAGACGTTGAGCAAACTCGTCGATCATGCGATGAATTTCATTATGGATCATTGCTTCAGGGATATCCATTTCAGCATTTTCAGCCGCTTTTTCTACCAATTCGTCGCGAAGTGTGCTTTCAGCTTCGTTTTTCTTTTGTTCAGCCAATCTTTCTTTGATTTTGTTACGCAACTCGTCAACTGATTCAACTTCCGGATCAGCTTCTTTTGCGAATTCATCATTCAACTCAGGAAGCACTTTTGTTTTTACTTCTTTCACAGTCACTTTGAAAGTTGCATCTTTACCAGCAAGTTCTTCAGCATGGTATTCTTCAGGGAAAGTCACTTGAACATCTTTTGTTTCGCCAGCTTTTACGCCAACTAATTGATCTTCAAAACCAGGGATGAATTGGCCGGATCCGATTTCAAGAGAATAATCTTCTCCTTTTCCACCTTCAAAAGCTTCGTCGCCGATGAATCCTTCGAAGTCGATTACAGCGATATCGCCTTCAACGATTGGTTCATCCTCTTTGATTTCGAATTCAGCTTTTCTGTTCAATAAGTTTTGGATTTGTTCTTCCACTTCTTCATCCGTTACTTCTGTGCTTAATTTTTTCACTTCCAACCCTTTGTATTCTCCAAGTTTTGGTTCAGGTTTTACTGTCACTTTCGCAGTAAATGTAAAATCTTTATCTTTTTCAAAACCGTCAAGTTCACCGATTTCAGGATAATCTACTGGGAAGATGCCAGTTTCATCGACAGCTTTTGAGTATTCTTCAGGAACTAAAATTTCCAATGCATCTTGGTATAATGCTTCCACACCAAAACGTTTTTCAAAGATATTGCGTGGAACTTTTCCTTTACGGAATCCAGGCACGTTGATTTGTTTTACGATTTTTTGGAATGCTTGATCGAGTGCTTTATTCACTTTCTCAGCAGGAACTTCAATTGTTAATACTCCAGTGTTTCCATCTTTCTTTTCCCATTTTGCAGACATATATTAATACCTCCAAAAATAAATTACAAAATTTTTAACATTTGTTTATACGACTTTGACAACCATTTTAGTATATCATAAGTAGCCCGAGTTTCAACATTTTTCATGTTTATTGTAGTTCTGATAACATTTCTAATTCTTGTATGAAATGAAAAATTTCTTGATTTGCCCCTCTTTGTTGGCCAAACATTTGATGTACAAAATCAATATAACATTGCGCCACATCCTGCGGTTGAAAATCCAACCACTCAAAAGGATACGTTACTATTGAATGTTTTGCAATTAAATATTCAACCATTTCTAAAATCGAGGGTTCTTGCTGCAGTTGATCATTCACTATATTTGAAATCATTTTATATTGTGGCAACTCAGTTGGCAACCCAATTTTCGATGGATTTACCACAATTATCCTATCAAATTTCCCGATTTTTATTTCCATGTCAACCGCCTGTTCATTCATTAATATAAGAATAAGGCTTTTCACAAAGGGATGGATGCGGTCATGCTCCACGATTCTTTTTAGCTGCGGCAGAATCGGGCGAATATTGATCAAGGCCAATTCATTCAACTTTTTCACTTGTTCGTTTGGTTCCAGCGATAAAAAAGCATCCAATTCAAACATTTCAGGCTCATACTGTTTGACCGCCGCCGGGTGGTCATCTTGCTTTTCCATTCTCTCACTGATATTGGCATTCAATTCTTTCAATCTTTTAAACTGTTCCATTTTTTCCTGGGGTATTGCGCCTTCATCAAACAATGAGGAAATGATTCTTTCTACTTTTTTATATTCTTTTAATTGCATGCAAACCGTCAAATACAATTCCATAATTTCGAAATACATTGCCGGGCCGAGATTAAGCAGCTTTTCACAGACTTCCTTTGCCTTTTCATAGGATTTGGATTCATATAAAGAATATGCGTATATGCTCAGCAAATGCTCGTCGCCTTCAGTATATTGGAGGGCTTCTTCAAAATATCGGTTTGCCTTTTCAAACTGATTGGTTTTCATGTATTTTAACGCCTCTGAAAAGAGCCGTTCCACCGTTCCGGGGAAAACGATCACATTTTGGAAAGTCGCGTAGGAAGATTTCTTGTTTTTCACCTTTTTCACTCCATGGATAATGCAGATATGTTTGGCTGTTCACCCATTTTCTAAGATCCCGATTCAAAAATTCCTTTTATTTATATAATCCCCATTTATGGAATAATTCAACCAAAAATCCAACAATTATTATAGTAAATTAATTCTAATTTTTTGAACCTTTTTTCTTTGGTGATGGGCTAAATTTATTTCCTTATTAGAACATATTGAAAGGGATGAAACATTGTCAAGTTTCACCCCTTCAACATTTAATAAAAGTTACCTGATGATTCGTTCCCCTTCCAAATACACCACTTTCTTTTCCAGTTCCCTGACCCTTTTTTGCAATCTATTAATCATTCTATTTTGTTGGAGGATGAAGGATTTGATTTCTTCGAATGGCGCGTTTGAATTCTCATTCGGCAATTGTTCCTCACCGGCATTCTTGTTCACGATCCGGATTTGCGCTTTTTTGCCGGTCATTTCTTCCACCGTCAATGAAATGATATTTTTATAACGATGATTCAAACCGTCTTTAGAGAACTGGTTCTCTGTAAAAATACATAGCACCTCGCCATTCCATTCCCCCTCCGTTTTGGCGAAATACAGATCGTAACTTGCTTTGGGAATTTTCCAGCGGATCCGCTCCAACACTTCCGACCAAAATTCCATTGAGTCCATCCCTCTCTTTTGAAAAAAATGCGTATATCCACATTGTTACAAAATTTCATGAAATTTAATCAGTTCTCCAATATTTTGCGATACTTGATCATCTGAAAATTCCCATATGAATGCCGTAAAAAAAGAACGCCCATCAAACGTGATAGCGTTCTTTTTTATTGATTAAAAACTTGTATTCAGCAGTAACGACCGTTTCGCCCGTCTGTTTGATGATTTCCTGCTGGAACGTGACTACGCCCGTACCGTTCCCCTTATCTTTCAAGTCCGTCACTTTCAATTCCAGATGGATCGTGTCTCCTATAAAGGTCGGTTTTAAAAATCTCAGCTTTTCGATTCCATAAAAGGCGACGACCGCTTTCGGGCTCATTTCCAAAAGGCCAGTCCCGATCGACAGCACAAGCAGCCCATGGGCGATCCGCTGTTTGAAAATCGTATTTTTGGCATATTCCGAATCTGTATGTAACGGAAAAAAATCTCCGCTGACTCCGGAGAAATTCACAATATCGCTCTCCGTGATTGTACGGCCGCGCGATGTCCACGTTTCCCCCACTTCAAACTGTTCAAACGGCTTGTTCAGCATTATTTCTCCCCTTTTTACGCAATCAAACCAATATAATTATATATATGCCTGATTCATTCCGGATATGAAAGGATTTTCGAAAATTCCTACATTTTTCCCGCCGTTAACGAACCACAAATACATCGCATTTTGAATGTCGGACGATGCGCTCAGCCACTGAACCAAGCATCCATTTTTCGATTTTATTCAGCCCTGTGGCGCCGCAGACCATCAAATCCACATCAAGATTTGTTAAAATCGTTTTTGCCGCCCCTTCTTCCACCAATGTTTCCACTTTTTCAAGCCCTTCTTTTTCCGCTTTTTCTTTCCATTTTTCCAGTTCTGCCTTAGCCTTTTCTTTCATTTCGGCAGCATATTTTAAATCATAAGCTGCAACGGAACCAAAGGATTTTGTATCTACAACATGGACAATCAATAAAGTGGATTGAAATTTCTTGGCCAACTCAACCGCTTTTTTCAGCGCTTTTTTTGAGCCTTCCGAAAAGTCCACTGCTACAGCAATTTTTTTATAAATTCCCACGTTTATTCACTCCTTCGCTTAAACCCATTTTATCAAAAAACTGCCATCGATTATAGAGATTTCATCTATTTTCCGCATCCCCCATATTTGCTGGCCAACAAAAAAAGATTCAGTCAAAACTGAAATCTTTAAGCATTTTCTCCGCTAATCCGGTATGACTGATTTTATTATATTGCTCATAAAATTCTGTCACTTCTTGTAAAAGATTCGGTTCAACAACAATGCTCTTTTTCCCGATTTGAAATAAAACGAGGGGACGTCCTCTAAACAATTTGCTGTCAATGATTTTATGTGCATTCTGAATATACAGGGGCCCAGATGCCCGTTGGAAAATTTCAATTCGATGGCTTGATAGAAATTTCAAAATTTGCTTCACTGTCCAATCACTTTTAAAAAATATCAACGAAACGAGTTGGTAAGACTTCCCCACTTTGATCAGCTGCGCAAAACAGTCCCCCATTTGGACGCATTCCGTACGCTGGAAGTCGAATCGGTTTTCATAATCATGCACAAGGATATATTCAATGCTGTCCGGATATTCACGCAGTTCGTCGATCAATTTGGCATATTTGTATTGTTGAAAGTGAATAAGCTTTTCCTCTTTCAATCATTCCACCTGCCTTCGAATCGGAATAAACCTGAGAAACGTAAGCGTTTACAAAATCAAACGAAAACAATTTATTTTATTGTATGAAGTTTATTCTTCCATTTGAACTGCCATTGCAAAAAAACCAGCATGAAATTTTGTCTGTGCTCTCCGCAATTCCGCTTTTGTACCATACACCCCCAACAACTTGCCATACATTAAATACGAAAAGAGGGGGTGAATTTTATGTCAAAATATGATTCCGGATTCTTCGGAGGCAAAAATGACTTCGTTTTACTGGTGGTTCTCTTTATCTTACTCATCATTGTAGGCTCAAACTACAGTGGATATCACTATTATTGATTCTTATAACCCTCTTTCCTTTCAATTTCCGCCATGACTTCCTTTTACCGGCTTCTTTTCCTTTTTTTGCGGCCTAAAGCATGACTTTGGGCCGTTTTCTTTGGATGATATGCACTGTCAAAAAAAAAACCATTTTGAACAAACAAGTTCAAAATGGCTCCTCCCTAATTCAACATCCGATCGGGCAGTTTATGGTACATATCAAAAATTTCTTCAGCCGTTTCTTTGATAATGTCTTCATCACCTTGATCAATGGCGCTGTCCAATTTCGCATAAATCAATAATAAAATGCTTTTCGCTTCCACTTCGTCCATATATTGAATCTTCTGTTTAACAAATTGAATCCGATTCAATGTAGCCACCCCTCTTTTTCTATACAATTGCAATTATACTAAATGAATAAAAAAATTTGCCATGATTGAACCAATTTCATTGAAAGAATTGTCACAATTAAGAATAACACAAGTTTCATAGAATACAAAAAATAGGCTGCCATGAAGAACTTTCAAGGCAGCCTTTAATTCTTAAGCGTTTAAATCCACTATAATTCTACCTTTTGCTTGTCCTTTCAAGAGAATAGGAAAAGCATCAGGCAACTCTTCCAACGTCACTATTTTATTAATAAAATCTTCCAAATTATTTGGCTTGTACTCCGAAGCCAAACGGTTCCAAACTTCTTTTCTTGTTTCATAATTGCAATATGCGGAATCTATACCGAGTAGATCGACACCCCGTAATATAAATGGATACACCGTTGTCGGCAAGCTTGTCCCTCCTGTCAATCCACTTACGGCCACCTGTCCGCCCAGCTTAATTTGGCTCAAAATGGATGCAAGGGATTCCCCGCCAACAGGATCCACCGCCGCAATCCATCGTTGTTTCGCCAAAGACTTCGGTCTTCCCGCACTGACCACTTCTTCCCTGGAAATCACCGAATTGGCTCCAAGACTTTTAAGAAATTCATGTTCCGATTCTTTTCCGGTACTTGCTTCGACATCATATCCCAGTTTTGATAAAATCGCCACGGCAAAGCTGCCTACGCCGCCTGTTGCCCCCGTTACGAGCACTTTACCTTGGTCAGGTTTCAACCCGTTTTGTTCAAGCCGATAAATGGATAAGGCTGCAGTGAATCCTGCCGTTCCAATCACCATGGATTCTTTTAAGGAAAGCCCTTTCGGAAGCGGCACAATCCAATCGGCTGGAATCCGCGCATACTCGCTATAACCCCCAAAGTGGGAAACGCCGATTTCATAACTTGTTGCAATCACTTCATCGCCTTCCTGAAAACGCGGATCTTCCGATGCAACGACGACGCCGGCCAAATCGATTCCCGGCACAAAAGGATAATTTCTTACAATATTTCCGTTCGGAATGCTTGCAAGACTGTCTTTATAGTTTACACCGGAATAATGAACACGTATCAATACTTCCCCTTTTGGCAAATCGTCAAATGACAATTGCCGAAGTTCAATGGCAACATCTTCGCCTTGTTTATCAACGACTAATGCTTTAAATTGTGACATCTCCATTTCCCCTTTCTGCATCCTATTTTACATAATTTATTCCAACATTACCTGTAATATGAGAAATTTTCATTTAAAACGGCTTGGCAGAATGGGTGGATCCATCCGCTTCATAGAGAAATTATTTATTGAATAAATAAAGCGAAACGATCAGCAACAGAATCGAAATCATTTTCGTGCCGGTGATTGGATATCTTTCTCCTCCAAACAAGCCAAAATGATCAATGATGGCCCCCACGGCGATTTGCCCCAATACGACTGCCATCAATGTGGATGTCACACCGATTTTATTGACTGAAAAGATTAGAATGGATACATAAATGGCTCCTAAAATCCCGCCGATCAACTGCCATTTTGGCACTTCTGTGACGGCCAAAATATTTCCTTTCCCGAAAAAGATGGTAAAGAAGAACAGCACCAATGTTCCGATCAGAAAAGAAATAAAGGAACCTTCTATCAAACCGATTTTTTGGCCCAATCCCCCATTCACTTTACTTTGCACCGCCACCGCCACTCCGCCCAGAGCCGCAATGAGCGCGATCAACAATTTCATCATCAGCTTCTTCCCCTTTTCTATAAACCTGCTAGTTTATATATTATGAAAAACTTAGCAAATTATCATTTTCCATGCAAAACCGGCTTCTCCTGTCAAAGAATTATAATAAAATTTCCTTTCAAGTGGGTTATACTAAAGTAAGAATAAAGGAGGTTACTTTGGATGAATTTGGAAAAGATTTATCTTGAACGCTGTGATAAAGAAACGGAAGAAACGGTTGAAATAGAATCTCCAAAATTCTTGGATACATCGATTTCCTATTTCAAAAAGCATTTAAATGAATTTCTTTATATTGAGTCTTCCACTTTTAATGAAATCAAGGTGGATGCCCTTTCCATTGAAGTGGACGATGTGTTCCGGACATATATGGCTTTATTTGGATTAAGAGCACAAAAGAAACATGGGGAAGCCATAAAAAATTATTTGGAAGAACATCTACATACAGATGCAATCAAAAACTACAGCGCCCTTTTTTCTGCTGATGAAGGCTTGTGGGAAATCAATTTGCCGCTGGATTATATTGAAGGCTTTAAAGAAGATATGACCATCGGACAAGCAATCTCTTTGACTTATGATTTTGTGCAAAATTTGCTGGGTCATCTCCAAGAAAATAAATGAGCCTCCTTTTTACAGGAGGCTCATTTATCAACGATGGCCACGTTCCTCAACTGATCCGCAATTTCTTTTGGGGAATGGGCTACATAGGCCGGCTTTTCTTTCTCAATCAATTCAAAACTGTCCAGTCCCCAACTCACCCACATGAAAGGCACGCCAACTTTGTTGCATGCTTGGATATCCCGCAATTCATCCCCGACATACAAAAGTTCTTGAGGGGCTAATTGATGGCGCTTCATAAACTTCCGTATCGCCGCATCTTTCCCGAAAAGTCTGCGGGCGGAAATCACTTCGGAAACCGAATCGATGTTTTCACGCTTCAATATTTCCACTATATTATCCTTTTTATTGGATGATATGATTGCAATTTCATACCCTCCGGCATGCAGGGATTCCAGCATTTCTTTGACTCCATCAAATAATGGCACTTCCCGGATATGCTCATTAAAATATTGGTGGATCTTTGGCAAAATGATGGACAGTTTGTGCATCGGAAAATGATATTTTTTTGCCCTGCTATAATTATCGAGGTGTTGAATCTCCTGCAGCTCTTCTAAAGTTAATGGCAAATAGTTGTATTTTTTTGCGTAAGCATTCCAAGCATTTACGTAAACTTCCGCCGAATTCGCAAGCGTCCCATCAAAATCGAAAATGATGTATTTCATTTCAACTTGGCGCCCCCTCTCAATTGAGAAAAAGATGCATTCTCAATTTAAAATCAAAAAAATTATTTCTTGGAAGGTGGGTTGCAGCTTGCATTGCAATGGTCTGCGATTTCGCAACTTGCACATACACCTTTTTTGCTTTTCTTAATAGAATGATATAACGCCCAAAATGCATAGCCAAAAATAACGATTCCAAGAATTATGCTGATAATCATTAAAAGCCGCCCTTTCTATTGACCAATTCCTAACAACAATCCGCCCTGATAGATAATAAAAGAAATTGTGTATGCAACTATCAGTCCATAAATAATGGAGAAATACATCCATTTTCTTGATCCTGTTTCCTTTTTAATGGTTGCAACCGTCGCTAAACATGGCACGTACAGCAAAATAAACACCATGAAACTGTATGCGGATAATGGCGTGAATACCCCTGATAATAGATGCTGCAAGCTTGCTCCATCCGGTACAAAATAGATGACATTCATTGATGACACAACGATTTCTTTGGCAAGGAATCCGGTAAATAAGCTTGCCGCAGCCTGCCAAGTGCCAAATCCTAAAGGTGCAAAGATTGGAGCAATCCATTGGCTGATCAACGCCAAGAAACTTTCATCGGGTTGTACATTTGTTCCATCAGGCCCCACATAAGTGAGCAGCCAAATAATGACCGTTCCTCCCAATATAAACGTTCCGGCTTTTTTTACAAACCCTTTCCCTTTATCCCAAGTGCTTCTCAACAATGTCCGCACTTGAGGAACCCGATACGGTGGCAACTCGATGACAAAAATCGATTCTTCGGTTCTAATAAAGAAAGAAAAGAGTTTTGCCAAAATAATGGCGACAACAATTCCGAGTACATATAACGATAACACAATCAATGCCTTGTGTTCCTCAAAAAATACACTCACAAATAAACTGTAAACGGTTAGCCGTGCCGAACATGACATTAAAGGGGTTAATAGAATGGTCAATAATCTCTCTTTTGGCTGTTCGATCGTTCTGGCCCCCATAATGCCGGGAACGTTGCATCCAAAGCCGATAATCAAAGGGATGAACGCTTTTCCGTTCAAGCCGACAAGTTCCAATATGCGGTCCATAATCACGGCTATCCGGGACATGTATCCTGAATCTTCAAGCAATGAAATGAAGAAGAACAGGATAAAAATTTGCGGAACAAAAACGAGAACCCCACCGACACCGCCAATAATCCCTTCAATGATCAAACTTTGGATAAATGGCGATACTTGCAATGCTTCCAAAGCTCTTTCAACCGCCGCAGAA
Source organism: Ureibacillus sp. FSL K6-3587 (assembly GCF_038593165.1). Lineage (NCBI taxonomy): Bacteria > Bacillati > Bacillota > Bacilli > Caryophanales > Caryophanaceae > Ureibacillus > Ureibacillus sp. FSL K6-3587. The sequence goes on along the minus strand of NZ_CP151969.1, from coordinate 2,527,779 downwards.
AATGGACCGGATAAAATTCCGTCCAAAAAGTCGGACAGTGGTGAACCAAGCCAATCAAAAGTCAATTTAAAGATCAGAAACATCAATTCCAAGAAAATGATGACACCACACACACTGTGGGTCACAATGGCATCAATCAATTCAGTGAAACTGTTTTTCTTGTTTTTTTGTTCCGTTACACAATAATCCAATACAGATTGAATAAAGTCCTGCCGCTTTTTGAACAACCATTGGCTGATGGATTTTACCCCATATTGCCGTTTTATTTTTTCTTCACTATCTTTTATCAAATAATCAATTAATGCAAAATCCATCATTTCGCTCAATTTATTTCTGACGACAAAATTCCCGTCAATCAATTGGATCGCCAGCCAGCGTCGATTGATCTTGCTATAGCTGGGTAGCAATTTTATGATTTCATCGATTAACTTTTCAATCTCCGGTCCATAATCAATTTTTATGGATGACCTGTGTAAATTTTGCTCGTCCAAACGCTTTAATAATTTATCGCATCCATGACCCGATCTGGCGATGATGGGGACGACCGTCACTCCCAACTTTTCGGATAGTTTTTCCGGATCGACAAGAATCCCCTTTGATTTCGCTACATCCGTCATATTCAGTCCGATGATGAGTGGAGCCCCAAATTCAAGAAGCTGGATGGTCAATTGCATATTCCGGAGCAACTGTGAAGCATCCACTATATTAATAATTCCGTGGAAGGTGCCGTTCATCAAATATTCGGTTGCAACGGCTTCATCTTTGGAAAGTGGATTGATGGTATAAATGCCGGGCAGATCGATCAATTGCCCCTTTTCATTTGATAAATCACCCACTTTTTTCTCGACTGTAACGCCACTCCAGTTACCGACGTAGGCATATGAATCCGTTAATATATTAAAAAGGGAGGTTTTTCCTGTGTTGGGATTTCCAAAAAGTGCAAACTCCATTTTTACATTTCCTCCACTTCAATACAGTTGACGTCTTTTTTCCGCAAACTGATTTGCTGGCCGCATACTTCCAATATATATGGACCGCCAAAAGGCATTTTACGGATGCAAGTAACTTCGACCCCTTCTATGACACCTAGATCTAAAAGTCTTTTCTGAACAATTCTATTTAAGTTTGATAGATTACAAATTCTATATTTTGCCCCTATCTGTCCCTCTGTCAGTTTCAAAATCGTTTTCTCCTCCCAAACAATAACAAAAGTAATATTACAAAATCATCTATTTTAATGTAAAGTGTAGATCTAAAAATAACAAAAGAATATTTTTTGAATTTTTCGGATCACTGTCCTTCGAATGGGGAGGAGCATTTTGTTGTTCCAAAATATAGAAAAACTTTTCTCAAGCGCCTTCATTAAGGATTTGACAAAAAGGGCAAAAAAGATAGTAGGGATGATTCATCCTTACTATCTCCAAAATGAATGGTATGAAATCATTTTTAGAATGCGGAAGTCCAGCCGGCATCGGCAACGACAACCGTACCGTTGACGAAACTTGCGTCATCGGATGCCAAGAATAAAGCAACTTTTGCGATTTCTTCCGGTTTACCTGAACGCGGTGTTAATTTATGGGTCATTCCTGAACGCTCCATACCCAATTGGCTGACGTTCGTAATGCTTGCGCCTATGTTTGTTTCAACGGCTCCAGGAGCAATACCATTTACACGGATCCCTTTTTGTGCATACATAAAACCGGTATTTTTCGTTAAACCGACCAGTGCATGTTTGGATGCGACATAAGCTGCGCCGGCATGAGCCCCGTTCAATCCACCCGTTGAAATCGTATTGATGATGATTCCTTGTTTATTGTTGTCCAACCAATAGTTCACCGCTTTGCGCATTGCACGCATGACACCTTTTAAGTTGATGTCAAAGATGCGGTCCCATTTTTCATCCGTAATTTCGCCGACCGGTTCGAAGCCGTCCATGATGCCTGCATTATTCACAAGAATATCGAGTGTACCGTATTCGTTGATGGCTGTCTGGATCATATTTTCAACGTCTTCCAACTTCGATACATCCGCTTGAACCGCCATGCTTGTCCCGCCGTTTTTCGCAATTTCTTCTGAAACCGCTTTCGCACCTTCCAAATTGTAATCCGCAATAATGACCTTTGCGCCTTCCTTCGCATACAACTCCGCAATCGCTTTCCCCATTCCTGAAGCGGCACCTGTTACAATCGCAACTTTGTCTTGTAATTTCATTGAAATCCCTCCAGTTCTTTCATCTATATCTATATTTTAAATTTTCAAAATAAACACTTCAAGCACAGTTGGTAGAAATCACTGTAATTATTCTTCTATATATTTTTCATGTTGGATAGATTCCAAAGTTATAAAATCTCCCACCGGCTATACAAACGTACAGACACTTTTCCCCCTTCATCCATACATTAATACTGGAAGGGGGTGAAAAGCATGGGCTACAATAACAGCTACGGCGGCGGCTATGGCGGCTACGGCTGCGGTTTCAACAACAACTTCGCACTACTTGTAGTGCTCTTTATTTTGTTGATTATTGTTGGAACTAGCTTCGGCTCCAAAGGATTCTATTAATTTGGATAAAGAGAAAAGTTGGCATTCACCACCCAAAACCCTGACCGACACTACGCAAAATCCAAAGTCCCAACGCAACGGTTGGGACTTATTCCATTGAAACAAGCGGCCAAAAATGGACATTCAACTGTTTTGAATAATGAATTACCGGCCGGAAGGATTGGGGATTTAGTCTGAATGTCGAGAAAATATTGTTTTCCATGCCTATCAAATCGATATTCTGTATGATCCATGACTCATGAAAAATATCTCCGCGCAGCAACTTCCCTTTGGGGCCCGTTGTATAAAAACAATATCTTTCCAACAGCCATTCCCCTAAAGAACCCTTTTCCACAGGAGAAGCCGGCGATTGGACACGATATTCACATACCAAAGGGATGGGATGTGCTCTGCTTTCAAAACAAACTGTTTCTCCTGTTCTCCTGAGGGATATATCCATATAAAGATAAGGCAATTGAAAGAACGATTTTGCCGCGATTGCCGCTAATCTGTTACGGATTGCCAACTTAAAAAAATAGATCCCCGGCTTTTCACCCGCTTTCACATAAGTCCTCACATTGATTCCCGGGATGCCGGCCCCCATCGGAATGGAAGGAAGGCCGCGAAATCCTGAAGCTTTCATCATATACGGGACAATTGTCACCCATCCGGTTCCCTCATAAGTATCAAGTTCCAGATTGGGAGGCAAATGCAATTCCAGCACTTCTTTTTTCACCGGATAATGCAAAAACAGGATGTCACTCCAGGTTTGTTTCATTAACCAAGGTATTTTCGCCGGTAATACATATTTGTTTGATGCATAAGATTCGCCCATCGTTCTCCCCAATCAACGTGTTAATCTCTCCATCACTATTCCCAAATTTTCATCAAATTATATCCGGAACTGTGAAAGTATGATTATTTTCAACTTGGCAATAATGATAATGACTTCGTTGACATTGGAGGGTTATTGCATGAATATTCAACGCGCGAAAGAAATAGTGGAATCCGGCGCAATCGCAAATGTTTTATTTAACGGCCAACGCATTTATATTCAAAATGTTGACGAACAGAAAGGGACAGCACGCATCTATCCGTTAGATGACCCTGAAAATGAAAAAGAAGTGCCTGTTGAACAATTATTGGAAAATTAATCGCTTTTTCTTGCAAAAAAGTGCGCAGGTTTTTACTGCGCACTTTTGCTTATTATGGATATAGATTTGAAGTGGCAAACTTGACTTTTTATTTTTTACGAATAATGTGATATATTTAGAGGCATGTTTAGACGGTCCAAAACGACTGTCTCTTTTTATGTTCTGGACATTTATGGATAAAGGAAGATGAAATTGAAGAAACCATCAAAATATATTTATACTTACATCCACCATCCCGATGAATATGAACTTCGGCGAATGGAAATGCGCTCGTTTTTCGGATTCGATACGGAGGAAAATTTTATAATCAGTGAACGCTGCATCGATCCGAGCCGCAGCCCCTTTATGGAAGATCGGCTGGAAGTATGGTATGAGGCAGATCGTATGGAGGAATTGCAACAACTCGTCAAGGAGTTGAAAATAGAAGATGCAACTTATAAAGTGGTATGCCTGAATAGAATGGATCTCGGAAAAACGAAAAAAATCCCTCATCCTGAACGCAGAAAAATCGAAAAACAAATCGGTCTATCCATCAATGGGGAACCAAATTTGAACCAGCCGGATCTTGTTTTTGGATTGCTTCACATCAATGATCGATGGTACTTCGGAAAATCGTCGAAAGCCGAATCGATTTGGCGCAAACATTTACATAAACCAAGCAGTTATTCTACGGCATTGAGCACCCGGGTGGCACGGGCCATTGTCAACATCGCAATTCCCGAACCGGAAGGCATCCGTGCAATCGATCCCTGCTGCGGTATTGGAACTGTTTTAATAGAAGCTTTATCAATGAACATTAATATTGTCGGAAGAGATATCAGCCCGCTTGTTTGCGTTGGCGCAAGAAAAAATATTGCCCATTTTGGTTATGAAACGACTGTGACCAAAGGCTCCATAACGGATGTAACCGATCATTATGACGTGGCCATTGTGGACTTGCCTTATAATATTTATTCTCATCTTTCACTGGAAGAGGAATATAACATCATCCTGCATGCGCGGCGTATTGCGGACCGGGTTTTATTTGTGGCCATTAAGCCGATTGAACATTTGGTTCAAAAAGCCGGGTTTGTGATTAAAGACCGCTCCGTCGCAAAGAAATCCAATTTCATCCGCCATATTTTGTTGTGCGAATAAAACCGTTTGAACATCTGTGTTGATAATGTGCAACGATTGGCAAAAAAAATCATCCTATTTTTGTGTAGGATGATTTTTTTTTTTTGCCGAACAACTTGTTAAAAAATGTTTCCTTACTTATTGTAGTGCCCATGGATATTCATTTCAGCAGCCGAGGAACCGATGGACAGACCGTTTTTTTCCATCCATTTTACCCCCGCTTTTATCCTCCAAAAAATAGGTCCAATATATTGGAGGCGGTGGAGGATTGTTTGTTATAAAATTCAGAGTATCCGCAGTTTTTGCAATACACTACGACAAATTGATTATGTTGGATATCAAACATTTTGGACAACCCTGTGCCCGTCATGGCCACTTCCTTTGTACCCGCATTTCTGCTTCCGCACTTGATGCAACCACTTTGTTTCATGTTCATCCCTGCTTTCCAATAATTTCTTTTCTCATACATACGAACGGCCCGGCCTATAAGTTTCAAAATTTGAAAAAGCCACCATCTTTTTTATGGTGACTTTCTTTTCATCCGAACATACTATTAATTTTTAACTGGACAAGATCGATGTGATAATATGCTTTGAATGCCACTCGCCTCCGGAAACCGTTGATATTTGATATTTTCTAGGAAATAATTGCCGATGAATTTCATCGATGGAAAATCCCTGCTTTGATAAGGTCTGCACTTTATCCGTCAATTCATATAAATACTCCAGTTTTTGTTGAAACGCCTTTTTTCCATCCTTTATATATCCTGCATGGCAACAGAACATTTCCCCAAAATCCAGCTGCAAAATGTTTTCAATGGATCGAATGATTTGCGGGATGCTTTCTTCCCTCAAAATCAATTTTGTTCTGGGTGTCACGAATAAGTCGCCTGAAAAGAGCTGGCCCGTGGACTCATTCAAGAATGATACGTGGTCACACGCATGGCCGGGAGTCTCTATGACGCGCCATTGATAGTTGCGGGACTCAAATGTTTCTTCGTGGGGAAGGGCATGATACGGCGGCCGAATCCCCCAGAAAAATTTTCGGTATAATTTATAATCCGCCCTTTTCCTGCTTTTTTCCACGGACATTGGATGAAGATAAACCGGCAAACCTTTATCGCTTAAATATTTTGCGCATCCGTCATGATCCTCATGGGCATGCGTAATCACCACACGGTCTATGGACAGGCGGTCAAAAAATTTGAGGAATTCTTTTTTCATGGAATGGGCACCACAGTCAATGAGCACCCCATCCTGATAAAAGGAATATACGTTTAAATGAACTTTTGAAAATGCATTTTTCCCTTCAAAAAGTTTTACATCCCCTACGCTTGTTTCAGCAAAACTTTGTTTCAGAAACATGTCAACACCCCCATTTGCCCATGAAAAAGTTTTGAATGAGCAAAAACCACACTTTAGATTTCCTGGATGAAGCGCACTTCATCATAACCGCATTCCGGACAAACCATCAAATGGGGACAGATTTGTTCTTTAGCCGTATTTGGATATCCATCCCCCATCTTCACCGTTTCTTCATCATTGTAGTGACCATAAGGATCAAGATAATCCGATACTTTCCCCGAATCTTCCAATCGCTTTTGGCAATTTGGGCAATATACCTCGATTTCATCCAATGAATTGCAAAGAGGACATTGTGCCATCGATTCTTCACCTCAACAACATTATTCTCAAATGCCAAAAAAAGCATTCCTTCCGTCAAATGAATGATTGTTCATTCGATGGCACAAAAGATGGAGACTGCTTACTTTTTTAGATAAGCCAAATAATAAAACATGCTTACAAATATTGCTCCTCCCACCGCATTTCCTAAAAATACCGGAACAAAGTTGGAAACATATTGCCCCCACGTCATTTCTCCGGCAAAGATGGCGGCAGGGATGATAAACATATTTGCCACGACATGTTGAAAACCGATCAATACGAACGTCATAATCGGAAACCATATGGACAAAATTTTCCCGGAAAAGGAAGACGTGCCATAGCACAACCAGACCGCCAACGCGACAAGCCAGTTGCACCCGATGGCTGATACAAAAGCTTCCACAAAACTGGCGCTCACCTTTCCATTGGCTGCGCCAACCGTTTTCTCCAAAAAGGCCCCTTCCGTCAGACCGGCAACATGTCCGAAAAAATAAGCGACAAATAAAGCGCCAAAAAAATTGAAAATCGTAATCCAAAACCAATTGCGGACCAGTTTTGTCAGTTTTATACGTTTGGCAAAACAGGCCATGGCAACGGCCATCATATTTCCAGTCACCAATTCTCCGCCGGCAAGCAAAATTAACACCAGGCCAATCGGGAAGACGCTTGCCCCCATGAAGTTTACAAAACTGCCCCATTCCTCGGGCATCGTACCAGTCATACGTACATAGGCAAGATAACCGATGGAGATAAATGCCCCTCCCAAAAACCCTAAAATGAACATTTGGAAAAAGGGCATTTCCGCCTTTTCTTCCCCTTTTTGAATGGCGATTTGGGCAATCTCTTTCGGATTGTGCTCCATTCAAACCTCCCATTAATGAATATTTATGAAATCCATGCCAGATTAATAGATGGAATCAATAAGATGGATATGACAATATCACTTTTCAGAATATTTTTCATTTATTTTAATGAACCGTTCAATTCCCGGTCAATACATAAATTTTCTTTTTTAGAATCAATATTCATCCCTTGAGGGTTTTCACCATCAAATTATGGGGAATCCCTTCTTCATAAAACACATCAGATTGAATCTGATACCCCAGCTGTTCATAAAATGCGTTTGCATGTGTTTGTGAATGGAGTTTTACCTTTGAATATCCTTTTTCTTTCGCAATCTTTTCCAATTCTTGCACAATCACCTTGCCAATCCCCAGTTTGCGATAAGGTTTCAACACACAAATTCTTTCCAATTTCCCAAAACCATTGGTAAACCGTATTCTTCCTGCCCCAACCGGTTTCTGATCGACCAGAATCAGAAGATGGTCGCATGGTGCTTCCAAAGAATCATACTCATCGATTTCATTTTCCTCCGGGACCCCCTGCTCTTCCACAAACACTTCCTTGCGAATGGCAAAGGCTTTTTCCAATTCCTCTTCCGTTGTCACCCGAATTGCTTCAATCATAATTTCATCCCTTTCTCCCTTCTTTTCATCCATCTTCAAATTTCCAATTGTTCCTGCATAAGACTTATCGGTCAGTTATTATTGTACTTATTGCTACATGTTTTTGGAAACTCATTGTTAGAAAATTTAAACTAATCCATTTTTGTTAGAATGTCAAATTTTTTGGCTAGACATAGTTCCCAATGGCGGTTACTATATAAGACGAAGGTATTATAAAAAAACTGAAGTTTTGTATTAGTTTTTAACACGAACGTTCGTGTTGCATTTTTTTTGCTAATGCACTTTAGTTTACTAAATCGTTAGATTACTAATATTAAGGAGAGTATGATATGAAGCGTATATTCACTTTATTATTCCTAATGGCAATGACAGTAATGGTTTTAGCTGCATGTGGTTCAGCTTCAGATGATGAAAAGAATGGATCAAAAGAAGAACCAGCGGATAAAGAAAAATTAATCATCGGTATTGATGACCATTTTGCACCAATGGGATTCCGTGATGAAAATAATGAAATCGTCGGTTTTGATATCGACATGGCCCGTGCCGCAGCTGAAAAAATGGGTGTGGAAGTGGAATTCCAACCAATCGATTGGTCAACAAAAGAAAGCGAATTATCCAGCGGCCGCATCGACTTGATTTGGAACGGTTACACAATTACTGATGAACGTAAAGAAAAAGTCTTGTTCACAAAACCTTATTTGGAAAACGCCCAAGTGGTTGTAACTTTGGCTGATTCCCCTATCAAGAAAATCGATGAACTTGCCGGCAAACAAGTGGGGGTACAAGCATTATCCTCCGCCTTGGATGCATTAAATGAACATCCAATCAGCAAAGAAGTGAAACTGAACGAATATAAAGACAATGTGCTTGCATTACAAGATTTGAAAAATGGCCGTGTGGATGCGGTTGTAATTGACAAAGTCGTCATTGAATATTACATGACACAAGAACCGGATACATTCAAAATCTTGGATGAAGAACTTGCTCCAGAACAATATGGTGTAGGTGTGAAAAAAGGAAACGAAGCATTGCTTGAAAAATTACAAGCCGCTTTGGATGAAATGAATGAAGATGGCACTGCCGCTGAAATTTCCGAAAAATGGTTCGGTGAAGATAGAGTATTAAAATAATGTTATGATAGAATAAGAGGTCCAATATTTCGATAAGAGTTTCCATAGGATATGGAACTCTTATTTTTTGGGAGGAAACATCATGGTTGATTATTGGAACAGGATTATTTGGCCGATGTTGGAAGGAGCTCAAATGACCGTTTTGCTCTTCTTCATCGCCATACTCATATCAATTCCATTGGGCTTTTTGCTCACTCTGGCTGTGCGCAGCCGCTTTAAGCCCCTCTCCTGGCTTGCCCAACTCTATATTACGGTTATGCGCGGCACTCCCCTTCTTTTACAATTGCTGTTAATCTGCTTTGGCCTGCCGATGATTCCGGTGATAGGGGAATATTTAGTCTTTGACCGATTCGTTGCGGCATGTATTGGATTTGTATTAAACTATGCCGCATATTTTGCAGAAATCTTCCGTGGGGGACTACTATCCATCGATAAAGGACAATATGAAGCGGCGAAAGTGCTCGGCTTGACAAAATGGCAAACGACAACTCGCGTCATTCTGCCCCAAATGTTCCGTGTCGCACTGCCGGCAGTCGCCAATGAATCCATTACGCTCATTAAAGATACGGCTTTGCTTTACGCCGTTGCGGTGCCGGAACTCTTGCACTTTGCCCAAACAGCGGTGAACCGGGAATTCACCATTGTCCCTTACTTTATTGCCGGGCTCATCTACTTGGCGATGACGCTCGTATTGACCGTATTCTTTAAATGGCTGGAACGTCGATATAAATACGAATAGAGGTGAAAATCATGGCGTTGATTGAAGTATCAAACTTAAAAAAATCCTTTGGAAATCAGGAAGTGTTAAAATCCATCACATTTTCCGTGGATAAAAAGGAAGTGGTCGCGATCATCGGGCCATCCGGATCAGGAAAAAGCACGTTGTTGCGGAGCTTGATTCATTTGGAAGAAATCGATGACGGAAGTATTTGTATCGACGGAGACTTTTTAGTGAAAAACGGCCAATATGCAAAACTGGCAGAAATCCGAAAAATAACCGGAAAAATGGGCATGGTGTTTCAACATTTTAACTTGTTCCCCCATTTGACGGTGAAAGAAAATCTGATGTTGGCGCCGAAACTTCGAAAAACGGAGTCCATGGCGGAAATCGAAAAACGTTGTATCGACTTGCTGCAGAAAGTTGGTTTAGCCGATAAAGCGGATGCCTATCCAAGCAATCTTTCCGGCGGTCAAAAACAGCGTGTTGCCATCGCCCGGGCACTGATGTTAAACCCGCAGATCCTGCTTTTTGATGAGCCGACTTCGGCCCTTGACCCGGAACTGACAGGGGAAGTATTGAAGGTCATGAAAGATTTGGCGGAGGAACATATGACAATGATTGTTGTCACCCATGAGATGGGCTTTGCACGGGAAGTGGCAAATCGCGTCATATTTATGGATGGCGGTGAAATTATCGAAGAAAATGAACCGGAACAATTCTTCCTACAACCTCAACATGAACGCACAAAATCGTTCTTGCATAAAAACTGGAAATAATCGGAGGACCGGAACGTAAGAAAAATAAAAGAGGTAGCGGTATCATATATCCAAAAAGAATGGGACAAAACCATCTTCAAAAATATAAACAGCCCATGAAATTTCAAAATAAAATTTCATGGGCTGTTCTTGATTTTCAATTTATAGCATATGAAAAATACATACAGATCAAACAGGTTTCTAATGAAAAACCTATGATTGTGGAAACTGTTCAGTCTGTCCGTTTCGTTCAGCCATAGAAAAGCAACAATTGAAAAGCCATGGTGAATGAAAAATGGGAACTACAAATAATACTGGATAGACATAGAAAAAGAGGCTGGGACATAACTAATAAAGTGAACGAGCTGCAAAAAAATTTTTTGTAAAAAATTGATATCACAGAAAAATGATTGGAGTGACGGGGCGACTCCTGCGGGAACAGCCCGAGTCTCGAGACCCCGCAGGAGCGAAGGTTTGAGCTCCGAGGAGGCTCGAGCCCAATGTCAGAAACTTATTCAACCAATAATTTACAGTTAGTAGGCAACCATCTGGCTGTCTACTTTTAAAAATACTATTCAACCTACAAAGTGTTGATAATTTTCTAAAATCGGCTAAAAAAGGCAATAGGATGCCCGGGGCTTAAATTTTTATTTTTTTAAGCCCCTAATTTATTTACATTTAATAAACAAATAGGTTATATTTATCCTATGTTTTGTTTATAGACACCTTTTTTGGTTTAGGGGATACTTTGTTGAGAACAGACCATTCCTTCGTGGGTAGCTTCTCCCAGACCGAATAGGTGTCTTATTTCTTATAATCACTTTCATGATTTTTGTAAACATTCTCTCTCTTTTGATTGGACAATCTTCTAATAATAAGTGAACCATCCTATCCTTTAATTTTCCTATTAAGATATTTGTGTTTACTTGATAATCATGTTTTCGTCTTTTTTTCTTACTCTCCTCATTAATTGTTTCATTGGCATCATTTCTCAATAAACTGACCATATTCGATAAATATATTGATGCATAGAAATCTTGTTCAATTGCGATTTTCGAACTACCCGTGAAATTTTCTATTTCGATTTTATTTTTCACATCATTATATTCTGTTTCAATTCCCCAGCGTTTAAAATAAAGAGATTTAAACTCAGAGATATCAAACTCTTCCTCGGTTAAATTTGTGACAAGTATTTCTTCCGTGCCAGAATCCAGTGGGAATCTAACTACACGAGCAGTAATCACTTGTTTCCTATGTATTATATGAATGTTTTGATCAGCATCTTTCGCTTCGACAATTTCCTTTATCGTATTTTTTTGACATCGCATCACATATTTGATACCAAGGGCATCTAAATAGGCAATAAAATCTCTCGATGGATACCCTCGATCAAATAAAAAAAGATCATTTTTTAATCCAATTTGTACGAGTTCTTCAATCATATCCTTTGCACTATCTCGCTCAGCTACCTTATATGGATTGATTCTAGAAGTAATAATGATTCCATTCTCAAGATCGTAAATACAAGAGGCACTAGCTCTTGCATAACTTGTCTTATGATTTTTTCCATACCCAAAATAATTTCGAAGCTCCTCAGTATCAGGAATTTGGAGCACACTTCCATCGATTGCGCAAAGTCTAAATCCACGATAAGTTTTAAAGGAATTTTCTTCATAATACCAATTCACAATCGCTTTTGTAAGTTTTACAAAAGCGAGAGGAGAAATCTTTTTTCGTGCGGCTGAATAGCCTTGTTTGGAAATACTAATTTCTGATAAATTAAATTTGTCGAAAAAGTCGTCAAGTTCAATTTGGAGGCTCTTTTTAACAAAGTTTAAGCTAAATAGAATAGTATTTTTAAAATTTAACTTCTTTTCTTTTCGTGTAAAATACGTTTCTTTTGTCCGAGATTCAAGCATAAACATCACATCATTCAGCAACTTTCGAGTAATCTCAATTGCCCCTAAAAAAGTACTTTTTGTTTTCAAAAAAACCACCATCCTCGTTTTATTAACCAAAAATTGGCTTCTAAAACGATTTTGGTGTCCTTTTTAAAATTACAAGAGGCTTATTACCTAATTTTATAAAAGTTAAATTAAATATTATTTTCCATTAAATGTAACATTAAGTTGATGACATTGGGCTCGAGCCGGGCCCGCGGAAAGCGTCCCCGGAACGGAAATCAATTTTCTTCAATTATCAAAAAAACACCATTTTTCTCCCGTGAGAAAATGGTGTTTTTTATCTTTTGTCCCAGCCTCTTTTTCCATCTTGAAGCCAGGTCACGTCCCAGCCCCTTTTAAATTTTCACAGCCTCTGATTAATTTAAAACAACTGTTTCGCTGAACAAAATGCCAAAATATCGATATCGGATATGTACATTGTGAATATCTTCATCATGGCTTACTTTAAGGCTGTATTTGGTTGATGATTCCCCTGGATTTGTACCTTTTGGAATGGAAACCTCATCAATCTCTTTTAATTCGGCATCTTCCCCCGCTTCTGGATCTTCATCTACGGCCGCTGCAAAATCTTTCAAAGATTTGCCCACTTGAATTTTCGCATCTTTCGGAACTGCATGATTATTTATTTGTACACTGTCCACTTTTAAATCTCTAAAGCCCTTATTCCCTAATTCGATAACAACCGAATCATGATTTTCGCCGATTTCAATGTCACCGGTAGTCAAAGGGGGCGCCGACTTCAAATAGATGAAGAATCCTCCCGCCAAAACCACAAATATTAGCGCAACAAGCAGTAATTTTTTCAATGCGATCATCCTTTTGTAGTAATTATCGTACTGATCATGCCTATTTTAGTTTATACCACCTTCAAACAAAATTGTAGAATGGAAAAGTTAAAACTCTGTGAAAACTCATTAGGTTGGTTCAGATGCGCCGATCTTTTCAACTCATTGGATGAATATGGCCGTTTCTCCAATCTTAAATTCTTTGCGTTTCTCCTTTCCATCTTCCGTCCATGTCACAATAAACATGCCTTCATTCAACAAATCAATCAGTTCATCTTCAGAAATTTCCCCCATATAAAGGACGATTTCCTGTTTTGCCGTATATTCCTTTCGCTTTGTATCATCATATTCAAAACCTTCGCCCGACCAATATACATCCGTAGTCAACAGTTGGCTGAACGGCTCGGTCAATTCCGTTTGAATATTTTCTACCCCGTCCGAATATTTAAATTTAAATGTAAAAAGCAGGTTCCGGAAATTTTTTTGTTCCGGATGGTCCACATATTCCAATGCCCCCAATGTTTGGTAAGTTTCGTCATCGATCGGCCTGATTTCCGTGCGGACCTCCATATCCGAATGGAGCATGTAATAAAGATACCCTGCAAAAAAAAGAATGAGAAAAAGCAACATCGAAACGATTAATGCAATCATTTTCTTTTTCAATTTTCAACACCCTCTCCTGCAATTGAACTTTCCATCATGATATTGTTATATATGTTTCTCGTGTAAAGATTAATTTCCTTTTATTTGTAAAATTTTTTTAATATCAACGATTCATTTCATTCTCAGTATCCCAATAAAACAAATATTTACTCTTCATCTGTACGTAAACCTTTCCGCCGCAATTTGACACAATCCGATGGACTCTATATGATCGATTTAGATGATCAGAAAGGTGACGGTACAAATGAAACCACCATTGACGAAAGAAGAACGCGAATCCCTATACCCCTATGCAACCCAAGAACAGCTTGATTTCCTAATGAAACATGTCAAACAAGGCTTTCGCACAAAGTTTTTTAATCTGATGGCAGAGAAAAAAGTGACGCTCGTCCGTTCACAAGATATTTCACTGGAGGAAATTGAAAAAGACGCCAGCCATTGGATTCTCGATCATTACATTGATCACGGCAAAGGCAACTACCTTGGAAGATGCGCCTGCAATAGAAAATTGAGACGCATTTTTACAGTGAAACATGAAATCACCGGAAAAACCATCGATTATGGCGAAGAACATTTCATGCAGTTTTTAAGCATCGACAAAGACATTTTAAGAGATCTTATTAAAGATTTTTCTCTCATCAATTTGGAAATGGATGAATTGCTGATCAAAATAAAAGAAAACCGCTATGGTTATGAATTACTGGAAACCACCTTCCATGGGATGGATTTGCCTGAAGATATCCAGGCGCACATTCATGCAAATGTTCCTTTGTTGGATCGGCAAATCGAGCGTTTATATCGGAAACTGAGAAAAATGGAAAAAGAGATGCGGAAAGCGCAAGAAGAGGCGTTAATGAAGGCTTTCATCGAAGAAAAAAATCATATGCTTGAACAATTGGAACAAGAAAGAAAAAAATTGGAAGAAATAGTGGAGCGGGTGCGCCGTTCACTTCCGCCCAATGCAACGAAAGAAATGATCGCTTATCAGCTGGTGCTAAATGGAATCCACAGCACCGTTGAAATCTGCCATATATTAATCGATTACTTCGGCCAAGATGGCACCCTATCCGCAGGCATACATA
This sequence comes from Ureibacillus sp. FSL K6-3587, assembly GCF_038593165.1. Classification (NCBI taxonomy): domain Bacteria; kingdom Bacillati; phylum Bacillota; class Bacilli; order Caryophanales; family Caryophanaceae; genus Ureibacillus; species Ureibacillus sp. FSL K6-3587. Next base: position 2,512,738 of record NZ_CP151969.1, on the reverse strand, counting down.
AAAGACCAAGAATTTTGCCATCTATTCTTCAGTATTTTCTCGAACAAACGGAAAAAGGCCATTTAATTTTAGTTGAAAAATTGGGTGTGACCGATTGCATATTCAAACCGAATGATGATCTATTCAACATCGAATTGGAAATGGAAGAAAATGATGAGGCCAATCAAGAGGAAGAACAGCTGTCTTTGTTTTTTTGACGTGTCATCTCAAGGGGGCGTCTGAAAAAAACATTTGGGTCGACCCGCCCCCTTGTGGCTGTTGCGCGCGGTTAGCCACAGATAAATCATAGCTATTGCAATCGCTGAAAATGCATTGGACATGGGTGGAGCCTTTGATGCGGCCACCGCGGGAGCAAAAATCTTAAAAAAATATCAGAAGTGAGGGCTGCCATGAAAATTATTACTTTCCGGACAGTCCCCTTTCTCTCTACTGAAAAAGTTATTTTTTACAATTAAGGTAGAGGTCAATAGGTAAAGAATACTTCCTTCAGCAAACAATGATTACATTCATCGTTTAAGAAATACCGGAAAGAAAAGTGGCAACCGGATTGTTGCCCTTCAAAAATATTAGATGGCGAATACGAGTTATTATTTAATCAAGTTTTTTAGAAAACATTGTCAACGTTGGTATAGTAATTAATGAAGTCATCCGGAACAATTGTTGCTGAAAAAAATATTCTTTACGCTATACCTAAATTATCTATCAATTTTTTGATAATGAAAATACTGAAAACATAATTAACGATTTTTCTGACAAAACCTTCTCATACTAAGGACTTAGTAAGAAATTTTCGCAATATTTTATCCACAAGTATCTTATAGTAAAATAATCACTGATTCATTCAATCAAAGCCCATTTATTATTACTTTCAGCCCTTCCAATTTTCCTATCCCCACCAATGGCGTCAATTGCATCACCCGCGCATCCGGTTCCAACCGGCAATTGACTATTCGATCGTTTTTATCTCAACCAGTTTTTTTCCACAGCCTGTCTATCATAGTGCAAAAAATGGGGAAATCCCCATTCAGGAACATGTTCCCTTTCCTGATGGGGAGCATCATTCAATTGGATCTTTCATCAAATTTTATGATTTGTCATTGGTTTTACGGTTTCGGATATTGGCGACATGGTGGTCAAATTCTCTCGCCAATTCTTCCGCCCTTTTTCTACGATTTTCCTTTTGGCTTCCTTTGTTAAAGTTCATTTTATGTTTTCTTTTCATCATTTTCACCTCCGTTGTCTTAGTTTGTACAACTTCAGTGAAAATGCTAATGCCACTATCTAGGCACATCTTCATTAATTGACAAAAAAAGAATGGGGAATCGCCGCTTCAACCTTCATAAAATGCATGCTTTGATTACTTTCGATTGTTATCCATACGGGCCATTAAATCTTTTTCTTTTTATATTTTTCAGCATACATCATTCTGTCGGCTTCTTTGAAAGTTTTTTTCATGTAACCAATTGAATGGGGTGAAAACGCCCATCCCATCGACAATTCAATCGGCAAATTCACATGGGTCCGGTTATATTCATCAATGGTTTTCCGGATTTTTGTAAATATGGTTTTCACATTGCTCTCGGTTGTATTTTCGATTAAAATGACAAACTCGTCCCCGCCGTATCTGGCAACGGTTTCGGATTGAAGCGAATTTTTCAATAAATTCCCCATTTGTATCAACAATTTATCACCATATGTATGACCAAGCGAATCATTAATATGTTTCAAATTATCCAAATCGCAAATAATAATACCGATGGGCCTGTCATCCCTCGTATTTAATTTTTCCTCCTGTTTTTCATAATAATTCCGGTTAAAGAGACTGGTTAAACTATCGTAAAAACTGAGTTCCTTCAGCTTCTTTTCAAGCGCTATCCGATCGGAAACATCCCGGCTAAATCCGGCAATCTTTTCCAACTTCCCCTTATGATTATAAAAAGGGATGACCCGGTCTTCACACCAAATATATTGGCCGTTTTTTTTCATATATCTTGCTTGAAACGGTTCACTGAAATTGGTGGTGCCGGTTATTTTTTTTAATTGGACATGCAGGTCTTCAGGGTGCACGATTTTAAATGGAAGGTCAGGATCGTGGTAAAAATCTTCCAAAGAATATCCTGTTTCCCGCTCCATGGCACTGTTGACATATAAAAATTTTCTTTCCGGAAGGATTTGATACATATAAACGACATCATCCGTATTTTCCAATATCATTCGAAACCGTTTTTCTGATTCTTCAATCTGTTTATATTTCGTAATGTCAATGAGTGACATTTTAGCCCCTCCAATTGCATCAGGAACAACGAATACATCAAAGGTGCGGACATTTCCCTTTTTCCCACGCAGTTGGATTTCAATTATTCCTCTGAATTGAAGAAGGTTTTCATGAAAATCGACTGTATATTGATAAAAGTTGGAACCAATCATTTCATCTTGTTCATACCCTAATAAGTCGGAACAATTTTCACTAATGTTTGTGATGGTGTGAAGTTGATCAATCTCCATGAAAAGTTCTCTGCTTATATCCTGCTTCATGATATCCACATACATTCGTCCTTTATTTAATTTTTAAATTATCAATAATGATATATATTTTTTTATTATAGTACAAACAATCTACCATTTATATGATATAAATCACATAACTGCAAATATTTACAATAAACAAAAATGAGGCTGGGACATAACTAATAAAGTGAACGAGCTGCAAAAAGGTTTTTTGTAATAAATTGATTGGAGTGACGGGGCGAGTTTCTGTCGCGCACGCTTAGTCGCAAAGCAAAAGCTTTCCTGCGACGAGCCCTCTCGAGACCCCGCAGGAGCGAAGGATTGAGCTCCGAGGAGGCTCGAGCCGGGCCCGCGGAAAGCGTCCCCGGAACGGAAATCAATTTTCTTCAATTATCAAAAAAACACCATTTTTCTCCCGTGAGAAAATGGTGTTTTTTATCTTTTGTCCCAGCCTCATTATTTTAAAATAATAAAATCTTTTGCGATTAAGTAAAAAATTTTATGGGGTCATACTTACTTCTTTGGTCCTCGGCTTTTCCATTTTTTCTTTGCTGCCTGTTTTTTGGACGATGAATAAAATACAAACACAGCTTGCAGCGACTAAAGTGCCGTCCAACAACAGCGGCGCGCTCCAGCCATTCGTAGAATCTCTCAACACCCCTGACACAACCGGGGAAAGTAATGCGCCAAATTCCGCAATTAAATTCCACAAACCAAAAGCGGATCCGCGATGTTCAACCGGCGCCAAATCGGAGACAAAAGCATGTTGAATCGATTGTACGGCAAAAAACAAAATGCCTGAAATGAACAAAATGAGGGACATAACGACCAAATTGGAAGCACCGCTCATTAAATAAAAAGCGAACAGGAAAACGGATAATGCAAAAAATACAGTTAAAACCAGTAAGACATTGCGACGCCCATTTTCCGAATGGGACACTCTATCCGAAATCAATCCGCCTAATGGGAAACCGATTAAGCCGGCAATGGCATTAAATGATGCGACGAGGGCAGCAGTAAGGAGCGTCCCTCCTCCAAATTCCTGTACGATGGAAACGGACCAGAAACTGTAAAACCATAAATGCCACATGATGGGAATCGCTGAAAGATAAAGTAAAAACAAATTCCGATTTTTTAGTACAGGACGCACTTCTTTCTTGGACTGATAAATATAGACCACAAATAAAATGGAGAATACCGTAAAAATGGCCGCCATCATTCCTTCAGATAATCCCAGATTATTCGTCACAATAAAAACCGTTAAAATAATGGCCAAAAAGAGCAGGGAATAACTTCCCAATCCTTTGACCGACTTTATCAATCCACCCGGTTTCGATTTTTCGTCGATATTGTTTGGAATCCCTTTCAGCATAATCAATCCAAACAATATCGTAAGGGCCCCTAAAATTAAGAATGGTGATTTCCAAGCATCCGTTCCCAAAAACGGTGCAGCCCATTCAATTAAATAAATCGTTCCAACCAATCCAAGGGTCAAACCTACAGATAGGCCGCCCATGACAATGCCCATGCCAAGCCCCACCTTTTTTGGAGGAGTCACTTGGGCAATCAGTGAACGGTCATTCGAATAAAACGCCCCTTCACCTAATCCTGTCAAAATGCGCAATGCAACAAATACGAACAATCCTTCTAAAAGGCCAGTAAAAAAGGTTGTAATTCCAGCCCACAGTATACTCAGGATGACCATATTCCGGTGGCCGTATCGATCCCCAAAATAACCGCCTGGAAATTGGGTCAACATATACCCTGCAAAAAATAAACTGCCGAGCAATCCGCCGAGAGCATACGGATTTGAAGATTCCGCTATCAAAGCGGCATCATTGGCAATCATCCAAGAAACGACCGGACCAGTAATCGTGCGATCAAAATATGCGAAGACCCAACCTAAAAACAGCATTCCCCATACTCGCTTATACGGTTTTGTATACATCATTTTCCCCCTTTGTTTGAAAAGAAAATGGGAAGGAAGGTCACGATTCCCTTCCTTCCAACCATCGAATTAATATTTTGTCGCTAACTCCGGATGCCCTGTTCGTGGCCCGAATGGACCTTCATCCAGCCATCTTCCGAGACTTGGAATATGTGGTGCCAAAAATGCGGCAATCTCTCTCCGTAATTTGATGTCTTCGTTTGTTCCTTGGATATGTTCCAGGGCGAGGTTGGAACAATGCCGGTTCCAACGGCCTGCTTTTAACCGCTCATCGGCTGCCGCTTGAATATGTTTTTTGCGCTCCTCTTCATTGGACTCCACTTCAAGCGCTTTTTGGATGCCTTTCGCCGCGACAATCGCATCCGGCACCCCGGAATTCAAGCCGCGCGCCCCAAATGGTGCAAAGAGATGTGCCGCCTCACCCGCCAAAATCACCCGGTTATGCTGATCGGTATATGTTTCCGCCACTACTTGATAGAAGGTATATGTTGAAATCCACGTAATACGGTCTGCATATTTTGGATCCATCACTTTTGGAAGCCATTCGCGGACTCCGGCTTCTGAACCATAATATTCCCGGTCATCTTCTTCAAATAATTGAAGATCGATTCGCCAACCTCCTCTGAATGGAACATACAGCACATTTCTTCCATCAACATTTGGATGTTGATAGTGGAATACCCGTTCAATCGGCAACGGATTTTTTTCATCTTCCGCCACATCAACCACGACGAATGCATCGGACTTTCTCGGCCCTTCAAATTTGATGCCGACCGAATTTCTCACAACCGACCGGGCTCCATCACAAGCGATGACGTATTTAGTTTTCCATTCTCCCTTTTCCGTTTCGACGGTTACGCCCTCTTCGGAAGTTTTCACATTCGTCACTTTTTCATCCCAAACAAACTCCACTCCCGCTTCAATACATGCCTGATACATCGCTTTTTCAATTTCGTGTTGATGCAAACTTGTAAAAGCGGGAATTGTATTTGGTTTAGGTGGCTCGTACACCCGTTTATACACTTCTTCCCCTTTGTAAAAAGTCCTTTTCACTTGCCATACGATTCCTATGTCCGCAAGCTTTTTGCCCAACCCCGGTGAAATTTGTTCCAGAAATTCAAGGGTTGCCTTATGAATATAAATCGCGCGGCTTCCCGGACGCACCCTTCCTTCCTTTTCCGCTTCCAAAATCGTCGCCTTCAACCCTAAGTTGTGCAATGCAAGAGCTGCAGTCATCCCTACCGGACCTGCACCGATCACCAATACATCTCTTTCATTTGTCATATTTTTTACCCTCCTATTTGATATTGCTGTAATTTATGTTTAAGCTCTTCCGGTATCGGTTGAGCTTTTGGCTTTTCCCCTTTCAGAGAAACCCAGGCACGCACCTCATAACCTTGTGCGATGACGGTTTCCCCATCTTTAAATTGATGGGCCAATTTGAATACCTTTTCCCGAAGTTCCTCCACTTTCGTTGTCACGGTAATGATCCGATGAAAATAGCCTGGTGCAAAAAAATTGCAATGAGCTTCAAGCAGTGGAATTGAGTAACGCTTTTCCAATAATTCTTGAGTTGGAAAACCGATTTGTTCAAAAAATGCATGGGTCGCATTGTCCATATACCGATAATAATTCGGATAGTAAACAATGCCGGCCGCATCCGTATCACCAAACTGGATTTTAAATTGATATTCCATTGACATTTCCCCTGACTTTCGATTCCCTTTGGTCAATCACCCGTTTTGCCTTCATTTCAAAGCGGGTTAAATGATTATTTTCCACCCGCTCCACTTCAATTCTCAGTCCAATTCTGACGCGCAACAGTCTTGCGAGCGGCTCAACGGCATTTTCCGGACCTTCAATCAGCACTTTCACTTGGTCCATTTCCCGTTCTGTATAGTAAACGATCCGGAATTCTTTAATTTCAGGGAATTCCCGAATTATTGCCTCAATCGAAGTCGGATAAATATTCATTCCCCGAATGACGACCATATCATCGGCCCGGCCCACAATACCGCCAGGCAAAAACAGATGCGGGTTGCCGCAAACACAAGGTTCCTTTTGATAGATCACGACATCTCCCGTTCTGTATCGAATCATCGGATAACCGTATCGCCCTAAATTTGTCAGGACAAGTTCCCCTTTTTCTCCAGGCTTTACATGTTCCAATGTGTCAGGATTGATGATTTCAACAATGAATTCTTTTTCATTTACATGAATGCCATTTCGTTTTTGACAGGAATACCCATATGCGCCCATCTCGGTCATTCCCACATGGTCATATAATTTGGCGCCAAATAAATTTTCGATTTGTTGACGGACGGACGGAATGGATCCCCCCGGCTCCCCTGCGGAAATGATTTTTTGGATGCTGGAGTTTTTCATATCGATCCCTACCTTCTCCGCCACTTCCGCAAGGTGCAACGCATAACTTGGTGTACATAATAAAACGGTTGCATGATTTTGGATCATGCTATTTAAGCGCTCCTCCGAAGACATTGAACCACCGGGAATGGCGAGCGCACCTAATTTCTGGATGCCATCATAAGCCGCCCAAAAGCCGATGAACGGTCCAAAGGAAAAGGCCAAATAGCATCGGTCAAACTGGGTCACTCCCGCACTTTTTAACACTTCCACCCAACAGTTCGTCCACCATTCCCAACTTTTTCGGGTATCCAATATTTTCAAAGGCCTTCCGGTAGTTCCGGAAGTTTGATGGTAACGGATATAATTTTCCGTTGGATAGGTGTGGTTCCGTCCAAATGGCGGATAATCGATTTGATCTTGCGCGAGTTCCTTTTTCGTTGTAAATGGTAAGCGCTTTAAATCTTCAAAATTTTTTATGGGTAAATGAATGCCATCCAATTTCTCTTTATAAAAACCATTAAACCGGCCAACAAATAACAACAATTCATTGAGCCGTTGAAATTGATAATCTCTCAAACCCACTTTCGTTTCATAGACTTGATGGATTGCCATCGCGATCCCCCTTTAGTAAAAAAACTATTGTAATAGTGATAATAGTTTGAAAATATTGAATATAGAAGAATCATATTCCGCTATGCGGAACATGCAAAAAAATAATTGCTAAAATTTCTCTTATTTGAAAAATTTTAATGTTTCATGCATATTTTTTATTAAACCGGAATAAAGGGGAAATGAATGATGAGAACTTCCAACAGTTCTTTGAAGAATGCTTTGCGGATTTTAAAAACGTTTTCCGTTGATCACACCGAACTGACGCTTGACGAATTCGCTGCCAATAACGGCATTTCAAAAAGCACCGCCTGCCGTTTGCTTCAAACATTGGAGAGCGAAGGATTTATCGTGCAAAATACCCGTTCCAATACATACCATTTGGGACTTTCCGTTTTATATTTGGCCAATATCATGTTAGAGGGGTTTTACCCATTGAAAGAAATGACGAGGTATTTGAAAAAATGTACGGAGGAAACCGGGGAATCTTCCCATATTGCCGTATTGCAAAGAAAAGAAGTGATCTATTTAAAAAAAGAAGATAATCAATACCGGATCCATTTGCAATCTCATATCGGAAAGCGGAATCCTGCCCATTGCACGGCATCGGGGCTTGCTTTGCTTGCTTATGTGGATGAACAAACCATCCGTGAATGGTATGCGGACGGATTCGAACGCCCCACAAAGTATTCCATCTCTTCCATCGAACAATTGTTGAAACGCTTGGAAGATGGACGGGCAAAAGGATACTTTATCAGCGAACGGGAAATGGTGGAAGACGTCCTTGCTGTTGGTGCGCCTATTTTTAACAAGGATGGGGAAGTTTTGGCTTCCATCAGCATAGCGGGATTGCATGCACGCATGAAGCCGCAACTTTCGAAAATCACCCAGCTGGTGAAAGAAACAAGCAAAGAAATATCATGCATGATCCAACATTCGAAGGAGCCGTTGATTCATGAAACATACATTGGATGAAAAATATTTTGTTCAATCGGTCAAAAAAGCGTTACAGATTTTAAAATTGTTTAAAAACCGGAGGCAAGAGCTTTCGGTCACTGAAATTTCCCAATTGATGGAGCTTCCGAAATCCTCTGTTCATCGCCTGTTAAAAGAAATGGTGGAAGAAGGATTTTTGATCCAAGACCGGAAAACGGGAAAGTATAAATTAGGATTTTCCATTTTAGCTCTTGGAGGAATTGTGAAGTATCACATTGATTTTTTCGATGATGCGCGGCCGCTGCTGCAGCAATTTGTAAAAAAATTCAACTTGCCCATTCACATTTGCATGATGGAGCAACAAAAAGTCACCTATTTGATGAGAGAAACGGGAAACATTCCGATGAAGCTTATAACCAGAACCGGCCGGCAAAATGATATCCACTGTACAGCGGAAGGAATGGCCATTTTGGCATACAAAAACCGGCAAATCATTGACTATATTTTATCGAAACCATTGAAACAACATACCCCTTACACGTTGACCGATCCGGATGAACTGCGGGATGAACTCATCAAAGTCCGTTCCCAGGGTTTTGCGATAATGAAGGATACGTACGCAGTTGGTTATTCCGGTTATGCCGCCCCAATCCGGGATTATACCGGTGAAATCTTTTTATCACTTGCGGTGATTTCAAAAAATGATTGTATAACCCCGACGATTGAAGAGAAATTGATCGTTGCCATTAAAGATACAGCAAAAGAGATTTCAAAAATATATGGTTACTATGATTAGTAGGTAGATGAAATCATGCGCAGGACGGAAATCGAGTAGGAGGGAGCGATTAACTCCCGTCCTCTCACACCACCGTACGTACGGTTCCGTATACGGCGGTTCAATTAAGATCATTGACGCAAGTTTTCATAACTTCCGTGAATAGCTGTTCTTTTTATGCCAGTGGTCACTCCACCCTCCAAGAGGTCCCCCACGGGATTCACCGCTTCCTTCCTCAAGTGAGGTACTACGTTTTCTGTGTTCATCATGACTCACTGAATGCCAAGGGCTATTCTCTCTTCATTGTTCGGTCCTTCTTAGTTGTTCTAGACCAACTAATACTATGACCTCTGCTGACTTCTGACGGTTCAGCTACTTATCACTAAGTAGGTTACGAAGAGTATTTCACATATCCGCCAGACCTCCCCGGGTAAGTACATGCACTTTCACACCATCTATCCGCCTCATTTACTCGATATGACCTTCGACAGAAAGAGCTTTGTTTTGTTATGCAAACTCACTCAATCATACCTAGCCTTATATGAGGTTCGTGTTCCTCGGACCGGTGTTTTGCCTCCTGCTTCCTTCAGATTCCGCGTCACCACGGACACCATTGTGTTGAGCTAACCTCTACTTCTGTCTTCGGGGTTCGGGACTTACACCCTATCGTTCATGTACATGCCGGGCGCACAAAATCGAGTAGGAGGGAGCGATTAACTCCCGTCCTCTCACACCACCGTACGTACGGTTCCGTATACGGCGGTTCAATTAAGATCATTGACGCAAGTTTTCATAACGAGCTTCAAGACTTTTCAGCCCTTGGTTTCTCCAATAGGAGTTACCAAGGGTTCTGTGTAATATTGGACTTTTTGAAATACGCCAATAACTCTTCCGAGTATTTCCCCATTCATACGCTTGCCATTGTGGTACGCCAAGTTGAATAAGGTTGCGCATCTTTGTTTTCGGTTTCTTCCAGTTCTTCCATAGACACATTCGAAGTCTTCTACGAATCCATTTATCTAATTCAAGGAATGTAGATTTGGTGTCTGCTAACGCAAAATATCCACACCATCCCATTAGATATTGATTCAGTTTCTGAATGCGGTATTCCATCGGGTAGGGCATCTTGCGTGATGTGATTTCACGAACTTTATTCTTCATTCGTTTAAGGCTTTCTTTTGCGATACGAACCTTTGGCTCTTTATGATAGGTAAAGCTAAATCCTAGAAACTTACGTTTCCATGGACGGTCGACCGCTGATTTCTTTTCATTTACTTTCAGTCGTAGTTTTCCTTCAATGAATCGTTGAATGCTTGCCATTGTGCGAAGTCCTGCTCGTTTACTTTTCACGTAAATGTTACAGTCATCCGCATATCGAACGAATTTGTGTCCTCTTCTTTCCAATTCTTTATCTAGTTCATCTAGTACAATATTAGACAGTAGCGGACTTAATGGTCCTCCTTGTGGAGTTCCTTCTAATGTGCTTGACACCACACCATTTATCATGACTCCCGATTGTAAATACTTACGAATCAATTTCAGTAATGGTTTATCTTGGATTCTCTTCGCGAGTGTACCCATTAATCTGTCATGGTTGACCTTATCAAAGAATTTCTCCAAGTCCATATCTACAACCCATCGATATCCATCTCTTATATATTCTTTCGCTTTCCTCACCGCATCATGAGCACTTCGGTTTGGTCGAAATCCGTAGCTGTTTTCAGAGAATGTAGGGTCATACACTTTTGAAAGTACTTGGGCGATTGCTTGTTGAATCAAACGGTCTGTTACGGTAGGGATTCCTAGTAAACGAGCACCGCCATCAGGTTTCGGGATTTCGACTCTGCGGACTGGCATCGGTTCATAAGTTCCCTTGAGAATTGCTTCTTTAATCGATAGCCAGTTTTCAACTATGTGCTGTCGTAGGTTTTGTACGGGCATCATATCTACTCCGTGGCTTCCTTTATTCTGTTCTACACGTTTTAGTGCTTGAAGCATGTTCTCCCGTGACAGGATTTGATTCAAAAGCATCGTTATTCTCCTTCCGTGAATAGCTTGTCTTCTTATGCCAGTGGTCACTCCACCCTCCAAGAGGTCTCCCACGGGATTCACCGCTTCCTCCCTCAAGTGAGGTACTACGTTTTCTGTGTTCATCATGACTCACTGAATGCCAAGGGCTATTCTCTCTTAATTGTTCGGTCCTTCTCAGTTGTTCTAGACCAACTAATACTATGACCTCTGCTGACTTCTGACGGTTCAGCTACTGATCACTAAGTAGGTTATGAAGCGTACTTCACCTATCCGCCAGACCTCCCCGGGTAAGTACATGCACTTTCACACCATCTATCCGCCTCATTTACTCGATATGACCTTCGACAGAAAGAGCTTTGTTTTGTTTCGCAAACTCACTCAATCATACCTAGCCTTATATGAGGTTCGTGTTCCTCGGACCGGTGTTTTGCCTCCAGCTTCCTTCAGATTCCGCGTCACCACGGACACCCTTGCTCTTGGCTAACCTCTACTTCTGTCTTCGGGGTTCGGGACTTACACCCTATAGTTCATGTACATGCCGGGCGCACAAAGAAAAGCAGCACCTTCAATATCCGGGAAGGTGCTGCTCTCATCTCGCTAATCTGCATCCACTTCTATAATTTCACCCGTCTTCGCATCAACTTTTATATCGATTTCAGAAAGGCCCTTTTTAAATTCGATGGAATAGCGTGTTCTGCCATCATCCACCTCAAGAGACCAACCGACAGGGGTAAAACCATTGACTTCCTCTTTTGCAGAAGCTTTTTCGATGGCTTCTCCCGGCTCAATAATATTTGAAAGATCCAGAGCTTCATCTCTGTCATGATTTGCTTCAACTTCTTCCACTTTCATTTCTTTTGTGGACGCATCAATTACTACATCGTAATCTTTTGCAGAATCAAAACCGTCGATCTCATAACGCAAATTTCCAAAATCGGCATCCAATTCAATGGATTCGATTTTCGCATCCGGATATTTCGCCAAGAATGTGTCAATTGCCTCTTTCATCGAAACAGCCGGATTCGTCACATCTACGTCTCCGTTTGCATTCGTGTCCGCCGTTGTGCTGGTTTGGACATTGGTTGTTGTGTCTGTTTCATTCATCGCATTATCATTTTCATTTGATGTGTCTGTGCCGCAAGCAGACAGCAACATGAGGGTAAGCCCTGCCATCATTAATTTTTTTATCATGGATATGACCTCCTTTAGTGTTTCCATAATATAATTGGCACTTTTTTTAAAAAGAATACCTGCGGCTATTGATTCATCATTAATTTCTTTGCCATCTGCACATGTTTTTCCTGCCCTTCCAACAGGATGTGGACATGGCAATTTGCCAAACGGGGAAAAAGTCGGCCCATTTTTTTATGGATAGAAGGATTTTTAAGTTTGATAGTGAATTTTATAAATAATTCCATAGTTTGATAGGAGGCGGTAATGTTGAGCAAAAAAGTGTTGATTCTTGCTGGTGATGCTGTAGAAGCGCTTGAGGTGTATTATCCTTATTATCGTTGTCTTGAAGCGGGCTTTGATGTAACCATTGCGGCACCTTCCGCAAAAAAACTGCAAACGGTTGTCCATGATTTTGTCGATGGTGTCGATACGTACATTGAACGTCCCGCATATGGTTTGGAAGCGCATGAGGCATTTGAAAACATCAAACCGGAAGAATATGATGGCCTTATTATTCCAGGCGGCCGCGCACCGGAGTACATCCGATTGAACGAATCTGTGCCATCCATTGTCAAACATTTCTTTGAAGCCGGAAAACCGATTGCCGCTGTTTGCCATGCCGCACAAATTTTCGCGACCATTCCGGAAGTGATTAAAGGCCGCGAATTGACAGCTTATATCGCATGTAAACCGGAAGTGAAAGCGGCGGGCGGTACGTATGTCGATAAAAACCTCCATGTAGATCAAAATCTCGTAAGCGGTCACGCTTGGCCTGATTTGCCAGGGTTGATGAGAGAATTTATTAAGTTATTGGAAGGCTAAAAATGCCCCCATCCAATTTTGAATTGGATGGGTTTTATATTTCGATTCCCCATATACTATGAAAAAATTATCTCTCCCTCTCGAATCTTACAAGAATCACCCCGAATTTTTATATATTCATATCAGATTGAAAAAGGACAGGGCTCTATTATGAAATAATATTAACTCTTGAATATAATTATGCTGGTAGTGTCAAAAAATCTATGAAAACTTAGTTTTGGAGGGATGTGATCTAGCGAAACTAGAGGAAATGCCGCCGCAATCGCTCTTGACAAACACGTCAATGGTTTGATTTCGAACCAACAAGGGCGAAGGGAACAAAAAGAAGGCACACCAAAGAAGCCCTTGCCAATTCCCATTTTAAACCATTGACTGGTTCGGTTTGTCAAGAGTTCGCTTCGCCGATGCTGGTAAGGGCTCTGCTAAACAAAAAGTTAGGCAGTTTGCTCTACTAGCCATTGTTGAGCTAAACCAATCAGTTTTGTCCAACGTGCAGGCATATTCGGCAGTCCTTTTAGCTCTGGAATAACTACAGGCACTTTGCCTTCCAGGGCTGAATGTGGCCGCAAGAAATTAAAATAAGCCACAAACAAAGTCACATAAGAAACGGATCCGTGATCGGATCCAAATCCGTGTGTCGATCTGTAATTGCCCTTAAATGTTCGATTCAGTCTTTCAATAATTTGTTTTAGCGGTCTGTATTCCGTTGAAACCTGGTCTTCGTTGGTTAGTCCAATGACCTGCTTCACATCAAACGTAATACCGTGCTGGGCAAAAAAGTGTTGTGCTAAAAGGTAAATCGGATTGCCATCTACGACAAAGGTGAGGTCTTCCGGGATCTCTTTCATCTTCCATAAGGCCTCATCAATCGCACGAATGGCTGATACCGTATCACGATTTGGAGAAACAGGGTAGGACAGAATAATTTTCTTTACCGCATCAAAAAAGAAAAAAAGATAATGCCAACGACCATTCACCTTAATGTATGTTTCGTCTCCGCAGAATTGATCAGAAAGCTCGTAAGGATAATGATCCACATAAGGTTTGAGAAGAAGTGCTACGCTGTTTTCGTAATTCAATATACTCTGGTGAGAGATGGGTACGCCATGAACATCCTTCATCAGTGCAGCTGTTTTCCGAGCCGATAAGCCATAGTTTACATGGTAGGTTAAAATGAGCCCCAATGTGTGCGGTGACACATGAAGCCTGGACAAATCCACTTTTGGCTTCTTAGGTGAATGTTTGGCTAACGGCTGATAATCAATTTGAAACTGACGAAATATGTATCGAACTTTAAAAGACGGAGAATCCTTTTCGAACTGCTTTTTCTCTTTTTTAGACATTCCTTGCAGTTTCTTTTTGTAATACGGACAGTCATTGTTTTTGCACTTAAATACGAGAAAATCTTTTCTTTCCTTGATCTTCTCGAGTGTTTTCGAACAGTGTGGACATTTTAGTATAGCCTCCTTGGCATATTGATTCTTTTTATTAAACAGACACGCACACACCTTGCATTGATACTGTCCTTTACCTCCGTTATTGGCATAAAGATAATCTGACGGAGCACCACACCTTGGACATTTCATGGATGAAGGTACTTTACCTTTTGAATTGGAACGCCTCTGAACAGGTTTGAGAGGTTTCCCGTTCTTCTCCAAATATTCTTTGAGAAGAATTTGATAATCGAGCTTTTGTAGAGTTTCAATGATTGGCAGCTCATCCACCTGGAGTTTTTGATAAGGCTTATTGACAGGCTTTTCAGTTGGCTTATCAAACATGTTTTTTCCAATCAGAAGGGTAAGTAATGTTCGAATCATTTGATCTTGGTACTTGATATATTCAAGCAAATAGGTTAATAATTGAGGTAACAACTTGTCACTTCCTTTATTAGGGATTTTTGAGTGTGTGGTTACCTCATAAATACCCTAATTTTAAGGGGGTGGCAAGTTTTTTTTATATAAAACTAGTTATATCAACAAAAACGTAAGTTTTATTAAGTAATTTTTGACAATACGATTATGCTAAAGGGAGGGGATGAAATGAAAAAATTTACTGATTGCATGAAGGAGAATTCATTCTGGTTTTATGCAGGCATAGCTGCTACCGTGCTCATCCTGTTTATATTTTAAGAGATTGCAAAGGATGCATTCTTCCTTTTTTAATGAGGCTGGGACATAACTAATAAAGTGAACGAGCTGCAAAAAGATTTTTTGTAATAAATTGATTGGAGTGACGGGGCGAGTTTCTGTCGCGCACGCTTAGTCGCAAAGCAAAAGCTTTCCTGCGACGAGCCCTCTCGAGACCCCGCAGGAGCGAAGGATTGAGCTCCGAGGAGGCTCGAGCCGGGCCCGCGGAAAGCGTCCCCGGAACGGAAATCAATTTTCTTCAATTATCAAAAAAACACCATTTTCTCCCGGGAGAAAATGGTGTTTTTTATCTTTTGTCCCAGCCTCTTTTTTGTGAATTCAATTCCCCCGACCGGAGCTTGAGGGGACTCAGTCGAAGATTCCTGATCGTGAAGTATGCCCATTATGTTTATTTTTTTGTCATATTTTTTTGTAGGGGATTGTCGGCGTTTGTCGAATATAAAAAATTGGAGGTGTTGGATATGGCAAATTGGGAATACAAAGTGGAAACCCGTCCTATGAGCTTGGAGGGAGAAAGCAATGTTGAAACCATGCTAAATGAATATGGAGGTGAAGGTTGGGAATTGGTCAACATCGTCCCAGAATATACCAACACGACAAATGACCAAAATCAAGTGGACAGCATTTATGTAGATTACTACACTTTTGTCTTTAAGCGTCAGAAATAATCAAGGAATGATTTCGGGGAAAAATGTTGAAGTTTCACTATGGGTACAGCAAAAAGCCTTACAACTGTTGTGGTTGTAGGGCTTTTTCTAGCGTTCCGGGAGAAAACTGAGCTTTGGCACTTGATCATACTGCACTAATCATATAATGATTTTGACGACCCGGCCAATAAAATAAAACACACATTCCCCTCGGTTACTTCAATGGAGCAGGCCACATTTATTAAATGGAGGACAAATGAAAAAACAGAAAAATCCAAATGAAATTCTAATGTTTTTTGCAATGGATGTTTTTCATTTTGACTAATATATTTGTCAAGACGACAAATATCATTTACAATTGATTCGAGGTGATAAAATGAAAACCCGTCTCAAAGAATTACGGGCAAGAGATGGCCTCACTCAAACGGAGTTAGCGAAAAGGGCCAGAATCTCCAGACAAACAGTAAGTTTAATCGAAAGAAATGAATATATGCCTTCATTATTGATTGCTGTCAGAATTGCAAAGGTATTTAATGAACCAATTGAAAATGTATTTATTTTTAGTGAGGAGGAACTGTCATGAAATTATTGATTCTGTATATTGCGATTTTTTTATATGGAATATATGAGTTGTTGTCCGGATTAAAGATGCAATCATTTGAGGGAAATATATTAATCGTTTCCAACTTGGCTGTGATCTTCTGTTTAATATTGGCACGTTTGAATATATGGAAAGCGGAACAAGGGAGCTTGATGGAAGTCAGCATGGAAGAGGAAGATAGTCATCAAGTGTCATTGGAAAGGAAAGCTTATACTGCTGCAACTTATATTCAAATAGCAATGTCCATTTCCTTTACGGCTCTTCTGATAGGATTTTTACTATTAAGAGATTCTCAACCAGTAATTGTGTTCGCAAGCGCTATACTGATGGTTGTTTCAATTGCGAGCTTTATTCCAAGTGAAAAGATTGTGAAAATTACAAATCCCAATTTTATGTTTCCCGATCCTCAATCAAAAAATTATCATGAAGAATATTTTGAACAATTTGATGATGGTGAAAAATATGTCATGTTAAAAGGTTTATTTCATCTATACCAATTGGTCATTTGGGGTCTTGTGATTTTAGCATTTGGTCTCATGTTTTATTCTGTGTTTACAGGTAACTCACAGCTAGTCGGTATCATTGGTATTGGTGCATTATTAATGCTAATTCAAGTGAGCTATACAATCAGTTTAAAACCGGGTAAGTTGAAATAGGATCTCCTTCTGCTTTTATTAAGTAGTTAGAAGCTATTATTTGTGTAATATATGTGTAATAAATTTTTTCAACAGGACATTTTGAAAAAGAAAAAGCTTGCAAACATTGATAAATCAACATTTGCAAGCTTTTTTCTAGCGTCCCAGGAGGGATTCGAACCCCCGACCGACGGCTTAGAAGGCCGTTGCTCTATCCAGCTGAGCTACTGAGACATATTTCGTTTTCCAAAGGACAATACTTATTATATTAGTGTAGTGTGAAAATGTCAACGGATTTTTTTATTTTTTCCCTGATTTTCACACTACATTTTTCTCCAATTATTCCAACTGAAATTTCTGTTGAAAAATTTCTTCGCCTTGATCTGTATAAGCGGTGACTCTCCAAACATTCTCCTTGCAATCAATCACCGCGTAACTCTTTTTATCCATTCCCCGCGGCTTCAACAAACTGCCCGGGTTTACAAACAAGGCATTGTCTATCAGCTCTGCCCCCAGCACGTGTGAATGGCCAAAAAAAACCGCATCGGCTTCCACTTCTTTTGCGCGATAAAACAAATTCATCACGGTGGACTTCACATTGAATAAATGGCCGTGAGTCACAAAAATCTTTTTCCCTTCCACTTCAAACAGCTCTTCATCCGGGAAGCGTTTGTCCCGGTCGCAATTTCCGCGAACCCGTTTGATCCCTTCCAAATACGGATGATCGTAATCCAGTTCGCTGTCTCCGCAATGAATGACCACATCCGCCTCAGGATGGCGGCTTTTTACCGTTTGAATAATTTCTGCATCTCCGTGGGTATCGCTCATTACTAATATTTTCATCGGATTCACCCTTATTGGTTGCTTTTCACGAAAAAATCCTCTAACTACATAAAATATTAATAAATTTTTCTATAAATGTAAAAGGTTCATTCAAAATTTCTTAGCCGTTCTGATTGAAATTTATGCAAATGCCTGAAGAAATATACATCGTCTTGTCCCAAACAAAAAAGAGGCCGCTTGTGCCCCTTTTCTTACGCTTTTTTCACAAATTCGGATTTCAGTTTCATGGCGCCAAAGCCGTCAATTTTGCAGTCGATGTTGTGGTCGCCTTCCACCAATCGGATGTTTTTCACCTTTGTCCCGATTTTTAATGTGGATGAACTCCCCTTTACCTTCAAATCTTTAATGATGGTCAACGTATCGCCATCCTGCAAGATATTGCCGTAAGCATCTTTTACGATCAGTCCATCTTCTTCTGTTTGTTCATCCCCGCTCCATTCATGGGCGCATTCAGGACAAATAAACAAATTTCCATCTTCATAGGTATATTCCGAATTGCATTTTGGACAGTTTGGTATCATTTCCTTTTCCTCCATTTTCACAGCATTACCAATAATATAATAAATCCTTATGGAGAATTCAATTGTTTATAAAAATTACCAAACTGCCTGTTTCTTATTTCAATACATTCGGCAATTCCTCTGTCAGCTTTCGAATGGCATTTCCGCGGTGGGAAATGGCCCCTTTTTGTTCCGGAGTCAGTTCCGCCATGGTTTTGCCGAGTTCCGGTACGTAAAAGATCGGATCATAGCCAAAACCGTTTGAACCACGTTTTTCGTGCAAGATTGTCCCTTCACAAGTGCCACGGAAAGTTTTGGTTTTGATATCCGGTCCGCTGATGGCGATGACACAGACGAAGCGGGCGGTGCGTTTTTCATCGGGCACTCCCTCCAAGTTCACGAGCACTTTTTGAATGTTCGCTTCATCGTCATGATTCCCCGCGTAACGGGCGGAATACACCCCTGGTTCGCCTCCCAGGGCGTCTACCTCCAATCCGCTATCATCCGCTATCACAAGTTTTCCAAGGGCTTTTGAGAGCGTTTCCGCCTTCAATACCGCGTTTTCCTCAAAGGTTGTTCCCGTCTCTTCTATTTCCATGTCGTTTGCGATATCCAACATGGTGATGACCTCGTAATTCAGCGGTTTGAAAATGGCTTCAAAATCTTTGGCTTTTCCTTTGTTTTTTGTTGCAATCACTACTTGTTTCATTCTTCCGACTCCTCTGTTTGAATGAGCTTCGCATCTTCGCCAAGAACCGATTTTTGTATTTCAATCAATTCGCGAATCCCTTTATCCCCCAAATCAAGCAATGCATTCAATTCATCGCGGGAAAAAGTCGCTTCCTCCCCGGTACCCTGAATTTCAACAAACTGGCCGCTTCCTGTCATGACAAGATTCATATCCACCATTGCTTCAAAATCTTCCGCATAATTCAAATCCAACACAGGACCGATGGATTCGATGAAACCTACACTTGTCGCAGCCAAGAAATCTGTCACAGGGAACTTTTCAAATGGGGTTTCTTTATGAAGTTTTGCAATGGCCTGTGTCAAGGCAACAAATGCACCTGTAATGGAAGCCGTACGCGTTCCTCCATCCGCTTGAATGACATCGCAGTCTATCCAAATCGTTTTTTCCCCCAATGCTTCCAAATCGACCACTGCCCGCAGTGCCCGTCCAATTAAACGCTGGATTTCCATCGTACGGCCGCCGATTTTCCCCCGGGATGCTTCACGGACTGTCCGCTCTTGTGTGGCTCTTGGCAGCATGGAATATTCTGCAGTGATCCAGCCTTTCCCTTGTCCACGAAGAAAACTTGGCACCTTGTCTTCCAATGTGGCTGTGCAAATCACTTTTGTATTTCCAACTTGAATCAATACTGAACCTTCAGGATGCATCAAATAATCCGTTTCTATAGAGACTGGTCTTAATTCGTTTACTTCTCTTCCATCTACTCTCATGCACTTTCCTCCTAAAAATAATCGCCCATATATTAACATACTTTTCCTTTAGAAAAAAGTCATTGCACATTTTTAAAACTTTTCAGGCATACACTCATTATAGCTTGTAGCACTGCCCTACAAGTAAAAAAGCTCGAAATGTACCTTTCGAGCTTTCTTCATGTCTCATGCAATTCGGTACAACCGATACTATTGCCGCATCTGTACCGAATCGCATGAGACTCAAAGTGATTGGATAAAATATCGCTTTTATTTTAAATGTATTTTTCGGATATCCAGATGTTCCATTTCCAGCCAATTTTCAGCGATGGAACGGAAAATGGGCACAGAGCCGGTCACATAGAAAATATGATGCGGTTTGCTTTTTTCTGTTCGAAACAAATGTTGATAGTTCAAAAGTTCCTTTACTTCTTTTGCCGTTTCTTCCGCTGAAGATAAAACGGTCACATTGGGTCCCACTACCTTTTCGATATGATGTTGGATCATCGGATAGTGGGTACAACCTAAAATGACTGTATCAAAACTTTTATTTTCAAGCGGCTTTAATCCATTGGCTACAAGGTCGAATGCAAACTGTCCTTCATATTCTCCGCTTTCCACAAGCGGCACAAATGTCGGACACGCAAGAGGAATGATTTTCGCCTTTGTGTTTAATGAAAGAAGTGCACGTTCATATGCACCGCTTTTTATGGTTCCTTCCGTTGCAAGTACGACAATTTCATTGCGCCGTGTTTTTTTCACCGCTGCCCGGGCTCCTGCATTGATGACGCCCACTACCGGAATCGAAAGCTGTTCCCTTAACGCGTCCAATGCAACCGCTGTTGCCGTATTACATGCGACGACGAGCATTTTAATATGTTTCTTTTCCAATGCTCTTGCCAATTGCAGCGTAAATTTGAGAACCTCTTCCTTTCTTCGTGGGCCATAAGGGCACCTTGCAGTATCTCCAATATAATAGATTGTTTCATTAGGTAAAGCTTTGATGATCTGTTTTGCAACCGTTAAGCCGCCAACTCCTGAATCAATAACGCCTATCGGGGCATTCACTTGTTACCGCCTCTATCCTATTTCATTTGTATGTCAATTCATATCTATTCTATTTTGGATTAATTCTTTACTTCGTTCAACGATTCTTTATTATATACAAAGAAATAGGAGGAGACAATCTTTTCAACTGAATGCCATGATCATCAATGCTAATTTGCCCGAAACATGCACAGCTTAAACATAAAAAAGAATGTGGATGCAAAAACGGCTGTTATTTTGAAAAGGAATACAGATATGATGAACTGAATCGCAAAATTTTTTTAGTGCAATGATAATTCGTCTAGCCTTAACAACTCGATCAGTGCCTGTGACCTGCTGGAAACTCCCAGCTTTTGGATTGTGTTCGAAATATGATTTCTCACTGTTTTTTCACTGATACCCAATTTCTGGGATATTTCTTTTGTGGAATAATCCAAAATTAATAATTGGAATATTTCCCGCTCTCTTTTCGTTAGTAGCGAACGATGCTGCGGGCTACTCATAAGGCAACACCCTCCTATCTCCTCTCTATGTAAAGTATGTCAGGAGGGGTAATGCTGTGAGGGCATTTTCACTATTTCCCAATTAATATTGCCTTTTGTTCCTCAGTCCATGGGGCAGGTCTTCCTGTTTCCTTATTGATTTGCACCAAAGCCCCTCTTCCCGTTAATACAATTTCATCTTTTTCATTTTTTACCATATAATGAAGATCTATGGATGAATTCCCCAAACGGGCTGTTTTCACATAAACCCTCAATTTCTCTTCGTAATAGACCTGCTTCAAATAATCGCATTGCAAATCCGCTGCAACGGGGATCAATTGTTCATCTTGCGAACCCCAATTGCTTTTGATGTTCAGCCATTTGAAATACTCAATGCGGGCATGTTCAAAATAAGAAAAAGGCACCACATTGTTCAAATGGCCATACATGTCTACATCACCAAACCGGACTATTTCTTCAGTGTAAAATTTAAATTCTTTCTCCCATTGTTGTAAATCGTCAATATAAGCTTCTTTCATATTCCCATCCCCTTATTTTATTCATATAACAATTATGATTATACAATAGTTGTTTGAACATCGAAATGAATGAAAATGTCGAACCGTGTTGAAAGGTTGAAAGGGGTGGGGAAAAGTAGGGGGGAATTCGATATTGCAGCCCCTCTGCAATCAAATCGCTTACTATAGTATGCAAACTCTTTAAAATTGGTCATCCATTTTTCAAAAAAAAACAGCCAATCCGAAATCGAATTGGCTGCGTTTTTTTGTATTAGTCTACCATGTGGTCGGAACCGAAGAATTTGCGGAACATGTGAACAGTTGTCGCTCTGTTTAGAGAAGCAATGGATGTTGTTAAAGGAATACCTTTAGGACATGCAGCAACACAGTTTTGAGAGTTACCGCAGTTTGCTAGTCCACCTTCACCCATGATTGCATCCAAACGTTCGTCTTTGTTCATCGCACCTGTTGGATGTGTGTTGAACAGACGCACTTGAGAAAGCGGAGCCGGACCAATGAAGCTGGATTTCTCGGAAACATTTGGACAAGCTTCGAAACAAACACCGCAAGTCATGCATTTTGATAATTCATATGCCCATTGACGTTTACGTTCAGGCATACGTGGACCTTCACCCAAGTCGTAAGATCCGTCAATTGGAATCCACGCTTTAACTTTTTTCAACGCATTGAACATACGGCTACGGTCAACTTGCAAGTCACGCACAACTGGGAAAGTTTTCATTGGTTCAAGGCGAATTGGTTGTTCAAGTTGATCGACCAACGCAGAGCAGGATTGACGTGGACGACCATTAATCACCATCGAACATGCACCACAAACTTCTTCGAGGCAGTTCATATCCCAAGTAACTGGTGTTGTTTGTTTTCCATCAGCAGTTACTGGATTTTGACGAATATACATTAATGCCGAAATCACGTTCATGCCTGGGCGATATGGTACATCAAATTCTTCCCAGCGGCTCGCACCATTTGGATTATCTTGACGTAAAATTTTAAATCTTACTTTTTTTCCACTTTCCACTTGTTGTGTACTCATGATTAATTATCCCCTTTCGAAGAGTAGTCACGTTTACGAGGTGGAATTAATGATACGTCCACATCTTGATAAGTAATGATTGGCTCTCCAGTAGATGGATCGAATTTCGCCATTGTTGTTTTCAAGAAGTTTTCATCGTCACGTTCTGGGAATTCCGGTTTATAGTGCGCACCGCGTGATTCGTTACGCAATAAAGCACCTTTTGTGATTACTCGTGCAAGATACAACATGTTTTTCAATTGACGAGTGAAGTGTGCGCCTTGGTTGCTCCACTTTTGAGTGTCGTGGATGTTGATATTTTCCCAACGTTCCAACATATCACCAAGTGTGTCATATGTTTTTTGTAGGCGGTCATTATAACGTACAACTGTTACGTTGTCTGTCATCAATTCGCCTAGTTCTTTATGAAGCAAGTATGCGTTTTCATTTCCTTTATCCATATTTAGGATGTTATCCCATTTTTGCTGCTCTTGTTTTTCATATTGATCATATAGAGATTGTGGCAGATCGTCCGCATGTCTTCTCAAGCCTTCCATGTATTTAACTGCGTTAGGTCCGGCAACCATACCGCCGTAAATCGCAGAAAGCAAGGAGTTCGCGCCTAAACGGTTTGCACCGTGTTGACTGTAGTCACATTCTCCGGCAGCAAATAGACCAGGAATTTCAGTCATTTGATCGTAGTCAACCCATAATCCACCCATTGAGTAGTGAACTGCAGGGAAGATTTTCATTGGTACTTTACGTGGGTCGTCACCAACGAATTTTTCGTAAATTTCAATGATACCGCCGAGTTTAACGTCAAGTTCATGCGGATCTTTGTGAGACAAGTCAAGGTATACGATGTTTTCACCATTGATACCTAATTTTTGGTTTACGCAAACATCGAAAATTTCACGAGTTGCGATGTCACGAGGTACTAAGTTACCATATTTAGGATATTTTTCCTCTAAGAAGTACCAAGGTTTACCATCTTTATATGTCCAGATACGTCCACCTTCACCGCGGGCAGATTCACTCATTAGACGGTTTTTGTCGTCACCAGGAATCGCAGTTGGGTGAATTTGGATGAACTCACCGTTCGCATATGATGCACCTTGTTGATATACGATAGACGCTGCTGAACCAGTGTTGATGACAGAGTTTGTTGATTTACCGAAGATGATACCAGGACCACCTGTTGCCATAACTACTGCATCAGAGCGGAATGATTTGATTTCGGAAGTTTTCAAATCTTGCGCTACGATACCACGGCAAACTCCTTCATCGTCAAGAACGATACCAAGGAATTCCCAGTGTTCATATTTTGTTACTAAACCTTCCACTTCGTAGCGGCGAACTTGTTCATCAAGAGCGTAAAGCAATTGTTGACCTGTTGTTGCACCTGCGAATGCAGTACGGTGATGCAATGTACCACCGAAACGACGGAAGTCAAGTAAACCTTCAGGAGTACGGTTGAACATAACTCCCATACGGTCGAACATGTGAATGATACCAGGTGCTGCTTCACACATCGCTTTAACTGGTGGTTGGTTTGCTAAGAAGTCCCCACCGTAAATTGTATCGTCAAAGTGGATCCATGGAGAATCCCCTTCACCTTTTGTATTTACTGCACCATTAATTCCGCCTTGCGCACATACTGAGTGTGAACGTTTAACAGGAACTAATGAGAATAATTCTACTTCAGTACCCAATTCGGCTGCTTTCATCGTTGCCATTAGACCAGCCAAGCCGCCTCCAACAACGATTAATTTCTTTTTAGCCATGATCTTTTCTCACTCCTCTTTTCTGTTTGGATGTTCTATTTAGTGATTAAGCGAATGCTAGAATTGCAGATACACCGATAATGCTGATGATTACAAAGAATATCATAGATAGCCATGAGAATACTTTTTGGGAATGTGGTGATTGTGTAATACCCCAGCTTACACAGAATGCCCATAAACCGTTGGATAAGTGCAATGTAGCTGAAAGGATACCCACAATGTAAAATCCTAACATCCATGGATTTGCAACGATATCATGCATCATGTCAAATCCAACTTCCGCACCTAAAGCTTTTTGGACGCGAGTTTGGAATACGTGCCAAGCGATGAAAATCACTAGGAACACGCCTGTAATACGTTGCAATAAGAACATCCAGTTACGGAATGTACTGAAGCGCTTGTTGTTTGGTGTTGCTGTAAAGGCGATAAAAATTCCATATAAACCATGGAATAAGATCGGAATGTAAATCACAATCCATTCAATAACGATTAGTAGAGGAACTTTGTCCATTCCTGCTACGAAATTGTTGTAAGCTTCTGCTCCACTTGTTGCTGTAAAGTTTGCACTTAAGTGGAAGATCAAGAATAGCCCTACAGGAATAACACCAAGTAAAGAATGTAGTCGGCGCCAGTAAAACTCATTTTTTGCCAAGACTGATACCCCCTTAAATGATAAAAATAAGTAGTCAATAAGTCGTCACAAATTGTAAACGCTTTATGCATTGACTGTATTACTCATAATGGTACAATATTATGACAAGTTCATTGTACCCCCATGAACTATTACCGTCAAGGTTCGTTGCGAATATTTATCTAAGTAAAAATTTTTCAAAATTTTCTATAAAATTGACTGTTTTTCTCTAAAGTGACATTTTTCTCTATTTTTCGATATTTCAATAATCTCACAAAAAAAGAAAAAAATGTGAAGAAAGAGGTTCTTGGTATATGACAGCAACTAGAGACACATTCCCTTATTTCGGTTACGAACTGATCAGGGATTATTTATTGCCATCCATCCTGGGAAAACATGAAAAAGATATTCTTTATTGGGCAGGCAAAGATTTGGCCCGCAAATTCCCGTGCACCGATATCCCTTTGATCATTTCCTTCTTTAAAGATGCGGGATGGGGCGACCTCACCCTTGAAAAAGAAACGAAAGACGGATTCGTTTTCCGCTTAACGAATGATCCGGAGCAGTTAAAGATCAAAGAGCGGAATTTCCGCTTGGAAGCCGGCTTTATCGCTGAACAGATCCAAAATTTCAAAGGCTTTTTGACGGAATGCTTTGAAGAAAAAAAGGAAAACCAGCATCAAGTTTTCTTTACTGTAAAAATGGATTTGAAAGAAAAAACGAAAGAGTGAGGGGCAATTTCGCCCCCCTTTTTTATTTCACACCAATTCCTCGGCAAGGCCGAACTCTTCATGCAATGCGTTGGCGGCGCGGATCATATCATCCTGAGGCACAACAACGGAAACTTTGATCTCGGAAGTGGAAACCATTTTCACAGGTATATTTTCTTTGCATAAACGGGCAAACATTCTTGCAGCCACCCCCGGATTGGAAACCATGCCCGAACCGACGATGGACACTTTTGCCAAACCGACTTCGAAATCCGCAAATTGGAAGCCGAGTTCTTCTTTATGATCTTCAAGAACTTTCACCGCATTCGCCAAATCTTCTTTTGCAATTGAAAAAGAGATTGTCGGCTTCACTTCGCTCATAACGGACTGAACGATTATGTCCACATTCACATGATGTTTCGCCAGTGTATTGAACAAATTCGCAAGGGAAGATTTTTCCAAAGATTCATAGCCGACTGTAAAACGGATGATGTCAGTCTCATATGCAACGCCACGAACGATTAAATTTTTCTCCATTTCGATCTCTCCCTTAATCAATGTACCTCGGACATTTTTTGTACTCGAGCGGACAACGATTGGTATCTCAAATTTTTTTGCCAACTCCACTGCTCTCGGGTGAACGACTTTGGAACCCAAATAAGACAGTTCCAACATCTCATCATATGTGATGTCTTTCAGTTTGCGTGCCCGCTGAATGGTGCTTGGATCTCCTGTATACACTCCGTCAAGTTCCGTATAAATTTCAACCCGATCTGCACCGATGCTTTTTGCCACCGCTACCGCAGTTGTATCTGATCCTCCATCGCCAAGCAAGGTGATGTCATTTTCCTCATCGACCCCTTGTCCACCTGCTACAACCACAATTTCACCTTTTTTGAACCGTTCGATGATGACATCCCCGTTAAGTTCTTCGATTCGGGCATGACCTGCCGTTTTTTTCGTTGTTCGCACCCCAAGTTGCCAACCATTGAGGGAATGGGCTCTAAACCCCCTTTTTTGAATGGCGATGGACAACAAGCTGGCGGCGATTTGGGCATTTGTGGAATGGATGGCATCCAATTCCCTTTCCGTTGGGGAATCGGATAATGAAAAGGCGATTTTTTCCAAACTGCCGTTGATCAATTCCGTTGAAGGGACCACCGCCACCACATTGCGGCCAAATTTTTTTTCTTCAATCAGCCTTTTTGCTGTTTCTCCAATTTGTTCAGGCGTAGACAAATTCTTTTCTTTCAATTTCACTACAATGTTAATCATCGCTACACTCCCCTTAATTTCACTAGCCAAGCGAAGTTCCAATGTTTCTATGACGAAAGAAAAAAGCAACTCTTCACAAGGGTGGTGAAAAGCTGCCTCAATTCCCCTTTTTGAGATAGCTCCTCAGAACCATCAGGATTCTGACTGTCAAATATTGCTTTGATAAAAACAGATTCAACCGGAACGTGCAATTCCATAGCACCTCGGAAATCCCGCTTCTCCTGCCGGTTGCCCATGAAGCTCCCATTACTATCTGAACATTTCAACTTTTCAAACTTACAATATCATACAGTTATTGCTTTGACAATGTGTCTCCATGGAAATGTTGATAGATGGATTCCGCAACCGCTTTGGGCATCTTTGCTTCCATCAATTCTTCAACAGATGCTTCTTTGATTTTTTTCACGGAGCCGAAATGATGCAATAATTGCTTTTTCCGCTTTGGACCCACGCCTTCGATTTCGTCGAGAACCGAGCGGAAAGCGTTCGTTTGATGCTGCTGTCTTAAAAACGTGATGGCGAAGCGGTGGACTTCATCCTGTATGCGCTGAAGCAAGTAAAAGGCGTCGCTCGTTTTTTTCAAAGGAATGGAAACGGGCGGATCCCCGAATAAGAGCTCTGAAGTGCGATGCTTATCATCCTTTGCAAGACCGGCGATGGGAATGGACAATCCCAGTTCATCTTCCAACACTTCCCGGGCAACCTCCATCTGCCCTTTTCCACCGTCGATGATGATCAAATCCGGAAGCGGCAAATGATCCCTCAATACACGGGTGTAACGCCTGCGGATGACTTCCTGCATTGCGCCATAGTCGTCATGTTTTGCAGCTTCCCTCAATTTATATTTGCGGTATTCTTTCTTTGCCGGCTTTCCATCAATAAATACGACCATTGCGCTGACCGGATCCGCACCATGCAGATGACTGTTGTCAAAAGCTTCGATGCGATATGGGGTTGCAATATTGAGCGCTTCGCCCAATTGTTGGCAGGCGCCGATGGTACGTTCTTCCTGCCGCTCGATCAATTGGAATTTTTCCTGGATGGCAAGTGTCGCGTTCTTGTTTGCCAGCTCCACCAACTCTTTTTTTTGGCCCCGTTTTGGCACTATGACTTTCACATGTAATAATTCTTCCAAAATCGCTTTATCAATATGATCCGGTATTAAAATTTCCTTCGGCTTGATGTGTTCCGTATCATAAAAACGGCCGACATAGGTTAAAAATTCCTCTTCCGGATCCCGGTATATCGGGAATAGCGATACATCCCGCTCAATCAGCTTGCCTTGGCGGACGAAAAAGACTTGCACGCACATCCAGCCTTTATCGACGGCATAACCAAATACGTCGCGGTTGGTTTGATCGCCTGACACAATTTTCTGTTTTTCCATGACCGCTTCGATATTTTGGATTTGGTCCCGATATTCTTTCGCCCGTTCAAATTCAAGCTTTTCCGCAGCCTCCACCATCTTTTTCTCCAATTCTTTTTTCACTTCTTCATGGCCGCCATTCAAAAATCGCACAATTTCATTGGTCATCTCTTCATAAATTTTCGGATCAATCTCTTTTACACATGGAGCCAAACATTGTCCCATATGATAATACAAGCAAACCCGGTCCGGCATGCGGTTGCATTTTCTCAATGGATAGATGCGGTTGAGCAGTTTCTTTGTTTCATTTGCCGCAGATACATTTGGATATGGCCCAAAATATTTTGCTTTGTCTTTTTTGACTTTTCTCGTCGTAATGATTCGCGGATATTTTTCATTCGTAATTTTTATGTAAGGATAACTTTTATCATCCTTCAGCATCACGTTATATTTCGGGTCATATTGTTTGATCAAGTTGAGTTCCAATATCAAAGCCTCCAAATCACTGGAGGTCACGATATATTCAAAATCCTCTATTTCACTTACCAAAAGCTGCGTTTTTCCGTCGTGGGAGCCGGTAAAATAGGAACGGACCCTGTTTTTTAAAATTTTTGCTTTTCCTACATATATCACCGTTCCCTGCCTATCTTTCATCAAATAGCATCCGGGCAGCTCCGGCAAAAGCGCCAGTTTATTTTGAATTGTTTCATTCATGAAGTATCACCCTGCATTTTATCAACCTGCTTACTAACTATATTATATGGATATATGTATGCAAAAAGCGAGAAGTTTTCTCTGCGGAAACTGTGAGTAATCGAGTAGGAGGGAGCGATTAACTCCCGCCCTCTCACACCACCGTACGTACGGTTCCGTATACGGCGGTTCAATTAAGATCATTGACGCAAGTTTTTATAACTTCCGTGAATAGCTGTTCTCTTTATGCCAGTGGTCACTCCACCCTCCAAGAGGTCTCCCACGGGATTCACCGCTTCCTTCCTCAAGTGAGGTACTACGTTTTCTGTGTTCATCATGACTCACTGAATGCCAAGGGCTATTCTCTCTTCATTGTTCGGTCCTTCTTAGTAGTTCTAAACCAACTAATACTATGACCTCTGCTGACTTCTGACGGTTCAGCTACTGATCACTAAGTAGGTTATGAAGAGTATTTCACCTATCCGCCAGACCTCCCCGGGTAAGAATGTAATCTTTCCTTCCATCTATCTGCTTCATTTACTCTGTACCACCTTTGGCAGAAAGGACTTTGTTTTGTTTAGCAAACTCATCCAATGATACCTAGCCTTATATGAAGTTCGTGTTCCTCAGACCGGAAGTTTGCCGCTCGCTTCCTTCAGATTCCGCGTCACCACGGACACCCTTGCGTTAAGCTAACTGTTACTTCTGCCTTCACAGTTCGGGACTTACACCCTATAGATTACACCCATGCCAGGCGCACTAAAAAAAGAGCACATATCCATGTGCTCTTTAAGAACATTATTTATTGTTATTGATGAACTCAACCAAAGCTTCTTTTGGCTGGAATCCAACTGTTTTAGCAACCAATTGGCCATCTTTGAATAATAATAATGATGGAATGGACATGATTTGGTATTCTGCAGCTGTTGCCGGATTATTGTCCACATCGACTTTTACGATTTTCACTTCAGAGCCCATTTCAGCATCAAGTTCTTCCAAAACTGGAGCAATCATTTTGCAAGGTCCGCACCAAGTTGCCCAGAAATCCACCAATACCAAGCCGGAAGAAATTTCTTGTGCGAAGTTTTGATCAGTAGCATGTACAATTGCCATTTAAAATGCCTCCTTAATGTAACATCTTTATGTAGTATAGCATGTCAAAAATTCAAAGTGTAGTAAAGAGTTTCAAGAACTTGAAACTCTTAGTTGCAAATGCAAATTTTCTTAATTTCATAACAAAGTTGTCCATTGATGATTTTTATCATACAACAAAAAACAACCACATCTCAAACAATTGAGATGTGGCGATACAGGAACTTACCGTTTCCCGGGATTATGAATTCACTTTCAATGCTTTCACTTCTTCAATTAATAAAGGAACCACTTCAAACAAGTCTCCGACAATTCCGTAATCTGCCACTTTGAAGATATTAGCTTCCGGATCTTTGTTGATGGCAACAATGACTTTGGAGTTGGACATACCAGCCAAGTGCTGGATTGCGCCGGAAATACCGCAAGCAATATATAAATCCGGTGTCACCACTTTACCTGTTTGTCCAATTTGCATCGCGTAATCGCAATATCCTGCGTCACAAGCACCGCGGGAAGCTCCGACAGCACCGCCCAACAAGTCCGCAAGTTCTTTCAATGGTTTGAATCCTTCCGCAGATTTTACACCGCGGCCGCCTGAAACGATGACTTTCGCCTCAGTCAAATCCACTCCTGTTGTTGCATTGCGGACAACTTCTTTTACGATTGTGCGCAAGTTTTTGATATCAACAGAAAGGGACTCAACATTTCCTGTGCGGCCCGCATCTTTTTCGAGTGGCGCGATATTGTTAGGACGAACTGTGACAAATACAAGTCCTTCTTTGATTTTTACTTTTTCAAAGGCTTTTCCGGAGTAAATCGGACGGACGAACAGCGCATCATCGCCGGCCCCTTCAATTACAGTCACATCGGAAATTAATGCTGATTGAAGGCGGGAAGCCACTTTTGGCGCCAAGTCTTTTCCTAAAGCCGTGTGTCCGATGACGATTCCTTCCGGTTTTTCTTGTTCAATAATGGCAAGCAATCCTTGGCTGAAACCGTCTGAAGTGTATGTTTTCAAATGAGGATGCTCTACAACGATTACCCGGTCAGCACCGTATGCGATCAATTCATTTGCAAGATCTGTCACCTGGTGGCCTAATAGGGCGCCAACCACTTCGCCGCCATCCGCAATTTGTTTCGCTGCTGCGATTGCTTCAAAAGAAACGTTGCGCAGTGCCCCGTCACGAACTTCACCTAATACTAATATTTTCTTTGACATTGTACTCCCTCCATTACTGTACGAATCGATTTATTCTATGACGCTTCATTTCTTCGGATCATTTAATAGTTGTTAAATCACTTTTGCTTCTGAATGAAGTAAGTTTACTAATTCTTTCACTTGGTCTTTTAGTTCGCCCTGCAAAATGCGGCCGGCGGATTTTTGCGGAGGCAAGAATACTTCCACTGTCTCGATTTTTGTTTCCACATCATCTTCATCAATGTCCAAATCGTCCAATTCCAACTCTTCAAGCGGTTTTTTCTTCGCTTTCATGATACCAGGCAAAGAAGGATATCTTGGTTCATTCAACCCTTGTTGTGCCGTCACTAATAGAGGAAGGCTCGTTTCAATGATTTCGGAATCCCCTTCAACGTCACGGACGATTTTCACGTTTTCTCCGTCAATTTCCAATTTTGTAATCGTTGTCACGTAATTGATGCCAAGCAAATCCGCAACTCTCGGACCTGTTTGACCGGAACCGCCATCAATTGCCACATTTCCGGCCAAAATCAAGTCAGGCTCTTTATCTTTTAAATATTCTGCGAGAATATAAGCCGCACCGCTATGGTCCAGCTCTTCCACATCATCCTCCGTGTTGATTAAAACCGCTTCATCCGCTCCCATCGCAAGGGCTGTACGCAGTTGTTTTTCCGCTTCCTCATTGCCGATGGAAATCACAGTCACTTTTCCGCCGTGCTGATCTCTCACTTGAATCGCTTCTTCAATGGCATATTCATCATATGGGTTGATAATGAATTCAGCACCATCTTCCTGGATTTTTCCATCCTGAATTACGATTTTTTCTTCTGTATCGAAAGTGCGTTTCATTAATACGAAAATATTCATGTATAAAACCTCCTAATAAGTCGATTATTTTCCACTGAATGTTGGTTGGCGTTTTTCAATGAATGCTTGAATGCCTTCTTTTGCGTCTTCTGATTGGAAGACAACCCCGAATTGTTCCGCCTCCGCTTTGAGGCCGTCATCAAAAGAGGCTCTATTGAACTGCAATGCATGAATGGCGGATTTCAATGATACCGGGCTCTTTTTGGCAATCTTTTTCGCCAATTCCAAAGCTTTCGGCAACAGCTCTTCCTGCGGTACCGCTTTGTTGGCAAGTCCCCATTGTACAGCTTCCACTCCTGAAATCGGCTCTCCGGTAAAAATCATTTCCGCCGCTTTTGCAGCTCCAACATAACGCGGCAGTCTTTGAGTTCCGCCAAATCCAGGAATAATGCCAAGGTTCAGTTCAGGAAGACCCAACTTCGCATCTTCGGCAACATAGCGGATATGGCAGCTCATCGCAAGTTCCAGTCCGCCGCCTAAAGCAGCCCCATGAATTGCCGCAATCACCGGTTTCGGGAAAGATTCTAGGCGATTGAACACCCCTTGTCCATTTTCGGCAAGTTTTACTGCCTGGTCAGGGGAAGATAACTCTGTAAATTCTTTAATATCAGCTCCCGCCGAGAAGAAACGCCCTTCGCCATGAAGCAAAACGGCGCGTACATCGTCATTTTGCTCAATTTCATTCAACAATTCGTCCAATTCACGAATCAATTGTTGTGCAAGCGCATTTGCGGGTGGGCGATTAATCGTTACAATCGCTACTCCGTCTTCTGCTTTCCAGCTTAGAAATTCCATGGTGACACTCCTTTATTTATTTTTTATTCCATTCAACAACAAATGCTTAACTTTTGATGCATTATCCAAGAGGTTGTATCTAAATTCATTCATCACCCAGGATGTGATGGTTTCATCAATGGTACCGAATACCATTTGCCTTGCCACCCTCACATCCATCGCCGGATTGAACTCGCCATTCATCATGCCTTCTATCAATATATTATCGAGAAGGTTCAAATATTCTTTTAAAATGGCATTAATTTTTAATCTTAGTTCCTTATTCGACTGGCGCAATTCCAATTGGGTGACTGTGGCAAGATGATGATCATTGGCAAGGACGTTGAAATGGTTATCTATCATTTTTGACAGTTTTTCAGTAGCGCTGGATTCCGTTTTTATGATGTCTTTCAAATTATCAATAAAAACGCTCATTTTCTCTTTAAACAGAGAAATCAAAATATCCTCTTTATTTTTGAAATACAGGTAAATAGTCCCGTCTGCGACACCTGCTTGTTTCGCAATTTTCGAAATTTGCGTTTGATGGTAACCATTTTCGGCAATTGCAATAACCGCAGCATCAATGATTTGCATATATTTCGGTTTATCTCGGTTCATGAAGTTCACCACCAAAAAAATACGAAAATATGAATGATTATTCATTCATATTTTCATATTATAATTTCATGAACTTTCTGTCAATAAAAATTAATTTGCCTGAAGCTCTTTTGCCTGTTGTTTTTTCTTCTCCTCTTCAACCAATGTCCGTCTTAAAATCTTGCCCACCGCAGTTTTCGGCAGGGAATCCCTGAATTCATAAATGCGCGGCACTTTATAGGCGGCTAAGTTTTGACGGCAATGTTTATTTAATTCATCTTTCGACACCGTTTTTCCTTCTTTTAATACAATATATGCTTTCACCGTTTCTCCCCTGTACGGATCCGGCACCCCTACAACAACACATTCCTGAACAGCTTCATGTTCATATAATACTTCTTCCACTTCCCGTGGATAAATGTTATATCCGCCCGCAATAATGATGTCTTTTTTGCGGTCCACTACATAGAAGAAACCTTCTTCATCCATATAGCCCAAATCCCCCGTCAAGAACCAACCGTCTGCGAAAGACTTTGCGGTTTCTTCCGGACGTTTCCAATAGCCTTTCATGACTTGCGGACCCCGAATTGCGATTTCCCCTATTTCCCCCGGCGGCAAAATTTTGTTTTCTTCCGGGTTCATGATCACCGCATCCGTGTCCGGCCAAGGTACGCCGATGGATCCAACCACCCGTTTATCCCAAATAAAGTTTGCATGGGTCACCGGTGATGTTTCTGTCAAACCGTATCCTTCGACAAGTTTTCCGCCCGTCACTTCTTCAAACTTTTCCTGCACTTCCACAGGTAGAGGAGCAGAACCGCTGATACATGCGTTAATGGAAGATAAGTCGTATTTTTTCAGATCCGGATGGTTTAACAGCCCGATATACATCGTCGGAGCTCCCGGGAATAGGGTAGGTTTTTGCTTATCAATGGTTTTTAATACTTGCTCGACATCAAATTTCGGAAGCAGGACCATCTTGTTTCCTTTCATGATGGTCAAAATCAGCACCGTCGTCATACCATAAACATGGAAAAACGGAAGCAATCCCAGTACCGTTTCTTTCCCTTCTTCACATTTGTATAGCCATGCGTCACACATCATTGCATTGGCAATCAAGTTTTTATGGGTCAACATAACCCCTTTTGGCACGCCGGTCGTTCCACCGGTATATTGAAGAAGCGCCAAATCCTCCTCAAAATCGAAAGGCACATCGATCGGAGCCGGTTCTTCAATTCGCATGATTTCAGTAAATAAGTGCGTATGTCCTTGATGCTCCACTTTGACGCTGAACCCATATTGTTTCTTTTGAATGAACGGATAGACAAGATTTTTCGGAAAAGGTAGGTAATCCTTGATACCGGTAATGATAACGTTTTCAATTTTGGTCTGATTTTTCACTTTCATGATTCTCGGATATAAAATATCCAATGCCAAAATCACTTTCGCTTCCGAATCCTGCATCTGATATTCCAATTCCCTTTCCGTATAAAGCGGATTCGTTTGAACAACAATTCCCCCTGCATATAAGACGCCATAATAGCCAATCACCGCTTGCGGACAGTTCGGCAACATAATTGCCACCCGGTCTCCCTTTTCAACCCCTATCGAACGCAGGTAGTTGGCGAATTTTAGTGCCGATTCATACAGTTCCTGATAATCCAATTCCCTTCCCATAAAATGGATTGCAACTTTTTTTGGATTTTTTTCGTAGGCCCGCGTCAGAAATGTTTGAACGGGAATTTCTTCATACTCCAATGTATGTGGTATATCAGCAGGATAATGTTTAAGCCACACTTTGTCAGACATCGACACATCCCCCTTCATGGAAAAGTGAAAATTTTCTTACAATTGTTATACTTATTATAATGGAAAAAGATTCTTCTTTCAAACTATTTTTTTGAGATTATAAACTTTTTCTCATTTATTCTACTATTTTCTTTTTCATTCAATAATTTTAATAACATTTTCTATGTTGAATATTGTCGAAAAATAAACCGTTTTATTATTCTTATATAATAAATACATGCATAAAAACAGCAAAAAAATAGTAGAAACGCAGAACAGCGTTTCTACCAGAATTAGAAATTTAATAACAATCATTATAAAGAAATTAAATAATAAATTCCTATGATGACAAAAATGACGGCTACGGCAATGAGTATTTTTGCTAGTTTTTCCATTGGAACCTCCCTAAATGATGCTGGCGCCGATGACAAAGGAAAGACCAAGCGAAATGGTGAACGAAATCAATCCGACAGACCGGTTATCTTCTTCAATTTCCTTGTCCACATTGAATTGGGGGGTCAAAAATTCAAATAGAAAATAGGCGATGATCAACAGAACAAACCCATATAACCCCC
The DNA here is from genome assembly GCF_038593165.1 of Ureibacillus sp. FSL K6-3587. Classification (NCBI taxonomy): domain Bacteria; kingdom Bacillati; phylum Bacillota; class Bacilli; order Caryophanales; family Caryophanaceae; genus Ureibacillus; species Ureibacillus sp. FSL K6-3587. Next base: position 2,476,326 of record NZ_CP151969.1, on the reverse strand, counting down.
AACCGATCATTTCAAAAAATGTGTTATGTCTCTCAATCGAATATCGGAAAATATTGCATACCCCCAGAATTTTTCCTCCGGTTGCAAGGGCGACTGCAATATTTCCCTTCTTGATTTCTTCCCAGTTTTTATATTTCGTCACTACTTCAAACAACACCATAGCGACCACCAAACATAATACGACAACACTGAAATAACCGGCCGTTTCAATTAAAGGATGCCGCCAAAAATTTGAACCCACATTCACCATCCCCCTTATTTTAATTCAACGATTGTGACTCCCAAGCCACCTTCGCCAGCTTCTCCATATCGGAATGAACGCACCCGTTTATGTTTTTTCAAATATTCGTGTATCCCTTGGCGCAGAGCCCCTGTCCCTTTTCCATGAATGATTGTGACACGGCTGTAGTTGGAGAGAAGGGCATCATCGAGATATTTTTCCGTTTTCAAGATGGCATCTTCCAACCGCTCTCCGCGCAAGTCCAATTCCAATTTAACATGATTGCTCCGATTTTTCACTGTCGTCAGCGTCACCATTTGTTTTTCTTTCTCCGGCTTCACATATTCCAAATCCGATTCGTCGATTTTCATTTTTAACATGCCGATCTGCACCACCCACTCATGATCGGATGCCTTTTCGAGCAGCGTCCCTTTTTGGCCGAAACTCAACACTTTTACTTCATCGCCGGGCTGCAAGTTCTGAGCCCGTTCACGGATTCTTGCCTGTTTTTTCAATATTGGATTATCTTCCGGCAGAGCCTCTTCCAACCGTTTTTTCGCTTCGATGAGCTCATGCTCTTTGATGGCATGGCTCGCATTTTGCTGCATTTCCCGCAATTCTTTGATGACTTTCTCCGCTTCTTTTTTGGCATCCTCTATGATTTTCCGCGCTTCCGCTTTCGCTTTTTCTTCCAGGCTTTCTTTCTTTTCATTCCATTCATTCAGCTTTTCTTCCAACTCTTTATGCAATACTTCCGCTTCTTCCAATATTTCATGCGCTTCCTCTGCTTCCTGTTCCGCGCGACGTCTGCTTTCTTCCAATGAAGCGATCATCGACTCCACTTCGCGGCGGTCGGTGCCTGTAAAAGACTTGGCCTGATTAATGATGGAATCCTTTAAGCCGAGCCGTTTCGAAATTTCAAAAGCGTTGGAACGTCCAGGGACGCCAATCAATAACCGATACGTAGGGCTGAGCGTCTCTACATCAAATTCGACACTTGCATTCATAACTCCTTTTCGGTTGTAGGCATAAGCTTTCAATTCCGGATAGTGGGTTGTTGCCATGACACGGGCGCCACGCCCCACCACTTCATCCAGGATGGAGATGGCAAGGGCTGCCCCTTCTTGCGGATCGGTTCCTGCACCCAATTCATCAAATAAGATTAACGAATGTTCATCAAAGTGATTTAAAATTTCCACAATGTTCACCATATGGGATGAAAACGTGGAAAGGGATTGTTCAATGGATTGTTCATCCCCAATATCCGCAAACACTTGACGGAATACGGAAAGTTCAGAACCATCGACGGCCGGTATCGGTAATCCCGCCTGCGCCATCAGCGTGCACAGTCCAACCGTTTTCAGAGTGACAGTTTTCCCGCCGGTGTTTGGTCCGGTAATCACAATGGCCGTGACATCCCGTCCAAATTCAATTGTATTTGGCACTGCCTTTTCAATCGGGATCAAAGGATGTCTCGCTTGTATCAAACGTATATATCCTTCATTATTCACAACCGGTTTCGCGCATTTGTTTTTTGTGCCGTATTTTGCCTTTGCCAAAATGGCATCGATGTCCCCCAATATTTTGACAAGTTCAAACAGTTCATTCACCACTTCTTGGACTTTTGCCGTGAGCGCGAGCAGGATTTTTTCGATTTCCGCTTTTTCCCGAACCTTTAATCGCTGTATTTCATTATTGATTTGCACGACGGATTCCGGCTCGATAAACAATGTCTGGCCGGAAGAAGACTGATCATGGACAATGCCGCCATAGTGGCTTCGATATTCCTGTTTCACCGGGATGACATAACGGTCATTTCGGATCGTTACAATGGTATCGGAAAGCATTTTCGCGGCACCCGGTCCCCTCACCAGGCTATCCAGTTTTTGGCGCACTTTGGCTTCTTCGGAGCGCAGTTGCTGGCGGATGGATCTCAACTCCGCGCTGGCAGAATCCAGCACCGCCCCGTTTTCATCGATGCAATCGTCAATTTCATGCTGCAATGCGGTCAAAACCGGCATTTGATTTTTCCGTTCGATGAAATGGGGGATCTGGATATCCCCATCATTTTCGATATCTTCAATAAAATTCCTCAAAATGCGGCTTGCCCGTATGGTGCTTGAGATTTCCATCAATTCCATCGCGCTGAGCATTGCGCCGATTTGAGCGCGTTTTAAATGGGGACGGATATCAAAAATGCCCCCCATCGGCACATGCCCTTTCACCCGCAAAACAGCAAGCCCTTCATCCATTTCTTCCAAAAGCTCCGCCACTTTTTCATAGTCCGTTTGCGGCACCAATTGCTCAATTTGCCTTCTGCCAAGGGAAGAGGTGCAAAATTCAGCCACTTGGGCACGCACTTTATCAAATTCAAGGGTTTTTAATGCTCGTTCAGCAATCATTCTGAACACTCCTGTCTGTCAACATACTGATTACTTATTTCTCCGAATAAACGCTTTAAACTCCTGGATGCTCCATGTATTGACAACAAGCTCTTTTTTCAACCAGGCCTTTTGGGCATATTTCGTGCCGATCTCCATATACTCCAATTGCTCAATGGCATGGGCATCGGTATTGATCGCAATCGGCACTCCAAGTTCCATTGCGAGTTTCAAATGCTCCACGCAAAGATCGAGACGGTACGGGCTGGCATTCAATTCCAGGATTTTCCCGTATTCCTTCGCCCAATAAATCAATTGTTGCACATCGGGACGATAACCTTCCCGCTCGCCAATGATTCTTCCCGTTGGATGCGCAATCATGTGGACATATGGATGTTTTATGGCATTGAATAAACGTTCCATAATTTTTTCTTGCGGCTGGGAAAAACTTGTATGGATGGAGGCGATGACAAAATCCAATTCTTTTAATACATCGTCATCATAATCCAGGGTGCCATCCGGCAAAATATCCATTTCTGTACCGGCAAACAATGTAAACCCCGGATGCGCTTCATTAAACGCATCAATTTCAGCCCGCTGTTTCTTCAGTCTTTCCGGCGTGAGCCCGTTTGCCACTTTCAAATATTGGGAATGGTCAGTAATGACGCCAAACTGATACCCTTTTTGGATCAGCGCCTCACCCATTTCAAAAACGGAATTGGCTCCATCGGAGAAAGTGGTATGCATGTGCAAATCCCCTTTAATATCTTCTATTGTCACCAATTCCTCCAGTTCCTTTAACCGATCCAATTCATGTCCTGTTTCGCGGACAGTTGGCGGTATATAAGGAAGACCAAAATGGGCAAAAAATTCTTCTTCCGACCGGAAAGTGACCACTTGTCCATCGGGCTGTTCCACTCCATATTCGCTGATTTTCTTTCCCTGTTCTTTCGCAAGTTGCCGCATGCGTACATTATGATCTTTCGAACCGGTAAAATGATGAAGGGTCGTTATATATTCATCCTTTGCCACTAAACGGAAATCTACACTCACAAGCTCGTCCAAATCAATCACGACGGATACTTTTGTATCCCCGCTGCCAACGATTTCTTTGACGGCCAATCGGTTTAACAGCTGTTCCCTCACCTTTTCCGGTTGTTCCGTCGCAATGACAAAGTCCAAATCTTTGCTCGTTTCATTTACACGACGGAAACTTCCCGCAACAGAGAACCGTTCAACTTCTTCGATTGCGGAAAGAAGCTGTTCGATTTCTTTCACGACGGTTTCAAGATACCAAATCGGAAGCCTTTCTTTCCTTTCCCCGAATTGTTCAAGCTCTTTCAGGATTTTCTCTTCCGTTTTCGGGCCAAACCCCGGCAAATTGCGCACTTTATTTAATTCACACGCTTCTTTTAATGATTCCGCGCTATCCACGCCAAGTTCCTGGTACAATTTGGCCAGTTTCTTTCCGCCAAGTCCAGGAATCTTCAAAAGCGGGATCAACCCTTTTGGCACTTGTTGTTCCAGCTCTTTTAATGTTTGGGATTCCCCCGTTTGGATCAGTTCATCGATGACTGTCCCCGTGCCTTTTCCAATCCCTTTGATTTTTGTAAAGTCGTCAATTTCATCGAGGCTTCTTTCATCCAGTTCCAAAGCATTCGCCGCTTTGCGGAAAGCGGAAACTTTAAAAGGGTTTTCCCCTTGCAATTCAAGATACAATGCGATTTTTTCCAACGTTCGGATAATCGTTTTTTTATTCAACGGTGTCCCACCTTTTTCTTTAGTAAACCGCAAAAAAGTATCTCCATTGTGGAAGATGGAAGATACTTTTGACAATCATATGGATGATTATTGATTTTCTAAATAACTATACCATAGTTTCTGGAACAATTGGGTGACGATTGGTGTATGCTCGAGCATGATATTGGCGATGATGGAGCTCCCCATGTATTTTTGTACTGAATCAATCGGCAATAAAGCAAATACATACAATAAAATGAACAGAATGAAATAAAACTCCACAAAGCAAAGCAACGCGCCCAGGATCCGGTTAAACGACTTTAATACCGGCAAAAAGGCCAAAAAATCAAATATTGAAGCGACAATTTGCATGGCAAGTCTTACAACAAAGAAAATCACGGCAAAAGCGATAATGCGATAAAAGGTTTTATCCACATCCAATGCATCGAGCACCAATGTCAAGGATGAACCGGGTTCGATTCCCGGATATGGAATCCATAATACAAATTTTTCCGCCAGCGGTTTATAGTAAATATAAGCGACAATTAAAGCGACAAAAAAGCCGACCAGGTTAATGGCTTGCATGATAAAACCGCGCTTTATTCCAATCAACAAACTAATCGCAAAAATAATGAGCAATATGATGTCCAACATGCAGTTCAACCCTTCAATTTTTTCAATTCTTCTTCTAATCTTTCAACTTCTTCTTTTAACTTTAATAATTCATGAACCGTATTGACAGCGGTTAATACGGCCAATTGAGTCGTATTCAGGGATGGATTATGTAATTTTATTTCTTGCATTTTATCGTCCACAATGGAAGCGACCAACCGCAGATGACCGATTGATTCAGGGCCAACCAATTTATATGTAGAGCCATAGATTTTGACTTCAATTTTATTTTTTTCCGGTATATTTTTTTCTTGCTCAGCCAATTCGACACCCCCAGATTTGCATTTCGATGAATCATTCTTTGCATTGGAGCACTTTTATATATAAATATAAATTTTTTCGGATTCAATAAATAAATCATAACATCTTTATTCCGTCACATACAACATGGAGTTGTAAGGGTTTATCAGATTGAAGAAATTTTGATAAAATCTATATAAATTTTTCCAGAGAAAGGATACTTTTATGGCCAATATCGTTTTGCAATTGACAACGGAACAATGTAAAGAAGTAAAAGCTTATTATCTCAAATACCAAATTGAGCGGAATGCCCCCGGTGTTGCCTTTGCCGCAAAACTTCCCGATGCGGCGATCACTGTTTACAACTCCGGAAAAGTGATGTTTCAAGGGGCCGGTGCAGAACGGGAAGCAAGCCGGTTTGGGGACATGACGGAAAGCAATGGTGTCCAAGATTCAAACCGCATCAAAGGCGATCAGCTCCCGGAAAACTTTTCCCGGATGTCTGTGATCGGTTCCGATGAAACCGGAACGGGCGATTATTTCGGCCCGATGACAGTTGCCAGCGTCTATGTGCCCAAAGAAAAAATTGAACTGGTGAAAGAATTGGGCGTCAAAGATTCAAAACAACTCAATGATGATAAAATACGGGAAATTGCACCGGACCTTATCGAAAGCTGTGTCCATAGCCTGTTGATTTTGCGCAACGACAAGTATAACGAGCTGCAAAGCCGCGGGTTCAGCCAGGGAAAAATGAAAGCCCTGTTGCACAATCAAGCAATCAAGCATGTGCTTCAAAAAATTTCCCCGGAAAAGCCCGAATATATCTTAATCGATCAATTTGCGGAACGGGAAACATATTACGGCTATATCCAAAACGAAAAAGAAATTGTCCGGGAAAATGTCCTTTTTTCAACCAAAGCGGAACAGCTTCATGTAGCGGTGGCCGCCGCTTCCATCATCGCAAGATACGGATTTTTGCTGGAAATGGATCGGTTGTCTTCCATGGTGGGACTACCCCTTCAAAAAGGAGCCGGCCACCTGGTGGACGAAATGGCCGCAAAAATTTTGTTGGAGCATGGTGAAAACACCCTCCGTTCCATCGCAAAATGGCATTTTTCCAATACCGAAAAGGCGAAAAGGATTTATGAAAAGATGCGCAAAGGATAATCGCATCAAATGAGAAAATGGCCGAGCCAAGAGGCGGCCATTTTCTTTGTCTTCTATGTATATGCCAAATCGGATGGTATATTTAATGCTTCAAGATTTTTAATATGTGATCCATCACAACCAGGTTATTGACAACGACCACCTGCAATTTCTTTCTTGTTCTGCTGATGTTTTGGTAAAGCATTTTCGCCGGATGATAATACGGTTTCCTGCACTCCACTTTCGCCGCCAGTCTGTTATTCGGCTTATAGTAAAAAGTTTCATCAATCACTGCCGCGACTTGATCGAACTCTTGCCCAATCACATCCGCGGTGGTCACCGCCATTGGATGGTTTCTGGATGGATCTATGTATCTGGAAGGAGTGAAATCGATCACTTTCCATCCGGCTTCCTGCAAAAAATTCAAGTAGCTTTTCGTAGCCTGGACGGAGGAAAAATATTGGATGCTCACATTGGAATATTGCTGCATCGGCACCTGTGATGACAAATCAAACAATTTTTTGATGAATGAATGGATTTCTTTATTGTATCGGACCACTTCCGTCAATTCGTATTTCACCGGTTTCAATGTCGTTTCAATGAGTTTCGGTATTTTATTTTTCATTTCAAAAGCCGTCAACACTTGGCTCGGATCATAAGAAAAAATGCATTTTGTTTTCGACTTTTCAAGGAGTCGGATAAATTCCTGCAACTTCTTAAGATACAGCCGCTGTGCCTCATCAAAAATGATCAAGTCATATTTGGATAAATTGCTTTCATCATGGATGACATCATGGAACTTGCTGATGGGGACGATCGGCCACCGATATTCATGGATCAACTTGATATGCCCGCCATTCAATCGGCCGCAGTTGAAAATAATGACATTTTTTGATTGTCTTATATACTCTTTCGCAATGTCATAGGTGAGCAATGATTTTCCGGTTCCGGGACCACCTTGGAGGGCAAAGACTTTGGATTGATCGACCAGCTTCGATGTTATGATTTCCCTTTTATATGTACTTTGCTGGGCACTTAAAAAATATTTATCTTCCATAAATGCTTCCGTTGCATTAAAGGGGGATACCAAGTAATTCGATGGATCAAACAAATCATCCAAATTTTCGATGACGCGAAGCTGTTGCCGTTGCAATTTTTCAATTAAAGTATGTATTTCGATTTCATCCACCTGATTATGTTCATTCAACTGATATAATCGGTTTGTCGAAGAAATGTAGGTAAAATTGTAAACGTCCACATCCAAAAAATTTAAATAATGCCGGTTTTGAACCAGCTGCTTCGTAACTTTCCCGATATCCCCCTCCCGTTTCAACTCGATATTGATGACGCAATCTTTCCCGATTCTTAATAAATCAAATTCTTTCCCGATTTGCTTAATCATATAGCCGACATAATAACCATTGTAAATTTCAACCGTTTCGTGCCCTTTTCTTAATGATTCCACAAACGCATGCAAATCAAGAAATTCGCTCGTCCTTAATCTTGGGTTGATGCCAAACTGTTCCAAATACTGGATAAAGTTTGTTTCATCCAAATCCTCTTTCGCATTCAGCAGCGAAAATAAATTGATCGGCTTCACTTAAAATATCTCCTTTGAACTAGAATAACCTTTATATGCAAACCACTTTAAACTGAATTATAGTCAATTCCCATTTATTAAGCAAAGCGTGTTGCAGAAAAAAACAGGCTGGGACAAAACCCTCCTCTAAAATGGAAACAGCCCATGAAATGTTGGAATGAAATTTCATGGGCTATTACTATTTTTTTAATAAAAATAAGGACATCTTCTGATAAAATTTAAGTATCTACCCCAAAAAATTTTATCAAAGGAAGTGTCCTTATGTTCAAATATTATAACATGAATCAATTAGTTTTGCCTCTAGATTTAGAAATAAAATTACAAGAAAATGATATTGCCTTCCACATTCACCATTTAGTTGAAAGTATCCCCGATGAAGCCTTTCAGCCGTTTCTTCGAAATACAGGTTGTCCTGCTTATCATCCACGCATGATGCTAAAAATTATTTTGTGTGCTTATTCCCAATCAGTCTTTTCAGGTCGGAAAATTGAAGCCCTTTTAAAGGACAGTATTCGGATGATGTGGTTGGCACAAGGCTATGAACCAAGTTATCGGACGATCAATCGTTTTCGTGTGCATCCGGAAGTAAAAGAATTAATTCGTCAATGTTTTGTCCAATTCCGTTGCCAACTGGTGGAAGAAAAATTAATTGATCAAGAAGCAATTTTCATTGACGGTACAAAGATTGAAGCGAATGCCAATAAATTTACTTTCGTATGGAAGAAATCCATTGAAAAATACAACCAAAGCTTAATTGAAAAATCCAATCAGCTCTACAACGAACTGTTAGAGAAGGAAATCATCCCTGAAATGGAGCGGGAAAATGAGGGAGAACTGTCCGTTGAAGAACTCGCTCAAATGGTGCAACAAGTCGATGAAGTGATTACGGAATATGACCAAAAGATAGAAGCATCGCCCGATGCCACAGAACGAAAAGCATTAAGAAGCGAACGGAAATATCCGAAGCGAGTGTACAAACAGTTGATTGACTTGATTTTACGTAAACAAAAGTATCAAAAAGACTTCGAAATCTTGGGTGAACGGAATAGTTATTCCAAAACAGACTTAGATGCGACGTTCATGCGAATGAAAGACGACTATATGAAAAACGGTCAATTGAAGGCTGGATACAACGTACAAATCGCAACAGAAGGTCAATACGCACTAGCTTATAGCATCTTTCCAAATCCTACTGATACACGTACATTAATTCCGTTCTTGAATAAGATAGAAAAGGATTATTTTCCGTTGCCAAAGTATATTGTCGCAGATGCTGGTTATGGTAGTGAACAAAACTATGAAGACATCCTTTCGAATCGAAAATGTGAGGCACTCATTCCATATACCATGTATGAGAAAGAACAAAAGAAGAAATATAAACAAAATCCATTTCATCCAGACAATTGGATGTACGACGAAGAAAGTGATACCTACATTTGTCCAAATCAGCAGCGAGTAACCTTCCGTTATCGTTCTGTACGTACAGATAAGACTGGTTTCAAACGAGAATTGAAAATCTATGAATGTGAAAACTGTTCAGGATGTCCATTTCGTTCATCATGCACAAAAGCAAAGGAAGGCAATCACCGAAAGGTCATGGTGAATGAAAAATGGGAACAACAAAAAGAATATGTAAGAGCGAAGCTTTCAGAAGAAAAAGCTGGTTCTATTTTCCGTCAACGTAAAATAGACGTAGAACCAGTTTTTGGATTCTTGAAGGCTAATTTGCGTTTCACTCGATTTTCCGTTCGAGGAAAATCGAAAGTGGAAAATGAAATGGGCATTGCCTTAATGGCCGTGAATTTACGGAAATACACGGCCAACAAAGATCAACTGACCAAAAATAATGGAGAGAAATGGAAAAAGGAGAATTTGAGTTGGCTCAAATTCTCCTTTTTCCTATTTTGAAGCTAGTTTTGTCCCAGCCTCTCAGCTTGTAGACAAAGTCCCTAACTAGTGGCCAAATCTACAGGCTTTTTTTGTATAATAGGGATAGAATTCTTGGTTAACGGGGGAAATTTAGGATGTTATCGAAGCGTACTGACAATAATCGAAATCAATTGGAAATGGTGGCTCTTGATCAATTGGTTCCAGAAGATCATTTGGTAAGGAAGATTGAACAAGCCATAGACTTTGATTTTATTTACGATCTTGTCAAAGATACCTATTGCCTAGATAACGGAAGGCCTAGTATTGATCCTGTTGTGCTCATTAAAATGGTCTTTGTGCAGTATTTATTTGGTATTCGATCCATGCGTCAAACGATCAAAGAAATTGAAACCAACGTGGCGTATCGATGGTTCTTAGGATATGGTTTCACAGAGAAAATTCCTCATTTTTCAACGTTCGGCAAGAATTATGTTCGTCGTTTTCAAGGTACTGATTTATTTGAACAGATTTTTTATCGTATTTTAAAAGAAGCGATGAATAAAGGATTAGTGGATGCATCTGTTGCCTTTATTGATTCAACACATGTCAAAGCGAGCGCCAATAAAAAGAAGTTCGATAAGAAAATTGTCCGGGCAGAAACAAAAAGCTATCAAGCGCAATTAGAGTTAGAGATTAACCAAGACCGTGAAAACCATGGAAAAAAGCCCTTTCCCCCGAAAGAGAATGAAGAAACCAAGGAAATAAAGGTCAGTACAACCGATCCTGATAGTGGCTATTACGTAAAAGATGAACGGGAAAAGATGTTTGCCTATTCTTTTCATACCGCCTGTGATGCAAAAGGCTTTGTCTTAGCTACCAAGGTAACGGGAGCGAATATTCATGATAGTCAGGTGTTTGGTCAATTACTCGAACAAGTCATCGAAAAAGTAGGCAAACCAACTGCAGTAGCCGTAGATGCCGGATACAAAACCCCAGCGAATGCGAAAAGTCTGTTGGACAAAGAGATTCGTCCCGTTATGCCATATACAAGACCAAGAACAAAAGACGGTTTCTTTAAAAAGTATGAGTATGTATACGATGAACATTATGATTGTTATATCTGCCCAAACAACCAAATTCTTGAATACCGAACCACGACAAGAGAAGGTTATCGACAGTACGCTTCTAATCCGGAAATATGTAAAACGTGCCCGTTCTTAGAAAAGTGTACCCAAAGTAAAGATCACACGAAATTTATTCATCGCTACATTTGGGAGCACTATGTGGAAGAAGTCGACCACTTAAGACATACAGAAATCAATAGAAATATATATGATAAGCGCAAAGAAACGATTGAACGGGTCTTTGCCGATGGAAAAGAGAAGCATGGCATGCGATGGACAACTCTACGAGGATTGGAAAAATTGTCCATGCAGGCGATGCTTACTTTCGCTGCCATGAACTTAAAGAAAATGGCAAACTGGACATGGAAAAGACCATGTCCAGCCTAAATAAGAGAAGAATCTTAGAAAATGATGAGCAAAAAAAAGACAAACCCCAACTCAAATGAAACATTTGAGTTGGGGTTTGTCGACAGTCTGAGCGCACATTCCTTTAAGAAATGTGCGCTTCTTGCTTCATCATTATTTTTGAATGAACATTTGTGTCCAATAATGGCCGTCTTTCACATATCCCACACCGATATGCGTATAGTTTTTGTTCAAGATGTTTGCGCGGTGTCCCGGTGAGTTCATCCAAGCTTTCACCACTTGTTCCGGCGTGCTTTGGCCCATGGCAATATTTTCACCGGCGGATTTATATTGGATTCCATAGTTTGTCATCATGGTAAATGGCGAACCGTATGTTGGGCTTGTATGGTCGAAATATTTTTTATCATGCATGTCTTGGGATTTATGCTTCGCCACTCTCGCCAATTCCCAATCGGATTTTAATGCAGGCAATCCTGCTTTGGCACGTTCCACATTGACCAATCTTACCACTTCTTCCTCATAAGCTTGGCCTTCCTTCTCCGGCACATTGATTTTTTGTCCCGGATAAATCAAATTCGGATTTTCCAATTGCGGATTCGCATTAATCAATTCTTGTACACCTGTTTGTGTTTTTACTGCAATTTTCCAAAGAGAATCTCCTGATGCGACTGTATATGTTCCGGCAGCGAAAGCCGTTACCGGCAATAATAATCCAATGGATAAAATGAGGGCGCCTGCGCCTTTTTTCAATTTCGTTTTCATCATTTCCATCCTTCCTTTCTTCTTTTGTGCAAATTCATCATAAAAGGTATTTCCGATGAATTCATCACAAAATTTCTGGAAGGATTATTACAGTTTTATTACTTTGAAATATTAATCTTTGAACCCGTTGATAGAGCTGGCTTTTACTCTTTAAGTCTCGTAAAATATTTGAAATATATTCGAAATAGGAATAAATTACTATCGATAATTTAGTTATTTGGAATCAAAATGGTATTCCATGAACGCATTCACCCAGGATGATTCTTCCTTTTTCTGTTGATGGTTGATGAAAGAATATTCTTCATCGTCCATTTCCTGAATATTTCTTCTCAAATAATAATAGGTTGAGATTTGCACAGATTTTGGCAACTTTTCGATCGAATGAATTAACTCCAGTAATTGACCATTCATCATTGACAATGTACTGCCTCCCAAATTCGCATATTTTCCAACTGACTTAGTAAATTTATATTGACTTGATACATAAGTTATTCCTTTTTTAATCTAAATTTCTCTATAAAAGATATTTATAACCGTTCATTAGGAATGTTAATAGAAACGCTTCCAACAGCATTGGCCATTCCGGAAAGAAGCATCAAAAGAAAAAAATTCCGGAAAAACCTTTCCGGTATCGGCTGCTGCTGCTTTTTTCTTGATTCAATGTTTCAAAGGCCGGATCAATGAAAATTGTATGACTCCTTCATTTTTCGCTTACCTTTGGTTTTTCCCTTTCATCATTCATGGACGAAGAAAAATTGTCACCACACCGCTTTCCATTCTCGATGCATAACATCGCCAAAAATACTCATAATGAACATGGAAAGGAGAGACTTGCAACATGGATCATCGAAAGGATTTGGAGAATGACAAGCGCCACTTTGAATTTGTACGTGGCAAGCAATCCGTAGGCAACCATTCAACCAGTCTTGAAGAATTTGGAATGGAAGAAGAGTTTCATCTCCCAAAAAAGAAAGAACACCCGTCCATTCGCGAAAGGCATGATCAATTTTTTGAAAAGGAATAAGTTATATGTGAAACAACCTCCTGTTATGAATACTTGCATCCAAAAAGAGCGAAAACCGCTCTTTTTTTGTGTTATTGGCAATAAAAAAAGCCGCCCAGATCATCTGGACAGCCCTTATCGCACCTTATTATTTGACAATTTTACTGATGGCTTTAAATTCGTCGCCTTTCGCAATTTGTTGCATTTCAAATAACGCCATTTCCACGCTGGAAAGTTTTGCGCCGCATTGTTTCATTTTCTCAAGGCCAATTTGCGAATTTATAGCTGTGCGGGAAGACACGCAATCCGCCAACACTTCGACTTCATAACCGTTTTGAAGCAGATGGGCAGCCGTCTGATATACACAAATATGGGCTTCAATTCCCGCAATCAATACCTTTTTGCGGCCTGTCGCTTCCAATGCTTTTACAAACTCCGGCGTGTCGTAAGCGCTGAAGGTGATTTTTTCAATCGGCTTTTCATCGGTCAAAAATTGGGAAATTTCTTCAACGGTCGGTCCTAAACCTTTGGGATATTGTTCAAGCCATAAGATGGGCAACCCCAACACTTTCGCCCCTTGCACCATTCTGGCGATATTGTCGATCACAAATTCGCTCTTGTCCACAATGCGTGCCAGCTTCCCTTGAATGTCAATCAATACGAGCACTGTGTCTTCTTTTGTCAACAACTTCCTCATCCCCTTTTTTCATTTTCATCATTAATAATTCTACAAAATGGTGAAAAATCCTTGATTTTTGATTTTTTTTTTAAAACCGTGCTTCCTTTTTGGGATACGTTATAATATTTGTAGCTTTAAAACTTTCTTGAAGAAATGGATGATGAATGTGATTCGTTTAAGTTGGCTTATCAGTTTGGCCATTTCCTTTTTCGGCTTTCTAATTGTCAATCAACTGTTTGAAGTGCAGCCAAAAGGGGCATCCGGCAATCTGGGATTCATCGGCTTTATTTTCCTGTTTCCTTTTGTATTGTTGAGCTTGTTCGCCACTTTCCGCTATTTTTTAACCGCTGCCCGCAATGCCAAAAATAGCGTCAAGTGGTTGGGCATTATCAGCGGGATTCTGCTCACCGGATTTTTCCTATACTTTTTTCTCGACATCAAAAATTCCATCCATGGTTCGATTTGGAAACTGGATCAAGAAACAAGCAGGCTTTACTTCGACATCTACACCTTTGGATTGATCCATACGATCAGCGGTGTATTGGGCGCGTTGTACGGCATCATAAAACCGGCGGCGTTGGAACATGCCCGGGAAACCGGTCAAACCCCTCCTGAATAATTCATTCTATTTCTTTTTTAACAGCTCGAGCATTTTTCTTTTATACGCCTCCACCCCCGGCTGATCAAAGGGATTCACTTCAATCAGCTTCGCGCTCATGGCACATGCTTTCATAAAGAAATACATCAAATATCCCAAGTGATAAGCATCCAGTTTCTCCATCTCCAGTTGTATGACGGGCACCCCGCCTTCTGCATGGGCAAGGGCTGTGCCTTGTTTTGAGGTGGCATTGATTTCGTTGAAAGAACGGCCTGCCAAATAATTTAAACCTTCCTCATTTCTCGGATCATAAGGAATGATGTAATCGCCTTCAATTTGATTGAAATGAAGGAGTGTTTCAAACAAAATCGGGCTTCCTTCCTGAATGAATTGCCCAATTGCATGCAAATCCGTGGAGTAGGTCACACAAGCGGGGAACAATCCCTTTTTTTCTTTCCCTTCGCTTTCCCCAAACAGCTGCATCCACCATTCATGGAATTTCTTTAATGACGGTTCGAAGGAGGCGAGCAGTTCCACGCAATACCCTTCGTTGTACAACTTATTTCTTATGACGGCGTATTGGTATGCGTGATTTTGGGTCAGATCGGCATTTTTCAATTCCAATGCGGCATTTTTGGCTCCATCCATAAACGATCGGATATCGATGCCCGCCACGGCAATCGGCAAAAGTCCGACAGGCGTAAATACGGAATACCTGCCCCCGATATCCGGAGGGACGGCAAATCTTTTATATCCCTCTTCGTCCGCTATGGCTTTCAATATGCCTTTTTCCGGATCCGTTGTCACAATAATCCGTTCCGCCGCTTCTTCCCCATACCGTTTTTCCATGTACAGTCTTAACACGCGGAAGGCTAAAGTCGTCTCCATTGTGCTTCCGGATTTTGAAATGACATTGATATAGATTTCTTTGCCTTCCAAGTAATGAATTAATTGCTGCAAATAAGAACCGCTCATATGATGGCCGACATAAATGACTTCCGTTCCTTTTTCCAAAACGCCAAAGTAGGGGGTTAATGCTTCCTGAACCGCACGGGCGCCTAAAAAAGAGCCTCCAATCCCGATGACGACGAACACATCCGCCTCCATGCAAATTTCATCTTTCAGCTTTTCAATTGAATTGAAGAGTTCTTCATGATCCATCAAAGGATAATTGATCCATCCCGTCATATCATTGGAAGTTTCCAGTTCATCATGGATTTTTTCCACACGCTCTTTATATGAAGCTATATCCATATCATCGAATATACAATTCAATAAATTTGTATGCACTGAATAAGTATTCAATGGAATTGCCTCATTTCTCCTTCAAATTTGATAAGGAACTAGCCAATCATTGAAAACAATTTCATGCACCGTCTGTTTCATCATACTGTTAAAGAAAACCATTTATTCATTTGAAGCTGCATGTACGGAAAGCTCTTGCGCCTTTTTGATTATGAACCGTCCCACTTCCTCCCTCAAATCTTCCCGCTGGAGCGCAAAATCGATGGTTGTTTCGATAAAACCCAGCGGATTGCCGACATCATAGCGTTTTCCTTCAAATCGGTACGCAAACACCCGTTGAATCGTATTCAATTCTTCAATTGCATCCGTTAATTGAATTTCCCCGCCAATTCCCGCTTTCTTTTGTTCCAAGAATCGGAAAATTTCAGGGGTCAAAATGTAACGGCCGATAATCGCGTAATTGGAAGGCGCTTGTTCTTTCGCCGGTTTTTCAACAAATTTTTTGACTTGCATCAAAGGGGAATCGGTCGAAACGGGATCGATGACACCGTACCGGTGAATTTCACTCTCGGGCACTTCCATCACCGCAATGACGCTGGAAAAGGTTTTCTCATATTGATCGATCAATTGCTTCAAACAAGGAACTTCGCTTTGGACAATATCATCGCCGAGCAATACAGCGAAAGGTTCATCTCCAATAAATTTACGTGCACACCAAACCGCATGTCCCAGACCCAGGGGTTGTTTTTGGCGGATATAGTGAATATCGATGTCTGATGTGACACGCACTTTTTCCAACAGATCGAATTTCTTCTTTTCTATTAAATTCGCTTCCAATTCAAATGCATGGTCAAAATGGTCTTCGATCGCCCGTTTTCCTTTACCGGTAACGATCATAATATCTTCAATGCCCGAAGCGATGGCTTCTTCCACGATATATTGAATGGTCGGTTTATCGACAATCGGCAACATCTCTTTCGGCATGGCTTTCGTTACAGGCAAAAAACGGGTTCCTAATCCCGCTGCCGGAATGATTGCTTTTCGTATCTTTTTCAAGCCCTCTCACTCCTTATACCTTTGGTTAACAAAATTATACAATAATTTACCAGTTCCCTCATAGCACAGGCAAACGGCCCATAAAAGAAAAAAGGCTGGAATCAGCTCCAGCCTTTGAATGTCACTTTGTTACAATTTGTGTAAGTTTTATCGGATTGTCGCACCGGCTTCTTCCAAAGCTTTCCACACTTTTTCATGGGCATTTGCCACTTCTTCATCCGTAAGGGTTCTTTCCGGATTGAAGTATGTCAATGTGAAGGCGACGGATTTTTTGCCTGCCTCGATATTCTCTCCTTCATATACATCAAATACTTTTACCGCTTTTAACAACTTCGTGCCCGCTTTGCGGATAATCGATTCAAGTTCTCCGGCGGAAACCGCTCTGTCCACTTCCACAGCAATGTCACGCGTCACCATCGGGAAGCGTGGAACCGGTTCGTATTCAACGCCTTTCGCTTCAGCACGCAATAAAGCATGTAAATTCAACTCTGCTACATACGTTTCTTTTAAATCCCATGCTTTTCGTTCTGCCGGATGAAGGCCGCCGATAATTCCTACCCGTTCACCGTCCAGTAAAATGTTTGCCGTTTGACCTGGATGAAGTCCTTCCATCGTTCCTTTTTCATAGGTAATGCGTTCTGTTAAACCTAATTTTTCGATTAATCCTTCCACAATGCCTTTTGCCACAAAGAAATCAACATTGCGTTTATCTCCGAGCCATGCATCATCCACCCATTTGCCGGTGATGACAAAGGCCGCATGCTCCTCTTCAAATGGCAAACCTTCCTCTGTTTTGCCAAGGAATACAGAGCCGATTTCATATAAACATGCGGAATCCGCTTGGCGTGCCATGTTGTAGCTTGCCGCCTGCAACAAATGAGGAATCAAGCTTTGGCGCAATGTTGTGCGGTCTTCGCTCATCGGCATCAACAATTTGGTCGTTTCTTCTTTTTTCAACGCAAACTTTTGGGACCATTCTTCAGAAGTCAAGGAATATGTGACCGCTTGATAGAGGCCGGCACCCTCCAAGAAATTGCGGACAATACGGCGCTTTTCTTGATAAGGGGTCAAACCGCCCACTTGTGTTTTCCCTTCAGGCAATGTCATTGGAATTTCATCATAACCATAGAGTCTTGCAATTTCTTCAATAATATCCTCTTCAATTTTGATGTCTTGTCGGCGAGTCGGCACATCAATGACCAATAAACCCCGTTTCGCTTCCACATCGAACTTTAATCGTTCCAAGATGGAAATCATATCTTCCAGCGAAATTTTCATGCCCAATTTTGTATTAATGTCATCCGGTGAAATGACAATGCGCGCTGGCGTTTTATCGAGTTCATCCACAAGCACGGTTCCTTCCAGCACTTCTCCGCCAGCCAATGCGCAAATCAGTTGTGCTGCCCGTTCTTGGGCTTCCAAAACCCGGTTCGGATCGACGCCTTTTTCAAAACGCACGGATGAGTCGGAACGCAATCCCAGATCTTTGGATGTGCGGCGAACGGATAAACCGTCAAAATAAGCCGCTTCAAGAACAACCGTTGTCGTGCTTTCCGTCACTTCTGAGTTGGCTCCTCCCATCACTCCTGCAACGGCAACCGGTTCTTTTCCATTTGTAATGACCAAATGGTGGCTTTGAAGTGTACGTTCCTGATCGTCCAAAGTGACAATTTTTTCACCTTCATTTGCCAAACGGACGACGATTTCCCCTGTTCCTAATGAATCGTAGTCAAACGCGTGAAGGGGTTGGCCATATTCGAGCAATACGTAGTTTGTAATATCGACAACGTTATTGTGGGGACGAACGCCCGCAGCCATTAAATAGTGCTGCAACCATAATGGCGATTCCGCCACTTTGACATTTTTTATGACTTTTGCAGCATATAATGGGTTTTCTTTCGTCGCATCCACCCGCACTTTAATATAATCTTCCGCTTTTTCCTTTGCAGTTGCATATTGGATTTCGGGCAATTTCACATCTTGTGACAAAATGGCCCCCACTTCATAGGCGACTCCAAGCATGGAAAGGGCATCGGAACGGTTTGGTGTCAAGTCAAGCTCCAGCACCGTATCTCTTAAGCCGATGATTTCCAATGCATCCGCGCCGGGCACAGCATCTTCCGGCAAAACGTAAATACCGTCAGCGTAGGCTTTTGGCACCACACGGCCTTCAACGCCCAGCTCTTGCAAGGAGCAAATCATTCCGTTCGATTCTTGGCCGCGCATTTTCGCTTTTTTAATTTTGATGCCTCCAGGAAGTTTGGCGCCAGGCAACGCCACGATGACTTTTTGTCCTGCCGCCACGTTTGGCGCGCCGCAAATGATCTGTCTTACATCCGTTCCGACATCCACTTGGCAAACGCTCAATTTGTCGGCATCCGGATGTTTTTCTTTTGAAAGGACATGACCAACCACAATATTCGTCATGCCTTGCGAACGGTCGATGACGGAATCGACTTCAATTCCGGCACGCGTGATTTTTTCCGCCAATTCTTCCGGAGTTAACCCTTGTATATCGACATATTCTTGCAACCATTTTAATGAAACTAACATATTGTTACCCCCTTACCCTTCTGTACGTCGGAATTGTGATAAGAATCGGATGTCATCGATATAGAAGTTTCGGATATCTTCCACACCGTACTTCAGCATTGCAATACGCTCTACACCAATTCCAAAGGCAAAACCGGAGAATTTTTTCGGATCATAACCGCCCATTTCAAGCACGTTTGGATGAACCATGCCGGCACCCAAAATTTCGATCCATCCTGTATGTTTACATACATTGCATCCATTTCCTCCGCAGCGGAAGCAGGAAATATCCATTTCAACGGATGGTTCAGTGAATGGGAAGAAACTTGGACGCAAGCGGATTTCCCGATCCTCGCCAAACATTTTTTTCGCCAGTTTATCCAGCGTACCTTTCAAATCGCTCATGCGGATATTTTCGCCGACCACAAGCCCTTCAATTTGCATAAATTGGTGGGAGTGAGTGGCATCATCCGTGTCACGGCGATACACTTTTCCAGGACAGATAATGCGGAACGGTTTTCCCTGTTTCGCAAGCATTGTTCTTGCTTGCACAGGAGAAGTATGGGTGCGGAGCAACGTTTCCTCCGTAATATAGAACGTATCCTGCATATCGCGGGCAGGGTGACCCTTTGGCAAGTTCAACGCTTCGAAGTTGAAATAGTCCGTTTCCACTTCCGGACCTTCCGCCACTTCATAGCCCATGGAAATGAATAAATCTTCCAATTCTTCAACGACACGTGTCAAAGGATGTCTGTTTCCAACCCGAACTTTGCGTCCAGGTAGCGTTACATCCACTGATTCCTTTTCCAACTGCTCTTGAATTTGTTGTTCTTCCAAAACTTTTGCCCGCTGTTCCAATTCTTGCGTAACCTTTTCACGCACCGTATTGGCAAGCGCCCCGATTTTCGGACGCTCTTCCGGGGAAAGTTTCCCCATACCTTTCAACACTTCCGTGATGGAGCCTTTTTTTCCTAAGAACTTTACGCGAATATCATTCAATTCTTTCAGGTTCGTACAAGCAGCAATTTGTTCAATGGCTTCTTGCTCGATTTGTTTGAGTTGCTGTTCCATCATGTAACCTCCTTAAAATTTTTGATTCATCCCAAAATGACGGATTTTTATATGACCTTTATTTAAGAACTTGATGCCGTGTTTTGTAAAAGAATTGACGTTTGCCCAAATAAAAAAACCCCGCCCCAATCAAGGGACGAGGAACATTCGCGGTACCACCCTAGTTATTGCAAAAATGCAATCACTTCATTGACATAACGGCATTGGCCGGCAATCCTTTACAGAGAAAATTCTCTGGTCCCGGATGCTGCTTGCGGGGTGAACTTCAATATTCCGCTGCATGCATAAGCTCTCAGTCTGGACTTATGCTCCCTGATATGCAGCTGGTGAATATTTACTCTTCCCGCTCCAAACGCATTTGACCATATTTGATTCATG
Source organism: Ureibacillus sp. FSL K6-3587 (assembly GCF_038593165.1). Classification (NCBI taxonomy): domain Bacteria; kingdom Bacillati; phylum Bacillota; class Bacilli; order Caryophanales; family Caryophanaceae; genus Ureibacillus; species Ureibacillus sp. FSL K6-3587. The sequence goes on along the minus strand of NZ_CP151969.1, from coordinate 2,455,644 downwards.
TGGAAAAATCTTAGTTTATTCTACGATAAATCGGCAGTTCTTTCAAGTAGTTCCATTGTCTCTCTATAATTCGTCCATTACAACAGCCTATCAAATAACGTTCACTTTTTCTCCGACTGGAAACAGAAATACACGTCCATTGTTATTCCATGAATTTATACAACAATATACCGGTTGCAACAGCCACGTTCAATGATTCCGCTTGTCCAAAAATCGGAATTACCACATTTTGATCCGTTTTCTCCAACAGCGCCTGATGAACACCGCTGCCTTCATTTCCCACTAACAAGGCAAAACTTTCCGTTTTATCCAGCTTTCTGTAATCAACCGCATTTTCAAGAGCCGTACCGAAAACCGGAATATGGCGCTCTTTTAATTTTTCTATCCATTCCGCCAAATTTCCCCTTATGACAGGCAGATGGAAATGGGAGCCTTGGGCTGAACGCAAAGTTTTTGGATTGTATAAGTCGGCACACCCTTTTCCTAAAATGACCGCATCAATTCCACAAGCATCCGCAGTGCGGATCATGGTGCCGATATTGCCTGGATCTTGCACGCTGTCAACGAGCAGCAATTTGCTCCATTTTGCCTGTTCAGATCCGGAAATCTCCCGCTGCTTACAATGGGCGAAAATCCCTTGGGAAGTTTCCGTTTCGGCAATCTCCTTCGCAACGGAATCCGTCACTTCCACAAGGTAGACATCGTCCAATGACCATTCCCGGGGAATTTCAACATCTTCCCGTTTAATGATGTGGATCACTTGGTCCTTGTTTTTTAAAGCCTCTTCCGTCAAATGAAAACCTTCCACTATATATTCTCCGGTTTTATCCCGTTCTTTTTTTGCGGAAACAAGTTTTTTCCAATGCTTCACTAATGCATTCTGCTTCGATTCAATCCGTTTCATCCAATAAAGACCGCCTTTATTTCATGTTTTTGATTTCCTGATCTATTTTGATTAATGCGTTGCCGAGCTGTTCAATTTCTTCTTCCGTTGTATCCATCCCAAAGGAGATGCGGAAAAATGTGCGGGCTTCCGATAAACTGCGACCCATCGCAAGAATCGCCTTCGTTCCGGATTTGCTGTTGATGTCGCAGGCACTTCCCGTGGAAATGCAGATCCCTTCTTCATTCAGGCGCAGCATCACATATTGCCCTTCCGCCCCTTTCATGCACAAACCGTAAATGCTCGGAAGTTGATGGGCCTCGTCCGATTCGATAAAGTAACAATTTGTCTTTTGAATCGCTTCTTTCAATTGATGGCGCAATTTCCAAAACTTATTTATATCATATTTATAATGTTCCACGCTTGTTGCAAAAGCAAAAATGGCCGGCGTATCCACCGTGCCGCCTCTCAACCCTCTTTCATGGGTTACCCCTGGAAAAAGAGGCAAAATTCTTCTTCGCGGATTTAAATATACCGCACCGCAGCCTTTTGGTCCACCAATTTTATGGGCGGACACGGTGATGGCATCCACATGTTTTGAAAATGACTTTATATCCAACTTGCAAAAAGATTGAACACAATCTACATGATAGGGAATGTTGTATTTTTGTGCAACCTTTGCAATTTCCGCCACTGGTTGAATGGAGCCGATTTCCGAATTGACGTGTTGAATGGAAATCAGGACGGTATCAGGACGGACCGTTTTTTCCAGCAAATCCACATCAATCGTCCCCTGTTCCGTCAGCGGCAGTCTCGTAATTTCGTAACCTTCCCGCTCCAGTGTATTCATTGCCGCATGGACGCTCGTATGTTCCGCGCTTGAAGTGATGACATGCTTTCCTTGTCCTGCACGGGCCAATGATAAAATCGCCAAAATATTGCCTTCCGTTCCGCCTCCTGTAAAAATGACGCCATCCCGATTGACGCCCAATTTTTCGGCGATGGCATCCCTCGATTTTTCCAACAGGAACGCTGCTTTTCCTCCCGCATCGTGCAAACTTGATGTATTTCCGTATACTTCCTTTGCGGCAATGCCATATGCCTCTATGCTTACATCCAGCATTGGCGTTGTTGCGGCATAATCCAAATAAATCATGACTATTCCCCGTTTCTGCAAAAATTATGAACCATTAGCATACTTTACATACCCAATTTTCTATGTGCAAATGCTTGTTTTATCCTTTATTTTATGTAAATATAAGTGTCAAGACAACTGTAAAGAAGGTAGCAATCATGATGAGGAAGACAGATATTGTCATTATCGGTAGCGGTGCGAGCGCCCTTCAGACAGCGAAAATCCTCGCAGAAAAATTTCAGGTGGATATCGTGACAAAAAACCATCTGAAAAACGGCAGCTCATACAAAGCCCAAGGAGGAATCGCTGCAGTTACAAGTGATGAAGACAGCATCCAATTGCACGTGCAAGACACGCTCTCAGCAGGTGTTTATCACCATCAGCCAGACAATGTTCATACATTGGTGGAAGAAGGAAAGAAAACGGTTCATCAATTGATCAAAGAAAATTTTCAAGCGGATCGGGCTTTGGACGGTTCGATTTCCCTGGGGCTTGAAGGAGCCCACAGCAGACCGAGAATCATTCATGCCGGCGGAGATGCGACAGGACAAGCTCTCGTAAACTATTTGCTAGATTCATTGCCTGAAAAGGTGACAATCCATGAATACGAACTCGCTTATGAACTGTTATTGAATGAGGATAGCGAATGTATCGGTGTCAAAACAAAATCCAAAGAAGGAAAAACGACAACCTATTTGGCCTCCTATGTCATTATTGCAACAGGCGGCGCAGGGGCATTGTATGAATATACTTCCAATTGCCCCGACAGCTTTGGCGACGGGATTGCCCTTTCATACATCGCCGGAGCTGAAATCGCCGATATGGAATTTGTTCAATTCCATCCAAGCTTAATCTACAAGGACGGCCAAACCCATGGACTTGTCTCCGAAGCGGTGCGTGGCGCCGGCGGATTCTTTGCGGATGAAGAAGGAAATCGATTGATGGAAGGGGTTCATCCATTGGGGGATTTGGCCCCAAGACATGTTACCGCCTATGAAATGTATAAACATCGTGCAAAAGGCCGGGAAGTTTATATCGACATATCAAATATAGAACACTTTGAAGAAAAGTTTCCAACAATCACAAACATTTGCAAAGAACAAGGCATTGATTTATCGAAACAACGCATTCCCATCGCGCCTGGAAGCCACTTCCTGATGGGGGGCATTATCAGTGACGTTTACGGCCGGACGAGCATCCCCAGACTTCTTGCCGTCGGGGAAACGGCTTGTACAGGGGTGCACGGAGCCAATCGCCTGGCCAGCAATTCACTGCTTGAATGTATCACATTCGGAAAATTGATGGCGGAAAATCTGCTTTGCAACGGTACACGCCAACACAACTTTACGCGTATTTCCAATGAAAAGAAATTGGTGAATTTACCAACATTAATGGATCCAAAAACTTTACAAAAAGAGATGTTCAGAAATGCAGGCATTGTAAGGGAGAAACAAGGCCTCTCGGAATTATTGGCAAAGCTGCCAAGTTACAGGGACATTGCAGCCGTTGATCTGGATGCAATGGACAGATCGGCCATTGAACAATTATTCATGCATATCACCGCCTCTTTAATCGTTCAAGGGGCATTAATCAGGGAAGAATCCCGCGGTTCCCATATCCGCAGCGATTTCCCTTCGATGAAAGAAGATTGGAACAATAAATGGATTGTTTTTAAACAAGGAAACTATCATGTGAGGGACGGACTTTATGAACAACATCAAATTGCAGGAAATGTTGAAACAGTTTTTCAATGAAGATATCGGTGACGGCGATCTTTCCAGTGAAACGATTTTTTCACCCAAAGATCAAGGTTCATTTACATTTTACGCAAAGGAAGAAGGCGTCTTTTGCGGTGCGGAAGTGATTCAAACCGGTTTCAAAGTGCTCGACCCAACCCTTCAAATTACCTTGCTGAAAGAGGATGGCGACGAACTTCAGAAAGGTGATCGGATCGCGGTCATCGAAGGTTCAATGCGCAGCCTCTTGAGCGGTGAACGGGTCATTTTAAATTTAATTCAACGGATGAGCGGCATCGCAACAAACGCAAGAAAAGCCGTTGAATTAACGAAAGGAACCAACGCGAAAATCTGTGACACCCGAAAGACGGTGCCAGGCCTCCGCATGCTGGACAAATACGCTGTACGGACTGGCGGTGCCTATAACCATCGCAGCGGATTATATGATTGCATCATGCTGAAGGACAATCATATCGCGCTCGCCGGGAGCATCACCAAAGCGGTCCAGCTGGCAAAATCGCGGATTGGCCATACGGTGAAAATCGAAGTGGAAATTGAAACGAAGGAACAATTGCTTGAAGCCATTGAAGCCGGTGCCGACATCATCATGTTCGATAATCGCACCCCTGAAGAAATCAAGGCATGGCTTCCGCTTGTACCACGGCATATTTCAACGGAAGCTTCCGGCGGCATTACGTTGGACAACTTGCGAAGCTATGCGGAATCCGGCGTGGAATGGATTTCCCTCGGTTCCCTTACCCATTCGGTAAAAGCTTTTGATATCAGCGCATTAGTGAAAAGAAAGGACGTTGAATAATGGCATCAATCTGTACAATTCCGACATTCGGTATGTTACCTGAAAAATATCGTCACATGTCCCGTGAGGAAATGGAGCATCGGGTTCGGGAAATCAAGGAACAATTGGGCAGTGAATTATTTCTTCCTGCGCACCATTATCAAAAAGATGAAGTGATTCAATTCGCCGATGCAACGGGAGACTCCTTGCAATTGGCTCAAGCCGCGGCGAAAAATAAACAGGCAAAACATATTGTCTTTTGCGGCGTGCACTTTATGGCGGAAACCGCAGACATGTTAACGACGGACGAGCAAATTGTTTACTTGCCGGATATGCGGGCCGGCTGTTCCATGGCGGATATGGCCAATATTTACCAAACGGAAGAAGCTTGGGAAAAGCTGACATCCATTTTCGGAGATACCATCATTCCTTTAACCTACGTCAACTCAACGGCTGCCATTAAAGCATTTACCGGCCGCAATGGCGGTGCTTGCGTCACATCGTCCAATGCCAAAAAAATGGTGGAATGGGCTTTTACACAAAAAGAACGGCTTTTCTTCTTGCCGGATCAGCATTTGGGGAGAAATACCGCCTATGATTTGGGCATTCCACTGGAGCAGATGGCCGTGTGGAATCCCATTTCCGGCGAACTGAAATATGAAGGAAATGTGCAAGACATTAAAGTCATTTTATGGGATGGCTATTGCTCCGTCCACCAGGGATTTACGGTGGAAAATGTCCGGGAAGTCCGGGAAAACTATCCGGATATGAAAGTGATTGTCCATCCTGAATGCTCCTTTGAAGTGGTGCAGGCGGCAGACCTTTCTGGTTCCACAAAATATATTGTGGAGACAATCAAAAATGCTCCATCCGGCTCAAGCTGGGCCATTGGAACTGAGATGAACCTGGTGAAACGCATCATTGCGGAACATCCGGACAAACACATTATTTGCCTGAATGAAAACATGTGCCCATGTTTGACAATGAACCGGATAGACTTGCCGCATCTTCTTTGGGCTTTGGAAATCATCGTCAATGGCGAACAGGGAAATGTCATCAAAGTGGATCCTGAAACGACAAAAGAAGCCTTGTTGGCGTTGGACCGCATGTTGCAATTGGCATAAGCGGATGAAAGTTTTTGAGAAAATCAGCGCATAATTTCTTCGAGTGGAAACAAACTACTACTCGAGGAGGCGAATGGTATGGACTTTCAAATCAGAGCAGCCATTACTTCCAATGTCAAAGGGGACAGTCCGGAAGAATTCCGGGAAACGATCCAAGATGCCATTGCCCGAGGCGATGAACATCTTCTTCCAGGACTTGGCGTCTTTTTGGAAAAGTGGTGGCAAAATACAAGTGAAGAAGAACAATCGAAATTTACGGAAACATTATCAAAAGTGTTTCAACATTAAGGGCTGGAGAACGTTCTCCAAGCCCTTTTTATATTCCCCATTCCATCTTTAAGATTTCCTTGATCCTTTTTACATTCATTTCCCCAATTTCTTCTTCGATCATATTTTCCAATTCTTTTTTCAAGGCGAGATGTTTTTCAAAACACGCCTCCCCCAATTTGGTCAGTTCAATGGATTTATCCCGCAAATTGAATTTTTTTGTTTCCACCAATCCCTTTTCTTCCAATTGCTTGATAAATTTATGAACTGCTTGTCTTGTAAACGGAACCTGTTTCGCCACATGGGAAATCAACGGTTGATTCTTGTACACCTTCTCCAAAATGGAAAACTCCGAATGGGTGATATGAATGCCGCTGATGGCCTGCCATTTTTCTTCCTTTATTTTTTTCAACAATACGGATTTTTCATGAAGTAAATCAATCAACAAATCCCCCATACTCACACCCCACTGTTCACTCAAAATGGTGGAATATACTTACAAACCATGTAATTTCTATATCTATATCATAACGGAATGAAACTTTTTCGTCATTTACCAAAAAAATGAGAAAGTTTATACTACAAATATGGAAACCGCAAAAGTTCACCATTTGCGCATCTAAGAAAAGGATTAAAGGAGGGAAAGAAAATGGGAAGAACGTTCAATTGGAAACGTGTTTTGTTCAATAGTATGCTCATCTGTTTTTTTTTTTTCATGAAAGGAAATGTGGCACAAGCCGCCACTTTCACGGATGTGCCTGATAGCCATCCATCGGCGGTGGAAATCAATTTTTTGGCGGAAACAGGGATTATTAAGGGGTATTCAGACAAAACTTTCAAGCCTTCAAACAACGTGACAAATTCCCAAGTTGCATTAATGATTTCAAGAGCTTTGCAACTGGATCTGAACAACCGGCCTAATCCGGGATTCAAGGATTTGACGAAAGTCGATCAGGAAACGTACAAAGCGATTGCTGCGGCAGTCGATGAAGGCATTTTCCCAAAAGGAACGAACTTCAGACCATTTGAGCCCATCACACGCGGCGAAATGGCCCAAGTTTTAGTGAATGCCTTTTCTCTCAAAGGCTCCAGCAACCAACAATTTAAAGATGTACCGAAAAACCATAAACATTATCAAGCGATAGCCGCTCTTTCGGCCAATAACATCACAACGGGATACGAAGATGGCACCTTTAAACCTTCCCAACCACTTACCCGTGCCCATTTTTCCACTTTCATGTCCCGTGTTCTTGAACCGGATTTTATACCGGTAAAAAGCGGGTTTGGCTACAATAAAAATTATCAATACATATATGAATTGTATGAAGGTTATACGAGCCGGGAATACTTCACATATTTGTCATCGGACGTCCAAGGGGATTGGTGGTATGTTTCCGATGATTACAATCAGGGGATCCAATATGTGAACAGCATTGGCAAGGACGGTTTCACTTTTAAAGGGTTCCTGGCAAATGATGAAATATTGACGGACTTTCATATCCCATATCCCGTAAAACTCGGGACAAGCTGGTCATTTTCCATGAAGAAAGGGCTTAAACCGGTAACCTATGCGGTGACAAGCATGTCCGAAACCGTAACGACCCCTGCAGGCACTTTTAATCATTTAATGGAAATTGTCAGTTCCGACGGCTTCCAATATTATTATTCAAAAGACTATGGCCATATTTGCACGAAGGATTTGAGAACTAATTCAGTTGTCTATCAGTTAGTCCAATTAAAGAAAAAATGAAAATGGCATGCATGAAAAAAGGCAATCCAGCGCCTCCTGGATTGCCTTGATTTTATATTATGAGCGATGCTTCATTCCACCCTGAACTCGGCATCGAATATAAACTTAATTCACCTATGCCTGTAAAAAGGCCTTTTGCGCTTTCCCCTATCGCTTCGCTTTCGGGGCAGAGCGCATTGATTATTTTTCTTCTAAATTATGCTAGTAAGGATAATAGAACTGCTTTTTGCGCATATAATCTATTTTCCGCTTGCCCCTGCCGCTTCGCTTTCGGGGCAGAACATATATATTTTCCTTTTTTACTTCATTATGCAAGTAAAGATAATAGCACTGCTTTCTGTGCATGAAGTCGGTTTTCCGCTTGCCCCTGCCGCTTACGCTTTCGGGGCAGAGCATATTAGATGTCCTTACTCATTAATTATGCAAGTAATGATAGAAGCACTGCTTTCTGTGCATGAAGTCGGTTTTCCGCTTGCTCGAAGACGTATGAGTTTGGACCGTCGATTACGGATGTTGCCACTTCTTCTTCACGATGGGCTGGCAAGCAATGCAAGAACATGAAATCAGGTTTTGCATGAGCCACCAATTCATCGTTAATTTGATAGCCTTGGAAGTCTTTTAAGCGTTGAGCCGCTTCCTCTTCTTGACCCATGCTAGTCCATACGTCTGTATACACTACATCCGCGTCTTTCACAGCTTCTATCGGATCATTAGTGATCGTGATGGTGCTGCCGTTCTTCTCCGCAATCGCCTGAGCCTTTTTCATGATTTCAGCATCCGGCTCATAACCTTTCGGAGTGGCTACCGCAATATCCATTCCAACGTGGGCAGCCGCCACGACAAGTGAATGGGCAACATTGTTTCCATCGCCGACATAAGCTGTTTTTAATCCTTTAAATGTTCCTTTATTTTCAATGATCGTTTCAAGATCGGCCAACGCTTGGCATGGATGATATAAATCTGTTAATCCATTAATCACTGGAATGGTTGCATACTCTGCTAATTCCTCTACCATTTTATGTGAATTGGCGCGGATCATAACTCCATCTAAATAACCGGATAAAACAAGACCTGTATCTGAAATCGGTTCACCGCGGCCAAGCTGCATATCTCTTGCATGCAGGAAAATCGCTTTTCCGCCTAATTGATGCATTCCCACTTCAAAGGAAATGCGTGTACGTGTGGAGTTTTTCTCGAAAATCATTCCAAGCACTTTTCCATCTAAAAGTTTTGGACATTTGCCATTTTTCGTTACTTTTTTCATTTTTGTTGCAAGGCTAAGCAACTCTTGCACTTCTTCACTTGTATAATCAAGCAGCGTTAACAAATCTTTGCCCTTTAAACTTGAAACGGGCTTTAGCTGCACTTCTTCCAACAATTTCATCAATGAATTTCCGCTCCTTCTTTGTTAGATGTACCCATTATACAATTGTATATTTATAAAATCAAGTGTATTTTTATTATTTTTTTCGCATTAAAAATTTAAAAATAATATTCAAAAACGATGAATAAAAATGCACCTATATTTTAAATCTAATGAATCATCCGTTATAAATATTCGTAACATTTTACTATTCTTTTCGGCAAAAATGATAGATTGTTTGCATAAAGATAACTTTGGCAATAAAAAAAGAGGGACTCAGCCCTCTCATTCATACTTGATTTTATTCACCGCATCCCAATCGAGCCGCTTCACCACTTCCACCATCAATTTCACCGCATTTTCAAAGTCGTCCCGATGCAGGATGGATGCATGGGAATGAATATAACGGGTAGCAATGGTGATGGATAGGGTTGGCACACCGTTTCCTGTCAAATGCATGGAACCGGCATCTGTTCCTCCGCCTGGCATCGCGTCAAATTGATACGGAATGTTGTTTTCTTCCGCCACATCGATGACGAAATCGCGAAGCCCTTTATGGGAAACCATGGAAGCATCGTAAATGATGATTTGCGGACCTGCTCCAAGTTTTGACATCGCTTCTTTCGGAGTGATGCCCGGTGTATCTCCTGCAATGCCTACATCCACCGCAAAACCGATGTCCGGTTGAATTTTGAATGTGGACGTTTTCGCACCTCTTAATCCTACTTCCTCTTGCACATTGCCGACACCATAGACAATGTTTGGATGATTTTCGTTTTTCAACCGCTTCAACACTTCGATGGCAATGGCGCAGCCAATGCGGTTGTCCCACGCTTTTGCAAGAAGCATTTTTTCATTTTTCATCACATTGAATTCAAAATATGGCGTAATCATATCACCAGGGCGGATTCCCCAACTTTCCGCCTCTTCTTTGGAAGTGGCGCCCACATCGATGAACATATCTTTGATATCAACGGTTTTTTTGCGTTGTTCCTGCGGCAAAATATGAGGCGGTTTTGAACCGATGACACCGATGATTTCCTCACCTGAACGGGTCGTGATCGTCACCCGCTGTGAAAGCATGACGTGTGCCCACCAACCGCCGACCGTTTGGAATTTAATGAAGCCTTTGTCATCAATTTGTGTCACCATGAAACCCACTTCATCCAAGTGGCCGGCAATCATAATTTTCGGACCCTTTTCATCGCCCCGTTTTTCCGCAATCAAACTTCCCAAATTGTCATACTCGATTTTATCCGCAAAAGGCTCGATATATTTTTTCATGACCTCTCTCGGCGCTTTCTCGTTTCCTGCGATGCCGTTTGCGTCTGTCAAATCCTTTAGCATTTGCAATGTTTCATCCATTTTTATTGATCCTCCTTAATATCCATTGCGTTGCCGCTCGTAATTTTTCTCATTTTTCTCAATGTATGCCTGAATGATATCATCCAATGTAAAACCTAAATTATAAGCGAGCACACTGTAATATTCCCATACTTTCAAATAATGATCCTCAGACGGATCGTGAATAAACGACAAAATCGCCTCTTGCGTTTTCAAAAACCATGTCGTCAGGTTTTCCTTTTTCTTCATTTCCGGCCACGCATTCAACCGGTATCCTTTTTCATTTCCTAAGGAAAGAAGAAAATGGATGGAATCCACGAATTCTTCCAACAACACTTCCCGTTCGGAAGGACCTTTTGTGCTCCAATATTTAAAACAGCGGGTTTCATTTGCCAACTCCGCAAGTTCTATCGTTAACGCCAACCCTTTTTCCAGAAATACATCCCGGTCGATGTGCTGGTTCTGTTGAATAAACGAATCCAATTGTGCTTGCATGTTAAACAGTTCTTGAAATTCCATGAATATTATCCCTCATTTTCTATAAAAAATGAAACTAATTTTCTACCTTAATCGTATAGGATATGATACCTTTTATACAAGGGGGAACTTTTTATGGCGCTTCTTTTGCGTATTATTGTCTTTATCGTCATTATTTATTTATTTTATAAAGCTTTTCGCTATTTGACAGATCCGAAAAGAAAATTGGATGAAGCCTATGAAAAGGGACAATACTACTTTTATGATGATGTAAAAAATGTGAGAAAAAACTTCTTTATTTCTTATAAAGGCGCTTTGTTTGAAGGGGAAAAATATTTGGGGACAACCGATGACGCCTTTGAAGTGGTATCCATTTTTGTCTGGGTGCATGATCCGGCAAAGCTCCAAGGTTTGACAAAAGAAGATTTCAAATTTTTGGAGAAAGAAATTTTAATGAATTATCCGAAAGCGAAAATCAATTGGAAAAATCCTATTGAAAAATTGATGAAGGAAGAAGAGGAATAAACTGCCCATCCGTTCTGAAAAAAGCTCCTGCATTGACTTCAAGCGGCTTATGCTCTATGAACAATATATTTAGAGCATAAGCCGCTTGAACGTTGGTGAAAGTGTATTGTCTAATTCACTTATAGAGATAGATTAGGAAGAAAATTTGCAATGCAGCAAGCAATGGCAGTCCAAAGGCAAAGATGGCATGTCTCGTTTTATGGCGGAATAAAACCATTGCGATCAATCCACCGCAAGCGCCGCCAATGATTGCCACCGATAATAATGTTTTTTCGGAAATCCGCCATTTCCCATGTTTTGCCCTCGATTTATCAATTCCCATCAATGCAAAACAAATCGCAGATACGATGATTATGTACACAGCAATGATTTCATTCATTTTCCTTCTCCTTAAAAGAAAAAAGAGGTTGGGACAAAACCCCCTCTAAAATGGAAACAGCCCATGAAATTTTGGAATAAAATTTCATGGGCTGTTCTTCATTTTTTCAATAAAAATAAGGACATCTTCTGTTAAAATTTAAGTATCCAACCCCAAAAATTTTAACGAAAGAAGTGTCCTTATGTTTAAATATTATAACATGAATCAATTAGTTTTGCCTTTAGATTTAGAAATAAAATTACAAGAAAATGATATTGCCTTCCACATCCACCATTTAGTTGAAAGTATTCCAGATGAAGCCTTCCAGCCGTTTCTTCGAAATACAGGTTGTCCTGCTTATCATCCACGCATGATGCTAAAAATTATTTTGTGTGCCTATTCGCAGTCTGTCTTTTCAGGTCGAAAAATTGAAGCGCTATTAAAGGACAGTATACGAATGATGTGGTTGGCACAAGGATATGAACCAAGTTATCGGACGATCAATCGTTTTCGTGTGCATCCGGAAGTAAAAGAATTAATTCGTCAATGTTTTGTCCAATTCCGTTGCCAACTGGTGGAAGAAAAGTTAATCGATCAAGAAGCCATTTTTATCGATGGTACGAAGATTGAAGCGAATGCCAATAAATTTACTTTCGTATGGAAGAAATCCATTGAAAAATACAACCAAAGCTTAATTGAAAAATCCAATCAGCTCTACAACGAACTGTTAGAGAAGGAAATCATCCCTGAAATGGAGCGGGAAAATGAGGGAGAACTGTCCGTTGAAGAACTCGCTCAAATGGTGCAACAAGTCGATGAAGTGATTACGGAATATGACCAAAAGATAGAAGCATCGCCCGATGCCACAGAACGAAAAGCATTAAGAAGCGAACGGAAATATCCGAAGCGAGTGTACAAACAGTTGATTGACTTGATTTTACGTAAACAAAAGTATCAAAAAGACTTCGAAATCTTGGGTGAACGGAATAGTTATTCCAAAACAGACTTAGATGCGACGTTCATGCGAATGAAAGACGACTATATGAAAAACGGTCAATTGAAGGCTGGATACAACGTACAAATCGCAACAGAAGGTCAATACGCACTAGCTTATAGCATCTTTCCAAATCCTACTGATACACGTACATTAATTCCGTTCTTGAATAAGATAGAAAAGGATTATTTTCCGTTGCCAAAGTATATTGTCGCAGATGCTGGTTATGGTAGTGAACAAAACTATGAAGACATCCTTTCGAATCGAAAATGTGAGGCACTCATTCCATATACCATGTATGAGAAAGAACAAAAGAAGAAATATAAACAAAATCCATTTCATCCAGACAATTGGATGTACGACGAAGAAAGTGATACCTACATTTGTCCAAATCAGCAGCGAGTAACCTTCCGTTATCGTTCTGTACGTACAGATAAGACTGGTTTCAAACGAGAATTGAAAATCTATGAATGTGAAAACTGTTCAGGATGTCCATTTCGTTCATCATGCACAAAAGCAAAGGAAGGCAATCACCGAAAGGTCATGGTGAATGAAAAATGGGAACAACAAAAAGAATATGTAAGAGCGAAGCTTTCAGAAGAAAAAGCTGGTTCTATTTTCCGTCAACGTAAAATAGACGTAGAACCAGTTTTTGGATTCTTGAAGGCTAATTTGCGTTTCACTCGATTTTCCGTTCGAGGAAAATCGAAAGTGGAAAATGAAATGGGCATTGCCTTAATGGCCGTGAATTTACGGAAATACACGGCCAACAAAGATCAACTGACCAAAAATAATGGAGAGAAATGGAAAAAGGAGAATTTGAGTTGGCTCAAATTCTCCTTTTTCCTATTTTGAAGCTAGTTTTGTCCCAGCCTCCTTTTAAGTTGTTTCAATGATTATTTTGCGATTGCTTTTTTTGCTTCTTCCGCAAGTTGAGCGAAAGCTTGCGCATCGTTCACCGCTAAATCAGCCAACATTTTGCGGTTCACTTCGATACCAGCTTGTTTTAAACCGTACATTAAGCGGCTGTAAGAAAGACCGTTTTGGCGAGCTGCCGCATTGATACGTGTAATCCATAATTTACGGAAATCACGTTTTTTCTGACGGCGGTCACGGTAAGCATATAAACCGGATTTCATTACCGCTTGGTTTGCTGTTCTATATAAAGTATGTTTTGAACCGAAATAACCTTTTGCTAATTTTAAAACTTTTTTACGACGTCTGCGCGTTACTGTTCCACCTTTTACGCGTGGCATAGAAATTACCTCCTGCTATTCTTTCGAAAATTTTATAATCCGTTCAAAATTCCATTATTTTTTGTATGCAAGTAATGTTTTGATGCGTTTGTAGTCGCCTGATGTCATCACTTTCGCTTTGCGAAGTTGGCGTTTTTGTTTTGTTGTTTTGTTTGCAAATAAGTGGCTTCCGTAAGCACGGTCAAATTTAAATTTACCTGTACCTGTTCTTTTGAAACGCTTAGCAGCGCCACGGTGAGTTTTCATTTTTGGCATAGTAGTTCCTCCTAAACCTTATTTCGTAATCATTATTTTTCGCTTTTTGGGGCCAGAATTAAGAACATGCTCCGGCCTTCCAATTTAGGTTTTTGTTCTACCGTTGCATATTCGGCACATTCTTCAGCAAAACGATCCAATACCCGTTGTCCAATATCTGTATGCGTAATCGCACGTCCTTTGAAACGCAATGTACATTTTACTTTATCTCCCTTTTGAAGGAATTTGATTGCGTTTCGAAGTTTCGTTTGGAAATCATGTTCGTCAATCGTTGGGCTCAAACGAACCTCTTTCATATGAATGACTTTCTGATTTTTACGAATTTCGCGCTCTTTCTTTTGCTGCTCAAATTTATATTTGCCGTAGTCCATAATACGAGCAACAGGTGGCTTCGCTTGCGGTGCTACGAGGACTAGATCCAAGTTTACACGAGCAGCCATTTCCAACGCTTCGTTACGGGATATAATTCCTACTTGTTCACCGTTTTGATCAATTACACGAAGTTCACGTGCACGTATCCCTTCGTTTACGTACATGTCTTTGCTAATAAAAATCCACCTCCAAGGTTATGTCGCGAATACACGGTTGAAAATCCCGGTTGAACGTTGCTGTTGTTCTGTTATGTCCATAAAAAAAGACGGACATTTCAGAAGATGTCCGCCCGCCGTAAAATACGCAAAAAAGAGCGTATTCATTTTTCCATGATGATTCGAACCTGTCAACTGCTCGATGCGTCGAACAGGTGAGAAGCGGGCAGCCTCTACTTTCAACCACAATCTTGTATTCTTAACCTTTGTTATCGTAACATCCTGTTATTAAGATGTCAAGTTTTTTATTTTTATATCTGACATACATCAATCAAATTGGATACAGAGGATGCCCAAACAGCAGCTGACGGGCATCCTCTGTTCCAATAAAATGAAATTTACACTCTTGCATCCTTTTTGATGTCTTCAAGGAATTGTCCGAATGGCACCGTTTCTGAATCTTTGGAGCTGTAACGGCGGACATTGACCGTATTGGCTTCCACTTCTTTATCGCCCAATACCAACATGTACGGGATTTTCTTCATTTGCGCTTCACGGATTTTATAACCCAATTTTTCTTCACGCACATCAAGTTCTACACGGATTCCCGCTTTGCGAAGTTCTTCTTCCACCTGTTTTGCATAATCGAAATGCACTTCGTTGGATACAGGGATCACGACCGCTTGAACAGGCGCCAACCATGTTGGGAATGCCCCTTTGTATTCTTCGATCAAAAAGGCAACAAAGCGTTCCATTGTGGATACGACACCGCGGTGAATAACAACCGGACGATGTTTTTCCCCGTCTTCGCCGATGTATGTTAAATCAAAGCGTTCCGGAAGCAGGAAGTCAAGCTGCACAGTAGATAGAGTTTCTTCTTTGCCGATGGCTGTTTTTACTTGCACGTCAAGTTTTGGACCATAGAAAGCAGCTTCGCCTTCCGCTTCAAAATATTCTAGTCCTAAATCATCCATCGCTTCTTTTAACATGCTTTGTGCGCGTTCCCACATTTCATCATCATCATAATATTTTTCTGTATCTTCTGGGTCCCGGTAAGATAAACGGAATCGATAATCTTTGATATCGAAGTCTTTATACACTTCAAGAATCAAGTTTAATACCCGTTTAAATTCATCTTTGATTTGGTCCGGACGAACGAAAATATGGGCATCGTTCAAAGTCATGCCGCGCACGCGCTGCAAGCCGGATAAACCGCCGGACGCTTCATAGCGGTGCATCATGCCAAGTTCGGCAATCCGGATTGGCAACTCGCGGTATGAGTGCATGCCGCTTTTATAAACCATCATATGGTGTGGACAGTTCATCGGACGAAGCACCAATGTTTCATTATCCATTTCCATCGGCGGGAACATGTCTTCAGAATAGTGCTCCCAGTGGCCGGAAGTTTCATATAAACGTTTTGAACCTAACACTGGTGTGTAAACGTGTTTATATCCTAAGCTGATTTCTTTATCTACAATATAGCGCTCGATAATGCGGCGGATAGTGGCGCCGTTTGGAAGCCATAATGGCAAGCCTTGTCCCACTGTTGGGGATAAAGTGAACAGTTCCAACTCTTTCCCCAGTTTGCGGTGGTCGCGTTCTCTCGCTTCTTCCAGCATTTTTAAGTGATTTTGCAAATCTTCTTTTGTAAAGAAGGCTGTACCGTAAATGCGTTGAAGCATTTTGTTGTTGGAGTCTCCACGCCAATAAGCTCCTGCCAATGAAAGCAATTTGAATTCTTTTAATTTTCCAGTGGAAGGAACATGTACGCCACGGCAAAGATCAAAAAATTCACCTTGGTAATAGATGGATACTTGCTCCCCTTCCGGAATCGCATCCAAAAGTTCTAATTTATATTCATCGCCAATTTCTTCGTAAATGCGGCGAGCTTCTTCGCGAGTGACGTTTTTGCGGATGATTTCAAGGTTTTCTGAAATGATTTTTTTCATTTCTTTTTCGATTTTTGGAAGATCTTCCGCTGTAATTGGTGTCGGTGAATCGATGTCATAATAGAATCCGCCTTCAATCACAGGGCCAATCCCCAGTTTCGCCCCAGGGAATAAACGTTTCACCGCTTGCGCTGTCAAGTGGGCAGTTGAATGGCGCAAAATGTCAAGGGCATCTTCATGATCCGGTGTTACGATTTCAATTGCACCGTCTTCTTCAATTGGTGTTTTTAAGTCCAACAATTTGCCATTGACCTTCCCTGCCAACGCTTTTTTGCGCAATCCCGGGCTGATGGACGCTGCGACTTCTTCAGTCGTTGTGCCTTTGGAAAACTCCTTTACTGCACCATCCGGAAAAGTTAATTGAATCACTTCAGCCATATTCATTCTCCTTTACTGTAGTTTGATTCGTTCAAATTATGTTTTACATTTGCTGGAATCCAAATTCAAATAGTTGAACGACACAAATAAAAAACGCCATCCCGATAAAGGGACGACGCGATCGCTCGTGGTTCCACCCTTCTTCCTTCCGAAATCAAAGCAATTTCAGACGAAGCTCTGGGTCGGTGTAACGTACCGATAGCCGTCAGCGGATTGTTCCCCGCCGAAGCTCCGAGGTAGTAAAGTGTTGCGTCGTACTAGGAAACTTCCAGCCTAGGTTTCCCTCTCTATAAGCCGTTTCACAAACTTCATGTCCTCTTCACTGCCACTGAAATATTTATCACAATCAAAGTATACGCTGACTTTATTCGAAATGCAACTGTCGAAATGGACTTTCATTCGGATTGTCTCCGGTTTTCGCCAGTCATTTCAATCGGAATCGTCACCGCTTTGATCCGCTCCATAATTCTGGCGGCTTTCACGACATCGACCTCACCGCGGGAAGTCTCAGCCAGGTGGAGTTCCAATTGTTTATAATTAAAATTGGAAGTAATAAAGGTTGGGAGCTGTTCACTCATCCGATAATGCAAAATGGGACCTAAAATTTCATCCCTCGCCCAGCTGGATAAAGACTCCGAACCAATATCATCAAGCATCAGTACAGGAGCCTGCTTTACAAAATCGATTTTTTCCTGGAGGGTTTGATCCTGGATGGAATTCTTCAACTCCCTCAAAAATTCCGGAACAAAAACGAGAACAGAAGGAACTCTCAAACTGGCAAGCTCGTTGGCGATGGCCCCCAATACGAAGGATTTCCCAACGCCGAATTCGCCATATAAATAAAATCCTTTTTTCGGCAATTCCCCTGTCTTTTTGTAATGATTGATGAAATCAGCGGCATAATTGGCAATAATTACCCGTGATTCATCGTCAATCAATAAATCTTGCAATGTGGCAGATAATACGTCTTTCGGCATATACATGCTTGAAATCATCGATTCGATTTCTCTACGCTCGTCTTCAATAATCTTTTGCTTACAGCGCTCATACTCGACATCAATCATATTTTGGGAAATGTACAATTTGGGAATAAATCCCTTTAAATAATTGGTGCATTGTTCCGTAGAACCGCAATTGCAACATTCGCTGGATTGGCTGATATATTCATACAGTTTGGCCAAACTGCGCTCCACCATCTCTTTATTGACCACATCGTCATGTTCCGCCAAGAATTTTTGAACATCCGGATGCTCCAAAATTTGATTGCGGATGGCATTATACCTTTCTTGAAAGGAAGGAATTTGAAATTTTTCTAAAGCTTTTTTGATCGATTCGATTGTTCGTCACCTACCCGTCTACAACTCCAAGTTTTTGCAATATTTTTCTGCGCTCTTCTTCAAAATTGATGTTTGATGCCTTTTTTTCCTCTTTCTTTGGTTCATTCCGTTTATAAAACCATTCCGGAATCTTTTCTTCCCTTATATTTTTATAAGGCTGTTTCTTGTAGTTTGATGAAGCGGATTTTTTCGCTTCGCTTTCAAGCTTCCATTGCATATATTGGTCCCGTTCCGTGCGGGCAAGTTCCATTGCTTCTTTCGCCGTCCGTACATTTTTCCGCATCCAATGGTCCGCGATCCGTTCGACATATTTGCGGGGCAATTTCATATCTAAAGTGAGCATCACATATTCGAGCAATACATTGACGACCCCGATAGGCATGCCGTGCTTCATGATTAAATCTTCAGCCAGTTCGACGGAAGACGGCAACGGTTCTTTTCCGTTATTGATATCCCGCAACACTTGAATCGGCGGAGTCGTCTCAAGATAATGGATCAGCTCCTGCTCTTTCGTCAGCGACTGATTCGGTTCATCCTGCGGCTTCGACTCAAAGTTTTTTTCAAATTTCGGCACTTCCTTGGAAATGGTCAATTTATAATAATCGGCAGCCGCCTTCTTCAATCTTTCCAATGAAATGTTCATTTCATCATCAATGGCCAATATCACAATTTTTTGCATATCCAACGGGGATAGCTGATAGAGGAAAGCAAGCTTTGCAATCCATTCCTTCACTTCCGGCGTAAACACGCGGGAAGGGATCAATTGTTCCGATAATCCGGCTTGCAATAAATCGAAGTCAAACCGTTCATAATAAAAAGGATAATTCATTTGGTTGGATTTCAGCTCGGGCTCGATAAATTCCTGGGGTACATTCGTATCAATCGGCTTGAACACATCTGTAAACGTTCTTGAAACCTCTTTGAAAGCGTCCTTGTCAATCCGCTTAATGAACCGTTTGCGCAGTTTGCGGTAAGCCTGTTCGCCAATTCTGCTGAATAAAAACATCGATAAAAGCGGGTCTTGGAAAAATAGTTCCGCATCCAAAGGGCGCGCCAATTCATAAATGAACGAACGATTTTCCCCTTCATCTTTCCGGTATGTCTTCAAGAGTCCGATCGCTTCAAGGGAAATCCGTGCTTGAAACACTCTCATGATCGGCATATTCAGCACATTCATCAAGTAGTAGTGGTTTAATAATCCCCTGTGAGGATCTTCCCCTTCCGCCCATAAAGTCAAATACAAACTGATTGGCTCCGGACCGGTAAGGGGCTGATAAAAAAGGGTCAACAGCTGCCGGTCATGTGAAGAGAGAGAAGAAGGGAGAAGGATATCAAAAGAATCCTTGGGCTGCAACTCTTTATACAAGTAAACCATATATTCTTCCCCCCGTTATCACTTTTTGGACTGGCGATTCAACAATTCCGTCAATTCATCCATAAATACGTTGATATCTTTAAATTGGCGGTAAACGGAAGCGAAACGGACATAGGCCACTTCATCCACTTTCGCAAGCTCGTCCATGACCATTTCGCCGACATCCACGGAACTCACTTCCGAATTTCCAATCCTTCTCAATTCTTTTTCGATATCATAAACGATTTGTTCAAGTTGTTCCAATGGCACAGGGCGCTTTTCGCAGGCGCGGATCAATCCTCTCAACACTTTTTCACGGCTGAACTCTTCCCTGGAACCATCTTTTTTTACGACAATCAAAGGTGTTTCCTCCACTTTTTCAAAAGTGGTGAATCGGTAACCGCAAGATTCGCATTCCCTGCGTCTACGAATCTCTTTATTATCATCAACGGGTCTGGAATCTACCACACGCGTTCCGTTATGGTGACAACTTGGACATCTCATAATTTTAATTCTCCCTGTCTAGTTTCTTAATGAATATTATAACAGATAACAAAGAATGTGACACTTTTCCCATATACGTGACTTGATAACAATCAGATAGGCTATCATTTTAATATACTTTCATCCAAAAATCGAGATGATTTATTCCGAATTTCATTAACAGCTTTGCTAATATTTTGTTTTGACAAGTCATCCATAATATGGGGGCAAAAAATAAAAAGTGTAGACAAAGTCCGGAAGACAATGTCTACACTGATCCAAACATAATATTATGCTGTTACTGTTTCCAATGCTTTGACAACTTTTCTAGTCAAATCCACAACGCGTGCAGAATAACCCCATTCATTGTCGTACCAAGCCATCACTTTCACTTTTCTTGTACCCATTACCATTGTTAACTGTGCATCAATTGTTGATGAATAAGTTGTAGTATTGAAATCTACCGATACAAGAGGTTCTTCACAGTAATTCAAAATGCCTTTCAACGGACCTTCGCTGGCTTTTTTGAAGGCTTCATTTACTTGCTCAGCCGTTACATCTTGTTTCAAATCGACAACCAAGTCCACCAAAGAAACGTTTGGCGTTGGTACACGAAGGGCTAAACCATGGATTTTTCCTTGCAATTCCGGAATTACTTTGCCCAATGCTTTTGCCGCACCAGTTGTTGTCGGGATGATGCTTTGACCGCAGGCGCGGGCACGGCGTAAATCTTTGTGCATGTTATCTAAGTTTTTCTGATCGTTTGTATATGCGTGAACAGTTGTCATTAAACCGTTTTCAATTCCAAATTGTTCATGCAACACTTTGACAACCGGAGCCAAGCAGTTTGTTGTACAAGAAGCATTTGAAATGATATCGTGTTTGGATAAATCTAAAGCGTCTTCGTTCACACCAACCACAATTGTGACATCTTCGTTTTTCCCTGGCGCTGTTAAAATCACTTTTTTCGCTCCCGCTTCCAAGTGAAGGGCCGCTTTTTCACGATCGTTAAATTTACCTGTCGCTTCAATTACAACGTCTACGCCAAGCTCTTTCCAAGGCAATTTTGCAGGATCGCGTTCAGCCACTAATTGCACACGCTTGCCATTTACAATCAATGCATCTTCTTCATATTCCACTGTACCATCGAAATGACCATGAATTGTATCATATTTCACCATATGTGCCAATGTTTTGGCAGGATAGCTCGCATTGACTGCTACTATATTTAAATCGTCTTGAACAATTGCTTGTCGGAACACCATACGGCCAATTCGACCAAAGCCGTTTATTGCAATAGAAACTGTCATTATATATAAGCCTCCTATTTTACTTCAATTATGTTTACTTTTTCTCAATTAGTATAGCACATTATTAATAATCGTGTACCAACAATTATAAGATTAAAAAAAATATTATTTTCAAAATAATGAAAAAAACCGGCTCCGTTGAAGCATACTGCGAAACTTGGGGAGAAACCCTATACCAATATTCCATATTCGAACAGCTAAATTCAACAAGAATCATTCCAAAAATCTTGAAAATTTTTTGACATCACGAGCATATTTTTTCAATAATCAGCTAAAGAACGTCCCAATCTTTTAAAATTTGCTCCAGTTGTTTCCGCGTTTCCTCGATTGAACCGTTATTATTAATGACCGCATCCGCCCCTTGCTCTTTCACCGACAAAGGCAATTGGGACTGTATGCGGGCTTTTGCCTCTTCTTCTGTCAATTGATTTCTTTTCATTAATCTTTCCAATTGCACATCTTCCGATACGGACACGACCAAAATTTTATCCACAAAATGTTGAAGCTTGCTTTCAAATAGTAATGGAATATCCATAATCACCGTTTTTTCGCCTTTTTCAAGATACTCATCCCGCTGACGGAGCATTTCTTTCCGGATGGCCGGATGAATGATGCTATTCAACAGTTGCCGTTTCTCTTCATCATTGAAAATAATGGAACCTAATTTTTTCCGGTCCAGTTCCCCATTCTCCGTCAAAACTTCTTCCCCAAAGGCTTCTGCAATTTTTTTCAATGTTTCGCTGCCTGGTTCCACCACTTGCCGGGCCACCACATCCGCATCAACGATTGGAAATCCATATTCTTTTAACATATTACTTACGGTACTTTTTCCGCTTGCAATACTTCCTGTTAAACCAATGATCATAGCAAACACCTTTCTAATGTTGACATTTTGGACAATAAACGCTCGTTCTTCCGGCAATCGTCATCGATTTTGTTTTTGAAGAACAGTTTGGACAAACCTTTTTGCCATACATTTTCAAACGATGCTGCATCCCGCCGACTTCTCCATTGATGTTTCGATAATCGGAAATCGTCGAACCGCCCATTTCGATGCTTTCCAACAATACCTTTTGAACGGCTTCAAACAATTCGATTTTCCGCTTTTTGCTGACTCTTCCCGTCTTTCTTGCGGGATGGATGCCGACCCGGAAAAGGGCTTCCGTTGCATAAATATTGCCGCAGCCGGAAATCACTTGTCCATCCATAATGACTTCCTTGATCGGCTTATTTTTATATTTCGTAAGCTCACATTTTTCCAAAAAGTAATTCAAGGCACGTTCCTCAAAGGGTTCCGGAGCCATTAATAGCAGCGGCGGATGCTCATCCATGGTTTTTAACAACCGCATTTCACCAAATCTGCGTATATCGGAAAAGATGAGCTTCTCGCCAGTGGATAATGAAAACTTTGCGTGAATATGGTTGCGAAATTTTTCTTCCAAAATTTCATTCTCCTGGCCGACGATGAACCAGGCGCCGGTCATTCCCAGATGATTGACGAAAAGGTAGGGCTGTTCATTTTTTTCGACATCAAAGAAAATATATTTGGCCCGCCGTTTCACCTTTTTGATCGTCATGCCGCGCATTTCATTTTCAAAATCCGATGGCTCCATATTTTTGACAATGCATTGCTTTCCTTGTTGGTGGGATGCATAAACCGTTTTTGACAACACCACATTTTCAATCGTTTTTCCTTCGATTTTCGGGGAAAGCGCCCGAACAACCCCTTCCACTTCCGGTAATTCAGGCATGATTTCACTTCCTTAATTATTTTGCGTCGTACCAGGTTGGGCCGTAAGAAATATCCACTTTTAATGGTACATCAAGGGTGATGGCGCTTTCCATCACTTCCGGCACGATTTTTTCCAACTTTTCAATTTCCTCTTTCGGCGCTTCAAAAATCAATTCGTCATGCACCTGCAGCAAGAGTTTCGCCTGCAGACCTTCTTCTTTCAATCTCGCATCGATGTCAATCATCGCTTTTTTGATAATATCTGCGGCGCTTCCTTGAATCGGCGTATTCATTGCCGTACGTTCCGCAAAACTTCTCAAATTGAAGTTTTTGCTTGTAATATCAGGCAAATATCTGCGGCGGTTTAGGATGGTTGTTACATATCCTTTCAATTTTGCTTCCTGCACGATGTTGTCCATATATTCTTTGACACCAGGGAAACTTTGGAAATATTTTTCTATAAAATCTCCCGCTTCTTTTCTGGAAATATCAAGGTTTTGCGAAAGTCCATAATCGCTGATTCCATAAATGATGCCGAAGTTGACCGCTTTTGCCGCCCTTCTCATATTTGGCGTCACTTCATCTTTGGAAACATGGAACACTTCCATCGCCGTCCGGGTATGAATATCCATTCCTTGTTTGAAAGCGTCCACCAAATGTTTATCTTTGGACATGTGGGCAAGAACACGCAGCTCGATTTGGGAGTAATCGGCACCAAAGAGCAGCCAGCCTTCATGGGAAGGAACAAAAGCCTTTCGGATTTTTCTTCCTTCTTCCAGTCGGATCGGAATATTTTGCAAGTTCGGATCTGTTGAAGAAAGGCGCCCAGTCGACGTCAATGCCTGCATAAAGCGGGTATGAACTTTTCCGTCTTCCGGGTGGACTTCTTTGATTAACCCCTCGATATAAGTGGACTTCAATTTCGCCAGTGTCCGGTATTCCAAAATCAATTCGACGATTTTATGTTGGTATTTCAGTTTCTCAAGCACATCCGCCGCAGTGGAATAACCTGTTTTCGTTTTCTTGATGACCGGCAGTCCCAATTTTTCAAACAAAATAACGCCTAACTGTTTTGGAGAATTGATATTGAATGTTTCTCCCGCCAATTCATAAATTTCCTTTTCCAGCGTCGCAATTTTTTCTTGCAATTCTTTCCCCATTTCTTCAAGAGTGGAAATATCCACTTTGATTCCTTGGCTTTCCATTTCCCCTAAAATGACAGCCAAAGGAAGCTCCAAATCATGGTACAGGTCAAACTGCTCATTTTCCTTCAATTTTTTTGTAACCCGATCTTTGCAATGCCAAATGGCAAGGGCTTTGCGGCAAACATGTTCGGCAAGGTCTTTTTCCTCCGGCAATGCCCATTTGGCCCCTTTTCCGTATACCGCTTCATTGGAACGGACATCGGTGTAGCCAAATTCCTTCGCCAGCGTCGCCACATCATCCCCTGAAATGGCAGGATTCAGGATGTAAGAAGCAAGCAGGAAATCAAATTCCACGCCCCGCAAATTGATGCCATGACGTTTCAAAATGCATTGGGCCGCCTTTAAATCCGACATATATTTTTTCTTCGTGCCATCTTCAAAATAAGCCTTCAATATATCATTTTCTTTCAATGCATCCGTCGGAACGAAAAAGGTTTTTGTTCCGTCCGTGAAGGCGAATCCTAAAATATTGCAAGTATGATATTGTTCATTCTCAAGTTCCACATGTACCGCCATTTCATCGCTGAAGAGATCCCCGGCGATGTCACGGACAATGTCAAAATCGATTTCAGCCGTTTCCTTTTCTTCCGCTTGGAAATCCGTTTTTTCGAGGAGGGATTTAAACTGCAACTCTTTCCAAACTTCAAGCACCGCTTCCTCATCCGGACCTGGATAATCCAAATCCTCAAGACGGATTTCGATTGGCGCATTGGTGTTGATGGTCGCCAATTGTTTGCTCATTTTCGCCTGTTCTTCGTTTTCGATGAGCTTCTCCTTCATCTTGGACTGTTTCATTTGATCGATATGTTCATATAAATTTTCGA
The DNA here is from genome assembly GCF_038593165.1 of Ureibacillus sp. FSL K6-3587. Classification (NCBI taxonomy): domain Bacteria; kingdom Bacillati; phylum Bacillota; class Bacilli; order Caryophanales; family Caryophanaceae; genus Ureibacillus; species Ureibacillus sp. FSL K6-3587. The sequence continues at coordinate 2,430,279 of NZ_CP151969.1, read as the reverse complement.
TTGTTCCATATTCTTTCAGCAATTTGATGGCGGTCTTTTCACCAATCCCCGGAACACCCGGAATATTGTCGGACGCATCCCCCATCAGCCCTTTCATATCGATGATCTGTTCAGGGGATAAACCGTATTTTTCCTGAATATGTTCCGGCGTATAATGTTCAATATCCGTCATCCCTTTTCGCGTCACATACACCTTCACTTTATCCGTCGCCAGCTGCGTCAAGTCTTTATCCCCTGAGACGATGATGACATCGATATCTTTTTCTTCCGCTTGGCGGGCAAGGGTTCCGATGATGTCGTCCGCTTCGTACAATTCCAATTCGTATCTTGGAATGCGGTATGCGTCGATCAGCTTTTGCAAGTAAGGGAATTGCTCCGACAGTTCCGGCGGCGTTTTCAGGCGGCCGCCTTTATATTCTTCAAAGGTTTCATGGCGGAATGTCGTTTTTCCCGCATCAAAGGCGACGAGCATCTTCGTCGGCTTTTCTTCTTCCAATATTTTTTGAAGCATCGTCGTAAAGCCGTAAACGGCATTTGTATGAATTCCGCTGTCATTCGATAAAAGCGGCAACGCAAAAAACGCTCTATATGCCAAGCTGTTCCCGTCTAGCAATAATAATTTTTCTTTTCCCACTCATTAGCACTCCTTCAGAGAAAAAATCATCTTCCATTACTTTTACACAGTTAATTCCATTATAAAACACGTATCTGCCGAAAAACGACAAATACGTGTTTTTTTCCAAACATTTATAAATAGCCCCGTATCAATGAGGCTGATTGATTTTCTCCTCATAAAAAATTTCTTCATAGATGATTGTCAATAAGAAAGCGTTTAAAAAGGCGATGACAAGATACAGTGGCATCCCGCCCAACTCCGGTTCCATCCACGGACGGAAAAACACTTCCACAATCCCCACTTGGGTAAAATAAAAAATCATCCCGACACCCACTTGCCAGATGGATCGTTTATTTTCCCGCTGTTCATAACGGAACACTTTTTTAAAACTGTTTCGGAGATCCTCCGCCACAAAGATGGAAAGGATGAAAATGATGATAAAAAGTACAGGAATTTGGAACAACTTTATGTTCAAAAATGCGTAAGGAGTCGAAGAATATAACCCTGTCATACTGCAAGACATTATACATGCAAGCAACAGATTTTGGATCCATTGATTTAAACGCTGCATCCTTTCGCCTCGATTCTAATATTATTATTGTATAGTATTATATAACGAGGTTGATAGGATGAGAAAGTTGTAATAATTGCCAACAAAGTATTTTTAATAAATGCGAAAAAAAGGGCAATTGAAGAAACACAAGTTTCCCCTTTGCCCTTTTACGCAAAATTTCATGCATATTCCATCATTCAAGCAGTTTACTAATCAATATAACCGGATAAAATTCTTGCATATGGAGAATCCGCCGGAATAATGATGACTGTATCATCGCCAATCGTTTTCTTATAAGTTTCCAATGTGCGATACAATTGATAGAATTCCGGATCTTTGGAGAAAGCTTCATTATAGATTCTTGCCGCTTCCGCTTCCCCTTCCGCAATAATCATTGCAGCATCTTTTTTGGCTGTGGAAATCAACTCCTGCACTTGCCGGTCGGTGTTGGCCTCAATCCGGTTTTTCTCCGCGTCCCCTTCCGATAAATACTTTTGGGCGATGGATTCCCGGTCTGAAATCATCCGCTTATAAACGGATTCTTCGTTTTCCTGCGGCAAGTCTGTACGGCGGATGCGAACGTCCACCACTTCAATGCCATAATTGTCTTTCTTCAATAATTCATTTACATTATTTGTGATTTTTTCCGATAGACTGCCCCGTCCGGAATTTTCATCATTGATGATTTCATCATAATTGATCTGGCCCAGCTCTGTACGCAATACGGAATAAATGAACTCTTCCATGCGGGCTTCCGCATTCACCAAAGATCTTGCATTCTTAATCAACGCCTTTGGATCCGTCACGCGCCATACCGCATAGTTGTCTATGATGATGCGCTTTTTATCGAGCGTATTGATTTCCTCTTCCGACATGTTGTAGACCATCAAATTTTTCGGCAATGTCGTCACGCTTTGGATAAACGGAATCTTCACATAGAGGCCGGGCTTATCCTGATATTTCACCACTTCCCCGAATTGGCGGACAATTCTATATTCATTCTCTTTTACAATATAAATATTTGAAAGCAATACAATGATGACGGCTGCAATCGCGGTAAGCACGATTGCCGTTTTCACGTATTTTTTCGGATTGAACGGCGGCTTTTCTTTGACGATTTTTGCTTCTTTGACGTTTTTCTTTTCTTTATTGTTCTTATTTCCGAAAAGATTTTTGATAAATTTTTCTAAATCTCCGTCATAATAGTTGTTGCTCATTGTTTACCGTCCCCTTCTTTGCTCTTCTCTTCCGTGCTTTGGGTTGCCGGTTGCTGTGGCTGCAGCGGCAAATATTTCAACGTTTCCCCATCATCGTTCATAATGTAAATTTTTGCGCCAGGCAACACTTCTTCCAATGTTTCCAAAATGAGACGCTGGCGGGTGATTTTTTGATTGCCGACATATTCGCTGTATAGCTTGTTAAAAACAGCCACATCCCCTTCGGCTTGCTGGATGCGGGAGATTTTTTCCGCTTCGGCCCGGGAAATGATTGCATCTTTTTCCCCTTGGGCCTCACTGAGTTTTTGGTTTTCGTATTTTCTCGCCTCGTTAATTTTTGTATTTTTCGTTTCACGGGCATCCGTCACAGCCGTGAAGGCGGCTCGAACTTCCGCATTTGGCAGTTCCACATCCTGCAATTTCACCGCCAGGATGGACACGCCAATATCATAATTTTCCACTAAGGATACTAATAAATCCCTCGCTTTTTGTTCGATTTCTGATTTTCCATCCGTTAATGCTTCATCAATCGTTGAACTTCCGATGATGGAACGGATGGAGCTCGATGTCGCATGGTGCAACAGCTCTTTCGGATTTTCCGAGTGGAATAAATATTTCACCGGATCGGAAATTTTGTATTGCACGACCAAATCGGTCAATACAATGTTTTCATCACCGGTAATCATTTTCGTTTTACTGTCTTTCGTGATGATTTCACCGTCTTTTGTCGTTTCATACCCGAATTGAAGGCTGTACGTTTCCTTTGAAAGAACTTCAACTTTTTGGACCGGCCAAGGCAATTTGAAATGCAAACCCGGATCTGTAATGGTTTCAGTGGCTTGCCCAAACGTAATCACAACTGCCTGTTCGGATTCATCCACCGTGTACCAAGTAGTAAAAATGCAAATAAGTCCGATAATTGCGAGAATCGTTAGTCCGGTTGTCATCAATGCTCTTTTGACGCTCATTCTCTTTTCCCTCTCTTTCTCTTTTAAGAAATCGTTAGCTAATTTACGTTACATTTGCCATTAAAGTTTCACAAAAATGAAAAAAATTGATAGAAAAAATCATTTAGTCCCAGGAAACTTCAATCGAGTAGGAGGGAGCGATTAACTCCCGTCCTCTCACACCACCGTACGTACGGTTCCGTATACGGCGGTTCAATTAAGATAATTGACGCAAGTTTTCATAACGAGCTTCAAGACTTTCCAACCCTTGGTTTCTCCAATAGGAGTTACCAAGGGTTCTGTGTAATATTGGACTATTTGAAATACGCCAATAACTCTTCCGAGTATTTCCCCATTCATACGCTTGCCATTGTGGTACGCCAAGCTGAATAAGGTTGCGTGTCTTTGTTTTCGGTTTCTTCCAGTTCTTCCATAGACACATTCGAAGTCTTCTACGAATCCATTTATCTAATTCAAGGAATATAGATTTGGTGTCTGCTAACGCAAAATATCCACACCATCCCACTAGATATTGATTCAGTTTCTGAATGCGGTATTCCATCGGGTAGGGCATCTTGCGTGATGTGATTTCACGAACTTTATTCTTCATTCGTTTAAGGCTTTCTTTTGCGATACGAACCTTTGGCTCTTTATGATAGGTAAAGCTAAATCCTAGAAACTTACGTTTCCATGGACGGTCGACCGCTGATTTCTTTTCATTTACTTTCAGTCGTAGTTTTCCTTCAATGAATCGTTGAATGCTTGCCATTGTGCGAAGTCCTGCTCGTTTACTTTTCACGTAAATGTTACAGTCATCCGCATATCGAACGAATTTGTGTCCTCTTCTTTCCAATTCTTTATCTAGTTCATCTAGTACAATGTTAGATAGTAGCGGACTTAATGGTCCTCCTTGTGGAGTTCCTTCTAATGTGCTTGACACCACACCATTAATCATGACTCCCGATTGTAAATACTTACGAATCAATTTCAGTAATGGTTTATCTTGGATTCTCTTCGCGAGTGTACCCATTAATCTGTCATGGTTGACCTTATCAAAGAATTTCTCCAAGTCCATATCTACAACCCATCGATGTCCATCTCTTATATATTCTTTCGCTTTCTTCACCGCATCATGGGCACTTCGGTTTGGTCTAAATCCGTAGCTGTTTTCAGAGAATGTAGGGTCATACACTTTTGAAAGTACTTGGGCGATTGCTTGTTGAATCAAACGGTCTGTTACGGTAGGGATTCCTAGTAAACGAACACCGCCGTCAGGTTTCGGGATTTCGACTCTGCGGACTGGCATTGGTTCATAAGTTCCCTTGAGAATTGCCTCCTTAATAGATAGCCAGTTTTCGACTATGTGCTGTCGTAGGTTTTGTACGGGCATCATATCTACTCCGTGGCTTCCTTTATTCTGTTCTACACGTTTTAGTGCTTGAAGCATGTTCTCCCGTGACAGGATTTGATTCAAAAGCATCGTTATTCTCCTTCCGTGAATAGCTGTTCTCTTTATGCCAGTGGTCACTCCACCCTCCAAGAGGTCCCCCACGGGATTCACCGCTTCCTTCCTCAAGTGAGGTACTACGTTTTCTGTTTCATCATGACTCACTGAATGCCAAGGGCTATTCTCTCTTAATTGTTCGGTCCTTCTTAGTTGTTCTAGACCAACTAATACTATGACCTCTGCTGACTTCTGACGGTTCAGCTACTTATCACTAAGTAGGTTATGAAGCGTACTTCACCTATCCGCCAGACCTCCCCGGGTAAGTACATGCACTTTCACACCATCTATCCGCCTCATCTACTCGATATGACCTTCGACAGAAAGAGCTTTGTTTTGTTTTGCAAACTCACTCAATCATACCTAGCCTTATATGAGGTTCGTGTTCCTCGGACCGGTGTTTTGCCTCCAGCTTCCTTCAGATTCCGCGTCACCACGGACACCCTTCGTTGAGCTAACCTCTACTTCTGTCTTCGGGGTTCGGGACTTACACCCTATCGTTCATGTACATGCCGGGCGCACAAACAAAAAAAGCCGCCTGGACAGACGGCTTTTTTGATCAACTTTCAAATCACAAAATGACGATTTGAAAAGGGGGTTTCGATTCAAACTCTACACGTCGAGTATGAAGATTTCGTATCATGATTGTAAAGAGATTGTTAATTTTCTTTGTATAGAGGAATAAATACCCGCATACAAGTTCCTTTGCCCACTTCGCTTTCCACTTCGATTTTTCCCCGGTGCGCTTCCACCAAATGCTTCACAATCGCAAGCCCCAACCCGGTACCGCCGGAATTTCTGCTCCGCGCTTTATCCACCCGGTAAAACCGTTCAAAGATGCGTGGGATTTCACTTTTCTCGATCCCTATCCCTTCATCTTCCACTTCAACGATCCCATATTTTTCATCTTCTTTAATGCGCAAAGTAATGGCTGTATCATTTGGGGAATAGGTAATGCTGTTCATGATCAAATTTGTAAAAATTTGAATCAATCGGTTTTCATCGCCGAGCACTTTCACATCCCGCTGTATATCAACATCAAATTCCATATTTTTTTCATCCATTTTCGGGCTTGTGACTTCCACTGCCCGAATCAACACATCTTTCAGACTGGTCGGAGCCAACTGCACCATAAAACCGTGCTGTTCAATTTTTGATAATTCCAATAAATCCTGGATCAACATTTGGAGACGGTAGCTTTCTTGATATATGATTTCCAAAAAGGACAACAGCATTTTTTCATCTTCAAAAGCCCCATCCAACAACGTTTCCGAAAACCCTTTAATCGAAGTGATCGGTGTCCGGAGTTCGTGGGATACATTCGCAACAAAATCTTTCCGTATCTGCTCCAAACGGATCAGTTCAGTGATATCATGCATGACAATGACAATTCCGAGCCAACGCCCATGCTCGCCGACCACGGGTGCCCCATACACCTGTTTATAAATTTTTTCGTTATTCCTTTCAATTTCAATCTGTTTCCGATAAGGCAGCTCCGTCAAAAACACATGGTCAATAAATAATTCCAACTCCTTTGGCAAATCAAGGGTCAAAAAGTTTCTGCCTTTCACTTCATTCAAGGATAATTGAAATTCGTCCAAAAACTGTGCATTGGCGATGGAAACCGTCCCTTCCCTGTCAATCATCATAATGGCGCTCCCCATGTTTTCAATCAACGTTTTCAGCCGCTCGTTTTCCACTTTTCTCATCTTTTCGATTTCCTGAAGATTGCGCGCAAGCATATTGATGGATTTTCTCAGTTCGGTTATGGTTGCCGTGCCGCTTGCATAAGCCCTTGCCCGATAATTTCCTTTGATCAATTCCCGTGCAGTATGAATAATATCCTCGATCGGATCCAGCAGTTCCTTGATTAGCCGGTTGGCAATATAAGCAATCAATAAAAAAGAAAACACCAGCAAAATCGCCAAAATAAAAGCCAACTGGTATTTGAGCTGTTCAATTTGCTGCTCTGTGAAAGGAATGTCATTTTTTAAAAAAAAACTTTCCATATAGAAAGGAAATAGCTGACCCAGTACAATACCAAGGACAGCTATTACAGAACCAGTCAGCGCAATGAAGATGAAAAACAATCGATTATTTCGTGATTTCATAGCTTAGGCTCCTCAAATTTATAACCGATCCCTCTTATCGTTTTGATAAACCGCGGCTTCCGGCTATTTTCTTCGATCTTATCCCGCAAATGACTGATATGCACATCAACAATCCGGGTATCCCCGACAAAATCGTAATTCCATACGGCGCTTAACAATTGTTCCCGGGTTAAGACCCGGTTTTTGTTTTCTATCAAATACACCAGCAATTCAAATTCCTTCGGTGTAAAATCAAGGGGCGTGTTGTCTAAGAAAGCCTCAAAGCGTTCAGGATACACTTCCAGTTTTCCAAATTGATAATGCTTCTTCTTTTCCTGTTCCGGTTGGACGGACTGGAACCGGCGTAAAACCGCTTTGACCCGTGCAACGACTTCTCTGGGACTGAACGGCTTTGTCATATAGTCATCCGCCCCCAACTCCAGTCCCAACACTTTGTCAAATTCATCTCCGCGGGCCGTCAACATAATGATGGGAATATTTTTCTTCAGGCTTCTCAATTCTTTGCAAATTTCCATCCCGTCCATCGAGGGCAACATTAAATCCAACAGGATCAAATCAGGTGATTCATCGAGCGCTTTTTCAAACCCTTCCTTCCCGTCATTTGCTGTCAGGACTTCATACCCGGCGCGTTCCAAATTATATTTCAGCAAAGTGGCAATGGATGCTTCATCTTCTACAACTAAAATTGTCTTGTTTGATGTCATTTTTTCCTCCATGATTGTTATTTGATTTGAAACCCCCATTTCAAATCAATCATTTGTTCACTTTATTGGAGGCATTACTTTTACCAATCCTCGCATGACATGTTGGTGGTTTTTATTCATCCCATTGATTTGAATATTCACTAAATTATTTTCATAATCGATATGTTGAACTTCCAATAAAATTTCGATGGTTTCATAATGGTATACCGGTTCTAAATATATTAAATTTTGCTCCCGAATATGCGAACCTGGACCGGGCAAATACTTGGAAATCGCGCTTGTCACAATCCCATTCAACATGATCGGTGGGACAATCGGTTTTTTGAAAGCTGTTTCTTTCGCGTAGTCGTGTTGGATATACAAAGGATTATTGTCATTTGTCAAACCCAAGTACAAAAGTAAATCTTTGTCTTCAATTGTTTCTATCAAGTGAACCCTCTCGCCAACTGCAATCTCATCGATTTTTTTGCCAATTTTGGTTCTAGTGCCTTTTAACAATTGAATGATTCCTCCTAAATTAATGACGTCAATTTCATAGTATCAATTTTTTCAGAAAATAGCCACAATAAAAGAGAGGAATCAATTTAAGGCACTCATGAGGCTTTTTACCGACTCGGCGGATTTTTTCAACGCCGCTTTTTCATCTTCCGTCAAATCCAATTCAAATATCTTCTCAACCCCGTTCGCGCCGAGCAGAGTTGGCACACCCAAATAAATGCCCTCGAAACCATACTCTCCTTCCAAATAAGCAACAGCAGGCAAAATGCGGCGCTGATCCTTGATGATGGCCTCCGCCATTTCCACCAATGCCGCGGCGGGAGCGTAATAGGCGGAACCGTTACCCAATAAGTTGACAATTTCACCGCCACCGACACGTGTCCTTTGAACAATTTGTTCCAGCCGGTCTTTTGGAATCAATGTTTCAACCGGAATCCCTCCGACGTAAGAATAGCGGGTGAGTGGAACCATTGTATCTCCGTGCCCTCCTAATACAAATCCGGAGACATCTTTGACGGATACATTCAATTCCTCTGCGACGAAAGCGCGAAATCTTGCTGTATCCAATACCCCCGATTGCCCCAGCACTTTATTTTTCGGAAGGCCGGATTCTTTATAAGCAACATACGTCATCGCATCGACCGGATTCGTTAATACAATGATTGTCGGATTTGATGAGTGTTTCATAATCTCTTTTGTGACAGATTTGACGACTTTTTGATTGATTTGAACCAAATCATCCCGGCTCATTCCCGGTTTTCTTGCAACCCCTGCCGTAATGATGACCAAGTCCGAATCAGCGGTATCTTTATAATCTGACGTACCGGTGACATATGAATCAAAGCCTTGAATCGGCGCCGCTTCCCACATGTCCAAAGCTTTGCCTTTCGTTGGATTTTCAGCCTCAGGAATATCAACCAAAACCACATCGCCCAATTCCTTTTGGGCCAACAAAAAAGCGGTGGTTGAACCTGTAAAACCTGCACCAATCACTGAAATTTTCTTTCTTTTCAAAGACATATGTACTACCCCCAATTCAAAATAAATTCTATATATAAGTATATACAAAAAGGGTCGTCCCAATTTAACGCTTGAGACGGCCCTTTGTTTATTGGAATTCAACAAAAGCTTTGGAAAATCCTTCAAACTTTTATGAACTTTTTCTTTTATAAATTAAAGATTTTTAATTAGTGCATCTGCGAATTCAGAACATTTCACTTCTGTCGCACCTTCCATCAAACGTGCGAAGTCGTATGTTACGACTTTAGAAGCGATTGTTTTTTCGATGGATTTAGTAATTAAGTCAGCAGCTTCTTTCCATCCAAGGTGTTCAAACATTAATACACCAGAAAGGATTACTGAAGATGGGTTCACTTTATCTAAACCTGCATATTTAGGAGCAGTACCGTGAGTTGCTTCGAAGATCGCATGGCCAGTTACATAGTTGATGTTTGCTCCTGGAGCGATACCGATACCGCCGACTTGTGCAGCCAATGCGTCGGAAATGTAGTCACCGTTTAAGTTCATTGTAGCCACTACATCGAATTCTTTTGGACGAGTTAATACTTGTTGTAAGAAGATATCAGCGATTGTGTCTTTAACGATGATTTTGCCGGCTGCTTCTGCTTCAGCTTGCGCTTCGTTGGCAGCTTCCACACCTTTTTCCGCTTTGATGCGGTCATATTGATCCCATGTGAATACTTTATCGCCGAATTCGCGTTCAGCTAATGCATAACCCCATTTTTTGAAGCCGCCTTCAGTGAATTTCATGATGTTACCTTTATGCACTAAAGTTACAGATTTGCGGCCTTCGCGGATTGCATATTCGATTGCAGCGCGGATTAAGCGTTCAGAACCTTCGATGGAAACCGGTTTGATACCGATTGCGGAAGTTTCTGGGAAGCGGATTTTCTTAACGCCGAATTCATCTTGTAAAAATTTGATTAATTTTTTCGCTTCTTCAGATTGTGCTTCGTATTCAATACCTGCATAGATGTCTTCTGTATTTTCACGGAAAATGACCATATCTACATGTTCAGGATGTTTTACAGGAGATGGAACACCGTCGAAGTAACGTACAGGGCGTAAGCATACGTACAAGTCTAATTCTTGGCGCAATGCTACGTTTAGAGAACGAATTCCCCCACCTACTGGAGTTGTAAGAGGACCTTTGATTGCGATTAAATATTCGTTGATTTTATCTAAAGTTTCTTGAGGTAACCATTCGCCAGTTTGATTGTAGGCTTTTTCACCGGCAAGAACTTCTAACCATTGAATTTTTCTTTCTCCGTTATAAGCTTTTTCTACAGCCGCATCGAACACACGAACAGCAGCAGCCCAAATATCCGGACCTGTACCGTCTCCTTCGATGAAAGGAATGATTGGATTATTAGGTACAATTAATTTACCATTTTCTACCACAATTTTACCGTTAGTCATGTATGTTGCCTCCTATATTCATAAGTCTAGGACTGTGTTAGATCTAACACAGTCCTAGTGTATTTTAGCATATTTTCTAAAAATTTTTCATTCCAATTTAAAAATTATCTTTCTTCGATTGGAACATATTGTTGATGTTTAGGACCCACGTATTCAGCACGAGGACGGATCAAGCGGTTATTTGCATATTGTTCAAGGATGTGAGCAAGCCATCCTGATGTACGGGATACTGCAAAGATTGGTGTGAATAGGTCATGCTCGATATCAAGTGAATCATACACTGATGCAGAGAAGAAGTCAACGTTTGCTGGAAGTCCTTTTTGACCTACAACGATGTCATGAATTTTCACTGACATTTCATATAATTCCGGTTTGCCTTTTAGGTTTGTCAATTTTTCGCTCATAACGCGTAAATGTTTCGCGCGTGGGTCTCCTTTGCGGTATACGCGGTGACCAAAGCCCATGATTTTTTCTTTGTTGTTTAATTTATTCATGATATAAGGTTCTACATTTTCGATTGAACCGATTTCAGTCAACATTTTCATTACTTGTTCGTTAGCTCCACCGTGAAGCGGCCCTTTTAATGCGCCGATTGCAGCAGTGATTCCGGAATATACATCGGAAAGTGTGGCTACACAAACGCGTGCAGTGAATGTAGAAGCGTTCAATTCATGGTCTGCATGCAATACTAATGCTTTGTTGAAAGCTTCGATTTCGATTGGATCTGGCTCTTTGCCATGCAACATATATAAGAAGTTTGCTGCATATCCTAATTCAAGTTTTGGAGCAACTGGCTCTAAACCTCTGCGGATGCGAGAGAATGCAGCTACGATTGTACCAATTTTAGCTTGGATGCGGATTGCTTTTCTGTAGTTTGCTTCATCGCTCATTACATCAGCTTCGTCATCATATGCGCTCAATAAAGAAACAGCAGTACGCAATGCTGCCATTGGATGCACTTTGTCAATAGGCATCGCTTTGAATAAATCGATCACTTGTTGAGGAATTTCCGCATTTTCAGCAAGTTGTTGTTTAAGTTCTTCCAACTCTTCTTTCTTTGGTAGACGTTGGTGCCATAACAGATAAATAACTTCTTCGAATGAAGAGTTTTCCGCTAAGTCATCGATGCTGTAACCTACATATGTAAGTGTATCATCGATTATTGAACTAATTTTGGATTCAGCAGCAATAATACCTTCTAAACCGCGTGTTGCTGTCATAAAAAATCGCTCCCTCTCTAAAATATTTAATGAATGCAAATTCTAATTGTAAGTGCTTTCTTTTTCTTTTATGACACTTACGGTCGTTTCGCTCAAAATGAACCTATTATTAAATCGCTTACAACGAATATTATAATAAATTTTGACGTCTTTGTGAATAATTTTTCAAAAATAAAGAAAAAAAAGTAAACCGAATAAAAAATCTGCGTTTTCGAGAATTTTTGTTCTTCAACGAGATTATATTCACTGGATTCAGGGGTGATGATAATTGCAATTGAATAAATTTTCTGTCTATTACAACAAAAATATTGTCCAATTTTTGGCCCTCATATTATATTTTGCTTTGCTTTGGCTCATATTGCCAATCTCGTTGGCCATATTCTGTGCATATTTATTATATCCCATTATTCACTTTTGCAATCAGCGATTGAAACTACCTTATATTATAAGTGCCATCATTATATCTATATTAATTTTCATATCATTTTATTCCTTCTTTTATATTACAATTCAAAGCATTATCTCCATTTATCCTGAAGTGAAAAAACAAGTGGAAGATCTACAATTTTTTGACTCCAAATATGTTTTCCTTTTGGAAAATATCTTTAACGAGTCGCTGACATACATCGATACGGCAATCATGGGCATGGCAGGCTATTTGCAGAACATCTTTCAATATGTATTTGAAATTTTTGTTTTTCTGGTAGCTTTCTACTTTTCCCTGTTTGAATCAAAAAGGGACCGGTACTGGTTTTTCATCTATGTTCCGAAATCATATCGCAGCAGTTGGAAACAGTATTTCACAAAAGCTACAAATCTATTCAGCTATTTCTTGTACGTCAATTTCCAGTTGTTTATCATCACTTTTTTTCTTCTCAGCATTGGACTTGCATTGCTGCAATTTGAGAAACCGGTGAACAAAGCCTTTTTGATTTCTTTTGCAGATGTCCTGCCGTTTTTCGGAATCGGTTTATTTCTGATTCCGATCGCCATCTACTTTTTTGTAACAGGAGAAAAGTTTCTATGTTTTGCATTGCTATTGCTCTATGTTTTTATACAAATTACAAGGCAGCTGACTGAATCATTGCTATGGGCGTCCACCTTTCAATTGCGGACGGTCCACACATTTTTCATCAGCGCTGCCTCCATTCTGTTATTTGGCGTCTATGGAATTATACTGAGTCCATTTTTGTTATTGATTGCAGTAAAAATTAAACAAAGTGTTAACGCTGGATAATGATGACCTGATTGTTTTCCATTTTTCTTCGGATCCATTCCACGATCATCGGCTTGTACAACTGTCGTGTCCATGGAAGGACCATCGTAAAGGCGATAATATCAGAGATGAAGCCGGGCAAAATAAATAATACGCCTCCCAAAAATATGAGAAATGCATCAACCATCGCATGCCCAGGAGGTTCTCCCCGGTAAATGCTGTCCCGGAGATTTTGAAGGGATTTTAAACCTTGTTTTTTCGTAATCACAACTCCCACTAAACTTGCCAATATAATAAGCAGTAACGTGCTTAAAACACCCAGCCAATTTCCGACTATGATAAACATGGCAATTTCAAACAAAACAAACAAAATACTGATGAAGAAGATTTTTCTCAACGAATACCCTCCATTAGAGTCATTTTTCTCATAAAGTAAATACGAAAAAGATAGGAAAAAAGTTTCAATAAATTTTCGCATGATGAAAATTGAGGCTGTTTAAAAAGTATGCTCCTTTTTAAACAGCCTTTCATTTGATCATGCTTACAAGACGCTTGCATGTCCTTTATAAATAACGCCGGTTTCCGCATCCATCGTAATTTCCTGTCCGTGCCGGATGAGTGAGGTTGCTTCTTTCACACCCACGATGACAGGGATCCCCAAGCTGAGACCGACAACGGCCGCATGGCTTGTTAAGCCTCCCTCTTCGGTGATGATGCCGACACATTTTTCAATCACCGGCATCATTTCCCGATCCGTTCCGACCGTTACAAGAATTTTTCCTTCCACATCGTAGGCTTGCGCTTCTTCCGCATTTTTCACAACAACCGCTTTGCCTACGACCGATTGTTTGCCGATGCCTTGTCCGCGGGCTAACAGGTCGCCGATCACATGGACTTTCATCAAGTTTGTCGTACCTGATTCGCCGACTGGAACGCCCGCTGTAATGATCACGACATCACCATGATCCACATAACCATGTTTCAATGCTTCATCAACGGCAAGTTCCAAAATTTCATCCGTTGTTTTTGCTTTATGGGTTACAATTGGTAATACTCCCCAAACCAGTGTTAATTTTTGCGCAGTGGACTGGCTATCCGTAATGGCGATAATCGGTACGCCAGGGCGGTATTTTGCGATCAATTTGGCTGTAACGCCGCTTGCTGTCGGGGCAAGTACCGCTTTTACCCCAAGATTGATGGAAGTATATGAAACGGCTTGGGAGAGGGCTTCTGTCATTGTCGTTTCTTTTTCACGGCTTCTTGTTTGGACGATGGTGCGATAGTCCAATGAGTTTTCCGTAAATTCCGCAATACGGTTCATCGTTTTTACCGATTCCACCGGATACAATCCTGCAGCCGTTTCTCCGGAAAGCATGATCGCATCCGTACCATCCATAATGGCATTGGCGACGTCACTTGCTTCCGCGCGGGTTGGACGCGGATTCCGCTGCATGGAGTCAAGCATTTGGGTTGCCGTGATAACGGGTTTTCCCAATTGATTGCATTTTTTGATCAATGCTTTCTGAACAAGCGGAACTTCTTCTGCCGGAATTTCCACCCCCAAGTCTCCCCGGGCAACCATCAATCCATCGGAAACTTCAATAATTTCATCGATATTATCTACGCCTTCACGGTTTTCGATTTTAGGGATGATTTGGATGTGCCCACCGCCATTTTGTTCAAGCAATTCACGGATTTCCAGCACATCTTTCGCTGTCCGGACAAAGGAAGCGGCGATAAAATCGACCCCTTGTTCTATGCCGAATAGAATATCCTTCGCATCTTTTTCGGTAATTCCAGGCAATTTGATGGAAACTCCAGGGACGTTTACACCTTTTTTATTTTTCAAAACGCCGGCATTTTCAACGATTGTATGAATTAATCCTTTCTCGTAATCTTTCGCCAATACCCGCAACTGAATGAGTCCGTCATCCAATAAAATAATATCGTTTTGATCCACATCATATATCAATTGGTCATACGTAACCGAAAAACATGTTTCATCGCCGAGCACTTCTTTCATCGAAATATCGATGACTTGTCCCGTTTGCAAATGGACTTCCCCGTTTTTCATATCATGTGTCCGGATTTCCGGACCTTTTGTATCGAGCAAAATGCCGACAATCTTATTTAACCGGTTGGCGACATCCCGGATGGTCGCAATGCGCATCGCATGTTCCTCATGAGTGCCATGGGAAAAGTTCAATCTCGCTACATTCATCCCTGCTTTCATCAGTTCTTCAAGAACTTCTGGAGATTCGCTTGCAGGTCCAATGGTACAAACAATTTTTGTCTTTCTCATATCCATTCTCTCCATCTTTTAAATATATTTATATTGAAAGTTCTTTTGATAAAGTATATAAGCTTATATCCGCTTGATGCTTTGTTGTAAAAATCTCCTGTAAATCATAATCATAAACTTCTTGATTTTTTATACCCACTGCACGGCAAGTCTTGCCTTCCAACAATAACTCCACCGCATAAGCGCCCAGCCGGCTCGCAAGGACCCGGTCAAAGGCTGTTGGGGAGCCTCCCCTTTGAATATGTCCCAACACGGTAATTCTTATATCAATACCGGTTCTTTCTTTTATCATATCGGCCAGTTGGGAGGCAGGCATGACTCCTTCGGCAACAATGATGATGCTGTGTTTTTTCTTGCGCGCTTCTCCCCGTTTCAAGCGGGCAATGATATCATCCAAGTCAAAGGGTTCCTCCGGTATAATAACAGATTCTGCGCCAGCCGCAAGCCCTGACCATAATGCAAGGTCGCCGGCATCTCTTCCCATCACCTCAATGATGAAGGTATTCTCATGGCTTGTGGCTGTATCACGGATTTTGTCAATCGCATTGACTACCGTATTTAACGCCGTATCGAAACCAATGGTAAAATCCGTGCCCGGAATATCGTTATCGATTGTTGCAGGTACACCGATGCATTTAAAGCCCAATTTCGTTAATTCATAAGCCCCGCGGTAGGAACCGTCTCCCCCGATCACGATCAGCCCATCGATTCCCGCCTCTTTCATTTTTTCTATCCCCTGCAGTCTGTATTTTTCTTCCATAAATTTTGGGCAACGGGATGAAAAAAGTTTCGTTCCCCCCCGTTGAATAATTCCGCCAACGGAACCAAGATCCAACAATTCCATTTTACCTTGAATAAAGCCTTCGTATCCATGATAGATTCCATAAACCTCAACATCATGGTAGTTCGCTTTTCGCACGACGGCACGAATGGCCGCATTCATGCCAGGTGCATCGCCGCCGCTCGTCAATACGCCAATCCGTTTCATATTTCTCCCTCCAATCTTTAATAAGTTTAACAATATCATAAAAAATTTCCTTTGGAACAAGTAAATTCAATCACTTTATTATACTCCCATTATAAACGAACCTTGGAAATGAAAATGACAAAATCCTGATAAATTTGGATTTTGTCATTGTAAAGGGTGAAAACATTATTGAACATTTTCTTCAATATAGTCCCCAATTTGACGGAATTTATCATAGCGATCCTGGATAATTTCTTCTTCTGACATGACCGTCAATTCGTCCAGCCCTTTTTTCAAGTATTCTTTTAATATGTTTGCTTGTTCAGCCGGATTGCGGTGGGCCCCTCCAGGCACTTCAGGAATGATTTCATCGATGATGCCCATTTCCTTCAAGTCTTGGGCAGTGATTTTCATTGCCTCCGCCGCTTGTTTTGCAAGGCTTGCATCCTTCCATAATATGGAGGCGGCACCTTCCGGAGAAATTACGGAGTATGTGGAATTTTCCAGCATATAAATGCGGTTTGTCACGCCCAATGCCAAAGCTCCGCCGCTTCCCCCTTCACCAATGACCACGCTGATGACAGGCACCTTAAGTCCGGCCATTTCAAATAAATTTTTGGCGATCGCCTCACTTTGCCCGCGCTCTTCCGCCGCTTTTCCCGGATAAGCCCCTTTTGTATCAATAAAGCAAATAATCGGGCGTTTGAATTTTTCTGCTTGTTTCATTAAACGTAGCGCTTTGCGGTACCCTTCCGGATGGGGCATACCGAAATTCCGGCGAATATTTTCCTTCGTTCCTTTTCCGCGCTGATGGCCAATAATGGTCACCGGCTGCCCTTCAAAGGACGCGATTCCTCCGACGATCGCTTCATCATCGGAAAAGTATCGGTCACCATGCAATTCGATGAAATCTGTAAATATTTTCTCAATATAATCAAGGGTGGTTGGCCGCTCCGGATGTCTCGCCACTTGCACCCGATTCCAAGGTTCCATATTCGAATAAATTTTGATTTCCAATTGGCGCAACCGTTCTTCCAATGTCCGGATCTCATCGGACATGTCTACATTCGCCGTTTTGGCCAATTCCCTCAATTCATCTATTTTTTCTCTCAGTTTAATGATCGGCTCTTCAAATGATAAAGGTTTAGACATGAGATACTCCTCCCCTCTTGTGCAATTTCACAATCGTCGCCACTTTATCCCGCATTTCTTTGCGATGGAAAATGGCATCCAGTTGGCCATGGGCGAGCAAAAATTCTGCCGTTTGGAAATCATCAGGCAACTTTTCCCTCACCGTTTGTTCAATCACCCTTCTCCCGGCAAAACCGATGAGCGCTTTAGGTTCGGCAATATTGATGTCCCCGAGGGATGCAAAGCTTGCTGACACTCCACCGGTTGTCGGGTCCGTCATGATGGAAATGAAGAGCAACCCTTCATCGCTGTGCCGTTTTAATGCAACGCTCGTCTTTGCCATTTGCATTAACGAGATGACGCCTTCCTGCATCCGTGCACCGCCGCTTGCAGTGAAAATGATGAACGGCACTTGCATTTCCGTCGCTTTTTCGATTGCGCGCGTAATTTTTTCACCGACAACGGAACCCATGGAACCCATTCTGAAATGGGAATCCATCACCGCTACAACCACATTTTCCCCTTTCAACGTTCCGCTTCCGGTTAAAACCGCTTCGGACAATCCCGTTTTTCTCATATCCGCTTCCACTTTTTCGATGTAAGAAGGGAAATTCAGCGGATTCGTCGTGCGCAAATGTTCATCAAAAGGTGTAAATGATTCCACATCCAAAAAAGAGTCGATCCGTTCCCATGCCGTCATTTTAAAATGATGGTCGCAGTTTGGGCATACTTTAAAATTCGTTTCCACTTCTTTCGTTAAAAAGATTTTTCGGCATGATGGGCATTTTGTCATTAAATCCGCCGGAAATGAACTTTCTTTTTTCGGATTTAAAATGGCCCCTTTCGATTTTTTACGATTTAAAGATAGCAAATCTTTTATCGCCACGTTTTTTCCCCCTAGTAATCATTTTTATTCTTCACGGAGCTTTAAGTAGTCCAGCCATTCGGTATATGCTTTTAAAGCTTCTTTTTCATAACCGAGCCGCAATGAGGTCAACAATCTTTGCAAAATCGGTTTTTCTTCCTCCGTCGTCACTTTTTTTAATGCACCTGCGTTATAAGCGGCGAGTTGAATCCATATGCGCAAAGCCAAACGATTTTCAGAGGCGATCAATAATTCGCGCAAAATATGATCCCGAATGACTTCCGTTTCCAATTCAATTTTTAAAAATAAGCTTTCCCAAACGGGGAGTTCCCTTAACCGTTTATTTGCACAAATGATGCGTATCGCTTCTTTTTCATGAATTTCCCGGGTTTTATGGACATCACGTATCGATTGATTTTCTTGCAAAATAAAAGTCGCCAATAATTCCACAAGCCGGTATTGTTGCGAAGAGGTCAAAAAAGTGCCTCCACCATGCCGGGTTTCAATAATGCCCAGCAATTCCAAGCTGCGGAGCGCCTCCCTCACCGAAGATCTGCCGACACCCAGCATCTCTGATAAAACTCTCTCGGAAGGCAGTTTGTCACCCGGTTGCAGTTTTTCCCTAATAATCAAGTCTTTCAATTTGCTGACAATTTCCAGAAAGACTTTTTTGTTCTCCTGTTTCTCATTCATGTTCACTTTAATCTTTTTAACAACCCCTTATTCCGATCCCGTTGGAAAGGATAGTTCAGAGAAGTTCACCATTTCGACAAAAAGTGGTCAGACCACTTTTGTTCCAGTTTACAAAATGTTTTCTCCTTTGTAAAGAAAAAACTGTGCAAAAACGCACAGTTTCTGTGATTTCTGATAAAAACTCTCTCGTTATTGAAGCAATTTAATTATTTTTATGATAATTTGAGGCTGATTAAAACGGTATTGCACTTTTCCTTCCAGATAGACTAGCAGGTCTTCTCTCAGCCAACCCATGCATTCATTATATTGTTTCGGAAAAATCGTGGTGGATATCGAACCATACTCATCCTGCACTTGAACAAAGGCCATCAATTCTCCGTTTTTCGTGCGGAGTTGACGAATGGATTCCACCATTCCGGCAAATTTCACATAAGTGTCCTGCGGTGCCCGCTTCAACTGAAGAATGTTGGTATCGACATGCAGACGTTTGCGCACGGTTTCAACCGGGTGTTCCGTCAAATAAAACCCTAATACTTCCTTTTCAAATTGGAGTTTCATTTTATTGGGAACCGGTGGAACTTCCATATATTTCGGCTTTCCAAACAAAGAAGCCTGCGAAGTGAATAAATCCTCATCTTCTGTCGGCCGGACGATTCCAGCATGTTTTTCCGCCGCTTCAATCGTCGCTAGAAGCGTTGCCCGGTCTTTGCCGAAGTCGTCGAGCACCCCCGCTTTGATCAAGGGTTCGATGGATTTTCGCGTGAAATATTTCCCGCTCAATGCAACGGCCAAATCGAACAGGTCGGAAAACTTGCCTTGCTCCTTTCGAACCTCCATCAATTTTTGCAAAAAGGATTGGGAGACGCCCGATATGGCTGATAAGCTGAACCTGATGCTTCCGTTTTCCACGGTAAACACTCTGCCGCTTTTATGGAGGGATGGACGCAAAATGTTTATGCCCTTGCTTCTCGCTTCCACAATAAAGGAGAACAACTTATCTTGATTTCCCGTTGCAAAAGTCATCATCACCGCGTAAAACTCCAAAGGAAAATGGGCTTTTAAGTAGGCCATTTGATAGGAAATCATGCTATAAGCTACTGCGTGGCTTTTCGCAAATCCGTAATCCGCAAAGCGGACGATCTGTTCATATATCGATTCCGCCACTTCTTTGCCGTATCCTTTGTTAATGGCACCATTGACGAAAGCGACTCTTTGTTCTTCCAACACTTCCCGCTTTTTCTTGCTGACCGCTCTTCTTAGCAAATCGGCCTGTCCCAGGGAGAATCCCGCCAAAATGTGTGCAATTTGCATGATTTGTTCCTGGTACACAATGATGCCGTACGTTTCTTTCAGGATCGGCTCCAAATCCGCATGGGGCATAATAACAGGCTCAAGCCCCTTTTTTCTTGCCGCATAAACCGGTATAAACTGCATTGGTCCGGGTCTGTATAAGGCATTCACCGCGACAATATCGGAAAATTGGGTAGGGACAATTTCCTTCAGCGCATTTTTCATCCCTTCCGATTCCAGCTGGAAAATCCCCAACGTATCCCCTTTTTGCAAAAGTTCAAAGGTTTGTTTGTCATCAAGGGGAATCTCATTGAGATCGATACGCCGATTTCGGGTGTAGTAAATCATTTTTTGAATTTGTTCAATCATCGTTAAATTGCGCAATCCCAAAAAGTCCATTTTTAGCAGGCCCATTTGTTCCACTTCCTGCATCGGCCATTGGGTCAGAAAAATGCCGTCATGCCCCTTTTCGATCGGAACGACCTCCACCAAAGGAACCGGGCTTAACACAACTCCTGCCGCATGGGTGGAAGCATTCCGGGGCAAGCCTTCCAATTTCAGCGCCGTTTCAAACCAGCGTTTCCGGATTCCTTCCCCTCCGACCCAATTTCTGAAAGCCTCATTCGTCTTATATGCTTCCATCAATGTGATGCCCGGCTTATTCGGAATAAAGCGGGAAATCATTTCAAGGGTATCCGGTTCGAAATTGAACATTCTTGCAACATCCCGGGCTACGGCCTTTGCTGACAGCGTTCCGAAGGTGATGATTTGTGCCACATGCTTTTCCCTATATTTTTTTGCCACATATTCGATGACTTCTTCCCTTCTCGTATCGAGAAAGTCTATATCGATATCCGGCAAGGTCACCCGCTCGGGATTCAAGAACCGCTCAAACAACAATCCATATCGGATCGGATCCACTTGGGTGATGTACAGGGAATAAGCGACCAGGGAGCCTGCGGACGAACCCCTTCCAGGTCCTGTTAAAATATGTTGTCTGCGGGCATAATTCATAAAATCCGCCACAATCAAAAAATAATCCGAAAAGCCCATGGAACATATGATTTCCAGTTCATAATTCAATCGGTTCACGTAAATTTCATTGGGGGAATCCGTTTTTAAGCGTTCTTTTAGGCCCTTTAACGCAAGCCTTTTTAACACCTGTTCGGCACTTTGTCCTTCCGGCAAAGGATATTTCGGCATGATATGTCCTTTCTGCTCAATTTCCACTTGGCATCCGAGAAGCATCTTTCTGCTTTCTTCCAACCATTCTTTGCGGTCTTGAAACCATTTCATCCATTCTTCCCGGGTTGGGGTATAATGGTGCCCTTCTTCTTTCAAAGATGATTGTTCACTCAGTTTGACACCCAGATCGATGCTTCTGGCCACCCGATAACTGAAGGCATCTTCCCGCTTTAAATATAAACATTCATGAAGTGCCAGAATCGGAATATGTAATGTTTCACTAAAACGGAGGACTTCGCTTTCAAATGCGGATTTTTCCCCGCCTATTCTTGAAATCCCCAACCATAACCGACCGTGGAAAATCCCCTTCAACAATTCAATCATGGAGGCATTCTCCAACCAAACCCCATCATCATCGATGGCGGGAATGACGATGCAAATGCCTTCCGAGTAGCCTTTTAGCCACTGGATCGGCAAATGTTCATCATCTCTTATGGCAATGCTGCTTGAGATTTTTAACAGATTTTTATAGCCGATGTTGTCCCGTGCGTAAATCAGAAGGGGCAGAACGATGCGGCCGGATTGTATTTTGGCGGTCAGGCCAATGACGGGATGAATCCCTGCCTTTTTTAATCCATGGTAAAAAGGCAAAAGCCCGTACAATTTCGAATTGACGATTGCACAAGCTTCTGCCTTTTGTTCAACTAAAAAAGGGATGAGTTCTTCCATACGAATCGTACTTTTTAATAAATCTGCACTTGTTCGTATTTGCGGATAAACGGACATCTGCATCCCTCCCAACTTTTATTGATACTCTTTGCAAAGCTGTTTCAAGTCTGCAATCACTTGATCCACTTCTTCCCATGAATAGGCGGTCGCACCGGATGCCAAAGGATGTCCGCCTCCATGGTATTTTTTTGCAAGCTCGTTGATGATTGGCCCTTTGGAACGCAATCTTACACGGATTTCATTTTCTTCTTCAACGAAAATCGCCCAGGCACGGACCCCTTTGATATTGCTGAGGGAGCCCACCAATGAGGACGTTTCGGAAACAGTGACATCAAATTCTTTCAACAGTTCTTTCGGAAGCTTGATGAAAGCAGCTCCGTTTTCATCCATTGTGAAGTTTTGATACACATATCCTTGCAATTTCAATAAATTCTCTTCCATCTCATACATGCCATTGAAAATTTCATTGCGGTCAAATGAATATTGTATCAATTGTCCCGCAATTTCAAAGGTTCTTGTTGTGGTGCTTGGAAATAAAAATCTGCCCGTATCTCCAACAATTCCCGCAAAAAGGAATCTCGCCGATTGTTCTGTCATTTTCCAATTTTTATAAACCCGGCCTTCTTCATACAATTCATAAATCATTTCACTGCAGGAACTGGAAGCGGTGTCAACCCACAACAAATCGCCGTAAGCATCATCATTGGGATGGTGATCGATTTTTATAAGAAAGTCTCCTTTGGAAAATCGTTGATCATCAATTCTTTCTGTATTTGCCGTATCTGTCACTATGACAAGTGCCCCATTATATACCTCATCCGGAATATTGTCCGGACGGTCCAAATAAGACAATAATTCATCATGGGTGCCAACAGCATATACCTTTTTATTTGGATAATTGTCTTGGATCAATGCTTTTAACCCCATTTGGGAACCGTATGCATCCGGATCCGGACGGACATGCCTGTGAATGATGATGGTATCATATTGCTCAATTGTGTCGATGATTTGTCTTTTCAAATTATGACCCTCCAAAATATGATAAAAATTTTAATTAGTATATTAGCATTTTTCTAAAAAAATCGTTACAATAATTTTAGTTTGTTTAGGAGGTTCTGAAAATGCTGAATGCTTTATTGGTCACACTTATTATTGCTTCATTCGCCGCTTATTTTTACTATAAAACGAAACAATTCCGTTCCACTTTGCCGATCCAAAAAAAATGGTATAAAGCAAAAGCAGGCGTTGCTTTAGGTCTTTTTGTCGTGTTTTTTGGATTGAACACCTTCGTGGTACAAGATTCAATGTTAGGTTATATTGTCGGGGCAGTTTTTGTCATCGTGGGATTAATGGAATCCTATTTCAATTTGAAACGTGCAAAACACGAAGGAAAATTTGTCAAACAGGAATATGAATTAAACAAACAGTAATTGTAAGAAATAAACTTTGAAAAAAGTTGTCCAATCGTGCTTGGACAACTTTTTTTATGCAGTTTAACGATCGAGCAACTGGAAGGTGGCCATCGCTTTCCCAACGAGTGAATCTTCATGAAAAACATCAAAATCCATTTTCACGAATTTTCTACTCATATCCAATATATGTGGAACGACCTTTAGCACACTATCCATCTGAATCGGCTTGATATAATAAGTGGCAATATTCTCCAGCACGGCATCTCCCCGTTTTCTTCTTTTCAATGCAATCAATCCCACTTCCGTGAGCAGGGTCGTAAAGGCACCATAAGATACCGCACCATATTGGTTCGTCATCTGTGGAGTCACCGTAAACTCGACGACAACCTCTTCTTCGCCCAGCACTTTCATTTCGCCTTTGACGATATCATCAATGGTCTCGCCATGCTGCGGTTGGTGTTGGGATGTTTGCAACGCTTTCAATACGTCCTGGCGGCTGATGACGCCTTGCAAATATCCGTCATCATCCACCACCGGTAGCAGATCGATTCCTTCCCAAACCATCCGGTGACCCGCCGAAGCGACACTGGTTTTCATGGAAACCGAAATCGGATGTTTTGTCATGACTTTTTCAATCAATTCGTTCCCGTCTTTCCCGAATACGTCCTTCACAGTGACAATTCCCACTAATTTATTATTTTTTGCAACAACCGGAAAAGCGCCATGGGATGTATGGGCATTCAAAGAGTGGAAATCGGCCACCGTTTGACCGACCGTGAGTTTCGCCGTATCTTCCAACTTCACATAAATGTCTTCTATCAACAAGATGTCCTTTTTAATGAGTTGGTCATAAATGGCACGGTTAATCATTGTTGCAACGGTAAATGTATCATAACTGGATGAAATGATCGGCAATTCCAATTCATCGGCAAGCCTTTTATTTTCTTCCGTCGTATCAAAACCGCCCGTGATCAACACGGCAGCTCCCGTCTTTAAGGCGTTGTAATGGGCTTTGATACGGTTGCCGACAATCAAAAGGCTTCCCGGATCGGTATAGCGCATCATATCTTCCAGCTGCATTGCGCCAATGACAAATTTATTCAATGTTTTATGCAGCCCCGCTTTTCCACCGAGCACTTGTCCGTCCACGATATTGACGATTTCAGCGAAAGTCAAGCGTTCAATATTTTCTTTCTTTTTCTTTTCAATTCGGATTGTTCCGACACGTTCAATGGAACTCACCAAGCTTCGATTTTCCGCTTCTTTGATTGCCCGATAAGCCGTGCCTTCGCTTACCTGCATTTCTTTCGCAATTTGCCGGACTGAAATTTTTTCGCCAATAGGTAGTGACTCGATATATTGCAGTATTTTTTCATGTTTTGTTGACATCGATATCACCTGTTTTCATCGTACTTTCATTCTACTCCCATAGTGTACCATATTTTCAATTATGTATAGAAAAAAATCGAGAAAGCCGTCATGGATATTTTCAAAAAAGAAAATTCCCCATAACCTGCTTTCTCTTGTCCTATTGATTTAGCATCCGCTTTGATATTTAAGGCAATTCAACCTTTTGCCCCGGCTCCAAAATTTGCACTCTGCTGTTTTTCACCAATTTGGCAAAGTCATTAGGATCTTGTTTAATTAACGGGAATGTATTGTAGTGGATTGGTACGACTGTTTTCGGTCTCAACAATTCCACCGCATATGCCGCGTCTTCCGGTCCCATTGTGAAGTTGTCCCCGATTGGCAAGAAAGCGACATCGATGTCATTGCGGTCGCCAATCAATTTCATATCACCGAATAACGCAGTGTCGCCTGCGTGATAAATAGTCAAACCTTCCGCATAGAACAAGATTCCGCCAGGGTTTCCTGCATTGACGACTTCCGTTTCCGTTTCATAAGTGGAACCGTGGAAAGCAAGGGTATATTTCACTTTACCGAACGGGAACTGATACGCCCCTCCAACGCCCATCGGATGCGCATTCACGCCTATTTTTTGCAGATATACGGCAAGCTCATTCAAGGCCACCACTTGGGAATTGTTCGCCTTTGCAAGGGCGATCGCATCCCCTACATGATCGTTATGACCGTGTGTAAGCAAAATAACATCCGGTTTTTCTTCTTCCGCTTTTAAATCTGTCAAAGGGTTTCCGGTAATAAACGGGTCGATTAGGATCGTGGTATCATTCGTTTTGATCTTTACAACAGAATGACCATGGTAAGAAATTTCCATTAAGATTCCCCCTCCAATAAATTAAATTCATCTTCATTATTTCTACATATCCATCTTTTTTCCTTCTTTTTGCTATACTAATACTGTAATATTTCAAATTCGTGTTTATTAACACAATGTTGGAGGAAATTTTCATGAAGAAAAGAATTGAAAAGGTCCAGTCATACTTGAAGGATCAGCATATTGATTTGGCTTTTATCACAAATCCCGATAATGTTTTTTATTTTTCCGGTTTTCGGAGCAATCCCCACGAGAGATTACTCGGTATTGCAATCTTTCAGGATATGGACCCGTTTATCATTTGCCCCAAAATGGAAATTCCGGATGCAAAAGCTTCCGGTTGGCCATTTGATGTGATTGGTCATGGCGATACGGACCAGCCATGGAACATATTGGCAAATGAAATCCAATCCCGTACAAAGAACATTTCAACGATCGCCATTGAAAAGGAACATCTCACAGTCGATCGCTATGAATCGCTGCAATCGTGTATTCAAGATGCAAGTTTTGTTTCAATCGATGAGCAAATGAATCAATTACGGGTTATCAAAGATGCCGATGAACTCGAAAAATTAAGACAAGCTGCCGCGCTTGCGGATTACGCGATAGATGTTGGCGTAAAAGCCATCAAAGAAGGGATCACGGAACTGGAAATCGTCCAAATCATTGAAAGCGCCATCAAGGAAAAAGGATACTCCATGTCTTTTGAAACGACTGTATTGTCCGGACCAAAGGCGGCATCCCCGCATGGTACGCCAGGCAACCGGAAAATCCAAAAAGGTGATTTCGTTTTATTCGATTTAGGTGTCATCTATGAAGGATACTGTTCCGACATTACCCGCACCGTCGCTTTTGGGGAAATTACGGAAGAACAACGGAAAATCTACGAAACCGTGAAACGTTCGAACGAACAATCCATCAAAGCAGTAAAACCCGGCGTTCGCTGCATGGATTTGGACAGAATTTCCCGGGACATAATTTCACAGGAAGGATATGGCGAATATTATACCCACCGGTTGGGTCACGGCCTCGGCATTTCAATTCATGAATTCCCATCCGTAACAGGAACAAATGAGTTGGAATTGAAGCCGGGAATGGTCTTTACAATTGAACCTGGCATTTATAAAACCGGAGTTGCCGGAGTCCGTATCGAAGATGATGTCGTAGTGACGGAAAACGGCGTTGAAGTATTGACAAAATATCCAAAAGAATTGATTATCCTTCAATAACGTGACGGAGCTTCTCTTTCTCCTTGAGACTTGAGAAGCTCCATTTTTTATACCGTCGTTTTCTTTTTCCCCAAATACGCTTCAACGATCCGCTCATCTTTGAGCAAATCTTTTGCGAAACCTTCCATGATGATTTTTCCGGTTTCCATGACATAACCATAATCCGCGATTTTCAACGCTTGTTTCGCATTTTGTTCCACCACTAATACGGTTGTTCCTTCCTCTTTAATCTCTTGAATGATGCGAAAGATTTCCGAAACAATGATGGGAGCAAGCCCCATCGATGGTTCATCCAGCAGCAACAGCTTCGGTTTTGAAAGCAATGCGCGGGCGATGGCCAGCATTTGCTGCTGGCCGCCAGACAACGTGCCTGCCAATTGAGTTTGGCGTTCCTCCAAAATGGGAAACCGTTTCATCACCTGTTTGATGTCCTCTTTTACATTGCCATCTTTTCGATGATATGCGCCCATTTCAAGATTTTCCAGCACGGTCATTGTTGATAAGATCGCGCGTCCTTCGGGAACGAGCGCGATTCCTTTTCTCAGGAGTTGATGGGGTTTCAATCCCGTCACATTTTGACCTAAAAATTCCACCGTCCCTTTTTTTGGTTTTAACAGACCTGCAATCGTCCGCATCGTCGTCGATTTGCCGGCCCCATTCGCTCCAAGAAGGGTGACGATTTTCCCTTCCTCCACTTCCAGATTGATTCCTTTTAAAGCCTGAATCTGTCCATAATAGGTTTCGATGTTTGTCAACTTAAGCAATCGACTCTTCCTCCTCTTTGCCGAGGTAAGCCTCGATCACCGCTTCATTATTTTGAATCTCTTCCGGCTTCCCTTCCGCCAACTTCTCCCCAAAGTTTAAAACAGTGATCCGATCGCATAACCTCATCACCAGGGACATATCATGTTCAATGATGAGAACGGTAACGCCCATTGATTGGATGGTTTTAATCAGCTCAAAGAGGCTTTCCGTCTCGGTTTCATTCATGCCGGCCGCCGGTTCATCAAGCAATAATAGTGTTGGATTGCTCGCCAGTGCCCTTGCTATCTCCAACCTTCTTTGCTGACCGTACGCCAGATTTTCCGCAAATTGATCCTTCCATTGTTCCAGCCCGACGAGCGCCAACAATTCTTCCGCTTTTTCCTTCAGCCTTTGTTCCTCTTTCTTCTGTGATTTCACCCGCAAAACGCTCCGGAAAACCCCTGAATTCACTCTTGAATGTCCGCCGACCATCACATTTTGCAATGCGGTCAGTTTAGGAAACAAACGGATGTTTTGGTATGTCCTGCAAATACCTTTCTCGGTGATTTTATAAGGCTTCAACCCCGTAATCTTTTCTCCATTAAAAAAAATCTCTCCGGAAGTCGGTTCCACCAGATTGGTGATGCAATTGAACATCGTCGTCTTACCGGCTCCGTTTGGTCCGATTAAACCGTAAATTTCACCTTGTTGTATGGAAAAAGAGATATTTTTTAATGCGGTGATACCGCCAAAACTTTTTGTGATATTTTTTACTTCAAGGACCATCAGCCAGTCCCCCTTTTCATTCTTTTTCCTCTCATCCGGAGTAATAAATGGACATCCAAAATGCCTTGAGGGCGAACGGCCATTAAAATCACAAGCATAATCCCGTACAAAATGTAACGATAGTCGCTGACAGAACGCAATAATTCAGGAAGCAATGTCAAGATCACCGCTCCAAAAACGGAACCGATGACCAGTTCACTGCCGCCAAATACCGTAAAGATCAAAATTTCCACTGCCCGATGGTACGAAAAATCGGCAGGTGAAATAAAGCCGATGGTATGGGCAAAAAGAGCTCCGGCAAGACCTGCGATAAAAGCCCCCTGGGCAAAAGCCAGCACTTTATAATAAGTGATATTGATTCCCATCGATTCTGCGGCTTTCTCGTCCATTTGGATGGAAGCAAACGCCCTTCCAATTCTCGAATTTTTCTGGCGAATCACAAACCACAACAGAACCGACACAATGATCAATAACAAAATGGCAAGAGCCAAATAAACAAATTGGTTATTTCTCAAACCGAATGCTCCGGGTTCCAACCCCGCCGCTTTCGCAACGTTCAACAAAGATCTTCCCAATTGGGGGATTCCCGTCAGTCCGACCGATCCTTTCGTCACGTTCTCCCAATTGATAAAGAATACGCGAATCACTTCCCCAAAGCCTAATGTGGCAATGGCCAAATACACCCCTGTCAGTCTTAATGAAGGGATTCCGACAATGATGCCGACCACTCCTGCCAATAGTGCGCCAACCAGGATGGTGATATAAAGGGGCAGTTCAAAATGAATAGCCAGGAGTGCGGATGTGTATGCACCGATTCCCATAAATCCCGCGCTTCCCAACGATAATTGTCCGCTTGACAATGGGACATACACACTTAAAGCCAACATGATATTAATCAAAATGAAGCATAACACTTGCAAATAGTATGGATTTAACACTTCTCCCAACATCTTATCACCTGCCCTCCGCCGCCTTGGAACCGAATATTCCTTGTGGACGGATTAGTAAAATGAGAATAATCATGATAAAGGCGATGGCATCCCGATATCCTGAATCACCATAGGCAACAAGGAATGTTTCGGACAAACCGAGAATCAAGCCGCCAACGACCGCTCCTTTCACGCTTCCCATTCCCCCTAAGATGATGATGGCAAGCCCTTTCAACCCCATCGATAATCCCATCTGAGGACTTACAGAGTTGAAAGCCATGCCGACCAAAATTCCCGCGATGCCTCCCATACCGGAAGCAATCATCACCGTCAACGTGATGATTTTTTTCGTATCGACGCCGAGAATGCTTGCCGTTTCGATATTCTCCGCAGTGGCTCTCAGCGCTTTTCCCGCTTTGGTTTTCGATAGCCATATGGATAATCCAATCATTAAAATGACCGAGATGACAAAAATAGTTATCTGCACTAAATAAATCGTCACCGATCCGATTTCAAATCGGATCTCCGCAAATTCAGCGCGAAAAGGTTTGTTCCCGGCGCCAAACAAATGATGGGACAAATTTTCAAGGAAAATGGATACCCCAATCGTGCTGATTAATGGCGCCAAATGGGATACGCCCTTTTTTCCTCTTAACGGACGCAAACTGAAAACTTCCAAGAAATATCCCAAAATGGCCGTAACGACAATCGATGCAAGAAATGCAAGCCACAGCGGCCAGCCCAGTACGCTTGTCGTCAATACGCCGATAAATGCCCCCACCATGAAAATTTCTCCATGGGCCATGTTGATGATGCCCAGGACGCCAAAAACGAGCGTAAACCCGAGGGCGACAATCGCATAAATGCTCCCTAACGTCACGCCATTGATTAACTGTTCAATCAGCATAATCGATCACCCTTCATGAAAAGCAGAATTCGAGGTTACTCCTCGAATTCTACAAATTTCCCATCTTTTATTTCTACTACGGTAACGTCCATCACCACGTCACCCACGTCGTCGAAGGAGAATTTTCCTAAAATGCCATCAAAATCTTTTGTCGCTGCCAACGCATCGCGGAAAGCATCACGGTCCTCCCCAGTGCCGGCTCTCTTGATGGCATCCGCATAGATGTAGAGAGCATCATATGCTTGCGCAGCGAATTGGTCCGGCTTTTTCCCGAATTCCGCTTCGTAATTTTTGTTGAATTCGACGATTTTTGGATCTTCAGAATCTCCGAAGTAAGGTGTTCCTACGATTAAACCATTTGCCGCGTCACCTGCAATCTCGATGACTTGGGGTGAATTGAAACCGTTTCCGCCAACGAACGGAACGGAAATGCCCATTTTGCGTGCCTGATCGAGAATGACAGCCCCTTCATTATATAGACAGGATGCCAACACCAGGTCCGGATTTGAATTTTTGATCTTTGTCAGTTGCGCTTTATAATCACTTTGCCCTTTTTGATATGTTTCAATGGTTGTAATTTCTAATCCCATTTCTTCGGCTTTTCTTTTCATTACTTCAAATCCGCCTTTTGTTAAAGCATCATCGTTTCCATAAATGAGGGCCACTTTCTTTGCCCCTGTTCTTTTCACCGCTTTTTCAATGGCCGCTGGTATCGCCAATGATTCAGGAACGGCATTTCGGAAAACGTAATCGCCGATTTCAGGAATCCCATCAACGGTTGTGGATGTTCCCATAATCGTAATTCCATTCAAATCCGCTTCCGGAGCAACGGCAAAGAATTCCGTGCTTAACGTTGGGCCAATAATCGCGAGAATGGAGTCGTCCGCCATCAATTTCTGTCCAACGTTCACCGCCTGTTCCGCTTCTCCTGCCGAATCTTCTATCACTAAATCAATATGGACTTCGCCCTGCTCATTAATTTCTTTTTGCGCCAATTTCAACCCTTGTGTTATCGCCTCTCCATAGGCGGCTCCGGCACCGGACAAATAGGAGATGACCCCGATTTTCGCTTCGATTGCACCACCTGTTGCTTGCCCTTCATCAGTCGCATCGCTTTCTTCACCGCCGCTTGTCGAATTGCCGCAAGCAGCCAAAACCAATAGCGAGAATGCTGCCAACATTGTCAAAAAGAAGTGTTGATATCTTTTCATCATGACCCCCCTGATTTGGAAATCTATTAAATTTACACTACGCAAGTAATGTAATTTCTATTTTTTATTCTATTAACCGAATTTTTGAAATATTACAAATGCATAAAAAAACTACTTGGAAAATAGATTCCAAGTAGTGAATGAAATGATTTAATCTTCTTTCAGCAATGTTTCCACAGATGCATAATCCCGCTGTTGCGCCTCAGCAACCGCCTTGTATACTACATATCCTTTCAAAGTGTTGATTCCTTTTTTCAACGCCTCATTTTCCAAGCAGGCTTGTTTATAGCCTTTGTTGGCAATTTGCAGCGCATATGGCACTGTGACATTCGTCAAGGCAAGAGTGGAAGTTCTCGGTACCGCTCCCGGAATATTCGGCACCGCATAATGAAGCACGCCATATTTTTCAAAGGTCGGCTCGTCATGGGAAGTAGGGTTGTTTGCGGTGATTTCCGTGCTTCCTCCCTGGTCGATGGCAATATCGACAATTACAGAGCCCGGCTTCATTTGCTTCACCATTTCTTCTGTCACCAATTTCGGCGCTCTTGCTCCAGGAATTAATACGGAGCTGATCACCAAATCGGAATTTTTCACGGACTCGGCAATATTATATGGATTGGACATCAACGTTTGAACGGAAGTGCCAAAAATATCCTCCAATTGACGTAAACGGTCAGGGTTTACATCGATCATTGTCACATCCGCTCCCATCCCAATGGCAACGCGGGCGGCGTTTGTCCCGGCAACCCCACCGCCTATGATGGTCACTTTTCCACGGGGAACGCCTGAAACCCCACCTAATAAAATTCCATTGCCTCCATTCAATTTTTCCAGGAAATGCGCACCGATTTGCACACTCATTTTCCCAGCCACTTCGCTCATCGGCGTCAAAAGAGGCAGGGAACCATTAGGCATTTGCACAGTTTCGTATGCAATTCCAACCACTTTTCGATCAAGCAATGCTTGTGTCAATTCATATTCAGGCGCCAAATGCAAATAAGTGAAGAGGATTTGTCCCTCATAAAAATATTGATATTCACTTTTAATCGGCTCTTTCACTTTCAAAATCAGCTCTTGTGACCATGCTTCTTCAGCGGTTTTGACAATTTTTGCTCCCGCAGCGGCATAATCCTCATCAGTGAAAGAAGAACCCAAACCCGCACCGGTTTCAATATATACTTCATGGCCTGCATTGGTTAATGTAACGACCCCCGCAGGCGTCATTGCGACACGATTCTCATTGTTCTTAATTTCTTTAGGAATACCAATTTTCACTCGAAGATCCCATCCTTTTCTGCAAAATTCAAAATTCTGTCATCATTTTTTATTCTAACAATTATGAAATAAAAATAGAATCAAAATATGAAAAAAATCCCCCCAAAAAGGGGGAAATGCAATTCAATGAAGTTCACAACGGATTAACAAAAAATTAAAATTTCCAACAAAATTTACGACAATTTTTAGAATAATATGTGAATTTTTTTACATTTTTCTCTAATTTCTATTCCCATTATCTGAAAATTTGATATAATAATAACATAGTAAAAGGAGGTAAGCCTTATGGTAAATTATAAGAATATTGTAGTAGCTGTGGATGGTTCAAAAGAAGCAGAATATGCATTCAAAAAAGCGATTGATTTTGCTAAACAAAACGACGATGCAAAATTGCACTTGGTAAACGTAATTGACACACGTTCATTTGCTGCAATTGAAGCATACGATCGTTCCATTGCCGAAAAGGCTCAGGCATTTTCCGAAGAATTGCTTGAAGGATATAAAAAGCAAGCAGAAGAAGCTGGCGTAAAAAATGTAAACGTAATCATAGAATATGGTTCTCCAAAAACAATCATTACGAAGGAATTATCCAAATTAGTTGATGCTGATTTGATTGTCTGCGGTGCAACAGGTTTGAACGCAGTTGAACGTTTCCTAATCGGTTCAGTTTCTGAAGCGATTGTCCGTTCCGCAAAATGTGATGTGCTAGTTGTCCGCACTCCTGAAAACTAATATTCATATTTGGAAAAGGCTGTCTGGAAAGCCTCGAGCTTCCCGGGCAGTTTTTTTGTGGCCATTTTTCCAATCATTCGTTTCCAACCTTTCCTATTGCTGCAATCTGGCGATACAAATTGTCAACAATTTTACGTTTTTATCAACTTTTCCTGATGGCGATATCTGTCGAAATGTGTTAAAACTATTACTGTCTTTTATTCATTATAGAAAAGTTGATTTCAAGATTAGCACAATTCTATTCTACATTGCTGATAACATTTGACAATTAATCATGATGAAAAACAGAAAGAATGGTTGAATTGAAACGGATTCCTTATTTTGATAACGCAAGGGCATTATTGATTATCCTTGTGGTCCTTGGCCATATGAGCAGTGAATTTATCGAACATGATGAACTGATCGCCGACGTTTATTTATTCATTTATACCTTTCATATGCCTGCTTTTATATTGATTTCAGGATATTTCGCAAAAAAAATTTATGAACAGGGATATTTTAAAAAACTTGTAAAAAAACTCCTCATTCCATATGTAATCTTTCAAGTGTTCTATACGCTTTACTATGACTTCATCTTTCACGATGACATCAGTTATAGTTTGTTTATCCCGAGATGGGGACTTTGGTTTTTAATGAGTTTGATCTTTTGGAATGTACTTCTGTATTTTTTCGGCAAATTGAAATATGGGCTCCTGATGGCCATCGCCATTTCCCTTTTAATTGGGTACGACACAGAAGTGGATGAATTTTTGAGTCTGTCCCGCACCTTTTTCTTCTTTCCATTTTTCTTGGCCGGCTATCATTTAAAAGAGGAGCATTTTGTCCGATTAAAATCCCGCATGAATACGGTTCTCGGCATCATTGTTGCGATTGTCGGGTTCATCTTGATTGCCCGGTACGCCCCGCTCGACTATCGATTTTGGCTATTGGGAAAAAGACCATATGAAGAAATCGCGGACACAATTGAATACTCGGCACTCATGCGATTGGCCACTTACGGCGTTCAGTTTTTGGCCACCTTCGTCTTTTTGACCTTGGTGCCAAAAAAACAAAGCTTTCTTACTTCCATCGGCCAATCGACCATGGTCATCTACCTGCTTCATATGGGGATCGTCCGGATTTACCACGATCATCCCATCAAGCAATACATTATCGAAACAAGCCAGTATTGGATACTCTTTGTATCAAGCCTTCTGATTGTGTATTTGCTGTCCCGAAAACCGGTGGTCAACGTCTTTCAACTGGCATTTGCAAAAAACAAAAAATGATGTAAATAAAAAGGTGCGCCTACAATTCGAGGCAGCACCTTTTTATATGGGAGTCATCTATATTTTTCCGGATTTATGCAAATTCTAAACCTGTTATCGGGTACTTACTTGCTCAAATTGTTTTCTTTCCACATTCGAATCTTTTCAAAGAACAGTGAAAGCGCCTGTTTGTTCGACATATTCGGAACTTTGGCAAGCAGCACTTCTTTCGGAGGGCGCAACTGATCGCTTTTCTTTTGCAAAATGAAAAGGCTCTTTTCATGCTGTTTTGATTTGAAGATGTTTTCCGGCAATTGAATCACTGCCTGAATCCATGCATGCTTTTTCAAAAACTTATGGAGCATTTCCGCCTGTCCCGACTCGAATAATGTGGCTGGTATCAAAAATATTAAATATCCGCCTTCTTTTGTGTATCGCAATGATTGTTCAATATATAAATGATGGGCATAGCTCATCTCGTTTTTTGCGCATAATTCGTAGTCTTTTGCCACTTCATCGTTTGGATAATAACCGACAGGCAAATCGCAAACGACGAGATCTGCCGGTTCAATAAGCAACGGTCTTAGCGCATCTTGATGATACAGTTCAATCGGCTGCTCGATGAGTTCAGCAATCTCACTCGCCAATTGAATCAGCAATTCATCAACTTCCACCCCTGCAGCCAAAATTTTGCCGTCCAACTGATTCATGATGGTAAACATTAAATTTCCTGTTCCTAATGCAGGGTCAAGAATGGATATCATGCCATTTTCCAATTTTTCTTCATAGAATTGCTCGACAAAGTAAGTGATCAACAATCCCAAAGAATCCGGTGTCATCTGATGGTTGGGTTGCGATGATTCACGCATGCCTTTCAATATGGCGAGCTGAATCGCTTTGCGGGTTTCTTCCTTCGTTGCCGCTTCAACCGGAAATTGAAACTCTCCATCCAAAACTCCTCTGAGCGTTGTGAGCACACCCTCCAAATAAGTTGACTTGCTTGAACGTTCAAATTCCTCGGCCTTTTTATTTATAAAGGCAAATATTTGCTCAATTCTTTCCATTCTGTTCTTCCTTTCACAAATCCCGTTCTAATTGGTGTGACGATATGTAAAACGGACAAAAAATGAGTGTAGACAAAGCCGCGATGACTTTGTCTACAATAATCAGCCCAATATAATAATAACCGAAAAACCGGATAAAAGATATCTTACAAGTAATAACCTTTTGTTACGATTTCTAAACCATTAAAGAAGTTCTTTTACAGCTTTAATAGCCGCTTCATAGTCCGGATGGTTCGTTGTTTCAGAAACATATTCCACATAACGTACAATGCCTTCCCGATCAACGACAAACACTGCACGGGCCAAAAGACGCAATTCTTCAATCGCCACACCATAAGCTTTTCCAAAGGAAAGATCTTTGTGGTCGGATACAGTGACTACACGATCGATGCCCGCTGCACCGCACCAGCGTTTTTGAGCGAAAGGCAAGTCGACGGACACCGTGTAAACGATGACATCGTCCCCCAATTTTGCCGCTTCTTCGTTAAAACGGCGGGTTTCCGCATCACAAACGCCTGTATCAAGAGATGGAACTGTCGCAAATAAGCGGATTTTCCCTTCTGAATCTTTTAAAGTGACAGGTGATAAATCATTGGCAAGCACTGTGAAATCCGGCGCTTTGTCACCCACTTTCACTTCATTTCCCAACAATGTCACCGGGTTATTTTTAAATGTTACTTGAGCCACTAGAACATTCCTCCTTTTTTTCTACTAATTTCATCTTACTAAACACTTTCCCCACTAAGCAAATAACTTAACTTGAAAATCAAAAAACCATTCAGCATCCAAAGAAACGATGGATGCTGAATGGTGATTGATCAAGCTGTCTGATGGTTGGAATGGCCGTCAATTTCAATGATCTTTTCTCTAATCACAGTCTTTTCATTTTTTACATACACATTTTCCTGCACCACAATGGTATCGGCAATATAGTCCTGGATTCCCCGGTTTTTCGGCGTAAACGCAACTGCAAGATAAGATAACCAAACGGTATTATTGATGAAGCGCGCCACCAATTCCCGGAACAATACAGTACTCCATGAAAGTTTTTCCTCTTTCAGCGATTTCACTTTTAATCCGAAAATCATCTTGCCGACCGTTTGCTGCCAGAACTTTGTCATAATGATAAAGTAACCGTAATAGAAAATTCCTGAAATAATCGTAAACGGTGCAAACCAATCGGAAGTGGACATATCCAAGTCCAAAAAATAGAAGATTGGTTTAACCAATATGGATACGATTGCACTGACGATGAGACCGTCTGTTATGAACGCCAAGAACCGAATCCAAAAACCGGCTGTTTTTTCCTCATATTCTTCAACAATTTCCGTTTCTCTTACGGTTTTTGTTTCAATGGCCTCTTCCTTCTTCCCTTCGCTTAAAAATTCATTGTTATTGATCGCTGCAACAGATTCTTCCGCGGTTTTTTCCGCCAATGGTTGGCCGGATTCATTTATTTCCCTTTCCGCAGCCCCCATATTTTCTTCATTTGAGGATGTTTCAACGTGGTCATTATCATAGATTGAATCATTCTGTTCCTGTTCATTCGCTGAAATATTGTCATTCGTTTCTTGGGCAGGAGTTTTCCGTTCATTTTCTGGATTATAACCCGTCATTTTCAGCCCTCCTTAATTTTGACCATATAAATACATCAATCGAGGTGATTCATAAGAACTCATCAATTTCTTCAATAGTCTCTCTTCTGCTGAAGGGCCAAAGATTGTACCCATTTTCGATGCCAGCAAAGATGAAAAAGTTCCAAAACCGGACTCGTATTCAAACAATTCCGCATCTTCCAGTTTATGATCTTTTCTTATTGCTTGAATGACATCTTCCAAATTGCCCAACTCATCCACCAAACCGGCTCTCATCGCCTGGCTTCCGCTTAAAATCCGTCCATCCGCCACTTTTTTCACTTCCGCTTCGGACATGTTTCTGCCTTGTTCCACTACATCCACAAACGCTTCATAGGATTCATTGATCATTTCCTGAAGCATCGCTTTTTCTTCTTCGGTGGAAGGTCTTGTGCCGCTGAACATGTCTTTATGTGCGCCGGATTTGATAGTTTCAATTTCGACTCCTAAATTTTTGGCAAGTTCTGAGTAGTTGTAGTTTTGCATAATGACACCGATGGAACCTGTGACAGTTTCACGATGGGCAAAAATTTTGTCCGCAGGGGCAGAAATGTAATAACCTCCTGAAGCAGCCATCGATCCCATTGAAACATATATTGGAATACCTTTTTCCTTTTTGATTTGCACCAATTTATCATGAATCTCCGCGGATTCAATGACCCCGCCACCTGGCGAGTTAACATACAATACAACACCTTTTACCGTATCGTCTTGCAAAATTTGATCCAATGAAGCCAAAAACATTTGATGATCATATGCCAAAGTTGTCCACGGCGTGCTTGAGCCTACATCCTGAATGACTCCATCCACTGAAAGCAAAGCGATTCGTTCATCAAAAGATCCCGGTTCGACAACCGTTTCGGTTAATTCTGTTGTTGTCAAGGAATCAAACCCGCTGAAAATATCCGTCTTGAGAATCGACATCAATGCATTGATTCCAATTGAAACAAACAGCAAAATAACCGCAAAAATAAGTGCAATCCATCTTTTTACATTCATTTTTTAACCTCCTTCACCTTTCATACGTTTTGGAAAGCCAATTGTTTCAAAAAATTATAAAATTTTCTTTACTAATATAAGGTTACATGAAAAAAAGACATTCAGAAAGCCATTATCTTCTCTGAATGCCTTAAATTTGTATATTTTATGAAATATTGGTTTATTTATGAAATGGGAAGGTGTGAATCATTTCGCTGTTTGTTTTTGCCATTCTCTTTGGCGCAATTCGACTCTGCGAATTTTACCGGAAGTGGTTTTAGGCAATTCATCAATGAATTCAATCGCTCTCGGATATTTATATGGGGCTGTAATGTTTTTCACATGCTCTTGCAATTCCTGAACAAGGGTTGGACTATTTTTTAATGTTGGGTCTTTCAATACAACGAAAGCCTTTACAATACTTCCGCGAATTTCGTCAGGACTTGCCACAACTGCACATTCTTTTACAGCTGGATGTTTTACAAGGGCATCTTCCACTTCGAAAGGACCGATTGTGTAGCCGGAGGAAATGATGATGTCGTCACCGCGTCCTTCAAACCAGAAGTAGCCTTCTTCATCTTTGTACGCCCGGTCACCTGTCAGGAACCATTCTCCGCGGAATTGCATTTGCGTACGTTCTGGATCTTTGTAATAACCTTTGAAGAGGGCAGGAGTGGATGAATGGACGGCAATATCGCCAACTTCTCCCGGTTTTGCCGGTTCCCCGTTTTCATTGATAATTTCCACCACATTTCCCGGAGTCGGTTTGCCCATGGAACCTGGTTTCGGCTTCATGCCCAGCATAGTACCAACGAGCAGTGTATTTTCAGTTTGTCCATATCCATCGCGGACTTGAATATTAAATACATTCAGGAATTTGTTGATGACTTCGCTGTTTAACGGCTCCCCTGCGGAAACGGCACTTTTTAAATTCGACAAATCATAAGATTCCAGCCCGTCCACTTTTGCCATTAAACGATATTCCGTCGGCGTACAGCATAATACATTGACCTTATAATCTTGCAATAATTGCAGATACGTTTTTGGATCGAATTTTCCTGTATAAACGAAGGCTGTGCCGCCGCTTCCCAAAATCGCCAGGAATGGGCTCCAAATCCACTTTTGCCAGCCAGGTGCTGCCGTCGCCCAAGCCACATCATTTTCTTTCACACCGAGCCAGTGCTCAGCGGCTGTCCGCAAATGTGCGTAACCCCAACTATGAGTGTGGATTACACCTTTCGGATTTCCGGTTGTTCCGCTTGTGTAAGATAAGAAAGCGATATCGGAGCTTTTTGTTTGTACTTCATTAAACTCATCCGATAAATTTTCAACGGCTTTTTCAATTTGAATCCAAGGTTCTTCCGCTTCCCCGTAAACGAAAAGTTTCAATCCATCCAAGGATTTGACGTCTTCAAATTGAGCGATTTCATTGGAAAAGGCCACAATCCCTTTCGCACCGGAATGTTCAATGCGATAGTCGATATCTTTTGCTCTTAACATTTCAGAGCTTGGAATGATTGAAAGTCCTGCTTTTAATGCACCGATGTATGTAGCGTAGGCTTCAGCAGAACGCGGAACCATGACAAGAATCACATCGCCTTTTTCCAGGCCATGGCTTTTAAATAAATTCGCCACTTTATTGGCTCTTTTTAAAAGTTCAACAAAGGTGATCTGCTCAGTGGTGCCGTCTTCATGGCGAACCAATAACGCCAATTTACTCTCATCTTTTGCCCATTTTTCAAATTCATCCACAATGTTATAGTTTTCTGGTGCAATCAAATCTTCCCTCTTCAAGCAAATTCCCCCTTAATTTGAAAAATTGAAAATATTATCCTAATTATAATTATATACGAACAAAATAGCAAAATATTCTTCATAATAGAAAATCTTTGGTTCTTTGTCAAATGGTGTTGG
This sequence comes from Ureibacillus sp. FSL K6-3587, assembly GCF_038593165.1. Classification (NCBI taxonomy): domain Bacteria; kingdom Bacillati; phylum Bacillota; class Bacilli; order Caryophanales; family Caryophanaceae; genus Ureibacillus; species Ureibacillus sp. FSL K6-3587. The sequence continues at coordinate 2,389,794 of NZ_CP151969.1, read as the reverse complement.
TGAATAAATTTTAGTGACATTATTTGGTAATATGTAATCGGATGGCTTAGGGGAAATTCGAGGTTCCCCTAAGCTGTTTTTATTTTCGCTAAGTTTTGGGTAATGAATATTCGGTTTCTAAAGTGATAGAAGGATCGATAACCGAAAGAAATGCGTTTAATCACTTTGATTTTGTTATTAATCCCCTCTAAAATGCCGTTGTTATAATCATATTTCAACGTATTCTCCATGTAATTGATGTATTTGTTGATTGTCTTGATGGCGGTTTTCATATAGCTGGAAACGATATTTTGTTTATTCTCTAATGTTTTCTTTAGGAGCTCAAAGTCTTTGGTTTTGATGCAATGGCGAACGTATTGGTATAACTCATAGGACGCTTTTAATTCAGAATCTAAATCAATGAGATAGTGGAGAATCTCCACCTCACACATATGCTTTTTAAAGCAACGATGATATTTATAGTTCTTATAATCAAGTTTTGTTTGATCTTTCAGAAGGAGCTTCCAGTATTTTTTCAATTTATTGTAATTCTTTTTATCCCGATTCATGACGTTGATGCGCGTTTTGTTTAAAGCTCTGCTAAATAGTTGGAGGATATGGAATTTGTCGAGTATGATTTCCGCTTTAGGGAAAACTTCTTGGATTAAGGAAATATAAGGGCTGTACATATCGATGACAATCGTTTTTACCGCATCTCTCGCCTTCTTGGAATACCGTAAGAAATACTCTTTGAGGACATGTAATCTTCGGTCCTCCACGATATCCACCATCTCCCCCGTTTCAGAGTCACAGAAAATAAAGGACATCGCTCCAGCTGCGGATTTCACTGATTTAAACTCATCAAAACACAAATGCTTTGGAAGGTAGTGAACATTTGGTTGATAGTAGATATAAAAGCTGTCAATGACTCGACTGACAGTGGCATGAGAAACATTATGTTTCATCGCAATATCTTTTTCGGATATTTTATCTTTGGCGTTTAAAGCAATCGATACTTTAGTATTGTTGGAAATACAACAGTTTTTAGCCACGACGCTCGTTTTTAAAGTAAACGTGGAATGACAATGTTTACAGAAATAACGCTGTTTACGCAATTTTAAGTAGGTATGAAAACCTGAAACACTAGGCATTTTAATGAGAGACGTTTTAAAACCGTGTTTAATGATTTGATCATCAAAGACATGTCCACAAGCATAGCACGCTTTTGGTTGGTAAGTTAATTGGCCATAAAAGACTTTTGATTGGACCCCTTTAATGAGTTCTTCTGCACAAAAATTTTCATCAAATGTGATATTTTTATCTTTTATATTGAGTAGGTTTCGTATAGAATGATGGTGAGACATGTGACACAACTCCTTTGGAAAATGTGTTTTGGCGATTACATTTTACCAGAGTTTTGTCACTGTCTCATTTTTTTTGTTCAAAAAAATTGGTGCTGGTTTATACTCACCAACACCAAATATTATAGAGCCAAATCTTTTGTTTAATAGATAAAAATAGTAAAAACAAACGAATAATAAAAAAAGGCCAGTAGCATTATGCTACTAGCCCTCTATTACTTATTGTTGAGTGCCACGTAATTGTGACTCAGCCATTTGCACTAGACGTTTAGTGATTTCTCCTCCGACTGATCCGTTCGCACGAGCGGAAGCTTCAGGTCCGAGTTGAACACCAAACTCTTGTGCAATTTCATATTTCATTTGATCTAAAGCTGCGTTTGCACCAGGAACTAATAATTTGTTTCTGCCTCCAGAGTTGTTTGTAGCCATCTCTCTCACCTCCTTGTGCATTTAGAATGTGCCGGAATGATTTTTTAATACACAAAAGGTGAGAGGTAAATTGTACTACTATTACCGGTTGAAGGAGAGAATGAGATTATAGTAGATGTTTAAATTTATTTTCTTTCACACGCTTTTCAGGGAAGATATAGACTTCTCTATTCTTCACAGCCCGTTCAATATATTCTTCAAAGTCCACCTGGGATTCAAAATGAGTGACGCGCTCCAATTTTGGTCTTGTTTTCGGATTGGCTGGCGTAAAGACCGTGCAGCAGTCTTCATACGGCTTGATGGATATTTCGTACGTGCCGATTTGCTGAGCGATGTCAATGATTTCAAGCTTGTCGAAAGAAATCAACGGACGCAAAATCGGCGTATTCGTTACCGCATTGATGGCCGTCAAACTTTCCAGCGTCTGGCTTGCCACTTGTCCCAAACTTTCGCCAGTGACCAGTCCAAGCGCACCAATTTCTTCACGCACCCGGTCCGCAATTTTCATCATCATTCTGCGCGTTGTCGTCATGAGCATTTCCGCAGGCACTGTATCTTTGATTAATACTTGCAATTCTGTAAACGGAATGACATGCAGATGGATGGAAGAACCGAATTTCGTCAATTCATTGGCCAAATCTTTTACCTTCTGCAGCGATTGTTCACTTGTATATGGCGGGCTGAAAAAGTGAATCGCATCGATTCTTACGCCGCGTTTCATCATTAAATAACCTGCCACCGGGCTGTCGATTCCGCCGGAAAGCAGCAATAGGGATTTTCCGTTGGATCCCACCGGCATTCCGCCCGCCCCATGAATCACTTCGGACATCAAATAAGCGGCTTCTTTTCGGATTTCAACCCGAAGTTCCACATCCGGATTTTTAACATTGACCGATAAATTCGGATTGTTTTTTAATAAATATCCCCCGACCGCTTTCTGTATATCATATGTTTGATAAGGGAAAGATTTATCTGAACGGTGCACTTCCACTTTAAAAGTGATTTCCCGATCTTTATAACGGTCCATGATTGTTTGGGCAAGTTGTTGGATGCTGCCCATCTCTTTTTCGCACATGGCAACCGGGCTGAATGATGAAATTCCAAATACCCGTGGCAATTTTTCCATCAATTTTTCAAATTGCTCTTCATTATCCAGTTCAATATACATCCGGTCCCGTTCAGCCCGGATTATTAGGCGCCCGATATCGGAAGAGATGTATTTGATGTTATATTTCAATTGCTGGATAAAATCTTTCCGATTCCGTCCCTTCGTCGTCAATTCACCATATCTGATCAATATTTCTTTCCAAAGCATAGTATTATACTCCTTTTAGTTCTTTCATAACTTCTTTGAAAATGGCTTTAAACTGTTCGATTTCTTCATCCGTATTTTTTGCTCCGAAACTGATGCGAATGACACCTTCTTTAAAATGCGGATCCACTTTTAACGCTTCCACCACATGGCTTGTTTTCTTTTGTCTTGACGAACATGCGCTGGATGTGGAAACAATCACTCCCCGTTTTTGCAACGCATTAATGATGACTTCGCCCTTCAGATCCTTCACGCTAAAGGACACAATATGAGGAGCGCCTTCTTTTGAGGAAAGTATATAGATATGATTGCCGAAAGTCGTGAAATAATCAATGAGTTCATCACGCCATTTTGTAAATTTCGCCTGATGTTCTTGCAAACGTTCCACGGCAATACGGCAAGCTTTTGCCAATGCGACTGCCTGTGGGACAGCCACCGTTCCGCTTCTCAAACCAAATTCTTGTCCACCGCCGACAATCAAAGGGGCGATATTCAATTTTCTCTTGAACGCAATGAACCCGGTACCTTTCAGACCATGAATCTTATGGCCGGAAACCGTAATGATGTCCGGTCCGGCGTCTCCATTGAACTGGACATTCAATTTTCCAAAACTTTGCACTGCATCCACATGAAAGATGGCGCGGGAATGTTGTTGAATGATTTTTGCCGCTTCTTCAATCGGCTGAATGGCTCCCATCTCATTGTTGACATGCATCATCGTCACAAGCATCGTATCTTTGCGGAGCTTTTCCCGCAATTCATCCAAGGAAATGACCCCATGTTTGTCGACCGACAAATAATCCACTTCATACCCTTCATTTTCCAGTGATTTATAGGCTTCAAGCACGGAGGCATGTTCAATTTCCGTTGTAATGATATGTTTTCCGATATGCTTGTTGGCCTTTGCGACACCAAAAATGGCAAAGTTGTTTGATTCTGTACCACCGGAAGTGAATAAAATATGTTCGGGCTTTGTTTTTAAAATAGTTGCGATTTGGTTTCTTGCCGCTTCCAACAGTTCATTGACTTCCACACCAAAGGCATGGATGGAAGCCGGATTGGCATAATAGTTTTTGTTTACTTCAACAAATGTTTGTAACACTTCTTCGTAGGGTTGTGTTGTTGCACTGTTATCAAAATAAATCATCATTACCAACCTTCTATATACGGGATTTTCAAAAGAAAAGGTTGTACAGAAAGCGAATACTTTCCGGACAACCAACCATTTTAATACTGACTATTGAAAAATAAAAGAACAATAGGTACTTGAAAACGAAAGTTAATAGCAAAATGGTATCTCCCACGATACAACATTTTGATACTATTATACCCTTAAATCAGCATCTCTGCATAAATTATTGTTTCGTTTTTTCGAATACTTCTTCTTGCACAAGTTCTTCGATGCGCTTAATCGCTCCCGGTTCTGCAAGCTCCACGGCTTCCGCCGCCAATTCCAACGCTTTGATATAACGGAAATTGTGGAACGCTTCTTCCGCCTGAAGCAATAACTCATGAACGTTTGGATTGGAACGGTAACGATTGCCGTACTGGATAATCCGTTCAATCAACATCACGTTTTCAATCATTTCTTTTGCTTGTTTTTGCACATTTTGGATACATTTTTCCGCTTTATCCAAATTGCTGTTGACTAAATTCATATTTAATGGAACTTCTTGGAGGCTTTGCATGACAACAAATAATTGCTCTTCCGCTTCTTCCAGACGCGCATCCATTTCCTCCGGGATGCCGGGGATGTTTGCCTTGTGCAACATCCGATCGGTTTCCTGCAACATTTTTTTCAATGAATTCAATTTTGTTCGGGCTTTATTTTCATCAATGCGCAAATTCTTCAACCGGTTTGAAAACTCTTCTTGCACTTCCTGAATCCGTTCAATTTCATTGCTGATTTCCATCAATTCTTCCTGCAGGCTGGAGTATGCGGACTTTTCTTCCCTCACACGGGAAAGAAGCACTTCAAACCGCTTTTGGATCACTTCAAGCTGTTTTAGGCCGATTTTCGGAATCTCCGCTTCTTCCTTTGGCAGACGGTAACTGTTTTGGACATATTCCGCTTCCGTACTTACTTCCCTTGTTGCTTTCAATACTTCGTTCAATGTTTTGTATGCAAGGTCACAATTCTTGTCCACATAATCTTTAGCGTATACTTCTTTTTCAAGCAAATCATAGAAGTTGTCGATCTCATCATTGATTTCCTGGATTCTTTCCGCCACATGTGTAACGTTCAAATTCGCCAATTCTTCTTCCAGTTTCTTCAATTCTTCTTCAATTTGATCCAGGTGTTCAGTTAATTCCAGATGCTGCAAGTAATAGGACTGTTCTTCCATTTCCCGTTGACCGGTTCTCAACTCATGGATGGAAGCAGGGATTTTTGTTTGAATCTCTGTTAACAGTGCCGGAATTTCATTGATCAACTCATTCATTTTCTTCGACTTTTCACTCAGGTAAAGAACCGTCTCCCTGGCATTCAAATAATTTCCTTCTCCGGTCAGCTTATCATATTCTTCAAATTTCTGAGGAAATTCTTCGAGCATTTTTTCTAAATTGGCCAATGCTGGACCAAAAGAATATTGATGCGCAAGCAGAGTCTTGCGGGCGGAACGGTATTGTTCTTTCAATTGCTCCATTTCAATGCGGTTCTTTTCTTCACTGCCGATTAATTCGTCCAATTCGGATAAAATTTCGTTTTTGATTTGATCGCATCGATTTAAATAATCCTCGATGTCTTTTTCAACCACCGACGCTTTTTTGAATTTAAACCGATCTATGTATTCTTCCGCATCAAACAGCATGGAATCAATTTTGATGATGTCGACGTCCACCACTTCCGTCCACTTGTTGCGCCAACGTTCAAATAATTCTTCCGTCTGACCGTTCATATTTAAATTTTTTATTTTTGTCAACTCTTCAAAAATAGGATAATGTTGAATTTGCAATTTCTTTTTTTCCAGCCGCTCGATCTCGGCAGTATGTTTTTTCCGTATGACAAGCCCGACTATTAATAACGCTAATAGTACGATGATGATAAAGATGATATACTTCATCGTAAGCCTCCTATTCCACACTCACGCAAATTGGCTATATGTTATATAATATACCATGTTTTTGAACTTTTGTTTGAAAAAATAAAGTATTTAATAAAAGTTATTCATTTCTTCTTGATAAGGGGTTGAAAAAATGAAAAAAGACGGCCATATCCATACGCCCTTTTGTCCTCACGGTACAAAAGACCCATTGGAAAAATATATTGAAAAAGCAATTCAACACCGATTCACCGATATCACATTCACTGAACATGCACCGTTGCCCGAAAATTTTATTGACCCGACTCCCGAAAAAGACAGTGGAATGAAACCGGAATTATTATCCCCATACATAGAAACTTTGTCTGAATTAAAGGGGCGTTATAAAAACGATATCAACATTCACATCGGTTTGGAAGTGGATTATATCGTCGGTTATGAAGAAGAAACCAAAATGTTCCTCAATACGGTTGGGCCTTATCTTGATGATGCGATCCTGTCCGTCCATTTTTTGAAATTGAATGAGGAATATGTGTGCATCGATTATTCAGAAACGGAGTTCATGAAATTTGCGGAAAAAGCGGGAAGTGTCCAAGCCGTTTATGACTTGTATTATGATACGGTACTCCAATCAATGGAAGCCGATCTCGGGCAATACAAACCGCGCAGAATCGGGCATCCAACGCTCATCCATAAATTCCAGCATTTCCATAAGCAATCCATTGATGATGAAAGCCGGATCATTGCCATATTAAATAAAATGAAGGAATATGGTTATGAATTGGATGTCAATAGTGCCGGGTTGAGCAAAAAATTCTGTTTGGAACCGTACCCTCCATTTCCAATGATCGAATATGCAAAATCCATTGAAATTCCCCTTGTGTTCGGTTCGGATGCCCATTGTGTCAATGATTTGCATCAACATTATGAAAAAATTTTTCTATAAACAGGAGGCGAGGCGTTTATGTTTACGAGAATCGAATATAAAGGCACTTTAGAAGAACAATATAATCTGTTGTCCAAACAGCTGGCGGCACTGCTTGAAGGGGAAGAAGATTTGATCGCCAATTTAAGCAATGCCAGTGCATTGTTAAACCAATTTTTAACCGATATCAATTGGGTCGGGTTTTATTTAATGAAAAACGGGGAACTCGTCCTTGGGCCATTCCAGGGATTGCCGGCCTGTGTGCGAATTCCGGTGGGCCTTGGCGTCTGCGGCACCGCGGTAGAAAAAGGGGAAACCATCGTGGTCGATGACGTCCACCAATTCCCTGGACACATCGCCTGCGATGCCCGCAGCAATTCAGAAATCGTCATCCCACTGGTGAAAAATGGGGAAATTATTGGCGTCCTTGATATTGACAGCCCATTGAAAAACCGTTTCAAACAGGAAGATCGACTTGGATTGGAAAAATTTGTCCAAACGTTAATCCGATACATTTAATGAAAGTCTCGTAGTATTTCTTTCCGCTTTCCCGGCCAACCAATTTTCAAGCGGGTAAACCCAGATTTACTGATACAAAATTTAGCCAAATAAAAGTGCGAAATACCGCATCATTGTTAATGTTTTTCTCTTGACGGCACTAGAAAAACCATATACAATGGACATCGTGTAAAATAAAAGCAGCAGTTGTATAAACTTGTGGCTGTATTTTATTCCTCCAATAATCATTGGATTGTTGGATGGTGTATGAGTAACCCTAAAGGCTGCTAGGGCGAAAATACATGAAAATAAAATACACATAAGCTCGGGTACAACTGGTTTTTGTTTTACAACAAAAAAACCAAAAGGAGGAGACACAATGTCTCGTTATACAGGACCAACATGGAAAATTTCCCGTCGTCTTGGTATTTCACTAAGCGGCACTGGTAAGGAATTAGCAAGACGTCCTTACGCACCAGGTCAACATGGACCAACTCAACGCAAAAAATTGACTGAATATGGTCTACAACTTCAAGAAAAACAAAAACTTCGCCATATGTACGGCTTAAACGAACGCCAATTCAAAAACTTGTTCGTAAAAGCGGGTAAAATGAAAGGGGTTCATGGTGAAAACTTCATGATCCTTCTTGAATCTCGCTTGGACAACCTAGTATATCGTCTAGGTCTTGCCCGTACTCGCCGTGCAGCTCGTCAATTAGTAAACCATGGCCACGTGACAGTGGATGGTCAACGTGTTGATATTCCATCTTACACTGTAAAACCTGGTCAAGTGATTTCTCTTCGTGAAAAATCTAAAAACTTACAAATCGTGAACGAAGCGATTGAAGTAAACAACTTCGTACCAGAATACCTTTCTTTCGATCCAGAGAAAAAAGAAGGTACTTACGTTCGTTATCCAGAACGTTCCGAATTGCCGGCTGAAATCAACGAAGCGCTTATCGTTGAGTTCTACTCACGTTAATTTTAGCGGCTTTATCAAAAGAACCCTGGGACTTGCTACAAGTTCCAGGGTTTTTTTATCGTTTTAAATTTTTGGGTAAACGCACTAATTCTGGTTGTATCCGCACTAAATGGATTAGCAAATGCACTAAATAAAGTGGCATCCGCACCAAACGGAGTGGCAAATGCACTAAATAAAGCTGCATCCGCACCAAACAGGATAACAAACGCACTAAATGAAGCTGCATCCGCACCAAACGGAGTGGCAAATGCACTAAATAAAGCTGCATCCGCACCAAACAGGATAACAAACGCACTAAATGAAGCTGCATCCGCACCAAACAGGATAACAAACGCACTAAATGAAGCTGCATCCGCACCAAACAGGATAACAAACGCACTAAATGAAGCTGCATCCGCACCAAACAGGATAACAAACGCACTAAATAAAGCTGCATCCGCACCAAACAGGATAACAAACGCACTAAATGAAGCGGATTTCCCTGCTCCCGATACTAATTAAAAAGAGTGAATGGAAATTTAACCCATTCACTCCTACCTTCTTATTTATCCAATAAATTTCACCATATGATATTTCTTTTTCCCGCGGCGGATGATCGTAAATTCATCGTCCAAACGGTCTTTGCCGCTCACAACATAATTCAAATCCGTCACTTTATCCCCATTGATGGAGATGGCTCCATTTGTAACGTCTTCCCTCGCCTGGCGTTTGGATGGAGAGATTTTTGCTTCCACCAATACATCGACAATATTTTTGTCTTCCTTCGCCATTTCCGCAGTCGGCACATCTTTGAAGGCATCGCGCATTTCGCTGGCGGACAAAGATTTTAAATCCCCGGAGAATAAAGCCTCTGTAATGCGTTTTGCCGTTTCAAGGGCTTCTTCTCCGTGAATGAGTCTTGTCATCTCTTCAGCCAACACTTTTTGCGCTTTGCGTAAATGCGGCTCGTTCTCCACGGACAACGCAAGTTCTTCAATTTCCTCTTTGCACAAGAACGTAAAGATTTTCAGATATTTCACCACATCGGCATCGGCAGTGTTGATCCAGAATTGATAGAACTCATATGGACTTGTTTTTTCAGGATCCAACCATACGGCGCCGCTTGCCGTTTTTCCGAATTTCGTACCATCCGCTTTTGTAATCAGCGGCATTGTGATGCCATAGGCTTTCGCTTCTTCATCGTGGGTTTTCCGGATGATTTCAAGACCAGTCGTAATGTTGCCCCATTGGTCGGAACCGCCCACTTGCAAACGGACACCATAATGATCGTATAAATGGTTAAAGTCGATGCCTTGCAATAACGTATAGGAGAATTCCGTGAATGAAATTCCTGTTTCGAGACGGGAAGCGATTGTATCCTTCGCCAACATGTAATTGATATTGATCAATTTCCCGTAATCCCTCAAAAAGTCAATGACATTCATTTGGCTGATCCAGTCATAGTTGTTGACCAAAATCGCGCTGTTTTCTTTATCTCCGAATTCAAAGATGCGCTCCATTTGTTTTTTAAGTCCGGCCACATTTTTCTCAATCTGTTCTTTCGAAAGCAAATTGCGTTCTGTGGATCTTCCGGATGGATCCCCGATCATTCCTGTAGCCCCGCCGACAAGCAGCACCGGTCTGTGGCCCGCCTGTTGGAATCTGCGCAATGTCAGCAATGGCACAATGTGGCCGATATGCATGGAATCGGCTGTTGGGTCCACCCCTACATACAATGAAATCTTTTCTTCATTTAGCAGCTTTTCCAATCCTTCTTCATCTGTTTGCTGATAAATCAATCCGCGCCACTTTAAATCTTCCAGTAAAGCATTTGCCATAATTGATTCCTCCTGCTTATTGTAATTATTCAAAAATAATGGGATAAATAGTGGATAGAGACCTATTGCAAAACACAATAAAAAAACTGCATGCAACCAATGCATGCAGGGACGCTCATCACGTGGTACCACCCGGCTTGGAGAAAATCTCCCACTCGTTGTTCCTTATCGCGGAAAACGTCCAAGCTCCGAGAACGTAATTCATGTTTTCATTATGACTGGCTTGCACCAACCGCCAGCTCTCTAAAACAGGGAATGAAAACACTACTGCAATCTCTTCGACGCTTGAAAACCATAAAGATATATTCATGTTAAGCTTCATGAATTATTATACCCGTTAAATTTTCTTTGTCAACAACTATATTCTGAGTATATGGAATTGTGCTATAATAAACAAGATTTTAGGGGGGACGTGTGTGAGAGAGAAGTTTCAACAGTTATTAAAAAAAATAATATACATTAATGAGAAAATCGAAACAATCGCCACATCAAACAATACAAGCAAATTGCGCATCACCCTTGGTGTCATTTGGAATCTCGGACTTGTCTTTTTCATTATTTTTCTGATTGGCTCCGTGTTTGTTTTTTCGATCGGATTAGGTTATTTTGCTTCCTTGGTGAAGGACGAGCCTCTTTATACAAAAGGGGAAATGAGGAAGCAGATCTACAACTATGAAGAAACGAGCGAAATGTATTTTGCGGGAAATGTTTACATAGGCAAAATCCGAACCGATTTGGAACGGGAAAAAACAACCCTTGATCAAGTATCACCCATTTTGATCAAAGCGGTGCTTGCAACGGAAGACGAATATTTTTACGATCATAACGGGATTGTTCCTAAAGCGGTGCTCCGCGGATTGATCCAGGATTTCACCAATTCATCCACTCAAACGGGCGGTTCGACTTTGACGCAACAGCTCATAAAAAACCAAATATTGACAAATGAAGTATCCTATGAACGGAAAGCGAGAGAATTGCTGCTTGCATTGCGTCTCGAGCATTTTATGACAAAGGATGAAATCTTGGAAGCTTATTTGAACATCATCCCTTATGGAAGAAATTCTTCAGGCCGTAATATTGCCGGAGTGGAAACGGCCGCTAAAGGAATTTTTGGGGTCAGTGCGAGTGAATTAAATTTACCGCAAGCTGCATACATAGCAGGAATTCCCCAGGCGCCATTTTCTTATACCCCTTTCACTCAAAAGGGGCAGCTAAAAAGTGAAGAAGGATTGCAGCCTGGAATCGAACGGATGAAAACCGTTTTATACCGGATGAAACAAGCGGGCTATATTACGGAAGCGGAATATGAAGAAGCCCTTGAATACGACATCACAAAAGATTTCAAAGAACCGGAATCCACAACGATCAAATATCCGTACTTGACTTTCGAAATCGAGCGGCGGGCCAAAGAAATCATGGCAAGAATTTTGGCGGAAAAAGACGGGATTGATCCTAAGCGACTTGACGAAGAAGAAAACCTGTATGAAAAATATATCATCCTTGCCGACCGCGATATCCGTTCCGGCGGCTACCGCATTTATACAACAATCGATAAAAATTTGTATGATGCAATGAACAATGCGGCAAAAGAATTCAAATATTATGGACACACGTTTACGAAAAAAGTGATTGATCCGGAGACAAATCAAGAAATGGAAGTTCCGGATCCGGTACAAGTGGGAAGTATATTGATTGAAAATAAAACGGGAAGGATTTTAAGTTTTGTTGGCGGCAGAGACTTTGAAATAACAGAGTTGAACCATGCGACACAAGCCTACCGTTCCAACGGTTCCACGATGAAACCGCTGCTCGTTTATGGCCCTGCCATTGAGTATGGATTAATCGGCGCAGGAAGCCCGGTTGTGGATGTGAAATTTAATTACAGAGGTTGGAAGCCGAAAAACTATATCCCTAACGAAGAACGGGGCATCATCCCGGCCCGTGAAGCATTGGCTTACTCCCAAAACTTGACAGCGATTCGCTTATACGATCAAATCATTGACAGAAGACCGGCTGAACTTTTGGCGAAAATGGGATTCTCGAAATTAACAAAAGGCGACTTTGAAAACCTTGCGGCCGCAATAGGCGCGATCGATGTCGGTACAACCGTGGAAGAAAACACGAACGCTTACGCCACTTTTGCCAATGGCGGAAAATTTATTGACGCTTATATGATTGAAAAAATTGAAGATGTCGATGGCAATGTCATCTACCAACACGCAGCAGAGCCGGTTCAAGTGTATTCTCCGGAAACATCCTATATCATCACGGATATGATGAGAGATGTGTTTGCATACGGTACTGGAGCCAAAGCCCGCTCCTCATTAAAATTCTCATCGGACTTCGCCGGAAAAACCGGGACATCCGAGAAATACCGGGACGTATGGCTCGTCGGCTACAATCCGAACATCTCGTTGGGAGTATGGTTAGGTTACGATAAACACAGAACGCTCTATCAATTTAATAATGTTTATTTCCAACCAAGTGTCCGTATCAATTTGCTATGGGCGACTTTGATGAATGCCGCTTACGATGCGAAGCCGGATCTGATCGCTTCAAAAGAGCGGTTCCAAAAACCGAAAGATGTCGTTTACGCATCATTCTGCGGCATTTCAGGGATGGCGCCTTCCAAGGCATGCAGCGATGCGGGACTCGTCCGCAGCGACCTGTTCATTCGAAGATTTGTCCCGTCTGCTATCGATAACAGTTTCGTGTCATCTGAAACAAGAACCGTCAATATTAATGGCGAAACCTATCTGGCATTGGATTCAACACCGCAAGAATTCACTTATCCTGCAAGCGGCATTTCGTTGAACCAGGATTTTATATCCAAAATGCTTGGCCGCTTGGGAGGAAATCCGGACAAACTTTTAGGAGAGTCAATTTTGAAAGTAACGAATACGAAAACATTTACCCCTGACCAAGCCGCTCCTCAGCCGGTCAGTGTGACAATCAATGGCAATGTATTGTCCTGGTCCCCTTCCGCTTCCAATGATGTGATCGGATACCGGGTTTACGACCTGACAGGCGGAAGCAGAAAACTGATTGCTTCAGTTAGAAGCGGAGAAAACCGGAGCATTGCTGTCGGCAATGGCCAATTCGGCGTCGCGGCTGTCGATATTACCGGATTGGAATCCTCCGTATCGATGGTTCAAACAGATGGGACTGTAGAGGAAAATCCTGTGGATGATGAAACGGAAAATCATGATCAAATGCCGATTGATAACGGAAATGAAAATGATGATGAAAATAACGGAAATCATCCGCAAATCAACCTGCCAAATAACCAACGGAATCAACAAAATAGACAATAAATAAATCAGCAGCACAAACTTTTCGTCTGTGCTGCTGATTTTTATTTCTCAAGTAATACTTTTTTCAAAATGGAAACCGCTTCATCGATTTCTTCATAACTTACAGTCAACGGTGGAAGCAATCGGATTACATTCGTGCCGGCAGGACAAACCAACAATCCGGCTTCTTCCAATTTTCCGATGTATTCCGCCACTTCATTTTCACTTTCCAATCCGAGAAGAAGCCCTTTCCCTTTAACTTTAAACTCGCCATGCGGGAATGCCGCTTTTAATTGTTCAACAAAATAGGCTGATTTCTTATTCACTTCTGCCAAAAATTCATCTTGGAACACAATGTCGATCACTTTTTGTGCAACAGCGACACCCAACGGATTTCCTCCAAAAGTTGTACCGTGGGATCCTGGACCAAACGTGTCAAACAATTCTTTTGTACCTAAAATGCCGCCGATTGGGAAACCGCCGCCAAGCCCTTTGGCCATGGACAAAATATCCGGTTTCAATGGCGTCTGTTCGTAGGCAAAACGGGTTCCCGTTCTTCCAATCCCCGTTTGAACTTCGTCGACAATTAATAAAACATCGCTGTTATCACAAATTTCCTGAATGGCCTTTGCAAACTCGTCCGTTACCGGATTGACGCCGCCTTCCCCTTGAATCACTTCAAGCATGATGGCCGCCACCGAATCGTCAACGGCATTTTTCAATGCTTCCACATCATTGAATGGCAAGTACGTGAATTTTTCCAACATTGGCCCAAAGCCTTTTTGGATTTTTTCTTGCCCTGTCGCACTCATTGAACCGAATGTGCGGCCGTGGAAGGATTGTTTAAAGGTGATGATATGATGTTTTCCCGTATGTTTTCTGGCAAGCTTGATCGCCGCTTCGTTTGCTTCCGCACCGCTATTGCAGAAGAATGCGTAAGAAAAATGCGTATCTTTCACCAATGATTCTGCGAGCTTTTCTTGACCAGGAACTTGGAATAAATTGCTCGTATGCCAAATTTTTTCGCTTTGTTCTTGAAGGGCTTTGACAAGTTCCGGATGTGCATGCCCTAATGATACAACAGCAATTCCGCTCGTAAAATCCAAATATTCTTTGCCGTTTTGGTCTTTTACAATGGTCCCTTTTCCTTCAACAAGGGCGATTGGTCTTCTTGCATAAGTATTGAATAGTGCACTCATTTCACTAACTCCTTGCTTGTTATTGTCGTACCCGTCAACGTATCGTCAACAATTTCCACTTTAGGAATGCCGGCATTCAATACCCGGATGGCGCCTTCCACTTTCGGTATCATACCGCCTGTAATCTCCCCTTCTTCAATCCATTGATGGATTTGTTCAGGCGTGGCTTGCTTTTGATACTCACCGCCAATCCGGATGCCGGATACATCCGTCACCAACAGCAGACGTTCAGCGCCTACCGCTAACGCAATTTCGCTTGCTACCGTATCACCGTTGATATTTAACCCCTGCCCCTCTTCGGAAGCACCAATGCAGCTGACAACCGGCACAATCTGATTGGCGGTGAGGATATCAATGATGTGGGTATTGATTTTTTTGATTTCTCCTACATATCCATAAGTTTCATAGTCTAATAGTTCACATTGGAGAAGATTCATATCAAACCCGTTTAAACCGATGGCATGGATGCCTGCCCGGTTCAAATCATGGACAAGCTTTGGATTCACGAGGCCGACCAAAGTCGATTGAACGACTTCTATCGCCTCTTCGTTCGTCACCCGGATGCCATTGATTTTTTCGGTAGGGATTTCCCTCTTCTCCAGCTCCCGATTGATGGCGGGACCTCCACCGTGGGTAATGATCACTTCATACCCTTCTTCCTGGAGGGTTTTAAAATTGGAAAAGAACGCATCATTTAAGCCCTCTAATGTACTTCCCCCCAATTTGATGACGATTCGCTTATGAGCGGTAGCTTGCGTTGATTTGGACGTAGTCATACGTTAAATCGCACCCCCAAGCAAACCCGTGACCATCGCCTTGAGCCAAAGAAACATGAATTTTTACTTCATTGGCTTTTAAAATTTTGATCAATTCATCTTCATCAAATGGAATCGGTTCACCATTTTCAACCATCGTTTTATCGCCGATTTTGATGGTGATTTTCTCAGGATCGACCGTAGCCCCGCTGTAGCCGACAGCGGCGATGATACGGCCCCAGTTGGCGTCGCAACCAAATACCGCCGTTTTAACCAAAGGAGATCCTACAACCGTTTTGGCAATTTTGCGGGCTTCTTCATCTGAAACCGCCCCTTCCACTTCCACTTCGATGAGCTTCGTTGCCCCTTCTCCGTCGCGGGCAATTGCTTTAGCAAGGTCTTCTGCAACCATTTTCAATGTTTTATAGAAATTGTTCCAATCCGGATGTTCCGGAGTCAGCGGATTATTTCCCGCCATTCCATTCGCCAATACCAATACCATATCGTTTGTCGATGTATCGCCATCAACCGTGATACAATTGAAAGTCAAATCTGTAATTTCAGACAATGCTTTTTGCAATACATCGGATTCAATATTGGCGTCCGTCGTAATAAAAGCAAGCATTGTCGCCATATTCGGTTCGATCATCCCTGAACCTTTCGCCGTTCCTGAAATGATGACCTCTTTTCCATCGATGATTGTGGAATAAGTCGTATTTTTCATCACCGTATCCGTCGTTAAAATCGCTTGGGCAAAATCAATCCCATTTTCAAGCTTGCTGCCGAGCTCAATCTTTTTTACACCTTCGCGGATGCGGTCCATTTTCATCAGTTCTCCAATGACACCTGTTGAAGATACGCCCACAAGTTTGGAGTCGATGCCCAATTTTTCCGCAATCAATTTTTGCATTTCGTAGGCATCAAGCAGCCCTTGTTTTCCTGTGCAAGCATTGGCGTTTCCTGAGTTTACAATCACCGCCTGCATTTTTTTCGTTTCATAAACCACTTCTTTTGTCACTTTAATCGGAGCCGCTTGCACTTTATTTGTTGTAAAAACTCCGGCGACACTTGCAGGCACTTCGCTGTATAAAACGGCCAAGTCCTTTTTCTTATGTTTGATGCCGCAGTGGATTCCCGCAGCTTTAAATCCTTTCGGGGATACAATATTCTTGCTCGATAATTTCATTTCTACAATTGATGACATCATTAAAATCCTCCATTTCTCCCGTAACCGCTATTTAAATAAACAATGGTACAACGTCTAACCCAACCGTCTGCGGATAGCCCAATTGAACGTTCATATTTTGAATCGCTTGGCCGGCCGCACCTTTTACTAAATTGTCAATGACACTGACGATTGTAGCCCGATTTGTCCGCTCATCAATTTTGGCGAACACATCACAGTAGTTTGAACCTTTTACCCGGCTCGTGCCGATCGTATTCGCATCCGTAATGACGCGGACGAACGGATGGCGTTTATAGGTTTCCAGGTAACATTCAATCAAATCTTTCGTTGTCACCCCATCTGCCACCGGTGCATAGGAAGTGGCCAAAATTCCCCTTGTCATCGGCACAAGATGGGTATTGAAAGTGATTGTCGCCTTCACGTTTGTAAATATTTCAATGGCTTGCTCAATTTCAGGGATATGTTGATGTTCGTTGATTTTATATATTGAGAAGTTTTCATTTGTTTCACTGAAATGAGTCATTTTTGTCGGCTTGTTTCCCGCACCGGAAACACCGCTTTTTGCATCAACTACTAAAAAGGATGGATCGATTAAACCTTCTTTGATTAAAGGAAGGACGGATAATAACACTGCAGTCGGGTAACATCCGGGGTTCGCGATCAACGGAGCTTCTTTAATATTCTCTTCATTCCACTCCGTCAAACCATAGACGCTTTTGTCCACTATTTCCTGTGGAGCAGGCTCTTTTTTATACCATTTTTCATAATCCTGTAGATTTTTCAACCGATAATCTCCGGATAAGTCGATGATTTTCGGGCCTTTTCCCACAAGCGGCGGCAACAGCTTGCTTGTCACTCCACTAGGCGTGCTCGTAAACACCACATCATAGTTCATCAACGTCTCATAATCTATTTTTTGTAGGGGCACATCTTGTATATTCAATAAATGACCAAATTTGGATGAAAAAATGACTCCCTCATCAGAAGACGTAAATAAATCCATCTGTTTTACTTCTGGATGGTTGTGTAAAAATCGGATCAATTCCAATCCACCGTATCCAGTAGCTCCAATGATTCCAACTTTCAACGCAGTCACCTCTTCCGTAAGATATTGTTAGTATAAACTTGTATAAATATAAAGTCAAATGTATGTTTATATATTTTTTAAAACTTTCACTAAATAAAAACCGAAGGATATTCATTTGTTGAAAAATGAATTATCCTTCGGTGGATGCATAATTATTATCTTGCTCAACAAATCACATGGTGGATGGAGTAAGATTAATCATCTTCCATTGTGGATAAGTCGCCGGTTGGAAGATTCAACTCCCAAGCTTTTAACACGCGGCGCATAATTTTACCGCTTCGTGTTTTTGGAAGCTTATCCTTAAATTCAATTTCTCTAGGTGCTGCATGGGCAGCTAAGCCAGTTTTTACAAATTGGCGAATATCTTCTTTTAATTCTTCTGTCGGCTCTACCCCAGGTCTTAATACAATAAAGGCTTTGATGATTTCGCCACGAACCGGATCCGGTTTACCGATAACACCCGCTTCGACAACATCCGGATGTTCGATCAATTTGCTTTCCACTTCAAACGGACCTACCCGTTCACCGGCTGTCATGATTACATCGTCAACACGACCTTGGAACCAGAAATATCCGTCTTCATCTTTATATGCGGAATCTCCGGAAACATACCAAGTATCTTTTAAGAAATATTGTTGGTATCGCTCCGGATTTTTCCAAATGGCCCTCATCATGGATGGCCAGCCTTTGCGGATCGCCAAATTCCCCATCGTATATGGTGGCAATTCATTTCCTTCATCATCAACAATCGTTGCATAAACACCAGGAATCGGTTTACCCATTGAACCCGGTTTGATTTCCATGCAAGGATAGTTGCAAATCATGTGTCCACCAGTTTCTGTCATCCACCAAGTATCGTGAATACGATGTCCCAATTCTTTCATTCCCCAGCGAATTACTTCAGGGTTCAAAGGTTCCCCTACTGACAGTACATGTCGCAATGATGACAAATCAAATTGTTTTAAGACCGCTGTACCGGCACCCATCAACATTCTGAAGGCAGTTGGTGCACTATACCAAACGGTAACACCATATTCTTCAATGGCACCGTACCATCTTTCAGGACTGAAACGTCCGCCGATAATGACATTTGTCACTCCATTCAACCATGGACCGAAAATACCGTAAGCTGTTCCTGTTACCCATCCTGGGTCAGCTGTACACCAGTAAATGTCATCATCATGCAAATCCAATACCCAACGGGCAGTTTGATAGTGTTGAATCATTGCATTGTGGACATGCAATACTCCTTTTGGAGCGCCCGTTGATCCGGATGTATAATGTAAAAGCATTCCGTCTTCCCGATCAACCCAAACGATGTCGAAATCCCCGGATGCTTCTTCCAATCTTTTATTAAAATCTACAATCTTCTCATTTTCTTCCACTTGATCCCCGACAATAAACACTTTTTCTAAATGAGGCAGACGATCCAACGGCACCCGGTTCAATAATTCAGGTGTAGTTACAAGCGCCTTTGCCTCACTGTTTGATAGTCTGTCATACACCGCTCCTTCCATGAATGCTTCAAAGAGCGGACCTACAATCAAACCGCATTTCAATGCTCCCAAAAGCGCAAAGTACAACTCCGGAGATCTTGGCATAAAGATAAATAAGCGATCCCCTTTTTCAAGATTTGCATATTGTTTGAATACATTGGCAGCTTTGTTCGTCATGCGCTTCATATCATCGAATGTGTATGACTCTTTACGATCCCCGTTACTAAAATAAAGAGCCACTTTGTCTTTTCGATCTGATTCGGCATGACGATCGATCGCTTCATAAGCAGCATTTACTTTCCCCGTCTCATACCAAGTAAATGCCTTTTCAACTTCCTTCCAGTCGAAATTAGCGTAAGTTTCTTCATAATTCTTTAAATGATAATCCCCTGGTACAACTGCTAATTTCTCAGTCGTTTTCATCCCCATTAAATATCCCCTTTCTTTCTATGATATTTTACATTTTACAATGAATTATTATAATTAGCAAAATATTTTTAAGATTTAATGAATTTCTTTGTTTTTCGTAAAATTTCTGCTTTTGTACGCGTATTTTATCATATAATGTAATTAATAGATAACGGGGGTGAAGTTGATTGCTACATAAAAAAAGTTATCATTGTGCAAATATGGAAACGCCTCATGGCATTGTGACAGTCGAAGGGCCATTGCCGCCTGAAATGTTAGAAAAATTTGAATTTCATGAAAATTTAACATCTTTCCGTCCTCCAGAACAGCAAAAAAAGGCTTTGGTGGATATTGCCGGATTAGATGAAGGGAGAATTATTGTCGCCCGCAATAATAATACGATTATCGGCTACGTAACTTATTTATATCCTGACCCCCTGGAAAGATGGTCGGAAGATAAAATAGAAAATGTGCTGGAATTGGGCGCGATAGAAGTGATACCATCATATCGTGGAACCGGGGTTGGAAAGAAGTTGTTGGAAGTTTCTTTTATGGCGGATGAGATGGAAGATTATTTAATTTTTACAACGGAATATTATTGGCATTGGGACTTGAAAGGTACCGGGCTGAATGTATGGGAATATCGGCGAATGATGGAAGGTCTGATGAAAACGGTCGGTTTCGAATATTGCGCAACCGATGATCCGGAAATTACATCACACCCTGCCAATTGTTTGATGGTACGCATCGGCGAACGTGTGAATAATGAAACCATCACGCGTTTTGACAGGTTGCGTTTCAAATATCGGTACATGTATTGAAAAGGGGGACAAACACATGATCGTCGAACAAATCATGGAAAAAGAGGTGTACACGCTAACACCGAAGGATACTTTAAATGATGCCCTGAAATTGATGAGAGAAAAAAATATCCGCCACATTCCCATAGTGGATGAGGAAGAGAATATCGTGGGACTTATCACTTCCCACGACGTGAAAAATGCATTGCCTTCCTGTTTGAAAGAAGAAAACAATTCCGCCATTTACGATACACCGATCGAACAATTTATGGTGAAGGATATCATTGTGGGCCATCCCTTGGATTTTGTAGAGGATGTTGCATTAACCTTTTATGAATCAAAAATCAGCTGTTTGCCAATCGTATCCGGAGGGAAGCTGGTCGGGATCGTCACAACAACCGACTTGTTGACGGCTTACATTGAACTTACCGGAGCACATCAGCCTTCCTCCAAAATTGATATCCGGCTGAAAGATAAAGTGGGTACATTGGCGGATGTATTGACTTTATTTAAAAAACATCATGCCAATGTATTGAGCATTCTCGTCTTTCCTGATACGGAAAACGAAAACAGCCGCATCATTTCGATCCGTGTCCGGATGATGAATCCATTGCCAATCATCAAAGATTTGCGCAACAATGATTTTGAAGTGTTATGGCCCAATTTGCCAGGGGTGAATTTATGAAAAACGCAGTATTTGTATATTCACCGGATCAACTGAGCTACAAATTTTCTGAAAGCCATCCATTTAATCATAAGCGCTTAATATTGACAATGGATTTGTTGAAAAACATTGGCGCACTTTCTGATGAAGACATCGTTCCGGCAAGGGTTGCAACGGAAGAGGAAATCGCATTGGTCCACGATCCAAGTTACATCGACATCGTAAAAAAAGCGGGACAAGGTCTTCTAACCCCTGAACAGACGGAACCATACGGCATCGGAACCGAAGATACACCGATTTTTCCCAACATGCATGAAGCGAGCTGCTTGCTGGTGGGTGGCACATTGCAAGCAGTCGATTATGTCATGCAGGGAAAAAGCAGACATGCTTTAAATCTCGGCGGCGGGTTGCATCATGGTTTCCGTGGACGGGCAAGCGGATTTTGCATCTATAACGATAGTTCCATCGCGATCCGTTACATCCAGGAAAAATACCATGCCCGCGTCCTTTATGTAGATACCGATGCCCATCATGGCGACGGTGTGCAATGGACCTTTTATGATGACCCAAGCGTCTGCACCTTCTCCATTCACGAAACCGGTAGATATCTTTTTCCGGGCACGGGAAACATCAGTGAAAGAGGAAATGGACAAGGCTATGGAACATCTTTCAACTTCCCGCTGGAAGCCTTTACGGAAGATGACAGTTTCCTCTTGATCTATGAACAAGCCTTGAGAGAAGTCATTGATTATTTTAAACCGGATGTACTCTTTACCCAAAATGGAGCGGATGCCCATTATTTTGATCCATTGACCCATCTGAACGCTTCCATGAAAATATATCGGGAAATCCCCAAACTTGCCCACGAATTGGCCCATGAATATTGTGATGGACGATGGATCGCTGTCGGCGGCGGAGGATATGATATGTGGCGGGTTGTGCCAAGAGCATGGTCAATGATTTGGCTCGAGATGAATGATCTTCCGATTCCAACAGGAAAGCTTCCCGAAGAATGGTTGGACAAATGGCAAAAAGAAGCACCGGTGCCGCTCATCCCGACATGGGAAGATCCAAACCCATTGTTCGAACCGATTCCACGGAAAGCGGAAATTGAAGAAAAAAATGCGCAAATGCTCACAAAAGCTTTAAATATTATCCGCTCTGAAAAAAACAGCGGCCTATAAAGAAAAAGTGTAGACAAAATCACAAGAGACTTTGTCTACACCTTTTTATTTGTTTTTCATTGATTTCACTTTTACGGAGTCGCGCTTTTCAATACGATAAGGCAAAATGACGTTCTGATCCTTCACTTCTTCCTTGTTCAGGAATTTTGTCAATAATCTCATCGATACCGCACCAATTTCGTATAAAGGAAGTACGACACTCGTCAATTGAGGTCTCACCATGCGGGCCAATTTGGAGTTTTCAAAGCTGATGACTTCGATATCTTCCGGAACTTTTATTCCATGATCCTGTGCTGCATGGATGATTCCGATGGCCAACTCATCGCTTCCGGCAAAGTAAGCTGTTGGAGGATTTTCGATTTCATTCAATTCTTTCCACGCTTCCATGCCGCCATCATACGAATCGTCTTCGGCTACAATCAACGCTTCATCCACTTCCAATCCGGCGTCTTGCAACGCTTTTTTATAAGCTTCAAGTTTATATTTCGCATTGATTGTATAACTTAATGGTCCGCTGATGAAGGCAATGCGCTTATGGCCGTTGTCTATTAACATTTTTATCGCTTCATAAGTGGCTTGGAAATAATCGATATTGACTGAAGGTAATTTTTTTGATTCATCGATGGAACCGGCAAGTACGATTGGTACTGGAGAATTTTCCATTGTCTGAAGTAATTTTGGTGTTACCGCATCGCTCATCATGACGATGCCGTCTACTTGTTTCCCTAACATCGTATCAAGCAGGGATAATTCTTTTTCTTCCTTTTGGTCTGAATTCGCCAGAATGATATTGTAGCGGTACATTGTGGCAATATCTTCGATCCCGCGGGCAGCCTCCGCATAAATATTATTTGAAATATCAGGAATGATGACACCGACTGTCGTTGTTTTTTTGCTTGCGAGTCCTCTGGCGACTGCATTTGGACGATATTCAAGCCGTTCAATCACTTCAAGCACTTTTTTGCGGGTAGAAGGCTTTACATTTTGGCTGCCGTTCACTACCCGGGATACTGTGGCCATGGAAACATTCGCTTCACGGGCAACATCATAGATTGTAACAGTCAAAGGATTCCCTCCCTTTTTATTTATTATTGTCTTCATAATACGATATTTTGCTTAATTTTTTCAATACATAGGAGGAGTTCAAAAAAATATAATAATTATTGTTCATAATTAGGATATTATCACTACCCCGCCGAAAAGAAAAACTACCCAATCATGATGATTGGATAGCCGCATCATTATGCTTTGTATTCGTACTGTTTCATGAATTTTTGAAGCTCTTCGAAGAACTCGTCAAATTGTTTCAAATCCATTTGTTGTTGGGAATCGGATAATGCGACTGATGGATCCGGATGCACTTCCGCCATCACACCATCTGCACCAATTGCAATGGCTGCTTTTGCGCATGGCAACAATAAGTCACGGCGGCCTGTCGAATGCGTTACGTCAACAAATACAGGCAAGTGGGTTTCTTGTTTTAAAATAGGAACTGCCGAAATGTCCAATGTGTTGCGTGTAGCTCTTTCGTATGTGCGGATTCCGCGTTCGCAAAGCATAATGTTTTCATTGCCTTTGGACATGATGTATTCAGCTGCATGGATAAACTCATCGATTGTTGCTGCCAAACCGCGTTTTAGTAATACCGGTTTATTTGTTTCACCGACCGCTTTTAACAATTCAAAGTTTTGCATGTTGCGGGCACCGATTTGGATGACATCCACATAATCCAACGCTTCTTCAATATGCCCAGGTGTCACAATTTCAGTAACAACGGCTAAACCATACTCTTCTGAAATGCGTTTTAAAATTTTTAGTCCTTCCAAGCCCAATCCTTGGAAATCGTAAGGTGATGTACGAGGTTTGTAAGCACCGCCACGGATGAACTTCAATCCTTTCGCTTTGATGGAAGCGGCCACTTGGGCTGTTTGTTCGTAAGATTCCACCGAACATGGACCAAAGATGAATGTTGGCTCACCTGCACCGATTTTTTCGCCGTTGATTTCAATAATCGTATCTTCAGGTTTTTTCTTACGGGAAACAAGCAATTCTTTTTTCGTATCCGCTTCTAATTGTTTCAAAGCGGTTTTAAAGATTGTTTTAAAAATATAATCAACCGT
The DNA here is from genome assembly GCF_038593165.1 of Ureibacillus sp. FSL K6-3587. Classification (NCBI taxonomy): domain Bacteria; kingdom Bacillati; phylum Bacillota; class Bacilli; order Caryophanales; family Caryophanaceae; genus Ureibacillus; species Ureibacillus sp. FSL K6-3587. Next base: position 2,365,258 of record NZ_CP151969.1, on the reverse strand, counting down.
CATTTGATTTAACGGACCTTTGTTATGCTTTCTCAACAAATCCAACATGTGACGTTCACGCAATGGATCGTATCGGTTGACCCCTTGTTTTTCTTTGATTTTCCCAATTTCATTTACAATTTCGGCACGTTCGTTGATCAATCGGAGAATTTCCAAGTTCAGATCATCAATTTGCTTGCGAAGTTCCTCTAATTTTTTTTGTTCACTCATATCCCTACTACTCCTCCCTACTTAAATACAACACTTTCAGAAGACTGAAATGTATGTTACATTTTAAGATAATATCCATATTATAATCAAGAAAATTCCGAATGTCACGTCTTTTAATTTAGCGCTTCAACTCGTGAAAGTATATGAAGCTATTTTTAGAAAGGAAGTGGTTTTATTGAGTTCCAAAATATTCGCTTTGGACATTGGAACCCGGTCGGTCGTCGGAATTATTTTGGAAGAAGAAAACGACCATTATCATGTTGTCGATATGCTGATGAAAGAACATAAAGAACGGGCGATGATTGACGGTCAAATACATAATGTTTTATACGTGGCGGAATTAATTAAAGAAATCAAAGATGAGTTGGAAAAAAAACACGGCCCTTTGACGAAAGTCAATGTGGCCGCTGCCGGACGGGCGTTGAAAACCGAACAGGCCCGCGTGACAACGAATATCGCAAACCGCCCCATTTTTACGCAGGAAGATATCAATCGTCTGGAATTGCAGGCCGTGCAACAAGCGCAAGTCCAACTACTCGGGAAGCAGGAAAATGACTCAAACCATTATTATTGTGTAGGTTATTCCGTCCTGCACTATATCCTTGACGGACAGGAAATCGGAAGCCTCTTGGATCAACGGGGAAATGAAGCTGCGGTCGAAGTCATCGCCACTTTCCTTCCCCGGATCGTCATCGAGTCATTGTTGGCGGCATTAAAGAGAGCGGATTTGGAAATGGAAGCTTTGACTTTGGAACCCATTGCCGCAATCAATGTCCTGATCCCTCCCACAATGCGACGCTTAAATGTGGCGTTGGTCGATATAGGGGCAGGTACATCGGACATCGCCATCACAAACAACAACACGATCATTGCCTATGGTATGGTGCCGACAGCGGGCGATGAAATCACTGAAAGTCTATGTGACCAATATTTGCTGGACTTCCCTGTTGCAGAAGCCGTCAAACGAAAATTGAACACGGACGAAACCGTTACCATTCAAGATATTTTGGGATTTGAACAGGAAATCCCAAGCGAAGAAGTGATCCAAACCATTGAGCCGGCCATTAAACAATTGGCGACTGCCATCGGTAATGAAATTTTGAAATTGAACAATCAAGTTCCCCCAAAAGCCGTCATGCTCATTGGGGGAGGAAGCTTGACGCCGAAACTGCCGGAAGAACTTTGCCATATATTGCAATTGCCAAAAAATCGTGTGGCGGTACGGGATATCAGTGCCATCCAGAATTTAACGAAAGATGAATCCATTGAAACGAGACCTGACCTTGTAACACCTATCGGCATTGCCATCGCCGCCAGAAAATATCCTATTCACTATATGTCTGTCACAGTCAACAACCAGGTTGTCCGGTTATTCGAAACAAAAGAAATGACGGTAAGCGATGCCTTCCTGGCGGCAAACATCAGTGCAAAACATTTATACGGAAAACCGGGACAGGGCATTTCCATCACCATTAATGGACAAGATATATTTGTTCCGGGAGAGCATGGAAGTCCGGCAACCATATTGGTGAATGGCGAGGAAGCTTCCTCAAAAACACCGATCCAGGATGGCGATGAAATCACCGTCATCCCTGGTGAAGACGGAAAAAATGCACAAGCGACAATCCGTGATATCATCGACCAGGCTTCCACGAAAAAAATCCAATTGAATGAACAAACTTATTTTGTCGAACCGATTGTTAAATTAAACGGGGAACCATCATCCCTCGATAAAGAGTTAAAAGACCGGGACCAAATTCTTTTCCAACCGATTGAAACCATCCAGGATTTCTTGGAGCATATCCATCGGCATGATCTTATTAATTCTCAAACTTTCATCGTCAAAGTTGACGGTCAACCGGTGTATATGCCTGAATACACTGCAAGTTTTCTCTTAAATGGACGGGCTGCAAAATTGTCTTATCCGATTGAAGATGGTGATGTTTTAACGATTCAAGCGCCGACATCCCCTCCAACCGTTCAGGCTGTTTTTGATCAATTGAATATCCCTTTGGAGGACTCCATTACTGTAACATTTCAAAATCAACCATTGGAATTGAAAAAAACCAGATATGAAGTCCTCATGAACGGACTGATTGTACAACCTACCTCAACGGTATATAATGGCGCTTCGTTGCAAGTGATCGAAAAAGACCCGAGTCCTTGGACTTTCCAAGATGTATTCAAATTTTCAAACTGGAAAATTCCTGAAGATTTCAAAGGGCAGTTTTCAATCCTTCGAAACGGCGAACCGATTTCTTTCGACACAGAAATTTTTGGCGGGGACATATTAGAGATTCGATTAATTGGACATCCTGCAGTGAGAAAATGATCTATCGCTTATAGAACAAAAAGAGCAAATTGGAAAACCCGCTGTTTTCCCAATTTGCTCTTTTCTTTGTTTATCCGTTTAGATCGATGATGGACGGGCCACTTCCGAAATATCTGCGCCATCATAGGCATCATTCAGATTTTCCTCATATGAAACCGTACCGTCATCAAACACTTGAGGAGATTTGTCTTTTTTCGATTTCACTTTATCCACTAAATGGGATGACTGCTCTTTTATTTGGCTTGACAGTTGGGCGGTTTTTTCTTTCGCAGTGGATGTCAGAACGATCCCCTTTTGCCGAATATTGCTGGCTTGCTCTAACACATCACTGCGCAAATCTTTCCCTGTTTTCGGAGCCAGTAACAATCCGACCGCTGCGCCTACAATTCCTCCGACGAGTGCGCCGATGACGAAATCTTTCATATTGATTGTTTCCTCCTCTCTGGTCTCCTGGACAAGAGATTCTTGTACTGCTTGTTGGTCTTTCACTTCGTTGAAATTTGTTTTATCCCCCGGCATTTGCCTTCCCCCTTTTTTTTATTTCCGGCGCTTCACTGACGTACCAGATTGATCCGCCGCTTCAACCACATCCGGTTGGGCTTTTCGTTGTTTCCATCTTTCAGCGATATCCATCACCACATTGCTCCATTGAACAACCTGGGCAATTTTTTCTTCATTTTTGTCCACTTCTTTGGAAATGGAATCCGTAATTTTGTTGATGGAGTTGTTTAAATTATTGATGGAAACTCCTATATTTTTAACCGCATCCACCACAGTGTTCAGTTTCTCTGATTTTTCCGCAATGTCAGCAGCTAAAGTATTGGTCTTTTCCAACAGAAAAGTCGTTTCGCGGGTGATTCCCTCCATTTGTTTCTCCATGCCCGCAACCGTTCCTGCAATACTTTTCAATATTCCTTTTAAAGAAAATAATGTAGCACCTATGCTAATGCAAAGTACCAGGAAAGCAATTGCAGCAACCAGTGCCGAGATATATAAGATCACTTCCATGCTGAAGACCTCCCAAAATTGATAGCTTCTTTAATATTATTCGACAAAATTTTTATTTCTCCTTCTACTGTTAAAAAAAGGAGCGTTTTACAGCTCCTTTTTTGTCCGTATTGAAATATTTTCGCCACATTTCAAAAGGACTATGCACCCGTTCTTAGTATGTCTTCAAATGCTTTTTGGTATTTGTTTACATCCCCTGCTCCCATAAAAAGAAAGACAGCATCAGAATGTTTTTTCAAATTTTCAATTCCTTCATTACGGAGGATTTCGCTTCCATCAATCAGCGCCGCCAAATCTTCTATCGATAAATTTCCGTTATGTTCACGGGCTGAACTGAATATATCACATAAATAGACAGAATCCGCCATTTTTAAACTATCGGCAAACTGCTGCAGAAATGCTTCCGTTCTGCTGAATGTGTGAGGCTGGAAAATCGCCACGATTTCCCGGTCCGGATATTTTTGTCTCGCTGACTGAATCGTTGCCACAATTTCGGTTGGATGGTGCGCATAATCATCGACAAGAACATTATTGCCAATTTTCGTCTCCGTAAAACGTCTTTTTACACCATGGAACGTTTTCATGCGTTCTTTGATGATGTTTACCGGAACCCCTTCATAGTGGCATAATGCGATGACGGCCAACGAATTCAGGATGGCATGGTCTCCAAACAATGGAATGAAGAAACGATCATAATATTCATTGCGGACATATACTTCAAAACTGGACCCTTCTGTTGTTTTTTCAATATTTTTCGCTATGAAATCATTCCGATCTCCAAACCCGTAATAGATTACCGGCACATTGGCTTGAATTTTTTGCAAATGCTCATCGTCGCCCCAAGCGATGATGGCTTTCTTCACTTGAAGTGCCAATTCTTGAAAAGCTGAAAAAACATCTTCAATATCCGAGAAATAATCCGGATGATCAAAATCGATATTGGTCATGATTGCATAATCTGGATGGTAGGCAAGAAAGTGGCGCCGATATTCACAAGCTTCCATCACAAAATATGACGCATCTTTTTTTCCTAATCCTGTACCGTCCCCGATCAAGTAAGATGTCGGCTTATAACCGCCGATCACATGGCTCATTAAGCCGGTTGTCGTTGTTTTTCCATGAGCGCCCGTAATGGCAATCGAAGTAAATTTCTTTATATATTCCCCTAAAAATTTATGATAACGGATCACATCAACGCCCAGTTCCTTTGCACGAACGATTTCCGGATGACTGTCAGGAAAGGCATTCCCTGCGATGACGGTCATTCCCGGCTGGATATTGTCAGGATCGAATTTTAAGATTTTTATATTTCTTTCTCTTAAAGGCTGTTCGGTAAAGTAATACGTTTCGACATCCGAGCCTTGCACCGTTTCGCCGGAATCAAACAATATTTGAGCAAGTGAACTCATTCCCGAACCTTTTATGCCTGTGAAATGATAAATTGTCATGTTCAAAAACCTCCCAGGGATTAACCCTAATGAATAAATATTAAGTTTATGTCTAGTTTATACATTTTTAGTAATTCAAAAACCTATACCATTATAGCACGGTTTTATTTATTCGTTCGAAAAAAATGAGAGGGGGCCAGCCCCTCGTATTGCCGCGGAAGCATTTCCGATCAATCGAATAGCTCCGCCAAATCCGATTCGGTAATGTAAACTTCCCTCGGCTTGCTCCCTTTTTGTTCAGATACAAAACCATAGCTTTCAAGCATCTCTATCAATCGGGCCGCCCGATTGTATCCGATGTGATATTTTCTTTGAATTAAAGAGGTGGATGCCGCACCTTGTTCAAATACAAACCGGCATACGTCTTCAAACAATTCGTCCTGCTCTTCCACCATCTCCACTTTTTTCAAGAGTTCCTCTTGCTCAAAGAAATAATCAGGCTCCCCTTGCTCTTTCACATGTTGAATGATCGCTTCAATTTCATCATCCGTCACAAAAGTGCCTTGCAAGCGGATCGGGTCGCTCATCCCGTTTCCTAAATAAAGCATGTCGCCCCGCCCAAGCAACCTTTCTGCGCCTTGGCTATCCAAAATCGTGCGGGAGTCGATTTGAGAAGATACAGAAAACGCAATGCGCGTTGGAATATTCGATTTGATCAAACCGGTGATGACGTCAACGGATGGACGTTGTGTAGCGACAATCAAATGGATGCCGCAAGCCCTCGCCTTTTGGGCAATCCGGCAAATGGATTCTTCCACATCATGCGGAGCCATCATCATCAAATCCGCCAATTCATCAATCACAATTAAAATATAAGGCAGTTTTAGACGGAGTTTTCCTTCTTGTTCCACCAGTCTATTATATCTTGGCAAATCCCGTACACCTGCATGGGCGAACAATTGATATCTCCGTTCCATCTCATCCACCGCCCACTTCAACGCCGCGGTAGCCGCTTTTACATCGGTAATCACCGGGCTGACAAGGTGCGGAATATGATTATACGGCGCCAATTCCACCACTTTTGGGTCAATGAGCATCAATCGCAATTCACTCGGTTCAGCCTTCAACAAAAGACTCACTAAAATGGAGTTGATGCACACCGATTTTCCGGATCCGGTTGCCCCGGCAATCAATCCATGGGGCATTTTGCGCAAATCGATTGTCACCGGCGTCCCCGTTAAATCTAAACCTAGGGCAGCCTCCAATGGCGAATCCGAATTTAGGAACTGTTCGCTATTGGCCACTTCCGATAATCGCACCGCCCTGGAAATGCGATTTGGTATCTCAATCCCGATGGTGTTTTTTCCCGGAATTGGTGCCTGGATGCGGATATCTTTCGCAGCAAGGGCAAGCTTTAAGTCATCCGCCAAATTGCGGATCTTGCTAACTTTCGTTCCATGCCCCACTGTAATTTCAAACTGGGTAACCGCCGGGCCTTGCATAATCGATTCCACTTTGGCGCTCACTTGGAAATAGGACAAAGTTTCCACAAGTTTTTCCGCCTGACTCTCCATCCATTCATAGTCTTCCGTCGATGTTTCCGGAGGTGTCAAATAACTGAGCAGCGGCTTGATGTAATGGGATTCATTACTTTCCGCCGGCTCGTTCAATGTTTCATGGCGGTTGGTCCCGCTTCCCGATTGATCATCGGCCTGAGTCGAATGTTCAAATGGGTTGATTGCATTTTCACCCTTTATTTCCGACCCTAATGTATTTTCGTGGTTTTTCAGCTCGATTTCAACCTTTTTCTCCGTCAATCCATTATGATTGTGCTGGTTTTTCTCCCCGGTTTGCCATTGCATTCTTTTCGCCAATTTTTCTTTATCCGACTTTAACATGATCACGTTAAACGGTATCGGCTTTTTCCTCGTTTGATTGTCATTCGCCGCAGAAGATTCCTGCAGGGATGCGGGATGACTTCCTTCATCGGAATCCTCTTTGGAAGAAAGATGAACTGTCGCTTCCCCGTGGGAGAATCCCCCGGTTTTTGCCCCCATTGTTTCTGAAGCGCGATTGTCAGAGACATGGAACCTTTCATCTTCTAATGCTGTCGAAAAATCTTCCGTTCGGGGATCCATTTTTTCGTTCAGAGGATCTGCTTCAACCGGTGACGGCTGTTCTTGCTGTTCTTGTTCAACCCCTGCCTCTTCCTGTTGATCCAACCCGTCATCCACAACGCTTCCCACCGGAAAATCTGGTTGCACCTGCTCATTTGGCAACGGTGGAACGTCCCATTCGCCAACGCTTTCGGATGGTGAATATTCTTCATCCTCTTCTTCATATAATGGGTTGTCAATTTCTTCTTGAACATCATTCAATCCAATAGTTTCGGAATCCCGATCATGATGTTCTTCCGCGGCATGCCATTCATCCGAAAATTGCGCCGCCTTCACTGTTTCTTCATTTGGGGTTTCCACCAATATTGGCACACTTCCGCCATTTTCTACGAAATCCTTTTCGACATTGCCGGATGGGGCATCCGTGAATTCACCTTCTTCAATCGAAATCGACATGCTTTCTTTCGTTTGATGAAGGATTTGTTCGACTTCTTCCTTCACTTTTTCAATCTGTTTATCAAGTTCCTCTACAACCAGTGTGCCCGGGCTTTTTTCAATCGTCGCCGATACTTCTTCTTTTCCATCAGGATTTTCCTGCTCATTGGTTCCGCGTTTCTTGGCCAGCAAGGCATTGATCGGTTGTGGTTTTTGAAATCCATAAACCGGTGAAGGGACATCGGTTGGGATAAATCTTCTTCGATTGAACGGCATTTGGACTTTTTCTTTTTCTGCGGGTTGCTCCTTCTTTTTCTGTACAGGTTTCCGTTTATTTTCCTTCTCCAACAATCGCTCGGCGTATCGAGGGGGGACCTTATGTTTCGAACTGGCCGATTTTTTCTTATTTTGTATGCGCATTTCCAATAACTCGTGTATTCTTGATACTTCCACATCGTAGATCAATGAACCCTTCTCTTGTTGGGGCCCATTGTTTATAGGGAAATTGTTCTTTGTGTCTATCGGTTGATTGATAAATTCATTTTTTGGCCGCTGCAACTCTTCATCCGGAATCAATGGAAAACGAAACTTTGGTCTTTGCTGCTCTTTTTCGTATGTATGTTCTTGCAACTCTTCTTCTATCTCATGATGGTCGTATTCTTCATATTCTTCCATCATCTCGTCATTTTGGAAAAACCATTTATTCAATGTCTTTTTGAGCCATTTCATCGGTAATCACTCTTTCTAACGTTAACCTCTTTATAATTATATGATAATAATTGGTCATGAAACTACAATCTTTATAGATTTGCATCATCTTTCATATATGTATTTCCCACCTGATTCATGCATCAGAATATTAATTGCCCTAAAAGAATAACATAAGTTGTGTTGCAAAATCTTTACATTCCAATAACATTCCATTAAAAAAGGCTAGGACATCCACGTCCTAACCCCATTTTTCATCATTTGGAAGGAATTTGAAAAGCGGAACCGACCTCGGCATCATCATCCAACACTAAAATGCCTTTTTCTTGTGGTGCGTTCGGAATGGCCAATTCTCTCGCAGAACAAATCATGCCGTAAGAATCCACGCCTCGAAGTTGGGAAGGCTTGATGACCATTCCGGATGGCATCACCGCGCCTATTTTTGCAACAACGACCTTTTGCCCCGCTTCCACATTCGGCGCTCCGCAAACAATTTGCAGCACTTCATCGCCGACATTGACTTTGCATACACTTAATTTGTCCGCATTCGGATGTTTTTCTTTTTCTTCCACGTATCCGACAACAAATTTCGGTGAAAAGTCCACTTCAATGGCCAATTCCACATGGTTTTCCTTTAATGCGGACCGGATTTTCTGAACGAGTTCCTCAGTCACTTCCACATTGCCGTTTACATTCAGTTCAACATAATTACTCGCATTGAACAAATTGAATCCTTTTACTTCGCCCGTTGTTTTTTCTTTTATTAAAGCGACATCTCCCACACGCTCCACTTTCGGTGCGATGACATCTTCCGTCGTCAGTTGAACTAATAGTACATCTCCCACATGTTCTTTATTGTATGCCGCAATCATTCTGCTTCTTCGTCTCCTTTTCATCGATTTTTTGCCAGAATAAATATCGGCGTCAATTCTCCATTTTCATATACAAAGGATAATGATGTAATGGGAACACGCCCGATGGAAAAGAAATGCATGGTCATTTGAGCCAGCACATCATAGCCGGTTTCATTTCGGATATCTCCAATAATCAGCACATCTTGATGGGGAACGGAGATGGCCATATCTCCTTCAATTCTTTCTCTCATTTCTTTTATAAAGGCTTCATTCAAAAGTCTGCTTGCATCATAACCGTCATTTTCATTGACAAAATAAAAAATATTGCCTGCCACTTCATCTTTCTTCACATCCGTCGGCAACTTCTTCACGGAAAAACGGGCAACTTCCCGTATTTGATCGGCAGTGGCATTTAACTTCGGAAGCATGGATTCATCTATCAACCTGTAAGTCGTTCCTAAATCCAACGCATAATAAATGCGTGTTTCTGCCGTATGATCGGAAACGACAAAAGGGTGCCCTTCTTTCGATTTCAATGGAAAAGAGGTGGAACGGATCACCGGATAGATGTTTGTCAGGCTGAAGATGTCTTCATTCCGTTCCTTCTCCATCGCATCAAAGGTCTGTTCAATCGTATATATCACATCTTCCAACGCTTTTTCCTGTCTTTCATTGTATTTCGCCAGTATTCCCGGAAGATGGATTTCCATTCCTTTTTTCAGTGTTTTATGATCTAATCGCAATTTGTCATCTTTGCGATTGTATGAGAAATCAAATTTTTCCGTACCCAATCGTTCTTTTAATAGTTCGACGAGCTGTTCAGGCTTCACAATCATCACTTCCTTATATGCACAAATAAACGGCTCACCCAACGTGAACCGTCTTATTTTCATGCTTCTATTGTATCAGAAGTAATGATTGCTAGTCGATTAAATGAACCTCTCAGCGCTCCACTTCGACAGAGCGGGCAATCATCATCATCTCTACCAGCTTATCATCCATTTTCCGGTCGTTCGAGATGGTAGAAACTTTTACTCCGCCGCTGCTGGCAATCAGTTCAAATTGTTCATCGCCATGATTGAGCACCATTGTAAATCCAAAAGCGCCGTCCAATTCAACGGGTTGTTCCTTTACAATTTTGTCGGACATGCTGTTTTTTAATAATTCATAATGAAGTTTGCTATCTTCTTCTTCATTTACATTTACGAATAGAATATATTTGTCTTTTCCTTTGGATAGAACGTAATTGTTAACGTCATCGGTTTCTTTGATGCTATAGCCTGATGGTAGATAGAGATCGATTTGGCCAATTTTCTTATTCGGCTCCCTTGGAGATTCCTCAAACACGGTTTGTGCACTAGCAACCCCTATATTGATTTGCTCTTCCACGGACTTTCCACATCCGGATAACACAAGCAACAACATGGCGCTAATGGTTAATAATAACCATTTCTTCATTTCTTTTTCACATCCTTTACCAAACTATATTTTAGTAGGATATCGATACGAGCGCAATCTTAAATTCTATTAGTAGATGAATAGACAAAAAGCAGAAAGCGTCGTCACTACCTATTTTCTTTTGCAAAAAGGTACTGTCCGACCAAAATTTTCACAATATGTTCAAACATTTCTGTTCGGCTGATGAGGTTTGCCGTCAGTATGCCGATGGCGCCTTTATGATGGCGGGTACCTTTTTCATTGGCATATTCATCCATGACCGGCCCTAATTCTTTACCGTCCCTAAGTTTCTCCGCAATTTCCTCCGGTAACATAAACAGCGCTCCTGCCGCAGTCAACACTTGGCCATTTTTTAATGCCAGCGCCCCCCAATTGCAGCAATACATGATGCCTTCCATTTCCCGAACTCCGCCTTCAAGGCCAAAATTCAAATCCGCCCCGGTTGCTTCCAGCGCATTCAATGCACGATTGATGGCACCTTGTCTCGTTTCTTCGTCAGAGAATGGTTGATTTGAAACGTTTGAAGGGACGTCCACTTCCAAAAATTCAACATCGTCAAAGTATGTATTGATTACATTTTGCACCGCTAAAGCCTTTGCACGATTGAGTGTTCCGATTGCCACTTTCATGTTGTTCCCTCATTTCACTTTACTATCATTATGTTCCCAATTTTCGCAGATTTTCATTACATTCTCATTACATCTGTGTAACAGAATAAATCGCCGTTTCCCGAAGAAACGACGAAATGTAATTTTTTCTTCATATAAACCTCTTACGGATTTTGGAGAATGGTATCAACCGTTGTCCGGTCCAAAGATCGGATTAACTTGACAAGCAACTCTTTTGCCGCCAAATAATCATCTACATGGATGATGGAAGCGGATGTATGGATATAGCGGGAACATATGCCAATGACCGCACTTGGTATGCCGCCGTTCATCGTATGAACTCTTCCCGCATCCGTTCCACCTTTTGAAACGAAGTATTGGTAAGGGATATGATTGGATTCTGCCGTATCCAAAATGAAATCCCTCAATGAGCGATGTGTGACCATCGTTGGGTCATAGATGCGCAACAATACCCCTTTCCCCAATTGTCCAAATTCGTTCCGATCGCCAGTGACATCATTGGCGGCAGAAGCATCCAATGCAAAGAACAAATCCGGTTGGATCATATGAGCGGATACTTGGGCACCGCGCAGACCGACTTCCTCCATGACATTTGCGCCGGAATAAAGGTGATTCACCACTTTTTCATCGTTCAATTCTTTTAAAAGTTCGATGGCAAGTCCGCAACCATAACGGTTATCCCAAGCCTTGGCCATAATTTTTTTCGGATTCGCCATCACCGTAAATGGACAAACGGGAATGATGGATTGTCCAGGCCGAATGCCCATATTGATTGCATCTTCTTTATTGTCCGCACCGACATCGATCAACATATCTTTTACATCGACCGGCTTCTTCCGCTGTTCTTCCGTCAATAAATGCGGCGGCGTCGATGCAATGACACCCGGGATTTCCCGTTCTTTTGCATAAATTTTCACCCGCTGAGCAAGCAACACTTGAGCATTCCATCCGCCCAACGTTTGAAAGCGGATCATGCCATTGTCGGTAATGCCAGTGACCATGAATCCCACTTCATCCATATGGCCCGCCACCAGGATTTTTGGCGCATTTGTTTCTTCCGACTTGCGCAATCCGAAGATTCCGCCCAAATTGTCTTGCACGATTTCATCCGCATATTTTTCCAGTTCTTTGCGCATAAACGCACGCACCTGATGCTCGTTTCCAGGCGCTCCCGGGAGTTCCGTCAATGTTTTAAATAATTGCAAAGTTTCTTCATTCACTATGGAACACTCCTTCTTGTTATACTTGTTTTATTTTAGCACAATCACGGGAAAACATTGGAACTGCAAACCGCTTTTTCATTCTGGGCAAAAAGATTTAATCTTTTACTTAAGGAAACAAAAAGGAAATTGAAACTATTTTATAGAAATGAGTATATAATCGGGAAAATGTTTCATCCTGCTTTGAGAAGGCCCAAATAGAAATTTAATGGTACAATGGTATCTGAGGAGGGAATTGGAAAATGAATTTACGTGATTTTATGTTGGGAGTAACAACTGGATTAGCTGCGGCGGTCATCATAAAAGAAGCATCAGAACGAATTCAGCCTTATATGAATCCAAATCAAATTTTGGAAAATATTAAAGAGGAATTTCGAAAAGAGAGCCCTATTGATGGTTCATGGATTTATATGAAACCTGAAAATTTCCATAACGGAATTATGACAATCCCGGTTTATCGGGGCGGCATTTCAAGGGTTGTCGAGGGCGAAGTGGAAAACTTTGAATTTGCAGCCGATGCCCGTTCAGGGGTCATCGTTGAATTGAAGAAAGCTTGATAAAAAAAGATGGGAAATATCCCATCTTTTTTAGTTATTTGTCTGGAATTGGATTTTCGCTTCTTTCCCGCGCTTCATGGAATCAATGATTTCTTTTCCCGTTTCATCCCACTGAACCATGCGGTAGTACGCATCGTGATAGAAGATGAATTTATATCCGCCCGTATAGGCTTCTTTTAAAATCTTCTCTTTTGCGAAGATGCTTGTCATTGGGTAATCATCATAAGCCATCACCCATAACGGATTTTGATGGGCATGGGTTGGCATAATGTCGGCCATATGAATGAGGGTTTCGCCCTTTTGTTTCAATTTCACAATGGCATGTCCGTCACTATGGCCGCCCGTATGAATCATTTCAATCCCAGGAGCAATTTCGATAAAGTCGTTGAATGTCACCACTTGATCTTGAATCGGCTCCCAATTTTCCACCCAGTAAGTGGCTTTTGAACGGATATTCGGATTGCGCATTTCATCCCATTCAATTTGGGAAACGTAAATTTTGGCTTTTGGGAAAGTGGAAACCAATTGTTCACCTTCATATTTTGTCAATCCGCTGGCATGATCGAAGTGCATATGGGTCATCAAAATTCCATCAATATCTTCAACTGTCAAACCTAATTTTTGTAAGCTCTCCTCAATATTGGACAACTCGGTCACACCATAGTTGCGGATTTGCTTTTCATTTAATTTATTTCCAATTCCGCTGTCAATCATATAATTTTTTCCATTATATTGAATGAGAATGGGTTCACAGGATAATTCGATTTGATTTTTCTCGTTTGAAGGATACTTCCTGGACCATAAAGGTTTTGGAACCACTCCAAACATTGCACCCCCATCCAGCGATGTAACGCCCCCATCCAGCCATGTCAGCGTCATATCATGAAATTGCAGTTTGTCCATCATTTCTCCCCCCTGATGAAAATTAAAATATCTATATCAATTGATTGAAACAGCTGCCATTGTTGGACAATGGAACGTTTCAACAACTGAACCCCTTATTTTTTCACAAATTTCGATTCCAATCGGTAAATCGGCTGCCCCAATGACGAAAACTTTTCTTCGTATTCTGTCCGTATATTATCTTCCGGTTCATTGGCATGCAAGTCCAAAGATACGTCTTTTAAGACCATGCCATATTGGGACATGGAGACCAATGAAAATTCAAATAGCCCGCGATTATCCGTTTTAAAATGGATTTCGCCTTCATCCACCAATATCGATTCATAAATGCTCAGAAATTTTTCGTGGGTTAATCTGCGCTTTGCATGGCGTTTTTTTGGCCAAGGATCCGAAAAATTCAAATAGATACGGTGGACATCATTTTTTTGGAAAAATTTCTCCAACTCTTCAGCATTGACTTTCAATAAGCGCAAGTTTGGAGGCGAACCCGCTTCCAACGCTTTTTCCAATGCTTTTACGATGACTTTGTCATATAATTCGATTCCAATATAGTTGATATCCGGATTGGCTTGGGCCATACCCACGATAAATTGCCCTTTTCCTGAACCCACTTCGATATGTAATGGATGATCATTTCCGAAAATCTCACTCCACTTCCCTTTATAATCTTCAGGATTTGGAATGACCACCTCGGGATGTTGCTGAATAAATTCCCGAGCCCAAGGTTTATTTCGCATTCTCACGACAATACCCTACTTTCTATGATGTTTTCTTATTTTATATTATCCAGGATTTGTTGATAAGATCAGGATTAAATTATGTAATAAGCCTCTTTTGGGAAGTCTTTTCCCTATCCTTCATGTCTTATTGACGGATGTTATCTTCCCTTTCCGGTTCCTGATTGGAAGCTTGCCAAATGGCCCGGCTATAGGAAGTTGTATCCACATTGCTTAAAATGGCTTGAGCCGCCTCAATCTGTTTCTTTTTAATAGGAGACGGTGAATATTTCAGCTGTTGCAGCCACTCGGTATATCCGCGCTTATCGACAAGTTGCACGTTGAATAAAGACATGGATTGCGCAAAATAACCGGTCCGTGACAACAAGATTTTCCGAATCGGAAAATCCGCCTGATGATTTTTGAATAGCTGGGATACAATGGCATCCATCCGATTGAGTTGGATGATCGGATTCAATATTTTTTCATTTCTCTTTCCGATCTTTTTCGTCCAAAACCGGTCGCCATCACCAATATACACGGCATCCTCTTCCTGCTCCACCAATGTGATGCATAAACACTCGGTCGGCGTTAAAATGATGACGTCCAACTCTACAGGCGCCTTTTTTATTTTAATAATCGGATAATAAAATACCAGATAATTATCCGGCAATCGTTGGAGAACCGTTCTTAAAAAACCGTCCCGATAAAAGCGCGGATCGATATAAGATTTTTCCAATAACGTTGAACTGGCCCACTTTAATTGAAAATGGAAAAACTGGTCAAGAAACATCCGTTTTAAATCTTCGAGGTTATCCGGTTGATAAACAATATTTGGCTCAAAGGACAAAGTGGATTCCGCTTCAAAATGCTCCTCCCGATCCTCCATCGCTTCATGGGATACATCAACGGACTCGATATCCTCTTCTTCCTCCATCCGTTTCTTGTGCAGCCATTTTTTTATAAAGGAGAAGCGTTTCGGTTGTTCTTCCTCTTCCTCGATATGCTTCCAAATGATCGGTTCTTCCCCGGTAAGCCACTGCTGCTTCACTTTTTCCCACTGCGTTCTTTTTAAACGGACGTATTGGGTAGGATATCTTGTTATATCAATCTGATATCTTGAAATATAGTCTTGCAGTTTTATTAGTTGAGCCAATGAAAACACTCTCCTACTAACTCTCTTCAATCCATTTTACATGACAGTCCAAAAAATTCATAGTGACCGTTATCTTTGAAAAATAAAAAAATTCCTCATCCTTGAGAAGATTCGGGTTTGATAAAGCATTCCACAAGCAAAAAAGTACCCTCTTTTTTGAAGAGGATACTTTTAATAGAAAGAATTTATCCTATCCAGCAATCACAATTAAATATGGAGTGCACTGGAAATCTTCGTTTCAAATTGTTTTTGCAATTTGCGGGTCCATTCTCCCACGTTTCCTCCGTTGATCGGCTTTCCGTCTATTTCAATCACCGGAGTAATCTCTGAAGTTGTACTTGTAACGAATAATTCATCCATTTTCAACGCTTCATACGTTGTAAAAGGAATTTCCTTTACCGTCATGTTGATCTCTTCCGCACAAGCGATTACCACATCCCGCGTAATGCCTTTCAAAATAAGGTTGTTGGCAGGGTGCGTATACAAAATCCCATCTTTTACGCCAAAAACATTAGTGGAAGAACCTTCTGTCACCGTATTATTGCGGTGCAAGATCGCCTCATAACATCCTTTTTCATGGGCTTCTTGTTTAGCCAGTACAGCTCCAAGCAAGTTCAATGTTTTTATATCGCAACGCAGCCAGCGGATATCTTCCACAAAAGTCGCTTTTACACCTTTTTCGAGATTTTCCAATGGCCGAGGATTTTCTCTTGTATATGCAATTAAAACAGGTTTTACATTACCTTCAGGAAATTGGTGCGTTCTCGGAGAAACGCCCCGGGTGATTTGAAAATAAATATGTCCTGTTCCCAATTCATTTTTTTCCACTAATTCTTTCAATAATTGATGAAGCTGCTCTTTCGTATATGGTATCGAAATTCGGATCTTCTCTGCCGAAGAATAGAACCGATCGATATGCTCGTTTACTGTAAACATTTCGCCGTTGTATACTTTCACAACTTCATAGACACCGTCACCGAACTGATAGCCTCGGTCTTCTTTATCAATGATAACTTCCTCGTCTTTCACTATTTTGTCATTCCACAACGTAAATCCCATTTTCCCACTTCCTTCATTTTTTGCATGCTAATTCAACAATGGCCTCTGCATAGATTGCAGCAGCTTTGACCAAGTTGTCGATGACAACATACTCATCTTTTTGATGAGCCACATCTGGTTCTCCAGGAAATAAACTGCCGAATGCCACCCCTTTTTTCAACGCTCTGGCATAAGTGCCTCCACCGGTTGATAACGGTTTTGTGTCATCATTTGTATAACGGCGATAAACATTCAACAATGTTTGGATCAATTCATCGTCTTCCGGAATGTAATGGGGCTCCGAGTTCGACACGACATTTAAAGCAAAAGGATATTTCGCCAAATTCTCCTGGGCCATCCGCATTTTTTCTTCATACGGATAGGTCACGGAGTATCGCATGCTGACAATGATGTTTCCTCCGTTTTCCAAATCGAAAGTAACAATTCCCGCATTCAATGTCGTTGGTCCTGACATTTCATCAGCATAATCAAGACCTAGGGCTTTCCCATATACATCGCTAAAAACATCGTCCAGAAAGGAAACGAACGCTTTGCTTGCCTCCGTTGTTAAGAGGAGATTCAAAAATTGGGCAAGGATGACTGCCGCGTTTTTTCCCTTTTCCGGTTCCATTGCATGGGCAGATTTTCCTGTTACGGATATTATAACCCTATCTCCCTCCCGATTGAAAGCCACTTCTTCATCGTACTGTCTAAAATATTGATGGAACTTTTCCTCAAATCCGGAGGGAACATTTTTTAATACCGCTTCTGCAAAATCCGGAACCATATTGTTCCGGTTTCCCGCTTTAAATGAAAGGAGCTGTTCATCCTGGGACAATGGGCTTGTTTGGGAAAATTCAAGCAATGCAATCCCCTTTTCCGCATTGATCAGCGGAAAATCCGCATCCGGAGCGAACCCGATGCCAGGCATTTCTTCTTTTTGAAAGTAATGTTCCACGCATCGGAAGCCGGATTCTTCATCGGTGCCGATGATCATGCGCACCCGTTTTGAAAGAGGAATGCCTGCATCTCTGACCATTTTCATCGCAAGATAGGCAGCCATCGTCGGCCCTTTATCATCAATGGCACCGCGGCCATATAACTTTCCGTCCTTCACTGTTCCTTCAAAAGGAGGATATGTCCAATTTCCTCCCGCAGGCACCACATCCACATGACAAAGGATGCCAAGGATGTCTTCCCCTTCCCCCATTTCGATATGACCGGCATAATGATCCACATTTTTCACTTGAAATCCATCCTTCGATGCTGTCGAAAGCATCCACTCCAGCGCTTTCTTCGGACCTTCTCCAAAAGGGGCATCTTCCCTTGCGTTCTCTTCGTCCAATACACTTTCAATTTGAATCAGTTGTTTCAACCCTTGAATCAATTCATTCTTTCTCTCTTCCGCCATAGCTAAAAAATTCATGTTTTTCACCTCTTCATGCAATTTCAATTCAATCTTCTTTAAAGAAAATTGAAAAATATAAATGTATAGTTGACATTATGGGAACGTATCCTATATAATAAACAGAAATTTTATCATTTAGAATTGTGGAAAAATTAATAGTTTATTGCTATAATGAGTCTGTCAAAAGAATTTTTTGACAAAAAATTCTGATAAAGGGGATGTCTAGGGCAGAAATTTAGACCTCTCATTCATAGTTAGTCGTCCGCTAGTCTTTGCCATGTGAATCAAGATGAAGGAGTGGTTCATTTAAATGAAACCCGCGACAGACAGAATGCTGACACGCATTAAAGACGTGTATTTGTACATTCTTGAGAATGGTACAGTCACTACACAGGATTTGGTTGAAGAATTCAACATCACTCCTCGCACCATTCAAAGAGATTTGAATGTGTTAGCCTTTAACAACTTGGTGGAAAGCCCAAGTAGAGGCAAATGGACAACGACGAAGAAGAAAGTGAAGTTATCATCATAGAGATAGATTGAATACCATATGCCGACTTTGCATATAGAATGTGAACGAGTGACCTTATGACGAGGTCACTCTTTTTTGGAACCATATTCTTTCAATGCCTTCAATTCTTCATCGGACAACTCCCGATATTCTCCATACTTTAATGTTGGATCCAACACCAGGTTTGCCATCGATAACCGTTTCAGAAAAACCACCTTTTTGTTTACCGCTTCGAACATCCTCTTTACTTGATGGAATTTTCCTTCATAAATCGTCAATTCAATTTCTGACGTATCTCCGTATTTAATGATCTTCAATTCTCCCGGCTTTGTCATCGTGCCATCATCCAGAACGATTCCTCTTGCAAAGGCCTTTACGTCTTCTTCGGTCACTTTGCCATCAATCTTCGCATAGTAAGTTTTCGGGACATGTTTTTTGGGTGACAACAGTTGATGGGCCAGATCACCGTCGTTCGTTAAAAGCAACAGCCCCACGGTATCTTTATCCAGTCGGCCGACAGGAAAAGGATGATAATGTCTCAGGAGGGGACTCAATAAATCAATGACCGTCCTTTCCCGCAGATCCTCCGTTGCCGAAATGACCCCTTTTGGTTTATTCAGCATGATATAAATAAATTCTTTGTAATCCAATCTTTCCCCGAATACATGGATTTCCTGCCGCTCCGGGTCGACATGCATGGACGGGTCTTTCACCACTTTTCCGTCCACGGTCACCTGTTCTTTTTTTAACAACTGTTTTACCTCTTTTCGGGAACCGTATCCCGAATTGGCGAGTAGCTTATCTAAACGCATTTAATCAACGACACCTACTTTAATCCGAATTTCCCTGCAATCCGGGAAATCCGTCCTCCTAATAATTTTTGGGCAAGGCCGATTTTGAAACTTATCAAGGCATATACATATACGCCGACTCCAACACAAATCAATGCAACAATCAGGCTGGAAAATTTGCTTTCCACCGGTCCGATCAACAATAGAAGTCCTTTATGGACAAGCAACACGGCGGCGGACATGATGGCCGTCAAAATAACGATCAGCAAAATGCGTCTTACCACCATTTTCGATTTGTAATTCAACACTTTCTTTAAAACCAAGAGATTGATCACGATTGAAACCGTATATCCGATCGCCGTCGAAAGGATCGCACCATTCGCCTGCATCGCTTCAATGAGCGGTGTATTGAGCATCAACTTGACAAGAATTCCTGTCAACAAACTGAATACAATCCATTTTTGATAATCGATTCCTTGAAGAAGCGCTGCCGTTACCTGGAATAATGCGAATAAAACGGCTACAGGCGCATAATGGGCGAGCACCTTCGCCCCCATCTCACTTTCCTCATACAAAAGGAAATAAATTTCATGGGACAATAACGTAATTCCAATCGCGGCAGGCAATGTAATGAAAAATAAAATTTGATACGACTTATCCATCGCCTCTTTCAATGATTGAAATTCACCGTTGTTAAAATATTTCGTGATTGTTGGAACAAGGGCCAAAGATAAGCTGGTTGCCAGCATGACAGGTATAATGACCACTTTGTGGGTCGTAAAGTTGACCATGCTCAAATATAAGTCTGAGACTTCCGACATGCCAATATTCTTCATGGCATTATTAAAAGTCAACATATCGACCAGTTGGAACAAGGGATTCGCAATGCCGACGAAAATCATCGGGATTGAATATTGTATCACTTCCCAATAGATTTCCCTCAACTTGATGTCAGAGTTTCCTTTACTTTGGCTTCGCAATTCATTCATTTGCGGGCGGTATTTTTTCCAAAAATAATATAGTACGAGAAGCCCGCCAACCGCTCCAATAAAGGCGGCGAATACCGATAATGCAATCGCCGTTTCGGCACTGCCCTTTAAAAGGATCATCACGGTAAAGGAGGCGCCAAGCAGGAAGACGATTCGCACAATTTGTTCCACGAGTTGGGAGTACGCGGTAGGTTCCATGATTCCGTACCCCTGGAAGAAACCTCTCCATAAACTCATAAACGGAACGACAATCAGCGCATAGCTGACCCAGCGAATGACGGAAGCCACCTGTTCAACGGAAAAGGCTTGATCTTTGCTTCGGATCACGATTTCCGCGATCGGTGTCGCCAGCAAGTTTAAGAGTAAAAAGGTCAAAAATCCTGTGATCAGCATCGTAAGGAGCCCTGATTTTAACAATCTCCTTCCAGCCGCATAATCCCCCATGGAATTATACTTCGATACAAACTTCGATACCGCTACAGGTGCACCGGAAATGGCCAGTGACAGCATGATGGTATAAGGAATATATGCATATTGGTAAAGAATGACGTTATCACTTCCAACGATCGCATAAAATGGAAAGACATAGATTAATCCAAGGACTTTGGATAAAAACATTCCAATTGTTAAAATCGCTGTACCTTTCATTAAAGAGGACATTCAATTCATCCATTCTATTAAGTTTTTTGGAATATGCATTTTTTCATTTAAGAACGGTTCGATGGACAAATAGGTTCTAAAATTTTGTGCAACAAAAATAAGCACTACCTCCAAATGCAGAGATAGTCCTTTTAAAATCATTGCGGGTTTTTCCGTGGAATCGCACCGGTTTTCAACAACATTGAAAACCGGCACTTTTTTTGAATTATTTCATATCAACGAAGAAACGTTTATACCATACAAGGAACACATATACAGTCCAGATGTATCTTGCATAGTTTGCCCGTTGATGATAATGGTCATCCAAATACTTCACCAATTGGTCCGTATTGAAAAATTCCTTCGCATAATCGGATTGGAACGCTTCTTTTACTAAATTATAATACTTTTCTTCCCGAAGCCAATGGCGAATCGGTACAGGGAATCCAAGTTTTTTCCGTTTTGCCCATTCTTCAGGCAACTCTTTAAGGGCAGCCAGTCTCAATGCGTATTTTGTATCTTTTTCGTTGACGCGATATTGTGTCGGAATGTTTTTGGCAAGTTCCATCACCTTTTTATCCAAAAACGGCACGCGCAATTCAAGGGAATGGGCCATGCTCATTTTGTCCGCTTTTAATAGAATATCCCCTGGCAACCATAGGTTTAAATCCAAATATTGCATTTTTGTCACGTCATCTTCATAAGGGACTTCCGAATAAATCGGTTTTGTGATGGAATGCACACTTGGGCCGCTGCGGTAAGCCGGTTTCAATACATTCAATGCATCTTCTTCATCCCATACGACCGCTTCGCCGATAAAGCGTTCTTCGATCGTTTGTCCACCTTTGACAAGGAAGTTTGTATATTTATTTTTCGGCAGTTTCTTTGCGATGCTTGCGATGAGTTTTCTTAATCCGAACGGAATTTTTTCATAGGCTTCCATCCGTTTGGAAGGCTGATACCACTCATATCCGCCGAAAATTTCGTCGGCCCCTTCACCGGATAATACAACGGTTACATCTTTGCTCGCCAATTCGCATAAGAAATAAAGCGGTACGGATGATGGATTGGATTGGGGTTCATCCATATGCCATTGAATCGTAGGCAGTTTTTCGAACACTTCATCGGCGCTTACGTAAGTCCGTTTATTTTCGATATTCAAAATGTCGGACAATTCTTTTGCATGATCCGTTTCATTGAACATTTTTTCATAGTTTTTAAATCCGACAGAGAAGGAGTTGTTTGGACGCAAAAGGGCTGTAACATAGCTTGAGTCAATTCCTCCCGATAAGAAAGAACCGACTTTTACATCGCTGATTTTGTGGGCTTCAACGGACTCTTTCACCGTTTTGCGGATTTCTTCCACATAGTATTCAAGGGTGTTGTCTTTCGCATGATATTTTTTATCCCAATACTTTTCCATTTTGGAAATTTTGCCGTCCCGGATAATCATGTAATGGGCCGGACGCAATTTATAAACGCCTTTAAAAAACGTTTCGTCCATTGCGGAATATTGGAATGTCAAATACGGACGCAACGCATCTTTGTTCATTTCTTTAATAAAAGCCGGGTGAGGTAAAAAAGATTTGATTTCGGATCCGAAAATGAATGTATTGTCTTTTGTATGGTTTGTGTAATATAAAGGTTTGATTCCAAAACCGTCCCGGGCAAGCATCATTTGATTGCGGTTCTTGTCCCAAATGCAAAAAGCGAACATGCCGCGCAATTGTTTGACAAATTCTTCTCCGTATTCCATGTAGCTATAAATGAGCACTTCACTGTCGGATCTTGTTTTAAAATTATATCCTTTTTCAATCAATGTTTCCCGCAACTCTTGGAAATTGTAGATTTCCCCGTTAAAAACCAACACGATGCTTCCATCTTCGCTATAAAGAGGTTGGTTCGCCGCATCGGACAAATCGATGATGCTTAACCGGCGAAATCCAAGGGACACTTTCTCATCCACGTGCTTGCCGCCGCTGTCCGGACCCCTATGGATAATTGTATCCATCATGCGTTCAATTGTTTCGTGATGATCTATTTCTTCTGTTCCATGTATATATCCAATAAATCCACACATATTTTTTCGCCTCTACTTTCTGCATAACAAGAATATTTTATCAGAAATTTTTCCGTAATCATACCGAATTATGATTATAAAACGATTCATTTCAAGATTCAATGAATCTTCTCAATTGTACTAAACTGGACAGAACTATACAATTTTCCTATGAAATCAGTTTTTCTAGATTCTCAATTTTTAAGCATCCCTTTGCCTGAATGAAAGAATTTTTTCTTTCCCCCTTCTTCTGTGTATAATATGGTCAGAATAAAACTAGACGAAAGAGAGAATCAATTATGTACGATTGCATAGTGATCGGCGGAGGGCCGTCCGGACTCATGGCGGCCATTGCGGCGGGAGAACAAAAGAAGAACGTATTGTTGATCGAAAAAGGCAACAAACTCGGAAGAAAACTTGCCATATCCGGAGGCGGCCGCTGCAATGTGACAAACCGTTTGCCGGTGGATGAAATCATCAAACATATACCAGGCAATGGCCGATTCCTTTATAGCGCCTTTTCCATTTTCAACAATGAAGACATCATCCTGTTTTTTGAACGTTTGGGTGTGCCTCTGAAGGAAGAAGACCATGGACGCATGTTTCCGGTTTCCAATCGCGCCCAGGATGTGGTGGATGCCTTGACGAAAGAATTGAAACGTTTGAATGTGGAAATCCGGTTGCAAACAGCGGTGAGCAAATTGTTGATGGATGATGAGAAAGTGTTGGGGGTTCGTCTTCAGGATGGTTCTGAAATCCGCAGTAAAACGGTTATTTTAGCGGTTGGAGGAAAAGCGGTGCCACAAACGGGATCCACCGGGGACGGTTATGCTTGGGCTGAACGGGCTGGCCATACAGTGACGGAACTGTATCCAACGGAAGTTCCCATTACCTCGAAAGAACCGTTTATTCAATCCCGACAGTTGCAAGGGTTGGCATTAAGGGATGTGGCGGTTTCCGTATTGAATAAAAAAGGAAAACCGGTTGTAACCCATCAAATGGACATGCTCTTTACCCATTTTGGTCTAAGCGGGCCCGCCATATTGCGTTGCAGCCAATTTGCCGTAAAAGAAATGAAAAAAAATGGCGGTGCGCCTGTCCAAATCCGTATCCAAACATTGACGGAATTCAACGAAGAAACCTGCTTCCAATATTTGAACCAGCTCGTAAAAAAAGAACCGAAAAAATCGGTGAAAAATTTATTCAAGCTTTTGGCGCCCGAAAGATGGTTATTATTTTTACTTGGGAGATGCGGAATAGACCCATCCAAACCTTGCGCGGAAGTCTCCCAGGAACATTTACGAAAACTGGCCCATGAATTGATTGCCTTTACGATGGATGTACATGGGACGCTGCCGTTGGAAAAAGCCTTTGTCACTGGCGGCGGGGTGTCGATCAAGGAGATCGATCCTAAAACAATGGCTTCCAAGAAAAAGAAAGGATTATATTTTTGCGGTGAAATATTGGATATCCACGGCTACACCGGGGGATTCAACATCACAAGCGCCCTTGTGACCGGCCGTATTGCAGGAATGAATGCGGGAAAGGAAAGCAGTCATTAAAAAAGCTTCCGCCATGTCAATTTCCAAGGGGTTTTTATTTATAAACAACATGGCGAATACATGAATTGACGCAAAAAGCAGGAAAATCGAATCCCTTTCATGACATGGCAGAAGCGATATTAAGTTGATTATACGTTTGATTTTTGTTTGTGGAAGTCTCTTCCATCCGTCACAGCCTCAATATAGCCCGCACGGATGACGAAATCCCCGAAATGTTCCCCTTCAAGCCGCTCTTTTGCATAATGTGCAAAAATCGGTCTTAAAGTCGCTAATATTTCTTCTTCTCCGATGTTTTCTTTATACATTTTGCTGAGCCGTGTGCCTTCGAAACTTCCTCCCAAATGCAAGTTGTATTTTCCTGGCCCTTTTCCAATGAATCCAATTTCCGCCATGGCCGCTCTTGAACATCCATTCGGACATCCTGACATGCGGATGACGATGTCTTGATCATATAAGCCAAATTCCTTCAACATCGGCTCGATTTTTTGGATGAGGGTTGGCAAGTAACGCTCAGACTCCGCCATGGCCAATCCGCAAGTCGGCAGAGCGACACAAGCGATGGAATTCCGGCGGAGAGCCGAATAGTTTTCGCTTTCCGTCAATTGATATTTATCAATGATTTGTTGAATGCTTTTCTTCGCTCTTGGACTTACATTGGCAATGATCAAATTTTGGTTTCCGGTAAAGCGGAACTCGCCCTTATGGATTTGCGCGATTTCACGAAGGGCGGTTTTTAATGGGTAACCTTCGAAATCCCGGATCCGGCCGTTCTGGATAAATAGGGTGAAGTGATATTTTCCGTCATCCCCTTTCACCCAGCCGTAACGGTCGCCGGTATGTTCAAAATGGAAGTCGCGCACTTCTTCAAATTCATAACCTAACCGCTTTTCGATTTCTTTTTTCACATTTTCCAAACCAAGGCGGTCGATTGTATATTTGAAGCGGGCTTGTTTGCGGTCTGAACGATTGCCATAGTCACGCTGTACGGTCATAATTTTTTCGCAGACGTCCACAATTTTATCTTTTGGCACAAATCCTACCAATCTCGCCAATTGTGGATATGTTCTCGTATCGCCGTGGGTCATCCCCATTCCGCCGCCGATTGCCACGTTGAAGCCGACCAATTCATCGTTTTCGATGATGGCGATCAGACCGATATCTTGTGAGAATACATCCACATCATTGGCAGGCGGTACGGCAATGCCGATTTTGAATTTGCGCGGCAAGTAAAGGGCACCATAGATTGGTTCCTGCTCTTCCTGTGTATCCACAACCTTCTCGTGATCCAGCCAGATTTCATAATAAGCGTTGGTTCTTGGAAGGAGATGCTGACTGATTTTCGTTGCATAATCCGATACTTCTTTATGCAATTTTGATTGATATGGATTGGCGTTGCACATCACATTGCGGTTCACGTCGCCGCACGCGGCAATCGTATCGATCAAAACGCTGTTTAATTCTTTCATATATTTTTTCATATTCCATTTTAAAATGCCGTGGAATTGGATCGTTTGACGGGTCGTGATTCTTAATGAACCGTTGCCGTATCGATCCGCCAATTCATCCAATTTGATCCATTGGGCAGGTTTCGCGACACCGGCCGGTAAACGTAGACGCACCATAAATTGATAGGCGGGTTCCAATTTTTTTCTTTCCCTCTCCACTCTCTCATCACGATCGTCTTGCATGTAGCTTCCGTGGAATTTTAATAATTTATTGTCCCAATCAGGAATGGCGGCTGATAGTTCATCTTGAAAGGATTCCGCCAATGTTCCGCGCAAATAGTTGCTCGCTTTCTTTACTTCCTCCACATCACTTGGTTTTCCCTCTTGCGGTGGTAACACAATTTTTTTCGTCACGTATGTTTCCTCCTTAGTAAACATCCCGCTGATAACGTTTTTGTTTCCGTAATTCTTCTAAATATTCCCGTGCTTCTTCTTCGGATTTGTTGCCTTGTTCCTGGATGATTTGCACGATGGCTTCCTGCACATCTTTCGCCATTTCTTTGTCTCCGCAGACATAAACGGCGGCGCCTTTTTCCAACCATTCATAAAATTCTTTCGCTTTTTTCAGCATTTTATGTTGCACATACACTTTTTCCTCTTGATCCCGGGAAAAAGCGACGTCCAGTTTCGTAAGCACTCCGGATTTCAACCAACCGAGCCATTCTTTTTGATAGAGGAAATCGGTCATGAAATGTTGATCCCCGAAGAACAGCCAATTTTCGCCCGAAGCGCCCCGCTCTTCCCGCTCCTGAACGAAAGCACGGAAAGGAGCGACACCGGTACCTGGTCCAATCATAATGATTGGTGTTTCATCGTCCGGAAGTTTGAAGTTCGGATTTTTTTGTACATACACTTGTACTTGATCGCCCACATCCAACTGATCGGCGATATATGTTGAGCAAACCCCATGTCTTTCCCTTCCGTCCACTTCATAACGGACAACGCCGATTGTCACATGGGCTTCATCAGGATATGCCGATAAGCTGCTTGATATGGAGTATTGGCGGGCGGGCATTTTTCTTAGGCAATTGACGAACGTTTGGGCATCCCATTGGAATGGACCGAATTGGGTTGCAACGTCCAGCAGATCGCGGCCTTCAATGTATTGTTTTAAAGCTTCCGGGTCTTCAAGTAGAGCATGGAATTTTTCATTCTCTGTAAATTCCGCAAGCTTTCTCATCAACGGTTTGGTCAACAGCGTGATTTCCAATGTATTCAATAACGCTTCTTCCAAAGAAAGAGTTGATTCATCTACGACAACTTGCTCCCTTGGATCAAATCCTAATGAGGCAATTAACGAATCAACGAGATGTTTATTGTTGAACGGTATAATGGCCAGACAATCCCCGGGTTCAAAGACTATTCCTGAATCCTCCAGCGAAAGTTCCAAATGGATTGTTTCCTTGTTGGAACCTCGCCCGTTCAAGTTGATTTTTTCAATGATTTCCGCATGGAAAGGGTTTTTGCGTGAATACTCCTTCACTTCCTGCAATGTTGTCGCGGCCGCTTCCTGAATATTGGCGGGAGCTGCGGCAGCTTCTCCCAGCAATTTATCTTTTACAGCCTCAAACCATTTTTCTGCCGGTTCCGCATAGTCAAGATCACAGTCCACCCGTTCCACCAGTCGCTTTGCTCCCAATTTTTCAAGCTGCAAATCGAAATCTTTTCCCGTTTGGCAGAAATATTCATAGCTGGAGTCTCCCAAAGAGAGAACGGCAAAAGTCACATGATCCAGTTTTGGAGCCCGCTTTCCGTGCAAAAAGTTGTGGAAGGAAATCGCATTATCAGGCGGCTCCCCTTCGCCATGGGTACTTGCCACAATGAGCAAATATTGAACTTTTTTCAATGCGTTTGTTTTAAAATCGCTCATTGAAGAAACCGTGACATCAAGGCCCAATTGCTGCAGCTGGTTGCCATATTTTTCAGCGAGTTTTTGTGCATTCCCTGTTTGACTGGCATAAAGAATCGTTACATGTTTTTTTGCCGGTGACGGTGACTGTACAACGGATGGTGATGCTATTTTTTCCACAGGAGCATCGATAACGGCAATGCCCGTTGTTGCAGTTAAATATCCAGTAAGCCAAATTTTTTGCTGTGGTGTCAATGTTGGCAATAATTCATTCAACTGCTTCACTTGTTTTTCATTAAAAGGACTATTGATGACTTCTAACACACTACACACCTCTGCGAATAAATGATTTTCTTTACTTTAATCGGATCTTTTCGTTTTTTTCGATTTGAATAATAAAATTGTCCTGCACAACTAAAGTGATGGAGCCATAACTCATTGTGCTAAGCATTTTTTTCAAGCTTTCCACCGCTTTTTCAAAATTTTGCTGTTTTTTATCCATTTCAATCACTCCCCACAAATGAATATAACGATTCTTCAATTCTCTCAATCAATACTTGGCGTACGTTTTCGTCATACCCTAAACAGCCGCATAACACAACTTGCTCAGAAAACCCTTGTTGTGCAACCTTTTTCTGGATACTTAATTTCAACAACCCGGTAAACAGCAAATACGGGATGATATACACCCGATTTTCGCTTTCACTTAATGTCAGTATTTTTTCATCGAAGGATGTGCCGTTGCCATACAGAAAGCAAGTATCAACTTTGGCGTAATCGTATGTTCGTTGAAGGAGCTTGGCAATGCGCCCTAAATCCCTTTGTACGCTTGGATCGCTGCTTCCTCGTCCAATCAATAAAATGTCGGTTTCATTTGGAATCATTGGTCCTTGTTCCAACACCCGATTGTGCAGACTGTGAATCAGCTTTTCATGAACTCCAAGCGGTTCTCCGATTGAGAATGTAACATTAGGGAATAATGCTTTGGCTTTTTCAATTTCCTGCGGGATATCGACTTTAATATGATTTGCCGAAAGCAATAAAATTGGGATGACTGCAATGCTTGTGGCACCTTTTGAAACACAAAGCTCAACCCCTTGCAGAATGGATGGTTCAGCCAGTTCCAAAAAACAATGTTCCTGGATTTCCACATTGAAATGGGGCTTCACGGATTCAATGAACCGGATCGCCTCCCAGTTTCCTTCTTTTACCCGGCTGCCATGAGCCACATACAACAATGCCTGCAATTTCATCCCTCCGTTTGATTACACCGTCTCCCGCAAAGCCTGCTGATATTGTTCAAACCATGCAATTTTTTCACGCATTTTTACCACTTCCCCCACAATGATCATTGCGGGATTTTGGATTTTTTCTTTTTCAGCTATCTCTACAATCGTCTCTAAAGTACCGGTCACCACTCTTTGATGGTTGGTAGTGCCCCATTCAATTAAAGCGATAGGAGTGGTCGGATTTCGCTTATATTTCATTAATTGTTCCGTAATATATGGCAAATTCCCAACTCCCATATAAATCGCCAACGTATCTACGGATTCCGCCAACCCCTTCCAATTGATCCCTTCGTCTTTCCCCTCTTTCAAATGACCGGTGGTGATGGCGAAACTGGAGCCCAGTTCCCGATGGGTGACGGGAATCCCTGCATAGGCGGGTGCAGCAATTCCGGAAGTGATGCCCGGCACAATTTCAAAAGGAATGCCTGCATCCCTCAATACTTCCGCTTCTTCCGCCCCACGGCCAAAGACGAAAGGATCGCCGCCTTTTAATCTTGTTACAATTTTTCCTTTTCTTGCATGCTGCACCAGTAATTTGTTAATTCTTTCTTGGATCACATGATGCAATTTTGGTAATTTTCCTACAAAAATAAGTTCAGCACTTGGTTTTGCATAAGAGAGCAACTCTTTTGATACGAGGCGATCATATAAAATGACATCCGCCTGTTGAATACATTTCAGTCCTTTGACCGTAATCAAATCCACGCTTCCAGGACCAGCCCCTACGATATATACTTTTCCCATTTTATTCCCTCGCATTTTATATTAATCTTTCAGCCAATATAAACTAAAACATTGAATTCTTATTGGTAAACTTAGTATTTGTGTTTTTTATATATTACGAAAAGATTCCCTGTTTTTTCAATACCTTTTTGTAAAAAAAAGAAAATTAATAAAATTTGATTACATTCGTTAATTCTGAATTGTTACCGGAGCCACACCATGCCGTTTTCTCAGTGCACAACCCCTTTGCAGCAGAAAAGGCCGCAATATTCCTCTACATTCAACGAATGTTTCATCTGGAATATTACGGCCTCTAGTTTGTCTAGTCAGCACTTCAAATTCTTAGTAATTTGATATAAATAATAAGTTTGATAATGTCATAAGTCAATAGAATTTTTCATAAAACTGATAATTTAGTAAGAATTCATGAAAAATAAAACATGACTCGAAAAGTATGGCACCTTTCGAGTCATGTTCAATTATTTGACAACAATATTCACAAGTTTTCCTGGAATCACAATCACTTTTACAATTTCTTTCCCATCAATATGCTCTTTTACTCTTTCATCTTCTTTTGCCACTTGCTCCAATTGTTCTTTTGCAGCATCTTTTGGCACTGTTACTTTTGAACGCACTTTACCGTTGACTTGAACAACGACTTCCACTTCATCATCAACCAGTTTCGCTTCATCGTATGTTGGCCAAGGTTCATATGTAATGGTCTCATTATGACCTAAAATTGACCAAAGCTCTTCACCGAAATGCGGTGTGATTGGATAAAGCATTTTTACAAAGCCTTCCGCATATTCTTTTGGAACCACTTCGACTTTGTAACATTCATTGATGAACACCATCAATTGGGAAATGGCTGTATTGAAGTGCAAGTGATCGAAGTCTTCCGTCACTTTTTTCACCGTTTGATGGTATACTTTTTCCAATGTTTTATCATCGGATTCCTGGATTTTATTAGAAAGTTTTCCATCCTCCGCAACAAATAGTCTCCATACGCGCTCCAAGAAGCGTCTCGCCCCATCAAGGCCTTTCGTTGACCACGCAACCGAAGCATCAAGAGGTCCCATGAACATTTCATATAAACGCAATGTATCCGCACCATGGCTTCGTACAATATCGTCCGGATTTACCACATTGCCTCTTGATTTGGACATTTTTTCGTTGTTTTCACCTAAAATCATGCCTTGGTTGAACAATTTTTGGAATGGTTCTTTTGTTGGCACCACCCCAAGGTCATATAAGAATTTATGCCAGAAGCGGGCATATAACAAGTGAAGAACGGCATGTTCCGCCCCGCCAATGTAAATATCCACCGGCAACCAGCGTTTCAGCAATTCTTCGTCCGCAAGTTTTTCTTTGTTGTGCGGATCGATATATCTTAAGAAATACCAGCTGGAGCCTGCCCACTGAGGCATTGTGTTGGTTTCCCGGCGGCCGCGTTTTCCTGTTTTCGGATCGACCACATTCACCCACTCTTCGATGTTGGCAAGAGGGGATTCCCCAGTTCCGCTCGGACGGATATCTTTTGCTTTCGGCAATCTTAGCGGCAATTCTTCCTCTGGTACCGTTGTCATCGTACCATCTTCCCAGTGGATGACTGGAATTGGTTCACCCCAATAACGTTGGCGGCTGAATAACCAGTCTCGAAGACGGTAAGAAACTTTTTTCTCACCTACGCCTTTTTCTTCCAACCATTCAATGGCTTTCTTAATCGCCTCTTCTTTTCCTAAACCGTTCAAGAAATCGGAATTGATGTGTGGCCCATCTCCTGTAAATGCTTCCTGTTCAATATTTCCGCCTTCCAAAACAGGAATGATCGGCAAATTGAATTTTTTCGCAAATTCATAGTCGCGTTGGTCATGAGCAGGAACCGCCATGATGGCACCAGTTCCGTATGAAGCGAGCACATAGTCGGCAATCCAAATCGGAATGGCTTTTCCATTTACAGGATTGATTGCATACGCACCAGTGAATACACCTGTTTTTTCTTTCGCCAAGTCTGTACGTTCCAAATCGGATTTTGTTTGAACTTGCGCAAGATAAGCTTCCACTTGTTCCTTTTGTTCAGGAGTTGTGATTTCATTTACCAATTCATGCTCCGGTGCAAGAACGCAGTAAGTTGCTCCGAAAAGGGTATCCGGACGGGTTGTGAACACGCGGAATGTTTTGTCCGTCCCTTGCACTGTAAATGTAACTTCGGCACCTTCCGAACGGCCAATCCAATTTCGTTGCATTTCTTTGATGCTTTCAGGCCAATCGAGTTCATCCAAATCTTCCAATAAACGGTCTGCATAGGCCGTTATTCTCAACATCCATTGTTTCATCGGTTTGCGGATGACAGGATGACCGCCGCGTTCGGATTTACCGTCGATCACTTCTTCGTTGGCAAGCACGGTACCGAGGGCCGGACACCAGTTCACAGGCACTTCGTCAATATACGCTAAACCATGTTTATATAATTGGATGAAAATCCATTGAGTCCATTTGTAATATTCCGGATCCGTTGTATTGATTTCCCGATCCCAGTCATATGAAAAACCAAGTTCCTGAATTTGTCTTTTAAATGTCGCAATATTTTTTGCCGTGAATTCTGCAGGGTCGTTTCCTGTATCCAACGCATATTGTTCGGCTGGAAGACCGAATGCATCCCATCCCATTGGATGAAGCACATCGTAGCCTTGCATGCGTTTAAAGCGGGATAATATATCCGTTGCCGTATAACCTTCCGGGTGTCCCACATGAAGACCTGCTCCTGACGGATAAGGGAACATATCCAATGCATAAAATTTCGGTTTTGAATCATCGTTTAATGTTTTAAACGTTTTATTTTTCGCCCAATATTCCTGCCATTTTTTCTCAATCTCTCGATGATTGTAAGTCATGGGTATATCCTCCTTGATTTAATGTATTGCTGCCTTTTTTGATAAAAATGAATTTTGTATTACCAGATTATCCTAAAAAGTGCCAGAATTAACGGAATATTTGAAAAATAAAAAAACTCGCCCCAACCCGAAGAGAAGGGACGAGAGTTTTCACTCCCGCGGTACCACCCAAATTAGTGACACATGCACTCAGCTCATAACCTTAACGCGGTGAACGGTTTTAACTACTTGCTTCGCTAAAACAGACTCAAAGGCGAGTTCGATCCGTCCGCTTACTAGCTTCCACCGGCCGCTAGCTCTCTGCAAAGCTTCAGAATCTACTATTCCTTCTCCTAGTCGGACATATTTTCAATGTATATATTTTAATGGAAATATTAAAAATATACAAGTCCTATTGTAGTATGACAATGCCGGACCAATAAACATTTTAGACTAAATTTTTCTTTACCGCCAGTCTCCCCACCATCATTTTCTAAGTCCACACATCATTCTGTATTTCTCCTCCTGATTTCCTTCAGCAAATTGGAAACGATCCGGACAATGAAAATGACTGCCCCTATCAATCCGATGACGCTGAATGCAAAAAACAAAGAATGTTTAAAAAAGCCAAAAATCATGCTGAAAATATAGAGCACAAAGAAAAGGATGAATCCAATAAAATTTTTGCCTCCAATAATTTGTAAGATCAATTGGAATACTCCTTTTGCCATTTTTACTTCCTATTATATCCAATATTGTGAAAATTATTATAAAGTACACGGTATGACTAATCAGATTACATCACAGATTTTTCAGTGTTATAATGTGTTATGGTATTCCACGCAATTTTACGGTTTGAGCAACTATAGCTTTCGGTGAATACCAGTAAGGAGTGAAACCATTGACAGAACAACAATTTCCATTCCCTTCCGACGGGAAACGTTATTATACATGGAATCGCTATTTGCGGGACGTGTTCGGACAAAAAGTATATAAAGTTGCGTTGGATGCAGGTTTCGACTGTCCGAATCGGGACGGCACCGTCGCCTTTGGCGGCTGCACTTTCTGCAGCGCGGCCGGCAGCGGGGATTTCGCCGGCGACCGGGTGGATCCGATTCCTGTTCAATTCGAAAAAATTAAAGCGAAAATGCAAAATAAATGGAAAGACGGTAAAACAATGGCCTATTTCCAGGCTTTCACTAATACCCACGCTCCGCTTCCGGTCATCAAAGAAAAATTTGAAGCGGCCCTGAATTGCGAAGGGGTCATCGGTTTGAGCATCGCCACCCGCCCCGATTGCCTGCCGGATGATGTTGTGGAATATTTGGCAGAACTGAATGAAAGAACTTTTTTATGGGTAGAGCTTGGCTTGCAGACGGTCCACGAAAGAACGGCCAACTTAATCAACCGCGCCCATGATTATCAAACATATGTTGAAGGGGTGGAAAAACTCCGCAAACATAACATTCGCGTTTGTACCCACATTATCAACGGCCTGCCGCTCGAGGATTACGATATGATGATGGAAACCGCACGGGAAGTGGCAAAATTGGATGTGCAGGGCATCAAAATCCATCTATTGCATCTGTTAAAAGGCACGCCGATGGTCAAACAGTACGAAAAGGGCATGTTGCGTTTCCTTGAACGGGATGAATATATCAAACTTGTGGCAGATCAATTGGAAATTCTTCCTCCAAATATGGTGGTCCACCGCATTACCGGCGATGGTCCGATCGAATTGATGATCGGTCCGATGTGGAGCGTCAATAAATGGGAAGTGTTGAACGGCATCGATGCGGAATTGGAGCGGAGAAATTCCTGGCAAGGAAAATATTATCAAGCGGAAGTGAACGGATAATGCTGGAGCGGGTATTGCCTTACGCAAAAACATTGCTTTCCTCGGTGATCACTGAAGGGGATACCGCCGTTGATGCCACTGCGGGAAATGGCCATGACACGCTGTTTCTTGCACAACTGGTGGGGGATTCCGGTGCCGTTTATGCCTTTGATATCCAGCAGCAAGCCGTGGATGCAACCATCGGGCGTTTAAAAGAGCATGGACTGGAAAAAAGGGCTCACGTCATTTTAGATGGACATGAACATCTTTCCAAATATGTGCATGGAGAAGTGGCCGGAGCCATTTTCAATTTGGGCTATTTGCCAGGAGGAAATCATGACATCATCACCAAAGGGGAAACAACCATCTCCGCCATTCAGCAGCTGCTTTCGAAATTAAAAATCGGCGGCATCATCGTTTTGGTGATTTATCACGGACATGAAGGCGGAAAAGAAGAAAGGGATGCGGTCATCGAGTATGTGAGTCAGCTGCCTCAAAAATATGTTCACGTACTCCGCTATGAATTTATTAATCAAAAAAACGATCCTCCATTTCTCATCGCTTTGGAAAAAATGAAAAAACTGCCGGACCCTGAATAAAGGTCGGCAGTTATTTTATTTATTTTTCATTATTTTGATTTTGTTTCAATCGCTCAACCCAAAAATCTGCATTTTTGATTCCCAACTTGATTGGATCAAACACCGGATCTTTTCCTGCTTTTCTTTGTTGCTCATAATCTCTTAAGGCAACAAAGGTCGGTTTCGCTAATATGATAATTCCGATTACGTTCGTCCATACCATCAAACCAAGACCGATGTCCCCCAAGAGCCATGCCAAATCGGATGTTCTTACGGCGCCATAGAATGCGGATGCAAGAAGGACAAATTTTAAAATCCAAGTAACAACCCCTTCTGTCCGGCCGGAGAATAGATAAGCGACGTTTGTCTCTGCAATATAGTAGTATGCCATTAATGTTGTGAAAGCGAAGAAGAACAATGCGATTGCAACAAATGCAGAACCGAAGTTATTTAATCCCGGAAACGCTCCGGTTACTGCAAGCTGAGTAAATTCAGTATAAGAATGGCCAGGCACATGTTCCACAATCAATTCCCCATCAGCGCTATTCACATTCGTGTTATATGTGCCCATGAATAATATCATTAATGCCGTCGCGGAACATACAAGCAATGTATCAATATAAATGGATGCCGCCTGAACCAAACCTTGTTTGACCGGATGGGATACTTCCGCTGCAGCCGCCGCGTGAGGTCCTGTACCTTGACCGGCTTCATTGGAATAAACCGCACGTTTTACCCCCCAAGCGATGGCGGCACCAATCATTCCACCGAATGTGGCATCCACATTGAAAGCGCTGCGGAAAATCAACCCGAACACTGCAGGCACTTCGGAAATATTCATAATAATTACGATGAACGCTACTAAAATATAGGCAAGCGCCATAAACGGAACGATGATTTGAGCGGCGTTGGCAATCCGTTTAACCCCACCGATAATTATGAAACCCAATAAAACAATCGTAATTAAACCGGTAATCCATGGAGAGATGTCAAAGGCATTATCCATTGCGCTGACAATGGCATTGGATTGAACCCCAGGCATCAAAATGGCCATCGCCAAAATGGCGGCAATCGCAAACACGACTCCGAACCAGCGCTGTCCTGTTCCTTTTTCCATGTAATACGCCGGCCCACCGCGATAGATTCCCAATTTTTTTGTTTTATATATTTGAGCGAGTGTCGATTCCACATAAGCGGTTGATGCACCGATAAAGGCCGTGACCCACATCCAAAATACCGCACCAGGTCCACCAAAGGCAATGGCACTGGCAGTACCGATAATGTTACCTGTGCCTACACGTCCCGATAAAGCCACCGTCAATGCCTGGAATGATGAAATTCCGGCATCGGATTTTTGCCCTTTAAACATCAGGACAAACATTTCTTTAATTTTTCGGATCTGAACAAATCTGGTCAAAATGGAAAACACAAGTCCTACGATCAAAATCCCATAAATCATGATAGGACCCCAAAGGATATCATAAATCCAGTTCAAAGCATTTTCTACCATACCCACACCCCTTTGAAATTAAATTGAATAATTTTTACTATTTTCTGAAAGAATATTTTAATATTACAAAAATTAATAATATCAATCAATATTTCTGATATCATTTTTTGAAAATAATTTTCATCAAAATATTACAAATCAAATAGATTAAACGATGTAACCGATGGATCGAAGTACATTATTGATAAAATCCCGAACATATAAAAATACTTCTTCCCGTTCAAGGTCATGGAAAATATTATGGTAACTATATGGCCAATCCTTGTATTGAAATTCCCTGGTTTTTTGCAACAACAACCATTTTCTGGCCGCTTCCGAGTCCGCCACTTTATCCTGATTCGGCGTAATCAGCAAAATCGGCAACGTCAATGTTCTTTCCTGCTGAGTGGCCAAATTTTTCATTAATTGCTGAATATCCCGGTACCATCGTACAGTCACATTGGAATGATAGGGCACATCATCCTCCATTTCTAAAATCCCCTCCGGATTTCGGGTCAACAGTCGTTTATTTAATTCCAATGATATTTTTTTATTTGGTGCCAAATTCATGCTTGCCAAAGCACTAGCCAGTAAATTTGAATGTTTCTGCAATTGGAACCATGGGGCGGTCAGAATAAGCCCTGCGCACTCCAATTTCGTTTTCCGCAAAAATTGGATTGCCAGTGTCCCCCCCAACCCATGTCCAATGACAAATACCGGCAGTTGATATTGAAGGGCACTTTGCATCAATTGTTTAATGAAAAGCAAATATTCATCAATCAATTCATCATGTACTCTTGTATATCTCGAGCCTTCTTCATGGCCGGGCAAATCCCCCATTACCACATGAAAGCCTTCCGTTCTCAATTTTTCAATCAACCATGCGTACCAGCGATGGTGTTCAAAAGCGCTATGTACAATTACAACCACCGCTTTCGCTTGTACATCCGTTTCCCACTTCCACATAGCGGTCCTCCTATTTCTCTAAAACTTTCATCAACAAGATGTTCGTTCTATTTTCAAAAATTTTCTTATTTGTTAGGATAATATACATAAATAATACATTAGAAATGGGGAGCATTGCGATGATTTATCCTTATCACGACAAAGAACCAAAAATCCATCCTTCCGCATATATTGCAGAGCATGTGACAATTACCGGCGATGTAACCATTGACGAAGATACGACCATTTGGTTTGGTACGGTCATCCGCGGGGATGTGGCGCCAACGATCATCGGCAAACGTTGCAGCATACAGGATTTAAGCTGCTTGCATCAAAGTCCGAACAACCCTCTCATTATTGAGGATGAGGTCATCGTCGGCCATCAGGTGACTCTACATAGCTGCATTATCCGCAAACGCGCATTAATCGGCATGGGGGCAATCGTTTTGGACGGTGCGGAAATCGGCGAGGGGGCGCTTATTGCAGCTGGAAGTTTAGTGCCTCCAGGGAAAAAAATCCCGCCCAATTCCGTTGCGATGGGGAATCCCGCAAAAGTCGTGCGGGAAGTGACCGAAGCGGAACGGAAAGATATGGATCGCATCATTAACGAATACGTTCAAAAAGGGAAATATTATCAATCATTAAAGAAATAAATGAAAAATGCAGGCATATTGTTTGCCTGCATTTCATATTATATTATATTCCCGCTTTTTGGCGTAATTTTTCCGCCACGTCCGTTCTTTCCCAAGGCAAATCGATGTCTGTGCGTCCAAAATGGCCGTATGCAGCCGTTTGTTTGTAAATCGGTCTGCGCAGATCAAGCATTTTGATGATGCCTGCAGGACGCAAATCGAACAATTCATTTACCCATTCAACCAATTGGTTTTCAGCCACTTTTCCCGTTCCGAATGTATCGATGGAAATGGATACAGGACGGGCGACACCGATTGCATAAGCCAACTGAACTTCCACACGGTCAGCGAGACCGGATGCAACGATGTTTTTCGCTACATAACGAGCCGCATAGGCAGCGGAACGATCCACTTTTGTCGGATCCTTGCCGGAGAATGCTCCCCCACCGTGACGGGCGTATCCTCCATACGTATCGACAATGATTTTGCGGCCAGTGAGCCCTGCATCCCCTTTAGGTCCACCAATTACGAATCGGCCAGTCGGGTTGATGAAATACTTTGTATCCCCATCCAACAACTCTGCAGGAATGATGGTTTTGACCACTTTTTCCATTATATCTTCTTTGATTTGTTCTTGAGTGACGCCCTCATCATGCTGAGTTGAAATAACAATCGTATCGATTCGGCGAGGAATGTTGTTTTCATCATATTCTACCGTCACTTGCGTTTTCCCGTCCGGACGCAAATAAGGGATTTCTTTCGACTTGCGGACTTCCGTCAATCTTCTGGAAAGTTGATGCGCCAAGCTGATCGGAAGAGGCATCAATTCAGGCGTTTCATTGCAAGCAAATCCAAAAATCAACCCTTGGTCGCCAGCACCGATCGCTTCAATCTCCTCATCCGTCATGTATCCTTCCCGGGCTTCCAATGCTCGGTCCACACCTTCCGCAATGTCCGGTGATTGTTCGCCAATTGCAGTGAGCACCGCCAAGTTTTCCGCATCAAATCCAAATTTTCCTCGCGTATATCCAATTTCCGCAACCGTATTACGAACAATGCTTTGAATATCTACATATGTTGTTGTTGTAATTTCTCCTGTAACAAGGACCAATCCCGTTGTTACAATCGTTTCGCAAGCAACTCTTGCATTTGGATCTTCTGCAAGTATCGCATCCAAAATGGCATCGGAGATTTGGTCACAAATTTTATCCGGATGCCCTTCCGTTACACTTTCTGATGTAAACAGCCGACGTTTTGACATTCATTTTCCTCCTAAATTGTTGAGACGAAGCTCTTTATGATACGGTACTCATTATCCATGATCCTTTCCGACTTCCGCCCGTAAGGAACATTACGAGGATAATGAAAGGTATAAAACTCGCTAATCTATTTTAGCTTGAATATATGCCGGATTGATTTGAATAAAAAAAGTTCCTATCCACATTTCTGCATGAGGAAAGGAACTGAAATCTCTACCTTTCACTCTTATCGTTCAAGGGAATCCCTTGCATCAGGTTAGCACCACGCATTATTATATAGATAATGCAGGTTGCCGGGTTTCATAGGGCCTTAACCCTCCACCAGCTCTGGATAAGAGTATCCGTTCATGCAACATGTTACGTAATCTATACTGCATTGTCAAATGTTTTTTCTTATTTGTCTACTGTCTTTTCATAATTCCATTTTCTTCAAGGAGGTTGGAAGAGAAGTCAAAAAATTTCATAAATAAATTTTAAGGATTAGTATAGATTATTCCACCCAATGTGTTATACTATTTTTTGTATTATATAACAAAGAATAATTTCCCTAAAAATAAAAAAAGGATGGTATTTAATCGATGAATTCAGTAGAAGTTGCAAATGAGCTGAAGGAATTATTAAAAGGTAAAAATATAAACACCCAATTATCGGTGCCGCAATTGGTTGAAAAAGCGGTTATTCGCGGGGAAGCGAGACTCACAACTGATGGCGCCATTGTTGCCGAAACTGGAAAATATACCGGACGTTCTCCAAAAGATAAATTTATCGTCGAAGAAGAAAGCATCAAAGGTAAAATCGACTGGGGAAGCGTAAACCAACCAATTTCTTCTGAAGTGTTTGATAACTTGTATATCAAAGTTTTAAATTACTTGAAAGACAAAGATGAGCTATTCGTATTCAAAGGCTTTGCCGGAGCGGATAAAGATTCGCAATTGGCAATTCAAGTCGTAAATGAATACGCTTGGCACAATCTTTTCTGCCATCAATTATTCATCCGTCCAACTCAAGAAGAATTGGTTT
Organism: Ureibacillus sp. FSL K6-3587; assembly: GCF_038593165.1. Classification (NCBI taxonomy): domain Bacteria; kingdom Bacillati; phylum Bacillota; class Bacilli; order Caryophanales; family Caryophanaceae; genus Ureibacillus; species Ureibacillus sp. FSL K6-3587. Next base: position 2,324,571 of record NZ_CP151969.1, on the reverse strand, counting down.
CACATGATGCTGACTTCACAATTGTTTCAGCACCTGGTTTCAAAGCGGATCCAGCTGTGGATGGAACAAATTCTGAAGCATTCATCATCGTTTCTTTCGAAAAGAAAATCATTCTGATTGGCGGCACAGAATATGCCGGCGAGATGAAAAAATCCATCTTCAGTATTATGAACTATTTATTGCCTGAAAAAGGAATTCTTTCAATGCACTGCTCAGCCAACGTTGGTGAAGCCGGCGATGTAGCATTATTCTTCGGTTTATCCGGTACAGGTAAAACAACGCTTTCCGCAGACAGCAACCGGAAATTGATTGGTGATGATGAACATGGTTGGTCTGACAATGGCGTATTCAATATCGAAGGCGGTTGCTACGCAAAAACAATCAATCTATCTGCTGAAAAAGAACCGGAAATTTATAATGCCATTCGCTTTGGTACTGTATTGGAAAACGTTGTAATCGATCCGGCTACACGCGTGCCTGATTACGATGATAATACTTTAACTGAAAATACAAGAGCGGCATATCCAATCCATTACATCGAAAATATCGTGACACCATCAATTGCCGGTCATCCAAAAACGATCATTTTCTTGACTGCGGATGCTTTTGGGGTGCTTCCTCCAATCAGCAAATTGACTAAAGAACAAGCAATGTACCACTTCTTAAGCGGATTCACTTCCAAATTGGCTGGTACAGAACGCGGTGTCACTTCACCAGAACCAGTTTTCTCAACATGCTTCGGTGCTCCTTTCTTGCCGCTTCCTGCGACAAGATATGCTGAAATGTTGGGTGAAAAAATCGATAAGCACGATGTTCAAGTATTCTTGGTGAACACAGGTTGGACTGGCGGCGAATACGGTGTTGGAAGCCGCATGAAACTTTCTTATACACGCGCGATGGTACGTGCTGCGATTGATGGAAAACTAAATGATGTAGAAACGAAACAAGATGCGATCTTTGGATTGCACATTCCAACACAAATCGAAGGAGTTCCTAGCGAAGTGCTGGATCCTCGTGAAGCTTGGGAAGATAAAGCGGCATATGACGAGAAAGCCCAATATTTGGCAAACTTGTTCAAAGAAAACTTCAAAAAGTTTAACAATGTTCCGGAAGATATCTTGAAAAAAGGTGGACCATTAGTTTAATTCCCGATAAAAAATGCTATTGGCATTGGCCAATAGCATTTTTCTTTTGTTCATATTTAAATTTTCGAAAAGGAAAATTCTGATCCCTACTTTTTATTGTCCTTTCCCTTGTCGATCATCCATTTGCAAATGGATTGCACTGTTTCCCGATTGAGATGGGGCGGAAAATGGTGGGCCAACCCTGCCATATACCAAGTCTCGTATGGCTTTCCCGCTTCCTTCAACGCCCTTTCCAATTTATAGGATTGCTCAATGCTTACATTCTGATCTTCGGTGCCATGAATAATGAGAACCGGTGCCTGAATGCGATCGACTTCATATACGGGAGAACGTTCCGCATATATTTCAGGATACTTGTTGGGGGATCCGCCAATCAGCCGCTTCAACGTCCTTCTTAAATCGACCCTTTCATGATAAAGAGCTGCCAGGTCGGATACGCCCGACCATGTAACGGCAGAACGGACATCTTTGCTTAAAATGGCCGTCCATAATGCCATCAATCCCCCTCGGGAAAAGCCGAAAAGATGGACAGAATCAACATTGGCCAAATTCTTCAATACTTTGATTCCATAAAGGGCGTCCAAGCGGTCATCGCCGCCAAACTCGTCCCTCCCTTCTCCCCCCCGATTTCCCCGGTAATAAGGAGCAAATACAACAAAACCATGGGATGCAAATTGGGCAATCCGGGCAGGTCTTACCATCCCCACCGACTGCAATCCGCCGCGCAAGTAAAGCAGCCCTTCATAAGAACCTTCTTCAATGGGCTTTGCAAGCAATCCTTTTACCCGCAATCCATCCGACCAATAAACAATTTCCTCAAGTTCCACATGGGGATTGGGGGAAGGATATTTTCTGATCGATTCAATACTGCCATTCTCTTTCAAAACGCTTCACTTCCTGCATCATCTTTTTCATTCCTGCATCCCTCATATAAAAACTGGCGCCGGGATGATTCAACGCTTCTTCCATCTTCAAAAACAGCCGTCCGCTTGTTTCATATTGTTTCAAAAACGGGTCGATTCTCTCCACTTTTGCAGTAAAAACCGCTTTACAAAAAGGTGGTTGTGCATAAACCGTATAGTGGGCAAACAGTTTCAAATCCTTTATATGTACGCGGGTTTCTTCGTACACTTCCCGCTTCGCTGCTTCCACGAGCGTTTCACCAGGCTCCACTTTGCCTCCCGGAAACTCAACACCGCGTTTTTCATTGATGGCACAAAGCCATTTCCCATCCATTTGGACAAGCACCAGCACATGTCCGGGTTCCATTGGAAAAGGAGGACCACCGAAACTTAATTCCACTTTATTATTGTTTAAATCGTAAAAAGTAAACATCCCTTCAACTCCTATACATACCTATAGTGTAGCGAAGGGATGTGGTTTATTCAATTCCTGAAATAGGGCAATTGTTCTACGAATTCTCTCACTTTTTCATCGCCAAACTCGTGGATTAAGGCATAAATTTTTTTCAATCGGTTATCGATTTCATCATTTTCATCATCCAAATGATACGGAAGATACGGCAAGTGTGCCCTCACCATATTGTCGAATTCCAACGTATTCAACTGATTGAACAGCTTTTTAAAAATAAAAGCTTTTTCCGGTTCCAATTCAATTTTAAACTCGCAAGGTTCCCCGGTAGGAATATAGTTGTACGATTGGTTGAATACATTCACATAAAGCGTTGTCTTTTCGATAGAAATCACCCTCCTTATTTTCATTATGGAGAAAAAAATCGCTGCTATACAAAATCAATAAAAAAACCCCAAAAGTTCGATGAAGGAACTTTTGAGGTCAATACTTCTTTTTATTTTCCCAAGAACGCTGACAACATCCAAACATGCTTTTCAAGGCTTTGGAACGTCGCGTTCAACATATCTTCCGTACGGTCATCCCCTTGATTTGCCGCCTCTTCCATCGCTTCTTTGATCAATTTCATTGTGGATTGGAAATCATCAATAATCGCCTGCACCATTTCTTCCGCATTTTCTGAACCGCTTGCTTCTTTCACTCTCGATAATTCCAAATGTTCTTTCATAGTGGCGACAGGTTTACCGCCTTTTGTCAAAATCCGTTCCGCCACTTCATCCAAATTGGCTGTGATTTCATTGTATAATTCTTCAAACTTTTCATGCAAAGTAAAGAAACTTGGCCCTGTCACATACCAATGGTAATTGTGGAGTTTTGTATATAACACAGAGTAAGTGGATACCAATTCATTTAATTGATCAATTAGTTTATCATTTGCCATAATATCACCTCATTACCATATTTTTTATTCCTAATTTGATTATAACGGAATCTGTGTTTAGAAACCATTACAATTAATTGAATTCTCAAAAAAGTCCTTCAACTGATAGTATGGATATTTTCATTGGATTTATCCGGTTTGTTCATTTATGATTTATATTGATAGGCAGTTAATAGAGGTGATCACTTTGGATAACGGAATTTTAATCGTTGTTGGAATTATTTATTTCATCATCATGATTGGCGCAATTGCCCTTTTTATACATTTCAAAAGAAAAGGCGCTTTGAAACAGACTGTTGATACGAAACATGAACCGAATGTAAGGAATGAACAAACAAAACAATGAAACATCTTTTTATTTGGCTGATCCGTTTTTACAGAAAATTTATTTCTCCACTGACTCCCCCAACGTGCCGGTTTTACCCGACTTGTTCCCAATATGGACTGGAAGCTTTTGAAAAACACGGTGCCATTAAAGGATTCATTTTGACCACGATCCGCATATTGAAATGCCATGCTTTTCATCCCGGGGGTTTTGATCCCGTCCCTGACAAATGGCCTTCGAAAAAAAAATAATTTCGAAGGTTTTTCTTATTGTCTTTTTGACCCGGTTCATGGTATCATTGTTTTCGTGAAATTTATAAATCGTAATCATTACTATTTAAGGAAAAGGAGTCATAAAATGCGAAAATTTTTTATCCTCTCAATGCTTGCGGTGATGCTGCTGTTGACCGCTTGCTCCGGTGATGAGCCAAAACAGCAGGAAAGCGGCCAAATCGACATCTACACAACAGTATATCCACTACAATATTTTTCAGAACAAATAGGGGGGGAATTTGTTAACGTTTCGTCCATTTATCCTCCTGGCGCAAATGAACATACCTTCGAACCTACGCAGAAGGATATGATTGCTTTGGCAGATGCAGACTTGTTTTTCTACATTGGATTAGGTCTGGAAGGATTCGTGGAAAATGCCAAAAAAACGCTGGCCAATGAACATGTAAAATTTGTTCCTGTGGCAGAAAATATCGATGAAGAAGTTTTGCAGACTTCCACTGGCCATTCCCATGAGGAAGCAAGCGAACATGAGGAAGAGCATGATCACCATCACGGAGATATCGATCCGCACGTTTGGCTTTCACCAACGATTTCCAAAGATTTGGCATTAACGATTAAAAACGAACTTGTCAAACAGCTTCCGGAACAGGAAGATACATTCAATAAAAACTATGAGCAATTGGCCAAACGATTGGATGAATTGGATCAACAATTCAAAGCACTTGCGGACAATGCTTCCAAGAAAACTTTCTTCGTATCCCATGCATCCTTTGGCTACATCGCCGGAAATTATGGACTCACCCAAATTCCAGTAGCTGGGTTGAATTCCCAAAACGAACCATCCCAGAAAGAACTTGCGGAAATTGTCGACCTTGCCAAACAATATGATATCCATTATATCCTCTTTGAACAAAATGTATCATCAAAGCTCACATCCATTATTCAAAAAGAAATTGGGGCAGAATCCTTGATGTTGCATAATTTGAGCGTATTGACGGAAGAAGATATCAAAAATAATGAAGATTATTTTACTCTGATGGAAAAGAACCTTCAGACGTTGGAAAAAGCATTGAATTAATGGAAAAAGAGCGGATGACGCCAATCATTCGCTCTTTATCTTTAAGGCAATAATTCCTTCAATTTTCTCCGCATCAATTTATTCGAAGCGTTTCGAGGCAATGAATCTACGATGTGTACTTGTTTCGGCACTTTATATTTTGCCAAATGGACATGGCAATAGTCGATGATTTCATCCGTTGAAACGGCTTGTTTTAATACGACAAAGGCAACCGGCACTTGTCCCCAAGTGGCGTCCTCCACACCGCAAACCCCCGCTTCTTTGACGGCAGGATGCCCCATCAACACATTTTCAACTTCTGCAGGATAAATATTCTCCCCACCTGAAATGATCAGGTCTGAACGGCGGTCAACAACATACAAGTACCCTTCTTCATCCAAATAGCCGATATCTCCTGTATGCAGCCAGCCGTCTTCAGTGGAAGGTTTATTTTCGAACCGCCCTACATAACCCGGTGTCACATGAGGACCGCGGATGCAAATTTCCCCTTCCTGATATGGCCCTTCTGCTCCCAAGATTTTAATTTGATTGAAAAACAACGGCTTTCCGGCTGAACCGATTTTTCGTAAAGCGTCCTCTGCTGGCAAAGTGGCCGTTTGGGAGGAAGTCTCCGTCATACCATAAGTCTGCAGCACTTTCATTCCCCGTTCCTCAGCCCGTCTTAAATAATCGATTGGAACAGGGCCTCCTCCGGCCAAAATCAATTTGAAGGATGGGGAAGCCTTCATTTCATGTTGTTCCAAAACATACAAAATTCGTTCCAGCATGACCGCCACAAGGGAGATGTGGGTAATCCGTCCGTAAGCAATGTCTTTTGCAATGGATTCGCTGTCAAATTTGCGATACAGCTTTACTTCATTTCCATACAATAAGGAACGGACCAAAATTGAAAATCCGCTGATATGAAAAAGCGGAACAGCACATAACCATACATCCTTTTCTGAAAGGCCGATATTTAAAACGGAAGCGAGGGCATTGGATTGGTGGTTTTCCACCGTTTGCCGGACGCCTTTCGGAAATCCGGTCGTACCGCTGGTGTACATGATGGAAACTGTTTGATCGACCGTCCACTCTTTACTTATTTCGATGGGCTCACAACCGCTATTTTCAATTTCCGAAAATAACAGGAAATTTACATTTTCGGGGATTAAAGCCAAATCGTTGTCATTCACCAGCACATTTGTCACCTGTGCGTCATCGATTTGATACGCCAATTCGCTTTGCGATAATTTTCGGTTTAATATCACCATTTCACATTGCAAATGCATGCATCCGTACATGACAAAGATCGTGTTTGAATCGTTTTCGCCAAGTATGGCAACGCGGCTTCCTTTTTCAATTCCCAAAGCAGCCAGTTGCTTTGCGCGTTCGAAGGAGATTTCCTTGATTTCTTCAAACGTCCATCGCTTTCCTTCAAAAGTTAATCCGATCCGGTTGGGTGTCAAGTTCGCTCGTTGCAAAATCCAATTAGGATACATGAAAATTCCTCCATTTCTCCCCTTCATTTTACTAAAAAAATAGCGCTGATGCCGCAGTAGTGTTTCATTTTCCCGTGAATGAAAAAACTGCCCTGAAAGCAATCACTTTCAAGACAGCCTAATTTCACACCTCTATGCAGCCTTCGAGAAATCATGGGAATCTTGGGAATTTGCCGAAGTCCGGTTTGCGTTTTTCTTTGAACGCATCGCGGCCTTCTTTTGCTTCATCCGTTGTATAGTATAAAAGCGTTGCGTCCCCTGCAAATTGTTGAAGACCGGCAAGTCCGTCGGTATCCGCGTTCATGGCGGCTTTTAAGAAACGGATGGCCGTTGGTGATTTTTCAAGGATTTCTTCGCACCATTTCACCGTTTCATCTTCCAATTGTTCCAAAGGTACAACTGTGTTTACTAATCCCATTTCTAATGCTTCCTGCGCATTATACTGACGGCATAAATACCAAATTTCGCGGGCTTTTTTATGTCCAACGATACGTGCCAAATAGCCGGAACCGTATCCCGCATCGAAGGAACCGACTTTCGGACCAGTTTGTCCAAAAATGGCGTTATCCGCAGCAATTGTCAAATCGCATACTACATGCAATACGTGTCCGCCGCCGATCGCATATCCAGCAACCATCGCGATAACCGGTTTTGGAATGACGCGGATTAGACGTTGCAAGTCCAACACGTTTAAGCGAGGGATATTGTCATCGCCCACATAACCGCCATGGCCGCGCACTTTTTGGTCGCCGCCGGAACAGAAAGCTTTATCTCCTTCACCAGTCAAGATAATGACACCGATATTGGAGTCGTCACGGGCGCGGGAGAATGCATCAATCATCTCTTCTACCGTTTTGGGACGAAACGCATTGCGCACTTCAGGACGATTGATGGTGATTTTTGCAATTCCATTGTAATATTCATACTTGATATCTTCGTAAGTATGTAACGTTTTCCACTCACGAGCCATTTGAGTAACCTCCCCGAATTTTATAAAACTCCCTTAATTATTGTAGCAAATTGTTCCGGATTTTCCACATGAATTGAATGGCCGGCATTCGGAACAATCAAATGTTGTGCATTTGGCAACTGATCCACCATCTGTTCAGCGATGTGAACAAATTTTTGGTCAAGTTCGCCGGTGATAAGGAAAACAGGCATTGAGAGACGGATCAATTTTCGCCAAAGGGAAGCTTGAGCCCCTGTCCCCATTCCGCGCAAACTGTTGGCAAGCCCCGTTTCCGATTGAGATAATCTCTCCTCACGAACGGCTTGCCGCACTTCAGCGGGCAATGTTTTTTGGGAAGCGAAAAGCGGGATATTCTCCCATTTTTCCACGAACCAATGGATTCCCTTTTCCTCAATTTCATCAGCCAATGATTCATCGGATTGTCTTCTGGCAGCTTGCTCTTCTTCAGTCCGGAGCCCCGGTGATGCACTTTCCAATATCAACCGTTTGATCCGTTTAGGGAAACGGGCCGCGTATGACAATGCAACCCTCCCTCCCATCGAATACCCCAATAAAGTGAAATCATGTAAATCGAGTTGATGAAAGATTTCTTCCAAATCTTTCACTTGCTCGATCATCGTGTAACGGGATGGATCTTTTGGGGATTCCGTTTTGCCATGCCCCAATAAATCAATCGTCACAATTTTTATTGAACTTGGCAAGTGTTCGATGACCCTGTGCCATGTTTTCGTAGATCCGGTAAAACCGTGCAATAAAACGATTGTTTCCTTCTCTTTCTCGTACCAAATTTCCACATTCACTTGAATTCCACGAACCATTAAAGTAGCCATTCTTTCAACTCCGAATGTATTTGTTGCCATAATCTCCGATGCGCTTCTACATTTTCACCCCGGTTTGTCATGATTTCAATCAATCTTAAAGGACGTCCGCTTTTTTCAAAGAGCTTTTCCCTCTCATCAAATTCTTTCATCATGACATAGTCCATCCCATACATATGGGCCACGTCATGGAACTGCAAAGCCGTTGGAGTTCCGAAAAGATCTTCGTAATATTCTTTCACCGTTGCCTGGGATAAATAGGAGAAAATGCCGCCGCCATCATTATTCAACACAATGACCGTCATATTGCATGGCTGATAACGGGTTAACAGAAATGCATTTATATCATGCAATGCCGCCAAATCGCCGATCAGCAAGTAAGTTTCCCGATCTCTCCTTCCCTTGGAGAAACCGAAAGCGGTGGAAATCACCCCATCAATGCCGTTTGCCCCACGGTTTGCAAATATTTGTATATCCCTCTTCGTGGGCAATAAAAAAGTATCGATATCTCTGACCGGCATACTGTTGCTGACAAATAGATCACTTTTTTCAGGCAAATGTTCCAGCAAGTATTGAACGAATGCCCCTTCATCTTTTTCTTGCCCGCTATATGCTTGAATATGCTTCATTGCAATGCGTTCCGCTGATTGCCAAAAAATGCGATATTCCTCCTCAATGGATGAATGGACCTCCATCTCCTCCAGCCAACTGCCGATGGAAGCATGGATGGAATGGGTGGAAACCGATGATGAATCCCTGAATAACGGATCCTCATCAATCACCACATAATTTGCCGGCTGCATTTCAGTCAAGAAGATCGTCAAAAATTTTGATACCGGCTGCGCGCCAAAACGAATGACCGTATCACAACCCGCCCGCTTTTTAAACTCTTCGCTTTTCAGAAGCGCATCATAGGTTGCAATCACATACTCCATGCAATCTTCGGGAACATTCCCCCGCATGTTCGATAAACTTTCCACAAGAACCGGCCATTTCAATTTTCGAATAAGCGACCATAAATATGCTGGATGGGTGCCAAGGGCCAGTTCGCCGATGACAATGATCCCCCTTTTTGTTTCCCGAATGATCGATGATAGCGCATTCATCGCTTCCGTGCTTGGTGTGACGGAACTATTGTAACGGGCGGAAAACGTGCTTTTCGGCAATTCGTCCCGGAAATCGATGAGCAACGGCTCCCGGAATGGAACATTCATATGTACCGGACCGAACGGATGGGTGTTTGCAATCCCTACAGCCCGTGTGACATGCCGCTCGATAAACGGCAATGTTTGGCTATGATCATCAGGGATCGGGAATTCAGCAAACCATTTGACATGCTTGCCATATAAATCAAGTTGATTAATCGCTTGTGGAGCACCGACTTCCCGCAGTTCATGGGGGCGATCGGCGGTAATGACAATGAGCGGAACCCGGGCATATTTCGCTTCCACGATGGCAGGGAAGTAATTTGCGGCTGCAGTGCCTGAAGTACAGAGCAATACAACCGGTTTCGCTTTTGATTTTGCCAGTCCCAAGGCGAAAAACGCTGCGGATCGTTCATCCACTTGACGGTAAACATTCATTTCTTTCGTTGATGCAAAAGCATAGGCTAGCGGCGTTGAACGTGAACCAGGGCTGATCACCGCATCTTCCACCCCATTTTGTACAAGGGAAGCGACAATTTGATACACATAGTCGGTCAAAATCTTACGTTCACTCATTGAATTGCCCTCCTAGAGCCCTTAACATCGGACGAAACTTCACTAATGTTTCTTCATATTCCGTCATCGGATTGGAATCGGCGACAATACCGCCACCTGCATATAAATAAGCTTTATTGTCAATCAACGCTGCGGATCGGATGGCAACGACAAATTCTCCATTTCCGTCAGCATCCATCCATCCGATTGGCCCTGCGTATAAGCCGCGGTTCATTTTTTCAAATTCCCGGATCATCTGGAGCGCTTTGCTTCTTGGAGCCCCGCCCAAAGCAGGTGTCGGATGCAAATGTTTCACCAATTGCAAAATCGATGCATCTTGGTATAATTTCCCTTCCACAGGCGTATATAAATGTTGGATATCCCGGATTTTCAATAATTTTGGCCGCTTTGGCACTTTATATTGGGCGCAAAGCTTCTTAAAGGTGCTTTCAATCATATCGACTACATATTGATGCTCGATTAAATTTTTGGAATCACTCAACAATTGTTCGCCCAACCATTTATCTTCTTTTGCCGTCGTTCCCCTTCTGATGGAGCCGGCAACACAAGCAGAATAAGCATATTGATTTTCCACTTTCACTAAACGTTCCGGAGTTGCGCCAAAAAACAACAGATTCTTGCGTTCAAGGCCAAACAAAAAACTTTCCGGCTGCTCATTCATGATTTGATAAATGGCTTGGGGAGAGGAGACGGAATCTTTAAACTCCAATTCCAATGAACGGGCAATGACCACTTTATCCGCTTCTTGATTGCGAATCAAATTCGTAACGCTTTCAACGGCTTGAAAATAATCCTCTTTATTCCGTTCATGAACCGATAATATTTCCGGCTTATCATATGTCTTCAATTCTTTCACTTGGGCAGCATGAATCAACCGATCCCGCTCTTCCCTCAATTCATCAAAAAGATTGGATGAATCTTGCTGATCCGTAATCAAATGAATGCTGACATATGTTTTCTCATGCTGTTTAATTAACTGGAAAGTGGCTACCGTAAAGTAGCTTTGAGGGAACCCGTCCCATTCACCGCTTTCCTTATTTTCAGGATCGAAGGTAAAGCCGCCAAACAGTATTGGTTGAGGCTCCTGTTCTTCCATCACAATATTTTTCGTCAATTCTTTCCATTGATATTCGATCTCGTCAAATCTCTGATGACCTGATCTATTCTCAAAGGCGATTGCTTGTCCAAGGCCTACAATCGTCAATGTTTTCTCCCGATTTTGCCAAAAAAATCTTTCCCCTTTATATTTCTTTTCTCCCGCCGCAAAAAATGCCAACGGAGACAATTGATTCACTTCAATCGTTTCAATATAAAAAGACAATTTGTTTGATGCCACTTCAACTTCAGTGGTTTTTAACCACTTATGCTGCATGAAAAAAACCTCCGTAAAAAGCGATTTCTTTTCCATAAAAATAGCAGAATCTTACTTTCTGCTTCTCTATTCCTACTTTTTAATTGCCTTTCCGAACAAGCAATATCTATTTTATCATATCATTTTTTATGTATTAATTATAATACTTTTATCTTTCCTCCAAAGGTTTCTTTCATTCCCCTAAACAAAAAAATTGCCGGAGGGAGACTCTCGGCAACGTAAAACGGAAAACATCCTGTATTGACAAATCTTTATGCCAATTTCTTAACATAATTTAAAAATCCATCTTCTGAAAATAGTTTTACTTCTTCTTTTGTAAATTCATTTCTTAAAGTTTTAATGATATTTGGAAATTCGGAAGCATTTGATAAATTGCTCACGGATAACGGATCCATGCCATCAAAGTCGGAACCAAAACCGATATGTTCCACGCCAACCAAATTTGACAAATATTTTATATGCTCCACTAATTTTTCGATCGTTGTTGTTTCCTTTTCCTTCTCAATCAACGGAGGATAGAAAACAACGTGGATACGCCCGCCTTTTTCAACGAGCATTTTCACCTGCTCATCCGTTAAATTTCTCGGATGGTCGCAAAGTGTCCGGGAGTTGCAATGGCTGGCAATCACATATTTGGCAAGCGGCATTAAATCATAAAATCCTCTTTCGTTCAAATGGGCCACATCAATGATAATATCCCGATCATTTAACAGTTCAATCACTTTTTTCCCAAAAGGTTTTATTCCTTTTGTCGAATCTTCGGATGCCCCATAACCTACTTTATTTTCATAATTCCACGTCAATCCAACAATTTTGACCCCTGCGTCTAAAATGACTCTCAGCTTTTCCATATCATCATCGATGGCATCACAGCCTTCTAAACTTAACACGGCTCCAATTTGACCATCTTCAAGATCATCAATTTGTTTCCAATTTGTAATATGAACCATTCCCGGCTCTTTTAAAACGAATTTATGGAAAGCCTCAATTTGGCGCATTACTTCTTGGAATTTTTGTTCTTTCGGTATGCTTGGATGAATAAAAATGGCAAATACTTGGACTTTTACATTGCCTTCTCTGAGTCTTTCATAATTTGAATAGATTCTGGAATCATTGCGGAAATTGGCATTCTCAAATTGGGCTAATTTTGTTAATACATCACAATGTAAGTCTATTATTTTCATTCAATTCTCTACTCCCCAAAATAATTACTGTCATTATAGTATATAGCATTTCACCAAAAGTTCCACTACGAAGTTCATAGTCACAATCAAAACCACCCGTGTGAACGGGTGGTTTGTTCTGCGGCTAGAAGCCTTTATTACTGGCCAACCCCTAAAGGGGCATCGAATGGTTCGCCAACCGCACTACTTTTCCAGCTGACCCTTAAAGGGTCTCTTTTATTTTTTCCTCGATTTTCTTTTTATCTCTTCACCTGTAAATGGATCAATAAATTCTTCCATACTGAGTTGATCCGCAATGATATCATCTTGTATTTGATTTCGAATATATTCTTCTATTACCTTTTTATTTCTGCCTACCGTATCCACATAAAATCCTCTACACCAAAATTTTCTGTTTCCATATCGATATTTTAAATGGGCATGTCGATCGAATATCATTAAACTACTTTTTCCTTTTAAATATCCCACGAATGATGAAACACTTAATTTCGGTGGAATACTAACCAACATATGTATGTGGTCTTTACATGCGGTAGCTTCAATAATTTCTACACCTTTTCTTTCACATAGTTGTCTTAATATTTGTCCTATATCTTTCTTTATCGGCTCTATAATATTTGGTGTTGGTGGATACAACCAACACCAATTTTTTACGCAAAAAAATGAGACATGTGACAAACTCTGGTAAAATGTAATCGCCAAACCACATTTCCCAAAGGAGTTGTGTCACATGTCTCACCAACATTCTATACGAAATCTACTCAATATAAAAGACAAAAATATCATCTTCGATGATGAAAATTTTTGTTCTATCGAAACAATCAAACACGTAAAAGCGAAAGTCTTTCATGGCACGTTAACGTATCAACCTAAAGCTTGTGATGCCTGTGGCCATGTCTTTGATGATCAAATCATTAAACACGGATTTAAAACGACCCTTATCAAAATGCCGAGTGTTTTCGGTTATCCTACGTATTTGAAGCTCCGTAAACAACGCTATTACTGTAAACATTGCCATTCCACTTTTACTTTACAAACCGACATTGTGGCTAAAAACTGTTGTATTTCCAACCATACCAAAGTATCGATTGCTTTAGACGCCAAAGATAAAATCTCCGAAAAAGATATTGCCTTGAAACATCATGTTTCTCATGCCACTGTCAGTCGTGTCATTGATAGCTTTTATAGCTACTATCAACCGAATGTTCATTACCTTCCAAAGCATTTGTGTTTTGACGAGTTTAAATCCGTTAAATCTGCAGCTGGAGCGATGTCCTTTATTTTCTGCAACGCTGAAACGGGAGAGATTGTGGATATCGTAGAGGATCGGAGATTGCATGTCCTCAAAGAGTATTTCTTGCGGTATTCCAAGAAGGCGAGAAACGCGGTAAAAACGATTGTCATCGACATGTATAGTCCTTATATTTCCTTAATTCACGAAGTGTTCCCTAAAGCGAAAATCATCATCGACAAATTCCATATCCTCCAACTATTTAGCAGAGCTTTAAATAAAACCCGCATCAACGTCATGAAGCGGGATAAAAAGAATTACAATAAGTTGAAAAAATACTGGAAACTCCTTCTGAAAGATCAAACAAAACTCGATTATAAAAACTATACATATCATCGCTGCTTTAAAAAACTCATGTGTGAGGTGGATATTCTACACTACATCATGAACCTAGATTCTGAATTAAAGGAGTCCTATGAGTTATACCAATACGTTCGACATTACATCAAAACAAAAGACTTTGAGCACTTGAAAAAAACCTTGAAGAATAAGTGGAACAGCGTTTCCAGCTATATGAGAACCGCCATCAAGACCATAAACAAATACATAAATTACGTGGAGAATACAATGAAATACGATTATAACAACGGTATTTTAGAAGGGATTAATAACAAAATTAAGGTGATAAAACGTATTTCTTTCGGCTATCGCTGTTTCCGACATTTTAAAACTCGGATTCTGATCACCCAAAATTTAATGACAATGAAAAAAGCTTAGAGGAATCGAAGTTCCTCTAAGTTGTGCGGTTGCATATACCAGGAAAGTCACAAAATTTTTTCACCAACACTATTTGACAAAGGACCTCTTTATCTTTCCATAGATTATCTGTCTTCTATATTTTGGCGCAAATACAATGTGATACTTACAATTCCATTTAGTATGTGCTAAACTATTTATGTCAGAAGACATAATAGGTCCCTCCTTGATACTAAAATTTGGTTGGCGAACCAAAATTTATTTTAGCATCAAGTGGGATCTTTTTTAATACCTCGCTATAAGCTATACGGAACCCCCTGCCTAGCAGGGGGTTTTCTTTTTTACAATAAAAGCCCGGGACAATCCAATGTTGTCCCGGGCTTTATGACCCCTACGGGATTCGAACCCGTGTTACCGCCGTGAAAGGGCGGTGTCTTAACCACTTGACCAAGGGGCCATGTATGAATGGCGGAGAAGGAGGGATTTGAACCCTCGCGCCGGGTTACCCCGACCTACACCCTTAGCAGGGGCGCCTCTTCAGCCTCTTGAGTACTTCTCCGTCATGGCTCCGAAGGTAGGATTCGAACCTACGACCAATCGGTTAACAGCCGATTGCTCTACCACTGAGCTACTTCGGAATATTATGGTGGGCCTAAATGGACTTGAACCATCGACCTCATGCTTATCAGGCGTGCGCTCTAACCAGCTGAGCTATAGGCCCTCGTTTGGAGCGGGTGATGGGAATCGAACCCACGACATCAGCTTGGAAGGCTGAGGTTTTACCATTAAACTACACCCGCATATAAATGGTGGTTCAGGACGGAATCGAACCGCCGACACAAGGATTTTCAGTCCTTTGCTCTACCGACTGAGCTACTGAACCACTTTATATGGCGGTTCCGACGGGACTCGAACCCGCGATCTCCTGCGTGACAGGCAGGCATGTTAACCACTACACCACGGAACCGTTTGGTTGCGGGGGCAGGATTTGAACCTGCGGCCTCCGGGTTATGAGCCCGACGAGCTACCAGACTGCTCTACCCCGCGATAATTTTATATATTAATGGTGGAGGAAGAGGGATTCGAACCCCCGCGCGGTTTGACCCGCCTCTCGGTTTTCAAGACCGACCCCTTCAGCCAGACTTGGGTATTCCTCCATGTTTCCTTTTCAACCTTTGGTGGACCTTGCAGGACTCGAACCTGCGACCGGACGGTTATGAGCCGTCTGCTCTAACCAACTGAGCTAAAGGTCCTTGGGATGGCGGTGGAGGGGATCGAACCCCCGACCTCACGGGTATGAACCGTACGCTCTAGCCAGCTGAGCTACACCGCCGCCAATTGATTTATATGTTATGGTGGAGCATAGCGGGATCGAACCGCTGACCTCCTGCGTGCAAAGCAGGCGCTCTCCCAGCTGAGCTAATGCCCCGTTTCTATGGTCGGGAAGACAGGATTCGAACCTGCGACCCCTTGGTCCCAAACCAAGTGCTCTACCAAGCTGAGCTACTTCCCGGTCCCTTTTCTTTTATGGCGCGCCAGGCAGGAGTCGAACCCACAACCTTCTGATCCGTAGTCAGACGCTCTATCCAATTGAGCTACTGGCGCTTCATCTTCATGTTGGTGCCGAGGACCGGAGTCGAACCGGTACGGTAGTCACCTACCGCAGGATTTTAAGTCCTGTGCGTCTGCCTATTCCGCCACCCCGGCTTTTTGGAGCGGAAGACGGGGTTCGAACCCGCGACCCCCACCTTGGCAAGGTGGTGTTCTACCACTGAACTACTTCCGCATGATGTAAATATGGTGCGGGTGAAGGGAGTCGAACCCCCACGCCGTAAGGCGCTAGATCCTAAGTCTAGTGCGTCTGCCAGTTCCGCCACACCCGCATAATAAATGGTGAGCCATGAAGGACTCGAACCTTCGACCCTCTGATTAAAAGTCAGATGCTCTACCACTGAGCTAATGGCTCACGATGGTGCCGGCGAAAGGAATCGAACCCTCAACCCACTGATTACAAGTCAGTTGCTCTACCAATTGAGCTACGCCGGCATATATGGTGGAGGATGACGGGATCGAACCGCCGACCCTCTGCTTGTAAGGCAGATGCTCTCCCAGCTGAGCTAATCCTCCATTTAAGCCTAGCGACGTCCTACTCTCGCAGGGGGAAGCCCCCAACTACCATCGGCGCTAAAGAGCTTAACTTCCGTGTTCGGTATGGGAACGGGTGTATCCTCTTTGCCATCGTCACTAGACTTATTATTTCAAAGACAAGAATTATTTTATCATAAACGCTAAGGTTTTCAATATATTTTTTTATTTTTTAATTAAAATTTTATGACCCCTACGGGATTCGAACCCGTGTTACCGCCGTGAAAGGGCGGTGTCTTAACCACTTGACCAAGGGGCCATGTATGAATGGCGGAGAAGGAGGGATTTGAACCCTCGCGCCGGGTTACCCCGACCTACACCCTTAGCAGGGGCGCCTCTTCAGCCTCTTGAGTACTTCTCCGTCATGGCTCCGAAGGTAGGATTCGAACCTACGACCAATCGGTTAACAGCCGATTGCTCTACCACTGAGCTACTTCGGAATATTATGGTGGGCCTAAATGGACTTGAACCATCGACCTCACGCTTATCAGGCGTGCGCTCTAACCAGCTGAGCTATAGGCCCTCGTTTGGAGCGGGTGATGGGAATCGAACCCACGACATCAGCTTGGAAGGCTGAGGTTTTACCATTAAACTACACCCGCATATAAATGGTGGTTCAGGACGGAATCGAACCGCCGACACAAGGATTTTCAGTCCTTTGCTCTACCGACTGAGCTACTGAACCACTTTATATGGCGGTTCCGACGGGACTCGAACCCGCGATCTCCTGCGTGACAGGCAGGCATGTTAACCACTACACCACGGAACCGTTTGGTTGCGGGGGCAGGATTTGAACCTGCGGCCTCCGGGTTATGAGCCCGACGAGCTACCAGACTGCTCTACCCCGCGATAATTTTATATATTAATGGTGGAGGAAGAGGGATTCGAACCCCCGCGCGGTTTGACCCGCCTCTCGGTTTTCAAGACCGACCCCTTCAGCCAGACTTGGGTATTCCTCCATGTTTCCTTTTCAACCTTTGGTGGACCTTGCAGGACTCGAACCTGCGACCGGACGGTTATGAGCCGTCTGCTCTAACCAACTGAGCTAAAGGTCCTTGGGATGGCGGTGGAGGGGATCGAACCCCCGACCTCACGGGTATGAACCGTACGCTCTAGCCAGCTGAGCTACACCGCCGCCAATTGATTTATATGTTATGGTGGAGCATAGCGGGATCGAACCGCTGACCTCCTGCGTGCAAAGCAGGCGCTCTCCCAGCTGAGCTAATGCCCCGTTTCTATGGTCGGGAAGACAGGATTCGAACCTGCGACCCCTTGGTCCCAAACCAAGTGCTCTACCAAGCTGAGCTACTTCCCGGTCCCTTTTCTTTTATGGCGCGCCAGGCAGGAGTCGAACCCACAACCTTCTGATCCGTAGTCAGACGCTCTATCCAATTGAGCTACTGGCGCTTCATCTTCATGTTGGTGCCGAGGACCGGAGTCGAACCGGTACGGTAGTCACCTACCGCAGGATTTTAAGTCCTGTGCGTCTGCCTATTCCGCCACCCCGGCTTTTTGGAGCGGAAGACGGGGTTCGAACCCGCGACCCCCACCTTGGCAAGGTGGTGTTCTACCACTGAACTACTTCCGCGAAAAATAAGCCGCTGAATCAAATGTTCCATTCAAATATAATAATGTGATGAGCCATGAAGGACTCGAACCTTCGACCCTCTGATTAAAAGTCAGATGCTCTACCACTGAGCTAATGGCTCATGATGGTGCCGGCGAAAGGAATCGAACCCTCAACCCACTGATTACAAGTCAGTTGCTCTACCAATTGAGCTACACCGGCATATATGGTGGAGGATGACGGGATCGAACCGCCGACCCTCTGCTTGTAAGGCAGATGCTCTCCCAGCTGAGCTAATCCTCCTTCATTTGTTCTCTCAAAACTGGATAACGGCATTGAAAGCTTTTCTTTTGGTTAAGTCCTCGATCGATTAGTATCCGTCAGCTCCACACGTCACCGTGCTTCCACCTCGGACCTATCTACCTCATCGTCTTTGAGGGATCTTACTTGCTTATGCAATGGGAAATCTCATCTTGAGGGGGGCTTCATGCTTAGATGCTTTCAGCACTTATCCCGTCCACACATAGCTACCCAGCTGTGCCTTTGGCAAGACAACTGGTACACCAGCGGTGTGTCCATCCCGGTCCTCTCGTACTAAGGACAGCTCCTCTCAAATTTCCTGCGCCCACGACGGATAGGGACCGAACTGTCTCACGACGTTCTGAACCCAGCTCGCGTACCGCTTTAATGGGCGAACAGCCCAACCCTTGGGACCGACTACAGCCCCAGGATGCGATGAGCCGACATCGAGGTGCCAAACCTCCCCGTCGATGTGGACTCTTGGGGGAGATAAGCCTGTTATCCCCGGGGTAGCTTTTATCCGTTGAGCGATGGCCCTTCCATGCGGAACCACCGGATCACTAAGCCCGTCTTTCGACCCTGCTCGACTTGTAGGTCTCGCAGTCAAGCTCCCTTATGCCTTTACACTCTGCGAATGATTTCCAACCATTCTGAGGGAACCTTTGGGCGCCTCCGTTACCTTTTGGGAGGCGACCGCCCCAGTCAAACTGTCCACCTGACACTGTCTCCCAAGCCGATCAGGCTTGCGGGTTAGAATTTCAGTACAACCAGGGTAGTATCCCAAGGGCGCCTCCAGGGAAGCTGGCGCTCCCCCTTCTACGGCTCCTACCTATCCTGTACAAGTTGCACCGAAATTCAATATCAGGTTACAGTAAAGCTCCACGGGGTCTTTCCGTCCTGTCGCGGGTAACCTGCATCTTCACAGGTACTATAATTTCACCGAGTCTCTCGTTGAGACAGTGCCCAGATCGTTACGCCTTTCGTGCGGGTCGGAACTTACCCGACAAGGAATTTCGCTACCTTAGGACCGTTATAGTTACGGCCGCCGTTTACTGGGGCTTCAATTCGGAGCTTCGCTTGCGCTAACTCCTCCTCTTAACCTTCCAGCACCGGGCAGGCGTCAGCCCCTATACGTCACCTTGCGGTTTTGCAGAGACCTGTGTTTTTGATAAACAGTCGCCTGGGCCTATTCACTGCGGCTCATCGGGGCTTGCACCCCAATGAGCACCCCTTCTCCCGAAGTTACGGGGTCATTTTGCCGAGTTCCTTAACGAGAGTTCTCTCGCTCACCTTAGGATTCTCTCCTCGACTACCTGTGTCGGTTTGCGGTACGGGCACCTCCCGCCTCGCTAGAGGCTTTTCTTGGCAGTGTGAAATCAGGAACTTCGCCTCCAAAGAGGCTCCCCATCACCGCTTGGCGTTACGGGAAGCGGATTTGCCTACTTCCCCGCCTTGCGGCTTGGACACGCGCGACCAACGGCGTGCTTTCCCTATCCTCCTGCGTCCCCCCATTGCTCAAACGGCGGGGAGGTGGTACAGGAATATCAACCTGTTGTCCATCGCCTACGCCTTTCGGCCTCGGCTTAGGTCCCGACTAACCCTGAGCGGACGAGCCTTCCTCAGGAAACCTTAGTCATTCGGTGGATGGGATTCTCACCCATCTTTCGCTACTCATACCGGCATTCTCACTTCTAAGCGCTCCACCAGTCCTTCCGGTCTGACTTCTGCGCACTTAGAACGCTCTCCTACCACTCGTGCGAAGCACGAATCCACAGCTTCGGTGAACCGTTTAGCCCCGATACATTTTCGGCGCAGCGTCACTCGACCAGTGAGCTATTACGCACTCTTTAAATGATGGCTGCTTCTAAGCCAACATCCTGGTTGTCTAAGCAACGCCACATCCTTTTCCACTTAACGGTTACTTTGGGACCTTAGCTGGTGGTCTGGGCTGTTTCCCTCTTGACCACGGATCTTATCACTCGTAGTCTGACTCCCGCGTCTAAATAGCTGGCATTCGGAGTTTGTCTGAATTCGGTAACCCGAGGTGGGCCCCTAGTCCAAACAGTGCTCTACCTCCAGTATTCGTTACGCGAGGCTAGCCCTAAAGCTATTTCGGAGAGAACCAGCTATCTCCAAGTTCGATTGGAATTTCTCCGCTACCCACACCTCATCCCCGCACTTTTCAACGTGCGTGGGTTCGGGCCTCCAGTGAGTGTTACCTCACCTTCACCCTGGACATGGGTAGATCACCTGGTTTCGGGTCTACGACCACGTACTCTTTCGCCCTATTCAGACTCGCTTTCGCTGCGGCTCCGTCTCCTCGACTTAACCTTGCACGTAATCGTAACTCGCCGGTTCATTCTACAAAAGGCACGCCATCACCCGTTAACGGGCTCTGACTACTTGTAGGCACACGGTTTCAGGTTCTCTTTCACTCCCCTCCCGGGGTGCTTTTCACCTTTCCCTCACGGTACTGGTTCACTATCGGTCACTAGGGAGTATTTAGCCTTGGGAGATGGTCCTCCCGGATTCCGACGGAATTTCACGTGTTCCGCCGTACTCAGGATCCACTCTGGAGAGGATGGATTTTCGACTACAGGGCTGTTACCTTCTACGGCCGTCCTTTCCAGAACGGTTCGTCTAACCCATCCTTTTGTAACTCCGTATAGAGTGTCCTACAACCCCAAGAGGCAAGCCTCTTGGTTTGGGCTGTTCCCGTTTCGCTCGCCGCTACTCAGGGAATCGATGTTTCTTTCTTCTCCTCCAGGTACTTAGATGTTTCAGTTCCCTGGGTGTGCCCTCTTAACGCTATGAATTCACGTTAAGATACTGCTCCATTACGAGCAGTGGGTTGCCCCATTCGGAAATCTCCGGATCAAAGCTTACTTACAGCTCCCCGAAGCATATCGGTGTTAGTCCCGTCCTTCATCGGCTCCTAGTGCCAAGGCATCCACCGTGCGCCCTTACTAACTTAACCTAAAAATTAAGAGCTTACAGTAAATTTCTTGCTTTCAATGTCGTTTATCCAGTTTTCAAAGAACAAAACTCTTGATTGAAGGCATGAACCTTCAAAACTGAACCCAAAACGTTAATGTTTTCCGTTTATATCCTTAGAAAGGAGGTGATCCAGCCGCACCTTCCGATACGGCTACCTTGTTACGACTTCACCCCAATCATCTGTCCCACCTTCGGCGGCTGGCTCCCGGAGGGTTACCTCACCGACTTCGGGTGTTACAGACTCTCGTGGTGTGACGGGCGGTGTGTACAAGGCCCGGGAACGTATTCACCGCGGCATGCTGATCCGCGATTACTAGCGATTCCGGCTTCATGCAGGCGAGTTGCAGCCTGCAATCCGAACTGAGAGTGGCTTTTTGGGATTCGCTCCCCCTCGCGGGTTTGCCGCCCTTTGTACCACCCATTGTAGCACGTGTGTAGCCCAGGTCATAAGGGGCATGATGATTTGACGTCATCCCCACCTTCCTCCGTATTTGTACGGCAGTCTCCTTAGAGTGCCCAACTGAATGATGGCAACTAAGGACAAGGGTTGCGCTCGTTGCGGGACTTAACCCAACATCTCACGACACGAGCTGACGACAACCATGCACCACCTGTCACCGCTGTCCCCGAAGGGAAGGCCATGTCTCCATGGCGGTCAGCGGGATGTCAAGACCTGGTAAGGTTCTTCGCGTTGCTTCGAATTAAACCACATGCTCCACCGCTTGTGCGGGCCCCCGTCAATTCCTTTGAGTTTCAGTCTTGCGACCGTACTCCCCAGGCGGAGTGCTTAATGCGTTAGCTGCAGCACTAAGGGGCGGAAACCCCCTAACACCTAGCACTCATCGTTTACGGCGTGGACTACCAGGGTATCTAATCCTGTTTGCTCCCCACGCTTTCGCGCCTCAGCGTCAGTTACAGGCCAGGAAGCCGCCTTCGCCACTGGTGTTCCTCCATATCTCTACGCATTTCACCGCTACACATGGAATTCCGCTTCCCTCTCCTGCACTCAAGTCTCCCAGTTTCCAATGACCCTCCCCGGTTGAGCCGGGGGCTTTCACATCAGACTTAAGAGACCGCCTGCGCGCGCTTTACGCCCAATAATTCCGGACAACGCTTGCCACCTACGTATTACCGCGGCTGCTGGCACGTAGTTAGCCGTGGCTTTCTAGTAAGGTACCGTCAGGGCGCAGCCAGTGACTGCTGCGCTTGTTCTTCCCTTACAACAGAGCTTTACGATCCGAAGACCTTCTTCGCTCACGCGGCGTTGCTCCATCAGGCTTTCGCCCATTGTGGAAGATTCCCTACTGCTGCCTCCCGTAGGAGTCTGGGCCGTGTCTCAGTCCCAGTGTGGCCGATCACCCTCTCAGGTCGGCTACGCATCGTCGCCTTGGTAGGCCGTTACCCCACCAACTAGCTAATGCGCCGCGGGCCCATCCTATAGTGATAGCAGAACCATCTTTCAACCCCGAAGCATGCGCTTCGGTGTGTTATCCGGTATTAGCACGCGTTTCCGCGAGTTATCCCGGTCTATAGGGCAGGTTACCCACGTGTTACTCACCCGTCCGCCGCTAACCAATTAAAAAGCAAGCTTTCTAATTGGTTCGCTCGACTTGCATGTATTAGGCACGCCGCCAGCGTTCGTCCTGAGCCAGGATCAAACTCTCCATAAAAAGAAAAGTTGATTAGCTCAAACTTTTGTCCGTATCCAATCCGTCAACGAGGGTCAACGAATTGAAAAATTTATAACATTAACGTTTCGGTGTTCAGTTTTCAAGGTTCATCAAACTTTCATTTTTGAAACAGCTTTTATATCATAAAACTTTTATTTCTCGATGTCAACAAGTTTTTTCTAAGCTGTTATTAAAAAATTCATATCCGTTAAGGACATGTTATAGTGTAAATTAGATTTCAGAAAAAGTCAATTACTTTTTCTGAAAAAATTTCTTAATGCCTTAATATCAAGCACAAACAACATAATACCAATAATAACAATAATTCCACCGATAATTTGTGTTGCAATCAATTTTTCTCCAAAAATAAAGAGTGCCAAGATGGACGCACCTATAGGTTCAAATAATATAGCGATTGAGATGACATTGGCACTGACCCATTTGATGGACCAGTTAAATAATGAATGCCCCAACAGATTCGGAAGAATTGCAAGGAGCAAAAACCAAATCCATGTCGAAAAAGGATATGGTCCAAATGATTCCCCTTTCAATAATACATAGAAAAACAAACATATTGTACTAATCGAGTACACAACCATCGTATATGTAATTAAAGAAATTCTTTTCCTTACCTCTTGTCCAAATAAAAAATATCCCGTTACCAAAACGCAAGCAATAAGTGCCAGCAGATCTCCAAACAAGGCGCTGCCGCTGATATTAAAATCTCCCCAACTGATTAAAAAGCTCCCCAAGATTGCGATAATTCCGGATAAAATGGCTTGCATGGTGAGGCGCTCTTTGAAAAATAAATAGGTTCCCGCAAAAGCAAACAACGGCTGCATCGTAACAAGAACCGTCGAACTGGCAACGGATGTGTACCGCAATGATTCAAACCACAAAATGAAATGAAATGCCAAAAAAATGCCGGCAATGATTGAAAACAACCAGTCTCTTTGATATAACATTTTTAATTCATGTACATGATTTTTAAAAAAAGCCGGGGCGATGATCAACACAGAAAAAAGCATCCGGTAAAAAGCGATTGCTCCCGACTCGGCTTCTGCAAGTTTAACAAAAATCGCCGAAAATGATATTGAAATCACACCGATGATAATAGGGATAAACGGGTGGATAGGTGGCTTTTCCATTTTAATTTTCTCCTGATATTCATTTTGTCATTATTTTATTTTCACATGGTTCACCATTCTGTGCAATAAAAAAGGGGGAATGAACAATGCATACTTTAAGCATGGTGATACGGCACGAAGACCTTCTGAAATTGGCGATTGCCGCTCTATTAAGTTTAATTATTGGAATCGAGAGAGAATTAAAGAAAAAGCCCGTAGGATTAAAAACCTGTTTAGTGATTTCCACTTTCAGCTGTTTATTAACAATCATTTCGATTGATACTGCATATAGCACCCCTCCCCGGGATGAAATCAACATCACCATGGACCCTCTTAGACTCGCAGCCCAAATCGTCAGCGGTATCGGCTTTTTAGGTGCTGGTGTGATATTAAGAAGAGGAAATGACAGCATTACCGGTTTAACAACCGCGGCAATTATCTGGGGAGCAGCCGGAATTGGAATTGCTGTTGGCGCAGGATTTTATTTAGAAGCGGTAACTACGGTAATAATCGTTGTTGTCGGGATTAAAGTGGTTGCACCGTTCCTGATGAAAATTGGGCCAAAGCGCATCCGGATGCGTGAACTTTACTTGAAAGCCCGCATTCCAAAAAAGGAAAATATCGAGGATTTATTGAAGTTCATGGAAGATCAGGAAATGGTTATTGATAATATTCGAATCACAGGCGATAATCTTAATTACGATGTAGTGATCCGTTTTTCTACTTTATTAAAGGAAAATACTTATACGGTTTTTGACACCTTCCAGGCTCTGCCCTATATCCAAAAAATCGAAATTGAAATTTTATCATAAAACATTCGGAGGAAATCAATGAAAGAAATTATCAAACTACTGAAAAACGGAAATAAACCGTCATTATCTGCGGCTATTGTCAATTTATTATTGGGAAGCATCAAAGGGGTCGCTTATTTTTTTACCGGAAATGTAGCAATGTTTGCGGAAATGATGCACTCGTTGGGAGATGCAGCAAACCAATTTTTCGTTTTTATCGGCTCGGCTTTATCGAAAAAAGCGCCGACAAAACAGTTTCCAAACGGATTTGGCCGGGTCGTAAACCTCGTTTGTTTGGGAGCGGTGATCGTCGTTGCCATTCTTTCATATGAAACGGTGAAAGAAGGATTGCATCATTTCTTGCATCCGAACGAACAATCGGGAGAAATCCTGCTTCCTCTTGGAGTATTATTGTTGGGTACGATTTTAGAAGGCTTTGTTTTACAAAAAGCGGCGAAGGAAATTTTACATGAAGTGGGACAATCAGCGTCGATCTTTACAGCAATACCAAAATCGGTCGCATATCTAAAACGGGCAAAACCCGCGACCAAACTGGTATGGATGGAAGATGCCGTCGCAACCTCAGGTAATGTGCTTGCATTTTTAGCCATCATTATCGCCTATTACACGGGCTTTCATGAATTGGAAGGTTTAGTATCCATAATCATCGGAGGGATGATGTTCTTTGTGGTTGGAAAGGTATTTCTTGATAATGCCCGCGGCGCGATCGGCGAAACTGACGAAGAGATGCTGATTCATATCGGAAACTTGGTGATGAAAGATCCCCATGTGAAAGATATTGAACGGCTCGAAGTCGTAAAAGAAGGGGAATTCCTTCATGTAGAACTCATCGCAGAGACAGATCCGAAGCTCTCCCTTGAATATTTGGATCAAGTCCGGGATCACTTGGTCGAATTAATTTTAGCCCAAAAAGGCGTTACAAAAGTGACCCTTTCCTTCGATAAAGATGACGATATCTCCGAATGGAACCATCATTTGAATTCAGAAGGTTCGCCAAATGAATAAAAAGGCAAGATTAATAAGTCGACTCATCATGATGGATCGGATTTTTATCGCACAAAAAGGCTGTCCCGAAAACTTTCCGCCTTCGGACAGCCTGCCGCTATTTTATAGGGACATTCTAAAAATTTCCCTGACATCTTCTTCATCAAGCACTTTAAAGGTGCCAATCGGACCGTTCGCCATCGCTTTTCCCACTAAAACATCCAGCTTCGAATCATCAATGCCGTAATCTTTCAACCGGCTTGGGGCTCCTAGAGTTGTCCAAAATGCTTTCAGACGCTCAATGCCTTCCAATGCAATTTCTTCATCAGATTTATTTGAAGGATCCACCTGAAATACTTTTGTTGCAAGGCGGGCAAAACGGGCGGGATTGACATGCATGACATGTTTCATCCAGTTCGGGAACAGGATGGCAAGTCCGCCGCCATGGGGAATATCATAAACGGCTGAAACAGCATGTTCAATTTCATGGGTTGCCCAATCCCCTTCCGAACCCATTGAGAGCATTCCATTCAAGGCGATTGTTCCGGAAAGCAAAATCGTCTCCCGCAATTCATAGTTTTCCAAATCCTCCACCAACTTCGGTGCCGTTTCAATTACGGTTCTGAGCACCCCTTCACACAGTTCGTCCATGATTAATGTATTTTCCGCATCATGGAAATATTGTTCGAATACATGGGACATCATATCGACAATGCCATACACCGTTTGGTCTTTCGGCACCGTCATTGTATAAGTTGGATCGAGTATCGAGAATTTTGGAAACACCTTGCCGCTTGACCAGCCGTATTTTTCTTTTGTTGCTCCATTCGTAATAACGGAATTGGCGTTCATTTCCGAACCGGTTGCAGCCAGCGTCAACACCGTCCCCAGCGGCAATGCATCCTTCACTGGTACTTGATTTGTGACGATTTTCCACGGGTCTTCCTCAAGCTTGGCTCCGGCGACAATCAGTTTCGAACAATCAATGACGGAACCTCCGCCGACTGCAAGGACAAAATCGATGGATTCCCGTTTGCAAATCTCGATGCCTTTCCTTGCTGTTTCCACTCTTGGATTTGGTTCCACACCGCCTAACTCAAAGACGTTTAAATCAAGTTCATTCAAAATTGAAATGACTTCCTCATAGATCCCATTTCTTTTTATGCTTCCGCCGCCATATACCAAAAGGATATTTCGTCCGTACCTCGGCAACTCTTTTTTTAATTGGCGGAGCTCCCCTTTCCCAAAATATAAACGAACCGGATTTTTAAACGTAAAGCTGTTCATCCAACCTCTCTCCTTTTTTGCAAAAGTATCAATTGAAATTCCACCAAAAATAAGCGAATAACACCATTTTTCATCAAAGAAAAATGGTGTTACAAACTGTTAGAAGCTCATCTGATTCCGATTCAATTGTTCATTATACCCAGCCGCGGAATCGGCAGGCTTCGGCTGTGCGGCGAACACCAACCATGTAAGCGGCAAGCCGCATATCAATATTTCGGCTCTGTGCTGTTTGATAAACATTTTCGAAGGCGTTCACCATTCTTTCGCGCAATTTTTCTTTCACTTCTTCAGCGGACCAATAGTAGCCTTGGTTATTTTGAACCCATTCGAAGTAGGAAACAGTTACGCCGCCTGCGGATGCCAATACATCCGGCACCAATAAAATGCCGCGTTCAGTAAGGATTTTTGTAGCTTCTGTCGTCGTTGGACCATTGGCCGCTTCCACAACAATTTTCGCTTTAATATTTGGTGCATTTTCAGCGGTAATTTGGTTTTCGATTGCCGCCGGAACAAGTATGTCGCAGTCCAATTCCAGCAATTCTTTATTCGTGATGGTATTCTCAAACAGTGTTGTTACGGTACCAAAGCTGTCTCTGCGATCAAGCAGATGATCGATATCCAGACCGTCCGGATCGTATAAGGCGCCGTAAGCATCGGAAATCCCAATGACTTTTGCACCCAAGTCGCTCATGAATTTCGCCAAGAAACCGCCGGCATTTCCGAATCCTTGAATGACTACCCGGGCATCTTTGATATCAATTCCTCGCTTTTTCGCCGCTTCCTGAATGACAATGGTTACCCCTTCTGCCGTTGCCCGGTCGCGTCCTTGTGAACCACCTAAAACAATCGGTTTTCCTGTGATGAATCCAGGGGAATTGAATTCGTCAATCCGGCTATACTCGTCCATCATCCAAGCCATGATTTGCGCATTCGTAAATACATCCGGAGCCGGGATATCCTTCGTCGGACCGACAATTTGGCTGATTGCACGGACATAACCGCGGCTCAATCGTTCAAGTTCCCCCATGGACATTTGCCGAGGATCGCAAACGATACCGCCTTTTCCTCCGCCATACGGCAAATCAACAATCCCGCATTTTAATGTCATCCACATAGAAAGCGCTTTCACTTCATCTTCAGTTACATCCGGATGGAAACGTATACCCCCTTTTGTTGGCCCCACAGCATCGGAATGTTGGGCGCGGTAGCCGGTAAATACTTTTGTTGTCCCATCATCCATTTTTACCGGGATGCGCACCTTCAACACGCGAAGCGGTTCTTTCAATAATTCATACATCGCTTCATCATATCCAAGCCTGTATAATGCCTCTTTAATCACTTCCTGCGTAGAAGTTAGAAGATTAACATTTTCAGCCATACCTACTCGCCTCTTTTAACTCAATTATTTATTATTTTTTTAAGAACAATCCTTACTTTCATATTAACATATTTGTCACAAAACATGTTAATGGTACTAGGCAATTCCCATTTTAATAATGTCCTTCCATTGGTACAACCATTTTATTATATAAGTCATTCATTAATTTATTTACCCTATTTTTCATTTAGAATACATTTTTCAAAAAAATAAAGAGGCTGGGACAAAACCCCCTCTAAAATGGAAACAGCCCATGAAATTTTGGAATGAAATTTCATGGGCTATTACTATTTTTTTAATAAAAATAAGGACATCTTCTGATAAAATTTAAGTATCTACCCCAAAAAATTTTATCAAAGGAAGTGTCCTTATGTTCAAATATTATAACATGAATCAATTAGTTTTGCCTCTAGATTTAGAAATAAAATTACAAGAAAATGATATTGCCTTCCACATTCACCATTTAGTTGAAAGTATCCCCGATGAAGCCTTTCAGCCGTTTCTTCGAAATACAGGTTGTCCTGCTTATCATCCACGCATGATGCTAAAAATTATTTTGTGTGCTTATTCCCAATCAGTCTTTTCAGGTCGGAAAATTGAAGCCCTTTTAAAGGACAGTATTCGGATGATGTGGTTGGCACAAGGATATGAACCAAGTTATCGGACGATCAATCGTTTTCGTGTGCATCCGGAAGTAAAAGAATTAATTCGTCAATGTTTTGTCCAATTCCGTTGCCAACTGGTGGAAGAAAAATTAATTGATCAAGAAGCAATTTTCATTGACGGTACAAAGATTGAAGCGAATGCCAACCGATTTACTTTTGTGTGGAAAAAATCCATTGAAAAATACAACAAAAGCTTAATTGAAAAATCCAATCAGCTCTACAACGAACTGTTAGAGAAGGAAATCATCCCTGAAATGGAGCGGGAAAGTGATGGGGAATTGTCCGTAGAAGAACTCGCTCAAATGGTGCAACAAGTCGATGAAGTCATTAAGGAATATGACCAAAAGATAGAAACATCGCCCGATGCCACAGAACGAAAAGCATTAAGAAGCGAACGAAAATATCCAAAACAAGCGTACAAACAATTAATAGACTTCATTCTACGAAAACAAAAATACCAAAAAGACTTGGACATCTTGGGGGAACGGAACAGTTATTCCAAAACAGATCAAGATGCGACGTTCATGCGAATGAAAGACGACTATATGAAAAACGGTCAATTGAAAGCTGGATACAATGTACAAATCGCAACAGAAGGTCAATACGCACTAGCTTATAGCATCTTTCCAAATCCTACTGATACACGTACATTAATTCCGTTCTTGAATAAGATAGAAAAGGATTATTTTCCGTTGCCAAAGTATATTGTCGCAGATGCTGGTTATGGTAGTGAACAAAACTATGAAGACATCCTTTCGAATCGAAAATGTGAGGCACTCATTCCATATACCATGTATGAGAAAGAACAAAAGAAGAAATATAAACAAAATCCATTTCATCCAGACAATTGGATGTACGACGAAGAAAGTGATACCTACATTTGTCCAAATCAGCAGCGAGTAACCTTCCGTTATCGTTCTGTACGTACAGATAAGACTGGTTTCAAACGAGAATTGAAAATCTATGAATGTGAAAACTGTTCAGGATGTCCATTTCGTTCATCATGCACAAAAGCAAAGGAAGGCAATCACCGAAAGGTCATGGTGAATGAAAAATGGGAACGACAAAAAGAATATGTAAGAGCGAAGCTTTCAGAAGAAAAAGCAGGTTCTATTTTCCGTCAACGTAAAATGGACGTAGAACCAGTTTTTGGATTCTTGAAGGCTAATTTGCGTTTCACTCGATTTTCCGTCCGAGGAAAATCGAAGGTGGAAAATGAAATGGGGATTGCCTTAATGGCCGTGAATTTACGGAAATACACGGCCAACAAAGATCAACTGACCAAAAATAATGGAGAGAAATGGAAAAAGGAGAATTTGAGTTGGCTCAAATTCTCCTTTTTCCTATTTTGAAGCTAGTTTTGTCCCAGCCTCTTGTTGTTTTTATTACAATGTTTCAGAAAGGGTTTTGGCTTGCATATGAAGAAGCAAGTAATCCGGACCGCCGGCTTTGGAGTCTGTACCTGACATGTTGAATCCTCCAAATGGCTGATAACCGACGATGGCTGCTGTACATCCACGGTTGAAATACAAGTTACCTACATGGAAGTCTTCCGCAGCTTTTTGCAAATGGAAGCGATTATTTGAAATGACAGCGCCTGTCAATCCATAAACCGTGTTGTTTGCGATTTCAATCGCTTCATCAAAATCTTTCGCTTTCGTCATTGCAAGAACCGGACCAAAGATTTCTTCCTGCATGATGCGAGCGTTTGGATCCACATCAGCAAATACTGTCGGATGGATGAAATAACCTTTCGAATCATCATATTGTCCGCCAGCAACTAAGCGGCCTTCTTTTTTACCGATTTCAATATACTCAGTGATTTTCTTGAATGCACCTGCATCGATAACAGGGTTTACATATGTTTCCACGTTTGCAGGATCGCCCACAATAAGTTCATTTGTCAATTCCGCAACACGTTCAACCACTTTATTGTACGCTTCGTCGCCTACAATGATGGCGCGGGAGCATGCGGAACATTTTTGGCCGCTGAATCCGAAAGCGCTCGCCACGATGGATTGTGCCGCCAATTCCAAATCCGCGTTTTCCGCATCATCCACAACGATTGAATCTTTACCGCCCATTTCCGCAATCACGCGTTTGAGCCAAATTTGGCCTTCATTAACGGCTGCAGCGCGCTGGTTGATGCGAATACCCACATCGCGGGAACCTGTAAAACTGATGAAGCGTGTACGAGGGTGATCCACCAAATAATCGCCCACTTCTGAACCAGGGCCCGGAATGTAGTTTACGACACCTGGAGGCATACCCGCTTCTTCAAGAATTTCCATAAACTTATAAGCAATGATTGGCGTTGTGGAAGCCGGTTTTAATAGCACTGTATTGCCGGTAACCATCGCTGCCACTGTTGTTCCCACCATGATGGCAAACGGGAAGTTCCATGGTGAAATGACAACACCGACACCTAATGGAATATATACATATTTATTAATTGTTCCCGGATCTGATTCCACCGGTTTTCCTTTAGCCAACTCCAACATTTGGCGTCCATAGTATTCCAAGAAATCGATACCTTCTGCAATGTCTGCATCCGCTTGTACCCAAGGCTTAGCCGCTTCTTTTGTCAACCATGCAGACAGTTCAAATTTACGGCGACGTACGATGGCTGCGGCTTTGAATAAAACTTCCGCACGGATTACAGGATCGACTTTTTTCCAAGTATTGAACGTTTTATCCGCAATTTGCATCGCTTTTTCAGCGATTTCTTTATTCGCTTTTGAAACGCGGCCAACTACTTCTGTTTTATTTGCCGGATTATAAGAAACGATTTTATCTTCCGTTGTTATTCTTTCTCCGCCAACAATCAAAGGATAATCCTTACCTAATTCACTTTCCACTTTTTTCAAAGCATCAAGATACTTTTGGCGATTTTCTTCAATTGAAAAATCTGTTAGTGGTTCATGTTTGTAGGGAATCACTATTACTCCTCCTTTAAAATTTATAGCGCAAAGAATATTTGCACTAATTAAATAACCGTATATAATAATAATGCAAAATATTGTTGCATTTTTCAATATTTATTACAGTATCGTAAAAAATTTTTTTGAGGTGTTATCGATGTCTTTCAATGATGAACAGCTGCTAAAACTATATGAATTCGCGGTTGAACATGTTTCAGTCGGCATTCATGCGGTAGACGCGGAAGGACGTACAATTTTGTACAATCAAAAAATGAAAGAAATTGAAGGATTTGATATTGAAGATATTTCCGATCGTTCCATTTTGGAACTTTTTGCATTCCGCTCCAATGACAGTGCCCTGCTCCGTGTTTTAAAAACCGGCATCAAGGAAATGAATGTAAAACAAACCTATTGGAACAGATATGGGCATGAAATTACTACTATTAATGATACGTACCCGATTTTCGACGGTGAAAAACTCATAGGAGCCATTGAATTCGCCCGGGACATTACCTCCCTGGAAAAATTGATTTACCAGCCACTGCGCAGATATGGAGAACCATTGACCTTTGACGTCATCACAGCAATATCGGAACCGATGCAAATCGTGAAAGAAAACGCCAAAAAAGCTGCCCGTGCCCGAATCCCTGTATTGCTGATCGGGGAATCCGGGACAGGAAAGGATTTGATCGCGGAAGGAATCCATCACGAACTTCAGCCGAAAAACGATGAGTTTGTCACCCTTTTCAGCAGAAGGCCGAATCAAATCGAAAGATTAAAAACATATTTAAAACAGGACAAATCTTACACCTTTTTCTTTGAGCGCCTCGAATTTTATACCCTTGAAGATCAAAAGGAATTGCTGAAACTGTTAAAGGGGATGCCCCCGGAAAAACATATGCTAATCGGCAGTGTGGGAGGAGACCCGATTGATTTGATCAGCAACAAACAATTGCTCAAAGACTTATATTATTATTTTGCTTCCATGAGTATTTCTATACCCGCATTACGCGAACGAAAAGAAGACATTAAACCTTTCGTCGATGATTACTTTTCAAGGCACCGGGAACGTTTCAATTCAAACATCCAGGGACTTGCGGATGATGTAATGGAAATGTTTCTGGAATACGACTGGCCAGGAAATCTGAAAGAATTGGAACTATTGTTGGATGAAATCGCATCAATGATTACAAACGAAAAGTACGTTACCTATGAAATGCTGCCTCTTCATTTCCGATTTAAATTGCAGCAGCAAAATGAAAAAATCAAAAAACCGGATTTTTTCCTCCTTCAGCCGAACAAAGAATTGCTGCCATTAAACGAATATTTGAAAGAGGCCGAAAAATATTATTTGCATCATGCATTAAAAATGAACGAAGGCAATATTACAAAAACTGCCCAAGCCTTGGGCATGACAAGGCAAAACTTGCAATACCGGTTAAGAAAAATGAAAGAATAAAAAATCCCAAAAGCGCCATCGCTTTTGGGATTTTTTTATTGTCCTCTTTCGATCCAATCTTGAAGTTTTTCTTTCAATGTTTGGAATCCATTTGCATCTTGTTCATTTAAACGTTCCTGTAAAGATTTCTTTGGATTCTTTTCCACTTTCTTTTGTGGTGGGTCTTGCAGTGCACGGGTAGATAAGCTGATTTTTTCGTTACGTTCATCTATATCAAGAATTTTCACTTGAATTTCGTCGCCAATTTTAAAAAAATCTTCTATGTTCCGAACGTAACCGTAAGTAATTTCAGAAATGTGTACAAGACCTTGCGTTTCTTCATCCAATGCCACAAAAGCTCCGTACGGTTGAATCCCTGTCACCTTTCCCGTTACAACGTCACCTACTTTATATTTTTTTTTCATGTTTGTTCCTACTTTCTTTCGCTTACATATATATATCATGTTAAATTATAACATAATGAATGTATACGGAACAAAGAATCACCCTATTTTGAAAAAAACTTCCAACTTTATATGTTTCAACCAAATTTCCCCAATACCTGACGAGCTCCTGAATCTGTAAAATAGTTGAAAAATTACAAAAAATTAAAAGTGTCTCTTACAACAAAAGACACTTTTTTATATAATACTTTTAGCTTCAAATTTAATCGCTATCAATTGGTATGCCATTTCAACGCAATCTTCGAAAGGAATCCAGATTTCAAAGGATTGCTCGTACACTTTTTGGATCACCCGTGCGAGCTCTGTCGGATCATCGATTTCTTGCAAAGCAAGAATGACATCGCTCGATTCAAGCTCATATGCATCTTCTCCAATTTGAAAAGGATCCCATTTCATTAAAGCGAGCTTGGCCTTTTTGTTCATTAATACGTTCTCCACAATTTCACCTTGCATTATTCTATATTTTCCTTCTTATGATATCATATAATCATTATATTTAAAGATAAAAATTAAATAGGAAAGAGTGGTAATCGTGACTTTTAACTTTGATGAAATATATGAAAGAAGAAATACCAGCAGTTTGAAATGGGACAAATTTAAAGATCGCTATCGCGCAAAGTACGCTGTGGAAGATATAGACAATGTTTTGCCAATGTGGGTGGCGGATATGGACTTTGCCGTTCCGCAAGTGGCGATTGACGCCATCAAAAAACGATTGGATCATCCAATTTTTGGATACTCCTACATAAGCGATGCGTGCAAAGAAGCCATTCAACAATGGTTCAAACGCCGCCACAATTGGCATATCAATAAAGAAGCGTTGATTTTCCACAGCGGGGTCGTTCCAGCAATTGCAACTATTCTTGAAACTTTCACGGAACCGGGAGATAAAGTATGCATATCCACTCCGGTATATCCTCCGTTCTTCAACATTCCAAAAGGACTGAAACTGGAAGTCGTGGAATGCGATTTAACGGAAAGCGAAGACCAAATTTACGAATATGACTTTGATAAATTAGAAGAGGCCTTTAAATCAGGGGTAAAAGCGTATGTGTTATGCAGCCCTCATAATCCAGGAGGAGTCGTTTGGTCAAAAGAGACGCTGGAAAAACTCGTTTATCTATGCATCAAATACGATGTGCTGCTCATTTCCGATGAAATCCATGCAGACATTGTGTTTGACGGACACCAACACATCCCGACAATGACGGTGGAAGGTGCCGATCAGGCAAAAATTGTTGCCTGCATTGCCCCAACCAAAACTTTCAACCTGGCCGGGCTTCATGCGGCAATGATTGTGGCGGAAAATCCAAAATTGAGAAATGCGATACTCAGAAACAAAGCGGCCCATGGGTTGGATGATTGGAATGCCCTTGCCGCTGCGGGAGTTCAAGCGGTGTATGAAAAAGGCGAAGAATGGCTGGATGAAATGATTCAATACGTTTCCAGAAACATCCAATACTTAGAACAAGAATTAAATCAATTGGATGGCGTTAGGGTCATCCGCCCGCAAGCCTCTTACCTCGTTTGGATCGACTATCGTGGAACAGGGCTTTCCGAAGAAGAAATGATGGATCGTCTCTTAAATAAAGGGAAACTGGCATTGGAGCCAGGAACAAAATATAGCGAAGCAGGCCGCGGTTACCTCCGCATCAACCTGGCATGTCCGTTTGAAACAGTCAAAGAAGGCGTGGAACGTTTCAAAAAAGCTTTATCTTAATATAACGTTTAATAGAAAAAACATCATTTTCTCTGTGCAGAAAATGATGTTTTCATTTTATTCCCATTATTATGTTACTATTGTTCTACCTTCCATTTATATTATAATGATAAAAAAACGAATTTCTAATTATTCAAAAATTACTTGAAAATGGGGTTATTACAATCAAAGACGTGATGAGAAAGAAATTGCCTCTTCGTACAACAATGTTCTTATTTTCTTTTGTAATTGTGCTGTTTTCCATTATGACAAGCGGGGCCATCATGATTCACAATATTGCCGGCGCCTTTGAGAAAGAGTTTGGATCACGGGCAATCGCCATCGCCCGAACCGTCGCCCAATTGGAAGAAGTTCAGACAACGGTCGGGACGGAAAAAGGATTTGAAGTCATCCAGCCGATTGCGGAACGGGTCCGTTTAGCAACCGATGTGGACTACATCGTGATTTTCGATATGAAAGGTGTCCGTTATTCCCACCCATCGGAAAGCAGAATCGGAACCATTAACGAAGAAATAATGAAAAATGCGGCATATTCCCAACACGAGTACATATCAAAAGCTTTTGGGGTACAAGGTTTTTCCATCCGCGCATTCGTACCGATCATGAATCCCGAGGCTACAAGACAAGTCGGGGTGATCACCGTCGGAATCATAACTCCGAAGTGGCAACATTTAGTCGAAGAGTATCAATCAGATATATACATCTCTTTATTTTGGGGATTATTGATCGGTCTTGTTGGATCCATATTGATCGCCAATCATATCAAACGGCAAACATTAAATCTGGAACCTTCCGAAATTGCCCGTATTGTGGAGGAACGTTCCGCCATTATGCAGGCGATGGACGTCGGGCTTCTTGCCACGGATGGCAAAGGCAATATTACGTATATGAACCATTTGGCAAGAAAATATACCCATTTTTTTGGAAAAAGAGGAACTTTGAAAGAAGTGTTTCAGAATACTTGGTTAGGAGAAGAACATATAGAAAAGCAGGATGGTTACCGGCCGCTGTCAATGTTTAAACAGATGTATCTGGTCCGCATCTTCCCATTAAAAATTCATGATAAAAACGCCGGTTCCCTCATTGTCATCACTGACCGGAAAGAAGCGCATACATTAGCGGAAGAATTGACTGGGGTAAAAACGCTTGTTGACACCCTCCGAGCCCAACACCATGAATTTCTCAACCGCCTGCACAGTATTGCGGGGTTGATTCAACTCAACCGGAATGAGGAAGCCATCAGTTTAATATTGGATGAAATTACTGATGAAGAAAGTGTCTTCCAAAAAATTAAAGACAAAATTCAAGACTATTCCATTCAAGGATTGCTCATAGGCAAATTTTCAAGAGCGAAGGAGCTGGGGGTGGAACTCACCTTAAGCGACGATTCTTACTTATTTGATTATGTTACCGGTTTTTCCAGCGGCGACTTGATCACCATCATCGGAAATCTGCTGGATAATGCCATGGAAGCTTGTCTATCAAAAGAAGAAAAGTTTGTGGATATCCTCATCCAAGGGGACAAACATTACTTATATATCGAAGTTCAGGACAATGGAGCAGGAATTCAAAAACCGGTGGAGCGGATTTTTGACTATGGTTTTACAACGAAAAATAAAGCTGGCCATGGAATCGGATTGGCGTTGGTAAAACAAATTGTCGAATCAAATCATGGCACGATTCAGGTGTTTTCGGAAGTGGGTGTCGGAACAACGATGATTGTACAAGTTGGGAGGAATGAACAATGAAAGATATTCGGGTCTTGATTGTGGAAGATGATCCAATGGTACTCGAAGTAAACAAAAGTTTTCTAATGAAAACAAAGGGGTTTTCCCTCGCCGGAGAAGCTCAATCAGGTGAACAAGCCTATCAGGAAATCAAGGAAAAAATGCCCGATTTAATCCTTTTGGATATGTATTTGCCGGATATTTCCGGACTGGAGCTATTTTACAAAATTCGAAATGAACGCCTCCCGGTTGACATCATTATGATTACGGCAGCACGAGATGCAAAAACCGTTCAAGAATTGACGCGTTTGGGAGCTTTCGATTATTTGGTGAAACCGTTCCGCCTGGAGAGATTCCAACAAGCATTGGAAAATTACGCCCGCTCCCGAAAGAAATTGACCACGAAAGACGAATTGAAACAGGATGACATTGACGAATATTATGGCACTACTTCTTTTGAGACACAGAAGGAACTTCCAAAAGGACTTAATGAAATCACGATGAAACAAATCACCGACAAGTTGAAGGAAATCAACGAACCGGTGACCGCTGAACAGTTGGCTCAAATTACGGGCATGGCGAGGGTCACTGTAAGAAAATATTTGGACTATCTCGCAAGTATCAGCGAAGTGAAAATCGATTTAAAATACGGTACAGTCGGCCGTCCAACCAAATATTATTCTCTTTGATAAGAGCTCAAAATGCTCTTATTTTTTTACCCGCACATGTATTATAACAGTCGTTATTCCAGAATAACTGTTGTATACCAAAAAGAACAAAATGTTCATTAACACCATAATATTGAGAATTTTCATTTTTCAATTAACATGAAATTAACGTTAGAAAAGAGGATTTGAATGAGAAACTTATTAAAAGTGTTCATGTATTGTATTTTGTTAGCGATTCCATTTCTAACGCTTGCATGCACTCAGTATGATGATTATCCCGAAGATTTGGAGCAACTGAGTGAAGATGAGCGGCTTGTCATCCGTTTCTCCCATGTTGTCGGAGAGGATACACCGAAAGGAATGGCCGCCCGTAAATTTGCCGAACTCATTAAAGAACGGTCCAATGGCCGGATCGAAGTTCAAGTTTTCTCAAATGGAACCCTTTACAAAGATGTGGAAGAATTGAATGCGCTCCTTAACGGGAATATCCAAATGATTGCCCCTGCCATTTCAAAGCTGACCGACTTGGTCCCTGAACTTTCGGTTTATGATCTTCCCTACGCCTTTGATTCAATGGAGGAAGTTCATGAGTTCACCGAAAGCAAGGCGGGAAATCAATTGAAGAACCTGTTGAAACAACATAATCTGATCGTTCTCGGCTTATGGGACAGCGGTTTTAAACAAATCAGCAACGACACCCGGCCGATCGAACATTACAAAGATTTGAAAGGCATCCGAATGCGCATCATGCAAAGCGATATTTTGGCTGAACAATATCGCACTGTTGATGCATTGCCAAGAAAAATCGATTTCAACACCGTCTTTCAATCGCTGCAAAAAGGCGATGTGGAAGGACAAGAAAATACATTGACAAACATCACAAGCAAAAATTTCTATTCATTGCAAAAATACTTGACGATATCCGATCACGGTTACTTAGGATATTTCCTGCTCTTCAATTATGATTTTTGGAAGAAATTATCAACGGAAGATCAAGAACTCATCAAAGAGACTCTTGAAGAAGTTCAAGAATGGCAATGGCAAATTGCAAAAGAATTGAACGATCAAAAACTGCAGGAAATTGAAGATTGCCGATGCATTCAAATCCATTATTTGTCGGAAGAAGAGAAAAAAGACTGGGAGAAACGTTTCTCTCCTGTATATGACTACTATAAACAGCATTTTGGAAACTACTATATTCAAAATCTTCCGAAATATAAAGATGTCAAATAGGTTAAAGAGAGCTTTTTGCTCTATTAACAATAAATTACTATCAAACTTTTTAAGGGGGATTCACATCATGAAGAAATGGCTATTAGCCACGATTTTAGGGGTGTTGGCACTTGCGCTTGCTGCCTGTGGCGGCGACAGTTCCAGCAGTGATGACAAGAAATCTAGTGATGAGTACACTGCAGACAAACCGCTTGTCATCAAGTTCTCTCACGTAACAGCTCAAGATAGTGTAAAAGGTAAAGCTGCTGATTATTTTGCACAATTAGTGGATGAAAAAACAGAAGGTAAAGTAAAGGTTGAAGTGTATCCGGCTTCCCAATTATACGGGGATGCAGACGAACTTGATGCATTAGTATCAGGGAACGTACATATGATCGCTCCTTCTGTAACAAAAATGGTAAAACTTGACCCACGTTGGCAGTATGTAGATATGCCATATTTATTCGAAAGTGAAGAACATGTTCAAAAATTCTTTGATTCAGAATTGGCTCAAGATTTATTCAACTCAGATCAATTGGCAGCAAACGATATTAAAGGTATGGCATTCTGGCCAAACGGATTCAAACATTTCTCCAACAACAAACATCCATTGGTAAAACCTGAAGATTTCAAAGGTTTGAAATTCCGTACACAAGCTGGACAAGTATTGGAAGCTCAATTTGAAGCATTAGGCGCAGGTTCTGCGACAATCGCCTTTGGTGAAACTTACGCTGCTCTTCAACAAGGAACAGTTGATGGCGCGGAAAACCCATTCAACAACTTTGATACAATGAAATTCTATGAAGTTCAAAAATATTTATCTACAACACAACATGGTCGTCTTGACTATGCGATTTTCGTAAACAAATCTTTCTGGGAATCAATGCCTGAAGATTTACGTGCAAAAGTGGAAGAAGCGCTTGCTGAAGCTACGAAATATGCTCAAGATTTGGCGGCTGAAGAAAACCAAAAATCTTTCGAAAAAATCAAAAGCTTAGGCACAGTGGAAGTATATGAAATGACTGATGAAGAGCGTGCAGCTCTTAAAGAAGCGTTACAACCTGTTTATGATAAATTCGAAGATGTTATTACAAAAGAATTAATTGATGGCATCAAGGCTTTAGCTGAATAAAAAATTCCCTGAAACACAATCTTTTCCCTAACGATTCGAGTGTCGATGCATTTCGGCACTCCCTCTTTTTTCACTTTAAAATAAAGGAGTTGAGACAATTGAAAGTGTTAATGAAAATTTGGGCTTGGTTTGAGGAAATCTTCTCGGGTCTTTTTTTTGGCGCCGGTGTCCTCTTAATCTTCTACGGAGTATTTATGCGATATGTTTTAAACCATCCCCAGGCATGGGTTGAAGAGGTGGCAAGATATTCAATCATTTGGGGCACTTTCCTGGGCTTCGGTATGGCATTAAAACACAATCAGCACATTCAAGTGGATATTTTATACGACCGTTTAAACCCTGCCGGAAAATATATTCTCAATCTTGTAGCAACCGCGTTGAGCATTATATTCTGTCTGATTTATACATATTACGGATGGAATCTGGTCTCTGCTCGACTCAATTCTGGAATGGTATCTCTTGAAGTGGGCATCCCTATGTGGATTGTTTACCTGATACTACCAATTTCAGGAGTGCTTTTCTTGCTTCGATTTATCGAACGGTTGGTAAACATTCTGCGTAGAAAGGATGAAGAATATGCTAACCCTCTTAATTAGTTTCTTTATATTAGTATTCTTGCGGGTTCCTATAGCAATCAGTTTGGCCTTATCTACCATTTTAATGTTATTTATGTCCGATTTTAATATGAACATGATGCCTCAACGGATGTTTACCGCACTCGATTCCTTTCCAATGATGGCCATCCCCGGATTCGTACTTGCAGGTGCCATTATGGCCCGCGGCGGAATTTCAAAATATTTGATTGAAGCATTGCGTTCATGGGTCGGGCATCTGCCAGGAGGATTATCCGTTGTAACGATCCTGGCCTGCGGGATTTTCGCCGCCATTTCCGGTTCATCTCCGGCAACGGCCGCTGCCATTGGTTCGATCATGATTCCCGCCCTCATCTCAGCAGGATATAATAAAAGATATGCTTACGGATTGGTTGCCGCCGGCGGAACGCTCGGTATTTTGATTCCTCCAAGCGTCCCTCTCATTATCTACGGTATCACCGCCGAGGAATCAATTGGAAAATTATTCATGGCTGGCGTTATCCCTGGTTTGGGCTTGCTTGCCGTTCTGATTGTCGCTGCCATCGTTTATGCGAAAAAGCAAGGATATCAAGGTGACCAAAAAGCCACTTGGGAAGAACGCGGAAGAAAATCGTTGAAAGCCATTTGGGGTGCATTATTACCGGTATTAATTTTAGGCACTATCTACAAAGGAGTTGTCACTCCAACGGAATCTGCCGTGATTGCGGTCGTTTACGGACTCATCGTTTCTATTTTCATTTACCGTGAGTTGAGCTGGAAAGATTTCCGCCATGTGATGGTTGAATCCATTAACGTAACAGCGATGATTTTCCTTATTATCGGAGCTGCCTCATTATTCGGTTTATATATGACAAACGAACAAGTCCCTCATAAAGTCGGTCAATGGATTGCGGAAAGCGACATGAACAAATGGGTATTCATGTTGATTGTCAACTTCCTGTTCTTTATTTTGGGCATGTTCTTGGAAGCGGTATCGATTATTTTGATCACTTTGCCGATTTTATTACCGATATTAAAACATTTCGGTATCGATTTATATCACTTCGCCATTATCATGGTAATCAACTTGGAACTTGGTATGATCACACCTCCAGTTGGTTTAAACTTGTTCGTCGTTGCGGGTATTGCGAAGGAAAAATTGGGGGAAGTCGTTCGGGGCGTAATTCCATTCATTGTATTGATGATTGCATACTTGATCGTCGTCATCCTCTTCCCTCAATTATCGCTATGGCTGCCATTCGGAACCGGAAAATAACATTGGAAACTTGGCACACATTTTCGACCGTGTCCGTTGAAGTATAAAAAGAGGGTGTTCACAAATGGAAACAAAGGGGTATCAATTGAATGAGGCCGGCTACTGGCGCATCGTTGCAAGCCTCGGGTTGGCATCAACCTTCATTTTTGCAAGCTTTTATTCCTTTCAACCGCTCATTCCTGTATTCGAAAAAGAGTTTTCCATTTCAGTGACGTACTCCAGCTTGACCATGTCACTGGCAACGTTGTCCCTGATTTTCGGGCTGATTGTTTTAGGGTTTTTTTCTGACAGAAATGGACGAGTCGTATTCATCAAACTTTCCGTCCTTTTATCGATTCTTCCATTTCTTGTCATGCTTTTTGTTGAAAAATACTGGGTGATCTCCCTTTTGCGGTTTATCCAAGGATTCACTTTGGCTGGTGTGCCGGCTGCATCCCTTGCCTATATCGGAGAGGAAATCGAATCGAAAGTGCGGAATCTGGCCACATCCATCTATATTTCTACAAATGCGCTTGGCGGGATGATCGGACGGTTTCTTGCGGGGTATCTTTCAGAAACTTATAGTTGGCAATCAGCCATTACAATCATTATGATTTTTGGCATTTGCGTGTTTATTTTTGTGCTCATCGCTTTGCCAAAATCGAAATTTTTCGTCCCAAGTGCAGTAAGTTTTTTGGAAGATTTGAAAGGTTTCGGTTATCATCTAAATAACCCGATTTTACTTCTGTTATTTGGATTGGGAATCGTATTGCAAATCACATTTACCGGAACGTGGACGTACCTTCCGTTCCAATTGGCACAACCGCCTTTTTCCATGTCCCTGGACTCCATTTCCTTTTTGTATTTTGCCTATGCCTTCGGGATTATTGGAGCACCGATTGCAAGCTGGCTCTCAAATAAATTCACATTAGAAAAAGTGCGGACCTTTGCGATCTTCTTTCTTTCTTTCGGCGTATTGTGCACATTGCATTCTTCTCTCTTTGTCGTATTGTTTGGTTTGTGTGTGGTTTGTTTTGGCTTTTTCACAGCCCATTCATTAACTGCCGCAAGTGTGGGCAAAACCGCGACCCATTTGAAAGGAAGCGCATCAAGCCTTTATTTGGTTGCTTATTACATCGGGGTTGCATCCGGAAGCACTCTTGTCGCTCCCGTCTATCATCATCTGGGGTGGAAAGGGTTCATCTTAATAACCGTTGCTGTAACTATTTCCTATGTAATATTTTTAAATTTTTCATTAATAAAATACCACCAAAAAAAGAGTTTGGAAAATTAAGGAGATTTTCTTGTTGTTGCATACCATTGGAATATTTCCTAAATATAGAGCAATTTGAAAAGGCTGTCCGAAATGTTTTACGGACAGCCTTTCAAATTATTTGAGTTCTATATGATTTTCCTTATTTTTTTCTCTTTCTTTCAAAATCCGCTCTTCCAGCTCTTTCGTTTTCATTTCCTGTCTTTTTGAAAATTGTTTCACTGCAAAGAAAACCGCAAAACAGAGCAGGAACAGAAAGACCATTTCAACCGCGGCCGGAATATAGGCCATTTTATCTTCCGGGAAATATAAAAAGTCGCCGTATAATAAAAGGTGATTCACCTTCATCACTTCTTTCCGTCATATTATTCGATCACTGTGATTGATAAAATTTTGACATCTTCCAACGGTTTATCGCGGAAATCCGTTTCCACCTCCGCAATTTTGTCCACTACATCCATGCCTTCCACCACTTGACCGAATACAGTATGTTTATAATCCAACCAAGGGGTACCCCCAACCCGTGCGTATTCCTCAATGATTTCTTTCGGGAAACCGGCCTGTTCCATTTGGGCAACCATGTCCGCCGGCACATATGGCATTTGCACGATAAAGAACTGTGAACCGTTCGTGTTTGGTCCTGCATTGGCCATTGATAATGCTCCGCGCAAATTGAACAATTCAGGATGGAATTCATCTTCAAAAGGTTGTCCCCAGATGGATTCCCCGCCCATTCCTGTTCCGGTTGGATCTCCGCCTTGGATCATAAAATCCTTAATGACACGATGGAAAATAATTCCTTCATAATAACCCGACTTGGCATGGCCCAAA
This sequence comes from Ureibacillus sp. FSL K6-3587, assembly GCF_038593165.1. NCBI lineage: Bacteria > Bacillati > Bacillota > Bacilli > Caryophanales > Caryophanaceae > Ureibacillus > Ureibacillus sp. FSL K6-3587. The sequence continues at coordinate 2,279,864 of NZ_CP151969.1, read as the reverse complement.
AAGTTTTCCACTGTTTTTGGCGCATGTTCCGGGAACAATTTTATTTTTATTGAGCCCATTGTCGTTTTCATTTCCACCAAAATTTCTCCAGGGTTTAATTCCTTCGTTAATTGTGGGTACATTTCTTCTTCTCCTTTATAAATAAAATCAAAGTCATGACTTCATTTTCCTCGTATCAGTTTACCATAAAACGATCATTTTTTCTGCTAATTTGGCATTTTCCCTTTCATCTCTTATTATTTTAACAATTTCCCAAAGAGAAATACTTTTGTGTCATGCAATAAAGCGGAACTGTTCTGTTGGAAATTATGGTATCCTTTCTTGTAGGAGCCGAGGAGGAATCATCGTGAAGCAATTTTTTGGTTATCTTATCATTATCGCTTTCTTCCCTCTCCTCTATCTGTTGGGGGAGAAAATATTGGAAGAAGTGGACCAGGCAAAAACCCAACAACAGCAAATCGAAGAACAAGTCCAACTTCCTGAAACCCAAACCCAGCTTCCCGTTAGAATGTTGGACCGAAATGGAAGTCTTTTTAATGAGGATTACGTCGAATGGAGGGTCCCTACTCCATTAAATGAGATGCCTGAAATCGTCAAACAACTGTTTATATTAAGCGAGGATCGGGATTTTTATCAGCACATCGGCTTCGACTTCAGCGCCATCATGAGGGCGGTTATCGCCAATGCGGGACAAAATTCCATCCGGCAAGGGGGCAGCACCATTACCCAGCAGCTTGTCCGGTCGCTTTATTTATCAGAAGAGAAAACCTATGAACGAAAATTAATGGAAATCTTTTATGCCTATGAATTAGAAAAGATGTATGACAAAGACAAAATTTTAGAAATGTATTTAAATGAAATGTATTTTGCCAATCAAGTGTATGGAATCGGCGGTGCGGCAACGTACTATTTCAATAAGCCTTTGCAGGATTTGTCCGTGGCGGAAATTGCATTCATTTCGGCCATTCCGAACAATCCATCCCTTTATGATCCGGTGACCAATTTCGGGAATACAAAAGCGCGGCAAGAGCGATTGATTGACTTGCTGGCCAAAGAAAATATCATCACGGCCGATGAAGCGAATACATATAAAAACGAACCGATTCGACTGAATATCAAGAGGAAAACCCAGAAGTTCCCCGCTTACAGCACTTACGTCTTGCATGAACTGAAAGAATTGATTGCGGAAAATGAAGGATATGCGGACAGATTGCGGAAAGCTACCCCGGACGCAAAAAAAGTGGTCCAGAAGGAATTGGATGAAAGAATCAATGAACTGCTTCATTCCGGCATCATTATACATACGGCTTTGAATCCTCAAAAGCAGGACGGGGATGAGAAAGCCATCGACTCTTTTTTGTCGGTCCAAAACAACTTGCAAGCAAGCGCTGTCGTCATTGATAATAGCAATCGTGAAATTGTAAGTATTTATGGTGGGAAGGATTATAAAAAATTCGACTTCCATCGGGCTTATCAAGCACCGAGACAGCCGGGTTCATCCTTTAAACCATTAATCGTATATGCGCCGCTTTTTGAAACGGCAAACTATTCCCCTTCATCCATAGTAAGTGGAGGAAACATTTGCATCGGCAATTTCTGCCCGCAAAACTACGGGGGCGCAGTCTACGGCAATGTGACGATTGCGACCGCCTTTAAATACAGCTTAAACACAGCCGCTTTGAGGCTGTTCACCAAGGTGGGAATCGACACGGCTTTTCAATACTTGAACCAATTCCGTTTCGAGTCCATTGAGGAAAAGGATAAAAATTATTCAGCCGCATTGGGAGGGCTCACATACGGGGTAACCGCCCTGGAGATGGCCGATGCGTATACAAGTTTTATTGACGGAAGTTACACAAGAGCCCATGCCATACGGAAAGTGACCGATCAGGATGGAAATATATTGTATCAATGGCCAACGGAACGGAAACAAATATGGTCTGAACAAACGGTCCAATATATGCGGATGCTTTTGGGCGAAGTGGTCAGAAGCGGAACGGGAAAGGGAATTTTTGCAAATTCATCGTATATTGGTGCGAAAACAGGAACAACCAATGACTATCGGGACTTTTGGCTGGCCGGCTTATCGAACGAATACACCGCTGCCGTCTGGCTCGGATATGACCAGCCAAAATCGATGCAACAGCTTGAAAAGGCGCAAATCCATTTCAAAATCTTCAACCGCATTATGAACCAATGAAAAAAGAGCGAGTTTCTTTCCCGCTCTTTTTTGATTATGCCGGTCAGAATATTAATTGGAAAGTTTGACTTTCGAATGAACCGCACTGAACCATTTTCTTTGGAATGATATCTATGCAACTAAAAAAGGCTGCCCCATTGAAGACAGCCCGTACCAATCTAATTTGCAAAAGGCAAGCTCGCCAAAATCCCATTGTACAGTTTTAGACATACAAAGAGGACTGCCGCAAGAAAAACCGCCCAAAAAACAATTTCAAATACGATGAGGCCAATCATGCCGGCCAAAGAAGTATATTGGCTCATTTTATATACTGTATAGACAAAAGAACAAAATAGCGATAATGCAAAAATGATCAGCAATGCAAGATAGGATTGGATGGCAACGGTGCTCAAGAGGCCACCGAAAAAGAAGATGACATATCCCCCTCTTGCCCCCTTTACAGAATGGCCTTCCGAATCGTTCGAAAACAATAGCATCGCGATCTCATGAATCGTTTCCCCAACCAATTTCAATGCTGAAAACATCATGAAGAAACAAAGGAATGAAACGAACAGCAACAACATCCGGATTTCCATATCGGTGAAAAATTCCAGCATGCCGGCATATAAGCCGATGGATTGGAAAAGGCCGATCAACTTGCCTACCGTAAAAATGCCGAATGAGAGACTATAAAGCAGAATAGAGAATAATGGTAAATAACTATATAAGTACGGATTTTTCATCATATTTGCCCCGTTAATTGTATTTTTCCTAACTTATCATAGCAAAATTTCCCGATCTATCAAGTAAATAAAAGAAAAAAGAGTGCGGAAGTCCGCACTCCATCAGTAACGGCCATATGGTGGATAAAATGGAGGATAGATTGGATAATATGGATAATATGGTGGATAATAATATCCTTGAGGATAAATCACGTTCCCTAATAATCCCCCTAAAAATCCGCCAAGAAAAGGATAGCTAAAAAAATTGAATCCACCCCGGTTATATGGTACTGGACGATGGTGATATCGGAAATTCGACATAGTAAACCTCCTTTTCTCTAGTAACATATGTGGGAAAAGGAGGTTCACTTATGTTAATCGCCTAATCCATTTTAAATGCGAAATCTTCAACAAATGCAGCAAGGGTGCGAACCATTACGCCCGTGCCGCCCTTTGGCCCCAATTCGTAAGGCTTGGATGCATCGGATGTTCCGGCAATATCCAAATGGATCCATGGCGTATTATCTACAAATTCCCCGACAAACCCGCCGGCAAAAATCATATGGCCATCGCTTCCCGGAGAATTGTTCAAATCGGCCAATTGCGACTCGCGGATGCGTTTTTTATCCCTTTCCGTCAACGGCATGCCCCAAACAAATTCACCAGTTTTGATGCTCGCTTCCATAAACTTGTCGAAAAAGCCTTCATGATTCGTCAATGCACCTGTTTTATCGTAGCCTAAAGCGGTAATGACTCCGCCGGTCAACGTGGCCACATCAATCAAGTAATCCGCACCATGTTGTTTGGCGTAAGTGACCGCATCCGCCAAAACGAGACGGCCTTCCGCATCGGCATTTTTAATTTCCACCGTTTTTCCGCTATAAGTGGTAATCACATCATCGGGCTTGAACGCGTCTCCTGAAATCATATTGTCCGTTGCCCCGATGACGGCCACCACATTCTTTTTCGGCTTCGTTTCACCGATGATTTTCATGGCGCCAAGAACAGCGGCAGCTCCGCCCATATCGCCTTTCATGCCGACCATGCCGGTTTTGGATTTGATGGAATAGCCGCCTGTATCATAAGTGACCCCTTTTCCAACCAAACCGATGACGTTTTTCCACTGTTCCATTCCTTTATATTTTAAAGTAATCATCCGGGGTTCATTGGTTGATCCCTTATTGACCGCCAAGATGCCGCCCATTCCCAGCTCTTCCAATTGCGCTTTATTCAAAATTTCCACTTCAAAGCCATATTGGTGCGCCAAATTCACCGCATAATCCGCCAAGTCTGTGGCCCTCAAAATATTCGGAGGCAAATTCACCAACGTTCTTGCTTCATTCACCGCTTCCGCATAAATGTAGCCCAATTTGCAGCTTTCAGCAATTTCTTCAAAATCCTCTTTTGTCACAAAATGCACTTCATCAAGATAAACATCCGGAACGTTGCATGTTGTTTTATAATGAGGCACTTGATAAAATCCCATGCCGCTTCCTTCCGCAAATAAAAACGCAATATCCTTCTCACTGATCGGGGCGGCGGTAAAGGATTCCAACCAAAGGGTAAAGTTGTCCGCTTTCATCTCACGAAGTTTTTTCCCCACCAGTCCAAAAGTTTCCCGCAATTCATTTCTCGTCAACGTTTTCGTATCCCCTAATCCGACAAACAAAACCCGTTGCAGATGTTGATTGGATCCCACATACGGAATTCTCGTCAACTTTTTGCGTTCCGTTTCGATATCGCCGGAACGGATCCATTTTTCCACCTGCTCTCCGTAAAAGGATACGAAATCTTTCCATCCCTTGATATGTTCACAATTTTTTTGAACACCTACAATTAATAATTCCGTTGTAATTTCATCAAATGTTTTTTTCTCTTTACAAATCATATTGAAGAACCTCCGAGTTCATGTTCTATCCTTTTCTAAAGGAATTCAAATAAAAAAGCCACTTCCTTTTACTAGTATAACCTAATTTTTGTAAAAGGAAGTGGCAACATATCACAAGAATTTGATATCAACTTTTCCCTACACTCTCCAATGATTTTTCTTCTTCAAAAATAAAGGTTTCAGAAGTTTTTTGTTTTAAAGTAATCAGCAATCCGGTACCAACGATGCCCAGTACCACCAGGAAAAGCATGCCGCTTTTTACATTCAGCACCCCTAAAATATAAGGTCCCAAGAAACCTCCAAGGGCCGCAATTGAATTGACTAATGCGATGCCGACTGGTGCAGTTCGTTCTGTGAAAAAGTGGGTTTCATAAGCAAAGAAGCATCCGGCAAATATATACAGACCGAACGAAGCAACGGTCAAGCAAACCAACATCCAGCCCGGGGAGCTCATAAAACTTGCACAGGCAAAGCCGATAAAGGCAATTATGAAGGAGGCGACAAGATGTTCCTTATATTTTCCGGTACGGTCGGAATTCCATCCGCCAAATAAAATGGCCAATATCCCCATGAAGGAAGGAATCATCGATAACAACCCAATGGATACATTGGTTGTCCCCTCTGCGGATAAATTTTTCAGAATCGTTGGCAACCAAAAAGACAATCCGAACATGCAAGTGTAATTTGAAAAGTAAATTAATGCCAATTTCCAAACTGTTGCATCTTTCAACATTTCCCCAACATATTTTTTATTGATGTGATTGCTTTCCGTTCTTTCCATTTGAAGTTCTGATTCCAGCCATTCCTTTTCCTCCTGGGACAGCCATTTGGCTTCACTTGGCCGGTTCACCAAATAGAACAGCACCACGATTCCGAGAAGTAATGCCGGAAGCCCTTCCAAAATAAACATCCATCGCCAACCGGCCATCTCCAGCCAATACACATGATCAATGATCCATGTCGAAACGGGAGCGCCGATTAATCCCGCAATAGGCAAAGCCAACAGCAAGATCGCCGTTGCCCGTCCACGCTCTTTTTTACGGAACCAGTATGTCAAATACAGTACGGCTCCCGGGAAAAAACCCGCTTCCGCGATACCTAAAATAAAGCGCAAAATATATAAGTGGGCAGCATTTTGGACAAATCCCGTCAATATGACAATGATTCCCCAAGTGATCATAATGCGGGCAATCCATAGTCTGGCCCCCATTTTGCTCATGATCATATTGCTCGGGATCTCAAACATAAAATAGCCAATAAAGAAGATTCCCGACAATAATCCAAACACTTCCGAAGTCAGCGCCAAGTCGGCGTTCATTTCCAAAGCCGCATAGCTTAAATTCACCCGGTCCAAATGGGCAACAATATACAAAAGCAAAATAAACGGCAAAATCCGAGTCATCGTCTTCTTAACAGTCGTCTTTTCAATCATTTGAAGTTCTTTCAAATTACAATCCCCCTGTTTACACTGTGATAATAGAGTAAAATGAGTATATTGAATAAATAAAGAAATAAAATCGAGTAGGAGGGAGCGATTAACTCCCGTCCTCTCACACCACCGTACGTACGGTTCCGTATACGGCGGTTCAATTAAGATCATTGACGCAAGTTTTCATAACGAGCTTCAAGACTTTTCAGCCCTTGGTTTCTCCAATAGGAGTTACCAAGGGTTCTGTGTAATATTGGACTATTTGAAATACGCCAATAACTCTTCCGAGTATTTCCCCATTCATACGCTTGCCATTGTGGTACGCCAAGTTGAATAAGGTTGCGCATCTTTGTTTTCGGTTTCTTCCAGTTCTTCCATAGACACATTCGAAGTCTTCTACGAATCCATTTATCTAATTCAAGGAATATAGATTTGGTGTCTGCTAACGCAAAATATCCACACCATCCCACTAGATATTGATTCAGTTTCTGAATGCGGTATTCCATCGGGTAGGGCATCTTGCGTGATGTGATTTCACGAACTTTATTCTTCATTCGTTTAAGGCTTTCTTTTGCGATACGAACCTTTGGCTCTTTATGATAGGTAAAGCTAAATCCTAGAAACTTACGTTTCCATGGACGGTCGACCGCTGATTTCTTTTCATTTACTTTCAGTCGTAGTTTTCCTTCAATGAATCGTTGAATGCTTGCCATTGTGCGAAGTCCTGCTCGTTTACTTTTCACGTAAATGTTACAGTCATCCGCATATCGAACGAATTTGTGTCCTCTTCTTTCCAATTCTTTATCTAGTTCATCTAGTACAATGTTAGATAGTAGCGGACTTAATGGTCCTCCTTGTGGAGTTCCTTCTAATGTGCTTGACACCACACCATTAATCATGACTCCCGATTGTAAATACTTACGAATCAATTTCAGTAATGGTTTATCTTGGATTCTCTTCGCGAGTGTACCCATTAATCTGTCATGGTTGACCTTATCAAAGAATTTCTCCAAGTCCATATCTACAACCCATCGATGTCCATCTCTTATATATTCTTTCGCTTTCCTCACCGCATCATGGGCACTTCGGTTTGGTCTAAATCCGTAGCTGTTTTCAGAGAATGTAGGGTCATACACTTTTGAAAGTACTTGGGCGATTGCTTGTTGAATCAAACGGTCTGTTACGGTAGGGATTCCTAGTAAACGAACACCGCCGTCAGGTTTCGGGATTTCGACTCTGCGGACTGGCATTGGTTCATAAGTTCCCTTGAGAATTGCCTCCTTAATAGATAGCCAGTTTTCGACTATGTGCTGTCGTAAGTTTTGTACGGGCATCATATCTACTCCATGGCTTCCTTTATTCTGTTCTACACGTTTTAGTGCTTGAAGCATGTTCTCCCGTGACAGGATTTGATTCAAAAGCATCGTTATTCTCCTTCCGTGAATAGCTGTTCTCTTTATGCCAGTGGTCACTCCACCCTCCAAGAGGTCCCCCACGGGATTCACCGCTTCCTTCCTCAAGTGAGGTACTACGTTTTCTGTGTTCATCATGACTCACTGAATGCCAAGGGCTATTCTCTCTTAATTGTTCAGTCCTTCTTAGTTGTTCTAGACCAACTAATACTATGACCTCTGCTGACTTCTGACGGTTCAGCTACTTATCACTAAGTAGGTTATGAAGCGTACTTCACCTATCCGCCAGACCTCCCCGGGTAAGTACATGCACTTTCACACCATCTATCCGCCTCATTTACTCGATATGACCTTCGACAGAAAGAGCTTTGTTTTGTTTCGCAAACTCACTCAATCATACCTAGCCTTATATGAGGTTCGTGTTCCTCGGACCGGTGTTTTGCCTCCAGCTTCCTTCAGATTCCGCGTCACCACGGACACCCTTGCTCTTGGCTAACCTCTACTTCTGTCTTCGGGGTTCGGGACTTACACCCTATCGTTCATGTACATGCCGGGCGCACGAACAGACAGAAATCGCTATGAAATAACGATTTCTGCTAATTGACGCTTTAAGCCAATCAAATTGTCAGCGCTTTCAATGATGGCCTGATGCGCTTTCTGAATGGCCTCCACACCAATCCCTGCATAATTCTTCAAATATAGTGCCAGATTCATAAATTGTTGCAATGTTTTATGAACGTAAACTTTTGCAGCGATTTCAATCTTTTGATCTCCGCTTGTTTTTCGGGCTCTCGCCAACAAACTGTCCATGGCGTATAACCCAATCGCCATATCCGCAATGGCAGCTGCCAGCTCCTGTTCTTTATTCATATCTGTCAAATTGTTTTTGCGGGCGCTTTCAATCAACTCTTTCAATATAACCCTTGCAAGATTCAATTTTTGATATTCCTTCTCCAATGGACCGCTCACATGCTCTTCTTCCACAACCGGTTCGTACGCTTTCATTATGTGGTTGGCAATCAAGATGCGATTGATTTCATTCGTGCCTTCAAAGATGCGATTGATTCGGACATCCCGATACAATTGTTCGATTTCATATTCCCGCATATACCCATAGCCGCCATGGATTTGCAATGCTTCATCCACAATTTTTCCCGCCGCTTCGGTCGCCATCACCTTATTAATGGAACAATGGACTGCAAATTTCCCTACCAATTTGGCAATGGAATCACAGGGTTCTGAAAAGGATTCTTCCATTTCCCCGGCCGTCCGGTATACAACGCTTTCCACCGCAATGGACTCTGCAACCATATCCGCAATCTTTTCTCTGATTAAAGGAAAACTCGTTAATGGTTGCTTGAATTGTTGACGGACATTTCCATATTCGATCGCCAATTCGATTGCCCGTTTGGCCGTGCCCAGCGAACTCAAAGCAATTTTATGTCTTCCGAAATTCAATACATTGAATGCAATGATATGTCCGCGGCCGATTTCACCAATGACATTTTCCACCGGCACATGGACTTGATCCAAAATAACCGAACGGGTGGATGAACCGTCCAACCCCATTTTATTTTCCTCTGGACCCGTGGACAGCCCTTCGCTGGCCGCTTCCACAATAAAAGCGGTGAAATGCTGATGGTCCACTTTTGCATAGACGATAAAAATGTCCGCAAATCCTGAATTCGTAATCCATTGCTTTTCGCCATTCAAAATATAATAACGGCCGCATGGAGATAAAGTGGCAGATGTTTTAATGCCCAATGCATCCGTTCCGGCGGATGGTTCCGTCAAAGCATAGGCTGCGATATGCTCTCCTGTAAGCAATTTAGGCAAATAACGGGATTTTTGCTCCGGTGTCCCGAACAGGGCAATCGGCAACGCCCCTATTCCTGTCTGGCCGCTGAACGTAATGTTGAACGATCTTGCCTTTGCCATCCCTTCGGCAATAATCGCCGCGCTCACCTTGCCAAGTTCCAATCCTCCGTATTCTTCCGCAATATCAGCCGCAATGAGGCCAAGTTCTCCCGCCTTCAACATCAGTCTCTTTGTTTCATCAAATTGTTTCTGTTCAATCATATGGAGTACGGGAAATACTTCCCGATCAACAAATTTCTCTACCGTCTCTTTCAGCATGAGATGTTCATCCGTAAATTCTTCCACTGTAAACACATCAGCTGGACGGCTCGTTTTGTTTAAAAAGGACAGCAAACTTTTCGTTGAACTATTCATGTACCACAACCTCTCTTTCAAGAGACAATGTCAGCTTTTCAACCACTTCTTTCGGGATCGGCTCCGCTTTTGGCGTATCGGAAAAGGACGTCCATGCGCGGATCATATAACCATGGGCTACAATTTCGTCTCCTCTTTTGAACACATGTTTTAATTTGAAGGTTTTATTATGGATTTCCAATACGGTCGTTTCAATCACCACATGTTCTTCAAATCGCAGCGGTTTTTTGAACTGGCAAAAGGCTTCAAGGATGGGCAAAGCCCGCTTATCTTCCTGAAAAAGTCTGCTGGACGGCTTTATAAGTTCCGCAAGATATTCATGCGTGGCTTCATCCATCCACTTATAGAAGTTGGGGGTAAAAACGATTCCTGCCGCATCCGTGTCCCCCCAGCGCACTTTAAATTCATACTTATGCATTTGGCACATCCCCTTAACGAAGTGTCGCTTTCAATTTCTCGGTAATGATATTTTTCAGTTCATGTTTGATAATTTTTCCGCTGGCGGTAATCGGCAGCTTATCAACGAAAACAAAACGGTCAGGCACCTTGAAATCCGCCACTTTGTCTTTGATGTAATCCTTCATCGATTGTTCATCTTCCACATGGCCCGGTTTCAATTTAATCACGGCGCAGCTGATTTCCCCTAAAACCGTGTCAGGCAAACCGATAATCGCCACTTCCAGCACACTTGGATGTTTATAGAAATGTTCTTCAATCTCCCGTGGGTAAATATTATATCCGCCTCTGATAATCAGTTCTTTCTTGCGTCCAACGATGCGGATATAACCATGTTCATCCATCGTTCCGGAATCACCCGTATAAAAATAGCCTTCCTCGTCAAATGCCGCCTGCGTGTATTCCGGCATCTTGTAATACCCTTTCATCACGCCTTTTCCTTTGACGGCGATTTCTCCAATTTCACCGATTCCCACTTTTTGTCTTTGTACGTCAACAATTTTCCCTTCATAGCCCGGCAAAAATTTTCCTACCGTCGTTGATTTCAAATAATCATCATCATCAAAGCTTGTGAATGTCACCGGAGCGGAGGTTTCTGTAAGTCCATAGGAAACTTGAATGTCACAACCCATTTCGGTCCGAATTCTCCGGACGATTTCTTCCGGACATGGAGCAGCCGCGATGATTCCTGTTCTTAACGATGACAAGTCAAACTTTTGAAAATCCGGATGGTTCAGTTCCAATATGAACATTGTCGGCACTCCATGATGGACCGTCACCTTTTCGCTCTCGATCCGTTTTAACGCTTCGATGGCTTTATACTCTTCCAAAAACACCATCTTTGAACCTTTGCTGACCACCGACAGGATGCCCGGCACCAAACCGAACACATGGAAAATAGGCACCGGAATGAGATATACATCGTCTTTTGTACATTTCAACATATCGGCGGATAATTCGGCGGAATATATGACATTTTCATGGGTCAACATAGCCCCTTTTGGTTTGCCGGTCGTTCCGGACGTATACAGGATTGTAAAAACATCATCTGCCGGATCGATTGGTGCAGGAGATGCGGAAATGCCTTTGCCTTTCTCCAATAAATCCCGATAACCAGAAAATTCAGACATTTCCGAGCGCACTGCGAAAATATCTTCCAAAGAAGAATCACTTGATTGCAAATAATTTTTAAAGTCCTCAAAATATTGGAAATCTTTTCCGACAAACATTCCTTTTGCGCCGGAATTTTCGAGAATGTAGACAAGCTCCTCTTTGCTGTATCTTGTGTTGCAAGGAATCAAGATGACGCCCAATTGCGCCAACGCAAAATAGATGGCTACGGCTTCATACCAATTGGGAAGGGAAACGATGACCCGGTCCCCTTTTTGATAACCCTTTTGCGACAAAGCGGCCGCTATACTTTGAGTTTCTTCCATTAATCGCTTATACGTGATGCGATTCGCTCCATCAAAGATCGCTTCTTTATCCGGATAATTTTGAGATGCCCTTTCAAGAAGTCCAAACACAGTAACTGTCATTCTTCATCCCCCTTTATAATCTCTCCCATATTGCCGCAATTCCCTGTCCACCACCAATGCAAACGGCAGAAGCACCGTATTTTTTTCCTCTTCTGGCCAACTCGTAAATCAAAGTCAGCGATATTCTCACCCCTGAAACCGCCAATGGATGTCCCAATGCAACTGCACCGCCATTTACATTGCCGATTTCCGGGTCAAATCCGAGTTCCTTCTGACACGCCAAATATTGGGCTGAAAAGGCTTCATTAATTTCGATCAAATCCAGATCTTTCAGCTGCAGCCCCGCTTTTTTCAATGCATTTTGAATGGCAGGTACCGGCCCGATTCCCATATACTTCGGCTCTACACCGACAACATCCCACGATACTAATCTCGCAATCGGTTGCAACCCTCTTTTTTCGGCATATTCCGAAGAAGCAAGGATCACAGCGGCTCCCGCATCATTCATTCCACTGGCATTGCCTGGTGTAACTACACCTCCTTCCAAAAATCTTGGAGGCAATTTGCCCAGCTCTTCCAGACTTGTTTTTCTTGGATGTTCATCTTTGTCGATGATGACCGTCCCTTTTTTCTTCTTGATTTCCACCGGAACAATTTCTTTCTCAAAATATCCTTTTTCCATTGCGGAAAGGGCTCTTTCATGGCTTGTAAGCGCATGCAAATCCACTTGTTCCCTCGTGATTTCGTATTTTTTCGCCAAATTCTCCGCCGTGATGGCCATTGAACATTGACCATACGTGTCATAAAGTCCATCCCACAACCAATCTTCAATCACCGGTGAACCTAATTTGGTCCCCCACCGCATTCCTCTGATGACATGGGGAACTTGGCTCATGTTTTCCGCTCCGCCTGCCAGCACCACTTCCGCTTCCCCCGTTTGAATGAACCGGGCAGCAGTCAACAACACTTCGATGCCGGTGCCGCATAATCGATTGACGGTAACAGCCGGCACTTCGATCGGCACTTGCGCTTTCAACCCGACATGCCGGGCCAAAAAATGGGCATCTTTACTTGATTGCTGAACGTTTCCGAATACGACATGATCAATTTCATCGGGTGTTATTTTTGCTCTTTTGATCGCTTCAATAGAGGCATAAGCCCCCAAATCCGTCGCTGAAACCTCCCGGAATGAACCGCAAAATTCAGCCAAAGCGGTACGCGCACCTTCCAACAGGACAATATCTTGTTTCACAAAAATCATCTCCCTGTAAAATTCGGCTTTCTTTTTTCTACAAATGCTTGCATTCCTTCTTTTCGATCCTCTGTTGCAAAGGCATTGCCAAAGCAAGTCATTTCAATTGTAAGCCCGGACTCCAAATCCACATTGGAACCGGAATTCACCGCCAATTTCAACATTCTTAAAGCTACACTCGGTTTCTCGGCCAGTTTCTTTGCCCATTCGCAGGCTTCTGACAAAAGATTTTCCGCCGGTACCACCCGGTTCACAATGTGCCATTGAAGCGCTTGTTCCGCCGTAATCATTTCACCAAAGTACAGCAATTCTTTCGCAATTCCTTGTCCGACAATCCGTTGCAATCTTTGCGTTCCGCCTCCACCAGGGATAATGCCCAAATTGATTTCCGGAAAGGCGAATTTGGCCTTTTCTGAAGCAATCCGCAAATCGCAAGCCAATGCCAATTCCAATCCGCCTCCAAGGGCAAGTCCGTTGATGGCGGCAATGACAGGCTTCGCTAAATTCTCAATCGTTGAAAAAGCTTTTCTTGAAGTTTGATTCATCTCCAGCATATCAACGGCTTCCAATTCCAACATTTCGCGGATGTCCGCTCCGGCAACGAAAGCCTTTTCACCGCTTCCCGTAAGGACGATTACTTGGACGTCTTCCCGGTTTTCAAGCTCTGTCATCAATTGGGTAAGTTCTTTAAAAACAGCTGTATTAAGGGGATTGACAGGTGGACGGTGAATGGTTACAATTGCAACCTTATTCTCAATTTCACAAAGCAAAAATTCATACTTTGCCGTCAAGTCCTGAACAGTTTTATTTGTTGTAGTCATAAAAACCAGCTCCCGTCTTTTTACCTAATCTGCCTGCTCTCACCAGTTGTTTCAGCAATAATGGAGGTGCATAACGATTATCATTCAGTTCATTTTTCATATATTCCATTACGTAATAACCGATATCCACGCCCGCATAATCCTGCAATGTAAATGGGCCCATCGGATAATTCAAGCCAAGGGTAACCGCTTTGTCGATATCTTCCGCCGTGGCGACACCTTCTTCGAGCAGCCGGATCGCTTCAATAAACTGCGGAATCATAATGCGATTTACAATAAATCCTGGCACATCTTTTTTGACTTCAATCGGTTCTTTCCCCAATTCTCTTGCAAAAGCTTGGATTTTGGAAACGGTTTCATCACTTGTTTTTAATCCCCGTACAACTTCCACAAGCTTCATGATTTGTGCCGGGTTGAAAAAGTGCATTCCGGCCACTTTCTCCGGACGTTTTGTTGTTTCCGCAAGCACCGTAATGGACATCGAGGACGTGTTTGTTGCAATGATGACGTCTTCCGGCAGAATTTGATCCAGTTTTGTAAAGACTTCCTTTTTCACGTCCAAATCTTCAACAACGGCTTCGATGACAAAATCGACCTCTTGCAAATCTTCCAAATTCGTCGTTGTATGGATCCGTTCAATGACTTCCGCTTTTTCGCTTTCCGTGATTTTTCCTTTTTCAACGCTTTTGTTCATAAATTTCTCAATGCGCGCCAACCCATTTTCCAAAAATTTTGTATCTACATCGTGAAGGAAAACCTGGAATCCGCTGCTTGCGATCAAGTTGGCGATTCCGCTTCCCATCGTTCCTGCTCCCACCACTCCAACTGTCTTTATCGCCATATGTGATACTCCTTTCAATTTTAAAAATTTTCTGTGATTAAAATATATAAAAATTCTAATCTCTTCTGTACCTATACAATGTAGGAAGAATACAACGAATTTTCATCATTTTTGCGGAGAATGCCTGAAAGATTCATAGAATACGGAACAAAAAAACCCGCCCTTTGCCCAATGGTTCAAAGAGCGGGTGGAAATGGCTTCACAGGTTCTGCTTCAATTCGTTCCCGAATAAATCATACAATTTAATCGCCATATTCAAATTAAATCGGTGTTCCGCATTATCCAAATCCACTTGTAAGAGATCCTCAATTTTTTCCAGGCGGTATTGCAATGTGCTTCGATGAATATACAATTCTTTTGCCGTTTCGGTCATATTCCCATTATGCGACAAATATACTTGAAGGGTTTTCAATAAATCCATGTTTTTTCCTTCACTATTCAATAACGGACCGATGTGATCCTGAACAAAGATGGCAACCATCCGGCCATCGATTTCATGCAATAAAGTATAGGCCCCCAAATCATCAAATAAGGCGAATCCCATTTCCTTAAAACGCGACTTCACTACATTCAGACATTTTTTTGCTTGCATGTAAGAAACAGAATAATCTTCAATCTTCTCTGTTACTCCCCCGATGGCCAATAAGACTTGAACATTGTTCCAATCGCTTCTCACCCATTTTTTTAAATTTTCATACATTTTATTCCAATATAATTTTATTGAATGAGCCATCGATGAAACCGGTGAAATTAGAATCAAATCGCCTTCTTTATTTACAGCAATCACTTCCGGATAGTAGTTTGATAGATTCAATTTGATTTTTTCCAATATGGCGGATTTGTACGACTCCTGTTCCAGTAAATCCAGGTGATGATCTTGGATGGTTAATGACAGGATGGCGACAAAATGGGGACGATTGATATCCCAATGAAAAAGATTGGCATATTGGAAGATATTTTCAATCTCGTCGATTGGATTGGACAATAATTTGTTGATAAAACTGTCTCTGACCTGTTCTTTCGCATCAAGAATGATTTTTTGTTTCATAAATTGAATGGAATAAATATTGCGGGCGACGTCAATGGCCAAACGGACATAATCATCCATTTTGATATTGGTGGCATCCAACACCAAATAACCAAATAAATCCCCACCCACATCAATGGTCCAAATTAACAACGTTTTTTCCAAGGCCGGATGGGGAATCCATGCTTTGGATGTTCTTTTTTGAACAATTTCATAGGTGGCGAGCTCAAGGTATTCATCCAATAAACCTTCTTTGTCAGGTAACAGTTTATACGAAATCGGTCTCAAAAACCGGTCGAGCAACAGGACAGATTTCTCCAATGTCTGACTCAACATCGTGGTGATTTCATCGATCGAATTGCCGTGAATCGTTTCTTTCACCATCGCTTGCTGATAAATTAATAAACTCTGAAGCTTTTGTTTATGTTGTTTTTCCCTTTGAAACAATACAGCAATGGCTAAATCCTTTCCAAAATCGTCAAATACACTTTCCATTTCTTCATATAAAATGACTCTTTGCAAATAACCAATGATACAAAATCCAAAAAGATTCAATTCATTTTTCAGCGGGAAAGTAAACCAAGTTTGGACCTTCTCCTTGTGAAGCAGTCTCGTAAACTCGCAATTTTTTTCCAGACTCAATTGCTCATGGGTTAAACTGGACAAAAATAAATTGGGGGAACACTGGTCCACAGGTAATGGAAAATGGCCGGCAATCGAACTTTTTGTCCCGCTCCATGCTTTCACAATCAACTGTTCTCCCGTTTTGAAAACAATCCCGACAAAGTCCGCTGACAGTTTTTCTCTGAAA
Organism: Ureibacillus sp. FSL K6-3587; assembly: GCF_038593165.1. NCBI lineage: Bacteria > Bacillati > Bacillota > Bacilli > Caryophanales > Caryophanaceae > Ureibacillus > Ureibacillus sp. FSL K6-3587. The sequence continues at coordinate 2,263,316 of NZ_CP151969.1, read as the reverse complement.
GCATTTGTTATATATTGCAGCGTTTCATCTTCCGAATCAAATTGAACAAGTTGTCTTGAAGTGGATTTCAGCTTTTTTTCCAGAATTTTAACGATTTTTTCTTTTTTTTCTTCCCTCATCCTCTTCCACAGCCCTTTATTGATTATTTATTTATATACATAATATGACAAATCCAAAACCGATATCCAATAATAAAATCGTCCGAACACCACTTGAAACATCAATCTTTCCATTCACACTAATCTTTTTCATGCATATACTTAAATGTTTGAATAAGCATTATGCTATACTGTTTGTAAGACAATAAAGAAAGGGTTTTTGCAATTTGGCCATTTTTCATAATGCTCCATTACTCCTGGCGCTGTTCTCAATTTTTTTCGCGCAATTCATTAAAGTACCCATCCATTTTTTATTTACAAAAGAAATCAACTGGTCGCTGCTCACTTCCACCGGCGGCATGCCCAGCTCCCATTCCGCCGCTGTGACGAGTCTCGCTACAGCCGTTGGTTACGAAACAGGTTTTGACTCACCGGTTTTTGCCGTTGCCGCCTTGTTCGCCGGAATCGTCATGTATGACGCGAGCGGTGTCCGTTATCAGGCAGGGCAGCATGCAGCCATGTTGAATAAAATCCGGCAAGAACTGACAACATTTTTTCATGAAATGAAACATTGGACGGAAAAAGATGAAAATGAAAAACAGGAAGAACTGAAAACTTTGTTGGGCCATAAACCGAATGAAGTATTATCCGGCGCACTTACCGGCATCATTATTTCCGTCATTTTTTATACTTTCATCCAATAAAAAGGATCTATCCAAAAGTTGGCACTTTTGGATAGATCCTTTTAAAACATTCGATATCCGCTTTTCCTTAAAATAATCATGACGATGCCGGCGACGATGGTTCCGGCAAATCCTCCAGACAGAATGGCAATATCCACAACCTGAAGAGATAAAATTTTATCCCATAAAGCCGGCCATGCATGACCCGGTTTAAATATATAATCCAAAAAGCTGACTTCATCAATGATAAAGATAACGACAACCGGATAGATGATCGTCATCAGCCACGTCATGCGAAGTAACATGTTCAATAAGAAACCGATTCCAAAAAACATGACAAAAAATAATACGACAGAGATGATTAATTGTACAATCGAAACTGAGCCACCCATATATGTTTACCTCCATTTTCCTTCCATTAGTTTAACCTAATTGGGTTGTCCTTTCAAATGGAAAAATGGAAACAAAAATGAGAAAAGGAGCGTCTGAAAAGTCATTTTTGAGGCGTTCCCTTTTCGGCTGTCGCACACGCTTAGCCGCAGATGAATTGCGGCAGGGTAACATTTGATGTGACGACCGCAGGAGCAAAGATTATAAAAATATTTACTAACTTATAAGTGAGAAGCCGGGACATTTTACTTGTTTCAAATTCGTACAGCCATGAAATTTTACAAAATTTCATAGGCTGTTTTCTTTTTAAAAGGGAATTTTATCCTATCAAAAAAAACATTTCTATAGAACCTTAATCCTATAATATAATTAAGAAAATACCAATAGCAGGAGGAATTTAGTATGAAAGTGAAACTCAGGATGCGAAGGATATTTTTGATTACAATGGCCATTTTCGCAATGATTTTGCCCATAGGTGCCCAACAAACATTTGCATTTACCTCGGCCAATACAAATGCTTCTGGATTGTCCTATCATGATGGATACATCTATGTTGCAAATTTCGTCGACAGTAAAATCAGTAAAATTTCTGATGATGGAACCATAACGGATGTAATAAATTTTAATAATGGCGAACCATATTCTTTGGATTTTGATTCGGAGGGCAATTTTTATTACACATTTGCTTACATAGGTTATCCGATTGATAAAATTTATAAAATTTCCAGTACTGATTTTAGTGAAGGGATTGGAAATCCTGCCGAAATTTCCACGGAAGTCATTACAGGAGGAGTGTTTCTGTATGGACTTGCTTTCCATCCAATAACGGGCGATTTCTATTTTGGAGACTATGTTTTAAAAAAGTTATATACCATTTCGAAAAAGGATTTCAATGACTTTCCAATTCCCGTTACAAGCCCAAAGGTGCATGAAATAGGAACAATGCCGTATTCTGTTTCAGATATTGCATTTGATTCCATAGGAAATTTGTATTTTTCATATTCATCTTGGATAACAAAGGTAACTGCCGATGATCTCGCCGATGGCCATATCGACAATCCAATTCATAACTATGTGATTACTGCGGAAAATTGAATGTCAGTCAAGAAGCCGGTTTCAAAGATGTAACAAGCAAGCACTGGGCATTTGAGGCGATCAACTTTGCCAAAGCTGCCGGCATTATGACCGGTTATGAAGACCTTACGTTCAAGCCGAACCAGGAATTGACACGGGCGCAAACGGTGAAAATCATAAACCTTCTTTTCAAACGCGGACCATTGACGAATGTGGAAACTCCGACATTTGTGGATGTACCGAAAAACCATTGGTCATTTGGAGAAGTGGAAGAAGCCGTCCGAACACATGATATATTATTGGATGGAAATCGATAGTCAAAACAAGGCTAGTGCATAACGAACTTCAAGATAAAAAGAGGCTGGGACAAAACTAGCTTCTAGATAGGAAAAAGGAGAATTTGAGCCAACTCAAATTCTCCTTTTTCCATTTATCCCCATTATTTTTGGTTAGTTGATCTTTGTTGGCCGTGTATTTTCGTAAATTCACGGCCATTAAGGCAATGCCCATTTCATTTTCCACTTTCGATTTTCCTCGAACGGAAAATCGAGTGAAACGCAAATTAGCCTTCAAGAATCCAAAAACTGGTTCTACGTCTATTTTACGTTGACGGAAAATAGAACCAGCTTTTTCTTCTGAAAGCTTCGCTCTTACATATTCTTTTTGTTGTTCCCATTTTTCATTCACCATGACCTTTCGGTGATTGCCTTCCTTTGCTTTTGTGCATGATGAACGAAATGGACATCCTGAACAGTTTTCACATTCATAGATTTTCAATTCTCGTTTGAAACCAGTCTTATCTGTACGTACAGAACGATAACGGAAGGTTACTCGCTGCTGATTTGGACAAATGTAGGTATCACTTTCTTCGTCGTACATCCAATTGTCTGGATGAAATGGATTTTGTTTATATTTCTTCTTTTGTTCTTTCTCATACATGGTATATGGAATGAGTGCCTCACATTTTCGATTCGAAAGGATGTCTTCATAGTTTTGTTCACTACCATAACCAGCATCTGCGACAATATACTTTGGCAACGGAAAATAATCCTTTTCTATCTTATTCAAGAACGGAATTAATGTACGTGTATCAGTAGGATTTGGAAAGATGCTATAAGCTAGTGCGTATTGACCTTCTGTTGCGATTTGTACATTGTATCCAGCTTTCAATTGACCGTTTTTCATATAGTCGTCTTTCATTCGCATGAACGTCGCATCTAAGTCTGTTTTGGAATAACTATTCCGTTCACCCAAGATTTCGAAGTCTTTTTGATACTTTTGTTTACGTAAAATCAAGTCAATCAACTGTTTGTACACTCGCTTCGGATATTTCCGTTCGCTTCTTAATGCTTTTCGTTCTGTGGCATCGGGCGATGCTTCTATCTTTTGGTCATATTCCGTAATCACTTCATCGACTTGTTGCACCATTTGAGCGAGTTCTTCTACGGACAATTCCCCATCACTTTCCCGCTCCATTTCAGGGATGATTTCCTTCTCTAACAGTTCGTTGTAGAGCTGATTGGATTTTTCAATTAAGCTTTTGTTGTATTTTTCAATGGATTTTTTCCACACAAAAGTAAATCGGTTGGCATTCGCTTCAATCTTTGTACCGTCAATGAAAATTGCTTCTTGATCAATTAATTTTTCTTCCACCAGTTGGCAACGGAATTGGACAAAACATTGACGAATTAATTCTTTTACTTCCGGATGCACACGAAAACGATTGATCGTCCGATAACTTGGTTCATATCCTTGTGCCAACCACATCATTCGTATACTGTCCTTTAATAGCGCTTCCATTTTTCGACCTGAAAAGACAGACTGCGAATAGGCACACAAAATAATTTTTAGCATCATGCGTGGATGATAAGCAGGACAACCTGTATTTCGAAGAAACGGCTGGAAGGCTTCATCTGGAATACTTTCAACTAAATGGTGAATATGGAAGGCAATATCATTTTCTTGTAATTTTATTTCTAAATCTAGAGGTAAAACTAATTGATTCATGTTATAATATTTAAACATAAGGACCCTTCTTTCTGTTAGTTTTGGTGGTAACTTAATTTTAACAGAAGAGGTCCTTATTTTTTATTGAAAAAATGAAGAACAGCTCATGAAATTTCATTCCAAAATTTCATGAGCTGTTTCCATTTTAGAGGGGGTTTTGTCCCAGCCTCTTTCTCATTGGAAGAGGGTGTTGTCCCAGCTTCCTTTCATTTTTTATACTGCCCCTATGGCTTTTCCTTTCACAAATCTCGGACTGTTCCATAACTTCACCCATGATTTCAAGGCTGTAATAACGATGACAACACCTAAGATCAACATGATGACGGACAATACTCCATTCAATACGGAATAGCCTGCTGAAGCGGAATTCCAGTACACGTTTTTAATCATCCAGATCCCGGCAACATTGACTGAAATATAAAGGTATACCAGAGGAATGATGCAAGTTAATACATAAATTCGCTTCGTTGCAATTTTTAAGATGACCGTTGCGCCGAGCACCAGCCCGATGGAAGCCATCAACTGATTGGAGACACCGAAGAGCGTCCAGATCGGACCAATTTCTCCGGTGTACAACAAATACCCCCACATGAAGCAAGCCAATGCACTCGCAAAGATTGTACCCGGCCACCAGTCCGTGCGTTTTAATGGTTTGATCGCGTCACCCAAGAAATCTTGAATCAAGTAGCGGGCAACACGGGTACCTGCATCAATGGCAGTCAAGATGAACACCGCTTCAAACATAATGACAAATTGATAGAAATAGCCGCTCAAATGCGTAAACCATGGAACACCCGTAAAGATTTGCGTCATCCCTACGGCAAGGGACACTGCACCGCCTGTTCTTCCTTCCAAGTCGATGCCAATCGCTTGGGACAATTGCGGCAGGTTGACAACTTCCATCCCTAATGTGGCAAATACGGCCGGTGCTGCATTGATGGCGAAATAATCAGCAGGATGCAAGGAAGTGGCGGCAACGAGCGCCATGACCCCCACCAAACTTTCCACCAGCATCGCACCAAATCCCACAACCCGGATATCTTCCCATTTATCCAACATCTTCGGTGTCGTTCCGGATCCGATAAATGCATGGAAACCGGAAATGGCTCCACAAGCAATGGTAATGGATACGAAAGGCCATACCGGACCGGCAATGATTGGCCCACCGCCATGAATAAACTCAGTCACCACCGGGAATTGAATGACAGGATTCACGAAAAATACTCCGATAATCAGCGCTATGAACACTCCAATTTTCATGAAGCTGGACAAATAATCCCTTGGCGCAAGCAAAAACCAAACCGGCAACGCTGCAGCAAAAAACGCATAAATCGGTAAAATAATGGCCAAAGTTTGGCGATCCAATGTCAGCCATTCCCCAAGAACCGTTCCTTGGATATATGGACCCACAAAAACGCCGATCACCAATAAAATAAATCCGATGGCAGATGTGGCAATCAAATTTCCTGTTTTCTTATAGGCGATTCCGACCAGCATGGCAATCGGAATTGTAATGGCCACCGCGAAAGTTCCCCATGGATTCCGTTCCAACGCACCTAAAACAACCATGGAAAGGCCGGCCATCGTGATGGTAATAATGAATAACATGGCAAGACCTGTACAAAATCCTGCCACAGGCCCGAGCTCTTCCTTCATCACCTCTGAAAGCGATTTCCCTTTTTTCCGCATTGAAGCGAATAACACCACCGCATCATGCACAGCGCCGCCAATAACCGCTCCAATTAATAGCCATAACAGCCCAGGCAGATAACCGAATTGGGCGGCAAGCACAGGACCCACCAGCGGGCCGGCTGCGGCAATCGCCGCAAAGTGATGCCCGAAAGCCACCCATTTGTTCGTTGGCACGTAATCTTTTCCGTCGTTTAATTCATGGGCGGGTGTCGGCTTTTTATCATTGATCAACAACACTTTTTTTGTAAAGAAATACCCGTATAAACGGTAGCCGATGACAAGCACACAAATGGCGCCGATGACAATGGAAAGCCCATTCATAAATTTCCCCCATCACCTTGTGATTAAATTTTTTTTAGCGTGAATCCCCTGAAAAATTCCTATTTACAAACCCCTACGTTTTTCCTTTTTGATTCCCCCTTGTATCACTTTTTTATGATTGTATGTTTTCATTTTCCCAAATATATTTATTTATTAAAAAACACCCGATAGGACGTATATTGAAACCAATCGCCCGGATTAATGCCATCATTCTTGGAAAGTTGATAGTGGATCAATGAATCGCTTGCCATGCTTTGCAACATGACGGAAGATTCTCCGCAAGTCAATAATTCGTTCACCGAAAGCCATTTCGCTTCGAATAATTCTTCTTCCTGGATGCGGATCGGCTGATTATCATTGATGGGCTTGCAGGCAAAAATGGCCATATTGTCGCTTACTTCCCCGCGGATGACCCCGGTGCGGAATCCGACCATTCCGGTGACAATGCAGTCGATCCCAGTCTCTTCTTTCACTTCTCTGAGAGCCGCTTCATCGGCCGTTTCACCGATTTGGACAAAGCCTGCAGGAATGGACCAAACGCCTTTTAATCCGCTATACTTCTTTTTTACCACAAGCCATTTCCCTTCGGAGTTGACGACGACCGCCCCAGCTCCTAACCATACATTTCCCCGATTTTTTTTCATATGTAATCCCCCTTTGTCTACTACCCACTATATTACAATTTCCAAAAGTTTTTGAACATATTGAAGTGATGAACCGATTCCCCAAAGTATGAAAAACAATAAAAGAAGGCCGCCATTGGAGACAGCCTTTTCAAGAACCAACCTTTATTTCAGTACATACTCCGCCAAAACCCGTTGAACATTATAAATATTTGCCGTTCGATTAAAAGTTTTTTCAATCGGCAGTTCCCTTCCGGATAACCATATTTTCAATTCCGCATCCAAATCAAAAGTTCCCGCATTTTCCACTGAAAAATGCACGATACTTTTATAAGGTATGGAATGGTACTCCACTTTCTTTCCCGTCATTCCCTGTTTATCGATGAGGATCAACCGTTTATTTGTAAAAACAAACATGTCCCTGATCACTTTATATGCATGCTCCACTTTTTCCGATGATGTCAAGATTTCCTTTAATTCTTCATTGATTTTCTCAACATCCACTTCCGACGCATTGCCCATTAATCCGTCAAACAAACCCATACATTCCACCTCTTCAATTCAGTTTATTTTAGTATATAACGGATTCCTTCATTTATTTAAAGTAAGGCAAGCCCTACGTTGGAATTATACGGCAGTCATAAAACCGCAACAAAAAACCTCTTTAATTTGCAGTCCGTAACATACAAATCAAAGAGGCCAAAATCTCTTACCCTTTCTGCCCAAATCAGGGTGGTTATATTCTTTTGTGTACATGCTGTATTGCCGCAACCATGCAATCTTTCTTTAACATTCTTCCGGCGTGCCGGCCACTTTCGCCGTTCTGAAAGATGAACCGCAGCCGCAGGAAGCGATGGCGTTCGGATTGTCGATCGTGAATCCTCCGCCCATCAAAGATTGTTTATAATCGATTTTTGTGCCCATCAAAATGGGTGCATCCTGCTGTGAAACCAAAATTTTAATGCCATGTTGTTCATCGGTATAATCGTCTTCATTGATATTCTGATCAAAATTCATGCCATACGTAAGGCCGCTGCATCCTCCGCCATGGATAGCCAGGCGCAAATAAGCACCTTCCTCTTCGTTATGCTTTGCCATCTCTTTGATGCGATAGGCAGCTGCTTCAGTCAATTCAATTACTCTTTTTTCCGCAGTCATCCGAATCACCTTCCTTAAACAATATAATAACAGTGAAATCCTTTTTATGACAAACAAACTGCTTTCATATTAATTAATATAATTCCTTATCAGATCCTTACTATGCAATCCATTTCAATAAACAAAAAGACAAAACGGCGTACCCCTGCAAACGAGCGGGTACACCGTTATCAATTAAGGAATCTGATTTTTCAATTAGAAAACTTGTTCTACTTCTACAATGCCGGGCACTTCTTCCAATAATGCGCGTTCGATGCCGGCTTTTAACGTGATTGTGGAGCTTGGGCATGAACCGCATGCACCCAGCAAACGCAATTTTACTACGCCGTCTTCCACATCGATGAGCTCGCAGTCGCCTCCATCACGAAGTAAGAACGGGCGCAATTTATCTAAAACTTCTTTTACTTGTTCAAATTGTTCAGCATTTGTCATCTTTCTCGACTCCTTTCATTAAAATCATTATAATGTGAACAAGAGAAAAAATCCATTATAAATCGCTCTGAAAGGGGTTATAAAATGAAGAATCAAATACCTATAATAGAAGTTTACGGCGCAGACCAAATTTGCGCCAGCTGCGTCAATGCCCCTTCTTCCAAAGATACTTATGAATGGTTGGAAGCCGCCATCAGCCGTAAATTTCCGGATCAGCCTTTTAAAATCCGCTACATTGACATCAATCAGCCATTGACGGACAAACGGGATCAGGAATACGCTGAGCGCATTCATAATGATGAATTTTTTTATCCCCTTGTCCTCATTAATGATGAAGTGGTCGGGGAAGGATATATCCAAATAAAGCCTGTATTCAAGGCACTTGAAAAATTGGGTTTCGTACCCGCTGAATAACCGGCATCCAAACAGCCAAAAATTCGCAAGCACCCTTAAGTACTTGCGAATTTTTGCAATCAGTTATCGTTTTGGCGTTTATACATCCAAAGCAAACCAGACTTCAATAGGCGGGCGATTCTGCCGGTCATTGTTTTATCGGCAATATATACAAACCCTTGTTTTTTCCCTAATGAACCCATAAAACCTTTTAATTTGATTTCCGGCATTTTTTCCGGCAATTTTTCGCCTTTCCATCGCAATTTCAACACCTGGGAAACCCGTTCAGCTTGTTCTTCCGCCAGCTGCGCACTCGCAGGCAAATCGGATGATGCACAATCTCCGACAACATAGACATGTTCATCATCAACCAATTGGAAATATTGGTTGACAAGTGGACGGCCTTTTTTGTCTTTTTGAGCATCCATTTCCCGGACAATTTTCACTGGGCGCACACCAGCTGTCCAAACAATCGCATCCGCTTCAATCACTTCATCGTGATTGTACAATTTTCCAGGTTCCACTTTGGTGATATTCGATTCCGGAATGATTTCCACATTATTATCTTCAAACCACTCTTTTACATATTTGCTCAATTTTTCAGGAAAATCGCGCAAAATGCGTTTTGAACGGTCAAACAATTTGATTTGCAAATCGGAACGGCTCTCCCTCAATTCGCTTGCAATTTCGATTCCGCTCAAACCTGCTCCTACAATGGCCACCACCGAACCGGGAGGGAGTCCGCATAACATTTCAAAGGTTTTGCGAGAGTTTGCAATTGTTTGGATGCTTAATGTGTTTTCCTCCGCACCTGGTACACCGTGATAATCGTCCTCACATCCAAGCCCAATGACTAAATCATCATACGGTATTTCTCTGCCGTCTTCCAAATAGACTTTTTTCTCTTTGCGATCGATTTTAGTAACTTCTCCATACACTTTTTCCAATCGTTCATGCTCCGGGAAATTCACACGCACTTTTTTATCCGTTGTTGTTCCTGCTGCAAGTGCGTAAAACTCGGTTTTCAAACTATGGAACGGGTTACGGTCCACTAAAATGATCATTGTATCCTCTGGAAATTGGTTAGGCAATAAACGCAACAAAATGCGCATATTTCCATAACCGCCGCCCAATAAAACAAGTCTTTTCATAGAAAACTCCCCTAATTTATTTTGTCCAAAAAGTTCACATTTTCTACACAACCAATAGTATATAACATTGTGAGGAGTTTCACAATATTTTTTGTGAATGATTTCACAAAATCTGATTTTATTGACGAATAAGAAAATTCAGAGTAGGATTTCTTTGAGTGAGGTGAACAGAAGTGAATCCGCTGGTTGAATTTTGCATTTCCAACTTGGCCATGGGATCGCAAGAAACTTATGATGTTTTGGAAAACGATCCGAATATCGATGTGCTTGAATATGGTTGCTTAAGTTATTGTTCACGATGCGCCGAAAAATTGTATGCGCTCGTGAATGGAGATATAGTCGAAGCTGATACACCTGAAGAATTGACCAAAAAAATATATCAACATATTGAAGAAAATCCGCTTTTTTAATGCAATAAATGGGGGGCTGTTTTGAAAATGGACAGCCCCTTTATGTTTTTCTAAATCTCCAAACCGCTTAAATCGTCTACAACATAAGTCGGTTGCAGCTCTTTTTCTTTCACGGTCTCCGTTCTCACAACCCCGGTATTGACATGGACGGTATCACAACCGAAACGGATTCCGCATAAAATATCCGTATCGTAATTGTCTCCAATCATCAGCATCTCTTCTTTCGCATACCCGTATTCCTGCCGGATCATGTCGAGCATCACCGGCGACGGCTTCCCCATAAAAACCGGCTCCACATTGCACACTTGGCTGACAAGCTTGACAAACGATCCGTTTCCAGGGTGGAATCCTTCCTCCGTCGGAAACCGGATATCCTCATTTGTCCCAATTAATGCGGCTCCATTTTGTACCGCAAGACAAGCCTTGGTCAGCTTGTCATAAGTAATTTCCCGGTCAATGCCCATCACCACCACATCGGGTTGCTCTTCCACCACCGCAATATTCTGCTGCTTGAAGGCATGGCGGATGCCATCCTGTCCAATGACAAACACTTTCGCCTGCCCGAAATGTTCCCTCACATATTTGGCGGTCACTAAGGCGCTTGAATAGATTTGTTTTTCTGAAGCATCCACCCCGAATTGCCGGAGCGTTTCTTTAATTTGGGACGGCGTTTTCGAAGAGTTATTCGTTACAAAAAAGACGTCCAACCGCTTTTTTTGTAATTGATGAATAAAATCTACCGCACTCGGGATGGCTTTCTTGCCACGGTAAATGGTGCCATCCAAATCAAAACAGAAAGCCCGATACCGTTTCATTCATGATCCTCCGGTAAGAATGCCGAAACGGGTCCCAGTTCATTTTCCAAATATTGAGTGACTTCCCCTGAAAAAGTTTTTAAATACGGCACTGTATTTTTCAATACCTCGTACACTTTCTCAATATCCACTTGTATAAATTCACGGACGAGGTTTTTGCGCAAACTGATCAACTCTTTGAACGGTTTTTCTTTCTCTGCGGCGATCACTTTCTCATCGATTAAAATGTCAATGATATCATCATAGCTTCCCGGATCTCTCATGATAAATCCGTCGATCATCAAGTTTCCGACATCGATAACCGATTCGATGGCATTATGGGCGATGCGCTCCAACGCCAATTTTGTTATATCATCTTTTAGCCAGTCCTGCTTTTGTTCAAAAATGGAGATGATTTCATCCAAATATTTTAATGTGCTTGTGATTTTTTTTCGGTCTACGAAATACATGACAAATGCCTCCAATTCGAAAAGTTGATTGATGTCTCGTTTCTATAGTAACATATTGTGTAGTATTGGAAGGAGAACAAAACTGCGATGGAACGTTTTTTCTTATATGATGATGTGGAAGATACAAAAACACGGTTCGTCAGCTTTACCGGCAGAAGTTTGCGCTATGATTTGGCCATTGTCCAATCCACAAAATTCTATGGAAAAGTGCTCGTTTTGGATATGCAATCCAGCCGCTTTGCCATCATCGGACCCGACGATTTGGAAGAGCCCGGCTATTTGGAATATGTTTTTAATAAAACGGAAGAAGAAGCTGAAGACTTGAGAGAATATTTAATGGAATTATTATCATAATAAACAGGCCATCTCCCGATTTGGAGATGGCCTGTTGGTTTTATGATCGCTTATCGTAAGAATGTCCATTTGGAGCTGATACATGCTTCTCTTGCGGCACACGGCCAATTTTCTTCAAAATGAAATAAGCACAGCCAAAATTGCAATACTCGAATAAATAATCTTGCACAGTGCTTATTTTATTGTCATAAGTGGATTTTTGATTGCGGTCATCAAAAAACCCCTTCAGTCTTAACTGGCCATATCCCCAATCGCCGACAATATAATCGTACTTTGCCAATACATCCGTATAACGGTTCACGAAGGCTTCCCCTTGGAATCCGTCACGATAATTCTCGATCAATTCATAAGCAATCCCATCGACCACTATCATCCATACACCTCCAATTCCAAGACGCTTACATTTCGGCTTGGAGTTGTCGAGTTTTCGTTGCTTCATTCACTTGTTCATCCGCATGATAACTGCTTCGAACCAATGGACCCGCTTCGCAATGTTTGAAGCCTTTTTCCATGGCTATTTTTCGGAGCTTTCCGAATTCCAATGGCGTATAGTATTTTTTTACAGGCAAATGTTTTTTCGTCGGCTGCAAATATTGGCCGATCGTCATGATATCCACATTGTTCGCCCGCAAATCATCCATAACTTCCAAAATTTCATCCCACGTTTCACCGAGACCGATCATTAAGGAAGATTTTGTCGGGATATCCGGTTGCATTTCTTTCGCTCTGCGCAAAAATTCCAGCGAACGGTCATACGTGGCGCGGGCACGCACCCGTGGGGTAAGTCTTCTGACTGTTTCAATATTATGGTTCAATATATCTGGTCTTGCTTCCATAAGGATTTGCAAATTCTCTTCCTTTCCGCCTAAATCGGAAGGAAGTACTTCAATGGATGTTTGTGGCGATTTGCGGCGAATCGCACGAATCGTTTCGGCCATGATGCCGGCCCCGCCGTCTTTCAGATCGTCCCGGGCCACCATTGTAATCACCACGTGTTTTAAGTTCATAATTTTCACGGAATCAGCCACACGTTCCGGCTCTTCCAAATCCAGCTCTGTAGGAAGCCCCGTCTTCACCGCACAGAATCGGCAGGCGCGGGTGCAAACAGAACCCAGGATCATCATCGTAGCCGTCCTTCTTTCTCCCCAACATTCATGAATGTTGGGGCAGCGGGCTTCTTCACAAACGGTATGCAAGTTTTTTTCCCGCATCAACTTTTTTAAATCTCTATATTCTTCATTCGTATTAAGCTTTATTTTCAACCATTCGGGTTTTCTCAAAATTTCTTTTCCGCTCACTTTGTATCAGCCCCTATCCATGAAGAAAAAATGGTTTTACCTACTACTTGTCAATATAACATGATAATGGTTTTGCAACAACTGACAATATCGCAAGTCCGAGAAAAAATTCTTATTATTCATATGGAACCGGCACTTCTACAGAAGGTTGCGCCCCATCTCCACCGTTTGTATAAATATTCGGCACTTGGCTTCTCGTCAATCCAATGGCCACCGGGATGGATTGTTCCACCGTTGTCGTTTTGCTGGCGAATGGAACAATGATTTGAACATTCACTTTAAAATTAATGCTGATTTCTACAAGCGCATTATTAATTCCGAACTCTGTAATCTTAGTGGAAACATCGCTTGCCACATTTCCAATGATATGGAATCGGATAGGCACTTTTGGCCCCAAGTTGCCCAAAAGAGGCAAATTCAATGCCTGGGCGATCGGCACAAGGAATACGATTCCATCCCCTTTTTGAATTTCATCCACATCATATTCCACATTATCCAAGTCGGGAAGTTGGGATAAGTCTCCCTTTTCCGCCATTTCAAGATGTTCTTTCACGAGGGTGGTCGTTTCCGCACGGACCTGGTTGATGATTTCGGTATTGAATTTTGTCGTCAGCATATAATCGGATTCGGTCGGCAAATCTTCTATAATCTCGTTGATGTCCAACACGCTCGATGTTCTGGCATTAATCGCTTTGCTGACGACATGGGAAGCGATCTTCCTCGTCTGCACTTCAGCATAATCCAAGTATATAGGCATTAAACGGGAATTTAAAAAATATAAAAATAATACCAACGTGAGAACAAAACTCATCAGAAATAGAGCGAAACGGTTCGATCTTTTCCTTCTTTTCGGCGCCCTGAACATCATTCTGCGAGGTCTTCGTGAAAACAAAAAATCTCCTCCTAGCAAATTTTATGACCAGGAGAAGATGACTATTCAAACACCCATTCTTTGCGCTCTTTGAACAAAACATTATATGATCCAAACATCGGAACGCCAATTTCTTTAGAGATGCCGTTTGCAATACTCGATGAGCACATCCCTCAGAAAGTAAGGCAAATAATATTTCTTTTTTGCATATTTGAAATTAGGGAAGAAATAGCCAAAGGTGAACATATCAAGGGTCGCCAATTGATAAGTTTTATTCAAATCGCAAATTTCCCCACGTACGATCAATTCGCGATTTTGATTGACCGAAAATTCATAGGTCAAAATCTTGCCGAAAATTAATCCTCTAAAGCCCAGCCCCTTCAGTTCAAGCTGCGACCACTCTTCATTTTTCGCCTGCAGATACACTTCTTTCAGCTGACGGCCTGTCAATTCCACCACACACAAATTGATTGGATGAGGCAAAATCCGGTGAATATCATATTTGCTCACATTCCCTTTTTTCAAGCCATCCAAAAAGATGCCCGCGTTGAACATCGCACAATCGGCACCCGTATGTTCCAATACCGCTTTCGCAAAAAGCCTGGAAATCTGGGAATGATGGAACCATTCCTTATTATAACTTTTCGCCGATTGGAAAATGGTTTCGTCCATCAACTCTTTTCCCGTCTTGGCCAACTGTTCAAGAAACTCCAATTCCCCCTCGATTTCCGGCAACAACGCATTATCAATCACCATTTCTTCTTTGCGGATGATTTTTTTCCGTTCATGATCAAATTGGATCATTAAATGCCCAGTATAGGCCCCGAATTTTCCGCAGCCTGTGAGCAATACTCCATTCACCCATTTTCCTTCTTCCAAAAAATGATGGGTGTGGGCGCCAAAAATCACATCCAATTCGGGGCATTCCTGAGCCAATAATTCATCTTCCGTAATCCCCAAATGGGACAGGCACAACAGAATATCCACTTCTTTTCTCAATTCTTTGGCAACCGCTTTAATCTCATTTCTCGGCTCCGTAATATCCCAATGAAGCTCTCGATAAAATAATTCATAAAAAGCTGTGGCACCAATCACGCCAATTTTTGTACCGTATTTCGTCCTTAAAATGGTATAAGGTTTCAGCCACTTGGGATTCTCCCGGTTTGCCGCCTGCAAATTGGCAACGACCACCTCGAAATCCGCTTCATCATATAGATGATAAAGCTCCTCAAAAGCCAATGTGATCCCTTCATTATTGCCGATCGTCACCACATCATACCCGGCTTCATTCAATAACTTTACATTCCCCGTACCGAGCGTCGCTTCCGTATAAATATTGGAACGGTCCAAATGGTCGCCAATATCGAATAAAAAACTGGGCTCCCCTTTTTCGGCATAAGCAAGACGCTCGTTGCGAATGAAATATTGTGAACGCAGCCAATATTCGAAATGGCTATGTATGTCATTGGTATGATAAAAATGAATCGTTTCAAGCAAACTGCTCACCATCTCTCAACATTAAACTAGCCCTTCTATTATAGAACGGACGCCGATCAACACCATAACGATTTGCAACACAAGCACAACCGTTTTTGATTTCAGCCGTTTGTTTAAAGCCGATCCCAATTTGGCTCCGACATAAGCTCCGATAATGACAGGAACGGTATAATGCCATGGAACATTCCCCAAATAAATATGGCTCAAGGAATTAACAATGGATGTCAAAAACACCATAAACATGGACGTTGCGACTGCAACATGCGGCGGGAAACGGAACAACATCACCATTGCCGGAACCATTAATGATCCCCCGCCAATGCCGAATAAACCCGAAATCATTCCGACAAAAAAAGAAAAGACAAATGCAAACCATATCGGGTATCCGTATTCAAAAGTTTGCCCTTGGCGATCGGTAAAACTTCTTTTTAACCCGTGTTCAAGAAACCAGTGGATCGGTTTCAATTTGTCCCGAACAAATAATATCGCTGACAAAACGATCAATAAAATACCGAAATACAGATTAAATGAATCAATATTCAACCCCTTGTTCAACCATGCCCCCAAAACCGCCCCGGGCGCGCTTCCGATAAAAAAAATCAATCCGCTGACGAAATCCACCTGCTTTGATCTCATGTAGGAAATCGTTGATGATAACCCGATAAAAATCATCATTATGACGGATAAACCGACAACCCGCTGTGGCGTAATGTCCGGGAAAAAATTCAAATTGATTCCGAAATACAACGTTGCCGGGATCAGAATGACTCCCCCACCCAATCCGACAAGCGATCCCAGTATTCCGGCACAAAGCGCAATGACTGCGAGAAGCAAATATTCCATTAAAATTCCCCTTCGAAAAGATTTAATTGTTTCGGTGCAAGCCCCTCATATTCTATCTTTAATATTTCCTGAAGCGATTTGGCGTTATTTGCGGCATGGTGTCCGGAATTGTTGTTAAACAGCACGTACACTTCTTCCGCATCCGCTTCCAATTCTCTAATGGATTTTGCCAATTCTTCCAATTCCGCTTTGCTATAGTCATATAGAAAGCGTACTTCTCTCCAGTTGGGTGCACCATTATTTCTCCATCCAAAAACATTTCTCCCGTGAAGACGCACCAATGCTTTCTTGTTCGTCGCTTTCGGAACAAACGGCACCGAACCGATACCTGCCTGCGGTTCATCGCAGACGGTATGGATGAAGCCATTCTCCCTCAAAAATTGGATCGTCGCCTCTTCCCTGCCCTGCTGAAACCAGGTCTGATTGCGGAATTCAATGGCGATTGGGAACTCCTCCAATTGCTTTTTTATATACAAAAGATACTTTACATTTTGAGAAGTGCAATCAAACCATGGCGGAAATTGGGCAAGGATCATCCCCAATTTATTGAACTTTTGAAAAGCATTGGCACACTGTCGGAATGCTTCAAACATTTCCCTTTGGTCCTGATAAGGAAGCTCATCTCTCTTATGGCCGGTCATCCCTTGATACGCCTTGACGATAAATTGAAAATTTTCCGGCGTTTCTTCCACCCATTTTTCAACGTTTTTCACCGATGGAATGGCATAGAAGGATGTATCGACCTCAACGATTGGAAAATGGCCGCTATAATCAAAGAGTTTATCTTTCTTCGCGGAATTTTCCCGATAAAGGGAAGGATGGTCCCCCCATCCAGTAAGACCAATTTTAATCATTTCTTCCTCTCCATTTTATCTCATTTTTACATATATAAAAAAGTATAAACGATTATACAAAAAAGTTCGATTACGCGATACGTAACCGAACTTTTCCTGAAAAAAAGGGGATGTAAGAGTATTTGTCATAAAAGGGTTGAAGACACAAAATGCGATCCTGGCAATATATTACGAATTTTACACTACTCATAAAATTATTGAGTAATGAGGGCCCGATCCGTAACTTTCTGCAATTGGTCATCCAAGCGGCGAATGGCTTCATCAGCGATTTGATATTTACCGTTATCCAATCGTTCCACTTGCTGATCCAATACAAATACGGATTTCAATATTTCAGTTGCGCCAAGAACAGAAATGACCGGTTTTAACGCATATTCAATGGAAAGCAAATGGCCAAAGGAACCGCCTATTGCAATTGGGATCACCGTTTTATTTTCCAATCCATTTTGCGGAATCAAATCCAAATATGTTTTTAAGATTCCTGTATAAGAAGCTTTAAAGATCGGTGTTAAAATAACGACAATATCAGCTTCTTCAACAAGTTTGTTGGCTTTTTGAATTTCTTCACTTGCAAAATTGATAAGAATTAAATCTTGCGCCGGCAATTCATGAACATAAATGGAGTTTGTTTGAATATTCCCTTTCGTCAGATAATTTTCCACATACTCATGAATTCCTGTCAAACGGGATGACTTTTTATTGCTGCCATTAATAATCACTGCTTTTTTCACCATAATCAATTCCTCCTAAAATGAAATCTCAATCAACATTGACTGCAGATGTTTGAATGTCTCCTCCATGGGGGCCAAAGAAAGTGCGATGCCACCTATTTTCCTTCTCTTTGCAAGCCGTTTAAGAAATAAACGTTCTGCAGTCGTGCAAGCTTCTTCTAAATGTGGATAACCCGATAATCCTTTTTTTCCTACCGGTTTTTATCTTATATATCTTATAAAAATACTAAGTATTAAGCGTGTATAATTTGTTCGTAAAACGCTGATGTTGCCAAAAATCTTCTAAAGCTTTCGTCAAACCACCCGGTCCAAATTTGACCTTTTCTTTGGTTGAACAGCTATAAAGCATGAACAGCAAAATTTTTTCTCTTCTTGCCAAAATATTGATGATGCCTTTTCGATAAAACCATTGATCGATTGTATTATAAATTCCTTTATTAACGGAAAATTGCTGTTCACAATATTGGGAAAACTGTAAATCAGGCAAATGCAGTAGTTCGTTGTATTTTTTCATGGCCACCACCCTCCCCATTGAATGATTGAAATTGGGAACGAGCATATAATACATCCTTTTCAATTTGACCGCTCAATTCTTCGATGCCATTAAACTTTTTTTCCTTTCTGACAAAAAAGGCGGGTTCCACCGTGAGATATTTGCCATATAAATTTTCATGAAAATCAAAAATGTGGACTTCTACCGTTTGATGATTTCCATCATTAAATGTCGGGCGAGTGCCAATGTTCATGATTCCTGCATATTTTCTTTTTTCAATGTATATGAAGACTCCATAGACACCCCCCTCCAACTTTATTTCTCCTAATGTATTTAAGTTCGCCGTTGGAAAACCCAATTGTTTTCCAAGTTGCTTTCCTTTTTTCACTTGGCCAACGATAAATCTTTCCCTTGGATGACTTAATGCGTTCATTTGCACCCTCCATTGAAGATGTTAAAAAATTAAGCCCCCTAAATAGTGGTTACTATTTAGACGGCCTCTAGTATATCTAGTCGGACTAAATGATTCATTTTTTACAATATAATACATAATTTCCGAGTAGTCAAGTGTGTTTTATAGGTTTTTAAAATAAAAAATTTTCCGCATTTGATATCCAATGTTTAAGCAGGGACAATAAATCCCCATTTCTTTTATTTTACTTGGTTATCATTTTCTCCATATTGTCTCGCAATGTTTGTTCCGTCAATTCTCCATTGATTTCTTCCATGATTTCTCCATCTTTAATAAATAATGTAATTGGCAAATTTAATACCCCATATGTTTTGGACACTTGTTCGTCACGATCCAATAAAATTGGAAAACTTACATTATTTTTGGAGATAAATGAATGGACGAAAAGCGCAGGTTCTCCAACATTAATAGCCAGCACTTCAATGCCTTGATCTTGAAATTCTTGATATGCTTTTTCAATCGTTGGCATTTCCTTTTGACATGGAGGGCAATAAGTGGCCCAAAAATTGACGACCACTCCGCTTCCTGAATAATCTGAAAGGCTGTGGATATTCCCATCGAGGTCTTTTAATGTGAATTCGGGTGCTATGGCTGCGCCTTTCGTCTGATTGTTTTCCGCATCATGAAAAAAATGAATATACACAAAATAACTGATCAGAACTAATGGAATTAAATAACCCGACTTTTTCAATCCACTCTTGATCGATTTGGCCATCCGCTTCACTCCAACATGTAGTAACTCGCCTTTCCCAAATTTGATGACTTTATTAAAAATCCCTATTCCGAAGCAAGAAATAGGGATCTTCAGTTTAACTTACTCCATTCAAAAACGATTACTCGCTTTTGAAATTCATCCAGAATAAAATCCGCTTCTTTATTTTTTCAAATGCAAGAATAATCGTCAGAATAATGACCGCATTAAATATAATGCCCGCCAACACATAATCATATTGGGAAAAGTCTGTATAGTACAATACAAAATGCCCCATTCCTGATTGGGCGCCAAACATTTCCGCCATGATCAAAACGATAAAAGACAATGTGAGCGCCGTTCCTGTACTGCTTAAAATATATGGGGCGCTTGCCGGCAAAACAAATTTCCAAATGAAATCTTTCCCTTTCAATCCGATCATCTTCGCGTTATCCCAATAATGTTTATCAATAAGCACGACTCCCTGGATGGTTCCGAGAAATATCGGCCAGAACGCCCCTATAAACAAAATCGCGATGGAAGCCGTTTTAAACGTCGGCAATAATGCGATGGCGTATGGAATAAACAACGTTGGCGGAAGGGGGCTTAAAATATGGAAGAAAGGTGAAAAGATTTCCCGGGCATTGGGCCGGAGTCCGAAAAAGACTCCTCCACCGATTCCTAAAATCAATGCCAAAGCGAGGGCGGGCACCAACAGCCCCATGGAGCTCGCGAATCCTTTCACCATCTCATCAAAGGCATCCGCAAAAGCGCCCGCAATCGCTGTAATTGGAGGAAATATGACAGGATTTAGCAAATTGCTGAATCCTGTCATATATACCCATATCAAAATTAATGCCAGAAAAATGGCCAGCGTAATCGAGTAATGTTTTAGGTGTCTTTTCATCAATCCACCCCATTATCATAAATTTTGTTGTTTATAACGTTCCAACACTTGTTGATAATATTCATCATCCGGATTTTCCGCGATTAATTCCTCCAAGGCTTCCTCATAGAATTTCAGATTAAAATGTTTATTCAAATCGATATTTTGGGCTTCGCCTTCAATGTAGCCGAGACCTTTCATTTGTTTCCACAATTCTTCCACCTGATGCTTATGGGGATCCGCCGAGTTGATTAAGTGTTCTTCGTTGACAATTTCATTCACTTGTTCATCCGGCAAATTAAAGCGTTCTTTGGAAGCCTCCACGGCAATTTGCGGATTTTCCAGCTTTACTCGTTCCGCTTTGATTAATCCTTTTAAGAATTTTTTGAATGCGATTTGTTGATCTTCTGTGTAATCCCCGTGCGTCACTACCCGGCAGCATACATGTCCAGGCTGTACATCATTGCTCCACGCAAAAGGTACCAAACCCGCTTCCGTTGCTTGCGTTAAAAATCCGGAAAGTGAAAATGCCGCATCCACTTTACGGGCAGCTGCCGCTTCAATCAGATTGGCATTTGATTTAAATTCAACAAACTTCACGTCTTTTTCAATATCCAAACCGGCATTTAATAAAGCATTTTTAAATATAATATCCGGTACGCTGAGTCTGACTGTACCAATCGTTTTTCCTTTGAAATCGGCAAACGTTTTATATTGATCGGCATCTTCTTTCGGTACATAAACGGGATGTCCTCCCTCCATATGACCTCCGATAATGTTCAAGTCCGCCCCTTTTGCGATAAATGCTAATGGAGTCGTTGTTCCAAAGGTTAAACCAATATCAATTTTATTTGTTTGCAATGAATTGATGCCGTCTGTCGAAGCATTGAATGGAACCAGCTCAACTTCCAAATTCTCTTCTTCAAAAAATCCTTCATGAATGGCAATGTCCGCTAATGGAGCTCCATTCATTTTTAAATATCCGACTTTTAAGTGGTATTGTTTATCATCTTTGCTGCCTGTTGTGCTTTCCGTTTCATTTGCATTTTGTTTGGATCCGCATGCTGCCAAAATTACTGAGAATGTAAATACTATCACTATTAACAGGAATTGCCTATAATGGGATTTCATTTAGATTCCTCCTCCATCCTTTACCACTTCACTTTGACTCAATTTTTCAAAGATTCCTTTATTCATTACATTTAATAAATGATCGCGGAATTCGGTAAATTCGGTACTTTCAAATAGCTCGTCCCGTTTTCTCGGTTTTTCGAATGGAACATCGATACACTCCAAAATCTTACCTGGAGGGCCAGGTGAAAACATGACAATC
Organism: Ureibacillus sp. FSL K6-3587; assembly: GCF_038593165.1. Classification (NCBI taxonomy): domain Bacteria; kingdom Bacillati; phylum Bacillota; class Bacilli; order Caryophanales; family Caryophanaceae; genus Ureibacillus; species Ureibacillus sp. FSL K6-3587. Next base: position 2,241,297 of record NZ_CP151969.1, on the reverse strand, counting down.
CGATCCGCCAACATAATGGCTTCTTCCGCGTCATGGGTTACAAAAATAACAGTTTTCTTTTGCGTTTGGTTAATTTGTAAAACAAGTTCTTGCAACTGAATTCTTGTAATGGGGTCCAACGCACCAAAAGGTTCATCCATCACCAGCAAATCCGCCCCCATGGATAATGCCCTTGCTATGGCCGCCCGCTGCCGCATCCCCCCGGACATTTCACCCGGATATTTCTTGGCTGCATGCCCCAACTGAACCAAGGCCAAATACTGCTCCGCCAATTCAAACAGTTCTTTTTTCGATTTTTTTCCTTTCCACTTCTTCTTTAAAGCGAGCACAATATTTTCCTCGGCCGTCAGCCAGGGGAAAAGGGAATAGTCCTGGAATACGACCGCCAAATCAGGCATTTCTTTCGCCAAATTCTGATTATCAATTAAAATCTCACCGGATTTCGGTTTTTCGAGATTGGAAAGCAATCGCAGAAAGGTGCTCTTTCCTGAACCGCTCGGCCCCATCAATACAATGAATTCCCCTTCTCTTACTTGCAAATTGATATCTTTTAATATTTCTGTTTCCCCATAACCAAAATTTACATTCTTTACTTCAATTTTAATGGGCGCTAATATTTGATCGGGTTTCTTCGTTTCTTCCAATACTTGCACGAACTGTATACCCCCTTCCCACTTATTAAACTAATTAAATAGAAATAGTAGGTTTTATAAAAAATTTATACGTTTACTGTTGATAGACTCGGATAATCCAATCCCAATTTTTCCCGTAAAGTCCCGTCCGCATACTCCGTTTGGACGAGCCCCCGCTCTTGTAAAACCGGAATTGCATAGTCCACAAAATCTTTTATGCCTCCAGGGAAATAAGGGAATTTGATATTGAAGCCGTCCGCAGCCCCATTCAAGTACCAGTCGCTTAGTGTATCCGCAACTTGTTCCCCTGAACCGACTACAAACAAATGGCCTTGCGTCGCTACGAAATAACGGGCCAATTCTTTAATGGTATAATTTCTTTCCCTTGCCAAATCGGATAATAATTTAAATCTTCCTTTTTCCCCATTCACCTGGTCCACCTCTTTTAATTCCGGCATCGGATCATCAGGTGAATATTGGGATAAGTCATGGTCAACATACCGGGATAACCAGCCAATCCCCAACTGTGGAAGAATCAGTTCCTGGAAATGCTCGAACTTTTCGATTGCTTCTTTCTCGGTTTTTCCAACAAACGGAACGATTCCCGGCATAATTTTGAAATGCTCCGGATTGCGTCCGTAAGCTGCCACTTTCTGTTTAATAGTTCGATAAACCGCTTTTCCTTCCTCCACAGTGGAAGGTGCAAGAGTAAATAAAATATCCGCATGCTTAACGGCGAATTCCCGGCCTTTGTCAGAAGCGCTGGCTGTTACCAAAAGTGGATACCCTTGCGGCGGTCTTGGAATATTAATAGGACCCCTCACTTTAAAATACTTTCCTTCATGATAGATTGGGTGAATTTTCTTTTCATCCAAAAAAATGCCATTTTCCCGGTCAAATAAAAGGGTATCTTTTTCCCAACTGTCCCATAACTTTTTCGTCACTTCGACAAACTCATCGGCCCGTTCATACCGAATGGAATGATCCAATTGTTCTTCCAATCCGAAATTTGCCGCTTCATGATCATGGGCGGTCGTCACGATGTTCCATGCCGCCCGGCCGCCGCTCATATGATCAATCGTAGCGAACTGTCTTGCCACATTAAAAGGGTGGGTAAACGTAGTGGATAATGTCGCTACTAATCCAATATTTTTTGTAATTGAAGCGAGCGAAGCCATCATTGTTGTTGCTTCCAACCGGATTTGAGGCGTATAGGCAATATCTTCTTCATTATGCGCCAATACATCGGCCAAAAAGATAATATCGAATTTTCCTTTTTCAGAAAGCTCTGCGATTTCCTTATAAAGAGAAAGGCTTGTCACCTCTTCCGTTTTTGTTTCAGGATATCGCCATGCAGCCAAATGATGTCCTAGAAAGGTTTGAAAAAATGATCCTAAAAGCATACGTTTTTGATTTGTCATCTATCATTCTCCTTTATACCAATTCCTTTGTTTTATTTGAATTTTGGTAATCCTGGATTGCTGCGTTCGCAATTTGCCTGATCACCATATCATCCAATGGCGGATTGAAGGCCCCGCACTGAACATCTCTGAAATATCTTTCCAGAGGAATGTCTTTGGACAATGAATGTCCTCCCGCAATTTGCATGGCCAACTCCACTATTTTTTTGGCATGATTGCATACCGTATATTTGGTGATGGCGACTTCATTGCTTAGCTGATCCCGGAGGTGCTCATTTTTGTCCCACTTTTCTGCGATACTATATAAAATGAACCTTGAAGCTGCAATCAGCGCTTCAATTTCCCCTATTTTTTGTTGGACATGGGGCGCTTCAAAGATATATCCCCCTAAACTGGGAGAATATTTTTCATGGACATATTTTAAGATGAAATCTCTTGCCGCGGTTGCAATTCCCAAATAAATCGCAGGCAATTGCAATGTGTATGCGCTGCTATAACCAATGAAACGGTTCGGTTTTCCCTTTTCCGAATATGCAAGCAAGGCTTCATCCGGAACAAAAACATTATTTAACTGGATATCCATGCTTCCGGTTCCTCTCATGCCAAGAACATTCCACGTATCAATGATTTCCACGGAGTCATTTTTTTCGATTAAAAATTCGGCGACTTTATCTTCTTCTTCCACATATGCCAGGACCGTAAAATGTTTTACTATCGGCGCAAGGGTAGCAAATGCCTTTCTACCATTAATGACATATCCGCCTTGCACCTTCCTTGCGATGGTCGATGGGTTTGATCCTCTGACAATATTTCCAGCCGCCCTTTCAGTGGCATAGACATTCAAGACCAGACCTTCTTCCACTGCCGCTCTGCACAATTTAGCAAAAATTTCTTCTTTCCACGGTCTAAAATATCGCAGGCTAAAAAATGTCATCAGATGCCAGCCTACTGCAAGAGCTGTGGAACCGGACGCTTTTGCCAACCGTTCTTGAACGAGTAATATCTCGTATAAAGATAATTCATCGCCGCCATATTCTTTTGGAATGACCAATTTCAAATAGCCTTCTTTTTTCAAAATCTCAAAATGTTCAAAGGGAAACTCCCCCGTTTCATCATATTGCCCCGCAGTTTCGCCAATCTGCTCGGCGACACGTTCCGCATACTCTACCAACTGTTGATCTCTTTCATTTCGGATCGTTTGATTTGCTCGATTCATTTTCACCGCTTCCTTCAATGGTTTGATATAAAGCTAAATAGAAAAATCTTCCGGTATGAACACTTTCAATTGTTTTGGCCGGACATATACAACATCGCCTTTTTGAATATTCAAGTTTTTATATTGTTCCTTCGGCAATTCCGCCTCCAAATATTCTCCGTTATCTTCCCTTTTCAATTCGATTCGTGCGGTTGGTCCAACAATGTGGATAAAAGTGATTTTCGCTGCAACGGTTTCATTATCCACTTTTTCCTTCTCGATTTGGATGTCGTGAGGACGAACGTATCCAACGGCTTCATCATGTGAATCCAAATAATGGGGAGCGTTAATTTCAAATTGGCCTTGTCTCAACTTTCCATTGTGCAAACGGCCTCTGAAGATGTTCACATTTCCCAAGAAATCATATACAAACGGACTTTTCGGATTTTCATACACTTCATCCGGAGTGCCGATTTGTTCGATTTTCCCGTTGTTCATCACGATGATGCGGTCCGCCACATCCAGCGCTTCTTCCTGATCATGGGTAACAAAAATGCTTGTCACATGAAACTCATTGTGCAACTGACGCAGCCATCTGCGCAGCTCCTTCCGCACCTTTGCATCCAACGCGCCAAACGGTTCATCAAGCAATAGCACTTTCGGTTCCACCGCAAGAGCTCTTGCCAATGCGACTCTTTGACGTTGACCACCTGAAAGTTGGGAAGGGTAGCGATCATGGAAATTTTCCAGTTTCACCAGTTTCAACAACTCATTGACTTTTCTCTTGATTTCCTGTTTTGAGGGACGTGTCTTTCTTGGACGGACTTTTAACCCGTAAGCCACATTTTCAAATACCGTCATGTGCCGGAACAAAGCGTAATGTTGAAACACAAAGCCCACTTTCCGCTCTTTCGGGCTGACATCGGTAATGTTCTCCCCATCGAATAAAATTGTTCCTTCATCCAGCCCCTCCAGTCCTGCAAGAATGCGCAACAGCGTCGTTTTCCCGGATCCGGATGGGCCCAGTAATGCAATCAATTCCCCCGATTTGATATCAATTGAAATATCTTTCAAAGCCTGAAAGGAACCAAAGGCTTTTGATACATTTTTGATTTGAATCCCCATAAGAATCCCCCTATATATCTTTCGCTTTCCATGAAACGATGTTTTTAATGATAATCGTGATGATCGCTAAAATTGACATTAAAGAAGCTACGGCAAAAGCGGCGGTAAACTGGTATTCGTTATATAAAATTTCGATATGTAACGGCATCGTATTCGTCTGTCCACGAATATGCCCCGATACGACTGAAACAGCGCCGAACTCTCCGATGGCACGGGCATTACATAAAATCAGGCCGTACAATAATCCCCATTTAATGTTCGGCAATGTGACATGGAGGAAAGTTTTCCATCCGCTTGCGCCCAATGAAATGGAAGCTTCTTCTTCCGTAATCCCTTGTGTTTGCATGAGAGGAATCAACTCCCTTGCAACGAAAGGGAATGTGACAAACAATGTGGCAAGGATAATCCCCGGCAACGCAAAGACGATTTTAATATCATGTTCAAACAGCCAATCACCGAACAATCCTTGCGCCCCAAATAGCAAAATAAAAATCAGCCCTGCAATGACGGGGGAAACGGCAAAGGGCATATCAATGAGTGTAATTAAAAGATTTTTTCCCTTGAAGGAAAATTTCGTGATCGCCCATGCAGCGGCAATGCCAAAAATTGCGTTCAATGGAACGACAATGAGCGCCACTGTAATGGTCAATTTAATCGCTGCCAGCGCATCCGGATGGACGATGGAAGCTACATAAGTTTCCCAGCCTTTTTCAAATGCGGTCACAAAAATCGAAATCAATGGAAGAATTAAAAAAAGGCTGATATACAGTAATGAAATGGCGATCAGCGACCATTTCACAATAGCCGATTCCTTCAATGGATATGGACTCACCGCTTTTTTCACAATGGGTATTTCCCGGTTGACATCCAAGGGTTTTGTCATAAAATGCCCTCCTTCCTAGTAATTGAATTTCCGGTTCATTCTCCATTGGATGAGATTAATGATCAGTAGTGCGACAAATGAACCGACAAGCATGACAACAGCGATGGCGGTAGCTCCAACGTAGTCGTATTGTTCAAGTTTTGTCATGATAATGAGCGGTGTGATTTCCGTTTTCATTGGCATATTCCCCGCAATAAATACAACCGAACCATATTCACCAATCGCTCTTGAAAAGGCCAAAGCAAATCCTGTGATCATGGCCGGATACAGTTCAGGCAAAATCACTTTCACAAAGGTTTGGAACCGGTTCGCACCGAGGCTTGCAGATGCTTCCTCCACCTCTCTGCTCAGATTTTGCAAGACCGGTTGAACTGTCCGGACAACAAATGGCAACCCGATAAATGTGAGGGCAATGACAATGCCAAGCGGCGTATACGCAATTTTAAAATCAAAAAATTGTCCAATCCATCCGCTTGGGGCATAAAGTGCCGTCAACGCGATCCCTGCAACCGCAGTTGGCAACGCAAAAGGCAAATCTACAAGCCCATCGATGATTTTCTTTCCCGGAAAATCATATCGGGTAAGCACCCATGCAATAATCGTCCCGAAAATCACATTGACCATCCCGGCAGCCAAAGCACTGCCAAAACTCAATTTATAAGAAGCCACTGCCCGGGGATGGGTGATGGTTTCGTAAAATTCGCTCCAACTCATCGAAAGCGTATTTATTACAATCATTGATAATGGGAGCAAAACAATCATGCTCAAATAGAGCATTGTATATCCGAGGGTCAGAGAAAATCCAGGGATGATTGTGCCCCTTTTCTTCCTTTTCAACGTGAATTCCACATAAATCACTCCATTATGAAGATTCAGCATAAAGGAATGGCGCTGTCGACCCCCTTTATGCTGATTCATTAAATCCCAACCGAAAAGCTGTTCAATTCAAACAGTTCAAGTTAGCCATTATTGATAAATTTCATCAAATGTTCCGCCGTCAGCAAAATGCGTTTTTTGAGCTTCCTGCCAGCCGCCGAATTCTTCTACAGTGACCAACTCCAGATCTTGGAATTGATCTTTATATTTTTCCAACACTTTTTCATCGCGTGGACGATAGAAGTTTTTCGCTGCAATTTCTTGGCCTTCTTCGCTGTATAAATATTTCAAGTATGCTTTCGCCACTTTGCGTGTACCTTTTTTATCAACGATTTTGTCCACAATGGCCACTGGAGGTTCAGCCAAAATACTTAAAGAAGGTGTGACAATTTCAAATTCATCTTCCCCAAATTCTTTTAAAGACAGATATGCTTCGTTTTCCCATGCAATCAACACGTCACCAATGCCGCGTTCCACAAATGTTGTTGTAGATCCGCGCGCGCCTGAATCCAACACTTCCACATTGCTATATAAATCTTTCATAAATTGTTTGATTTTTGCTTCATCGCCGTTATATTTTCTGCTGGCAAATGCCCATGCCGCCAAGTAATTCCAGCGTGCACCACCGCTTGTTTTCGGGTTAGGTGTGATGACGGACACACCTTCTTTTGTCAAGTCATCCCAATCTTTGATATTTTTCGGATTCCCTTTGCGAACTAAAAAGACAATGGTTGAAGTGTATGGCGAAGAATTGTTTTCAAACTCTTTTTGCCAATCTTCGTTCAATAATTGGCGTGTCAAGGCAATTTCATCAATGTCATAAGCCAATGCCAGTGTGACAACATCCGCTTCAATTCCATCAATGACAGATCTCGCTTGTTTTCCAGATCCGCCGTGGGATTGCTGGATTTTCACTTCCTGGCCGGTTTCTTCTTTCCAATGGGCTGCAAAGGCTTTGTTGAATTCTTCATATAATTCCCGTGTCGGGTCATAGGAAACATTTAATAGTTCAACAGGTTCCTTGGAAGCGGTAGTGTTGTTTCCGCTTGCGCTATTGGAAGTTTCATCGCCGCTTGCCCCTTTTCTGCCGCAAGCTGACAATACTAATAAAAGTGAAATGATTCCAATTAATAATAGTAATCTCCTTTTCTTTTTCATGTTTTCATCTCTCCTTTTCTTTTTAAAAAATAAAAGAAGGCTGCCTACAAGCCCCATCAAAGAGGGCATGCAGGCAACCTTCAGTTTGTCTGATCAGTTGCGCTTTCTTGTCGTATTCTTTGTTTCATACAATAATCAAATTTTTCCGATAAGTCAACATGGTTTTTAAAATATTTATAAATTGCCATTTTAATATTGATTTCTCCAAGTAAAATAGTATACTTTAAATTACATTTTATTTTTAATCAATTTAATATCATACGCTGACTAGAAAACTAGAGGCGTTTTAATGTAAGGTTTTTGAAATTTTTTATTACATTAAAACGCCTCCTTTTTTATTGAAAGGAGGAAGTACATGCTGACTTATCAAACTTGGCAAGATCCGCCCATCGATTTCGAAGTGGATGAAACATACAAGGGCGCTTTGAATGTCCTTCGGTGGGCCTATGACCAATATGGTGAAGATGTTATTTACGCATGCAGTTTTGGTATCGAGGGGATTGTGCTCATTGACCTGATTTCAAAGGTGAAGGCTGATGCACAAATCGTCTTTTTAGATACGGAGGTTCATTTCAAAGAAACCTATGAAACCATTGAAAAGGTGAAGAAAAGATATCCATCGTTAAACATCATACTTAAAAAACCAGCCATTTCATTGGAAGAACAAGCAAAATTGTATGGAGATGAACTCTGGAAAAAAGACCCAAACAAGTGTTGCGAAATCCGGAAAATCATCCCTCTCCGGGAAACTTTGACCGGTGCGAAAGCATGGATTTCCGGATTGCGCCGGGAACAATCGGAAACTAGAAAACATGTGAACTTCCTGAACAAAGATAATAAGTTCCAATCCGTTAAAATCTGTCCGTTGATTCATTGGACTTGGAAAGATGTGTGGCGTTATGTAAGCAAACATCAGTTGGATTACAACCCGCTCCATGACCAAGGTTACCCCAGCATCGGATGCGCCCACTGCACAAAACCGGCTTATACATTGGATGATTTGCGTTCCGGCAGATGGGCAGGTTTCAATAAAACAGAATGTGGATTACATGTTGATTAGGAGGAATGAAAAATGACAACCATTCAACCCCATGGCGGCGTATTGGTGAACGCCTACGACCCAAATGAGCCCTATGAACATCTGCAAAAAGAAATTCCCCTTGATGGGATTGCGATCAGTGATTTGGAGTTGATCGGAGTCGGTGCTTATAGCCCAATCGACGGCTTCTTATCCGAAGAAGATTATAAAAGCGTAGTAGAAAATATGCGTTTGGCAAACGGGATTGTTTGGAGCATTCCCATTACGCTTCCGGTAACAGAAGAATTGGCTAGCACATTAAAAGTTGGCGACAAAGCCAAGTTAGTCTTTGATGGAGAAGTATACGGAATCATCGAAATTCAAGATATTTACAAACCGGATAAAACCGTTGAAGCCAAAAATGTGTATGGAACAGATGATTTAAACCATCCTGGCGTGAAAAAATTGTTTGACCGTCCAAATGTGTATGTCGGCGGGAAAATCACCCTTGTAAAAAGAACGAAAAAACAATTCCCCGACTACACTTACGACCCGGTTGAAACTCGGGAATTATTTGAGAAAAAAGGATGGAAAACGGTCGTTGGTTTCCAAACACGAAACCCGGTACACCGCGCCCATGAATACATCCAAAAAGTGGCTTTGGAAATCGTTGACGGGCTATTCCTCAATCCTTTAGTGGGAGAAACAAAATCGGATGATATTCCGGCAAAAATCCGCATGGAAAGCTACGGAGTATTGCTTGAAAATTACTATCCGAAAGATCGGGTGCAGTTAGGCGTATTCCTTGCAGCGATGCGCTACGCCGGACCAAGGGAAGCGATTTTCCACGCATTGGTGCGCAAAAACTACGGCTGCACGCACTTCATTGTCGGCCGCGATCATGCCGGTGTGGGAAACTATTACGGCACATACGACGCCCAAAAGATTTTTGACCAATTCAAACCGGAAGAAATCGGCATCACGCCGCTTAAATTTGAACACAGCTTCTATTGCACAGCTTGCGACGGAATGGCCACAACGAAAACATGCCCGCACGATGCATCCACCCGCATCATTTTATCCGGAACGAAAGTGCGCGAAATGTTGCGCAACGGGGAAGTTCCGCCAAGCACATTCAGCCGCAAAGAAGTGGTAGAAGTCTTAATCCGCGGGCTTCGGGAAGAAGTTCATTCATAAGGAGTTGTTACAATGAGTTCTAACATCGTATGGCATGATACATCCATCACAAAAGCGGATTATCGCAAGAAAAATGGTCATCACAGTTTCATCCTATGGTTCACGGGATTATCCGCATCCGGAAAATCCTCCATTGCGAATGCATTGGCAAAGGAATTGTTTGACCGGGGAAATCAAGCCTTTGTCCTCGATGGCGACAACATCCGCCACGGTCTGAACAAAGATTTGGGCTTTGACGAACAATCCAGAAAGGAAAACATCCGCCGCATTGGCGAAGTATCCAAACTCTTTGTAGAAAGCGGACAAATCGTGTTGACGGCTTTCATTTCACCTTATAAAGAAGACCGGGCTTCAGTCCGATCCCTTGTGGAAGCAGATGAATTCATCGAAGTGTATGTACAATGTTCCATTGAAGAATGTGAACGCAGAGATCCGAAAGGGTTGTACAAAAAAGCCCGAAATAATGAAATTCCAAACTTTACGGGCATCAGCGCCCCTTATGAAGCGCCGGACAATCCGGAAATCGTCGTGGACAGCGAAAAATATTCCATTGAGGAATGCAAAAATCAATTGATTGAATTTTTACTTGAAAAAGGATATATCAAATAGCTTTCAGTCCGCCATAAACCTTCATAGAAAACTCCCATCATATAAAAAACAGGGCACCTTTTGCCCTGTTTTTATTTGTAAAACATACACAATATATTTCATCTATATAAATTGAGTATAATGAATCCAATCATTGAAAGTAAAAACACTGCTAGAAAGACTGGAAAATAATACGTTTTTGCCGGCTGTGCATTGGTTTTCTTTCCACGCAGCCAACCAACGAACAGTCCCAGAAACATCCCGATTATGCCGCAACGTAAGATTGAAATGATATAATCAAGTACAGGCTTATATTCGGTCACGTAATTTCCATTGCCCAAATCTTTTACCACTTTATAATCGAAGAAGAGAATAGAAAAAGCCAGTCCAAACACTAGTCCATAAATTGATGACTTGATAAGTGTCCTCTCCATTTTTCCACTCCATTACTTTTATTACATTTATTACTACATATTATCATAATTCCTCAGTAAAAAAGAACCCTGCAATTTGTTTAAATATGATATTTTTTTAAATTAATTAAACGTACTGTGGATAATTTTGGATTCCAAACGGGAAGACGTGTAAGGATATGACTTGCCTCATTCAAAAAATGCAAATAATAACCAAACAAGCAAGATTACAATAGGAAAAATTATCATGCAAGCAAAAAACAACCGCTGATATATGCCTACACGTCACCAAGAAAATGGAAGATGACGCTTTGGATTTATATCAGCGGTATTTAAAATGAATTTTTTGTAGTTGTTCGTGGGTGTGTACCCCTCTAAACTGAAAAACCCTTATAAAATAAGCCTTATCCGATAGAACCTTCCATTTCGAACTTGATCAAGCGGTTCATCTCTACTGCGTATTCCATTGGAAGTTCGCGAGTGAATGGTTCAATGAAGCCCATAACGATCATTTCTGTCGCTTCCTGTTCAGAAATGCCGCGGCTCATCAAGTAGAATAATTGTTCTTCGGATACTTTGGATACTTTCGCTTCGTGCTCAAGGGACACATTATCATTCAATATTTCGTTGTATGGAATTGTATCGGAAGTCGATTCATTATCCAAAATCAATGTGTCACACTCGATATTCGCACGGGCGCCGCTTGCTTTCGGACCGAAGCGGACAATACCGCGGTATGTTACTTTACCGCCTTGTTTTGAAATGGATTTGGACACGATTGTGGATGACGTATTCGGTGCCAAGTGGATCATTTTTGCACCGGCGTCTTGGTGCTGACCTTTACCCGCCAATGCGATGGATAACGTCATACCGCGGGCTCCTTCACCTTTCAAAATACATGCAGGATATTTCATTGTGAGTTTGGAACCGATGTTGCCGTCAATCCATTCCATTGTACCGTTCGCTTCCACAACCGTACGTTTTGTCACCAGGTTGTACACGTTGTTGGACCAGTTTTGGATTGTCGTATAACGGCAGTAAGCATCTTTCTTCACGATGATTTCAACCACCGCAGAGTGAAGGGAGCTTGTAGTGTAAACAGGTGCTGTACATCCTTCCACATAATGTACGGAAGCCCCTTCGTCCACAATGATTAACGTACGTTCGAATTGCCCCATATTTTCAGAGTTGATCCGGAAGTATGCTTGAAGCGGAGTTTCCACTTTCACGCCAGGTGGAACGTAGATGAATGAACCACCGGACCAAACAGCTGTATTCAAAGCGGCAAATTTGTTGTCGGAAGCCGGCACCACTGTTCCCCAATACTTTTTGAACAGCTCTTCGTTTTCTTTCAAAGCGGAGTCTGTATCTTTGAAGATGATTCCTTTTTCTTCAAGTTCTTTTTTCATGTTGTGGTAAACCACTTCTGATTCGTATTGGGCGGAAACGCCGGCCAAATATTTTTGTTCCGCTTCCGGAATACCTAAACGGTCGAACGTTCTTTTGATTTCTTCAGGCACTTCATCCCAGGAACGTTGAGTCGCTTCCGTCGGTTTTACATAGTAAGTGATTTCATCGAAGTTTAATTCGGATAAGTCGCCACCCCATTGCGGCATTGGTTTTGAATAGAATATATCAAGGGCTTTTAAACGGGCCTCGAGCATCCATTCAGGTTCATTTTTCATTGTTGAAATTTCACGGACGATTTCTTCGGTTAATCCACGTTTTGAACGGAATACAGAAACGTCCTTGTCACGGAAACCGTATTTGTAATCGCCAATATCAGGCACATTTTTTGCCATGTTCTCTCCTCCGTTCAAATTATTTTAACTCTTGGCTTACTCCTTTTTCCATCGCTTTCCAGGCAAGAGTCGCACATTTAATGCGGGCAGGGAATTTGGATACACCTTGAAGTGCAGCAATATCCCCCATTTCTTCCAACGTCTCTTCATCAATTTCCTGGCCTAGCATCATTTTTGAAAAAATCTCTGCCAGTTTGAGTGCTTCTTCCACTTTTTTTCCTTTGATGATTTCCGTCATCATGGAAGCGGATGACATGGAAATGGAACAACCCTCGCCATCAAATTTGGCATCTTCCACAATACCGTCGTTGATTTTTAATGTTAAATGGATACGGTCACCGCAAGTTGGGTTATTCATATCAACGGTTACGTTATTTTCATCCAAGTGGCCTTTATTTCGCGGTTTTTTATAATGCTCCATGATGACCGCACGATATAGTTGATCTAAATTATTCAAAGACATTGTTAAAATACTCCTTCGCTGCGAGCAATCCTTCAACGAGCGCATCGATATCTTCTTTGTTGTTATAGAGATAGAAGCTTGCCCGTGCCGTTGCAGAAACTTTCAACCATTTCATCAACGGTTGTGCACAGTGATGTCCTGCACGGATGGCAATTCCTCTCATATCGAGAACCGTTGCAAGATCGTGAGGATGCACGCCATCTAAATTGAATGTAATCAGACCGCAACGTTTATTCGGATCTTTCGGACCATAAATTTGGATCCCTTCAATTTTCTCCATTTCAGATAAAGCATATGCTACCAATTCATGTTCATGTTGTCGAATCCGTTCCATTCCAATATTCGTCAAATAATCGATTGCAGCCCCTAAACCAATGGCGCCGGCGATGTTTGGCGTACCGCCTTCGAACTTCCAAGGAAGCTCTTTCCATGTGGAATCATATAAATCAACGAAATCAATCATTTCGCCGCCAAATTCAATCGGCTCCGTTTTTTCCAAAAGTTCTTGTTTGCCGTAAAGGACACCGATTCCTGTAGGACCGCACATTTTATGACCGGAAAAGGCCAAAAAGTCGCAATCGATATCTTGTACGTCAATCGGCATATGCGGCGCTGCCTGGGCTGCATCCACCACCATGATCGCACCATTTTCATGGGCAATGGCAGCAACTTCTTTTACCGGGTTGATGGTACCCAATACGTTGGAAGCCATTGTCATTGCCACAATTTTCGTTTTCGGTGTGATCGTTTTTCTCACTGTATCCAATGAAATCGTTCCGTCTTCTTCCAAATCGATATATTTTAATACCGCCTTTTTTTCTTTTGCGAGTTGCTGCCATGGAATCAAGTTTGAATGGTGTTCCATATAAGTGATGACGATTTCATCGCCTTCCTCTACATTTTGTCTTCCATAAGCACTCGCAACTGTATTCAAGGAAGTCGTTGTGCCTCTTGTGTAAATGATTTCTTTTGTTGATCTGGCATTGATGAATTTGCGGATTTTTTCCCGGGCCCCTTCATACGCATCCGTTGCACGATTTCCAAGCGTGTGAACTCCGCGGTGCACATTGGCATTGTCAAAATCATAATATTTGCGAACGACGTCCAAAACTTGCACAGGCTTTTGAGATGTTGCGGCGCTGTCAAGGTAAACGAGCGGATGCCCGTTTACTTCTTGATTCAATATAGGAAAATCTTTTCGAAATTCATTCATTTACGAACTTTCCCTTCAATAACTTTCGTTAACTGATTTTTTACTCCTTCAATTGGCAATGAGTTTACAACCGGCGCAAGGAAACCATGGATGATCAAGCGCTCCGCTTCTTCTTTCGAAATGCCACGGCTCATCATGTAATAAAGCTGGGTCGGATCCACCCGTCCCACAGAAGCTGCATGTCCAGCCATAACATCATTTTCATCGATTAATAAAATCGGGTTGGCATCCCCGCGGGCTTTGCTTGAAAGCATTAATACGCGGGATTCTTGCTGAGCGTTGGATTTGGATGCACCATGTTCAATTTTACCGATGCCGTTAAAGATGCTTTGAGCCGCATCTTTCATTACACCGTGAGTCAAAATAAAGCCTTCCGAGTTTTTGCCCCAGTGGCGAACTTCCGTTGTAAAGTTTTGCTTTTGGCTTCCTGTTCCCACCACTACTGTTTTTGTATCCGCATGGGAGCCGTCGCCAACAAGGTGGGTAATGTTCTCGGAAATTGTATCCGAGTTGTTCATTAAGCCCAATGCCCAATCGATTTTTGCATCACGGTTTAAATGGGCACGGCGGTTTACATAAGTTGTAAATCCATCGGCAAGGACATCGACTGCACCGAAAGTAACTTGTGCATTATCCAATGCGATGACTTCTTCGATCAAGTTGGCTTGGCCTTTTGCCTTTTCTACTGTCGATAAGTAGTTTTCCACGTATGTGACGGACGAATTTTTATCCGCTACGATCAACACATGATTAAATAATGAAGCTTCTTCATCATCGTTCAGGAATACCACTTGAATCGGTTTTTCGATGACAACATTTTGCGGAACGTATAAGAACACTCCACCATTCACCAAAGCCGCATGATAAGCGGATAATTTATGTTCATCCAATTTGACAGCTGTCGTCATAAAATATTTTTGAACCAAATCCCCATGTTCGCGCACAGCTGTCAGGAAATCTGTGAATATAACGCCTTGGGATTTAAGTTCATCTGAAAGTTTTAAAATGACCGGCGTGTTGTTTCGTTGAACATAGAGATTTTCTTGCTGTTCAACATCGATTAATTCCTTTACTTCTTCCGGCAATTCTTCAATGGCAAAAAGTTCACTTTTCACCGTATGTTTTGGGAAATTGATGAAATCCCACTTTTCAATATTTGTTTTATCTGGTTTCGGCATTGGTAAATCAACAGCTTTTTCAAGGGCAGCCGCACGTAAATCAGTAAACCATTTCGGTTCGTTGTTTGATTCAGAGAACGAGCGGACTTCGCTAGCTGATAACGCCAATTTTGTTTCAACCGTCATCTTTCATCGTCCTCCTAATTAAGCTTCTTTTTCAGTTACTGCGTCTGTATCTTCAATTCCCAACTCTTTTTTGACCCATTCATAACCTTCCGCTTCCAATTTCTTAGCCAGCTCAGGTCCGCCGGATTTCACGATTTTGCCTTGCATCATAACATGAACATAATCTGGAGTGATGTAGTTCAATAAGCGCTGATAGTGGGTGATCACCAAGCAGCCAAAATCTTCGCCACGCATTTCGTTAACGCCTTTGGAAACGACTTTCAAAGCGTCGATATCAAGACCGGAGTCGATTTCGTCCAAAATGGCGAATTTAGGTTTCAGCATCATCATTTGAAGAATTTCGTTACGTTTCTTTTCCCCACCGGAGAAACCTTCGTTCAAATAACGTTGAGCCATTTCAGGATCCATTTCCAGGAATTCCATTGTTTTATCCAATTCACGGATAAATTTCATGATTGAAATTTCATTGCCTTCCCCGCGGCGGGCATTAATGGCTGAACGGATGAAGTCGGCATTGGTAACACCTGAAATTTCGGATGGATACTGCATGGCAAGGAAAAGCCCCGCTTTAGCCCGCTCGTCCACTTCCATTTCCAATACATTTTGTCCATCTATTTCAATTGTTCCTTGAGTAACCTCATATTTAGGATGACCCATGATCGCTGAAGCCAATGTGGATTTTCCTGTACCGTTTGGCCCCATGATTGCATGTACTTCATTTGTATTGATTGTCAGGTTTACACCTTTTAAAATTTCTTTTCCTTCGATTGATACATGAAGATCTTTAATTGTTAAAGTTGACATCTATATACCTCCATTTTTGTTATGGTTGGCAGTACCATTACTAATTTATTATCATTCTAATCTTAACCTAAATCAAGGGGGCATGCAAAAGTTTTAAACTTTTATTCCCATAAATCAGCAAAAACCTCACCAATATTAGTGTTTACAATTCCCAATTCAGTTTTTTCAGTGATCGTTTTTGTAATAAGTAGGCATGTTCATTTTCAATAAACCCCGACTAATTGAGAACAATTAATAATGAGTGAATATTAAGAAAATATTCCAATATACTTTCTTCTTGCATATCCTTTCAATGGCAGGAATAGGAATCATTTTTTTAATAATTGTTATTTAATAAATTTATAAAGTAGGAAGAAAAAATTCAAATAAGCGCTTCCGGCCCCTTTCATTTTAAAGGTTCATCATTACTTTCCATCGTTTACATTTATATAATTTTCTTTTAATATAAAAAATACATATATATCATATATAGACTCATCTGTTTTTTAGATGATTAGGAGGGAGTACTCTGGAATTACGTCAATTGCGCTATTTTGTTGAAGTGGCAGAGCGGGAACATATTTCAGACGCTGCTGAACACCTTCATGTAGCTCAATCTGCTGTGAGCAGACAAATAGCAAATTTAGAAGAAGAGCTTGGCACACCACTTTTTGAACGGGTCGGGCGGAATGTGAAATTGACACCGATCGGCAAAATCTTTTTGGAGCATGCCATTACCGCACTCAATGCCATCGATTATGCGGTCAAGCAAGTGGAGGAATATTTGGATCCTGAAAGGGGCTCCATTAAAATCGGGTTCCCTACCAGTTTAGCAAGTTACGTTCTTCCGACAGTCATTTCCGCCTTTAAAAAAGACTATCCTGATGTCAATTTCCACTTGCGTCAGGGTTCTTACCGATACTTGATCGAAGCGGTGAAAAATCGGGAGTTGAATCTTGCCTTTCTTGGCCCGGTACCCCGAAAAGATGAAAGCATCAATTCAATGATTTTGTTCAACGAAAATATTTGCGCCCTGCTTCCCGCCAATCATCGGCTGGCGAAACGGGATAAAATCCATTTGGATGAACTGCGGAATGACAATTTTGTTCTTTTCCCGGAAGGATACATTCTACATAAAGTCGTGGTCGATGCATGCAAATCGGCTGGTTTTCTTCCTAAAGTCACTTCGGAAGGGGAAGATATGGACGCTTTGAAAGGGATGGTGGCAGCAGGCATTGGCGTCACATTGCTTCCTGAAAGCTCCTTCTATGATTCAACCCCGCGTTTAACGATCAAAATGAAAATTGATAACCCAAACATCACACGCAACGTAGGAATCATTTATCCGGCGAACCGGGAATTGGCTCCTTCTGAACAAGTATTTATCAAATTCGTCAATTCATTCTTCTCCAGATTGAATCAATTCCAATAGCCTTTTAAATTAGAAAAAACCTCCTAATCATCCCGATTAGGAGGTTTTTTACCGCTAAATTATTCGCTTACTGGTACTACTGAGCCGCCCCATTCTTCAAGAATGAAGTCTTGGATTTCTTTGGAGCGCAATACTTCTACCAATTTTTTGATTTCTTCGCGGTTTTCATCGCCGGAACGTACAGCAATTATGTTTACATAAGGTGATTCTGAACCTTCAATGGCGATGGAATCTTTTACAGGGTTGATGCCTGCGTCAATCGCAAAGTTGGAGTTGATGACAACTGCGTCTCCTTCTTCGTTTTCATAATATGTAACCATCATTTCAGGAGCGTCAGTTGCTTCAATTTTCAAGTTTTTCGGATTTTCTACAATATCATCCAATGTGGCTTTTGTTTTATCAATGCCGTCTTTTAATTTGATTAAACCTTGCGCTTCAAGCAATGATAAAATGCGGCCATGGTCAGGAATTGAGTTTGAAATCAGGATTGTCGCACCATCAGGCAGTTCATCTAAAGATTTATATTTTTTGGAGTAGATGCCGATCGGTTCGATGTGGATACCGCCAGCATTGACTAGATCATAACCTTCTTCGGCCACTTTTTGTTCAAGATACGGAATGTGTTGGAAGTAGTTTGCATCAAGGTCGCCATTGTTCAAATCTTCGTTTGGCAATACATAGTCTTGATATTCTTCAATTTCCAGTTCAATTCCTTCTTTTTCCAAAATAGGTTTGGCTTTTTTCAAAATCTCCGCATGCGGTGTATGGGAAGCACCCACTTTTAATGTTACTTTTTCTTTTGTTTCGTCGTCTTTTGTTCCTTCATCAGACGAAGAATTTGCATCGTCTTTCGTACCGCATGCTGCTAGTGCGAGTACAAGAACGGATAAAAGCAAAAATGATAATAATTTCTTCATGCCTCTTTCTCCTTCTCCTTCAATTTTTTTATGTGAACGGCTTTCGCCAAATCACCCAACTAACGCTTGTCCGTTTTGGCAGTAATAGTATCGCCAATCCATTGTATGATGAATACAATGACCAAAATAAAAATCGTTGACATTAACGTGACATCTTCCCGGGTTCTTTGGAAACCTTCCAAAAACGCCAAGTTACCCAGACCGCCGGCACCGATGATTCCCGCCATTGCCGTATAGCCGACAAGGGCAACAGCCGTTACCGTAATGCCGGAAATGAGGGCAGGTTTGGATTCCGGAATCAACACTTTCCAAATAATCTGAAATGTATTGGCGCCCATTGATCTTGCCGCTTCAATGACCCCTTTATCCACTTCTCTGAATGCGATTAAAACGAGACGGGCATAGAATGGCGCAGAACCGATAATCAGCGCCGGCAAAGCGGCATTCACTCCACGGATTGTTCCAAGTAAAAACTTCGTAAATGGAATCAACAAAATGATCAATATGAT
The DNA here is from genome assembly GCF_038593165.1 of Ureibacillus sp. FSL K6-3587. NCBI lineage: Bacteria > Bacillati > Bacillota > Bacilli > Caryophanales > Caryophanaceae > Ureibacillus > Ureibacillus sp. FSL K6-3587. Next base: position 2,222,368 of record NZ_CP151969.1, on the reverse strand, counting down.
AAACGGAATCGAACGGAAGATGTTGACAAGGGATCCCGTCAAGAAATGAACCACTTTGTTCGCCCACAATTGATGGGGACTAGTTAAAAAAAGCAAAATACCGATCAATAATCCAAGAACGAAGGTGACCGCCGTTGAGACAACCGTCATGTAGACCGTGTCATAAGTAGCTTGCCACATGAGGTCCCACTTTACATTTGGAAATAAAGTTTCAATCATTGGAAATCACCTCCGTTTTAATGTTCATCGTCTGCAATTTTTCCAACGCCTTTTCCACTTTTTCCTTATCTCCGTCAAGTTGGACGATCAATGTTCCATAAGGGCCATTGGCAGTTTCGGATATATTGCCGTAAAGGATATTAACATCAATTTGGAATTCTTTGATCAAGTAAGAAATAACCGGTTGATCGGATGTATTTCCTACAAAAATCAATTTCACCAATTTCCCTGTTGGGTAATTTTTCAAAATATGCTCAATCGCTTCTTTGGATTCTCTTGAATCGGACACTTGCATCACAAAGTTTTTCGTAATATCCGCTTGAGGATTTCGGAACACCTCAAGTACGTCCCCTTGTTCAACTATGCGCCCGGCTTGCATTACCGCCACCCGATGGCAAATTTTGCGGATGACATGCATTTCATGGGTAATCAACACAATCGTTAATCCGAGGCGCTGATTAATATCTTGCAACAGACTCAAAATCGAATCGGTTGTTTCCGGGTCCAATGCGCTCGTCGCTTCATCGCAGAGCAGCACTTCCGGATTGTTTGCCAACGCTCTCGCAATCCCCACACGCTGCTTTTGTCCCCCGGAAAGCTGGGAAGGATAAGCATCCGCTCTTCCGCCCAGCCCCACAAGTTCGATCAATTCTTGAACTTTCTTGTCCCGTTGCGCCTTTGGAACACCGGCGATTTCCAGAGGGAATGCGATATTTTCCGCAACCGTTCTCGACCACAATAGATTGAAATGTTGGAAAATCATACTGATTTTTTGGCGCGCTTTGCGCAACTCTTTTCCTTTTATCGATGATATCTCAAGACCATTCACAGTGACTGAACCGCTTGTTGGTTTTTCAAGTCCATTCAAAAGGCGGATCAATGTACTTTTTCCGGCACCGCTATATCCGATGATTCCGAAAATTTCACCTTTTTGAACGGATAAACTGACATGATCAACTGCGGTTAATTCTCCATCTTTCGTTTTAAATATTTTTGTGACATCTTTTACTTCAATCATATGAGTACTCCTTTGACAAACCGCAATAAAGTTTTAATACTGCATCTGTGAATTTTACAGTTTTTATTCTATTACTTTAGCAATGTAAAAAGAGGAAATTTCAATAAAAAAACCTCCTACTTTGATAAGTAGAAGGGAAGTTGAACAACCCAGAAGAATTTGTAAAACTTCCTCTTATCTTTCAAAGTAATAAATACTTTGCGTGATTTGGCACCTTATCATATCAAAAATATGATGGTTGCCGGGTTTCATAGGGCACTTCCCTCCACCACTCTTAATAAGAGTTTTCTATTTAATTATGGAACCAATGTACCATGTAATCTATCATATGTCAACTATAATCTCAACTTTTCATATAAGTTTTGTACGGATTCAAAGGCATAAACTTTTTCATGCTCTTTTCCATTCTTCGTAATCAAAAGACAAGGCACGCTTTCGATTTGCTGTTCAAAAGCGAAATCCTCCAGAAAATTGATATTCGCTTTGCCAATGGGAATCTGTGGCAGCAACACTTCGACGACTTCCAACATTTTTGATGCCACTTTGCATGTTCCGCAAAAGGGTGTGTATAAATATAAAGCCGTTACTTCATGATTTTTTGCTTTCTCTTTCCAAGTTTCAATTGTCCATTCTTCCATTTCGATCATTTCCTATACTAAATATTCTTTGTGTACTGAAAATTTCGCTTCCTTCAGTAATTGTGCCAATACTTTTCTTGGGGCATTCGCCACTTCCATATAAGTCTTCGGAACGTTGAGATGGGTAGCCTCAGAATAGATCCGCTTCATCAATTTTCTTAATTTATCGCCCGATTGATCCGCATCAAAAAATGTATATAGTTCGCATTCCTCATAAGGCTCAAGGAGTTCCAGCAACGCATCTTCGCTGATGGTTCCATTTGTACAGACGATTTTCACCTCTTCCGCAAATATGGGGGCCAATTTCATCATATCCGAACGACCTTCAACAATAATACATTTTTCATAATGCATGTTGATCACCCCAAGTACTATAATAAAAACCGAAGAAACAAAAATAAAATAAAAAGGTTGTTTATTTATTATATTTTGTTTTAAAAAAAACGCCAGTTCTTTCACTGGCGTTTTTCACATACTATTCCGAAATGATTTCTTCGTATTGTTCCGCAGTCAATAATTGATCGATTTGGGAAGCATCTGAAGGTTCAACGACAATCATCCAAGCTTTTTCATATGGTGATTCATTCACAAGTTCCGGGCTGTCTTCCAGTTCAGTATTCACTTCAACAACTTTGCCGGAAACCGGTGCATATAATTCAGAAACCGTTTTTACGGATTCAACGCTTCCAAACGGCTCGTTCATTTGAATTTCGTCACCCACTTGCGGAAGTTCCACGAACACAATATCGCCAAGTTCAGATTGCGCGAAATCAGTGATTCCAACACGCACTTTACCATCTTCCACTTTTACCCATTCATGCTCTGAAGTATAACGTAATTCCTTAGGTACTGTCATACTTTAACCTCCATCATATGTAATCTTTTAACCAGTTTGACATATTTCCATAGCAAAAACAAGCCATTTCAGTGGATTACTTCCATGTCTTTTCAAACTCTTCCTCTTTGAATCCAAGAGTGACTTTTTCCCCATCCGTCACGATTGGACGCTTGATCAACATTCCATCAGAGGCAAGCAATTCCAGCTGTTCCTCTTCGGACATCGCATTTAGTTTATCCTTTAAACCAAGGGATCTATACTTTTGTCCGGATGTGTTAAAAAACTTTTTCAGAGGCAGTCCGCTTTTTTCCCAATAGGATTTTAATTCTTCCTTCGTAGGAGTTTGTTCTACAATATGAATGGCTTCATAGTTTATTCCATTTTCGTCCAACCATTTTTGCGCTTTTTTGCAAGTTGTGCATTTTGGATAATGGATAAATTTCAACGTCATCTCTTTTTTCTCCTTGTATTCATAATATTTCTAACTTCTCTTATTTTTATCATGCATGATTCAAATCATGTGTTCAAGCAGAATTTTCATGAAATTATAATGCATTCGAATGGGATTCGAAGTAGAATGAATTATATGGCAATTAGTAGATTGGAGGGAATGTGATGGGCTTATTGAAAGCGGGGGTTGGCGCTTTGGCCGGGGTGCTTGCGGATCAATGGAGAGAGTATTTTTATTGCGACTCCATCCCGGCGGACGTATTAATAACAAAAGGAAAAAAACGCGGAGGCAAACGGGGCTTTAATCGAAAAGGAAGCGACAATATCATCAGCAACGGTTCCATCATTGCCATCAACGAAGGGCAAAGCATGATTATTGTCGACCAGGGAAAAATCGTGGAATTCTGCTCTGAACCGGGGGAATACGTATACGATTTTTCAACGGAACCGAGCATTTTTTATGGGGACTTGAACGAATCTGTCCAGGCAAGTTTCGAATCCCTCGGAAAGCGTTTCAGTTTCGGCGGCGAACCTGGAAAAGATCAGCGGATTTATTTCTTTAATATGAAAGAAATCACAGGAAATAAATATGGAACGCCTACACCGATTCCTTTCCGCATCATCGACCGGAACATCGGGCTGGATATCGACATCTCCATTCGTTGCCATGGAGAATATTCCTATAAAATTGTGGACCCGATTCTTTTTTATACGAACGTTTCCGGAAATGTGCAAGAAGAATATAAACGGGCTGAAATCGATGGCCAGCTGCGGTCGGAATTGTTGACGGCATTGCAACCGGCCTTTGCAAAAATTTCGGCGATGGGCGTACGCTACAGCGAACTTCCCCAACACACGATGGAGATCGCCCAAGCACTGAATGAAGTGTTATCGGATAAATGGAGAAAGCAAAGGGGCATCGAAATCGTTTCATTCGGCATCAATGCGGTCAATGCTTCGGAAGAAGATGAAAACATGATCAAACAACTGCAAAGAAGCGCCGTGTTCCGCAATCCATCCATGGCTGGTGCGACGATGATTGATGCCCAAAGTGAAGCGATGAGAAAAGCGGCGGAAAATGAGGGTGGAGCTTTCGTCGGATTTGCCGGCATGCAAATGGCACAACAGGCAGGGGGAATAAACTCGAAAGATTTATTGGAAATGGGGGCAAAACAACAACCTGCTCATGTCCAGTCACAAAACGCGGTTTGGCAATGTGCTTGCGGGGCTCAAAATCAAGGAAATTTCTGCACGGAATGCGGGAACAAGCGGCCGTCTTCCCACACTTGGATTTGCCAATGCGGCACGGAAAACAAAGGCAAGTTCTGCCATGAATGCGGTGCACCGAAGCCGGCTGATTTCAAGCTGACATGCGACAAATGCGGCTGGCAACCGGAAGACCCGTCCTTCACGCCAAAGTTCTGCCCGGAATGTGGAGATATCATTGATGAGAATGATCGCAAATAAGGGGGACCAGCATGAGCAACGAGGAAAAGCGAATCATCGAAGTCGATGAGTATGATGCGAAATGTCCATCTTGCGGAGCCTCTATCAAATTTCATCCCGGAACCGGCAGCTTGGTATGCCCGTATTGCCACCATGAAGAGCATATTCCGGATGCGGATATGCAAGTGGACGAGGAAGTGCAGGAGCTGGATTTCCATGAAGCGGAAGCAAGAAGCAGTTTCCAGTGGGGTGAAGAGAAAAAGTTGGTCGTTTGTGACGCCTGTGCCGCGGAATTGGTATACGATGCATTGGAAGTCGCAAACGTCTGCCCTTATTGCGGTTCCAATCATGTGATGGAAATCGATTCTGAAAATACGATTGCACCAAATGGCATCATTCCATTTCAAATTACGAAAGAGCAGGCCAATGAAAATTTTCAGAAGTGGATCAAAGGGCGCTGGTTCGCTCCGAATGAAGCAAGAAAATCGGCAAAGGCGGAAGCATTTACGGGCATTTACTTGCCGTATTGGACCTTTGATACAAAAACGGCTTCCCAATACACTGCCTCTTACGGACGAAGAAGAACGGTTTATGATAAAGACGGGAAACCGCAAACCGTCACGGATTGGTATCGCACAAGGGGATTTTATCAAGAATTTATCGACGACCATCTCGTGCTCGCTTCCAAACGTTATGACCCTTTCATCTTAAACAAAGTGGAACCTTTTCAATTGAAACAGGCAAGGTCCTATAATAAAGATTATTTGCAAGGGTTTGCGGCCGAACGCTACAGCATCGGCCTTGATGAAGGATGGCAAATCGCAAAGGAAGAAATACACGATTATCTTGAAACCCAAATTACCCACCATATTTTGTGGAAACATCATGCCGATGTGGTGAAAAATTTAAGATTTTCAACCGTCCATTCGGATATTACATATAAATATCTCATGCTGCCGCTATGGCTATCCACCTTCCGTTATCGGGACAAAACCTATCAATTTATGGTCAACGGACAAACCGGCAAAGTGGGCGGCAAGTACCCTGTATCTCCTATTAAGGTGACAATCGCCGTCATCGTTACTCTATTAATTCTTCTGGGGCTTTATTTATATTTTGAAAACCAATAATTGATGAAAAAAGAGCGGTTGGAGAAATGTTCAAACTCATTCCGCTCTTTTTCTTTATTTAACACCATTTCAGACTAGCGGACTTTCACGGATGATAAAAAAATGTCCGAATGCCGTTATGATTGGCTTTCGGACATTTTTTGATCGATTAAACGATATATTTTTCCGCTGCGATGAGGCGATCAGCAGCTTCACGTTTTTTCAAGATCAAGTTGTAAGGGTTGTGGCGAGTCAACTTGCGTAAAGCGGAAAGCGTGATGCGCGCATTGTCACCTTCAACGGAAGCGATGATGATTTCTTTTGCTTCTTTTTCAATTTCCGCAAAGGCTTCTTGGCAGAAAATTTGTGTATACAATAATTTTTGTTTCGCTTTTTCAAGTCCGCTTTTCTCAATGGCCTTTGCTGTACGCAACACTGTGGATTCCATTGCATATACCAGGTTGGCGATATTGGCAATGTTCACAAGCACTTCCTGCTCTTGCTCAAGTTTTGTGCCGAAACGTTGTGCGGCTACACCGGCAGCGAGGATTCCGATTTTCTTCGCATTTTTCACAAGATATCTTTCTTGCGCCAATGGTTCATCGCCCACTTCTTCCGGCATGAGCATGAGTAGCTCTTCTTGCAAGTTTTGAGCCACTTGCAATAAAGGAAGTTCCCCTTTGAGTGCCTTCTTCATGAATGTGCCTGGCACAATCAAGCGGTTGATTTCATTCGTCCCTTCGAAAATACGGTTGATGCGGGAGTCGCGGTAAATGCGTTCCACTTCATATTCAGACATGAAACCATATCCGCCATGCAATTGAACCGCTTCATCCGCAATGTAATCCAATGTTTCAGAACCGAACACTTTCGCGATGGAGCATTCAATCGCATATTCCGCAACGGCTTTTGCCACCGCTTTGCCGTCTTTTGTTTCCTCTTCTGTAAGCTTGCTGAAACGATCTTCGAAATAGCCGACTGTACGGTAGTTGAGCGACTCGGAAGCATAAAGCTGGGATGCCATAGTCGCAAGTTTTTCTTTCGTCAAGTTGAAGCTTGAAATTGGGGTATTGAACTGCTTCCGTTGATTTGTATATTGGATGGCAAGCTCCAACGCTCTTTTGGAAGCTCCAACCGTACCAATCCCCAACTTATAGCGGCCGATATTCAAAATATTGAACGCTACGACATGGCCTCGGCCAATTTCAAATAATACATTTTCCACCGGAACCGGCACATCTTCCAAAATCAATGTGCGGGTGGATGAAGATTTGATCCCCATTTTCTTTTCTTCCGGACCAACAGATACTCCAGGGAATGAGCGTTCAACGATGAATGCAGTGAAATGTTCGCCGTCCACTTTCGCATATACAACGAATACATCAGCAAAGCCGGAGTTTGTAATCCATTGTTTTTCACCATTCAGAATATAGTGGGTTCCTGCTTCGTTCAATTTTGCAGTTGTTTTTGCCCCTAACGCATCGGAACCGGAACCTGGCTCAGTCAGCGCATAAGCGGCAATCCATTCGCCTGTCGCAAGTTTTGGCAAATATTTTTTCTTTTGCTCTTCATTTCCGAATAAAACGATTGGCAATGAACCGATTCCTACATGGGCACCGTGCGTCAAGCTGAAACCGCCGGCGCGGGACATTTTTTCACCGATCAGCGCGGAAGTGATTTTATCCAAGCCAAGGCCGCCATATTCTTCCGGGATGTCTGCGGAAAGGAGTCCCAGTTCCCCTGCTTTTTTCATTAATTCAACCGAATATTCAAATTCATGGTTCTCCAATTTATCAAATACCGGCAATACTTCATTTTCTACGTATTCTTCAGTCGTTTTGGCGATCATTAAATGTTCATCCGAAAAATCTTCCGGTGTGAACACTTTCTCTAAATCCACATCTTCAATTAAGAAGCTTCCGCCTTTTACAAAATCCGTTGTTTGAACCATGTCAATTCCTCCCTATCATTTATTAATCTATTGAACGGATCAATATAATACTTCAAATACGCCGGCAGCTCCCATACCGCCACCGATACACATTGTGACAACGCCATATTTCTTGCCTTGTCTTCTTAATTCATGAATCAATTTCAACGTCAAAACGGCTCCTGTGGCGCCAAGCGGATGTCCAAGTGCAATCGCGCCGCCGTTGACATTCACTTTATTCAGGTCTAAACCGAGGTGGCGAATCACCTGAATCGATTGGGAAGCAAATGCTTCATTGAGCTCCCATAAGTCGATATCTTCCAGTTTTAATCCCGCAAGTTTCAAAGCTTTCGGTACCGCTTCAATTGGGCCGATCCCCATTACTTCAGGTGGAACGCCCCCGACCGCAAAACTCAAGAATTTTGCCATTGGTTTTAATCCTTGTTTTTCGGCTTCTTCCCGGTCCATCACAAGAACTGCTGCAGCCCCGTCAGATGTTTGGGAAGCATTGCCGGCAGTCACAGTTCCATTTACACTGAAGGCTGGACGCAATTTCGCCAACACTTCTTTCGTCGTTCCTGGGCGCACCCCTTCATCCATCGAGAACGTGAAGCGTTTTTCTTTCAACGTGTTATTTTCGTCCACATAATGCTGTACCACATCGATCGGGACAATTTCATCGTTGAACTTACCTTCCTGAATCGCTTTATAAGCCAATTCGTGGGAACGGACTGCAAATTCATCCTGATCTTCACGGCTCACACCATAGCGTTTTGCCACTTCTTCCGCCGTATGTCCCATGCTCATGTAATATTGTGGCGCCTCTTCAGCGAGTTTCGGATTCGGCCGGATCACGTTCCCCATCATCGGCACCATGCTCATGGACTCCACACCGCCTGCTACAATCGCCTTGGCGTGGCCGAGCATGATCCGTTCAGCCGCATACGCAATGGATTGTAGTCCGGATGAACAGAAACGGTTGATGGTAATGGCCGGCGTTGTATCCGGAAGCCCCGCCAATGCCCCGATATTTCTTGCCACATTCATGCCTTGCTCCGCTTCAGGCATGGCACAACCTAAAATTAAATCATCTATTTCTCCTTCATATCCTGCACGTTTAATTGCTTCTTTTACAACGATTGCGCCAAAATCATCAGGTCGCATTTGGGCAAGCGATCCTTTTTTCGCTTTTCCGATTGGCGTTCTCGCACCTGACACGATTACTGCTTCGCGCATGTTAACTCCCCCTTTGTTCGTTCTATATTAGTTACGCAACGGTTTTCCAGTCACGAGCATATGCTGCATCCGTTGTTGTGATTTTTGATCGGCAACGAGCTCCAGGAATGCTTGACGTTCCAAGTTCAACAAGTATTCTTCAGGCACTTCTGTTCCGTATGGCACAAGGCCGCCAGCAATCACAAATGCAAGTTTCTTTGCAATTTTCAGATCGTGATCGGAAATGTAGCCGCCTGTGTGCAAGTTTTGTGCCGCAAGTAGCAACGTTGCATAACCAGGTGCACCTGCCACTTTGATTTTCTTTTTCACCGGCGGTTTGTAGCCGGATTCGTATAATTGAAGCGCCACTTGTTTTGCATCGTAAATCAAGTGATCCGGATTTACGGAAATGCCATCCTGTTTGTTTAAGAAATTGTTTTCACGGGCTTCTTCCGCGGAAGTGGATACTTTGGCCATCGCAATTGTTTCAAACACTTTATTGGCAACGGCTTGTAAATCAATTTCCACACCATTCGGAAGATTTTCCAGCGTTTTTTCATAAAGCGCCAAGTTTCCTCCGCCGCCAGGAATGAGTCCAACGCCGACTTCCACAAGTCCCATGTATGTTTCCATGGAAGCTTGGATGCGCGCTGCCGGCAAGCACACTTCCGCTCCTCCGCCGAGCGTCATGCCGAATGGAGCCGCCACAACCGGTTTTTTCGAATATTTAATGCGGCGCATCGTTTTTTGGAATGCTCGTACCACATAATCCAATTCAAAAATGTTGTCGTCTTGGGCTTCCATTAAAATCATGCCAAGGTTTGCCCCTACACAGAAGTTCTTGCCTTGGTTTCCGATGACAAGCCCTTTGTAATTCGCTTCCACTTCATCAATCGCATAGTTGATCATTTGAATGATATCGAGTCCAATCGCATTGGATTTTGAATGGAACTCAAGAAGCAAAATGCCGTCACCGATATCGATCAAGCTGGCACCGGAATTGGATTTAAGGACACCGTGTTTTTTCTTGTAACGTTTTAAGTCGATCGCTTTTTCATTGACCGGAATCACTTCATATTCTTCGCCGTTGAAGAATGCCAATTGACCGTCTATTTCTTTATAGAAAGATTCATAGCCTTTTTCCAACAGCTTTTTCACGAAGGAAGGAATCGTACGGCCTTCTTCTTCCATCCGCTTCACGGATTTTTCCACGCCGATTGCATCCCACATTTCGAACGGTCCTTGGCTCCAACCGAATCCCCATTTCATCGCGTTATCGATTTCCACAATATTGTCCGCGATGATGCCGTTCAGTTCCGCAGAGTAAATCAATGTTGGCGCAAAGATGTTCCATAACAGTTCTCCTGCGCGGTCATTTGCATATACCAATGTTTTTAAGCGGTTATCCAAGCCTTTTGTTTGTTTCGCCAGTTCAATGGAAGGAGCTTGCAATTTCTTTTGCGGCACATATTCAAGGGTATTTGGATCAATTTCGTAAATCTCTTTGCCTTTCTTCACATAGAAGCCCTGACCTGATTTTGCACCGAGCGCCCCTCTTTCCACCAATTTATGAATGATTTCAGGGACTTCGAACACCTTTTGCTCTTCGCCGGTTGTTTGGTCATACACCGTTTTTGCCACGTGAATGAATGTATCCAATCCGACCACATCTAGCGTGCGGAATGTGGCGGATTTCGGTCTTCCAATCAGCGGACCTGTTACAGAGTCCACCTCACCCACTGAATAGCCGCGTTTCAACATTTCATGGAGCGTAATGTGCAACCCGTATGTTCCGATGCGGTTGGCAACAAAGTTAGGCGTATCTTTGCCGATTACGACACCTTTGCCAAGAACATCTTCCGCAAAGGTTTTCATGAAAGACAACACTTCCGGCGATGTATGTTCTGTCGGAATGATTTCTAGCAATTTCAAATAGCGTGGCGGGTTGAAGAAGTGTGTTCCTAAGAAATGGTTCTTAAATTCTTCCGAACGCCCTTCCACCATTTTATTTACGCTGATTCCGGAAGTATTGGAGCTGACGATGGTTCCGGGTTTTCTGACCTGCTCGATTTTTTCAAATAGATTTCTTTTCACTTCTAGATTTTCAACAACGACTTCAATAATCCAATCCACTTCTTTTAACTTGTCCAAATCATCTTCCAAGTTCCCGACAGTCAATAAAGCCAAATTTTTAGGAGATGTAAGCGGTGCCGGTTTTTGTTTCAATAATTTTTGCACTGCATTGTTCACAATGCGGTTTCTCACTGCCGGATGCTCAAGCGTTAATCCTTTTGATTCCTCTTCTTTTGTCAGTTCTTTTGGGACAATATCTAACATATATGTTGGTATGCCGATATTTACTAAATGTGCTGCAATGCCGGACCCCATGACGCCGGATCCAATAACTGCTACTTTTTCAATCTTGTACGTCACAACCAATTCCCCCTTTTTCTGTTTTGAATGAACAATCATTCATTTTGCGCTCCTATACCCCTTTGTTCCTTTTTAGTTTATTCAACAAGTTGAAAAAAGATGTCCATTTTACAACAAAATGAATGACTATTCATTTCAAGTTCAAAAAAATACATAAAGTAGCTATTCCTGTATTTAGTGTAGATGATTTTTCGAAATTTCGCAATCCTTTTATTTTAATTTTCGAAAAATTTGTTGATGTTTTAATAGTTTTGCATTTTTGTCCGGAACATATTTCTTTCCGACTTTCGCCAAAATGTGTAAACTACTAGGTGAGGAGGCGAAAATGGTGAAAGAAATTACGTCTGTAGAACAATTTAATGAAATTATTGGTAAAGATCAACCAGTCATCGTAAAATTTTATGCTACTTGGTGCCCTGATTGCACACGCATGAACATGTTCATCGATCCAATTATTGAGAAGTACAGCCAATATGAATGGTATGAAATCAACCGCGATCATTTCCCGGAACTGGCTGAGAAATATCAAGTATTGGGAATTCCAAGTTTACTGATTTATAAAAACGGGGAAAAACTTGCCCACCTTCACAGTGCAAACGCCAAAACTCCGGAAGATGTAACGCAATTTTTGGATGCGCAAACCGTTTAATCGCAATATTTAGGACATAACTTTAACCCTCAAAGTTATGTCCTTCATTTTTTCAATATGGTTTTTCCTCTTTCGTTCCATGAAAAATGCTTAGGATCAATGTGAAACCTGCCGCCATTTCAACTAAACCGGTAGAGTGGACTTTAACGAACCATGGACCAAAGGGCACAGTCCCCGATGTTATAGAAGAAATGGGGATTATTAGCGAGACAATAAGACAAGGAAGAAATGCGCCGATAAACAATGGAAAGTTGAATTGGATTTTCCATCGTTTAATCGAGATTAACGACAAATAGATCCCCCAAACAAAATGAATGAAAAAAATATACCATAAATATCCTTCGATCCGATAGTTGGTGCCCTCTTCGATTTCCTGTTTCAAGTCAATGCTGATGATGGCCAAAATCAAAAGACCAATGATCCAAAGAATTTTCCAACCATAACGCATCACTTTTTCCATTCGCAGCCCCCTGGATATAACAGATTTTCAACAATATATGTGAAATACACTTTCCCCTATGTTTGAAAAGTTCACGATTGACACCGCTCCAGCTCCCTGATGAGTTTTTCGAATACATCCTTCACCGTGCCTTGTTGAATCTCTTTAAAACGCGTGCTTGCCCAAAGTGACATGGCTTGAGGATTTCCATCTTTCAATGCTTTTGAGCGAATCGGCTGAGTCAATGCATTGACGGCGGGATAACAGCGGGGTGCAATGCTTTCATACTTCACCATAAATTCATTTTTCAATCCCCGCGCAAGTCTTCCGGAAAAAGTTCTTGTTAAAGCCGTTTCCTTAAACTCGCCCGACTTCAACGCCTGTTTATAAATCGGGTTGGCTCCGCTCTCTTCCGTACATAGGAAAGCTGTTCCAAGTTGCACGGCATCAGCCCCTGCACTTAATGCCAGATGAATGTCCTTCCCATTCATGATTCCGCCTGCCGCAATCATAGGGAGTGGAATTTCCCTTCGAATGATGGCAATTAGTTCCGTTAATGGCACATTGGAATCTTCGTCCACATTTTGGAAGGTTGCCCGGTGACCTCCAGCATCCGCTCCTTGTAGGCAAATGGCATCCGCTCCGTTCCCCATAGCCATTTTCGCTTCTTCCAAATTCGTCACCGTTACAATTGCTGCACTGCCATTTTCCTTGAGTTGTTCAATGATCTCCCTGGATGGACAACCGAATGTAAAGGAAACATAAGGCACTTTATATTTCTTTACCAACTCCAGTTTTTCCGTCCAATAGTCATCATTGGGTTCCGGAATGGCCAATGGGACTTGGAAATCTTCTTCGAGCCGCTCCTTATACGAATACAATGATTCATCAATCGGATCATTTTGTGGAACAAATAGGTTCACCCCAAATGGCAATCCGGATTCTTTGCACTTATAGATTTCTTCTTCGATCGCTTCCGGTGTTTTATAACCGGCAGCCAGAAATCCGAGGCCACCATTCTTTGAAACGGCGAGTGCCAAATCGACCGTTGCAATCCCCCCTGCCATGGGCGCCTGAATGATCGGATACTTCAAGTTGCTGAACAAGTAAACCATCCCCCTTTTTCACAACTCCATGGTTTAAAGTTAATTCTATTATAAATAGTTTTCCAATTTATTTAAATAACGAAATGGAAGATTGCTAGTCTATCATCCCCCTTTTCACCAGGGCAATCTGCCAGTTGGTGGATTGAAATTATGAAAAAGGGAGGAAGCCATAAATGCCGATTCAATAAAAAAGAGGCTGGGACAAAAGATAAAAAACACCATTTTCTCACGGGAGAAAAATGGTGTTTTTTTGATAATTGAAGAAAATTGATTTCCGTTCCGGGGACGCTTTCCGCGGGCCCGGCTCGAGCCTCCTCGGAGCTCAAACCTTCGCTCCTGCGGGGTCTCGAGACTCGGGCTGTTCCCGCAGGAGTCGCCCCGTCACTCCAATCAATTTTCTGTGATATCAATTTTTTACAAAAAATTTTTTTGCAGCTCGTTCACTTTATTAGTTATGTCCCAGCCTCCCTAAATATTTACGCTTCCTTTTTATCCTTTTCAAAGAACAAAATGAGTGTCGGCAATAACATTCCCCGAACAAGGAACGTATCGATGATGATACCGACTGCCACGATGAATCCAAATACAAACAAGTCGATGACCGGCATTGTCGTCAACGCCGCGAACGTCGCTGCCAGGATGACACCGGCGGATGAAATCACACCGCCTGTATTGCGGACGGCGATTTCCAATGCGTTTTTCACCGATTCAAATTTCCGCTCTTCCAGGAAGCGGCTCACCATGATGATATTGTAGTCGATTCCCAATGCCACCAGGAAGATGAATGCATATACCGGAGCCCGTGTAGACACCGCATCATATCCGAATAACACATCCAAAAGGAATAATCCCAAACCTAATGCAGAGGCATAGGAAATCAGAATCGTAGCCATCATATAAATCGGCATTTTGAGAGAACGTGTCAGGAACAATAGCAAGACAAGAATCAACAAAGTTTCCAAACTGAAGATGACTTTGATATCCCGGTTGTTGACATCTTCTTCATCAACCAATTTGGCTGTCGTACCTGCATATTCCAATTCCACTTCTTTATCATTGGCTAATTGATAGGTCGCATGTTCTTCGCGGAATTCCTTAATGAAATCAATCGCTTCCACACTGTATGGATCTTCGTTTAAAGAAATGGTGATTTTTCCGTACTTTCCATCATCCGTTACACCGGAAGCCCTTGCAGAGCCGATCATTTCATTCCCGGAAAAATCCTGGGCGATTTCCTGAACATCTTCAAAGGTTAAATCTTCCCCTGTCACCAGTACGGTCGTTTGAGCCAAATCCCCTTTATTGAACTTCTCTTCCACGATTTCAAAACCGACACGGGAAGGCAAGTCTTCAGGGAAATTTTTGACCATGTTAAATTCGTATTTAATATTAAAGACGTTCAACCCTGTGATGATCAAGAACAAAATGACTGTCGCGCCAACCAATACCGGTTTTGTTGTGACAAACTTCGCAATCGGTCCCCAAATGCCATGTTTTACTTCACTGGCTTCACCGAATTTCGGAACTTTCGGCCAGAATGCTTTGCGGCCAAACAACGCAAATAAAGCCGGTACAAGGGTGATGGCCGCAATCATAATAATGATCATGGCCGTTGCAAAGATTGGCGCAAAGTTTTGATATTCGCGGAAATGGGCGAAAATCAGGATGATCATTGCGGCAAGCACCGTACTTGCGGCAAATAACACCGGCGTTGCAGTAGAACGCATGGCGATTTTCATTGCTTCGAACTTATCTTCATGATGGTTCAGTTCTTCCCGATAGCGGGAGAATACGAATAATGAATAGTCAATCAGCGCCGCAAACAACAGGATGCTCATGATGGATGTTGTCGAGTTGTTGATTTCAAGTCCTGCGGCACCCAATAGCGCCACTGTCTGATTCACCACTTGATACACAACAACCGTGGCAAGCAAAGGAATCAGCGCAAGTAGCGGTGAACGATAAATCACGATCAATAAAACCAAGATAATAAGAATCGTTGCAAATAAAAGTTTTAAGTCCGCAGATTCGAACAATTTTACTGTATCCCCGGAAATCCCTGCAGGTCCGGTAATATAGAATTCAACACCTAAATCTTCCGCGATTTCCGTCCCCACTTCAGTCGCTTTATCATTAATTTCCGCATACTGGGAACTTCCCAAATCCTTCTCCAAGTTCATCGGAACAATCATTGTGGTCTTATCTTCCGACATAAAAGCCGTTAAAGCTTGGGGAGGCATTGCAGTGATATCAACTATTGCTTCGATTCCATCAATATCGGCCTCTTTGATGCCATCAATAATTTTTCCGACTTCATCGGCTGTTATTTCCCCATCAGGTTTATGGAACACATAGATTCCCGGAGTCCCTTGTTCGTCAGGGAAATATTCGTCCAACTTATTTTGGGCGATAATGGATGGAGCATCATCCGGCAAAGCCTGGAAGTTGGTAGTCTTATACTCACTGAGTCTTGGTCCGGCGCTGATGGCAATCATGACGATCAGCCAGATGACAACCGTGATCCAAGCGCCTTTTTTTGTCGAAACTTTATCAGTAATTGACCGAATAAAATTCATAGATTTCCTCCTAATTGTTAGAGAATTAATTTTGTGGGGATATTTAGAATCTTGGTGTAATGAAAAAAAGATGCACGCACTTGTGTAATATTATAACGAATATTTAACTGAAATTTTACCTTAAAGAAAAATATACTCAAAAATGTTAAGATTTTGCAAGAATGTTCAGTATCAGCACATTACTTTCCCAATACTAACAACAGAAGAATGGAGAGAATTTGCAAGGCAATATAAAAAAACGAACGCCTGCCAATCCTTTTCACCTGCATATTAAAAAGGGTGTCCGAAAATCCAACTTTGCTGACACCCTTTCTTAAAATCTCATTCTTTGTTTCCCCGACCGCCGATAAAAAGTTTTCCACTCGATATAACTTCAGCGGAATGCAAAGGGGCCGTCTCAAAATGACGATTCAGACGGCCCCTTCCATCCTTTTTAACTTTTTGTCATTTTCCTCAGTTTTTTGCTCAGTTCATGAATTTCGGCAATGGACTTATTAATTGAAGCCAGCAATTCATGTTCATTTTCCAAAGTTGAAATGATTTCTTCAGTGGCTGCCGCATTTTCCTCAGAGATGGCGGTTACAGTTTCAATTTGATTTTGAATGGTAAAGAAATTGTTTTTGGCATGTTCGATTTCTGCCCGTTCCTCTAACAATGAATCGTAAATATCTGTAAAAGTATCCTTGATTTCATCGAAGTAAACGGCAATCTCTTTCAATAATCTTCTTCCCTCTGTGATCGCCATTTCCCCTTGGGCGGATTTTTCCTGCGCTTCTTTGGATTTAGTGAACAATTCCACCGTCACCACTTGAATACTTTCTGTAATCCGTGCGCTTTGTTCGGCCAGCTTTCTCACTTCTTCCGCCACAACCGCAAATCCCTTCCCATGCTCCCCTGCCCGGGCGGACTCGATGGCTGCGTTGAGCGCCAACAGATTGGTTTGATCTGCTATTTCTTTAATGCTGCCAAGGAGCGTGTTCACTCTTTCCAAACTTTCCTGCAAATCGGAGACGGTTATGGTCGTATTGCTGATGGTTGTACCGACAGAATCCATGTAGTCTGTCACTTGATTGATTTTGTTCCAGCCTTCCCGCACTTTGTTGTTCATGTTTTCCGATTTCTTCATAATCTCTTCCGCCACAGTGACAATCTGATCCATTTTTTCAACCGACTGTCCCATCGAATCATTGATGACTGACACGCTGCCCGCCTCTTCCTGAATGCCGGTTCCAACTTGTTCAGCGGATTGCACAATATCCTTGCTCGATTTATAAATGCTTTTAATGTCGCTGTAAAACTTCGTAATATGTTCATCAAGCAAATCGGATGCCTGTTCCACTGATGAAAAGGTTTCCTTCAACTTGCTTACCAGTTCCTTCGCTTCAAATTCCTTTTGATAGGCATCTTCAATGAGCTGCCTGCCCCATCGAGTCAATAAATAAAGCAGCACAACAATGGCATTCATTACAAAAAAGATGACGACGAAATTATTGTTTGCGCCTATCAATTTTTCCGGATACAAAATATAGATTGAAAGATAGGCTATATCCAAAAATATACCTAATGCAATGATCAGTTCTTTTTTAAAATACATTGTGACCATTGCAATGGACAGAATAATGATATAATGTTTTCCTAAAGTAAATCCATCCATTAAAAAAAGTGTAATAATCACTATACTTGGAATTAATGAAATTAATAAACCTTTTATATATTTATTGATCGGCAAAAAATACAAAAGAATCGACACTAACAGAATCAGTGTTCCTGCCATGACATATAATTTGCTTCCTTCAAGCCCTTTTTCATTGACATGGGATGCACAAATCAAAAAGACCAAAATGATCGTCAATACCACATTGATTTTATGAACTCTGTGCGTATTGTAGTTCGCTTGGATCACATCGTCCCCTCCCATATGTTGTGGTCATAATTGGTGTTTTTTCGACAAAAACATTTCCGTGGAAATAATCTAGCTAATAAACAGGACATCGATTTTCAGTCATAATCCATCCTTTCTTATCCATCTAATATGAGAAGATTCAGAAAAATAAGTAGATTATACCATATTTAATCTTATTAACCTATTTATGTAAATAAGAAATTCATACTAATTCTCCTCCATTATTCTACAATTTTTGTAAACAGAAATCGGGTGTTGCTAGATGAAAAGAAGAATTCTGAATGTTCAAGGCCATTCACAGTATCATAAAGAAATCCTTCCATCCTACCGGAACTCTGCCTGTGGTCCGACAACAATTTATGTGATTTTAAAATATTTATTGGGAATAGACTATGCCAAAAATGTAAATGATCTTTACTCCTTGCTGGGGACAACGAAGATCGGGCTGTTTCGTTGGAGGCTCATCAAAAACTTGCAAAGATATTTGGGTCCTGAATGGATTGTACAAAAATGTTCTTTAAAAGAAGCTTTGCGGCAAATTGATGAAGGCAGACCGGCAGCAGCAAAGTTCGATAAATATTTCACCTTTCAATGGAATTCAAAGCCTTCTTTCAAGTATCATTGGGTTCCTCTGATTGGGTACGAAATCGATGACGGGGAATTAATTTTAATAGTCCATGACAATGGTGGCGTGAATCGGGATAGTCAGATCCGAAAGGTTCCTTATTCCAAAAACAGCAAAGTGCTCAGCTTTGTGAAAATTGAACCGAAAATAAAACAGGACACAAACTGATCCCTCCGTTTGTGTCCATGGATATTTTAAACAATCGGCATTAAGGAATGGGCATGTTTCGCAATGGATGTAAATCCTTTGCTTGCCAAATGCTCGAAGGTTTCCGCTTTGTAATTTGGGACAGTCAATTCATCCAAACTCGCTTTGATCGAAACATTTTTGTTGATCGATGCCAATTGATAAGACAGTTTCAACATTTCCATATTCTCGGCGATTTTGTTTCGTTGGCCTGGTTTTAATTCTTCCAAATTTTTTAAAACTCCATCAACGGAGCCGTATTTTTGGATAAGTTGGAGTGCCGTTTTCGGTCCGATTCCTTTGACACCCGGATAACCGTCGCTCGAATCCCCCATAAATGCTTTTACATCCACAAACTGATGGGGTTCTATCGCATACTCCGATTTAAATCGTTCCACTGTATAGACATCGTACTCTGAATAGCCTTTTTTGGTAAACGCTATTTCCGTGGCAGGGTTCAACAATTGCAACAAATCCCTGTCCCCGCTTATGATGGTGATCTTCGCTTCTTCTTTCCACTTCTCTACGATGGATCCGATGCAATCATCCGCTTCCATTCCAATTTCGCCGATATTCTTCCAGCCAATCCATTCGGAAACTTCCTTCGCCATATCAAACTGGGGAATCATCTCTTCCGGTGGAGCGCTTCGATTGGACTTATATTCACGAAACAACTCATTGCGAAAAGTTTGGGTCCCCATATCCCAGCAAATGGCAAGATGGCTCGGCTTTACAATCGATTGGGCGGTCAACACATGCCTTGCAAATCCCTGCACACCGTTGGAAGCTCTGCCGTCCGGCAAATATTGATAATGCCCCATCACGCTTGTGGCATAAAAAGAACGGAATAATAGGGCCATTCCGTCAATCACTAAAAGATGCGGTTGAAGTTTCATTTCTTTATCCCCACTTTCTACTCCAACCATTATAGCAAACTGCCGGCCATCTGTAATTGGAATCCGCAGCCAAAATAAAAGCACCTTTCCCGCGTACAACCGGGAAAAGTGCATTCATCAATCCCTCTTTTTCATATCCCGTATGGCTTGAATGGACAATCGGACAAGCAAAATGGAACATAAAAACAATCCGAGATAAGCCGCAGTATTTAAATAAATGGCATACACCGTTTCGATAAATTGGGAAATCGCAAGCAGCGCAGTGGAAATGATGCCGAACGTAATTCCAACCATCAATAATACGAATTTCGAAAACAGTTGAGTGACGAACTTGGCATTCGTTTTATCCGAGAAGATGTCATGGTGCAAGGTGACCTTTCCATCTTCAATTTTTCGGACCAACTGATCAAATCGCCTTGGGATTTTTCGCAAGTTCGGGATTAATAACGCAAGTTCTTCCTGCAGTTTTTCCATCGTTTCAACCGGCTCTTTGAACGGCTTTCTGATCGAAGCTTTCATGTAATCGTTCGTAAATTCTCTCGCTTCTTCGAAAATGTTGATATTGGAATCTATCATATTCAAGGTTCCATCCAATGTCACAATTACCCTTAGCGCAAGGCTGACTTGGGAATAAAATTGCAGTCCCGCTTCCCTGATTACTGTAAAAATGGAATAAATCGTCTCATCTGTCGGAACTTTATTGACAAAAGAAATTTTCAATAATATTTGGCCGATTGCCTGTTCCAATTCTTGCCGATCAATCTCATCTTTATTTTTAATCAACAGTGAAATCGCATCATATAAAATGGAAGGATCGCTCTGTTGAATTCCGATGAAAAACAGTTTCAAGCCCTCCAGCTGTTGACCCGACAATCGGCAAACCGCCCCGAAATCCATCAGAATGAGTTCCCCCGTTTCCGGGTTCACCGCAATATTTCCAGGATGCGGATCGGCATGGAAGATTCCGGAGACCAGCGCCTGTTCCAAATAGGAGCAAATGAGTTTTCTCGCCAACTCACTCCGGTCAATGTAATATTGATCTTCTATTTTATCCAGTTCAGCAATGCTTACGCCCTTCACATATTCCATCACAAGAATATTTTCATTGCTGTATTGTTCATAAACCCTTGGAATTTTTACATTCAGTTTGCTATTCTTCAATATATTGCGGATTTGAATCATATTGCGCGCTTCGATGGAAAAGTCCGTTTCTTCCTTCATTGAATTGGCAAAACCTTCTGCCAATGCTTTGAATCCCATGCTCTCCGCCCATTGGGATTTGGCGGTGATCCAATCGGCAAATTCCAACAGAATGCCCAAATCTTCCCGCATAATGGTCTTCACTTGCGGGCGCAAAAGCTTCACCACCACTTCCTCATGGGTGTCTCTCAGCACGGCACGATGGACTTGACCAATGGAAGCCGCCGCCAATGGCTTTTCTTCAAAAAAAGAAAAAATTTCATCCACATCCCGGGAATAATTTTCTTTTAAAATCGCTGTTACCTCATCATAGGTCATAGGTGAAACTTTTTGTTGCAGTTTTTTCAATTCTTCTGTAAAGACCGGGGAAAACAATTCTTTCCGGGTGGATAACACTTGTCCGAATTTGATGAAAATGCCGCCGCTCTCTTCAAGGGTTGCCCTTAAAGCAATCGCCAATTGCTTGTCCGTATCTCTGTTTCTTGCATATTTGACCGTTCTCGTGATTCCGTTGGTCACCGCCGCTTTTACCACTGTGCGCAAACGTTTTTGATATCGCCAATAATTGATCACTTTCCTGAAAATCGTCTTTTTCTCCGCATACCGTCCGGCACTTTCATCCAGTGCAATCGGATCAAAGAGTTCAAAAAACAAATAAATCAGCATGGAAATTAATAGCATGCTGCCAATCCATAACAAAGTCGCGACGCTGACAACGCCATCTTCATATTTTGGATTTTCCCTTATGTACGTATACCAAAATACAAAGGTAGTGAATGAGACACTGATGATGACAGACAACACTCTCCGAAACAGGTTCACATTGGAACCAATGAGCCTTCCGCTGATAAAAAAGATAATGATTGAAACAAACAGGATTTGCAATATCGCATTGATTGCACTCATTCACTTCACCACTTCCATTGAATCTCCATTAATCTTAGTATGGCTTCCATTCCGTAATGGTCATTCCTGGGCCTTCTTATATTAACAATAAATTAATTTTTATCGATATTCAAAAAAAGGATTCACTAATAGGTGAATCCTGGAATCCTGTTCCATTCCACTTTTTGAAAATTCCCTGTTACAATGTAAAATGGCTTGTGGTAATTCCCTTTCCGTTGGCGGAATACACTTCGATTTCTGAGGAATTTCTTTGGAAACGAACTCCATGGATGTTTCCATCTTTATAAATCTCTCCGCCGCCATCAATGCCGATTTTTTTTCGGCAAGGGGAAATCCAAACTTTGCTTGAGCCGTCTTCATTTAAAAAGATTGTGGGTGTATGGCCAAAGACGACGATTTCTTTCGCCTGGTGGGGCACTTTCGTAAATTCTTCCCGGATCCAGAGAAATTCATCCGAACCCGTTTCCAAAAAATCATCGACACCGGCATTGATCCCCGCATGGACAAAAACATATGGTCTCCAATAATAGTACAAACGAAGGTTTTTAAGAAACTCGATTTCATCCGCAAAATTCGTTTTTAAGATTTCCACCAT
This sequence comes from Ureibacillus sp. FSL K6-3587, assembly GCF_038593165.1. Taxonomy (NCBI): domain Bacteria; kingdom Bacillati; phylum Bacillota; class Bacilli; order Caryophanales; family Caryophanaceae; genus Ureibacillus; species Ureibacillus sp. FSL K6-3587. The sequence goes on along the minus strand of NZ_CP151969.1, from coordinate 2,199,991 downwards.
TTGTTCAACGCTCAAATCTTCCATTGATGGTTGGTGTGGCATGGCAGAGAAGAAACTTTCAATGGTGCTTGCCCCGCCAACTTTTTGGTCAAAATAAAATTCCGACATCACTTTCGGCTTTTTCAACCAATTCAAAAAAATCTGTTCATGATTCCCGCTTAACGTAATCACTTTGTATTCTTTCGACAGCTCGATCACTTTCCGCAATACTTGCAAACTGTCTTTCCCACGGTCAATATAGTCCCCTAAGAAAATTAGCAATTCTTCATTGGGATTCCAATAATCCAATACTTTGTCAAGCAATTGATAACTTCCATGTATATCTCCAATGGCAAATACTTTATCCATCTATACACCTCTTTATTCCATTCAAGAGAAGGTGAACCTTTTCTGAAATCTTTCTCACAATTTACATTTTATTCAATTATACTACAGAATTGCGGGAAATTTTCATGGTTTTTCAGACAATTTAAGAACGCATTATCACGATAATCTCTAAAAAAACGATTCATTGGATGAATCAACCGTCATGTATAAATGGGAACAGAGATTTTCATACTAACATTTGATCTATTTTCAACCAATTCATGATGATTAAAGGTGACATTTATGAAAAACTTGCATCGATTTTATTTGTTGTTTCTTGTTTTCATTCTTTTTGCCTGCGGTGTCCCTTCACAATCGAACCTGGGGAAAAACGAAAGGGATGAGGACAAAGAAAGAGAAATCCGGCAGCTGGTGGCCGACAATGAACATGTAAAAATAACGGTATTAAATATGAAGAAAAATAAAAATCAATCAAAGACAACGGTCACCATCACTTTTGATATACTGAATAAACGCAAAGATGCAATCATCATCTCCGCTCAAAGATTATCGGTGGATGAACGCATGGTAGATGAAACCATCTATGAAATGCATCAGGAAATCTCCCCCCAAAAAGCCGCAAATGCAAGATTAATCATACAGCAAGCCGATGAGATTGAATTTCCCGAATTCAAAAATGATCTGGAAATGGAAATACACATCTCTTCTAAGGAAGATCCATCCTATTTTGAAAAGCATCCTGTCAAAATTATTTTTTCGTGACTTTTTATTCTTAGGAGAACGTCCGCGATTTATGTGTATAATAGATGTGATAGATTGAAGTGTGTTGATTAATCGTTTTAAAGGAGTTCGACTGATGAATATTTTACTGACAACATTGAACGCCAAATACATTCATACGAACTTGGCCATCCGCTATTTGAAAGCATATGCCCGGCCGGAGTTTGATCCGGAGATTGTCGAGTTTACGATAAAGGAACCGGCGTTGAATATTGTGACCGAGTTGTATCAACGGAAACCGGATTTGGTCGGTTTCAGCTGCTATATTTGGAACATTGAAGAAACGATCAAAGTCATTCAAATGCTGCGCGCCGTGAGCCCCAAAACAAAAATTGTGTTGGGCGGTCCGGAAGTGTCCTATGACGTGCATTATTGGCTGCGCCGGTTGGATGGGCTTGTCGATTTCATCATCATGGGCGAAGGGGAATATTCCTTCAAACAACTGCTTCGTTATGTTCATGAAGAAATTCCTTTGGAGGAAGTGCCCGGCATTGCCTATTTGAAAGATGGCAAGATGAACATCCATCCACAGCCCCCAAAAATCGATCTGCGGGAATTGCCGAGCCCCTTCCGTTTTGAAGAAGACCGGGATTCTATTTCAAAGCGGATCCAGTATATTGAAACGAGCCGCGGCTGTCCGTTTTCTTGCCAATTTTGCTTATCATCCATTGAAATCGGTGTCCGTTATTTTGACCGGGAAAAAATCAAAGAGGACATCCGTTATTTGATGGCGAACGGGGCAAAAACCATCAAATTCGTAGACCGCACGTTCAATATCAGCCGCCGCTATGCGATGGACATGTTCCAATTTTTGATCGACGAACATGTACCTGGCGTGGTGTTCCAATTTGAAATCACGGCAGACATCATGCGGCCGGAAGTCATTCAATTTTTAAACGACCATGCACCGGCGGGATTGTTCCGTTTTGAAATCGGGGTTCAATCAACGAACGATTTAACGAATGAGCTGGTAAAACGGAAGCAAAACTTCGAAAAACTGAAAAGAACGGTCACAATGGTGAAGGAAGGAGGAAAAATCGACCAGCATTTGGATTTGATTGCCGGCCTTCCGGAAGAGGACTACGAAAGTTTCCGCAAAACATTCAACGATGTGTTCGAGATGCGTCCCGAAGAATTGCAGCTGGGCTTCCTGAAATTATTGAGGGGCACGGGATTGCGAATTGAATCGGAAAAATTCGGGTATACATACGTGGATATTGCACCTTATGAAATTTTATCGAACAACGTGTTGAGCTTTGATGACATCATCCGCATCAAGCAAGCGGAAGACGTGCTGGAAAAATATTGGAACGCCCATCGCATGGACGGCACGGTTGAATATTTAGTAACGGAAGTTTTTGAAACACCTTTCGACTTCTTCCAAAATTTCGGTACGTTCTGGGAAGAAAAAGGCTGGTCCAGAATTGGCCATCAATTGGAAGATTTGTTTACAAGATTGGATGAATTTTTGCGCACTTTGCCAAATGTGAACTTAGGGATTGTCCACAGTTTAATGAAGCTGGACTTCTTATCAAAACAGCAGTTCCATCCCCGGAAACTTTGGTGGGATGAGCGGATTCCAAAAGAGGAATTAAAGGCCATCAATAAAAAGTTGATTGAAACACCGGAAATCGCAGGGGAAGAATTCGTTCAAATGAAAGTGAATGAAAAGGAACTGGTGAAACATTCCCTCATCGTTCCATTCAACCTTGACTACGAAGCGTATCAAATTGGAAAGATTGTTGAAAGCGACACGTATTTGTTTGTCTTCTTCAGACAAGGAAACTCCCCATATTTTGCAACGTTTCCTAAAAGCGTCATCGTAACGGAATAAATTTTTAGCACAAACCAGGGCAAGGTTTGTGCTTTTTTGATTATTATGGGGTGGATCGTATTCCAATGGATAGAGCAAAGTTCGCATTTAGTGGGTATGTAGACTTATTTGATGTGGATGTTTTCCCTATTTAGTGCGTATACTTCCCCATTTGGTGCACTTGGCCACTCATTTAGTGCGTATACTTCCCCATTTGGTGCACTTGGCCACTCATTTAGTGCGTATACCCCCGCATTTGGTGCACTTAGCCACTCATTTAGTGCGTATACCCCCGCACTTGGTGCACTTGGCCACTCATTTAGTGCGTATACTTCCCCATTTGGTGCACTTGGCCACTCATTTAGTGCGTATACTTCCCCATTTGGTGCACTTGGCCACTCATTTAGTGCGTATACCCCCGCATTTGGTGCACTTAGCCACTCATTTAGTGCGTATACCCCCGCACTTGGTGCACTTGGCCACTCATTTAGTGCGTATACTTCCCCATTTGGTGCACTTGGCCACTCATTTAGTGCGTATACTTCCCCATTTGGTGCACTTGGCCACTCATTTAGTGCGTATACCCCCGCATTTGGTGCACTTAGCCACTCATTTAGTGCGTATACCCCCGCACTTGGTGCACTTGGCCACTCATTTAGTGCGTATACTTCCCCATTTGGTGCACTTGGCCACTCATTTAGTGCGTATACTTCCCCATTTGGTGCACTTGGCCACTCATTTAGTGCGTATACCCCCGCATTTGGTGCACTTAGCCACTCATTTAGTGCGTATACCCCCGCACTTGGTGCACTTGGCCACTCATTTAGTGCGTATACTTCCCCATTTGGTGCACTTGGCCACTCATTTAGTGCGTATACTTCCCCATTTGGTGCACTTGGCCACTCATTTAGTGCGTATACCCCCGCATTTGGTGCACTTAGCCACTCATTTAGTGCGTATACCCCCGCACTTGGTGCACTTGGCCACTCATTTAGTGCGTATACTTCCCCATTTGGTGCACTTGGCCACTCATTTAGTGCGTATACTTCCCCATTTGGTGCACTTGGCCACTCATTTAGTGCGTATACCCCCGCATTTGGTGCACTTAGCCACTCATTTAGTGCGTATACCCCCGCACTTGGTGCACTTGGCCACTCATTTAGTGCGTATACTTCCCCATTTGGTGCACTTGGCCACTCATTTAGTGCGTATACTTCCCCATTTGGTGCACTTGGCCACTCATTTAGTGCGTATACCCCCGCATTTGGTGCACTTGGCCACTCATTTAGTGCAAATCACCCCATATTGCTGCGGATGCCACTTCCCTATTTATCAGTTACCACTTGATTCTTCCTGATCAGGAAAAGATAAGAAAGAATGGCGAAAACACTTCCAATCATCATTACAATCCCCATCGATACAGATGGATCATTTCCCAATCCTGTCAGAGGCGCAAAGGATCCCGCAATCGCGTATTGCAATACTCCCAGCAAAGCGGAAGCACTTCCGGCCACTTTCCCCTGATTTTGCAAAGCCAATGATTGTCCGGATGTATTGACCATTCCCATGCTGGCAATCGCCAAAAATAATGGCGGCAAAATGAAATAAATCTTTGCCTTCAATAGAAGCAGCACCAATAAAACAGCCGTTCCGACAAAGGACAGTCCGATTCCGGTAACCAACAACTTCTTTTCGCTCACAATCCCCACTAACCGCCCGGTCAATTGGCTGCACAGAACAATGCCAATGCCATTCACGGCAAAAATCAAACTATAAAGCTGCGCGGAAAGTCCATACATCTCTTGGAATACAAAGGAAGAACCCGAAATATACGCAAACATCATGGTAAACAAAAAGGCGATCACTAATGCATATCCGATAAAGCTGCGGTCCAGAAACAATTTTTTGAAGGTGATGAACGTTTCTTTAATGCTTCCCTTGCTCCGCATACGAACATCCAATGATTCCGGCAAATAAAACAGAACAATGAAGAACATGACCAACCCGACAACCGCCAAGAATAGAAATACCCCTTTCCAAGGAGCGAAAAGCAATATAATGCCCCCAAGCACCGGAGCCAATACCGGAGCAGCACCTTGCACCAAAGCCAGCATAGCAAAAACCTTCGTCAATTTTTTTCCGGAAAAAACATCCCTCAAAATGGCGCGGGACAGCACAATACCGCTTGCACCAGATACTCCCTGCAAAAATCTCAAAACAATAAATAGTTCAATGGTTGGAGCAAAAATACACAACAATGAACACACAGCATAAACCAAAAGCCCAAACAACAACGGTTTCCGCCGTCCCTTTGCATCACTGATCGGGCCCACCATCAATTGGCCCAATACAAGTCCGAATAAGAAAAAAGTTAAACTCAACTGCACAATTGATTGGCTTGTATGAAGTTCTTTTGCAATATGCGGGAGTGCCGGTAAATACATATCTATGGACAACGGAGCAAAAGCCCCCAATGCCCCCAAAATGGCCGCAAGCTTCATCGGCTTTCTATTCATTCGTTCATGCATTTGTTCTTGCAAACGGTCATCCATACCTGATCCTCCTGAACTGGTCATATCTTTCCTCTTTTTTACTCCAACTTTCATTTAAACACCGCCAGAATGAGAAACCAAAGCACCGGTACAAATAGCGCCGGCAGCATGTTCAACGACTTGCTGTCCTTGATTCCCAAAATCGACAATCCTGAACTTAAGATCAATATGCCGCCCACAATGGAAACTTCCGTCATCAATTCATTTGTCAAAAAAGGAGCGATATAGGTTGCGCTTAGATAAATAGCCCCCTGCCAGCAAAACAATACTACCGCTGCAAATGCGATGCCGATGCCGTAAGTGGCAGCCAATGCCATTGATGTCACCAAATCCAGGGTTGCATTGGTAAATAAATATGTATGATTTTGATGAAGCGCGCTTTCCACAGGCCCTAATATCGATAAAGTGCCAATACAAAACAGCAAAATTGCCGTAGATAATCCCTTGCTTAAATCCGTTTTTGAAAAACGATCAACGACTTTTTTGAATTTCCCGTCAAAATCGATGATTGTTCCCACCAACCCGCCGATCGATAAACTCACGATAAATAATACCGGGTATTCACTATTGGGCATATTTTGAACAATGGCATTTACGCCCAATGCTGTAGCCGCAAATCCCATTGCGGTAAATAACGCCGTTTGGTATTCCTCTTTAATCCCCTTTTTCAATATGCTGCCTACCAAGCTGCCCACCAGAATACAAACGGTATTAACGATTGTGCCAATCATGTTTTACACTCCTATCAACTATTCAAGCTTCGAACAACATTATTTCTTAAAAAAATATACAAATTTTGTAATAATAAAGAATTTTAACACAACTCTACAAAAATCACATTTGATTTTTATACTAAAAGAATTCCAACATCGGCCTTCATTGAATAAATCCTCCAAATAGTCTCACCATTCCAAAACCAATTACCTAATTGAGTTAATTTCATAATTCTCACCCCTTGATTTTCAAGGGATTCAAGACAATAAAAAATGGGTACCTCCCCAAATTTCGTTATAATGGTAGGTAACCAAACAAACCATACGAAAGAGGTGAGTACCCTATGACTATTGTAAAACAAATTTCTCTTTTTGACATCCATCAATTATTAGAAATGGAAAGTTCCCATCGTTATGAAGCCATTTTTAGTGCTATCGACATTCAGCCTATATTTCAATTGTTTTCTAAAAAGACATTGAAAGGTGCACCACGTGAATTGAATTATGGTGCAATGATTCAATCGCTGATTATACGTATTGTCGAACGTATTCCAACTATCAAGGATTTAGTCAAACGTTTGGTTCATGATCCTTTATTTCGTTTCGACTGTGGATTCCTTGTGTCTGATGTCGTACCATCTGAAAGCTCTTATTCACGCATGATTCAAGTCATTAGTGAATCAGATGTGCTAGATAAAATGAACGATACACTCATCAAAACAGCGATGTTGGAAGGCTTTCTAAATGATGAACATGTCGCCATCGATGCGAGTCACTTTGAAGCTCGTGATGCTTTCACACCATCAGAAAAGAAAGCACCTAAAACTCCTAAAAAACGTGGTCGTAAAACGAAAGCTGAACGAGCTGTTTGGTTAGCCGAACAAGTAGAGAAAAAAGGAAATCAATCAACCTATGAAAAAGAACTGAAAGAACAGCTGGATATCCCATTAGAAACCCTTTGGAAGGATGTACCGATTGAGCCAAAATGGGGTGTGAAAAAGAATAGTAAAGGAAAAAATACATTCTGGTTTGGTTATAAAGCACATTTAGCTGTTTCGACGAAAAGTCAATATATCATCACTCGTTTGATGTCCTCAGGTAATTTAAGTGATTGTAAAGCTGCGATTCCATTATTGAAAAAACTTCATCACTTAGGAAACGGTCAATTTACAATCGCTATATTTGATGCTGGTTATGATGTTGAACCTATTTACCGTCAAGCCGTATCACAGTCCATGCGAGTCGTGATTCCTTACAACGTTCGCCGAGAAGGAGAATATATAGGATTCGATGAACATTTTCGTCCAACCTGTGTGCGTGAACATAGTTACCAATATGACAGCTTTGACGCTAAGTACAATACATTAAAATTCACACGTCCAAAGGAATGTGCAACTTGCCCATTACGAGAAGACACCCTTTGCCAAAAAGTTTTCAAAATCAAATGTGATATAGATATCCGTAAATTTACCTATCCAGCACGTGGGACAGAACGATGGAAACAGCTTTATCAAGAACGTACAGCAGTCGAACGCGTTAACGCTTATTTAAAGGAATACTTTCAATTAAACAATGTCCGTCATCGTACAGGAAAGAAAGCAAAAATGCATTTCAATCTGGTGACGTTAATTTATAATACCTGCAAACTAGCTGTTGATCGAATCAATGCTTTATTACAGCAACAAAACCAAGTTGCATAATTTAAAAAAAACAAAGTTTTTAGTATAGGGGTACTCTATACTTCAGAAAAACTATGATTTATGAAATTGATTCAATTTATACAAAATTCCAAAAAAATATTTACTGGAAAAAGAAAATGTGTTAACTTAATAAATAACTAAGTTAACATAAAATCACAACAGCTAAGAAGGTGATAAGTTGAACCATTTTTGGGTTGCAGGAACAGACACCGATGTAGGGAAAACTTTCATCACAACATTGATTATGCGGTATTTGCAAAGAAAAGGGTTAAAAGTTGTACCCTATAAGCCCGTACAAACGGGAGCGGTAAAAAAGGGGGATATAACCTACTATTACGATACGTCTACTTACTTAAATTATAGTTTGCATCCTTTATCTCCCGAATCAATCAATTCATATTCTTTCCCTGTTCCCGCCTCTCCCCATTATGCCGCCGAGCTGGAGGGGGAATGGATCAGTGGGGCACAAATACTGAATAAAATAAGCCATTTAACAAAAGAATATGACGCTGTGATTTGCGAAGGGGCTGGAGGGCTGTTTGTACCTTTGCAACCCCATACTGCATTGACTTTGTTGGATATCATTCAACGCTCAAAACTGCCGGTTGTATTGGTGACACCCTCAAAACTTGGCATGATCAATCACACATTATTATCTCTTGATGCTCTAAATACAAGAGGAATAGAAGTGCTTGGCATCGTCATCAACCAATATAAAAATAGTCCCATTGAACAAAATAACGTCCAAACTTTGCGCCGGTTCATTCCTGACAAGCCAATAGTCATTGTCGAGGGAAACCGGACGATTGAAAGCTTTGACGGAGAAACGATTTTTGAAAGGCTGATTACGGTTGAATTACTTGGAACTTCAAGACCTTGATCTAAAACATATTTGGCATCCTTGCTCCCAAATGAAAGACTATGAATCTTTCCCTCCTATCGTCATTGAGCGGGGCGAAGGAGTCTGGCTGTACGATAAGCAAGGAAACCGTTATTTGGATGCGGTTTCCTCCTGGTGGGTCAACTTGTTTGGACATGCCAATCCGCGCATCAGCAAGGCAATCGCTGATCAGGCAAAAAAATTGGAACATGTCATCTTTGCAAACTTTACCCATGAACCGGCCATCCACGTGGCAAAAAAGCTGGTGGACAAAACACCGGATGGCTTGGAAAAAGTATTTTTCGCCGATAACGGTTCAGCCGCCATCGAAATTGCATTGAAAATGAGTTTTCAATATAGAGTCCAAACCGGCCAACCGAATAAACAACGGTTCTTGACTTTTACCAATGCCTATCATGGGGAAACACTCGGAGCATTATCTGTCGGGGCAGTCGACTTGTACAACAAAGTATTTACACCCCTTCTTTTGAATGTCGTCCGTGCAGAAGGACCGAATTGTTACCGCTGTCCATTTAATGAAAATCCAGGCACATGTGATGCTCCTTGTGCCCTGTTTGTTGAAGAACAGTTCGAAAAACATGCGGACACCCTTTCCGCCGCCATCATCGAACCGTTAATCCAAATAGCAGGCGGCATGAACATGTATCCCCCTGTTTTCTTAAAAAAATTAAGAGCATTGTGTGACCAGTATGATGTGCATCTCATTGCAGATGAAATCGCGGTCGGCTTTGGAAGAACAGGCACGTTATTTGCGTGCGAACAAGCGGACATTACTCCGGATTTCCTCTGTTTATCCAAGGGCATTACTGGCGGTTACTTGCCTCTTTCGGCAGTGTTGACGACAAACAAAATCTATTACGCCTTTTATGACGATTACGGCACGATGAAAGCTTTCTTACATTCCCATAGCTACACGGGAAATCCCCTGGCATTGCGTGCAGCCAAGGAAGTCCTCGCCATCTTTGAAGAAGAGAAGGTATTAGAAAAAATTGCGGACAAAGCAAAATTATTAAACCAACTGGCGCATGAAGCCTTCGATTCACTTCCAACCGTTGGGGAATATCGTCAAACGGGATTTGTCGGAGCCATTGAACTGGTTGCCGATAAAAAGTCAAAAGCGCCACTCCCTGAAGAAGAGCGTATTGGCTATCAAATATACAAAAGGGCATTAAAAAAAGGAATTTTGCTCAGACCCCTTGGCAACATCTTATATTTCATGCCTCCATACGTCATTTCCGAAGAAGAAATTGAATGGATGGTGGAAACGGCAAAACAGGAAATCATGGAATTTTTCAAAGAGAGAAAGGTGGGAATTCGATGAGAAATTCGCAAATTTATTCCCTTACACTCGTTGCAATATTTGCGGCGCTTACAGCAATTGGGGCATTCATCAAGATACCGTTGCCGATTGTGCCGTTTACACTGCAAATTGTCATCGTATTTTTGGCAGGATCGATTTTAGGAAGCAAAAGAGGTTTGCAGAGCCAATTGGTTTATATCTTGGTAGGTTTGGCAGGACTCCCTGTCTTTACAAAAGGGGGCGGGCTGACATATGTATTGCAGCCCACTTTCGGATATTTGGCCGGTTTTGCTTTAGGCGCTTTTGTGATCGGATACATTATTGAACGCGGAGGAGAAGAACCTTCCCGTTTACGATTTGTCATGGCGAATTTGGCAGGCACATTCGTGATTTACGCAATTGGTGCCCCTTACGTTTACTTGGCATTAAATTTCTGGCTTGATATGCCGACAAGCGCATCAACCGTATTTGTAACCGCCTTTTTAAGCACGGTAGGTGTTGACATTGTATTGGCGATGGTCACTGGACTTTTTGCAAGACGGATTTACTTCATTTTAAATAAAAGACTAATCAATGTATTGGAGGCAACAAAATGAATTGGCAAACTCTAGCCCAAGAAGTCATTGACGGAAAAGAACTTTCAAATGAAGAAGCGATGGCGATTTTAAACGCGGAGGATGATGAACTCCTTCCATTATTGCATGGAGCATTTACAATCCGGAAACACTACTTCGGGAAAAAAGTGAAACTGAACATGATCATGAATGCAAAAAGCGGCTACTGCCCCGAAGATTGCGGTTATTGTGCCCAATCTTCGAAATCCTCTGCTCCGATCACAAAATATCCTTTCATCACAAAAGAGGAAATTTTGGAAGGGGCAAGAATCGCTTTCGAAAATAAAATTGGCACCTATTGCATCGTGGCAAGCGGCCGAGGTCCGACCCGGAAAGATGTGAACGTGGTCAGTGAAGCCGTGAAAGAAATCAAAGAAAAATACGGATTAAAAGTATGCGCCTGTTTGGGGATCTTAAAAGAAGAACAAGCACAGCAGCTGAAAGAAGCGGGTGTGGACCGTTACAACCACAATATCAATACATCCGAAAGACATCACTCATTCATCACGACAACCCATACGTACCAAGACCGGGTGAATACAATTGATATCGTGAAAAAGCACGGCCTTTCCCCTTGTTCCGGCGCCATCATCGGCATGAAAGAAACAAAACAGGATGTGATTGATATCGCCCGGGCTTTGCGGGCGCTTGATGCAGATTCCATTCCGGTCAACTTTTTGCATGCGATCGAGGGCACGAAACTGGAAGGGACAAATGAGCTGAATCCGCGCTATTGTCTGAAAGTCCTTGCCTTATTCCGCTACATGAACCCGACAAAAGAAATCCGCATTTCCGGCGGGCGAGAAGTGAATCTCCGTTCTTTGCAGCCGTTGGGATTATACGCGGCAAACAGCATTTTCGTCGGCGACTATTTGACAACGGAAGGACAAGAATCAAACCAGGACTATCAAATGCTGGAAGACTTGGGTTTTGAAATCGAGCTTACGGAAAAACAGCAGGAGCTGTTGAACGTTTAAAAAACATCTCATTAGTGCATGAGGAATTCGCCGAAGAATGGCCATTTAAATTGATAAAACAAGGTGTCCAATACTTCTGGATCAGGACACCTTGTTTTTTCCCCCAATAGAAGGATTGGAACTATTCCCCATCTTCATCCGTGAATTTTCATTCAGTTACTTTTTTATTATCAAAAACATATAATACAAAAGATAATTGGATCGGGGGAGCTGGAGGATGGTCAATGAATTTTACCCATTTTTTCAACTTGAACAAGAAAATCAGTCAGCACAAAACAGCACCAGCAATGACTCTTCCGATATCAGTCTTGCAAAATTAGCAGTGTTCGGCAATATTATTCAAATCATCGGGGCATTGATTTCAACTTATTCAGCAATCCTGGAGATTGAACAACTTCAGCGCCAACAACGTACCCCACAGCCTGCCCAACAACCCACACAACCGCCATACCAAAACCCGTACGAAGAAAGAATCAAGGAACTCGAAAGGCAAATTCAATATTTGACAAAGGAAATTGAAAAACAGAAAGAAAAGAGGTTTCCTTATTATTAAAAAAGCTTGCAAAACAAGTCCTTGACTTATTTCGCAAGCTCATCATCATTTCTTGATCCAAAGAATCCTTCACTTTTCCTCGAAGTCCGTTTGATGGATGGGAACTTATTTAAGGACAACAAGTTTTTTCTCCACCGGGATAATCTCTTTTTCGATCGCCGGCTGCGCTTGTTTACCGACAGGCATTTGCGCAATAATCTTCCAATTTTCAGGAATGTTCCACTCTGGACGTATATCGATGTCTATATGTTGAAGGGATGCGGCATAACCGACCTCCTCTAATCCCGTCCAGATGACGTATTGAAGCATGCCTTGGTTTTGATGGGCCCATGCTTCAAGCGCATCACGGAGATGGGGCATTTTATTTTGCAAACCTTCAATGACTTCCCGGTCTTGGAAGAATAAAACAGTTCCATGACCATTACGGAAACCTTGAATTCTTTGTTGTGTCCGTTCAAAATCTACCGGATTTTTATCGCGGGCAATTTTCTCCGCGTCGTCCCAAAGTTGTTTATGATGTTCTCCAAACAAAATGGCTACACGGGTTTCTTGCCCATTGAATGCAGTCGGTGTATGATTCAAAGCTGATTTGACAATTTCAACCACTTCTTCATCAGGTACAACCGCTTCATCTTCCAATGCACGAATGGACCGGCGATTTTTTACTGCTTCAAAAAATTCCATCATTGGTACCTCCTACATCTATTTGCTACTTATATTATTAACATAACATTTTTGAAAATGTGTTTCTAATAACTGACAATCAAATGAAGAGTTTTCAACATGGTGTTTTTTTACGATTGCTGACTGATTCACCTGCCGCGCTTTTGAAGGACTTGGTACAAGCCTTTATTAGATTTTCCTGCGCCAAACGGCAAAATAGCCGCCGGAAAGTCAGCACTTTTCCAGACGGCATTCAAAACGGGAATTTTCCAAATGATTATGATATCTGCCAATTGGCACAATGGATGGGGATAATGAAACCGGATCTTGAATCACTGTGCAATCAAGTCCAAAAACATCTTTAATTAATTGGCTATTGATCACTTCTGACGGAGTTCCTTCCGCCACCAGCTTTCCTTGCTGGAAGGCAAAAATATGATCCGCATATCGGGCGGATAAATTGATATCATGCAGCACCAATACGATGGTTGTGCCCCGTTTCCGGTTCAAATCTGTCAACATATCCAATATTTCCACCTGATAGGTGATATCCAGATAGGTGGTTGGTTCATCCAAAAACAGGATATCCGTCTGTTGAGCTAGGGCCATTGCGATCCATACCCGCTGTCTTTGGCCGCCTGACAGCTCATCGATATATCGATCCGCCAAATCCGTAATGTTCATGATTTCCATCGCTTCGCTGACCGCTTCATCATCTTTGCTCGTCCAGCCTTTTAAAAACGAATGATGCGGAAATCTTCCCCGGCCTACCAAATCAACCACAGTGATCCCTTCAGGAACAATGGGTGATTGAGGCAAATACCCTAACACACGAGCCAATTGTTTCGTTGGAATTTGATGAATCGGTTTCCCATCCAACATGACCTGGCCGCTTGCAGGCTTGATTAACCTTGCCATCGTCTTGAGCAATGTGGATTTGCCGCAACCATTCCCTCCGATAATCACACTGATTTTATTGCTTGGAATGGTAATGGTAACATCTTGCAAAACCGTCTTTTTATCGTAGCCCGCATATAAATTTTTTGCTGTCAGCACGTGTGCAGGATTCATTAAAAACCACCCTTTCGATTCAAACGGACTAATAAATAGAGCAAGTAAGGCGCTCCAAGCACGCCGGTGATCACCCCTACAGGATATCTCGCTTCAAAGGCATGTTGGCCAATCAAATCTCCGGCCAGCACCAAAATGACACCAACGAGCCCGGCAGGAATTATGTTGGAATAGCCCGAACCCATAATCCGATTGGCGATCGGTCCCGCAAGGAAGGACACAAAGGCGATCGGTCCTGTCGTTGCGGTAGCGATGGCAATCATCAAAACGGAACTGATCATGAGCATGATTCTGGTCATGTTCACGTTCACGCCTAGAGATGTAGCGGTTTGGTCGCCCAATTCCAACATTTCCAGTTGTTTGCCGTATAAGAGCAGAATGGGAGTAAAAAGTACAACGGTCACGATTAAAGGAAAAAGGGTTTCCATTTTTAAACCATTTAAGCTTCCGCTCAACCAACGCAATGCGGTTGGCAAATCATTCCGGCTTCCAATCAACAATAAATAAGAAATGACGGAATTGAGCATCGCCTGAATGCCAATGCCGATTAAAATCAATCGTCCGATGGAAAAAGAACTTCCTTTCGCCAACAAATAGATCACCAAAACCGTACCTAAACCGCCGATAACGGCAGCAACGGATGTCATTGCCAAACTCGCATGGAGGATGACGATACAAAAAACGGCGGCGGCACTCGAACCTGTTGTAATCCCAATGACATTCGGATTGGCGAGCGGGTTGCGGAGCATCGTTTGAAACACATAACCGCCTGCTCCAAAGGCAAACCCCGCAAACAGTCCTGCCACCATCCGTGGCAATCGGATCGTTCCAACAGCAAAAGATGCTCCCTTGACTTGTTCCCCAAGAAGCACCCGGATGACATCTTGGACGGGATAAATCGTGTTGCCCAGCATCAGCATCAAGGCGCACAAAGCAAAGGAGATCAGGCAAAGCAAGGATGTCAAAAGCACAAAACGGCGAAACCTTCTTGATCGAGCTGTCCGAATTAACTGCAATGTCTCATTCATCATATTTCACGAACTTTCGCTTTCATTGTGATAAAGATTAAAATGGGGGCACCGATAAAGGCCGTCACCACTCCGACTTCCAATTCCCCCGGACTTCCCAGGATCCTGCCGATAACATCGGAAAATGTCAAAATGATCGCTCCTGTCAAGGCGGACATCGGGATGACATATCGCATATCCGGTCCAATGATTAATCGAATGACATGGGTTGCGAGCAAGCCGACGAACCCGATCGGGCCTGCAAGCGCGGTTGCGGCACCACATAACAGCACTCCGCCAAATGCGGCAAGGAGCCGAATAAACCCAATCCGTACACCCAAACTTTTGGCAACCTCATCCCCCAAAAGCATTGCATTTAAAGCCGGCGCTGTCATCAATGCAATCAGGAGACCTACAATTAGAAATGGAAGAAAAATCATAATGGAATCCCACGTGCCGGATCCTACGCTGCCTACTTGCCAAAAACGGAATTGATCCATGACGTTGTTGCGGGGAATCATAATGGCCGAGACAAGCGATGACAATACGGCACTTGTCGCGGCCCCGGCCAATACAAGTTTCAACGGCGTCGCGCCACCGCTTCCCATCGAACCGACCGAATAAACGAATACGGCTGTTATCATTGCTCCGACAATGGCAAACCAAATATATTGACCGGCAGAAGTGATATGGAAAAATGCAATCCCGGTTACGACAAAAAGGGCGGCTCCCGTATTCACTCCCAGAATGCTTGGGTCTGCAATCGGATTGCGGGTCACTGATTGCATCAAAGCGCCGGAAACCCCTAGAGCCACACCGCACATGATGCTGAACATCGTGCGAACCACCCTTTGCCGCACAACATTGGCTTCGTGGGTATCGACATTGGAATGAAATAACCCGTCCATGATATCCGCCAAACCGATGGCCCTTGAACCAAACAGCAACGAAGCGATGATGCAAACACCAAGCAATAATACGAGCACCATGAGTAATGCTGCAAATCTTTTCGGGATGAGGGTTTGCTTGTTCTCTTTATAGGCAGTCGTTTTCATATTAATTCAGCTTTTTGGCCGCTTCAGAAAGTAAGCCCAAGTATTCATCGATGGTGTACGCAATGGATAGCGGATTCGGATTTCCCGCCGCCGCAAGTGGCGTATTATCGCCAATGACTACAACGGCCCCTTTTTGAATGGCAGGCACTTTGCCTAAAATCGGATCATTTTGTAGCGCTTTTAAAGTATTGTCATCCCCGTATGTCACGATGATGTCCAAATCATTTAATGCATCCGCGTTTTCCGCACTCATTTCAATATAGAAACTGTCCTGATCCCCAAATGTTTCGATTAAGCTTTCAGGATATTGCATTCCCAATTCCTCAAGAAATTCACCGCGAGGGTCTTGAGTTGTATAAATGTAGAATTTGGATAAATCGGCTGCGCTGATGGAAGCAAAAGCGGCTTTTTTCCCTTTGATTTCAGGATGTTCGCCCGCTTTCTCTTGAATTAAGTTTTCAGTGTCCTTAATCAGTTGCTTTCCTTCTTCTTCCATCCCCATTCCTTTGGCATTATATAAAATTTGGTCTCTCCAAGAAATCACCCATGGAGTTTCCGGATAAGCCACAACCGGAGCGATTTGGCTTAAAAGATCATATTCTTCCTGTGTAATACCGGAATAGGCGGCAAGGATTACATCCGGTTCAGCATCTGCAATCGCTTCGAAATCCAGACCGTCTGTATCTTGGAAAATATTCGGATTTTCAACACCAAGTTCTTTCAATTTCTCTTTTGTCCACGGAAGCATTCCGCTGTCATCTTGTACGCCGTAGTTGGCGGCCGAGAATCCAACCGGCACAACCCCCAAAGCCAAAGCCACATCATGGTTTGCCCAGGAAATTGTTACAACGCGTTCCGGTTTCTCTTCAATCACCGTTTCACCAAAGGCATGTTTTATGACAATTGGATATTCGGAACGGTTTTCATTTTTTTCCGCATTTGATTCAGCTTCTTTTGAATCTTTGTCATCGGATTGACCGGAACAACCCGCCAAGACCAATAAAAATATGAAAGTTAATGATAAAACAGAAAGATAACGTTTAAGATTCATATTTTACACCCCATATTTTATTATTGATAATAATTATCATTCGCAATGTAAATATATATTTTGTATAAATGTTTGTCAATCACAAATTCCAATTCCGTGATAAAATTTTACCCCATGATTTTGTGCGAAAAACTTCCCAAAATAAAAGCACCATGCCTCCCTGAGCCAGGGGAACATGATGCCGGTTATGTATTAAAATTATTATTCATCTATGTCATATATGTCGAATATCCAGTACAATCACCGGTTGATCCTCTTCAAAATAATAGACATCAAAAACGAGTTTATTGCGAAGAACCGCCAATTTTACCGCCTGTTTTTTATTTTTCCTTATTGCACTGCCAAATTTTTCTTCGAATGTGGAATAAGGCTTCAATAGAATATAATCCACTTCCAAAATGCGGCACAAACTGATCAACTCGATCAATACTTTCATTTCCAGCCCTTTATTCAAATAATCATCATTCAAAGATATCTCACTCACTACAAGAAGCTTTAAATAACATTCTTTCATTTCTTTTTGAAAATGTTTCATGAATGAGGACATGATAAAATATTCTTCACTTGAAAAACTGTTTGCGACCGATAACATTTCAGACGGTCTTATGAAATACGAATTATAAATTTTGAAGTGGAGATATCCGATGATTTGTGCCCCTTCATTGATTGAAATGATGTTTGACCATCCGTTGATCAATTGCAATTCAGGATTTGTTTCGATTGAAGTATCAATCCGGATATAAGTGCTTCTAAATTCCTCAAAAATGACGTCTGTTTGTTCCCCCCAGAAAAAAGGTTTGAACGAATTCCTTTCTTTTTGGTTTTCGTCGCCGGAACCGCTCTCAAAATCGTTTTGATCTTCATCCTTATATTCCATAAGAACAACCCCTCTTCAACATTTTCAAAAATAAATTAACACGAACAAGCGTTCTTGTAAATATAAAATTTGTATAATTCAGAATTTTTAGTTTTTATATCTTTTTATAACAGCGGATATCTACTCTTTTATATCGTTAAATTTATAAAAAAATTAACAATTTAATTATTAGAGTGAAAATTCCTTATTTTCCTACTTTCTTAATATTCATAGATTCCTTTTTCGATAGTTGATAAAATGATGGAGATTCATCTGAGAAGGAGCATGATTATGAAAAAGTCAAGTTCATTTACTACCTATGCCATCATTGGTACCATGCTGTTCGGCATGTTTTTTGGTGCGGGGAATTTAATTTTTCCAATCCAAATGGGACAACTTGCCGGTACGAACTTTTGGCCGGCTTTGATCGGATTTCTCATTACCGCCATCGGACTGCCTTTCTTGGGAATTGTCGCATTCGGTTTGTCCGGAAGCAACAGTTTGCTTGAACTGGCCGGACGGGTTCACCCAATATTCGGCGTTGCATTTGCCATCGCCCTCTACTTGACGATCGGGCCGTTTTTTGCAATTCCACGGACGGCCACAGTGCCTTTTGTGGTAGGTTTCGAACCGTACATCAATCCTGAATACAGCACATTATTTTTAGGTATTTTCAGTTTTGTGTTTTTTGCGATCGTTTATTATTTCTCTTTGAATCCCGCCAAAATCGTGGACTATATCGGGAAATATTTAACCCCTGCATTTTTATTGTTCCTTTTCATTTTAATTGTGATCGCCATAATCAAACCGATGGGGACATTCCAGAACCCTGACGGAGATTATGGGGACCTTGCATTTATTACCGGTTTTAAAGAAGGGTATAACACAATGGATCTCCTCGCATCCTTGGCATTCGGAATTGTTGTCATCAATGCCATCAAGGGACAGGGGATTACCGATAAAAAGGAAATTGCCGTATCCACTTTGAAAGCCGGCGTTTTTGCCATGGCGCTAATGGCGCTCATCTATGGGCTCATCACTTATATGGGGGCATCCAGCGTATCCGCCATTGGTACCTTCGAAAATGGAGGTCAAATTTTTGCAGCCGTCGCCCAGCATTATTTTGGCGACTATGGGGCCATCCTGCTTGCCATCATCATTGTGCTAGCTTGTTTAAAAACAAGTATCGGGCTCATTACATCTTGCAGTGAGTTTTTCAATCAAGTGTTCCCGAAAGTCAGTTACAAATGGTTCGTATTGATTCTGTGCCTTGTTTCATTCACCATCGCCAACTTTGGATTGAACAACATCATTCAATTCGCCATCCCTGTATTAATGTTGCTTTATCCTTTGGCAATCGTGCTCATACTATTGACTTTATTTTCCCATTTATATGGAAATAAGCGGAGCGTTTATGCTTCCGCGATGGTCTTCACATTCTGCGTCAGTTTCTTTGACGGATACAGCACATTGGTTTCGAGTTTGCCAGGTGCAAGCTTGTCCTTATTCGATTCGATCAAATCTTTCTACTCCAATTATTTGCCGCTTTACAACATCGGCCTTGGCTGGATGTTGCCGGCAATCGTCGGGGTCATCATCGGCCTGGTTTGGCCCAAAAAAACCACATAATGCCATGAGGCTGCCAAGTTTCCCGGCAGCCTCATTTTTTTCTTGATTTCTCCACTGTTTTGGCGGATTCATTTCCTACTGTTGGCCATTGGAAAGATATTTTTCTCCAATTGTTCTACTGTGAGTGGTCTGCTTCGCACTCACTTCTCATTGAATCACTCATCTATCTACTTATTTGGGTATTGGTGACATATTTTTCTTCTAACTGTTCAAGGGCTTCTTTATAATTTTGTTCATTGATTGCCTTTAATTCTTTATTGAAATTTTTAATCTCATTATCAATCCATTTATGATATTTACTATTTTTATTTATTAAATATTCGTAGGTTTCATTATTAAATACTTTTTCTTCGTGCAATTTTGTTAAAATGAAATATATTTTTTCTCTCTCTTGTACTCCTTTACTTTCTTCCTTCGTTATATAAACAAAAATTTCCAAGTTATTTTTAATATAATTTCTTTCATATTGTTGTTTTCCCTGCTTCAACCATTTCCCCCATTGTTCTGCCAAATTATTCAGTTTTTCCAGTTCCTTTTGCAATTCACTTTCACTTGTTACTGTGCCATAGATTCCATTCACTTCGGAAGCCAATTGTTTCAACTGTTGTTGCCCTTCATTATCCACATCAAATCCAATCACATTTATAATAGGGGTAATATTGAAGTTGTATAACTCTTTGGCCGCTTCTATCGGCTCGTCTTCACATGTTTCGATTCCATCACTGACCAAGTACACAATATTGGTATTGTTTTCACCGTCAAAGGCAGCCAAATCCTTTTTGGCTTCACGCAATGCCAGTCCGATTGGCGTCCAGCCGCTTGGAGAAAATTGATTAAGCGCTGCTTTGAACTGTTCAGGATTATAATTGGAAATGGAATACATCAGTTCACTGCTGCTGCAGGATAATTTCTTATCCGAATCAGAGCCACTTCCTTTATGGCCATAAACTCGAATGCCAACTTTCGCATTTTGCGGCAGTTTTTCTACAAAAGCTAAAATAGAGTCTTTGGCTGAAGCCATTTTTGCTTTCCCATTGATGGTTTGTGCCATACTTCCCGATGCGTCAATGATAAATAACACATTTAAATTCTCTTTGAATTGGTAGCGGGAATCCGTAACTTGGGGATTACCAAATGTTTCAAATTTGAGTCGATTAATCAGGTTTTCTGGTCCCTCATAATCAAATTGCACTCGTTTTAATATTTCACGATAATAGCTATCTAATTCTTGTTCAGTTGGATTTTCAGAGATATCCGGTAAATCACTGAAAACTTTTAAATCCCCACAAAAAAACCTCGAAAGGCTTCACGCCTATCAAGGTTCATTCATTGAAGTATCACTCACTGGTTGATTTCCTCTCTGGGCAATCATATCCATGATTTTTAATTTCCAGAACTTGTGTAAAGGAATTTTCATGAATGGAAGTGTTTAAATGGGCATTGGGATAATGATTCAAAATACATTTTACATTGCTTAACCCTTTTCCGCGGTTTTGCCCTTTTGTGGAGAAGCCTTCTTTATAGATTTCCTCCACATTCACCAAATCTCCATTGAAAGTATTTTCAATAATGATCATCACGGAATCGCTGTTTGTTTTATAAAAAGCGATATCAATACTTTTTTCCGACTTGGAATCCGCAGTCGCTTCAATGGCGTTATCCAAAAAGATTCCCAGAATTCGCGCCAAATCAATCATATTCATATGAATATCTTCAATTTTATCCGATATTTCGATATTGACTGAGATGTTTTCATTTTCGGCCTGCATCACTTTTGATAAAATGAGCCCTTTAATACCGGTTATTTTCAACTTTGATAAAGAAGCCAACAGCTGATTCCTCTTTAACGTGTTCTCCTCGGTCGAAAATATATGCTTTTTAAAATATTTTTTCAATCCTTCAAAATCATTGACTTCTATGTAACCTTGCATTGTAACGAGTATATTGAGGTAATCATGACGGAATTTTTGCATATCATTATTGATTACTTCCAACGACTTCATATAGTTCTCAAACTGGGCATTTTCAAATTCAATTTTATTAATGTAATGTTGCTTTTTGATGTTGAAAATCGTCAAAGAAAGTATAAACAGCATGATGGCAAAGTAAATAATTTGAATAATGAGATTAAAAACCAAAATGGTATCCTTTGATAAATATTCCGTCAAATAAATATTTATATAAAAGGTGGCCATCGTTACGATCAGCACAAAAAGAATGAATATGTAAGCGCTTTTCATTTCCGGGACGTATGCAATGACCTTATTGTAAAAATATCGGTAAATCAGAATACATAAAATATATATCAAAATGAAAAGGCAATAATGTTCCAGAACTCCCGGCAAGAAATCAAAGGTAAAAGGAAGCAAAACATATTGGGTGAGATTGTCCACCAGAATGCCGAAAATGATGAAAAAGCAAAGGTGTACCAGCACTATATAATCCCTCGAAAGCACATAAAGATAAACGAAGGAACTGATAATGAAATAAACAATCCCTTGCCATTGTCCCATCCATAAAAAAGCGAGGCTGGTAGGTCCAAAAATGAATAAAATGAAACCGAAAATCGATTTAAAGTTTAATTTGATTTGCGCTGTGTACATGATTGCCCAAAAAATCAAGAAAAGCTCAATCGTTATAAACAAGATTTTCATATTTTTCTCCCAGCTTAATTAATAGAGTGATGTTGGTTGTCTCGTGGTGTATTGTGGAAATAAAATGGGTATTCCTATATTTTATTTTAATAATACAATTCACCTGTAACAAGGTACAGTTGTCTTGACATAAAAGAAAAGTTCCGACGGGATCATGGAAGTCGGAACTTTCTTACAAAATGCATTATTTTTTTGAAGCAAACAGATTATTTTGTAATAACTCATTTGGCACTTTTTTCTCATGGAATAATGTCGTACATCCATTTGTAGTCGCTATTCCTCCGAATACCACTACAAATGCAGCAATTTTTGCCAATACATTTTTAACACTCATCCATTTCATAATAAAATTCCCCCTTGATTGATTGTGCTATTAGCATAATAGTTTCCACCAATACCCCATAAGCAATAAAAACCTTCACATCAAAATTCACAATGCAAAATATTCCGAATATTAGGAATACGCGGAACATCATTTTTTTCCGCAAATATTTTTTATGATTTTGATTAATAAGCGGATGTTTTTCTGTGCCTTTTGGTGCAAGCATATAAATGAGTATTAATGAAACTCCAAAGATGATGTATAAGAGAGTGCCGGAAATCATATTATAATAACTGGCAATCAATTTGACCGCGATTGGAAATGTAATGATGCTTGTACCAATGCACACATACAAATTGCTGAAGTGATATCCAAAACAAACCTGCCTTAACAGAAAGAAGCTAATATGAGCAATCAATGTAGGAACAATGCAGTCTAATAAATAAGCCAAAGAATAGATTAAGATGATTTTGTAGAGTTCAGAAAGAATGAGTTGAATTCCAAATTTTAATTTTTCCCTTTCCAGATTGGAAAAATACTCTTGATTTAATAGATGGAAGATCGCGTTTTCGATTCTGGAAATTTCTCATACTCCCTCCTTTGTTTGATAGTAAGTGAAATTTCACCTCCCACCTTTATATTACCACCAATTCATAAATTGGTAAATTATTGATTTTTTACTAAATTTACCATTATAAGTTAATATTTATTTGCTTTTGTATTCATTTTTTTGATTATTCCCACTATTACCACATTTCACATTCAACTTTATTCTTGCTGTTTTTACATGTTATGATAGTATAAATAGGTTTTTTCAACACAACTGGTTTCCAACAAAAAAATTGGAAAAATAGTATTATTTAAGGTAACATAGGTTTGGAATTGAAAGGAGGAAAAAGAAAAATGTTTGATCAAATTGGTATTGGCATCATCCAAGCTTTGATTGTTGTGTCTGTTGTATTTATCGTTCTTCTTTTACCGATTGGAGATTACTTATTGAGAAAAAAATAATGCACATATTTTATATATAAGAAGGGGGGAAATGATGCTCCCTTCTTTTTTCATTTTCAATGATGGCTTCATTGTCAACAAATTGACAAATTGGAACCTATTGAAGAAGTTGAAATTTCTTAAGAAAATAGAAAATGGTATCTGAATTTTATTAACAAAAGTGGTATGATTACATCAAACCAAAATATTAGTCGGCATTATTTTAATCAGAATTGATTGATTCACGTTTCTGTTCAAAGCTGCTGACGATTATTAAACTTCTTCAAATATATTGAGGTGATGGAAAATGCAAAATCGCAAGCTGGTCATTCAAATGGAATTGCCAATACAAGCTTATGATATTGATGCAATGGGAATTGTGAGTAATCTTGTGTACGTGCGGTGGTTTGAAGATTTACGAATGGAATTTTTAAATGCGACGTATTCCTTGACAGAAATGATGAAATCGAACATTACACCGATTTTGATGCGCACGGAAGTCGACTACCGCAAACCGCTCACGATTTTTGATAAACCAATCGGGCGATGCTGGTTGGTTGAATCGGGGAATTCCAGCTGGGAGATGGCATTTGAAATCAAGAGCGGGGACAAGCTGTACTGCAAAGGCATACAGAAAGGCTGCTTCTTTGATTTAGAAAAGAAAAAAGTAACGCGCATACCTCAGCAATTAATCTCAGCCATCGATCGCCTTATTGAACCGTAATCATGATCGTTCTGGGGCAAATCCATTGGGTTCCGGAGATTGCCCCAGCCGCACCATTTGCGCAACCCTTTCAAAACTTCCCCCAATCCGATTCAGTATGGGAGGACCTAACACTCCCTTTTTTTACCTATACTTCCAATATCAACATGTTTATTCATTATACCAAAATACCTTTATATCGTGATGAATCTTTCAATACGCTGGCAATTGTTATTAATTTAATAGTAATAGATACAATTATAATAGTAGAAATTAATATATTTTTAGAAAAAATTATTATTTCCGTTTTTTTCAGATAATTAAAAAGTGTTTATTTCGATTCAAGGTTTTGAAGAAGATCGCGGCTACATCAAGGACAATGATGTGGAAGAAGCGAAAAAAGCCCTTGAACAAGGTATGAAAGAGCTAGGAATCAGCAAACCGGAAGATATCAACATCACAATTTCATTTAATACGAGTGAAGCCCATGCATCCATTGCCCAATTCATTCAAGAAAATTGGCGCAAAAACTTGGGCATCAATGCAACACTTGACAACTCCGAGTGGCAAGTTTACTTGGACAAACTGACAAAATTGGATTACCAAGTTGGCCGTTTGGGTTGGATTGCAGACTACAACGATGCTTACACATTCTTAGAGCAATATGATTCTGCTGATAACGGCAACAACGATACAGGTTGGGAAAATCCAGAATACACAAAACTTTTAAGAGAAGCGAACAAACAAACGGATGAAGAAAAACGTTTTGAAATGTTAAAACAAGCGGAAGCAATCATCATGGAAGAAATGCCGGTTGCACCAATTTACTACTACACTAGTCTGTACGTTTCAAAAGACCATGTGAAAAACATGAAACCGGATAAATTGGGCAACATTTATTTGAAATATGTTGATATTGAAAATTAATTTGTCCCTGTAAAATTAGGTTAAATAGTTGCAAAGGCTGCTGAAATCGATTTTATTGATCAGAAGCAGCCTTTCACTATTTTTTGGGCGTGTACAGAATTTTTAGATAAAGGAGGGAACACTTTGCTGAAGTACATTATCAAAAGAATCATTCATATTTTGATTGCGTTATTTATCATCATCACCGCAACCTTTTTCTTGATGAAGGCGGCACCTGGTAATCCTTTTGCAAGTGAAAGGAATTTTCCGCCTGAAATCGAAGCCAATTTAAAAGCGAAATATGGACTCGATAATCCTTGGTATATCCAATATAAGGATTATTTGTTCAATACCCTCACATTTGATTTCGGAGAGTCGATGAAATATAAAAACCGCTCCACAAACGATATCATTGCGGACGGATTCCCTGTATCGTTATCCCTTGGACTTGAAGCCATGTTTTTAGCGGTTGGAATAGGCGTTTTGCTTGGTATCATTGCAGCCCTTTACCACAACAAATTTATTGATTATTTTGCAACGACCATCGCGGTTTTGGGCATTTCAATCCCCTCATTCGTTATGGCCGGATTAATGCAATACTTCATCTCTTTAAAATTGGGCCTATTCCCTGTTGCCGGGTGGAACGGCTTTAAATATTCAGTTCTGCCAGCGTTGGCGATCGCTTTGACACATGCGGGGTATATCGCAAAATTGGTCCGTTCCAGCATGTTGGAAGAAAACAATAGCGAATATGTGAAGTTGGCCCGTGCCAAAGGGCTTGGCAAATGGACAATCACCTTTAAGCATACATTGCGCAATGCGTTAATGCCTGTTATTACCTATTTAGGGCCTTTGACAGCCGGTGTTGTAACAGGAAGCTTTGTCATTGAACAAATTTTTGCCATTCCTGGTTTGGGCAGACATTTCGTTCAAAGCATCACAAACCGTGATTATACCGTAATCATGGGAACAACTGTATTCTATGCAATTATTTTAATGTTCGCCGTGTTATTAGTGGACATCTTATACACTTTCATTGACCCGCGCATTAAGTTGAAAGGAGGAGCAAAGAAATAATGACAAAACAGCATGAAACGATTGACAATTTAACTCCGGAAATGTTTACAGTAGTCGGACCGCGGTTGGAAGAAAGCGATAAAATGACAAAGAAGTCTGTATCTTTCTGGAAAGAGGTATTCCTCCGCTTTAAACAAAACAAATTGGCGGTTTCAGGGGTCATCATTCTGTTCATCATCGCATTGTTTGCGGCATTGGTCCCTGAACTTTCACAATACAGTTATCGCGATCAATTAGGCATTTATAATCAAGCGCCTTCAAAAGACCATTGGTTTGGCACCGATGATTTAGGGCGGGATGTTTTTGTCCGTGTATGGTATGGAGCCCGCATTTCATTATTCATCGGGATTACGGCTGCCATCATCGATTTAATCATCGGTGTTTTATGGGGAAGCATTTCAGGCCTGATTGGCGGACGTGTGGATGATATTATGATGCGTTTTGTGGATATTTTATCCGCCATTCCTTACCTTTTGGTTGTCATCATTTTACTTGTTGTGATGGAACAAGGTCTCCTTCCGATGATTATCGCCTTATCGATTACAGGTTGGGTCAATATGGCGCGAATTGTCCGCGGTGAAGTGTTGTCCATTAAAAACCGCGAATTCGTTCTGGCTTCAAGAACCCTTGGCGCAAGCACCAGCCATTTAATCAAGCGCCACATCATACCGAACGCATTAGGTGCGATTCTTGTAACAATGACATTGACAATTCCGACAGCCATCTTCACTGAATCCTTTTTAAGCTTTTTAGGTTTGGGCGTAACACAACCGGTGGCGAGCTGGGGAACAATGGCATCTGAAGGGATGGGCGGTTTAAGGGTGGCCCCTTGGCGTTTATTCTTCCCTGCCTTCTTCATTTCCTTGACCATTTTTGCTTTCAATGCCATTGGTGATGGTTTGCGCGATGCACTTGATCCGAAATTACGCAAGTAGAAAGGGGTGGAAAAATGAAAAAACCATTGTTGGAAGTAAAGAATTTAAAAATAAACTTCAAAACATACGCAGGACTTGTACAAGCAGTAAGGGGCGTTGATTTTACATTATACGAAGGCGAAACATTGGCGATTGTGGGCGAATCCGGTTCGGGAAAAAGTGTGACCAGTAACGCCATTATGAAATTGATTCCGCAGCCGCCGGGAATATATGCGGATGGTCATATCTTATTCGAAGGAAAAGATTTGATCCCTCTTTCAGATAAAGAAATGTCCAAAATCCGCGGAAATGAGATCGCGATGATTTTCCAGGACCCAATGACCGCTTTAAACCCTACAATCCGTGTTGGAAAACAAATAATGGAAGTGATATTAAAACATAAAAAGGTTTCAAAACATGAGGCGCAAGAAAGAGCGATTGAGCTCCTTCGCCAAGTCGGTATTCCAATGCCGGAAAAACGCTTCAACCAATTTCCCCATGAATTCAGTGGCGGAATGCGCCAGCGCGTCGTCATCGCCATTGCGCTTGCGGCTGATCCGAAACTATTGATTGCCGATGAACCGACAACAGCCCTTGACGTGACCATCCAGGCGCAAATATTGGAATTGTTGAAGGAACTTCAAAAGAAACGGAAAACATCCATTATTTTTATCACCCATGATTTGGGGGTTGTTGCAAATGTCGCCGATCGTGTGGCGGTCATGTACGCAGGGCAAATTGTGGAATACGGAACGGTCAACGATATTTTCTACAACCCCAAACATCCGTACACATGGGGACTGCTTGGCTCCATGCCTGATTTAAATAACAAAAGTGATGAAAAATTATATGCGATTCCAGGTTCTCCGCCGGATTTGACAAATCCGCCGATAGGAGATGCCTTTGCACCCCGGAACAAATATGCATTGGCCATCGATTTTGAAAAAGAACCGCCAATGTTTAAAGTATCCGATACACATTATGCAAAAACATGGTTATTGCATGAATATGCTCCGAAAATCGATGTTCCTGAACCAATCGTGAGAAGAATGGAAAGATATAAGAAGGAGGCTGAATTAGGTGAATAGCAATCATAAATTACTGGAAGTAAAAAATTTGTCTCAATATTTCGGCTCTCCTTCCAATCCTATCAAAGCGGTGGACGGAATCAGTTTTCATATTTTTGAAGGGGAAACGTTGGGCCTTGTGGGTGAATCCGGTTCCGGCAAATCGACGACAGGCCGTTCCATTATCGGTCTTTATGACATAACGGGCGGCGAAGTGATTTTCAAAGGAAAAAATATTCATCAAGTCAAATCAAAAAAAGATCAGAAGCAATTAAAGCGGGAAATGCAAATGATTTTCCAAGATCCATATGCTTCATTGAACCCGCGGATGACAGCTGGTGAAATCATCAGCGAAGGATTTGATATCCACGGCATGTATAGAAATAAAAACGAACGCCAAGCAAAAATCATCTCGTTGTTGGAAGCGGTCGGTTTAAATCGTGAACATATGACACGGTATCCCCATGAATTTTCCGGCGGCCAAAGACAACGAATCGGAATTGCTAGAGCGTTAAGTTTAGATCCAAGCTTCATTATCGCCGATGAGCCGATTTCCGCTCTCGACGTTTCCATTCAAGCGCAAGTAGTCAATTTGCTAAAAGATCTGCAAAAGGAACGAAATTTGACTTATTTATTTATTGCCCATGATTTATCGATGGTCAAATATATCAGTGACCGGATTGCGGTGATGTATCGCGGAAAAATTGTGGAGTTGGGCGATGCAGACGAAATTTACAACAACCCAATTCATCCATATACAAAATCATTATTATCCGCTGTTCCTCTTCCAGATCCGATTTTGGAAAGAAAACGGAAACGAATTCCTTATGTCCATGAAGAAACACCGGATACAGCTAAAATGCATGAGCCATTGCCAAATCATTTTGTTTACGGTACGGATGAACAAGTGAATAAATGGGTACACCAGGCGCAACTGTAAAGATGCCCGGTTTGTGTAGAAGAAGTGGTGAAAATTGATAAAATATATTTTTAGGCTCAAGGGGATGTCCATTCCCCTTGGGCTTTTTTTGGTGGCAGTGCATCACGAAAACGGTAAATGCCTTGAAATAAGTGTAGGTGCAGCTGTTTATGGCAAACTAAAAATGGCTCTTACGTTCTTTTGGTGAAACCATATATGTACAGTCCTTCATCTCTTTATTAATTTTTAAAATAACATTTTATAAATGATATAACACTCGTTTTTCAAGTAACTCCAGCTTTGCCCGGTCATACATGATTCGTTTCATCAGCTTCAATCGGTGAACATGGCCTTCCACAACTCCGTTACTGTAGGAAGTACTAAATGCCAGCTTAATCGACTGTAAATCCCTACGGAGTCGAAGTGCACAATCATATAAATGATTGTTTGGAGAAGACAATTGTTTTTCCAACCATTTGAAAAATGCCGGATAGTTCCGTTCATCAAATGCTTCTCTAAATGTTTGAACCATTTGGTGGAAAGAATGAAGGGATGGGTACATCTTAAAGGATTGTTCAAGAAGTTGCAGTTCCTTTTCTAAAAGTCTAGATTTTCGTTTCCAAACATATGAAATCATTTGCCGTCTGGAAATTCGAACGGAAGATTCCTTAATCCCCTGCCGTTTTCTTTCTTTTCGTATGCTTTCGACTGCAACGCGGACACCTGAAAGTGTCCCCGTATATCCATATTTACGAAGTTGCGCATCAATTTCACGGATGGTCTTGCCCTCTTGTTCGAGTTGCTGAATGTATTGCTCAAAACCATCGGTTTGCCGTTTTCGCTTTCTTTTTACTTGAACCGGCATCTCGGTTATGTTGAGATATTTTGAAATGGTTCGGGGATCCATATGAAATTCTCTGGCCAACTCCACTTTTTTCTTTCCTTTTTTGTATTCCTGTTGAATGCTTTTGATCATCATCCATTTCTTTTCGGCTCTTTCTTTTTGTCTCCTTTGCAGTTTGGTTTCATGCGGAAAGGTTTGTTGGTCCGTTTCTTCTTTTTCCAACGTGATGACGGAAGGAAGAATCGAGGTGAGGCAAGCATCGATCTGCTTCTTTACCGCCCGGACAAAATGCCATCGGTCATATACTTGCAAAATACTTTGCGAAGCGTTCTGAATCCCTTTCCGAAAAGCCTGATAGCCATCACGACTGACAACTTGGATGTTTTGATGATTTTTTAGCCATTCTGATATGGTTTCCGGATAACGTTCCGGAAGTAATGCAACAGGCTTGTGCGTGCTCAGATCACAAATGATCGTGCCATAGCTGTGTCCTTTCCGAAAAGCAAAGTCATCGATTCCGATAAAAGGGGGACACCTCTTGATGAATCTCCGTTTTCCGAATAAGGGAGAGCAATACGTCATGGCTGACAGGGAGGGACAGGGCTTTCGCTACTTTTTCGCCATTGAGGCAGCTGGTGGAAAACGCGATTTTACGTAATACTTCTTCGGACCGTAAAGTTCGGCGTCCATTTTTGGAAATCCAATCATACCGTTCAGTAAAAATTTTTTGGGTGCAATTGGGTTGGTCGCAAAACCATTTTCTTGTGATAAGCAGGATGGAAACAGCTTTTCCGGCAATCGGCAAATCTTGAATCATGCGTGTATATCGGCTGTGTGGACGTGTGGAAGGCACTTGGCAATGAGGACAAGGGCAGGATTCATGAGTGCTTCGAACAATAAAGGTAATGGAGGATGGTTCTTCTTGAATATCCAGAACTTCTAGGAAAGGATCCGGTGAAGACCAATGGATTTGACGATTCATCATTCATCACACCTTTTCTTTTATTATACTATAAAAGTAAAATTATAGGCCTTCACCAAAATTGCGTAAGAGCCATTTTTAGTTTGCCATAAACAGCAGTCGAACGCGTTAACGCTTATTTAAAGGAATACTTTCAATTAAACAATGTCCGTCATCGTACAGAAAAGAAAGCAAAAATGCATTTCAATCTGGTGACGTTAATTTATAATACCTGCAAACTAGCAGTTGATCGAATCAATGCTTTATTACAGCAACAAAACCAAGTTGCATAATTAAAAAAAAAACGAAGTTTTTAGTATAGGGGTACTCTATACTTCAGAAAAACTATGATTTATGGTAAGCCCGAAATCAAACAACGCCTATAAATCAATGACACCTCCCTGTAAGATGAAAGTAACAATTACAGAGGAGGTGTTCTTTTTTTGACAACGGAAAAACTCAATATCGTGCCTGTAAAATTAGAGTCCAAATCTGATCCAACTCCATCCCCAGCAAGTCGTGGTCCACTCAGACCAATATGCGTCATTCAATCCAATCAGTGTAAAATCTCCTTCTACCCCGGTGTCAAACCTCAATTACTTCAAGCGGTTATCAGGGAGTTGAATCGAAATGATTCATGATTTTACAAAATGCAAAAATATCTATATCATTTGCGGTCATACAGATATGCGAAAAGGAATCGACGGTCTAGCAACGCTAATTCAGGATTCATTCGAACTCGATCCATACAGCGAGGCAATCTTCTTGTTTTGCGGTCGAAGGAAAGATCGTTATAAATGTTTATACTTTGATGGAGATGGCTTCGCTATGCTTTATAAACGATTGGATAATGGCAAACTCCAATGGCCACGAAATAAAAATGAAGTTCGTCGGCTCACGCAACAACAACTTCGTTGGTTACTTGAAGGACTCACAATTCATCAACCGAAAGCCATACAAAAATCTAAAAAAGGTGTCTTTTAACCAATGATTACTAGTGATATAATCAAGACATTATTGAATTTGGACGGAAATGTGGTGAATGATGTGAGCAATGATTCGAATGAAAAATTAATTCAATTATTAGAAGAACAACTCGCGCAATCCAATAAGAGAAATGAAGAACTGTTGAAACAAATTGAATCGTTGTCACAACAAGTTCGCTATTTAACAAAGCTTCTTTATGGCTCAAAATCAGAAAAATCAAAGTACCAAGCTCCAGATGGACAATGTTCTTTATTTGATGATGACTCTTTTTTTAACGAACCTGAGCACACAGAAGAACAAAGCACGGACACTGTTACCTATACAGTTGTTCGTAAAATACATAAAAAGAAACGAAACGATTTCTTCGTGGATGGTTTAGAAATTGAAGAAATTCATCATCACCCTGAAAACTTACAATGCGAGTGTTGTCAATCTCAGATGACAGAGATCGGCAGCACGATTGTTCGTGAGGAAGCAAAATTTATACCGGCTATTGTGAAGCGTGTTCGACATATCGAACACGCTTATGAGTGCAGGAATTGTAAAAAAGATCTCAGCAAAAATTCACAAATCAAACGAGGCAAAGCACCACAACCAGCGATTCAACGAAGTATTGCTGGACCAACGGTCTTGGCAAAAATCATCTACGATAAGTTTGTTCAATATTTACCTTTATATCGCCAGGTAAAGGAATGGAACCATTATGGTCTCCTTACAAACGATAAAAATTTATCGAACTGGGTGATTCGAATCGCGGAGGATTGGCTTCATCCAATCTACCATCGTATGAAAGAGCTCCTTATGAAAAAATCAATTCTTCATATTGATGAAACATACGCTCAAATACTCAACCGTTCGGATGGAAAGTCGGCTCAGTCTAATGCTTATAACTGGGTATTCCGAAGCGTTGCTTCTCAAGGGCCGACCATCGTCATGTTTCATAGTGCGTTATCGCGAAGTCGGGAAGTTTTAAAAGACTTCGTGGAAAAGTTCAAGGGAACCATCATTTGTGACGGATATTCTGCATACGCTGGTTTACCTAACGTCACATTCGCCAATTGTTGGGCACATGTGCGTAGAAAATGGCTAAAAGCCAACAGTAAAAACGCCGAAAAAGGTGTAGAATATTGTAATCGACTCTACGAATTGGAACGAAAGTTTAAGAAACTTTCACCAAGCAAACGTCGAAAAGCACGAAAAAAATATTCCAAACCGATTGTGGAAGAATTCTTACAATGGGTAGATGAATCTCCTTTTTACGGCAAAAGTGCCCTTGCGGAAGCGGCAAACTATACCTTGAAACATGCCGAAGGTCTAAAAGCATTTCTATATGACGGTCGAATTGCGATTGACAATAACCCAGCAGAAAATGCGATTCGTCCGAGTGTGATTGGTCGGAAGAACTGGCTTTTCTCTGTGAGTGAATTGGGAGCTGATGCCAATGCCGTTTGTTTGAGTTTAGCTGAAACGACAAAAGCTAATGGAATTGATTTCTATCAATACTTGGTCAAAGTATTGACAGAACTCCCAAACCTCCCAATCCATCAGCAACCAGAAATAATCGATCGCTACTTGCCTTGGTCTAAAAATATACGTGAATCATGTGCAATAGCAAAATAGCCCTCAATCTGAAAAAATTCAAGATTGTAGGGCTATTTGTCATGCGTACTAATAGGTACGCTTTTTTAATCCCTGTTTTAAGTTTTTCAATGCGTCATTTGAATTCGGGCTTACGATTTATGAAATTGATTCAACTTTCTTTAAAATTTGAAAAAATCACATCAAAAACATACTAACATTAGTAGTACAGACCTAGGCCAAGGTTTGTGCTACTATTTTTTATAGTAGAAGTGAAGAAAAGTCGACCAGTCTCAGGGATCTTTGAATCCGTATTAAAAACTGGCTAACTTCACACCCTTATGCGAATCAGTTTAGTATGTTGGGTCCATAGAGATCGTGTATAAGAAAGTGGAATCGATAAGGTCATGTGAAGACTTCTATGAATTGGCAAAGAAGGAGTAATGGAATGAAACATGTTATTGGTTTAGATGTTAGTAAAGGAAAGAGTACAGTAACGATCTATGATAGTTATCGTCAGTGCAAATATGAAGGTGAAATCAATCATACACGAAGAGATTTTGAACAATTGCATAAGCGAATAGTAGATATTACATCACTGGATGACCAAGCACCAGACATTGTATTTGAAGCAACAGGTGTTTATTCAAAACCGATTGAAGCATTTTTAAAAGATTACGGTTATGCATATTGTCGGATGAATCCCCTTGAAGCGAACTTACAAATGGCGAAGATGCGTCGACATAAAACCGATATAAGCGATGCTCATGAATTAGCAAAAACACATTTTAAAATGGAGAGAGAACCAACCTATATCCAAGATGATTATTATGAGCAGATGCGTGCATTGACACGTTATTATGATGAAATTGATGAAGAAATGATTTTATTAAAAAATCGTATGCATTCCATTTTACAATTGAGTTTTCCAGAATTAGAAAAAATACTGACACCAAATTCTGCACTATTTTTAAATATAGTACAACTATACCCTCACCCAACACTTGTTTTAGCTCACTCTAAAACTGTCATAAAGAATCGCCTAAAAGCGAATACAAGAAAGAACCTTTCTTTAGAACGTGCAGAGAAAAAAGCAATTGCTTTATTAGAAGCTGCTCAAAATAGTTATCCAGCGATTAGATCTACCGATGTGCGATGTGAACAAGTCCGTGATTACGCAAATCGAATAGCAGAATTAAAGGATAAAAAAGAAGCACTTGTCCAACAAATGATTACTTTATCAAAAGATCGAAAAGAGTATATGGTTTTACGTTCCATCCCTGGTATCGGTGATTCTACTGCTTGTAGATTAATTGGGGAAATGGGTGATATTCGTCGCTTTCAAAATGCTAAACAATTGAATGCTTATGCGGGAATTGATATTATGCGCTATCAATCGGGGAATACACAGTATCATGATCGTATTAATAAAAGAGGTAACAAACACTTGCGAAAGCTTTTATATTTTATGGTGTGTGCCATGATTATGAAGAAGAAAGATAAACCGAATCATTTTGTAGATTACTATTATAAATTAAAAACACAACCTCAGAGAAAGCCTCATAAGGTTGCGATTATCGCCTGTATCAATAAATTTTTAAAAGTGACGTTTCAGTTACTGACACATGGCATTTTATACGATTATGAAACTGCCTTAAGTTAAATAATCGATTAACTACACTATACCATAAATGACCTTTCGAAAAAATTAAAAATCGTTAGGTCTTTTTGGCATGCCAAATTTTAGTTGTAGTGGTGAGGGGGTACCCCCTCACCACTACAACTAAAATAAAAACATATACAAATTAATAAAATATACTTGACTGATCGTAAGAAACGAGGCTGGGACAAAACCCCCTCTAAAATGGAAACAGCCCATGAAATTTTGGAATGAAATTTCATGGGCTGTTTTTCATTTTTTCAATAAAAAATAAGGACCTCTTCTGTTAAAATTAAGTTAGCAGACAAAACCTAACAGAAAGAAGGGTCCTTATGTTCAAATATTATAACATGAATCAATTAGTTTTGCCTCTAGATTTAGAAATAAAATTACAAGAAAATGATATTGCCTTCCACATTCACCATTTAGTTGAAAGTATTCCAGATGAAGCCTTCCAGCCGTTTCTTCGAAATACAGGTTGTCCTGCTTATCATCCACGCATGATGCTAAAAATTATTTTGTGTGCCTATTCGCAGTCTGTCTTTTCAGGTCGAAAAATTGAAGCGCTATTAAAGGACAGTATACGAATGATGTGGTTGGCACAAGGATATGAACCAAGTTATCGGACGATCAATCGTTTTCGTGTGCATCCGGAAGTAAAAGAATTAATTCGTCAATGTTTTGTCCAATTCCGTTGCCAACTGGTGGAAGAAAAGTTAATCGATCAAGAAGCCATTTTTATCGATGGTACGAAGATTGAAGCGAATGCCAATAAATTTACTTTTGTATGGAAGAAATCCATTGAAAAATACAACCAAAACTTAATTGAAAAGTCCAATCAGTTATACAACGAACTATTAGAAAAAGAAATCATCCCTGAAATGGAGCGGGAAAATGAGGGAGAACTGTCCGTTGAAGAACTCGCTCAAATGGTGCAACAAGTCGATGAAGTCATTAAGGAATATGACCAAAAGATAGAAACATCGCCCGATGCCACAGAACGAAAAGCATTAAGAAGCGAACGAAAATATCCAAAACAAGCGTACAAACAATTAATAGACTTCATTCTACGAAAACAAAAATACCAAAAAGACTTGGACATCTTGGGGGAACGGAACAGTTATTCCAAAACAGATCAAGATGCAACGTTCATGCGAATGAAAGACGACTATATGAAAAACGGTCAATTGAAAGCTGGATACAATGTACAAATCGCAACAGAAGGTCAATACGCACTAGCTTATAGCATCTTTCCAAATCCTACTGATACACGTACATTGATTCCGTTCTTGAATGAGATTGAGAAGCATTATTTTCCATTGCCAAAATATATTGTCGCAGATGCTGGTTATGGTAGTGAACAGAACTATGAGGACATCCTTTCGAATCGAAAATGTGAGGCACTTATTCCATATACCATGTATGAGAAAGAACAAAAGAAGAAATATAAACAAAATCCATTTCATCCAGACAATTGGATGTACGACGAAGAAAGTGATACCTACATTTGTCCAAATCAGCAGCGAGTAACCTTCCGTTATCGTTCTGTACGTACAGATAAGACTGGTTTCAAACGAGAATTGAAAATCTATGAATGTGAAAACTGTTCAGGATGTCCATTTCGTTCATCATGCACAAAAGCAAAGGAAGGCAATCACCGAAAGGTCATGGTGAATGAAAAATGGGAACAACAAAAAGAATATGTAAGAGCGAAGCTTTCAGAAGAAAAAGCTGGTTCTATTTTCCGTCAACGTAAAATAGACGTAGAACCAGTTTTTGGATTCTTGAAGGCTAATTTGCGTTTCACTCGATTTTCCGTTCGAGGAAAATCGAAAGTGGAAAATGAAATGGGCATTGCCTTAATGGCCGTGAATTTACGAAAATACACGGCCAACAAAGATCAACTAACCAAAAATAATGGGGATAAATGGAAAAAGGAGAATTTGAGTTGGCTCAAATTCTCCTTTTTCCTATCTAGAAGCTAGTTTTGTCCCAGCCTCTCTTTTCTTTAATTTAATGAACTTAGCTTTACTTCATTTTTTATTTTTTTCTGCTCAACCAAATAAACATAAACCTTATCTTTTATATCCTCTAAATCCTCCAGCTCTTCATCTGAGAAAAGAGCATTCAAGTCATTGACAAGTATTATAAACCGCTCTTCTCCATTAAATCGTTCGCTGGAAAAGTCAATCAGACCTAAGTTTTGATGTTGCTTTACATTCAAACGGCCGTTTGCTTTTTCGTATTGAAGGACAGCATCATAATAATCAGAAGCTATTACACGTTTTGTTTTTCCTTGAGGTAAAACATCAAGGGAAATGACTTTTTTAGGAGGTATCATCGCAATATTTTTCTCTCGCTCAATTCCTAGAATCCTGTTTTGTCGTTTCATATCCAAGTCATTAAGTTTTGCATTCATTTGGTTAATTAATGCGCTATTTCGATTATCTATATTTTCTTCTTGATATGTTTTTAGCTTTTCAAATGTTTCCCTGTATTGTTGGCTAAATGATTTTTCAATAAATGACTGTAATTTGTTTAATTGTTTAGTTCTTTTTCTTGAAACATCATCACGCAATTGAACAGCTTGTTCAACAACATGATTAAACAATTGACTCTCTTTTTTCTTTTTCACTTCAAATTGACCGTGATCAAATTCATTTAAGAAAATCCAATTATGGTCAAGCTCTATTACATCACCATTTTCTCTTTTTGCCATATGAATATAACGATTTTCTAGAATTTTTCCAGTTCCATCTATAATTGTTATGGCATATATCTCTACGTATAGTTGTTCAGGGATTCGGGCCGAAACAACGTAATGTTCCCAATTTTGACCTTCGAATTCATTTTTCATTAAAGATAAAGCAACTGGAAAAAGTGGATGATTCTCAGTAAAAAGTGGAATTTCCTCATTCTCCATTTTCACAGAATTAGTATACCGATAACGCCCTAAACTGTTCTTTTCTTCTTGCTCAGGTAATTCTTCTCGAATAAACCTAGGTAAACTCTCAATACGCATAACTCGATTATTTTGTGATTTTGACACTCGCACCCTTCGCTTTCGTAAAATATAATTCGTAAAATCGGCATAGGCTCTAACTGGAATTCTTTCTAATACGATAGAGTTTTTCTTTCTTCGTAATGATGATAAATCAATCTCTTCACCTTGCATACTTTCTTCTTTAACTATTTGAATTAACTTTTGATGTTCATCAGTCAATGTTTGATCCATTTTATCAATTAAATCATCAAGATTTTCTCTTTCCACAATAACCTGCTGCATCAGATCGGCAAGGCTATCATATTCATCTTCTAGAACATCACCAACAAAGTTATAAACAGCATCCGAACCTAAATCCTCCTGCATTTGTTCCATCTTATTTAGGAGGCGAATTAAAACATGACCTTCCCTAGTATTTTTCGCAACGAGATTAAATACAAATACTTCATTTTTTTGTCCAATCCGGTGAATTCGTCCCATTCTTTGTTCCAATCTATTCGGATTCCAAGGAATATCAAAGTTTATCATTTGATTACAAAACTGAAGGTTGATAGACTCTCCACCTGCATCAGTAGCCAACATGATTTGGCATTCGTTTCGAAACAATTCGACTTGTTTTCTTCGTTCCTCCATCGATAAACTACCTATTATTTTGGCGACTTTCGGCACACGATTTAATAACTTTTCTTCTAAATAATTCAATGTATCGACAAATTCTGTAAATATAATAATTTTTTCGTTTTTCTTCAAAATACCATCCAAACCGAATAACGTTTCCTCAAGTTCTTGGAACTTTTTCTCAACAGTATATAAACGTATATGTTCTGCCTTTTTAATTAAACCTTGTAAGACTAAGATTTCACGCTTCAATTCTTTCAAATCTAGATCCGCAACAGACTGTTCAAGTTGCTTTTCAATTTTTTCTTGTTCCTCCAGTGACTCCTCTTCTATATGATTTACTTCAAGTCTTTTTATTTGTCGAAGGAACTTTTGTCTCTCTTTTTCGGTCTGTTTGTATAATTTTACTAATCGCGCATATCTTCGTTTTAAAGATAGATAGATAGCTTCGATGGATGAACTGAGTCGTTTTTGCAATAACATCATCGCAAACGCTGTACTTTGACTACCTTTATCCATCGCTTTATTAAAATATTCCTTTACATATTGAGTAACAGACTCATAAAGTTCTAATTCTCCTTCAGTTAAATCAAAGCTTACAGTAATTGATGTCCGTTTTGGAAAAATGGGTGTTCCGTCAAAATTAATCATATTCTCCTTTAATCGTCGAATCATAAAAGGATTTGCTTTTTCTTTTAAACTTTCATTCAGTGAACTACTTGCAAATACATCTTCATCTAATAATTTTAATAATAGACGAAAATTTTCAGAATCTCCTTTGTGGGGTGTTGCAGTAAGCAATAACGCATGTCTTGCCTTATGTAAGATTGCTTCCCCAAGTTGATACAATTTGGTACGATGCACTTTTTTCTTTTTTGTACCATAGGAATATGCAGCCATTTTATGTGCTTCATCCACTGTTATTAAATCAAATTGAGCTTCTTTAATTAATGGTTGTACATCTTCACGAGCAACCCAATACATTGATGCTAAAATAAGCTTTTTTTCAACAAACGGATTTTTATTTCCATATTCATTTAACGTTTGGCGATTGATTATTTGAAAATCTAAACTGAATTTTTCTGAAAGCTCCGTTTGCCATTGTTTCAGCACGAGGGGTGGAACAAGAATGAGTACACGGTCAACATCCATTCGGAGCAATAATTCCTTAATTAACATACCAGACATAATGGTTTTTCCAGCACCAGGGTCATCCGCCAGTAGAAAGCGTACATGAGGTGATTGAAGCATCCGACTATACACAGCTTCAATCTGATGTGGTAACGGAAGTATTTGCCTGTTTCCTAGTGCTCTCGATTCTGAATACTTTAACTCGTTTTGTAGAAGGACGTATTGAATATACTTTTGTACATCCTCAACATTTAAAACATTTTCTTTCTTTATCTTTTGAAAATATTCTAATTTATCCTTTTCAACCATAAGTTCATAATAATGATTTGTCTCTTTTCCTACCGCTTCCAGAAAATAATAGTTTTCATAAGGTTCACATTTTTTGATTTCAACGGGCTCTGGAAAATACGAACTTGTAACGACTTCACCACTTATCAACACGAACACAACCTCCATAAGGAAAAAACCTTATCCAAACGAATAAGGTTTTACTCCGCTTTCTCAACAACTAAATTATTCAATCCCTCATAATAAAAAGAAAACTCTTCTCTTTCTCTTAGCTCAAATAAATTTAAATTGTATTGGAACGGGAAAAATAACGGATGATTTTCAACTAAATCAATATATAACGCCTTATTTCCTAGAGATTTTAATAAGACTTTAATTAAAAATGTTTGCAAAAGGGAATTGGTAATCTGTATTTTGTCATTTTCTTTGTAAAATGTTTTTTCAGTTGGAACAATTACTCCCCATGACTTCATCGTTGTTAAAACGGCACTTGTTCCAACTTCGACTCGCCGTTTATCGCCATATAAATCTTTAATTCTTTTTAATATAGTTTTGCTAGAAACTTCTTCTTGTAATTGAAAGTGACGTCCAAACTCATTTGCTATATCACGAAAAAATGGATATGCAACACAAGTTAATCCCCAATGAACAAATAATCTCTCATCTTCCGTAAATTGATGAAATTCCTTTAAAATTTCATCTTTAATAAGTAATAACTCATCATCTAATAAATACCATATTTTCATAAGCATGGTTATAGCATTTTTCCGTGACTTTGCTCCTTTAATATCGTTCCGCATATAACCATCTAAAACATCATACATTTCACTACGTTGATACTGTTTGGATTGTATCGCTGCATAATCTAGTTGATGTAATAACAGTTTTTGATCAAACCCTACAGGTTTTGTCATGACAATCGACTTCCTTTATCTTTCTACTTTCACAAAAGGAACAATCACTTCTTCGATACTAATCCCACCATGAGTAACAATTTTCTTACCTTTCGTTACAAAAGCTTTCCCATATGGCGACAATAGTACATGATAATTACTTGGCAAACCAATATTTGACCATTTCAGAGATGGTATTTGCTCTGCTGAATGTTTATAAAGAGTTTCTTCACTATAAATCCGTACACGTTCACCTTTTTGGTCGACCAATACTCCTTCATTAACACGGCCAATACCCTCAGCATTGGTATTTCCATGGTCTGACGTAATATATACATTATATTGATGATTTAGTAAATCTGTTATTAATTGTACCAAATATCCCGAATCCAACCATATCTTCAAATTCGAATAAATACTCTTCTCACCTAAAACGGCATTATGTGTAAATTGATCAATGATATCAACAACTGCACCATAAATTCGCGTAGAATTTCGGTTTAGTCCCTTAATATTGCTCTTTTCATATATTTCACTGCCCAGTCCTTTTTGGTAAGTGACATATTGCTTAAGAACT
Source organism: Ureibacillus sp. FSL K6-3587 (assembly GCF_038593165.1). Lineage (NCBI taxonomy): Bacteria > Bacillati > Bacillota > Bacilli > Caryophanales > Caryophanaceae > Ureibacillus > Ureibacillus sp. FSL K6-3587. The sequence continues at coordinate 2,158,336 of NZ_CP151969.1, read as the reverse complement.
CCATGCTCTTCCCAAAACTTTTTCCAAAGTCTTTCTTCCGCATTTGTCGTTCCAATTGTTTGACTGAAGGCCAGGGGAATTTTCCCTGAAAAAATGGCTTGTCTAGACACGGACGTTAATGTAGGAACCCAGGCAAAAATCCCAGTTTCATTTAAAATAAAACCATTATTTTCCATATATTCAGCGATAAATCGCCATTGTATATAGTTCATTCCATCCAACACTAATAAAGCGATTTTATCATTACCTTGACTTACTTTACTTAAATAGTGTGGGATGTGATGTACCATTTTCGGTTTTGGATAAGGTGCAAGACTTGTTAATGCGTGATATTTTTTCATCATCCAGTTTTCAAACTTGGAATTAACATCTGTTAGTAGTTGATTAAATTTTCCTATATTGTTTTTATTACTTTTAATTACTTCGTTTTTATATTCAGATAGTTTATCTATTAAGTCAATCCAATCTTTATAATTTTCCACTTCATATAATGATAGCATTGTCTGTTCATGGAGATTGGAAATCCTTTCTTTGATATCAACCTTGGTTTCTTCATTTTCAATACCTGGTTGCATCCAGGATGGAAACTTACTTGGGTCCCCTTTTACCTTATTCAAATAACCATCATCAAACAAATCATCCATCATTCTTCGAACAATTGGGTGTTCAAAAGGATGTTCACTTAAAACTTCACGGACTTGAAGTGGCGTTTTTTCTGTTAATTCGTTGATTAATTCAGTCCATTTTTCTTGCAAATGATGAAAGAAAAAGGAAGTAGACGTAACAAGTTTTCCAACTGGAAGATGACTTAATGAAAATAATGTTTCCCATTTTTTAACAAGAAATTCTTCGACAATTTCTGGTAATTCTTGTTTATTTAAATGTAGTTGAAGCAGGACATGATATAATCCTGCTTCATTATCAATGATATCATAAGGAATTTTATAATATCTTTTTATAAGAAATTCCAGTGTTTCTTTTTCATTTAATACTTGATCAACATTCGATTGTAATTTGTAGAATCCATCGAAATCTGAACGGTCAATTTGCCTCATTATTTTCGCGGAAAACTTCGAAAATAATGTCTGAATTTTCAATGATACGATTAATGATCTTTGTTCAAATTTGTAAGGAAACGGGATATCATCATTTACATAAACGAGTAACTTTACATTTTTTTGACGATATTGTTGTTCATATAAATAATAGAACAACACACTATCTTCATAGCGCACAACTTCATAGCCAAGATTGGATAATTCATTTAAGATAACTTCATCATTTAATAAAGAATCTAAATCTTTTACAAATATCATCGAATCAGTCTGATTTTTAAATTTTGATAAAATGACATCCCGCCAACTCGTCATTTCGCTCACCTTTATAAACCTAATCTTATTTTTGCATTTTCATAAAACATAAAGAGTTTGTCGTCTTCTTGAATTACTTTCTCAGGTATTCGATCGCCGACTTTTACAATTGTTTCAAAATCTTTTTCTTTATATGCATTCTTAAATCCAGCGCGTACGGCTTCAGTTCGGAACGTTCTTAATTTCTTTTTACTTCCTTCAAGTTCTTTTACATAGTCATTGAATTCTCGTAATAGAGCCTTTTCACGTAGTTTTTCTAAATCAGATTGTTTATTTGGATCAGGCACATACCAACGATGCAAGGCTTTTTCTACAACACTGGAATCTGTTGGTTCTAGGCCACGTAAATCCTTATAATTCCTTCTTAAATAAGTAAGAATTTGGTTTGGAACCTGACCTTCACCATCGTACCGAAGGAAGTTTTGTTCTAATAAGTCATCAAGTTCAGGTAGTTCTTCGTGTTTTGCAAGATGTTGAATTTGCTTCATAAATTCAGGGTGTAAGTCTTGACGAGTTTGTGGTTTATTCATGAGTTGCTGACGAATCCATTCAATTGCGCTGTTTTCGTCTGAAACAAATAAACTTAATTGTGTGAATTCTTTAACTGATATACGCTTTTTATCATATTCAGCAACTTGGTTCTCTAAAAATACCATGCCATCTCTCATAGGAAAACGCTTTGCAACACCCGATTGAAACTCTGGAGATGATAAAGGTACAGGTAGACCGTTTTGAACATGAAAAGCGACCATCCTATCATATAAAAATCTGGGTGTCCTTTCAGCAATAATCTGAGCTTTGTTATCCTCTTTTTCAAATACAGGTAACTGCTGTAAATGTTGTTCAACGAATAGCCATGCAGATTCTACAGAATCTGATTGTTTTATTTTTAAAATATTATTTGTAAAAGGTTTATATGCTGATATAACTAAATCCTGTTTAGCCGTATTCATATAAGACATTTGTTTTGTAGTACCTTTTACTTTGTCTAAGATACGCACATCTGCAATGATAAAACCAGATTTAGTTAAAGCATCTTGGATAGAATTCCAAACTGAACTTTTAGAATTATTAAATTCAACAGTTATCCAGCGACCTGGTTTTAATATTCGATACATTTGCTTAAAACATTTTTCCATTAACTTTTGATATTCATACAAACTTTTATTTTGAAAATCATTAATTATTGCTTCTTCATTATTATTTGTTATTACTCCTAAGAATGACTCGTAAATAAAATTCAGTTCAGAATAATTGAGATTTTCACCAAATGGGGGATCGGTAAAAATATAGTCTATTGAGTTATCGGGAATCTGTATTAATTTTCCAGAACTTTGTGTTGTAACCAAATTACTGTTACTATTATTTATTAACCTACCAGTTTTTTCAATTTCTTTCCATTTATCCTTAATATATGTAATAAGTGGTATTTCAGCAGTTAGTTGTGATATATATAACGTCCCTGACAACGGACCTACATGACGATCATGGTTAGGCATATAACGATTCAATTTAATCGTTCTTTGCAAAGATGCAGTTACTAAATACTGAATAAAGTGTTTATCATGACCATCTAATCCTGAATTATTTATTTTCAAGTATAATTCATTAAAAAAGTATAGATTCAGATCACTTAGAAATTGAAAATTGTATTTAAGACCATGGGATTTTTTGGGCTGATTTGTATTAAATCCTTCTGGAATTTCCTTAATATCAAATGACAATTTATATGTTTTATCTTTTAATTCTGAAATTCTTTTAAAATCTTCATCATCTGGATATTTTTCAAATCTTTTACCGTTATAAGAATAATTAATTAATACTGGTACTTGTTTAGCCACTTCAAGTATTTCATTTGTCTGAGAAATATATCTTTGTTCATATTTTCTCTTCATTTTATTCTTATTTAGAATTGCACCACAATGATGACAAATGAGTTCCTTCTTTAAAGGTTTGCGTGGGCCGTTAAAGACAAGCTTCCAATAGACCAATTCTTCTGCACAATTTTCACATATAAAAACATCAGACCAAACTGTATAATTAATTCTCCCTTTTAATTCACGGTTATAGTTTTGGAGATTTTTTCTCTTCTCCTCCTCTTTTGTTCCTCTTTCCCAACCATTATGGTTTGTCTCAAGTAAATGATTACTTTCAATTTCAATTTCCTTAATAATATTTTCTATAACGTCCTTTATTTCGTTAAACTTTCCAATCATATTGTTGTTTTTAGCAATAAATGTAGCGAAGGGAGATAAGTCAGATAATATGCTATTTCTTGTCCCAACTTTTTGCTTGTCAATCCCAGGTATTATCTCTTCTGCATATTGACACATTTGTGCAGCCACTCCAGCCATGCCAGAACCACAAAATCCATCAAAAATAATATCACCTGGTTTTGTATAGTGTAATATATATTTCATAATAGCTTTATATGGGACTTTAGTATGGTAAAAATGAGCATTATAAATAGGATCATTTTTACCTTCACTTACGTCGGATGCAAACGGCTCACTATGATATTCTTCTTCTGAATCTCTACCGTATCTCGTAACTTTTTCCTTCTCCCATTCCTCAATAAAATCATTAATCCAAGGGTTTGGACAAGCTGTATAGTATGGTGGATCGGATAAAGCAATAATGTCTTCATCATCTGCAATTGGAAAGCCTTCAATTTTCTTTAATTCTGGAAGTTTCTTACGTAGTTCATTACGAAAATACTCTCTTCGTTCGTCATCATTTTTAAAAGTCATGCCTAAACAGACAACGGGACCGTTGTCTGTTTGAGGCTGTTCGATATTTAATGACAGTTGTTTTGTTTCATCCGTCATGTTTATTTCCTCCTACCTTGTCTTTACTGTTAATCGAATGCGGTTAGCATCATTGCTACCGACAATTTCCCTTAACAGTTGTTCAATATTTGTTTTCGCTTGTTGTACTGTAATTGGGTTACCATCCCCTAAAGCTTGGACAATCTTATCGATTTCAATCACTTCATTATGAATCCCTTTTAACACTAAATTAATCGCATTAATTAATTCTAAGGAAATTGGTAATTGAAATTCTCTGTTCGTAATAAAACCATCAATTAAGGCTTTATGTTGATCATCAAGTAAAATAATACTATCTTTTACTTCTGGATCATTAAAGTTTGTCAATAAGATGTCCGTTAATGAAGTTAATAAAGCATCTAGTTGTTCCTCTAATTCACTAATGGAGTATTTCTTCCCACTAAATTCTTCCCGTGGATTAAAATGACAATTCGTACATTCTGGATTATGCTCCAATTTTTCAGTTGTTAGATGGTAACATTCCTTTAATGATTGAACTTTTTGTTTCCATTCTTCAAATTGTTCATTATTTCTAAATAGGTCAATTTTACTTGTTAACACATTAAGAGCTTCATAACGAGGATCTCTTAACAAGTCGGTCTTTTGACGATTTTCAGTAGCGTTTAACCGATTTTTCTGATGTTGGGCAAAGTAAAATTCAATATATTCTCTTTTTAAGCGATTTATTTCTTCCAGTTCAGCTGAACAGTTTTCATCGTTTTTTAGCACTGTCCCTAAATTTTCTAAAGCCATATCGACATAGTCTGCCCATTCTGGACTAGGTGAACCTACTAATTTAGCTTTAATTAAGTAATCCGCATCTTTTCTAAACTCGATGACTTTTCTTTGTAACTTCTCGAGCTTGTCGAGGAGTTTCAGGTGATTTTGTTCCTGTTCGATCCGGTCATAGTCATATTTGTTCTTCAAATTTTTCATTTTTGCCCGCGTATTATATACATGCAATCCTTGTAAAAATTCATTCAAACTTTGTAGCCTTTCATGAATTTCCGTTTTCTCTTCTTGGTCAAATAGCGGACCGTCCCATTTTTGAAATCCATCACTTATTCGTGCAATCATTTCCACAGTTCGATCAGTTGCCTCTTTTGCTTTTGAAATTATTTGTCGAATTGATAAATCAATCGAATCTGGATTTGAAAAATCTACTTTTGGAGCATCAAACATTTCAACTAAAGCTTGAATTTCCTTAACAGGTAAATTACTTGGCTCTTTAATATGACTAAAATGCGTTAAGGTCTCTATTGGCAATTGGACGAATTCATGCAAATTCATCGCTTCATATTGTTTACCTTCAATAGTTACAACAATCTCACCATTTTGAATTAAGGCAGCAAGTATGACAACTAATAGTTCAGGCTCCATTGAAAATTCTCTTGTTAAGCGTATATCTTCTGAACCCTGGACTGTATTAATTACTTCGATTAATTCATTTTGATTTAATACTTGTCCTCTTTCCTTAGTGCCTAACAAATCTAGTACCCATTTTGCATATCCTGATTTTCTTGTTGAGACTTTCCCTGAATCATCAAGTAATACTAATCCTTCTAAAATTGCTTTCCCTGTTTTATTTTCCTTACCATTGATATAAGTTAGTGCATCTTTCACATAAGTCGGTAGGTTCTCTCTAGTTAAATAAGAGTGCTCAAGCTTTCTAAACGATGGATAATCACTATACTTCTCTTCAAAATGCTGTGAAAGTAAACCTTCCGCAACATTGTCAATTAAATCTAATAATGTGTCAGTTTCTTGTGTTAGGAATAAATGATGGTCGATAACCGGTTCACTTTTGCCTTTATAAGTAACTTCAAAGGCGTCAACAAACCGCTCACGTAACCATTTCACGAGTTTCTTTTGATACTCGTGAATTTTAGGTTGATATAAATTTTTACTTGTAGATGTGTCATTGTATAGTTCAACTGCACCACCATATAGTCGAAGAAGTGTGACGAATTGTTCATCTTTATCTTTTAAACGGAAAAAGACTTCATCTGGTCTTTCCTCATCTGTAAATTTGGGCTCATCAAATGGCTGAAGTATATAAATATAAAAGTCTCTTTCAGGTTGAGCGGTTGAACGTTCATTTGGTGCACCAAAGAATAAATAACCTTGACGTTTAATCCGGCGATCCGACCATGGGAGCTCGTGTAGCCAAATTTTGTAACCATGCACATACGTGTTGTCTGAAACCATCGTTGCTTTTTTTAATATATCAAAGTAATAGCTATCTAATGTGGAGTCACTTAAAGTTTCTCCTCTTTGATTAATTAATTCTTCAACATTAATGGTTTTATCAATATTAATATAGTATTGTCCGTTTTCTTTATTTAAAGAAACGTATTGGAAACTTGCTTCCTCACGTAGATTTTTCATCGCAGCATCAATTCTTGTTTGTAAAAATTCAGCTGCATCATCATCAAAATCTAACAGACTAGAATTGCTTATAAACAATGTATCACGTAATGTTTCAGAAGCCAGACCAATCGGGGTTTTTAAATCATCAGTTGTTAAACGATAAATAGCTAAAGCATTCACAATTTGATTAGTCATATCTTTATATCTAGGATTAACATTATTACGTATTATTCCTCTTAACGTATTTACAATATCTAAAACTTGCTTTACCCGATCATCGGACCTGAAAGAAGAATTTGCTTCAATATAATTCCAATAGCTATCGTATGAAATCATACCAGTAGCATTTTCAGGAACTTCTTCGTCTAATAGCTTTTTAATTTCATCACTGATTGTTGTTAATGCAACGCGTTTTTCACCTATATTCACTTGTTCAAACATTTCTAAATAAGAAGGATGAATTGGGAACATATTAACATATGTTTCCATATTTTCAGTAAGGCCATTATAAAGCTTCGTAAACTTGCTTAAATGTTCCCGAATCAATGCTTTTTGTTCATCGTCTTTCTTAAGTAAGCGTTCAGATACAACAAAAGCAATATCTTCACGGACAATTCTTGTTTCTCTAAACCGTTCTTTAACTCGACGTAATGAATCCGCTACGAAATTAAATCGAGGGTTTTCAAATAGCATTTCTTGGACACCAGAAATAAAACGAAAACGAGAATGGTTACATACTTCTCCTACTTCTCTTAAAAATCCAAGGTCTAGAGTAAGTTCCTGTTCATTGCGTCCTCTTAAATAATCCAATAACTCATCAATGACAAGGAGCAAACCTTGATCTGGATATTTTTCATGGAAAAGTTCCATCATTTCAAAGAGCATATCTTTATTATTCGTAACTTGATCAGCTGCTGGGAAAGTATAGTCAATGCCTATTTTTGCTAATCCTTCTGATAATTCACGGCAAATAATTTCACGTAAAGGCATTGTTACAGCACCAAATTCAGCACGAATCACTTTAAATTTACCTTCGATTTCTTTTGCTTTTTCAGCTACTTGCGGATGACGTATGTATTGGCTTGAACCAGGTAATTCTGCAATTGTCGAGACAACTCCCATTAAGTGGGATTTACCAGAACCGTAGTTCCCGACGATTAACATTCCTTTGTTATTTACTGGACGTTCAAACTGAAGATTTTCGAAAATATCATTAACTAACTTATCAGCCATATGGTCAGAAATGACATAATTTTTAACTAAGTCAATGGCTTGATCTTCTTTATCTGCACTTTTTAACACAACTACATCGTTAATGGGTGTAAATGAAATTAAATCCTTATAACGAAGCATGTGAACCCCTCCTTTTAAATACAATAAATTTTCCCTTCATAGTCTGAACACGTAAAGTATTCCGGGTGCCCATATTTTGCATAAATAAGCTTGTCATTATGAAAAATCCCAGGCCATTCAACAACCAATTTATAGGTTTTACTTAAGTTTTCGAGCAGTCGAATGGGATGAATTTTCAATTGTGGATCAAACAGAATGTTGATATGTTGTAAATAATAAATACAATTACGATCATTTAATGTATTCATAAAGATGTCATCTACAACTAAAGGATATAGTTCTTTAGATACTGGTAATAACCCTTCACTCACTAGAAGATTGACATTAATTTTTTTAAATGATTTTTCCGGAAATGAAAAATCAACTGTGTCATCCGATTTACAAATAATAATCAGTTTATAATACCAATTTTCCATTTCCTGTAAATCTTTATTTAACGATTCCCTCCACACGTGAAACATCCTTTTCTACACTATTTGAAGTTTAAACTTAGTAACTTCCCCTCTTCAAATACTATATCTATATAGTAATATACTTTAATAATTATCAAAATAACAGAAACAAACTTTAAATCGTAAAGAATCCAACGGTTTCACCAGGATTAATATTAAGTAGTAAACGACGATCTAACAACTGATTCCCCCATTCGCATGATGTTTCTGAAATGAACGAACATGAATGACACGCAGCACCATTCGCTGTGGTTTTATATTTAAAGTTTCCTTCTGAGCAATTCGGATCAGATGAACAATATATCATACCTTCTATGGCTCGAATAAAAATTGGGTAAAGTTTATCAGGTTCGGCTAATTCAATTAACCCACCAAGACTTCCTTCTGAATCACCAGAAGCCGTATAAATTAGTACACCGTACATGTTATCACTACAATAGATTCGTTCACGAAGAGATGTTGTTGCATAGCCAGAATGGGCGGCTAATTCTTTAATCATTGCATGACTAAAGGTATGTAAGAGTATATGCCTACTTTTAATTTCTAACGGTGAAAACCCTAATTGTTCCCTTTGATGGTTAAATTTTTGAATAACTTCATCTGTAAAATCACCATGATTCGTATTTTGTTCCCAATCTTTTAACTTAAATTCATTAAACTTAAAGAATATGCCTTCACCATTGTTTTGTACACCTGGCAGCCAACCAGTATCATCTTCTTTCATAATTGATACAAGATGGTCTGTTTGTTTTGTATCAAATCGATCGATATAATCCAATCGGGTAAATCCACGTAAAACCTGTATTTCTGGTAATGACTCGACTTTATGAATTGCCGAGAAATAAGATTGCATTTTTTCATGAATATCAACTGAAGTCGATTTATAACCTGTGTCATGGCTATCATCAACTTTATCAAGGATTAACGTATTCCATTCTTGCTTTCGGATTGATTCATAGCTCACTTCTCCGCCATAATCTCCTAATAAAATTTGTTTCACTCTTTCTTTTTCAGATTCATTTATCCCGAGCATACTTAAAGATTGTGTGAAAAAGTCTTCATTATTTAATTCCAAAGCTTTTTGAAGTAGTGTTTTACTATCATTTACTTTTTTTATTAATGGGTCTTGAATTTGTTCACTCAGTGGTATTCTGAGAAAACTTGCAACAGCAGGTGAATATATATTTGAGCCACCACGTAAATATGTGTCCATTGTTTCAGTACATGATGCTTTTTCATTAATCCAAGGCATCTCTCCTGTACATTGGGGGAGAATCGACTTTAATATCCCTTTTTTCATAATATTGGCTAACGATTGACGAGCATTGCATTTTACACATCTCACGTATAAATCAGATAGCGAACCACTACTTCCTTCACGGATAAATTTTAATATTGGTTTTTCACAAACTTCTTCTTTATGTTGATGGACCCATTCTATATATGGAAAATCGGATATATGTCCATTTTTACAAGCCACAACAAAACGGCTTGGGTATAGTTCAACTTCTTCACCATTTTTTTTGCAAAAATAACAATGTTTACTATCAAAATTGGTCATCATACCACATTTGGGACAGATTTTCCATTTTGGAAATGGAACTGCTCTAATTTTAATTTTATCAGGCATATCATTTAAAATTTTTATCTCTTTTACATCAAGTAACTTATTTATTCTTGGATCTTTTATTGTTGGTGCATTCCAAGTATTCCATAAATCAGCAGCCATTATCATTACACTTTGGTCCATCATATCAACTATAGCACCAGGTCCATAATAATAAATTAATTGTGATGGACGTAAAGTTCCCATTTCTTTACTCATCTTTTAACCACATCTCTTCCACAGTAATTTCACCTTCAACATTACGTAATGTATTCATTGCTGGTTTTGCTTCTGGGGTTTTTGCCTTTTCAGTAAATTGTCTAAGTAGATGATTTTTTGCATATTGGCTTTTACGATAACTTAATTTATCAGCATATTTATTTGCCATCTGTTCCCACCATTCTAAATAGTCGGTTAGAATCTGATCCGCTTCATTTATATCCCATTTATTTGTTTTAGCAATTCGCTCTAGAAATTCCTCTTTTAATTTTTGTACTTCTGTTGTTATTTGAAATTGATTAGCACTATTTTCATTACTTATTTCTGGTATTGATTGTCTTAGAAAACCGATAAAGGCTCCTGTTAATCCTTTCTTGCGACTACCAACAGAAAAAGGCGTAACACTCGTTGCCTCAACATTTCGGTAATAGGTTTGATGATAAGACTTAAACCGTTCATAATGAGAGAGATCCCGTGAACGCATTGAATTAAAAATCGTTAATACAAGCCCTGGAAATTGTCGACCAACTCTACTTGTTGCTTGAATATATTCGGAAGTTGTCTTTGGCTGTCCATGAACGACCATGACACCTAGACGATCAATATCCACTCCAACTGAAATCATATTGGTTGCAAGAACAGCATCTAATACACCAGCATCTTCTTTTGTTTTTTCCATTTGGTCTAGAATCTCTGGAATTTCTTTTGCCTTTTTACGACTTGTTAGTTCTTCTACGTGTAATTCATGAGAAAACTTTTGATCTGGGTCGAGCACATCTAATCTTATTGGCACTTCATCTTTGAAAGTTGTTAGCATACCTGATAATTCTTTTACCGTATTAAAATAACCTATTATTGTCCAATACGGATCGACATTTTCATCTTGTAGGGTTCTTGTCACTGTTAATAAAGCTGCATACGTTTGAATGGATTGAATCTTTCCACTTACACCCGGTGCACATATCCCCAGGTATAAACGACCTGGTTTTTCATCCGTACTAACTTGATAGGAGACAAAATTGTCATTTGCCTTTTGTACTGCTAGTGGGAATTGACAAACATCACGGCCATATAGTCCTCTAATTTGTTCATCAGCACCACTAATAGTAGCCGTTGATGCGATAATTTTTGGACCAATGCCATCATCTCTTGTACAAAGCAAATCAACCGCTACTTCATATAAACCTGTTAAAGAACCGAGCGGTCCAGAAATTAGATGAAGTTCATCTTGAATGATTAATTCTGGCGGAAGTAGTCGATTAATTTTCTCCCAACCTCGTTTTCTTTCCTTTTCATCATATATAAATCCTTTTTCTGGATGATAATAGTTTTTCATACCAAATAGTTCATACATATTATTTTTCCATGCAATTTGTGCAATTTTATCAACCGTTCCAATTATTATTGTTGGAACATGTTCGTATATTGCTTCATCAACGGTATAGACAGGCAAACCTTCATTACCATAAAATTCACATTGCGGATTATGACAGGAGATCTTTTGACTATTCTTAGTGATTTCATAATCATCTGGAGTTAGTTCGGTTCCACACCAAGGACAATGTAATAGTTGCATTGGGTTCCCTTTCTGAATTTCTTTCCCTTCTTTGATTTCTGCTATTTTTTCACATGCATCTTCATATGTATTCGGTGATGAATCACTACCGATCCACAGTCCTATACTAAATGGGATTTCACCATAATTAAACGGTTCTTCTGCACGAATATATTCTGCAGCACAAACTAAAGCTGCTGCACGCTGGAATTGTTGCGTTGTTAAAAGACGTAACGTATAGCGCATAAATACCGTAACACCAGCATATTCATCTACATTTAAAATGTCTTTTGCTGATAAGCGACGGTAAGCCATCGTAAAAGCAGCCACTCCAAGGTAGGCTTCAGTTTTTCCACCACCGGTTGGGAACCAAATCAAATCCACTAAATCTCGGTCAGGATGGCGTGGATTCGTTATTCCTGGAATACTCATAAGTAAGAAAATAATTTGGAATAAACGCCATTTACCATCATAATTTGGCTTTATGCGGTTTCCTGATGAACGATATTCCAAAGCAACCTTTGTCTGAGCTCGTTGTAACATCATACAACGGTTAGCAAATTGAAATGCTTTCTTTTCAATACCATCGTCCGATTGGGAAATGATTTCGATACCTTCTTCAACCCTGGAAATGATTTTCTCTACTTTTGTTATGTTTTTTTCCGCTTCTTTTTTAAGAGGAGACTCTAAATCTTGAATAGCTTCTTTTTGCTCGTTTAGCCATTTTCGGTATTCAATTGGAATTATAGATAATGTCTCATTTAATTGCTCTGCAGTTTGTTTACTTAACTCCAACATTGAAAACGAATGTCCTTCAATTGTTCGATGCTCTACATTTGGGAGTTCATAAAAAGGAAGCCATGTAGATTCAATCGTAACTTGCCCTGATTCAATATTCCAATCCACCCCGACCCCATGACCAATTGCTAGTTCATAAAAGTCTCGATACAATAATTCATTTTGTACATTAAATCGGTCGGCTTTTGATGTGAAATAAGCTAAATGATATTTTGGAAAACGAACCTTAAGCTTTGTTTGAAACATAATTTCATCTTGTTTCGGAAAAGTATCTTCTCTTTCGTATGAATTATATAAAAATATGCTCACGTGATATAAACCATCCCGCTCCAAAACAGTATATTTTACGCGAGCAGGGTCTGAATCTGTTTTATTATTTTCGAGAATTTTCGTTTCATTTGCTTTTAATTCGATTTCCCACACTTCTTCATGTGGAGAGCGCGTGTGGTTTTTTCCCTCATACATTGCCCAATTAGCTTGTATATAGATGGGACATAGTTCTTTAAGTTTGAAACTGAACCCCATTGTTGAAGCTCTAAATATATCTCGTTTTGATAAGTATTCATCTACCTTTTCATCTTCAGCAAGCTGATTCGTCTGTATATCAAATTCATCTTCAGGTACAACATCCGAAGAAGAACCAAATGGTACAAGTTTACCGGTTAAATATAAATTCATTGGACGTTTCTTTTCACCTAGAATTTCATCTTCTTCTAATGGGCCTACTAAAAATTTTTCTAAGTCATTTACAATTCTAGTTCTTGTTTTCCTATAATCTTCTAAATCAATTGTTTTTTTCATAATTAGCCTCACCTCATCATTGGCTAGTTGAAAAACACCTGGATAATCGGCTATAATTCTTTTCAATGTATTTACGGTCCAACGGGGACTTATCTTTTTACATTCATTGACTGACATCGTATAATTTGATTTGTTTTTTAAATAATTTAAAAGTTTTTCAGCACCTGGTTTCATACAATAACCTCATCTTCCTTAAAACTCTTTACTTGTTGAACTTCCCAATCTTTAATAAACCTTGCATATGCTAACGGTTTACCATGTCGTGTTATATTCTGGGAAAAATCTATGATTTTACATTGTTCTGTGCCACCAAATTTTGGCCCTCTTAATCCTCGCCCAACCATTTGTTCATACAATATTTGACTTGATGTCGGTCTGCAAATGATTAAGTGGTCAGTTTTCGGTGCATCAAACCCAGTAGTTAAAACGCCATAGTTAAATAAAAATTCGATTTCTCCTCGTTTAAATGCAGCTATATGAATCCGACGAATTTGTTTCGGCGTTTCTGCTGAAATAACTGCAGATTTTCTTCCTAAAGAATTCATCATCATCGATAAGAACTCAGCATGCTCAACAGTACATGCATAAACTAGTGTTGATGTTCCAGTAGGGATGGTAAGCATATACTCAATAATATGAAAGTTTCTCTCACGATCTTCAGCTAAAACTTTTAAATACTCGCTATTAATATCATCTGTTTCATTATCAATATACTCATCAGGTACTTCAACAGTTTCTCCATCCTTACTCAATAGAAAGATTGGTTCAGCTAAATAACCTTCTTCACGAAAATAAAGTAGTGGATTTTTTTGATATTTTTCTATATTTGGGAGTGTAGGATGGATTAAGTAAGCATCAAATTCATCGACCAACTTCATCGTTTCATCATTACTTCTTCCTGGCGTTGCAGTTAATCCACAAATTGGAAATAATTCATCGCCTACTAATTGTCTTGCACGCTTAAATAAAGATTTATAACTTTTTGTTGTGGCATGGTGAGCTTCGTCTATAATCATTGCACCACAGTTTTCTAAAATCTCGTCTAATGCTGAATCTTTAGATTTAATTCTTATATAAAGTTGTTGAATACTGGCTACAACTACACCACCGATTAAATTTTCAACACTAATTTGCTTACCACCAAAAAATCGGTAGACACGTAGCGCTTCAGGGAACTCTCGATTCTGCCAAAGATCAGTAATACAAGCAATTGCTTGTTCGCAAAGTTCTTCGCTTTGTGCAATCCAAATTAAGTATTTTCCTTCTGAAAATCTTGGTTGCATCCAATCTATAAAACTCTCAACCGCTACTCTTGTTTTCCCACCACCTGTAGGTAAAGTAACCATGCAGCGAGTTTTATTTTGTTCTAGGTTTAAGACTTCTAGCATTTTGTTCTTTAATTCTTCTTGATATGAAACTAGTGGAGGTAACACTTTTCTTGGTTCAATATCCTGAAAAGCGTCCGTGGAATGGTCTTTTGGTATAGAAATGCCAGAAAAAACTAATGGGAATCCTAATGTCTTTATAAAATCTTTTGGCCAACGTCCTCCCATTGTCCATTTCTTATTTGCTAAAGAATTATACATATATGATGGAGATTTTATATTTTTACCCGAAATCGGATTTCGGGTATACAAATTAATTACGGTATCGTCATCTAACTGTCTAAGTAAATGTGATCTTAATTCTCGTACAGCTTGATGACTACCCGCAAATAAATAAGGTCCTTTATTAACAATAACTGTTCTTGCGAGTTGATATTCATCCATTTCTCCTTCTTCTAAATCTTCTAACATAAGGGTCAACTGTTTATAATTTTCTTTACCTATAAAATTAATTAACATTGATAAATTAACTTTATATTTATCTATAAGAAGATGGACTGTTTGTCTGATTTCTTTTTCTGTTGGAAACGCATGCACTTTTGATTTCAACTCCACTATATTTTGTAATATTTATCCTTCAATGCTATTAATCTCTTTATATTTTCCAAGTAATATTACCTATCTTATATTATAGCTCTTTGGAACTAGTTGGATCTACGTCAAGTTTTTGGACACAAAAAGATTAAGTTTTTTTGCACAACAACCATTCATGGATTGTTCCACATCCCAAGTAGATTGTCAAAGTGAAAAGAGCCTTTGACAATCTACTTGGGACGTGGAGAAATAAACCCATGGCTGTTGTGCCAAAAAATGTGAAGGGGGAAAGTGTTCTGTACCCCATGTTTTACGCTGCTATTCGGCACATTTTTTCGTATTCATCCGGTGTCAAATAACCAATGCTTCCATGAATTCGTTTTCGATTATACCAACCTTCGATGAATTGAAATAACGCAATTCTCGCTGTCTCAAAGCTTTCGTATTTGGTTAGATACACTTCTTCTTTTTTCAATATGGCATGAAAAGATTCAATACAAGCGTTGTCATATGGACATCCTTTTCGACTAAATGACGGAACCATTTCATGTTTTTTTAGTAGTTTTTGAAAGGCTTCACTTGTATATTGTGTTCCTAAATCTGTATGCACGATAAGACCAAGATCGGGCTTTTGATCTTGAATCGCATTCTGAAGTGCTTCCAGCACAATTTCTGATGTCATGGTACGAGAGAATTTATATCCGACCACTTTTTTTGTATGTAAATCAAGAACGGACGCTAGATAACACCAACCATCACGAAGCGTATGGACATATGTAATATCAGCTACCCATTTTTCGTTGATTGTTGTTGTAGTGAAATCTTGATTTAATACATTTTCTCGTTCTTCTACGGGCTTTTGTGTTGGTGTTGGGCGGAATTTTTTTACAATACATGATTGGATGCCTGCTTGTTTCATCAAACGTTGAACTCGATTGATACTGCCTGTATAGCCTTCTTTTTTAAGTATTTCAAAGATTTTAGGGGCCCCATAACGACCCTTACTTTCTTTATGGATTGCTCGAATTCGTTCAAGCAGTTGTTCGTTGGCGACATGATAGCTATTCGGCTTCTTGTGAAACGATTGATAATACGTACTTTTAGGCATCTTTAAAACACGACACATCATTTGGATTGGATGATGTTCGCTTTCTTTTGTAATCAAGTCAATCAGTTCTTGCTCATCTATTTTCTCGCGAATATGGTCATAGCCTTTTTTAAGATTTCGATCTCCTGTTTTAATCGAAGATTTTCCTTTTGAATGGCTTCTATATCAGCCAAAGTTAATTCCTGTTCACATTCAATTGGAGAGAGTTGCTTAATCCATTAAACACCATATTCGCTAGAGAGTTGACTGACTGGAGTGCCTGAGCGATAAAGCTCAACTACTGTTTGTTTAAATTCTTGATTATACCGTTTTTGACTCATGATTCGGACACAACCTTTCGTTAGTTTAATATTAATGACTTAACCAAGTTGTGTCCATAAATCTATACTACATCTAGAATGGGGAAAATTTCTTGGTGATCCTACTTTAACAACAGCTATACTTGACCGTTTATTACATAGGAGTGAAATTATCACTTTCGATAACGAAACGGATAGCATTCGTATGAAATACAGAAAGGTATTATTTTAATTTAGCAAACTGTTGAATCTTAATTGTAGAAAACTGTTTAAAATTATTTGTGGAAAATTGTTTAATTCTACTTGACGGTTACAGTAATGCTTTTCGCTTTTTCATATATGGCCGATAGTCATCCAATAATATCTCCCCATTAGGTGAAACAATCTTTAATTGATCCCATGTTAATATCATTTGTAATTGACTATAGTTGCCACCCTTAGGGACATGAACCAACGTCTGATCCACTTTCACTTCATTATATTTGTTTACTTTAACAAGATGCTCTTTAAATACAGGATAGGGCTTTTCCGGTAATGCTAGAAGATAATCCCGTTCTTCCTGCCATAAGTCCTCAATACGTACGTTTTTGGCATAATGAATTCTATTTCTGTCCGCCTCTAATTTATGAAATAATTGATCCGTTAAACCCTCATAGCTGTCCATTATTGGAGCTGAAGTAAAAAAGTTATAGCGTATATATCCAACTTTATTCTCAACATTTCCTTTTTCATGGCCACTTCTTGGATTGCATACCTGCACATCAAAGCCATAATAATTCTGAAATTGAACAAATTCATCAGTTAATTGTGCTTCTTCATTTTTTGTCCTTTTTTTCTTCACAGCGGGGGTCAAATTATCGATTCTTATCCTTTTAGGTACTCCCCCAACCTGTTTAAAAAGAATATTGAGACCATGTAAGAAGCATTCTTGATTTTCAGCTGGTAACGGTACTGCAAATCCAGCATTACTATGAGGAAACGTCATAACTAAAGCATGAATATCCACAATTTCTCCATCTTGTACAGCTTCCATTACTCCAAAGTCTACTTGAGCTTCACCCGGAGGATGTTCTAATCTTTCATACCCTTTATCCTTTTCTTCTTGGTGAGTATTCATCCATTCAGAGATAAAGTAACAAACAGTACGATAAGAACCTTGGAAACCCATTTCCTTTAGTTCTTCAAATATTTGTTTCTTTGTTCTTCTTAATTTTTTCCTTAACTTTAAATCCTCAAAAAGCCAATCTGAAACAATTTCTCCCCACTTTTCCTCATACATCATCCCTTTCTTTTTAAATGATTTCTGTTTAGGGAGTTGATCTTCATCCGCATACTTCTTAGCTGTTCGCCAATTAATTCCCATTGTTCTTTGTATTTCTGAAATAGATAAACCTTTGTTATTTCTTAAATGTTTGATACAATTAATATCAGACATTGCTAGCATCCTTTCTTACCTCCACTACCAATTGCTTGACACAATTACTGTAGTGGGACTTGGGGTGACTGGCAAGTCTTTTTTTGTTTATGCACAAAAATTTAGTGCAGGACTCTGCATTTTTCCTTTGCAAAGCTCTGCACTTTTATTTTGCCATACACACCGGTCACCTCGCGTAAATTTAAGATATAAACAAAATTCCCCTTTAACTCCTTACACAAACAGCAAATGCGTTACATTGGTTAATCTTGGAGAGATTTGCCCTCTTTGATAGGCTGTTGAGCTTAAATCAGCATAATGTACAGTAGCAGGTAAACGTGTTTTATTTAAACAATGAATGTGCATAAAGGATAATTGGTAGATATCTGAAATAATTTGATCAAATTGTAACGTAGATGCTTTTTGAACAATTTTAATTGGTCTAGCCATTCCTATCGTTTCTTTTGGATCCGTACTACATAGAAAGGCTTCATTGTCTCTTTTATAGTAACATCCTTGTTTTGTTTCAAATTTTTTTTGACTATTATTATAAAAGCCATTCGACGATTACAATTTTTAATTATTTCTACAATATCAAATGCGATGCCACGTGCGTTCAATAGCTTACAATTTTTTTAGGATTTCAAATACTTTTGATTGTGAGTCTTCCTCGTCAATATAAAAATAACTTTCGTGTGAATTGCATGCAAGCCAAATTTTATCTCCATTATAAAACATTAAATCTTCTGGTAACCCATTAATCCACCCAAATAAAGAATTACTTTTCGTTTGTAAAAAATGCTTTGTCTGTTCATTTAGCTCATAATAATAAATATACGCTGTTGCTTCTAAAAGTATATTTACTGCCCATTGAGATTCCTCTTTCACTTCAATTAATGAACTTTTAATATCTTTTAATAATTCGTTGTAATATTTCATCGCCAATTTTTCATCATACATCATGTCTTTCCTTATAACAAAAGCAAATTTATCACATTTCTCATAAGCTATTTCAATCAATAAACGATAATCTTCACCTTTTATGTCTTTATCATGCTCTAACATTTTATTACGTTACCTCCCTAATAAATGTTTCTACTTGCCAAAAACAACTCAGATGAAGGCGCAATGCCTAATATATTAATTCAATTATTTAAGAATTATAATGAGCTAAAAAATATATCACAAAAAACTAAAAATTTTTAGATAGAAAGTTATAATCACGCCATAATTAATAGATTATCAATTGAACTACAATTTATAATTCTTTAGAAAGACATTTACAGTATTGTTGATGGCATATAATAGTAACTATATCACCACTAACCATAAAAATACCATGTTTTCTTTTTCTATTAGCCTTAAAAAAAACTTTCTAATCTTTAAATTAGAAGGTCTTTGAATAAACTAAAATATGTCATTTCTTTCATAGGGATGAAAAAAGGGATATTGAACAAGAGCCAACTCCCGTTCAATATCCCTAGTCTTTCAAAGCGTTAATAGAACTGCATTTCGCAGTGTTTTCAGTATGGAGACGGCGGGAGTCGAACCCGCGTCCAGAAACTCCAACACTTAAGCATCTACGCGTGTAGTTTGTCTATTGGGATTTCGCGTTGCATTCTGCCGACAAACAGGCGTCCTGCACGCTAGCTTGTTGAGTCTCTTGCCAGTGCCCCAAGCAAGGCACTCGCCGTAGCCCACTCAAGATGAACCCTAATGCAGCCACATGGGCGATGGCTGATTAGAGTGCCTTAGCAAATTAAGCAGCTAAAGCGTAAGATTGTTTGTTGCCAGTTATTTTTAACTGCCGTTGATCACGGAGACGAGCCCTCCGACGCGCAGCTCAAGCTTGAACCATTCCTGTCGAATCCGTAACGTCCCCTTCATAGTATACTACAAAAGGACTACGGTCATTTGAGAACGTCCAAACTGGCTGTCTTCGATTATCATTATACTTTAATCCTAAACTATTTGCAAGTATCCGGAACAAGTTTTTAGTATATTCCTTTGATAAATATCACTTTTTTGATTAAGACGTGAATCAATCCTATTGGTTTTTCAATTTCAATGCGCGTTCCATTTCGCGTTTTGCTTCTTTCTTCCGCTCATCGGCGCGTTTATCATATTTTTTCTTCCCTTTTCCGAGGCCGATCAACAATTTCGCGTAACCGTCTTTGATATAGATTTTCAGCGGTACAATCGTATAGCCGTCCCGTTTTACCGCACCGGCCAGTTCGGCAATTTCCTTTTTATGTAGAAGCAGTTTCCGCACCCTTAATGGATCATGGTTGAAGCGGTTTCCCTGTTCATAAGGGCTGATGTGCATGTTGTGGATCCACGCTTCCCCGTTCCGGATTAATACGAAGGAATCTTTCAATTGCACGCGGCCAGCACGGATGGATTTGATTTCGGTTCCTTGCAACACCATGCCGGCTTCAAAAGTCTTTTCAATAAAATAATCATGGGTCGCTTTTTTGTTTTGGGCAATGACTTTTCCTGTTCCTTTTGGCATCTTTTACACCTCTCTAAACACACAATAAAAGGCTGCATGAAATACTTTATTTCCATTTTAAAGTATTTTCACAACAGCCTCTAGTATAATTCTTCGACAGCTGTTTGTCGATTCATCGACTACTTTCTTTTCTTCTTTTTCCCTTTTTTGGCGACGCCTTCGTAAAATTTCTCTTTCTTCTTGCCTTTTCTGCCGCGCTCTTCTTCCTCTTTATCTTTCCGTTTTCTTTGCTTCCGTTCCGCCTGGATCACTTTCGGCGCTTCTCTTCGAACTTTGTGGAAGGATTTGACCATATCCACAATTTCAAAGTCGATGGAGGATTCGTCCAAATTCACATTGGCAACCCGGACCTTCACTTCATCCCCAATGCGGAAGATGCGTCCGGTATATTCCCCGACCATGATCATCTGGCGTTCATCGAAGTGATAGTAGTCATCGGTCAAATTCGTAATGTGGACGAGCCCTTCGATTGTATTCGGCAGCTCGACGAAAATGCCGAAGTTCGTTACAGAAGAAACAATGCCCACAAATTCTTCGCCGATTTTGTCGGACATGTATTGGGCTTTCTTCAGCGATTCCACATCCCGTTCGGCATCCACCGCTCTCCGTTCACATTCAGACGTATGGTCGGCGATTTCATCCATCACTTGCGCCCATTTGAAAATCGTCTGTTTCGAAACATCGCCTTCAAATAAATAAGTACGGATCAACCGGTGCACAATCAAGTCCGGATAACGGCGGATCGGCGAAGTGAAATGGGTATAAAAGTCCGTTGATAACCCGAAGTGGCCAATGGATTCCGGATAATATCTCGCCTGTTGCAACGAACGAAGGAGCATTGTCGAGATGACCGGTTCTTCCGGCAACCCTTTAATGGATTCAAGAATTTCCTGCAAGGCTTTCGGATGGACGGAATTTCCTGTCCCTTTCACAATCAACCCAAAGTTAGTAATGAATTCAAAGAAGCGTTGCAATTTTTCCGGTTTCGGATCTTCGTGGATACGGTAAAGGAATGGCACTTCCATCCAATGGAAATGTTCCGCCACCGTTTCATTGGCGCAAAGCATGAATTCCTCGATGATGCGTTCGGCAATCGTGCGCTCCCTTAGCACCACGTCGATTGGCCACCCTTCTTCATTCACCACGATTTTCGCTTCTTCAAAGTCAAAATCGATGGCGCCGCGGTTCATGCGTTTTTTGCGCAAAATGAGGGCCAATTCCTTCATTTCCTTGAACATCGGAACAAGCGGTTTATAGCGTTCAATGAGCGCTTCGTTTTCCTCTTCCAATATTTTATATACATCGGAATAGGTCATCCGTTCCGTTGTCCGGATCACGCTCGGGAAGATTTCATGCTCAATGACGTTCCCGTTTTGGTCGATAATCATTTCACAGGAAATCGTCAAGCGGTCCACTTGGGGATTCAAAGAGCATATTCCGTTTGATAACCGGTGGGGGATCATTGGAATCACGCGGTCCGCCAAGTAAACGCTCGTTCCGCGTTTATAGGCTTCTTTATCGAGCAAAGATCCTTCCTTCACATAGTAACTTACATCGGCAATGTGAACACCCAATTTATATGTGCCATCTTCATTTTTCGTCACCGTCACCGCATCGTCCAAGTCTTTCGCATCTGCGCCGTCAATCGTCACAATCGTTTCATTTCGTAAATCCCGGCGTCCCACCAAATCTTCTTCCGCAATCACATCCGGCACTTTTGCCGCTTCTTTCAGCACCTCTTCCGGAAATTCCGGCGGGATATCATGTTGATAAATGATGGATAAAATATCCACACCCGGATCGTTTTTATGCCCTAAAATTTTGATGATGACGCCTGTTGCCGATTTGATTTCGCTCGGCCAGTTCGTCACTTCCACAACCACTTTATGGCCGTCCACAGCGCCCAGCGAATCTTCCTTGGCAACGAAAATATCCATGTTCAACCGTTTATCGTCCGGCACGACAAAGCCGAAGCCGCGATTGGCCTGGTATGTGCCGACAAAGGTTGTTTTGGAACGCTCCACCACTTTGATGATGGTGCCTTCCCGCTTCTCGCCGGAAGATTCTTTCAATACGCGCACTAAAACAATGTCCCCGTTCAATGCGCCATTGACTTCGTGCGGCGGGATGAAAATGTCATCCAACCCTTCTTCCTCTGGTGTGACAAATCCAAAGCCCTTTGAGTGGCCGATAAATTTTCCCCGGAGCAGGTTCATCCGTTCCGGCAAGCCGTAGCGGTTCGAACGGGAACGGACGATGTACCCCTGATCTTCCATGCGGACAAGGGCTTTGACCAATTCTTTGAATTCATCGGCCGTTTCAATGCCGAGCACCTCTTCCAGTTCATCCACTTTAAGCGGCTTATAATCTTCTTCCTTCATTAAATTTAAAATTCTTTGCTCAAGCTCAGTATGTTGTGCCATCACAATCCCTCCTTTATTCAAACCTTCACTGATCTTCCCAGTCCAGGCTTTCCAAAAATTCGTAAATCACTTCATGCAATTGTTGTTTTTCTTTGTCCAAAGTAATGACATGACCCGATTCTTCAAACCAAACCAGTTTTTTATTCAAGGATTCCACATTCTCATAGATAATATGAGCAGAATTCGGGTCAATAATTTCATCATGTCTTGATTGAATGACGAGAATCGGTGCATATACTAAGTCGAGATCGTTTCGGACTTCCTGGACGAACTGCTGTAAATCCGCCAAACCCGGCATGCCCTTTTGGCGGATCGCTTCGATTTCTTCGGTGATTTGCTGTTCCGATTTCCCTTCATATTTTTTATATTCTTTGGCATATTTGATGACGCCTTTAAACATCATGTCCGTCGTTCTCATCGTCATTGGGGAGCACATCGTAATGACACCTTTCAGAGGGACGTTCATGGCAAGTTTTAATGACAAAACGCCTCCCAGGGACAATCCGGCAACCGCAATTTGCTCATATCCTTTTTCCTTCAAGGTTTCATAAGCTTTTACGACATCTTCCCACCATTCTTTCGGCCCTGTTTTGATGAGTTCTTCCGGCGGTACACCATGGCCTCGGTAATGGGGCGCATAACTTGTATAGCCTTTTTTTTCAAGAAAGCGGCCGAGCATCCGAACATCCGCGGAACTTCCGGTAAACCCGTGAAGCAGGAGCACCGCGCGCTTTCCTGCAGGGAAAAAGAATGGTTGCTGCTCTTTTTTCTTCATAAGTTCCTCCAACAATTGTATGTCAACATTCCTTCATTTATTTTTGTGCCCATTATTTTCGTGAATATACAAATTTTCTCTCTCCATTATAAATGAAAAAGCCTAACCATGCTTGGTTAGACTTTTATTTTATCCATTAAAACTTGATAACCAACAATGTTAAAATGAAAAACAATACCGCAAGAACAATGGTTGTTCTATGTAAAATCAAATCGATTCCTCTAGCTTTCGTTTTACCGAATAGTTGTTCAGCTCCACCAGAGATGGCACCTGATAAGCCTGCACTTTTACCAGATTGCAATAATACCACGGCGATTAAAGCAAGAGATACAAGAATTAATAATACCAACAATACAGTATGCAATAGTCCCACCTCCTGAACCATAACTTCCTTTAGTATAGCAAAAACCCATTTCCGTTACAATCTTTGTAAAAAAAATGAAATATTATTTATATATATTATTTTATCCGGATGCTTCCTTGTATGTAATCAAAAAGTTCTATTTTTTCAGAATTTTATTGATTTTGTTTTACTATTTTCATAAAATATATTTCACTCAACATTTTTAGGTAGTAAGAGAGGGATTTGGATGAACACGTTTCAAAAAATAGGGAAATTTGCAGGCGATACTTTTGCATTATGGGTATTATTGGCTGCGGGTCTCGCCATGTGGATTCCCGAATATTTCACTTGGATTTCCCCATGGATCACAACATTGCTTGGAATTGTCATGTTCGGCATGGGGATGACATTAAAATTGGAAGATTTTAAATTGGTCTTATTGCAGCCTAAAGGGGTTATCATCGGCATTATCGGACAATTTACCATCATGCCATTCCTTGCTTTTGTCTTGGCGAAACTTTTCCAGCTTCCACCTGAAATTGCGGTTGGCGTGATTTTGGTCGGTTGCTGTCCAGGGGGAACGGCATCAAACGTCATGACGTTCTTGGCAAAAGGGAATACGGCGTTATCCGTAACCATTACTTCCTGTACCACATTGCTTGCCCCAATCGTGACACCTGCATTGATTTACTTTTTGGCGAGCGAATGGCTGCCGGTTTCTTTCATGGCCATGTTCCTTTCAGTGGTAAAAGTCGTGTTGATTCCGATTGTTTTAGGGATTCTTGCGCAAATCTTCTTTAAACCGGTTGTTGAAAAAAGTATCGATATTTTGCCAACAATTTCCGTTACTGCGATTGTATTAATTGTTGCAGCCGTCGTTAGCGGTAGCCGTGATAAAATTATCGAATCTGGTTTATTGATTTTGGCGATCGTCATTTTACATAACGGATTGGGTTATGCAATCGGCTATTTGGCAGCGAAAGTGTTTCGCTTGGATTATGAAGATAAAAAGGCGGTGGCCATTGAAGTGGGTATGCAAAACTCAGGATTGGGTGCAAGTTTGGCAGCAACCCATTTCGATCCGGTTTCTGCCGTGCCAAGCGCCATCTTCAGCTTCTGGCACAATATTTCCGGCCCAATTTTGGCAACGTATTGGGCGAAGAGGGCAAGCAAGCGGAAAGTGGCGCAGGGTGATTGATTTTTATTCTAGTAAATCAAGGCGTAACTTGTGAGGTTGCGCCTTTTTTATTTTTGTGCAAAATGGCGCATATTTATTGCATTCCCTTTACAAAAAGTGCTGTTGTTGTTTTTAAATTTTGATTTTCGGGTCGATTTTCCGCTCAAAATTTTATTTTCAGGTAAAATATTCCAATTCTTTATCAATTGTTTTATTATTTGGCTGAAGGAGGTGAAGTGTTGCTTCTGCTGGATCGAAAAACGCCGAAAAGCATTCTGATTTTAGAAGCGCTTTTGCGCAGGTTGGATTCCAACGATCGGGACTTTTCCTACTTCCAAGACTACTTGACCCGGCTGAAGTTCGGGCACGAAGGGGAGCATCGGGTGGACCGGGAATGGTTTGAAATGCCCTATTTGAACGAGCATTTTTTGTTTTTTAATTATGAAATTGAAAATGAATTCGGCTTCTCGCATCAGATTGACACTTTATTGCTGACAAAGCACTTTCTGTTGATTTTGGAGGTTAAGAACATTGCTGGGCGGATTGATTATGACGAACAGAAGCATCAATTGATCCGCACCCGTCCCACAGGTACAGAAGATACTTTGACGAATCCTTTTGATCAGCTGCATCGCCATGAAGAATTGTTTCATCGGATTTTATCGAAATGGAAGTTCTCTTTGCCGATTGAGAAGGCGGTTGTCATGGCCAATCCCGCCACCATTATCGGAAATGTCCCAAAGTCCCCACCAATCTTTCATGCAAGCGGTTTGCGATCGTTCATTAAAAAATGTTTGGTTCGGCATGAAAGTCAGCTCACAACGGGCCAATTGGACAAGTTGGCAAAGCAGCTTTTGTCGCGGGCTGTATCCCGCAATTTTGATTTGAATATCAGCGTGGATCGCATTCGAAAAGGCGTGCTTTGCGAGAAATGCAATTATGCTGTGGCGATGACTTACGGCAGAGGGATTTGGACTTGCCCTAAATGCGGATTTGAAAGCAGGGATGCGTTGCTGCGGGCACTGGATGACTATCGGTTATTGATTAGCGAGCGGATTACGAATCGGGAGTTTAGGGAGTTTTTTAATGTGGATTCCGGAGATGCTGCACAAAAAATATTGACCAGACTTAATCTTGTAGCGGTCGGAAATAACAGGGGGAGATATTATATAATTCCTGACAATTTATTAAGTAGGTGAATTGTTTTTAGGCGCATTTCTAAATTCAGAAATGCCCTTTTCTTTTTATTAAGCCCTTGTTGTGGAGGATTTCTTCGCTCTCAGTTGCTTATTTTTTCGCGTTGGCGGATTTCTTCCTTGCTTTGGCGGATTTTTATCTTAGTATGGCGGATTCCTCTCGGGTTTTGGCGAATTTCTTCCCTCTTTGTGGCTTATTTTTTCTCACTGGCGGATTTCTTCCTTGCTTTGGCGGATTTTTATCTTAGTATGGCGGATTCCTCTCGGGTTTTGGCGGATTTCTCCCCCCCTTTGTGGCTTATTTTTTCGCGTTGGCGGATTTCTTCCTTGCTTTGGCGGATTTTTATCTTAGTATGGCGGATTCCTCTCGAGTTTTGGCGGATTTCTTCCCTCTTTGTGGCTTATTATTTCGCTCTGGCGGATTTAGTCATTACTTTGGCGGATTTTTTTATTAGTATGGCGGATTCCTCTCAAGTTTTGGCGGATTTCCCCCTTCTTTGTGGCTTATTATTTCGCTCTGGCGGATTTCTTCCTTGCTTTGGCGGATTTTTATCTTAGTATGGCGGATTCCTCTCGGGTTTTGGCGAATTTCTTCCCTCTTTGTGGCTTATTTTTTCTCACTGGCGGATTTCTTCCTTGCTTTGGCGGATTTTTATCTTAGTATGGCGGATTCCTCTCGGGTTTTGGCGGATTTCTCCCCCCCTTTGTGGCTTATTTTTTCGCGTTGGCGGATTTCTTCCTTGCTTTGGCGGATTTTTATCTTAGTATGGCGGATTCCTCTCGAGTTTTGGCGGATTTCTTCCCTCTTTGTGGCTTATTATTTCGCTCTGGCGGATTTAGTCATTACTTTGGCGGATTTTTTTATTAGTATGGCGGATTCCTCTCAAGTTTTGGCGGATTTCCCCCTTCTTTGTGGCTTATTATTTCGCTCTGGCGGATTTCTTCCTTGCTTTGGCGGATTTTTATCTTAGTATGGCGGATTCCTCTCGGGTTTTGGCGGATTTCTCCCCCCTTTGTGGCTTATTTTTTCTCACTGGCGAATTTCTTCCTTGCTTTGGCGGATTTTTATCTTAGTATGGCGGATTCCTCTCGGGTTTTGGCGGGTTTCTTCGCTCTCAGTGGCTTATTTTTTCGCGTTGGCGGATTTCTTCCTTGCTTTGACGGATTTTTATCTTAGTATGGCGGATTCCTCTCAAGTTTTGGCGGGTTTCTCCCCTCTTTGTGGCTTATTTTTTCGCGTTGGCGGATTTCTTCCTTGCTTTGGCGGATTTTTGATTCAGAGCGGCGGATTTCTCTTCATTTTTGGCGGATTTCTTACTTCACAGTGACCTATTTTTTCGCATTGGCGGATTCTTGATTCAAAATGGCGAATTTCCTTCGAATTTCGGCGGATTTCTTCCTTTCCCAGCAGTTCATTTTTGCATTATCGAATTCCCCTTGAAGATTTCTCAAAAAATAAAGCCCAATCCCCACGAGTAGGGAATTGGGCATCTTCAATTATTTCAAATTATAGAAAGACTTAATTCCAAGATATTGAGCAGTTGAGCCGAGTTGGTCTTCAATGCGCAATAATTGGTTGTATTTTGCGACGCGGTCTGTGCGGGAAGGAGCGCCTGTTTTGATTTGGCCAGCGTTTGTGGCTACGGCAATATCCGCAATTGTTGAGTCTTCAGATTCGCCGGAGCGATGGGAAATGATGGCTGTGTAGCCGGCGCGTTTTGCCATTTCAATCGCATCAAGAGTTTCAGTTAATGTACCGATTTGGTTCACTTTAATTAAGATGGCATTGCCTACACCTTGTTCGATACCGCGGGCAAGTCGTTTTGTATTTGTTACGAACAAGTCGTCACCTACAAGCTGCACGCGATGGCCGATGCGCTCAGTCAATAATTTATGGCCTTCCCAGTCGTTTTCATCCAAGCCGTCTTCAATAGAAATGATTGGGTATTTTGAAGTTAATTCTTCGTACCAATCCACCATTTCTTCAGAAGTTTTTACTACGCCTTCACCAGCAAGATGATATTTGCCATCTTCTTTGTTATATAGTTCAGAAGATGCAACGTCCAATGCAAGCCGCACTTCTTCGCCTGGTTTGTATCCAGCGCGTTCGATCGCTTCCAAAATCACTTGGATCGCTTCTTCATTGGATTTTAAGTTTGGCGCGAAACCACCTTCGTCACCAACAGCTGTGTTGTAGCCTTTTTCTTTCAATACCGCTTTTAAATTATGGAAGATTTCTGCCCCCATGCGCAATGCATGACGGAAAGATTCTGCTCCTACAGGCATGATCATGAATTCTTGGATGTCCACGTTGTTATCCGCATGTGCACCGCCGTTTAAAATGTTCATCATTGGAACAGGCAATTGTTTTGCGTTTACGCCGCCAAGATACTGATATAAAGGAATATCCAAGTAATTTGCTGCAGCATGTGCGCAAGCAAGGGAAACGCCTAAAATCGCGTTGGCGCCAAGCTTGCCTTTATTTTCAGTGCCGTCAAGTTCAATCAATGCGTTATCGATTTCCACTTGATCCAACACGGAATAGTTGCCTTCCAATGCATCCGCAATGATGGTATTGACGTTTTCTACCGCTTTCAGTACCCCTTTGCCTAAGAAGCGGGATTTGTCGCCATCGCGCAATTCCACTGCTTCATATTCACCAGTGGATGCACCGGATGGAACGATGGCCCGTCCAAAGGCACCGGATTCAGTGAAAACTTCCACTTCTACTGTTGGGTTACCGCGAGAGTCCAATACTTCGCGTGCATATACTTGTGTAATAAATGGCATATCCATTCTCCTCTATATTAAATTTTTTTAAGATGCTTTTTCCATTATTAGAATAGTGGTTGTCCTGTCATTTCTTCAGGCTGTTCAATATTTAATAATTTTAACATGGTTGGTGCCAAATCAGCTAAAATTCCATTTTCTCTCAATGTAATTCCTTGTTTTGTCACTATGACCGGCACTGGATTTGTTGTATGGGCCGTCATTGGTTTGCCTTCCAAAGTCAGCACTTCATCGGAATTGCCATGGTCTGCTGTGATGATGGCCGCTCCGCCAAGTTCCAAAATTTTATCCACAACACGGCCCAAGCATTCATCCACCGCTTCAATCGCTTTGATTGTCGGCTCAAGCATGCCGCTGTGGCCCACCATATCCGGATTGGCGAAGTTTAAAATGATCGCATCGAATTTATCGGCTTCCAATTCTGTAAGTAGCGCATCTGTCACTTCATAAGCGCTCATTTCCGGTTTCAAGTCATAAGTGGCCACTTTTGGTGATGCAATCAAAATTCTTTCTTCGCCAGGGAATTTCTCTTCACGGCCGCCGCTCATGAAATACGTCACATGCGGATATTTTTCGGTTTCCGCAATGCGGAGTTGCGTCAAGCCGTGTTTGGAGATCACTTCCCCCACTGTATTCACTAAATCTTCATTTTCAAACACCACATCTGCAAATACTTCATCGCTGTATTCGGTAAATGTGACGAATTTTAAGTTTTGAGGGTGTTTATCGGATAAAGTAAATGCATCAAATTTATCGTTTGTAAAGACCATGGAAAGCTGGATTGCCCGGTCCGGACGGAAGTTGAAATGAATCACCGCATCGTTTGTATCGATCGTTGCCACCGGCTGTCCATCTTCCATGATGACAAATGGAATCACGAATTCATCGGTTACATCGTTGCTGTAGGATTTTTCCACACCCGCTTTTGCGTTTGGAGCCGTTTTGCCTTCTCCATCCACCAATGCTTTGTAGGAGAGTTCCACCCGATTCCAACGTTTGTCGCGGTCCATTGCATAGTAACGTCCATGAATGGAAGCGAATTTTCCTACGCCGATTTCCTTCATTTGTTTTTCTGTTTCTTCGATATATCCAAGGGCTGTTTTTGGACCTACGTCGCGTCCATCCAAAAATCCATGGACATACACTTCGTCAAGCCCGTTTTCTTTCGCCATTTTCAACAATGCAAATAAGTGATTATAGTGACTATGTACCCCACCGTCAGATAATAATCCCATAATGTGGAGTTTGGAGCCGTGTTTCTTAACATGCTCCATTGCCGCCAACAATTTTTCGTTTTCAAAAAATTGTCCTTCACGAATGGATTTATTGATTCGTGTCAAACTTTGATAAACAATGCGTCCTGCACCGATATTTAAATGTCCTACTTCAGAATTGCCCATTTGACCTTCTGGGAGACCTACTGCTTCTCCAAAGGCAGTAAGTGTCGCATGGGGATATGTTTCCCAATAACGGTCAAAATTTGGTTTTTTGCTTTGTGCTACTGCATTTCCAAAGGTTTCATCACGTAATGCAAAGCCATCTAAGATAATTAACGCAACTGGCTTTCTAGGCATTTGCCCCCGCCTCCAATAATTTAAGATAAGATTCCACTTGCAAGCTTGCACCGCCGACAAGTGCGCCGTCGATATGCTCTTTCGACAATAATTCTTCAATATTTTCCGGTTTTACGCTGCCGCCATATTGAATGCGAATATTTTCAGCAGCCGCTTTTCCGTATAGTTCTTCCACCACTTTCCGGATATGGCCGCAGACCGCATTCGCATCATCCGCAGTAGCCGTTTTCCCGGTCCCAATTGCCCAAATTGGTTCATAGGCGATCACGATATGCTGCACTTCTTCTTCCGTTAATCCAGCTAAAGCTTCTTTCACTTGATTCGCCACTTTTTCTTCCGTGTGGCCGGCTTCCCGTTCTTCCAATGTTTCGCCACAGCAAACAATCGGTACAATTCCGTGGGATAAAGCCGCTTTCACTTTTTTGTTCACCGCTTCATCGGTTTCATTGAAGTATTCACGGCGTTCTGAATGCCCAATAATCACATAGTCCACTTGAATCGCTTCGAGCATTTTCGGGCTGATTTCGCCTGTAAAAGCCCCTTCTTCTTCATAATGCATGTTTTGTGCACCGATTGCCAATTCTGTATCTTTTGCCAAGTCCACCAACGTCGGCAGATACAAAGCAGGGGCACATACAACCGCATCGACCTTTTCCGCAGAAGGGATTTTGTCTTTGATTGCTTCCACAAAATCCACTGCTTCATCAAACGTTTTATACATTTTCCAATTCGCAGCTATGATTGGTTTACGCATTCAATTTCTCTCCTTATTTGTCGTTCAACGCCGCAATACCAGGCAAGTTTTTGCCTTCCATCAACTCCAGTGAAGCTCCTCCGCCTGTCGAAATGTGATCCATTTTGTCCGCCAAACCGAATTTTTCAACCGCTGCAGCAGAATCGCCGCCTCCAATAATAGTATAACCTTCTGTTTCAGCCATTGCTTCTGCAATTTTTCTTGTTCCGTTTGCGAACTGGTCGATTTCGAACACGCCCATTGGTCCGTTCCAAATGATCAATTTTGAATTTTTGATCACTTCCGCATATTTATCAGCGGTTTTTGGACCAATGTCAAGTCCCATATAGTCTGCCGGAATTTTATCAATGTCCACCACTTTGGCTTCCGCTTCCGGAGAAAGTTCTTTCGCCACAACCGCATCGATCGGCATATACAAGTTCACGCCTTTTTCTTTCGCTTTTTCAATGAAGTTGCGGGCTAATTCTATTTTATCCTCTTCTACTAAAGATTTTCCAATTTCGTACCCTTGCGCTTTTACGAATGTAAAGGAAAGACCGCCGCCGATAATCAAGTTGTCCACTTTATCGAGCAGGTTTTCAATGACACCGATTTTATCTTTCACTTTTGCACCGCCGATGATGGCTGTGAACGGACGGTCAGGATTTGTCAAAGCTTTCCCCAATACTTCCAATTCTTTTTCCATTAATAAACCGGACACCGCCGGAATGTATTTTGCAATCCCTTCCGTAGAAGCGTGCGCACGATGAGCCGCACCGAATGCGTCGTTCACATATAGATCCGCCAATTTGGCAAATTGTTTTGCCAACTCCTCATCGTTCTTTTCTTCACCTTTATGGAAACGGACATTTTCAAGTAAAACGATTTCCCCATTTTTCATTTCTTTTACAGCTTTTTCAACTGCGGCGCCCACTGAATCATCCAATTTTTTTACCGGTTTGTTGATCAGTTTGGAAAGACGTTCACCTACAGCTGTCAAGCGCATGTCATCTCTCACTTTGCCTTTTGGACGGCCTAAGTGGGATGCCAAAATCACTTTTGCCCCTTTTTCCGATAATTGCTGGATTGTCGGAATCGCTGCCCGGATTCTTGTGTCATCTACTACGACACCGTTTTCCATCGGCACGTTAAAATCCACACGTACAAAAACTCTCTTCCCTTGTACGTCCACATCGTTCATCGTCTTTTTCAGAAACATGAAGTAACCTCCTATGTTATACCGTCGTCATTCTTCCTAGCGACAATATTCTGTAAAAAATTCATACTTCTGTTTTTATACTAGCAAAAAAGAAGAAGCGATGGGCTACCTCCACCACTCCTTTTAACCCTACATTATTATAAATCGTTCTCATTATTTAGGCTATACTTTTTCACCAGAAAATCATAATTATGTTACACTTTTTATAATTTGTAAAATGAAATATGACACAATGATTATTGCTCCAATCCTTGTTCCGCCATGAATGAAGCCAAATCGATCAACCGGGCGGAATAGCCCACTTCATTATCATACCAGGCAACGACTTTGATCAGCTTTTCATCCAAGACCATCGTTGAAAGGCCGTCAACAATCGCTGAATGGGGATTTCCATTGTAGTCGATGGAAACGAGAGGCAAATCGCTGTAATCCAAAATCCCTTTCAATTCTCCATTGGCAGCTTCTTGAAAAGCGGCGTTGACCATATCGGCGGTCACATTCGTTTTGAGTTCCGCCACCAAATCCACACAGGATACATTTGGCGTCGGCACACGCATGGCAAAGCCGTCCAATTTTCCTCTTAGTTGCGGCAATACTTTGGCAACGGCCGTGGCCGCCCCGGTTGTGGTTGGAATCATGGAAAGATTGGCTGCACGGGATCGTCTCGCATCTTTATGAGGCAAATCCAATAGCCGTTGATCATTTGTATAGGAATGGATCGTGGTCATCAAGCCGCGAAGAATCCCAAATTTTTCATCAAGCACTTTCGCTACCGGCGCCAAACAATTCGTTGTGCAGGATGCATTGGATACCACATGATGCTGTTTCGGATTATATTGATCATGATTGACCCCCATCACAAAAGTGGGCATATCCCCTTTTTCGGGAGCGGATAAAATCGCTTTCTTCGCGCCGGCAGCCAAGTGTTTGGAAACGGACTCCAACGTGCGGAATAACCCTGTGCATTCCAGAACGATATCTACATTCAATTTATCCCATGGCAATTTTTCAGGGTCCTTCTCGGAAAGCACTTGTATTCGATTCCCATTGACGATTAACCCATTTTCTTCATGATGCACTTCCGCTTCATAAATTCCATGTACGGAATCATACTTTAACAGATGGGCCAATTGGCTGGCATCCGCCAAAT
Organism: Ureibacillus sp. FSL K6-3587; assembly: GCF_038593165.1. Lineage (NCBI taxonomy): Bacteria > Bacillati > Bacillota > Bacilli > Caryophanales > Caryophanaceae > Ureibacillus > Ureibacillus sp. FSL K6-3587. Next base: position 2,124,352 of record NZ_CP151969.1, on the reverse strand, counting down.
CATTGACGGCAACCACTTCAAAACGATCCGTTTTCATCGCCTCGCGAAACACTAAACGTCCGATACGTCCAAACCCATTAATCGCCAATTTAATTGTCATTGCTGTATCCTCCATTATGCCGTTTTCCAACCATTTTGCCTCAAAACAAGCGTTTATAAACCCTTCTCCCGTGACAAATGTTTTTATTCAAATATAATGATTTTCTAAATCAATTATGATTTATTCATGAAGGCTTCATATAAAGTGACGTAATCTAATTGGCCATACTGGATAATCTCTCCGTCTTTCTCCACAACCGGAATCATCAGCATGTATTTTTCATGGATTTCGTCATCTTCTTCAATGTTGATGATTTCGATTTCAAAACCGGCATCTTCTTGGACAAGTTTTAAAATAGTCAATCCTTCCTCACAGAGTGCACAATTCGGTCTGCTAAAGAAACGAACTTTCAATTTTCTCCCCCTTTTCTTCATTCTCTGTTTTCACTATCCCAAATCTGTTTTGAATAATCAAATGATTTTGTAGCCAAAATAGTGATGTACGAGTGTACAGAATAAATTAAAGGAGGAGACACATTCGATGGAAAATCAATTCATCAACCAACAACGAACTTCTGAAAACATTCCCATGTCCATGAATCACGGCGCCCATGAGGTATTAGACGTTCATGAAGTATTAAGTTCTTCCATTGGTGCGTTGAACACGTTTGTCATCTTGCGTCCACATGTTCAAGACCCTGAATTGCTCAATATTTTAGACAGACAATATGCATTTATGCTCGATGAATACAATATCACGTTGGAAGCTTTTAAAACCGGCCAAGACCCAAGCCATCCTACGCGCAAATACAACATGCAAATCGGCAATGACTCAAAATACGGCTTGACGCCATCCCAGCCTAAAAAACCGATCACAGCTTCCAACCAAATTGATGATGGCATCATCTCCAGCTTTTTGTTAAGCCAGCATAAAGTGTTGGCAACAGGAAAAACGGCTGCCGCTTTGGAAGCGACGAACCCTGTCGTGCGCCGCGTATTGCAAGACTCCGTTCCAAACTGCATTGAAATGGCATACGAATTGTCCCTTTACCAAAACAAAAAAGGATATTACCAAGTTCCACAGCTTTCAACTCAAGATATGCAAACAATGTTAAATATGTACGGCCAAGCAGAAAAAGCAAAAGATATGCCGAACTGATCAGGCGGAGGGCTCTCCCGGCTCAGTTTCGTCTTTTAAACCACAGGAAAAAGGACATCTCTTCGCGTGAAGGGATGTCCTTTTTTTCATGATTATAAAACTTTGCTTAAAAATGCTTTTGTCCGTTCGTGTTTCGGGTTTCCAAAAACCTGTTCCGGTGGTCCTTCTTCCACAATGACTCCACCGTCCATAAAGATGACCCGATCAGCCACTTCACGGGCAAACCCCATTTCATGGGTTACGACAACCATCGTCATACCTTCTATAGCCAGTTGCTTGATAACGTCCAACACTTCATTGACCATTTCCGGGTCAAGGGCGGACGTCGGTTCATCAAACAGCATGACTTTCGGTTTCATCGCAAGGGCTCTTGCAATGGCCACCCGTTGCTGTTGACCGCCGGACAATTGCTGAGGATAATTGTGAGCTTTTTCACGAAGCCCGACTTTTTGAAGCAATTCAAAGGCCAATGCCTCCGCCTCTTTTTTGTTCATTTTCCGGATGAGCATCGGTGCCATCGTAATATTATCCAATACGGTCATATGCGGGAATAGGTTGAATTGTTGAAACACCATTCCCACTTCTGTACGGATTTTGTTGATATCCGTTTTGGGATCATTCACTTTCACACCGTCGATATAAATTGCGCCATCTGAGATTTCTTCCAAAAGATTGATGCAGCGCAAAAATGTACTTTTTCCGGAACCGGAAGGACCAATCACACAAACGACTTCTTTTTCGTGAATTTCATAATCGATACCGTTCAAAACATGCAAATTACCGAAGTTTTTATGGAGATTTTCGATTTTGATCATGCAACAACCCGCCCTTCGTCATTTTTATTTTTGCGCGGATTGTATTCGATGCTGAACCGTTTTTCGATAAATGAAACAATTTTCGATACAATAAATGTCAGGATTAAATAAAGAGCCGCCGCAGCGAGATATGGCTCCCAGAAACGGAAATACGTTCCCGAAACGACTTTCGCCGCATACAAAATATCATTGGCGGCAATCACCGTCACCAAGGATGAATCTTTTAAGAGAGTAATAAATTCATTTCCAAGAGGGGGAATCATTCTGCGAAAGGCTTGGGGCAGAATCACTTTCCGCATCGCTTGGAATTGATTTAAACCGAGGGACCTTGCCGCTTCCATTTGGCCTTTATCAATGGATTGAATCCCGGCACGAATAATTTCGGCTACATAGGCCGCGCAATTCAATATAAGCGCGGCGATACCGGAAACCATAAATCCGAGTGAATGTCCAAAAATGGATGGAATCACCGCCAAGTGAATAATAAATATTTGAACAAGGAGGGGGGTTCCACGGAATAAATCGATATACAACTTACATGGCCAATAAAGCCATTTTCTTTTGGAGTTTTTCCCGAGACCAAGAAAAACTCCAAAGATGAATCCTCCGAAAAACCCACAAAGTGTCAATGCCAACGTTACCCAAATACCCCGTATGAAATAATCACGGTAGTTCCAGATTATATCCCAGCGAAAATCCAGGATTTCCATCTGAAACACCCCCTAAACTGTTATTCAAGTTCTTGTCCTGTAATTTCTGCCAACTTACCGTTTTCTTTGATTTTTTGTAAGCCTTCATTTAGTAAATCAAGCAATTCTTTGTTGCCTTTTTTCACCATTAAACCATAATATTCTTTTTCAAACGCATCGTCTTCGATGACTTTTAATTTTGCATTCGGATTATTTTTTAAATATTCATAAACTACCGCGTTATCACCAATTGCTGCTTGAGCCGTTCCATTAATTACTTCTTGGATGGCTAATGGAAGGTTTTCATACGCTAAAATATTTGGGTTCGTTTCGCCTAATAGCTTTTTCGCCGCCTGATGGCCTGTAGAGTTGATTTGTACAGAAACTTTTTTACCTTCTAAATCTTTCGCCGATTCAATCGGTGAATCTTCCGTAACCACAATCACTTGTGTCGCTTCGAAATATGGTTCAGTAAAGTCGAAAGTTTCTTTCCGTTCTTTGGTAATCGTAATTCCGGAAGCACCCATATCAAGTTCGCCGTTTTGCACTTGTTGGAATACCGCTTCCCAACCAACATGGCGCATTTCATAATCCATGCCGAGTTCATTGAAAATGGCATCAATAATATCTTTGTCGATTCCTACAATATTTCCTTTATCATCCATATATTCGAAAGGAGCGAAAGTCGCTTCTGTACCCACCAATATTTTTTTGTCTTTCAAACCGGATTCTCCACTATCAGAATTACCTGAAGATTTCTCGTCTCCCGCTCCACAGGCTGCCAATACAAAAGCAAACGCCATCAGCAACATTAATAAAAATACATGATTTCTTTTTACCATCTCGTTATCCTCCTTTGGTCATTATCTCGTTTCATCAGCAGCAACAAAAAAATGATTATGTGACACTGATATGTTTAATTATATAAATCGTCTAATATTTATACAACAAATAAATTGATTACACGATAAAATAATATAATATTCAGTAAATTCCCTCAAAAAGAAAGGGCTTACATTTATGGATAAAAATGGTTATTTGTTAAATGAGGCCACCAAATATTCATAAAAAATATCACAAAAATATCATACCCGTTTGGAGTGGGGAAGACCCTCCCCCACTTTTTTATCATTCGGCGCCATAAAAAATTTTTTAGAGCCCCAAAAATTTCAGCCCCGGCAAATTTGCCCGATGACTTGGAAATGTATATTTTATATTTTAATTCATTCCCGTTCCGTTCATTCCCAAAAATTTTTTATAGAAAATAATTGAGAATCAAAAAATGAATTTCCCAACAATTCAATTGATTAGGTTCTTAAAAAACTTTGCGCAAGTCCACAAGCAACATATGCAATGCTTCACCTTTCATAAGGACACTTCTTTCGATTAAAATTTTTGGGGTAGGATACTTAAATTTTATCAGAAAGGTGTCCTTTTTTGATGCAATCGAGTAGGAGGGAGCGATTAACTCCCGTCCTCTCACACCACCGTACGTACAGTTCCGTATACGGCGGTTCAATTAAGATAATTGACGCAAGTTTTCATAACTTCCGTGAATAGCTGTTCTCTTTATGCCAGTGGTCACTCCACCCTCCAAGAGGTCTCCCACGGGATTCACCGCTTCCTTCCTCAAGTGAGGTACTACGTTTTCTGTGTTCATCATGACTCACTGAATGCCAAGGGCTATTCTCTCTTAATTGTTCAGTCCTTCTTAGTAGTTCTAAACCAACTAATACTATGACCTCTGCTGACTTCTGACGGTTCAGCTACTGATCACTAAGTAGGTTACGAAGAGTATTTCACATATCCGCCAGACCTCCCCGGGTAAGAATGTAATCTTTCCTTCCATCTATCTGCTTCATTTACTCTGTACCACCTTTGGCAGAAAGGACTTTGTTTTGTTTAGCAAACTCATCCAATGATACCTAGCCTTATATGAAGTTCGTGTTCCTCAGACCGGAAGTTTGCCGCTCGCTTCCTTCAGATTCCGCGTCACCACGGACACCCTTGCGTTAAGCTAACTGTTACTTCTGCCTTCACAGTTCGGGACTTACACCCTATAGATTACACCCATGCCAGGCGCACTAAAAAAACCGCAGACATTTTTTAGTGTCTACGGTTTTTTGTTTAGAGGTGGGTTTTGTCCCAGCCTCTTCTTTTAGCACAATCACAATAAAGCTTACAGAAACTGGTAGGCTTTATGGTCCTGTTCTTTTGGAAAAACAGCTACAGTTGGAATGATCAAATGTTTTTTTCGCAAATGTCATGTCGTGCCCAAATTCATCCTCAAAATACTTTTACATCATCAGTAGTATTTTTTCTGTTCTTGTCCTGCTATTGTTTTCCGGCTTCGATTGTTGTCCATCACTGGCGGCCACCCACGCCAAGCCAGTCAAACAGAAGTACGCGCATCTCCACCGCTACATGGCCTCTGATAAAATTTCATTTTAGTTTGTTTCCATTTCACTTGTCTTGAATCGCTTAATCATATCTTGAAGATTGTCAGCCAACAGTTTTAAATCCGCATTTTGTTCTTTCAAGTACTCGATCGTGCTGTTTTGTTGGATGGCAGAAGCGGAAATTTCCTGAGTCGCAGCCACTCCCTGTTCTGAAATGGCCGAAATTTCTTGAATGGACATTAAAATTTTGTCGGATGCTTGATCCAAATCTTCCGTACTTTTCACTATCGTATCAATTCCTTTTGCCAATTGCTCCACTGACTCAAAGATTGAATTGAATAATCGCCCATTATCCTCGACAATCTCAACACCTTTTACAATATCTTCATAATCTTGCTGGTTCAAATTCAGCACGAGATTCGCCTGTTCATTAATTTCAACGATCGCTTTCGATATGGTTTTGATCGATCCATCCGTTTGATTAGCAAGTTTTTGGACTTCCTGGGCAACCACCGAAAATCCTTTGCCCGCCTCTCCGGCACGTGCCGCTTCAATGGATGCATTTAAAGAAAGAAGATGGATTTGTGATGAAATTTCCTGGATAATCTTAATAATTTCATTAATATGTTCTAATTTTTTCCCCAGATTAGACAAGTTCTCTTTACTTACCATGCCATTTTGTTTGATTTTGTTCATTTGTTCGGTGATGATTTCAACTTGGACATTTCCTTTTTCCGCTTGCTGACTCGTTTGATCCGTCAGGTTTTTAATCACCTTCGTTTGTTCATCTACATTGGATATCGATGAGGATATTTCCGATATCATATTGGAAATCCGTTCAATATGGTTGGCTCTTTCTTCGGCCCCTTTCGCCTCTTCATCTGTACTTGTCGCAATCTGCTTAGAAGCCTGATCCAATTCTTCAAAGGACTCCAATAGAGTTTGACTGGTAAGATGGATTCCTTCCGATTTCTCTTTTACATTATCTATGATGTCACTCAAATTTTTTCTCATTTCTTCAAAGCTGTTTGCCAAAATTCCTATTTCATCTTGGCGATTAATATTTATCGATTGGCTAAGATCTCCGGTAGAAAAGGTTTTCGCATATTGCACCAAACTATTAAGCGGTTTAGAAATCCGATTTCCAATAAATAAAGCCAATAAGATTCCAATAATAATCATCACAGCTGTTACAATTATTGAAATCGTCAATATCCGATTTTCCAACTGGTCGATAAATTTCGCGCTCATATCGATTCCGAAAATGGCTTCCACACCATCATCCTCTAAAGGAAGGAAAAATGATTTATGAACGCCCCATTTATCTCTGTAAATCGGACTCAGAACCGTCTCTTTTTCTTCAAAGGATGTTTTTTGATCCCCCGTAAACGGAGACTCAACCATAAAATCGTCACTGTCATTTAAAGCGACAATGACATCCTTTCCATTTTTTCTGGACAATACATATACATATTCGATTCCCTTTTTCCCTTCAAAAAATGAATCTAATTTCCGCTTCAGCTGCATCCCGTATTTTTCCGGGGATTCCATCGTATTCTTGATTAAATCCGGATCAATCGACTGTGCCAATAATTGCCCATTTTCTTTTAACAGTTCATCAAATTGTGGAATCACATGTTCTTGAATAATGTAATCTGATACATATTTAACAAACCCGAAAAGAATCATTGAAAATATAAGAAACGAAAATAAGAAACTGACAATTAATTGGGTTTTTATCGATTTCTTCCGAGTTATATTTCTCATTCCTTATCTCTCCCTCGAATGCTCCATTTCCTTTAATGCAATAAATGGCCGTAAATCCATTTGCAGTAATTGATAAAGCTCTTCCATTTTTTCGTTTTTGAAAAACACAACGGCAAACATTCTGTCATTGGTTGCTTGGATTTCTCGGTATTCCAAAATCTGGTTGAATTGTTCTTTGAATGACTGATGATCAATGGATTTTATCAGATTTTGTGAAAGATCCATCGGAATTTCCGCACAGAAGAAACCGTACAAACTTTGGTCCATCTGGCGGAGCACCGCTTCCCAGTCCGGGCTGGTTCCTTGAAAATAATGTTTATACACATTGCAGCCATAAGCATGATAGCCGAGATCCGTCGTTCCGGCCCCGGCAAATCTGAGCGGATTCATTTCAATCGGAATAATCGTTTGATTATGTTTTCTCACTTCAAAGTGAAGCGGAAAATTTTTTAACGGAACGATTTCTCTAAACTTATGCATAAAAGTCAACAGGTCATCATAGATTTCTTCGATCACTTGTTTGGACGTATAGTAGATTCGATCCGACGTATCATATTCGTCTTTGAACACATGCTTAAAAATATTTAAAATCACAGGATTGCCATCTTGATCATAATAACTGTCAACAGCATATTCTTCTCCAAATACCCATTGTTCAATTAATATACTCTCTCCGTTAATCACTTCATTGTCATACATGTTTTTTATAAAAAGCATATCCACACTTAACTTATGTAAGGCTTCCCGCCATTCTTCCGCGCTTTTTACTTTATAGACTCCAACGCTTGAATATCCTTTGCTCGGCTTAATTACAACGGGAAAAGGGATTTCCTCCACCGGAATTTTATAAAGCTCCTCCAGGTTTACCACCTTATAAAAATAATCAGGGTACATTTTAGTAAGGAGTTGACGGAACATTCCTTTATCTTTCAATTGTTTTGCCCAACGATTTTGAACAATGTTTGGAGCATAAGATTCAAGCAATGCCAAGCAGCTTTCCGAATTTGTCAATAACTTTTGATGTTCATCGATGGTAGAGAAAAAACCCTCAGCATCCATTATCTGTAGCGCATCCGGCATTTCCGGGCGGTTACTTTGTTTGAAAACTGGCACATCCAGTTCTTGCAACGATTTGACCAGAATAGGAGAAATGATTTGATCGTCAAGGAGAATCATGTTGAATCACCTTCCTAAAGTTGAGATTCTGCTTTTCCATAAATTTGAAATGTTTTAACGAAAAAATAAGATAAAATGGACAGTCCGCTCTTTTACCTCTCGTTCCGTATACATTCAATATGGCATCTAATCAATCCAATTGCTGAACCACAGCTGTCGCTGGAATCAAACGAAATAAGACCTACTACCGCTGATGAAAAGTCGCGACATTATTCTCGTTCTTTTTTTCGATGAATGGGCCCTTTATCTTATCGTCAAAATGATGAAGAATTTTAGCATTTTAAATGTTTTTTCCTTTTTAGGTAATTTCCTTATTTATTGGAAAATAAAGAATATTGACTAATTAGTTTCCTTCATAAATTGTTGACTATCATGACCCACTGCCGTTTCTGTTTTTTGAAAATGGAAGATTTGCAAAATGAAATGGAAAGTGGAACTTGTAAAACCACTCAACTGCGAAGATCCGGAAAAGACACATGTATATCGTGCCTCCAGGATGCGAGCAAAGACGGATCATTGGGATGAACAAAGGGGAAATGGATGCAAAATCGGGGAATTAAAACCCTTGAACTTGGATGGGGTTAAAATGGATGGATGAAATCAAAAAAACCTGAAATCAAAATATTTTCCCGACCCATCATTTTAGTTGCGATTGCCAAGGTGCACGTCCTCCGAACTGGGACTGACATGGGATTGCTTGGATTTCAAATACAAAAGGACAAAAAAAATCCCGGGACACGCAATGAAGTGACACTACTATGAAAATAACCGGGCAACATTTTTTCAGGTCCCCGAAAAAATGAAAAACGACTGCAAAAGCAGTCGTATCAAGGAATTTAATGTTTTGTAGCGCCCTCGGAGGGAATCGAACCCCCAGTGCAAGAACCGGAATCTTGAGTGTTATCCATTACACCACGAGGGCATATTAATCAACAAAAATTGAACGTATTGCCATTATTTGCATAATTTTAATCATTTTTCATATAATAATACATATGCAACACAGTTTTATTATATGATTACTTACGACTCTAATATTATACACAGGACTGCCAAACAATTCAACCATTAAAACACGAAATAATTATTTATTGCAAAGGAAACTGGATATTTGTAAATTCCATGAATTGCTGTACTTAATATTTGACCATTATTGACTATTATGTGTATGATAAACATACAAGCTGAAACTATTTCTGTTTCGGTACGTAGAAACATAATAACAATTATTGCTTAAGGAGGACATAAAATGAATTTAGTTCCTACAGTCATTGAACAAACAAGCCGTGGTGAGCGCGCTTATGACATCTATTCCCGCTTATTGAAAGACCGCATTATTTTACTTGGCAGCCCAATTGATGATAACGTTGCAAACTCTATTGTAGCACAATTATTGTTCTTAACTGCGGAAGATCCTGATAAAGATATTTCATTGTACATCAACTCACCAGGTGGATCCATCACTGCAGGTATGGCCATCTACGACACAATGCAATACATTAAACCGGATGTACAAACAATCTGTATCGGTATGGCGGCATCGATGGGTGCTTTCCTCCTTTCAGCAGGCGCAAAAGGAAAACGTTATGCATTGCCAAACGCGGAAGTGATGATTCACCAACCACTAGGCGGTGCCCAAGGTCAAGCTACTGAAATTGAAATTGCTGCAAAACGCATTCTTTTCTTGCGTGACAAATTAAACAAATTGTTGGCTGATCATACTGGCCAACCAATCGAAAAAATCGCGCAAGATACAGACCGCGATAACTTCATGACCGCACAACAAGCCAAAGATTATGGTTTGATCGACCATATCATCTCTTCCAGCGAAGAAAAATAATTTTTGAAAAGAGGTATCATCCATTCGGGTGATACCTCTTTTTTATATTTTGGCAAATTCCATTGGCGGTTATGTACTCCATTCCAGAGGATTTTTGCTCAAGAATGGCGAATTCTTATACAGGATTAGCGGATATCCCGATCAGGCAATGGAGGATTTCCCGGCATGGATCCCTTCTAAAGCGCCGGAAAATAAAAAAACTCACAATTCTCGAAAAAGTCTTCGAAAAATTGCGAGCGTTTTCAAATTATGAATAAATTAATCTTCTTTTGAAATAAATGATGATAACCCTTCAATAGCCTCGTTTTCATCATTGCCCTCTGCAATCAGTGTTACCGATGTCCCTCTTGCAATAGCCAAGCTCATGATTCCCATGATGGATTTTGCATTCACTTTCTTCTCATCTTTTTGCAAAAAGACATCGGATTTATAGCGGTTTGCCTCTTGAACAAATAATGCTGCTTGCCGAGCTTGCAAGCCGTTTTTCAACTTAACCTCCACTGTGGTTTCAACCATTCTATTTCCACACCCTTTCTAAACCGTTCATCTCATTTTATATTTATCTTATCGAAATTATATGAAAAGAACAATGCGATTCTTTTGAATTATTTTATCACTTTTTCGCCTCGGCGTAACTTTTCGGCAATTTCATCAATTTTTCTCAAGCGATGGTTGATTCCGGATTTGCTGACTGTCCCCGTTGAAATCATCTCACCCAATTCTTTCAACGTCACATCTTGATGTTCAATGCGGAGTCTTGCCACCTCCCGCAATTTTTCCGGCAGTTGGTCGATTCCGATGGTTTGATCGATAAATTTAATATTTTCCACTTGTCTTAAGGCAGCGCCAATGGTTTTATTCAAATTGGCCGTTTCACAATTGACGATCCGGTTGACGCTGTTCCGCATATCGCGAAGAATCCGGACATCTTCAAATTTCAGCATCGCTTGGAAGGCGCCGGTCAAGCCAAGAAATTCGGAAATTTTCTCCGCTTCTTTCAAATAAGTGATATGCCCTTTTTTCCGTTCGATGGTTTTGGCATTCAAGTTAAACTCATTCATCAAATGTGCCAATGCTTCACTGTGTTCTTTGTACATTGAATAGATTTCCAAATGATAGGAAGAGGTTTCAGGGTTATTGACAGATCCTCCCGCCAAAAAAGCGCCTCTCAAGTATGCCCTTTTTTGATTGCTTGTTTTTAATAAGGAGTTGGAAATTGAATGATTTAACTGGAATTCTCCCTGCAATATGTCAAGATCGTTCAAAATCTCGCGCGCACCTTCACGAATGCGGCAAATGTAAACATTATTCTTTTTCAAGCGCATTTTTTTGCGGACCAAGAGTTCAACATTATATGGATAAAGTTTCTTGATAATCGTATAAATTCTTCTGGCAATGGCTGCATTCTCCGTTTGCACATCCAAGATCAGCTGTTTGCTTGAAAAGGATAATGTGCCATTCATTCGGATAATGGCAGAGACCTCAGCCTTTAAACATTGATCGTTTGCCTCAATTTGAGTCAATTCCTTCTTCGTTTCCGATGCAAATGACATTCAAGCCCCCCCTCTCATCCTTGACCATGCTTTTTTTCATGAATATTCGAGCAGCCATTCCGCAATGGCTTTTCCCTCATGCCGAACAGCACCATTTTTTATTGTGGCAATATTTTTTTTAATAATTTCTAACCCCAGTTTTTTTAATTCTTCTTCATTTACTCTGACCGGTTCTGCGTTTCGTTCTTTATAGTTTTCTTTAATGGGGGATGGCAAATCGTTGCTGTTGACTAATATGGCATCCAAAAAAGGTGTGCCGACATGGTCATAAATCGCTTTCACATGATCCGCCGCCTGAAACTGATTGGTTTCCCCTTGTTGAGTCATCAAGTTGCAAATATAAATTTTTCTTGCTTTGGATCGGACAATGGTTTCTCCGATTTCTTTCACCAATAAATTCGGAATGATACTCGTATAAAGACTTCCTGGACCGATCAATATGACATCCGCGCTGTTGATTGCATTGATTGCTTCAGGAAGGGGCTTCACATCTTCCGGTACTAAAAAAACGCGTTTAATCCGCTTGTTGGACAATGGGATTTTCGATTCACCCTGAATAATCCGGCCGTCCAACAACTCTGCATGCAAATTGACTTTTGCATTTGCGGATGGAATGACCTTTCCATGCACATTTAATACTTTGCTCATCTCAATGATGGCACTAAAAAAATCACCGGTGATGTCGGTTAATGCGGTCAGCATCAAATTTCCCAAGGAATGTCCGCCCAAGTCCTGGGAATTTGAAAAGCGGTATTGAAACATTTGTTCCAGCAACGGCTCCGTATCAGATAAAGCGGCAATGACATTGCGGATATCCCCGGGAGGAGGAATGTCATAATCATCCCTGAGTCTCCCTGAAGATCCCCCATCATCGGTCACCGTGACAATGGCGGTTATATGAAAGGGATAAAGTTTCAACCCCCGTAAAATGGTCGATAATCCGGTCCCTCCTCCGATGACTACAATATTCAGTTTTTCCATCCAAACAATCCTCTCTTTAAGAACGAATATCCCGGTGGGTTACTTCCGTATGATATTTCTTGCTAAAATATTTTCCAAAATATTCAGTTAATGTAACCGAACGATGTTGGCCGCCTGTGCAGCCAAAGGCGATCACCAATTGCGGTTTCCCTTCTTTGATATATTGTGGAATGATGAAATCAAATAAGTCTTCCAATTTCTTGATTAAAATTTTTGTTTCAGCCGTGTTATAAACATAATCGTAAACTTCCTGGTCCAATCCCGTTTTATTTCTCAATTCTTCAACATAATAAGGATTATTTAAGAATCTTACATCAAAAACCAAGTCCGCATCAATAGGAATCCCGTTTTTATATCCAAAAGATACAACATTTATTGAAAATTTCGGACTGGACGAAAGGGAAAATTCTTCAGTAATACGTTCACGAAGCTCCCGCGGTTTCATTTTTGATGTATTGTAAATGTAACGGGCTCTGCCTTTTAATTCTGAGAGCATTTCCCTTTCTTTTTTGATTCCTTCAAGAGGCAGCCCACCGGGAGCCAACGGATGTTGCCGTCTCGTTTCCTTATATCTTCGGACAAGCGTCTGATCGTCTGCATCCAAAAATAATACCCGCGTATTTACGCTTTTTTCTTTTTCCAACGCATCCAGGGCATCAATGAGGGAATTGAAGAATTCCCCGCCGCGCATGTCCATGACTGCGGCAATTTTTGAAATTCTTTTTTTCGATTGTTTCATCAACGCCAAAAAAGTTGTCAACAATTTGGGTGGCAAGTTATCAATGCAATAATAGCCCATGTCTTCAAAGCTTTGCACTGCCACTGTTTTTCCGGCACCGGACATTCCTGTGATGATCACTAATTCATATTCATATTCTTTTCCATCTTTATCATCCATAAATTTCATCTCCTTCGATTAATTCCATCGAAGACTGATATTTTGCCTCTATCAATTCGTAATCTTTTGTATATACGCAAGTTCCGTACTGAATTCCTTTATTTAACGCACTAAACAACAGGATTTTCCGATCACCTTCCGCCATTGGAAGATGGTGAAGGTCTTCGATTGGGCGCCATTCCAAAATGCCTTCCCTGTTTTCCTTGTCAGGAGTCCCTTCAACACCTGTTGCGACAAAGGTAAATAGCATCCATTCATCGATGACTTGGTCGTCTTCTTTGATGACAATTGTATATACCCCTTTTAAATGGGCATTTTTAGGAGTAACATTCGTCTCCTCTTGAAATTCCCTTACCGCCGCTTCTAATATGGATTCTCCGCTCTCCATTTTTCCTCCGGGAGCTACATACCATCCTCTTCTGGGTTTTTTCAGAAGAAGAACTTGTCCATCCTGTATTGCTAATAAGTTGGCAATTCTCTGCATAATCCACACCCCAAATCTTTGTTACTCCTACTTTTATTATACCGTGACTGTTCATTCCGTTACAAAACAATACCTTAATAAACAATCTATAATTTAGAATTTATGATTAGAAGGCTTTTCGTAGAATCTTCAAAAAAAAAGTTGTTTCCAAAAATGGAAACAACTAAAAACTAACTAAAGGGGGGTTAAATTCTATTTTTATTATACCCCATTTTTACGGTGGAAAAAGTTACAATAAAGTTAATTTCTCATTACCCGTTTTTTACTAATTTTTCTTTCAGTTCTTCCACATATTGTTGCGCAGTTTGGGCTGCAATGCTTCCGTCCCCTGTTGCTGTTACGATTTGACGCAACGTTTTTTCACGCACATCCCCTGCCGCAAAAATGCCTTTCACAGATGTTTCCATTTTATCGTTCGTTACAACATACCCTTGCTCGTTTAAAATGCCGAGATTTTTAAAAGGTGCAGTCAATGGCGACATGCCGATGTAAACAAAGACTCCGTCGCATGGAACCTCTTTTTCTGAACCGTCCACTGTTGAAACCAGCGTTACACTTCCCACTTTTCCATCTTTTTCATTAATTTGCTTCACTGTGTGGTTCCAGATAAAGTCCACTTTTTCATTGGCGAATGCACGATCTTGCAGGATTTTTTGGGCACGCAATTTATCCCGGCGATGCACAATGGTCACTTTATTTGCAAAGCGCGTCAAATAAACGCCTTCTTCGACAGCTGAGTCCCCGCCGCCGACAACGATCAGATCTTTTCCTTTGAAAAATGCTCCGTCACAAACCGCACAGTAGCTTACACCGCGTCCGCCAAGTTCGTTTTCGCCGGGAACGCCCAATTTTTTATATTCGGCACCTGTCGCGATGATGATGGCACGGGTTTTATATTCTTTTGAACCTGCTTTGACGATTTTGAATTCTTCTCCGTCAATCACTTCGGAAACGTCGCCGTAAGCATATTCCGCTCCGAATTTTTTCGCATGTTCAAACATTTTTGTGGACAATTCCGGACCTAAAATGGATTCGAAACCTGGATAGTTTTCAATTTCCTCCGTATTCGCCATTTGTCCGCCGGGGATTCCGCGTTCCAACATCAGAGTGGAAAGGTTTGCGCGGGATGTGTATACCGCTGCGGTCATTCCTGCAGGCCCTGCACCGATGATAATGACGTCATAAATTTTTTCTTCTGCCATTTCTATTCCTCCCAACTACCTTTAATGTAGTGAAACCAAAATGAAACTTCAATTAATTTGCCTATTCTTCATTAAATGGCAAAAACTCCAGTAATTGGTCTACATACTTTGTCAATGTGGAGACCGTTATGCCATATTTTTTTGCAAATTGTTTTTTCGTGATTTTCTTTGAACTGACCGTTGAATAATACATATATTCCACTGCGGCGGTCAGGGCTTTCACATTTTTGAATTCGTAACCGTTCAAGAACGCTTTCTCGCTGAGTACGAACCACATTTGGAACAGATGCTGGATTTCGAGAGTCAATGCTTCAACATTGTTGAAAAGTTCCTCTGCAACGGCGATCAGGCGGATAAAATTTTTTTCCACTTTATTGTTCATATTGAATTGATGATTCAATGCATAAGCTAAACAAAGCTTTTCCAATCCGTTATATTTGGATAAATCAATTAATTTCGGATGGGAGATGATCTCCTGTTTAAATGCCGATTTGCCTAGCAGGAAAAAGCCGAACATCCGGTGGGCGGAATAATTGCTGCTGATTTTCTTGATAATGTAGTCCCGATTTTGATCGAGTGTCGGAATTTCGGACAGTTCTTTTCTTTTGATGTGTCTCCACGGTTCCATGCCGTTTTTTGAAGGATCCAGCTGGGTCAGCATTTCCCAGGCTCTTTCCGCTTCTTTCACATGATTTGAGAAGTATGCGGCTTGACTTAACCAAAAATAAAAACCGGGATCATTCGGCATCATCCGCTTTGACATGCTATGGAGCCATTTGTATGCCAAATCATATTCGCCAATCAGCGCCAACGTGGCACCCAGTTTATATCGGCTGTCAAAATCGAAAGGATGCACCTTTTTCAACACGTCCACCAAATAATGAAGCGCCGGTTCATCTTTTTCGTAATAAGCGATGATCGTTAAATTGCATAGCGCGTGCAGATTTCCGACATTTTCCCGGAGGACATGATTCAGGATGGCTTTCGATTGTTCCAAATCCCCTACATAAAAATAAGCGAGAGATAAATTGTTATAGGCTGGCCAAAGTTCCGGATATTGATCAACAAGATTTTCCAACACTTCAATCGCTTCATGGAATTGCTTTTCTTCCATCAAGCGGCGGGCTTTTTCTTGCATAATGATTTGTTCAAATGAATCCTCTTCATCAAAATCGTCAATTTCATTTTGCTCGAAATGGACGTAATCGATGATTTCTTTTGCTTCCCATGCGTAATATCCATCAGGCTCAAGTTCCAAATATTTTTCCGCATATTTTTTCGCATCATTCATCAAGCCCAAATAACCTGATACTTCTGCCAAATAATAAACATGTTCCGGTTCGTCCGGTTCCATGCAATATGCGGTGTGTATTAATTCATAAGCCTTTTCAAAATTTTGAGCGTTCATTTCCAACAGCCCGTAATGCATTAACACATGCGCATCATCCGGGCTCAATTCCGCTGCTCTTTTCATATATTTGTACGCCCGATCCATTTGGTCCTTTTCCAAGGCTTTGATTGCTTTGTTGAAATAATATTCTCCATCTGGAATGAACGAAACGATGTTATTGTTCTCTTTTTGTTGTTTCTTTTCCAAAATGAACCTCCAAGACAATAAATAAGGAACGTTTTAGAAACGTTCCTTTTATTAATCCACTTTATTATATCACATTTCCAACAATCGTCATTTCAAATGCTTATTCGATTGTTGAATTTATTTTGTATTTTTTGTGCTGGCCCTTTTTTGCTTATGGCGCTCCACCAACACATCCAATACATCATACACGCTGATTTTCTGCTCTTGCAATAGTACAAGCAAGTGGTAAATCAAATCGGCCGCTTCCCATTTCACTTCTTCCGGATTGCGGTTTTTTGCGCCGATGACCACTTCTGTCGCCTCTTCACCGACTTTTTTGCAGATTTTATCGATTCCTTCAGTGAATAAGTAAGTTGTATAGGCACCCTCAGGCATTTCTTCTTCCCGTTTCTTGATGATTTCCACCAATTCCGGAATGATGCCGACACTGCCGACATGTCCGTTTTCAACAACGGTTTCCGTAAAGCAGGAAGTTGTCCCTTTATGGCAAGCGGGACCTGCCGGAACAACCTCAACCACCAACGCATCCTGATCGCAATCGGTTGTGATGGAGATGACCTTTTGCGTATTGCCGCTTGTTTCTCCTTTGTGCCAAAGTTCACCGCGTGAACGGGAATAGAACCACGTTTCCCCAGTTTCGATCGTTTTTTGAAGGGATTCCTTATTCATATAAGCAACGGTCAACACTTGTTTTGAACGTGCATCTTGCACAACGGCGGGAATTAATCCCTTTTCATCGAATTTCAAATTTTCTATTTCAATCATCTGACACAGACTCCTTTTTCTCGTAAGTACGCCTTCACTTCAGGCACGCTTGTTTCTTTATAGTGGAAAATGGAAGCTGCAAGGGCTGCATCCGCATCCACATCTTGCAACACTTCGCGGAAATGTTCCTTGTTTCCTGCTCCGCCGCTTGCAATCACCGGCACTGTCACCGCATCTCGTACGGCTTTCGTCAAAGCCAAGTCGAACCCGGACTTTTCGCCATCTTTGTTCATACTTGTGAGCAGAATTTCACCAGCTCCAAGCTCCACCGCTTTTTTTGCCCACTCCACAGCGGTCCAATCCGTTTTGTTCCGGCCGCCATGGGTATATACCATCCAAGTGCCATCTTCATCGCTGTAACGGGCATCAATCGCGACTACGATGCATTGGGAGCCGAAAAAATCCGCCCCTTCTTTGATCAATTCCGGTCTTTCGATGGCGGAAGTGTTGACGGATACTTTATCCGCACCTGCCCGCAAAATCCGTTTCATATCATCCAATGTGCGGATGCCGCCGCCCACCGTAAAAGGAATGGATACTTCCGTAGCTGTTTTTCTCACGACATCCACCATCGTTTGCCGGCCTTCGTAGGATGCGGAAATATCCAAAAATACGAGCTCATCGGCTCTTTGCCCATCATAATACTTTGCAAGTTCCACCGGGTCACCAGCATCCCTTAATCCTACGAACTGAATGCCTTTTACGACCCTTCCGTCTTTTACGTCCAAACAAGGTATGATCCGTTTCGTCAACATTTATTTCACCCCTTGCAGCCACTTTTTCAATAAATACACGCCGAATCCCCCTGACTTTTCAGGATGGAACTGCATGCCGCAAACATTGCCGTTTTGAACAATGCCGGGAACTTGAACGCCAAAATAATCGGCAGTAGCCACCACTTGAGGGGAGTCGGTGTTTGCATAATAAGAATGGACAAAATAAACATGCTTGTCCTCCGGCAATTGTTCCCCTTTCAACCAATCGGGAACCGAATGGAATGTCAATGAATTCCATCCCATATGGGGAACCCGGTATTTTTCACCTTTTTCTGAAATACCGGAAAAGCGGACAACTTTGCCTTCAAAGAAACCAAAGCCATTGGTCGGAGCAACTTCTTCACTTTCTTCAAACAAAAGCTGCATTCCCAAACAGATGCCAAGGAGGGGCTTATTATTTTTGACTTCGTTGCGGATAAACCCGTCAAGCCCGGTTTCCTGCAATCGTTTCATCGCATCCGGAAAAGCGCCTACTCCAGGCAAAATGAGCGCATCGGCTTCTCTCAATTCTTCCGGTTTGGAAGACAGAATCACTTCTGCATTTAATTTTTTTAGCGCTTGCGTCACGCTGAATAAATTTCCCATTCCGTAATCGATAACACCTATTTTCATGCGAGTAGTCCTTTCGTTGAAGGTACTCCTTTGACCCGCGGATCGCTTTGTACCGCATCATCAATTGCGCGGGCAAGGGCTTTAAAAATGGCTTCAATGATATGGTGCGTATTGTGGCCATAAGGGACAACCACATGCACGTTCATTCTCGCTTCCAAAGCAAACTTCCATAAAAATTCATGGACCAATTCCGTATCGAATGTTCCCACTTTTGGTTTCAATTCCGGCGTCACACGGTATTCCAAGTGCGGGCGGTTGGAACAATCCACCACCACTTGGGCCAAAGCATCATCCATCGGCACAAAGGCGTTTCCGTATCGCCGGATGCCCCGTTTATCCCCAAGGGCTTCTTTCACCGCTTGTCCCAAAACGATGCCGAGATCCTCCGTCGTATGGTGATCATCGATATGCGTATCCCCATTCGCCACAATTTTACCGTCGAACAAGCCGTGCTTCATAAATAAATCAAGCATGTGGTCCATAAAAGGAACACCGGTATCAACTTCCGCTTTTCCTTCCCCATCCAGATAAAATTCCACTTTGATTTGGGTTTCTTTCGTTGTCCGTTCGATTTGGGCAAATCGTTTTTTGGCTTGCGTCATTGATTATTCTCCTTTCTTCCAACCGCGCGATTCCACGGCTCTCGCATGGGCTTCCAACCCTTCCATCCGGGCAAGTCTCGCAATTTTCGGCGCATTCTCTTCCCAAGTTTTTTCCGAATAATAAATGATGTTTGTCTTTTTAATAAAGTCATCCACATTTAATCCGCTGGCAAAACGCGCCGTGCTGTTTGTAGGGAGTACGTGGTTCGGGCCGGCAAAGTAATCACCCACCGGTTCCGAACTGTACCGTCCAAGGAAGATGGCTCCTGCATGGCGGATCCCTTTGCTCACTTCTTCCGCATTTTCTGTCACAATCTCCAAGTGTTCAGGAGCAAGGGTGTTCACCGCATCCACCGCCTGATCCATTGTTTCCGCAATATAAATGTGGCCGAAGTTTTCAATGGACGCTCGCGCAATATTCTCTCTTGGAAGTTGTTTTAATTGCTCTTCCACTTGTTCGCTGACCGCATTGGCCAAATTTTCGCTCGTTGTGATTAAAATCGCGCAAGCCCGCGTGTCGTGCTCCGCTTGGCTCAATAAGTCCGCCGCAATTTCATCAGGGTAGGCGGAGTCATCGGCAAGGATGCAAATTTCACTTGGTCCGGCAATCATATCAATCGCCACTTGGCCGAATACTTCTCGCTTCGCAAGGGCCACAAAAATGTTTCCGGGACCTGTGATTTTATCGACAGAGGCGATGGATTCCGTTCCATAGGCGAGTGCGGCAATGGCTTGGGCGCCGCCGATTTTATAGATTTCCTCCACCCCTAAAATGCTCGCGCAAACAAGCACGGCAGGAGGAAGTTTTCCGTCTTTGCCGCAAGGGGAGGTGATCACGATCCGTTTCACCCCGGCCACTTGGGCAGGAATCACGTTCATCAATACAGAAGAAGGATAGGCTGCAGATCCCCCCGGCACGTATAATCCCACCGAATCCAACGGAACAATCCGTTGGGCAAGGTACGAACCGTCAGCCAAAGGCAATGTATAGCCTTCCCGCTTTTGCGCTTCATGATATTTGCGGATATTGTCCGCCGCTTCTTCCAGGTCCTTTTTCAATTGCGGGTCGAAGTTTTGAAGGGCTTCATTGATTTCTTCTTCTGTCACCCGGAAATCAGAGAGGACGACTTTGTCCCACATCTCCGTATATTTGCGGATCGCTGCATCCCCATTTTCCCGAACGTCCGCGATTACTTGGCGCACGGTTTTCAATTGTTCTTCATTTCCGTTCTCAAGCTCTCTTTTCAAAGAAATGTTTTTGGTTAACTTGGAAATCTTCATTTGGCAACCTTCCCTTTACTTCACAATTTTCTTCAATCGGGATACGATTTCTTGTATGCGTTCATTTTTCATCCGATAACTTACCGGGTTGGCAATTAGGCGGGATGATACATCGGCGATATGTTCATATTCCACCAACCCATTTTCCCTTAACGTTCTGCCGGTTGACACGATATCCACGATGCGATCTGCAAGGCCGATCATCGGCGCAAGTTCGATGGAACCGTTCAATTCGATGATTTCCACTTGCTCGCCAATGCCTTTATAATAATTCATCGCGATATTGGGATATTTTGTTGCGATGCGCGGGGCGATTTCATCCATTTGCGTATTCGGCAATCCCGCTGATGCAATATGGCATTTGCTAATTTTTAAATCCAACAGTTCATGGACATTCCGCTGCTGTTCCATTAACACATCTTTCCCCGCAATGCCGATATCCGCAACCCCATGTTCCACATAAACCGGCACATCCATCGGTTTCGCTAAAATAAAGCGGATATTTTCTTCCGGAATCTCAATCATCAATTTTCTCGACATTTCCACTTCTTCCGGCAGCTTGAATCCTGCTTCAATCAACATTTGATATGCTTCTTCGAAAATCCGCCCTTTTGGCATGGCAATCGTCAATTCGCTACTCATTGTGCTTCCTCCTGGCTCAAATCAACAACCCGACTAAACAGTTTCGTGAATGCTTCTTTATTCATTAACCCTTTTTTGGATTGGACCGTTACACGGGCTCCCTGTTCCCTTAATGTGGATGCAAGATCCAATGCCTTGATAAAATCTTCGTCATCAAATAAAATGCAGACGGTTTCTTCTTCCACTTCTTCTTTCGGCAACACTTCAAGCAGCCGATCGATGCGGATGCTGAATCCAGTGGCTCCCACGTCACTTCCAAACAAATGCAACAAACCGTCATAACGGCCGCCATTGCCTAACGGGAAACCGCTGCCCGATGCAAATACTTCAAACAGCATGCCCGTGTAATAGCTCATATGGCTTGAGAGGGTAAAATCGAATGACACATATTGGGAAAGATCGTATGCATCAATTAATTTGGAAAGTTGTTTCATATATTCGATACCGTCGTTTTTGCGCACGTATTTTTCCATATCTTCAATGGAAGACAGATTTGTTGCTTCATTGATAAACTCAAGCAACGCATTGGCTTTCGTTGCCGGCAAATCAAATTCATGCACCGCCTCTTCGAATCCGACATAATTGCGCTCCACAAGCAAATTCCGCAAAATTTCCCGCTGATAATCATGATCTGTATAATCGTCCAAAATATCATGGAGTACGCCTGCATGCCCAATCGTCAATTTGAACGACTCGATGCCCAACTCTTTCATTAATTGTACCGCTGTTATGATCACTTCCGCATCAGCAAAAACCGTTTTATCTCCAATAATTTCAATGCCCATTTGTCCGAATTCAGCCGGTCTTCCGCCTTCCATTTGCTGTGCGCGGAACACATTGGCTGAATAGGCAAGCCGTAGCGGTATTTTTTCTTTCAACAATTTGGATGTGGCCACCCTTGTAATCGGCGTTGTCATATCCGGACGCAAAACAAGGGTATTTCCTTGGCTGTCCACCAATTTGAATAAGAAGGAATCAGAGATGGCGGACGCTTTTCCGACAGTATCGTAATATTCCAATGTAGGCGTTTCGATAAAATCAAATCCCCTTGAACGAAAGACTTGGCGCCCGATTTGCCTTGCCCTCTCCATTTTTTCATAAATTCGAGGGAATGTATCTCTCATTCCAAGGGGTTTTTCAAATTTTTTGATGGATGACATATATACACACTTCCTATTACATTTACTTTAGTATGCTAGAGTATTAGAGAGTTAGAGAATTAGTATATGAAAGCATTGTATCGAACTATTAAAAAATAGTCAATTCATAAAAGGGGCTTTTAGGAAATTTTTATCTTTCGCTTGATTGGATCAATGAAAATTTCCTCTTTCAAAGTTAGATATCCGCCAAACTTGCGTAAGAATCCGCCGTTTCCAGCGCCATATCCGCCAAGTTTGTGAATTTATCCGCCAATCGTAAAATTTTGGCTTTACGAAAGACGGATATCCGCCAAACTTGCGTAAGAATCCGCCATTTCCAGCGCCATATCCGCCAAATTTGCGAACTTATCCGCCAATCGTAAACTTTAGACTTTACGAAAGACGGATATCCGCCAAACTTGCGTAAGAATCCGCCATTTCCAGCCTAATATCCGCCAAGTTTGTGAATTTATCCGCCAATTGTAAAATTTTGGCTTTACGAAAGAAGGATATCCGCCAATCTTGCGCAAGAATCCGCCATATCCAACCTAATATCCGCCAAATTCACGAACTTATCCGCCAATCGTAAACTTTAGACTTTACGAAAGAAGGATATCCGCCAATCTTGCGTAAGAATCCGCCATATCCAACCTAATATCCGCCAAATTCACGAACTTATCCGCCAAGCCTAACAATTTGACTTTACGAAAGAAGGATATCCGCCAAACTTGCGCAAGAATCCGCCGTTTCCAGCCCCATACCCGCCAAGTTCGCGAACTTATCCGCCAAACCTAACACTTTGGCTTTACGAAAGAAGGATATCCGCCAATCTTTCGTAAGAATCCGCCATTTCCAGCGCCATATCCGCCAAGTTTGTGAATTTATCCGCCAATCGTAAAATTTTGGCTTTACGAAAGAAGAATATCCGCCAAACTTGCGTAAGAATCCGCCATATCCAACCTAATATCCGCCAAATTTGCGAACTTATCCGCCAATCGTAAACTTTAGACTTTACGAAAGACGGATATCCGCCAAACTTGCGTAAGAATCCGCCATTTCCAGCGCCATATCCGCCAAGTTTGTGAATTTATCCGCCAATCGTAAAATTTTGGCTTTACGAAAGAAGAATATCCGCCAAACTTGCGCAAGAATCCGCCATTTCCAGCGCCATATCCGCCAAATTTGCGAACTTATCCGCCAATCGTAAACTTTAGACTTTACGAAAGACGGATATCCGCCAAACTTGCGTAAGAATCCGCCATTTCCAGCCTAATATCCGCCAAGTTTGTGAATTTATCCGCCAATCGTAAAATTTTGGCTTTACGAAAGAAGAATATCCGCCAAACTTGCGCAAGAATCCGCCATATCCAACCTAATATCCGCCAAATTCACGAACTTATCCGCCAAATTCACGAACTTATCCGCCAATCGTAAACTTTAGACTTTACGAAAGAAGGATATCCGCCAAACTTGCGTAAGAATCCGCCATATCCAACCTAATATCCGCCAAATTCACGAACTTATCCGCCAAGCCTAACAATTTGACTTTACGAAAGAAGGATATCCGCCAAACTTGCGCAAGAATCCGCCGTTTCCAGCCCCATACCCGCCAAGTTCGCGAACTTATCCGCCAAACCTAACACTTTGGCTTTACGAAAGAAGGATATCCGCCAATCTTTCGTAAGAATCCGCCATTTCCAGCGCCATATCCGCCAAGTTTGTGAATTTATCCGCCAATCGTAAAATTTTGGCTTTACGAAAGAAGAATATCCGCCAAACTTGCGTAAGAATCCGCCATATCCAACCTAATATCCGCCAAATTTGCGAACTTATCCGCCAATCGTAAACTTTAGACTTTACGAAAGACGGATATCCGCCAAACTTGCGTAAGAATCCGCCATTTCCAGCGCCATATCCGCCAAGTTTGTGAATTTATCCGCCAATCGTAAAATTTTGGCTTTACGAAAGAAGAATATCCGCCAAACTTGCGCAAGAATCCGCCATTTCCAGCGCCATATCCGCCAAATTTGCGAACTTATCCGCCAATCGTAAACTTTAGACTTTACGAAAGACGGATATCCGCCAAACTTGCGTAAGAATCCGCCATTTCCAGCCTAATATCCGCCAAGTTTGTGAATTTATCCGCCAATCGTAAAATTTTGGCTTTACGAAAGAAGGATATCCGCCAATCTTGTGCAAGAATCCGCCATATCCAACCTAATATCCGCCAAATTCACGAACTTATCCGCCAAGCCTAACAATTTGGCTTTACGAAAGAAGGATATCCGCCAATCTTGTGCAAGAATCCGCCATATCCAACCTAATATCCGCCAAATTCACGAACTTATCCGCCAAGCCTAACAATTTGGCTTTACGAAAGAAGGATATCCGCCAAACTTGCGTAAGAATCCGCCGTTTCCAGCGCCATATCCGCCAAGTTCGCAAACTTATCCGCCAGTCGCAAACTTTAGACTTTACGAAAGAAGGATATCCGCAAATCATCCAATATACGAAAAAAGGCTGTTTAGAAAGCACTTCTTTCTATACAGCCCCATCCCCCTTCATTTGTCTTTTCTTTTTCCGTTCCGCCATTTCTTCCGCCGTGTAAATGATGCGCATCGGGTTTCCTCCCACCATTGCTCCGGCAGGAACATCTTTATTCACCAAAGTCGCTGCCGAAACAATCGCGCCATCACCGATTTCCACTCCCGGCAAAATCGTTGAATTTGCACCAACCATCACTTCATTCCCGATTTTCACATCACCCAAGCGGTACTCATCGATCAAATACTCATGAGCCAAAATCGTCGTATTGTACCCAATAATGGTATTGTCGCCGATGGTTATGCGCTCCGGGAACATCGTATCAGGCATGACCATCAATGCAAGGGACGTTTTCTTCCCGATTTTCATTTTCAAAAAGGTGCGATAAATCCAATTTTTCAATCCCATAAATGGCGTGATCCGGCCGATTTGAATAAAGATAAAGCATTTGACAACCTTCCAAAAGGATACGGTTTTATAAACATGCCATAAAGAGTTGGCGCCTCCTTGAACCTGGTACCTTTCAGTTCTCCGCATATTACAACCCCTTCACGATCGTTAGTAAGTCGGACATGTGATGCAACATATAATCCGGCTGGAACTGTCTCAAATAATCCTCCCCTTTGATTGACCAAGCCACTCCGGCAGTTTTAACACCCGCATTTTTTCCCGCCAAAATATCGTGATAATTATCCCCGATCATTAAAGCTTTTTCTTTCGGCACTTTCAAGCGGTCCAATGCCAACAAGACCGGCTCCGGATCCGGTTTTACCTTGCTTACATCTTCCAAGCCGATCCAAAAATCAAAATAATGCTCCGCTTTCATCAATTTGAGACCACGTTCAATCGTTTCCTTTTTTTTCGTGGAAACGATGGCTAATTTATGTCCTTCCTGTTTCAATTGTTCCAACGTTTCATTCACGCCGTCAAATTCTTTCACATATTGGTCGTGATAGGCATGGTTCCACTCGCGATATTTCGCGATCATTTCATCGACTTCATTTGGCGTAATTTGTTCAAATGTCTCTTTTAATGACGGACCAATGAATTTGATGCAATCTTGCGGCGAATATTGCCCAGGAAATTTGTCGTTTAATACATGCATAAATGTCCGGATAATTAATTCATTTGTATTTAATAATGTTCCATCGAAATCAAATAGTAAAGCTTTCATTCTGTTTGTGCCACTTCCTTGTTTAATGCCTTCAGATCTGCCCTATTCCAAATATAAGCCACAATGATTGTCAAAACAAATGCTGTAATCAGTCGAATCAACAACAAATATAAAATTGGTACCCCCAACGGCGCGAAGATGAGCGTATCCTCAATCACCGCATGGCAAGCGACCAAGAAGATGAAGCATAACGTGGCGTCCTTTTTGCTCACGCCATCCTCTTTGACAGATTGAATCATCACACCTGCCCCGTAAGCCAAGCCGATGACTAAACCGGCAACCAATGTCATGGCAGCGTTTGGCTTTACGCCAATCACTTTCGTCACCGGAGCCAATGCATTCGATAATTTATCCAAGAAATGATAGTCGCGCAAAAATTGCACGATGATCATCAAAGGAATTACAATGATCAACAATTGCAAAATTCCGTAACACGCTTTTTCAAGTCCCAAAAATAAAATTTCCCCCCAGCCGTTCGGATCCGGAGTTTGGGTAGGAACCAATCCATAATGGGCCATCTCTCCACCGCCGTTCCAAACAAAACGGATCACAATGGCGGAAAGGATCGCCAATCCAAAGCGCACCGCGAGTACCACCCAAAGCTTTACCCCCACTTTCAAGGCGACGCCCGTTTCGATAAACATATTGTGGGAGAAGGAAAGCATCACCGCAAGAATAAACACTTCTTTTACGGTAAGATCAACGGACAAAATCCCCGCAATGGCTGCATACAAGTTCAGGAAATTTCCAAGAACAAGCGGAATTGCCGCCTCCCCGCTCAATCCGAGTATCCCCATCAACGGTTCAATGATATGGATAAGCCAAGGCAGAACCGGTGTAAATTGTAAAATCGTAACAATAAATGTAATCGGAAAAATGACTTTGCTTAATGACCAAGCGGTTTGGCCGCCTGCGACGAACCCCTTTTTTAACGTAGACATTTCCCATTTTCCTTTCTATTTATCTAGATAACGAACGACTGGCCGAACTTTCCACCGGCGATAGAATATCGAAACAAAACCGACGATGATCAATGTGATCGAAACGACTTGGGCTGAGCGCAAATCCCCAACCAAATACAAACTGTCTGTTCGCAGAGCTTCGATAAAAAACCGGCCAATGGAATACCAAATTAAATAGGAGAAGAAAATTTCCCCACGTTGCAAATTGGCTTTTCTGAACAACAGTAAAATGATGAGCCCGACAAAATTCCATGCGGATTCATAGAGGAAAGTCGGATGAACATATGTACCCAAATCATGGATGTACATTTGTTCTATCAGCCAATCCGGCAAAAATAAATTTTCAAGAAACTCACGGGATACAGGACCTCCATAAGCTTCCTGATTCATGAAATTTCCCCAGCGACCGATGATTTGGCCAATCAATATGCTTGGAGCCGCAATATCCGCAACCTTTAAAAAGCTCACTTTTCTCACACGACAGAAAATATACGCGGTCGTGATCGCACCAATCAATGCCCCGTGGATGGCAATCCCGCCATTCCAGATTTCAATGATTTTCCCAGGGTTTGCACCGTAATAATCCCATTTCATGATGACATAGTAGAGGCGGGCGCAAAGGATTGAAATCGGCACCGCCCACAACAACAAATCCCCGAAAAAATCTTCAGGTAATCCGCGCTTTTTCCCCTCAGCCTGGGCAACGATATACCCGAGGATGATGCCTGTGACAATGATAATGCCATACCACCGGACAGTGAGTGGACCAATGCTTATGGCAACCGGATCAATTGCTAACAAAATCGTATCCATATGAACTCCTTCCAACACCATAATCTCCCATAATTAATATTCATCTATTTCATCATGCATTGCAATGACCTCGTCCAACCTTCTAGAAAATTCCAATGCAGGATTGATGCCGATTTTTTTCAAACGATAGTTCATCGCTGCCACTTCAATAATTACGGAAACATTTCGTCCTGGCCGTACCGGAATCGTCAATTTTGTTATTTCCGTATCAATGATTTTCATTTTTTCTTCATCCAGGCCCAAACGGTCGTATGTTTTATTTGGATCCCAGGTTTCCAGCTCCACGATCAATGTAATGCGTTTATATGGACGAACAGCGCTTGCGCCGAACAAAGTCATGATGTTGATGATGCCGATTCCCCGAATTTCCAGTAAATGCTCCAATAATGGCGGCGGACTTCCAATCAATAAATTCTCGGCTTCCTGGCGTATTTCCACACAATCGTCCGCGACCAAACGATGGCCCTTCTTAATTAACTCCAGAGCGGTTTCACTTTTCCCTACACCGCTTTTTCCGATAATCAATACACCGATTCCATAAACATCCACCAATACGCCATGAATGGCCGTAGATGGAGCCAGTTTACTTTCCAGAAAGTTTGTCAGCCTGCTCGAGAATCTTGTCGTTTTCATGGAAGTGACAAGTACAGGCACATTGTTGTGATTGGAAGCATCGATCAATTCCTGCGGCACTTCCATATTTCTTGAAATGATGATTGCCGGCGTTTCCTGTGAGCACAATTTCATCATTCGTTCTCTTTTTAAATCCGGAGGGAGCATTTCAAAAAAAGATAACTCGGTTCTTCCAATCAGCTGCACGCGGTCTGCAGGATAATGGGTAAAATACCCGGCCATCTCCAATCCAGGCCTTGAAATATCGCTTGTTGTAATATACCGGCCGATCCCTTCATGACCGCTGACAAGCTTTAAATCAAATTTTTCCATTACATCTTTTGTTGTAACTTGTGCCATTCCACTCTCCCACCTTTTTTCTCATATGTATTTATTTTAGCATTATAGTATACTTAACCAAAATAAAAAAGGAGACGCACTTGCAACGCCCCCTAATTTTTTCCAATGTAAACGCTTTTAATTTTTCATTATTTTTGTTGTGCCAACCAAGCAGCAGCAACTTCAGCATCTTCACCTGAAAGCAAACCTTTAGGCATGGCATTTTTACCGTTGTTGATGACATCTAAGATTTCTTCTTCAGATAATCTTGAACCAACGTCATTTAATGCAGGCGTATTGCCCATACCTTCCAAATTTTCACCATGGCAAGAAGTACAGTTTTTCTTAACTAGCTCTTCGCCTTTGCTTGCATCTGCAGTAGTGTCGCCGTTTGAACCTCCGTCAGCAGTGTCGTCTCCGCCACCACAAGCTCCAAGTACAAGCGCGGACCCTAATAGTAGTGCTAACCATGCTTTTTTCATTTCTTGAACCCCTCCAAGTAATAAAAATTTGCAATACAAGTTCATTATATCAAAATGATTGAAGAAAGAAACATTTGGTCTTTTCACCAAAGCTTAGAAAACAAGGCAAAAGCCAATATTTTCAACGCTTTCGGCAATTGTTTCATCTTTGTGAATTCTTTGTGAAAGACCGTTCACAAACGAATAAAATTATTTTGATATAATTTTTGTCTTATTCAATTGTCTTCGAAGGTTCAGTAATTAATATTGTGGACAAAGAATTGAATCCTATTCGCGCAACTTTGAACGGTTCGTCAAAAAGATTTTTTCGAATAATCTAAAGCGGTTCTGTATATATACCATAATTCCTTCGTTCCGATGCCCAATTCTTTTGCCAATTTCGCCGCCAGATCCAAATCAAGTTTCGAAAGGGCCGTGCTTAATTGTAAATAAATTGTCATTTCCGTTTCCTTTCCGCAAATCGTTTCAATGACCTTTTTCGAAAACGACAATTGTTGTACAATGGCTTGAATCGGTCTGTGCAAGATGGCATCAATCAGTGAAAACATGCCGACAAAATAATACTCCGGATAATTTTCTTTATTCTTTTTTCTTGCCAACATTTCACATGCTTTTGCACGCAATATGGAAGTTCTCATCAATTCGATTTCAACATCCGACGTCTCTTCCAGCCGCTCTTCATGAACGGCCAATAAATACAGAAATTTTTTAAGCTCCATCCAGCCAAACATCGTGATGGCCTCCTGAATGGAACGCACTTTTAATTGCTTTCCGGAAATATTGTTGATCAGCCGGAGCAACTTATATGTGAGTGTCACATTTTGTTCAATTTTTTCGGCAAGTTCTTTGATGTCAGGATTCTCTTTCTTCAAAATGCACATCAATTGGAAAAAATTCAGGGTGTTTAATGGGATATCCGTCGTTTTGATAATCTGTGGCTGCTCAAAAAAATAGCCTTGGAATAATGAATAATTTGCCGCCTTCGCTTCTTCAAATTGACTGCGGTTTTCGACTTTCTCCGCCAACAACCGGATGCGTGGAAAGTGATTTCTTACCCGTTCTTCAATCAGCGATTTTTCATTTTTTGAAGTGCTTAAAAAATCAATTTTGATAATGTCGATGTGCGGGAACATGAGGTTATAATCTTCTATATTTTGCTGCAAAACAAAATCATCCAATACAATCGTAAAACCCCGTTTTTTCAACTCGATAATCCGATCGATCAATTTTTGTGTAATCGGAACATTTTCCAATATTTCAATGACAAATGTGGCAGGATCGATGATATCAAAAATGTCACTCATCAATAATCTTTCCGTAAAATTCACAAATCCGGGCAATCCATTCGTCAGTTCTTCCATGCCAATCGAAAACACTGAATTTTTCAATACTTGCATGGTTGCACTATCTGAATCCACTTTCTCAAAACGGTTGGCATCATTATTTCTATATAATAATTCATAAGCAACGACCTCTTCATTCCGATTAAAAATTGGCTGCCGTCCTACAAATACTTCCACATCGATGGCCTCACTTCACTTCAAAAAATTAGTAACTATTTCAATAATATCCAATTATAGTAAATTATAAAATCACTTCAAAGTACTAAAATTTACCAGTTAAATCCGAGGGAAATTGGTCTTATTAGGTTTAAAAAAAGTATCATCCGAAAAGATGATACTTCCGAAATGTTTATTCTTCTTGAAAAATGTTTGACCATTCATTCCGTTTTTCCAACATTTCTTTGGCCAATTGTTTTGCCCCTTCCAAGCTGTGGTTTGCCGCCCAGCCGCATTGCACTTCATTACATGCGGGAACTTCTGTCGCATTCAACACATCGTTCAGGGTTTTTTCCAAAATGTCCAGCACTTCTTCATAATTATCGTGATTGATCATTGTGAGGTAAAATCCGGTTTGGCATCCCATCGGACTTAAATCCACCACTTGATTTGTATGATTGCGGATATTTTCAGCCATTAAATGTTCAAGGGAATGGAGTGCCGGCATTTCCATGTGATCTTTATTCGGCTGTTTAAAACGGAGATCGTATTTCCGCACCACATCCCCATTTTTTCCTTCAATCACGCCCGCTAAACGCACATATGGCGCACTCACTTTTGTATGATCCAAATTGAAACTTTCCACATTCATTTTTTTCATCGTACTTCCCTCTTTTCTCAAATAGCGTTTTCAATAAATTCATTGTACTGCTTTCCCTTTATTCTGTCACTTTTCTATGAAACCGGCCTTCAATCGGCCATTTCCAAACTTTTTCGGCCTCACGCATCTCAATAGGTGCGGTTGGCAGGTTGTTTCAATGCCATACCGAACTTGCCGCAATCCATCGCTTAATTTTTCACATGGGCAATAAATCGCCAGCGGATCAAGTAGAAATAAATCACTTGCAATAAAATCAGGAAAGAAAAAGCGAATATAATTTCCTTTACGATCGAGATATTGGCAATGTCTTTTAAAATGTTTTGCAAAGCCAAGAAAGCGAACAAACTATGGACCATCGCCACTCCCCAGGGCAAGAAAAACTGCGGGAATAATTGGGTTGTCACGAGTTTCTTAATTTCGCTGTCGGTTATGCCCATCCGCTTCAACACGTCGAATTTCCGTTTTTCCGAGTCCAAATTTGTATGAATTTTAAAATAGATGAAACTTCCGGCCGCCAGCAAAAACACTCCGGCAACCAACAAACCTGCCAGGGTGAACAGCGAATACATCGATAAAACATAGGAATAATTCAACCCCGCATTTTCAAAATAAAAAGGCAGCTGATACTGTTTTTTGCTATATTCTTTCAACACCTGCTGATAGATGGACAATCCCACATCCTGCGCTTCCAGCCATTGGGGAATATCAAAAGCGAACAAATGATATCCCGGCTCCACCCGCGGATAGCCGTTATACGGATTTTTCAAGCGGGAAAAATCTTCATCGCTGATAATGATCGAGTTTGGACTGACAATGGAACTTGGAAAAATCAATTTTGGATACACCTGGTCGATGGTAATTGGCAGGTCATTTTCCTTCAATACGGTATTCACCGTTCTTCTGGACAGTTTTTTAATCGATTCTTCCGAATAAGGAATAAACATCCCTTCCCCACTGTCCAGCTGCACCATCGGATACCCATAGGAAAACAGCAAACTGTTGATATCCGATTCTTTAAACACTTCCACCTCGTAATTCGTAAAAGAAGAGGTTTGTTTTTTCACTTCAAAACGGGCCATATGATAGGATAGCCCTTTCTCTTCCAATTCGTTCACAATGGATGTAATATGCTGTTTTTCATAAGGATTATCGATATGCCCTTTGTATATCAACCCCAATGGATTGAATTTGTCGTATTGGGACGTGTAGGAAGACAAAGCCGCAAGCAGCCCGATGCATAGAAAAGCCGCTGCCGAAACCATCGTCACCACAAAATACACTTTCCCGTTGTTTTTCAAAATCACCGTATGTTCCGCAATGGACAACATTCGCGATTTTTTCCAATAAAAGTTTTTTCTGCTTTTCATAAACCGGACGAACCATTGGATCGCATCTGTGAAGAACAAATAAGTTCCAATCGTGATGAGAATCGGCAATAATACGACAAATGGATAAAAGTTCACCCGATTCGTAAGCAACGCCAAAACATATGAAATTCCCAATAACACGATTGCCAAAATGGCACGCTTTTTGGAATATTGATCGTCAATATTGGAAGATTGATACCATTTCAATAAATCAATAATCTTTCTCTCCGGGGAAAAGTTGACACTGATGATGGAGATGATGACAAAGGCGCTGAAATATACAGCGATCGTCAAAACGAAAGGCTCCCATTTCAAATATAGGGGCAGCTGTTCCAGCATCAAAATTTCCCGGACAATCATAAAGAAAAATTTCGTAAAGGCGTAGCCAAACAAGATGCCGCAAGCAATGGACAGACTTCCGATAATCATCGTTTCCAAAAAGATCAGCTTGCTGAGCTGCCGTTTCTCCATGCCCAAATGGAGCAAAATGGCAAACTCCTTCGCCCTCGACTCCAAAAATGCTTTCATGGAATAAAAAATAAAGAACCATGAAAACAGAACCAAAATCATTTCCGCAAATACCAACCCGCCAATCGGCACTTTTCCCAAATACCCGTCGTCGATTTCCGGATGAAACATCAGCATCGAATAGATGAAAAACACAAAGACGGAAAAGAAACTGGCCATAAAAAAGGCCGCATAGATCCGGAAATTGCGGATCACGTTACGGTAAGCGAATTGATGAAAGGTCACCGACTCTTCCCCCCAACAGGCTCAAGACGTTTAGTATGCGTTGGAAAAACGTTTGTCTTCGGTCATCCCGGTAAATTTCATTAAAATATTCACCGTCTTTGATAAAAAGCACCCGGTCACAGAAACTTGCGGCAATCGGGTCATGGGTGACCATGATGATGGTTGCATTTCTTTCTTTGTTGATTTTGCTTAACAGTTCAAGCACTTCTCTTGAGTTGTGGGAGTCAAGATTCCCTGTCGGTTCATCGGCCAAAATAATGGACGGTTTATGAATGAGGGCTCTTGCAATCGCCACCCGTTGTGCTTGGCCGCCGGATAATTCATCCGGTCTTTTATTTAGGACACTGGACAATCCCAACTTTTCTGTCAGCTCTTTTACGCGCTCTTTCATCAATGCAACAGGCTGATTGTCCAGCGTAAGGGGCAATACGATATTTTCTTCGACCGTCAACATCGGAAGCAGGTTAAAATCCTGGAAGATAAATCCAAGTTCCCTTCTGCGGAAATAAGCAAGCTCCGTTTTGTTAAAAAGATGCGGCTTTGTGCCATTAAAAATGATTTCGCCCGATGTCGGCTTATCAATCGTTGAAATGATATTCAGCAAAGTTGTTTTCCCGCTTCCGCTGGGCCCCATGACCGCCAGAAATTCGCCTTTTTCCACATCAAAACTCAACTGATTCAATGCGCGGTTCGTAACCTTTCCTTCATATACTTTTGTAACATCCACTACTTGTAAAATTGGCATAAAAGTTCCCTCTTTTTAGCAATTAATCTTCCAATCATTCTTGCTTCCATTCATGAAAAAACCACTTTGACGATTGTTCCTTTTCCAACTTCCGATTCAATCACAAGTTCATGGCCCAATTTCCCGCAAATTTCCTTCGCCAAAAACAATCCCATACCGGTGGATTCCCCCGTTCTCCGGCCATTTTCACCAGTAAAGAACGGTTTGGTCACCCGGGATAAATCGGATTTTGGAATGCCGATCCCTTCATCCTGCACACATAAAACCGTTTTTGTCCCATCTTTTTCCACATAAATTTTTACTTTTTTATTTGGTTCAAAGGTATATTTCACGGCGTTCGTAATGAATTGACCGAGCATAAACTTCAGCCATTTGGAATCCGTTGCAACGGTTATGTTTTCGTCAATGTCGATCATCGGGAATACATGATTTGTAATAAATAAACGCTTATTGTCGTTGATTGTTGCAGTGACAATCTCTTTTAAGTTCACCCGCTCAATCTGCATATCCTCTTCAAATTTTTCAATCCGGGCACTCATCAAAACCATTTCAATGCCCCGTTTCAACCGGTCGACTTCTTCCTGGATGCTCGATTTATCGATCTCCTCTTCCTGCAGCAACAGTTCTATAACAGAAATGGGAGTTTTCATTTGGTGGATCCATTGATTCAAAAACTTTTCCTGTCTGTTTTGTTTTGCATAAAGGTTTTGCACTTCATGTTGATAATGCCGATACAATTCCTGCAAATATGCCTCTGTTTGAAGGTGCTCCGCTGTTTTCGCATTTTTTTGAAGGGCATCATCCATCGAAACAGGCAAATTGGATATTTTATTTAAAAAATTTCTCCGCAGCGTATAACGTACGGCAAGAAAGGAAACAATCAGAACCATGCTGATCACGATGGAATAGACAGCCGTATCCAAATTACGGAAGCCGTCCAGCCAGTACAACGACAAAATAAAAAGATCGACGAGCAACTGGAAAATGATAAAGAAGATGTTTTCTTTCAAGAATAGTTTTAATCCCATACCTATTTTTCCTCCGGATGTAAAACGAATCGATAACCGGCGCCGCGAACCGTTTCAATGGCGGATTGGACACCATATTCGGCAAGTTTTTTCCGGACGCGGGTCATGTTTACATTTAATGTGTTTTCATCAACAAAGGCCTGGTCATCCCATAGCTCTTCCAGCAATTTCTCTCTGGACACCACTTTCGGTGACTCCCTCATGAGCAGGTTTAAAATGGCACACTCCTTTTTTTGTAATGGAATTTCCTCATTTTTTACATGCAGCTCCATCCGTTCCAAATAAAGCGTCAATTGCCCCAATTGAACAGTCCGTTCTTCTTGTCTTGATGAATATTCCCCGTAAGTTCTTCTTAAGTGGCTTTTGATTTTTGCCAATACGATTTCATAGTTGAATGGTTTTGTAATAAAATCATCGCCGCCATTCTCCAATGCGAAAACCTGGTCCATTTCCCCGGAACGGGCAGAAATGAAGATGATCGGACATTTTGTATATTGTCTCAATTGTCTGCACCAGTAATAGCCATCATAAGAAGGCAGGTTTATATCAAGCAATATGAGATGCGGTGAAAATGCAAGGCATTCTTCTATAATCTCATCAAAGTTTTTGACGATTTCCACTTCATATTGATATTTTTTTAACATTTCAGCCAGTAACGAAGCGATTTTATAATCATCTTCTATGATATAAATTCGCGTACTTTCCAATCTCCTTCCCCCCTAACGGAAACATCTAATTCTATTTTATCAAAAAATGGGCTACGGTCATTTAATGGCCCTCTTTCCGTTCCATTTTGTTAATTTCCTCATATTATTTCACAAAAATGTCACAGGTTACTTTTATAAATGGGCAAATTCCTATTGACGAATCCAAACTGTTATAATACAATTACAAATACAAACAGGTATTATAAAACAGTTAGTCCACAAGGAGGTCCCCTCATGTTAGAAAATATCGTTGAGTTCTTCAGAAACTTGCCTGAAAAAATCTGTGTTA
Organism: Ureibacillus sp. FSL K6-3587; assembly: GCF_038593165.1. Lineage (NCBI taxonomy): Bacteria > Bacillati > Bacillota > Bacilli > Caryophanales > Caryophanaceae > Ureibacillus > Ureibacillus sp. FSL K6-3587. The sequence goes on along the minus strand of NZ_CP151969.1, from coordinate 2,087,961 downwards.
AATGCGGCGAAAAAATTGAAGAACAAAGTGAATGCTACACAAATACATGTGACAAATGCAGCACACATTAATCATAATCGTTGCATAATATAACAGTAATGCGCTCCTGACCTATGAAATGAACTTAATATTAAATCGCTTAACATTAAATTAAATCGCTCAACAAACTGTCGCAGATATAAAAACTTATTCACTGTTTTTTGTCATAGTAAAATGTTTGACGGCTTAAGTTTTCAATTTTGGAGAACTTAAGCCGTTTATTTTTTCAGCTTTTGATTTTAACAGTCATTCATGATTCATGTTTATTTCACAAAAAAGAAACAGCACAAACTTTTATGGTCTGTACTGCTTAATAAGTTGACAATCATTTATCTTTTCCTGCATTTATAATGACTTGTTCTGACAATATTTTCGGACTGCCTAAAAATGGTTTTGTTTCATACCGGGAAGTAATTGATAATGGTGCTATACCACTGCCTGCAAGATAAGATCTGACATCTAAAACAATGATACCATCCTTTAACACATAATTTTTTCCATCAATTATTTTTCTAGAATCAAATTCAGTATAGAATTTATCAAGAAGCGTAACGAAAAAGGAATCGATGGGTATGGGGTCGCGCAGTTTCGGTTCTATTCCATAAATTATCTCCAAAAAAGATAACCTGTGAAATTTTTACGAAATGTAAAATTTCACAGGCTTTTTCATTTCAGATGTGTATATCATTCCAGCCTTTTCTTATTATCTGAACCAGTTAAAACTATTCTTCATCTTAATGGTTTTCATGGGAATCTTCATGTTCATCCTGACTGTGATCATGCTGCATTTGTTCCGTGTCTTCTTTGGATGTATCTTGTTCCGGAAGCACTTTGCTCATATCCGGATTTCCTGCAACGATTTGTTTTTTCGGCATCACGTGCAAGCCTCTTGCTGTTGTATGGGCATACATATAATACACGCCATCATGGTTGAACGTAAATTCGGCTTTATACACGCCATCTCCCGCATGTTCCGCTTTAATCATGGCTCCTTGTTCGCGCAACCCGGATTCCCATACTTCGAATTCCACGGAATCCGCATCTTCCACGTTTTCATTGTTCTGTGTCACATGGGCAGCCAGTTCCACCGGTTCGCCCACTTTCACTTCATCAGGAGTCAAAATATCCACTTTCACTTCCAATGCGGAAACGTCAACTGGTTCCTCATTTGTATCCACTTCCGATTGTTCCTCATTTGTATTGCATCCAACCAACAAAATGGGTACAGCCAACAAAGAAATAATCCATTTTTTCATGTTAATCTTCCTCCATTAAAGGTAATGATATGGTAACAAGCGTTCCTTCACCCACAACACTCTTAATTGCAAGTGCCCCATCGTGCTGCTTCACCAACTGTTTCACGATTGATAATCCCAAACCGGCTCCACCGTCTATGCGGCTTCTCGCCTTATTGACCCGGTAAAATCTTTCGGTGATATGAGGGAGATCCTCTTCAGGAATACCAATTCCTTCATCCTGTATCTCAATGATTGCACGATGATCTGATTGATAACTGTGAACCGTGATTTTCGCGTTTTCATTCGAATAGCGAATGGCATTTTCAATCACGTTAATGAAAATCTGTTTCAGCTTCTCTTCATCCCCTTGGACAATACAATTTTCATCCAAGTTTTGCACGATGCGAATATTCTTTTTGTTCGCTTGTCCTTCCAACAGTTTCACCGATTCACGGATGGTTTCCGAAAGGACGATTGGAAGCATCTCAATTTCTTCCTGTTGTTTCCGGACTAGTTGCAGCAATTCATTTGTTAACCGTTCCATTCGGATCGCTTCCCGATGAATCAACTCCAACGCTTCCTCGCGCTCTTTCCCGTCAAGAAGCTGATTTTGGATCGCCTCGCTGTATCCTTTGATATAGCTGATCGGCGTACGCAATTCATGGGATACGGTCGCCAGGAAGGTTTTTTGCTTTTCATCTTCCTGCTGAATGGATTCGGCCATGTGGTTAAACGCTTCCGACAGCATGCCGATTTCATCTTTTGATGTAACCTTTACCCTCGTGCTATAATCCCCTTCCGTCATTTGTTCTACCGCTTTTTGCAAATCGTTCAGCGGGCGCATGATCCGCTTCAGGCTCTGATAAACAAAAACGGCGATGACAAGGGCAAAAAGAATCCCTCCACCTATAAATATAGCCACTTCCGTTTTAGCTAATTCAGTAATTTTTGCTAAAGGATAATAAAGATAGATAATTCCTTCCAACCGGTTTTGATCCACAAGCGGCAAAATGACCGATACGACTTCACGGTTGAACCGCTCTTCATAGCCGATTTTTGTCACGTTTTCACCATTTAACAAAACCCGCCGCTCATCCGGACCAATCAATGTATTGTAATCGATTTCGAAAGGAACACATGCGCTCAGTTCACGAGGGTTGCGGACAGCAAACACATTGTAGGTGGAATACTGATTAAATTCCTCCACCATTTCCACATATCCATCGGTCACTTTTCCCCCGGTATACATGGATTGGAGGTTTTCGCCGATTTCCACCATTTCGCTTTTTGTATCTTCCACATAAAATTTTTCATATAGAAAATCCGCGAAAATGTACATAAATGCAATGGTCAATACCAGATAAACGATTATTAATACCCATATTTTCGTTGAAAGCTTTCTCATACTTGATCAAAGCGATAACCAATCCCCCAAACAGTTTGGATGTAGTCGCTTGCCTCCTTCGAAATTTTCCCCAATTTTAGCCGCAATGTTTTGATGTGGGTGTCCACCGTTCTTGTGCCGCCGTCATAATCCATTTCCCAAATTTTCTCCAACAATTGCTCGCGGGAAAAAACGGTGTTTGGATTTTTCATAAATAGTTGAAGCAAATCGAATTCCTTGAGTGTCAATGTGACTTTTTGATTGTTTACATACACTTTGCGGGAAGCTTCATCCAGTTTGATGACTCCCCGTTCAAGGAACTGTTGCTTATTGACTCCTGTTCTTCTGAGAACGGCTTGTATTCTGGCAATCAATTCACTGGAGGTGAAAGGTTTTACGATGTAATCATCGCCCCCGATGGTCAACCCTTTCACTTTGTCCTCATTGTCATCTCTTGCGGTCAAAAAAATGATTGGAACAGAAGAGATTTTCCGGATCTTTTCGCATACTGTAAAACCATCTTCTTTCGGCATCATGACATCCAAAAGGACGATATCCACTTCTTTTCTTTCAATGAACGGATAAGCTTCTGCACCGCTTTCAACTGCAATGGTTTGAAAGTCGGATTTTGAAAGCATCAATTCGATTAGATTTCTCATATCTTGTTCATCGTCTATGATCAATACGGTTGGCATTTTCAAACCTCCCTTACCAGCAACTGGAACGGCCCGGATTTGGTCGGATTATTATGTAACACTTTCCCATCTTCTTCCAGAAAATAGATTTGATTATCGTCAAATCCAGCAACAATAATCATATCTTTAAATGCAGCGACAGAAAACGGGTTTGCCCCCACTTCTTTGCTCCATAACACGTTTCCATTCACGTCGCATGCGTACAATTCATTGGAACCATGGTTGGTGATATAAACGACCTCTCCATTTTTTGTAAACCCGACAGGCATATGTGATGCTTGGATTTCCTGAACCAACTGGCCAGTTTGCAAATCGAGCACTTTCACTTTCTGATTTGGATGGCTTCCGGCACCATGCCCTCCTACCCAAAGTGTATCGGTTTCCTCCACAACCAATAGACCGGTCGAGGATTTATCGATTGGCCATTCATCAATGAGAACCATGGATTTTATATCAACAACGGATAGTACAGGGGATTTGTAGTTGACGACATATAACTTTCCTTGGTGACTATCCATTGACATCGGGTAATCTTTCAGGCGGATTTCCCCCAGCTTTTTGCCATGTTCATTAAAACTGGCAACAGTATTCTTTTTGCTATTTGTAATGAAAAGCACATTTTCTTCTTCATCGTAATAGGCGTTCGTTGTTCCGGTACCCGTTTCTATGGATTGTATCAATTTTCCGGTGGACAGTTCATATATATCCACTTCGTTCAATTCATGCCCGTAAAGCACGATGCGATCGTAAGGAATCAACGTTGCGCCCGTATACGCTTTATCGAACTCCCATGTGGCAATCCGTTCCCCTTTCGAATCAAAAAAATCGATGGAAGGCTCCAGTATATTTACGGATGCAACAAATGATTGATGCTGATTGATCGATGTGAAATGCTCATCATTACAGCCTTGCAAGATCCAAATAATGCATAAAAATAATAATGCTGTCCATTTTTTCAAGCAATCACCCCTAATTCTATAGTGTAGTGAAAAAGTGTGAAGTTTCGATGAAATAAATTTGACAATCGTTTCAAATTTTTAAACATCGTTAGGGGATTTTTCATTGATTTTGTAATGCTTGATATTACTTAGAGCAAATATTATGTGTTGGAATGGTCCTTTTTGCTCGGATAAACATTTGGCTTGCTCGGATACGCATCCCTCTTGCTCGGGTAACCCTTCTTCTCGCTCGGATAAACTCTCCTCTTACTAAATTCCATCCTTTACGAAAAAAGCTGCTTCGAAGGTGGCATTGACCATCGAAAGCAGCTATTGATCCGAAATATGAATTTGTTAACTGGCGATTATAAAGAATCAAAACGCCCTTAAACCAATTGTTCCTGAAACAATTCAGCCGTTATTTCTTCCGCCGCCTGTCTTCCCTGCAGCACACAATCCGGCACACTGATTCCTTCATAAGAACTTCCAGCCAATTTCACATGCGGGAAATCTTTTTTCAGTATTTCCCTCATTTTTTCCAAACGATTTTCATGACCCACTGTGTATTGAGGCATCGATTGCTTCCAGCGGGAAACGATGGTGAACACCGGTTTTTGATTGATTCCTAGCGATTTTTCCAGGTCATGAAGCACCGTTTTTTCAATGTCCGCATCCGACAATTCCACGATGGCCTCGTCCCCCACACGGCCAATATACGTTCTGAGCAAATCATATCCTTCAGGCGCCACATTCTCCCATTTATGATTGCTCCAAGTGCATGTCGTGATGGAAATATCGTTGTTCCGTGCAAAATAGAAGCTGATCGCATCATCATAATTTTGGCAATTTACCTTTTCAAACGCCATCGTTACAGTAGCGATTGTCGCATAATTCATATCTTGAATTTCATCGAAAATGCCATAATGGTTGAACATATTTTTCGCTTCATTCAATGAAGTCGTCACGATCACCGCGTGGCATTTGATCGGGGAAATATTATTGAAATAAATTTGGAACGTACCATCCTGCAATTTATCGATGGATTCCACTTTTACACCTTTTAACACCGTTTTGGACGGCAATTGTTCTTCCAATTTTTCCACTAAAGTTTCCAAACCGTTTTTAAAAGTTTGATAACCTTTCATATGATTACTTAAGAAGGAAAAGTGCGTCTTTTTCATTCCATAAATCAAGCTTCGATATTGTTTTTCCAATTCGTAAATTTCCGGAAACATCGATTGGATGCTCAACCGGTCGATATCTCCGGCAAAAGTTCCTGCAAGCAGCGGTTCAACCAAATTTTCTACCACTTCTTTTCCAAAGCGGCGTCGGAAAAAGTCCCCAATCGGTTCATCCTTGTCTTCCCTGGTTTTAGGTAATACTAAATCTCCTGCAGCGCGAAACTTTCCACTTAATGATACAATCCCGGTTGTCAATAATGAGGGGACAATAGGTGATCCTCCAAACAAAATACCATTTGGAATAGGGTACAGATGTCCACCGACAGCCACATAAGTTTGACCTTTTTTGTTGTTCACTACTGCCTCTTCTATTCCTAAATGTTTTGCTAATTCCGCCATGCTGTTTTCATGATCGATAAAAGATTCCGGACCCCGTTCGATAATAAATCCATCTTTTCGCAATGTTTGGATTTTGCCGCCCAATCTTAACGAAGATTCAATCAACACCACATCTAAAGGCAAATGATGATCCCGTGCACACTTTTCTAAATAAAACGCTGCAGTCAACCCTGTAATACCACCGCCAATGACAGCAATTTTTTTTCGATTCGTCACCCTCATCATCACTTTCTATCATTTCTCTAACTTTTTAAAAATGGCATCAATCATCGCATCAATAAACAATGGATGAGTATTCGGCATTGGTGGGCGATAGTAGCCTGCTCCCAATTCATCGCACACAGCTTTACATTCAATATCGTTATCGTATAAAACTTCCAAATGCTCTGTCACAAATCCGACCGGAGCATATACAAATGAACGGTATCCTTTTTTCTCATAAAGTTCTCTTGTCAAATCCTGCACATCCGGTCCAAGCCATGGTTCCGGTGTTTGCCCGGCTGATTGCCATCCGATTTCGACATTTGGAAGACCTGTTTTTTCTTGAATCAAACGGGCAGTTTCAATTAATTGTTCTTCATACGGGTCGCCCAATTTTTTGATCTTTTCAGGCAATGAGTGGTTTGAAACAATCACGCAAGCTTTTTCCCGTTCTTCTTCAGTCATTTTATCGAATTCTGCAAGAATCGCTTTTGCCCAATAGTCGATGAATTTCGGTTCATCATACCATGCTTCCACAGAAGTGATTTTCAAAGTGCCGCCCAATTTTTCGGCAGCTTCTTTCGCTCTTCCATTGTAGGATTGAATGGAAAAAGTCGAGAAGTGAGGTGCCAATACAATGGAAACCGCTTCTTGTATTCCGTCTTTCACCATTTGTTCAACGGCATCTTCAATAAATGGTTCAATATGTTTTAATCCGATATACAATTGATATTCCACTTCATCCTGGACTTCATTTAAACGGTTGACAAGGGCCTCCGCCTGTTTTTTGGTCATTTCCGCAAGAGGAGAAATTCCACCAATCGCTTTATAACGCGCTTTCAAATCATCTATATGTTCCTGAGAAGGTCTTCTCCCATGACGAATATGTGTGTAATATCTTTCGATGTCTTCTTCTTTGTATGGCGTTCCATAAGCCATCACTAACAGACCGTGTACTGGTTTCAATGTTTTCACCTCAAACAATTTTTTTGTTACTCATTCGTTAGTTTTGCAATTCGTTCACGACTATAATCATGAATTAATGCCGTTAACCGTTTTAATACATCCGGATTGACGTCAGGGAATACTCCGTGACCCAAGTTGAAAATGTGTCCCGGCACTTCCAATCCTTGATCGATAATATCTTTCGCTCTTCGTTCAATGACAGACCAATCCCCCAATAGGATGGAAGGATCCAAGTTTCCTTGAACCGCTTTTTCGATTCCCATTTCACGGGCTTTTCGGATCGGCATGCGCCAATCTAATCCGATCACATCAATTGGCAAGTCATTCCATTCCAAAATTAAATGGCTTGCGCCAACACCAAATAGGATCACAGGGACATTTTGATTTCTCAATTCCGCAAAAATCCGTGTCATCACCGGTTTGATAAACACCCGGTAATCTTCAACATTCAACGCGCCAACCCAGGAGTCAAACACTTGAATGGCACTCGCACCTGCTTCCACCTGTGCAGTAATATCCGCAATAATCATGTCTGCCAGCTTATCCATCAATTTAAACCATGCTTTTGGATCGGAAACCATGAAAGATTTCGTTTTGCTGTAATTTTTCGATGGACCGCCTTCAATCATATAGCTGGCCAACGTAAATGGAGCGCCGGTAAATCCGATCAATGGCACATCCAACTGTTCTTCCGTTAAAAGTCTGATTGTTTCAAGCACGTATGGTGTATGCTCTTTTGGATAAAATTCGCCCAACTTTTCCACATCTTCCACACGTCGGATCGGATTGGAGATCACTGGTCCAATGCCGGCTTGAATTTTCACATCAACACCGATGCTAGGCAAAGGCGTCACAATGTCTTTGTAAAGAATTGCCGCATCCACGTTATATTGTTCCACAGGAAGTCTTGTCACATAAGCGCAAAGTTCCGGCTGCTTCGTAATTTCTTCCAACGAATATTTCTCTTTTATTTTCCGGTACTCCGGCTGGGAACGCCCCGCTTGCCGCATGTACCATACTGGAGTATATTCCGTTCTTTCTCCTCTTGCTGCTCTGATTAAAGTGTCATTAATTAGCCTCATGTTCAATTAACCTTCCCCTCAAAAATAATCGTTGACGAAAAGTGCAATGAAATCGATTTCAATCTTACAAGGAATTTCATCGCTAAAAATTGCTACAATTAATTATAATAACTATAACCTTGTAAATAATCTACTAAATCACTGATACCCTTCAATATATACTGTTCCTTTAACATTGTATAGTTTTCTCTGACAAATGTCATAAAATTGTTCTTTTAATAGCCTATTTTTCTTACTGAATATTTGACAAAATTAAGGCAAAGAAAATTGAGCAGGAGTTTTCTTTTTCATTCAAGGAGGAATCAAAAATGAATTTTTACATGACGACCGGAACTCCCACTTTTATGGAAAAATTGCATAAAAAATATGAACATGAAAAAATGTTGATTTTGTATGGCGCAAACCAAACCCTGTTGCTTCATGAAACAGCGGGCAAGACCGTTTTTCAAACACCCAGAAAATATGAAGTTGTGGATGGGATGAACGAACTGCAACAGGCAGGTTACTTCACTTTCTACCATATTCCGGTATCTGATGAAGGACGCCCGGTATTTGAAAAAAACATCGTTCAGCGTTTGAAAGGAATGAAGGATCAAACGGGGTTGACCGCCATGCGACTGCTTCGTCCGAAAAAATCGGAAACCTATATTATTCTCCTTCAATGGAAAGATAAACGCTCATATGACATATGGAAAAAATACGACCCAATCGCCCAGGAACTCGAAAACTTTTCAGTGGGTGTAAAAAAAGACAATATCTTTAATGCAGCAACGTACATCTCCACTTACTCCGGCGCGAAACAAAAAGAAGGGGAAGAGAATGAAAGCTGATCTGTCCCCCGGGCAAAGGATGAAAAGGGCGGATGAGAAAATTATAAAATTTCCTCCATCCGCCCTGGGGCAAATTTTTCAATTACATCTCAAATGATATGCCAAGATGAAGTTCAACCGCTTTTTTGTACACACCCTTTGCAACGGCAAGATCATAATAAGAAGCCCCGACGGATTTGAAAAAAGTGATTTCTTCCTCATGTTCCCTCGGTGCAATTTTTCCGCTCACCAACTGGGCAAGTTCCCCATGCAAGTTGGAAAAAGACCACTCCCCGCTTTTGTGGGCATCAATCAATTCCCCCGCTTCTTCTTTGACGCCTTCCACATCATCCACCACAATTTTCGAAGCTTTTCTTATCGTTGTCCGATCGACTTCCAGCATATGGGGCAAATAAGAGCCGACCCCGTTTACGTGGGCACCGGGTTTTAAATAGTTTCCATCAAACACGGGGCTTTTTGCATTTGTCGCACAACAAACAATGTCTGATGAACTGACGGCCTCATTCACATCATCGACCACTTCCAAGAATGCAGTGACACCATGATCAATCAATTGTTGCTTGAAACGATGCGCTTTTTCTTTCGTTCGATTATACAAATAAATGCTTTCGATTTTTCTTACCGAAAGTACCCCGAGAACTTGCTCAAAGGCCATTCTTCCCGTGCCAATCACCGTCAGCGATTTTGCATCAATGTTCGCCAGTTTCATCGTGGCAAGCCCTGTCATCGCGCCAGTGCGAAGACTTGTGAGATATGAAGCGTTCATCACCGCCAAGTGCTCACCGTTTTCAGTGCTTGAAAGAAGCAGGATGCCCTGGGTTGTCGGCAAGCCTTTCCCGGGATTGTCCGGGAAAATCGTGACGACTTTTACTGCGGCAATTTGATCTTCCAAATCGGCACTTGGCATATAAAGGGAAGAAGCATTCTTTTCAGGAAAATCAATCACTGTTCTAATCGGGGCAAGCACTTTGTCTTTTTGCTTTGCCATCAACATTTGTTCCACATCTTTTAAGGCATCTTCCATTTTGTAAAAACGTTTGATTTGTTCTTCATTTAATAGAATCAATGGCTATCCTCTCCGTTTTCTATACTCTTTGCAAAGTTCTTTCTTCCGTGTTTTTGAATTCATCCAACTCTTGATTGCTCTTGTCTTTGACAGTGAATACCGCAATCAGTGAGATGATGGCCGTCAAAACGATATAAAGCGCAACGGGAACATAAGAGTCATTGAATTGGACCAACAGCCATGTTGCAATCAAAGGAGCTGTTCCTCCCGCAACGGCCGCACCGATTTGATAGCCCAATGATACCCCTGTGTAGCGCACTTTTGCATCAAATATTTCCGAAAACATTGTACCGAGCACCGCCGTAATCGGAGCCCAGATTATCCCCAATCCCAAAACCGTTGCAATAAGGAGCGCGGCGAAATTTCTTTGTTCGAGCAGCCAGAAATACGGAAAAGCATATAGGATCATTCCGATCACTCCGGCAATGTACACCTTTTTGCGGCCAATTTTATCCGATAACCTGCCCATAAACGGCATGAGAATCGTTGTCACAATGGTGGAAACCATGATGGAAATCAACACTTGGGAACTTTTGAATCCAAGGTTGTTCGTACCATACGAAACAATGAATGTAGAAAAGATGTAAAACGGCGCCGTTTCAACCACTTTTCCTCCGACCGCAATGAGCACTTCTTTCCATTGGGTTTTAAATATGTCTACAAAAGGAAGTCTCGTCACTTCCCCGGTTTCCTGAATTCTTTTGAATGAAGGTGTTTCATCCAGCCCTTTGCGGATCCAAAGACCAAAAATCACTAAAATTGCACTCAAAATGAATGGAATCCGCCATCCCCATGCCACAAAACTTTCAGGAGAAACGATGGACGTGATGAACGATAATGCGCCCGAACCTAAAAACATCCCGACTGTGACTCCCATTTGCGGGAAGGCACCGTAGAATCCCCTTTTTTCTTTTGGAGAAAATTCAACGGCAAGCAGCACTGCCCCTCCCCACTCACCGCCGATTCCCAAACCTTGTACCAACCGCAAAATGATCAGGATAATCGGTGCAGCCACGCCGATTGCCTGATATGTGGGCAACAACCCCATCAATACGGTCGCAACCCCCATGATGGTCAAAGTTAATACAAGCGTCCGTTTTCTGCCGATCTTATCGCCAATATACCCAAAAAGGATGCCTCCAAACGGCCGAATAAAAAACGCGAGAGCCAAAGAAGCATAAGACAGCAACAACCCCACCGTCGGATCATCCGCAACAAAGAACACTTGATAGAATACAAGTCCGGCTACCGTTCCATAAAGAAAGTAGTCGAACCATTCAATGGAGCTCCCTACCAAACTGGCAATCCAAACTTTTGTCATATCATTTTTTCCGCCCATTGGATACCTCCCCGTTGAATTGTTAAGTAGAGAAGTTAGTAAAATTTATGCTAAAAAAATACATATATTCTAAGATTTCTAACATGGATGGACAATTATGGGTCCTTTCATTCTATTAGAACAATTACAGGAGGCTCCAAATGGGCACAGACTCGGTTGATCGATTCCCGAATTTTTCATTCATTGGCATGCAATTGTGGAAAGAAAAGGCAAGACACATTTATGGAGGCATTTCCTTTTAGCCATCCAATGAAATGCAAAAGCGGCTTAAGTCCCAAAATCGGGAACTTAAGCCGCCCAACAATCAAAACCAAATTCTTCATTCTTAAACATGCACCGCCGGATCCTTCGACAATCGGAAAGTCAATTCGTTCATTCCGATCACGATGATCGCCGGAATAAAGAACAGCGGTTGTCCAATGGCGCAAAGCATCACAATGATGGCTTGAATCACCATAAAGAGGCGCAACAGCTTCTGAACCGCTTGCTTCCGTTGATTGTCTTTGACCGGATAGAGCATGTCCATACGGAAATCGGTTGAAGATAACAGTGCATATTTCAACTGGATGACCGTGGCGAAACTTAACGCTCCTGCCACAATCCATAAGACAACCGGAATATCAATCATCAGCGCAATGATTGCCGAAATGAGCGTTAAACGCACCCATAAATAAAAATGGTCGTTGGTTCTGACAAAGGTGCGGAATACCAGATAACTTTGCGTATTTTCCTTTTTATATGGAACGAATTTATAGATTGCGTCCAGCCATGCTCTCCGTTTCACTGCGCCACGGATATGCGGGACATCCGTAAAGTAATTCGCAAACCGGTAAAATGCCATCATCCGGTTTTCTTCCAGTTTGACCAAATGCTCGTACGGGATCGGTTGGACCTTTGCCCGCTTTGCCAGCGAAAATTTGTACACAACGAGCAAAAGCAAATAGATCAATGCCCACCAAAATGAGACGGACAAAATGGCTTGGATCGCCAAAATGGATACCGCCATCCGCGCAATGCGATCAAAGACAACATGATTCCCCCGATTCGCAAAGCGGTAATGGAATTCCGACTGAACGTTTACAAATTTCAGGACAATGATGAACAATAGCCCCAACCATGTCCGCCATGCAGGCAAATCAGTGACCGCGTTTAATAAAGGGATTGAAACAATGTAGCAGATCACAGGCAAAAACACCTGGGACCAGAATGTCCAATTCAAGGCTTTCCGGAAATAGAGGTGCATTTCCTTCTCCAATGGCAACAAATACACCTGATCCGGCTCCCTGAGCAATGTCACGGGACGGGAAAAAGCAACAACGATTCCGATAACTCCGGCAACGAGCCATTCTGCAGGAAATTCCGGTGACACCACTTGCAGCCATTCGCTGTATTGATACCCGAGCGCCCCAATGGCAAACACCAGCACAATCGCCAAATGCCCAGTGAACACAAACCGCATATATTTCTGAATTTCCGTAAGATAATGTTCAAACCGCTTTGACCAAACATCCGCCAAATTATTCATGGTGCTGCTCCTTCGTCATGGCAATATACAAATCATCCAGAGTGGCATTCGGCATGCCAAAAGCCTTTCTCAAATCATCCATCGTCCCCTGGGCGCGAACACGGCCTTCGTGAAGGAAAATGATGCGGTCGCAATATTTTTCGGCAGTCGATAATACATGGGTGGACATCAACACGGAAGCCCCCTGCTGTTTCCGTTCCGACATTTGGTCAAGCAAAGATTGGATGGCCAATGGATCAAGCCCTATAAACGGTTCATCCACAATATATAAGGAAGGGTTGACCAAAAAGGCGCACATGATCATGACTTTTTGCTTCATCCCCTTGGAGAAATGGGATGGGAACCAGTTCAGGCGCTTCTCCATCCGGAATTCTTCCAACAATTTTCCGGACCGTTCCTTTAATGTCTTCTCATCAATGCCGTATGCCATGGCGGTCAATTCCAAATGTTCCTTCAATGTCAATTCCTCGTATAATACAGGCGTTTCCGGAATGTAGGAAAAAGATGAACGGTATTTTTCAATATCTTCCTGCAATGTCACGCCATTCAAGCGTATTTCCCCTTTTTGCGGTATAAGGGTTCCGATAATGTGTTTGATTGTTGTGCTTTTTCCTGCACCGTTCAATCCAATCAATCCAACCAATTCACCTTGTCCAATGGAAAAGTTTAAATCTTTGATGACCGGTTTTCTTGTATAGCCACCTGTTACATCCTTTAATTCCAACATAGCCAACACTCCTATTCTTCCTACAGTGTATCAAAATTAGAAAATGTATTCATCTCATGAAATATGTTAAAATGTAGATAAATTTTGTAAGAAAGGATTGGGTGAAATGAGCGACTGCATTTTCTGCAAAATCATTGATGGATCCATTCCATCCAATAAAGTATATGAAGATGAACATGTATTGGCTTTCATGGACGTAGCCCCATTGACAAAAGGACATACATTGCTTATCCCAAAACAACACGTAAAAGATCTGTATGAAATGCCGGAAGATGTGGCAAGAAACTTATATGCGGCTGCACCAAAAATCGCGAATGCCATTAAAAAAGCTTTCAATCCGCAAGGTCTAAACACGATCAATAATAATGGCGCCTTTGCCGGACAATCCGTGTTCCATTATCATTTGCACTTCATCCCCCGCTATGATGACAGTGACGGCTTAAAAGTGAGATGGGAAGCAAAAAACGGCGAGTTCACTCCTGAACAATTAAAAGCGATTGCGGAAGAAATCAAAACGAATTTAAATGAATAATCCGGCAGACTGACTCATCTCCCGAGTCGGTCTTTTTTAATATTACAATCATCCTATAAAAATACTTGAAAATTATTTCTTTTAAGATTACAATAATCGTACTATACGATTTCGCTGACAGCATAGAGACTGTTGGGAAGTTGAGCACAGCTTAGCAGAGGAGAGAAGTGTATGAAAACAAAAAATTTGGTATTAATGGCTCTTTTAGTTGGTATTGGAACTGTTCTTTATTTGGTGATGCCGCCTATTCCGATCGGCGGTGGAATCAAGCCGGATATGATGTTGACGATGATGTTTGTGGGGATTATTTTATTCCCTAGCATCCGGGATACATTTATTCTTACAGTCGTTACCGGAGTTCTATCCGGATTATTCTCATCCATTCCGGGTTCACTCATTCCAAATCTGATCGATAAAGTTGTAACAGGTTTTGTTTTCTTGGCCGTACTCTATTTGGTCAATAAATTTGCGAAAAACGTTGTTGTTTACGCCATTTTGATTGGATTAGGAACTTTGTTGTCAGGAACCGTTTTCTTGTCCATGCTTCTATTGTTGGTCGGAGAAATGCCGGCAGCCTTTGGAATCATGTTTGTTACTGGTGTAATTCCTGCAACAATCGCAAATATCGTTGCGTTCTGCATCATCTATCCGATATTGGCAGGTCTGTTAAAACGTTCCAAATTCGAAACTTCCGTTACACAAGCATAATAAATAATGAAAACTTTGCTATCTAAGTTTTACTTAGATAGCTTTTTTATTTCCTTTGATTTTGGTTTAATATGGTTAAGTACATTAATTTATAATCCAACCATTTTCTTTACATACTATTGAATACAAAATGAAGGAGAGATTCACCATGCGTGCTAAACCATTTTTCATCGGACTGTCCGCCGGAATGATCGCTGGACTGACTGCAGCCATTTTCACTGCTCCACAAAACGGAAATCAATTGAGAGCAAACATGAAATATGCGGCAAAGAATGTAAAAACGACCATCAGCGAATTAAATTATCAAATCAATGACTTGAAAAATGCGGTCTCTAAATTATCCAACGAAGCGAAAATTACTATTCCAAAAATATTATTTGACTTAAAAACCTCCGTTTCCAATTACAGTGAAGAAATCAAACCGGATGCCGAAAAATTGAAAGAAGAAATAGAAAAGTTACAGAATAGCATCAACGAAATCGAGAATAAATTTTCACAACTCAAAAAAGAATAAAATCATTTCAAAAAACCGATTTTTAGTTCTTTTTTACCAAAAACGCAAATTTTTATTTCATTTATTTATTATTTTTATCAAAAAATAACATTTATTAATCACTTTTCATTTATGTATTTTTTTTAACTTTAAACTTTTTTCTTTTATTGCTATAATATTTTAAAAACTTACAAAAAGAAGGTGAATCGATGACTGTGGAATCCTACACATTAAAAGAGGCCATGATTTATAGTCAGCGAATCGCTCAACTGTCCAAAGCCTTGTGGAAAGCAGTTGAGAAAGACTGGCAACAATGGATCAAACCGTTCAATTTAAACATTAACGAGCATCACATTTTATGGATTGCTTATCATTTACAAGGCGCTTCCATTTCAGATGTTGCCAGATTCGGGGTCATGCACGTATCAACGGCCTTCAACTTCTCAAAGAAATTGGAAGAGCGTGGGCTTCTTAAATTTTCGAAACGCGATGATGACAAACGCAATACGTACGTTGAATTGACTCCAAAAGGCGCAGAGCTTGTCATCAAAATGTATGACCATTACTTGGATACAGAGCACTCTATATTGGAAGGCTCTCTAGCATTAAAAGAATTGTATGGAAGATTTCCAGAATTTTTAGACGTTATGGCCATCATCCGAAATATTTACGGAGAAGATTTTATCGAAATATTTGAAAGATCCTTTAAAAACTTTAAAGAATCCATTGAAGAAAAAGATAAAGATCAAGTGGTATTCAAGAATGAAATTATGGTGAACAAATAAGCAATTGGGGATTTGGGGAGTGTATCAGGTACACTCTTTTTTCTTTTTTTGGGATAAAAATCATTAGCATAAACACCATACTTGTTTTACAATTTTCTTGAAATTATATGGAGAGGTAGCCACACTATGCATTGTTGGAAAACGATCAATATCAAAAGGGAATATCGTGTACCACGAATTGTATTATACATGATTATTGTGTTTATCCTTGTTTTTTCCTTTTCATTCATTCTTGTCGGCATCAACCGGCCTTTAAAATATGACGATCACTATGTTCCATTATTTCTTTTGGTCCTTTTATTGCTTTATCCATTGCATAAACTCATCCATTACTATTCGCTCTTTTCCTACCGAAAATCGGTAAAACTGAAATGGAAACTTGAGTTGAAAGTTGTTCCCATCGTTCACCTTCGAATTAAAAAAATGATACCGAAAAATAGATATATGTTTATTCTGATCACCCCATTCGTTCTTTTAAATATGATATTGATTCTCGTGGCGGTTCTCTTCCCTTACTATTCCCATTACGCGTGTTTATTGCTCGGATATCATTGTTCCATCTGCCTGGTCGACATATTATATTTTATACACCTGGTAAACGCGCCAAAAAACGCGGTCATCGAGGAAACGCCCAAGGGGTACGAAATTCTAGTTCCTCCTAGTTTTTCAAAAACTTCTAACAATTAAATGCTAAAGAATGGTGAACTTACTTGTAGAATGGCAACACTTTTTGATATTCTTAAGTGAAGTGATAGAGGGGAGGAACAACTTTGCTACTGTTAGTTGTAGTGCTATTCTCGGTACTTTATTTATTTCAAATAAATCGGATGACATACACATTATGTATGCAAAAAGATATTCCTGAAGAAAAACAGACAAAGATTTTCAGCACAATCAATATTTTAATCACTATTTTACTTATATCTTTTTATATTGAAGTATACTTTGCCATCAAATTTTAATGATGGTTTTGATACATTCCCGCAAAAATAAACAAGAGGCTGGGACAAAAGATAAAAAACACCATTTTCTCACGGGAGAAAAATGGTGTTTTTTTGATAATTGAAGAAAATTGATTTCCGTTCCGGGGACGCTTTCCGCGGGCCCGGCTCGAGCCTCCTCGGAGCTCAAACCTTCGCTCCTGCGGGGTCTCGAGACTCGGGCTGTTCCCGCAGGAGTCGCCCCGTCACTCCAATCAATTTTCTGTGATATCAATTTTTTACAAAAAATTTTTTTTGCAGCTCGTTCACTTTATTAGTTATGTCCCAGCCTCAAATTTTGATATTAGTGCACGAAAGCTGCACCAACAATGATTAATAAAATAAACAACACAACCAATAACGCGAACCAGCTACCTCCATATCCATATCCACCACCATAGCTTTGACCCATAACGACACCTCCTTTCCTATCTACTGCTTATAGTATGCGGGCAAGGTTGGGTTACCTGGGCAAACATAATTAGTGGAACCATTTCGTTTTTGATTCGTTTATGTTATAGTTACAAATGGAAATTAAATACAGGGAGAGAAAGTGAGTTTATGAAAAAAACATTTTTAGCAATCGCATTAGCCACATCCGTTTTTGCATTGTCTGCTTGCAATTCAGACGATGAAGTCGTTGTTTCTACAAAATACGGCGATATTACAAAAGATGAATTTTATAATGATATCAAAGACATGGCAGGCAGCATGCTGTTGGAACAAGTAGTCGTCGAACACATCCTGGAAAATAAATATAAAGTGTCGGATGAAGAAGTGGAAGAACGTTTAAAACAATATAAAGACCAACTCGGAGACTCTTTCGATGACTTCTTGAAACAACAAAACATGACGGAAGAACAATTCAAAACCAATATCCGCTACACTTTAGTGCAAGAAAAAGCTGAAAACGACATCAAAATTTCAGAAGAAGAAATGAAAAAATATTATGAACAAGGCAAATATGAATTACATGCCCGCCATATTTTAGTGGAAGACGAAAAAACTGCTAAAGAAGTTCTTAATAAACTCAAAAAAGGTGAAGACTTCGCAAAATTGGCGAAAGAATATTCATTGGATACAGGTAACGCACAAGACGGCGGCGATTTAGGCTGGTTTACTGTCGGCACAATGGTGACAGAATTCAACGATGCCGCTTATGCATTGGATGTAAATGAAATCAGCGAACCGGTGAAAACAGAGTTCGGATACCATATCATTCAATTATTGGATAAACGTGAAGTGAAAAACTATGGCACTTACGAAGAGAAAAAAGATGAAATCCGCCAAAACTTAATCAAAATGAAAGGCGGCGTCAATGCCAAATTAGAGGAATTAATCAAAGATGCGGATATCGATATCAAAGATGAAGATTTAAAATCCGCATTCTCTCAAATTTTAGGAACTGACAGCGACAAAGACAGCAAAGACAAAGAAAAAGATAAATAAGAACGGGATATGATGGACAGGCTGTGACAGCTGAAAATGGTGCCGGTAATTACACCGGCACCATTTTTTTGTGGTGGCAATATTTCTTTGGCCGCAACACCTTTCCCCTATAAGGGATTGCCAATCACGGTAACCGGATTCCTCTCCATATGAAGGCAATTCCGATATTCAAATAAACCGTCGTAAAGAGAAAGGCGACAAATCCATTTTGTCGGATTGCCTAAAGCCAAATCTTTCAATGCTTCACCGACTGCGCTGAAGAATTTGAACCCATGGCCGGAAAAACCGCATGCAAATCGGCCCAAAAGAAAAAGCGAATTGGAATACCTTTTGTTTCCAAGTTCGCTCTTTTTATACTCAAGAGTCTTCAAATTTGGGCTTATAGAAGGAACGATTATCCAATGCAAAAATGCGCTCCGTAAATTCCCCGGGCTTCGTTTTGCCCAAAGCTCTCGTCAACATATTCATTTTTGCATCAATATTATCAATATAATGCAACATTTCCGCTTCTTGGATCATCGGTTTTTTCGGACTTCCCCATTCTTCCTTGCCGTGATGGGCCAACACGATGTGCTGCAATACCATCACTTCTTCTCCTTCAATCCCCAGTTCTTTTGCTGCCTGCCCAATTTCATCGACCATGATCGTAATATGCCCCAACAAATTCCCTTCAACCGTATACGTTGTGGAAACAGGGCCCGATAATTCCTTCACTTTTCCCAAATCATGCAATATAATTCCCGCATAAATCAGATCTTTATTTAAAGTCGGATATAGTTCGCAAAGGGCTTTCCCCAGCCTCAACATATGCACCACATGGTCCAATAGCCCTGAAACATAGTCGTGGTGGTTTTTGGTGGCGGCAGGATAAACCGACATTTCCAATTGGTATTTCTTCATCAAGTAGCGGGTGATTCTTGAAATTTTCGGATTTTTTATTTCAAAGAAATATTGGGTCAATTCTTCAAACAATTCTTCCTTTGGGGTTGCGGCGGAAGGCATTAAATCTTTTATCTGAACACCGTCTTCCGGTCTGGCCGGGCGAATCTGCTTGATGCGAAGCTGGTTTTTCCCCCGATATTCATGGATTTCCCCACCGATTTTGACAATGGTTTGCGGCTGGTACAATTTTTCATGTTCTTCATTCGTATCCCAAAGTTTCGCTTCGATATCGCCGCTTTTATCTTGGAGAATGAGGGTCATGAACGGCTTCCCGACGGTAGTGATTCCTTTGGTCGCTTGTTTGATCAATAAAAATTGATTCACTTCATCTCCAGGCTGAAGTTGAGTAATTCCTGGCATAAGAGACATCCCCTTTTCATTCGTTCGAAACAATCGTTCCTTCTTTATTGTACCATTTGTTTCAAAGGGATTCGATGATTGAATCTTCATTCTGAATCTACTGACATTCTTTCCATATGTTGTATAATAAAATTGACTATTCTATAAAGGATGGGATGAGAATGGCAAATTTTTATTTCACGGCTTTTGAAAAAACAGGGGAAATTTTATTCAATGAAGTATGGGAATTCGAAAATGAACAGCAAGCGAAAATCGAGGGGCAAAAACGCATTGAGGAAAAAGGGGTTCAAGATAAAACCCATCGGCTCGTAAACTCCCAAGGAAAAGTGATTTTATTCCATGTATAATAAAGCAGGAGGTTGACCATGAGTCAACCTCTCTTCATTATTGGCCAATAAATTGCGGGCTTCGTTTTTCTACAAAAGCTTTGATGCCTTCCAGATGATCTTTCGTTTGTCTCATCTTTGTTTGTGCCACCAATTCTTTTGACAGCACTTTTTTCAGTTCTTCCACCCGTTCAGAATGATAAATTTGCTTCGTCTCCAGCATCGCCAAAATTGGAGCGGATAGCAACTTTTTCACAAAACCTTGAACGTATTGTTCGGACTCCCCTTCCTTCACCACGACATCCACGAGTCCAAGTTGCTGCGCTTCTTCCCCGTTCATGATTTTGCCTTCCCAAATAATTTGCTTTGCCTTTGGTACACCTACGCGTTCCTGCATGAAGAAATGACCGCCGCCATCCGGGATCAACCCGATTCCTATGAAATTCATTGCCAATTTGCTGTTTTGTTCCGCAATGACAATATCGGATGCTATGGCAAGACTGAAGCCGAGCCCTGCTGCAGCACCATGCACCTGGGCAACCGTAATCATCGGCAATTGATAATAAGCGGTCGCCATTCTTGAAATGATATCCATGATTTCATGGAAATCCTCTATTTTATCCTTTTGCAGCATCATTTTGATGTCGCCGCCGGATGAAAATGCACGTCCATCCCCTTTGATCACCAACACTTGAATCCCTTTTTCCCCTTGAAGCCGTTCAAAGCAGTCTGCCAACTCATTCAACATCACTTCATTCATGGCATTCAACGCTTCCGGACGCTTTAAAGTGAGCACCGCATACCGGTCATTTACCGACAATTCAATTGTTTCGTAAGCCAATTTCTCCACCCCTTTATTTTTCTCATACACTATTAACTTCTACTTGAAGGAAAAAATTCCTTTCATGAAACTCAAATCAAAGAATATTTGAAAAAACATGTGGAATAACAAAAACACGAATAATATTTTTTATTTTTTTAATTAATGTTCGTTAAAAAACGTAAAATTAAAGCGTTTTCATTAAAAATATTTCATTTTGTTAAGGAAATGAGTTGACAAAAGTGAACAATTCAGTTTATTATGTAGACACATTGAAATAAGAGTCAAAATATTATGACGGAGACATGCTCTTGCGTTCAGAATCCTCAGAGAGCTGATGGTCGGTGCAAATCAGCGTTTCTGGCGTCAGTAGTTCCACTCCTGAATAGAATGGCTGAAATTCAGTAAGTCATCTCCGGATTATGCACGTTACGCATCACTTGAGATTGTCGGAATCTTTGCAATTTTCGGCAATGAAAAAGGGTGGTACCGCGTGAAGTTGATAACCAGCTTTTCGCCCCTTACTTTGTAGGGGGTGGAAGGCTTTTTTTAATATACTTCGGAATGAAAGGAGTATTTTTATCGAAAACTATTAACTCAATTGCCTCTAATTTTTCGATATTTTGACGTTGTATTTACACCCATCATTCGAAAATAATTATTAAAAAAGGAGTTTTTCAAATGGTAACAAAAGAAACAACAGCTACAGATGTCATTAAAGTGTTTATTGCAGACCCATTAAGCGAAGACGGTATTTTCCCATTGCGCGAAGAAAAAGATTTGAACTTGGAAATCATCATTGACACTGGCAACTCCCAAGAAGAATTGATCCAAAAAATCAAAGGCGTGGATGCCTTGATCGTGCGCAGTGCGACAAAAGTGACTCGTGAAGTGATTGAAGCTGCAGATAAATTAAAATTGATCGGCCGCGCAGGGGTAGGGGTGGACAACATCGACTTGCAAGCTGCCACTGAACGCGGAATCATCGTTGTCAACGCGCCAGACGGAAATACAAACTCTGCCGCTGAACATACGATTGCGATGATGACATCTCTTGCTCGCCATATCCCTCAAGCGTATTTATCATTAAAAAATGGTAAATGGGACCGCAAGTCTTATGTTGGGGTTGAATTGAAAAACAAAACTTTGGGTGTTATCGGTTTTGGCCGTATCGGAACAGAAGTGGCGTTCAGAGCAAAAGGACAAAGAATGAATGTCATGGCCTATGACCCATTCTTGACTGAAGAACGCGCAAAAGAACTTGGCGTTACAAAAGCGACTGTCGATGAAATTTGCAAAGAAGCCGACTTCATTACAGTGCACACACCACTATTGCCTGAAACAAAAAATCTGATTAATAAAGAAAAATTCGCATTAATGAAACCAGGTGTGCGCATCATCAACTGCGCCCGCGGTGGAATCATCAACGAAGATGATTTATATGATGCCATCGTGGAAGGAAAAGTGGCAGGTGCCGCACTTGACGTATTCGTTGAAGAACCTGCAACAGACCATAAATTGCTCACATTGCCTCAAGTGATTGCAACTCCACACTTGGGTGCATCTACAGTAGAAGCGCAAGAATCTGTTGCCATCGACGTATCAAAAGACATTATCAAATACTTCAAAACTGGCACTGTGACAAACCCTGTTAACATGCCATCCATTCCAAAAGAATTGCTTGCTGAAGTGGAACCATTCTTTGAATTAGCTGAAAAACTTGGTTCTTTCTTATCTCAAGTAACAACTGAGCCATTGAAAGAAATTAACCTATACTATGCTGGAGAAATCGCCAATTTCGATGTACGCCCATTAACAGCGAATACATTGAAAGGCTACTTGAAGAAAACTCACGGCGAAAACGTGAACGACGTCAATGCCCGTTATTTGACTGAACGCGTCGGCGTGAAAATTAACGAAAATAAAACAACAACAGCCAAAGGTTTCACAAACTTAATTACAGTTGAAGTAAAAACAGCAAACGAAACACATTCTGTGGCTGGTACATTGTTAAATGGCCTTGGCGCCCGTATCGTAAAAGTGGAAAACTTTGTAGTGGACGTTGTTCCTGAAGGCCACTTATTATACATCAAAAACATCGACAAACCAGGGGCAATCGGCCGCGTTGCCACTAAACTTGCCGAAAAAGACATCAACATCGCAACAATGCAAGTGGGACGCGAACGTGTCGGCGGTTCCGCTGTCATGATTCTTGCCATCGATAATGAAGTGACATCAGAAGATTTGGCATATGTTGCAACATTAGAAAATATTGATGAAGTAAAAGCAATCACTCTATAAGCCCTGATATTTTATGAGCAGGCAAAGGACATGTTCCTTTGCCTGCTTTTTTCGTTGACTTGACTACTTGATGCTCTCATCCGCCATCCCGGTTTCATTGTCCAAAGAAAACTTTCCCCGCCCTTTAATTTTCATTTTTCTGCTCATACTATGGATGAACGAAAGGATGTGATGAACATTTTAACGGAAAAACAAATCGCCAAATTAAAAAAGCAGCTGATTGAAGAAAAAGAGGCATTAACGAAAAATTTGTCCGCCGACGAAAAACCTTTTGATAACGGCGGCATCCGGGATTCTGTGGATGAATTATCCACCGTCGACAACCATCCTGCCGACCTGGCAACGGAATTATTCGAAAGAGAAAAGGACCTTTCCTTAAAAATCCACCAGGAAGATGAATTATCGAAAATCAATGCTGCTTTGGAAAAAATCGAAAATGGTACATATGGAGTTTGTGAAGTGTGCAAAGAACCTATTCCATATGACCGTCTGGCAGCTATTCCATATACATCCTTCTGCATTGAACATGCCGAGGCGAAAGAAGTGCCGGCAGATCGGCCTGTGGAAGAAGACTTGCTGATTCCGCCAGTGGACAATTCCTTTGTGGAAAGGGAGCCTGATGGGAACATTCAAGATTTTGAGGATACTTTCCAAATCGTGGCGAAATACGGAACTTCGGAAACCCCATCGGATTTGGAAGGGGATACGGAAGATATCAACGAACTGTACGATGATCCCGAGGAATATGCCAACAACGATGAACCTCAATCCTTCCATGTTTCCCTGAAGGATGAAATTCCTTTCCCAATGTCAAAACGTGAAATTGAAGAAGCAAGCAAATACGATTATTTGGAATAAAACAATGCGAGACCAATTCCGTCTCGCATTGTTTTCAATCATTATGAGATTTTTTCGAGCAATTGCAAAAATTCCGTCAAAGAAGTCACTTCGTATGTCGGCACGATATCCGGATTTTTCGGTTTATTTTCACGGTTGATCCAAACATTTCTCATTCCTACTCTGGAAGAACCTAAAATGTCCGTATTCAAATTATCTCCAACCATAATGCCTTCATCCGGTGTAATTCCCGCTTTTTTCATCATGTATTCAAATAATGATGGATCCGGTTTCCCTTTTCCGAAATCGCCGGAGATGATCACATGGTCAAAATAAGGGCGGATTTCCGGAGTCAATGTCAATTTCAGATTTTGCAAACTTGGCGCACCGTTTGTAAGAAGCACCAATTGGTATTTTCCTTTTAACGCATCAAGCACTTTATAAGTATCCTCATAAACAAAAGGATGTTTCTTCCGTTCTTCGACAAAACGTTCTCCAAGCTCTGCACCAAGGGCTTCATCATCGATGCCCAATGCCTTCAAACCGTTTGTCCATGCATCTTTTCGATAGTTCGGCACAATGTTTTTCATTTTTTGGAAAGATTCAGTCGGATCGTCAAATGTCCCCCATAATCCTTCAAAAGGGTTGATTCCAATCAATACCGTATAATCGTAAATTTCATAGGATTCATACAGCTTTCTTGCTTCTGCGCGAACCGCTTCTTCCAATTGTTCCGGATCGAGTTCGTATTTTGTCGCGGCATATTCACATGTTTTTTCAAAAGCTGTTTTGATGCTTTTTTTATCCCAAAGCAACGTGTCATCTAAATCAAATACGATTGTAGTAATTGCCATTTCCAACTTCCCCTATTAGTTTTTTGTCACATTTTCTATTCTAACATATATTTCAATTCTATCCAGTGAGTAAATCAAATGAAACTTTATGAAACCCTTTTCGTATTAATATCAAATACTGTTTTTGAAAGGAGTCCATTTACATGTTAAAAAAATTCGCATCGGACGCGTTGGGGTTATCCGATATCGGAAAAGTGATCGAACCGCAAGATTATGATAAAACGGATTCAGATGATTATGTGTTGCACGAAATCGGGGAAAAAATATACTTTCTCATCAAAACAAAAGCGGATGAATATTGCTTTACGAATTTGGCGTTGATTCATGTGGACGGCGATTCGGCTGTCAGCAAAAAACGCACGTTAAAAAGATACGAATACAAATGGAACCCAATCAGCAACGTCTCTTTGGAAACAGCAGGAACCATCGATTTGGATGTGGAGATCAAATTTACAATTGGGAATACACCATTCAGCATCGATATCAGCAAAAACGAATTGGACAAGGTCAAAGATTTGTACAAAGCGCTTGTTGAAATGGAACGCATCATGAAATCCAATGATAAATATATGAAATTTGCCCAAGACAGTTTGGAATATGCGCAAAAAAGCATTTCCCACGGAATGGCGCAAGGTTCTCCGGCAGAATCCTTCAAAGCGATCGCCGAATTTACGAATGATTGGTTGACCAATATGAATAAAAAATATGCATATGACGACTATGGCAGCGTCTTTGAATTGTTTATCAACAATTAATCCATAAGTGAATAACGCCCGCGGATAATTGGTGGGCGTTATTTGGCATTTTGGAAGATGGCGGACATTTTCAGAAACTAAAAATGAGGTGGCATGATGAAAGAATTGACAAAAAAACGGTTAAAAGCCTGCGCGATTGATTTGGGAATCTCCACAGCCCTTTCCTTGACCATTGAATACTTTTTACGGAAAAAGGTGAAAAGTGAATTTGTACATAATGTGGTGACACCGACTGCCGTATTTTGGGGATTGGAATACGCCCAATTCAAATGCGGCGGCCAGACGATCGGCTATAAAATGATGGGATTGAAGCTTGAAAGTGAAGACGGCTCAACACCGACATGCAAACAAATTCTAAAGCGCTGCGCTTATCGCGATACGCTTGGACCTTTTGCCTATTTGAAAGACCGGGAAGCTTACGAAGGGGAAGACGGCTCGAGACTTGCCCAGGACCGTTTTGCCGGAACGGTTGTAAAGGAAATAGAGTGATTTCCTCATTAAGATTCTTTTCCCGCACTGAAAAAGAAAAATGGCTGGCTAAACGTATTTCTGCCAGCCATTTTATTTTATTGTCGTGAAAATGATATTTGCCAAAATGTTGACTATTATCGCCGGATTCGGAATTTTAATCGCCAAAATTGTGAACATATTCGCCAATCGTGAAATTTCATCCCTTGATTATAGCGATAATCGCAAGTAGCAGGCAGTTAATCGCCACTCCCCATTGCATTATCGCCAAAGGGATTAACTTAATCGCCAAACTGTTATTTTTTCAAATCCACCCCATACAACTGATCCAACATCTCAATTTTTTTCTCGATAGCCCCTTCAAAAGAAGCAATATATTGGAAAGGTTCCTTTGGATTGTAGTATTGGGTAATTGCTCCGGTTTCCGGATTAACGAATTTGGAGGCGGCGCCGCATCCGATTCCCACAATCGTTTGCACTTCTTCCATAATGACGATATTGTAGATGCTTTCCTCTCCAGGCTTTGAATAGCCGACATTCTCCAAATTCCCTAAAATATTTTTCTGCCGGTACAAATAATACGGATGGTAGCCGTTTGCGCGGGTCCACTCTTGGGCCATCTCCATCATCCGTGCCACCGTCGCCCGGTCCGCCACTTTGTACTTATCCTTATTTTTTGTCATTTCGGAAGCCCGTTTAAAGGATAAAGTATGTACCGTCAACGATTCCGGCATCAGCTTCTCCGTTTCATTCAAGGAATGCCGGAATTCTTCTATCCCTTCATTTGGCAACCCGATGATCAAATCCATATTGATATTGTTCATGCCTGAATTGCGGGCGAGCCAAAATTTATCGATGGTCTCCTGCACTGTATGATGGCGGCCGATCGCTTTCAATGTTTCATCCGTATAACTTTGCGGATTGACGGAAATGCGGTCAATTCCCCACTTTTTCAATACGGCCAATTTCTCCGGCGTAATCGTATCAGGACGGCCCGCTTCCACCGTAATTTCCCGGATGTTTTCCGGATTCGGAAAGGATTCATACATCGTTTGGTAAAGGGCATCCATCTCCTCCGCTTCAATGGATGTCGGCGTGCCGCCACCCCAATAGATCGAAGTCACTTTCATATCATGTTCCTTCAGCCATTTTCCAATTTCCCGCATCTCGATGTGCAATGCATCAAGGAAAGAAGCCACCCTTCCCGTCTTCCGGTTCGGTGCGATGGCATAGGCAGGGAAGGTGCAATAAGCGCATTTTGTCGGGCAGAAAGGAACGCCGATGTAAACAGAAACTTCTTTTCCGATTTCATCCAAATCCGGAATGGTTGTAAGTTGCCGCTCCACTATGGAATTTAATAAAGAAATTTTTTCGTCGGATACGCGAAAATCTTTTTTGAGCACTTCATTAATGTCATCACGGGCAAGGCCTTGTTTTCTCAATTTATGATAAAGTTTCGTTGGCCGAACGCCGGTTAGAATCCCCCACTGTTGCGTGATTCCCGTATATTGCTCCAAAACGTCCAACAATACATGGGACAACGCCCGCTTCATGCGGATGTTTTGCTCCCGGTCATTTCCATCATTGTCATATTGCTTGGAATATGTACTGTAAAACGTTTTTCCGTCCACTTCTAATTGGCACGCCGTGGAATAACAATTATTTTCCTGTTTATATTGAAAATGAACAGATAGATCCGGATCCTCTATCGATTCATAGAGTTTACTATCTTCGAAAAATAGGTTCGCGATATGCGTCAATACTTGAATCCAATCTTGCTTAAAACGTTCATGAACCAAAATTTTTTTCATCCATACCTCTTCCTTTAATGTTGTCTCTCAGATGAACTTAATTTTATCAGTGAACGTCCTGATTGACCATCCATTCACTTCTGTTTTTTTATGGCAATAAAAAAGACCACACCTTTCCGTGCGGTCCATTCTGTTCTTTCTTATAGCCCTTCGTAAATGGATTGGATCGGTTTGATTAAAGAACGATTCAATTCATCAATCAGGCGGCTTAATGCCATTTCAGCTTCAAATAACGCTGTAATTTTAGGATTTGCTTCCGCAAGTTGGAACACTTTTTGCAAATAGAATAATTCTTCCTCTTGCAATTCTTCCCCCTGCATTTGCATTTGTTGCAATTTTAATTGGGCATCACGGAACTGTGTGAAAATTGTTCTTGCTTCATCGTCATTACGAACGACTTCAACCGCCCCTTTTAATTGTTGAAATTCTTCCGTTTGACTGATGGAAGCTTCTACCTGTTGGATTGTTTCCAAAAAATTGCTCATTTTATCATTCCTATTCATTTTAATTTAACAATTGTACAATCAAGCCTTGCACGATACCAATCAACCCACCCAAAAATCCGCCTAAAAAGGTGATCATCATCAACTCGCGGCTTGCAATGCCCACTACAATCTCTTCCAATTTTTCGATTGGGAAAGAATCCACCTGTTCGCGGACAACTTCTTTTATATCTAATCGCTTCAGCACATCTTCAAGGTGGGATTCGGCGATTTCCAATGCTTTATCGACAACTTTAGGCATTATCTCATACTTGACCCATTCGTGTCCATTTGGGAAGTAGTAATGAATCGTTTTATTCAACCGCTCGTCAATGGCCAATTCTTTTTTGGCGTAGGATTGGATATTCATTAGTATTGGTTCTAATTGTATCTCATTTAAGTAATTCATGATAGGACGTTTTTTAACTTTTTCCCATTCATCATTCATGATATTCACAATTGAATGTTTTGTTTCCGATGAACGGAGAATGCGTACAAGCTCATGCTGGATCTTTGCCACAATGGAAGATGAATCGCTGAGAAACATTTGGAAAATGCCGCCGAGCGTTCCTTTGGATGCGAGAAAATCATTCAATAAATTTTTAATGGTAATTTCTCCGCTGGAAGATAAAATATAATCTTCCCCTTTAAGCAGCAAAGTATCCACCAATTCCGGAACTTTTTTATCCACCGTTTTCATGATGTCTTCCGGCACGATTTCTTCGATCGGTTTTGTGGACAAGGTTTGTTTTAATGCAACAAATTGTTTTTCAATAAATTCATCCACTCGCCCTTCGACTTTTTCAGGCACATCTTTGAATCCGGCCAGTTCCAGCCAGTCCTTCAATGTTTTGTTGTTTAAAAAAATCGCTTCTTCCGCTTTGGTTTGGGCAAACTGCAAAATCGCAAACCGGATTTCCGGAGAGAACAATTTGTTTTTGATGACATCCGGCGTCAATAAATAATCGTTGACCGTGATTCCGATTTGCCTTGCAAGTTCCCCCCTGCGTTTCGGAATCAAGCCGGGCGTGAAGGGCAACTTCCATTTTCCGATATACATTGGTTTATAAGGTCTAAAAATCATTTTGATTGCCAGAAAATTTGTCGCACTCCCGATGATTGCGCCGACAATTGCCATGAATAGTATGACTAATACTGCTTCCATTAAAATCCTCTTTTCTTCAAACTATGATTTCTCATTATAGCAGATGCCACTTTTGGACAAAAATATTAGCCCATACTGTTTAATACGATCATTATTCAATATTGTTTCATTCAGGCCCTTTCAAACATCGGTCCATAATAAGGATAAATTATTCTTTCATCAGAGGATTTAAAATTCCGCAGAAAATCGCATAATATAATAAATAGTATCGCTC
Organism: Ureibacillus sp. FSL K6-3587; assembly: GCF_038593165.1. Lineage (NCBI taxonomy): Bacteria > Bacillati > Bacillota > Bacilli > Caryophanales > Caryophanaceae > Ureibacillus > Ureibacillus sp. FSL K6-3587. Next base: position 2,058,069 of record NZ_CP151969.1, on the reverse strand, counting down.
ACAATCTTCTGAAAATTTCAGAGACGATAATTTGTATTTTCAACAAAAATACGCTATTATTATTTTATTGAAATCAATTTTTTTGTAGGAGGTGTACTCCTCGTTTCACCCCTCATTCGGGCGTTGAAAGAGGAAAGTATTTGGACGGAGACATAGTAGGGCTGACCATAAAGTTAGCAATTTTTGTCTTATTAATTTTACTTTCAGGATTTTTCGTTGCCACCGAATTTGCGATTGTCAAAGTTCGGGCAACACGTATCGATCAATTGGTTGAAGAAGGCGACAAAAAAGCCATCAAGGCGAAAAAGTTGCTCGACAACCTCGATGAATATTTGTCGGCATGTCAATTAGGGATTACCATTACTTCATTAGGTTTAGGTTGGTTAGGGGAACCTACCGTACAAATGTTATTGCATCCATTATTCCAATGGATTGGCGTATCAGGACCTATAACCGAGTTTGTATCATTCATTATCGCCTTCAGTATCGTAACGTATCTCCATGTGGTTGCCGGTGAGTTGGCGCCAAAAACGTTAGCGATTACAAAGGCCGAATGGGTGACACTTAATTTTTCAGGAGCGCTGTATACATTTTATAAAGTGATGTACCCATTCATTCACTTGTTAAATATGTCTGCCCGTGGTTTGGCAAGATTATTCGGCGTGAAATCTTTCAATGAAAGCGACTCGGCCCATACGGAAGAAGAGCTTCGTATGATCATGGCTGACAGCTTCAAAAGCGGTGAAATCAAATATTCGGAATTTGAATATATGAACAGTATTTTCGAATTCTCAGACCGCACAGCCAAAGAAATTATGGTGCCGCGAACAGAAATAACAGCGATCGAAAAGGACGTAACTTTAAAAGAAGTATTCGAAGTAATGGAAGTGGAACAATACACCCGCTATCCGGTCATTGATGGCGACAAAGACCACGTGCTTGGATTAGTGAACTTGAAACATCTATTAACTGCATATATCAAAGATCCAAAAAATGCAGACAAACCCATTATGGATTATATGCAGCCAATCATTCGGGTAATTGAAACGGTCCCAATCAGCGACCTGTTATTGAAAATGCAACATGATCGTATACACATGGCGATTTTAATGGATGAATACGGAGGTACTTCCGGATTGGTAACCATCGAAGACATCATCGAAGAAATCGTCGGAGATATCCAAGACGAATTCGACGAAGATGAAATTCCTGAAGTACAAGTAATCAGCGATGGCCATTACATTATAGATGCAAAAATGCTAATTGAAGACGTCAATGAAATGTTAAATATTCATATTGATGATGAAGATATTGATACAATCGGTGGTTGGTTCTGGACTCAACGCTACGATGCCGTTGAAGGTGACAGCTTTGTTTATGATGGCTACGAATTCAAAATCAAAGAATTGGATGGTCACCATATTTTATACATTGAGGTCATCAAATTGCCAGAAGAACAACAAACAGATTTATATTCAATTGCCGAATAACGTGATGATATCAAAACGACTTTCTTGCAAAAGAAAGTCGTTTTGTCATGTTCGGAACTTTTGCAGGGAGGAAAAAAAGTGGAGCTTTATACAAATTTACGGGCAGGGGAAAAAGGCGCCTGGCTTTCCATTGGAACATACATTTTTCTTAGCGCGGCAAAACTTATAATTGGATATGTTGGAAATTCAGAAGCCCTAATAGCGGATGGACTGAATAATTCAACGGATATCATTTCATCGATTGCCATTTTAATTGGCCTGAAAATTTCCCAGCGCCCCCCGGATAAAAATCATCAATACGGTCATTTGCGTGCAGAAACGGTTGCATCCTTAATCGCATCTTTCATTATGATGGCAGTTGGTTTAGAAGTAATCTTTAATTCTATCATGAACATTTTTAACCCTGTTCGTGAAACACCATCCACTTTAACCATCTATGTTGCCCTAGGTTGCGCTTCTGTCATGTATGTAGTCTACCGTTACAATTTAGCGCTTGCCAAAAAAATTAAGAGTTCTGCACTTAAAGCTGCCGCCTTTGATAATCGTTCTGATGCCTTGGTGAGTGTTGGAACAGCCATCGGGATTTTCGCAGCAATCATCGGTTTTTCAATCCTTGATACGATTACCGCCCTCATCATTGGAATTATAATTATAAAAACCGCTGTTGAAATCTTTTGGGAATCTGTGCAAACTTTGACCGATGCCTTTGATACAGAAGATATTGAAACATTGTCTACCTTGATAAAAAATGTGGATGGAGTTATTAGTTTAGTGGATATCAAAGGAAGAACGCACGGAAATGCAACATTCATCGAAGTAACTGTTACGGTAAATCCTTACTTGAATGTATGGGAAAGCCACCACATTACAGAAAAAATTGAAGAAACAGTTAAAAAATTTGATATTAATTGTACAGTTCTTGTACATATTGAACCTCATGAGAAAAAATAGAAGATGCAGTAGGTTGTTTAAAGCCGATACTTGCGGTTTTTAAACAACCTTTTTATATCCTTTTGTGTAAATATAAACTTTTTTGGGGCCGGTTACTCCTTCATTTAGTATGGATACAACCAAGTTTGGAGCGTTTGCTTTCTCATTTCGTGCGGTTGCCTCCTCATTTGGTGCGGATACTACTCCCTTTCGTGCGGTTGCCTCCTCATTTGGTGCGGATACTACTCCATTTCGTGCGGTTGCCTCCTCATTTGGTGCGGATACTACTCCATTTCGTGCGGTTGCCTCCTCATTTGGTGCGGATACTGCTCCCTTTCGTGCGGTTGCTCCCTCATTTCGTGCGGATACTGCTCTATTTCGTACGGTTACCTCCTCATTTGGTGCGGATACTACTCCATTTCGTGCGGTTGCCTCCTCATTTGGTGCGGATACTGCTCCCTTTCGTGCGGTTACCTCCCCATTTGGTGCGGATACTACTCCATTTCGTGCGGATACTGCCCCCTTTCGTACGTTTACCTCCCCATTTGGTGCGGATACTGCTCCCTTTCGTGCGGTTACCTCCCCATTTGGTGCGGATACTACTCCATTTCGTGCGGTTGCTCCCTCATTTCGTGCGGATACTGCTCCCTTTCGTGCGGTTACCTCCCCATTTGGTGCGGATACTGCTCCCTTTCGTGCGGTTGCTCCCTCATTTCGTGCGGATACTGCTCCCTTTCGTGCGGTTGCTCCCTCATTTCGTGCGGATACTGCTCTATTTCGTACGGTTACCTCCTCATTTCGTGCGGATACTGCTCTATTTCGTACGGTTACCTCCTCATTTGGTGCGGATACTACTCCCTTTCGTGCGGATACTGCCCCCTTTCGTACGTTTACCTCCCCATTTGGTGCGGATACTGCTCCCTTTCGTGCGGTTACCTCCCCATTTGGTGCGGATACTGCATTGTTTCGTGCGTTTACCCCCATTGTTTACAAAAAAAGAACAAAACTAGAAACCAAATCGTTCCTAATTTTGCTCTTTTTTCACTAAACTACTTCCCGCTTCCTTCAGTCAATCCATGTTTAACGGCATACAAGGCGGCTTGCGTCCGATCTTGCACTTCCAGCTTTGTGAAAATATTGGAAATATGGGTTTTTACCGTCTTTTCGGTCACATAAAGGGATGCGGCAATTTCCCGATTGCTTTTGCCTTTCGTCAGTTCAGCCAGCACATCTTTCTCCCTTGGTGTCAACGGATTTTTGATGTGCGGCAAATTTTCTTCTTCCTTCAACGTTTCCTCCAGCTGCGTCGTCGCCACCGGATGCATGATGCTTTCCCCGCGCATCACTTGCCGGATGGAATTGACCAAATCATCCGGTTCAATATCCTTCAATTGATATCCCGCCGCTCCCGCTTCAATGGCCGGAACGACGTGATCTTTATCGGAGAAGCTTGTCAACATCAATATTTGCACTTCCGGCCATCTGGCTTTGATTTTTTTCGTCGCTTCGATTCCGTCCATCTCCGGCATGACCAAATCCATCAAAACGATATCCGGTTTCAATTGTTCCACGAGCTGAACCGCTTCCACCCCGTTTTTCGCTTCCCCCACGACTTCAATATCTTTTTGGGTTTTTAAGAAAAACTGCAATCCCCTGCGGACCACATGATGGTCATCCGCAATTAATACACGTATCATCTACTTCCCTCCTCAATAAGGCAACCGGACAAACAATTCCGTTCCTTTGCCGATTTCTGATACCCATTCAGCCGTTCCGCCAAGCGCAGTGGCCCGATCCCGTATCGATTGGAGACCCATCGAAGGGATTTTGGCATCCTGATCGATTTTAAAACCTCTGCCTTCATCTTTGATCACCAGCAAGATGTCCGTTTTGGTCACCGTCAGATAAATGGTCGCTTCCTGCACTCCTGCATGTTTCCGGATATTATTCAAAGCTTCCTGGGCAATGCGGAAAAGCGTTTCTTCCACCCTCGAAGGAAATTGAATCACGCCCGAAACATTGATGGTCAACTTTATTTTTAACATTTCCGCGTAAGCTTTGATGGCATCAATCAAACCGCTTTCCAAACCTTGTGGCCTCAATTGCCAAATGAGCGCCCGCATTTCCGTCAAGGCGGATTGGGTCAAATTCTGGATTTCTTTAAATGTTTCTTTTATATCTTCATCCTCCGTCATCTCCACTCCTGCACGGGCCGTCAATGTGACGGAAAACAACAGCTGGTTGACAGAATCGTGCAAATCGCGGGCCAAACGATTCCGCTCCCGGACCAAAGCCATTTCCTGCTCTTGTTTCGTCAAGTAGATGCGTTTGATGGCAGATCCGATTTGGAATGCCACCGATTCCAGCAGTTCCAACTCTTCTTCGGTATATTCAACGGTGTAAGGAGTGGCCACATTTAATATGCCGAACCGTTCATTCCCTGATTGCAATGGCACTGTTGCGTGATGGGTGATTCCCGCCGTATCCCCCACCTTCGCTTCAATCGCATTTTCAATTCGTTGGCATTCAATGATATTTGACGCTTTTTTCAATTGGTCACGCCGGAATCGGGATACGCACCAGCAACCGCCCTTTTTCAAATATTGGCAGTTATTGTGGCGCAAACCCTCCGGCAAATTTTCATGAACAACAAGATCAATCTTCCCTTTTTCATCAATGAAGAAAATCCAGCCGGTGCTGAAATTTGTCCCGTTCAAAAGCTTTCTCAGCGCACCCCTCAGCATCGGGATTAATTCCGTTTCCTCATTCAGCAATTCTGCAATCTCTTTTAACAATGTGATATTGGAATGGTCATTCACTGCCATGGCACACCTCGACAAATACTTTGTAATGTAATCATATCACTCCCTTACTTCTCTCGCATTTGTTGCACCCTCAGACTTTTGAATGAGATTCATTTTTCTTGAATTCGAAATGATTTCATTTTACTCCGAAGTCAAAACAATTTATAATCTAAACTGCATGGAAAACAATCTAGTAGGAGAGTTGAAATGAAAAAAAAATTGGAGAATAGTTTGCTATTTTTATGGTTAGTATCATTGGTAGCAACACTGGGTTCTTTATATTTTTCGGAAGTTCGCGGTTATGAACCATGTGAACTTTGCTGGTATCAACGGATCCTCATGTATCCGATTGTGCTCATTACTCTTGTGGCATATATCCAAAAAAATGCGCGCATCGCTGTGACAACAGCCGTATTTTCTTGTATTGGCGGAGCGATTTCCCTTTACCATTATGGAATCCAAAAATTGGACTTTTTGGCTGAAAGCGCACCAGCATGCGGAAGAGTTCCATGTACAGGGGAATATATTAACTGGCTCGGCTTTATCACCATCCCGTTTTTGGCGTTGGTTGCCTTTATTTTAATTGCGATCACCAGCTTTTATATGTTGAAAGTGATGAAGGAGGATCAATAGTTGAAAAAACTAGGAATTATTGCTGCCGTTGTTGTCATTTTATTCGGAATTATCATTGTCTTAACAAATTTATCAAACAAAAGCAAGCTGGAAAACAATCCATACGGAACGGACAATTTGAGACAATCCACCATTGATTTATTGGACGATGAAAATTATCAAAATATTATCTTACCGGATGATTTAAGAGAAAAAATTGCATCAGGTGAACCGGTTGTTGCCTACTTGTTCAGTCCTGAATGTCCGCACTGCAAAGAAATGACGCCGCGGCTCATGCCGATTGCAGAGGAAATGGGTGTTCATATCGACCAACTAAACATTTTGGAGTATGAAGAAGGTTGGGACGAGTATCATGTGGAAGCAACACCGACATTGATTTTCTTTAAAGATGGAAAAGAAGTGAACCGTATGGTGGGGGCACACCCTGATGAAAACATTCGCCAATTCTTTAAAGAAGTGGTATTAAAATAAAGAATTTGGAAATCGTGTTCTTATCGGACACGATTTTTCTATGGAGGAAATGAAATGCAGTTTCAATATGAAATTCCGCAAGATGGTTTGACGGTAGAATCGCTGTTGAGGGAAAAATGGCGGCTGGGCAAAAAACTGGTTCATGAACTAAGGATGGCGAAAGCGGTGAAAAATGCGGGCGGAGAATCGGTGAAATGGAACGAACCTTTAGCCAAAGGGACCATTCTCCATTTTTCATTGGATGTTTCTAAATCGGATTATCCGCCTGCCAAGGAATGCAATGTAAATATCCGGTACGAAGACGAACATATTTTGATTGTTTCCAAACCTAAAGGGATGAGCACCCATCCGAATGGGGAAAAAGATAAAGATACTTGCATGAATCATGTCATGGCTTATATGAAGAAAAAGGGGGTGGTGTATGCAGAGCATGTTCATCGGCTTGACCAAGGAACAGAAGGGCTTCTCATTGTAGCAAAGCACCCGATTGCCAAATCCGTTTTTGATCGCATGATTGAAGAAAAATCCATTATCCGGACTTATGAAGCGGAAGTTCAAGGGGTAATCAAAGAAAAAAGCGGCACCATCAATGCCCCCATCGGAAGAGACCGGCATCATCCGACCCGCCGAATCGTTTCCAAATCCGGGCAACATGCAGTAACTCACTTTAAGGTAGTCGAGAGAAAAGCACATTCAACGATTGTTCATTTGCAGTTGGAGACGGGACGCACCCATCAAATCCGGGTGCACATGGCGCATATCGGCCACCCGATTGTGGGGGACACTTTATATGGAGCCCGGAAATCGAAAACGGGCAATTACAAGCTTCACGCCATTCAATTGGAATTTGAGCATCCGTTTTTAAATAAAAAAATCCTTGTAAAAGATCAGGAAGGCGCTGCTGGTTCCCTGCAATAACATAAAAAGGGCCTGACCAATTTGTCCTTTTGGGTCAGGCTTGATTCTTATCCCTTTTTTTCTTGAAGGGGATTGTCCACAATAACCCCAGAAACATAAATTTGATGATCCCCATCATCATATAAAACTTTTCCTATATTGCTTTCCGGATCGCTCAAATCCAGCATGACGGAATAATGTTCCTCTATCGTCTCCAAATCAAGGGAAGAATCCTCATCATTAGCTATACTTCTAAATCTGATAAGTAGATACGGCCATCCAAATCAATAAGCCGGCAATCAGAAAACCAAAAAATATCCCCTTAAATAATTTCCCTTTCATGAATCCCATCCCGTTCATTTCAGTACCTTTAAATAAAAAGTACATCACCAAATGATCGTGATGTACTTCTGCTTTCAAGAATGCCGAAAATTTGCCTAAAAATCAAAATGGAAATTGTCCGGATTTTGGCCAAAGCGTTCATTTTTATTCATCGCTTTAATTTCCGCCATCTCTTCATCCGATAGTTCAAAATCGAATATTTGCATGTTTTCCGCAATGCGGCTTGGCGTTACGGATTTTGGAATGGTGATTGTATCGTTTTGATAGTGCCAGCGCAACACAATTTGTGCAGGAGTTTTTCCGTGTTTATTCGCCAGTTTCACCAACGTTTCATCATTTAAAATGCGGCCTTTGCCAATCGGCGCCCATGCTGTGACCGCAATATTGTGCTCTGCGCAAAACGCTCTCAATTCATCCTGCTGCAAATATGGATGGCATTCCACTTGATTCACCATCGGCTTCACATTCGCGTATGCAAAGAGTTTTTCCAAATGATGCTGATGGTGGTTGGATACCCCTGGCACGCGGATCAACTTTTCCTCATACAGCCGCTCGATGGCACGGAAAGTATCCACAAATTTGTCCTCCACCGGCCAGTGGGTCAAATAAAGATCCACATAATCCAACCCCAATTTTTTCAAAGATGTTTCAAAGGCGCGGAGGGTTTCATCATAACCTTGATCGCTATTCCATACTTTCGTTGTCACGAAAATTTCCTCCCGCGGAATGCCACTTTCACGGATGGCTTCCCCCACTTCCCTTTCATTGTTGTAGAGTGCGGCAGTATCAATCGCCCGATACCCCAGCTCCAACGCTTTAGAAATCGCATTCAACGCTTCTTCCCGGTCTTCCATTTTATAAACACCCAACCCCAAATAAGGCATCTCAACCCCATTGGCCAATGTTTTTGTCGGTATTGCCATAAAATCACTCCTTCAACATTCATTAACACTATTATAAACTGAAAATTTTCAAGAAATAAATCATATCGTTTCAATCGAAATTATTAGAATTAGTATATGAATCTTTTATCATAGAAAATGTCGTAAAAAAAATAGCAATATTTTCTCTTTTAAGTTAAAATATTCTTTAATAAGTAGTAAATTTAAGTTATAAAATCTTCTTTCTCAAAATATATAAATTGAGAGGGATCAAACAAAGGGGGGAGTATGTTTATATGATGGACACACCTTTATTATTGACAAGTTTTTTAAAACGGGCTGAGCGCTACTATCCGGAGAAATTGATCATTTCCCGTACAGCCCCGGACACAATTCACCGTATTCCTTACAAAGAATATGTCAAACGCACGAGGAAACTTGCAAGCGCTCTTACAAAGCTGGGCATGAAACCTGGTACGAAAGTCGGTTCTTTCGCATGGAACCATCACCGTCATTTGGAAGCATACTTTGCAGTACCTTGCGCTGGCGCCGTCTTGCATATGATCAACATCCGCCTTTCACCGGAACATATCATTTATGTAATCAATCATGCCGAAGATGAAATTTTATTGGTTGATGGGGACCTGTTCCCATTATTTGAGAAAGCCATTCCGTATTTGAAGACAGTGAAACATATTGTCGTCATGCAGGATGATAAAACGGTTCCTGAATCCTCTTTCCCTAATGTGCACTCGTATGAGCAATTGATCGAGGAAGCGGACGAATTTGAATTTCCTGAAAATTTAGACGAAAATTCCCCGGCAGGCATTTGTTATACAAGTGCAACGACCGGAATGCCAAAAGGGGTTGTGTATACGCACCGCGGGTTGGTGCTTCATAGTTTGATTCTCGGGTTGGCGGACAGCATGGGCATATGTGAAAAAGATGTCATCATGCCGGTTGTGCCAATGTTCCATGTGAATGCATGGGGAATGCCATTTGCCGCAGTGAATTACGGTACAACACAAGTTTTGCCTGGTCCACATTTTACCCCAAGTTTACTGCTTGATTTAATCGAACAGGAAAAAGTGACATTGACTGCAGGGGTGCCAACGATTTGGCTCGGCGTTCTCCAGGAGCAGGAGAAAAACCCTCGGGATCTTTCTTCTTTAAGAGGCATAGTTTCCGGCGGTTCCGCTTCACCAAAAGGGCTCATTCAAGCCTTTGAAGACAAATATAATGTTCCGTTCATCGTCGGCTACGGTATGACGGAAACATCACCGATTGTATCCCTTTCCCACTATACTTCCGCAATGGAAGATTGGACAAGGGAGCAAAAATTGGATATACGCGCAACGCAAGGGCTCACTGTTCCGTTGCTTGATACGGAAGTTGTCAATGATGAAGGTGTTGTTCCTTGGGATGGAAAAACGATGGGAGAACTTCGCATTCGTGGTCCTTGGATTGCCCATGAATATTACAAAGATGAACGAACAAAAGAAGCGTTCCGCGACGGTTGGCTCTATACAGGAGACATCGCGGTTGTGACACCGGAAGGCTATATCAAAATTACGGACCGTACGAAAGATTTGATCAAGAGCGGCGGCGAATGGATATCTTCCGTCGATTTGGAAAATGCCCTCATGACCCATGAAGCGGTGTTGGAAGCGGCGGTGATTGCCATTCCTCATGAAAAATGGCAGGAACGTCCACTGGCATGTGTCGTTTTAAAAGAAGGAAAACAGGCGACCAAAGAAGAACTGCTTGATTACTTGCGCGGCCAATTTGCAAAATGGTGGATTCCGGATGATGTGGTCTTCTTAAAAGAAATTCCGAAAACTTCAGTCGGCAAATTCCTGAAAGCGAAACTGCGCGAAGAATTAAAAGATTATAAAGTGCAAGCGTAAAGGATTGAAGAGGATGTTCATAAAGTCGATGCTTTGTGGACATCCTCTGAATTTTTTCAGTTTCTCCTTTTCAATCTTTCATCTTTATTTGGATGGTCGACCACATCCGATTGGATCGGATCCGGAATGCGATTATCCTCCTCCAGCTGCTCCCCGTCCCTCAATCGATCCATCTGTTTTCCCAACCAGATGCAGTCTTCCATATTATTTGTCATATGTCCGCTTTCAGGCATTTCATTCCGATTTTCCACAATGATCCCTCCTTATGTTGATACTAGATATTGTGAACAAAACGTTAAAAAAAATGATATAGTAAACTTAATTTAATTCAGCTATACTAAATTAGAGATATCAATTACTTAGGAGGTATACTTCCATGGGTACTGTTTTAATTCTTATTGTATGTCTATCATTTATCACAGCGATTTTAACAGCAGGCCGTGAAGGAGATTATAAAGAAGAATAATCTCTTACTTATTAGAGCTATCATAAAAAGGCAATCCTGATTAATCGGGATTGCCTTTTTATTTTCTTGACATTTTCAGCTTATCAAAATAAACTTAGTTACATAAAGTAAGTTTGTGAAAATAATTAACTGTAGGAGATAGGAAATGACAACACATTTTCATAAAAAACCGAACACGTATGTTTCTCATGTTCAAATAAAAGTGTCCAATTTGGAGCGTTCCGTGGAGTATTATAAAAATGTCATCGGATTTCAAGTTTTGGGGCAGACGGATCATACGGCCGCCTTTACAACGGATGGAAAAACGAGCATTTTATCCATCGAAGAAGTGAAGGATGCATTGCCTTTGCAAAGGGGGCAAACCGGCCTTTACCACTTTGCGATTCTGCTTCCTACCCGGAAAGATTTAGGGAATTTCATCCAGCATATTTCCGAACTGAATGTTCCGATTGGTGCAGGCGACCACCATGTAAGTGAAGCGATTTATTTGTACGATCCGGATGGAAACGGCATTGAAGTGTATGCGGACCGGCCGGAAGAGGAATGGATTTGGAATGGGAATACGGTTTATATGACGACGGAACCGATGAATTTCCGTTCTCTTCTAGCAATAGCAGATGGCACTTGGAATGGATTGCCTGAAGGAACGGTGATGGGGCATATTCATTTATCCGTCGCTGATTTGCGGAAAACGGAAGCATTTTATACGAAGGCTTTAGGGTTTGAAGTGGTGACAAGATACGGAAGCCGGGCACTTTTCATCTCAACCGGAAAATATCATCATCATATCGGTTTGAATACTTGGGAAAGCTTGGGAGGCTCCCCTGCTCCGGAAAACAGTGTTGGATTGAAGTCCTATACATTGGTGATGGATAATGAGGAAAAAGCAGAGTTAGTGAAAAAGAATTTGAAAGAGCTGGGGCATGTAGTGGAGATATTTGAAGAGGCTCCGAAATTTGGTGGAAGCCAGGCATTTTCCACTGTTGATCCTTCCGGCATTCGAATTGTTTTTACATTGGATGGGGAATAAATGGATATTATGTTTATGGGGTTCTATTCGTAGGAATAGAACTTTTTTTCATGAAGGATGGAGTTTTTTGGAGAGATATTTGCAGGGGATTCACTTTAATTAAGGTGGGATGTGCAAAGAAGGTAATGGTTGCACTATACGCACGAAAGTTGGGGGCATCCGCTTCTAATGTTGCTTTATATGCACTAAAAGTGGTATCATCCGCTCCAATTGTTGCTCTAAATGCACGAAAGGGAGTTGCTTCCGCTCCAATTGTTGCTCTATATGCACTAAAGGAGAGGGCATCTGCTCCTAATGTTGTTCTATTCGCACTAAAGGGTGTTGTATTCGCTCCTAATGTTGCTCTATATGCACTAAAGGGAGCTGTATCCGCTCCAATTATTGCTCTATACGCACTAAAAGTGGCACCATCCGCTCCAATTATTGCTCTATACGCACTAAAAGTGGCACCATCCGCTCCAATTGTTGCTCTATACGCACTAAAGGAGGAGGTATCCGCTCCAATTGTTGCTCTATACGCACTAAAAGTGGCACCATCCGCTCCAATTATTGCTCTATACGCACTAAAGGAGGAGGTATCCGCTCCAATTGTTGCTCTATACGCACTAAAGGGAGTTGCTTCCGCTCCAATTGTTGATCTATATGCACTAAAGGGAGTTGCTTCCGCTCCAATTGTTGCTCTATATGCACTAAAGGAGGAGGTATCCGCTCCAATTGTTGCTCTATACGCACTAAAAGTGGCACCATCCGCTCCAATTATTGCTCTATACGCACTAAAGGAGGAGGTATCCGCTCCAATTGTTGCTCTATACGCACTAAAAGTGGCACCATCCGCTCCAATTATTGCTCTATACGCACTAAAAGTGGCACCATCCGCTCCAATTATTGCTCTATACGCACTAAAAGTGGCACCATCCGCTCCAATTGTTGCTCTATATGCACTAAAGGAGGAGGTATCCGCTCCAATTGTTGCTCTATACGCACTAAAAGTGGCACCATCCGCTCCAATTGTTGCTCTATACGCACTAATAGTGGCACCATCCGCTCCAATTATTGCTCTATATGCACTAAAGGAGGAGGTATCCGCTCCAAATGATATCCTATGAGCACTAAAGGAGTCACCATATCCACTATTTGATGCATATACGCGCAAGTTGAAGCCTTATCTGAGCAAGGGCACACCTTATCCGAGCAAGTGACCACTCTATCCGAGCAAGCTAACTCCTTATCCGAGCAAGTGACCACTCTATCCGAGCAAGCTAACTCCTTATCCGAGCAAGTGACCACTCTATCCGAGCAAGCTAACTCCTTATCCGAGCAAGTGACCACTCTATCCGAGCAAGCTAACTCCTTATCCGAGCAAGTTGACTCTCTATCCGAGCAAGATCACACCCCATCCGCACAAGTCACCACTCTATCCGTACAAGTCACCACTCTATCCGAGCAAGTCAACACCCCATCCGCACAAGTCCCACTCTATCCGAGCAAGATCACACCCCATCCGTACAAGTTACCACTCCAGGCAAGCTGACACTACATACGCTCAAGTCAACACCCCCGCAAAATAAACACCCCATCATAGAAAAAGCGAAATGGGAAAATCATCAGTTCTCCCATTTCGCCATTTTTCATTCCATTCCCGGGAAATTTTGTTGACGCAGCGCTTCATAAATAATAATAGCCGCGGAATTCGATAAATTAAGGGAACGCACTTTATCCGTTTGCGGAATTCGAAGCACCCGGTCGATGTGTTCATATGCAAAATCTTTTGGCAATCCGGTCGTTTCTTTTCCGAACATGAAATAAATATCCTTCTCTTTGTCGCTGAAATCAAAATCGGAATAAGGGCGATCGCTATAAGTTTCAATCAAATAAAGTTCTCCATCTTTCATATATTCAAGAAAATCTTCCAAGGAATCGTGATACACGATATTCACATGCTTCCAATAATCCAACCCTGCCCGTTTCAACATTTTATCCTCCGTCGAAAAACCAAGCGGCCGAATTAAATGCAACGTTGTGTTCGTTGCGGCACAAGTGCGTGCAATGTTTCCGGTATTTGCTGGAATTTCTGGTTGATATAATACGATATGTAGTGGCAAAACTAGACACTTCCTTCTATTATACTTCACTAAATCATAGGGACTAGCCTCGTCCCAATAATTCCAGTCCCTTTCCGATTTCACGGAGCACCTCTTCATCCTTTTCCTGCTGAAGGGCTTCAAGCAATGCTTCTTTCGCCTGCTCCCCTCCAATGACGCCAAGAGCCCATGCGGAAGTTCCGCGAATCACCGGCCGTTCATCATTCTTCAACAATTCAATCAATTCCGGAACCGCCGATTGCTCCTTAAAATGGGCAAGGGCGAGAATGGCATTGCGCTGGATCGGCTTTTTCCCGCGCCAAGAGCCCGCCATCGTGCCGAATTTCCTTTTGAACTCTTTATTCGAAAGGTTCAATAGCGGCACAAGAAGCGGCTTTGCTAATTCAGGATCCGGCATAAATTCTTCATGAATCCAATTCGCCTTTCCTTTATTTTTTGGACAAACCGTTTGGCACGTGTCGCAGCCGTAAACCCGGTTTCCGATTTCTCTGCGAAATTCATCCGGCAAATAATCTTTCGTCTGCGTAAGAAAGGCGATGCATCGCTTTGAATTTAACCGTCCTGCCTCCACCAATGCGCCAGTCGGGCAAATATCCAGGCACAACCGGCAATCACCGCATTCATTTTCAATCGGTGCATCCGGCGGAAAAGGAATATTGGTAATCATTTCGCCCAAGTAGACATATGAACCGAACTCCGGCGTGATGATTGAGCAGTTTTTCCCGCTCCAACCAATCCCTGCCCGTTCCGCAACTGCCCGGTCAACCAATTCCCCCGTATCCACCATCGATTTCACGGAGACATCCGGCACTCTTTCCCGCAGCCATTGTTCCATCAAATCGAGCCGTTCTTTTACCGCCACATGATAATCCAATCCCCATGAAGCTCTGGCGAAGATGCCTCTCCGTTCCCCTTTTTTCCCTGCCGGCGGATTTTTCATTTTGGATGGATAAGCGAGGGCAATGGCAATAATGCTTTCCCCTTCCGGCAACAGCTTTTTTGGATCCGTCCGCTTCTCAACATCCCGTTCTTCAAAACCGGACTGGTAATTCAATGCCTGCTGCCTTATCAACCGATTTTTCATTTCCTCAAAAGGAGAAGCAGTGGTAAAGCCGATTTTATCCACCCCAATGGATTTCGCATATTCGATTAAATCACTTTTTAACTGTTCAATGTTCATCTCGAAACTGCCGCCCGGAAGAGCCGCAATTTTGCACCTCCCTCCATTACACATCCGACTACTTTCCTCAAACATTTATGGTACAATAAGGTTACAAATTGTTGGCAGGTGAATGTTGTTGAAGCTTACTGTGAATCAAGGACTCTTTTCTAAAATTCCGAATCTGAAAATCGGCATTATTCATTATACCAAAATTGTTGTCTCACCATCGCCTCAAATGATCAAAGGACGTTTCCAATTATTTCAGGAAAATTTATATTTTGAACTGCAGGAAACGCCTGTCACTGAACGGCCTGGCATTAAAGAGTGGCGAAGTATTTGGAAAGCTTTTGGTGCGGATCCGAACCGTTATCGCCATTCTGCAGAGAGTTTAATGCGCCGAGTAGCAAAGCAAAACTATTTATCGCCTGTTCATTTAGCCGTGGATTTAAATAATTTCTTTTCATTGCAATATGAAATCCCCATCGGCATATATGATGTAAAACACCTTCAAGGGGATGTGGAAATTGCTTTAGGAACGGAAGACACGGGATATGAAGGGTTAAATGGCCGGTATAACAAATTAAAAAATATTTTATATAGTAAAGATGACCATGGAGCTTTTGGAAGCCCATTTGTGGATTCGGTCCGCACTAGCGTGACGGAAGAAACGACGGAAGCATTGCAAATTTTTTATCTATGCCCTTCTATAGAGGAAAAAGAATGCCGTGAACTGCTTAATGCTTGCGGCAAAATGTTTATCCAAGTGGCAGGCGGCGACTATACCATTGCCGTATTAACCAAGGAACATCCAAACATTACGATTTGAGGTGAAACAATGAAGACGATTCCATTAGCAGAGGGCATTAAATTAAAAACCATTTTAACGAAAAAAATTCAAGAATTGGTGTATGAGATGCACAACAACGCCCATGTGATTGTAGAAAAAGGAGAAACTCCAAAACAATCCGGCAGAACTTTATCGGAAATTGAAGCGGAACTCGCAGAAATACGGAAAGATGTGCGGACATTGGATAGACTCATCTATCGGGCAAACATTGACCATGCGATTGAGTTCAAAGGGGAAAAAATGCCAATTGTAGAGGCCATTGAATTGGCGAAACAACTGAGAGCAGAATCAAGTTTGTATAAAGATTTAGGGAATACAGAGAAAGAAAAAATTTATACAACGACTGGCGAAGGAACGGTGCTTTATCAAATTGCAACGTATGAACCTCGAGAATACCGGGAACGGGCCATCCAGCTTGAAAAAGAAGCTC
Organism: Ureibacillus sp. FSL K6-3587; assembly: GCF_038593165.1. Taxonomy (NCBI): domain Bacteria; kingdom Bacillati; phylum Bacillota; class Bacilli; order Caryophanales; family Caryophanaceae; genus Ureibacillus; species Ureibacillus sp. FSL K6-3587. The sequence goes on along the minus strand of NZ_CP151969.1, from coordinate 2,041,677 downwards.
ATCGCCTTTCAAATTTAATCAACGCGAAAAACTATGAAATTCATATTGAATTTGATGATTCTAAATATTTCTAATGCCTCGGGGCGGTGAGAGTCCTCCCCGGGGTGTAACGGCTGCAATGGTGTTTGAATCGATAGTTGGTAAACCGATTACCGTTGACCGGTCACTTGATTACTTTTAACCAATGACCAACTAACGCAAAGGAAGTCAAACAAGATACCTAGTTTTTTTTGGTGCAGCCGTTATAACAATGAGGCTGGGACAAAACCCCCTCTAAAATGGAAACAGCCCATGAAATTTTGGAATGAAATTTCATGGGCTGTTTTTCATTTTTTCAATAAAAAATAAGGACCTCTTCTGTTAAAATTAAGTTAGCAGACAAAACCTAACAGAAAGAAGGGTCCTTATGTTCAAATATTATAACATGAATCAATTAGTTTTGCCTCTAGATTTAGAAATAAAATTACAAGAAAATGATATTGCCTTCCACATTCACCATTTAGTTGAAAGTATTCCAGATGAAGCCTTCCAGCCGTTTCTTCGAAATACAGGTTGTCCTGCTTATCATCCACGCATGATGCTAAAAATTATTTTGTGTGCCTATTCGCAGTCTGTCTTTTCAGGTCGAAAAATTGAAGCGCTATTAAAGGACAGTATACGAATGATGTGGTTGGCACAAGGATATGAACCAAGTTATCGGACGATCAATCGTTTTCGTGTGCATCCGGAAGTAAAAGAATTAATTCGTCAATGTTTTGTCCAATTCCGTTGCCAACTGGTGGAAGAAAAGTTAATCGATCAAGAAGCCATTTTTATCGATGGTACGAAGATTGAAGCGAATGCCAATAAATTTACTTTCGTATGGAAGAAATCCATTGAAAAATACAACCAAAACTTAATTGAAAAGTCCAATCAGTTATACAACGAACTATTAGAAAAAGAAATCATCCCTGAAATGGAGCGGGAAAATGAGGGAGAACTGTCCGTTGAAGAACTCGCTCAAATGGTGCAACAAGTCGATGAAGTCATTAAGGAATATGACCAAAAGATAGAAACATCGCCCGATGCCACAGAACGAAAAGCATTAAGAAGCGAACGAAAATATCCAAAACAAGCGTACAAACAATTAATAGACTTCATTCTACGAAAACAAAAATACCAAAAAGACTTGGACATCTTGGGGGAACGGAACAGTTATTCCAAAACAGATCAAGATGCAACGTTCATGCGAATGAAAGACGACTATATGAAAAACGGTCAATTGAAAGCTGGATACAATGTACAAATCGCAACAGAAGGTCAATACGCACTAGCTTATAGCATCTTTCCAAATCCTACTGATACACGTACATTAATTCCGTTCTTGAATAAGATAGAAAAGGATTATTTTCCGTTGCCAAAGTATATTGTCGCAGATGCTGGTTATGGTAGTGAACAAAACTATGAAGACATCCTTTCGAATCGAAAATGTGAGGCACTCATTCCATATACCATGTATGAGAAAGAACAAAAGAAGAAATATAAACAAAATCCATTTCATCCAGACAATTGGATGTACGACGAAGAAAGTGATACCTACATTTGTCCAAATCAGCAGCGAGTAACCTTCCGTTATCGTTCTGTACGTACAGATAAGACTGGTTTCAAACGAGAATTGAAAATCTATGAATGTGAAAACTGTTCAGGATGTCCATTTCGTTCATCATGCACAAAAGCAAAGGAAGGCAATCACCGAAAGGTCATGGTGAATGAAAAATGGGAACAACAAAAAGAATATGTAAGAGCGAAGCTTTCAGAAGAAAAAGCTGGTTCTATTTTCCGTCAACGTAAAATAGACGTAGAACCAGTTTTTGGATTCTTGAAGGCTAATTTGCGTTTCACTCGATTTTCCGTTCGAGGAAAATCGAAAGTGGAAAATGAAATGGGCATTGCCTTAATGGCCGTGAATTTACGAAAATACACGGCCAACAAAGATCAACTAACCAAAAATAATGGGGATAAATGGAAAAAGGAGAATTTGAGTTGGCTCAAATTCTCCTTTTTCCTATCTAGAAGCTAGTTTTGTCCCAGCCTCTTTTTGTAAAAAAGAAAACCCCCTGCTAGGCAGGGGGTTCCGTATAGCTTATAGCGAGGTATTAAAAAAGATCCCACTTGATGCTAAAATAAATTTTGGTTCGCCAACCAAATTTTAGTATCAAGGAGGGACCTATTATGTCTTCTGACATAAATAGTTTAGCACATACTAAATGGAATTGTAAGTATCACATTGTATTTGCACCAAAATATAGAAGACAGATAATCTATGGAAAGATAAAGAAAGATATAGGACAAATATTAAGACAACTATGTGAAAGAAAAGGTGTAGAAATTATTGAAGCTACCGCATGTAAAGACCACATACATATGTTGGTTAGTATTCCACCGAAATTAAGTGTTTCATCATTCGTGGGATATTTAAAAGGAAAAAGTAGTTTAATGATATTCGATCGACATGCCCATTTAAAATATCGATATGGAAACAGAAAATTTTGGTGTAGAGGATTTTATGTGGATACGGTAGGCAGAAATAAAAAGGTAATAGAAGAATATATTCGAAATCAAATACAAGATGATATCATTGCGGATCAACTCAGTATGGAAGAATTTATTGATCCATTTACAGGTGAAGAGATAAAAAGAAAATCGAGGAAAAAATAAAAGAGACCCTTTAAGGGTCAGCTGGAAAAGTAGTGCAGTTGGCGAACCATTCGATGCCCCTTTAGGGGTTGGCCAGTAATAAAGGCTTCTAGCCGCAGAACAAACCACCCGTTCACACGGGTGGTTTTGATTTGGGCAAGGCTTTTCGATTGGCGATTTCTTCTAAAGCTCTATTTTTTTCGTTCGGCGATTATCTTGCCCTAAGTGGCGATTATCCCTTATGCTTTGGCGATTATTTGGCTGATACTGGCGATTATCCAGCCTTCTCATCAATTCTACTTTTTCGATTTGTTATTGGAAAAAACAAACACTAACGGAGGAAAGAATAAAATAAATCCATACCATCCAAATGAAAAGAAAATCGGAATTAGTAAAAAGGAAATCCCTGAAATAATGGTCCATATAGATCTTTTCTTCAAACCGTAAATACCTATAATAAATCCGAGTGCGATGCAAATTAAAGACAGCACTTTTAGCCAATCCATGTAACTCACCTCTAACGCTTATTCCACGCCTGGCAAGAGCCGCAGCAATTTCTCATCGGCATCCAAAATCACTTCAACCCCTAGTGGAATACCGATGTTTGGCGTCGAATGCCCAATGTTGAATCCCGCTACTGTTGGCTTTTTATATGGGGATACATATTCCTTGAATAAGGCTAATATGTCTTCTTTCCCAACGCTTCCAATAGCAAAGCCGCTTGCCTCTTTTAACTTCCCTGCAAGCCTCAACTGATTCAGCAAACGGTCGATTTCTTCCATCTGCAAATTTGCTTCTTCCAAAAGCAAAATTTTGCCAAGCGTATCAATTTCAAACTTTGTGCCAAGGGTATCCACGATTCTTCGCAAGTTTCCGCCGATTATTTCTCCCCGAACCGCGCCAGGAACAATGCTCACAAGCGGCGAAAGGCTTTCATCATAAAAAATTTCGTAAGGTGCAAATAATTGATAAAGCATTTTTTTCGATTGTTCATCTGCAATCTTTGAAAGCGCAGGACCGTGGAAAGTTACCACATTAGAAAATTTATGAAAGGCAATATGTAAAAACGTGATATCTGAACATCCCCAAAAAATTTTCGGATGCTCAGCAAGCAATGGATAGTCAATTTGATCGGCAATTCTTGCAACACCATATCCGTCTGTCACGCAAAAAATCGCCTTTACTTCCGGATCGATAATCATTTGATGCAAATCCTGCACTCGCTCTTCATCAGTTCCTGCCAAATACTTGCCAGAAAGTCCGATGGTTTGTCCTAGTTTGTAATGTAATCCCATTTCATGAAAGATCGATAAGGGATTTTGCAAACTTTCTACATCAATCGGATTGCTAAGGGCAATCACTCCAACTGTATCTCCTTTGTTTAAATGTCTCGGCCGTATAATCATGGATTTCCTCCTGCGTTCTTTTTACTAAAGTTATATTAACAAAATTGCCCCAGAAAAAACCATTACATAAATCCGCTTTCTTTGGATAAAACAAACACTAACAATTTTTTCCTTTAAATTCGTCATTAATTATTATACAATCTTTGTAACTATTCATTCCAACCTCCAAAGGATGAGTAACATGGTCAAGTTAAAATTAGAGCATCTGCACAAAGCCTATCACCAAATCGATGCTATAAAGGATATCAACTTGGAGATTCAAGATCAGGAATTTATTGTGATTGTTGGTCCTTCTGGCTGCGGTAAATCGACTCTATTGCGACTACTTGCAGGGTTGGAGGAGCATTCTCGCGGACAAATTATCATGGATGGGCAGTGCATCAATCATCTTTCACCAAAAGAACGCAATGTTTCCTTCGTTTTCCAAAACTTTGCCCTTTATCCCCATATGAACGTCTACCACAATTTGGCCTTCGGATTAAAAAGCCGAAAAACCCCAAAAGAGGAAATTGAACGCCGCATCCAAAATATTGCCAAACTTTTACATATTGAAGATTTATTAAAACGAAAACCTAAAGAACTGTCAGGAGGGCAGCTGCAGCGCATTGCCATTGGACGAGCCATCATCCGGGATGCCAACCTGCTGTTAATGGATGAACCCCTTTCCAACTTAGATGCTCAGCTTCGCACTAAGATGCGAAAAGAACTCATTCAACTCCATCAACAACTAAAAACAACAACCCTTTATGTAACCCATGACCAAGCTGAAGCTATGACGATGGCTACGCGCCTTGTCGTCATGAATCAAGGAATTATCCAACAAATCGGCACACCGCAGGAAGTATACAATCGTCCAAAAAATGTATTTGTGGCAGGGTTCATTGGCTCCCCAGGCATGAACTTTTTCAATGGCATCTTAAATAACGGAAAAATTCAAATTGGCTCCCTTTCCATTCCTCTATTAGAAAGTCAATTGACTCTTTTAGAAGATTACAATTATCAAGAAATCATCATCGGAATTCGACCTGAAGATTTTTCATTCAATCCAAAAAGGGGCATCAGTTTCCATGCAAAAGCAGAAGTCATTGAATCTTTAGGTGCCGAAATTCTTGTTCACTTTGAATTGGATGGGCAGCCCTTCACCGCCCGATTGAAACCAACAGCGAATATACAAGTTGGACATCCTCTAACCTTATCAATGGATTTAGAGAAACTACACTTTTTTGAAAGCCATACAAAAAATCGCATTTTTTAAAGACAGGAGTAATGGTTGATGAAAAAATTGTGTATGCTCGCGGCAATTTTGTTATGTACTTTCATTCTTGCAGCATGTTCGAATTCCGACCAAGAAAGTGAAAAGGTTAAACTTACGGTATCCGCAGCAGCTAGTTTAAAGGATGCTTTAGAGGAAATCAAACAACATTACGAAAAGGAACATCCGGATGTTTCCTTAACCTTCAATTACGGCTCTTCTGGTTCTCTTAAGCAGCAAATCCTTCAAGGGGCACCTGTAGATTTATTTTTCTCTGCGGCAATAGAGCCATACGACGAACTTGTTGAAAAAGGCATTATAGAAGAGGGGACAAACCTGCTTGGAAATGAACTGGCATTAATTGTTCCAACTAACAATCATTCCATAAAACTTTTTGAAGATCTTGCAACTGAAGACATCCATAAAATGTCCATTGGAACGCCTGAAACTGTACCAGCCGGCCAATACGCAAAGGAAACCCTTGAACAGATGAATTTATGGGAAGCTGTGGAATCCAAATTGGTGTATGCAAAAGATGTCCGCCAAGTGTTGTCCTATGTGGAAACAGGTAATGTGGATGCAGGCATTGTTTATAAAACGGATGCATTAGTTTCCGATAAAGTCAAAATTGCAGCAACAGCAGATGAAAGCATCCATGCACCAATAATGTATCCTGTTGGGGTCATCAAGGAATCACAAAATTATGATGCAGCCAAATCCTTTTATCAATATTTGCAAAGCGAAAATGCAATAAAGGTGTTTGAAGCCTATGGATTTACTGTTAAATAAAGAATTTTGGACTCCGGTTTGGCTATCTATTAAAACGGCTGCCATTGCAGGAATGATTGTAATCGTCTTTGGAACGATTGCCGGAAGGTTGCTCTCGCGGAAAAATTTTAGAGGGAAAGTTCTGCTAGAAACGTTTCTTCTGCTTCCGATGGTGCTTCCTCCAACCGTTGTCGGCTTTTTCCTTATTGTGATTTTTGGGAAAAACAGCCCAGTGGGACAATTTTTAGAGTGGTTATTTCAGCAGCCCGTCATTTTCACTTGGTATGCAGCGGTAATTGCAGCGGTGGTCGTCGCTTTCCCTTTAATGTATCAATCCGCAAAAGCAGGATTTGAAGCCATCGACAAAGATATTGAAGATGCCGCAAGAATTGACGGGGCAAGCGAATGGAGAATTTTCTTGTATATTTCTATCCCCCTTGCTTCAAAATCGCTCATCTCCGGAAGCATATTAAGCTTTGCCCGGGCGTTGGGGGAATTTGGGGCAACGTTGATGTTTGCTGGAAATATTCCGGGAGAAACGCAAACTATCCCAACCGCCATTTATATTGCCATCGAATCAGGCAATATGGCTTGGGCTTGGATGTGGTGCATATCCATCTTCCTGCTTTCCTTCGCGCTACTTTTAGTGGTTCAATTGAAAAATAAAAGGAGGCTCTAAAATTTAAGAGGCCTCCTTTTTATTTGCTTCAAGTTCACCCTCCGCTAATCGGCGGAATGAAGGCAAGGGTATCGCCATCTTTTACGACTGCATCATCTGTGACAAATTCTTCATTCACTGCAGCCATCATTTGCTCCAAAGAAAGTTGAGGATATTCCTTCTCCATCCATTTCTTTACCTCTTGCACTGTGCAACCATCTAACTCTATCATGACCTTTGATTGTCCAACGGCTTCTTGCAAATGGGCAAATAACAATACCTTAATCATCCTTGTTCACCTCTCAGAATAGTGGTTTTCCTTCCGCATATGGCACATTTTCCAATTGATCGCCAATCCATTCGCTGCCGTCTTCCCAATGCTCTTTTTTCCAGATTGGCACAATTTGTTTAATTCGCTCAATGGCATATTCATTCGCTTCATAAGCCGCTTTCCGATGAGGAGAAGATACGGCAATGACTACCGCAATTTCTGTAATTTCCAACCGGCCCACTCGATGGGTAATGGCGATTTTCGCTTCTGGCCAGCGTTCCTTAATTTCTTTTGCAATCTGTTCAAACATTTTTACCGCCATTTCCGGATAGGCTTGATATTCCAAAAATAACGTCTTTTTCCCATTGGTCATTTCACGCACCGTTCCTACAAATAAGGTGATTGCGCCGGCATTGCGGTCTACCACTTTCTTTCTGACCGCTTCCACATCAATGGGATGTTCCACAATTTCAAACAATGACGTTGCCATGGTTACCCCTCCATTCTTCCATTAAAAATTTTATGTACTGCTCCTCTTCGTCGATGGAGAAAACAGGATAATCCATGTTTTTCTCTATCACACAAGTTGGCCAATGGATGACGCATGAAATATTGGACAACTTTTCAAGCAGCTCCATCTCCTCTTGTTTTCGCAAAAGGACCACTTTCCTGAATTGTTCCTGTTTATAGCCTTCTATCAAAATACGGTCAAGATTAAATAAATCATATAGGGCTAACATTTCATCCAATGTCCAGCTCTCCTGATGGATGCTTAAACGCAATGTGCCTTGCCCTTCCACTGCTGCAACACAGGCTCCTGCTTGTTCATGGCGAACGCTGTCTTTAGAGAATTCCTTTGGGATTCCGCCATGCCCGTGATGTTTAATAGTACCAACGCGCAAACCTTGAGCAGCTGTTTGGAAAATCAGTTTTTCTATCAACGTAGTTTTTCCGCTGCCAGAATATCCTACAATTTGTAAGATTTTACGAAATCGTCCCAAGGCCACTCACTTCCTTCTTGATTATCAAGCAACAATACATCCACCTGCATTCCCTTCTCATATCCCCGGGAACCTCCTGGGAGTACAATGAAAGCATTGGCTTTTGCTAAAGAAGAAACAGCACTTGATTTATCAAACCCGGAAGGAATGGCTTTTAATGTCCCATTTTCATGAAAAGCTGTTCCTCTCACAAAACGGGTAAAAGGATTTGGTTTTGGAAAGTCCGCCCCTAAGATGGCCTGGGCTCTTTTTAGGTGCGGGCGTTTAGAGCCAAATGCTTTCCGAAGAATTGGACGAACGAACAGTTCAAATCCAACGTAGCAGGCGGATGGATTTCCGGAAAGCCCAAACAATAGCTTCTCATCCTTCACAGCCACTGTTGTCACGCTCCCCGGCCGCATCGCCACTTTATTAAACAACACTTTTGCGCCGATTGCTTCATAAATTGCAGGCAAATAGTCAAAATCGCCGACAGATACACCGCCAGTAGTGATTAATACATCCACTTCCTGCATCGTTTTTTGAACAGCATCAATACATACCTCAAGGTCATCTTTCAACTTGCCAAAATACTTTGCCGTACCTCCTGCCCGCTCCACTTGAGCCATCATCATATAAGCATTGCTGTTGCGAATTTTTCCAGGCTGCACGGCTTCCCCTGGCTCTACCAGCTCGCTGCCTGTTGCAATCACGCCAACAACCGGTTTTCGGAAAACGGGCACATCTGACACCCCAAAGGTTGCAAGCAACGCGACCACTCCAGGGTTAATGAACTCCCCTTTTTCGATAAGTACATCCCCCTCTCGAACTTCCTCACCGCGATAAGAAATATTCGTTCCTGCTTCAAAAGAGCGTTTAATGGACATAAAAGTTTGGCCATTTTCTTCAAATTCCTGGGTCAACTCTAGCATCACCACAGCATCGCACCCTTTAGGAATTGGGGCGCCCGTCATAATTCTTACCGCTTCTTGCTTGCCCACCGTTCCCTCAAAGACATATCCTGCACCAATTTCCCCCACGACTTTAAAAATTACGGGATTGTCCCTGCTTGCACCCTTACTATCGATAGAACGGATTGCAAAACCGTCATAAGGAGAGCGGTCAAAGGCTGGAACATCTATATCTGCCGCAATATCTTCCGCTAAAAAACGGCCATGCGCTTTCGTTAAAGGCACAACTTCTTTCTTCTCTTCAAAGGCAAATTCCATCACCCGACGAACTGCTTCTCCTACTGGAATGGGATTTCTTTTTTCCAACAACTCAACACACCTTCTTTACCCTAATAATCGATAATAAATGCTTTTCGCTTTTTCAATCTCTTGAATGCCATGAATCATAACACGTCCATCTTTGAAAATGACCACTCGAACATTTTCCATTTGGCAGGAAATTAAAAATGGATTTTTTTGAACTTTTCCGAAGGTTTTCAAGCGCTTCGACAACTCATCCAATGAATAAGCGACTGGGCTTGCCGGACGAATTTGCACCGCATCCCGACCGCACAATACTTCCAATTTCGTCTGAGATTCATAGGATAAAAACGGAAACGTCGGATGCATCCCGCATGAAGGACAATCCTCATTCTGCATTTTTTCCACATCGATTTCATAATGCTGATTTTTCCATACATCAAAGAATAAATACGTCTTTCTCAGCGCCTCTTCATCACCCACTAAAATTTTCAACGCCTCTGCCACTTGATAGGCTGCGGTGATTTGAACCGCTGGGCTGATGATGCCAACCGTGTCGCAAGTGAGCCCCGTATTCGTAATGACCTTTTGTAAACAGCGAAGGCAAGGGGTTTTTCCAGGAAAGATGGTATAAGTGGCGCCATAGCTTCCCACACAGGAGCCATAAATCCAAGGAATGCAGTATTTTTGGGAAAGGTCATTGATTAAATAGCGGACATCAAAATTATCCGTTGCATCCAAAATTACATCCACATCTTTTAAGAGTTCCGCAAATGGTTCGGAGAAAGCGTCAAATACATACCCTTTTACTTCTATGCTTGAATTGATGGCTTGAAGCCGGTTTTGTGCTGCAATCGCTTTAGGCAGTTTCTCCTCTGCATCCTGCTCCGTATACAATTGCTGCCTTTGCAAATTGCTCCACTCCACATAATCCCGGTCCACCAAGGTAAGTTTCCCGACGCCGGCTCTTGCTAAGGCTTCAGCCGATGCACTGCCCAACGCACCAACGCCTACAATCAGGACGTGTTTTTGCTTCAGCATCTCCTGTCCTTTTTCTCCAATGGGGCGAAATAATTGTTGTCTTGAATATCGATTACTTATCATGCCGCATCTTTCCTTTACAAAAATTTGCTTCAACTATTATGATAAACTATAATTTCCTAAAAATAGAAATGTACCAAAGGAGGGCTACTATTGCACCTTACAAAACAAATTCCTATCCATGCCGCTATCTTAACGGTAAGCGACACACGTACAAAAGACGATGACTTTAGCGGGCAAAAAATCAAATCATTGCTTGAAGGGGCTTCTTTTCACGTTGCAGATTACCAAATCGTCAAAGATGAGCCTTCAGAAATCGCAAGCCACATTCAAAACTGGTGCGAACATGAAAGCATCAATGCCATTATCGTGACAGGGGGCACCGGCTTTACACCAAGGGACCAAACTTACGAAACGATTGTTCCACTTTTGGAGAAAGAAATGACTGGCTTTGGGGAATTGTTCCGCTACTTAAGCTATGAAGAAATCGGACCAAAAGCGATGTTTAGCCGTGCTACTGCCGGATGCAGAAATCAAACAGCCATCTATTTATTGCCAGGCTCCCAAAATGCCGTAACGCTTGCCATGACCAAACTTATTCTCCCAACGGTTCAACATTTTGTGAGCGAGCTGAACCGCCGATGAACATGGCAGGGGTTGTCTTAGCAGGAGGTCAATCATCGAGATTCGGCCGCCCAAAAATGTTTGAAATCTTTGAAGGCGAACCTTTATATAAAAAAAGTTTAAAAGCTTTGCAAGGAAATTCTTTGCATCCTATCATCATCGCAACCAATGCCGAACTACAGCCAAATTTTGCGGAAGAAAATGTGGTGTTCCATATTGAAACAACACTGCATCAAGGACCTTTATTTGCCCTCCAAAACGTCATGCAACATTTTCCTGATGTAGAATGGTTTGTTGTGCTGGCAAGCGATATGCCTTTTATAGACGCAGATTTTACCCGCAAGATGCTGAACCAAATCGATGACCGCTATGAAGCCATCGTCCCAAAGCAACATTCTAAAATCCAGCCCCTTGCTGCCATCTATCGGCGCAGCGCTTTGCCAATACTCGATTCCATAATCCAACAACATAAAAGAAGCATGAAAGACTTGTTAATGGAACTGAAGGTTTGCTATGTTGAATTTAATGAGGATTGCTCAACATTCGTCAATATCAATACCCAACAAGATTTACTAGAAATTCAGAAAAAGGAGAAGAACCATGAATAATTTTTCCCATTGGAATGAAGAAGGCCGGCCAAAAATGGTCGATATTTCCGAAAAAGATGTAACAAAGCGTACAGCCATCGCACGCGGTACAATTACCTTATCCGATGAATTGTATGAAGCCATACAAAAGGGAGGAATCAAAAAAGGCGACCCGTTGCAAGTGGCGCAAATTGCCGGCATTATGGGGGCGAAAAAAACGCCGGACCTTATTCCAATGTGTCACCCAATCATGTTGCAAGGCGTTGATTTTGAATTTGAATATACAAAAGCGGAAAGCGGCTACGAATTGCATATCCAAGCAACGGTAAAATGCACCGGAAAAACCGGCGTTGAAATGGAGGCGTTAACGGCTGTAAGTGTGGCGGCCCTCACTTTTTACGATATGTGCAAAGCTGTTGATAAAAGGATGGTCATTAAAGATATTTATCTTGTCCAAAAATCAGGAGGAAAAAGCGGAACGTTCGTTCATCATGTATAAATCGGCGAATGCCGCTTTTTCTTTTATCCTCCGATATGGGACATTTCCACTTTCGGCTTGTTCTTTGTATATTGATTGCGTTCTTCGGAGTAGCGGTCTTTCCGGTTTTCCCACACGTTAATTACACAATGCTGGATGGTTTCATCATCCGCGCCATTCCTTAACAAACTCCGCAAATCCGTGCCGGCTGAAGCAAATAAACAAGTATACAATTTCCCTTCAGCCGACAGTCTAGCCCGGGTACAAGTTGCGCAAAAAGGCTCTGTAACCGATGAAATGACCCCGATTTCTCCATCTCCATCTTGATACTGATAACGTTTTGCCACTTCCCCTTGGTAATTGGGCTTAATGGGTTTTAAAGGAAACACCTCGTTCAATTGTTCAAGAATCTCTTGTTTTGTGACAACTTCATCCAATTTCCATCCATTGGTGTTGCCCACATCCATATATTCAATAAAACGGAGAATTTGCTTTCTCTCTTTGAAAAATTTTGCCATGGCGACAATATCTTCCTCATTGGCTCCCCTTTTTACCACCATATTGACTTTCACTTTTAAGCCTGCTTCATGGGCTTTTTCAATGCCTTCTAAAACAGCCTTCACACTGCCCCGATGGCCGTTTATTTCCGAAAAACGGCCTTCATCCAGCGAATCTAGGCTGACTGAAACTCTTTTCAGCCCCGCCTTTGCCAAATCCTCCGCATGCTTTTTCAACAAGCTGCCGTTCGTTGTAAGGGCCAAATCCTCCACTCCACTAATAGCGGCAATACGTTCTATCAATTCCGATAAACGGGGGCGCAACAAAGGCTCTCCCCCTGTAAACCGAATTTTTTTCACACCCAGCGACACAAAAATCTTGACGAGCCGTTCGATTTCATCAAAAGTAAGCAGCTGCTCCGATTTCAAAAAAGGATAATCCGGGCCGAAAATTTCGGCAGGCATGCAATATTGGCAGCGGAAATTGCATCGGTCTGTCACCGATATTCGCAAATCCCGCAAAGGTCTTTTTAATTGGTCTTGTAGCATTGTAATAGTCAATCGCCTTCTTTCGTTAGCCGGATTCGTTCGGGATGGGTGTAAATATTCATCGACTCATTGCGGATGAATCCGATCGTTGTGATGCCCAGCTGTTCTGCTAAATTAAGGGCCAATTCTGTAGGAGCGGATTTCGATAAAACCATTGCACAGCCGATTTTAGACACTTTCATTAAAATCTCGGAGGAAATGCGCCCGCTGAAAACGATGATTTTATCTTTTACCGAGATGTTATTTCGCAAACAATAGCCATATATTTTATCAAGGGCATTGTGTCGCCCGATATCCATGCGGCTGATGACAATGCCTTTTACATCGCAAAGTGCGGCATTGTGGACGCCGCCCGTCTGTTTAAAAACTTGCGCAGAATCTTGCATTTCCTTCATCAATCGAAAACAATCTTCCGGAGCGATGCTAAGTTTCACATCTTCCAAATTTTTAGAAGCCATTGCATCGCTTGCAAAGACAAATCCTTGCCGGCTCATCCCGCAGCAAGAAGTCAAATACCGTTTATTTTGCAGTTGTTGGACAAAAGGGTTCACTTTCCTTGCTTTAATATGCACAAAGCCCTCTTCTTCCTGATGCCAAATATCCTCAATATCTTTGTAATGAAGAATGCGCTCTGAAACGAGATAACCAATGACCATATCTTCCACATATTCCGGCGTGCAAACCATTGTCACGATTTCCTGTTGGTTGACCTTTACAGTGAGTGCATATTCCGAAACAATTAAATCCGTGACTTGTTGTTTTTCGCCGTTTTCAATTCGGATAATTTCCCGAGTAACCGTAGTTTTCATCGATTTTCTCCTTTATTCCGAAATTGGATCTTCAAAAATAAAGACCGAAACAGCACAGTCTTCCTCGATTTTGATGTCGGTAAACAAATGGAGCAGTTTAGAGCCCATCAATTCTTCCATTTCTTTCGGCGTTGATTTGGCATATAAATCTTTAATCATCGTTGTGCGGGCGGTATGCACCATTTTGGCTCCTTCTGGCGTTGTGGCAATAAATCGTTCTGTTGGGGTTAGATTACCGTATAAAAGCGATACAACGATATTATCAATAAACACCGTATGAATGCGGTCCGGCCCTTTTCCAAATAAATTTTTGCGCAGTTTTCTGATGATATTATTAAATTCATGTATCTTTTTAGACAAGTTGAACCCTCCAACATTTAGAAACTCGTTTATAATTTGATTACTCAACTTTCGCAGTCCAAAATCTTGTTTAAATGCTTGATGTAAATGGGTTTTGGAAGTACAAAATTATCATTTGACATTTTTTAAAACATAAAGAAAGACACCTATTCTTTTGGTAAAATATTGGTGACGAAACCAAATCCAAAAGAAAGGTGTCACCACTATGATAACGAATAAAGACTACTTTGCGCAATTACCAAAAGAAATTAAACAAGGATTTTCCGAATTAAATATTGGATATCATATAAGAAAAGCGAATATTACGAAACTTTCCGGGTATTCTTGTCTTACTGTTTTCAAACTGATTTTTCTTTTAGTCTTCCAATATAAGAACTGGTTTCGTGCTTTTATGAGTAAACGATCTCAGGATCTGCCCGGAAAGGATACAGTCTATCGCTTTTTAAATACACCAACCTATCATTGGAGAAAGTTTCTGCTTTCATTAAGCAGTGAAATGATCCGTCTGCTTCAACCATTAACTTCAAAAGATCGTGTCACAGCTTTTGTGATTGATGATTCTGTCTTTTCACGAAACCGTAGTAAGTCGGTTGAACTGTTGGCTAAGGTTTTTGATCACTCTACGCATCAGTACTTGAAAGGGTTTCAAATGCTTACCCTTGGCTGGACCGATAGTTTTACTTTTATTCCTATTGATTTTGCTCTTCTAAGTTCACCGAAAAAGGAAAATCGCCTGCAAGAAATCAATACCAATATTGATAAACGAACATCTGGCTATAAGCGTCGCCAGGAAGCTCTGAAATCAAAACCGGACGTGGCTTCAGCTTTACTTGATCATGCGCTTGAAAAAGGGATTATAGCTGACTATGTTCTCATGGATTCCTGGTTTACACAAGCGCCTTTAATTGAGAAGATTACGAACAAAGGGTTATTTGTCATTGGCATGGTGAAGCAATTAAAGCAGCGATACGTTTACAATGGTGAACGTTTCACACTGAATCAACTTTACAAATTGGCAAAAACGCACATGGGTAAAAAAGACATTCTCGGATCCGTTTATGCTACTTTAGACAATGGAATTCCAGTAAAAATTCTATTTGTACGAAACCGTAATAAACGGAGCGAATGGCTTGCTATTCTCAGCACAGATACAACATTAGAAAATGAAGAGATCATTCGTATTTACGGCATGCGTTGGGACATTGAAGTCTTCTTCAAATGCAATAAATCCTTTTTAAATTTAGGGAAAGAATTCCAGGGTCGTTCATACGACATGTTAATTAGCCATACAACCATTGTTTTTACACGATATATTCTCATTGCCTGGCAAATGCGAAAAGAGGAGGATCCTAAGACGATTGGCAACCTTTTTTACATCCTTTGCGAAGATGTAAAAGACATAGATTTTATTACTGCCCTTCAATCGCTTATTGACCTTTTCCAAACTTTGGCGGAATCCAAGGTTTCTTTAAACATGGACATCTTTAAAAATCAAATGAATAAATGGTTGGTTACTATACCTAATTATATCAAGCAATGCTTAAATATTACTGTGTGCGAAAGTTGAGTTTGATTATAATAATAACAAATTCTGAAAAATAAAAGAGAAAATATTTTCGAAAATTAAGAAATTACTTTTCTATTGTTGAATTGAACGTTCCGCGTTATGATATAAAAAAGGATAATGTGGATGAATTGGATATATTTTGATTTTTATGTATATGTCAAAACCTATGCATGAAAATCATAATATATTTTCCAAATGATAATGTTTGAGATTGGATTTTTAGTAAGAGTTTGCTAAAAATTTAATCCACCATGACTAAGCAGCATGAACATTCATGCCGTTTCATGGTGGATTTTTTATTTTTTCAGGTGTCAAAACTAGAAATCTTTCGCTCACGATAAGGGGGTTCTCAATTTGGAAAAAATCAATATTAATGGCACTCTTTATGATATTCCTGAAGGGGCAACGATTTTGGATATTTTGAATCAAAACAGCATCCCTCACCCGCAAATTTGCCGTGCGCCGATTGTTGATCCAATTCAAACTTGCGATACATGCATTGTGGAGGTGGATGGAAAGCTTGTTAGATCCTGTTCCACCAAAGCCTTAGATGGCATGAATGTTAAGCTGGATTCAGATAGGGCGCGAGCTGCTCGAAAAGAAGCGATGGACCGCATTCTTGAAAATCACTTATTGTACTGCACCGTTTGCGACAATAACAATGGCGACTGTATTCTCCACAACACAGCGATGATGATGGGCATCAAATCGCAAAAATATCCATATCGTCCAAAAGTGGATCCTGATGAAGTCGATATGTCCCATCCTTTCTACCGTTATGACCCGAACCAATGCATTGCCTGTGGCCGCTGTGTGGAGGTTTGCCAAAACTTACAGGTAAATGAAACAATCTCCATCAACTGGGAAGCAGAAAGACCTTTAGTAATTTGGGATGATGGCGTAAAAATCAATGAATCTTCCTGCGTCAGCTGCGGACAATGTGTGACTGTTTGCCCAACCAATGCGTTGATGGAAAAATCCATGCTTGGGGAAGCTGGATTTCTAACAGGGCTGAAAAAAGAAATTTTAAATCCAATGATTGATTTAGTGAAAGAAGTGGAACCGGATTACAGCACGATTTTCGCCATTTCCGAGATGGAAGCGTCCTTGCGCAAAAAACGCATCAAGAAAACGAAAACGGTTTGCACTTTCTGCGGCGTCGGCTGTTCCTTTGAAGTATGGACAAAAGGGCGAAAAATTTTGAAAGTGCAGCCTTCTGAAGGTCCAGTCAACGGCATTTCCACTTGCATCAAAGGAAAATTCGGCTGGGATTTCGTCAACTCTAAAGAACGGCTTACAAAACCTTTAGTCCGGAAAAATGGTGAATTTGTGGAAGTGTCATGGGATGAAGCATTAGACTTTGTGGCAGAAAACCTTCTCCGCATTCACAAAACTTATGGTCCGGGTTCAATCGGCTTTATCTCTTCTTCCAAAACGACAAACGAAGAAAATTACTTAGTGCAAAAAATGGCTCGGCAAATTTTCCAAACAAACGATGTGGATAACTGCTCCCGCTATTGCCAATCGCCGGCAACTGACGGACTGATCCGCACGGTAGGTTTCGGCGGTGACTCTGGAACCATCAAAGACATCGAAAAATCAGGGCTTGTCATCATCGTTGGCGCTAATCCTGCAGAATGCCATCCGGTTTTAGCAACGCGAGTTAAACGCGCCCATAAATTGCACGGTCAAAAATTGATTGTGGCTGATCTTCGCAAAAATGAAATGGCAGAACGAGCAGATATTTTCCTCCGCCCGAAACAAGGAACAGACCAAGTTTGGATTATGGCCGTCACAAAATACATCATTGACCAAGGTTGGCATGATGAAGCCTTTATCCAAGAAAATGTCCTAAACTTTAAGGAATATAAACAACTCCTTGAAAAATATACCCTTGACTATGCGGAAGAAGTGACAGGCATTCCGAAAGAAACGTTGATGCAAGTGGCGGAAATGATTCGCGATGCAGACGGCACATGCGTACTTTGGGGAATGGGGGTTACCCAAAATACAGGCGGTTCCCATACTTCTGCGGCTATTTCCAATCTTCTATTAGCAACAGGAAACTATCGACGTCCTGGGGCAGGTGCTTTCCCTCTCCGCGGCCACAATAATGTGCAAGGGGCTTGCGATATGGGCTCATTGCCAAATATGCTGCCAGGCTATCAAAGGGTAACGGATGAAAAAGCCCGGGAAAAATTTGAAAAAGTTTATGGTACCAAAATTCCTTCTACACCTGGTCGCACAAATCCGGAAATGCTTGATGCCATTATGGAAGGCAAAATGAAAGCAATGTATTTAGTCGGGGAAGAAATGACTTTAGTGGACTGCAATGCCAATCATGTAGATGAAGTCCTTTCTAAATTGGAGTTCTTTGTCGTACAAGATGTGTTCTTCTCTCGTACTGCCCAATATGCGGATGTCATTTTGCCGGCTTCTCCTTCCTTAGAAAAAGAAGGAACTTTTACGAATACAGAACGCCGCGTGCAGCGGTTGTATCAAGTATTGCCGCCTCTTGGGGAATCAAAACCAGATTGGCAAATTCTTCAATTAGTGGCGCAGCGTTTAGGCTATGATTGGAACTACAGCCATCCTAGTGAAATCTTTGATGAAATGGCAAGCCTCACCCCCATCTTCTCCCAAGCCAACTATGATGTGTTGGCAGGCTGGGGAAGCTTCTGCTGGGGCAGCCTCGATGGTAAAGATACGCCTTTACTCTATTTGGACGGCTTTAACTTCCCGGACAAAAAAGCCCGTTTTGCTTTAGACGACTGGGTAGAACCAGTGGAATATGAAGGACAATTCGATTGCATCATCAATAATGGACGGATGCTCGAACATTTCCACGAAGGCAATTTGACGAACAAATCCACAGGCATTCAATCGAAAGTGCCGGAAATCTTCGTGGAAGTATCGCCAGAGCTGGCAAAAGAGCGAGGCATTGAAGATGGCATGTTCGTGCGCCTTGTATCTCCATATGGGGCATGTAAAGTCAAAGCCCTTGTGACAGACCGGGTGAAAGGAAACGAACTCTTCCTGCCAATGAACTCTGTAAGCAAAGATTCGGCCATCAACTTCTTAACGGGTCCGGCAGCGGATGTGAACACAAAAACCCCTGCCTACAAGCAAACAAAAGTGCGGCTAGAGGTATTGAAAGATAAAGGAAAACGCCCGCTTCCAAAAACAAATCCAAGAACGAAAAAACGAAATCCGCAAAATGGTGTGGAAGTGGAACGAAAATGGAATCGCCCTGATTACGTGCCGATCACGACTAATTAGGAGAAGCAATAATAGAGCAGCTCTGCACAATCGGAAATTGCATTGGGCAGAGCAGTTCTGTCCAATCACAAACAAGCAATGCAAAAGGAGGGAAAACATGGCCTCACCAATTCGAACAATTCGAAAGCAGCCAGTAACAAAAGAAGAAATCGTTGAACAAAATTTGGAGAACTTGAAAGAGCTCGTTTCGGAAAATAAGGAAACTATTCATCAACTCTTTTCGATTTTAAATGAACTTCAGGAAATGGGTGCACTAGAAGCAGCGGAAAAACTCCTTGAAGCTCGGGAAGATGTGGCGGAAATCGCCCTTGGCCAACTGACTAGAAAACCAGCGACAAATCTCATGAATCATTTGATGAATGCAGCTGGTGCATTATCTACCATCGACCCGGAAGCAACGAAAACATTAGCGAATAGTTTCACCAATGGCTTAGATGAAGCGAAAAATGCATTGAACAATGATGAAAAACTCGGCGTATTCGATGTATTAAAAATGCTCAACGACTCGGACGTCAACCGCGGCCTCCACTTCGCCCTTCACTTTTTGAAAGGCTTTGGGAAAAGTTTGAAGGAATAAATGAATCCCCCGCTTTCGTTTTGGAAAGTCGGGGCGATTGCTCTATGTGGGAATGACCCGTGCCCGGGACTATAACCCGCGATTTTTCAAAAGCAACTTGGCTCAATGAACAAATGGCAACAGATGGCCGTCTGGGTTGGCGAAGAGGATGGAGAAATCATTGTCAACGGACAGTCCTTAATCAAAAGGCTTCAGGAGTCATCGATTGTTTAATTGAACTGCCGGACGGATGGGTCATCATCGACCATAAAACATTCCCGGGCCGCGAAGAACTTTTGGCAGCGCGTACCTAAGATCTATGCCCACGCTTTGACCGAAGCTTCCGGCAAACCGGTGCTGGAAGGCTGGATCCATATGCCGATTGTCGGCAACATGGTGCAATATACAAAAGAGGATTTAGTGATTAAAGATTGGAATAAGCTCTCGTTGGGGTGAAACTTGACAGAAAATAGGAGAGCTGTGCTGAAAAGTCTTTTGAATCGACTTTCCGGCACAGCTCCATTTGCATTACACCAATTCCACTTTGATCCATTTTCTTACGCTATTGATGAACCATATTTTCGAACACTTTTTCAAATCGTCCAACGTTAAAACTTTTTCCTCAATTTGCCCCGCTTTCAACAAATGCTCACGGAAAGTGCCTGCAAGAAGCCCGCTTGTGACAGGCGGCGTCCACAGCTTCCCATCAATTTCCAACACGACATTCCCGTTGATGAACTCTGTCAATTCCCCTCTTTCATTCCAAAGAAGAACATCAAAAATTCCTTCTGATGACGGCTTGAACTGCTCATACATATCCCGGTTCGTCGTTTTGTGATATAAAAACAAATGTTCCGAATGGATGGGACTTTTCGCAAGGGCCGCTTTTTTCGGAGACTGCATTTTCACAATCGGCTGCCCCTCAATAGTACAGGCACCGTCTTGCTCCAAAAGCAATCGCACTTTCCATTGGCCCGAAGGATTCATGTTGGCAAATTCCTTCAGCTTCTTTTCCACTTCATCGATGTTGACAGCATACTGAAAATAGGTTGCCGATTTTTTCAAACGGTTGAGATGCTTGTCTAACAGAAAATACTCTCCATCATCCAACAGCAAACTTTCCAGCAACTGAAACGCTTTTTCTTCCCTATTAAGAAAAGCGCATTTCGCAAGAACTTCATGAAATTCGTCTTCAGCGGTGGAGTCCCAAGTGATGCCTCCTCCGACACCATACATGGCTTTCCCTGTCTTATGGTCAATCATTACCGTCCGAATCGGCACGTTAAAAATGGCCTCCTGATCGGGCGTGATGTATCCAATAGCCCCGCAATACACTTCCCGAGGCGATTTTTCCAGTTTTGAGATGATTTCCATTGTGCTGGCTTTTGGAGCTCCTGTAATGGAACCGCATGGAAAGATGGCTCTTAGAACATCCACCAGTTCTGTGCCTTTTTTGAGCTTTGCAGTTACGGTGGATGTCATTTGATGAACAGTCGGATACTGTTCTACTTCAAATAATTTGGCCACTTTCACCGTACCCGTTTCCGCAACGGCTCCCAAATCATTCCGCAATAAATCAACAATCATTACATTTTCTGCGCGGTTTTTTTCGGAATGATACAGCCACTTTGCCTTTTCTTGATCTTCTTCAAAGGTTTTTCCCCTTTTAACTGTCCCCTTCATTGGGCGAGTTGTAATGTGGTTCCCTTCAATATGGAAAAACAATTCAGGAGAAGCTGATAGAATACTATGTTCGCCTGTATGAATGTAAGCGCAATAATTTGCCGCTTGAGCTTTTTTCATTTTATTGAATAATGCAAATGAATCACCTTCAAATTGTGCATGTAAACGAATTGTATAATTCGTTTGATAGGTAATTCCCTTCGCAATGGAATTTTTAATAAATTGGATGGCTTCTCGATATTCCGATTCATTCGTATCAGGTTCCCACTCCGTCAATGAATGGAAACCTTGGCTTGCCATCACTTGATATGTAGGTTCTTTATAAAGGCCGAACCACAACAAAGGCATCTGATAATCCGCCTTTGTTTTTAATGAAGAGTCGAAAGCCGGGGCGCTCTCATAAGATAAAAACCCCGCCGCATAATACCCTTTCTTTACCCATTCTTGCACTTCTTGAAGACAAGTTAACACTTCATGCATTTGGCTGGCAGAAATGATTTTTTCCGGATGAAGAAAAGCAATAGGCTCAATCATTCCATTCGATTTTGCAAATTCGAAATAGAGAAATGGCGTTAGTTCGTTCATGAATCATTTCCTTTTCTGTTTAGAAATTTCTATACATAGTATAGTAAAATTGTGTGTTATTGCAAATTTTTATTTTTTATCAACCATGAATCCAACAGCTTTGAGAAGAGAAAAGATGTGGCTGATTCATGCATAAATCAAGCAGGATATTAGCCAAAGATGGCACAATAATAGTCATTCTGCTTATGTTAATAGTCAAATTTGTGAACATAATAGCCAATCAATCGAAAAAAGTTTACGAAATAATCGATAATAGTCAACTCTTTGAACATAATAGTCATTCTTTAGAAGATAATAGTCAAACTTATGAATTTAATAGCCAATAAATTAAAATCAACTTCAAAAATCGGCGATAATAGTCAAAGTTGATTCGATAATAGCCAAAATGCCAAGGATAATAGTCAAACTTGGCAAAATAAATTGCCAAAGCATTAGAAAAGAGCGAATGAGAAAGCCAATCATCATTCTCATTCGCTTTTTTGAATAAACCCACGTTTTCTAGAACAAAGACATTTGTTCCTTTTCTGTCAGTCTTTCCAACGCTTCCGGTTCATGGTCGCGGAAGTATGCGTGGTGGAGCCATTTTTCCGTTGCGACGATTTGTTTATTGGCTTGTTTGGCTTCACGGAGTTTGCAGCTATAAATTACAGGGAAATAATCTCGCAAAAACTTCCCTTCCGCATGGGCAGTCAATGCGATGATTTGAAATCCCAATTGTTCCGCAACAAAGAAAACCGGACTGAGCACATGGTCGCTCGATGCTTTGCCGAATGGATTGTCCAAAATCACCACCCGGCTGTGCTTCATGTTTGTTTTTTGATGCTGTTTCTTTTCAGCGACGTATTTTAACAAGCCCAAAAACAACGTCATATTTTTGCTCCATTTTTCTCCGCCTGACCATACATTGCTCTGCTCCCAAGAATAGGACCTTGTCGACACTTTATTTTCGTTTGTCACTTTACGGCAACTTACTTTCATGCCTTCATTTTTCATCACCACTTGCAGAAGCTGTTTGGTTTGCAGCCACATTTCAATGTCATTCCGAACTTTCGTTTCATCCTGAAGGCCATTTTCTTTTACATAACGATCCGACTCCAGTTGAAGCATAATCCACTCAATGTAATCGCGGATCCGCTGCTTACCTTCTTCTTCGTCCCATCGAGGGATCGTAAAAGTATAAATCGTTTTCCATTGATCCTCTTCTTTTACTTTTGTATGTTTTGGAATTTGTTTCAACTCTTCTACCACTGTTTTTAAATGGTTATGGATTTGGTTGATATATGCTTGCAATTCCTCATCTTTTTGCCGTATATGTTCATTGGCATAATTCGTCGACCGCTCGATTCGGATCATCATATTCTTTTTAAAATCCAATAACTCTTCATAACCCGTCTTATAATCCACACCTTCAATCGCCATTTTTTGCAATTTATTATCAGAAATCGTTGAACAAAACTGCTTATAAGCTTGTTTTTGGGCATCCACCGCTTCCTTTTCCTTCTCCACTTGTCCACTATGTTGCTCCAATTCTTGGATAATGGCTTTCACCATTTTCTTCCGATTATAGATAAAATCCATTTTTTCATTTTCACTTAAAGGGATTGTCACGACTTGCGGTGCGTTAAAATGATGTTTTTCAATGAATTTGATCAGCTCGCGTTCCGCTTCATCAATCTTGTTTTGCTCTCGTGACACTTGTTCCATCTGTTCATCCAAATAATTCTTCTCTTTTTGAAGCGCCTTCTTTTCTTCAGCAAGCTCTTCTTCCGCTTGGTTTAATGGAACGGAGAATGTGTAAATATCATAATCCGGAAAATTTTCACGGAAAAGCTGTTTCAAATGATTTCTTTTTCCTTTTTGCTCTTCCTTTGCAGAAAGCTTTTCTGTAACCTGTTTTTCCAACTTGTTTAATGCCTGTTTCAACTCTTTTATTTTGATAATCTTATTTTGCAATAAATGTTCTCCATCTGATGGAAATTCCCAATGTTCATGCACATTTTCACATTCATTGCGGATCTGATCCATCTCTTCCTGCAGTTTAGTCAAATTGTGTTTGGCATTGGCCAGCTTTTCATTCAATTCTCCTATACTTTTTGACGCTTGATGGATTTTCAAATTCAGCGTCTGGATTTTGTCGCGGAGATTTTTCCGGCTTTCCCCGGTAAAAATTGGGGTCAATGATTGCACTTCTTTATACTCTTCATCATTTTTAAGAGAATCTAATTTCCATTTTAAATTTTGTTTGCGTTCCTCCAGTGCAGCCTTTTGTTCGTTATAATCCAATAATTGTGCGGCTAAATGTGCTTTTTTGGCTTTTATATTGGCCAATACGTCTTTCAACTCTTTTTCAACTTCCTTGGCCTCTTTTACTTCACGGCAATAATGGAAATATTGATTCCCTTCCTGGATTTTCCGTTCAAGCCCTTGCATTTCTTCTTGGCAAAGTTCCATTTGTTCCCCGATGGTTGTGATTTGATGCTTCAGATTCTTTCGCTGCTGCTCCGCATTTTCAATTTCTCTTTCGATTTGTTCGATTTTTAACATCGTTTCCGACCATCTTTTTTGAAAATCGGTCAGCCGTTCATATGGATAGTCTTTCAAAAATTGTTGGAAGGCTTGTAGGGCATATTCCCATTCTTTTTGTTCCGTTTCTTTCAGTTCTCTTTCCTTCGTCGCTTTTTCCGCATCCACACGGACTTTTTCTTTCCATTGCCCAAAGGTCTCTTCCATCATCCCTTTTTCCCAATGAGCAGGAATAATCCAGGATGGCTCCGGTTGGACGGCATCTTTCTTTATCTTCGCCGCTTCTTCGGTCGTCAGTATTTGAATCGGGTATCGAAGTTCATCTGCAAGGTCTTCCACTTTCTTTTGCAATTCTTCCTTCGATTTATTGGTTGTAATCAAAGTGACAGCCCATAACGGATAGAAGACTTTTTCTTCATAATCCGCTTCATTCAGCATCTGCAAATATTCAATACCCGTTACACAATAGTCCAATTGATTTTTCCATGATTTTATCCGCGCTTCAATCAACGGATCGCTGAAAAATGTTTTCTGTTCCCCATAATCATCGACTAAACGCCATGCCACCCGCTCTTTGTATAATAAAACCTCTTTTTCCTTTTTCAATTTTTCGATGGTTTCATAAAGCCGGTTATAAATGGAGTGTTCATTTTCATAGACCGATTCCAGAATGGCCCATTGCGGTCTTAATCTTCCCAAAATTCGAATCAATTTTCTTTGTTCATTTTCAATTTGGCTTTTCTCGTTTTTCAATTGTTCTTTTGCAACATGCAAACCGTTCTTCTCATTTTTTAATTTTTCGATGGTTTCATCCAGCTCAATCGATTGCTTCTCTTTTTCCTTCTTCTCTCCGTGCAGCCGTATCAGTTCTTCATCCAAAAATTGATGGCGGTTTTGCCATTCGGCCATTTTCTCTTCCACTTGTTCGTGCTGTGGATTGGAAAGCAAAGTTTGTTTCAACCTTTCGATATCCGCTTCCCTCATTTGGATGGTTTTCTGAACACCGGCGATTTCCCTTTGCTTATCCAAATCATGTTTTTCGATGGACCGCTTTTCTTCCTGCAAAGTATCGATTTGCCTTACAATCGGATTGAGTTCGAATTGGATTTGTTCCATATTCTTTTTCATGTCATCCATCTGTTCAATAAAATGTCCGAGCAGCGCCTGCTTCGTTTCTTCCAATTGGTTTTGCAAATCCGAGAGCTCTTCTATTTCTTCCAGCTTCTTCATTTCGCTTTCAACAAACGCAATTTCCTTTTGATAATGATTCAAAAGTTGCTTGCATTTCGCAAATTTCAATGAATAATAGGCAAGGCTATGTTGCTCCAGTTCTTCCTTTTTTGTGCCATATTCAACATTTGCCAGATCATAATCTTTCTGCAGTTGTTCGTATTTTTCTTCCTCAACGGCAATCTGATAAGACGCCACTTTCACTTCATGTTCTTTTTTCTTTTGAATCCAAAGATTGAATTGCTCTTTATTCTTTTCCATTTCCTTTGCAACATCGATTTTTTGAATTTGAATCTCTTCCCAGATTCCCTTTGCCTTCTGCTTCGACTTGTCATAGGCAAGCTGGGAGGAATGCAGTTTTTCAAACGTTTGCACGTATTTTTCCAGTTGATGTTGGATCCGCTTGTTCTCTTCAATGGTTTCTTTCAGTTTTTTATAAAGTTTCAAATTATCCAGCTGTTTTTCAAAGATATCGGCAAAAAGGGTTGGATGATGACCCGCAATCGATTGTTCAACGGTCGGTATCAATAAGCGGTCAAATAACTGGGTGGTGTTTTTGCAGGCTTCGAAAAAGGCCTCGACGCCCCCTTCCGAGCTGTTGATTGTCACAATACTTTCCCATTCATCGGCAATAATATGGTATTGTTCTTCAATAAACTTCCGATATTCTTTGATTGTCGAAAACGTTCTTGCCGATAAAGGATATCGTTCCTTCATGCCATTGTAATAATCAAGCATTTCCCCCTTGTCGGCAGGTCTAGTGCCGCCTTGTCCTTCCCGAACAAAAGGAATGCCTTCGATTCCGTTCTGATCCCCTTCATCATATTCATAAACATAGCGGTAAGAATCCAATCCTTTATCCGTCATAAAAAGGGTCACTGCCGTCACAACATATCGCCGTGGACGTTCGTTGAGTATCCATTCGATCGCAATATGGGCCGGGGCATTTTCCAACACCAAAGTGTTTTTAATTTTTCGATCCGCCAAATCGGTATGGGGAATCATCCCTTGCAATACCGTTTGGATAAAAACGGTCTTCCCTCCGCCGTTTTCAAGAAGAATCGCCCCATTATATCCGTTGAATAAAAAGAGTTCATCATTATAACGCTTGTTGCCTTCTTCATAGACAATACTGGTCAATCTGATTTTATTGATGGCCGGCATGTTGTCCCTCCTTATCAAAACCGTAAAGAAACTCAAAAATCCCTTTGTTATATTCCACTGCCATGAAAAATCGCTGGATGATGGTCATCGCTTTTTCAGTCAAGGTGATTTCATTATTCCCGATTTCCCGGATCAACTGTTGGTCGTTCAAAAACTTTGCAACCATATGCAGGAAGCTCATTCGGCTAATCGTATTTCCTGATTGCCGCTTAGCGGTTTCCTTAATATCATCCATATCATCCCATTTTTCGATGATGGCGCTCCAATTGTAAGAAAACTCTTTTTCCGATGCTTTTAATTGTTCCTCATCATGGGATTTCAAATAATCAATCCGCTCCTGAATCAGCCGGATCCAATCATCCATGCCGATAAATTGCCTTGTGGGATGCGGACTTTGATAGGAATCATAAAAACTGCCGAAAAGAACAAGTATGCAAAAATAAAGAAGATACATATCCGCATTCGTCGCACCGGAACGCAAATATTTCCGTTTAATCCACTCATTGCTTACATGGAATGGAGACAGCTTCGGTTCAGGAACGAGAAACAGTTCTTCACTCGTTTTGATTATGGCGCAATGCACTTCCTGGCTGAACAATTCAAGAAGGGCGCGCACATCTTCATCGGCATTATAGATTTGAACGGCCTCCTTGCCCAAAACCCCGTCCCTTGCCAGCTTCGTATATAGTCGAAAGGCTTGCAACACCGTTTGTTCAGAATAGTTCATCTTCATCCTCCAACTTTATGTTCATTTCGCTGATGGAATAGCGATCTACTTTTTGAATGATCGCTTTATCTTCCGTAACGATTAATTTGCGTTTTCCCAATAATCGAAAGGCCTCATCAAAAACCGTTCTGCTTTCTTCATCATCCGTTCCCGCTTGAATAGGCGAACGTTGGTGGAGAACAATCCAAAAATCGTAGAAATACCGCATTTGGAATAGATTCTCCAATTGATTTCTTTCGAGATAGGATATGAACTCGGATAACGTATTGCCGCTATTTTCTTCATAAGCCTTCAGAAAATGTTCCATCAGCTCTTTATATTTTTCTGAAATCCATTGTTTATATGAATTGAAGCTGTTTTCGTCATCCACTTCATAAAAGTGATATTCCACCTTCTCTTTTCGGTCTTCCACGATATTCTGTTCTTCCAAAACAGCAAGCGGCGACCAAAATTCATTTTCTTCCACTTTCAGGAAAGGATGGAGAACGCCTTTCATCGCATCCAACGGCAAAGGGGTGGACACAATGAGAGACACGATATCTTGGTCGAAGTTAAAGGAATGCATGCCCGTATAATAAAGCGACTCCTGGGCTGTAATCAAAGTCGTGTTTTTCAAATGGAGAGTCTGATTCAGAAGCTCGGAATGTTCATAGTGCACTTTCTCCAATTCCCTGTTGATCTGCAAAATGTATTGATACGTTTTCTGCTCCTTTTGATGAATATTTTCGGCAAACAATCGTTCCCTCGTTTCTTTGACAAACTCCCTCAATTCTTTGAATTCTTCATCTTCCCGTTCCAGCCTCTGAAAAATATCATCAAGCAGCTCTTTATACCGCTCAAAGGTTTCTTCGGACACAATGCTTCGCTGGATTTCATGCTTCAATTTGACAATGCGTTCCTGCAACGTCTCGACGGCCACCCGCATTTCATTGATTTGCCGAAGTGCCCCCTTAAATTCCCCCTTTTCCAGCTGTTTCCGTAAAATCAATTGGTTGATGGAAATTTGAAACTCACTGTAAAACTCCTTCGTTGCAAAAATCAATTCCAATCCATCTTCATCCAATGTGTAGAATTGGGTATTCGTTCCGGCATCAAAATCGTTCGCCTTCAAAATGGAATATTCAATGGTCTCCTCCGCCTTTTCCTCCCAATCAAAATAACCGTAGCTGCGTTTTTTTCCGTGGGTCGGGCGGAAATTTTGAATCAAGGTTCTGGCCAGTTCTTCATAGGTTTCCTCTTTCAGCATATACACTTCTTTCGTGGCCTCTTTTAAAAAGGAAGCCAATTCTTTGACACCTGTCCTTTGATTTCGCATCAACTTCTGTTCAAAGAAAAAAAGCAAAGTGAGGAGGCCAAGCCCTTTCATATCAATCTTCGTCCCATTTAAATCAACATCCCTTTTCCGTTCCAGTTCATTCAATGGTTCAAAAAGGGCGATGCGTCGGATCCGATCTCTGTATCCGCTTAATAACGCTTGCATATCCATCTGTTCCAATCGGATCCCCTCCAAATTTCCTGCAATTCTTTTGATTTTAAGATTTCCTGCGGGTAATACTTCCCTTCTGAAAACATCATCGCCAGTTGTTCTTGCTCCTTTTGCGGAAATTGGCTAATGAATTTTTCTTGAGCTTCAGTATATTGTCTTTGATATTCTTTTCCGGCGATCGGCTGTTTTTCAAAACAAGCTTTATAGAATGGCAATGCCAAATGGGCTTTGATTTTTTGATTCAACGAATGCCAAATGGACACTCCTTCCCGGTCAATGTCGCCGAAATAGAAAAAATGATGCTGGGCGTTGACCGGATATTGGTCCTGGAACTGTTCGATGCTATGGATGATTTTCTTCCCACTTCCGTAAATCAATGTGGAAAATTCAGTGGATGGCAAAGCCGGAAGCAGACCTTGATAAGTCGTTTTATTTTCAACAATGAGGTGAAACTGTGTCTCTTTTGATACCAGATTGGGATGGATGGCAAACATCAACGGGTCGGAAACAGGGATGATGTTAAAAGAATGGAAGAGTCCGATACGCTCCAGCAGCTCTTTTCCCCCTTTTTCAGTGAGCCATTTTTCATCCTGGACCAGTTCAAAACTGCGCTCCGGTGCAGGAACGGACTCTTTCGGAAAACCAAATGTTTTTATGTATTCATTGATTTTGATGAGATAAGGAAGATCGTGCCGCCAAATGGAAGGATCTTTTTTGTAATATTCATCAAGGTTTATGGATGGATGGAGCTTGTTGCGATAATGTTGAATCTCTTGATGGAAACCGGTTTGAAGCAGACTTTTATTGATCCGGTACTGAAAGGCGAGCGATGGATTTCTTGTCGTTCTTCCTTTAGACTTCACCATCTCCAAAATGCCTTCCTGTTCCAGCTTCAAAATAAAGCCGGCAAATTCTTCGTATGTATGAAAGAAATTCCCCATGATTGCTTCCAATGCGGATAATCCTATCATTCTTTTCGGATAGCCATTAAGTGCGCGGTAGATTTCATCCACTATCCTTACCTCCGAACATTCTTTTTTCCTATTTTACTTAAAATGAAGGGAAATTGGAAATACAAGTCTGTGAAGAAAGTTAGGGGAATGTTGCACAGTTCAAGAAATGTTTGGTTTTGGGGAGGGGATTTCAATAAAAATCGTTTTACGGGCAATCAATAGATTTGTCAAAACAATAAAAAATGGAAATTTTTGTTGAGAAGTGTTTCTTTCCATTCATGTATTCTTTATTTTCGAAACTTATGAATTTTTATACATCGTAGTGTGTTTCTCTTTATATTCACTATAATAAGAAATTAAATACCTTTTGTAATTATATGGATTCGCCATCGGACACTAGTGTCGCATAAAAAATATCAATAGACATAATAAATCTGAATTTTCTGTAACTATATTTTTCCATAAAAAAATCCTTTATAATGGTTTGGTGGTAGTAAACCTATCCAAATCCAATATAAAGGAATCACGATTATGGATAAGTTTACACGAAAAACATCATTTGAACAATGGTTTTCACCAATTAATTTCAACTTATTTGACGATATGGTGAAAGCCTATCATTTAGATTACTATACAAAGAAGCTTTATATGGCTTCATTTCTGAAATTACTGTTGTACGCTCAATTACATGAAACCGAGAGTTTGCGAGCTTTAAGTGACGCTGTTTTTTCTGAAGAATTACAACGTGCAACAGGTCTTCCATCGATTAGCTTTTCCCAATTAGGAAGACGAATCAATGCCATTCCAACGGTTTTCTTTCAATCGATTTTTCTTGATTTAGTGGCTCAAATTCATGAGAAAACACATTTTCAAAAGCGAAGAAAGCTGACAACGCCACTAAAAATCATTGATTCGAGTACGTTGCCACTGAATTTGACGAACCACAAATGGGCAGAGTTCCGAAAAACAAAATCGGGTGTAAAGCTTCACTTGCGTCTTGTATTCATGGAAAAAGGACTTTCTTATCCCGACAAGGCCGTACTGACAAACGCAATCGAACATGATCGTGGTCAATTAGAGATATTCATTGATGATTAAGAATGCCTGTACGTGTTCGATCGTGGATACTTAGATTATGAGCGATTTGACCGTATGACGGATGTGTTTTCGTTTTTTGCTAATTTTCCAGAAAAATAAAATCTGAAATTTCAAAACTTATTTATGCGACGCTAGTGATGTAATATATATATAAACTTAAAAGAAATGACTAAAAACAAAAATAAAAAAGCTAATCCATTTCCCGATTTCCACCCTGCAAAACGGGAGATGGATTAGCTATATATTTGACAATCCCCTTCACCCAATTACATATTCAATAATATAAAATCTCTATATAATGGCATTTGATACATTTTCGCATAAACGGTGTCTCAAAAAATGAATGCTGGCAATTTTTTTGAATATGGGCAATTTGCTGTTCCAATTTAAGAATTTTTTCCTTCAGTTCGGCAATGTCCTTTTGCAACTCTTGAACATTATCGATAGAGAGATGAGCCATTTTCGACAAACTCCTTCGCTTTTTGTTTCATCCCTTCTTCCCTCACCGTTTTTTGCAGCTCATGTGAAATTTTCATCGAGCAAAACTTCGGCCCGCACATTGAACAAAAATGCGCGACTTTCGCCCCTTCCGCCGGCAATGTTTCATCATGATATTCCCGAGCTCGATCTGGATCAAGCGAAAGGTTGAACTGATCGTTCCAACGAAACTCAAAGCGCGCTTTTGATAACGCGTCATCCCGCCGTTGAGCTCCCGGGTGCCCTTTTGCTAAATCGGCCGCGTGTGCTGCGATTTTATAAGCGATCACTCCTTCACGCACATCATCTTTATTCGGCAGCCCTAAATGCTCTTTTGGCGTCACGTAACAAAGCATCGCCGTTCCGTACGCGCCAATGATCGCCGCTCCAATCGCGGATGTAATGTGGTCATATCCCGGCGCGATATCGGTCGTAAGCGGTCCTAATGTGTAAAACGGCGCACCTTTACAAATTTCGATTTGCTTATCGACATTTTCTTTAATTTTATGCATCGGCACATGCCCTGGCCCTTCGATCATCACTTGCACATCATGCTTCCAAGCGATTTCCGTTAATTCTCCAAGCGTCTCCAATTCAGCAAACTGTGCTTCGTCATTCGCATCGGCAATCGAGCCTGGACGCAGCCCGTCTCCAAGCGATACTGCAATATCGTACGTTTTCAAAATCTCGCATATCTCTTCAAAATGCGTGTATAAGAAGTTTTCTTCATGGTGGGCTAAACACCATTGCGCCATAATCGAGCCGCCGCGTGAAACAATGCCAGTCGTTCGGTTTACCGTCATCGGTATGTAACGAAGCAGCACCCCCGCGTGAATCGTAAAATAGTCCACCCCTTGTTCCGCTTGTTCGATGAGCGTATCACGGTAAATTTCCCACGTTAAGTCTTCAACGACGCCGTTTACTTTTTCAAGCGCTTGATAAATCGGAACTGTCCCGACAGGCACAGGGGAATTGCGAATAATATATTCTCGTGTCGCATGAATGTGTTTTCCCGTCGATAAGTCCATAATCGTGTCTGCTCCCCAGCGCACCGCCCAAAGCATTTTTTCGACTTCTTCTTCAATGGATGATGTGACTACGGAATTACCAATATTCGCGTTAATTTTTACATGAAAACGACTCCCAATAATCATCGGTTCACTTTCCGGATGGTTAATATTCGAAGGAATAATCGCTCTTCCTTCGGCAACTTCTTGACGTACGATTTCCGGATCTATATTTTCGCGAATCGCAACAAATTCCATCTCCGGCGTAATAATCCCTCGTTTTGCATAATGCATTTGTGTTACAGTTTTTCCTTTTTTTGCGCGCAGTGGTTTTCTCTCGAAAGGCAGAGTAATCTCTGATTGCTTCTCATTACGGAATCCGTTATCTTCCGGTTTCACTGGACGCCCCTCGTATTCTTCAACGTCGCCTCTTTCTAAAATCCAGCGTTTTCTTAGCGGAGGCAATCCTTTTTGAATGTCCGGCTGAAAATCAGGATCGGTGTAAGGACCGCTTGTGTCATAAACACGAACAGGTTCATTTTCAATGATTCCTGTTTCTGTCTTTGTTGGACTTAACGTAATTCCTCTCATCGGTACACGAATATCCGATCTTGAACCTTCGACATATACCTTTTTACTCGCAGGAAATTGCATGAAAGATTTGATGTTTTGCATGTAACTCCTCTCCCTTAAAATAATGATTTAGGATCTGAAGTTACACCAAAACGCGGGGCAGAGATAGGAGAATATATGCGGAAATAAAAATCGGGTTCTCTAAGAGAACCCGATGGAACGCAAATAGCGAAACGTACGCAACAAACACATACACTCCCGCTATCTACTTCCCTACGCTGGTATAACCCAGATCAGGTTCAAAGGGTCAAAGAACTTAAGCGCGTTCTTTTCTCAGTCCAAGCTATTGGACTCCCCTAGTAGATAAGCGACAAACTTATTTAATTTTTCTTAATATTAACATACTTATAAAGCAATGTAAATACGCTTCCTTATACGGTAAACCGGTTTAACATTGTTTGCATATTTTCTGCCATTTTGCTTAACGATGATGCCGATGAAGCAATTTCCTCCATCAGCTTGTTTGGTCAATCACCAATTCCCCTACAAGATTCATTAAATATTCCAACCGCTCTACATCCACTCGAACCGTCGAAGAAATTTTCTTTTTTTGCTGGTTGGCCTTTTGTTTTTTGAGCATTTTGCACATTTTTCAACCCAAGAGCCATAAGGTTTTCTAAAGCATAAAAAAGGACTTCACCCCTTATTTGTAGAATTTTGAAGTGACCAAACCACAAAAATCCATAAGGAGGAAGTCACTTTGTATATTCTACAAGAAAGTCTATTTTCCTTTGAAGAATTGCAAATTTTAGAGTCAAAAGAGAAATTACCGATCTTTTTTAGTGCTCTAGATTTGCGTCCTTATGCTAAACAATTGAAAAGTTCTTCACCCCAAGGGGCTGAAGGACATTCCAAAGAAGGGATATTAAGGGCTCTTATCGCTGCCCCATTAGAAGGTATTGATACTTTTACTTCTCTTCACAATCGATTAAAAAATGACCTGCGTTTTCGTTACCAATGTGGTTTAGATATTAGCAGGCCTGCACCATCCATCTCTACTCTTAGCCGAGTATTTTCTTCACTAACCAAAACTGGACTTGTGAAAAGAATCTTTCAAGATCTCGTCCAGTTAGCTCAAGAGGAAGGAGTAATTGATGGAAAACATCAGGCTATCGACAGTGCCGCCATTGATGCTTATGAAAAGAAGCAGCCTAAGAAGCGAAGTGAACAAACAGGCAACGCCAATTGGGGGGCAAAGTTTGATTCCTTCGGTAATAAAATTACTTGGTTTGGCTATAAGATGCATCTTTCCGTTGACACCAAAAGTGAATTACCAATGGCGATTGAAGTAACCCCTGCTCATATCAACGATGGGGATGTCGCACCACAATTAATTGAACAAGTAAAGAGTTGTACAAACTCTAAAATTGATTTCCTGATAATGGATGGTGGGTACGACCAGCTAAAAAACTACGAATCCGCCAAGAACATCGGGGCTCAAGCTATTATTCCACTCAATTTGCGTAATGAAAAGGAGCCTCCCGAAGGAATTGCCTCCAATGGAACCCCACGCTGTTCGATGGGGTACGAAATGACTTATTGGGGCGCCAATAAGGATCAGCTCAAATTCAGATGTCCACACGCAACCGGAAAAGTGGATTGCCCATTAGGAATGGCAGCCTGTTCATCCTCCAACTATGGAATGGTAGTAAAAATTAACGTGAATAAGGATCTTCGCCGGTACTCTAATCCACACCGCGATTCCAAACGTTGGAAAGAACTTTACAATGAGCGAACCAGTGTAGAACGGTGCAATTCAAGAATGAAAAGTTATCTTACAGCGAACTCCCTGCATGTGTGGGGAATCGATAAAGTAAAAACTCATATTTACTTGAACGCCATCGTATTACTGGTTTCAGCTCTCGCAATGGCAAAAGAGAGTAAAAAGCAACAAACCGCTTAAAAAATTTTTAAAGCGAAAAATTCTGCAAGTACGCCCAAAAAAGGACAAACAGAATATTTGTAAACCAAAGATACAAAATACCCCAATTTATTTGGGTTTCTTTTAAAACTCTTTTTAATAAAAATCTAATTTTGCAAAACTCTCAATTATAAATAATATGTAAATTATACCATTATTATACAAATATTTGTACTATTTTTTGAAATTTTTACATATCTTAAAAGCCTCTTCTAAATTGAAGATCCTATATCCGTCAGGAGTTTTTTTGATAGAAGATTGTATGATTATCTCTCTTAAATCTTTATTATCTAATAAAGGATTATAGCTTAAGAGTAATGCTAGGCCTCCGGCAACATGAGCTGCAGCTAAAGATGTACCGCTTCTTATAGTATAGTTACCGTCTATAGATGTACTTAATATTTTGTGTCCTGGTGCCATAACCGTGAGTTCTTTTCCAGTATTAGAGCCAACCCACCTCTCATTATTTTCAGTTATTGCCCCTACAGCAATAACTTCTTCGTATTTTGCGGGATATGTAATAGAGTTGTTTGATAGAGCAGTATTTCCAGTAGATGCAATAAGAGTAATATTTTCTGAATCAGCTTTCTTAATAGCTTCTTTTAATATACGTGAATCTTTACTTCCACCAAAACTCATGAGAATAATATCTATATCATTATTAATAGCCCACTCAATTCCCTTAGCAATATTTTCGTATGAGCCAATTTGCTTCTTATTTAATACTTTTACTGAATATAGTTCTGCTTTTGGTGCAATTCGTGCTATAATCCCTGCTATATGTGTACCGTGTCCATTATCATCTTCGTAATTCGTCGAATGATTAATAATATTTATTCCACCTCTAATCTTCAGATCTTTATGATTACTTTTAATACCTGTGTCTAAAATAGCAATGGAAACACCTTCTCCAAAGACTTTGTAACTATCGTGAATTTATTGAATTTTTAAATATTCAATACTCCAAGGAATTTCTTTCTTCTCAGTAGAACTATGTCTTTTTTCTTCATAACTCTCTATTTCTGGTTGTATAGATTTTTCACTTCCCTTATTATTTCCGCTACAATTAACGCAAAAAAGTATGGTCACAATAAAAAAAACAATAAATATAATTTTCTTCAATGAAACACCTCCCATGGTATTTGGTACCGTCAAGAATTTTGTGTAATGTATTGGGGTAGGGTTTCTCTGAAATGGATTTGAATTGATAGGGGACTGAGGAGACTGAATATTCAGTCTTCTGTATGCAAAGGGAGAATCCCCCTTATCTCATTTATTTACATTATTTAGTTAATTGTAACGTTCTTCAAACATTCGCTCGAGGGCTTCATGCGCTTCGGCAAATCCTCTTAACTTTCGCCCTGCCCATTTCTCATTAAAATCTTGGATGGTCAAATACACGACTTTTTCCGCAGCTTCTAAACTGCTCAAACTGTTCATCGGCTTTAGACGTTTCCGAATCTCTTTGATCGTTCGTTCGATGGCATTCGTCGTGTAAATCACACTTCGAATACTGCTTGGATCATCCATACATGTAAGGAGGACATCCAACTCATTAGCCCAAGATTGGACTTCTCTTGGATATTTGCTGGACTATTTCGACTCAAACTGTTGAAACATTTGTAACGCCATCTCCTTATTCGTCGCGCGATAAATCAGTTTGAGATCCTCTGCCACTTCAAATTGGTCTTTTTTCCGAACACGATGTAAGGTATTACGTACTTTGTGAATGACACAACGCTGCACATCGGCTTTCGGACAAACCGCCTTAAAGGCTTCCTCCAACCCCGGTAGTCCATCGAACACGCCCAGAAGCACTTCCTTGACGCCTCTTTGGTAGAGCTGTTGGAGAATCCCCCGCCATCCATAGGCGCTTTCTTGTCCTCCCACGAAGAAATCCAAAATTTCGCGATATCCTTCTTCGTTCACCCCTAACACCACATAAATGACTTCTTTCTCTACCGTATCGCGGCGAAGTTTCACGTACAAAGACCGAATAACGTTTGGATAGTGGACGATGGTGCCATTTCTCGATGTCTTCTTTCACGACATCGGTAATCCGGCTGATCGTCGCTGGAGAATAAGCATTTCCTAGAATTCGTTCGATAAACTTGCCAATTTCCCGTGTACTCATGCCACTTTGATACATCCTAATGATGGCTTCCTCCAGCCGGCCGGTGTGCCGTTGGTATGAGGCAAACAACTGTGTTTGAAATTCCCCGTTTCGGTCTCTTGGAACCAAAAGACCTTCAATCCGACCATATTGCGTATCTAGATTTCGTTGATAGTAGCCGTTTCTCATATTCTGCGTTCCAGCCTGTTCGATTTCGAGGAAATGTTTGATTTCTTCCCGCATGATCAGTTCTAATTTTTCCTTCACAAACTGACGAATGACGCTTTCCAGTTGATTTGCCCAGTCGACATTCGGTATATTTCTTTTAGACATAGGTAGGGTACTCCTTTCTCTAAGATTTTTGGTCCAATCAGAGAATGCCCTACCTTTTTTCTTTTGATCTAGTAAAATGCTTTACACAAAATTTTATACATCATCAGAAAACGATCCGTTTATTATGTAGTAAAGGTTTTAAAAAATACAAATCTGAATGATCATCTAATTCATGCAATTGTATACTGTATGTATGATCTTTTAGCCAATTGATTTCAGAAGAAATATTATTTTTGCGGTGAAACATGTGTTTATCCCCTTGCTTTCATAATATTCC
Source organism: Ureibacillus sp. FSL K6-3587 (assembly GCF_038593165.1). Classification (NCBI taxonomy): domain Bacteria; kingdom Bacillati; phylum Bacillota; class Bacilli; order Caryophanales; family Caryophanaceae; genus Ureibacillus; species Ureibacillus sp. FSL K6-3587. The sequence continues at coordinate 2,003,898 of NZ_CP151969.1, read as the reverse complement.
GTAGCATTACTGCCCCAAAGCCTGTAAAACGGCCAGACAAACATTTTAAACATTTTTTCATTTGTCACCTCCCTCTCGCTTTTTTAACGGAAGACCCGTTATCAAAATTAAACTGTACGCCCATAATAACCAAGAACCAAAATACCGATCGGATTGCACAGGTAAATTCGTAAACACATCTGGAAAGATCACTAACACAACCGTATCAATGAACATGCCGGGAAGCGCGATAAACATAGCGGCTTTTAAACGTTCCTCTTTTGTCAAGTCTTTAAGCTTGTACAGCGGATAGGTTAATAAAGCAATGACCGGAACAACAAGCAGATAGGACAAAAGAAGAAGTAAAGCGTTTTCTGGATGGAAGAAAAAATGGCCAAAAAACCGGAAAATGAGGGTTGCTCCTAACCAGACAAGAAATCCCCAAATAAGAAAATACACGATCAACACCCCTTTTTCTTAAATAAGGTCATAACCGCATTTCACCAACAATTTTGATCCATCATACCTTCACAGACGGTCCTTATTCTTTTCGGCAATAAAATCTTTAATAAAAAACAACGGGTAAATCATTAAATACAAGTTGGCAGCCCACCAAGTGATGTCAAAATCTTTGCGGAAAACCCAAAATGCAATGGCCTGCAAGCCGGAACAAAAAGTCAAAACAAGAGAAACTAAAGCGTAATTCGTCCACGCCGGGTTGTTTTTATGATATTGATATATGCTGTAAAAACTGGTTATGGAAATAAGAATATCCAACGGAAAAAAAGACCAGTTCCATGCAACAATAATTGGATTATCATAATCTTTAAACGCTACACTTTCAGGTATGAGATGGAAAAGCGTGATGAACCAATATACAATAAATCCAATATCAGTGACCAAAAAAAAACGGTTTTAAGCACTTCATTTTTTCCCGCAATATCACTCATCCATTCTATCGCTTTTTCGTTCATATGCTTCATCAATGAGACAACATAATATAAAGAGCGGTTAATATACTTAACAAATCGGCCTCCCTGCAATCGGCCCACGGACCATCCCTAAGAGATGGGCCATATCAAAAATGTCATCTGCGCTCCTCCCAACCGATCAGCGGAATTCGCTGATTCCGGTAAAGTTGGCATTAAAACAACACCGGCAGCTGCTCCTACTAAAAAAGGTCGGATTCTTCTAATATGAACGAATCAGGGAGCATGATCAACGGAAAGAAACGGCTAAAAGTTTGATTAATTTTATTTTGTTGATTCTTTACATTGGACATTGAGGAAAGGAAAAACAATGCAAGAAAGCATTGCCTCTTTTCGTTCATCTCCAATAAGAAAATCGGCAGAGCGGTCAAATCTTTGATAAATGAAGATAGCATGCGGCAATTCCTCCGTGATTGATGATTTGCCCACCTTTACTTTCGCTTTCTTTGTGCCCTCATGCACACAAAAAAACGGACACATTTTATAAAGATCCTCAATTTACAAAAATAAGGAACCACCTGCCTATAGGATAAGCTAGAATGTGAGATCATCGGCTTTAACGCTAAGCTTATCCTAAACGCGCATACCAATCAATCTTTACCACATGCCTAATGACTCCCATTTAGTCGCCCCTAATGTTTTATAAGCTGAGTTAATTGTCTCAATTAGCCGAAAGGAAATATTACCCATTTTCTCATTTTGAAGTTTTTGAAATGTATACTCAATCTTTGAAACATCCTGTTCTGGAAAATAACGCCTTAATACTCCGGCCTGTTTCATTAAGAGTGCTAAACCTAGCGTCTGTTCATCCATCAGGGCGCATCTTAAGAGTTTTTCTCGCATCCTCTCAAAAATTTCCTCCCTTATTCCAGATTTCACTTCTAATAAACTCTTAACAGGAATTATATAAAGGAATCGTTTCCTCGCGGGCTTCAGAATTTTTTTTTGAACTAAGTGATTAGCAATACGATGCCTTGTACGCAGCCCTCTAGTAGGAAGGTTAATCATCCAATGGAGCAAGCTTTTATTTTTATTTTGTTTGGAAAATATATCCAATATCGCATCCAGAAATTCTAATCCAGTCCTTTTTGACTCAACTAACACTAGTTTTTGGTCTTTTTCCATTAACATTCCTCTATAAAATAGTTCCATAACAGAAAAAATTCTTCAGGTAAACTAAGCCTTTCTTCTTGCATAGAAAAGCCTCCTACTAATAATCTGTTTCCTATAAATTTACTCCCATTTGAACTTTTTGACAGAAATAGTTGTACATACGGCCAAAATACCGCATAGAACTAAAATTTCTTTCGAAAACTCAGATAAATCCTTGCCCAGCCAAACACCCTTAAGTAGCTCCACAGCATAGGTAAGTGGAATTGCTTTAGAAATATTAACCATTAATTTTGGCATAATTTCTAGAGGCACTGTGGCCCCTGTTAGAAAAAGCATGGGAAAATACACGATATTTGCGATAACCGTGGCAAATTTCATATTTGGAGAAAAACTAGCAATAGCAAACCCAATGGAAAAAATACTTAAGGTGGATAGGATAAATGCGACTAACATATCAAAAAACTCTCCCATAAAATCCAATTCAAACACTATTTTACCAACAAGAAACAATATAACCATTCCCAACACTGTCATAATGAAATTGACTAGAATTTGGGATAGGAGAATGTAAAAAGGATTAATTGGAGTTGCTTTCAGCCGCTTGAGAATTTTCCTTTCACGATAACCGCTCACCGACAAGGGCAAACTCATAATCCCAGTCACTGCAATAATCATTGCTATATATGCTGGAACGGAAACATCAACAGTTCCATGTCCTTGAAACATGTCGGATGGCTCATTACCGTAGATTCCCCCAAAGATAAGAAGCAGCATCGATGGAAAAACTAGAGAGAAAAAGACGTTCACAAATGTCCTTAAGAACAATTTGAACTCAATATATGTAATGTTATATAACATTTTCATTACATTCCCTCCGATTTTTCAGCTGTTATTTTAAGAAAAACATCTTCAAGAGACGGCTGAATCACCTTCAGGTCTCTATATCTAATTTGATTATTACCCAAATAATTCAAAATATTATTAACAAAATTAATCTCTCTTCCTTTAACACAAACTTCTGAACCTCTTCTCTCAAGACTAGTAACTCCTGCAATTCTTTCTATTTCATCCAGATTCAGTTCATCCGCCTTAAATACAACCGTTTCTTCTAATCCGAATCTTTTAATAAGGTTCTCCACTGTATCAACCGCCACAACTTTGCCTTTGTCCATAATTGCGATACGATTACATAGGTATTCTGCTTCATCCATAAAGTGTGTTGTCATGTAGATAGTTTTTCCATCCTTTTGCAGCCCCTTTATCAACTCCCACATAGAACGCCTCGCTTGAGGATCCAGACCAGTTGAAAGCTCATCTAAAAAGATAATTTTTGGATTTGCTATCAAAGCAAGGATAATCGCTAACTTTTGTCGTTGGCCACCAGACAACTTAGATACGTATGAGTTAACTTTGTCATAGAGGCCGAAATCATTCAACAAACTCTCATACGGTAAAGGGTTTGCATAGAAAGAGGAGAACATCTTACAAATTTCCCACACCTTAATTTTATCCTGATATGAAGTTTCTTGTAGTTGAACCCCTATCAGATTGTACAGCTTCTTCCTGTCAACTTTCGGATTTAGCCCCAAGACACGAATGCTCCCGGAATAATTTTCTCTTATTCCCTCAATGCATTCAATCGTCGTAGTCTTTCCTGCTCCATTTGGACCAATCATCCCAAAAATTTCTCCTTCTTCGACAGAAAAACTAACATGATCTACCACTTGCACACCTTTGTACTCTACAACTAAATCTTCTACTTCTATGATCACTGTGCTTTTCAACTCCTTTCCTTATTATCTTTTTAAATGTCTTACATAGAATAAGATGCCTCACGTGAATCAGAACCACCTAGATAGAAAATTACAAACAACAAATGGCAGATCAAAGTTGGTAAAAAACTTTCAGTATATAAAATTAAAAGACAGCCAATGACAGAAATAACAATAGCTCCTATAGAAATTACAACACCTTGAATAGCCGAGAACGGCTTCCATGTTTGACAAAAGCGAATATTACATCACATGAAAGGAAAAATGATAAGCCTCGATATGATTAAGAAAATAATAATAAGCGGATTCATTGATTTCGAAGCTCGTACAATTCGCAAAAAATATTCATGAACGGCCAGCGAACACCTCTTTTGCCCATTCTTCAAGAAAAAGGAGCTCCTCCATATTATGAATGGCAAATACGATTGGAAGGAGCCATAAAATTTTGTAAATATTTACTTTGCTGTTTCCTTTTTTTGCGTCATCATTTCCTTTGTGTCTATCGTGTACTATCTCTTTTTCATTCATTTACATATTCCTCCATATTTTTATGCACATCGCGCAGCATGGAAAAACAATATCGCTAAACGAATGAAAAGGAGAACATTATATTTCCTATTACCAATTTCATCTTCAATGTTTTTATGGAAAACTTCTTTAGTTTAGATTGATGTACTTTGGTGGTGATGTTTTCGCACAAACGACAAGCCCGTCATAACAAGCGCTAGGTTTGATAAGATTTAATTGCTTCCCTTCATGCATTGTGTAAGTGTGCTGAAAAAGCCAACGGTTTTGAGGCACTTTTCTTTGCTGCGAGATATCGAAAAAGCCAATTTCATGCCCGGCTTGCTTGATTCGAAACTCGATGCTGTCTTGATCAGGTTGCTGTACTTCATATACACTGCGATTATTTTCCGCTGCTTGTCCACTATACATAAAGAAGCCAATGGTATAGGAGAATTCCTTGATTTTGGGAGGTAAATAAGAAAATGTCGATGGAAACCCTAGTAAGCTCCTAGATTGTTTCATTATATGCCCATTATGCGCCCATATTATTATCTTCTCATTCGGAAACATCTCTTGTGCCAGCCACAAAATATTGTCAGCCATTGCCTTATTTCGGATTTTTATCGCTTTCATGAAATGGGAAGAGATCATCTGTATAAGGGAAATTCGGTTTTGCAAAATTCTGTTCACAAGCAAAAAAGCGTCTTTTCCAAACTTATTTTGTAATTCAAGACTGTTTTTATCTAATAAAAGAAGGAATTCTTTATAAAGCTTCATTAATTCTTTGCATTTCCGCTTACGTTCCTTTTTGGAAATTGACCGATTACGGGAATTGACATATTGGTAAAGCATTTCTCGTTCCAATGATGCTATTTTCTCGCCAAAGTCCTTATCCATATTGGAAAATACTTCTACCAAAAACTTGCCGGTAATATGATCGCTCGAGGTAGGCTGAATATCCAATCCTGTTAGGATGAGAGGTTGATTCAATAATTGCATTTCCTTCACATAATGAAAGAGCGTCTCTACTTCCTCTGTATGCCAGACTTTAAACAAAGAATGTTTCATCCATTGCCTTGTATCCAGTTGATCTTGTTGATAAAAGCATATGCTGCAGTCACTAAAACTGCTTTCGAATGCTAAAACTCGAAACCCCAATTCTTTATGTAAGTACTTAATCATCTTTGTTTTAATCAGGCTATGTTCTGCCACACCGTGGCCATTCTCTCCCAAAAAAACGATCCGTTTATTTTGCAGTAAAGGTTTTAAAAAATACAAATCGGAATGACCATCTAATTCATGCAATTGTATACTGTATGTATGATCTTTTAGCCAATCGATTTCAGAAGAAATATTATTTTTACGGTAAAGCATACGTTCATTCCCTTCTTAGATATAGAAGCATAAAGTTTAAATTTATGAATGGGCTCATTTTGTACACAAACAGCAAGATATACGAACGGAAACACTAATAACACAATAGGGACATTAATATGCTTAAATTTATTGCAAAACACATCATCCATGCATAAATGTTACATAAAAAATCCATCGCCTTGGCCTCGACGTTTTTTACAAGTTTAGAAAATAAGGACTCTGCCCAATACTCCTGTGACGCCAATCAAAAGCTGTTGTAAAACAATTCTTCTTTACTCTTTTCTCGGGGAAAGCCCGGTTATTAAAATTAAACTATATGCCCATAATAACCAAGAACCAAAATATCGATCAGATTCTACTGGTAAATTAGTAAACACTTTTGGAAAGATAACTAAATACAATCGTATCAATGAACATGCCGGGAAGCGCGATAAACATAGCGGCTTTTAAACGCTCATCTTTTTTTAAACCTTTGAGTTTGTATAGAGGATAAGTTAATAAAAAAATGAGTGGAACAACAAGCAGATAGGATAACAGAAGAAGCAAAGCATTTTCTGGGTTGAAGAAAAAATGTCCAAAAAATCGGAAAATGAGGGTTGCTCCTAGCCAAACAAGAAAGCCCCAAATAAGAAAATACACGAACAGCACTCCTTTATTCTAAAAATGCTTGAAAGAGTATCATAATAGCATTTCACCAATGATCCTGATAAATCATGACCCTTCACAGACGATCCTATTTCTTTGCGGCAATGAAAGTTCTAATAAAAAATAATGGATAAATCATCAAATACAAGTTGATAGCCCACCAAGTAATGTCAAAATCCTTGCTAAAAGCCCAAAATGCAATGGCCTGCAAGCCGGAACAAAAAGTCAACACAAGAGAAATCAGAGCCCAGTTCCGCCATGCCGGGTTGTTTTTATTATATAGATATATACTGTAAAGACCAGTGATAGAAATGAAAATATCTAATGGGAAAAACGACCAGTTCCATGCGATAATAATCGGGTTATCATAGTCTTTAAACGCTACTTCTTCAGGTATAAGATGGAAAAAGGTAATGAGCCAGTATATAATAAACCCAATATCCGTTACTAAAAAAAACGGTTTTAAACACTTCATTTTTTCCTCCAACACAACTCATCCATTCTACAGATTTTCTGCTCATGTTTCATCAACCTAGAAAACAGACTGTAACATATCAAAACAAAACACATGATATAAAGAGCTGTTGATAAACCCAATAAATCGGCCAGTCCTCCTCCTGCAATTGGACCAAGTATCATCCCTAAGGAATATGCCATATTAAAAACAGCAAACGCAGTAGCATACGCCCCCCCACCTAAACGATCAACGGAATTCGCCAATTCCGGCAAAGTCGGCGTTAAGACAAAACCAGCCGCTGCCCCTACCAAAAAAAGTACGGCTCCTTCTAATATTAACGAGTTAGGGAGTATGACCAATGGAAGAGAAACAGCTAAAATAAGCAGGCCTGCTATCATCAAAGAAAAAGTTCCGCATCGATCAGATAACCAACCAGCTAAGGGGCTTACCATTCCATAAGCAAGAGTCGTAATGCCAAACAGAACCCCTATATGCATTGAATTAGCTCCTAAATGTTCCTCAAGGTAAATAGGCAGGATTGGCTCTAAAATACTTATTGCAGAAGCTCCAAGTAAAACCACACCAAAAATTTTTAATACTATACGGTCTCGGAAAATTTTCATTCCTACACTATCAGCATTCATCGTCTTTGGCGGATCCTCTAATAAAAACATCCTTGCAAGCCCATCTAAAAGAATAAAACATGAAACAAACCAAAACGGCAGCTGATAACCTCCCCATTCAAACAACATTCCACCTACAGGTGCACCTAAAAGAGTCCCTGCAGACATAAAAGTCAGTACGGCTCCTAAAGCCTTTCCCCTTTTAGCAGGCGGATACATATCTGTAATCAGCGCCAGTCCCGCAGTCCATGTCGCCGCTGCCGCAACACCTTGAAGCAATCTAGCAACAATGAGCAGCAACATACTATTTGCAAAAGCAAATAGTAAAGTGCTTGCTAAAAGAACTACCAGCCCCCACAGCATGACTCCTCGTCTACCAAACTTGTCAGAGATTCCTCCTAATATAGGAGTAGCGATCAAAAAAGAAAACGCATAACAGCCGATTAGTATGCCAATAACTGTTTGGGAAGCATCAAATTTAGAAGTGTAAAAAGGCACGAGCGGAACAACGATGCTATACAGAAGCATGTCAATAAACACCGCCATCGCAATGACAATCAATCCAGTTATTGGCTTTTTTCTCATCTCTTTAAGCTTTGTCATAAAATATTTCACCTTTCTTCTTTTTACCATCGTTAAATGGCAAACATGCTGAATTTCGTAAAACAGCTTCTAGGAAATGATAGAAAGTCGTTCGGTGATGTGTTTGACAAATCCAAGAAAGATACGGGAGATTTGTTATGATTCATATGGTCTTCAAGGCTTTTCTCGGTGGTTTAGATAAACTATAAATGGTGCCGTCGTTTAACGCTGCTCTCCCTTCATACATAAACAGCCCTATATAATAAGATTTACGAACAATCTCTGGATTGACTAAGGAACCCATTGGCTTATATCTCCTCAAAAGAGTTTCATATTTTTTAAAAATATGTCCATTATGAGCCCAAATTTTATAATCTTTTTATTGGGATACAATTTTTTGGAAAATACATTCCAAATTGCTCGTAGCATTTATAAATTAATATCTAGACCAAACAATCCTAACAATGCCATGACAGAATGGATTTATTCCAAATTCACCTTTTAGCTGAATTTGATTACTAATACGAGATGATAATACAATAGAAACACTGAATGGTTATTACTATCTAATTTCATTGATATTTCCTCAATTCCTCCTTTCTAACACTGATCATATTATACAAAAAAATTGTCAAGTGACATTCATCTCCCACTTATAGAAGTGGGAGACTTCTGTCAAAGTTTACGTTTAATTCGTTAAAAATTTGTAAATGATACAATAAGCTTATTATTCCGGCATAAAACTTATTCATTTCGACGCTTTTTGCTTTGGCGTATTCTTTTTAGTATTCATGAAAAACGTTTGCTCGTTGAAGCTTTTTTAAAAACTTAGGTGCCCACCAATTTATATCTCCCATGAGCTTTATTAACGATGGAACAAGCAATAATCGAACAACTGTAGCATCAATAAAAATAGCCAGTGCTATTCCTAACCCCATTTGTTTGACGGGAACAATACCTGTAAACGCAAATGCTCCTGTTACGATAATCATAATCAGCGCTGCAAATGTAACCACCCTGCTAGTCGAGGATAAGCCTTCGATTGTAGCTCTATCATTGTCATTCGTCTTCAAGTAGATTTCTTGAATTTTAGACAACAGGAAAACTTCATAATCCATGGATAAACCGAAGACAACTCCAAAAACGAAGACCGGAATCATAAGGGCGATAGCGGGAACCGGTTCAAAGCCAAAATGTCCTTCTTGAAAAATCCATACTAAAAGCCCAAATGAAGCCATTAAACTCATGATATTCATCACAATAGCTTTTAAAGGAATAACAATCGAACGAAATGCTAGAACTAAAATAATAAATGTAGATACAAAAACTATCAATAAACTATACTTGAAATTTTCGGAGATTTCATCATGAATTTCTTGGTTAAACTTTGGTAAACCTCCCAATAACACTTCAATCTGACCGTCATTTTTTTCCCAGCGCTTCGCAAACTCTTTTGCTTCTTCCGAATCAAAATCAACATTTAAATGAACAGTAAAAATCGTTTGATTACCTTTCACTAATTTATTAATGAAAGGAGCTATTTTTTTCTTCGTTTCATCATTGTGCAGAAGCATATAAAGTTGTTGGTAATGTAAATCTCCCATGATTGAAAAGATAGAATCAACACTTGCCACGATCTCTTCCTTCTTTAAATCTTGCAACAAATTTTCCAGCTGTCTAAGAGATTCTTTTTCAAGTATATCATTTTCTTTCGTGCGAACGATCATTAGCACTTCCGAATGATTTTCACCCAAAAATTCTTTTTCGTAAATTTCGTACGCTATCCTAGTATCATATTCCTTTGGAAGCGCTGTAGCATCAGGGATGCTCAGTTTCATATTAGAAATAGGGATTGAACAGAAAAGCAAAATTCCAAAGCTAATCAACGACAATATCCCTGCTCGATTCATGACAAACTTAGAAAATCGATGCCATACACCCTCTCCGCTTCCTTTAATCTCGAGAACCTGTAATTTGTTAATATTTCTTCCTATTACAGATAAAAGAGCAGGCAGAAATGTCAGCGCTATGACTAATGAGAAGATGACAATCACTGCTCCGCTGATGGCCACTGTCTTAAAAATTTCAACATCAATAACTAACATGCTAGCTAACCCTAAAATCACGCATAAAGCCGAAAATAAGATAGCTCTCCCCGCAGTTTGCGCTGTAACAACAATTGCTTCCTTTACATCCCTAGATTTTAGCTCTTCCCGAAAACGACTGATAAATAACAAAGCAAAATCAATTCCTAAAGCCAATCCAATCATCGGAACAATATTCAATGTAAAGATGGATAACTCTTTCTGCTGACCGATGAAATACAAAGTTCCCATCGAACAACCAACAGCAAGTAAGCCAATCACAATCGGAACAGATGCCGCGACAAAACTCCCAAATGCGATTAATAAAACAATTAAAGCAATCGGGATTCCAATCATTTCTGCTTTCTTCAAATCTTCTTGACTTGCCTTATTCATATCCTCATTAATCAATGCCGGTCCTGTCAAACGAATATGAATTCCATCCTCACTTTTTAACTTCATCTTTAACTCATTGAGTATATCCCCCATATCGTTAAATTCCCGATCAAATCCCAAAACAGCAAATGCTACACTGCCTTTTAACTGCCCTTCTTGATCATAAGGAGATATAAGACTAACTAATCCCTCTACATTTTGAACACTTTCCAGCTTTTTTAGTATAAACTGCCTAAACGCCTCCTCCTTTACTTTTTCTTCCTTTTCGAATAAAACAATAACGCTATTATTAGGAAGATTAAATTCCTCTTTCGCTATTTTTTGGACTTTTGCATAAGAACCTTTCATCTCAAACCCATCGCCACTGAGCACATCCGGGAGTTTAAATGCATATAAAATAAGTAAAAATGAAGCGATTCCCCATAAAGCTAATATAATCCAGCGATAGACATATGTCATCTTACCTAAGCTTTTAAACATGAATATCATCACATCCAAAAAAATATTCACTGTATTGTTTTAATATGTTAAGGCTACACACCCTATAGATAAACCGGCGGAAGTTCCGAATAATAACACTAAATCTCCTCTATTAATCTTGTTATCTTCTATATAGTCAAACAATAACATTGGGAGAGAAGCTGCAATACAGTTCCCATGTGTAGAAATATGAGAGGCAATTTGTTCTGAATGAAATCCAAACTTTCTAAAAATGTCTATTCCATGCTTGCTTGTTTGATGAGGGAATAAATATTTAACATCACTTTGACATATACCACTTTCAGAAAAAAAATCTTGAAAAAAATCAGGAAGCAAACGAACTGCATACCTAAACACTTTTCTGCCATCCATCTGAAACAAATTATCTTCCATTCTCGTATTTGGATCATTAGGGTGTCTTAACGTACCTCCTCCTTTCACACATGTCAAATTTGCCCCTGAACCATAAGTTTGCATTTTGAAATAATGAAGAACGCTTTTTTCATCTTTTGCAGATTTGGTGACAATCGCAGCAGCAGCCCCATCTCCAAACAGAGCTCTTACCTCATTAGAAGTTTTTGGCAATGTTGGACTTGGAGCATCTGAACTGATGATTAAGATGCAATTGTAGACTTGATTATGAATAAGATTAGCCGCCACAAATAAAGCTAATCCGAAACTATAACACGTCGTATCAACATCAAAACACGGAATCCCTGAATCGCCCAAACCTAATTCTCGCTGAAATAAACTAGCTCCGCACGGAATGGCCTGTAATGGAGAACCATTCGCACCAATTATACAATCAATCTGCTCCGGATCAATTCCGCTATTTTGGATTGCCTGCTTAGCAGCTTTTACACCTAATGTTAACGCATTTTCTCCATTTTCAAAATCAACATAATGTCTAGACTCAATACCTGTTGCCTTAACAATCCAACCGCTCGTAACATTCATTTTTTCTTCTAATTCTTCACTTTTTACTTTCAGTGAACCAACGGCTTTTCCCATTCCAGCAATTTTTACTTTAAACATTTTTATCCCCTCCCTATACTCAATTATATTTATGATCCCTTGTTCCTTCACCGCCAACTTGTGTCAGAACCCCGCCATTTTTTAGCGGAGTATCGACACGAAATGGCGGACTTGAAAAAGAAAACGCCCTCACCGATCAGATGAAGGCGTTAACAACATATGAAGCTCTGGAATGAGTCCTAATTGTTTTGCTTTTTCCACGGCTTCTATTCGCGAAGATACGTGTAGCTTGATGAAGATACGCGATAGGTGTCTTTCTACACTTCGCTGGCTTATATGATGTTTTTTGGCAATGTCTTTATTACATAAACCGTTGGCGACTTCCATTAATATTTCTTGCTCGAGCTGACTCAGCGCAACATGTTCTTCACTTTCTGCAATCTTGGCCTTTACTTCGCAACGATGCAGCTGACGCAGTAAATGCACAGGAATGACAACTTCATCTCTTAATGCACAGCGAATCGCTGTAATCAATTGCTCGCTTGTCCCCGTTTTACTGACAAAACCTGTAATGCCTGATTCAATCAAATAATTAAAAAAAGGAGCAACATCATATCCGGTATATATGACAATTTTCGCATTCGGTTGTTTTTGAAGAATTCGCTTACTTAATTCGGTGCCGCTCATATCCGGCATACGCCAATCAAGCAAAAACACATCATATGTACGTTGTTCCATCATCTGTTCCGCTTCTGTGCCAGATGTAACAAGTTCTACTTGAAAATCTTGTTCGTTCTCCAGCATGTTCTTTGTCCCTTCACCAACAAGGCGATGATCATCGACAATTAAAATATGAATCATACAAGTAAGTCCCCTTTCATGTTCATAACGGGATTGTGACAATGATATGTAGCCCATCTCCAAGTTGTGACGTCATCTCGCATGTTCCACTCAAGCTTTCAACGCGCTCTTTTATGCCAAACAAACCAAGCTTGCCATCACAATGATTTAATGTTTCCATGTCTATACCTATACCATTATCAACATAATGAAGTTGAACTTTCTCATCGTAAGTCTCCAATGTTAGTTGAATATGTGATGCCTGCGAATGTTTCAGCGCATTGTTTAATAATTCTTGGATAATCCGATATACTGCAAGTTCTCGTTCTTCATCTAATTTGATTGATAAATGAATATGCCATTTCACTTTTATATTCGCACGTAATTGGAATCGTTGGATTAACTGTACGATCGCTTCCTTTAATCCGATTTGACTCAAAAATGGCGGTCTTAATTCATGGCATATCTCTCTTGTTAAATCAATCATATCTACGATTTCTTCTTCGATAGTGTTTAGCTGCTTTTTCATTTCATCCATACGCATATTTTGAACGCGCAAACTCTCCACTTTCCGTTTTAAAACAATTAAATCTTGAAGAATCGTATCGTGCAAATCAATGGATAACTTTCTTCTTTCCTTTTCCGACCATTGAAAGATCAAACGAGTGAGCCAAATAGAATTTCTGCTTTCCTTTAGATTGTCTAACTCTTTTATTAAATCCTCTACTTTGGCCATATTTTCAATCGTGATGCTGGTATAATAGACAATAGTCGATAACCAATCTGTTTGTTCTGCCGTAAATGGAATAGGATGTTTCTTTTTTCCTATTAATAGTAAAGGACCTTGCCGGAACGAGCCTACAAAAACCGCAAACAAACGCTTATTTTCAATGATTTTCCCAATCGAAAGTGGTTTTCTATCCATCTTTTTGGTTAGTTTCATCCACTCTTTTTCATCACATTGAAAAGGTGCTTGCATATTTTTAATTGCTGGTTGTACAAAAGCCAGTTCCTCTATAGCTAATAATTTGCTCACCTCTTTTTCTAGGCATTGGATCACTTCTTGCATGTTTTTCTGTTTTTTTAATGTTTCGCCGATTCGATATATACTTTCTTGGTAAAAGTCTTTTTGTACATATAACTTAGCTCTTAATGTTCGATCGAAACATTCTTTTAAATAGAGAGCAAGGATATTTATTATATAAATTAGTAAAAACAACAAAACGAATTCAACAAGTCTCCACGCTTCATTGACAAATTTGGCATAAAGCAATGTAATAAGAAAAGCTGGGAGGAATGATAAAAAAGCATAGTACACAAAGCGATTGATGGAAAACTGCAATCGAAATAACCGATCTGTACAAATTAAATAAAGAAAGACAGATGGCAACACAAAAAGCGAAGTAACGGTTAATTCAGCTGGTAGTACCCATTTTCCAATGATTAGAACCGGGAGACTATAAAATAAAACAAATGGTGCGGCAGATAACCCAATGGCTAAAAGCAAACCTTTGACCGTATTTTGCTGTTCATCTTTTTTAAGATAAACGAATCCTTTTCCTAACAAAGCAAGAATGATAACTATATTGATAAAAAATGTAGTCAATAGCACTTCCACTTCACTTATCGAACGAAACGATAAAGATATGAGTGAGGCAACGAACATCACTAAGTTAAACCCATAAAGGGAAAAGACGATTTTTTTCGCGAACCACACTTTCTTTTCTTTTTCAAAATAATGATGAACGAAGTGCAAAAAGACGGCAGGTAAGATTAAAAATATACCGTTAAACATTTGCCTTCCAAACAGTGCATATTTCGCTGATAAGCTGGCACTTATATAACAAAGCCCTATCAATAATAAAAAGTAAATAAGCACGGTGGCCGATTTGTCATCCGGCCGCAGACGAAGCAAAAAAATGCTTAAACTAACAGCGAATAGAAAAAAACCCATCGGCAAGGCGATATAATACAGCCATTGTTCCGTTCCATGCGATTTATAGTCAACCGTCAATGTTTGGATTTGATTTTCTCTCTGAATCGTTATTGTTTTCGCTTGTTCAATTGTTTTGTATTTCCGGACAGTAAAATGGGAGAGCGGGGGCTTTCCGTCCACTTTCAGCACTTGATCATTAATATGAATGCCATTTTTTTTTGCCCAACCAAACTCGTAAATATCGCTTACAACAATATCACCGTTCTTATTTTTCTCTACATCCATGCCAATCAATGGATGCTTCACATTGAAAATGGTTAAATATAGTGCCACAATCGCAGCTACGCTTATCACGGTAATCGTTCGTCTCATCGCTCTCTACTTCCAATATCCAAGGGGGGTAACGGATTGGCTAAATACCTTTATTATCGCTTGAACTTCGAGTTCATCTAAACCTACTAAGCTTACTGTACCACTTTTTAATTTTTCAATAACCTCTGGATTTTCCATTAAAAAACGAATCATTTCTTGCATATTTACTCCCTCCGAAATTATAAAATTATCATTTTTAGTGCGGATTTGTACCTATCGTTTACATCCAGTTTCTCGATTTCTTGCAAAGCCTTTTCCTTGTAAATCTGGCTCATCACTTTTGCATAGTAAAACGCTCCTTCCTGTTCCATTTGCTGAATCGCTTTTTCTTTTTGTGCATAAAGCACATCGTAATTAATACGATGGCTGAAATACTGTTTCCATACGTTATCGTGTTTACTGGCCAGCATGTACAAAATCGGAAGCGACTTCTTCTTCGCTTTGATGTCGTTCTTCTCATCCCAACGATACAACGCATCCATATCATTGTCGATTTGTGCAGCAATTCCTATATCATTGGCATACTTTTCAATGATGACAGTGTTTCTTTCAGCACCTGCTAATGCAGTTCCGACGAAACACGCCATTGCTACTAAAGAACCTGATTTTTTCTTCACCATTTCTATATACTCCGCTTCCGTCTGTATGTCATATGTGACATCCATATGCTGCCCGTTTACGCTTTGAAGCAATCGAGATGAAATATATAACTGTGCCTTTGCTTTTTTATGATCATCAATAAGTAAATCCACAATAGCTTTTTGTCCTGCTAACAATAACCCTATGGCTATATGAAGTGAAGTTGTAAGAGGTGCTTTGTTCCACGTGGTTTCCAAGCTGTCTTGATCAACGAGGTCATCGAGCATATCTCCCGCCAACATCATCAGTTCTACAGACGCTGCGATTCGTTCAGTTTCCTTCATGTTTTCGGAAAACAT
The DNA here is from genome assembly GCF_038593165.1 of Ureibacillus sp. FSL K6-3587. Taxonomy (NCBI): domain Bacteria; kingdom Bacillati; phylum Bacillota; class Bacilli; order Caryophanales; family Caryophanaceae; genus Ureibacillus; species Ureibacillus sp. FSL K6-3587. The sequence continues at coordinate 1,987,833 of NZ_CP151969.1, read as the reverse complement.
CTGATAATGCACACCAGCTAAGCGGCCGAACAAAAAGTCGCTTTGTTTTGTGTGCTCCTCTATTGATGTCAATACCGACTCTTTTAAAGACGGTACGGAAAAAGATGCTGTAACGATCTCTTTCATTTGCATCTTCACTGCTTCTTTTTCGATCATTTCAGCAACACCTTGCATAAAATAAATATTTCCAAATAGGTAAATTTCAACAAGATTTATAAAATTCCTTCTTCAAATCAGTGTAATTTTCAAAACAATAACCCCTTTGCTTTGACAAAGAGGGATTCACTATGTATTATCTGATGAACATGTTTTATCCAACTAACATATTTTGGGATTGGTGGAAGTAGCAGAAAATGGCGAAGAGTGAGTTTTTTTACAACACGGTTTCTAAAGAATATTTATGTTTGAGAGGTTGATTTCAAAAGGCATCCTCATTTTATAAGAAGCCACCATGTGCTCATGAAATTTTTAGCTTCACATCGGAGCGGGCATGGCATCGCTTTGTGGTCGAAAACCTATTACAGAAAAGGCATTCCCTGAGCGTTCTCGATACCATCGTTGTTGTCGCTCGCTACGTTGGATGATTAAATGGATTCGACATCAATTCGCAAACTTGGACAATCTCACGCGTATACCATTGTAGACAGTTTACCGATCTGTGCCATTATACACGTACTTCACGTATAAAACGGTTTCGAGATGTGGCGGATATCAGATATCGTGCTTTCAAGAAGATGTTCTTCTATGGATTTAAGATGCACATCCAAATTGCCAAACGAACGTTGGTGTTATGTCAAGAAAATAGACACAAAAAAATAGAGATTTTTTCTACCGCGCTTCGCTTGCTGGCCTTGTCAGGGAATGAAGGTGTTATCCTCTTTCATTTCTGACAAGGAAATAGATAATTAATACGCCTTTTCATACATCACTGGAGATGGATATCGATTGTCGGAATGGATTCGTTTGTAGTTGTAAAAACACTCAATGTACTCAAATACACTTACTTTGGCTTTTTTAGGATGGAGTTTTCCTATTCTAGGTTACGAATTCGCTTTTGTACTTCTCGCAATGCTTGCTCTTTCAACCGGAGGTTTCCACTTCTAACAAAACTGTGAACAGGATCTTATACCCATCTATGCAATGTTTTTGGCGATAAATCGATCTACCGTGCTGTTGCAGCGATAGTGTTGCCTTCTTCTACAACTAACTTGACGGCATGAAGTTTAAATTCTTTATCAAAACGTTTTCCCACGTTGGACACTCCCTTAATGTAATTAGTTTTATTATAACCTTTCTAGGTCGTGTCCACTTTTTAGACTAACATCAAATTTTCATAATGTGTTAAAATACTTTCATAAGGGGATTTGATTTGGGATGATTATACCAACATGCCATCAGTGGCAAGTACTAAGTTAAACCTCTCTTTTTTTAATTTTATCATTTAGCCCCCTGTTCGAGGGCTAGCTATAGCCAATGGACAAAAATACTGGCTTGCCTTCCCTTTTTGTTTTTGAAACGCTTCTGGCGACCATTCCAACCAATTCACAGGATTTGTTTCATGTTGCTTCAAGTAAGGACTTTTCGACATGACTAACCAATTGTATTTTTCGTTATAACGTTCGCGTTCAAGATATTCCTTCACTATGTAACACTCCCTTTTATCAAATGTTAGAACACTTCTTCCATCTTCGCTTGAACGGTTGTCCATAAGACGTATAAAAATATTTGCTAAGAATTTATGTTCTTTTTTATTTTACCATATTGTTCCTAATTCGATACTTAAAAATAAGGTACCAAAAAAGATGGTACCGTCAAGAATTTTGTGTAATGTATTGGGGTAGGGTTTCTCTGAAATGGATTTGAATTGATAGGGGACTGATTTTCTCCACACAGGAGACTGAATATTCAGTCTCCTGTGTGGAAAGGGAGAATCTCCCTATTTTGTTTATTTACAGTATTTGGTTAATGATAACGTTCTTCAAACATTCGCTCGAGGGCTTCATGCGCTTCGGCAAATCCTCGTAACTTTCGTCCTGCTCATTTCTCATTAAAGTCTTGGATGGTCAAATACACGACTTTTTCCGCAGCTTCTAAACTACTCAAACGTTCATCGACTTGAGACGTTTCCGAATCTCTTTGATCGTTCGTTCGATGGCATTCGTCGTGTAAATCACACTTCGAATACTGCTTGGATCATCCATACATGTAAGGAGGACATCCAACTCATTGGCCCAAGATTGAACTTCTCTTGGATATTTGCTGGACCATTTCGACTCAAACTGTTGAAACATTTGTAACGCCATCTCCTTATTCGGCGCGCGATAAATCAACTTGAGGTCCTCGGCCACTTCGAATTGGTCTTTTTTCCGAACACGGCTGAGGGTGTTGCGGACTTTGTGCACGACACAGCGCTGCACATCGGCTTTCGGATACACCGCCTTAAAGGCTTCCTCCAGCCCCGGTAGTCCATCGAATACGCCCAGAAGCACTTCCTTTACGCCCCTGTTGTATAGTTGTTGAAGAATCTCCTGCCATACATAGGCGCTTTCCTGTCCCCCCACAAAGAAATCAAGAATTTCGCGATATCCTTCTTCATTCACCCCTAACACCACATAAATGGCTTCTTTCTCCACGGTTTCGCGACGAAAACCATCCAAATATAAGACAGAATAACGCTTGTGCAGTGGACGAGTGTGCCATTTCTCGATGTCTTCCTTCACTACATCGGTAATACGACTGATCGTTGCAGGAGAATAGGCATTGCCTAAAATTCGCTCAATGAACTTGCCAATTTCACGTGTACTCATGCCACTTTGATACATCCTGATGATGGCTTCCTCAAGCCAGCCCGTGTGGCGTTGGTAAGGGGCAAACAGCTGCGTTTGAAATTCTCCGTTTCGGTCTCTAGGGACCAAAAGACCTTCAATCCGACCGTATTGCGTATCTAGATTTCTCTGATAGTAGCCGTTTCTCATATTTGATGTTCCGGCCTGTTCAATTTCGAGGAAATTTTTAATTTCTTCCCGCATGATCAGTTCTAATTTTTCCTTTACAAACTGACGAATAACACTTTCCAGTTGATTTGCCCAGTCTACATTCGGTATACTTTTAGACATAGGTAGGGTTCTCCTTTCTCTGGAATGTTTTGGTCCAAATCAGAGAATACCCTACCTTTTTTCTTTTGGTCTAGCAAAATGCTTTACACAAAATTTTATACATCATCTCGAAAGGGGCTTCTATTTATAATAAAAATAAAACGTTTGTTTTTTGTTGAAAACAATTTCTAAATTGTGCTTGCCTAAAGTGAGCTTCAAACTGTCGAACTCGGGGTAGAAGTTCTGTGTCCTTTTTGGGAAGAGACTATACGATTAGAATTGAAAAATGCCCCAAGTGTTTTTCATCACTTGGGGCATGGATTGAAGTTACGTTAGCAAATTCGTTCCTTATTTCTTATATTTTATATTATATTATTTGCTTTTAACCATTCTTCAAATAGCTTACTTCCGACTTCATAAGATAAATCATCTGCATCAACAGTAAAAATCTTGTAACCATATTTTTCATGGAAATCATACTTATCTAATATTTTTTTAACTAATGTAGTATCTTGTTCATTATCTAAAAAAACTACCCATTTATTTTCATTCTGAATTTTATATGCGACTGCTTCTAAGTCAACATTGTTCTCATAATATCCTAAATGAAGATGCTGATTGGGATCAAATTTCACGCTTATCCACTCCCTGCAATTGATTACCATCTTAATGCACCAACCACATTTTTCGGTTCTGCATCTCTAAACTCCTTGATCATGTCCAAATAATCGTTAATATTTTCAACCGTTGCATCCCTTCCTTCGAATTTCAAAATAAAAGCTGCTATATAGCGCCAAACATTAGGGCCTGTCCATGATGATAATGGTATATTGTACAAATCTTCCCAAACATGCCGAAAATCCATTTGAAGATGAAACTTTGAGCGAATCTCTAAACTTTGTTCAAGCGTTTTCGTACGGTGTCTCCATATTTCTGCCCTACCTTCTTCAACTCCAAGAAACCAAATCGGGGCATTGACATTTCCATAGCCAATACAATTATACAAACATGATTGAATGTTTCATTTTTTTGCACGTACACCAATTGATGGAACACTTCTTGCCACGATAAATATCCGAAATGAACACCGCTTGGCAGTTTTCTGTCTTCCATCACCTTTTTAGCAATCATATTCACTTCTGGTTCCGTTCCTAATAAGAGCAAAAACTTTGGCGTCTGTCCCTTACCCTTTAGTAAATCACTCGCTTCTCGCTCCAATTGATCGTCTGATGATAAAGGACTATGGTATTTCACTTCGATTCCTATAATCAAATGATCAAATTCAAGTAAAACATCGATTTCACTTCTTTCTCCCTTGACCCAAAACTTAACCTTATCCCCTATAAACTCGTCTTTTTGCATCTCCAAACCATTTATGAACACCGTTTGAGCGGTTTGAGAAAAAAAATACAGCCTTGCTTAAAATCGGCTTAATCCCTTTGTGAAAAGGGAGATAACGCGACGTACCAAATACGTTCGCTGTCAGCTGATCTTCAAGCCGCTCGCTTAAATTCGAACCTTCCGATGATATTTTTCCATGTATTTCAGCTAACAAACTTTCTCTCCCCTGTCTGTGCCCATACATGCGACAAGTGACAGGATCCGCGTGCAACGAAGCTTCTCCTGTCGCACTCTAATTTTTTAATTGCTTCTCATAACACTTCTTCATCACAACAGATAAATCCGGGTTAATCAAGTCTTGCCCAAGACGTTTTCGTTCCTGACACAGCTTTTCTTCAAGAGGTGACAACAGACACTAAAACTATTTCTCTCAACTATATACGTCCCCAACATGAACAGCTACATATTGGAACTCGCCATGTTTGTCTTGGTTGATGGTAGAATAATGATGCCATTTCAATTGATATCTCCCTTTAATAAAGATCGGCGCATCACGGTTTTCTTTCGTCCCTGCTGATGCACGTTCCTGCCATTTTAACTCCCCGGTGATGATCTGGTTTTCATGAATGCGAAACTCGCAGTCCACCGTATTTGGTCGCATCGGCTCGGTCCAATACAAATGGTCATTCGTTAGCAACACAACGATCCCGTATACATTCCTTCTCCCCATCGTTATTCGTTCTAACTTTTCCACTTGCGCCAAAAAATCATAACGACCCTGATCCTGAGCACCGTGGTGCTTCAATTCAATCGTTTGCCCGTTTTGCTTTATCGTGACCCGAGCGAGCTTGTTCATTAAACAAATCGCGTATTGGCGCCCACTTTCCGGTTCTTCCACCCACAAATCGATCAGATAATCATGAAAGCGTTTGTTCTCCTCGACGCGGAACTTTTCTTGAAGCTGAAATTTTAATGACTGTTTAAAAGCTTCTTTTGAAGCAAAAAATCGATACTTTTGCGATAGGCGTTCCAATTCCTCGTGAATAGAAAACATCATTTTCCTCCTTCCCCTATCTATAGTTGCTACCCGATCGCCATGTTGCAAGTTCAGCCAATCGACTTCGTAAACTTGCATTTCGGATAATTATTGCAACCTTTAAATGTTCCGTATTTCCCTTTCCGAACGATTAGAACACCGCCACATTTTGGACAACGGTTTTGCTGTATATGTTGTTCCGTCTGCTTTTGCTTCGTTCGAACCGCTTGGATGTGCCATTTTTTCATTTCTTTTTCTTGTGTCTTATCTTTGGCAAGCACTGTTTCTAATTTTTGAGCTAAACGTTGCTTTGTTTCCCTATCGATCACTTTTGTTTGGTGTTGCTCGAGCACTTGTTTCAATTGTTTCGGATAAACCACATAAGCATGGGCAAAATGAGCATTTGATTTAAACTTTGCCCGCGGCAAAAACACGACAACCGAGTGAATCGGAATATGCGCAAACTCCTCCCCAAGCCAGCCTCTTAACGCCTTGATATGCCCTTTGTTCTGCAAAATAGGATTAAGAAATTTTTCTTTTCGTTTATAAATGACTTGCGTCCAATATTTTGACGTTTCATCTCCGAAAATCCAGCCGCTGTAATTTTTCGTTTCGATGACAAACAGTCCTTGATCGGAAAGGATAATATGATCAATTTGCGAAGTTGAACCGTCTTGTTTTGGAATATACAGGTTATGGAAAGCATTGTATTTTCCAGATAATGTTGATTCTATCTTTTTAATTGCTTTACGGACTTTATATTCTCCATACGATCCGATCCATTCCGCTTCTTTTGACTTGATCCATCTTGCCAGCAAAACAAGCAAGACCAAAAGAAGCAATGTATAGAAAAGACCCATATTCACAATTCCCCTCCCCGCCCCCAAATGTTATTGTTACAAACTGCTCAATCGACTTCTTTCAATTCTTATCGTATTGTCTTTTCCGTCTAGCATATCGGCACGTTTGCTGCCGTAAATGCGAAGCCACGGGGAACTTTTGACCGCTTTCAAGGACAGCCGTGCCGTTCCACGAATCTGTTCTTTTTCGATATCCACGCACTCGAGAAATTCGTCCCAGTAGACGATGGCAATGATTTGGTTGTAGTCGCTTAATTGCTTTTGCCCGCAAATAAAGGCAAAGATTAATGTTTTTTCTTTATTTCCTTGATGAATCTTAGTAATTTCTTCGATCTCATTGTCGCTAAACGAAAAAGACCAAGTGAAATCCTTGGAACCTGATGGAGTGGTATGGTACTTCGTATAAATGATATAACTCGCTTTATTCGTCGAGACTTCGTATATTTGCCGGTTATCGTTTTCTTTTTCAAACAAAGCCGGTGCAAGTCCCCCGTTGACCAACGCAGAAAGCAACGCCCCGTAATAGTAATCCGCTTTGCAAATCGTTGTCATCATGATCCTCTTCCTTATTCCTAAATCAAAAATCTCATTTAATTCGATTGTACCAACATTTATAGAAAAATGTTGTCGAATGTTGTAAAATCATTTACAAATTTCCTATGCATAATTAACTAATATACCGACTGAAAATTCAGACGACTGAAACAAAAAGCTATCCATTAGCATAGGGTAGCTTTCTCCTTTAGTGGGTAACAACAGGTACCAAGCCAATACAAGAATAACACCATTAAAAAACGCTTTGCCAGCTTTTTATTAAACAATTGGTCGTATCCAATCGTTATACATTTCACTCCACATGCAAAATATTGTTTGAAATCACTTTATTTCCTCCCATAATGTATACGTTCTCGCTCTCTGTTAAATTCTTCATGCAACTTCCCTTGTTCGTATTCCATCAAATAATTTAGTGTCTGCTCAATAGTTGCTATTTTCATTGTTATTAATATATCGGAAGAAGTATCCGCATCATCTAATAATGTTCTCTTGTATTTCAGGAGCTAGCTGATGCCAAGCACTGCCCCTTCCTACTCATCTTTTACCCTTTTATGAACTTCTTCTTCCGTTAGGTCAAATATATGTGCAATATCGGCAATGCTCATTCCTTTTGCAATCATTTTTCTCATCATTTCTCGCTCTTTTTGCTTAGCTCCTTCACGTTTTCCCTTTTGTTCATACGAAATCAACAATTCCAACACTTGCTCTTTTTCTTTCGTTTCCATTTGATTCACCTCGTTTCGTAATCGTTGTTCTTCTTCATCCGACAATTTCACATATGTTTCAAAAAAACCATTAACAGCCTCTGCTTTGCTTCATCCAGCTCTAAACGAACTAACATGCGTAAAAACTGTTTTTTCAATTCGATTCGTTCACTTTCAGTATAACCCATTTTGCTTAACAGTGCAGCGGCGATCGGGTTGTCAATGCGGATGTAATTGCGCCAATTTTGTTTGCGTAGTTCGATGGTAAAAAAACGGAAGTGAAGGATGTTGCCAAACGGAAGTGGAAGCGTAAACGAAGAGGGTTCGTCGCGGATGGTATCGTAGCTGAAAACGGCAATCGGAACGACATTCGTGCGGTATTTCTCAAACAAGCGGCTGAAGTAAATGAACATCCGTTCAGGAAACGACGATTGCACGTAGCTTTGATTTTCAATATGGACGATGATCAACCCGTCTTCCCCTTTTAGTTTCATTTCGACTAACAAATCGACCCGATACTTCTCCCCTGCCGTTACATCAGTGAACAGTTCCTCGGATAAAAAGGACAAATGGCAAAAGTCGATATGCTCGTACATGTCGGGGAAAAAGAGAAGAATAAACTCTTCAAAAAATGCTTGGATCAACTCTTTGAACAATCGGTCATGGTCAACAGCCATACATTCACCTTACATGTGAAAATTCACATACGTTATTTTGACAACGTGAGCGAAATTCCTGCATGGGATAATCGAGTAGGAGGGAGCGATTAACTCCCGTCCTCTCACACCACCGTACGTACGGTTCCGTATACGGCGGTTCAATTAAGATCATTGACGCAAGTTTTCATAACGAGCTTCAAGACTTTCCAACCCTTGGTTTCTCCAATAGGAGTTACCAAGGGTTCTGTGTAATATTGGACTATTTGAAATACGCCAATAACTCTTCCGAGTATTTCCCCATTCATACGCTTGCCATTGTGGTACGCCAAGCTGAATAAGGTTGCGTGTCTTTGTTTTCGGTTTCTTCCAGTTCTTCCATAGACACATTCGAAGTCTTCTACGAATCCATTTATCTAATTCAAGGAATATAGATTTGGTGTCTGCTAACGCAAAATATCCACACCATCCCACTAGATATTGATTCAGTTTCTGAATGCGGTATTCCATCGGGTAGGGCATCTTGCGTGATGTGATTTCACGAACTTTATTCTTCATTCGTTTAAGGCTTTCTTTTGCGATACGAACCTTTGGCTCTTTATGATAGGTAAAGCTAAATCCTAGAAACTTACGTTTCCATGGACGGTCGACCGCTGATTTCTTTTCATTTACTTTCAGTCGTAGTTTTCCTTCAATGAATCGTTGAATGCTTGCCATTGTGCGAAGTCCTGCTCGTTTACTTTTCACGTAAATGTTACAGTCATCCGCATATCGAACGAATTTGTGTCCTCTTCTTTCCAATTCTTTATCTAGTTCATCTAGTACAATGTTAGATAGTAGCGGACTTAATGGTCCTCCTTGTGGAGTTCCTTCTAATGTGCTTGACACCACACCATTAATCATGACTCCCGATTGTAAATACTTACGAATCAATTTCAGTAATGGTTTATCTTGGATTCTCTTCGCGAGTGTACCCATTAATCTGTCATGGTTGACCTTATCAAAGAATTTCTCCAAGTCCATATCTACAACCCATCGATGTCCATCTCTTATATATTCTTTCGCTTTCCTCACCGCATCATGGGCACTTCGGTTTGGTCTAAATCCGTAGCTGTTTTCAGAGAATGTAGGGTCATACACTTTTGAAAGTACTTGGGCGATTGCTTGTTGAATCAAACGGTCTGTTACGGTAGGGATTCCTAGTAAACGAACACCGCCGTCAGGTTTCGGGATTTCGACTCTGCGGACTGGCATTGGTTCATAAGTTCCCTTGAGAATTGCCTCCTTAATAGATAGCCAGTTTTCGACTATGTGCTGTCGTAGGTTTTGTACGGGCATCATATCTACTCCGTGGCTTCCTTTATTCTGTTCTACACGTTTTAGTGCTTGAAGCATGTTCTCCCGTGACAGGATTTGATTCAAAAGCATCGTTATTCTCCTTCCGTGAATAGCTGTTCTCTTTATGCCAGTGGTCACTCCACCCTCCAAGAGGTCCCCCACGGGATTCACCGCTTCCTTCCTCAAGTGAGGTACTACGTTTTCTGTTTTCATCATGACTCACTGAATGCCAAGGGCTATTCTCTCTTAATTGTTCGGTCCTTCTTAGTTGTTCTAGACCAACTAATACTATGACCTCTGCTGACTTCTGACGGTTCAGCTACTTATCACTAAGTAGGTTATGAAGCGTACTTCACCTATCCGCCAGACCTCCCCGGGTAAGTACATGCACTTTCACACCATCTATCCGCCTCATCTACTCGATATGACCTTCGACAGAAAGAGCTTTGTTTTGTTTTGCAAACTCACTCAATCATACCTAGCCTTATATGAGGTTCGTGTTCCTCGGACCGGTGTTTTGCCTCCAGCTTCCTTCAGATTCCGCGTCACCACGGACACCCTTGCTCTTGGCTAACCTCTACTTCTGTCTTCGGGGTTCGGGACTTACACCCTATAGTTCATGTACATGCCGGGCGCACAAACAAAAACAGAGAGCCAAGCAATGACTCTCTGCTTCTACAAATCCCAGCAATCCTTAGAGAATGACGGGCAAGCAACCCTTTCATATCACACAAACGGCAATGCCCGTTCATGCTGCGAACGCGGGTGAATCAGCCCGCGGTTATGGAAAGTAGAGCTTAAATCGGCGTAATGGATCGTAATCGGTAAGCGTGTCTTCAGCATGGAATGAATATGCATAAACGATAGCTTATATACATCAGAAACAATCTCATGAACAGACAGACCATTCGTTTTTTTCACAATTTTTACAAGTTGAGCCATGCCCACAAACTCTTTCGGATCTGTCGCACATAAATACGCGGTGTTTCCTTTGGAATAGTATACTCCTTGCTTCGTCACCCATTTTTTATTTGAATAAATAGCCATTCTTCTTCGCGGTTTTTTTATAATTTCTACAAAATCAAAAGGAATTTGAAATGATCGCAAATAAGCTTGTAAAAACTCTAAATCCTCCCGGCAAACGCCATCGCGGTGAAAAGTAATATGCCGCGGCTTTGCTCCATAGATTTGTTCATAGCCGTATATGCTTTCATTCACAATCTCTTCCATTGTAGAATTGGCGATGGTTTCTCCCGCTTCCGCCGTGACCACTGATTTTTGTTTAATGATTTTTCCATCGCGTCCAATCACCTGAATGATACCAGAGGCATGCTTTCCGTGTTCATGGCTGACATCCAATCCAATGAAACAGTCCGAATGCATAGGACTTGCCAAAATCCAAGGCTGAATTCCCGCCTTGGCATAAATCCCCAGCAAAATATTATAGTAGTGAAAGATATTATTTTCCGTAACTAAAGAAGAAGTGAACCCAACAAATTGCGTCATTAAGTCTTCTTTTCCACCAAATTCTTTTTTAATCGTAACGTAGGCGCGATCAATATTTTCTTCTGTTCCAATGACCACTACTACTGTTCCGCGGAACTGGTCAGTAATGGATTTCAAATGATACGACAGGTTATCTTGCTTAAAAAAGTCTTTTGGCAATTGACCGTATAGTTGGCGAGGCTGATCAGAAATATTAAGCTTTACACCAAGTGCCTCAGACATTGATTCTAGCTTTTTTACAAAATATCCTACTTCCTTTCGCTTTTGTAGGTCATAGTTCAGCTCTGGGTCGACGAAAAAACTAATGGCTACACTGCTCGGTTCATACACTCCCGACTGCTTGAGCCCTCTATAAATCTCATTTGTTTTATATCCTTGTCCAAACACCATTATCGGGGAATCCAGCTCATTAACATCATAGCCTAGGTTAACCGCCCGCACATTTTCTTTTTGGAATGTTAACACTTGTTGTTGCCCAAGCAAGCGGAACGTTTCTGTATAAAGCTTCGACATTTTTTCATGTGGCGACAGCTTAATCAAGCGATTCACTTTTTTCGTCATCAATGGCAGCAATTGCTCATATGAACAAGTTAACTTTAGCAAATGGGGCAAATAAGGAAGAAGATGACCGTCTCTGCTTTTTACATGTACAACCGGTGTTTTTTCATGAACCCCTTTTAGCTTCCACAGTTCATTTTTTTCTAAGTAATAATCAATGACACTTTGTTGTAAAAACGGACTTTTTTGCCCAGCTGTATAGTCAGCAATTTCTACAAATGTGTAATAGTATGCTCGCCTATTAAATGGGTCGACAACCTCCATTCCTTCTTTGAGTAACGATGGATCGGTATCGATAAAATCTTGTAATGTTTTTCGATATTCAAAACGGTGCTGATAATCAAAACCAACGAAAATATCTCCATTTTCTTCGACTGAAAAGGAAATATAGATTACCGGATGAATACTAATTTCACCGACATGCATCGACTGTTCATTGGCTAAACGGAATAAGTCGTTATCCATCTTATAGCCGCTTTTACAACGATTCTCTAATTCTTTCTTTAATAATTTTTCCAAAATTGTTCTTTCCATAGGCAAAGAACATTGAATAGGCCGATGTTCGTGCCGAATGTAACGATAATCTCCCCAATGGCAGATTTCTTCAAACGATGCTATATACTGTCCATGCGCCGCCACCGTTATGTACGAATTTAGCTTTCTCAGTTCATAAGCGATCGAGTGGGCATAAGAATATTTTTCGTGCGGATTAGATAAAGGAACCGTATAAAGATGAATGGCAATATCCGACGCTTTTTCATTTGCTTTGCATTCAGAAAAATAATAGTGGTTCACAATCTCACCGCCTTTCCAAATCGATCCATTCTATATTATATCATCATCTCTTGCAATTATAGTGAAAATAGCATGACTTGAAGCAAAACTCTGAATTGTTTTTGGTAATTAAAATATGTACCAAATGGCAAACAAGAGTATGCAGTTGATTGAATATTAACTCATACGCATCGTTACTTGACATGGATCCTCTGCGGTCATGATTCTACACAAAGGGGAAGGTTGTATGGTTTTGCAGGCAAAAGAGTCTATCATGACCGCCACTCCATATCAAGTTATAATTATGCAGAAATAGAGGCATACGCTTAATTGCCAAACTGTACATTTTCTGATTGCCACTAACAGATAATAAAATTCGAAACAAGTATGTACATCGAGGTAACAATTCCTTATATGATAAAAACTTTTGATCAAGCAGAAAAGATTATAAACATAGTAAATAAATTCTGTCATGTATTAGAGGATTGTAACCGTCAAGTAGAATTAAACAATTTTCCACAAATAATTTTAAACAGTTTTCTACAATTAAGATTCAACAGTTTGCTAAATTAAAATAATACCTTTCTGTATTTCATACGAATGCTATCCGTTTCGTTATCGAAAGTGATAATTTCACTCCTATGTAATAAACGGTCAAGTATAGCTGTTGTTAAAGTAAGATCACCAAGAAATTTTCCCCATTCATTTGGCCCTTTATTAGAGGTTAGAATGAATGCTGCTTTATCATATAAATCATAGATAAACTGGAAAAATAGATTGGCTTCCTGAGTCTCGTAAGTCATGTACATGACATCATCAATAATAATTAAATCCGAAGCTATAATACGTTTGTAGCGTATTTTAGATTTATTGATATATTCTTTTGTTTTTAAAATATACATAAGCTGATTCATGGAGACAAAGGATACTTTGTATCCTCTCTCCACAGCGTGTATTCCTAATGCAACGGATAAATGTGTTTTTCCTGCTCCTGTTGGTCCCATCAAAATTAAAGTAAAAAATTCTTCAATCCAATTCAGTTCTTTTAATACATTTAGTTGTTTTTCACCAAGAGCTGTTTGTTCCTTCAAATCATAGGTATCAAACGTCAATATTTCTGGGAACTCTGCCCATTTCATTAATCTCTCATTATTTTTCTGCTCTCTACATCGCATCTCATAGCTTAAGATTTCATAAACCAGTTCATGATATGTCCAATTCTTTGCTTCAGCTTCACGGAGTAAATTCGGTAATTCTTTAGCCGTCTCAGCGAGGCGCAAGGTACGACATTTATCTTGTAAAATTTCATAGGGATGATGATTCATTCATTTTCACCTCCAGATAAGACTTTTAAATAAATGTCTTCGGATCGTTCTGGTGCTGATAAATCTTTATACTTCTCATTCAATTCAACGATTTTAGGTGAACTTTTTTGATATTGTACAGATAATGCATGTGCAATATCCCGAAAATCATTTGCACTGGTCATTCCAAGTTTCTTCATTTCAGATAAAGCTTCCTCACAATGATTTGGGTAAATTCTGATGGCTTGTTGTAGTACTTTGAGTTGATCCACTAAATGACGTGGATATCGTTCTTTCAATTTGTGTATTAACCATTGAATATTCTCTTTATCTATGAATGTTTCTTGAATTTGATGAATTAAAAGATCTCGTTTACTTGTGCTATGTTCCCGATGGGAGGGATCTGTAATAATCAATCCTTTTCCTTCGGATATTCGGTGCTTTGCTAACTCCATCCCAGTTTCTTTCAGTCGAATAATTAACCAACCATCCTCTTCTTGTAAATAAGCAAGATTTGGGGCATCTGCTCTATATGTTCCTTTAGGAACGCTATATCGATTTCCTTCATAACGAATAACATTGTCCTTATGGATATTTCTTGTTATACTTGGAGTTGAAACATTTGCGAAAATGTAAGTACCAGAGACTTTCTTTAAGTGTTGCTTTTCCAGGGCGTGCACTTCAGAAGGTCTCTTTTTCGTATTATGATGAACTTTATAGTTTCCTGTTCTTTTCAACCAAGCGTGGCACGATTGATTCCAATCTGAAAGATGATCGAATACTCGATTTTTGCTAAAATTATTTTTTACAAATTTCACAACCTGTTCAATTTTACCTTTTGATTCCGGATCACTCTTTCTACATAAATAAACATTAAATTTACGGGTATGATGATATTTAGTAAATTCAGCTGTAAGAATTAAATCACCTGCATTTTCACTAACTGCTAATAACGCATCTTGGTCATAGACTGTATTTTGCAATAGAAAAGTGCAGAGAAATGCAATGAAAAATGCAGAGGTTTGCCACCCATTTAATTCCTTTTCGACAATGCGTGGGACAGTCTATAGCTCTCGCCATGAAAAGAGATGATATGGGCGTGATGAATTAGCCTGTCCACTAACGCTGCTGTTAAACGAGAATCTGTAAAGATCCGGTTCCATTGACTAAATTCTAAGTTAGATGTAATAATTACGCTTTTCTGTTCATAAAACTCCGATATAATTTGGAATAATAATTCAGCTCCTTCTTTACTAAATGGTAAGTATCCCATTTCATCTAAAATGACCAAATCAACCTTCTCCATCCGTTTTCTAAATGCTGATAAACGGTTGTTACGTAAAGCTTGCTCTAATTCCTCAACTAGGTGGGCAACACGGTAAAAACGAACCTCATAACCTAGTTCACAAGCGTAAGCGTAAAATAATCCCCACCTTTTAATGATAGGGATTAAATACTATTATTGTGATAAGTTATTAAAAACCCGACAATTCAAAGGAATTGTTTTGGACCAAGGAAGTAGTTGATCAAGCTCATCCATATTGCTTATATCCATATTGGGAAGCCTTTCAAATAAGTAGCGAAGATAATAAAATGGATTTAATTTATTCTCTTTTGCTGTCTCCACAATACTGTAAATGATTGAGCTGGCCTTAGCTCCTTTCGGAGTATTGCTAAAAATCCAGTTCTTCCTTCCGATCACAAATGGTTTAATGGATCGTTCACTTCGATTATTATCGATTTCTAAACGTCCATCCTCTAAAAATGCCACGAGTTTTTCCCATTGGTTGAGGCAGTATGTAATGGCTTGACCTAATAGACTCTTTGGTAAAACATTGCTTTTCTCTGTTTTTAGCCATGCTGAAAAAGCCTCCAACAATGGTTGGCTGTGTTTAAGTCGTTTTTTATATCGTTCTTCTGGTGTACATTCTTTCAAATCACGCTCGATGGCAAATAGCTGATTACAGAAATTGAGTCCTTCCCGAGCTGTGACTGCTGAATGACGTTTGGATTCAGGAAGTACGTTTAAAGCCTCATCGAACTTTCTGCGGGCATGAGCCCAACATCCAACTAATGTTACGCCGGATATCTTATGGTATCCTGCATATCCATCGACATGCAGGTATCCTTTAAACCCTTTTAGGAATTCTTTGGCATGTTCTCCTGCTCTAGTTTCCTGATAGTCATAAAGGACAAGTGGTGGATCCTCTCTTCCAGTCCGATAAAGCCACATGTAAGATTTCGATGTACTTGACCTTCCAGGTTCATGTAAAACCTGAACAGTTGTTTCATCCGCATGTAGAATGTCTTTAGAGAGGAGATGCTCTTTCATTCGTTGATAAATTGGCGCAAGCCATTTTTCGGCACCATAAAGCATCCAATTGGCCATGGTTTGCCGGGATAAGATCACACCTAATCGTTTGAACTGTTGTTCTTGGCGATATAGAGGTAGCCCCTCTACATATTTTTGATTCATAATATAGGCCATGCTTGACGGTGAAGCTAAACTTTTTGGATACACAGATTTTGGGGCAGGTGCTGTAACGATTGGTGTCTCTATTTCATTACGCTCACAATGACGGCATCCATAGACATATCGAACGTGTTTTAAAACTTTGACTTGAGCCGGAATAATCACTAATTCTTGTCGTACTTCTGTGCTCATTTCGTGTGTTTTTTCACCGCAACACGAACAGACCTGCTCTTCTTCGGGTAAACGATATTCAATCGTTTCCATAGGCAGGTTTTCAAACGTAGCTTGACGTTGACCACGTTTCTTTTTACGACGATATGTAATTGTTTCAACAGTTGGCTCTTCGGCTTTTACATTAGACTCTACCTCTGCTTCATTGAATAAAGGTAGTTCTAATTGATTAGGATTTGTTTTTTCACTTGAAGAGCCAAATTTTCGTTTTTGACTAAGACGATACTGTTCTTCATACCATCGTAATTTCGCCGTCAATTCAACGATTTGCTGTTGAAGTTTTTCAATTAATTCAAATGGGTTTTGGTTAGGATTCTTTAAATTTTTCATCATGTAGTAATAATTCGACGGTTTTAGCTATTTTCCTCCAAGGTTTTTGTTAAAAGTAAAAAATTCATATAACTGTTCTAGCCTTTACTTCTGGGTGTGCTTTCTTTTGCTCCATTGGAAGACCATCCAATAACCAGCGTAATTGCCGATAACTAATTTGTATCGTTCCAGTGTCATTTTCATTTGGCCATTGAAATTTTCCTTTTTCCAATCGACGATAATAAAGCCAAAAACCATTATAGTCCCAGTGAAGAATTTTTAATTTATCTCGCTTTCGATTACAGAACACAAAATAACTTGATGAAAAGGGATCTAAATCAAATCCCTCTTTCACCAAAGCAGCTAATCCATCAATGGATTTTCTCAAATCAGTACTTCCTTTTGCCAAGTAAACTCGTTCAGCTCTTGTACCAACTAACATGTTGATTTCAACGTCCTAACCACTTCTGAAAGAAAGGCCGGATTGAAACCAGGTTTTACTTCAATTGAAATCCCACTAATTTCAATCCGTAATGAATTTTCAACTGTTTGTGAATGATCTTCTAGGGTAACGGATGCCCATTTTGTAGACTTTCCTTGATTTTTTATTGGATTTTCAATTTTTCTTAACCAGTATTTAAACTGGTGAATACTCCATTGATTTTCCTTGCACCAGTTTACTTGAGTTTGACCGCTTTTACGATAGTCAGCGATTCGTTGTTCCCAAACCTTTCGTAATTCAGGATTCTTAGGCATAAAAAAACCTCCTTCAATTTCATCTTGAGGAGATTATCTCATGAAATTAGCACATCAAGAAGGTGTGCAAGATTTGACGCTTACAAATAAACGAGATACAAACAGACTTTAAATCCCTCTAAGTTCAGATAAAACTACGGTCGTTGGGTTGCAGCGGAAGGTGTTATATACACTTTAAATCCCTCTAAGTTCAGATAAAACAAGATGTTTTATAAAGATAGCTAGCACTCTCATTAGCTTTAAATCCCTCTAAGTTCAGATAAAACTCAAGTCAGATTTGAATTCCTGACGATAAAACAATCTTTAAATCCCTCTAAGTTCAGATAAAACATTGATTCCAGGAGTGTACCGAATGATAAAACGATCTTTAAATCCCTCTAAGTTCAGATAAAACTTTGCATTATGAAGAAACAGATTACGGTTTGTGAGCCTTTAAATCCCTCTAAGTTCAGATAAAACTCAGCTATTGGCATCATCGTAGATCCAACAACTCACTTTAAATCCCTCTAAGTTCAGATAAAACTCTCGGCATACATCGAGATTAGCTTGGGATATAGCAGCTTTAAATCCCTCTAAGTTCAGATAAAACTCGTTACGGTGAAGTGATAAACACTAATCCCTTACAAATACTTTAAATCCCTCTAAGTTCAGATAAAACGCCGAGAACTGATTCAAGCGGCCGAGCGTTTCCTAACTTTAAATCCCTCTAAGTTCAGATAAAACAGCCAAACGTTTGAGTGTGTCTGGCGAGGGGTGGATCTTTAAATCCCTCTAAGTTCAGATAAAACTATAATTCAAATCATCGCCAGAAAAACGTGAGCCAATCTTTAAATCCCTCTAAGTTCAGATAAAACAGCGAATTATGCTCCTTTTAAATTGTTTTTTCTTCTCTTTAAATCCCTCTAAGTTCAGATAAAACGGAGGGAGGATGATGCACCAAGGTTGGGTAAAAATACACCTTTAAATCCCTCTAAGTTCAGATAAAACTTTCATTCGGATCGGTGTAATTATCTTTAAAAGCTTGATCTTTAAATCCCTCTAAGTTCAGATAAAACTTAATTCTTTTCGCCATAATAGCTCCTTTCTCCGAACTTTAAATCCCTCTAAGTTCAGATAAAACCCTTTAACGTTTGTCCTTCTTTAATACGACCGACAACCTTTAAATCCCTCTAAGTTCAGATAAAACAAAAAACAACACAACTTGGATTTTACGCATTATCATCTTTAAATCCCTCTAAGTTCAGATAAAACCCTGCTAAAAAACCCCATAAAATCAATCCTTTAGAGACAAACAAGTGCAGTGAACCTCTAATCGTGCAAACCACAATTTTTGTTTAATCTCTCTAAGCCTTGATATGACAACATTATTACCTGATATCTAAAAAATTAACAAAATGCAATTTAGAAAAACAAATCTAAATCTGCCTTTTCTGCTCCTACATGAAATTTCTTTAAATGTTTTGGATTTTCCACAACATAGTAATAAATACTATCTGTTTCATGATCAATGATTTTCTCCAAATCACGACGACACTTTAAAAATTGTGTCTTTGTCATTTCCCCTTCAAAAACTGAATTTTGTGTCCAATTTAAATATTCTTTTAATTTTTTGCACACTTTATTTACTCGTTTTTCACTTACATCATAAGTTATAATTACGAACATTTGATCACCACCATGCCCTTAGAGGCTTATATGGCGTATCCCCTATGACATGCTTAATCAGTTTATAACATTCTAATCGGATAAAATAACGATAAGAAACATTTCGATTTAACTGACGATGTTTGATTGTATCTGATAACTTTTTATCAAAAGATGCAATGAAAATTTTTCTTCCTTCCTCATTCAAATATACCATTCCTTCATAATCCTCAAAATGTTTCGGTTGAATTTTTTTCATATTTACTAGAGAAACAATTAGCGGATCTACAAAAAGGGGTTTAAATATTTCCGCAAGATCCAAACATAATGAGAAACGTTTTTGGGATGGCTCGTGTAAAAAGCTGATTGTTGGATTTAATTGAGTTTTATAGATTTCACTCAAAATAGTCGTATACATCATCGTATTACCAAATGAAATTAATGCATTAAATGGATCACGAGGGGGTCTTTTTGTACGTTCCGTAAAATAAAATTCCGGTAATATTAATTCATTCAACGATTGATAATAATTTTGTCGAATCAATCCTTCAAGTCCCATTAGTTGCTGTACATCTTTAACTGAAGCGATTTGTTTCTGCAACTCTTGAATCTCTTTAACATGCTCCGAATCCATATTATTTTTCTTCCGATTGAATCGAATCATATGAAATGCGGCAGATTGAACAAATGCTTGTGCTAAAGCTAAACGTTTTTCTTTATTTAAATAATGCTCGCTTTGCCGTACTGTCACAATTCCTGAAACCTTCTGCTCTCTTGGTACAAAACTTCCAGTGTAAAAACCGTAATAGTTATAAAAATGTACGAAAATTCCTTTTTGCCCCATAAAATTTAAAAAGGCTGAATTTAGATTTACTTCTCCAAATAAGTGTAAATTTTCAATTTGCTCCACGGGAAGTGGTCTCTTTTTATTGTCCATTTCTGATACTAAATAAATCGTATTATCTTTCCTTTTTACAGTGCCATTTGAAAACATATAAATATCACGTTGCATCGTCCTTCCCCTCCAATGCAAAGCAAAAATCAAAATAAGCGCAATTTTTACAATAGGGTAATTTCTTGAATTTCGGTGCAGACTCTGATTCGATCACGCGATAAATGCCAGCAATCTTTTTCTTCAACTCTTTTTCATTGTCTTCAGTCAATACAACCTCAACAACTTTCTTTTCCTTTGTATACGCAATTTTCCCTTTCTTCTCAATGCCTCGTTGTTTCAATAAATACAAATAATATAAAAGTTGCCACTCATCTGCTTTTTGCATTTTACTGGACAGCTTTGTTTCTTGAATGTACTCATCATCTATGACATCCACTACAGCATCTCAATAACAAGCTCTTTGTCTTTCCTAGGATAAGATTTCTCATGAAGAAGAGTTCCTTCAATTACTCGATCATGTTCCGTTTCAAAACCTATCTGTTTGCTATATAACCATAGTTTTCTCGGGCAAACCACATAATACTGCATGTGTAATCCACCAATACTTTGCAAAAATACCCTTCCCTTCTAGAAAAGAACATCAAAATTTTCATCTAATCGTAACTCCAGCCCTCGATTTGAATCATATGAAACGTCTATTGAATACTGAATATAATTAAAATCCGGATGTTCGAAAGGGGAAACTTTAAATCCTGCTTCTTTTGCTTTAAAAAATAAGCTTTTAGCACTTACCGAAATAATGTATTGCTCAATCTCCATTCGAATTTGTTTCTTCTGCTTATTCCGTTCGATTCGATCTAAAGAATCGGGAATTGCATCATATTGCTCAATTAACGCCATTACCGCTTCATAATTTTCTCTTCCAGCCACAAAACTTACACTTTGAATATCACGTAATATTTGTTGAGCTTCTTCCTTACTTAAATCAAATGCTCGCATATCTTGCAATTCTTGATTGGCCTTTTCAAATTTTGCTAAATACTTTGTCCCTGCAAGTTGTTCTCTACTAAATACTTGCTTCACAATATCGATTTTCTCATGCTCCCCAATTAATTGGCCATCAAAAGCAGACAACGCTTCCACCCCTTTTTGGACGATCGCCTTTTCATAAATCGTCTCAAGGCCAGACACCTCTTCTAGATTCGATAATATAAAAATATTCGGTTCATCTGGTGTACCACCATTAAATCGGAGACCTTTTCGATTACAGCGGCCAAACCGTTGAAATAATGCATCTGGTGTAGCCGCCTCGGTAAATAAATAATTAAAATCTACATCCAAAGAAGCCTCTACTATTTGTGTCGTCACCCAAATTCCTGGCCGATTATTCGTTAACTGTCCAAACTCTTTTATTTTCTCTTCTTTTGGCAAACGATCTTTCCTTGTAAATTGTGAATGTAATAAATTGATTTGTTCTTCCCCAACAAGTTGCTTTAACTGATCATACATTGCAAGTGCTTCCTTCACCGTATTCACAACAACTAATACTTTGGAAGTTTCACCAAATTGAACGATTTTCGTTAAAGCTTCTATTTTATCATCCAGCAGTTGTATCCGATGTCTTCTCGGCATAACCGGATTAGCATCTCGGTCGTCTGGAATCAGTACAGTTTTAACTAATGATTTATGATCCAACAAGCCTTTCTTTTGCAATTCATCAAGAAATATTTGTGGTAATGTAGCAGTCATAATCATCCACTGACCACCTAATTGATGAATCAGTTCCAAACCTCTTAGCAGTATCGCAACAATATGTGGGTCATATGCTTGAATTTCATCGATTACCACTTTGGAATAGGCAAGGGTAGCAAGTTCTGTTTCAAACCCCCGGTAAAGAAGTGGAAATTTGAATAATTGGTCAATTGTGGAAAGGGTCAATTTTTTCGCAAGTAAACGTGTATGCTCCGTTTGAATAATCGATTGCTCAAAGGAAATCGGTTCATCTGATTTTGACATTAGATGGTCTAAAGCCGTTGAATGAAGCAAACCCGTACTACTAAAACCAATACCCTTTTCGCTTTGAATTCGGTCATACATCGCATTTAAACTCACTCGCATAGGCAGTGTAAAAAAACCTTTCTTTTGGCCAATCCATAATAAAGCCGCTTCCGTTTTCCCACTACCTGTCTGAGCGATAAGGACAATATTTTTATCTTGATTTTCATAAGTTAAGGTCTGTAAAGGACGTAATGAATATTTCTTTTCAAGAAATGTTTTCGTCTGCTCCCCTACATTTTGATCCACCGCTTCTTCCACATAAATTGCAACATTCTCATCTTTTCTCTTCGCAGATGCTGCATGGTCTGCACGTTGGAGGAAGCCTTTTATTAAGATATACTTTAACCACATATAATGATTGAATTGATTAACAATATTTACTCGATTACAAATCGCTCTAATTGCGAAACGGTTGGCTTTATCTGTTAACTCAAACGATAATGGGATTTCCTCTTTTATAGACGGAATTGCTTCTTTTAAATGTTGTTCATATATTTGTAGGATGAGTTTCTCATTCGGATTCAAATCTCTTTCATGATGATATCCTACTGCTAATGCCACAATTTCAGCTTCTTCTTTCGAATATTTTTTTCGTAATTCACCAAATGGCAATAAACAAACCGATAAATAATTATGTGGATAGTTCACTAGATTTGTTTTACGCCAATTTTTATCAATCGAGGGACGGATCATATTTTGAAAAGTCTCGCTATATTTCCCTAAATCATGATACATAGCTGCCACTTCAACTAACTCAAAATCTTTAGTTGTAAAAAATGAAAGCTCATTGCCATAAGCTTGAGCAAGAGCTTTCACTGCCTCCACAACGTCTGAAGTATGTTCAGCAATCGTTAAAACATCCGGTTTAGATTTTGCAAAATACATATCCCTTATCCTTTCAATAAGAAAATACTGTATTCCCCATCCGTCATAACATCGTCCTCCAATAAAGTAGACTTTTGAACATAAGCAGCCGCTATATAATCCCACTCTCGCCGGCCATCACGAATCTCATATTTACGAGGAAGACGATAATATGCTTTTGGCACATCAAAGTAAGTATCAATCTCTAAATCTACTGGAATATATTGATTGTAAACCAATTCTTCCATACTATCTTCTGTTGCCTCTACAAAACGCACTTCATCAATCCTTACAATATCTTCCCAGCGGCCCATGCTTATTGTTGTGGACAATTGATGAAACTTGTTGTAAAGCTCATTTAATATAGTTTCTTCTGCATCAACATGGATAACATGTTCCACGTTAAATAGTAAGTGCTGATACATTGGCATGGTTGTATACAATTTACTGTCAGGTAAAGGAGCTTCTGGTAACCCATCTGTTGTTACAATCGGAGGCACTTCGGCTTTCTTGTACATAAACTTTTTTTGATAATCTATCATAAAGCTTTCGGACTGTCCTTGAATGGATATATTCATCGGAATGTACTCCGTCGCACCCAGCACCGCGTGTAACATGCCCTTTACGGTAGAAAATGGTACGAGAGGATATGTTTCGCCGACTTTATAGGCAAATGGCTTTAGAAAACAAGCTGTTTCTTGAAACAATTTAAGCCTTAGCAACTTCATAGGCAACTCCGTAATATTCTGCTACTTCACGAGTTACAGCTTGGAAAAATTCCTCTACCGTTCCTACTTGTCCAAAAGCTTCTTTGATTTCTGATTCATTACTAAATATTCCATTTGTTAAGCCGACCTTTGTAAATTGTTTCATTGCTTCACCAGCAAAAGTGAATTCGCTTGTTTGAACAAGAGGCTCAATTTTTAACGAATTTCCTTCCAATTGAATACGTCCTTGGAAAAATGGATTTGCCACAGGGTACACCCCTCCGATCACAAACAGTGGTGTTAAGTTTTCCTGACGGCCACGAATATTACGGGATAATAATTTCAACACTTCCAGTAATTGATGAACACGATTAAAACGTTCTTCATTCGGCAACTCCACCTGGTTATTTTCATCGATGCCAACCTTGCTTAAATCCACAGTTACTGTATAAGTGTAGTAACTAATATGATTTTCAATATTTGCTAGGTTTGCATTTTCTCCTAAGCGCTCAGCCAACCCCATATTCGTTAAAAACTCCATGTCCCCATTGTAGGGCTCTAAGGAAATCGCATGACTTAAACGAACGGTTGCAGGACGTTTAAGGGAATTTTTACCCGTTTTTAAATAACCGAATAAATCCATTTCGACCGAATCTTCAATTGTTAATTCATCTTTAAATTGTAAAGTTCCCTTTTGTTTAGAAACTGTGTTTAGATTCCAGCCAAATAATTCATTTCCTAAACGAACGACATCATAACGTAATGATTGGCGGGAAGCGAAAGTATAAGTGTTGCCATCCGCACGATTAAATTTCTTTAATTCTGAAATATTGGAAAATCCTTCACCAAAGTTAAGTGAACCTGCCTCAACAATAGCAGTAAATGTTAATGATTTACTCATGCTTCAACTTCCTCCACTTCTTTTTGTTCTTTTGATTCAAATTGTGACATTAGACCGGCAATAAACGCCAATGACATTGTGGCAAACTCATGGTCTGAAACAACTTTACGATCTAATAAACTTGTAAACTCTTTATTGATTGGAAGATTTGCTAACAAATGTAGACGCAATACCGTTTCAAAGAAAACTTCACGGTTTCCGCCTTTTGCGGCATTTAATAAACGATAAGCGATCGTTGCAATTTTTTTCTCATTTGGAGAAGTATACTCTTCACTTTCTTGCACAGTTTGTGGTTTAAACAATTTTTTTTGCAAAGCTTGACCACGTCCATACATACGGTCTGTTAACGTTTTTTGTTCCACTGTTTGTCCCTCCTTCAAAATCAATTCACGTAAATTGAGTGCCATTTTAATACTGTAATAATTTTTCGAATTATCAGTAATTAACCGGCGCATTTCTTCAAAAATTAGCGTCTTTGTATCGTTATTTCGCAACGCTTCGTGAATAAGCTGCTCGCGAAATGCATATGGAAAAATCTTATTTATATCAAAATGAGTCGAACCCGAAAGCAATGTTTTAATAAACTTTTCATTTACCACTCGATATTCGAGTAAAGTTTTTTTCGATTTATTGAATGTTACCCATTCAATTAATAACGTAACAGTTTCCCGCTCTTTCTCTTTTTTAATCATTTTTTCATGACTAGATATCAATGCAGTACTAAATAAATTATCACGGCGAAACGCCCGCGCAAAAGCATCATTACGCTTCCTTGTTTCTTCACAATCCCCTTCAACATGTAAGAAACTAAAAACAAAATGTTCTTCTCGTCCAATCGTTTTCCGATAGCTTGTACACCCTAGAGGAGATATGAACAATAATAACCTCGCTAATGTACTGATGAGAGGTGCGCTTGTCATTTGCCCATTATAAAAATCATTAAAACTTGTTGATGCAAGTGGCATAAACATCATTTCCTGATATGCCAGTGTTCCCCATTGTCCTTCAATTCCACTGCACGGAGGAAGTTTCTCAAAATAACTAAAATCAATAGACTTTGCTTTTTTATTTTTTTTCTTCCATTGTTCGGCAATACCTATATCGCTTTCTTGAATAAGTTTCCATGCCGTATCCGCATCATTATTTTCAATACACTGTTGCAGTTTCAATTCCAAAACAAGTGGATCAATAAAATCTTTTCGAAATACTGCGATTTGCTCTTTAAACGACAATGTATTTTTCGCAACATTTAAAAACGATACCTGGCCTCCCGAACTTGATAAAATTGTTCCTTTTACCACATTGATAGTCAGTTTTTGATCAATTTCCGGCTCATTTAAAATTTCGATCGCTCGATGAATCACCTTTTCTAAGGTAGGCAAATCGATCTGTTTCAAAGCATCCTTTCCTTCAAGTATTAGTTTAGTCGCTTCATCTTGATAGTCAGGGAAATACTTTGCTACTCGATCTAATCCTTCTTTCAATGTATTATTGATAATATCTCCATGAAACTTATAAGAGTCCGTATTCTTTACTTTACCATTTTCAATGGAAAGCTTTATTTTTCGAAAGGATTGATCTAATTGCTCTTTACGTCTTGCCCCCATACTATACGTACGAACTAAATAATCAAAAAAACGTTCTGGTAAAGATTCAAACCATTCAATCGGTACATCTAAAACATTTCCGTCACATTTGATTTGATGCTCTTCATCCATTCGTAAAAGGGCAGTTGCTCCCATTGAAAACAGCCAGTCATTAATTAATATTTTAACCATGCTGAATCGCCTCCAGCGTGCCATAGCCTTGGGCCCTCCGTAGTCCCGCTCCGTCCAAATATAGGAGTTTTAAATCTTCTGGATGTCCTTGAAGCTTAATGACGCCTTTTTGTGCTGTATAAAAAAGCGTTTTACCGTTTGCATGGCGATTCGTTTCTTTAATCACTTGTTTCTTTAAGCAATGTCCGCAAATTTTTAATGGTTCGTACAATGGGCGGCCATATAACGCTTGAAATTGTTTATTCGTAATAATGTTGAATTCTTGCTC
Organism: Ureibacillus sp. FSL K6-3587; assembly: GCF_038593165.1. NCBI lineage: Bacteria > Bacillati > Bacillota > Bacilli > Caryophanales > Caryophanaceae > Ureibacillus > Ureibacillus sp. FSL K6-3587. The sequence continues at coordinate 1,961,222 of NZ_CP151969.1, read as the reverse complement.
AAAAGAAGGGTTAGAAATTAGTAAGGGCTTTTTCATCTTGTCCTCAACTAATAATCCATTTAAAATATTAAAAGTAACTACATTTGAGGTGATTGGTTTTTCGTGAGCGATCTGTTTGCTTATAATTTTTAGAGGGTATTCGGGATGATCATATTTTTGTGTTATACTTAATCCATTGAAAAATGCTACTCCTACTCTTACATCAGATGTTGAAAAAATCAAAGTTGCGTTTTTCATCTCATATTCTGCAGTTTCTTCGAGAAGGTTGAAATTGTTCATGTAAAAGGAAAAGGTGAAAGGCTTGGGCTTCTTTTTACCATCATATAATTGATTGTACAGATCCTCATCGCCTTTCTTTAACATTTCTTTAATAAATGATAATAAATACATTCGGTAAGCTTGAGGAACCTTTTGTACATCTAATAAAATTTTGAAGCGCAATATTGTACCTCCTTTATTATTAAAGTATGAACTATACTATAGTAAGTATATTTATAACTAAATCAATTGTAAATATAAGTAAGAAAATCTAACCAATATTAATCGATTGTTATTTAGTATATTTTTGTTAAAAAATGTAATTTTATTTGAATTTTGTTGGATTTAAAATTATTTTTAAATTATATTAATCATTTATTTATCTGAATTTAGTAGAAAAGATATATTTATTTCATAATTAAGACGACTCATGTTAACATTCCATGAGTCGTCTTTCATTTAGGAAGCATGCAGCATATTATTCTTAATCTTTATATAGTCAGTTATAATAGAATTAAAACTGAATAAAAGGCTATTGAAATTTTGAAAATTCGCATGCAGTAATTGAAAAGGCAGATTTCGATTGATTTTTCTAAAATGCATTTTGCCAAATTTTGAGATATTGGGTTAAAATGTTGTTATATCAAGGGTTGTAAAGGTTGAGCAAGTAAAAGTAATTCGCACGATTGGACGTTCGCTGCAATGGTTTGTTTCTACATGTTGTTTTTATAAGGTTTTTAGCAAGGGGTTTTCTCTGAACTTAGTGGGATTTAAAGTTAGTTTGGTAATACTTACCGCCATAGCTCCACCCCGTTTTCTCTGAACTTAGTGGGATTTAAAGTTTTTACTACATACTTTGTTTCAATTGTTCATTAATGTTTTCTCTGAACTTAGTGGGATTTAAAGATGGGTAAAGGGCAGATTACAAAAAGTGTATTACGACGTTTTCTCTGAACTTAGTGGGATTTAAAGTTAGGAAACGCTTGGCCGCTTGAATCAGTTCTCGGCAGTTTTCTCTGAACTTAGTGGGATTTAAAGTTAAAAGAACGTACAGATGGCGCTAATGCGTGGGGAGCGTTTTCTCTGAACTTAGTGGGATTTAAAGACCATTGGATGAAAAAATTTCTTGTTTGAAAAACTACGTTTTCTCTGAACTTAGTGGGATTTAAATTTTGCCCGAAGAAAAAAATATTCGCCGCCATTCAGGTTTTCTCTGAACTCAGTGGGATTTAAAAATCACGGTGGAGGAAACGGACGAAGAACTGATCGAGATTTCTTTGAACTTAGTGGAATTTATGATCAGCTTGATAGCCCAGTGAATCGCAAAACTGTAATCGTTTTCTCTGAACTTAGTAGGATTTCAAGCCATAAAGCTCCAATTTGAACATTTTTTGATTACTAACTCTGTCCTTTTGAATAACCAAATACTGTAACTACTAATCCGGAAAAAAACAATACCAGGAACCAAATAATTATTCCTTTTATTTAGTCGTCCAAAATGGAAAAGCAGTGAAATATTACGATGGTTACTCGGAGGAAGAAAAAAGCGTACCATACGATACAATTGCGATTGACTTAGAAACTTTAATTGAAGAAGGGCCACAAGATTGAGCCGCTTAACGTAAAAAGCTAAGCAGCCCAAAAATACAAGTAATATTGTTCATTCAATGATCACAACCGGTTCAAACAACCAATCTCTTGATTTGTAATTATTATCATCTCTATTTATAACTTCCCGAGTGATGCCATTTTCAATTAATAAATCTCTAAACCTTTTGCTCAGAAATACAGGTCTATACGCCCAGCTTCCATTGGATTTCAACTCTTTCATGATATTTATATCTTTAATAGGGTATTGTTCAAGATCCCTTTTATTATAGTGATATGGGTAATCAATCCGCCCCCTAATGTTACATGTTTGACATCGTTCTTCCGGTTCCGTGATAAAATAATAATGTTTCATTTCGGAACTCCACGATGGAAGAACATTTGTAGGAATCACTTGAAATACGGGCTGTGCAGGCTTTTTGCCGCTATGTATCACCTCTCTCAATTCGTACCCTGTTATTTCCCACTCTTTCATTAAATACGCCATTTTCTCCGATACAACCCAGTAATCGACACCGACATTGACCATATATCGATCCACCACTTTTGAAGTATCCATGACTAAAGGGGAAGTCTGAACTTTTTCCTGAATGCCGCAAGATGGGCAAATCGTCTTCCATTTAATTCCATCCTTTTTGTGTTCTAAAAACGCTTTTGATGAATTACCTGTAGAAACCAACCTAAAAAAAGGCGATCGTTCAAAATCTAAATAATTAAACCTGCAAGAAAATGATTCACCACATGAAATCTGGTATTCTTTTTTTAAATGAGAAGTGATATAAGAAATTGTATCTATTCCTACCTTTCCGTTGAGTCGGATTGGAACCTGAAGATATACTTCAGTCCCCATTTTCGGCTTATCCGGAAAGTTTAATGAAATATCAAATTTTCCAAAAAGTCTTTCGAGTTCACTTTTTAAAGAATATTCAACAAAAAAATCTATACATACATAAATATCCATACAGAAACATCCTCTTTTATAAGATTATGGGAAAGAGTGAGTCAAATTATATACTACCCACTCCACCCAAAAAACTACTATAATTTTAATAACAAGGACAGTATTTATTACTTAGCTTTATATTGTTTAGTTTTAGAAAATTGATACAAAAATTCCCATACTGGATCGCCAGTTTCATTCCAAAGTTCTTTATAAGCACATCCAAAAAAACATGATTCATAAATTCTACTTTTGTTGTTTCATATACAATCATGCGAAAAATTACAGCAGTCAATTATATTTTTTCTTAAATTTTACAAATTTATTATATAAATGCAAATTAGTGAATTATGATTTTCATAATTTATCCAAAAAATAAAAAGCATCCACAGTTCATGAACAGAGATGCTTTTTACATAATTTTCCACTTGCATTAAAATCTTTCCTTAATCTCCCCCACCTCGGCAGCCAACATCACCGCCAGCTTCATGCGGGCTTTTTTGCTGTCGTAGTCGCGGCCGAGGATGGCGCCTTTCTTTTGCAAGTCGTAGGCTGTGCCTGGAGTGTCGTACACGACTTTGACGTTCCCTTCCGCCGTGCTTGTTGTCACCACCACGATGACGCCTTTTTCAATGGCATATTGCACTTGTTCCGCAACAGCCGGGTGGACTTGGCCTCGGCCGAACGCTTCAAGGACAATGCCTTTTGCTCCCGTCTCCACCGCATACTTAATCAAGCGGCCATCGGAGCCCAATGAACATTTGATGATTTCCACATAAGGCAATTCGGATTTCAGCTCATAGGTTTCCCTTTTCACCGCTTTTCCATATAAAATTACTTCTTCATCATCCACATACCCCAAATGGCCGAACCCCGGCGCGTTGAAGCCGTCCACGTTGGAGGCGTGGCACTTCTTCACATAGCGGGCGGGCAAAATCTTTTCATTGAACAACACAACCGCGCCCAAGTTTCTCGCTTCATCGCTTGCAGCCAAAATGATGGCTTGACGCAAGTTGGAAAAGGCATCCGTTCCAATCGTGGCCGGGCTTCGTTGGGCGCCTGTCACCACCACCGGCCGCCCGTCACCAATTGTCAAATCCAAGAAATACGCCGTTTCCTCCAGCGTATCCGTTCCGTGGGTCACGACCACTCCTGCCACTTCTTGATCCTCAAAAACTTGTTCAATTTTTTCTTTTAACTGAATTAAATGGTCAAAGGTCATTTCATTGCTTGGCAAATGGAATAGGGTTTCTACCTTCAATTCAATATGTGATGGCAGCACACATTGTTTGGACAAATCTTCCCCCGTCAACATGCCGGATGTGAGGAGCCCCGTTTCCGGATTCACGCCGCTAGCAATCGTGCCGCCCGTACTGATCAAAACCACTTTCTTTTTCATTATTTGCACTCCTAAACTCTCAGTTTATAAACGTTCATTTATCAAAATAAACCATTGTTACAAGAACTTCAACTGTCGCACGTCCAAAGAAAAACACCCGGCAGCTGCCAAGGGAGTTAATTCAAATCAAAGTGCATTTTTTCTCCGGGTTTAAAATGCAAAAAAGAGCGAATGGCAATACTCCATGGTCTTCTCCACCCGCTCTTTTTCTACCAGTCCCTATCTCTATCCTTCCAAAATCAATTTTTCCAATTCCAACGGCTCGATGTATTCGCCGTTTTTGTAGGCGCGCATGTTGCCGCCGGAAATTTCGTCAATCAACATGATTTCATTCGTTTCTTTATCGCGGCCGAATTCGAATTTAATATCGTAAAGTTCGATGCCTTTTTTCGCCAATTCTTCTTTTACAATGCCGGCGATTTTTTGTGTAAGCTCTTTTAGCACTTTATATTCCGCTTTGGATAAAATGCCAAGCATGTCCAACGCATCTTCGCTGATTGGCGGGTCTTCCCGTTCATCGTCTTTGATTGTCACTTCCACAAAGGCATCAAGAGGTTGCCCTTCTGTTGCATAAAGGCCGTAGCGGCGCAAGAAGCTCCCCACTGCGCGGAAGCGGCAAATCACTTCCAAGCCTTTGCCGAAAGTTTCCGCCGGTTTCACTTTCATCGTCTTTTTATCGATATCCGCTTCAATAAAATGCGTTGGGATGCCTTTTTCATTAAGCAATTCGAAGAAATATTTCGTCAATTTCAATCCTGCAAGTCCTGCACCTTCAATTGTCAATCCCACCGTATTGGCACCTGGGTCAAATACCCCGTCAACGCCTGTTACGTCATCTTTGAATTCCAATAAATAGTTGCCATCTTCCAATTCGTAAACATTTTTCGTTTTACCAGTGTAAATGTGCTTCATGTCAAGTCTCCTTCTTCTTTTAGCCTTTACATCGATAGAACTGATGCTGTCTTTATAATAAATCAAACAAAGTTTATCGGACAAGAGGGCCTCTTTTATTATTTACAATTTCTTCATTATTATAGCGATGAGGCCGATGAATCTAAAAGCGGCTGTCTTGTGACATATGCCGATTTACCGCCGTGGATCAAATAAAATGACTATCCGGAAAGTTCCTTCTCTCCGGATAGCCTGCTTTGCTGACATTATTATTTATCTTCTCTCAACAAATACTGATTTCCATCTTGGTCATAGAAAGTGAACATCGAACCATAAGGAAATTTTTGGAGTTCATCCACCTTTACACCATTATTTTTCAACCGCTCATACGCCTCTTCAATGTTCGGTGTGCTGAAAAGGAGGGTTGGATGGGCGACATTTTCCGGTTTTTGTTTCTTCATCAACGCTTTTGAGTATAGCACCAATGTCGCAAAATCATTTTCAGGCCCCACCTCGATCCACGCCATCCCAGGTCCCATTGGCTGTTCGAATTTCAATACAAACCCTACTTTGTTAATCCAAAAATCTTTTGCCTGTTCCTGATCTTCAACATAGATTGTGATTTTTCCAATTTGGATCATCGAGATTCCCCTTTTACAGTTTTTCATTTCATTATGCCATAAAAATGGATTAGCTAAGTATTTTTCAAACTGAATATTTTCCTATAAATATGGTTTTTCCTATATAATAATATAACCATGATTAGATTCTAGGTTTATAATATATATAAAGAAATCAATGAGGAGGCTATCATGGAAAATGAATATGTTGTTGGTTGGGGCACTTTGGCGTTGATCAATGCAGGGCTTGCCCAAGGAAAAAACCGCTCCGGATTGAACTGGTTCTTGATTTCGCTTTTATTGGGACCATTGGCCACATTGCTTTTATTGTTTGCAGAAAAGAGATGAATTTTTCAAAAGACGATGATTTGTAACTCAACAGTAGCATTTTCGTCCTCCATAAAACTTATTTTGATAATCATATTTTACTATTCACAAAGAGATATAATCCGCGCTTATCTCCCTATTTTTTTATGTCGAAAAATGGAAATCTATTTACATTAAATAGTAGTATTTCCTATATTGCTGAACATACTCTCTGCTAGTATCTTTATTTTTAAGTATATGGATACGCTTCCATGTACGAAATTCAAACAAAGGGGGATCTTTATTGAAAGCTGCAGTTGTATCAAAAGAAAAGACGGTTAGTGTGGTGGACAAACAATTACGGCCGCTTAAACATGGTGAAGCGTTGGTGCAGATGGAGTATTGCGGAGTTTGCCACACAGACTTGCACGTGAAAAACGGGGATTTTGGGGATGTCACAGGTGTAGTTCTTGGCCATGAAGGCGTTGGAAAAGTCGTTGATGTGGCTGAAGGGGTCACTTCCTTAAAAGTCGGCGACCGGGTAGCCATTCCTTGGTTATACGAAAGCTGTGGCCATTGCGAGTATTGCACAACGGGAAGAGAAACGTTGTGCCGAAATGTAAAAAATGCCGGTTATACGGTTGACGGAGCCATGGCGGAACAAGCGATCGTGGTTGCCGATTATGTTGTAAAAGTGCCTGACAACTTGGATCCGGCGGCTGCCACTTCCATTACATGCGCCGGAGTGACAACATATAAAGCGGTAAAAGTGTCGGATATCCGGCCTGGGCAATGGATTGGCGTATTTGGCATTGGCGGTTTAGGAAGCCTGGCTGTCCAATATGCGAAAAATGTATTTGGCGCAAGAGTAGTCGCATTTGATATCAATGACGATAAATTGGCCTTTGCAAAAGAAGTGGGAGCAGATGTCACGGTGAATTCGTTAAAAGAAAATCCGAAAGAAAAAGTCCTTGAAATCACAGATGGCAAAGGATTGGACGCTTGCGTTGTGACAGCCGTGGCGAAAGCGCCATTCAACCAGGCTGTAGATGTCGTGAAAGCAGGAGCCCGGGTTGTTGCAGTCGGCTTGCCTGTTGATAAAATGGATCTTGATATCCCTCGCCTTGTGCTGGACGGCATTCAAGTGGTCGGTTCCCTCGTCGGCACCCGCCAAGATTTGAAAGAAGCGTTCCAATTTGCAGCTGAAGGAAAAGTAGTACCTAGAGTAACCCTCCGAAAACTTGAAGAAATCAATGATATCATGGAAGAAATGGAGCAAGGAAAGTTCACTGGTCGAATGGTGATCGACTTTACGAACTAAAAAATAAAAGGAAGGAGCAGTCTCTTTTGGACATGCTCCTTTTTAAAATTGCGAAGAATTTGGAGGGCAGAAGACGGATAATTGTTGGTCTCTTTGGTTGGCGAATATGTTTGGAGATTTGGCGATTATCCTTGCCCAGTTGGCGATTATTTCTCCCAACGCGGCGATTATCGGCCTCTGCGGAAGCGGTTTTTGTTCCTCTGGCGATTATGTTCCTCTATTCGGCGATTATCCTTGCCCGGTTGGCGATTATTCTTCCCAACGCGGCGATTATCGGCTCTTCGCAAGTCTTATAGAAGTCCTTTCTTACACTTACACGCCCCTCTTATTCCCCCACACAAGGGTATGCAATTGCGGCAGCACTTTCACATTTTTCAATTCCTCATCGGCCATCACCGTATCAATCAGCGCTTCATATTTCTTCAACAAATGATGAACAAGCTTCTTTTGATCCGTCGTTGCAATATCGTCATTTCCCACCTGCAAGAAAAAGGGAACGCCCGGATAGCGCAAGTGCACTTCCTTGGCAAACCCGTAGTCTTTCTCATCAAACACAACCACTTTCAGAGAAACTTGTTGGCTCCCCTTTCGATTTTCAAGCTTCTCCAAAATTTCCGTAAGCACCGTAAAATCCGTTTTCATCCCGGAACTTGGCGGCTTTGGGGAAATCGTCAATTGATCCACCTCGTACAGCCAATCCTGCCATCTGCTTCCCTGGGTTTCGACGCCGATTTGGATTCCATTCTCCTTTAAAATCCGCACCAAATGTTCCAAATGCCGAATTAACGCCGGATTCCCACCGGAAATCGTGACGAAAGAAAATCCATTCCCACCAAGCCGTTTCAACTCGTTCCATATCTCTTCCGCTGTCATTTGCTTAATCAAACTTTTGCCGCTGCCATCCCAAGTAAAGGCGGAATCGCACCAGGAACAGGAATAGTCACAGCCAGCCGTGCGGACAAACATCGTCTTTTGCCCGATGACCATGCCTTCCCCTTGAATGGTGGGTCCAAATATCTCGATGACGGGGATTTTACTCACCTTCCATCCACTCCCGTCTTGCTTCCGCATAGCTTGTCGGCGTTTCATAAAGCCGGATGAATTCCACCCGCGCACCATCTATGCTTCTTTCCGCCAATGCTTCCGCCAACTTCTCGTAAATCCAGACGACCATATTTTCAGCCGTTGTATTCATCGGCGGCAACGTTTCATTTAAATAGCGGTGGTCCAAATAGATTTCTATTTTTTCCTTCCAAATTTCTTTGAGATCGGCAAAATCAATGACCAGTCCCCGATCGTCCGGATAGCCGCTGACGCCCATTACCACTTTGTACGTATGGCCGTGGAGATTTTTGCATTTCCCTTCATAGGCATGCAAATGATGGGCGGCATCAAAAGTAAACTCTTTCGATACAAGCACCCGTTTGGAATGATATTTCAATTGATCCCGCTGGATATCTTCCCCCAGCTTTTGCAGCTTATCGACAATCCGAAATTCAAGCATGGATAGACCCCTTTCTGGAACGCAAATATTCCTCAAGCCCTCTTCTTCTCAACTTGCATGCAGGGCATTCCCCGCAACCGTCCGCTTTTATGCCGTTATAGCAAGTCAAAGTTTTATTGCGCACAAAATCAAGCGCGCCCAATTTGTCGGCAAGCTCCCAAGTTTGGGCTTTCGTCAGCCACATAAGCGGCGTATGAATCACAAATGTATCATCCATGGCCAAATTCAACGTGACATTCAATGATTTGATAAAAATGTCCCGGCAATCCGGATAGCCGCTAAAATCCGTTTGGCAAACACCTGTGACAATATGTTTCGCCCCCACTTGGCTTGCCACAACTCCTGCAAAAGAAAGGAACAGCAGATTGCGTCCTGGCACAAAAGTGTTCGGAAGCCCGCCATCCTCCCCCTCTTCCACTTGTATATCTTCCCGCGTCAACGCATTCGGCGCCAGTTGATTCAACAGCGACATATCCAGGATGTGGTGCTTTACCCCGAGTTCTTTTGCGATTTCCTTTGCGCACTCGATCTCCAATCGATGTCTCTGGCCATAATCAAAGGTGACCGCTTCCACTTCCCCAAATTGTTCCATTGCCCAAAACAGGCAAGTCGTGCTGTCTTGTCCACCGCTGAATACAACAATCGCTTTTTCATTTTTCATTCATAAACACTCCTTTATATAAGAAAAAACAGCATCCTAAGAAGGAAATGCTGTTTTCTTCTTAGTTTTTTATAGAGGGTAGCTAAGAACCTCTGTTATTCAATTTATCGATTATCCACTTTTTCCGGATATAAATCGTGGTTCATCAAACGGTAGTTGGCCATTTCTTCATATTTCGTGCCGGGTCTGCCGTAGTTGCAGTACGGGTCGATGGAAATGCCCCCGCGCGGCGTGAATTTGCCCCACACTTCAATATATCTTGGATCCAGCAATTTAATTAAATCGTTCATAATGATATTCACGCAGTCTTCATGGAAATCCCCATGGTTGCGGAAACTGAATAAATATAATTTGAGGGATTTGCTTTCGACCAGCTTTTTATCTGGAATATAAGAAATATAGATGGTTGCAAAGTCCGGCTGCTGGGTGAGCGGACAAAGGCTGGTGAATTCAGGGCAATTGAACTTCACAAAATAGTCCCGGTTGGAATGAAGATTGTCCACCGCTTCCAACACTTCCGGCGCATATTGGGTTGGATACGCTGTTTTCTGATTCCCCAATAGCGTTAAATCCTGCAAACCATCTTCCAATTTTCGACTGGACATAAAAAAACCTCCTTGCAAAATGTTTCCCAACATTTTCAAGAGAGGTGCACCCAATAATTCTATAAAACTGATGAAATTATTGTTTCATAGTTTTTTATAGAGGGTTAAGCTATGAACCTCTCCCGTGCTAGTCGGGCCATTTTAATAGTATAGAAGTTTCCGGGATGAGTCAACTTGATTTTTGGCCAAAGGAAATGGGATTTTAGGCAAAAAAAAACACACAGGTTCACAAGCGTGCACCTGAGACTGGACTAAGAAAAAGATAAGGGTGATCATGAGTAACATATATGAATGGTTTTTGAGCTTGTCATTTTCTCGTTTTCCCGAAACGCTTTTCGCCGGGTATCGTCCTGTCATCCCTGACCGTATGGATTGCCCGTATCCAATTCCCGCGTAAGCATCCCCATTACTCATTTCATTATTCTACCTTCTATTTCTAATCAAAAAATATATTAAGAAAGCGAAAATTATTTTATCCCCCTGCGATAATCATAAGTTTCCTTTGGCAACTCAAGCTGAACCCCATTGATCACCACTGTGTCATCATCCAGCCATTCGATGATGGCATAATCGATTTTATATTCCCAATAAATTTTCTTTGGTTTCTCATTTTTTTCGTTGAAAACCAATTCCCCTAACACCGAATGGGATAGTGTTGCGCCACCATTGGATAAGTAAGCGTTAATTGTATAGGTTCCGTTTGGGGAAGTGGATTGGGCAATCAATTCATCCTTGAAGCGGCTCCAATCAAAGAACAGCCAATAGATTCCATAGCTGAGAATAACCGCAAATAAAAGAAACCAGATGAGGAGGACTGTCATCACCTTTTTCATCGCCTTTGTTTTCACGTCAATTTCCAAGATCCTTCCCCCATAAGTTTTTTCAATGAAAACGGATTTTTATATGAAAAGGTTTCGCGTTTGCTAACCATTTGAATCAATCTTATGATAGATCAACTGAACCACTCCCGATGGAAAAGTCTTTGTTTCCATCAATTTCAATCCCACTCTCTGTTGAATATCGATAAATAGCGGCTTTCCTTGCCCCAAAATGATTGGATGGACCGATAACCGATATTCATCAACCAGATTATGATTGACAAATGTTGTAATCAAACCTGCTCCTCCATAAAGCCAAATGTCTTTTCCCGGTTGGCTTTTTATTTTATGGACCTCCTCAAGAATATTGTCATTGATATAAATGGCTTTTCCTTCTGTATTTTGCTGTGTCCTTGAAAAAACGTACTTCCTTTTGCTATCAATTATTTCCCATAGTTCTTTTTCTTCTTGGTCTGCATCTTTTCAGGGGGAATATTCGCCCCACAATTCATAACTTTTTCGCCCATAAAAAATTGTATCGATCTGACGAAGAAAATCGGCAAAGTTCATTTCCGGCTCCATAATGCACCAATCCACTTCACCATTTTCCCCTTCGATATAGCCATCCAATGTTACCGCTAAATCCAAAAGAATTCTTCTCATTTAGTACTTCTCCTTCTGGCTAATCATGAGTAATTTCTATTTTACTTAAAAAACCGGTTTCAAAAAAGATTCTTGCAGGTTCACAAAGACGAATCCGACGATTTTTTCGACAAAACCGCATGTTCGCTGCTAAAATTCACCAAAAGTAAAGCGAATTGGAAACTGCTCCAATCCGCTTCATACAAATTGACATAACACTTTATTAAATTTATCCCGTTCCTCCCAGAATGTTCCATGGCCGCTATATTGGAAAGGGACAATCCTTGAATGTTTTATTCCTTGATGGAGCTCGTGCGCTTGTGCAAATGGGATCACTTTGTCGTGAATTCCATGAATGATCAAAGTAGGCACATGCACCTTTGAAAGATCCGCATACAATGTTTCATCCCGCAATGTATTGATGATGGCAATGGTGGACCAGCTGGCCGCCTCCATCCCCATGTTCATAAACCAGTCGGAAAATTCTTTTGTGATATATTGGAAGAAAAATCCGTCAATCACCTTCTGCATCATTTTCGGGCGGTCATTGTAAGCCAGCTCCAAAAAACTTTGTGCCGTTTCTTGAGTAAATCCGACCGGCGCCGCACTGGCAACGAGAATCAATTTTGAAACGCCAAAGCCTTTGTAACGGGCCACATACCTTAAGGCAATGGCGCCTCCCGTTGAATGCCCGAGTAAAGCAAAATGGTTTAACTGCAATGCATTCACTACGGCAAAAACATCATCCGCCAGTCTATTGAAACTATAACCTTCAAAAGGTCTATCCGACTTTCCGAACCCTCTCCAGTCTATTCCGATACAACGGTAGCCCAACGCCGGCAATACATTATACTGATACTCGAATTGCTCATGACTTAACGGCCAACCATGCAAAAATACTATCGTTTTCTTGCCCAAAGGATTGATATCCTCCACATACAATTTCACACCCGAATCCACGGGAACAAAAAAGCCCATGAATATCCTCCTCTCGGAATAGAATATTCATGGCTGGAACATTGGGTGAATCGATTTGGCTGCATTTGGGATTCCCGCTATAAATCGGCGATGACCGGAACTACGCCCGCAAAATTTTTTCCATCGCTTTTCCCCTTGCCAATTCATCAATCAATTTATCCAAATAACGGATTTCCCTTATCAACGGCTCTTCAATCTCCTCCACCCGCACTCCACAGATGACCCCTTTGATCAGTGCGCGGTTTGGGTTTAATTGGGGAGCTTCCGCAAAAAAGGTTTCAAAATCCACCTCTCTTTCTATTTGCCCTTCCAATTCCTCCTGGCTATATCCTGTCAGCCAACGGATAATTTCATCCACTTCCTCTTTTGTGCGGCCTTTTTTCTCCGCCTTTTGAACATAAAGGGGATATACTCCTGAAAATTTCATCTTATAAATTCGGTTGTTTTTCATGTTAAGACTCCTTTTCCGAATAAATCAAAAACAGCGTTTCACACCATTCCCCCTATTAAATACCCAAAAAACGCCAGAGCTATTCCTCCAACATAAGTAATGATCAAATACAACATAAACATTTTTTTATCCTTCAAAAAAAGCGTGTTGAGCTCCAATTTCAAAGTGGAGAATGTGGTGAATGCCCCAAGGAAGCCTGTCCCGAAAAGCAAGGCGATCATTTCATCCACAGTTGCACCGGTGATGATTCCTAATAAAAATGAGCCTGCCAAATTCACTGTCATCGTTCCAAATGGCAGCGATTCATATTTATTTAAAGCTTTGCTCAAAGCAAACCGTGAAATTGCCCCAGCAAATCCGCCCATTCCCACCAAAATGTAATGCATCAACATTTTCAATCCGCCCCCTTGCCTGTTTTAAAACCCAAGCCGCTCATGAGCAATCCCCCGACGATGCTTATAAAGACATATACAACACCCAATACAAACTGCTGATTTTCAAACAGCTCCACCGTTTCCACGCTAAAGGTGGAAAATGTTGTAAAGGAACCGACAAATCCTGTGCTGATGGCGGTGGCCATTGTTGGGGAGATGGAAACCCGTTTAAATAATGAAGTGGCCAGCCAAGCCAATATAAAACTGCCTGCCAAATTGGTCATGAGTGTCGCCCAGGGAAAAGCCCTTCCCGTCAACAAGGTCATTCCGATGAAATATCTCAACATGGCACCGCATGCACCTGCAATGCCAACGTATATGTAGGTCATTCCCTTTCCTCCTTTCACAAAAAAACCCCTGCCGAGACATGGCAATCCCATATCATCAGCAGGAGTCATCAGCCGACATCGGCGGTTAAAGGTGAACTCCATCACCTATTGTACTGATTTGGTAATTCACTTATAACACGGCGAAAGGCATTTTTCAACTATTTTTTGCTCTCCTCTATCCTAAATTTGCCATATCTGAATATTAAGAATAAAATCATCTTAATAGCATAAAAATTTCACCATATGACTCTATCAATCATAAAGGAGTGCGAGAAATGAAAGCCCAAGTCATTCAATCTTTTGGAAATCCATCCGTTTTTCAAATACAGGATATTCCCACACCTGAAGTCATTCCAGGCCATGTCCTCATTGAAGTGAAAGCGACAAGCGTCAATCCGATTGATACAAAAGTGCGTTCAGGATTCGTTTCCGCTGTTGCCCCTGAATTTCCGGCAGTTTTGCATGGAGATGTGGCAGGAATCGTACGGGCGGTTGGCGAAGGGGTTTCGAAATTCAAAGTGGGCGATGAAGTATACGGCTGTGCCGGCGGGTTTAAAGGGACAGCTGGCGGCGCATTGGCAGAATATATGCTTGCGGATGCGGATTTGCTTGCCCATAAACCCAAAAATTTAACAATGGAAGAAGCAGCCGCTTTGCCCCTCGTAACCATTACCGCTTGGGAGGCCCTGTTCACCCGCGGCAAGCTGGCTTCCGGACAAAACATCCTGATCCATGCCGCTGCAGGCGGAGTGGGCCATGTGGCAATACAGCTCGCCAAATGGGCTGGAGCCAAAGTTTACACGACCGCCTCTTCCAATGAAAAGCTTGAAATCGGAGCCCGCCTTGGCGCGGACGCAACCATCAACTACCGGGAAGAAAGTGTACAGGATTATGTTCAAAAATATACAGATGGCAAAGGGTTCGACATTGTCTTTGACACGGTGGGAGGAGAGAATCTGGATCGTTCATTCGAAGCGGCAGCGCCCCTTGGAACTGTGCTTGCCATTGCCGCCCGTTCAACCCATGACCTCTCGCCATTGCATTCAAAAGGGTTGACCCTTCATGTGGTCTTTATGTTGTTAAAAATCTTGGAAAAAGAATGGCGCAAAGAATATGGAGAAATTTTGGAAAAAGTAACGGCAATCGTTGAAGAAGGAAAGCTTCGCCCGCTACTTGACCCGAACGTCTTTACCTTTGATGAAATCTCCAAAGCCCACGAACATTTAGAATCAGGCAAAGCGATCGGCAAAATTGTATTAGTGAATAAATGGTAATTCAAAAAACTCACAAACCTTGTCATGCAAGGATTGTGAGTTTTTTCTCCATCAAAAGCAATCCGCTGATCATGCCCCATCAATAATGATGATTTTCTCCCGCCATCGCATCCGCTTTAGTGCGATGAACCGTGCCATGCGGATGATGCGGCGGTGCATAAATCGAATATAACTTTAATGGGACTTTTCCTGTGTTGATCACATTATGCCATGTTCCGGCAGGCACCATGATCGCGGTATCCTCATTGACTTTTCTTCTATAATTCAAATGATTGCGGCTTCTCCCCATTTCAACGATTCCTTCTCCCTGCTCAATCCGCAAAAATTGGTCCGTATGCGGATGAATTTCCAATCCAATATCTTCTCCCGGATGAAGGCTCATTAATGTAACTTGCAAATGTGGCCCTGTCCATAAAGCCGTACGGTACGTTCTGTTTTTCTTTGTCGCCTCTTCAATATCCACTGTGTATGGAGCCGGCCCCCGGTCAATGATATGGCCAGTGTGTTTAAAAGAGCTGGATTCTTTTCCATAAACATCCGGATTCATCTCTGGAAACCAATAATTTGAATTCATATCGTTTGGCATCCACGGGTTCATATGAGGATAATTCCAGTATTGCATGTCATGGGGATTCATGTTTGCATTCCGGTAATGTTGGTATTGCATATCTTGCGGATTCCCATATCCATAAGGCATCGGAGTGTTGTAGTAATACGGATGAAAATAGTTCATTTACCCATCCTTTCGCAAATAGAATACCTAAACTAAATTTTATGAAGCGATAAGAAATCGGATTGGGCACAAATACTCATAAATAAAAATTTTTCCCCCTTCCGATTTCAGAAAATGATAAATTTTCTCTACCATTACATAATCGAGAAAAAAACATAAATATAATAGAATATACATATACATTTTTATTATGTGCGAAATATTAAAATAGTACTATTTTTCACTCTGCCGTAATACGGTGAAGGAGGGAGATGATGTCATGTTTCACTTACCAACTGTACAATTTACGGAAGAACAGGAAGCCTTTCGTTTGGAAGTGCGAAATTTTCTTCAAGAGCACGTGAAAAAAGGGACTTTTACGCCCACCGTCGATTCCTGGTTGAGCGGTGTGGATCCATCCTTTTCAAAATTGATTGGTGAGAAGGGCTGGATTGGAATGACATGGCCGAAACAATATGGTGGCCAAGAGCGGAGCACCCTTGACCGTTATATTTTGACAGAGGAATTTTTGGCAATCGGTGCCCCCGTCGCAGCCCACTGGTTTGCGGACCGCCAAACGGGCCCTTTGCTCCTCCGCTATGGCACTGAAGAACAAAAGCAATTTTTCCTTCCAAAAATCGCTAAAGGGGAATGTTATTTTGCCATTGGATTAAGTGAGCCGAACAGCGGTTCAGATTTGGCATCGGTTCGTACACGGGCGGAAAAGGTGGAAGGCGGTTGGATTGTAAATGGACAAAAAATTTGGACTAGCAATGCCCACGTGTGCCATTATATGGTGGCCCTTGTACGCACAAGCCCCTTTGACGGAAAGAACAAGCATGCAGGGTTGAGCCAGCTCATCATCGATTTACATGCGGAAGGCGTTACCATCGTTCCCATTAAATTTTTATCCGGTGAATATCACTTTAACGAAGTATTTTTTGATAATGTATTTGTGCCTGACAATATGGTAGTGGGAAAAATCGGCAATGGCTGGGAACAGGGATTGGCGGAACTGGCCTTTGAACGGAGCGGTCCGGAGCGTATTTTGAGCACCTTCCTTTTATTGGATGAATTGGTTCGTGAATTAAAACAACAAAGAAATAAAGAAGGATTAAAACAGGCATCGAAACTGCTTGCCCGATTGTGGGGATTAAGGAATTTATCCATCGGCGTCGCCAAATTATTGGAATCGGGCAATACGGAAGATGTGGCCATCCCTGCTTCGTTAGTCAAAGCCATTGGTACCAAGTTTGAACAGAGCATCCCTGAAATTGCGCGATTGCTTATTGAAACCTACCCGAATCTTGAAGCAAATCGGAAATTCGACCGCTACATGGCACAATCCATTTTGCATGCTCCCAGCTTTACAATCCGCGGCGGCACGACGGAAATCCTTTATGGTATGGTGGCGAAAGGGGTTGTGGCAAAATGAGCGAAATGAAAGATATGATTATCGATGTTGCCGAACGAATGCTGAAAGAGAATGTCTCAAAAGATGTCGTCGATCTGCTTGAAAGAGGCGACTGGGCTAGAGGGATTTGGGCTTTATTTGAAGAATCGGGCATGTTCTCCGTCGCCATTTCAGAAGTGAATGGAGGGGCCGGCGGTGATCTGGAAGATTTATTGAATATTGTGAGATTGACAGGAAAATATGCCGCACCGATGCCCTATGCGGAATCGACTTTTGCCAACTTCCTGCTGGAAAACAGCAAACAATCAGTCGTTGATGGAATTGCGACATACTCCCTAAAAAAAGGATTGATTTTGCAAGATGGTGAAATCTCCGGAACATTGCCCAATGTGCGATGGGCGAGGTTTTCCAAATATTTGGTGGCCGCTGCAGACAGCTTCCAAGGAACACAAATTGTCCTCATCGATATGAAAGATGCAACGATTGAACAAAGCAGCAACATTGCCAGTGAACCGCGCGATGCCGTCATTTTGGACAAAGTCAAACCACTTTCTTCCGCCGTTATAACCGATGAACAATTTTTCAATGCTTTATCCATTGAAACTGCGTTCAAAATCGCCTTAATGACGGGAGCCATTGAAAGAATTTTTGACATCACCGTAGAGTATTCCAAAAAAAGGGAGCAGTTTGGACGCCCCATTCACCGCTTCCAATTGGTGCAGGAGCATATCGCCCAATTGGCCGGAGAGACGGCTATTGCGGTCTCCGCTTTTAACAACGTTTGTGCCGCTATACAATCAAAAGATTTTTTGCATGAGATCGCCTTTGCCCGCATCCGTATCGAGGATGCCGTCACAACCATCACTTCATCTGCCCACCAAATTCATGCGGCGATTGGGATGACCCATGAGTACCCATTGCATCAATATACGCGCCGTTTATGGTCTTGGCGGGATGAAGGCAGAAACAGTCCATTCTGGAGCGAATACATTGTCGACTATTTATTGAAACATGATGTTGATTTGTGGGCCTATCTGACAAAAACCGTTGGGAAAAAATAAGGGAGAGATTTCATGGCAGATTTACTTTTTGAAGTGGAAAAGCATATTGCGACGATTACCTTGAACCGGCCGGAAAGTTACAATGCTTTTAGTGAAGAAATGATTGTGAAATGGATCGAGGCATTGGAAACGGTGCGTGATGATGATTCCATCCGGGTGCTGATTGTTAAAGGCAACGGAAAGGCTTTCTGTGCGGGAGGCGACATTAAGGCAATGCATGCGGGCGAAGGATTTTACAGAAGTAAGGAGGATATCTCCTCCACAGGGTTGGCACGGAAAAATTCATTATGGAAGAAAATTCAAAGGATTCCCTTGCTTCTTGAGGAAATCGATAAACCGGTCATTGCCCAAATTCATGGATTTGCGATGGGTGCCGGTTTGGATATGGCGTTAATGTGCGATATCCGGATTGCCGCCGCATCTGCAAAACTTTCCGAAAGCTATATTAATGTGGCCATTGTGCCGGGAGATGGAGGCGCTTACTATTTGCCAAGGCTCATTGGTATTGATAAAGCGCTGGATCTGTTATGGACCGCCCGGATGGTCACAGCCGGGGAAGCCAAAGAAATGGGCCTTGTCACTTTTGTGGTGGATGATGAAGAATTGGAGCCATTTACCCGCGCGTATGCCGAAAAGCTTGCAAACGGGCCGCAAACCGCCATCCGTTTTATCAAGCGGGCCGTTTACCAAAGTCAGAAGATGGACTTGCGCTCATCTCTTGATTATATTTCCTCTCAAATGGCCATCGTCACTGAACTTGATGACTTCAAAGAAGGGGTCGATGCGGTGGTCAATAAAAGAAAGCCCAAGTATGAATGACGGACTGTTGTAAAACATGAGCCCCCTATTAGGTAAACATCTGTCCTAATGGGGGCTTTTTTTATGGAATTGATTGCAGCCGATGAATTTGAGGTTGCATACGCACATGTTGAAAGAATGTATCCGAACAAAGAGTGGCTTATTCACACCAATTGCAGTCGCATACGCACTAAAGTGGGAATTATTCGCACCAATTGCGGCTTTATATGCACTAAAGGCGGCATTATCCGCTCCAATTGCGGCTGTATATGCACTAAAGGCGGCATCATCCGCTCCAATTACGGCTGTATATGCACTAAAGCAGGTATTATTCGCACCAATTGCGGCTGTATATGCACTAAAGCAGGCATTATTCGCACCAATTGCGGCTTTATATGCACTAAAGGCGGCATTATCCGCACCAATTGCGGCTGTATATGCACTAAAGGCGGCATCATCCGCTCCAATTGCGGCTGTATATGCACTAAAGGCGGCATCACTCGCACCAAAACCGGCTGCATTCGCACTAAAGGGCACACCAAATCATTAGTCCGTACACGCACCTAATTGGACAAAATAAAAAGAGCGAATTTCACTTTCGCTCCATGAAAGTTCATGACTCCCCTTCCATTTCCTTCATCAAAAACTGCACATTCTCCTCATGGCATTTGATCAAACTTCTTTGATATGGGTACTGGGCAATCAAATGCGCATGCTCTTTTTTGGACCGGATTGCTTTTTTCAAGCTGATGATATACAGTAGACTTTCGTTTTTTCTTTTCAAAATCTCCTCTTTGCTGAAAGCCGCATGTCCATGTCCCGGAATCAAAATATTGATTTGATGATTTGCCAATATGGTTTCCGTTTTTTCCAAAGTTTCTACGTAATCCTTTGAACCGGAATAAATGAACGGGAATTCAATATCGGATAAATAATCGCCTGCAATCCAAATGCCAAGAGGCTCGACAATCGCAAAGATTCCATCATCCGTATGCCCTTTCGCTTCATAAAAGGTGAGCACGGTATTGCCGATTTTCAGCGGCTGGCCATCTTTTTCCACAATCATATCCACATTCGGATAAATCAAAGGGGTTTTGCGATCGATGTAATATTCATCATCAAAAGCCTTCACCTGTTCAATCATTTCTTCCGGGTTTTTCTTTTGAAAGTTGGCACTGGCAATGACAGTCGCTTCCGGAAATGCTCCGGCGCCCACGATATGGTCCCAGTCCGAATGGGTCAGAATGAGATAAATCCGGCGACTCCCCCGAATACGCATGACATATTCACGAATTTCATCCACTTCAAATGGAAGGATGCAAGGATCAACGACAATAATGCAATCTTCCGTTTGGATGACGGTGGATGTGGTTTTATAAAGCTGGCTTTCGAATACGGTGATTTGGCCGTTTTTGTACTGGATCATGTTTTTCGCCCCATTTGCATTCGTTGCGGAAAGATGGATTTTATTTAATATTATCACATAGAAAAAGGAGAACTTAATCTCCTTTTTCCAATCAACTCTATTTTAAGAAATCCGGGTCAAGGTATTTCGGATTAGGGTAGTCATAGAAGCCTTTGCCGTTTTGAATGCCCATTCGTCCTTTATCAAGAAATTCTTTTTTCAAGTACTCAGCAATTTTCTCCGCTTCCTTGTCCCCCGCTTTTGCTCTCGCAAGGCACAAATTATATGGAGTATTTATGCCCACCACATCCAGAATCGCAAAAGGACCTTGAGGAGCACCCGTTGCAATCATCCATGTTTTATCTACTGTATAAGGATCGGCAATGCCGTTCACCACCAATTTTTGCGCAGCATCCAAGAACGGAACGAGCAAGGAATTTAAGATGTAGCCCGGCTGTTCTTTATACAATGGCAGCGGAACCATGCCAATCGCTTTGGCAAATTCAATGACCTCTTCAAACACTTGTCGGTCTGTTCCTTCATGTTTCATAACTTCTGCTGTGTTGTGTTTCCAAATTTCATTGGCAAAGTGCAAATTCAAAAACTTTTCAGGTCTTCCGGAAATATCGGCAAATTGGCTTGGCAACATGGTCGAGGAGTTGGATGCAAAAATGGTCTTTTCATCCGCCACTTCCCCAAGATTTTTAGGCTCTATAATATTTGGTGTTGGTGAGTATAAACCAGCACCAATTTTTTTGAACAAAAAAAAATGAGACAGTGACAAAACTCTGGTAAAATGTAATCGCCAAAACACATTTTCCAAAGGAGTTGTGTCACATGTCTCACCATCATTCTATACGAAACCTACTCAATATAAAAGACAAAAATATCACATTTGATGAAAATTTTTGTGCAGAAGAACTCATTAAAGGGGTCCAATCAAAAGTCTTTTATGGCCAATTAACTTACCAACCAAAAGCTTGTTATGCTTGTGGACATGTCTTTGATGTTCAAATCATTAAACACGGTTTTAAAACGTCTCTCATTAAAATGCCTAGCATTTCAGGTTTTCATACCTACTTAAAATTGCGTAAACAGCGTTATTTCTGTAAACATTGTCATTCCACGTTTACTTTAAAAACGAGCGTCGTGGCTAAAAACTGTTGTATTTCCAACAATACTAAAGTAGCGATTGCTTTAAACGCCAAAGATAAAATATCCGAAAAAGATATTGCGATGAAACATAATGTTTCTCATGCCACTGTCAGTCGTGTCATTGACAGCTTTTATAGCTATTATCAACCAAATGTTCACTACCTTCCAAAGCATTTGTGTTTTGATGAGTTTAAATCAGTGAAATCCGCAGCTGGAGCGATGTCCTTTATTTTCTGCGACTCTGAAACGGGGGAGATGGTGGATATCGTGGAGGACCGGAGATTACATGTCCTCAAAGAGTATTTCTTACGGTATTCCAAGAAGGCGAGAGATGCGGTAAAAACGATTGTCATCGATATGTACAGCCCTTATATTTCCTTAATCCACGAAGTTTTCCCTAAAGCGGAAATCGTACTCGACAAATTCCATATCCTCCAACTATTTAGCAGAGCTTTAAACAAAACGCGCATCAACGTCATGAATCGGGATAAAAAGAATTACAATAAATTAAAAAAATACTGGAAGCTCCTTCTGAAAGATCAAACAAAACTTGATTATAAGAACTATAAATATCATCGTTGCTTTAAAAAGCATATGTGTGAGGTGGAGATTCTCCACGATCTCATTGATTTAGATTCTGAATTAAAAGCGTCCTATGAGTTATATCAATACGTGCAACATTGCATAAAAATCAAAGACTTTGAGCTCCTAAAGAAAACATTAGAGAATAAACAAAATATCGTTTCCAGCTATATGAAAACCGCCATCAAGACAATCAACAAATACATCAATTACGTGGAGAATACGTTGAAATATGATTATAACAACGGCATTTTAGAGGGGATTAATAACAAAATCAAAGTGATTAAACGCATTTCTTTCGGTTATCGATCCTTCTATCACTTTAGAAACCGAATATTCATTACCCAAAACTTAGCGAAAATAAAAACAGCTTAGGGGAACCTCGAATTTCCCCTAAGCCATCCGATTACATATTACCAAATAATGTCACTAAAATTTATTCACCAACACCATTTGACAAAGAACCGATTTTTATAGAAGTTCGCTTTAATGTCGTACACTTCCGGCACCGCTTCGATGACAAGGTCCGCCCCTTTCACCGCTTTTTCCAAATCCGTATAAAACGTCAAATTGTTATATGCTTTTTCTACTTCTTCTTCAGTGGCGCCCAAGTCTCTTTTATATGCTTCCTGCCAAGCGCGGATTTTTTCTTTTGCTTTGTCCAAAGCTTCATCGCTGATGTCATAAAGATTGACCGGGAATCCGGAATATGCTGTTTGGAATGCGATTTGGCTTCCCAACACTCCTCCACCGGCTACTGTTACATGTTTGATATTCATCTTCATGCCCTCCGTTTCTTTAATGAATCTATTATTATTTTACTACTATAACTTTTGGGATTATATGGTTTAGGGAAAGGTTCATGAAATGTATAAATTCTTCAATCATTTTTTTATAAAATAACATTCGATACCTAATGTTTTTCCGAATGGTTTTGGTGTGATGCTTTTTGATTTGTTTCTTTTTTCTTCATAAACAGTTTCCCCAGCTATTGATTAATTTTTTGCAACTCCCTTGAGGAAATTTTTACTTCATTCCGCTCTTTAATTACATTTAATAATTGCGGGATTTGAATCACTTTAGCAGATATGAAAGGCTCCTTGAATTTCAATGTGGATAGTTGAGTAAAAACGATAATGGAATAAGTATGTAATAATTTTTCGATTCCTATGTATTTTTTTATGCCTGGATATGTCCGTAATGTATCGATTTGATCCGGTAATATAAACGTTTGATGTATTCTTCAATCTCTTCTTTATCATTTGTGTTATAGGGATAATCTTCACCAATGGTTTGGCCTTCAATTAATTCTCGCAATTGTTCTTCTGAATACACCCCTTCTTTTCCCCTTTCTTATATATTCAAGCAAAGGTCTTTTCTAACAATATATTATCAAAGGCAGTCATCCATCAGCCATTTGCCGCATACGGCAACATATTTTATAATTCTTACAGAACTTTGAAGATAAAAAGGGGTATTTACTATGGTATTAAAACTCT
The DNA here is from genome assembly GCF_038593165.1 of Ureibacillus sp. FSL K6-3587. Taxonomy (NCBI): domain Bacteria; kingdom Bacillati; phylum Bacillota; class Bacilli; order Caryophanales; family Caryophanaceae; genus Ureibacillus; species Ureibacillus sp. FSL K6-3587. Next base: position 1,937,557 of record NZ_CP151969.1, on the reverse strand, counting down.
CAAACTCTGAAAACAAACGCCTTTACAAACCCTTTCGGAAAACGATTATGGAATACAACATGATTGAAGAAGGCGATCGGGTGGCGGTCGGCTTATCCGGGGGAAAGGACAGCTCCACTTTGCTTTATCTTCTCACACTGCTCAAGCAACAGGCTCCTTTCCAATTTGATATTGTTCCTGTTACCTTGACGCTCGGCTTTGAAGGAATGGATCTATCGCCGCTAAAAAACTATGTGGAAAGCCTCGGACATGAGCTGCATATTAAAGAAACCAACATCAGCCAAATCGTGTTTGACATCCGCCGGGAAAAAAACCCTTGTTCCTTATGTGCCAACTTGCGCAGGGGAATTTTATATGATTACGCAAAATCCCTTGGCTGCAATCTAGTTGCTTACGGCCACCATTTAGATGACGGCATTGAAACCTTTTTTATGAATCTTCTGTTTGGAGGAAAATTGGGCGTGTTTAAACCGGTATCCTATATGAGCCGTTTGGACATTACATTGATTCGCCCGATGATTGCCATTGAAGAGCAATCCATCATTCAATTCGTCAAAGCGAAAGAAATCCCTATTATACATAACCCTTGCCCTGCGGATAAAAACACGAAGCGGGAAGAGATGAAAGAACTCGTCAAAGCGTTAAGCGAAAAATACCCAAACGTGCGCCAAAACTTTTTGCATGCTGTGAAAAATGTGGATGAAGCGGATTTTTGGAATGTGGAAAAATAAAACTGTGGGTTCATGCCCACAGTTTTTTCCTTTATTTCTTTAGAACTTCAATAAAACTATTCAGTTTATCCAATGAAGTGATATTTTGATTACATTTTACGCTGTTTTTGCAAATATAATTTCCTCTATTGACATAAGATTCTTTTCCGCTTTTCACATTTGCGACAAATAGACCGATTTCTTCCAATCTATTGCATATAGAACATATGCCTTTATGTGACTCTTTAAAAGTTCCTTCGATTCCCATCAATTTGCCGTCATATTCGACTACAAGAAACTTTCTTCCTAATCCGACATCATTCCAGCCTAAATAGGAAATTTCCCTGCAATCCATTTCTACTAATGGAGGAACTTTTAATTTCCCTATTTTTGGAAAGAGTTTTCTTATTGCATTTTCCGTGAGATTCGCAAACGGAATAACATATTGTTTCAATTCATGAAGAAAATGCTTTGCTTGTGTTTCCTCTTCAATGTCGATGATTTTATATAATCGTTCACTTTGTTCTTCATTTAAATCGGGGAACAAGTTTTGAATCTTATCGAATGCATATAATTTCAAAGCATCCAGCGTTTCTTTGTCTTTAACCGATAAATGTGCTGAAATAATGTTTTTTAGTTCAAATTTAATAAAATTGAATTGATCATTTCGAATAAAAGGTTTTAAATTCATTTCTGTATTTTTGTTTTCCATTCCTGACAGCTCCTTTTTTATTATTTAAAGGATTTTTGCAAAGCTGTTTCAGAAATGGGATCATTCAGTTCATAGGCGATTTATTTAAAATCCACCCATGCAAAGTATCGCCATTTCAGTAACAGACTTTGCATGGGAAGCTCCAATTTCTGGCGGATAAATCTTCATATCTGCCATTTGCTATCACCTCCAATCAATCATATTATACAATACTTTGAAGGATTTTTTTATGAAGTTCAGAATATATGGTTTTTAGAAAATATACGTCACATCACACTATCCTTCTTTTTCTCCCTAATAGAAACCTAGAAATTAGGTTGCTATAAAGAGCTGATATAATTAATGTGCCATCATTTCCTCTGCAATTTCTTCTCCGCTTAAATGAGAGAAATAGTATGTTGGCCAATTTTCCAATTCTTTTAACAATGTTTCATGATCTGCATCCCCAAAGTAAATATGGAAATGATGTGATTTGGTCGGATATATATTGTGATCACTGAATTGAACATGTTTTGGAACTCCTTCTTCACCGTCTACCAAATCAAATAAGTAACGAACACCTCTATTTCCAGCTTCATATGTCAGTATTTCGTAACCATGGTATTTATACTTTCCTGTTTTCCCCTCCCCATTTCGATAAAATTTCATTGTATCATCCTTTATGACGATTCGTTCAATGTCTGTTTCATAGCCGATTTTATAATATTCTTTGTATTCTTCAAAAGTCTTGTCTTTCTTTGTTTCCGCTTTTTTCTTCAAAACCTCGTCCAAGGTTCCATCCAATAAATAAGGATAAACAGATTGCCAATCTCCTTCCCAGTCCGACAATTCCCTGTCTTCCACTTCATCATCTTCAAAAATTCCGGAGTAAATTTCTTTCTGTTTTTCAGCATTGTGATCATATTCATGATTGTGTTATAAATGTTTGTATTTTGATGGAGATGGCTTCGCCATGTTATACAAACGAATCGATAACGGCAAACTCCAATGGCCAAGAAACAAAAATGAAGTTCGAAATCTGACTCAGCAGGAGCTTCGATGGTTGCTGGAAGGACGCTCAATTCAACAACCGAAAGCCATCCAAAAATCGAAAAAAGGTATCTTCTAGTTACCAATTTAATGATATAATCAATTCAATATGAAATCTGTACGGAAATGTGGTGAATCGTTTGGGCGACACTTCAATGCCGACTGAAAAAGTCATTCAACTTCTTGAAGAACAGTTAACATATATGAAGAAACAAAATGATCAGTTAACCAATCAAAACAAGGAGCTATCCAAACAAATTGAAGTGTTGACTGAGCAAGTTCGCTATCTCACGAAACTTCTTTATGGTTCAAAATCCGAAAAATCAAAGTACCAAGCTCCAGATGGACAGTGTTCTTTGTTTGATGACGACCCTTTTTTTAAGGAACCTGAGCACACAGGAGAACAAAGCACGGACACCGTGACTTACACCGTTGTTCGTAAACGACATAACAAGAAAAAACGAAATGATTCTTTTATAGATGGTTTAGAAATTGAAGAAATACATCATCATCCGGAAAATCTACAATGCGAGTGTTGTCAATCACTTATGACAGAGATTGGCAGTACGGTTGTACGGGAAGAAGCGAAATTCATACCAGCTACGATGAAGCGTGTTCAGCATATTGAACACGCTTATGAGTGTAGGTCCTGTAAAAAAAATTTACATAAAAACTCACAAATCAAGCGAGGTAAAGCACCACAACCTGCCATTCAGCGAAGTATTGCAGGACCAACGGTCTTAGCAAAACTGATTTATGACAAGTTTGTCCTCTATTTGCCTTTACATCGGCAAGTAAAGGAATGGCATCGTTATGGTTTACTAACCAATGATAAAAACCTATCAAACTGGGTGATTCGCACGGCAGAAGATTGGCTTCTTCCATTATATAATCGAATGAAAGAAACCCTCATGAAAAAATCAATTCTTCATGTCGATGAAACCTATGCCCAAGTATTGAACCGCTCAGATGGAAAGCCAGCTCAATCTAAAGCTTACAACTGGGTGTTCCGTAGCGTTGCTTCCCAAGGACCGGCAATTGTTCTGTTCCATAGTGCTTTATCCCGTAGTCGGGAAATTTTGACTGACTTTATGAAAGGCTTTAAAGGGACGATTATCTGCGATGGATATTCTGCATACCATGATGTACCAAATATTCATTTTGCCAACTGCTGGGCTCATGTTCGTCGATACTGGTTAAAAGCCGAAAGTAAAAATGGACGGATTGGTGTCGATTATTGTGATCGACTTTACCGCCTAGAACGGAAATTTAAGAAACTTCGGCCGAGCGAACGGAGAAAAGCTAGACAAAAAGAGTCCAAACCTATTGTCGAGGCATTTTTCAAATGGATTGAAGAATCTCCTTTCTATGGGAAGAATGCCCTTGCCAAAGCTGCGGAGTATACATTGAAGCACGCCGAAGGTCTAAAAGCTTTTCTGTATGATGGGCGCATTGAAATGGATAACAATCCAGCTGAAAATGCGATTCGCCCAAATGTCATTGGACGTAAAAATTGGCTGTTTTCCGTCAGTGAATCGGGAGCCGATGCGAATGCCATCTGTTTAAGCTTGGCTGAAACGGCAAAAGCGAATGGCATTGATTTTTATCAATACCTAGCGAAAGTATTGTCGGAACTCCCAAGTTTACCAATCCATCAACAGCCAAAAATATTAGATTGCTATTTACCATGGTCGAAAACCATTCGTGAATCATGTGCAATAGCAAAATAGCCCTCAATCTGAAAAAATTCAAGATTGTAGGGCTATTTGTCATGCGTACTAATAGGTACGCTTTTTTAATCCCTGTTTTAAGTTTTTCAATGCGTCATTTGAATTCGGGCTTACTTTGGACTCTAATTTTACAGGCACGATATTGAGTTTTTCCGTTGTCAAAAAAAGAACACCTCCTCTGTAATTGTTACTTTCATCTTACAGGGAGGTGTCATTGATTTATAGGCGTTGTTTGATTTCGGGCTTACTATTTATCTCCTATATTTCGGGCTTACTTGACAAAGAACCATATTATAGAGCCTATAAATCGGCTCTATAATATTTGGTGTTGGTGAGTATAAACCAGCACCAATTTTTTTGAACAAAAAAAAAATGAGACAGTGACAAAACTCTGGTAAAATGTAATCGCCAAAACACATTTTCCAAAGGAGTTGTGTCACATGTCTCACCATCATTCTATACGAAACCTACTCAATATAAAAGACAAAAATATCACATTTGATGAAAATTTTTGTGCAGAAGAACTCATTAAAGGGGTCCAATCAAAAGTCTTTTATGGCCAATTAACTTACCAACCAAAAGCTTGTTATGCTTGTGGACATGTCTTTGATGTTCAAATCATTAAACACGGTTTTAAAACGTCTCTCATTAAAATGCCTAGCATTTCAGGTTTTCATACCTACTTAAAATTGCGTAAACAGCGTTATTTCTGTAAACATTGTCATTCCACGTTTACTTTAAAAACGAGCGTCGTGGCTAAAAACTGTTGTATTTCCAACAATACTAAAGTAGCGATTGCTTTAAACGCCAAAGATAAAATATCCGAAAAAGATATTGCGATGAAACATAATGTTTCTCATGCCACTGTCAGTCGTGTCATTGACAGCTTTTATAGCTATTATCAACCAAATGTTCACTACCTTCCAAAGCATTTGTGTTTTGATGAGTTTAAATCAGTGAAATCCGCAGCTGGAGCGATGTCCTTTATTTTCTGCGACTCTGAAACGGGGGAGATGGTGGATATCGTGGAGGACCGGAGATTACATGTCCTCAAAGAGTATTTCTTACGGTATTCCAAGAAGGCGAGAGATGCGGTAAAAACGATTGTCATCGATATGTACAGCCCTTATATTTCCTTAATCCACGAAGTTTTCCCTAAAGCGGAAATCGTACTCGACAAATTCCATATCCTCCAACTATTTAGCAGAGCTTTAAACAAAACGCGCATCAACGTCATGAATCGGGATAAAAAGAATTACAATAAATTAAAAAAATACTGGAAGCTCCTTCTGAAAGATCAAACAAAACTTGATTATAAGAACTATAAATATCATCGTTGCTTTAAAAAGCATATGTGTGAGGTGGAGATTCTCCACTATCTCATTGATTTAGATTCTGAATTAAAAGCGTCCTATGAGTTATATCAATACGTGCAACATTGCATAAAAATCAAAGACTTTGAGCTCCTAAAGAAAACATTAGAGAATAAACAAAATATCGTTTCCAGCTATATGAAAACCGCCATCAAGACAATCAACAAATACATCAATTACGTGGAGAATACGTTGAAATATGATTATAACAACGGCATTTTAGAGGGGATTAATAACAAAATCAAAGTGATTAAACGCATTTCTTTCGGTTATCGATCCTTCTATCACTTTAGAAACCGAATATTCGTAAGCCCGAAATCAAACAACGCCTATAAATCAATGACACCTCCCTGTAAGATGAAAGTAACAATTACAGAGGAGGTGTTCTTTTTTTGACAACGGAAAAACTCAATATCGTGCCTGTAAAATTAGAGTCCAAATCTGATCCAACTCCATCCCCAGCAAGTCGTGGTCCACTCAGACCAATATGCGTCATTCAATCCAATCAGTGTAAAATCTCCTTCTACCCCGGTGTCAAACCTCAATTACTTCAAGCGGTTATCAGGGAGTTGAATCGAAATGATTCATGATTTTACAAAATGCAAAAATATCTATATCATTTGCGGTCATACAGATATGCGAAAAGGAATCGACGGTCTAGCAACGCTAATTCAGGATTCATTCGAACTCGATCCATACAGCGAGGCAATCTTCTTGTTTTGCGGTCGAAGGAAAGATCGTTATAAATGTTTATACTTTGATGGAGATGGCTTCGCTATGCTTTATAAACGATTGGATAATGGCAAACTCCAATGGCCACGAAATAAAAATGAAGTTCGTCGGCTCACGCAACAACAACTTCGTTGGTTACTTGAAGGACTCACAATTCATCAACCGAAAGCCATACAAAAATCTAAAAAAGGTGTCTTTTAACCAATGATTACTAGTGATATAATCAAGACATTATTGAATTTGGACGGAAATGTGGTGAATGATGTGAGCAATGATTCGAATGAAAAATTAATTCAATTATTAGAAGAACAACTCGCGCAATCCAATAAGAGAAATGAAGAACTGTTGAAACAAATTGAATCGTTGTCACAACAAGTTCGCTATTTAACAAAGCTTCTTTATGGCTCAAAATCAGAAAAATCAAAGTACCAAGCTCCAGATGGACAATGTTCTTTATTTGATGATGACTCTTTTTTTAACGAACCTGAGCACACAGAAGAACAAAGCACGGACACTGTTACCTATACAGTTGTTCGTAAAATACATAAAAAGAAACGAAACGATTTCTTCGTGGATGGTTTAGAAATTGAAGAAATTCATCATCACCCTGAAAACTTACAATGCGAGTGTTGTCAATCTCAGATGACAGAGATCGGCAGCACGATTGTTCGTGAGGAAGCAAAATTTATACCGGCTATTGTGAAGCGTGTTCGACATATCGAACACGCTTATGAGTGCAGGAATTGTAAAAAAGATCTCAGCAAAAATTCACAAATCAAACGAGGCAAAGCACCACAACCAGCGATTCAACGAAGTATTGCTGGACCAACGGTCTTGGCAAAAATCATCTACGATAAGTTTGTTCAATATTTACCTTTATATCGCCAGGTAAAGGAATGGAACCATTATGGTCTCCTTACAAACGATAAAAATTTATCGAACTGGGTGATTCGAATCGCGGAGGATTGGCTTCATCCAATCTACCATCGTATGAAAGAGCTCCTTATGAAAAAATCAATTCTTCATATTGATGAAACATACGCTCAAATACTCAACCGTTCGGATGGAAAGTCGGCTCAGTCTAATGCTTATAACTGGGTATTCCGAAGCGTTGCTTCTCAAGGGCCGACCATCGTCATGTTTCATAGTGCGTTATCGCGAAGTCGGGAAGTTTTAAAAGACTTCGTGGAAAAGTTCAAGGGAACCATCATTTGTGACGGATATTCTGCATACGCTGGTTTACCTAACGTCACATTCGCCAATTGTTGGGCACATGTGCGTAGAAAATGGCTAAAAGCCAACAGTAAAAACGCCGAAAAAGGTGTAGAATATTGTAATCGACTCTACGAATTGGAACGAAAGTTTAAGAAACTTTCACCAAGCAAACGTCGAAAAGCACGAAAAAAATATTCCAAACCGATTGTGGAAGAATTCTTACAATGGGTAGATGAATCTCCTTTTTACGGCAAAAGTGCCCTTGCGGAAGCGGCAAACTATACCTTGAAACATGCCGAAGGTCTAAAAGCATTTCTATATGACGGTCGAATTGCGATTGACAATAACCCAGCAGAAAATGCGATTCGTCCGAGTGTGATTGGTCGGAAGAACTGGCTTTTCTCTGTGAGTGAATTGGGAGCTGATGCCAATGCCGTTTGTTTGAGTTTAGCTGAAACGACAAAAGCTAATGGAATTGATTTCTATCAATACTTGGTCAAAGTATTGACAGAACTCCCAAACCTCCCAATCCATCAGCAACCAGAAATAATCGATCGCTACTTGCCTTGGTCTAAAAATATACGTGAATCATGTGCAATAGCAAAATAGCCCTCAATCTGAAAAAATTCAAGATTGTAGGGCTATTTGTCATGCGTACTAATAGGTACGCTTTTTTAATCCCTGTTTTAAGTTTTTCAATGCGTCATTTGAATTCGGGCTTACGAATATTCATTACCCAAAACTTAGCGAAAATAAAAACAGCTTAGGGGAACCTCGAATTTCCCCTAAGCCATCCGATTACATATTACCAAATAATGTCACTAAAATTTATTCACCAACACCATTTGACAAAGAACCTATAAATCTTATTCCGTATAACAAAAAAACGTTTCCCAAATTATCAGGAAACGTTTTTTTGGAACTTACTTTAATCATGGATGCCGATGGTGGGAGTCGAACCCACACTCCTTTTGGGAACACGATTTTGAGTCGTGCGCGTCTGCCAATTCCGCCACATCGGCGTAATATTATTTTTTTGTCTCATTTGGAGGCGGCTACCGGATTCGAACCGGTGATAAGGGTGTTGCAGACCCGTGCCTTACCACTTGGCTAAGCCGCCAACACTGGAGCGGAAGACGGGACTCGAACCCGCGACCCCCACCTTGGCAAGGTGGTGTTCTACCACTGAACTACTTCCGCATACTTGATGGCTGGGGTACCAGGATTCGAACCTGGGCATGACGGAATCAAAATCCGTTGCCTTACCACTTGGCTATACCCCAATTATATCATATAAAATCCTTATATTCTATATTGGTGGAAACCTAATGGAATCCTTTTTTATTTTCGAATCCATTTTCAGTTTTTATGGGGCGACTGATGGGAATCGAACCCACGAATGCCGGAGCCACAATCCGGTGCGTTAACCACTTCGCCACAGTCGCCATCATGTCTGGTTCATTGGCAGGGGCAGTAGGAATCGAACCCACACTGAAGGTTTTGGAGACCTTTGTTCTACCATTAAACTATGCCCCTGTAATATCAGATGGTGGAGGGGGGCGGATTCGAACCGCCGAACCCAAAGGGAACGGATTTACAGTCCGTCGCGTTTAGCCACTTCGCTACCCCTCCGAAAGTATGGTGCCGGCGAAAGGAATCGAACCCTCAACCTACTGATTACAAGTCAGTTGCTCTACCAGTTGAGCTACGCCGGCATTTATTTTCAAAATGGTGGGTTGGGGCGGAATCGAACCGCCGACACGAGGATTTTCAGTCCTCTGCTCTACCGACTGAGCTACCGACCCACTATTTTTTAATGGCGGTCCCGACGGGACTCGAACCCGCGATCTCCTGCGTGACAGGCAGGCATGTTAACCACTACACCACGGGACCACTCTTTGGTTGCGGGGGCAGGATTTGAACCTGCGACCTCCGGGTTATGAGCCCGACGAGCTACCAGACTGCTCTACCCCGCGATAATAAGTATTTTTATGGTGGAGGATGACGGGATCGAACCGCCGACCCTCTGCTTGTAAGGCAGATGCTCTCCCAGCTGAGCTAATCCTCCATATTGGTGACCCCTACGGGATTCGAACCCGTGTTACCGCCGTGAAAGGGCGGTGTCTTAACCACTTGACCAAGGGGCCAATCCTTAATAATGGCGGAGAGTAAGGGATTTGAACCCTTGAGACAGGTTATCCCCGTCTACACGATTTCCAATCGTGCTCCTTCAGCCACTCGGACAACTCTCCAAGAAGCATGGCTCCGAAGGTAGGATTCGAACCTACGACCAATCGGTTAACAGCCGATTGCTCTACCACTGAGCTACTTCGGAATGATTCTATTTTCAAGCCCAGCGACGTCCTACTCTCGCAGGGGGAAGCCCCCAACTACCATCGGCGCTAAAGAGCTTAACTTCCGTGTTCGGTATGGGAACGGGTGTGACCTCTTTGCTATCATCACTAGGCTTGTTTTCTCACCGAAAGACAAATATTATTATATCATATTTCGTTTATTTGTCAAGTATTTATTTGAATTTTTTTAGTAGTTGAGAGGTTGTTCTCTCAAAACTGGATAACGGCATTGAAAGCTTTTCTTTTGGTTAAGTCCTCGATCGATTAGTATCCGTCAGCTCCACACGTCACCGTGCTTCCACCTCGGACCTATCTACCTCATCGTCTTTGAGGGATCTTACTTGCTTATGCAATGGGAAATCTCATCTTGAGGGGGGCTTCATGCTTAGATGCTTTCAGCACTTATCCCGTCCACACATAGCTACCCAGCTGTGCCTTTGGCAAGACAACTGGTACACCAGCGGTGTGTCCATCCCGGTCCTCTCGTACTAAGGACAGCTCCTCTCAAATTTCCTGCGCCCACGACGGATAGGGACCGAACTGTCTCACGACGTTCTGAACCCAGCTCGCGTACCGCTTTAATGGGCGAACAGCCCAACCCTTGGGACCGACTACAGCCCCAGGATGCGATGAGCCGACATCGAGGTGCCAAACCTCCCCGTCGATGTGGACTCTTGGGGGAGATAAGCCTGTTATCCCCGGGGTAGCTTTTATCCGTTGAGCGATGGCCCTTCCATGCGGAACCACCGGATCACTAAGCCCGTCTTTCGACCCTGCTCGACTTGTAGGTCTCGCAGTCAAGCTCCCTTATGCCTTTACACTCTGCGAATGATTTCCAACCATTCTGAGGGAACCTTTGGGCGCCTCCGTTACCTTTTGGGAGGCGACCGCCCCAGTCAAACTGTCCACCTGACACTGTCTCCCAAGCCGATCAGGCTTGCGGGTTAGAATTTCAGTACAACCAGGGTAGTATCCCAAGGGCGCCTCCAGGGAAGCTGGCGCTCCCCCTTCTACGGCTCCTACCTATCCTGTACAAGTTGCACCGAAATTCAATATCAGGTTACAGTAAAGCTCCACGGGGTCTTTCCGTCCTGTCGCGGGTAACCTGCATCTTCACAGGTACTATAATTTCACCGAGTCTCTCGTTGAGACAGTGCCCAGATCGTTACGCCTTTCGTGCGGGTCGGAACTTACCCGACAAGGAATTTCGCTACCTTAGGACCGTTATAGTTACGGCCGCCGTTTACTGGGGCTTCAATTCGGAGCTTCGCTTGCGCTAACTCCTCCTCTTAACCTTCCAGCACCGGGCAGGCGTCAGCCCCTATACGTCACCTTGCGGTTTTGCAGAGACCTGTGTTTTTGATAAACAGTCGCCTGGGCCTATTCACTGCGGCTCATCGGGGCTTGCACCCCAATGAGCACCCCTTCTCCCGAAGTTACGGGGTCATTTTGCCGAGTTCCTTAACGAGAGTTCTCTCGCTCACCTTAGGATTCTCTCCTCGACTACCTGTGTCGGTTTGCGGTACGGGCACCTCCCGCCTCGCTAGAGGCTTTTCTTGGCAGTGTGAAATCAGGAACTTCGCCTCCTAAGAGGCTCCCCATCACCGCTTGGCGTTATGGGAAGCGGATTTGCCTACTTCCCCGCCTTGCGGCTTGGACACGCGCGACCAACGGCGTGCTTTCCCTATCCTCCTGCGTCCCCCCATTGCTCAAACGGCGGGGAGGTGGTACAGGAATATCAACCTGTTGTCCATCGCCTACGCCTTTCGGCCTCGGCTTAGGTCCCGACTAACCCTGAGCGGACGAGCCTTCCTCAGGAAACCTTAGTCATTCGGTGGATGGGATTCTCACCCATCTTTCGCTACTCATACCGGCATTCTCACTTCTAAGCGCTCCACCAGTCCTTCCGGTCTGACTTCTGCGCACTTAGAACGCTCTCCTACCACTCGTGCGAAGCACGAATCCACAGCTTCGGTGAACCGTTTAGCCCCGATACATTTTCGGCGCAGCGTCACTCGACCAGTGAGCTATTACGCACTCTTTAAATGATGGCTGCTTCTAAGCCAACATCCTGGTTGTCTAAGCAACGCCACATCCTTTTCCACTTAACGGTTACTTTGGGACCTTAGCTGGTGGTCTGGGCTGTTTCCCTCTTGACCACGGATCTTATCACTCGTAGTCTGACTCCCGCGTCTAAATAGCTGGCATTCGGAGTTTGTCTGAATTCGGTAACCCGAGGTGGGCCCCTAGTCCAAACAGTGCTCTACCTCCAGTATTCGTTACGCGAGGCTAGCCCTAAAGCTATTTCGGAGAGAACCAGCTATCTCCAAGTTCGATTGGAATTTCTCCGCTACCCACACCTCATCCCCGCACTTTTCAACGTGCGTGGGTTCGGGCCTCCAGTGAGTGTTACCTCACCTTCACCCTGGACATGGGTAGATCACCTGGTTTCGGGTCTACGACCACGTACTCTTTCGCCCTATTCAGACTCGCTTTCGCTGCGGCTCCGTCTCCTCGACTTAACCTTGCACGTAATCGTAACTCGCCGGTTCATTCTACAAAAGGCACGCCATCACCCGTTAACGGGCTCTGACTACTTGTAGGCACACGGTTTCAGGTTCTCTTTCACTCCCCTCCCGGGGTGCTTTTCACCTTTCCCTCACGGTACTGGTTCACTATCGGTCACTAGGGAGTATTTAGCCTTGGGAGATGGTCCTCCCGGATTCCGACGGAATTTCACGTGTTCCGCCGTACTCAGGATCCACTCTGGAGAGGATGGATTTTCGACTACAGGGCTGTTACCTTCTACGGCCGTCCTTTCCAGAACGGTTCGTCTAACCCATCCTTTTGTAACTCCGTATAGAGTGTCCTACAACCCCAAGAGGCAAGCCTCTTGGTTTGGGCTGTTCCCGTTTCGCTCGCCGCTACTCAGGGAATCGATGTTTCTTTCTTCTCCTCCAGGTACTTAGATGTTTCAGTTCCCTGGGTGTGCCCTCTTAACGCTATGAATTCACGTTAAGATACTGCTCCATTACGAGCAGTGGGTTGCCCCATTCGGAAATCTCCGGATCAAAGCTTACTTACAGCTCCCCGAAGCATATCGGTGTTAGTCCCGTCCTTCATCGGCTCCTAGTGCCAAGGCATCCACCGTGCGCCCTTACTAACTTAACCTAAAAATTAAGAGCTTACAGTAAATTTCTTGCTTTCAATGTCGTTTATCCAGTTTTCAAAGAACAACAGCAATATTCCAAAGCTGGTATAACCACGAGATGGATTGTTTCATCTACGAAAGTCATACGGAATATATGGTGGAGCATAGCGGGATCGAACCGCTGACCTCCTGCGTGCAAAGCAGGCGCTCTCCCAGCTGAGCTAATGCCCCGTATTTTAGTTTTATTATATTATGGTGGGCCTAAATGGACTTGAACCATCGACCTCACGCTTATCAGGCGTGCGCTCTAACCAGCTGAGCTATAGGCCCATCCTATCGTTAACTTCGAGGGAATGAACCCTCAAAACTGAACAACAAAACGCGCTTTCCGTTTTATAATCCTTAGAAAGGAGGTGATCCAGCCGCACCTTCCGATACGGCTACCTTGTTACGACTTCACCCCAATCATCTGTCCCACCTTCGGCGGCTGGCTCCCGGAGGGTTACCTCACCGACTTCGGGTGTTACAGACTCTCGTGGTGTGACGGGCGGTGTGTACAAGGCCCGGGAACGTATTCACCGCGGCATGCTGATCCGCGATTACTAGCGATTCCGGCTTCATGCAGGCGAGTTGCAGCCTGCAATCCGAACTGAGAGTGGCTTTTTGGGATTCGCTCCCCCTCGCGGGTTCGCTGCCCTTTGTACCACCCATTGTAGCACGTGTGTAGCCCAGGTCATAAGGGGCATGATGATTTGACGTCATCCCCACCTTCCTCCGTATTTGTACGGCAGTCTCCTTAGAGTGCCCAACTGAATGATGGCAACTAAGGACAAGGGTTGCGCTCGTTGCGGGACTTAACCCAACATCTCACGACACGAGCTGACGACAACCATGCACCACCTGTCACCGCTGTCCCCGAAGGGAAGGCCATGTCTCCATGGCGGTCAGCGGGATGTCAAGACCTGGTAAGGTTCTTCGCGTTGCTTCGAATTAAACCACATGCTCCACCGCTTGTGCGGGCCCCCGTCAATTCCTTTGAGTTTCAGTCTTGCGACCGTACTCCCCAGGCGGAGTGCTTAATGCGTTAGCTGCAGCACTAAGGGGCGGAAACCCCCTAACACCTAGCACTCATCGTTTACGGCGTGGACTACCAGGGTATCTAATCCTGTTTGCTCCCCACGCTTTCGCGCCTCAGCGTCAGTTACAGGCCAGGAAGCCGCCTTCGCCACTGGTGTTCCTCCATATCTCTACGCATTTCACCGCTACACATGGAATTCCACTTCCCTCTCCTGCACTCAAGTCTCCCAGTTTCCAATGACCCTCCCCGGTTGAGCCGGGGGCTTTCACATCAGACTTAAGAGACCGCCTGCGCGCGCTTTACGCCCAATAATTCCGGACAACGCTTGCCACCTACGTATTACCGCGGCTGCTGGCACGTAGTTAGCCGTGGCTTTCTAGTAAGGTACCGTCAGGGCGCAGCCAGTGACTGCTGCGCTTGTTCTTCCCTTACAACAGAGCTTTACGATCCGAAGACCTTCTTCGCTCACGCGGCGTTGCTCCATCAGGCTTTCGCCCATTGTGGAAGATTCCCTACTGCTGCCTCCCGTAGGAGTCTGGGCCGTGTCTCAGTCCCAGTGTGGCCGATCACCCTCTCAGGTCGGCTACGCATCGTCGCCTTGGTAGGCCGTTACCCCACCAACTAGCTAATGCGCCGCGGGCCCATCCTATAGTGATAGCAGAACCATCTTTCAACCCCGAAGCATGCGCTTCGGTGTGTTATCCGGTATTAGCACGCGTTTCCGCGAGTTATCCCGGTCTATAGGGCAGGTTACCCACGTGTTACTCACCCGTCCGCCGCTAACCAATTAAAAAGCAAGCTTTCTAATTGGTCCGCTCGACTTGCATGTATTAGGCACGCCGCCAGCGTTCGTCCTGAGCCAGGATCAAACTCTCCATAAAAGAAAAGTTGATTAGCTCAAAAATATTGTTCAAATTTAGTTCTGTAACGAGGGTTACGAACTAAAATTTGCGCGTCTGTTGTTCAGTTTTCAAGGTTCGTTCTTTACCGCTTTTTTAACAGCGACTTTTATAATTTAACATATCTGTTTTTTTGTGTCAACAACTTTTTTATCAAGTTGCTATTTAACTATAACTTTTATCGTTTAGCGACGGTAATTATAATACAACGATCAATTATAGAATGTCAATACTTTTAGCGAAAAAATTTCGAGGAAAAATAAAACTATTTAACCTCGAAAATTTCTTATTTCAATCAAAAAATATTATTTTAAAGTATCATTGATTCTATAAAGGCGATGATCGATAGATTCATTTTTGGAATGAATTCTCTCAACAATAATATATCCTTTTTCAATTAAAAATTCAATGAAAAGCTCCAATTCTACCGAATAAAATTTAAGTTCTTGATGATTATGCAAATCTTGAATTGTCCAAAGTTCCTTTGATTGCATGATTTCCATAATGTGTTCCGAGCAAGATTGAACTTTGGAATTCATGGAAAACTCGATTGCCAAAAACAATAACTCCAATCGCTTTTCAATCGATTCTCTGCTTGTCACCAGCTCTTCATACAATTTATAAACAGAAGGTTCCAATTTTTTCACCTGTGACCAGACAGTCACTTCCGGATATAAGCCATTTTCGATAATTGATAATCTGGCCAAATATTGAAGGGACTTCACCACATGATGATACGCATCCAAATGATCACCGCGCTGAAAAAATTCCTTCCCTTCAGTGTAGCTTCTCAATAATTTCGCAAATTGGATGCCGGCTTTGATCTTTCTCCCGTAATAAGAAAAATCCTCCAATTCCATTTTTAAATTACTCAAGTATTCATTCCGTTCAAACATCACTTTCCCATGAAAAACCCAATCTACAATTCGCCGGTTTTTTCCTATATATATCCACTTGTTCAACAATTGTTCTGTAATGACATGCATAGCGACTTTATGGTTTTCATAGCAATAGTGCTTTGTAAAAATAGGTAACTGGGCCTCTTTAACAATGATTAATAGGATCGTATCAAATGTATCTGTCAAGTTGATTTGATCTTCCCGTTTATTGACAAGAATTACTCCCAAGGTTTCAGGTTGACTGGCACGTTCTTGATAAATTGAACGCAGAATATAGTCCATGAATAGTCCTCCTATATAGCGATTACGTTAATTTCTTTCGACATCAAGAATAAGAATCCTTCTTTTTTTCTTTCTATTTCTACATTGTTCTCAGCTATGTTATATTAGAATCAAGATTAGGAGGGCACTCTGATGAAAAAAAGATATTCAAGCAAAATCAATAAAATACGTTCCTTCGCACTTGCACTCATATTCGTCGGATTTATCGTCATGTACGGTGCCGTGTTTTTCAAAAATAACGTCGTGTTAGTGCTTATTTTTATGTGTTTGGGTTTATTATGCATCATCGCCAGCACAGTCGTATACCTTTGGATAGGAATGTTATCCACCCGGGCAGTGAAAGTTGTCTGTCCAGGCTGCGGCAAAGAGACGAAAATGCTGGGACGCGTGGATATTTGCATGCATTGCAATGAACCGTTGACTTTGGATCCGGCACTGGAAGGCAAAGAATTCAACGAAGAATACAATAGAAAATCGAAAAAATAACCATAAAATATGAGTAGGAAAATGTATTCCTACTCATTTTATTTTATGGGTTTGAAAAGAATGCCCAAGAGTTTAAAGTCCCATATTCCATATCAAATAGGTTTCGATTTGTAATCTTCCCGAGTACCAAAGGCTATGAGATTGGCCCCTCAATCAAGACATTTAAAAAACCTAGCAACCAAAGTTACTAGGATTCTTTTTACAGCACTTGCTTATTTTTTTGTTCTAGACAGTCAGGGCAAGTTCCATAAACTTCAAGGCGGTGAGAATTAACTTTATATCCAGTAACATGAGATGCAAATTGTTCGACTTCTTTTAACGCCGGATAGTGGAAGTCGGTGATTTTCCCGCAGCTTTCACAAATCATATGGTAATGATCATTTGTTACGAAATCAAAACGGCTTGCTGCATCGCCGTATGTCAATTCCTTGACCAAACCGGCCTCGCGGAATACGCGCAAGTTGTTGTATACAGTCGCAACACTCATGTTTGGAAATTTACCTTCTAATGATTTATATATCTCATCGGCAGTTGGATGCGTCATTGAATTGATCAAATATTCCAGTATAGCATGACGTTGTGGAGTAATTCTTACGCCCGTTGCCTTTAACGTGTCTAGAGCATTTTTCAACTGCAATTCAGACATCGTCATGCACCTCTTTTCAAGAATTATTAATTAATAATTGTTATAATTAGTGTAACTGAATATTTGGATATCGTCAACTTTTAAACATGCTGAAATCACATACAATAACATAATTTTCTCAAAAAATAGTCCTATATTCAATATACTTCCTGATAAAAAATAATCACTATGAAAACGTACAATTTTTCTATAAAAAATTTAATATCCCCTCAATATGTCCATCTTGTTTTCGATATCCCGTTCGCCGTTCATCCATTTTCTTAAGCTCGGTTTGAATATTTCAAAACTGCGCTCCAAATATCTGGAAGAACGGCTTGAAATATGCGGAGAAATCGTTACGTTATCCATTTCCCAAAGCTTGCTGTCCCTTGGCAGCGGCTCTTCTTCATACACATCCAACACCGCATGGAAAATTTGCTTTTCCTCCAACGCTTTGATCAAATCTTCCGTTCTGACCAAATCTCCACGGCCGAAATTCATAAAGATGCAACTGTCTTTCATTAATGTGAAGTCTTCATAAGTCAACAAATATCTTGTTTCATTTGTGCTTGGCAGAATGGAGATGACGATATCCGCTTTCGGCAACAGGTCTTTCAACTTATCGATAGTATGTGTTTCGTTCATATAAGGCGCACTTTCCCCGTTGCGGTTGAGTCCGATCGTATAGACATCAAACGCCTGAAGCATGCGCCCCACTTCTCCGCCAATAGCCCCCGGACCTAAAATCAGGGCGGTTGAACCATTTAATTCGTACAATTTGGTCTTCTGGCTCCAAATTCTTTCTTGCTGATTTTTATAAATGAATGGCAGCGCCCTTTTAATGGAAAGAAGATGTGCAAGAATCGATTCCGCCATCGGTTTTTTATGTATGCCGCGCACATTGGAAACGACAATGCCCCGTTCGGCAATGGCCCGGTGCGGCATTTTTTCAATCCCGGCGGAAGCGACAAAAATCCATTCCATTTTTTGGGCAATCTTGATTTTTTCATCATCCAAATCTTCCCCGTAAGTCACAAGCACTTCCGCTTTCGCCAATTCTTCCTCATCAATTTTTTTATGAAAAACGAAGTCAACTTCCGGAAAATCTTTTACCAATGAATCTTTCAAATCCGGTCTTGGATCAAAAGTGAAATAAACTCTCATATCTCTTACTCCCCTTCGATTTCCCTCAAATAATTCAATACTTCTTCAATATGATTTTTCACGCGGACTTTTCTCCATTCCTTGATGACAACCCCATTTTCATCAATCAGAAATGTTGAACGTTCAATCCCCATGTATTCTTTGCCATAATTTTTCTTCAACACCCAAACGCCGTATTTTTCGCATACTTCATGATTCTCATCAACCAATAAGGAGAAGGGCAAATCGTATTTTTCAATAAATTTTTGGTGCCTTTCCGCCGAATCTGTACTTACCCCCAAAATGACCGCGTTCAGGTCCGCGAAAGACTCATAATGGTCGCGGAAATCACAGGCTTCCGTTGTGCACCCTGGCGTCATATCTTTTGGATAAAAGTAAAGAACAATTTTCTTTCCTATAAAATCACTGAGGCTGACCGGTTCCCCTTTTTCATTCATAAGAGTAAATTCCGGCGCTTTTTTATTCACTAAAGATTCGCTCATGAAAATTCCTCCTTTTCGTCTATCCTACCGAACCAGGGAAAATGTTTCAAATTCTTTGGCGTAATATGCCAAAGAAGGCTAAAATAAAATTGAAATTATAAAATGGAGGCAATACAATGATTCACACAAAATCTGAAGAAATTTATCAAGAAGCGCTAAAACATATCGTGGCTGGGGTGAACAGCCCTTCCCGCTCCTATAAAGCGGTTGGCGGTGGCGCACCAGTTGTGATGGCAAAAGGAAAAGGCCCATATTTTTGGGATGTGGACGGCAACCGTTACATCGACTATTTGGCAGGATATGGACCAATCATTACAGGATTCGGCCATCCGCACATTGCGGAAGCCATCAAACTTGCGGCTGACACAGGCGTGCTTTTCGGAACTCCAACCGAGCACGAAGTAAAATTTGCTAAAATGTTGAAAGATGCGATTCCATCGTTGGATAAAGTGCGTTTTACCAACTCAGGCACAGAAGCGGTGATGACGACGGTCCGCGTAGCCCGCGCCTATACGGGACGGACAAAAATCATCAAATTTGAAGGCTGCTATCATGGACATTTCGACCAAGTATTGGTTGCAGCAGGATCCGGTCCGGCCACCCTCGGTTCACCTGACTCAGCCGGTGTTCCTCAAACCGTGGCAACAGAAGTGATTACGGTTCCTTACAACGACACAGAACACTTGCAACTCGCAATGGACAAATGGGGGGAAGAAGTGGCAGCCATCTTGGTGGAGCCGATCGTCGGAAACTTCGGTATGGTCATGCCTAAACCGGGCTTTTTGGAATATATTCATAAAGTGGCCAAAGAATACGGAGCCCTTGTGATATATGATGAAGTGATCACCGGATTCCGTTTCCATTATGGTGGAGCGCAAAATATGCTTGGTTTTACACCGGATTTGACGGCAATGGGGAAAATTATCGGCGGTGGTCTTCCAATTGGCGCTTATGGCGGCCGCAAAGAAATCATGGATACCGTCGCACCATTAGGTCCAGCCTATCAAGCGGGAACAATGGCCGGCAACCCTGCATCCATGCTTGCGGGTATTGCTTGCTTGGAAGTGCTGCAAACACCGGGGGTATATGAAGAAATGGACCGGTTAGGTGCCATGCTTGAAAAAGGCATTTTGGATGCCGCAGAAAAACATGGCATTACAATCACGGTAAATCGCATCAAAGGTGCCCTTACTGTGTACTTTACCGATCAAAAAGTGGAAAATTATAAACAAGCGGAACAATCCGACGGCGAAATGTTTGGCCGCTTCTTTAAATTGATGCTTTCAAGAGGAATCAACTTGGCTCCTTCCAAATTCGAAGCCTGGTTCTTGACAACGGAACACAAGGAACAAGATATTCTTGAAACAATCGATGCGGTGGATTACGCATTTTCACAATTGAAATGACATAACCATGTGGGATTCCGGACTCCTTTCTATTTGAACTTGTGAGGGATTCAGGAAGGCATGAAGGAATTCCATGCCAACCCTTTCCCAGGCTTCAATATTGTCTATACATTTTTCTTGGGGGACTTTTTCATAGATGAGAATTGTGTTGTTGAATCATTTGGACGGCTTACTGAATATTGAGTTTCAAATAAATTGTAAAGTGGGGGCTTCGTTATGCAGTTAGGCGCCCGAGTATTAAAAACAGGAGTCGCAATCGTTTTTGCATTATTTTTGGCGGAGCTTTTGAAGCTTCCATCACCCGTTTTCGCCGGAATCGCTGCCATCTTTGCCATTCAGCCCTCCATCTATCGTTCTTATTTGACGATTGTGGAACAAGTGCAGGGGAACCTGATTGGAGCGGTTATTGCCATTTTATTCGGGATATTTTTCGGCCACCATATTGTCGCCATCGGGATTGCAGCCATTATTGTCATCGGAATCATGCTGAAATTGAAATTGAATTCATCCCTTTCTTTGGCCCTCGTGACCCTTGTGGCCATCATGGTATATGAAAGCGGCAACTTTTTGGAATTCAGCGTCATCCGATTTGCCACGGTCATGGTCGGGGTATTCGCGGCGTTTATTGTGAATATGGTTTTCCTGCCGCCGCGGTATGAGGTTAAGTTATTCAAGCAAATCCAATCGCTTCAGGATGATATTATCCGATGGACGAGATTGGCCATTCGGGGAGCATCTGAGCATGTATCGATGAAAAACGCTTTGAACAAATTTCAAAAGCGGCTTTCCGAGATTGAATCAATGTATGTTTTATATAAGGAAGAGAGGCAATACAGCAAAAAGAAGCGCCATAGCCAGATGCGCAAACTCGTTGTGTATCGCCAAATGATCACCACAACGAAAAAAAGCTTTGAGCTGTTGGTGAGGCTTCATAAACATGAAAATGAAATCGCCCATCTGCCTGCCACCTTTAGAACGATGCTTCAAGAGAGGCTTGACTTTTTGCTCACGTATCATGAACAGCTATTGTTGAAATATACGGGGAAACTTCGGCCGGAACATTCCAAATGGACGGTGGATAAAAAACATTTAAACCGCTCGGAAGTGATGGAGCGGTTAATCGAACAAATCGCCATCGAGAAGCAGCGGGAAGGCGAAGAAGAATTTTCAAGCTACCATTTGTTCTATATTTTTTCGAGAATCCTTGATTATGAGGAAAAT
Source organism: Ureibacillus sp. FSL K6-3587 (assembly GCF_038593165.1). Lineage (NCBI taxonomy): Bacteria > Bacillati > Bacillota > Bacilli > Caryophanales > Caryophanaceae > Ureibacillus > Ureibacillus sp. FSL K6-3587. The sequence continues at coordinate 1,916,009 of NZ_CP151969.1, read as the reverse complement.
CTGGAGCATCTCGACACATTGATCGTCTCTTTCCAAAACTTTCATGGCAAAGACCTCAACGAAGACTTGGAAGAACAGTTTTATTGATTGTTGCACATCCGGTATTCGGCAATACCCATTAACTCCGGACTTGCAAACCTGACTTGCTGAAATGAAGTGTTGAAAACAAAAAATTGCGGGCGCTTATCCAAGACTCCTATAAACCGGATGCTTGGGGAAGCTGCCCGCCTTCGTTTAAATGAACAATGAAAACACTTTGAAAGGAAGTTTATCATGAAATTATATCATTCTGTTGCAGAACTTATAGGCAATACACCCATCGTGAAATTAAATAGATTGCCTTCTCCTGAAGGGGCAAACGTATATATGAAGCTGGAATCCTTCAATCCCGGGGGAAGCGTGAAAGACCGCGCTGCCCACAACATGATTCTCCGCGCGGAACAGGAAGGAAAATTAATTCCCGGGAAAAGTACCGTCATTGAACCGACATCCGGGAATACCGGCATCGGCCTTGCCATGGTATGTGCTGTAAAAGGCTACCGATGCATCATTACAATGCCTGATAACGCAACGAAAGAACGTATTCAACTGATGCGGGCTTATGGCGCGGAAGTGCATTTGACACCGAGTCGGTTGCGGATGCAAGGGGCCATCGATGAAGCTTATCGGATCGCGGAAAAGATCCCCGATTCCTTTATACCTTTGCAATTTGAAAACGAAGCCAATTCAGATGCCCACAGAAATACAACCGCTGTTGAAATCTTGAAGGCATTTGGCGACAAATTGGATGCTTTCGTCTTAACCGCGGGAACAGGTGGCACGATTACAGGTACAGGGGAAGAACTGAAAAAGGTGTTGCCGGATTTGAAAATTTATGTCGTCGAACCGGCCGGATCCCCGGTGCTTGCAGGCGGCCAGCCAGGACCACATAAAATCCCCGGGACAGGCCCAGGGTTCATTCCAAAAATATTAAACACTGACATTTACGATAAAATACTTCATATTAAAGATGAAGATGCCCAAAACACCGCAAGACGCCTCGCCCGTGAAGAAGGCATCCTGGTAGGTGCATCCGGTGCAAGCTCCGCCTACTTTGCCATTCAAATCGCCAAAGACTTGCCGAAAACGGCCAATGTGTTGTGTCTTGCACCTGATACTGGTGAACGGTATTTGTCTACGGATTTGTTTGAATAAACATCCAAACCTTAGTTTTTCATTTTCGGATCGAGGGCATCCCTCAATCCGTCTCCCATCAAGTTAAAGCCGAGCACGGTCAACATGATGGCAAGTCCAGGGAAAATCATTGTCCAAGGTGCATTCATCAAATAAATTCGCGCATCGGCAAGCATTTTCCCCCACTCCGGTTGCGGTGGTTCCGCTCCTAAGCCCAGGAAGCTGAGGGCCGCCGCTTCAATAATTGCAGTCGCAATCGCTAATGTACCTTGAACGATGACCGGTGCAAAAGAGTTGGGCAGCACATGCCGAAGCAATATTCTGGAATCCTTCATTCCAATGGCTTTGGCTGCTGTAATATACTCCTCTTCTTTTACACTCAACACTTTGGAACGGATCAATCTCCCAAAGTTTGGCACATTGACGATTGCAATTGCAATTAATGCATTTTGCAATGAACTTCCCAAAATGGAAACAATCGCGATTGCAAGCAGGATGCTTGGGAATGCAAGCAAAATATCAAAGAATCTTGAAATGATCGTATCCACCCAACGGCCATAATAACCGGCTATGATTCCAAGGAAACTTCCCAGAATCGCGGATAAAACAACCGCACCGAAACCGACCGTCAAAGAAATTTGCGCCCCCCATACAACCCGCGAAAAGATGTCCCTTCCAAATTCATCTGTTCCGAACCAAAATTCACTTGAAGGAGGTACTAAATGCGTACTTGGATCTCCCAATTTTTGCTCGTTGATCCCTTCAGGCGCAATTACGGGAGCAAAAAGGGCAACCAGTATGAACAATAAAACGATGATGGTTCCCGCTACAGCCGATTTGCTTCGCAGAAAAGTGCGCAAAGCTTCTTTCCAAGGAGACGACACTTTATCCTCAATTACTTCCATTTGTTTTGTTGCTACTTCTGCCATTATTTTCCCTCCTTCTAGCTGTACTTAATCCGCTTATCGATGACTGAATATAGGATATCGACAATGAAGTTAATCATGACGAATAAGAATGCCACCACCAAAATGCCCGATTGAATGACCGGATAGTCCCTGAATCCAATGGCTTCATAAATGTAGCGACCAATTCCCGGCCAGCTGAAGATTGTCTCCGTCAGGATCGCTCCTCCTAAAAGCAAACCTGTTTGCAAACCGATGACTGTTAAAATTGGAATAATTGCATTTTTTAAAGCATGCTTATAAACGACAACAAACATTTTCTGCCCCTTTGCCCGGGCAGTGCGGATATAGTCTGAACGCATCACTTCAAGCATGGAAGAACGGGTCATACGCGCAATAATCGCCATCGGAATTGTGGCAAGGGCCAATCCCGGCAGGAACAGATGCTTGACGACTGTTCCGAATTGGTCAAATCTGCCTTGAATCAATGTATCAATCAAATAAAAATGGGTAATCGCCGTGATGGGATCACGCACTTCTTCCCGTCCGGAAGTCGGAAACCATCCTAAATTGATACTGAACATCCATTGTTCCAGCAAACCAAGCCAAAACACCGGAATGGATACACCGATCAACGCAAGAACCATCGCTAAATAGTCAAACCAGGTATTTTGGAACCAGGCTGAAATAATGCCCGCATTCATTCCAATGACAACGGCGATAAACATCGCAAAAAATGCCAACTCAAAAGTTGCGGCAAGATAAGGCCATATTTCGGAAGAGATTGGCTGGTTTGTTCGGAGGGATACTCCTAAATCGCCTTTAAGCAATCCTTTCAAATAATCGAAATACTGAACATACCACGGGTTATTCAGCCCCAAACTTTCTCTCAATGCTTCGACTGTTTCTTTGTTTGCCTGTTGTCCTAAAATCACTTGGGCCGGATCCCCAGGGATTGCACGAATAATCAAAAATACGATGAAGGTCATTCCTAAAAGCACAGGGATTAGCTGCAATAATCTTCGCCCTATGTAATGAAGCATCTTCTTCCCCCCTCTACGAATGGTATAAATGCTTGGCACTCATACTAACTCGCATGAGTGCCTCGCTTGAAATTATTTCATTTCCACTTTAGATAGTACTTCTGAACCTGTTGGATGAGGTTTATAATTTGTTACACCTTTCTTCGCGGCAAGCAGCGGAGTTGAGTGTGCAAGTGGTACCCAAGGCGCATCTTCTTTGATTAACTCTTGCGCTTTTTTGTATAATTCATTGCGTTTTTCTTCGTCCACTTCAGATTGGGCTTGTACAAGCAATTTGTGGACTTCTTCGTTGGAATAGTAAGTATAGTTGTTGCTTCCGATTGTGTCTTTATCAAGCAATGTGTATAAGAAGTTGTCCGCATCTCCGTTGTCGCCTGTCCAACCTAACAAGAAGGCGTCAAATTCACCATTATTCGCCATTTCCAAGTAAGTAGCCCATTCCGCTGTTTTGATTTCAGATGGAATACCTACATCTTGCAAGTTTTTCTGAATGGCTTCCGCAACTTTTCGGCCATCCGGCATATATGGACGTGGAACCGGCATTGCCCAAAGTTCAATTGGTGTGCCATCATATCCGGCTTGAGCAAGAAGTTCTTTTGCTTTTTCCGGATTGTATTCGTAATCTTGGATTTCGTCGTTATAACCGCTGATGGATGACGGCATAGGGTTTACAGCCACTTCGGCTCTTCCTAAGAAGAATGCATCGACAATCGCTTTTTTATCAATCGCATGGTTCACAGCCTGACGAACCAATTTATTGTCAAATGGCGGACGCGTCACTGTCAGACCTAAGTAACCGACGTTCATGGACGGACGTTCAATCAATTGTAAATCTCCATTGGATTCAACAGATTTTGCATCAGATGGGTTGATGCCATCCGCCAAGTCGATATCTCCGGCAACTAATGCATTTAAGCGCGCCGAGTTGTCAGGAATCGCGCGGAAAATCACTTTATCCAATTTTGGCAATCCTTCTTGCCAATAATCCGCGAATTTTTCAAGGGTAATGGAATCATTGCGTTTCCACTCAACAAATTTGAACGGACCTGTACCTACCGGATTATCCCCAAAACTTTCACCATATTTTTCCAACGCAGCCGGCGAAGCGATACCAAACGGGAACATCGCCAAGTTTTTCAAGAATGGTGCTTGCGGTCTTGATAATTTGAATACCACTGTATGGTCATCTTCGGCGATTACTTCGCTGATGATATCTTCGCCTTCAGCTTTGAACATGGAATGGTAGTAGTAGAACTTTTCGGATGCGCCGGCTTTCCAACGCTCGAAGTTCTTCACTACCGCTTCCGCATTGAAATCTGTTCCATCATGGAATTTTACGCCTTCGCGCAATTTAAACGTATAAGTCAAACCATCATCGCTTACTTCCCAACTTTCAGCAAGCCCCGGTTGAATGGTTGTATCTTGCTCACCGAAATTTACCAATGTTTCGAATAAATTGATTGTTACTTTTGCAGATTCCCCGTCAGTCACGATGGCTGGGTCAAGAGATACTGAATCTCCGCCGCGGCCAAACACTAATACTTGAGGAACATTTGACTTTTGATCCCCTTCGTCGTTGCCTGCCTGATCGTCATTTCCGCCACAGGCAGCCAGAACAAGCAGCAATAAAAGCAATGCTGCAGGCCAAAGTTTTTTCAACATAAAACCCCTCCTATTTTTTGATGTTCATTTATGTCATTGCTGCGCTTCATCAAAAAGATGGCACGCAACAGAATGACCCGGTTTCACTTCTTTCAATTCCGGAACGATTGTTTTGCATGCTTCCGTGGCAAAAGGACATCGCGGATGGAATAAACAACCGTTTTTCGGTACAGATTCGGAAATATCCCCTTTGATCAAGACTTCCTCTTTTTTATATGTAGGGTCAGGAACTGGAACGGAAGAAAGCAGCACTTTCGTATATGGATGAAACGGTTCCTCATAGAGGGAATCGCAATCCGCCAATTCCACCAATCTTCCCAAATACATGACTCCAACCCGATCGCTGATGTGCCGTACAACCCCCAAATCATGGGCAATGAAGATGTATGTCAGTTTCAAATCTTCCTGCAGCCGCTGCATCAGATTGAGGACTTGCGCCTGAATCGATACGTCCAATGCCGATACCGGTTCATCCGCTATGATCAATTTGGGATTGGTCATCAACGCCCTTGCGATGCCGATGCGCTGTCTTTGACCTCCGCTGAATTGATGGGGATATCTTTTCGCGTGGTAAGTATTTAAACCGACAATTTGGAGAAACTCTTTCACCATTTCTTTTCTTTCTTTTGAATTTCCAATTCCATGGACAATCAATGGTTCCTCCAGGATTTTTTCGACCGTATGCCTCGGATTCAATGAAGCGTACGGATCTTGGAACACCATTTGCAAATCCCTTCTGGCTTTCCGCATTTCACTTTTTGACAAGGATGTCAGTTCAATCCCGTTAAAATAAATTTTTCCATCAGTCGGTTCAAGCAAGCGCATAATCATTCTTCCGGTAGTGGACTTTCCGCAGCCTGATTCCCCAACGATTCCGAGCGTCTCTCCTTCAAACACTTCAAAAGAAACGCCATCAACGGCCTTTACCACTTCTGTTGTTTTGGAAAACGCTTTTTTGTGTTTCGGAAAATGTTTTTTTAATTGTTCAACTTTTAACAGTGTGTTCTTCAAGAACAGTCCCCTCCTCTTTCTCCAATAAGAAACATCTTGCCTTATGACCTGCTGAAACTTCATATATCGGAGGATTTTCATTGAAGCACCGATCCGTTGCAAATTCACATCTTGGGGCAAATCTGCATCCGGTTTTGATGGAACCAGGCTTTGGAACGGAACCCGGGATCGAATATAATGTTTCCTTCTTCACCCGCATATCCGGCACGGATTGAATAAGTCCTTTTGTATATGGATGGCTTGGATTTTTAAAGATTTCCATCACCGATGCTTCTTCCACGATTTGCCCGCTGTACATGACAACCACCCTTTCGCAGATTTCCGCCACGACACCTAAATCATGGGTGATCAGAAGAACAGCGGAATTGAATTTTTTATTCAAATCTTGCATCAGTTTCATAATTTGCGCTTGAATCGTTACATCCAATGCGGTTGTCGGTTCATCGGCAATCAGTAATTTCGGATTGCAAGACAAAGCCATCGCAATCATCACCCTCTGTCTCATACCGCCGGATAATTGATGGGGATATTCCTTCATCAATTCTTCCGCGCGGGGAAGTCCGACAAGTTTCATCATTTCGATGGCATGGCTTTCGGCTTTCTTTTTGCCCCAATCCCGATGATGGATCCGAATCGCCTCAACCAATTGGTTCCCAATTGTGAACAAAGGGTTCAAAGAAGTCATCGGCTCCTGGAAAATCATCGCGATATCCTTTCCGCGAATCTTCCGCATCTCCTTTTCCGGAAGCTTCGTCAAATCCCTGCCTTCCAGCAATATTTCACCTGATGTAATTTTTCCGGGAGGGTTTGGAACCAGCCCCATGATCGATAAAGAGGTAACGCTCTTCCCGCAACCGGATTCACCTACAATTGCCAATATTTCGCCTTCATAGACTTTAAAATCTATATGATCAACCGCGGGAACTTTTCCGTCATTTGTAAAAAATGTTGTTTCCAAATCCTTCACTTCTAGCAGCACTTTTCTCTCCATGTATTCACCTCATCTATTTATCGGATTCATATGCAAGAATCTGCCGATTTCGTTTTAGAAATTAGAATTTTCTGAAATAATATTTTAAAAAAGTAAAACGTGGGAAGCGATTCTATTGATTTATTGATTTTTCTAACCTTCAAATACAATGAATAGATTCATAGATTTTCAAAAAATAATATATAGTAATAAACAAATGGAAGATATGAGAAAAAATTCTCTAAACTAAAAATTTTTCCATTTTACTAAATATTTTATACATTTCTTTCTAACCTAGCAATATCTGTTTTTAATACAGAAAATTTTGAATTATTCATTTTATAGAATCCTTAGAAATTTTTATTTTAACATTAAATATATGGAAAAGATAGAAAAAATAAAAATTTTTGGAACATAACAATAAAAGAGCCAGGTAATTTTTTGCACCTGGCTCCTCTTTTTAATCCAAATTTTGAATTTGAAATAGGTCGTGATATATTCCTTTTTTCGCCATCAAAGACTCATGATTGCCTTCTTCTGCCACTTCACCATGGTCAATGACAAAAATTTTATCGGCATGAGTAATGGTCGATAGGCGATGGGCAATGATGATGGTTGTTCGGTCACTCGCCAAACGTTCCAACGATTCCTGGATCAACGCTTCGCTTTCCAAATCGAGGGCGGAGGTTGCTTCATCCAGCACCAAGATTGGAGGATTTTTCAAAAACACCCTTGCGATAGCGATACGCTGTTTCTGGCCGCCTGACAGCTTGACTCCCCGCTCTCCCACTTTGGTGTCATATCCATTCGGCAGCGACATGATAAAGTCATGGGCATTCGCCGCTTTTGCCGCCGCAATGACTTCTTCATCCGTCGCATCCGGTTTTCCCATTAAAATGTTTTGCTTCACGGAATCGCTGAATAAAATATTGTCCTGCAACACAATGCCGATCTGCGAACGGAGGGACTTGATGTCCACCTCCCGCACATCTTTGCCATCAATTTTTACAGAACCGGATGTTACATCATAAAAGCGCGGTATGAGGCTGACTATCGTCGATTTCCCTCCACCGCTCATTCCGACAAATGCGGCGGTTTTCCCAGGCTGGATGGTAAAGTTGATGTTTTTTAATACCGGTTGTCCCTCTTCTGCGTATTTGAATTGGACGTTCTGGAATTCCACTTTCCCTGTAACCGGCGGCAATGGAAGAGCATTCGGTTTATTTTGGACATCGTACTCTTCATCCATCAAACTGAACATCCTGTCCATTGAAGCGATGGATTGGGTAAGGGTCGTTGAAGAGTTCATCAATCTTCTTAACGGTGAATAAAGCCTCTCGATATACCCCATAAATGCCGCCATTTCACCGACGGATAGTTGCCCCTGAATGATCAGGTAAGAGGCAAAGCCGATGACCAACAAAGGGGCGATATCCGTAATCGTGTTGACTACCGCGAAGGATTTTGCATTCCATCTTGTATGGTCCAGAGATTTGTCCAAAAACTCGCCATTTTCCTTGTCAAAAATCTTTTGTTCGTGTTCCTCAAGAGCAAAGCTTTTTACAATGCTGATGCCGCTCACCCGTTCATGCAAATAGCTTTGCAAATTCGCCAGCGCCTGGGAACGGATTCTTGTCAACACCCTCAGTCTTCCAAAGAAATACTTTACACTGATTGCGAATAACGGAAGGGAAATCACCGCAACGATCGTCAATTTCCAATCCATCGTCAGCATGATTCCTATGACGATCAAAATCGTTGTCATATCAAGCCATAAATTCATCAGCCCAATCATCACAAAGTTTTTCGTCGCTTCAACATCATTGATGAAGCGGGAAATGATATCCCCTGCCCGATGATTGGAATAAAATTTCAAACTCAACTTTTGCAAGTGCACATAAAGTTCTTTCCGAATGTCATACAGCACCTTATTGCTGACATGTTGGGCGAAATATTGCCGATAATATTCCACCGGTGGCCGGATGATGAAGAAGATGACGAGGGCTCCGCCAAGCCAATAAGTCAATTGCTTGATGCGTTCGGCATCCGTCAATTCAGTATTTAACAGAATATCATCGATGACAATTTTCGTTAAGAATGGAATGAACAACGGGATGGCAAATTTGATGACCCCTATGATCAGGGTCAAAATGATTTCCCAGTAATAGGGCTTGACAAAACGCATATATCTTCGAATACTGTCCAAAAGCGATCACATCCTTACTGCTACACATGGAGTGTCAATTTTCCTTTTATTTTTCCAAGTTTGACATAACGAATTCTATTTTACCACAATAAAAAAGACGTCTCTTCCCACATGAGACGCCGAAAAGCTATTTATTATTGGATTGCATGTCTTTGTAAAATAAATACCGGTTTGTCCATACTTCTATAAAGTCCTGGGCAAAGGGACCTTTTTTCTGCTTCACCCAGCTCAGGAGTTTAGTGACATTGCGCTTTAATATTTTATCGATCACATCCGGATAGCCCATTTCCGCTTTATGTTGTTCATATTCATCTTCATCCAGCAATGTATAGGTCTTGTCAGGGAACACTTTGAGATCCAGGTCGTAATCGATATATTTGATCGCGTTATTGTCAAAGACAAAAGGGGAACTCATATTACAATAATAATAAACCCCGTCTTCCCGCAACATGCAGATGATATTGAACCAGTGTTCCGCATGAAAATAACATATGGAAGGCTCTCTTGTAAGCCAAGTTCGACCATCCGCTTCTGTAACAAGAGTTCTGTCATTTGCTCCGATAATAATATTTTTCGTTCCTTTTAATACCATCGTTTCGTGCCAAACCCGGTGGATGCTTCCATTATGTTTATAACTATGTATTTGTATGGTTTCTCCTTCTTTCGGTACCGTCATTTTTTAGCCCCACCTTTTCACTTTCCTATATACTCACGTCTATTATATCAATGTTTCTGAAAACTTGTAGGAAATAACACACTCTTTATATATTATATTGAGGAACGGCTCATTTTACTATTAAAATCAATAATTATTCTTGATGTGTTATCCATTGATAAGGAACTGGCGCAAAAAATAAAGGTATAGACAAAAATGTCTATACCAGTAGCACTCAATCGCTGTTTCTTATTTGTTGTTGTTTTTGTTTTGTTGTTGGTTTTGTGGTTTTTTGTTGTTTTGTTGGTCTTGACGAGTTTGTTCAAAATCCTGTTCTTGAGCAAACTCCTCTGCCTGGTTGTTTTTGTTGCGATTTTTTGCCATGAATGTTCACCTCCACGCTAGTTATTGTGGACAGGTGAACCCGGGATTATTCCGGGGAATGAAAAATATATTGATTCAGAATATTCACAATTTTTATCATTGGCACCGGAAGCGGCAAGCCTTCGATTTCCTTCAATGTGACATAATGCGCAAACTCCGGCAGTTCCCCGTTTTCTGTGATGTCCACCAAATGGCAACGCAAATTCCAGATTAAATGGGAGAAAATATGCTTCTGTTCGAAAAAATCTTCTTCGATGATATTTTTGATTTCCACATTGTATTTTAATTCAAATTGTTTTTTTGTATCTTCCGATGATTTGCCCTTCAGCATCATCGGAAACTGCCACATGTTTGCAAGGAGTCCTTCTTCCGGACGCTTTTCGAACAAGACTTTCCCATCATTGACTGCGATATACACATCATAAAATTCATGTTTTTCTTTTGTTTTCTTCGTCTTGATCGGCAACTGTTCCGCATCGCCTTCCATAAATCCCAGACAATATTCCCTCACCGGACAAAGCAGGCACTTTGGAGAAGATGGCGTACAAATCATCGCCCCCAAATCCATCAATGCCTGATTGAAATCCCCAGGGTATTCCGGATGGATCAATTGTTCCACCGCTTCTTCAAAGATTTTCCGGGTTTTTACAAGGGAAATGTCCTCTTTGATATGTAACACCCGGCTCAATACACGCATCACATTGCCGTCGACTGCATGTTCCGGGAGATTATAGGCAATGCTTAAAATGGCTCCGGCAGTATAAGGGCCGACGCCTTTTAATCGTTGCAGGTCATGGCGGTTGTTCGGCACCGTGCCGCCATATTTCTCAACCACTTCTTTTACACCGGCTTGCAGGTTGCGGGCTCTTGAATAATATCCAAGCCCCTCCCACATCTTGAGCAGCTCTTCTTCATCGGCGTTTGCCAGCGACTCGATTGTGGGATATTTATCGATAAACCGTTGATAATATGGAATGACCGTGTCCACACGGGTTTGTTGAAGCATCACTTCCGAAACCCAAATTTTATATGGATCGTTTGTTTGTCTCCAAGGCAAATCACGTTTTTCTTCATGAAACCATTCGACAAGACTTTGTCGAAATTGTTGCGAATATGGGTATTTCACTAGTTCCTCCTGACAGTTTTCGATTTTATTTTTAGTAATTAGGGTATAATATAATTATAAAGAAGTTGTATTTATTTTGCTTTTACAAATTCTGTAGTCCTCCGTTTTTAAGGAGATGATTGGGATGGATACTGGCACTCACCTCGTCATGGGCATTGCCCTCGGAGGGTTATCTTTGATTGATCCGGTTGTGGCAAATCATAGCGTGACTTTTGCAGCAGTTTTAACAGGAACAATTGTCGGTTCCCAAGCTCCTGATGTAGACACGATATTAAAACTCCGCAATAATGCGGTTTATATAAGACATCATCGAGGCATTACCCATTCTGTTCCTGCCGTCATTCTTTGGCCCATTGGAATTACCGCCATCGCATCGCTCATTTTCCAGGAAGCCAATGTGCTGCATCTTTGGTTATGGACGTTTCTCGCCGTTTTCTTGCATGTTTTTGTCGATATCTTCAATGCTTACGGCACGCAGGCACTAAGGCCATTCTCAAGGAAATGGGTGGCTCTCGGCGTCATCAACACCTTTGACCCATACATTTTTGGAATCCATTGTGTCGGGATCATTCTATGGGTTTTAAGGATGGACCCGGTTACGATATTTACCACTATGTATTTGGTCATCATTGGCTATTATATTTTAAGATACCTCGTTCAACAATCGGTAAAAAATGCCGTGCGCAAAACGATTCCGGATGCGGAGGTCATCATTGTCGCTCCGACCATGCGTTTCTTTATCTGGCGGGTCGCAGCCAAATCCCAAACCCATTATTATGTGGGACGGGCATTTGGACGGACAATCAATATTTACGATAAATTCAAAATCCGCCCTTTGCCTAAAACGCCTCTGGTCGAAAAGGCCTTGAGCGATCCAAATTTATCCGCCTTTTTATCTTTCTCCCCAATTTATCATTGGGACATTTCCGAACTGGAAAACGGGCTCACGGAAGTCAGATTGATCGATTTGAGATACCGAAGCAATGAACGCTATCCATTCGTAGCGGTCGCCCATTTGGATGAAGACTTGAACATCGTCACTTCCTATACCGGTTGGATTTTCAGCGAAGACAAGCTTCAACGGAAATTGCAAATCGGAGCGAGCGATTAGTTTCCGCCCAAGCGGCTGACCATATGATAATCGGCTTCAAGTGTAAAGGAGCAACCTCTTAGTAGGGGTGCTCCTTTTCATTACTCTTCATCCAATAAATGCGCATATTTCGGATTGCGGCCTGCAAATTCATGGATTTTATCGCCATAGCTTTCAATCCACTGGCGGATGATTCTTTCCGTAAATTCAGGCCCTTTATAGCGGCGGCCCGCCTTTGCATAGGTCGCCTCAAAATCCGACCATAATAATTCAATCCATGTGCGGGCTTTGTTTTCTGATAAAAATGGATTCACTTCCAATAATTCTTCAGTCAATCGCTCAATCATCATCGTGCTTGCGTCCATGTTATTCCTCCTCTTTCAGTGGAATGAGCATGGAAATTGGCAATGCTTCTTCAAATTTTTCTCCATGTAGTCGGAAGCCCCATGCAAAGCGCCCTTTCAAATATTCCACTTTGAAATATTCCCCTGGTGCCCCTTCTATTCTATAAATTTCACCAGGTTTGATGAAGGATGGGTCCATCAAATAGGCTTGTGCCATCAGCGCTTTTCTTTCGTATACGGCAAATTCATTGACGATGCCCAATTGTTCGGCTTTTCTCGCCTTTTCCTTCAGATTCGCTATCTCTTGTCTTAATTCTTCAGGCGTCATTTGCGCATATGTTTTTTTCATCCATTCTCCCTCTTTTCATCGATAAATCGATCGATCATTTCTATTGGAAATCCTTTTTGATAAAGGGCTTGTTTCACTTTCAATTCCAGCTGTTTGCCCTCAAATTTCCGGACATATTTATTCCAAATTTTTTCACCTTGAACAGCAATCAATTCGTACCATTCATCATCATCTCGCTCCAGCTCGATTTGGTCAAGTATTTCATTCACGATTTCAAAGGAATAGCCTTTTCGAATCAATGTGTCTTGAATTTTTTGCTTGATTTGAGCGGGCGTTTTTTTCGGATTCATTTTCACCGTTTTTTCGGCGAGCTGCATGGCAAGCTGCAATTGCTCTTCATGGGTGTACGATTCCAAAGCTTTTTCCATCGTGTTTTTGTCGATGCCTTTTTTCTTTAAATCCTGCTTGATGGCCATTGGACCTTTTTTGGCGGTTTTTTTCTTCGTCTCAAGCAATGCCTTGGAATAGCTTTCATCATTGAGAAAACCCAATTTCTTCAGCTTCTGAATCGCCTCAAGCACGACCGATTCACCGAAGCCGGCATCGAGCAGTTTCTTTTTCACTTCAAATTCGCTGCGCATTTGATAACTCAAAAAATGGAGCGCGCGGTTAAAGGCTTTGGCAATTTCATCTTCATAGGCGATTTCATCCATCTCAAAAGGATCGAGTATTTTTCCTTTTGTTAAGCCAAACTTTATAAGGGTGGACTCGTCCACCGAAAAAGCATATTCATCATTCAAATAAATATTATATCGTTCCTGATTTTTTTGGCGGGTGATTTTTGTAATGACTTGCATGAAAACACTCCTTGATTTTTAGTATACACAAAATCACGTTTCGTTCATATATCCGGGGCATTGTAAAGCATGCCGGCATAATCGTTTTCTTTTTGCACAATCTAAAGCAAAAAGAAGAGGAGGCGGAAAGTTGAAAGGAATAAAGTTTGCATTCGCAATCATGTTGCTTTTTGGTTTGTTGATTCCGGCACCTCAAACGTTGGCGAAGGAATATCATTGGGGGTTTACAAAAGCCAAAGATGGAAACCCACCGGATGCAGGTGCTGAATTTGAGCGATTATTGAGGGAGTACGGGGCATTTTACCGGGGAAATCCGGAGAAAAAGGTAATTTATTTGACTTTCGATAACGGATTTGAGGCGGGTCATACGGAGCAAATTCTTGATACATTAAAAAAGGAAAAAGTAAAAGCAACTTTTTTCCTAACTGGGCATTATTTGACAAGCGCATCGGATATCGTAAAACGGATAGTAAAGGAAGGGCATACAATCGGCAACCATTCCGACAAACATCCGAATATGGCGAGATTGACCCGTGAAGGCATGTTGAAGGAATGGCAGAATTTCGATAAAAAATTAAAGGAAATCACAGGGATTGAACGGACTTATTACGTTCGTCCACCGGAAGGCGTTTTCAGCACCGAGCTGTTGGAGGTTGGCAATGAACATGGCTATACCCACATTTTCTGGTCCATCGCATTTCGCGATTGGGATACGGATCAAAAGAAAGGTGCAGAATATGCATATAATGAGCTGGTCAAACAGCTGCATCCCGGTGCCATTATTTTGATGCACACTGTCGCTGAACATAATGCGGATGCATTGCCGGATTTTATTAAAGAAGCGAAACGGCAAGGATATACTTTCGGAACTTTGGATGAGTTGGTGTTTGATTATTTGGTGGATGAAATGTTTTGGGGAGAAGCTTCTTGATTTGGCAGGTTGATATGCCGTTGGGAATCCATTGTTGAATGGGTTCCTTTTTTTATAAAGTTTTTTGGGGTTAGCTTTTTATTTTGCGCAGATGGCGGTTCTTTTTGCTTGGATGGCAACTTTTCTTGCTCGGATAATCCTCCCTCTCGCTCGGATGACTCTTCCTCTTGCTCGGATAACCCTCCCTCTTGCTCGGATAACCCTCCCTCTTGCTCGGATAACTCCCCCTCTTGCTCGGATAACCCTCCCTCTTGCTCGTTCTCAAATGTTTCCCTTCCCCCTCAGATATATCCACTTCTTGTGCGAATCCATTTCCCCAAAAATAAAAAAGATTCCCCAATTGAGGAATCTTACTTCATGATTATTTAAACATCTTTTTCAAATTCGCCATTTCGATGGCAGAAACTGCGGCATCATATCCTTTGTTGCCCGCTTTTGTTCCGGCCCGTTCAATGGCCTGTTCAATATTTTCCGTTGTCACAACACCGAAAATCACCGGCACATTCGTTTGCAAAGAAACTTGGGCGATGCCTTTTGCCGCCTCATTGCAGACATAGTCGTAATGGGTTGTGGATCCCCGGATGACCGTTCCCAAGCCGATGACCGCATCATACTCTCCCGTTTCAGCCATTTGTTTTGCGATAAACGGAATTTCAAAAGCGCCAGGCACCCATGCCACATCGATGTTTGCCTCATCCACCCCATGGCGTTTTAATCCATCCAAAGCTCCATCCAACAGTTTGGAAGTGATGAATTCATTGAATCGTCCCACCACGATTCCGATTTTTAATCCTGTTCCGACTAAATTTGCTTCAAATACTTTTCCCATTTTCCATTGCTCCCTCTTAAAATTGATTCAGAATGTCAAACTTAAATAAAATGATGCATTTTTTCCCTTTTTGTTTTTAAATAATAGGCATTGATTTGATTTGGTTGGATGATAATAGGCACCCGTTCAACCACTTTGATGCCGTATTTTTCGATGCCTTCGATCTTTTCCGGATTGTTCGTCATCAGGCGGATTTTTGTAATGCCCAAATCCTTCAGCATTTGCGCGCTTAATGCATAATCCCTCAATTCCGCCGGGAAACCGAGCTTCAAGTTCGCTTCCACCGTATCCAAACCTTGCTCCTGCAATGCGTATGCCTTTAGTTTATTAATCAATCCGATGCCGCGCCCTTCCTGTTGCATGTATAAAAGAACGCCTTTGCCTTCGTTTTCAATCATTTCCAAAGATTTTTCCAACTGTGGACCGCAATCGCAGCGTTTTGAATGAAAGACATCCCCCGTCAAACAAGCCGAATGGATGCGCACAAGCGGCGCTTCATCTTCACGGATGTTTCCTTTCACCAATGCCACATGCTCCAAGCCGTCAATTTCGTTCTCATAACCGATCATTTGGAAATCCCCATAAGTCGTTGGCATTTTGACAGAGGCCGCCCGTTTCACAACCTTTTCATTTCTAAAGCGATAGCGGACCAATTCTTCAATGGAAATAATTTTTAAATCATGGACTTCTGCGAACTTCAAGAGATCGTCAAGACGGGACATTCTGCCGTCATCCCCCATGATTTCGCAAATCACCCCTGCCGGAAAAGCGCCGGCAATGCGGGCCAAATCCACCGCAGCCTCTGTATGCCCTTGTCTTTCCAACACGCCGTTTTTCTTGGCGATGAGCGGGAAAACGTGGCCCGGTCTTCTGAAATCGGATTTTTCCGCATCCGCTTCGAGCATTTTTAAAATCGTTGTCGAGCGTTCGTAGGCGCTGATACCGGTAGTTGTACTCACATGGTCGATGCTTACTGTAAATGCCGTTTGGTGATTGTCGGTATTATGGGCGACCATCGCATGCAAATCCAGCTTTTCCGCCAATTCTTCCGTTATTGGGGTACAAATCAACCCGCGGCCGTATGTCGCCATAAAATTGATGACTTCCGGTGTGGCATGTTCCGCCAAAGCGACCAAATCCCCTTCATTTTCCCGGTTCTCATCATCCACCACGATGATGGTTTTCCCTTTTTTCAAGTCTTCTATTGCTTCTTCAATTGTATTTAACATATCAACCACCATCCTTAAAATCCGTTTTGAGTCAAAAATTCCAATGTAATGTTTGATTCTTCTTTAGTATTTATTCTCTTCAAATGATGCAACACATATTTTCCGAGCATATCCGTTTCTATATTCACCTGATCGCCGATTCCCTTCATTCCCAAAATCGTTTCTGCATACGTATGCGGAATGAGCGAAATGGTGATGGCCGTGTCACTGACTCCAAAAATGGTCAAACTTGTACCATCGACGGTGATGGAACCTTTCGGAATGCATTGTTCCAGCAGCTCTTTTGGGATTTCGATTTCGTAATACACGGCATTGGATACCGGTTTCTTGCTGCGGATTGTTCCCACTCCATCCACATGTCCGGAAACGATATGCCCTCCAAAACGGCCGCCAGCTGCCATTGCCCTTTCCAAATTGACATAGTCTCCTTTTTTCAACTGATGAATCGTCGTCGCCTTCACCGTTTCCGGCATGACATCGACCGTCATCTCGTCCTTCGTTAAATGTGTCACCGTTAAACAAACGCCATTGACAGCAATACTATCTCCAAGAGACGCATCAGACACGATTTTTGGCGAGCGGATCACAATCTTCATACTTTTCTCGTCTTTTTCAATCCCAGTGACAATCCCTTTATCCTCAATAATTCCGGTAAACATGAAAATCCCCCTTTTCCAATATATATAAGTAAAAAACCCCGCTAAGTCGCCTTAACGGGGTTGGGAGAACGATGAAATTTTTAGGCAGCACAAAAAAGCCTTGAATCAGGCCCATTTTAAAAATACACCTAAATAAAAAACTCCCGCCAAATTGCGGGAGAACGGATTGCAAAAAAGTGAATACGAAAGTAAGCCATTAATCAGCGGACTAATGGACTTTCTCACAAACCATCCTTCTCCCATCCAGACTTTCACTGTCGGCTTTGGATTCGCACCAAATCCTGCTCGAAAAGAGCTCGCGGGCTTAGAAGCAATGCTTCATCACCGCCGGCTGGGAATTTCACCCGACCCCGAAGGATATGAAAGAATATTCAGTTTATATTTTATATAACAATAACATTTATTCTGAAGAAAATCCATACATATGGCTAACTTATTCTTATGAAATTTTACCTTCCCTTATTCGGTTGCTATAATATTTGAAGATGAAATAAAGGACGTGAAAGTATGTCTGATAAAGTAAAAATCGAAATCGGTCAAAAATTCCCTTTAACAATAAAAAGGCTTGGCATTAATGGAGAAGGGGTCGGTTTTTTTAAGCGGAATGTCATTTTTGTGAAAGGCGCCCTTCCCGGTGAAGTCATCACAGCAAAAGTATCGAAAATCCATCCCAATTATGCCGAGGCGGAAATTGTGCGAATAAGAGAATCTTCAAAACATCGTGTCAATCCGCCTTGCGCGGTCTACGAACAATGCGGCGGATGCCAATTGCAGCATTTGTCTTATGAAGGACAACTGAAAGAAAAGCGCGACATTGTGATTCAATCGCTGGAAAAATTCGTTCCGCATATTGTAGGGAAAGTGGAGATAAGACCTGCAATAGGGATGGAGAATCCTTGGCATTATCGAAACAAGAGCGCTTTTCAAGTCCGTAAAATCGGACATGAAGTGAAGGCCGGGCTATTTATTGAAGGAACAAACAAACTTTTAAATCTTGATGACTGCCTTGTGCAGCATCCTGCCACAACAAAGATCACGGTCGGCATCCGGAATCTTTTGGAACAACTCGGCATCCCGATCTATGATGGAAAATCAAAAGGAATCATTCGCACCATCGTTGTCCGGACAGGCATTCAAACCGGAGAAACGCAAGTCTGCCTCGTCACAACAAAAAAAGATATTCCTCGTAAAAAGGAATTAGTTCAAGGCATTAAAGAATTAGATTCCAGTATCGTTTCCATCACCCAAAATATCAATCCGGCCAAAACTTCCCTCATTTTTGGGGATGAGACGATTGTGCTTGACGGCAAGGAAACGATTCATGAACAATTGGGCGGGCTTTCTTTTGATTTGTCTTCCCGTGCGTTTTTTCAATTAAATCCTGAGCAAACAGTCGTATTATATGATGAAATCAAAAAAGCGGCACAACTCTCCGGCAACGAAACCGTGGTCGATGCTTACTGCGGCGTTGGAACGATTGGGCTGTGGCTGGCGAAAGACGCAAAAGAAGTGCGGGGAATGGATGTCGTTCCGGAATCCGTTGAAGATGCGAGAAAGAATGCCCGGAAACATGGATTTTCTCACGCGAAATTCTTCACCGGCACAGCGGAAGAATGGCTCAAGAAGTGGGCGAATGAAGGATTTGTTCCGGATGTTGTCACGGTCGATCCGCCGCGCACCGGCCTTGCGCCAAGTTTTATCAATACCGTATTAAACATTAAGCCAAAGCGGTTTGTCTATACCTCCTGCAATCCTTCCACTTTCGCCAGGGATTTAAAAGAACTGATAAAAATGTACAAAGTGGAGTATATCCAGCCCGTTGACATGTTCCCTCAAACAGCCAGGGTTGAAGTGGTCGCGAAATTAACATTAAAACACAAATGCCTGACTTGAGATCGGGGGCAGCCAGTGCCATTTACTATGCCAGAATCATCGTCCTGCGCCGCGCGCTCACACAAGGTGATTATCGTTTCATCGGTAATCACCTTTTTCTTTTATTAATCAACTGGCGGTTTCGAAATCTCTAATCGCCACATATATATATAAAATGTATTAATGCTTAAGGAGTGTAAGGATGCCGACGATCAGTCTTTGCATGATTGTGAAAAATGAAGAAGAGGTTCTGGCGAATTGTTTATCAAGCGTGGCAGGGATATGTGATGAAATCATCATTGTCGACACCGGATCGACTGACAATACAAAGGAAGTGGCGCGAAAATTTACGGATAAAATCTATGACTTCACCTGGATTGACGATTTCGCGGCAGCAAGGAACTATTCCTTCAGCCTGGCGACAAAAGATTATATTCTCTGGTTGGATGCGGATGACGTGATTCCCACGGAAGAACAGGAAAAATTCAAAGCATTGAAAAAAACGCTCACTGACGATATCGATGCTGTTTCCATGAACTATATCGTTCAAACCGACAATCACGGAAACCCGACCTTCCATTATCGGAGAAACCGGCTTGTGAAACGCAGCAAAGGATTCAAATGGATCGGACCTGTCCATGAATATCTCGAGGTTTACGGAAATATATTGGAAGCGGACGTTTCCATTCTTCATAACAAAAAAAAGAAGAAGAAAGCGGATTCTCAGTCTATCGGCAGAAATCTGAGAATTTATGAAAACCGGATCAAAAAAGGGGAAGAATTTTCGCCAAGGGACTTATTTTATTATGCCAACGAGCTCAAAGACCATAAACAATATAAAAAGGCGATTACCTATTACCGGGAATTTTTGGATGGCAAAAAGGGCTGGATAGAAGATAATATCCGGGCTTGCATCTATATGGCCGACTGCTATGCCCAGCTCGGGGAGCAGGATAACGAACTTACATCACTGCTAAAAACCTTTGCCTATGATGAACCGAGATCAGAAGCTTGTTGCCGTATCGGTGATATCTTCAAATCAAAGAATAATTTCAAAACCGCCGTATTTTGGTATGAATTGGCAATAAAAATGAAAGATAAAAAAACAGGCGGTTTCCATCAAGCCGCTTATTCGACCTGGTATCCGCACCTTGCTCTTTGCGTCTCTTACTGGCAATTGGGAAATGTCGAAGAGTCCATCAAACATCATGAATTGACAAAACAATATATCCCCAACGATCCAAAAGTTTTATTTAATGAGGAATTTTTTAAAAACTACAAGAACAGCAAAAACGCCAATCAATAGCGGAACCGCATGATCAAGCCGGCCATTTGGAATACCGGTACTGTTTTATGAATACAGAAACGAAAGGATGACAAAGTGGGGCAATCCCAACTCCCTGAAAGTGTGAAACTTGGGCAACATGTGGTAATAGAGGAAGGGGTCAAAATCGGGGAAAACGTAACGATCGGCCACCATACAGTAATCCTGAAAGGCACGGTGATCGGTGATAATGTCATCATCGGCTCCAATTGTGTTTTGGGAGTCAAAAAAAGCGGAAACCAAAAAATGAGGGCTTCCGATGTCAAACAGCCGAATTTAATCATCGGAGAAAATACAAAAATCGGCAACAACGTGACAATTTATGCCGGTTCCGAAATTGCCGATCATGTTTTTGTTGCGGATCACGCCAGCATCCGCGAAAACTCGACGATCGGCAGCCAAACGGTCATCGGCAGAGGGGCGATCGTCGAGTTGAATACGTCTATCGGAAAAAGATGCACCGTTCAAACCCTGGCTTATATCACCGGAGATAC
The DNA here is from genome assembly GCF_038593165.1 of Ureibacillus sp. FSL K6-3587. Classification (NCBI taxonomy): domain Bacteria; kingdom Bacillati; phylum Bacillota; class Bacilli; order Caryophanales; family Caryophanaceae; genus Ureibacillus; species Ureibacillus sp. FSL K6-3587. The sequence goes on along the minus strand of NZ_CP151969.1, from coordinate 1,894,956 downwards.
CATTTTGGAAGATGATGTATTTATCGGTCCGTGCGTGTCCATGTCCAATGACAAATACATGGGGAAACAGCCGTATCAACTGAAGGGAGCCCATATAAAAAAGGGGGCGAAAATCGGCAATAACGCCACCCTTCTCCCAAATATCACAATTGGCGAAAATGCCATTGTCGGCGCTGGATCCGTAGTGACAAAGGATGTTCCGGCCAACGTGACGGTTGTTGGCGTCCCTGCGAAAAAAATAACCAAATAAGTGAGCTGACTGCAAAAAATGTATAACTCTTTTACCAACCCGCAAAGAGTTATACATTTCTTTTTTACTTTGAATCTATTAAACATTGTTTTATTTTCAATGCAACTTCTACGGCCGCCCTTCCTTCATCCACGCCGACAAGCGGCTCCGAATCCGAATCAATGCAGTCAACAAAATGGCGAAGTTCTTCCAACAGAGGATCGGAATATGGAAGAGTAATATTGGCAATGACATTTTCTGTTCCGACCAGAAAAGTCAAATGATAATCATTCAATTCTTTCATGATCAATTGCTGCTGCCTCATCAAATAATTGGTTTTAATCACTTTTTCCTTTTCATAAACAATAAATTCCCTCACCTTTTCATGGGAAATATTGCTGGCCATCAAATTGGCCACAATTCCGTTTTCAAACAGCAGCAATGCGGAAACCGTGTCAAATTTATCGGAATCACGCAATCGGATTCCTTCCGCTGATACGCGTTTGATTGGACTTTTGATAAGACTCAAAATAATGTCGATATCATGAATCATGACATCCAATACAACATCCGTATCTTTTATACGATCAGAATAAGCAAGTCTTTTTGCGTCAATATTGATAATTTGATCCGGTTGAATATATTCGTGGATTCTTTGGATGGCCGGATTGAACCGTTCAATGTGGCCCACTTGGAATTTCAGTCTTTTATTTTTCAACAACTTTTTTATTTTATCGGCTTCTTCCAACGTCATTGTCATCGGCTTTTCAACAAAAACATGTTTGTTTTTCATAACCGCTTCCGCCACCAACGAAAAATGGAATGTCGTGGGTGCCGCTATAATGACCGCATCAATATTTTTCAGCAATTCGGAATACGAATCAAAGGCTTTGACATGGAACGATTTACTGATTTGAGCTGCTCTTTGGAAATCTTTATCATAAACTCCGATAAAATTTACATTTTTCATTTGGATCAATTTGGAACAATGCAAAAAGCCCATTTTCCCGGTACCTGCGACACCGACACGGATTCCGCTCATGGTGAAACACCTGCGAAATCTTTCATAGTTTTAATGATATATTCCTGTTCCGAGACTGTTAACGTAGGATTGATTGGCAGTGCCAAAATATGTTTTGCCGCATTTTCCGCAACAGGAAAATCACCCTGCCGGTATTGGAGATAATCGAAAGCTTTTTGAAGATGCAATGGGACCGGATAGTAGATTCCTGTTGCAATCCCTTTTTCCTTAAGAAAACCGATAAGCTGTTCCCTATCATCCACTTCAATGCAATATTGATGATACGTATGGGTTCGATCCGTATATTGCGGCGGTTTTTTCTTCATATTCGGAAGCTCCTGGGTATATGTGTTGGCCACGATGATTCTCTTAAATAGAAACATATCCAACAATTTAAGTTTTTCGATCAAAATGGCGGCCTGGATTTCGTCGAGCCGGCTATTCATCCCGATAAAATCATGGATATATCTCTCTTCACTGCCATGATTTCGCAATTGGCAAATTTTCTTATAAAGATCCGGATCGTTTGTGACAACCAATCCGCCATCTCCAAATGCGCCCAAATTTTTTGTCGGGAAGAAGGAGAAACATCCGATATCGCCGATGCCGCCTACCCGTTTTCCTTTATATTCTGTTCCAATCGCTTGGCACGCATCCTCAATCACTTTTAATTGATGCGCCGAAGCAATCTCCATTATTTTATCCATTTCCGCCGCCATGCCGAACAGATGGACAACGATAATCGCTTTCGTTTTATCCGTGATCGCTTTTTCGATTTTATTGACATCGATGTTGTAGGTGTCCGGCTCGATATCGACAAATACAGGTTTAGCTCCAACCTTCGCAATGACTTCCGCCGTGGCAAAAAAAGTGAATGGCGTAGTGATCACTTCATCGCCTTCTCCAATGCCCAATGCCGCAAGGGCGAGAAGCAATGCATCCGTTCCGTTGGCAACGCCTGCCGCATACTTGACACCCAAGTAATTGGCAATCTCCTTTTCAAATTGCTCCACTTTGTTTCCCAGAATATATGAACCGCTTTGCAGCACTTCGATGACAGCTTTTTCAATATTTTTTCCATATAACCCATACTCTTTTTTCAAGTCGATCAAGGGAATATTCAACTTAATCCCTCCTTATCCCTTATAAGACTTGCTAATTATTAAACTATGCACTCGTTTTCTATCTGATTGTGCCTTTATAGTTTTTGAATGAACTTTTGCACCTCATCGACAAATTCTTTTGCCCTGACATCATTCGTATGTCTCGTATGGGTGAATTGGTAGCCGTTTTCGGTGATCCGCTTTCTCTCTTCTTCATTTTTCAAATAGTACATCGCCTTTTCATAGAAATCAGACTGGCTGCAAGCAACAAAATTTTCCCCGTCTTTGAATCCCAGCTCCAAAATATCCGGAACAGGTTCTGCCAGAAGGAGGGTTTTACAAGCAGGGGCTTCAAAATATTTGAAAACGGGATATTTCAAGACGGAACCGCAAGTAAAGAACATTTTTGAACGATTCAGTTCTTGTGCATATTTCTCATTCAACAAGGCACTTTCAGGAGCGTTATGGCCCGGATGCGGATGAAAGACGAATCCTTCCATTCCCCTCATTTTCTCCAATACCGCTTCCCTGAATGGGTATCTCCCTTTTGGCGTCATTGTTTGATAGCCCGTTTTTTTTGTCCTGTCATACAATTGGCCCATCAATAAAAAATTAATATCCTTTTCCAACTGCCAATCTTTGAAAACGGTCGGATCGATGGAAAAAGGGAAAAATCTGAATTTATCTTTAAATCTTCCATAGGTTTTCAAAAAAGTGGACTTCGATGCGGAAAAGATGAGGTCCATTTTGGTTTGGTCGAAATATTTTCTCCTCTCGCCAGGGGAATAATGGGCATCATACAAATAGCAACCCTTTGGAATATCGACTTCGCCAAGTCCCGAAATCCTCGGCGCCAATACATAGCCCCAGCCGATATCATAATGGAAAATAAAATCAGGTTTGAATGGGATTTCTTTCAGAATGTCGTGAATGTTTCCGTCCTTGTACCAATATTGGACCTCTGCATATTTTTCGATTGCTCTGATCATTTCAAATTTATTTTTATGTTTTGGAAATTTCTTGGTAAACGGACGAATCAAGATCAATATCTTCAGTTTTTTTGACATTTATATCTCCTCCTAACCTGCACAACTTCCAATATATGTTTCATAGATTCCAAATGTATAAACGTTCTAATCAAATTCTGAAAATATTATTTGCGTTTACACGATCATAATGTTTTCGACATATATTTATGTGGAGGTTTCCTATAGGAAAACCGCATTGTTGTTCAGGTAACGAAAAGGAGATGGATATATGGAAACTGTCACTGTTGTCGGCTTAGGAAAAATCGGGTTGCCTCTCGCCTCCGTTTTCGCCAACTCGGGCCATTTCAATGTCATTGGTGCCGATAAAAACGAAAAAGTCGTGGAAACCGTGAATAAAGGAATTTCACATATTTCAAATGAACCGGGGCTGGATCAGCTGCTATACCAGGCTTGGAAAAAGGGTACTTTCCGGGCCACGGTGGATACGGCGAAAGCGGTCAGCCAATCGGATGTGGTTGTGGTCATTGTGCCGGTGTTGGTGGATGATAAAGGAAAAATCAACTATGAATTTATCGACTCAGCGGTAGAGGATATTGGAAAGGGGATCCGGAAAGGGACACTTGTCATCTTCGAAACGACACTGCCTGCCGGAGATACGAGAAACCGTTTTGGAAAAAGGATCGAAGAACTTTCAGGACTGACATTGGGGACAGATTTTTATTTAGGCTACAGTCCGGAAAGGGTTTACTCCAATCGGATCATACAAGACCTCTCCAACTATCCGAAAATCGTCAGTGGTGATAGCGGGAAAAGTCTCCAAATGGTCATATCCTTCTATAAAAAAGCATTGAACTGCGATATCATCCCTGTCAGCAATTTGGAAACGGCGGAATTTACGAAAGTGGCCGAATCGGTTTACCGTGATGTCAATATCGCATTGGTCAATGAATTGGCCATTTATGCCGACTCATTGGGAGTGAATATGAAAGAAGTCATTCACGCTGCAAACAGCCAACCTTTTTCACATCTCCACTCACCTGGTGTCGGAGTGGGAGGCCATTGCATCCCGGTATATCCTTACTTTTTTATCAACAATGGATTAAGCCGCGGGTTGGTTCAGCTTTCAAGGGAAATCAATGACAAAATGGCCAAATATGCAGTGAATGAGATCGAAAAGCATTTCACCACTTTAAACAATAAAAACATTCTCATTTTAGGCCTTTCTTTCCGGGAAAATGTGAAAGAAACAACAAATTCCTCCACTTTGCTCCTGGTGGAAGAATTAAAACAAAAAGGCGCTGTAGTGTACGTCGATGATCCTCTGTACTCTGACGAAGAAATCGCGGCTTTCCAAGTTGAACCGTTTTCCATGAAAGACCGTGAAAAAATGGATGCCATCATTCTTCAAGCCTTTCATGACCAATACAAAAATTTCGACTTTAAAAACTTCCCTAACTGCCAATTCGTTTTAGATGGAAGAAATGTCCTCGACAAAAGAACAATCGAGGGGCTTGGAATGAAATATCGGGGCATCGGCGTGCAATAATGGCACACAAAAAAGGCTGATTGAAAGTCCGGTGGAACCGGCTTTCAATCAGCCTTTTGGCTATGCTCCCTTTCACAAATTCCTATCTGAAAGGATCCGCATGTTTATCAATCAAATTATACCCCCTCAAAATCCCGATCACTTTCAAATTCTTCACTGGGGTATGGTAATTTGGCGACAGCTGCAACGCCCTCAAAAATTGATCATAAGCTTCTTTGTATTTCCTCATATGAAGCAGCGCTTCCCCCAGATAATTTTCCTCGAGATGGTTCCGGTTCTCTATTTGTTGGAAATGATGGACGGCATGGGCGTAATTTTTTTCAACGAGCCCCTTCATGCCTTCAAAAAAGTGGCGATCCCTTTCCGTTTTCACTAATGGTATCGCCTCATAAAAAAGGGCATACCCCTCTCTTGTCATCCATCTTCTAGATAAAGCGAGGCCTGCAATCAATTTGGCCGCAAGCAACCGGTTTTCTACATCTTCTCCCAATTCCTTAAGAGTTTTCAAATCTTCCTCTTTGATATTCAGCTGGATATGTTTTGCCAAATCGTCATAACTTCTATTCTTCGTCAAATTCATTTGATGTCTTCTATAAAGATATAACGGTTCGGGGACATGGGAAGAACGCCATCCCCCTTTTGCCACTTTTAATACGAAATCCGTATCGGAACCGACTTTGATGCTCTCATCATAATAAAGATTTTCCACGGCTTCCTTTCTGAACAGGATACTGGCATTATTAAAAGGAGTGCCTACATTAAGGAAAAATGGGTAAATATCATCCGGTGAAATATTCCCTGTCTGCCAATAGCTGAAAGGGGAATCATTCTCGTTGATGAGCAGCATATCGGAATGGACATAACCGATGTGTTCACAACAAAATTCAGCCAATAACCTCTCAAAACGATGAGGAAGGGACAAATCATCCGCATCGTGGAATGTAATAAAATCCCCTTTGGCAAGTTTTAGTCCTTCGTTTCGGGTATGGGCAACCCCTTTGTTTTCCTCATGCTTGATATAGCGGATCCTTTCATCATGGAATGACAGGATGACCTCTTCACTATTGTCGGTTGATCCATCATTGATAATGATCAATTCAAAATCCTTTTCCGTCTGCTGTAATAGGCTATTGATTGAATCTTTAAGATAATCCCCGGCATTGTAAACTGACATAATGACACTGATCATCTGTTCACCCCTTTTATCCCCTCAGAATCGACCTTATAGAAAAATTCAGGATAATTGGCGGCATCGCCCAATATGTTGATTGGATAGGCATCTTTTTGCTGCCCTTCCAGCAATTGATTCAACTTATATAAATCGGCATTGTACGGATGTTGATCCATCAATTCTTTCAATCTCCTCTTGGCCTCTTCTTTTCTTTGCAATCTCATTAATGTCAGGATGACCCATCTTCCAAAAACGGCCTGTTCCTTTTCATCCCCTTTATTCTGCAATTCCGTAAATTCCTCCAAAGCTTGCTCAAATTGTTTCAACAGAAAAGATTGATAGCCTTTCATGTTATACAGTTGGAATTGATTGGACGGATATACGGGGCAGAAGCAGGTTTCCACCATTCCATCCCAGCAATCTCTGCGGACAGCCGCCGTTTCCCAACGGGCGATGACAGGAATTTTATCCGCTTGATAAATCACCGGCACTTTCACCAGATCCGCATTCGTGGAAAGCAGAAACTTTTCGAACCTAATGAAGTCTTCATGATTCAAACAATCCTCTTGGGAAATTTGGATTTCCCAGTCGCTCAAATGATTCTTCGGCTGCACTTGATAGGTTGCGGCTTCTTGATAAAAGTCCAAAATCTTTTCCATAATGGCCGTCCAGTTATATCGGTTTGCCGTTTCCAATCCGTTTTCAATCAACTTTTCCTTCAAACCGGGACTGGAAAGCAATTCTTTTATTTTATCCACCATATCCTCCGAATCTTTCATGCGGCAAATCAAGGCGTTGACTTGATGCTCGGCATATTCCAGCACCCCTTTGTTATCCGTAGTCACAACCGGACAACCGCAGGCCATCGCTTCAAGGGGAGGCAGGGAAAAGCTTTCATAGGTGGAGCCGCTGACGTATGCACTTGCCCCCCGATATAAGGAAGCAATCGTTTGTTGGGAAGGACTGACAAAATACTTCGTAACGCGTTTTTTCATTTTTTCCGATGGAGCTTCCGGGGTGATCCAATATAAATCAAGACCAAACTCGTCTTTGAGTTTTTCATAGGCATCAACAATATAAGTGATGCCTTTGAAAGACGCGCTTTCGCCGCCGATCATCAAAATATACGGGCGCTCTCCCATTTCTTTCGGCCCTTCAACGGTGAAGATGGATTCGTCTATTGCGTTCGGAAAAACCTTCGCTTCTCTTCCATAAATACTATTTATCAGCTCAGCCGCTGACCGGGAAACGGTATAAATAAACGGCGGCAATTCAAATTGTTTTCCGATGAATTGCTTTAATGTTTGGTTCATGCTTTGATAATCAAACAAATGAAAATCCCCTTGCTCAAAATACACAACCGGCGCTATACCGGTTTCAACGCACGGTTGGATGTGATCCCAGTAGGTGGCTACAATCAAATCACAGTCAGGTATCCCTTTTGCCAACTCCAATCCAAAGGGGACTTGAATATAATCCGCTTCGATTGGAAACCATTCCGGCTTTATATAATGGGTAACAATGGTGACTTTCGCTCCAAGTTGCCGAAGTCTGTTCGCGTGTTCAAAGATGACTTTCACCCCGCCCGAAACGCCGACATGGGTCATCACATAAACGATATGAAGTTCCCCGTTTTTCCCGTTACGTTTTAATATCCTTTGCTTCTCGGCATGCGAAATACGGGATAACCGATATTGAAACTCTATACTTCTAAGTTTTTGAATCAATCGTTTTCACCCTCAGACATTCGTTCGTTCCAAAGTAGTTTATGTAAAATTGATGTTTTAGTGATTATCATTTGATACCGTTTTGTCGGCAAAAAAACAGCCATCCCCCAGTGTATGGGATGGCTGTCATGTCATTTACAACACAAGGTGATTTCTTATTAGTTGAGAAGAAACGTTAACAGGAAAATGAGGATGATTGGAGCAAAGAGGATGATATAACCGATCGGATTTGCAAAATTGATCGTCCACCCCACGCCAAACCGTTTCTCTACGAAAATCGACGGGTCATTTTTATTAAAATAAAACAATCCCGCTTTCCAATACCGGTCATCATTCACATCCATTATTTCCTTTTCTTCTTCCAATTCAGATGATGATTTATCGGAACGTCCGACTTTCACAAAAAGATAGACTGTTCCTGCCAATATCAAAATGAATGTGCCAAAGGGAAGAAGGATTTTCAACAATGAATCGTTAAACAGTTCCGGATGAATGGTCGTCAATTGGAGGAACGAAAACATCATGGTGATTAATAAAACTGTATAAAAAGTAAACCAGCTCGTCGACTTTCGCAATGTCAGTTGGCGATTTTTCGATGCCCCCAGATTTGCAGCGCTCAGCTTGATTCCCGAATATTTCACTCCCAATTGGATTCCCAAAAACATCAATTGGAGCAACAGCAAAATCAGAAGCATTTGAACTGCGGTAAAAGGCGTCTTTTCAGTAAAGGCATCCGGTTCCCCGCTTGGACCCCAGTGGGTAGGGATTTGATCCGGCAGCAAGTCATACTGATAAACCGTATACCCTATCAATCCCACCGTAATGATCATCGGAAACAGATAAATATACCAAGGAGGCAAATAATCTTCGGACCGGACAGATAAATCGGCAACCGCCACCTGCTTCAATTCGTTTGTCCATTGCAATCCGCTTTTATATTGCTTCATCTTCTCACGGAAATAATAGTACAATGCAAGGCTTACAAAAATGATGCCAAACTCGATGGCTGTGCTAATGAGTATGATCAATTCATCAGAGGGCTTTTTCACTGCCACCCATATACAGAAAATCAAAATCATCAAAAAAGATACCGTACTGGCCCATGCTAAATATTGTCTTTTATAGGAACGTACCCGATCATCCCGAACTGATTGCTCCGGTATCGACACGCCAAAAACAACCGTTCTTTTTACAAAATAAGGCACTGCCGCTTGAATGACCGCTAAAAATAAAAGTACGAAAACCGCTATAAATAAAGCCATTATATTCCTCCTTTTAAGGACTTTTTTTCATCTCGCTAATAATTTTCCCAACCAGTTCCACCAATTCTTCGCCGGTCAATCCCAATACAAGGCCTTCCGCGATTTGAGGCTTCAATCTCTCATAAAGTCTGTCATAAGTGTTTTGATCCACACGGGGATGACTTTTAATGACGGCACCTGACTTGGGAACAATTTCGATGATCCCCTTTTTTTCCAATTCATGATAACTTTTATTGACCGTGTGCATATTCACACCTAAGTCCGCTGCAAAGGTGCGGACGGAAGGCAGGGATTCTCCCGGTTTTAATTCACCCTTTGCTATTCCTTCGATAATCTGGTTTGTCAGTTGAATATAGATAGGAATTTCTGATTCCGGCTCAATTCGGATTATCATTTCCTCACTCCAATCTGTTCTACACTTATTATAACAAATCTGTTCTATTTTGTGTAGAACAAAAATCCGTTATTGATGGGAATTTTATTGCAAATAAAAGGAATGAAAGAACATCCATTACGCCCTAATCAGAGAAAATTGTCGAATATACAAGAAAAATAGATACTTATAAGAGAATACCGATTGGTAAAAGTAAACATCAAATCCGGCAATGTTACATTATTGCAAATTTTTTTATTTTCATTTTAAAAACAATTGCTACTTAAGAAATAATTATGTATAATCTATTGCATTGCTTAATACTATTATTTTTCCTAAGGGGGTCATAATGAATTGGGTAAAGCATTGATTATTGGTGCTGGCGGTGTAGCTAGTGTTGTGGTACACAAATGTGTACAAAATTCAGACGTGTTCGAGGAAATTATGATTGCCAGTCGAACAAAGTCGAAATGTGATGCATTGAAAGAGAAACTCGACGGTGGCAAAACAATTATCCACACTGCTCAAGTAGATGCGGACAATGTGGACGAACTCGTCGAATTAATCAATGGTTTTAAACCGGATGTGGTGATCAACGTAGCATTACCATATCAAGATTTGAGTATTATGGAAGCTTGTTTAGCTACAGGTGTTCATTACTTGGATACTGCCAACTATGAACCGCCTGAAACAGCTAAATTTGAATATAAATGGCAATGGGCTTATAAAGAAAAATTTGAAAAAGCAGGTCTTACTGCAGTATTAGGCTGCGGATTCGACCCAGGTGTAACTGGAGTATTCACAGCTTACGCATTAAAACATCATTTCGATGAAATTCATTACATCGACATTTTGGACTGCAATGGCGGCGACCATGGCCTGCCATTCGCAACAAACTTCAACCCGGAAATCAACATCCGAGAAATCACGTCAAATGGCCGCTATTGGAAAGAAGGAAAATGGGTTGAAACAAAACCTTTGGAATACAAACAAGTTTACGACTTCCCAGAAGTAGGTCCAAAAGATATTTACCTTCTTTACCATGAAGAATTGGAATCTTTGGCGAAAAATGTGAAAGGGCTTAAACAAATCCGCTTCTGGATGACATTCTCTGAAAAATACTTAACACACTTACGGGTACTCGAAAATGTCGGAATGACATCAATTGAACCGATTGAATTTGAAGGCAAAATGATCCAGCCTCTTCAATTCTTGAAAGCGGTTCTTCCTGATCCGGCATCCCTTGGACCTCGTACAAAAGGGAAAACAAATATCGGTTGTATTTTCCGTGGCGTAAAAGACGGTAAAGAAAAAACATACTATTTATATAATGTATGTGACCATCAAGAATGCTATCGCGAAGTGGGCAGCCAAGCGATTTCTTATACAACTGGCGTACCGGCCATGATTGGTGCAAGCCTTGTCATCAAAGGGCTTTGGAAAAAACCGGGTGTTTGGAACGTAGAAGAATTCGATCCAGATCCATTCATGGAAGAATTAAATAAATGGGGACTTCCATGGAAAGAAAGCTTCAATCCAGAATTGCTTGAATTAGATTTGGAAAAACGTGAGGTAAAATAATGAAAGCGATTGACTGGAAAAGTGCACCATCCCCAAGTTATATTGTCGATGAACGCTTACTAAAACGGAATCTGGAGATATTGGATTCCGTCCAACAGCGTACAGGCTGCGATATATTGCTTGCGCTAAAAGGTTTTTCCATGTTTTCCACATTTCCTTTAGTGAGCAAATATTTGAAGGGGGTTACGGCAAGTTCCCTTTTTGAAGCCCGCTTAGGATACGAGGAATTTGGAAAAGAAGTGCATGCCTACTCACCAGCCTACGCTGAACATGAAATCGATGAATATTTGAAATATATCGACCATATCGTATTCAACTCTTTCAATCAATTAAATAAATATAAACAAAAGATTCAACAACTGGACAAGCACGTTTCTATCGGTTTGAGAGTGAACCCTGGTTATTCCGAAGTGGAAACGACACTTTATGACCCTTGTGCATTGAATTCCCGTTTAGGAATTCCTTTCGATCAATTCCGTCCGGATGAATTGGACGGCGTTGAGGGTCTTCACTTCCATGCGATGTGTGAACAAAATTCCGACGTGCTTGAACGGATCCTTCCTCATTTTGAAGAAAAGTATGGCAAGTACTTGCATCAAATGAAATGGGTCAACTTCGGCGGCGGACATCATATTACCCGCCCGGATTATGACATCGACAAACTGGTCGATCTCATCAACTATATTAAAAATAAATATGATGTCCAAGTCATTCTCGAACCAGGTGAAGCCATTGCTCTCAATACAGGCTACCTTGTGGCAACCGTGCTGGATATTGTCAAAAACGGGATGGAGATCGCCATTCTCGACACTTCCGCCACATGTCATATGCCGGATGTACTTGAGATGCCTTATCGTCCGCAAATTATCGGGGCAAGTACCCCTAATGATAAACCTTACACATACCGTCTCGGTGGAATGACATGCCTTGCTGGAGATGTGATCGGCGACTATTCTTTCGATGAACCGCTAAAACCTGGGGACAAAATTGTATTTACAGACATGGCCCATTACACAATGGTGAAAAACCATATGTTCAACGGTGTCAACTTGCCAAGCATCTGTTTATACAACGATGAAGAAGGAATTAAAGTCGTAAGACAATTTAAATACGAAGATTATCGCAATCGCTTATCTTAAACAGTCAAAGCGCCAATTCGGACCGGTTTCCGATTGGCGCTTTTTTATAGAAAAATCTATGAAACTTTAAAACCCCTGTGACCTGTGCATCCAAAAAGATGCACCTCACCGGGGTTTACCGCTTACTAACCACCATTATCGTTGCATAAACAGTTTCGGCTACAAGCCGGGCCGAAAGATTGTTTAGACTCCCTCCTTTGCAATAGAGTGAGCGTTTACTTTTCGACCAACTCCTTTGCGATTTAGTTAAGATTAATATATCACAAAGATTCATTATTGTAAATATTCTGAATAATCAAAAATAAAATCGGTATGAAATGCCTATACTTTTACAGAAAAATACTTTTTTACATGATTGCATATTTGGCGATTTTCCGTTATGATGACCTAGATGAAAGAGGTGGAAATGTGAAAGCGATTTATGACAAAAATAAGCAGGTGCAATATTTGAAAGAACGCCTGGAGATTTTCCTTGAAGTTTTGGAAGCGATTGATGAAGAAACTGCCGATCTTGAAGACATTGATCGCCTCATCCAAATGATTGACGATATTGAAGAGAAATTGGAGCAGTTTAAACATCGGTATGAAGAAGAATAAAGGTTGTTTACATAATCAGTGAAGGGTTTTCCTTCACTGATTTTTTTGTATGTGCGGATTTAATTACCTCTTTTTTTTCAAGATTACATGTCCCCTTTCCCCTCTCTTCCCCTGCATATCCCCCATTTATTTAATAAATTATTTTTTTCGTTAATTAAATATTTCTATTGATGATTTTACCGGCAACATATTGTCAATGCTCAATTTCGCATGTTAACATTCCAATAATCCCAATTGTAATAGTAGGTTATAAAATGATTTGGATTGGAGGAGATTAGATGAGTCAGGCAGTTACAAATAAAATTAAAAAGTCCATTACCGAGTTGGTCGGTCGGACCCCATTATTGCAACTTGTCAATTATGAAAAACAAAACCAATTGGAAGCGGAACTCATCGTAAAACTAGAATATTTTAACCCTGTCAACAGTGTAAAAGATCGCATTGCCAAATCTATGATTGAAGATGCAGAAGCAAAGGGTTTGTTAAAAAAGGGCGATACCATTGTGGAAACAACGAGCGGAAATACCGGCATCGGCGTTGCTGCCATTGCAGCTGCCAAAGGTTATAAATTCCGCGTCTACATCCAGGACAATGTCAGCATTGAACGGACGAAAGTCATACGTGCCTTTGGCGGTGAAGTCATCCCATTCTCGGAAGTCCCTGCCCTTGCAAAAGCAATGGAAAATTTACTAATCATTCTTTTTTTATCATTTATCGAAAATTAAAACATATTATTCATAGTTGTCAACTATATTTTTTTGTTAGCGTAATTGAAATAATTTATCAGTTCAAAAAAAATTTCTATTATAATTGTAATCTGCCATTTACTTTTATATAACAGACTTTTAATAATAATTTTAAAAATGTATAATATTCTAGAATTGAATTTTTTTTGGGGGGAAAATAATATGTCAGTCGCAACTACATATTTGCAAACGTTGGAGAAAAGCCTTTATGATTTGATTTGCGAAACATCTACAAACTTGCCAAAAGATGTTCGCCGTGCCATCAAAAGAGCAAAAGAAGCTGAAAATGCAGGCACTCGGGCTGCCATGAGTTTGGCAACCATCACAAGAAATATCGTAATGGCGGAAGACAATGTATCACCAATTTGCCAAGACACAGGACTTCCAACATTTAAAGTAAAAACTCCTATTGGCGCAAACCAATTAGAAATCAAAGAAGCCATCCGCAATGCGGTTAAAAAAGCGACAGAAGATGCGAAGCTCCGTCCAAACTCTGTTGATTCATTAACCGGCAAAAACAGTGGCGACAATCTTGGTGAAGGCGTTCCTGTGATCAAATTCGAACAATGGGAAAAAGATTACATTGAAGTGAAACTCATCTTAAAAGGCGGCGGCTGTGAAAACAAAAACGCCCAATACAGCTTGCCTTGCGAATTGGAAGGACTTGGCCGTGCCGGTCGTGACCTTGACGGAATCCGCAAATGTATCCTTCATGCAGTATGGAAAGCACAAGGACAAGGCTGTTCAGCAGGATTTATCGGTGTTGGTATCGGTGGAGACCGCTCCAGCAGTTACGATCTTGCCAAAGAACAATTATTCCGTCATTTGGAAGATACAAACCCAATTCCTGAACTTGCCAAATTGGAAGAATATATTGTAGAAAAAGCAAACACACTCGGTGTCGGAACAATGGGATTCGGCGGTGAAACAACATTATTGGGTTGTAAAATTGGCGTTATGCACCGTATCCCGGCTTCATTCTTTGTATCCATCGCGTATAACTGTTGGGCATTCCGTCGCATGGCGGTTGACATTGATGCCAATACAGGCGAAATCACAAATTGGCACTACCAAGATGGCGAAAAAATCACATTCCGCGATGAAGAAGAAAAAACTGAAACAAAATCCGAAAGCCGCGTAATTGAATTAAGAGCGCCTATCACAGAAGAACAAATTCGTGAATTAAAAGTGGGTGACGTTGTAAAAATCAGCGGACGCATGTACACAGGCCGCGATGCAATCCACCATCACTTAATGACACACGATGCACCTGTTGATTTAAATGGACAAATTATTTACCACTGCGGTCCGGTAATGGCAAAAGACGAAAATGGAAACTGGACAGTAAAAGCGGCTGGTCCTACAACTTCCATCCGTGAGGAGCCTTACCAAGGCGACATCATGAAAAAATTCGGCATCCGCGCAGTTATCGGTAAAGGCGGTATGGGTGCAAAAACGTTGAAAGCGTTGCAAGAACACGGCGGCGTTTACTTGAACGCGATTGGTGGAGCTGCCCAATATTATGCGGATTGCATTAAGAGCGTAGACGGTGTGGACTTCCTTGAATTCGGTATTCCTGAAGCAATGTGGCACTTGACTGTGGAAGACTTTACAGCGGTTGTCACAATGGATTCCCATGGAAACTCTTTACACGCAGATGTTGAAAAATCTTCCCTTGAAAAATTGGCTCAATATGCGGAAAGAGTATTCTAATCCAATCGGAATGAACTAAGTTTTGCTGTTCAAAGAATCAGATGGACATTTGATTCTTTGAACAGCTTTTTTATTAAAAAATGGACATTCACTTGTGATGAATGCCCATTTTCCTTTGGCGAATTTGAGTACTATTTAATGGTTAAACCAAAGATGTCTTTTCTGACGTGTCATTATAAATTTCTGTATCCAGTTCTTTTGTGATACGGCTTGATACAATACCGGACACCATGGAACCACTTACGTTCAGCGCAGTGCGCCCCATATCAATCAACGGTTCCACGGAAATCAAAATACCCGCAAGAGCGATCGGCAAATCCATCGCAGATAAGACAATGATTGCCGCAAACGTTGCACCACCGCCAACACCGGCAACACCAAATGAACTGATCGCAACGATCAAAATCAGCATTGCAATAAACCCAGGTGTGAACGGATCAATTCCCACAGTCGGCGCGATCATCACTGCCAACATAGCCGGATATACACCGGCACAACCATTTTGGCCAATGGATAAACCAAAAGAACCTGCAAAGTTGGCAATCCCTTCAGGAACACCCAAACGTTTTGTTTGCGTTTGAAGATTTAACGGCAATGTCGCTGCACTTGAGCGGGAAGAAAAGGCAAATAATAAAGTTTCCGCCACTTTTTTTACATATAAAACCGGATTTAGACCTGTCAATGAAACAATAATTAAATGGACGATAAACATGGAAATCAACGCCGCATAAGAAGCAATGACAAATTTGCCCAAATCGGCAATCGCCCCGAAGTCGCTTGTAGCAACCGTACGTGCCATAATCGCCAATACCCCGTATGGAGTCAGTTGCAACACGATGCGCACAACTCCCATTGTGAGGCCATAGATGGCATCGACGCCTTTTTTCACTGTGTTTGCTGTTTCCTCATCTTTTCGTCGAAGTTGTAAATAGGCAAACCCTAAAAAGGCCGCAAAAATGACAACCGCAATTGTTGAAGTGGAACGGGCACCTGTCATATCAAGGAATGGATTGGCAGGGAACATTTCCAAAATATGCTCCGGCAAAGTTTTAACCGATTCAGCTTTTTGCACAATTTCCTCCCCGCGTGCCGCTTCAGATTCCCCTTGCACGATTTGTGATGCATCCAAGTCAAAAATGGCCGTTGACAAAATGCCAAAGGATGCGGCAATGGCCGTTGTACCAATCAGTACCGCCAAAATAATGCTTGCAATTTTCCCTAAATTTTTTCCGATTGTCACTTTCGTAAATGCCGCCAAAATGGAAATAAATACTAAAGGCATAGCAACCATTTGCAATAATTTTACATAACCATTTCCGATGATATTAAACCATGGCATCGTTTTTGCGATCGTTTCGGAACCATATCCATAAATCCATTGCAAAACAACGCCAAATACGATCCCAATGGCGAGCGCTATGAACACCCTGTTCGAAAATTTCACATGTTTTTTCTTTAGAAAATATAAAAAGGCCAACAAGCCTATTAAAATCGCCATATTTATGATTATTCCCATCATATAACCTCCTTTTTTCTGAACAAACTTTATAATACATCTTTATTCCTATAAGTCAAGTAAGATTAATATATTTTAAATTTTCTATACTTTTTGGTGTTTACTTCTTTACAAAAAAACCGAATTAGATTAGAATAATTATAAATTAAAATTAATTTTAAATAAATGATATCGATTCTCATTCCCTTTAAAAATAAAGTTTTGAAACTGATAGTCATTATCACAAGGAGGATTGTATGGATAACAATAATCGAGAAAAGTTCTCACTAATTGAGAATTTGAAACAACATCAGGAACTAATCGCAGCTATTATAAGCGGAATCATCATATTAGTAGCATGGAAATTAGAAAAAGAAGGTTTATCAACAGCGTCAGTATTTTCATATATAACCGCTTTTGTTATTGGCGGTTACGCAAAAGCGAAGGAAGGAATCATTGACACAATAGAAAACAAAACTTTGAATGTGGAGATATTGATGATTTTGGCAGCCATCGGTTCAATGATGATCGGCTACTGGACAGAGGGTGCCATACTGATCTTCATTTTTTCCTTGAGCGGTGCCCTTGAAACTTATGCAATGAACCGGAGCCATCGTGAAATTTCCGCTTTAATGAATTTGCAGCCGGAAGAAGCATGGCTTGTTCGGGGAGATTTTGAACCAATGAAAGTTCCGGTTTCTTCTTTGCAGGTGGGGGATCATCTTCTCGTCAAACCGGGGGAACGGATTCCTGTGGACGGAAAAATTTTGAAAGGTTCTTCATCCATTGACGAATCCGCCATAACCGGAGAAGCGATTCCTGTTTCAAAAAATGTCGGGGACGAGGTTTTTGCCGGAACAATCAATTTAAATGGAACCATCACCATTCACATGACAAAACCGAATTCCGAAACACTGTTCCAAAAAATCATTGAGCTTGTACAATCAGCCCAAAGCGAAAAATCCCCTTCCCAGCAATTCATTGAAAAGTTTGAAGGCCGCTATGTCAAAGGGGTGCTCATCGCTGTAGGACTCATGATGTTTCTCCCGCACTTTTTGCTTGGCTGGGATTGGAACACAACCATTTACAGAGCCATCGTTCTGCTCGTCGTCGCCTCGCCTTGTGCCCTTGTTGCATCGATCATGCCTGCCACATTATCGGCCATTTCAAACGGGGCACGGCACGGCATTTTGTTCAAAGGCGGAGTCCATCTCGAAAATATGAGCGTGCTCCGATTACTTGCCGTTGATAAAACCGGAACATTGACAGAAGGCGCTCCAGTCGTTACAGATGTGATTGTCCGAAATGGTTTGGATGAAAAAGAAACACTGAAAATCATGGCATCCATCGAAGCCCAATCCAACCATCCGCTTGCCCAATCCATCGTTCAACATGCCAAAGAACAACAAATCGAAATCCTTTCCGGCATTGATATTAAAGACGTTCCTGGATGCGGGTTAAAAGCGGTCATCAATGGGAAATCATATATCATCGGCAACGCTGATTTTGTTGGCGTTGAAGAGGCGAAACAATTTGCGGATTGCAAGGCGGCCCACCTTTCAGATGAAGGAAAAACCGTAGTCTTTATGAAGGATGAACAAGGAATCGCCGCTTTGGTTGCCTTGAAAGATACGATACGTAATGAGGCGAAGGAAGCGGTCCAAACATTGAAAGAGCTTGGCATTCATATCGCCATGCTGACGGGGGACCATGAAAAAACGGCGAAAGTGATTGCAAGGGAAGCCGGTGTCAATCAATATATCGCAAAATGTTCGCCGGTGACAAAAACAGAATTTATCGACAATGCCTTGGCCCAATACCAATATGTCGGAATGGTCGGCGACGGAATCAACGATGCCCCAGCCCTTGCAAAATCAACGGTCGGCATTGCCATGGGCGGCGGCACGGATGTCGCATTGGAAACGGCGGATATAGTTTTAATGAAAAACAATTTATCAAAAATTGCATATGCCGTTAAACTCGGAAGAAAAATGCAGCGGATCGTCAAACAAAATGTCATCTTCTCTACATCCGTCATCGCTTTACTGATCATTTCAAACTTTTTGCAAATAGTCGATCTGCCTCTTGGTGTGGTAGGCCACGAAGGCAGCACCATCCTGGTCATCCTGAACGGTTTAAGAATGCTCAAAACCATCAAATAAAGAGAAAACGGTTTAAGCCATCAAACGCGCTTAAACCGTTTTTTATTTTAACTTTATAAACCTACTTTTTCATTTTCTTAGCCAAATATCTTTTATACATGGTTGCGTTCAACAATCCGCCAAAAATTAATATCATGCCGGTAAAGTACAACCATAGCATTAAAATAATGACACTTGCGATGCTTCCATATGTAGATGTGAAATTCCCGAAATTTTTTATATAGAAAGAAAACCCGTAAATCAACACAACCCAGGAAACCGAAGCAAAAAACGTTCCAGGCAACACGGTAAATAGAGGCACTTTAGGTTCCGTATATGGAATCACCCAATACAAAAAAAACAATACACCAAAAATAAGAAGCGGTGGCAAAGTCCATTGAACATAATTCCAGAAAACATAGAACGATGCCCCAACCCCCAAAAATTCGAACAATTGATAAACGAATTTCTGGCCAAAAATCGGGACAGCCAAAGCAAGCAGCAAGATTAAAATAAGGGACACCGTAAAAACCAATGACCAGCCCCGATTGATGATGCCCATCTTCGGTTCCGTTTCATAAGCTTCGTTTATTGTTTTTAATATGGCATTCATTCCCCTTGAAGCAGCCCAAATCGTACCAACAATCCCGAGGGATAGAGCCCCGCCGCCGTCATAAGTGGTCAAGACTTCCACAACCGTACCTTGGGTCAGCAAAAACACTTCCGTCGGCACAATGGTTTGGAGGAAACGGAAAACATGTTCCTGATTAATGTTAAAAAACGGCAATAAAGATACAACCACCAATAGAAGCGGGAAAAAGGACAATAAAAAGAAGTAAGCCAGTTGCGCGCCTTTTCCGGAAACGTCCACTTTCTTCATCCGAACAATCAGTTCTTGGACAAATCCTTTGAATGTGGTTATTTTTATTTCCGATTCCACTGGATTAATGAAGGATTGAAACCACAAGACCCACTTGGATTGCAAAATTTTCGGTTTATTCAAGCGCCAGCTCACTTCCCTTCATCCGTCACTCTTTAACTTTGACTTTCTTCTTTGGAAGAAAAAGCTTCCTTCGTATCTTCGATAATCTCTTGGACAGCCCCTGGAATTTCTTTGACTTCATCCAGTTTTTCCATAATAAAATTCACATTGTCTTTCGTATCTTCATACAGCTTTTGCATTGTATCAATTTTTTCCCGAACAAGCCGCTGGAGTTCATCACGATTTTTCGCATAGTAAACGACGGTATTTTTGGCTTTTTTCACCTTTGCGATCGTCCGTTCTCTCGTTTCGTCATCAAACATGCTCACTGCCGCTCCCACCAAAGCTCCAATCACGATACCTTTGCACAATTTATTTCCGCTCATGACCCTTCTCCTCCTGTCGAATCTTGTAAAGATTTTCTAATCATATTCTATAAGAACTTTTAACCTTTTGAAAGTAAGGCGAATACATGATAAAAACTTGACAACAATAGAATGACATGAAATGATGATACAAAGCTTAATGAAAGGTGGATTAAGTAGAATGAATTTGACAACGCCTTCCAAAGAGAATGTGGCGTATATCGTAGAAAAAATCAAAGAAAAGTTGAAGATGGTCAATTCTGAAGCTTTGCGTTCAGAAGACTTCACAGAAGCCAACTATGAAGACTTATATGATTTATATGAAATGGTTATGAAACGTGATACCTTCAGCCCGAGCGAAATGCAGGCCATCGTTTCCGAATTGGGTTCACTTCGCAAATAGATTTTTCATGCAATTGGATAACTACCGCATACTTTTTCCCATTTTATAAATCATTATTCAATGATATCGCAAATGATTTTTTTAATTTCACATAAAAACAGGGATTATGAAAGAGGAGCGTCTCATCATGAAACGCTCCTCTTTTTATTTTTTATTCTCATTGTTTTTGTTTGATTCCGTAGCGGTTGCATCTTCATCAACAAGTTGCTGGATCAACACTTCGACCCGGCGGTTTTTCGCTCTTCCTTCCGGTGTATCATTCGATGCAATGGGATTGTATTCGCCATATCCCTTTGCACTGAAATATTTGGGATCCAAATCCGGATTGGAATCAATGATCAATTTCAGGAAGTTGACCGCGCGCATCACCGAAAGTTCCCAGTTTGACCTGAATTCCGGAGTGTTTTGAGGAACATTATCGGTATGCCCTGTAACAACTATATACCGCGGCGGATCAAATTTTAATATTCCCGCAAGTTCCTGTGCGATAGGAACGTTTTCAGGCTTGACCTCCGCTTTCCCTGAATCGAATAAAATGCTGTCGCGGATTGTGAGAAGCAAGCCTTCATCCGTCATTTTCGTTGAAAAAGTGTCTTCCAATTCATTCACCGCGATGAAATTATCAATATCTTTCTGAATCTGTTTCAGCTGAGCCTGGTCCCTGAAATAGGCTCTTTGTTCTTCGGTCATGCCATCGATGACAGCCGTCGGATTGTCTATGACAGAGCTGTTTTGCATAAATCCAATGCCGCCGTTGAAAATTTCATTAAACACTTGTGACATTTTATTAAATTTGCTTTGATCGACACTGCTGGAAGCGAACAAAACGATGAACAAGGCCAATAACAGCGTCATCAAGTCCGAATATGGCAAGAGCCAAGATTCATTGATTTTTGACGCTTTGTTTTTTTTACTATTTTTCTTTTTCAAGGCCACCAGCCCCGCTTTCATAGAATTGTTTACGCTCTTCATTTGTCAAATACGAAGCCAATTTCTGTTCAATAATGCGCGGAGCCTCACCTTCCAATACAGATAAAACACCTTCAATCATCAACCGTTTTTGTCTCGCTTCGAAAGCGGATTTGCGTCTTAATTTATTGGCAAATGGATGCCATAACACATATCCGGTGAAAATACCGAGCAAAGTGGCAACGAAGGCGGATGAAACCGCGTAACCCAGAGTGTCGATATCTTCCATATCGCCCAAAGCCGCAATCAGACCGACAACCGCACCAAGCACCCCAAGGGTCGGCGCATATGTACCCGCTTGAGAAAAAATTTGGGCACCACTCTCATGGCGCTCTTCCATCGCTTCCACTTCTTCGTTTAATACATCACGTATGTAATCTGCACTTTGGCCATCGATTGCAAGCGTCAAGCCATTTCTTAAGAAAGGATCTTCTATTTCCTGCGCTTCGCTTTCCAATGCCAGCAGCCCTTCCCGACGTGCCAAGTCTGCCCATTTGGAAAACATTTGAATGATTTCCACATCACTCACCATTTTTTGTTCAGTAAAAATGACTTTCAACAATTTTGGTATCCTTTTTAATTCCCTCATCGGGAATCCGATCACAACAGATGAGATCGTACCAACGATAATGATCAATATCGCCGCCGGGTTAAGTAAGATGCTTAAAGAAGCGCCTTTTAATACCATCCCGACGAATATTGCAACAACTCCAAGAATTATACCCAATACTGTAGATATGTCCATAACTGTACCTCCAAATCTTCCACTACTTTATATTTCGTCATTTTCCATTATTTTTTAAAGTACCTTTTTGCTTGATGGCTATAATAATTTTTTGATTGAAACCCGGCTGAACCGTTTTTCCGTTTATTCATCAAAACCTGAAAAATAAGGGTGCCCTTATATCAATTTTTATACTTGCCCATCAGATTTTTCCTGGCCGGCATAATTTCAGGTTCCGTTTCCTTGAATTACTGAAGTTATTTTTCTCGTAAAACCTTTAAAATCCCCATATATTTATAGTATAATCATAGTAAACATTATTGCTTTATTAGAAAGGGGTCTAATAATGGGCTTATTCTTAACAACTGTAACTGGCATGCTTGGACTTCTTGTGATTTCAGTCGCAATGTTCATTCATTATTTGCGTAAAGGCTTAAATTCCGCAGAATCAGTTAAAGTAGATCCAAAAAACTAACTGATAGTTTGAATTAAAAACCGACAAAACAGGGCAAGCTGTTTTTGTCGGTTTTTTTTATGTTTTTTCCCTATATTTATTAATATTCTAATAATTCTGTTGTCTTGGCCCTTTATATTGCTATAATCGGACTTACATAAGAAAGGGGATCTGGAATGGCATCTTTGAATGAAATTTTGCATTATAACAAAGAGTTTGTTGAAAATAAATTATATGAACCTTATATCACTGATAAATTTCCAAATAAAAAAATCGTGATCCTTACATGCATGGATACACGTTTAATTGAATTATTGCCAAAGGCCATGAATTTGCGAAATGGCGACGCCAAAATCATAAAAAGCGGCGGTGCCATGGTTGCCCATCCTTTTGGGGGAATCATGAGAAGCATTTTGGTGGCGGTTTATGAACTGCAAGCGGATGAAGTATATGTAATCGGCCACCATGATTGCGGCATGAGCAAAGTCGACCCTCATCGCATGATTGGGCATATGCTTGAAAAAGGGGTAAGTCAGGAAATCATCAAATCGATCAAGTATTCAGGAATCGATTTGGTTGAATGGTTACGGGGATTTGGTGATGTTGAAAAGAATGTGTTGAACAGCGTGGACATCATCCGCAACCATCCGCTTTTCCCAAAAAATACGCCGGTACATGGATTGGTCATCCATCCTGAAACAGGAAAATTGGATTTATTGACTAATGGTCATGAATATTTGGAACAACAACATGCATAATCACTGAATGTCAAATCCATCCGCTTGAGCGGATGGATTTTTATATTCCTTCCAACCGGGACCGTTGGGAGGCAATGTGCCAGGCACGGGAGTTATTTTCCTTTTTGGAAAAAATCATCCTGCAAAAGCGCATAAATATAATGGTCTTCCCAAGATCCATTAATATACAGCAATTCTCTCAATAACCCTTCCTTTTTAAAATGGGCTTTCTCCAAAACTTTCACAGAAGCGATATTTTTGGGTGATACATATGCTTCGATTCGATGCAAATTCAATACATTGAATCCAAATTGTACGACTTCCCTTACAGCCTCCGTCGCAATTCCCTGCCTAGTAAACTGCTCATCGATGGAATATCCGATAAAAGCGCTGTTATAAGGCAATCTCTTGATGGCATACAAAGAGATGTGGCCAATCAATTGTTCTTCATTCTTTGTAAAAATCCCAAAGGAAAATTCGCGATTCGAACGTTGAAGATGCAACCCTTCCAGTATTTTTCGATATTGCGCTTCTTCCGTGTAAAAATCCTCATCATGCAATGGCTCATAAGTCGCCCAAAAATATTTGTTTCTTTGCATCAGTTTTGCCAAGTTTTTTGCATCCGTTTCCACAAAGGTGCGTAAATGCAGCCTGTCACTTTCGATTCGAATCACATGATCACCCTTCTTATGAAAAACTTTAAGTAATTTCCTCATCATTGATATACCTATGCCTTTCTTTCATCATTTCCTGTTGCATCAATAAAGCGGTTAAGAGTGTGGATAAGCAAACCTTAAACAAATTTTTGGATATGCGTCGTTATTTGAAGCAGAAACTTGTGGTTCAATGACGATTCATTTCTTCCGTTTGATAGAGGATTTAATTTTTATGCCGCGGCGAAGAACTTCTTTTTCTACATGTTTGATGGTCTCTTCCAGCACTTTTATGCGGGCGTACAGCTTATTATTTCCGGGAATCAGCACCCATGGGGCATTCTCTGTATCCGTTTTTGCGAACATTTCATTCGCCGCTTCGACATATTCATCAAATTTTTTGCGATTTCTCCAATCTTCCTCAGTCAGCTTCCACATTTTAAACGGATTCGTTTCCCTTTCTTTAAAGCGGGCCAATTGTTCATCTTTGTCAATATGAATCCAAAACTTGATGATGATATAGTCATCATCCGTCAACAATCTTTCAAACTCATTGATTTCTTTATACGCTCTGGACCATTCTTGTTTTTTGGCAAACCCTTCAATTCTTTCCACCAACACCCGTCCGTACCATGAGCGGTCGAAAATGGCAATTTGGCCGTACTGTGGGAGTTTTCTCCAAAACCGATGCAAATAATGGTATCTTTTTTCATGGGGCTGCGGAGCCGAGATGGGATGGACTACGAAACCTCTTGGGTCAAGCGGACGGGTCAATCTCTTGATTGCTCCTCCTTTGCCTGCCGCATCCATGCCTTCAAAGACGATAATGAGACCGATTTTGTTTTGATAAAGAAACTGTTGAATATTGAGCATCTCAAATTGCAATTTTTTTAATCTTTTCTTGTACTCTTGTTTCTCAAGTTTCAATGTCAAGTCCAAATCTTCAAGTTTTTTCATGAATCTCCGCTTCTTTCAAATGAAAATTTAACAAATAAAGGAATCATTTTAGTAAAAGTTGTTCAATCATTTTTTAATGTATATAATTTTATGGAAAGGAGTGCGAAACATGGGTCGAATGATTGTTATATTTTGCAGCCTTATTGCAGCTGCCGTTTTTACTTTATATTCCTTTTGGCTGCCAATAAAAGGCAAATCCACAATTGAAATGATCAACCGCTTACCACTGCTAATTTCGCCGTCATCATATGTATATATATTTTGGTTTTTCCTTTTTATTGTTTTATTTATTTGGGCTATCAATTATTCCAAAAATCGCAAATCCGAGACCTTTATTTCAACTGTTCAGACCGTTCTTTTTCTTTTGGTCATGTTGTTTCAAATCATTTCCATTCACTTATGGAATAATGAAAAATTGCTCTATTCCTCCATATCCATAGCATTGCAACTTTTGTTCTTATTTGCATTATATCTTACATATCCAATGAAGGGAGATTTTTTGAAAAAGAGAACTCCCATCGCTATTTATTTCGGCTGGACAACTTTTATTTTTATCATTAATGTCTGCTCCTTGCTTTTATATCATGAATGGCAGGGTTTTGGTCTGAGCAATGCTTTATGGGTGGTCATCATTTTGACCTTCGCCACTTTGGTGGCATTGCATTTGCGCTATCATCATTATGATATCGCCTATCCGCTCGTATTTGTCTGGTGCTTTATCGGCATCGCCATCGCGAACGGATTCGACGAACTTTTAGTGACCACTTCTTCCCTCTTTTTAAGCGGAGTATTAATTGCCGGTATATTATTTATGAAAAAAAATCCTGCACGTCAATGAACGTACAGGATTTTCTGTTTTACAGGCATTTAGCGTTATTCTTCATCGATTTGAGTCAAAATGATCGGTTTATCCTTAGTCACTACAATTGTATGTTCAATTTGTGCGACGAGGGACTTGTCCGGCGTTATAAACGTCCATCCATCTCCGGATTCAATGATGTGATCCGCTCTTTCGGAGATGAACGGCTCCACTGCAAGAACCATCCCTTCTTTCATGATTGTGTTATCCCAGGCATCATAATAATTCAATACGTGCTGAGGATCTTCATGCAATGAGCGTCCAACCCCATGCCCCGTCAAATTCATAATGACTTTTAATCCATGATCTCTTGCTTCCCGTTCAACCGCTTTTCCGATTTGGTTTAATTTAGAACCTGCTTTCACTTTTGTCATGGCCCGGTCAAAAGCGGATTTAGCCACACGGCAAAGTTTTTCTTTGTCTTCATAGCCTTCTCCGACAACAAAAGAAATGCCTGTATCGGCAAAATAGCCGTTCAAAGAACCAGAAACATCAATGTTCACCATGTCGCCTTCTTTAATCACTTTATTTCCCGGAATGCCGTGTGCGACTTCGTGGTTGACGCTTATACATGTATAACCCGGGAAATCATATTCTCCCTTCGGCCCTGAAATTGCCCCCGCCTCAGCAAACATGCGGCCGGCAATCTCATCCAACTCTTTCGTTGTGATGCCCGGTTTAGTCGCCGCTCTTAATGCATCACGGATTTCCGCACAAATGCGTCCGATTTTTTTTAATGCTTCTAATTCTTCCTGTGTTTTGACAATCATGTAAAAGATCCTTTCTTCTAAACAATTTCTTTTAATAATATAACATATTCTATTACGAATTCGGGAATTTCATGTTTATTTTATTCGATATGGGTTCATTAATATATTGACAGTGACTTTAGGTATATGTTGGAAAATCATGATTTACCGGTACCAAAGATATGATTCCATGTTATAATCGTGCATTATTTCTTACAAACAAAGAAAAATTTGATTAGGAGTTTTGGCATTGAGAATCAAATAATGGGACTTACTGAGGGTTGTTGCATGTTTATCCGTATTGCTCCTGCATTCGACTACATTTTATAACATGGAACAAGGACTGACTGAGAATTCTGTAATGATCCATTATGTTCGGATCCTATTATGTTATGCTACTCCGACATTTATCATGCTTTCTGTCATCATCCTTTCCGCAAAATATAAAGACCAGTTGCCAGGCTCCTTTTGGCCGAGCCGGATTCAATTCATTTTGCTGCCTTTTGTTTTTTGGGCTTTCATCGATGCCGTTGTGATTGAATTACAGTATCGGCATGGCCTTCTTTGGCGATCCTTTTGGAACAATGTGATTTATGGAGAATTTGTCGGCTGGTTTGTATTGGTCATTTTTCAGTTATATTTGCTGTTTTGGATGATGGTCAAATGGAAATGGCCATCCTTTGTCGTGTTGCCAATATGCATCATCATTTATTTTTTGCAGCATCGGCTTTTTGGGACGCCCTATCCTTTCTTCCAGGAAAACCACATGTATGAAAAACTTTATGGAACGGGTTGGTACATATATTTTGCAATGGCATATTTCATTGGTTCAAATTACGAAAAAATTCAACCGTTGTTAATAAAATATCGTATATTCACTTTACTATTTACGGCTCTATCCGCGCTATATATTTGGTATGGTTATAAGTTTGGAATGGTGGAAATCCATTCCCGCAGAATGGATTTGGTTCCGTTTGTCGTCGGAATGACAAATGCGGTTTTGGCTTATGGACAACTCATTCCATCTTATAGAATCATTCGCATCATAAGCAAATATGCATTCATGATTTATCTGATCCATTGGAATGTTCTCTCATTGACGGCCAAGTATTTCGTGGGATTTCTACCCAATGGCTATTTGGCCGTTTTGGGAATGATCATTTTTGCGGTTCTTGTATCGATTATTGTTTCCAAAACCATCTCCTATCTCCCATTTGGAAAATGGATTGTAGGGAAAATTCGATAAACGGACGGCAAAGAAAAACGGATTGGGAACCTTCCGGTGTTCTCAATCCGCTTTTTTTATTGTTCAGAACGCTTTTCAAATCGGCATGTAACCGTTATTCATTTTCTTTTTTTATGAGTCTTGGGCTTGCTGTAAAAATGAATGCCGCCACAATAGCCGTTATGATGATGGCAGGAAGCATATAGGAACCGTTATATACGATGGAATAAATCCAGGCATTTTGATCGCCTGCGTATTCTTTGAAGAAAATCGCTCCGGCAATTGTATGGCAAATAAAGCGCAACAATCCTCCGACAACCGTACCGATCACAACATATAATGCAATTTTCTTTTTGTTATTTTGCAATACGCCGGCCAACACCGGTTTCCGAACAATTGCGGCAAATCCCACAAACGTGAAAGCAAAGATATAATCCAGGATTGCTTGCGCCCAATGGACGATAAACGGATTAATCGTCATGTTCAACAGCCCTATCAGCAAACCCGTAACAAGCCCTGCAGATAGTCCCCAACGAATCGCAATCAAAATAATTGGCAGCATCACTAAACTGATGGATCCGCCCTGGGCCCAAATCGAAAATTTTAATTGGTCCAACACATAACCGATAGCCGCAAAAATGGCAATTTCAATCATCCATAACAGTTTTTGATTTCTCATTCCGCATACTCCTTTCTCTTCGTTATTAAAACGCGAGAGAAGGATAGAAAAGAAAAAGCGTCCGGACAGATCCGAGACGCATTTGTTTCGGTTTCTATCCCACATCCCTACGCAAGTACTAACTTACAGGTTCGAAGGGTTAGTGCATACGGCACACTCTCAGCTGACTTCATCAGCACCCCTTGTGGTACACCTAAAATATTCTGTTGGGAACAATGCCATTTTATCAAATTCTATAAATATTTCAACTTCATGGTTTATTTTAATAGAATTGTTGTTTTGCTGTATCCTTCTTTTTGTTTTTCCACTTGCAACACAGCTGGCATTGCCGATTTTAATTCCTCCACATGGGAAATGACTCCGATCATCCGGCCGGATTTTTGAAGTTCAATGAGCGTGTCGATTGCTTTCATTAAGGATTCTTCATCAAGGGAGCCGAATCCTTCATCAATGAACATTGTTTCAATATTGACATTTCCTTGATAGCTTTGGATCACATCCGCCATACCCAATGCCAGGCTTAAAGATGCATTGAATTTTTCCCCTCCGGATAATGTTTTTACATCCCTCGCTTGTCCTGTATACGTGTCATAGACATCCAACCCTAAACCGCTCGCTCTTCCGTATGATTCAACCCTGTCGGAAACTTGCAAATAATATTGGCCGTTTGATAAGTTTTTCAGGCGCAGGTTGCTTGCTTCGGTAATGAGCTCCAAATAGCCCATTTGCACATAGCGTTCAAAGGATATTTTTTTGCTGTTTTGGCCGCGGAGCAAATTGTAAAGCTCGATGATTTGATTGGATTTTTCCTCCATCCGGAAAATATCGTTTGCGATTCCTTCGAGCTTTTCCGCAAAGTCAATGCAATGCTTTTCGCAAGCTTTGGAATGATTTAAAGCATCCAGGGCTTTTTCATAATTGGACTGAAGCTCTCCCAACTCGTTTTCCGCTTCGGTCAAGTCCATCTTTTCTTTGCCTTTCAGCTTTTCTTCCCCTTCCCTCACTTGCATTTCCAATGAATGAAGCTCTTTCGAATAATCGTCATATTGCTTTTGCAATGATTCCATTTTTTGCGGCGAAAGCCGGGCCTGCAAAAATTCTTCCGTTGAAGCAAAGTTCGCTTCCTTAAGGGCGGAAAGAAACTCTTCTTTCACCCTTTGAACTTTTCTTTGTATATGTCCGACTTGTTCCATTGTTTGTTTAAATGCCTCTTCCACCGCCGCGGTTTGTTTACCCGCTTCCTGGTATGCCATTTGCGCCCGCTCCCAGGATTCTTTTAACTGCCCTTTTAGACGGCTGGCTTCTTGCAATGCAGCTTTCAATTGTGAAAGATCCTTCAATTCTTCAGGAATGGATTTTTTTTGCTGCTCAAGTATTGTTTTTTCCTTCGTATATTTTTCATGTACTTCATTGTATCTTTGCGCACTTTCCTTTTGAAGCTTCCCAACCTGTTCTTTTTCTTCCTGCAGCCTTTTTAGCCGTTTTCTGCCGGAGGAGAGTACTTCTTTTTGTTTTTCCACTTCTTTTACCTTGTTATGAATGGTCTGCAATTGA
Source organism: Ureibacillus sp. FSL K6-3587 (assembly GCF_038593165.1). NCBI lineage: Bacteria > Bacillati > Bacillota > Bacilli > Caryophanales > Caryophanaceae > Ureibacillus > Ureibacillus sp. FSL K6-3587. The sequence continues at coordinate 1,864,813 of NZ_CP151969.1, read as the reverse complement.
TTGATAAAATGCGATTCTTCAACCATCGGCGCATTCAAGGCAATGAAAGTTTCTTCGATTTCACTCAATTGTTGGCGCTTTGATTCCAATTGACCTTGTACAGCAAATTTATGTTGCTGCGCTTTTTCCAAAGCCGCTCTCAGTTTTTTCAATTCATCCTGCTCTACAATTTCCGTCGTCTCTTTATGTTGGATGTGATGCTCCGTGCTGCCGCAAACCGGGCAAGGCATGCCAGGCTTAAGGCTTGCAGCAAGAATCGCCGCTTGGTTATTCAACCATTTTTCTTCTTCCTTCGCATATAGTTCATGAATTCTCCCATATGCTTCATTGGCCTTTTTGTATTCATCTTCCAACTTTTGAATATGTGACTTTGTTTCATGGTATTTGGAGAAAGCATCTGCAATTTCTTTTAATCGGCGTTCCTCTTCCAACAGCTCATTATAGGATTCTGTGGCTTCTTCAAGCTTTTCGATTTTTTGACTCAGCTCTGAAACAGCCTCCGCCTTCTCTGCCAATTGTTGCTCTAAAAGTTGGATGTGGGATTGCAATTGATTTTTTTCATTCCATAAATTTTCAACGAGTACGCTTTGTTCATTCATTTGTTCATAAATCGGAACAAGGTTTTCCAATTCTTTTACCCGTTCATTGGCCCGTTCCCGTTCCTTTTCTTTTGCCGCTTCTTGTTCATAGCGTTCTTTTGCGTCCATCAAATTTTGATTGGCATCTTCTAATTGTTTTTCCACATCCGAACGCTTTTTCTCAAGATCCGTTTTTTCTTTCTCCAGTTCCAACAGTTGGGAATAGATTGGTGAAATTCTGTTTGCCCGATTGGCAGCATCAATCGTTCCTTTTACTTGTTCATAATAGGCTCTTTGTGATTGCAGACGGAGCAGCTGCCCTTTCTTCATTTCAAAGATTTCAATCTCATCATTTAATTTTTTGTTTGCCACATAGACTTCGTATTTCTCTTTGTGCTTGTTGAAAGCTTCCCGATAGAGCCGTTCATCTTCTTTGATTTTTTCCTGATAATATTGCTGCTCTTCCGCAAGCCCATCCAGTATTTGATAAATGTTGGAATGTTGGCTCAATGCCGTAAACAGGGCCGAGTCCCTTTTTGGCAATGCTCCTTCAATTTGATTGATATAGCTGTTTTTCAAGGCGTTCGCTTCATTCAATTGTTGATCCATTTCCCGCTTCTTCGCTTCCAATTTATCGGCCATTTTGATGAAACGTTCGGTTCTGAAAATTTTTCTTAAAATCTCTTCTTTCTCATCGGATTTTGAAGTTAATAACTTTCGAAACTCCCCTTGGGGAAGCATCACGATTTGGCAAAATTGCTCGTAAGTCAGCCCGATGATTTCTTCAAGCTTTTGATTGATATCCGTTACCCGCTGGCGCTCCACTGCCGGAATTTCTTCGTTATTGGGCAATATTTCAAACAGCTCGTATTTTTCCCCCGTTGCCGTTTTTCTTCCCTTTTTCAAGTGGGGCAACCTGCGCAATACACGGTATTTTTTGCCGCGAATTTCAAAGATGAATTCGACGGAGGTATGGACGTCATCATCCGCAAAATCGCTTCTCAGCATTTTCGGTTCTTTCCGGTCCTGCCCGCTGGCATAACCGTACAGCGCAAAACAGATGGCATCGAAAATCGTCGTTTTTCCCGCTCCCGTTTGGCCTGAAATGACAAAAAGTTTTCTCTCTTGCAATTTCGTGAAATCGATCACTTCTTCATCCTTGTAAGGACCAAAAGCTGTCATTTTCAATCGAATCGGCTTCATTTTGCCACCACCGCCTCTTTTGTTTCCCTTTCATCCAGCAACAATTCTTCCAGCACTTCCCGATACAATTGAAGGGCTTCTTCCGTCGGCTCAGTGCCCATCATTTCTTTATGGAACGCTTTAAATAGAGTTATGTCATCCAGCTGTTCCCGCCGCACTTTTATATTTTCTTCCGCATTTTCCGTTCTTTGGATCGTTTTCCGTTCCACATGCATGGCGTTTGGATATACGGTGCGGATTTGTTCCATCGCCCCCACGACAGGAGTCAAGTCTGTAAGCCTTACAAACACATAATCCTCACAATAGTCATGCTTTAATATTTCATGGATGGAACCTTCAATGATGCGTAAATCCCGTCTTGGTGCGAAGTTTCGTTTTTCAACGGAAACTTGCCCTTTTTCGTCCAATTGGACAATCAAGAAGCCCTTTTGATGATTCGCTTCGGATGCCGAATATTTTAATGGCGAGCCAGGATATCTTATCGTTTCATTGAGCACAAAATGCGCCTTATGCAAATGGCCGAGGGCAGTGTAATGGAACGGCTCGAAATAATGGGCGTTCACGCATTCCGAACCTCCGATGGCTAATGGCCGTTCGGAATCGCTAGTATTTTCCCCTTTCTCTCCGGAATGGGTGACAAAGGCATGTCCAACGAATACATGCCGCTTCGTTTGATCCATGTTCTCTTCGATTTTTCCAATGATCGTTTTCATGGCATCATCATATGTATGAATGGATTCGCATTGAAACACATTTTTCACAGTGGAAGGTTCTGCAAAAGGAACCAAATGGAAATGCACTTCCCCATATTCATCCTGTAAGACAATCGGTCCTAGTTTGTCATCGAGCTCACCGACAATGTACAATCCACATTCTTTCATCAAGCTGCTGCCAAATTCAAGTCGGGTTGGGCTGTCATGGTTTCCTGCAATGCTCAGTACCGGCACTTTCCGTTTCAAAACGATTTCCTCAAACATTTCATTCAGCAAATCCACCGCTTCCACCGGAGGAAGGGCCCGATCGTACAAGTCCCCTGCAATGACCACAACGTCCGGCTTTTCTTCATCGATGGCCTGCAGGAACTGGTTGAGTACATACCGCTGATCCTCAGTCATGTAAACCCCTTGCACAAGCTTTCCCAAATGCCAATCTGCCGTATGGAAAATTTTCAAAATCAATCGACCTCCACTTCTTGCTATGCTTCTATTGTAGCACGGGAAAAAAAGTGTGACTACACCATAACCGAATGTATGTTCCGTTCTGTTTTGGGAATTTCTTCATTTTATTGCGGATATTGAGGAAATACTTGCATCATTGCTTGTCCTCCAAAACCATCACAAAAAAAAATAACCACATCCTTCCTCCAAATAAGAAAGGATGTGGTTTGACACAAGACACTAAAAAGCCCAATTTCCATTTCTAAAGATCGGTTCCCGTGTTCCATCCGGTAGAATGCCGTCAATATCCATTTCGGCACTGCCAATCATAAAATCTTCATGGGTGATCGATACATTGATGCCCAAAGATTCCAGCTGACCTTCCTCCAAATCCCTGCCGCCTTCGTAACAAGTCGGATAAGCTTCCCCGATCGCCAAATGATTGGAGGCATTTTCATCAAAAAGCGTATTGTAATACAAAATATTGGATAATGAAATCGGCGATTCATGCGGCACAAGTGCCACTTCCCCTAAATAGGCGGATCCTTTATCCGTTTGAATTAATTCCTGAAGCAATTCATCACCGACTTTTGCGTGGGCTTCAACAATTTTCCCTTTCTCAAAAGTGAGTGTGAATTGGTCGATAATATTCCCTTGATATACAAGAGGTTTCGTATTGCTTACATAACCATTCACGCCATATTTTGAAGGGAGTGTATACACTTCTTCCGTCGGCAAGTTGGCGGTGAAGATCACCCCTTCCGGCGTTCTGCTTGTGCCTGTGCACCAAATATGCTTTTCTGGAAGTTCGATCGTCAAATCCGTGCCCGGCGCTTTGTAATGCAATTGGACATATTTTTTGCTGTTCAATTGACTTGCCCGCTGCTCCAAATTTGCGAGATGCTTTTTCCAATTTTCGACCGCATCCCCTTCACCGATGCGTACTGCTTTGAAAATGGCATCCCATAACGCATTGATTTGCTCTTCTTCCGGCAAGTCCGGAAATACTTTTGCAGCCCATTTTTTTGAAGGCACCGCAATAATGGACCAGGCGATTTCATCATTCATGATGGCTTTCCGGTAATTGACCAGCGCCTCTCCGCTTGCCTTTTGCTGAGCTGAAATTCGGCGTACAGGAATGCCGCTCAATAAATCCGGATCTTCTGCATCAATCCAAAGAAAGGCGCCTTTCCGTTCGATGCATTCATCCCGTTGAGCAACAATCCATTTCGGAAACTTGCCGAATTCTTCTTCCGCTCCATGCTCATAAAACGCACGGGTAATCTCTTCATCCGTCAAATTGACATGCACTATCCCGGCTCCGGCTTCGTAAGCTTTTTTCACAACCAATCTTGTGAAATCCAAAGTGTCTGTCGTCGTATTGATTAATAAATATTGCCCATTTTGAATGTTCACACCGACTTTCACAGCCAGTTCCGCATATTGTTCCAATTTTTCCTCAAAAGTCATGGCCATTCCCTCACTTTTTGGCGATGGTATTCGCATTTCCTTCAATTAATTGTCCTTTGTAGATCACCTTTTGGACAGGTTTTTGCCCTGCTTGCCGCAACAGCTTCTTATAATTTTTTTCATCCTTATATGAAAGAAGCGTCAGCACTTCCCCATCGGCTCCCGCTCTGCCCGTGCGCCCGGACCGATGCAAGTATTGTTCCACTGTATGCGGGAGATCCACATGAATCACATGGGTAAGTCCTTCAATATCCAATCCCCGTGCAGCCAAATCGGTTGCCAATAAAATGCGCGCTTCGCCTTTGCGGAAATCTTCCAAAGATTTTTTCCGCTGCTCTTTGCTCATGTCCGCATGCAACGATACCACTTTTGTATCCTTATATTTCAATTTCATTTCTTTCAATAACAATTGATCCAAATTGTTGATGAACGCAAGGCCCCGAACTCCTTCAATATTGGCAAGCCTTCTTAACGCATCCGTTTTGTCCCGTTCTTCCACTTTCACAAATGAATGAACCACTTTTCCGACTTTCACCATATCTTCCGGTTTGATTTGAATATTCAACGGATCTTTCATCATCCGGCTTGCAACCAACCGGATCTCGTCCGTAATGGTTGCTGACACCAAAACCACTTGCCGCTTAGGGGATGCACCCTCTATAAAGGATTTCACAATAACCCGATACTCTCTGCTCAATAATTGGTCACATTCATCCAATACGATGATTTCAATTTCTCTTAACTTTAATTTATTGGCGCGGACCAACTCATTTATTCGGCCGGGCGTTCCAACCACGATGGTCGGTTTTTTCTTCAGCTTTTCAATTTGACGGGCCACGTTCGCTCCGCCGATGAGCTGTTGAACGGTAATATTTGTTCCGGCACTCCACTCCCGGATCACTTCTACAATTTGCATGGCAAGTTCCTGAGAAGGTGCGACAATCAAACCTTGAGTACTTTTTTTCGAACCATCCAATTTATGTAGCATCGGAAGAACATATGCCAATGTTTTGCCGGAACCGGTCGGGGATTCCGCCACGATATCTTTTCCTTCCAACATGGCCGGGATCATTTCATCCTGCACTTTCATCGTCCGTTCAAACTTCCACTTTTGCTTCAATGTTTCATTTAATAATTCTATTACTGACACGTTTTTCCCACCTTCCCTTGTCAAGTTTACCACTTTTTCGTAAGGATTCATTCCATCGTTCCACCAATGATATTATGTAAAAAAGCATGGAGCCCGATAATGATGAAAAAAGAATTCGCCATTCGTGCCGGAATTGATATGTTCCATTCCAGCACGGTCCTTGAATACAAGCGAATTCTTTTACGTCCATTCTATTTCTTCACTTCATATCCGCAGCGGATGATTGCAGTTTCAGCCAATACCAGCAATGAATCGATATAACGATTCCCCAATTGCAAGTTTTTATTCACAACGGACAATTCTGTACATCCTAAAATGATCCGGTCGCAATCAAGGGCAAAAACCGCTTCTTCGATTTCTTTCCATTTTTCCCTCGATACGTCTTTTCCGGATTTCACATCATCATAAATGACGGACATCACAAGTTTTTGCGTATGTTCATCAGGGATGACCGGCTCGATTCCCTGTTCCATCAGCGCCTTTTGATACACCTTCGAAAAAATGGTGCCATCCGTCGCTAAAATGGCCACTCTATTGGCTTCAAGTTCATGTGCCCGTTTCGCCGTTTCCCTGATCATATGGATCACGGGTACAGGGGACCCCTGTTGGATTTCTTCATAAAAGGTATGGGCAGTATTGCACGGGATGCAAACCAAATCAGCGCCAAAGTCGGCCAGTTTCTTGGCATCCCGAATAATGACAGGCACCGGATTATCATTTGACTTTCCTAAAATGAAAGCTGTACGGTCCGGAATGGTTGTGTCGTTGTCAATAATCGTATGAACATGTTCTTGGTCTGTTGCAGCTTTTGTCAGGCGTACGATGGCTTCCCCAAGGAACATTGTCGCAAGGGGGCCGACGCCTCCGATGATTCCCAAAGTTTTTTTCATCATTCCGCCAAACCTTTTTTATTAAAGTATTTTTTATATTTTCGATAATAATTTAATTTGTTCAATGTCAATTTGATCCAACGTTTTGCATTCATATCGTAAGGATAGTAGAGGGAGTTTGTCCATTTTCCTTCGCGGATCAGTTTTTTGGCTTCGATTTTCAACTTCTCATTTGAAGCATACTTAAATAATACCCCTTTTGGAATGACGAGCCATAAATGTTTGTTATCCGCATAAGTCAGATCCTGTTTGATATTGAACACATAGTCGTCCGCTACATACTTCATCAGGTTGTATCCGGCTGCCGTCACGAAATAGCTTGAACGCCCATTCCGCAAATTGATTTCAAATAAATTGTATTCCCCGGTTCTAGGGTCCTTTTTCATATCGAAATTCGCAAAGCCGGTAAATCCGATATCTTCAAGGAAATAACGCACCCGATCCATCAATTCTTTGTCGTATGTGGTGATGATCGCCGCATAGCTTCCGATTCCTTCCGGCGAATGTTCCTCCAAGATCGGATTGCCCAAACACATCAACTTCACTTTTCCGTCTTTTCCTACATAGGCATTTAACACGCGCATGTAGGAATCGTCGCCTGGAATGAACTCCTGAATGATTAAATTGTCTTTATAAGTGGAGCTGTAAATGGCGTCCAAAATTGCATTTTTCTCATTTTCATCATGGGCGACAAACACTTTTTTCTTGCCTGGGAACTTGCATGCCCAATAAGCGACGGAATTGGAAGCTTTGATGATGATTGGATAATCGAATGGGATTTCAAAGTCTTTATAGTTTTCATAGCTGATAATCGTTGTTTTCGGATATTTAAAACCGTATTTTTCGCACATTTTATAGAAGTTTTCTTTCAATAAAATTTGATCCATCAGCGATTCGTCAATATATGGCACAATGAAATGCTTTTGTAGTTCCGGCTTATTTTTAATGATCAGTTTCGCATAATCATCCCCGCAAGCAAGAAGCAACAGTTTAGTGTCTTTGTATTTTTCCGCTATCTTTTCCAATGCAGGCAAAAAGACTTCCTGCTTATTAAAATTGTCCACTTGTTCAAAAAGGATGATTTTGCTGTCTTGCGTCGCTGTCAAGTGGGAACGGCCCACTACAAGGGACTTTATTCCATATGCTTCATGGAAGGCACGGGCCATTCCATAGGCATTCATATCTGAACCACATAATACTGGCAAAAATGGTTGAGTCATTGTTCCTTCATCTCTCTTCATCTATTCTCTTTAATCATTGCCAACAATTTTCTTGACTAAAATGAAAGTAGCATGAAATGGTATCAAAATCAATCATTTGGGCAAAGTAATATACAACTGTTATCTATGTTGAAACAATATTTATTTTGCAATATTGAAATCAATTGTCCATATCCCAAACTATTTATTTTCAAAATAAAAATCAATCGTCCAATAAGGGGTTGTACCATCAAAAGCAACCCCGGTGAAGGCATGGGTAAAACGTCCATACAAGATATTTTCCCGATGTTCCAGGCTGTTCATCAAAGCTTCATGGGCATAAATCGTATTATAAGCGCCAGCCGCTATATTTTCTCCACCGCCTTGGACAAAATTCATGCCATCCAGAAGCATCCGCTCCAAAGCGCTTTTTCCGTCGCTGCCGATATGGGAGACGAAATGGTTCCGCACCATATCCAGGCTATGTTTTCTGGCGGTTTCCCGGTATTGCTGCGCACTGATAAGCGGGGGGATTCCTTCAGCGGCGCGGGCCTGATTCATCAATTCCACCATTAAATTTTCAAAGCCTTCCCGCCGGTCTTCCACCCGATTATCTCCGTAATACCCTTCTTTTTTCTTTTCGTATTCCCTTTCAACCCAAAGAATCGACCTTACCGTGTCGCGGTTGTATAAATCGAAAAAGAACGTGACATATTTCCCTTCGATGAAATACATCGAATAGCCTTCATCTTTCAACAGTTTATACCAAAGATTATTTTTTAAAATCGCTTCGATTCCTTTTCCATATTGCTTTAAAACCTGGTTTTTGTCACTTTTCCCAATCGTTATCCCGAATAATTCTTTGCCTTTGATTGTGCTGTAAAAGCCGACGACTTCGTTGTTTTCGTTGACCCCTTCCAATTCCAATTGCTCATTTCTTCCGATTTGATGCCAAACAAATTCGTATTCCGAGTTGTAGCTGGCCAATACTTTTCCGCTTGCCTGCTTTCTTTCCGGAATTTTGCCGGCCGCAAGGATTTTATCATAGTCCGCAACCAGGATGGTTCGATACAGGAAACTGGCAAATTGGCCGTTTGTCACATATTGTTCAGGCATGAAATACCCGTTGCTTCCGGTTGTAATGCCAAGCCCGTATAATGTATAAATATAGTCATATGCCCAATGCCCTTTTGGGACATCCTGGAATAACCGGATCCATCCCGAATATTGCAAATCGAATGTATTCACCAAAATTTTGGCCAACTGGGCCCGGTATAAAGGTTCTTCCCCTCTAAAGCGTCCTCCGTCTCCATCAAATATTCCCGCTTCATAAGCCCAAAGGATGGAATCATAATAAGGATCCGACGGCGCTGCATCCTTAAACGGATCCCCGCTATAATCCCTGATTCCATGCAAATGGTCATGGAACAATGTATGGAGGATTTTGGCCGCTTCCTTGCGTGAAATACTTTGATTGGGATGAAACTTGTCATCCGTTTTATAATCATAGACGTCCAATTGATTCAAATAGTTGATTGCTTCATAGTGGCTGTCGGCGGAACCGATATCCTGAAAATGCTTTTCCGCTTTCACATCATGTGGAATAAAAACAAATACACAAGCGAGGAATAACAGATGGAGAAACATGGAGCCTTTCATAACCAAATTTCGCATGGAGGTCACACTCCTTCAAGTGCCCTGTATGATTCTATTATAAGAGTAAATGTTTATGTTTTCTAAGAAAATTTTGACAACTTGTGCACGAAATGATGATAAACTTACCAAATGGCGTGAAATGAAAAAAGGAAAAATTGAGCCTTCTCAATTTCTCCTTTTTCTATAGGGAAGACAGCTTTGTCCCCGCTTTAAGCGTTGTCAAAATGATGCTTTTCATCCGGCGATTCTTTGCGGAACAGTTCTTCCAATAACTCGTCCCCTTCCGCTTTCACCCGTTTATTGAGTTCATCCACCGGAATCGAATCCACTGTCTGCATATCCTCATGCAAATCAAAAAGGCTGATATTGTCTGATGGCACCCGGTCCGGTTTTTCTTCATATGGAATATCAGCAAATTTCTTCTTTGAATCCGGCAATGAATCTTTTTTCATATGCAACACACTCCTTTATGGTAGTATGTGTTGACGGTACCGCTTTATTCATCAATGAAGATTCATGCCATCATATACTCCAATTTTTGCGCAAAAGTCACATTGTTCGGGTTCCATTTTCTGATAGGACATTGATAGACTTTGTAAGGCAATCCAAGAGTTCTGACGAATTCCACAAATTTTCCATCAAACCAAGGCGGACTCCATGCCCCTGAACGGCAAATATGGATGGCGGCGGTTTTGATTCCTTCATACAAATCATCAAATTTTAAATATTGTATGTTGAATGCTTTATTGATTTCTTTAAAAAATTCCGGCTTTTCCTTCGTAAAAGGACTGTAGATGATATACGCTTTATTGATGATTCCATTTTTCAAAAGTTTTCCAAGCCAATTGGCACAATTGACTTCGAACTGCAATGAAGCAAGCCCGCCGTATCCCAGATCCGAATGGGCATCAAAAAGATACACTTCATCCACATTAAATTTTTCCGCGAATTTGTATGATAAAGCATGGGAATCCGATACATAAACGTTCACTTCTTGATCCCATCGGAAAAATTGTTTAATTTTATTCCAGAAAAAATCAACATCTTTCGAAAGGGCAAAAGATTTTTCAAAATCTTTTCCATAGGATTTGTATTGAAAATAACGCTTATACCATAAATCATTGATCGTTCTTTTATTTTCAACACTTGATGTTATTTCTTGATTTTCAGCGGATATGAAGTAGTCCCAGTCGATTGACAATTAACTTGCCACTGCAAACCCCTCCAAAAATCAAAAACTGTCGCTAATAAAATCGTAATACTCGATCAGTGGAATATCAAACAATCTCCTTAATTTTTGAAAAAAAAGCCATATTTTTAGAGTCGGTGCTTTTATTTTGGTAGAATTATAAATATAGAAGATTTTAGGAGGGATATGGCTTATGTATGATGTAGCAATTATCGGCGCAGGACCAGCCGGAGGAAGCGCTGCGATTTTTACGGCAAAAGCAGGAAAGAAAACGGTGATTTTGGACAGCGACCAAGGCGTAACAAAACGTGCAATGCTTTACAATCACTACGGCGTGAAAGAAATTACTGGACCGGAATTGGTGAGAACAGGAATTGAACAAGCTAAACATTACGGTGCTGAACTGATTGAAGCAAAAGTGACAGGCATTTCAAAAACTGAAAACGGATTTAAACTCCAATATGAAAATGGCGAAGTGGAAGCAAAACATGTCATCCTTGCCACAGGTTTTTTAACTGATCTGGCGGAAAGCATCGGACTTGATACGAAACCAGGGACTGAGCCAAGAGTAAAAACTATTTTTGATGTGGACGCAAATGGCAAAACAAATGTGGAAGGCATCTGGGCTGCTGGTACATGCGCAGGTGTGAGCGTCCATACCATCATTACAGCGGGTGACGGTGCGAAGGTTGCCATCAATGTCATCAGTGAACTGAACGGCGAACGTTACGTGGATCACGATGTGTTGAAATAATTTGATAAAATCTTGATAAGCCGAGGCGGAAAGAAGATTTCTGCCCCGGCTTTTTTCATTCCTTCAATTTCGCTTTTTGGAAACCCCGTTTTGCAATTTTTTTCATGAATCAGCATATTATCGATTTATAAACATAAACGGATGATTCTTCCACAATATTGCAAAATTTTTGTATGCGCTTTCATGATATAATATTTCCAACAAAAGGAGTGATTGGCATGATCGCGAATTATAAAAACATTTTAGTCGCTATGGATGGTTCAAAAGAGTCTGAGGCGGCTCTTCATGAAGGAATTAGGATTGCGAAAGAAAATCAGGCTTCTTTAAAATTGGTGACGATTATTGATACAACCCGTGTAGCAAGGGCAAAAAAATATAAAGAAATTTTGACGCGAAATCTTGAAGAAATAAATAAACGGATGGACCAATACCGCAAAGAGGCAACATCCCAAAACATAGAAGATGTTGAAGTGATCATTGAAAAAGGTTCCCCGAAAAAGCTGATTCCAATCGATGTCGCCGAAAGAGTGAATGCGGATTTAATCATCTGCGGTGCAACGGGATTGACTCCTGCTGAACAAATCTTTTTGGGATCTGTCACACAGCATATCGTCACTTCCGCAAAATGTGATGTGCTTGTCGTACGAAATGTGGAATAAGGGTTTCAAGCAAGGAAAGTTTCCTTGCTTGAAACCCTTAATTTTTATTCTCCCGGCTTTTCGATGATCCCATCCGGATATTTGGCAAATCTGCCCGCATCTCTATGATTCACGGGATCCGGTCTATCCCATTTCCAACCGCCAAATTTTGTTTTATTATATTCGGCAAAAGTCGCATAAATTTCTTCCTTTTTATTCATCACAAAAGGACCGAATTGAGCAACGGGCTCATTGATCGGCTCACCTTCCAATACAAGGATGGAACTGTATTGATCTCCGTTTTGGATAACAATCTCTTCGTCCCCTGCCAGTTTGCAGCGATAATTCGCTTGTATCGCCGCACCATCAATTTGTATTGTTCCCCCTTCATAATAATACAAATTCCTATTGATGGTACCCGATACTTTCGGAAGAGTCATGATGGCTCCCGGCTCCATATGTATCAAATAAATCCCCACATGATGGTTATTATTTTTCGCCCAAGAAGCCATGTTCGGTTCCAAAGCCGTGATTCCATACATTTCCCCGGCAATCACTTTCACTGTTGTTTTGTTTCCATCGAAATCATTTTCAATAACCGGGATATCTTCTCTCCAAAACATTCGGTATTCCGGTTCCGCTTTTTTTCCTTTTTGATCCAAGTTTAACCAAATTTGAAACAATTCAAGTGGATTTGTCTGTTCCTTATTGACAAGCGGAAACATTTCAGAATGCTGGCATCCTTTCCCCGCAGTCAACCATTGGACATCGCCGCTTGCATATCGGCAAACAGACCCCCTGGAATCGAAGTGATCAACTACCCCTTGCAGAACGATTGTGACTGTTTCATACCCTTTGTGAGGATGAACGGGAAATCCGGGAATCGCCTTTCCATGGTACATACGAAAGCCATCCTTTAATTTAAAATCTTCCCCCAGGTCCCGTCCTTCCAGCAGTTCCGCGTCTACTCCCTGCTCTTCGTTGCCCGGCGGATACATGTCTTTGTGATATGCAGTCAAAATAAAAGGGCTTTCTGTAGTCCATTGCGTTCCCAATTTTTGCAACCCGATAATTTTTCTGTTTTGCATGAATGTCACCTCACACCTCGTCTGTTCTAATTCCATACTAGCAAATTTTGACTTTGATAAAAAATTAAAAATCGTACAAAATAATGAAATGAGGCTGGGACATAACTAATAAAGTGAACGAGCTGCAAAAAGAATTTTTGTAAAAAATTGATTGGAGTGACGGGGCGAGTGCTCCTGTCGCGCACGCTTAGTCGCAAAGCAAAAGCTTTCCTGCGACGAGCCCTCTCGAGACCCCGCAGGAGCGAAGGATTGAGCTCCGAGGAGGCTCGAGCCCAATGTCATCAACTTAACGTTACATTTAATGGAAAATAATATTTAATTTAACTTTTATAAAATTAGGTAATAAGCCTCTTGTAATTTTAAAAAGTCCACCAAAATCGTTTTAGAATCCAATTTTTGGTTAATAAAACGAGGATGGTGGTTTTTTTGAAAACAAAAAGTACTTTTTTAGGGGCAATTGAGATTACTCGAAAGTTGCTGAATGATGTGATGTTTATGCTTGAATCTCGGACAAAAGAAACGTATTTTACACGAAAAGAAAAGAAGTTAAATTTTAAAAATACTATTCTATTTAGCTTAAACTTTGTTAAAAAGAGCCTCCAAATTGAACTTGACGACTTTTTCGACAAATTTAATTTATCAGAAATTAGTATTTCCAAACAAGGCTATTCAGCCGCACGAAAAAAGATTTCTCCTCTCGCTTTTGTAAAACTTACAAAAGCGATTGTGAATTGGTATTATGAAGAAAATTCCTTTAAAACTTATCGTGGATTTAGACTTTGCGCAATCGATGGAAGTGTGCTCCAAATTCCTGATACTGAGGAGCTTCGAAATTATTTTGGGTATGGAAAAAATCATAAGACAAGTTATGCAAGAGCTAGTGCCTCTTGTATTTACGATCTTGAGAATGGAATCATTATTACTTCTAGAATCAATCCATATAAGGTAGCTGAGCGAGATAGTGCAAAGGATATGATTGAAGAACTCGTACAAATTGGATTAAAAAATGATCTTTTTTTATTTGATCGAGGGTATCCATCGAGAGATTTTATTGCCTATTTAGATGCCCTTGGTATCAAATATGTGATGCGATGTCAAAAAAATACGATAAAGGAAATTGTCGAAGCGAAAGATGCTGATCAAAACATTCATATAATACATAGGAAACAAGTGATTACTGCTCGTGTAGTTAGATTCCCACTGGATTCTGGCACGGAAGAAATACTTGTCACAAATTTAACCGAGGAAGAGTTTGATATCTCTGAGTTTAAATCTCTTTATTTTAAACGCTGGGGAATTGAAACAGAATATAATGATGTGAAAAATAAAATCGAAATAGAAAATTTCACGGGTAGTTCGAAAATCGCAATTGAACAAGATTTCTATGCATCAATATATTTATCGAATATGGTCAGTTTATTGAGAAATGATGCCAATGAAACAATTAATGAGGAGAGTAAGAAAAAAAGACGAAAACATGATTATCAAGTAAACACAAATATCTTAATAGGAAAATTAAAAGATAGGATGGTTCACTTATTATTAGAAGATTGTCCAATCAAAAGAGAGAGAATGTTTACAAAAATCATGAAAGTGATTATAAGAAATAAGACACCTATTCGGTTTGGGAGAAGTTACCCACGAAGGAATGGTCTGTCCTCAACAAAGTATCCCCTAAACCAAAAAAGGTGTCTATAAACAATACGTAGGATAAATATAACCTATTTGTTTATTAAATGTAAATAAATTAGGGGCTTAAAAAAATAAAAATTTAAGCCCCGGGCATCCTATTGCCTTTTTTAGCCGATTTTAGAAAATTATCAACACTTTGTAGGTTGAATAGTATTTTTAAAAGTAGACAACCAGATGGTTGCCTACTAACTGTAAATTATTGGTTGTATAAGTTTCTGACATTGGGCTCGAGCCGGGCCCGCGGAAAGCGTCCCCGGAACGGAAATCAATTTTCTTCAATTATCAATCGAGTAGGAGGGAGCGATTAACTCCCGTCCTCTCACACCACCGTACGTACGGTTCCGTATACGGCGGTTCAATTAAGATCATTGACGCAAGTTTTCATAACGAGCTTCAAGACTTTCCAACCCTTGGTTTCTCCAATAGGAGTTACCAAGGGTTCTGTGTAATATTGGACTATTTGAAATACGCCAATAACTCTTCCGAGTATTTCCCCATTCATACGCTTGCCATTGTGGTACGCCAAGCTGAATAAGGTTGCGTGTCTTTGTTTTCGGTTTCTTCCAGTTCTTCCATAGACACATTCGAAGTCTTCTACGAATCCATTTATCTAATTCAAGGAATATAGATTTGGTGTCTGCTAACGCAAAATATCCACACCATCCCACTAGATATTGATTCAGTTTCTGAATGCGGTATTCCATCGGGTAGGGCATCTTGCGTGATGTGATTTCACGAACTTTATTCTTCATTCGTTTAAGGCTTTCTTTTGCGATACGAACCTTTGGCTCTTTATGATAGGTAAAGCTAAATCCTAGAAACTTACGTTTCCATGGACGGTCGACCGCTGATTTCTTTTCATTTACTTTCAGTCGTAGTTTTCCTTCAATGAATCGTTGAATGCTTGCCATTGTGCGAAGTCCTGCTCGTTTACTTTTCACGTAAATGTTACAGTCATCCGCATATCGAACGAATTTGTGTCCTCTTCTTTCCAATTCTTTATCTAGTTCATCTAGTACAATGTTAGATAGTAGCGGACTTAATGGTCCTCCTTGTGGAGTTCCTTCTAATGTGCTTGACACCACACCATTAATCATGACTCCCGATTGTAAATACTTACGAATCAATTTCAGTAATGGTTTATCTTGGATTCTCTTCGCGAGTGTACCCATTAATCTGTCATGGTTGACCTTATCAAAGAATTTCTCCAAGTCCATATCTACAACCCATCGATGTCCATCTCTTATATATTCTTTCGCTTTCTTCACCGCATCATGGGCACTTCGGTTTGGTCTAAATCCGTAGCTGTTTTCAGAGAATGTAGGGTCATACACTTTTGAAAGTACTTGGGCGATTGCTTGTTGAATCAAACGGTCTGTTACGGTAGGGATTCCTAGTAAACGAACACCGCCGTCAGGTTTCGGGATTTCGACTCTGCGGACTGGCATTGGTTCATAAGTTCCCTTGAGAATTGCCTCCTTAATAGATAGCCAGTTTTCGACTATGTGCTGTCGTAGGTTTTGTACGGGCATCATATCTACTCCGTGGCTTCCTTTATTCTGTTCTACACGTTTTAGTGCTTGAAGCATGTTCTCCCGTGACAGGATTTGATTCAAAAGCATCGTTATTCTCCTTCCGTGAATAGCTGTTCTCTTTATGCCAGTGGTCACTCCACCCTCCAAGAGGTCCCCCACGGGATTCACCGCTTCCTTCCTCAAGTGAGGTACTACGTTTTCTGTGTTCATCATGACTCACTGAATGCCAAGGGCTATTCTCTCTTAATTGTTCGGTCCTTCTTAGTTGTTCTAGACCAACTAATACTATGACCTCTGCTGACTTCTGACGGTTCAGCTACTTATCACTAAGTAGGTTATGAAGCGTACTTCACCTATCCGCCAGACCTCCCCGGGTAAGTACATGCACTTTCACACCATCTATCCGCCTCATCTACTCGATATGACCTTCGACAGAAAGAGCTTTGTTTTGTTTTGCAAACTCACTCAATCATACCTAGCCTTATATGAGGTTCGTGTTCCTCGGACCGGTGTTTTGCCTCCAGCTTCCTTCAGATTCCGCGTCACCACGGACACCCTTGCTCTTGGCTAACCTCTACTTCTGTCTTCGGGGTTCGGGACTTACACCCTATAGTTCATGTACATGCCGGGCGCACAAAAAGAGGCTGGGACAAAACTAGCTTCAAAATAGGAAAAAGGAGAATTTGAGCCAACTCAAATTCTCCTTTTTCCATTTCTCTCCATTATTTTTGGTCAGTTGATCTTTGTTGGCCGTGTATTTCCGTAAATTCACGGCCATTAAGGCAATCCCCATTTCATTTTCCACCTTCGATTTTCCTCGGACGGAAAATCGAGTGAAACGCAAATTAGCCTTCAAGAATCCAAAAACTGGTTCTACGTCCATTTTACGTTGACGGAAAATAGAACCTGCTTTTTCTTCTGAAAGCTTCGCTCTTACATATTCTTTTTGTCGTTCCCATTTTTCATTCACCATGACTTTTCGGTGGTTGCCTTCCTTTGCTTTTGTACATGAAGAACGGAATGGACATCCCGAACAGTTTTCACATTCATAGATTTTCAATTCTCGTTTGAAACCGGTCTTATCGGTACGTACAGAACGATATCGGAAGGTTACCCGCTGCTGATTCGGACACGTGTAGGTATCACTTTCTTCGTCGTACGTCCAATTGTCTGGATGAAATGGGTTTTGTTTATATTTCTTCTTTTGTTCTTTCTCATACATGGTATATGGAATAAGTGCCTCACATTTTCGATTCGAAAGGATGTCCTCATAGTTCTGTTCACTACCATAACCAGCATCTGCGACAATATATTTTGGCAATGGAAAATAATGCTTCTCAATCTCATTCAAGAACGGAATCAATGTACGTGTATCGGTAGGATTTGGAAAAATGCCATAAGCCAGTGCGTATTGACCTTCTGTTGCGATTTGTACGTTGTATCCAGCCTTCAATTGACCGTTTTTCATATAGTCGTCTTTCATTCGCATGAACGTCGCATCTAAGTCTGTTTTGGAATAACTATTCCGTTCACCCAAGATTTCGAAGTCTTTTTGATACTTTTGTTTACGTAAAATCAAGTCAATCAACTGTTTGTACACTCGCTTCGGATATTTCCGTTCGCTTCTTAATGCTTTTCGTTCTGTGGCATCGGGCGATGCTTCTATCTTTTGGTCATATTCCGTAATCACTTCATCGACTTGTTGCACCATTTGAGCGAGTTCTTCAACGGACAGTTCTCCCTCATTTTCCCGCTCCATTTCAGGGATGATTTCCTTCTCTAACAGTTCGTTGTAGAGCTGATTGGATTTTTCAATTAAGCTTTTGTTGTATTTTTCAATGGATTTTTTCCACACAAAAGTAAATCGGTTGGCATTCGCTTCAATCTTTGTACCGTCAATGAAAATTGCTTCTTGATCAATTAATTTTTCTTCCACCAGTTGGCAACGGAATTGGACAAAACATTGACGAATTAATTCTTTTACTTCCGGATGCACACGAAAACGATTGATCGTCCGATAACTTGGTTCATAGCCTTGTGCCAACCACATCATCCGAATACTGTCCTTTAAAAGGGCTTCAATTTTCCGACCTGAAAAGACTGATTGGGAATAAGCACACAAAATAATTTTTAGCATCATGCGTGGATGATAAGCAGGACAACCTGTATTTCGAAGAAACGGCTGAAAGGCTTCATCGGGGATACTTTCAACTAAATGGTGAATGTGGAAGGCAATATCATTTTCTTGTAATTTTATTTCTAAATCTAGAGGCAAAACTAATTGATTCATGTTATAATATTTGAACATAAGGACACTTCCTTTGATAAAATTTTTTGGGGTAGATACTTAAATTTTATCAGAAGATGTCCTTATTTTTATTGAAAAAATGAAGAACAGCCCATGAAATTTCATTCCAACATTTCATGGGCTGTTTCCATTTTAGAGGAGGGTTTTGTCCCAGCCTCTTTTTATCTTTTGTCCCAGCCTCTTTTCCTATTAAGAATTCGGCTGATTCTTTCTGAACCGTTGTTGCGGTTGGAATCCGCTTTCTTCGGCAATTTCTTCTTTCACTTGTTGGATGTTTGTTCCAGCTGGTGTTTTGGCAGGAGCCGGGCTTGGCTGTGGTTTATTTGGACTTGCAAAACCGCTCTCTTGGGCGATTTCTTCCCTCACTTGTTGGATGTCCGTTCCTGCGGGTGTTTTACCTGGAGCCGGGCTTGGCTGTGGTTTATTTGGACTTGCAAAACCGCTCTCTTGGGCGATTTCTTCCCTCACTTGTTGGATGTCCGTTCCTGCGGGTGTTTTACCTGGAGCAGGGCTTGGTTGAGGTTTATTTGGATTTGCAAAACCGCTCTCTTGGGCGATTTCTTCCCTCACTTGCTGGATGTCCGTTCCTGCGGGTGTTTTACCTGGAGCAGGGCTTGGCTGTGGTTTATTTGGATTTGCAAAACCGCTCTCTTGGGCGATTTCTTCCCTCACTTGCTGGATGTCCGTTCCTGCAGGTGTTTTACCAGGTTGGCTTGGTTGTGAGAAGCTTTGATTCCCAAAGCCGCCTTCCTGAGCAATTTCTTCCCTCACTTTTTGGGGATTCGTTCCGAATGTTGAACTGCTGCCTTGAGCATTTTGACGTTTCACTTCTTCAATATTTGTTCCTGTTTGCGTAAATTGTTTATTGTTATTTGCCATCTTTGCACCTCCATAAGTGTTATGCCTTTATCATGCTAAATTTAATGTGAATTATTCATCATGGTTGCCGCTCATTTTCTTCCAATCATGAAAGCAGGCATTCCCGCAATTATTTCCTTATAAGAAACGGGCGAATAATCCCTTTCGAATCGGTGCAAAACAATTAAGCATTTTCTTTATTGTCCTTTCATACAATAGTGCATGTCCTGCTAGATGGAGGAATGTTCATGTACTATGTACAGAAGGGACTGGCCATCCTTCTTGGAAGCATTTTGTTATCCATCGGAATCAATCTTTTCTTGGCACCGAATGAAATATTGGACGGGGGCATAATTGGCCTCTCCCTTATTTTGCATTACCTTTTCCACCTCAAAATCGGACTGATGGTCATTGTATTGAGCATGCCAATTTTCATTTTGGCGTGGTTCAAATATAGACATTATTTTTATAACAGTGTCCACGGTTTATTAGTCTCTTCTGTGATCATCGATATTTTTAAGCCTCTTCGTTCCCTGTTGCACATTAACTCCTTCATCGCGGCAATTATCGGTGGGGTATTTGTAGGATTTGGAATCGGGATGATGCTGAGATTTGATACAAGCACCGGAGGAACCGATTTATTGGCCCAATTTATCAGCGACAAAACGAAAATCAATGTGGGCATCATTATTTTACTGATTGATTCCATTATTGTTTTAATCGGTGGAATTTTACTCTCCGCCAGCACATTGCTATTATCGATTATTGCGATTACGGTTGTCGGCATTACAACAAGTGCTGTAACCGGAAAATATTGACTTCTTTCCTTTGTTTTATTTTTTATACGGGAACAATCCAAAAAAAATCTCGGAGAACTCTCCAGGATTTTGCCAAAAGACCGTTTTTCCACCGAGATTCATCATTTTATTTCTTTAATATCTTCCAAACTTTTTCCTTTGAAAAAGTCCGGCTTTGTTTCCGCCAAAATAATGGCAGTTAAAATCAAGGCGGCTCCAATGATCATTCTTCCCGTCAACACTTCGCTTAATATGATGACGGAGAAAACCATTCCCCATAAGGCCTCTGTCGATAAGATGATCGCTGTTTTTGTTTCGCTCGTAAATTTTTGGGCCATTGTTTGGAAACAGTATGCAAGCGTTGTGGAGAAAATCCCCAAATACAAAGTGGAAAGTACCCCTTCCCATTCAAGGCTGAAATCGACTTCCCCCTTTGCCAGCACAAATAGCCACGCAAAAAGGGCAGCCGCTCCCATTTGAACAATTGTCAGCAATATCGGATCTTCATCTTTCACATATTTTGCTGTGTAATAAATTTGATAAGCGAAACCAAATGCACACCCTAATGTCAGAAGATCCCCCACATTGATGTCGGCAACGGACAATTGCAACGAAAGGAAGCCGATGCCGATAATCGCCAAAAATGCTCCCGACAACTCAAATTTATCGACTTTCCTTTTGTCCATAAAAAAAGCGATAAATGGAACTATGACTACATTGATGGCTGTAATAAAAGCATTTTTTGATGGAGTTGTATATTGCAAGCCGACCGTTTGCAGCAGAAACGCCAAATATAAAAGAAAACCCAAAATGAAGCCTCTCTTGATTGTCGATTTCTTAATATGTTTCAATCGATTATAAAATATGATACTCAAAATCAATACTCCAACAGAAAAACGGATAGCCAATATTTGATAGGGAGTAAAGTAATCCAAAGAAATCGCACTGAATGCAAATCCGCTCCCCCAAATAATGGCTGTTGTAAACAACATGATTTCCCCTATATATTTGCTCATAATTGCCTCCATGCAAAGTTTCACCCATACTATAATTTTATATTTTAACATGAAATTTCTTCTATTTTCTAAAACTTTATTCTTACAATTATCATAAATATGATAAAATTATTGACAGTTTATATTTTTCTTGATCGTTCGGAAAGCAATAGTTAGAAAGGGTGCAAACCTTTTGTTACAATCAATCCTTTCAAACATAGCGGTCATTTTGCTGATGCATTTAACGATGACTTTTATATTGGACAACCAGAAAAAAATCCCCCATCCATTAAGAATCGCCATCACAATTGTGCTGAGTTCCGGCTGTGCAATATCGCTTTTCTATTTGCCGATCCATTTACATGAAGGATATTTTGTCGATATGCGGTTCATTCCTCTCGTTTTCTTGGCGTATTTGCAAGGATGGATTGCAATTCCGGCGTTGTTGATCGCATCCGCTTGGAGATTTTTTATGGGTGGAAACGGGATGGTTCCGGGGATTATCTTCGGAATGGTGCTGCCAACAATTATAGCTCTTGCCTTCCATCCCCGTTCCCAATTGAAAAAGCATTATATCGAAAAAATTTTAATTATCCTTTTATGCTGGTTTGTTTGTGATTTTCCTATCATTTTTCTTGTTCCAAACGGCTTTGAAATTTTCAAGGAGACCGCACTGACCCGCGTTACCTCATTTGTTGCAACATCAGCCATTCTTTATATGTTCATCATGCAAGATCGACAAAGGAAATTTTTAAATAGCCAGTTGGAAAAAATGGCTGATGAAGACCCGCTGACAAAACTCGTAAATAAGAGAAAATTTTATGAAGTGGTCGAAGAGAAAACCGTTTCATTAAAACCTTGCCATTATATTGCCATGCTCGATATTGATTTTTTTAAAAAAGTGAACGATACATATGGTCATCTATTCGGTGACAAAATTTTAGCGGAAGTGGCGAATATATTAAAAAAATATGAATCCCATCATTTGGTTGCCGGACGATTTGGGGGAGAAGAATTCATCATTTATTTAGGGGAAACGGATTTGGATTCAGCCAAAAGCATATTGGAAAAAATACGCGAAGAAATCAAACACACTTCCTTCGTATATAGTAATGACACAAAGGTCAACTTGACCGTTTCCATCGGGCTGGCTGAATTAAAGGATGAAATCGACATATTGGAAGCGGTATATTATGCGGATCAAAACTTATATAAAGCGAAAAGCAACGGACGGGATTGCCTGGTCAGTCCAGTTTGAGATATGTGGATTGCAAAAGTCTAAACGGTCCGGACCGGTTCGTTTTTTGACTTCAGGGAAACATAAGAAATTTGAAGTTTTCGCAACACTTACATAAAACTTCATCCAGCCTTATCAAAATTTCGATTATTCGCACCGATTACAATTGCCCGGAATAATATGTATTTAGTGAATAAGGCTGGAGGTGCGCTGATGATTCATTATGTGAAACCAGGGGAAACCCTTGCACAAATTGCAAGGGATTATCGGGTGGAATACCTTATTTTATTGGAAAACAATCCTCAAATTACAAACCCGGATTTGTTATATGTCGGTCAACCGATCAATATTCCCGGATTGCCCGATCCAAGTACAATTCCATATGAAATCGATGTATCCATCAATAACCGCACTTTATCCTTATACAACAACGGAGTTTTAGTAAAAACCTACCCAATCGCTGTGGGGCGGATGCTATTCGAAACGCCTACCGGAAACTTTGTCATTGTCAACAGAGCCCCTAACCCGGGAGGTCCATTTGGCACGATGTGGCTCACTCTTTCAAAAGAAACCTATGGCATCCATGGCACGGATGATCCCAGTTCCATCGGCTATGCCGTTTCGAAAGGCTGCATCCGCATGCGGAATGAAGATGTGGAAGAATTGGCAAGCATCGTGCCCAATGGAACAGCAGTATACATCCATTATTAATGTTTTGGGGGCGTCTCATCATCCGATGTCCCCTTTGTTTTCACCCCATTCAATACATATAACCAAAAGGATGCCATAGGCGAAAAAGATATTCCCTTCACCGCCTATGGCATCTATTTGATATCCTATTCCACTTTGGCTTTCTTGCGCATTGCTTTTGGAATATATACACAATACGGCTCGCTTTCCATATAATCTCCCGTCACACTGTACGCTCTTGAACGGGAACCCCCGCATACTTTATTGAATTCGCACACTCCGCATTTTCCTTTGTACAAATCCGGATTTCTTAGATTCTTAAAAATCTCTGATTCCCGATAGATTTCTGCCAATGGAGTTTTGCGTACATTTCCTGCCTTAATTGGCAAGAGCCCGCTTGGATAGACATCACCTATATGGGAAATGAACAAAAAGCCGTTCCCGTCATTGACGCCTTGCGGAGCCCTTCCCAAGCCGTCAAATTGGCCAGTTTTCCCCTTCATTAATGCATCCTCATAATCAATATGGTCAAGGTCGCCCATTCCTTGGCGTTCCCGGAATTTTTGCTGGATGACGACGCGGCGGTAATGCTGGGCAGCCGTTGTTTTAATGTCAAAAGGCACTCTCTTCGACAAATCATAAAGCCATCGGAACACCTTCTCATGTTCTACTGGGGAAATCATATCCGATTCTTTCCCTCTGCCGGTTGGAACAAGGAAAAAAACGCTCCATAAAACACAATTCAAATCCTCCACCAATTTTGCCATTTCATCCAAATAATCAACATTGTAGCGGGAGATGACCGTATTGATCTGCAAAGGCAAATCCAACTCATGTATAAATGAAATCGCTTTCATTGTCAGATTAAATGAACCGCTTGTCCCCCGGAAATGGTCATGCACTTCCGCACAATGCCCATCCAAACTGAACGCCCATCTTGCAAGCCCAATTTCTTTCGCCTTCTGAATGGCTTCTTTTGTCACATTCGGAGTCGCCGATGGAGTCATCGATACCCTCATCCCTTTTGAGATTGCGTATTCCGCCAAATCAAATACATCTTCCCTCTCAAGGGGATCCCCTCCTGTGAAGACAAGCATCGGATTATCCATTTCATAAATCTGATCAATCAATGCTTTTCCTTCTTCAAAATCGAGTTCCAAAGGATGTCGGTGGTGCTGGGCTTCCGCACGGCAATGCAAACAATGCAGCTGACAAGCCCTCGTCAACTCCCAAATGACAATAAAGGGATTTTGATTATAATCTCGATTAAACATTCCAATCACACTCTCTAAAAGTAATATTTTATATACATCTTTAAAACAATTGTAACCGATGGAATACATAAAAGTTGTGAATAAAAAATAACAATTTCCATAAAAAAACGACCCTTACTGAACCTTTCAGGATCGTTCCCAACAAACTAATTGTGAGCCCAGCTGTTTACCGCAATCTTGTCCCTTTCCCGGTTGTCCCGTTTAATGATGACGCTGATTTTTTGATGCCATTTTTTGCACTCCCGCCATATTTCCTCATATTCATCAGAGTCTTTTTCAATGCCGCGTTTGTCCTCGAAGAATGTGAATTCAATCAGGGGTTTTGAAAGATCATCTACAATGATTTTTAAACTTAATTTCTTGATGGTATCCTCTTCTTTAAAATCCTCTTCATTATAGATTTCAACATCATCTTGAAGAATTGACCATCCATGAATGCCCCCTTTCGAGATGAGGCAGCATATACTGTCGTTTACCGCAATGGCGCATTCGTAGATTTCATCGAATGAATAGCTCTTCTTTTTGAAATTCGATTCAACATCTTCCCTTTGCAGATAGTAAAAGGTTTCTGCGGTCTCGTCCAATAATATGGCCGATAAACAATCTTCCGAAACCGCTCTTCTGTTATGGGGAATTCTTTCCAGTTTCTGAATCGTATCCTGTTCGATTTTCTCTTGGCGGATTTTCGCCTCTTTGCGCATTTCATAAATCCACCAGAGAAAAATGGCCAATGCGACAAGGAAAAATAACTTGTTTCCCGAGCCCATCCATAAAAACAAATAGACTATTTCCAACACGCAAATAATGAGAGTCATTCCATCATCACCTCTAGTAAAATCATTCGTCAAAACTCCAATCTTTCTATTATTTATTAACCATACTATTCGTGAAAAAGAGATTTATGATTATTCGGTTCAATTTTGTCGTTTTATACCCTTGTAGGTAAAAATGAATAATACGAAATAAAATACTTATAAATGGACATTTAATTCGAAATTAAATAATATACATATAGGGGTATTTATAAAATTTGAAAAAGGGGGAAAATTTTTTGAAGAGCGTAACAGTGTATACAACGAGCAGTTGTCCTTATTGCGTCATGGTGAAAAACTTTTTGCTGCAACAAAACATCCCTTTCAAAGAAATTAATGTGGAAGAGAGTCCTCAACTCATGTTTGATCTGGTTAACAAAACCGGACAAATGGGCGTTCCTCAAATCGAAATTGACGGCCAATGGATTGTCGGATTCAATCCAAGCGCCATCATGCGTGCATTATCAAATTAGCCGTTCAGCCTGCCTCCCAAAGGTATTTGGGAAGCAGGCCCTTTTTGTTTTCCACTGTATATGAAACAAAAGAAAAACCAATACTGATAAAAGGAAATTTGATGGATTGAGGGGATGATTTTGTCATCTAAAGATATGCTTTCAATTTTTGCACTCGGTGGAATCAACGAGATTGGGAAAAATATGTATGTGATTGAATACGGCGATGATTTAGTGATAGTGGACTGTGGAGGAAAGTTTGCCGATCGGTCTTTTTTGGGTGTCGATTTAATCATTCCGGATTTTACTTATCTTTTGGAAAACCAACATAAAATACGGGGAATAATCGTCACCCACGGTCACGAAGATCATATTGGAGGGATACCGTATTTTCTGAAAAAAATCAATGTGCCCGTGTATGCGACCCGATTTACATTGGGACTAATCGAATTAAAGCTGAAAGAGCATAAAATTTTCCGCGAATCCACATTGATTGAAATTCATTCAGACTCCGAATTGAATTTCGGCCAAATTCAAGTGACGTTCTTTAAAGTGAGCCACAGCATACCGGATTGCTTAGGCATCGTCTTCCATACGCCTGAGGGAAAAGTGGTTCACACAGGCGACTTCAAATTTGACCTCACTCCTGTAAACCAGCAATTTTCAGAGATCCATAAAATGGCAAAGACCGGAGACGACGGTGTGCTGCTTCTCATCTCGGAAAGCACCAATGCGGAGCGGCCCGGGTCGACACCTTCCGAAAGAGAAGTGGGAAAACAAATCGAAGAATCCTTCTTCAATGCAACAGGTAAAATTATTATTTCGACCTTTGCATCCAATGTTAATCGTATACAACAGATCGTTGAAGCAACCATCAAGACGGACCGTAAGCTAGCCTTGCTCGGCAGAAGCATGGTGAATGTCGTCAGCGTCGCCAAAAAATACGGGTATGTCGACATTCCTGATTGGCTGCTGATTGATGCAAAGGATGTAAAACAATGGCCGTCCGAAAAAGTCGTTGTTCTTTGTACAGGCAGTCAGGGTGAACCTCTCGCCGCTCTTTCAAGACTTTCTACAAACAGCAATCGGGATGTTCGAATCGACCCGGGAGATACGGTCATTTTTGCGGCGTCCCCCATCCCTGGCAACGAAAGAGATGTCACAAAAATTGTGGACAACTTATTCAAACTTGGCGCCAATGTCATTTACGGTGCTGCCAGCAAAACAGGAATGCATGTTTCCGGTCATGGCTATCAAGAAGACTTGAAACTGATGCTCACATTAATGAAGCCAAAATACTTTATACCGATTCACGGGGAATACCGCATGATGCATTTGCATGCCAAATTGGCGGAAGATGTCGGGGTAGATCCAAAAAATATTTTCATTCTGAACAACGGCGATGTGGTGGATATTCAGTATCAAGATGCACGGCAAACTAGAAAAATTCCGGCTGGAGATGCCTATGTAGATGGATTTGGTGAAGAAGGAATTGAAGATATCGTCTTAAGAGACCGAAAACAGTTGTCAGAAGAAGGAATGCTCGTCATTGTCATTACCATCGACAAGTCTGACGGCAGTCTGGTATCAGAACCGGACTCCATTTCCAGAGGCTTTGTCTATGCAAAAGAGTCGGAGGAATTAATCCGCCATATCAATCAAATGGCAAGAAAAGCGATTGAACCTTTCAAAGAGAAAGATCCGAATCTTTTTGCCATGAAAAAAGCCGTCAAAAAAGAAGTGGGACAATTTTTATATGAAAAGACGAAGAAAAAACCGATGATTTTGCCAATTATTGTGCCAATTTAATAATGGAGTTGAACATCATGACAAACAACGATGAGAAACACCTGACCAATATTGAAAAAGATGATACATTAACGAACCGTCAGGGCCACCCGGTGACGGACAATCAAAACATCCGGACAGTCGGTAACCGTGGTCCGGCATTACTGGAAAACTACGATTTCATTGAAAAGATCAGCCATTTTGACCGGGAAAAAATTCCGGAGCGCATCGTTCATGCACGGGGTGCCGGAGCCCACGGTTACTTTGAAGCTTACGGCACCGTCGGAAACGAGCCCGCTTCAAAGTATACAAGAGCGAAATTGTTCCAGGAAAAAGGAAAAAGAACGCCTGTATTCGTCCGTTTCTCAACGGTTGTGCACGGACTCCACTCCCCGGAGACCGTTCGGGACCCAAGAGGTTTTGCGGTGAAGTTTTATACGGAAGATGGAAACTGGGATCTGGTCGGTAACAATTTAAAAATCTTCTTCATCCGGGATCCGATGAAATTTCCGGATATGATTCACGCATTCCGTCCGGATCCTGTCACAAATATTCAAGACGCCAAAAGATTCTTTGACTTTTGCGCGAATTCCCCGGAATCATTTCATATGGTGACCCTTATTTATTCCCCATGGGGAATTCCTGCAAACTACCGCATGATGCAGGGATCCGGAGTAAATACCTACAAATGGGTGAACAGTGAAGGAAAAGCGGTTCTTGTCAAATATCATTGGGAACCAAAACAGGGAATCAGGAATTTGACGACGAAGGAAGCCCAGGAAATACAGGGGAAAAACTTTAACCACGCCACCCAGGATTTATATGAAGCCATCGAAAGAGGCGATTATCCGGAGTGGGAATTGTTCGTTCAAATAATGGAGGACGGTCCTCATCCAGAGCTGGACTTTGACCCGTTGGATTGCACGAAACTTTGGCCGAAAGATCAGTTCCCATGGCTTCCTGTTGGACGAATGGTGTTGAACAAAAATCCTGAAAACTATTTTCTTGAAGTGGAACAAGCCGCCTTTGGAACAGGCGTACTTGTGGATGGGCTTGATTTCTCCGATGACAAAATGCTGCAAGGAAGAACCTTCGCCTATTCCGATACGCAGCGCTATCGCCTTGGGGCCAACTACCTGCAACTCCCGATCAACGCTCCAAAAAAACGGGTGGCCACAAACCATGAAGGCGGTATAATGCGGTACCACAACGATAAAGGGCCAAATCAAAACCCGCACGTCAACTATGAGCCTTCCAGCATGGGCGGCTTGAAAGAAGCGGAACAAGTCGGAACAGAACATACTCCATGGATCGAAGGGGAACTTTTACGGGAACCGATCGACCGGAGAAATGATTTTAAACAAGCGGGAGAAACTTACCGCAATTTCGAACAATGGGAAAAAGACGAGCTGATCAATAACCTTGTCAACGACTTGTCCATTTGCCCAAAAGATATACAAGAAAAGATGATTTCTTATGCGGAAGCGGCCGATGAAGAATACGGAAGACGCTTACGGGAAGGATTGGAAGCAAAAAATAAAGAGAAAAACCGTGAAGAAATTGCGGAAGAGTTCCATCCGCTTGGCGCTCACAATGCGAAAAAGGCTGTGGAAGAAGCCGTTCAGAAAGGGCGGGAAACGCAATCTTATTAATATTGCCGAATGTCAAAAAAGCGTGTAGAGTCTGACTTTCTACACGCTTGTTTCATCTTTATCAAAGATTAAAGATAACCTTGTTTCTCCCATCTTTTTAATTGGATGTAACCATACAAGGAAATAAAAAATGCGCTCACTGTATCCACAATCAAATCCATCATCGTATCACTCAAAGCTTCTCTTCCAATGAGCACCGTAAAATCCGATGCGATAAATTTTTGCATATTGGTTGATAAAAGCCCATCTGCCAAAAACTCATAAATTTCCCACAGTGTCCCCATTGTGACCGCAAAACAAAAAGCAAAAAAAGAAACGAAAAACGGGGTTAATTGAATATGTGTATGTTTTGACTCATTCAAAAATCTCACCAAAATGAATCCCAGGGCTCCCAGCATCACTCCGCTGAATGCATGCAGTATCGTATCCCAATAAGGAACCAAATAATAAAAGTTTCTCACTTCCCCCAAATAGATGGCACAAAAGAGAAAAGTGTAAAAGATGACTTCGATTGAGTCGGGAATATCGATCGAAATTTTCCGTTCAATGAAAGTCGGAATCATCATAATCAATAATCCCGAAATGCATTGCAAAAGCATCAAAACATAATCGGTCTTGACTTTCGCATGCTCCTCCATCGCTTTCAATTCCGAAGGTGCCATGATCATCCGGGAAATGATAAAGATAACCGAAAGCAATAATGAAACAAACAAAATAGCCCAAGTGATTTTTTTCCAATTTAATTTTCTTAACATAATTGTTTTTCTCTCCTAGGTGCATAACACAAAATTCAAAATACTAGTTCCATTGTGCTATACTTTTATATTAGCAAAATTTTAGAAGAGTTACCTAACGTTAAGTGCGATGTTGATGCTATTTCTTCGTAAACATAATAAATTCATAGCAATAAAAAAATAAAAGCCCATGAATTTTTTCATGAGCTTCAACAAAACCCATCATGGATTCATAGAGTCTTTCTTGAATTCCGTTTCCCATCATAAGAATAAAGGACAGGTTTTCCTTCAACCACCGTTTCCATATGGACAGGGCGTCCCCAGAGACGATAAATATAAGGCAATACATTTTCCAAATAATACGAATCCAGTTCCATTCCTTCATAGTAATGTTTCAAATACAATTCTCCGTTTCTTAAATAATCCCCGTCTTCAACAACGATGTATGGAAATCCTCCGTTCACCCTCATCGAAACAAGTTGGTCCCGGATTTTTTCAAAGTCTTTGTTCGTAATTTGATACGTATTGCCTTTTTTCTCGAACAAATATAGATCCTCTTGTTCCACCAGTTCCTTTGTCAAATAGTTGCGGATGAAGGAAATATCCGATTCGATCTCCCGCACTTCAAAGATTTTTTCCCTGCCTGATCCCGGTTTGACCCCCATTTTTTTCATTTCTTCCGTCGGGTTGTCGTAACGCCGTTCAATATCCTCAAAAATTTTTAATCCTAAATAATAAGGGTTGATGGAGGTTCTCGATGGTTGGAGCACCCCGGCATTGAGCTTCGCATATTCAATCGTTTCAGCCGTATCCAGATCAAGCTCCCGCATGATCCGTTGATGCCAATAGGATGCCCATCCTTCATTCATGATTTTTGTTTCAAGTTGCGGCCAGAAATACAACATTTCTTCCCGCATCATGGTCATGATGTCCCGCTGCCACTCTTCCAACTCCCGGCTGTATTGTTCTATGAACAGCAGCAAATCCTTCTCCGGTTTTGGAGGAAATTTTTTCTTTTTTTGCTTCTTCGGCTGTTCCTTTTTTTCCTCCAACCGTTCATCCAGCTTCCATAAATCGTCGTAAGGTGTTGGCAGTATGATGTTTTCTTCTTCACCCTCTTCTTCCTCTTCGTACAATAACTGCGGTCTTATTAAAGAAGGATCGATATGTTCCTGAATGGACAAAACCGCATCCAAAAATTGTTCCACTTCATATTTGCCATATTGCCGTTCATAGCTTGCGATGCGTTCAGCCGTGGCCGTCATGCTTTCCACCATGTCCCTTCTCGTATTGGAAAAACGGACATTATTTTTAAAGAAATCGCAATGGGCCAATACATGGGCAACTATCAGTTTGTTTTGCGTGAGGGTGTTGGATTCCAGCAAAAAGGCGTAACATGGATCCGAATTGATGACAAGTTCGTATATTTGGCTAAGGCCCAAATCATAATGCAATTTCATTTTGTAAAATTGCTTTCCGAAGCTCCAGTGGGAAAACCTCGTCGGCATCCCGTAGGCTCCGATTGTATAAATGATATCCGCAGGGCAGATTTCATATCGCATTGGGTAAAAATCCAACCCGAATCCGATCGCGATTTCCGTAATTTCATCGATTGCTTTTTGAAGTTCTTTATCCACTTCATTCACCCCTTTAAGCATTCGCTTCCTGTTTGCGGAACATGCTTTTTAACGCTTCGTAGACATCGCTTTTCTGCCGGATCACATAATGGCGGAATTTCGGGTTATCGATTTTTTTATACGTGTTCATTAATGTGGAATAACGGTTCAGAGCGTTCACTTCCCCATATCCGAACATTTGGGAAACTTTCATCAGTTCACCGACAAGCTTCAAACATTTTTCATTGTCGCTGGACATGTTTTCACCGTCTGAAAAGTAAACTGGATATATATTGTAACGGTTTGGGCTATACTTCCGTTTAATAAGCTCGAGCGCTTTCAAATAGGCGGACGAACAAATCGTTCCTCCACTTTCCCCTTTTGTGAAAAATTCTTCTTCCGTTACGACCTTCGCTTCCGTACTGTGGGCAATAAACTCAATTTCCACTTTTTCGTAT
Source organism: Ureibacillus sp. FSL K6-3587 (assembly GCF_038593165.1). Lineage (NCBI taxonomy): Bacteria > Bacillati > Bacillota > Bacilli > Caryophanales > Caryophanaceae > Ureibacillus > Ureibacillus sp. FSL K6-3587. The sequence continues at coordinate 1,832,943 of NZ_CP151969.1, read as the reverse complement.
TTCGTCCGCAAAAAGCGGGTCATCCAAAAGAAAAATGACCGGGCGCAATATTTCTCAAAATTGCCCATACTTCCACTTGTATCCATCATCGCTAATACAACCGCATTGGATTCCGGTTTCACTACCTCATTCCAGGTTTTAAAACGCAAATCTTCCTCGGTGATCGGCGTAATTTGCGCCTTTCCTCTCAGCGCATTTCGCTTAATGGCTGAAAGGATGGTGCGTTTTTTGTCTATATTCCCCATTAACCCTTTTTTGCGGATATCGTTGAATTCAATTTTTTCTGTTATGATATTGGACAGTTCCTTTTGTTCCAGATTCGGCAATTCCAATTCGCTGAATAAAATGTTTTGCACTTCTTCCAGACTGACTTCCGCTTCATAATAGTCTCTGCCAGGCAGATTTCCCGCCTCTTTTCCTTTCCCTGGCCCTTGGGCTCCGCCTTGGGAATCCCGCGCGACAATATCGCCGATTTTGCTGTCTCCTTGCCCCTGCCCAACATGTTTGGATTTTCCGTAATTGTATCGAATTTTATATTCATCGAGAGAACGGATCGGAATTTTAATGACATCACGGCCGTTTGACATAATGATGCTTTCTTCACTGATTAAATCAGGCAAATTATTTTTTATGGCTTCCCTGACTTTTTCCATATGCCGTTGCTGGTCTTGATATCCCTTGCGATGTAAAGACCAATTTTCCCTTGAAACGATATAGTCCCTATTATTCTTTTTCATTTGATCATCACCCATCTTTCATGATTTTCCCGTATTCTCTTGGAAAATCACTTTTTTTATCATATGCGCGTGATTTATGGAATTACCACAACATTTTTCTATTAAAAAAAGAGGCTGGGACAAAACCCCCTCTAAAATGGAAACAGCCCATGAAATTTTGGAATGAAATTTCATGGGCTATTACTATTTTTTTAATAAAAATAAGGACATCTTCTGATAAAATTTAAGTATCTACCCCAAAAAATTTTATCAAAGGAAGTGTCCTTATGTTCAAATATTATAACATGAATCAATTAGTTTTGCCTCTAGATTTAGAAATAAAATTACAAGAAAATGATATTGCCTTCCACATTCACCATTTAGTTGAAAGTATCCCCGATGAAGCCTTTCAGCCGTTTCTTCGAAATACAGGTTGTCCTGCTTATCATCCACGCATGATGCTAAAAATTATTTTGTGTGCTTATTCCCAATCAGTCTTTTCAGGTCGGAAAATTGAAGCCCTTTTAAAGGACAGTATTCGGATGATGTGGTTGGCACAAGGATATGAACCAAGTTATCGGACGATCAATCGTTTTCGTGTGCATCCGGAAGTAAAAGAATTAATTCGTCAATGTTTTGTCCAATTCCGTTGCCAACTGGTGGAAGAAAAATTAATTGATCAAGAAGCAATTTTCATTGACGGTACAAAGATTGAAGCGAATGCCAACCGATTTACTTTTGTGTGGAAAAAATCCATTGAAAAATACAACAAAAGCTTAATTGAAAAATCCAATCAGCTCTACAACGAACTGTTAGAGAAGGAAATCATCCCTGAAATGGAGCGGGAAAGTGATGGGGAATTGTCCGTAGAAGAACTCGCTCAAATGGTGCAACAAGTCGATGAAGTCATTAAGGAATATGACCAAAAGATAGAAACATCGCCCGATGCCACAGAACGAAAAGCATTAAGAAGCGAACGAAAATATCCAAAACAAGCGTACAAACAATTAATAGACTTCATTCTACGAAAACAAAAATACCAAAAAGACTTGGACATCTTGGGGGAACGGAACAGTTATTCCAAAACAGATCAAGATGCGACGTTCATGCGAATGAAAGACGACTATATGAAAAACGGTCAATTGAAAGCTGGATACAATGTACAAATCGCAACAGAAGGTCAATACGCACTAGCTTATAGCATCTTTCCAAATCCTACTGATACACGTACATTAATTCCGTTCTTGAATAAGATAGAAAAGGATTATTTTCCGTTGCCAAAGTATATTGTCGCAGATGCTGGTTATGGTAGTGAACAAAACTATGAAGACATCCTTTCGAATCGAAAATGTGAGGCACTCATTCCATATACCATGTATGAGAAAGAACAAAAGAAGAAATATAAACAAAATCCATTTCATCCAGACAATTGGATGTACGACGAAGAAAGTGATACCTACATTTGTCCAAATCAGCAGCGAGTAACCTTCCGTTATCGTTCTGTACGTACAGATAAGACTGGTTTCAAACGAGAATTGAAAATCTATGAATGTGAAAACTGTTCAGGATGTCCATTTCGTTCATCATGCACAAAAGCAAAGGAAGGCAATCACCGAAAGGTCATGGTGAATGAAAAATGGGAACGACAAAAAGAATATGTAAGAGCGAAGCTTTCAGAAGAAAAAGCAGGTTCTATTTTCCGTCAACGTAAAATGGACGTAGAACCAGTTTTTGGATTCTTGAAGGCTAATTTGCGTTTCACTCGATTTTCCGTCCGAGGAAAATCGAAGGTGGAAAATGAAATGGGGATTGCCTTAATGGCCGTGAATTTACGGAAATACACGGCCAACAAAGATCAACTGACCAAAAATAATGGAGAGAAATGGAAAAAGGAGAATTTGAGTTGGCTCAAATTCTCCTTTTTCCTATTTTGAAGCTAGTTTTGTCCCAGCCTCATACAGTGTTTGATGGTTCAGAAACGGTATTCGGTTTATCTGTTCAACAAACTGCCGACATAACGCAACAATTCATTCGCTGAAGTGGAATTATAACCATATTCATCAATCAATCTGGCAATCACTTCGTTAATCTTTTTCAACTGTGCTTCATCCGGCGTTTTAGTGGAAGTTGTGATTTTGACTACATCTTTCAAATCCGCAAACAGTTTCTTTTGGATCGCTTCCCGCAGTCTCTCGTGGGAATTGTAATCGAATTTCTTCCCTTTCCGGGCATAAGCGGAAAGGCGGATGAGAATTTCTTCCCTGAATGCCTTTTTCGCATTTTCGGAGATGCCGATTTGTTCTTCGATGGAACGCATCAATTTTTCATCCGGCGGCAATTCTTCGCCAGTCAGCGGATCTTTGATTTTTTGTTTGTTGCAATAAGCTTCCACATTGTCCAAATAGTTGTTTAAAAGCGTTTTGGCAGATTCTTCATAGGAATATACGAAGGCTTTTTGCACTTCATTTTTCGCGATTTCATCATATTCCCGTCTTGCGATGGCAATGTAGTTCAAATATTTTTCCCGCTCTTCCGGCGAGATGGATGGATGTTGATCTAGTCCATCTTTTAATGACCTTAAAACGTCCAACGCATTGATGGATGGCACTTCTTTGCGGATAATGGCCGATGAAATGCGGTTGATGACATAGCGTGGATCGATGCCCTTCATTCCTTCATTCGGATATTCTTTTTTCAATTCCTCCACATCCGCTGAATTATATCCTTCCACCGTTTCACCGTCGTAAAGCCGCATTTTTTTCACAATGTCTATGCCTTGTTTTTTCGGCACTTCCAGTCTTGTCAATACTGAGAAGATGGCGGCGACTCTTAATGCGTGCGGGGCTATATGCACATGGGCCATATCGCTTTCCTTGATCATTTTTTCATAAATTTTCACTTCTTCGCTCACTTTTAAATTGTATGGTACAGGCATTACGATAATTCTTGAGTGAAGCGCTTCGTTCTTTTTATTGGCAATGAAGGAACGGTATTCGGTTTCGTTCGTATGGGCCACGATAAGCTCATCGGCTGAAATTAACGCGAACCGGCCCGCTTTGAAGTTTCCTTCCTGAGTCAAAGACAATAAGTGCCATAAAAATTTCTCATCAAGTTTTAACATTTCCTGGAATTCCATCAACCCGCGGTTTGCTTTATTCAATTCGCCGTCAAAACGGTAGGCTCGCGGATCGGATTCCGAACCGTATTCCGCAATCGTCGAGAAATCGATGCTGCCTGTCAAATCTGCGATGTCTTGGGATTTTGGATCGGATGGGGTGAATGTCCCAATTCCGACGCGTTTATCTTCCGAGAAGAAAATGCGCTCCACGATGACATCTTCAATACGGCCGCCATATTCCTGTTCCAAACGCAATTGATTCAATGGCGATAAACTGCCTTCAATGCGGATGCCGTATTCTTTGTAGAAATCCTCCCGGAGATGATGGGGGATTAAATGCAATGGATCTTCATGCATCGGGCATCCTTTGATGGCATAGACCGCTCCTTCATCGGTGCGGGTATATTTCTCCAATCCCCGCTTTAACAAAGTGACAATGGTTGATTTCCCACCGCTGACCGGCCCCATGAGAAGCAAAATCCGTTTCCGTACATCCAGTCTTTTTGCTGCGGGATGGAAATATTCTTCCACCAGCCGTTCAATCGTTGACTCCAATCCGAAGATTTCATTGCTGAAAAATTTATATATCTTTTGTCCATTTTTTTCCTCTATCCCTGCGCTTTTAATCATATTGTAAACGCGAGCATGTGCGGATTGTGCAACTTCTGGCCGTTTTTTTATAATTTCCAAATACTCGGCAAAGGTACCTTCCCACTTCAGCTTTTCCTCTTCTTCTCTATGTTCTCTGATTTTCTTTAAGATATCGATAGCGCCTTCCCTCCATTCAGGGCTTTTAATTTATATCATAGTATGTTTACGTTTTGTTTCTGATACCAAAGAATTTTAATTTGCGAGTCTATGAGATAGAAAAAAGCTCCCCTAAGCATGATTGCTTTAGGAAAGCTTTTCAAAACTCCCAATACCATATTATGTTGGGACATTGTTTTTATGAAAAATTTTATCCGCCATAATAGAAGCCGGTTTCTTTCATTGTAAGCGGATCGCCTTCGCGATGGACGCCGGCATTGATCACTTCTCCAACGTAAATGTAATGGTCTCCTTTTTCAACCTTGTCCACCACTTTGCATTCGAAGAAACTCAATGCATCTTTAAAAATCGGGCAGCCTGTTTCTTCCGTGTAGAATTCATAGCCAGCCAATGTATTGCCTTCCGGTTGCAATGATTTAAAGAAAGCAGTGACCATATCTTTTTGTCCGCTTTCCAAAATATTGACGCTGAATACGCCGCTTTCTGCGATCTGTTTTTGGGAGCGGGTGCCCTCTTTTACAGCAATGGCTACAAGAGGCGGCTCAAAAGAAGTTTGTGTTAAAAAGTTTCCAGCAAAGCCGTTTACCCCTTCATCATCTTTTGTACCAATAATATACAACCCGTATGTGATACCTCTAAGTGCTGTTCTTTTCGCCTTCGGATCCATTCCAATCCCTCCTAGTATTCTTTTATAATGATTCTAGTTTTATTATACAAACAACCGTGTATATTTTTCCACATTTTAGGACTTGCTTTGCACACGAAAAAAACTGTCCGGAAGTTCTTCCAGACAGTTTGCTATTCCCGTCATTTTTTACTTTTTCTTTTATACAGAATTCCTAACGTATTGGGTCCGCAGTGGGAGGAAATGGTGCAGCCTGCAGTCGTTTCGATGATTTGTTCGAAATTAGCATAGGTTTCAACGGCCTCCCTCACTTTTTGAACCGTTTCCGGCGAGCAATAGGAATGGGTGATAAACACTCTTGAATAATCGATATCATTGTTATTTTCAAGACGATCTTTTACATAATTCACGATGCAACGGTCAAAATTTCCCCGATATTTTTTGCCGACAATCATTTTTCCATCGACCACTTCGATGGACGGTTTAATTCTTAACAAAGTGGCGCCGAACGCTTCAATTCCAGAACAACGTCCGCCTTTTCTCAAGTATTCCATTGTATCAATAACGAAGCTGGCATCCACTTTAGGAGCCACCTCTTCCAAATGTTTGACAATCACTTCCGGTTGAACCCCTTCTTGTGCCATCAGTGCGGCTTCGTAAACAATGTGGCCGCTTCCAGTTGAAAGATTTTGCGAATCCACCACATACACATTATCAAACTGTTGGGCAGCCATTTTTGCATTTTGGCAGCAAGAGGAAAAACCTGAACCTAAACTGATATGTATCACCGCATCATAATTTTGGGAAAATTCCTTGAAAAAATTTTCATATTCAAACGTATTGACCGCCGCCGTTTTGCATGATTTTCCTTCCTGTCCGACATAACGGAATATATCTTTCGGTTCAATATCAATTCCATCACGGAAATCTTCGTCATCAATCAATACATGCAAAGGCATTAATGAAATATCAAATTGTTCTATAATTTGGGGAGATAAATCACATGTACTATCAGCTGTAATTTTAATCATACAGTTCACCTCAAATATTTTTCTTATCCCACAAAATTTCTTCAATTATAACACATTCCATATCTATAACACATTCCATATCCGTAAAAGCATCATGAAGTACTTTTCCTTAAAACATTTGAATAATCGTTTGTCCATAACTGTTCAAAAAGTTTTGAATAATCTTTGAAAATCCATTATCTTGCTTTTAAACTTCACTCATTCGGGGTACAATTTAGACAAAAGGATGGATGGATTACAATTTGTAAAAGCATTTACATTGTTGCCCCATGCTTTAAATCCTTACTTTCAAAACCCCTTTCTTATCTACTCCCTTTGGTGCGGGAATCCTCCCGCACCTCTTTTTTGTTCCAAACCACTTTTTACAATTTGCAAGGAACATTGAATGGATAAATTCCCCACAGCAAATCGGTTCTTTCATCCGGCAGTATTTGGTAAACTAAACAAAGGGTTGTAAAAAATGAAGAGAATGAAGGAAGGTTCAATCATGAGAATACAAAGGGTATCCATCATCGGTCTCGGTGCGCTGGGCATCATGTATGGCCACCATTTATCAAAAAAATTGCCCAAAGAAAATGTACGGATCATCGCCGATGAACAACGCATACAAAAATATAAAAATGAAGGCGTATTCTGCAATGGGGAAAAATGTGAATTTCGCTATGTAACGCCTGATGAACAGGTGGAACCGGCAGATTTGCTTATTTTTACGGTGAAATTTCACGGTTTGGAGGAAGCCATTCGCTTTGCCAAACACCACGTTGGAGAAAATACAATCATCATTTCCGCGTTGAACGGCATCATTAGCGAAGAAATGATCGGGCAAGCTTACGGTTTTGACAAAGTCCTTTACTGCGTTGCGCAAGGCATGGATGCAGTAAAAGTCGGCAACAAACTGACTTATGACCATAAAGGGATTCTCGTTTTTGGCGATAAAGAACCAGGCATCATCAGCGAAAAAACAAAAGGCCTAAGAGAATTTTTCGATTCCGTCCAACTCCCCCATCAAGTAGATACGAACATGACCCATCGCCTCTGGGGAAAATTTATGTTGAACGTTGGGGTCAATCAAACGGTCGCCGTCTACAAGGGCAATTACGGGACAGTGCAAAATGAAGGGGAAGCAAGAAATACGATGATTGCTGCGATGAAAGAAGTCATTGCCATTTCCGAGAAAGCGGGTGTCCCGTTATCCGAACAGGATTTGCAATATTGGCTCGATGTATTAAGCACTTTAAGCCCTGATGGAAAACCATCCATGGCGCAAGATGTAGATGCAAAGCGGCCAAGTGAAGTGGAATTATTCTCCGGCACCGTACTTAAACTTGGAGAAAAATACGGAATCGATACGCCTGTGAATAAAATGCTGTACGAAAAAATAAAAGAAATGGAAGCCGAATACGTTCATTAACCTCCGGATATGGTCATCATTTGACGGTTGTTTTCCTGGGGAATACTTTTGTCGGTCAAAAAACGGATTGGAAAAAGAACCATTTTCCAATCCGCTTTTTTTATTGCTTAAAATTCGATTTGCCCATTCCCTTCCGCTTCCCATTTTGCCACTTCTTCCCGGACAATCGGCGCCACTTCTTTTCCTAACAACTCAATACATCTCATCACATCTTCATGTGCCATAGAGCCAACAGGGCAGTGCAGCATAAAGCGGGTTACTCCCACATTTTTGCGCAAGAAAATTATTTTTTCGGCGACGGTTTTAACATCCCCGCAATACAGTGCCCCTTCCATACTTCTGGCGTAATCGAAAGTCGCTTGGGTATATGGTCCCCATCCCCGTTCCCTGCCTAAAACATTCATTGCATATTGGGTTGGAGGGAAAAATTTTTCCACCGCTTCTTCCGTCGTATCTGCCACAAACCCGTGAGAATGGGTGGCCACTTTAAGTTTTGAAAGATCATGTCCCGCTTCTTTAGCCGCGCGGTAATACAGCTTCACCAAAGGGGCAAATTGCAATGGACTGCCGCCGATGATTGCCAAACATAATGGCAATCCCAATGCCCCTGCCCGTGCTACCGATTGTGGAGTCCCGCCGCTTGCAATCCAAATGGGAACCTCTTTTTCCGGTCTCGGATACACTCCTCTGCCATCAATGCTTGGACGATGTTTCCCGTTCCAATGAATCAATTCATTTTTTTGAATTTGCAGCAATAATTGCAATTTTTCCTCAAACAATTCATCATAATCCTTTAAGTCATACCCAAACAGCGGGAAAGATTCAATGAAAGAACCTCTGCCGGCCATAATTTCCGCCCGTCCATTGGAAATCGCATCCACCGTGGCAAATTGTTGATACACCCGGACAGGATCATCGGATGATAATACCGTTACCGCACTTGTCAGCCTGATGCGTTTTGTTTTCGTTGCCGCAGCTGCAAGCAAAACGGCAGGAGCTGAACAGGCGTAATCCTTCCGATGATGTTCCCCAACACCGTAAACATCCAATCCCACTGCATCCGCCAGTTCGATTTCTTCCACCACTTCCCGGAGGCGTTCAGCATGACTGATCACTTTTCCGGTTCTTACATCGGGAGTCGTTTCAACAAATGTCGTTAATCCTATTTCCATTCTTCATCCTCCAAAAATTCCAACTCTATTTATCTCGAAATTGAAATGTTTTTCTTATCATACACAAATATCCCGGTGGTAATCAATTATTCTGTTTTAGGAATAGATTTCGGGCAACACGTAAAAAATAGAATTAAAAACAAGGAATGAACAACGATGAAACAAAGAAATTTTGGCAGCAAAGCGATTGAGTTTTTAATGATTCTCATGTTCAGTTTCGGAATTGTCATTGCCCTTTACAGTTCCTTTTCAATCAATCCGGATATATTTGATCTTAAATTGTATTTGATGCTTTTCATCACGGTGATCATTTTTTATAAACCTTTCAGAGTATCCAGTTTCCGCTTTCTTTTCTATTTGATTTGCCGCATGATTCACATGGTGAAAAATGATGACTGGGAAGCGGATTTGACACAAGACCATTTACAAAAAATTGAATACCTTTATTTATTAAAATCCCATTTTGAAAAGCGGGGATATGTCGCAATCGTCACAAAAGAGCTGGATGGTTATGATGTTGACCTTATTTTATGGAAAGGCACAAAAAAATATATTGTCCAAATTCTCGAGTCACAAAAGGCTGGCGATATTCGAAGGGTCCAAAAAATAGCCGCCAAAAGAAAAAGGCATGGGGCGAATGGCGCATTGATCGTTTCCAATCAATCCTTTACTGCATCTGCAAAGAAATATTCCCCGTTGCACCACATACAGTTAATCAATCAGGACGAACTGTTGAAGATGAATGACGAAAAGAAGAAGTACTTTTTCCAATCGGCTTTATCCTATATTTTGCACCATAAATAAAAACCATTCGCCGGTTTTTTCATTGAAAACCGGCGAATCCATTTTTCCAATATTCCCCTTTAGGGCACTCTTTTCAAGTCATCCGCATTACCGCTTGGGAAACCCTGGTTCCCCAAGGCCGTTTGATTCATTGCAGTCCACACCAAATCCAATTGATCTTCATTATTCATGAAAGTAAGAATAACAATTAAATTTCTTAATTTTTCACCCTTCCACTTGAATATTTCAAATTTTTCTGCATTTTATATAATATTAAAAACATTTATACGTTCTTGATACTTAATAAATATTGCATTTCCAATAAAAAGAATATAAAATGTATTTAATTATACATCGACTTATTTCAATTCAATATTGTTTTGAAGTAAGGATAGAGGCGCAAAGACCAAGAGTACACAGTTTGAGGATAATGAGGTCCAATGATGATTGTGGAAAGGGGGATTTGCCGAAGTCTCTGGAAACTCATTTTTCCAGAGGCTGGTTCTGCATTGAATAAGTGCAGGACTGTCATATAGGAAACTATATGGAGGGCTATCTTACGCAAAAAATTCAATTTTTTTGCAACAACGAAGCTCTTCGTTGTTGCTTTTTGCGTTTAATTGACAATTGCCCTTCTCCATTACAAAAAAATGAAAAGGATGTGGAGAAGAAATGAATTTTGGAAGAGTATTAACTGCAATGGTAACGCCATTTGACCAAAATGGTGATGTAGATTTTGACGCTACGCAAAAGTTGGTCGATTATTTGATTGCCAATGGAACAGACGGCTTGATTGTATGCGGTACAACCGGAGAATCACCTACTTTAACAGAAGGTGAAAAAGTCGAACTATTCAAATTTGTCGTAAAAACCGTAAATGGAAGAGTTCCTGTAATTGCAGGTACCGGCTCGTATAATACGAGAGCTTCCATTGAACTTACGGAAAAAGCGGAGGAAGCCGGTGCGGATGGTGTCATGTTAGTTACACCATACTACAATAAGCCGAACCAGGAAGGCATGTACGAACACTTCAAAAGCATCGCTCAAAGTACTAAACTGCCAGTGATTTTATATAATATTCCGGGTCGCAGCGTAGTCAATCTATCCGTTGACACTGTAGTTCGCCTTGCGGAAATCCCGAATATCGTTGCCATCAAAGAAGCAAGTGGAAGTTTGGATGCAATGGCGCAAATCATCGAAAATACGCCGGATGACTTCTCCCTTTATAGCGGAGACGACAGCTTGACATTGCCTTCTTTGGCTGTTGGAGGCACTGGGGTCATTTCCGTGGCTTCCCATATCATCGGCAACGAAATGCAAACAATGATTCAACATTTCTTAAATGGCGATATTCATGAAGCGGCGAAAGAGCATCGCAGACTATTGCCAATCATGAAAGGGATGTTCATAGCACCAAATCCTGTACCTGTAAAAGCTGCATTAAACTTAAAAGGCATATCCGTCGGTGGTGTGCGCCTGCCATTAGTGCCATTGAACGAAGAACAACAAAAAACGATTGAACAATTATTAAAAAATCTGGATCTTAAATTGGAATTGATTTCTTAATCCCCTGCCTTTTGCCGGCAGGTTTTTTTTATGCAAACGACACAAAGAATTAATGGGAAAATGGAAATCAATATTATAAAATAGCAATTGTGACATTTAGACATTCAAACAATTCAGTTGGGTTGGAGGATCCGGTTTTGCTTAACTTACTATTCGCTGTCCTAATATTCATCTTTACGCTCTTCCTCGTAATACGCCAACCAAAAAATATAAGTATCGGATGGTTTGCATGCGGAGGGGCAGTCCTGGCGCTGCTCGTCGGAGTGGTGGATATTAAAGACGTTTTTTCGGTTGTGGATATCACTTGGAATGCCACCTTGTTATTTATCGCCATCATCATTATTTCATTGATTTTGGATCAAATCGGTTTATTTGAATGGTCCGCGTTGCACATGGCCCGTATCGCGAAAGGGAACGGCGTAAGAATGTTTATTTTCGTCACAGTCCTTGGAGCTTTTGTTTCAGCCTTTTTCTCCAATGATGGTGCCGCATTGATCTTGACACCCATAGTGCTAGCCATGGTGCGGAATCTGCAATTAAGCGAAAAAATGATTTTTCCTTTCATTATGGCAAGCGGTTTTATCGCTGACACCACCTCTCTTCCCTTTCTAATCAGCAATCTGGTGAATGTCATTGCCGCCGATTTTTTTGGTGTGAGTTTCAAGGAATATGCTCTGCGAATGATAGTGCCAAATTTATTTTCTTTGATGGCAACCATCCTTGTGTTGTATCTGTATTTCCGAAAATCCATTCCACCAAAATATGATGCAGCAATGCTCAAAAATCCCCGGGAAGCCGTCCGGGATAAAAAATTGTTCAAATTGGCATGGCCCGTGATGGTTGTATTATTAATCGGTTATTTTACAGCTGAACTGATACATATCCCTGTTTGCGTCATCGGCTGGATCATGGCGATTTTCCTTCTGGCTTTGGCTTGGAAAAGTCCGGCTGTGAATATTAAGGCGGTGATCAAAGGGGCACCCTGGAATATCGTATTTTTCTCCATCGGTATGTATCTCGTTGTATATGGTCTTGGGAATGCCGGCTTTACAAAAGCAATCGCTTACGTGATTGAATGGACTTCGCAGGGAGGATTATTCACTGCAACCATTGGAATGGGCTATCTTGCAGCTTTTCTTTCTTCCGTGATGAATAATTTGCCGACCATCATGATTGACTCATTGGCCATCGCAGAAACAAATACATCCGGTACCATTCAGGATGCTTTGATTTTCGCCAATGTCATCGGTTCCGATTTAGGACCAAAAATTACACCGATCGGATCGCTTGCAACACTTGTATGGCTGCATGTTCTTAAAACGAAAGGAATCAAAATTTCCTGGGGAACTTATTTTAAAATGGGAATTGTGTTAACCCTCCCAATATTATTTTTCACGTTGGCCGGTTTGTATTTGACGTTTTTAATTTTTTAATGTTTTTTCGTATCGCACGTCTAATATTGGGCATTATGGTTAAAATAATATCGGATTTAATTGAATCGAGTAGGAGGGAGCGATTAACTCCCGTCCTCTCACACCACCGCACGTACGGTTCCGTATACGGCGGTTCAATTAAGATCATTGACGCAAGTTTTTATAACTTCCGTGAATAGCTGTTCTCTTTATGCCAGTGGTCACTCCACCCTCCAAGAGGTCTCCCACGGGATTCACCGCTTCCTTCCTCAAGTGAGGTACTACGTTTTCTGTGTTCATCATGACTCACTGAATGCCAAGGGCTATTCTCTCTTCATTGTTCGGTCCTTCTTAGTAGTTCTAAACCAACTAATACGATGACCTCTGCTGACTTCTGACGGTTCAGCTACTGATCACTAAGTAGGTTATGAAGCGTACTTCACCTATCCGCCAGACCTCCCCGGGTAAGTACATGCACTTTCACACCATCTATCCGCCTCATCTACTCGATATGACCTTCGACAGAAAGAGCTTTGTTTTGTTTTGCAAACTCACTCAATCATACCTAGCCTTATATGAAGTTCGTGTTCCTCAGACCGGAAGTTTGCCGCTCGCTTCCTTCAGATTCCGCGTCACCACGGACACCCTTGCGTTAAGCTAACTGTTACTTCTGCCTTCACAGTTCGGGACTTACACCCTATAGATTACACCCATGCCAGGCGCAATCGAGTAGGAGGGAGCGATTAACTCCCGTCCTCTCACACCACCGTACGTACGGTTCCGTATACGGCGGTTCAATTAAGATCATTGACGCAAGTTTTTATAACTTCCGTGAATAGCTGTTCTCTTTATGCCAGTGGTCACTCCACCCTCCAAGAGGTCTCCCACGGGATTCACCGCTTCCTTCCTCAAGTGAGGTACTACGTTTTCTGTGTTCATCATGACTCACTGAATGCCAAGGGCTATTCTCTCTTCATTGTTCGGTCCTTCTTAGTAGTTCTAAACCAACTAATACTATGACCTCTGCTGACTTCTGACGGTTCAGCTACCTATCGCTAAGTAGGTTATGAAGCGTACTTCACATATCCGCCAGACCTCCCCGGGTAAGTACATGCACTTTCACACCATCTATCCGCCTCATTTACTCGATATGACCTTCGACAGAAAGAGCTTTGTTTTGTTAGGCAAACTCACTCAATCATACCTAGCCTTATATGAGGTTCGTGTTCCTCGGACCGGTGTTTTGCCTCCAGCTTCCTTCAGATTCCGCGTCACCACGGACACCCTTGCTCTTGGCTAACCTCTACTTCTGTCTTCGGGGTTCGGGACTTACACCCTATAGTTCATGTACATGCCGGGCGCACCTAAAGAAAAAGAGCGAAAGTAAATTTCGCTCTTTTTAATAGTCAAACGTTTATTCTGACTTTCCTTGCAATTGTTGCTGAGCCATTTGCACAAGACGTTTCGTAATTTCCCCACCAACTGAACCGTTAGCCCGGGAAGATGTATCTGGTGAGAGGTTTACGCCAAACTCTTGTGCGATTTCATATTTCATTTGATTCAAAGCTGCTTCTGCACCTGGAAACACTAATTTGTTGGAACTGCGGTCCGCCATGTCGTTCACCTCCTTGTGCCATTAGAATGTACATGTGGAAGTCATTAATACTTTAGAAATGTAGGGAACATTGAGATTGTTTGGAAAAACCATTCACTTTCGCTGAAACATCATTTTATTTCTTCATATACAATTTTTTCCTCCTAAATGGTATCATGTAATTAACGTCATAACGTTACCTTTAGGAGGAAAACGATGTATAAGCTGCGTGGTCATCATCTTTTTTGCCTTGTCGGTTTTAGAGGAATGGGATATTCAGAAGAATTTGCAAAAAATATGAAGAAGATTCACCATGAATTGAGAACCGACCCAAAAACGGAAATTCAGATTATCGACGGCATTGATCAGATTTGCGAAAAATATCCCGAATGCAAAGAATATCATTGCCTGGATAAAAGCATTTTCGATCGGGATCATCAAGTTTTGGAAAAATTAGGTTTGAGAGTTGGACAAGTACTAACATGGGAAGAAGTGGAGTCCCGCATCCGAAAATATGTCACTCCGGAGGATATCGATATCCTTTGTTATACTTGCACTTGGCGTTCCCACGGCCTTTGCAAGGGAGGCATCCAGCGGATATTGAATGGGGCAGGTTTGTGGGAAATAAAATAAGCGAATCAATAATGTTGAAATCTCCTTTAGAGGAGATTTTTTTATTTAATCAAAATAAATAAACTTTTCTTATTATTCGGAAATAACAAATTTCTTAAGATTTCAAAAATCCGTGCTACACTATATCTGTCTTAATTGTCTTTTTGGAGTAAACAATTGTATTTCCAACGAGAATTTATTCTTTGGAGGGTTTTATGAAAAATATTTGGAGTACATGGAGCAGCATTAGCCTAGTCAAACGGATCATCATCGGACTAGTTTTAGGCATTCTTTTGGCGGTCACAGTCCCAAACGCTTTCAGTTGGCTATCGATTTTAGGAAGTTTGTTTGTCAGCGCCTTAAAAGCGGTGGCCCCAGTGCTTGTGTTGGTACTGGTCATCCAAGCGATCGCCAATCATAACAGCAACAAGAAGACCAATATGAAAACCATTTTAGTTCTTTATGCAATCGGTACAACTGCTGCCGGTGCCATCGGGGTCATTGCCAGCTTTCTTTTTCCAACGAATTTGACATTAAAAACAAGTGCTGAAGATGTGACTCCGCCGGAAGGAATCGCTGAGGTTTTTCAGACATTGCTGTTTAATATTGTTTCAAATCCGGTTAGCGCATTGATGAATGCCAATTACATCGGAATTTTGGCTTGGGCGGTAGTTCTCGGGATAGCGCTAAAAAAAGCGGCGGATTCTACGAAAACCATGATCGACAATCTTTCAGAAGCCATTTCAACTATCGTCAAATGGGTCATCAATATTGCACCTATCGGTATTATGGGGCTTGTGTTTGATTCAATTGCATCCAACGGTCTGTCTGCTTTGGTTGAATATGGAAGATTGCTCATTGTTCTTCTTGGCTGTATGTTCTTTGTCGCTTTAGTGGTGAACCCGCTCATCACTTTCATTTGTACGCGGCAAAATCCATATCCGCTTGTTTGGATGACGCTCAAAGAAAGTGCAATCTTTGCCTTCTTTACCCGAAGTTCCGCGGCAAACATTCCTGTCAACTTGGCGTTATGCGAAAAATTAGGGTTGGATAAAGATACATATTCTGTATCGATTCCATTGGGCGCTACCATCAATATGGCCGGTGCCGCGATCACCATTTCCGTTTTAACGCTTGCGGCGAGCCATACGCTCGGAATTGAAGTGGATGTAATGACGGCCATCATTTTAGTAGTCATTTCGGCCATCTCCGCTGCCGGTGCATCAGGTGTTGCCGGAGGATCCTTGCTGTTGATTCCGGTTGCATGCAGTTTATTCGGCATTTCCAATGATATCGCCATGCAAGTGGTGGCTGTCGGATTCATCATCGGTGTATTGCAGGATTCTTGCGAGACGGCATTGAACTCATCTTCTGATGTTTTATTTACAGCGACTGCGGAATTGGCAAAAAAACGTAAAGCAAAAAAAAATTAAATTATGTATAAAATATTAAAGGCACTGCTCTCATTTCCTTGTTTTCCAGAGCAGTGCCTATAATCAAATTCGTCTATATCACCATACAATTCAACTTGTTTTTCCAATTGTTATGTTGCCTCCTTCAAAAATCTCTTGTTATTTTCCAATATTTTTATGACTTGCTGAAGAATTTTTTCTTCCACCACTGGGGTCGAATTAATTTCCTTCCTTATGATTTTGTCTAATTCCAAAATGGTACTGACTTCGAGACGATGCTTTTCAGCTAACTGAAAGGCCCGCTCTAACTGACCGGTTATCATCGGCATTCCTCCCATTAAATAAATTTTTTCTTATAACTATATTTTATGATGTTTTTTTAAATTTTTCACCTCTAATTCAACAATTTTTCTTCCTTGTGCTGCTGTTATATCAATTTATTCCCTTTTCCGGTGTCCGTCTCCCCATATCACAACGGAATTTCATAAGTTTCCAGAAAAATGAATATACAAATAGAGTAAAATTCTTTCATAAAAAAAGGAGCGTTTTTTCTTGTATCGGAAACTGATTGGAATTCATTCAACCTCTTTTTTCTTCTTCAATTCTTTTGACAAAGGGACAACTTCACATACTGACGATGAAATCATACCAGGAGCCCACTCAGTGAAAGTGACCCATTTTGATGGACAAAAGCAGCGATGGTTGACAACTTTGAACCCAAGACAGCTGGAAAAAGCAAATCTTTATGGAAATAATTTTTTGGCTCCAATTTTTTGGGGTAATCCCGAAAAAGGAACCGGTTGGCATCAAATGTATAAGCCGGGGAAAATTACTGGCATCCAAGTGAACGGCGCTTTTGAGGATGCACAATTTATTATTCGCGTTCCTGACCATTGGAATGGCAAATTGGTGGTATCCGGCATCCCGGCAACGAGAAATGAAACGGCAACGGACCTGTTGTTCAGCGATTTTGTCCTCGAAAAGGGATTTGCCTTCGCAACTACAGATAAAGGAACACAAGGGAAGGAAGTTGCAGGTGATCCATTGGCGAAAGCAAAAAATGCGCTGGCGGACGAAAAGAATTCCGTCGCAGAATGGCATTTCCGCTTCAGGCAAATAACGAAAGCGGCACAACAATATTTAATAAAGAACTTTGGCGACAAACTCATTGATCCGAATGATGCTTCAAATCCGGCAAGCAAATTAATACGCCCGGATCATCCAGTACCGACATATGCCATCGGGATTTCCAACGGGGGCTATGTAGTTCGCTATGCGTTGGAAAACGATGACCCGGAAAAGACGGGGGAAGGGCGGCTGTTTGATGGCGGCGTCGATTGGGAAGGCGTACTTTGGACAGAAGAACCCCCAAATCTCATCAGTTCTTTGATTCCTGTCGTCAATTATGCGGAACAAGCGATTTATGGCAACGGTGAAGCAAAGGAAGAAGCAATAAAAGAATTGTATAAAGCGGGTGTTCCAAAAGGATCCGAGAAATTATGGGCATACCATGACCAAATTTACTGGTTTATCACTTTGAACATTTACCGGGATCATTTTGACCCGACGGCACCAAACCGGATCAATTGGCCAAATTACTTAAATTATAATGCCATCGGATTACGCGACCGTTCTTACGACCATATTTTCAAAAATTATCATTACGAGGAAAGAAGAAAATTTATGAAGGAAAAAATCAAGGAAATCGAAAACACCGGCAACATCGATGTTCCGCTCATCAGTATTACAGGATCTTTGGACACGCTCATTTTCCCGGATATCCATGCAAAGGGTTATGAAAAATTAGTGAAACAGGCAGGAAAAGATCATCTTCATCGACTATATATTGTCGAAAAAGGAAATCATGTAGATGGACTCGTTTGGAATCCGATAACCGATCCTGAAAAAGAGCTTCAACCGTTATTGCCTTATGCCCATCAAGCATTTCTTTTATTGGTGGATTGGGTTGAAAAAAATATACAGCCTCCTGAAAGCAAGATCATTCCAACACCAGAGAACAATGAAAAAGTGATTGACATAAGAACAGGCAATGAGGTTGATCCGCACATTGAATAAGTTTGCTTAACAGCGGGATGGGAAATCTACCCTCCGCACCATGCTCCTTCCCGAAACGGTTGGATATGCACATTTCTATTCCGGTCATGAATAAACTGTACTACTAATTCAAAAACATATAAGAAAGGTAAGATTGATGAACAGCGACAGAGTGACGGACGGAACCTTTCAGAATTTGAGTCAAAAAAACATGACATTTGAGGAAGTGTTTGAAGCAATTGTCCAGTTTATCAAAAAAGATCCGACCGGCAATTTTACGTTGATGTTTGGAACGGATTCACAAGTATTCAGCAAAGAAACAAAATTTATCACCGGAATCGTCATTCAACAAAAAGGAAAAGGCGTTTGGGCTTGCTTCCGAAAAGTGATTGTTCCCAGAAGAATGACGAACCTGCACGAACGCATCTCCTACGAAACTTCCCTGACTGAAGAAGTCGTTTCGATGTTTACGGAAGAAAAGAAGGAGCAATTGATCAATCTCGTTTTGCCCCATGTTTATAAAGGTGCAAGTTTCACCATTGAAGGACATATTGACATCGGGTGCGGGAACCGGAACAAAACAAGGGTCTTTGTCAATGAAATGATTGCAAGGATGAACTCCCTGGGAATTGAAGCAAAAATCAAACCGGATTCCTTTGTTGCCAGCACCTACGCCAATCGTTTTACAAAAAAATAATTTGAACCGTTCCGAAAATCTTATTAACGAATGTGGTAAAATTGGTAAAAAACACATATGGAGGAATTGATATGTTGCAAAATTTCGATGAACTGTTAAGAAAATATGCAAAGCTTCTCGTGGCAAAAGGAATCAATGTGCAACCCGGCGATTGGGTGAAAATGACCATTGCCGTCGACCAGGCACCGCTTGCCCGCTACATTACGGAAGAAGCCTATGCATTAGGGGCGGAAAAAGTCATTGTGAAGTGGACCGATGATGAAATCACAAAATTGCATTATCTACACCAACCGACAGAAGTGCTTACGGACATTCCTCCATATGAAATTGAGGAATCCGAAGACCACGTGTTAAATAAAAAAGTTTCAAGACTTTCCATTCTTTCCAGTGACCCAAGTTTGCTCGACTCTGCGGATCCGGCCAAAGTAGCCGCATTCCAGAAAGCGGCCACCAAAGCTTTCCACATCCAACGAAAAGCAACACAAAACAACGATATTAAATGGACGGTTGCAGCAGCGGCTGGCAGCGCTTGGGCAAAAAAAGTGTTCCCTCATTTAGAAACGGCCGAAGAACAAGTCGATGCGTTATGGGATCAAATTTTCAAAACTTGCCGGGTATATGAAGACGACCCGATTGCCGCTTGGGAAAAACATAAAAATACATTGAATGAAAAAGCGAAAAAACTGAATGAATACCAATTTGAAACATTGCACTTTAAAGCGCCAGGCACGGACTTTAAATTAGGTTTGCCGAAAAATCATATTTGGACATGTGCCGAAAGCTACAATCCTAAAGGCGAAGAATTCATTGCCAATATGCCGACGGAAGAGGTCTTTACCGCACCCGATACCCGCCGTATGGAAGGGGTTGTTCGCAGCACGAAGCCTTTGAGCTATGCGGGACAATTAATCGAAGGCATTGTTGTCCACTTTAAAGACGGTAAAATTGTGGACATTTCCGCTGAAAAAGGCGACGAAGCCATTAAAAAACTTGTTTTTGATAACGAAGGGGCAACCGGCTTAGGGGAGGTGGCCCTCGTTCCGGATCCTTCGCCAATTTCCCAATCCGGAGTCACATTCTTCAATACGTTATTTGATGAAAATGCATCAAACCATATTGCCATCGGTTCCGCTTATCCTTTTACCATTGAGGGCGGCACAAAAATGAACGAAGAGGAATTGCGGGCACAAGGGTTGAACATCTCCAATGTCCATGTCGACTTTATGATCGGATCAGCCGAGATGGACATTGACGGAATCCTAAAAGACGGCTCCATTGTGCCGATTTTCCGCAAAGGCGACTGGGCATTCTAATCTCGTTTGAAAGGAGAAAGGAGAATTTGAGTACACTCAAATTCTCCTTTCATCAATTTTCGGCCTCCATTTATTTGACCCGTTATTCATGAAATTTCCTCCACGGTAATGTATATTGTTTTTGATATACTTTTTCACTCAACAGTAGATGGAGGAACTTCAATGCAGCAATTGATCGATATAGGAGTCAATTTAACGGATAAGCAATTTGACAATGATCGAAAAGAAGTGATTAAACGGGGGATCGAAAACGGTGTCGTCCAAATGATATTGACTGGCGCCAGCTTAAAAAGCAGCAAACAAGCTTTGGAAATTGCAAAGAACTATCCAAACACGCTGTTTTCCACTGCCGGCATTCATCCCCATGATGCAAAAACTTTCACGAATCACACAATGAATGAATTGGAAAAGTTGGCACAGCATGACGAAGTGATTGCCATAGGGGAATGCGGCCTTGATTTCAATCGGATGTTTTCTCCCCAAGACATTCAAGAAAAATGTTTTGAAGCCCATCTGGAGTTGGCAAGAAAACTTTCAATGCCACTCTTTTTGCACGAACGCGATGCCCATGAACGCTTTTGCGAAATTTTTGCGGGCTTTCGCGATTTGGCGGAAAAATCGGTGGTCCACTGTTTTACAGGCAATGTAGAGCAAGTGAAAAAATATGTTTCGATGGGATTTTATATAGGAGTCACTGGATGGATTTGCGATGAACGTAGAGGACAAGATTTGCAAAACGCAGTAAAATTCATTCCTCTGGACCGTTTATTGATTGAGACCGATGCACCGTATCTTCTTCCACGGAACATGGAAAACAAACCGAAAAATCGTCGGAACGAACCGGCCTTTTTGCCGCATATCGTCAACGAAATTGCAAAATATATGGGTGTAGAACCGGAAGTTGTTGCAAAATCCGCAACAGAGAACACAAGAAAGTTGTTTAAACTGCCGGAAGTCTAATTTGACATGATGCTTTCATTCAGACGGCTGATCCGTCATGAATGAAAGCTCTTTCTTTAGTTTAAAAGGGCTTGTCTAAAAAGTCCATAAAAACAGAGCGAATGGAGAAAACAATGAGTTTTTCCATTCGCTCTGTTTCCTTATTTTTGAAATTGGTTTGGGAATTTGCGGCCCATTTCAGTATGTTGTGGGCCATTGCCACAATCCCGAATTCTGTTCGGACTTTATGAAGCCCCCGTAACAGAAATCGAGTGAAACGCAAATTGCCCTTGATGTTCCCGAACACACTTTCGACATCCACTTTACGCTTCGCATAAAGAGCTGCCTTTTGTTCGTCACCAAGAGCTGCTTTGGCTTTCGCTTTCATTTCTTCATAAATCGTGTTCCAATATACTCGACGATTTCCTTTGGCTTTCGTACACCCATTCTTCAACGGGCAATCCGTACAATCTTCACACTCGTACACTTTCAAATCTTGTATGTATCCAGATGCATTTTTTCTTTTTTGATAATACTTGAATACGACTTTCCGATTGTTCGGACAGATAAAGCAATCGTCTTCTTCGATGTATTTCCAGTTTTGTACTTTTGATAAATCCTTTTTAAACTTTTTACTTTGTTCCTTCAAATAGGTTTGGTATGGGGCTAATAATTCAAAACGAGGTTCTTTTTCTTCGCCAATCGCATATAAATAGTTTTCTTCACTCGCATATCCTGCATCGGCAATGACATACTTGAGTTTCTTTTCCTTCGGTATCGATTCCAATAACTTTTCCATAAATGGTTGGAAACAGCGAGTATCTCCTGGATTTTGATAAATTTCAAATCCCACGATAAATTGATGTTGTGTGGCGAGTTGAACATTATAACCCGCCTTGAGTTGGCCGTTTTTCATATGGTCCTCTTTCATTCGCATAAAAGTGGCCTCATGGTCGGTTTTCGAGTAGCTATTTCGTTCACCTAGAATCTGTTTTTGTACTTTGTATTTTCGTAATCGTGGAAGATAATCCGTTTGAATCGTTTTCAGTTGTTTGGTGAGTTGGGATTTTTTAGAGCGAAGTTCTTTTTTTCTTTCTTTGTCTTCTTCCTGTTTATAATCTTTTTCCAAAGCTTCTATTCTCTCAGAAAGTTGTGCCGATGATTTTTCTAATTCTTCTTCTAATTGTTCTTCTTTTAATTCCTCCAAGGCGATTTGGTGCGCTTCTTGTAGAAACGATTGAATTTTGGCTCGTAGTTTCTGATCATATTTTTCTACGGATTTTCGCCATACAAACGTATATTTGTTGGCATTCGCTTCTATTTTCGTACCATCCACAAAAATATGGTCGAGGTCGATAAATCCTTGTTCTACTAGTTGAAGGACAAATTGTTCAAATACAGAATCCATCATGTTTGACATACGAACACTACGAAAATCATTTATTGTGCGATGGTCAGGGGTTTGCAATCCCGCCAACCACATCATCGGAAGATTTTCTTTCACCATTTGCGCCATTTTCCGACTTGAATAAACGTTTTGAGTGTACGCATATAAAATCACTTTCAATAACATTTTAGGGTGATAGGGTGCACGACCCCCACCAACATAATGAGTATACAACACTTCATCCGGAATCGATTCCACCATTTCATCCACTAAACGGGCGACATGATTTTCAGGAATATACATTTCGATATCTAAAATGCTCATGACTTGACGATTGCAATAAGGTTGGAAAACTAGTTTTTTGCGTTTCTTATTCTTTTGAACCTCTATTTTTTGAATACCCTCTAGAGTCATTTCTAATTGCGTGTTATAATTTTCTTGAATAGTCATTTGATTATTCATAAGAAATCGTCCTTTCTATGGAATGTTTTTTGGTCAATTTCATTCTATAAAAAAGGACGATTTTTTTGTACCCTAAAAACAGAAAAAAGGGCTGAGCCCAAGGTCGATTCAATCGACTTTTCGGACAGCCCCTGTACAAATTTAAATTTTGCCGATAATGACTTTCCATCTGTCAGGACCTTCTTCAATATATTCCCAAGAAAATTGACCTTCCCGTTCCATCATAAATTGATAATATAACGGTTTTGGATCGTGGTCATTGATCAGTTCCATATATTCGCCGGATTTCAACCCCTCAAATGTCTCAAAAATTTTTGCATGGCGAATTCTCGGTTCAAAATCCGGAGCAATTATGCTGACAGAAATTTTTTTCATATTCGTAACCTCCATTTTCATTTCAATGCTTTCAACATCAATCATAGCTTTGTATTGATGAATGGGTTGTGAGGTAAAACACACTCTGCAAAATTTTTTATTACAAACAATCCATCACTATGTTAAAGTAATATATAACATACATGTTTAAAGGTGTTGAATTTATGAATAATCAATCCATCCAATCCCTTCTTCAACAATTTGCTCTTTTTAAAGATTTGTCAGACCATGAAATGATGCCCATTGTGAATATTGCAAAATCCCGCCAGTATCAAGCAGGTACCCATGTATTTATGCAGGGGGATCCTTTGGCAAACGTTTACTTTATCCAAGAAGGAATGATAAAAATTTACCGCACCGATTTGCAAGGAAAAGAACAAATCCTTAATGTACTCGTTTCAGGGCAAATGTTTCCCCATCAAGGGTTTTTTAGAAAAGGAAATTATCCTGCCCATGCACAAGCGGTGGAAAAATCGCAATTGATTTATATTCCGATTCATTCCTTTGAAGAATTTTTAATGAAGAATCCTCAAGTATGTATAAAAATTTTCCGTATTCTGGGGGATTTAATCGTTGACCTGCAAAATCGTTTGGAAGAAAAAATTTTACAAAATTCTTATGAACAAGTCGTCTCCCTTCTGATCCGTTTGGCGAAAAACCATGGTCAAGAAATGGAAAACGATATTTTTATTATAAAAAATCAATTCACAAACCGCGATTTGGCCAACATGATTGGCACCAGCCGGGAAACGGTCAACCGTACGCTAAATCAATTGAAGAAAAAAGAACTGCTCCGGGTCAATAAAGAAGGCCATTTCATTCTGAATATCGGGCAATTGAAAGAGGAACGCTATTGATGGGGAACATTTTGAAAGATCATGAATGCCCTGTGAAATTCAGTAAACCAAATCAAAAAGGGGAATTTGAATACGCTCAGATTCCCCTTTTCATATACCTAACTTATTTAATTTACAGTAGTCTTGGTATCATTCCAAACTGGCTTGCGTTTTTCAAAGAACGCCCGGATTCCTTCCTGCGCATCGGGATGCTTGCTGTTCAAAGCAATCACTTCTGTCGCATAATTGAGCGCTTGGAAGTCTTCCATATGAATTTGTTGATAGAATTGCCGCTTCCCTAATTCAATGATATTTAAACTTTGTTTCGTCACTTCTTTTGCCAACTTTTCCGTTTCCTCATCCAGCAATTCGGCTGGAACCACTTTGTTTACAAGACCATGTTGAAGGGCCTCCTGCGCAGTAATAAAGTTCCCGGTAAACAACATTTCCACCGCTTTTTTTCTACCTATATTACGGCTCAAAAATACCGCAGGCGTACTGCAAAATAGACCGCTATTAATACCTGGTGTTGCAAATTTGGCTTCTTCGCTGGCAACCGCCATATCACTGGCAGCAACCAATTGGCAGCCGGCTGCAACCGCCGCTTTTTTCACTTTTGAAATAACCAGTTGCGGCATATCGCGCATTGTACGCATCACTCTATAGCAAGTTTGGAAAAGCTTCAGCACTTCATTTTCTGTCTTTTCTTCAATTTCCCGCAAACTGTGTCCCGCACAAAAAACTTTGTCGGAACCTTCAATCACAACGGTTTTCACTTCCCGCGCCGCTGCGATCCGCTTCAATAGTTCATCCAATTCTTCAAGCAAATCCAAGGTTAAAGTGTTAAATTCCTGCATATTATCGATGGTAATGTAACCGATTTCCCCTGTTTGACGATATTGTAAATATTCCATTTCTCCACCCCTTTTCTTGTATAGTTTCATTTTGAATCTTCTGATTTTTCTGGTCAAGAGAATTAAATTTACTTTTTTCAACATTTTTTATGCCTTTTGGAAATCGGCTTTGATTCCAAGAAAAATCCTTCATAATTTTAATCCATATTTTGAAAAAAGCCGGTAACAGATCGACCATTGATTCGGTCCGCACTTTCAAAGGATCCGGCTCTTTAAAGAGCACCTTTATGTTTAATAGGAAAGATAATGATAAAAACGGTTGGAGAAAAAACTGCAGCTAATTACGAATATCCCCTCTATATGCGGACTTTCACCCATTCATCCATTACTGCCGCACCTTTGCGGATACTTCCACTTGAGATGCTGGCAAATGCCCCGTCTTAATTGCCGGATGAACCCCACAATAAATGATGAATATATTACTATTGTATGTATGCCTAAAACGGACGTACGTTTAAGTCCATGTGGAGGGAGATCAGTCTATGTCGATGCCGAATATTCCCGACATCTCGCCCAAAATCAGTATAGACCGTGAAGATGTCATTAATCTTTTATTAGCTTCCATCGCATTGGAAGAAATTGGTTTGGCCCACATTATAAATGCGGAAGGTGAGAAAATTCAATTTGCCATTGGAAAACTGAACGAAGCCCCCACCCATCTTCCGACGACAACAGATTTAATTTTAAAAATCAACGACAGCGTTAACCATACTTTAACATCAACAATCCAAAAGGAACTTTTATTGGATAATAAATTAAAACAAGTAATTGAATTAATAAAGAATAAACATAAGCACTATTAATTTTTCATCTTATGGCATTAAAACTATCATCGTAGATTGATTTTTTGTTAATAGTAGATTTTGCAATGAAAATGGGCTTTTATTCCTTATCTCCTTTCCAACAAGGAATAGATTATAAACGACCGTATTGCCAATGGTCATTAACTGATGCGAAATCATCGAGTTACTCCCATGGTAACGCGTTTTACTTTTCAAGGAAAGGAGTTATGGAATGTCTCAGCCCAATCTACCGAATATAACCCCCAATATTACCATCAGAAGAGCTGACGTAATAAACTTACTCCTTGCTTCCATTGCAATGGAAGAATTAAGTTTGGCTCATATTCTTAACGCTGAGGGCGAAAAAATCCAATACGCGTTAGGAACAATTCCCGGTATTTCTGGGCTATCACCAGCAGCGTCCCTTGAAGATCTTCTACAAGTCAATAACAGTGTTCATGATACAATCGCAATGTCGATTAAGAAAGAATTATTATTAGACAATAAGCTAAAACAAGTTTCGGAGTTAATTACGGACACTGGAGGACCGACGGGGCCACCTGGGCCGACGGGACCTACTGGACCTCAAGGTAACACTGGACCGACTGGACCGACTGGACCTCAAGGTAACACTGGACCTACTGGACCTACCGGACCTCAAGGTAACACTGGACCTACTGGACCTACCGGACCTCAAGGTGCCACTGGACCGACTGGACCTCAAGGTAACACTGGACCTACTGGACCGACTGGACCTCAAGGTAACACTGGACCAACAGGGCCGACCGGACCGACGGGACCTCAAGGTAACACTGGACCAACTGGACCTACCGGACCTCAAGGTAACACTGGACCTACTGGACCTACCGGACCTCAAGGTGCCACTGGACCGACTGGACCGACTGGACCTCAAGGTAACACTGGACCAACAGGGCCGACCGGACCGACGGGACCAACGGGTGCCACTGGACCGACTGGACCTACCGGACCTCAAGGTGCCACTGGACCTACTGGACCTACCGGACCTCAAGGTGCCACTGGACCTACTGGACCGACTGGACCTCAAGGTAACACTGGACCAACAGGGCCGACCGGACCGACGGGACCAACGGGTGCCACTGGACCAACAGGGCCGACGGGACCAACGGGTGCCACTGGACCAACGGGTGCCACTGGACCGACGGGACCTACTGGACCGACAGGGCCGACGGGACCAACAGGGCCGACCGGACCGACGGACCTACCGGACCTCAAGGTGCCACTGGACCGACTGGACCTCAAGGTAACACTGGACCTACTGGACCGACTGGACCTCAAGGTAACACTGGACCAACAGGGCCGACCGGACCGACGGGACCTCAAGGTAACACTGGACCAACTGGACCTACCGGACCTCAAGGTAACACTGGACCTACTGGACCTACCGGACCTCAAGGTGCCACTGGACCGACTGGACCGACTGGACCTCAAGGTAACACTGGACCAACAGGGCCGACCGGACCGACGGGACCAACGGGTGCCACTGGACCGACTGGACCTACCGGACCTCAAGGTGCCACTGGACCTACTGGACCTACCGGACCTCAAGGTGCCACTGGACCTACTGGACCGACTGGACCTCAAGGTAACACTGGACCAACAGGGCCGACCGGACCGACGGGACCAACGGGTGCCACTGGACCAACAGGGCCGACGGGACCAACGGGTGCCACTGGACCAACGGGTGCCACTGGACCGACGGGACCTACTGGACCGACAGGGCCGACGGGACCAACAGGGCCGACCGGACCGACGGGACCAACAGGGCCTACTGGACCGACTGGGCCGACTGGACCGACAGGGCCGACCGGACCAACAGGGCCTACTGGACCAACAGGACCGACTGGACCGACGGGACCAACAGGGCCGACCGGACCGACTGGGCCTACTGGACCGACGGGACCTACTGGACCGACAGGGCCGACCGGACCAACAGGGCCTACTGGACCGACGGGACCAACGGGTGCCACTGGACCAACGGGTGCCACTGGACCGACGGGACCGACGGGACCGACAGGGCCGACGGGACCAACAGGGCCGACCGGACCAACAGGGCCTACTGGACCGACTGGGCCGACTGGACCGACAGGGCCGACCGGACCAACAGGGCCTACTGGACCAACAGGACCGACTGGACCGACGGGACCAACAGGGCCGACGGGACCAACAGGACCGACAGGGCCGACTGGACCGACGGGACCGACAGGGCCGACGGGACCGACAGGGCCGACGGGACCGACAGGGCCGACGGGACCGACAGGGCCGACGGGACCGACAGGGCCGACGGGACCGACAGGGCCGACGGGACCGACAGGGCCGACGGGACCGACAGGGCCGACGGGACCGACAGGGCCGACGGGACCGACAGGGCCGACGGGACCAACAGGGCCGACGGGACCAACAGGGCCGACTGGACCGACGGGACCGACGGGACCGACGGGACCGACTGGACCGACGGGACCAAACTTTGCAATCGAAGGATTCTCAGCAGTTAGAACAGCAGCTAGTGTAGCCGCTGGTGGTCAGCTTGGCAACTGGACTATAGCTTCACCATACTTTAATACAACTGACTTTGATCCTGTTAGTGGTAACTTTACGGTTCCAGCTACTGGTAGATACTCGATCTCAGCAACTATCAGTTATAGTACAACTGTAGCTTTATCTATATCATTTGCTGGCAACCCGGCATTTGCAGTACGTAATATTACTACCGGCGATGATTTAATCGTAGGACTATTCCCAATTTTGAACATTGGTTTAGCATTAGTTAACATAAGAGGGGTTCTTGGTAATGGAACGGTCACATTAGCAGGAGAAGTGGAACTTACTGAAGGTGATGTAATAGGCCTATTCTATATCGATGATGGATTATCAATTACCATAGACCTTGGCGGTGGTGGTGCTCCAATCGTTTGGTCCATCCATCGAATTGCTTAAGCCAATCCATTTAAACTGCAGACTCACTTGAATGATTCAAGTGGTCTGCAGTTTTTTTTGAAATCACTCATTACAACATCAATTTTACTCAGTTTTCATTTGGAAACTAGTGACAGGCACTCTGAAATTAATGATTCAAAAATGAACGAAATCATTGAAATTAGGCACAAATCCAGCTTCGTTTCAATAAACTAGAGGGTGTATGAGAGTACATTGAGCCACATGGATGGTTATCTATTTAAGGAGGTCACTTTGAATGTCTTTGCCTACCATTCCCGATATTACTCCTGAGATTACATTAGATCGATGTAAGACCATCAATTTATTTCTTTCTTCCATTGCAATGGAGGAAATTGGTCTTTCCCATATTTTGAATGCTGAAGCCGAAAAACTTCAAATGTTTATAAAAAAGTCTCCTTGCGATTTTCATGGCTACTTAAAAATCAATGAGAGCGTCAATCAAACCTTGCGCACCGTAGTGAAATCGCAAATCTTGCTCCAATTCAAGCTTGAAGATGTGGTGACACTGAATCAAAAATCTTGCTGTCATCCTCGTAAACATTACAAATGTAAAGAATGCAAGGAAGAGAAAGATTGTAAATGTAAACATCATCATTGTAAAGACCCGTTCGATTCTTCATTATGCTATTGCCCTAACAAGAAGAAGAGGGATTGTCATTGTCCAAAGTGTAAATCCGAAAAAAATTACGATCATTAAGCATTATGCTTTTTACGAGGGGGGTGAACAATGGAAGAAAATCATCAAGTTGAGTTGCTACAATGTTCGCTGAACTTTTCAACATTCATTCATTCTTTTGCCCAATTCCTGATCAACTTTTTTGAACGTCGCCATCAAACGCAAGAACTATCGGATGAAGAACTGCTTCAAAGTGAAACACAAGTCATCCAATCATTAGTATTAATCGAAAAATTGCACATGCTGCTTTTACTCCACTTTTATATTTACCGAACATTCATTTCTTCCGAAGCAATATCACCTTTTTTTACAGATGCAAATAGAGAACTGTTTGAAAAGATGCAAATGTTATTGCAACAATATCCATTTCTTCTTGAAGAACATCAAATGATTTCCGAAAAAACGGTTGCCCAGATTTTGAACTATTATTACATCCGTATTTATGAAGAAACCAATAAGGAATCGGATGAAGACGAATCAAATCACGTAACGATTATTTTGTCACCCTTACCTCCACCTTGGTTGGCCAACAATATGCATATACCACGGAAAAAGGAAGTGTAGGTTCATTGTCTTCCCCTTCAATTTCCCTTTGTATGATTGTCAAAAATGAAGAGGATTTTATTGAACAATGTTTAAAAAGTGTTCAAGGAATCGTGGATGAAATCATTATTGTTGATACCGGCTCGGACGACCAAACAGTGGAAATTTGCAAAAAATATAATGCCTCCGTTTTCCCTTTTGAATGGAAAGATCATTTTGCTGAAGCACGAAACTTCGCCCTTTCAAAAGCCAAAGGGGATTGGATTTTGTGGCTCGATGCGGATGAAGAAATGGAAACCGGCCATGAACAATTGTTAAAGCAAACCTTAAACAATTCCACTGCGACCATGTATTTAATGCCCGTTTTGAATTATTACGGCGAAACATTTCCGGTAAATCCGAAAAATGCATTTATCTATTATCAACAACGTTTATTTCAAAATCATAAAGGAATTAAATTCTATAATCGCATTCACGAAGCCCCTATTTTCCCAACTGTCCAAGATTCCAGCTTCACAACCGATTATTTGGAAATCCCCATCCATCATTATGGATATATCGAAGAATTAACCGCCAAGCGCAATAAAGCAGAACGAAACCTGAAGCTTATCCAAGAAGAATATAAAGATCCGAATCACAGCCCATGGATTGAGTATCATTTGGCAAATGAATATTATCGCAGCGGAGATTATAAAAAAGCCTTTGATTATCTAAACGAATCGATCTTCCGGTTTTTGCTGGAAGGCATCAAACCGCCTTCCATCCTCTACCGCTTAAAATACGGCATTCTCGTCGATACGAAC
The DNA here is from genome assembly GCF_038593165.1 of Ureibacillus sp. FSL K6-3587. Lineage (NCBI taxonomy): Bacteria > Bacillati > Bacillota > Bacilli > Caryophanales > Caryophanaceae > Ureibacillus > Ureibacillus sp. FSL K6-3587. The sequence continues at coordinate 1,801,944 of NZ_CP151969.1, read as the reverse complement.
AGTTTGGATCACGCGTTGGAAGGAATTGAAAAAGCGATTGCATTATACCCTGATTATGTTGATTTGCATTTTCTAAAAGGATTGATCCTTTATCAAACGAACCATTATCATGAGGCTTTGGCAAGTTTTGAAAAATGCCTGGAGCTTGGGGAACAAAAATCCAAATACTTGATCCTAAAAGGAACAGGAAGTTTTAAAGCGGAACATTATAAAAAACAATGTTTGGAAAAATTGGGTAAATCTTAAAAAATAAATGCATGAAAAACATACTAACATTAGTAGTACAGACCTAGGCCAAGGTTTGTGCTACTATTTTTTTTATAGTAGAAGTGAAGGAAGGTCGAACAGCCCCTGGGACCAAATAGAGTCCGTATTAAAAACAGACCAACTTCACATCCTTATTTGAATCAGTTTAGTATGTTGGGTCCGAAGAGACCGTGTATAAGAAAATGGAATCGATAAGGCAATGTGAAGAACTTCTATGTTTGGCTAAAAAGGAGAGGCAGAAAATATGAAACACGTAGTGGCATTTGATGTCAGTATGGGGAAAAGTACAATGGTCATTTACGACCGTTATCGTCAATGCGAATATGAGGGTGAAATAACCCATAACCGTTACTCTTTCAAGAAATTAAACGAAACCCTTATATCTTTAACACAAAAAGATGGACAGGCACCTGATATTGTCTTTGAAGCAACAGGCGTATATTCAAAACCACTAGAACGATTCTTAGGTGATCAAGGTTATATGTATTATCGAGTTAACCCACTCGAAGCGAATATTCAAATGGCTTCAATGAGGAGACAAAAAACAGATAAAAGCGACGCTCATGAACTTGCGAAAACTCACTTTAGAGTTGAACGTGAACAAACTTATCAAGAAGAGGATTATTATAAACAAATGCGTGCAATGACGAGATATTATGATGAATTAAGTAGTGAAATGACGCATTTATATAGTCGTTTACATGCGATTCTACAATTGAGTTTTCCCGAGTTAGAAAAGCTATTCAGTAAACGTTCTGCTTTATTTTTGAATGTCGTTCAATTATACCCTCATCCGGATCATGTGTTAGTTTGTTCAAAAACAGTGATTCGTAATCGTTTAAAAGCCAACACAAGAAAAAACTTATCATTGGCACGTGCTGAAGAAAAAGGGATCGCTTTAATCGAAGCAGCAAAAGAAGCGTATCCAGCAATTTCAAAAGATGATATTCGCTGTGAACAAGTGCGGGATTATGCCAAACGGATTGCAGACTTGAAGGAGAAAAGAGATCAACTTGTCCAAAAGATGGTTAAATTATCGAAAGATAAACAAGAGTATCAGATTTTAATTTCATTTCCAGGAATCGGAGAAACGACTGCAGTTCGTTTAATTGGAGAACTAGGAGATATTCGACGATTCAAAAACCATAAACAACTGAATGCTTACGTCGGTATTGATATCATGAGATATCAATCTGGGAATACCTTTTATAAAGACAAGATTAATAAAAGAGGAAATAACAAACTTAGAAAGATTCTATTTTACATGATCCAGACCATGATCCAACTACGGAAAAATACACAAAATCATATTGTAGATTATTATGATAAATTAAAAACGCAACCCCAGAGGAAACCTCATAAAGTTGCGTCCATAGCATGCGTGAATAAGTTCTTGAAATCGGCTTATCACCTTATCACACATAATCTGAAATACGATTACGAAAAGGCAACAATGCATCAGTAATCGTAAGTAAGATTATATCACAAAGACCTGGCGAAAAAAATGGAAATCGTGAGGTCTATTTGTCATGCGAAAATTTATTTTGGAAGGAAGGGGTACCCCTTCCTTCCAAAATAAAATCTATGTTAACCAAATTATTTAATAAAAAACACTTGACTAGAGGTAAGAACGGGGCTGGGACAAAACTAGCTTCTAGATAGGAAAAAGGAGAATTTGAGTTGGCTCAAATTCTCCTTTTTCCATTTATCCCCATTATTTTTTGTTAGTTGATCTTTGTTGGCCGTGTATTTCCGTAAATTCACGGCCATTAAGGCAATCCCCATTTCATTTTCCACCTTCGATTTTCCTCGGACGGAAAATCGAGTGAAACGCAAATTAGCCTTCAAGAATCCAAAAACTGGTTCTACGTCCATTTTACGTTGACGGAAAATAGAACCAGCTTTTTCTTCTGAAAGCTTCGCTCTTACATATTCTTTTTGTTGTTCCCATTTTTCATTCACCATGACCTTTCGGTGATTGCCTTCCTTTGCTTTTGTGCATGATGAACGAAATGGACATCCTGAACAGTTTTCACATTCATAGATTTTCAATTCTCGTTTGAAACCAGTCTTATCTGTACGTACAGAACGATAACGGAAGGTTACTCGCTGCTGATTTGGACAAATGTAGGTATCACTTTCTTCGTCGTACATCCAATTGTCTGGATGAAATGGATTTTGTTTATATTTCTTCTTTTGTTCTTTCTCATACATGGTATATGGAATGAGTGCCTCACATTTTCGATTCGAAAGGATGTCTTCATAGTTTTGTTCACTACCATAACCAGCATCTGCGACAATATACTTTGGCAACGGAAAATAATCCTTTTCTATCTTATTCAAGAACGGAATTAATGTACGTGTATCAGTAGGATTTGGAAAGATGCTATAAGCTAGTGCGTATTGACCTTCTGTTGCGATTTGTACATTGTATCCAGCTTTCAATTGACCGTTTTTCATATAGTCGTCTTTCATTCGCATGAACGTCGCATCTTGATCTGTTTTGGAATAACTGTTCCGTTCCCCCAAGATGTCCAAGTCTTTTTGGTATTTTTGTTTTCGTAGAATGAAGTCTATTAATTGTTTGTACGCTTGTTTTGGATATTTTCGTTCGCTTCTTAATGCTTTTCGTTCTGTGGCATCGGGCGATGTTTCTATCTTTTGGTCATATTCCTTAATGACTTCATCGACTTGTTGCACCATTTGAGCGAGTTCTTCTACGGACAGTTCTCCCTCATTTTCCCGCTCCATTTCAGGGATGATTTCTTTTTCTAATAGTTCGTTGTATAACTGATTGGACTTTTCAATTAAGTTTTGGTTGTATTTTTCAATGGATTTCTTCCATACGAAAGTAAATTTATTGGCATTCGCTTCAATCTTCGTACCATCGATAAAAATGGCTTCTTGATCGATTAACTTTTCTTCCACCAGTTGGCAACGGAATTGGACAAAACATTGACGAATTAATTCTTTTACTTCCGGATGCACACGAAAACGATTGATCGTCCGATAACTTGGTTCATATCCTTGTGCCAACCACATCATTCGTATACTGTCCTTTAATAGCGCTTCCATTTTTCGACCTGAAAAGACAGACTGCGAATAGGCACACAAAATCATTTTTAGCATCATGCGTGGATGATAAGCAGGACAACCTGTATTTCGAAGAAACGGCTGGAAGGCTTCATCTGGAATACTTTCAACTAAATGGTGGATGTGGAAGGCAATATCATTTTCTTGTAATTTTATTTCTAAATCTAGAGGTAAAACTAATTGATTCATGTTATAATATTTAAACATAAGGACCCTTCTTTCTGTTAGTTTTGGTGGTAACTTAATTTTAACAGAAGAGGTCCTTATTTTTTATTGAAAAAATGAAGAACAGCTCATGAAATTTCATTCCAAAATTTCATGAGCTGTTTCCATTTTAGAGGGGGTTTTGTCCCAGCCTCGTTTATTTTTCATCGCCGACTTCTTTAAAATGTTTTCTGAAAAACTCTTCATTATAAAGAACCGCCCGGTCATTCGGACGATATTCTTTGGCTTTTTTATTATATTCAACGGCCATTTCTTTATCGCCTTTGTGCCAGTGGCAAACGCAAAGCTGCAAGTATGGATACCAAGTGGAGTATGCCTGTTGTACAATACCCAGAATTTTTGATGTATCAACCATTAAAGCCAACTGATACCACATAATCGCTTTATCGTATAATTTTCTTTCAAGATACAAATCACCCATTCGGCAAGAAACTTCCGGTCTCGGCACATCATATTGTATTGAACGCACCAAAGATTCAATCTCTTTTTCCAGATTCCCTAATCTTCTGTAACAATAAGCCATATTGATGCATGCACGGATTTTTTCTTCTTCCCGTACATCTTCAAGCTTCAAAAATTCTTCGTAATGTTCGATTGCTTTTTCATACTGTCCATGATCTTTTAATTCATTGCTGTAATAAAATAAATCTCGAGGTGTAAATTCTTCCCCTTTTTTCAAACGCTTTTCATAGATTTTTAAATTCCGGTCACTGGAGTCTTCCTTTTTTTCCCTTCGATGAGTAATCGCTGTATCTGAATGCAGCACTTTTCCGGAAACCTCCAAGTACTCATGGACTGCCCCTTTCCAAACAAAGTTTTTCTCCCTTTTCACCAGTCTGTATCTTCTAAAGCTAAAGGTTGGATTATTATACTCATCAAAAGCAAGATGATAGAGCATCGACACCGCATCCACTTCGGACGGCAATTGTTCCTTTAACTTTTTGAATTTCTCCCGATCCTCATCCAAAAGGACATCATCCGCATCCATCCAGAAAACGTAGTCTTTCGTCGCCTGCTGAAAAGCAAAGTTTCTTGCTGCCGAAAAATCATCCGCCCACTCAAAATCAAAAACTTTATCCGTATATTTCCGGGCGATTTCCTTTGTTCGATCGGACGAGCCCGTATCGGCAATAACGATTTCATCCACAAGATCTTTTACGCTATTTAAACAGCGCTCCAGCACATTTTCTTCATCTTTGACAATCATGCATAAGCTGATTGTAACCATGCATCAATCCTCCATATATACAGAATTCATCACTACCGTCGCATTAAAATAACACAATTCGATTGATAATACAGAATATTCTGTTAGTAAACTTTTCCATAAAAAACAATCATGAATTTTCATTCACAACCCTGGCATGAAAATGGATATTTCTTTCCCATAATGTAGATAACACAAACAGTTAACAATACGTAGGCTTTTATGGTGGATGATACCCTGAATAAAAAACTGTTTGAGTGGATTTGGTGAACAACCCATTGTTAGCTCATTCATTTGGAATGATGACTACGTACAGAAAAATGCTTATATTTCAAATTCACTCGCTGTTTGTGAATCTACTTTATGGGAGGGATTATATTGGATGTACTGATGACACGTTGTGCAGGATTAGATGTACATGCTGAAACAATTGTTGCTTGTGTCATGATTGGCGAACAGGACGATGAATTATTCATTGAAACAGAAACTTTCCCCACTTTAACAAAGGATCTCTTTCGTTTACTAAAGTGGTTGGAAAACCATGGCATTACGCACATTGCGATGGAGAGTACTGGAGTTTATTGGAAACCTGTTTATAACATTTTGGAGGATTACTTTGATATTACATTAGCGAATGCTCAAAGAATCAAGAATGTCCCTGGAAGAAAAACAGATGTTTCGGATGCAGAGTGGATTGCGAAGTTATTGCGTTATGGACTGATTGAAAAAAGTTTTGTTCCACCAGAAGATATACGAAACCTTCGTGATTTAACTCGGCTTCGTAAAAAATGGATCGGCCATTTGACTTCAGAAAAAAATAGGATTCTGAAAGTATTAGAATGCTCAAATGTTAAACTAAATTCAGTTATTTCAGATGTGTTTGGTGTTTCTGGAAGAAAACTTCTATCCAAATTAATTCAAAATGGATATGTTGATTCCATTGATGTAGAAATTAGTATTCACGGAAGAATGAAGCACAAAAAACAAATGATTACAGACTCTTTATTCGGTACTTTAAACGATCATCAAATCTTTCTAATCAAACAATCTTGGCAACACATCGTTTATTTAGAATCATTAATCAGCCAAATCGAGGAAAGAATAGATGAAATTCTGAAGAATTATAAAGAAGAAGTGGAGTTATTACTAACGATTCCGGGTATTAAAAAGGATTCCGCAGCAATTATTATTGCAGAGATTGGGGTGAACATGGAACAATTTCCTACCTCTCAACACTTAGCGTCTTGGGCCGGAGTTGCTCCAGGAAATCATGAAAGTGCAGGAAAACGAAAGTCAACTAAAACGACTAAAGGGAATCCTCATATCAAAACTGTACTGTGCGAAGTAGCATGGGCAATCTCTAGAAGTAGGAATCGTTGGTTAGCTGCTAAATATTGGTCGATTGCTGCAAGAAGAGGAAAGAAAAAAGCACTCGTTGCCATATCGCATCGAATGCTTCGAATCATTTACTCCATGCTAATTAATAAGGAGCCTTATAAAGAACCTTTAATTAATTAGTATAACCAAAGAAGAATAAGTTTAAACAAAGTTACCTTCCATTAGGTAGCTCTGCTTTCTTATTGTCTTTTTTAGGTTATTTATATATTACCCTCAATAGATTGAAGCTATTCATGGGCTAAGTGGAATTAAATTATTTTCACAGAAAAATCCTTTATAATGGTTTGGTGGTAGTAAACCTATCCAAATCCAAAATAAAGGAACACATGTATGGATAAGTTTACACGAAAAACATCATTTGAACAATGGTTTTCACCCATTAATTCTTCCTTATTTAAGGAATTGGTGAAAACACATCAATTAAATCGCTATACCAAGAAGCTTTATATGGCTTCTTTTGTGAAACTCCTTTTATATGCTCAACTTCATGAAACAGAGAGTTTGCGAGCATTGAGCGACGCTGTTTTCTCCGAAGAATTACAACGTGCAACGGGATTAGAATCGATTAGCTTTTCACAGTTAGGAAGACGCATCAATTCGATTCCTACTGTTTTCTTTCAAACCATTTTTCTTGATTTAGTGGTCCAAATTCATGAGAAAACTCATTTTCAAAAGCGAAGAAAAGTGACAACACCACTCAAAATCGTTGATTCGAGTACATTACCACTTCCTTTAGCCAACTATCCGTGGGCAACGTTTCGAAAAACAAAATCAGGTGTCAAGTTGCACTTGCGCCTTGTTTTCATGGAAAAAGGGTACTCTTACCCAGACAAAGCCACATTGACGAACGCCATTGAACATGATCGAGGGCAATTAGAGATATTCATCGACGATCAAGAATGCCTGTATGTGTTCGACCGGGGCTACTTAGACTACGAGCGCTTTGATCGTATGACGGATGATGGCTATTTCTTTGTTTCCCGTTTACGGAAAAACGCTGTAGTCCGTGTATTGGAGACCTTTTCACTACCAGAAAATTCATCTGTTTTGTCTGATGAAATGGTGGTCATTGGCACTACACAAAATCGTTCTGAGAATGCGTTCCGTTTACTGAAATTGGTTGATACAAAAGGAAACGAACTGCATCTACTGACGAATCGTTTCGACATGAGTGCGGATGAAATCGCAGAAATCTATAAATCACGCTGGGCTATTGAATTGTTCTTCAAATGGATGAAACAGCATTTGAACATCAAAAAGTTTTATGGACATAGTGAACAAGCCGTACACAACCAAGTGTATCTAGCGATGATTGTATATTGTCTAAATGTGTTAGCACAGTTGAACACAAATAGCAATCGAAGCTACATACAAATTACTCGCTATTTAAAGGCCTCTTTATGGAAATCCGCTCACATTTGGTTACGAAAAATTGAGGGAAAAAGCGTCCCATAAGGGTTTATTTGTTGTTGTTGCACTAGTCACAAGTTATAGTAAAAAAATGGATGTTTACTACCTTTGTTTAGGTATTTTCAATTTTTTCTATTTCGTAGAAAAAATAAAAACTGAAATTTCAGAAACTATTTATGCGACACTAGTGAGAATTCATATTAGTATATGAATGAACTAGATTTTGTGAGCCGGCAAGTCTTCCCCTGTTATAATCGAGTAGGAGGGAGCGATTAACTCCCGTCCTCTCACACCACCGTACGTACGGTTCCGTATACGGCGGTTCAATTAAGATCATTGACGCAAGTTTTCATAACGAGCTTCAAGACTTTCCAACCCTTGGTTTCTCCAATAGGAGTTACCAAGGGTTCTGTGTAATATTGGACTATTTGAAATACGCCAATAACTCTTCCGAGTATTTCCCCATTCATACGCTTGCCATTGTGGTACGCCAAGCTGAATAAGGTTGCGTGTCTTTGTTTTCGGTTTCTTCCAGTTCTTCCATAGACACATTCGAAGTCTTCTACGAATCCATTTATCTAATTCAAGGAATATAGATTTGGTGTCTGCTAACGCAAAATATCCACACCATCCCACTAGATATTGATTCAGTTTCTGAATGCGGTATTCCATCGGGTAGGGCATCTTGCGTGATGTGATTTCACGAACTTTATTCTTCATTCGTTTAAGGCTTTCTTTTGCGATACGAACCTTTGGCTCTTTATGATAGGTAAAGCTAAATCCTAGAAACTTACGTTTCCATGGACGGTCGACCGCTGATTTCTTTTCATTTACTTTCAGTCGTAGTTTTCCTTCAATGAATCGTTGAATGCTTGCCATTGTGCGAAGTCCTGCTCGTTTACTTTTCACGTAAATGTTACAGTCATCCGCATATCGAACGAATTTGTGTCCTCTTCTTTCCAATTCTTTATCTAGTTCATCTAGTACAATGTTAGATAGTAGCGGACTTAATGGTCCTCCTTGTGGAGTTCCTTCTAATGTGCTTGACACCACACCATTAATCATGACTCCCGATTGTAAATACTTACGAATCAATTTCAGTAATGGTTTATCTTGGATTCTCTTCGCGAGTGTACCCATTAATCTGTCATGGTTGACCTTATCAAAGAATTTCTCCAAGTCCATATCTACAACCCATCGATGTCCATCTCTTATATATTCTTTCGCTTTCCTCACCGCATCATGAGCACTTCGGTTTGGTCGAAATCCGTAGCTGTTTTCAGAGAATGTAGGGTCATACACTTTTGAAAGTACTTGGGCGATTGCTTGTTGAATCAAACGGTCTGTTACGGTAGGGATTCCTAGTAAACGAACACCGCCGTCAGGTTTCGGGATTTCGACTCTGCGGACTGGCATTGGTTCATAAGTTCCCTTGAGAATTGCCTCCTTAATAGATAGCCAGTTTTCGACTATGTGCTGTCGTAAGTTTTGTACGGGCATCATATCTACTCCATGGCTTCCTTTATTCTGTTCTACACGTTTTAGTGCTTGAAGCATGTTCTCCCGTGACAGGATTTGATTCAAAAGCATCGTTATTCTCCTTCCGTGAATAGCTGTTCTCTTTATGCCAGTGGTCACTCCACCCTCCAAGAGGTCCCCCACGGGATTCACCGCTTCCTTCCTCAAGTGAGGTACTACGTTTTCTGTGTTCATCATGACTCACTGAATGCCAAGGGCTATTCTCTCTTAATTGTTCAGTCCTTCTTAGTTGTTCTAGACCAACTAATACTATGACCTCTGCTGACTTCTGACGGTTCAGCTACTTATCACTAAGTAGGTTATGAAGCGTACTTCACCTATCCGCCAGACCTCCCCGGGTAAGTACATGCACTTTCACACCATCTATCCGCCTCATTTACTCGATATGACCTTCGACAGAAAGAGCTTTGTTTTGTTTCGCAAACTCACTCAATCATACCTAGCCTTATATGAGGTTCGTGTTCCTCGGACCGGTGTTTTGCCTCCAGCTTCCTTCAGATTCCGCGTCACCACGGACACCCTTGCTCTTGGCTAACCTCTACTTCTGTCTTCGGGGTTCGGGACTTACACCCTATAGTTCATGTACATGCCGGGCGCACGAAAAAAGGACATGGCCTAACACCATGTCCTTTTTTTCCATCCGCTATTTCCGGATTTTTTCAAAGTCCTTATTATAAAACCCCGCATTTCTATAAACACACTAACATGAACTGATCATTTTATGAATGAGCTCCCGGTTTTTTTGATAAAAGATTTCATTATGCGAAGACACCATACCCATCGCTTCCGCATCAGGTTGAACGTACAGTTTTGCCTTATTCACCGCTTTGATGGCATCCGGGAATGTTCCGGCAAGCAAGTGGACTTTTCCTTCATAATCCACCGCATCTCCCACCGCATAAAGTCCCGGAACATTGGTTTCACAATGTTCATTTCCTTTAATATAGTACTCATTCACGAATTCAACCTTTAATGGACTATTTTCAAATAATGATTTTTCTCTTATGTAGCCATGGTTTACAACCACTTCATCCACCGTTACATTTGTGACTTCTCCCGTTTCATTATTTGTCAATTCCACTTGCCCTATGGCTGTGCCCTCCTGGTCAGGAATCAATTTCGTAATTTCCGTATGGAAAAGGCATTCCACCGTGCTGTTCATCAATTGGGAAACTTGGGCTTCATGGGCATTCAACTGGTCTTTCCGATACGTTAAATATACTTTTTTTGCAACCGGTTCCAACTCATTACACCAGTCAACCGCTGTGTGGCCGCCCCCTGAAACGAGGACAACTTTGTCTTTGAATTTCTTTAAAGATTTGATTGTATAATTTAAATTGGCGCTATAAAAATTGGATGCGCCTTCCACCTCCAGTTTTTGGGGAGTGATGATGCCTCCTCCGATTGCCAAAATGACCGTTTTGGAAAAGTGGGTTTGTCCGCGATCCGTTTTTAATACGAAAATCCCTTCATCGTCCTTGGAAATCTCCGTCACCTTTTCCCCTAACACAATGGTAGGCTCAAAGGTCATTGCCTGCTCCACCATCTGCTGAATTAATTTCTCCCCGGTAATCGGTGTTAATGCCCCCACATCCCAAATCAATTTTTCGGGATAAACATTGACTTTCCCGCCCAAATAATGCTGGGATTCGATAATTTTGGTTTTCATTTCCCTTAAACCGCTGTAAAAGGCGGAAAATAGTCCACTGGGTCCTCCGCCAATAATGGTCACATCATATATATCATGTAATTTCATTATGAATCCTCCTGGTCAAAACCCTGTTACGATAATGATAATCAATCTCATTATGAATTTTAACATACCAACATTCACATGGGAATGGACAATTTAATTGGACACTGAAAATAAAATGTTTATTCAATTAAAAAGCAAGGTTAAGAAAGTAGCTTTCCTTCTTCCTAACCTTGCCTATGTTTGGCTTTATTCATTGCATGATGCATATTGAAGGACCATTTCCTCCAATACATCGACCCCTATTAAAATATCCTCCAAACTCGTAAATTCGTCCGGGTGATGGCTGAGTCCATTTACCGACGGAATGAAGATTAAACCTGTTGGACAAAGTTTCATCATATTCATCGCATCATGGCCCGCACCGCTCGGCATTTTTTTATAAGGGATGTTTTTCTGTTCACATATCTTTTCCGTCATTGTTATGATTTGTTCCGAAAGCGGCACCGGCTCTTCGAAAGACAGCTCCTGGCAAATCACATCCAATCCCCGTTTTTGTTTAACATAATGGATCGTTTCATGCAGATGATTTACGACCCTTTGACGAGATTCAATGGAAGTTCCACGGATATCCACTTTGATTTCCACTTCCCCCGGCACCACGTTCATGGCGCCGGAAGCAACCTCGAGCACTCCGACCGTGGCAACGGTACCATACGGTTGTTCTTGTATTGCGATCTTTTCCAATTCCAAAGCGATTTCCGACGCACCAAGCAATGCGTCTCTTCTCAAGTTCATCGGTGTCGTGCCGGAGTGGGAAGGGGCCCCAATAATTTTGATGGCATACCGGATGGGAGCCGCAATGCCCGTGACAATGCCAATTTTTTTATTTTCCTTTTCCAATACGGGTCCTTGTTCGATATGCAATTCAAAAAAAGCTTTGATCGGCTCGCCTTGTCTATTTGCTTCTTCCACCGTATCTATTTCAAGCGCGCATAAAGCCATTGCTTCCTCCAGGGTGATGCCATTCCGGTCTTTTAAGTGTCTATATTTTTCTTTATCAAACATTCCGGTCATCGCTTTGCTTCCCAATGTGGCGACACCAAAACGGGAAGATTCTTCACAGGCGAAGGAGATTACTTCAATTGGATGATCCGTGATAATCCTTTTATCATTTAGCCGGTGCACCACTTCCAATGCCGCGATCACACCCACGACCCCATCAAATTTACCGCCTTGATATACCGTATCCAAGTGGGAGCCCACCAAAACGGGAGGAAGGTTTTTCATTCTCCCTTCCCTTCTTGCAATCACATTTCCGCATTGATCCATACGAACGGTAAGTCCCGCATCCATGCACATTCTCATGAACGCTTGCGTGCAGGCTTGTTCTTCATTTGTATAGGCTACTCTAGTAATTCCTATTTCTCCGGAATTGTATTGGTTCATTTTGTCCAACAGAGTTTGATATCTTTCTTTCGAATTCATAGACATCACCCGCCTCATCATTTAACTGTATTTAATCATTATATGATAGATTTGCTACCAATATAAACTATCTTTGCAGGCAAAAATAAAGAGGCGGGTTTTGTCCCAGCCCCAATAATTTTGTACCAAATCACTCTTTTCCGTTTCTCTCCTTTTTCGCCAGGTAATTTGCTTTGTGGAACAAATCTTTCATCAAAGCGGCTGCTCCTGCCACCAATATCCCTTGCAACACCGCTTCAACAACCCAGCCGTAATTGGCGATGCAAAAAGCGATCCCCAAAACCACTTGAACCCATGGAGTGACCCAAGGAGGGACTTTCGGGGTCCGGTTCAGGAACAGCCCGATTAAATAAAGCACAGGAATCATCACGACCGATTCAGGATATATATAATTTTCCAATATAAAAAAATCCATCTTTCATCCCTCTTTGTTCCAGAATGAATTGAATAAAATCTATAAAGATTCCTCTAAATATTCTATGTTCAGGATGAAAAAACGGTTCTTTGGCAATAGAACGTTGCTAGTTTAAAAAAATTAAATTTTAACACATTTGTTACTTTTTACATTTAATAATAAGGGTACAATATTATTGACTATTAATATTGGAGGCGTTTTATGATGAGAGGATGGCTATTTTCCGGTACAAACAAACCGATTGAAAAAGAAGATCCAAAGGCGATTCCTGGCCATGTAGTCCTTGAAGTGAAGGCTGCCGGTCTTTGCCACTCAGATGTCGCAGCATTGCAAGATCCGGGCTGGATGCCTTTGTTCCCGAATGGACCTGTCATTATGGGCCATGAATTTGCCGGTGTCGTTATTGAAGTGGGAGAAGGTGTTGAAGATTTAAAAGTTGGGGATCGCGTCGGAGTAAACCCGATGGATCGGGAAACAAAAATTACCGCCGGGTATAACTATGATGGCGGATATGCGGAAAAAGTGCGCGTTCCTGCTAAACAATGCGTAAAAATTCCTGATGGCGTTTCCTTTGTGGAAGGAGCAGCTGCAACCGATGCCGGCATCACAGCTTATCGTGCCCTCTTCACCATCGGACAAGCCAAAGAAGGTACAAAAGTGGGGATTATCGGTGTCGGCGGACTTGGACAGTTTGCTCTGCAAATGGCATTAATCAAAGGATGCAAAGTATACGCGACAGATATTTCTCCAGAGGCCAAACAATTGGCAAAAGAACTCGGCGCACACAAAGTGTACGATTCGATTCTTGATATGAAAGAAGCGGAATGTGACGTCATTGTCGACTTTGCTGGTTTTGGACAAACAACTGCTGAGGCATTGGAAGCGATCAGACCTCAAGGAACAGTCGTCATCGTTGGTATGGGAATTTTGGAAGCCAACATCAACACTTACTTGATGATTACAAAAGAAATTAAACTGTTAGGAAGCAACGGCGGTACTGTTGAAGACTTGAAAGGTGTATATGATTGTTTTGCGACAGGAAAAATGTCTCCAAACTTGGTCACAATCCCATTCGAAGAAATCGACAAAGGTTTGGAAAAATTGAAAAACCATGAAGTAAAAGGTCGTTTGGTGGCTGTATTTGAATAACTAAATTACCGATATTAAAATCAGGTTTCAATTTTTTGAAAACTGATTTTTATTTGGATTGTTCCAAAATGGACACTTTTTCTCGTCCAACACAAAGTATATTACTTTTTCACTAACATTTTCTTAAAACCAAACTGATTTACTGATATAATAGAATTAATTTACATCATTAGCTGAGTCTTTTGGTATTATTTCCTATATTAGCATTACTAAATACATAGTTGATTTTCACAAAGGGGATCAAACATATTTTTCTATCTATCCAGGGGGAATTTGTATGGAGAGATTATTACGATCAAGTGTTGCAAAAAAAGCGCTTATGAAAGTGCAAAATGTAGCCACAAAAGTCAGAGACAAGTGGGATTATGAAAAAGAGATTGAAGAGCAGATAAGTGTAATTCGGGACGTGTTGGATAAGGAGCTGGATCGGGACGAATATCTGGTCATTGTCGATGAAGACGGCTTCGGATACATCCATACCAACCGTTTAAGAGAAGGTTCTTCTTTCAATGACAAAGTCGGTTTGGCAGCTGCACAGACTAACACAGGATTGCTGCAAATCTATCCAAGAAATACGGGAGAAATACTGATTGATGCATCATGTCCACTTTTAACGGATAAAAATGGCAAACGCTTTAATATAAGATTGGGCAGGCTTGTTCACGAGCCGTTTATCGGGGCCATTTTCGGAAGTTTAACAGCGGTCTCCGGCATCGTTTCCGCCATCATCACATACATAGCAAGCAAAGACATCGTCGCCGCAGCCAGTGTCTTATTCGGAACTTCGATGGTGAGCGGGATTTTAAGTTTCATTTTCCACCATATCATTATGAGAAGATTGCGGGAATGGTATGGGGTTACGAAAAAAATATCTTCCGGAAACTTGAATGCCCAGGTGGAAAAGGTGGGCTTCCGCAACGAATTTCACCAAATCGGTTATGAAATCAATAAAGTCATTTTAGGACTCCGCGCAATCATCGATGAATTTAAACATGCCGCCGAAACCGTGGAGCGGATCAGTAAAGAGCAGGAGAAAGAAACACAACGAATTTCTACTACTTTTGAAGAATTGTCGGCAGCTGTTCAAACTTTCCGAAGCGGTGCCGAGACACAGCGGTATTCGATTGCCAATGCCAATGAAATGGTGGAAACCATGATGAGTCAAGTTCAAGAGATGCAGGAAGAAGTGGAAAAAGCGGTTTCAGGTGCGGACGAAGCATTACAAAATGCCGGAAAGGGACAAGAAGCCATTCAATTTGCGCAACAACAAATGGAAAAAATCCAAAACGATGTTGTCAATTCCGCATCGAAAATTTTAAAAATTACCCAAGAAGCCAATATCGTGAAAGAGAAAGTTGCTTCCATCACCCGAATTGCAAAGCAAACAAACTTGCTTGCCCTCAATGCTTCCATTGAAGCTTCCCGCGCCGGGGAGTCAGGGAAGGGATTTGCCGTTGTAGCCAATGAAGTTCGGAAACTGGCGGAAGGAACGAACGAATTTGCGGAAGAGATTATGACTTTATTAGAAAAAACATACAACGATTTGGAAACGGCCGTCAGCCAAGTGGAGAATAATGTTAAAGCGATCGATAAAGGCATGGAAGCCGTTTCCCAAACAGACAAAGTGATTGAACAATTGATTCAAACCTCTGTTTCCACTAAAAACTTGGTATTGAATAACCGTAAATTTGTAGATCTTGTCCATGAAGATGGAAATAAACTTCAAGAAATTATGAAACAAGTGAACACCATCGCAAATGACTTTACAAATATGGTAGCCGCAACAAATGAGAGCGTGGATATTCAAGTGGAGGCAATTAACACCCTCGCGCAGAATGCTTCAAAACTTGCGGAAGAAGCCATCCACTTGAACGGTATCATTAATCGGTTTCATTATTAAGTAGTGAGGCTGGGACAAAACTAGCTTCTAGATAGGAAAAAGGAGAATTTGAGTTGGCTCAAATTCTCCTTTTTCCATTTATCCCCATTATTTTTGGTTAGTTGATCTTTGTTGGCCGTGTATTTTCGTAAATTCACGGCCATTAAGGCAATGCCCATTTCATTTTCCACTTTCGATTTTCCTCGAACGGAAAATCGAGTGAAACGCAAATTAGCCTTCAAGAATCCAAAAACTGGTTCTACGTCTATTTTACGTTGACGGAAAATAGAACCAGCTTTTTCTTCTGAAAGCTTCGCTCTTACATATTCTTTTTGTTGTTCCCATTTTTCATTCACCATGACCTTTCGGTGATTGCCTTCCTTTGCTTTTGTGCATGATGAACGAAATGGACATCCTGAACAGTTTTCACATTCATAGATTTTCAATTCTCGTTTGAAACCAGTCTTATCTGTACGTACAGAACGATAACGGAAGGTTACTCGCTGCTGATTTGGACAAATGTAGGTATCACTTTCTTCGTCGTACATCCAATTGTCTGGATGAAATGGATTTTGTTTATATTTCTTCTTTTGTTCTTTCTCATACATGGTATATGGAATGAGTGCCTCACATTTTCGATTCGAAAGGATGTCTTCATAGTTTTGTTCACTACCATAACCAGCATCTGCGACAATATACTTTGGCAACGGAAAATAATCCTTTTCTATCTTATTCAAGAACGGAATTAATGTACGTGTATCAGTAGGATTTGGAAAGATGCTATAAGCTAGTGCGTATTGACCTTCTGTTGCGATTTGTACGTTGTATCCAGCCTTCAATTGACCGTTTTTCATATAGTCGTCTTTCATTCGCATGAACGTCGCATCTAAGTCTGTTTTGGAATAACTGTTCCGTTCCCCCAAGATGTCCAAGTCTTTTTGGTATTTTTGTTTTCGTAGAATGAAGTCTATTAATTGTTTGTACGCTTGTTTTGGATATTTTCGTTCGCTTCTTAATGCTTTTCGTTCTGTGGCATCGGGCGATGCTTCTATCTTTTGGTCATATTCCGTAATCACTTCATCGACTTGTTGCACCATTTGAGCGAGTTCTTCAACGGACAGTTCTCCCTCATTTTCCCGCTCCATTTCAGGGATGATTTCCTTCTCTAACAGTTCGTTGTAGAGCTGATTGGATTTTTCAATTAAGCTTTGGTTGTATTTTTCAATGGATTTCTTCCATACGAAAGTAAATTTATTGGCATTCGCTTCAATCTTCGTACCATCGATAAAAATGGCTTCTTGATCGATTAACTTTTCTTCCACCAGTTGGCAACGGAATTGGACAAAACATTGACGAATTAATTCTTTTACTTCCGGATGCACACGAAAACGATTGATCGTCCGATAACTTGGTTCATATCCTTGTGCCAACCACATCATTCGTATACTGTCCTTTAATAGCGCTTCAATTTTTCGACCTGAAAAGACAGACTGCGAATAGGCACACAAAATAATTTTTAGCATCATGCGTGGATGATAAGCAGGACAACCTGTATTTCGAAGAAACGGCTGGAAGGCTTCATCTGGAATACTTTCAACTAAATGGTGAATGTGGAAGGCAATATCATTTTCTTGTAATTTTATTTCTAAATCTAGAGGCAAAACTAATTGATTCATGTTATAATATTTGAACATAAGGACCCTTCTTTCTGTTAGGTTTTGTGTGCTAACTTAATTTTAACAGAAGAGGTCCTTATTTTTTATTGAAAAAATGAAAAACAGCCCATGAAATTTCATTCCAAAATTTCATGGGCTGTTTCCATTTTAGAGGGGGTTTTGTCCCAGCCTCTTTTGCTTTTCAACATACTCCTTCACTTTCTGCTGGATTTCAGCAACCAGGGAGGAGTTGATGTTTCTTTCCCTTCCTTTCGAATCGCGGCTTGCCATTTGATTTCCTTTCGACCCTTTACTTTTTTGTTTATTTCCTTTGGAGCCACCACTTTTATTGCCTTTGGAGCCTTTACTTTTCTGTTTATCCCCCTTGGAACCGCCGCTCTTATTGCCTTTGGAGCCTTTGCTTTTCTGTTTATCCCCCTTGGAACCGCCGCTCTTATTGCCTTTGGAGCCTTTGCTTTTTTGTTTATCTCCCTTGGAACCGCCGCTTTTGTTGCCTTTGCTTCTCTCTTTTCCCCCTTTGGATCCGGCACTTTTGTTCCCTTTTGAACCTTTGCTTCTTTCTTTATTCCCTTTTGATTTCCCTTTGCTACCGTTTGATTTCTTGTTTTTCACTTCAACCGCCGCCTGGAGCAGTTCCGGGTCTTCGATCGGGTTGTTAAACATATATTGAAGTAAATCGTTCTCTCCGGCAATTTCAACCAGTTTTCTGACATCATCAACTAATAAAGTACTAATCTTAATCCCCTCCATATACAAAGATTTGTTCTTTATAGTTTATGTATTTCATTGCTCACGCTTTGGGTGATTTTCCAACTTCAAGAATAATTTTTGGGAGGCATCCATGTGGAAACATATTCCATCGAAATATCTAAGAAGAATTTGAAAAGAATCAATAAAAATATTTGGGCAGATGTTTATGTTGATGCCCGGTTAACCATCAATGACCAACGTTATGACATTCGTATCGGTTTAAGAGGGAATCAACTGCGGAAACACAAAAAGAAATCCTACCATATCATTTTTGAACAGCCTCATTTGATGGAGGGGCATCACGAAATCCATTTAAATGCGGAATACAAAGATCCATCCTTGATTCGGAATAAACTCTCCTTTGTTTTTTTCCAAAAAATCGGTGTGCTTGCACCGGAATCGAGACATATCCGCTTGTTGATCAACGGGGAAAAACAAGGGATCTATTTAGCCATCGAATCATTCGATCAGTATTTTTTAAAAAGAAAAAATTTGCCCGAGGGCTCGATCTATTATGCCACGAATGATGATGCCAATTTTTCTTTGTACACCCCTGAAGGATACTTGAAAAAATCTTTGATGGATGGATATACAACAAAATATTCCTACCAAACCCATGAACACTTGAAAAATATGCTGATTATCATCAACACTTATCCTGATGAAACATTTCGGGAAGAAATTCAAAAAATATTGGATGTTGGGAAATATTTGAGGTGGCTTGCAGGGGTTGTATGTACACAAAACTTTGATGGTTTTATCCATAATTACGCCTTATATCACAATAGTGCCACCCAATTATTCGAAATCTCCCCATGGGATTATGATGGTTCGTGGGGAAGAAACCTGCATGGTGAACCACTTGGGCTTGAATTTGTTCCGATTAAGGGATATAACACTTTAACAGCCAGATTATTGGAAATCGAACAATTTAAGCAAATGTATCGGGGGATTTTGGAAAGCATACTGCAGGAACAGTTCACAATTTCAACCATTCAGCCGCAAATCGATGAACTGCAATCTGAAATTCTGCCTTATCTCCAAAAAGATCCCTACATAAAGAAGCGCAGAAAAAAATTCCTGAAGGAGAGGGATTTTATTCTGCAGTTCATTGAAAAGCGAAACAAATTTTTGCGGGAGCAGTTGGATTCGCTTTATTAATAACTTCTCCCCCCCCTATCCAATTGGAAATCCTTTTTCATAGAGGAGGAGAATGAGTGTATTCCGTAATTTCTTTACACCTCATCATTTTATTCCACTCTGATGTTTTATAATAAAACAAGCAATACCCACAAATACAAACTTAATAGACTGACCGTCAGCGCAACTGGTATGATCAAAATTGTAATACATATATATTTTCCCCAAGTCATCCTTATATTGTGTTTTTTTAGTATAAACATCCAGATAAGTGTGGCCAATGTGCCGATGGGTGTCAGCAATGACCCGATATCGCTTCCTATGACATTGGCAAGATAGGCAACCTGCAATAATGCCGGATTCAAACCCATTTCCGTTATTGCCAGCGTCCCAATCATTACAGCAGGCAAATTATTGAAAATATTTGAAAGAACTGTCGTCAATATTCCCATTATGATTGTGGCGTTGAATGCACCTTGCTCAACGATCTCTTTGAATGTGGTTATAATCAGCGTATTTAATCCGAGATTTTTCAACCCATATACAAGTACATACATGCTGAAGGCAAATAATAAAATGTGCCATGGAGAATTCATGACCACATCTTTTATGCCCATTCTTCTTTTGAACCAACGGATCGCTATCAGTACAAATGCTCCAATTAAACCGATCAACTCCAGAGGAATTCCGAATGGGGAAAGGGCGAAAAAGGCTCCTCTGGTAATCACCACAACCGCAATGCAAATTTTAAATAAATGATGATCGATATCCGTATCAGCTGACGGATCAAGAGGATGGGTAAAAATATTCGATGGTTTGTCGTGAATCGAAATTAATCCCAATTGTTTCGGAATACTCTTTCTGAATAAGAAATATAGCAGCAGACTCATTGTAAAAATGCCAATCATCGAAGGAATGAACATGATTTTCACATAACCGTTTAAATCCAGACCAACAATTTTCAACGCTATTAAATTGGAAATATTGCTTACTGCTATCGGTGCACTTGAAGCTGTTGCAATCAGTGCTCCGGAAATCAGATATGGGGTGTATTGATGGGGTTTCAATGATAAAAACCGGATAATATGGATGATGATGGGGGTTGTAATGAGAATGCTTCCATCGTTATTGAATAACATCGTCATAAAAAAGCATAATAGATTGATATATACATAGAGCCTGATTCCTGAATTATTCGATTTTATGATAATGTTTTGGGCAATCCATTTAAAAAAACCGATACTCTCCAATACAATGGACATCATAATAGCGGAAAGTATTGTAAGTGAGGGGCCACTTACAATACTCAGAATGTTTTTTAGATCTTGGATGCTTACAAATCCTAGTACGACAATCATCGCAGCCCCTATTGTCACCGGAATCGTTTCATTGATCCCCTTAGGTCTCCAAAGCATAAATGCAATGGAGAGAGTAAAAATGATTAACATGAGAATCGTAGAAAAATCTACCATTTAAACAGCCGCCTTAGATTCTTCATATGTCGACTTGGTCGTTTCCACCACTGCTTCTTCCTTTGTTGGCACCGGTGATTTCAGAAATAACTTATAAAACAAAACACCTACAATTGAGAAGTAAAGGAGCATCATCAATGTTTTCCCTCCTTCTCCTATCAACCTTTAATAATAACGTCTCTCCTTTAACTGCAAATACATTTTTTCTGCATGTTTCATGATGGCTCTATATTGGTTTTCCATGTGATACATTCTTTCTGCAAATTTCATTAATGCATAGTACTGATATTCCAATAGCCGCTTATTATCTTCCATGAGCATTTTCACCGGCTCATGCAAGAAGTCTGTTTCTTCACCGGAAGCTGCGTGCACGATTGGCTCCAAAATCTCTTCAACGTTTTCTTCC
Source organism: Ureibacillus sp. FSL K6-3587 (assembly GCF_038593165.1). NCBI lineage: Bacteria > Bacillati > Bacillota > Bacilli > Caryophanales > Caryophanaceae > Ureibacillus > Ureibacillus sp. FSL K6-3587. The sequence continues at coordinate 1,780,737 of NZ_CP151969.1, read as the reverse complement.
GCATTTTCCTGCTCCGCTGCCACCGCAATTTCTCCGGTCACTGGTTGAATTTCATGCACTTGATCAGCCGGTTGCTCTGTTTCTTCCAAGGATTCAGAAACAATTCCGATGTCGAAGTCTTCTTTCTCTGCAATTGCTGCAATATCTTCTGTCAAAGCAATATCCGTTTTTTTTAGTTCCGGATTCAATTCATCTGTTTCCTTGTTCTTATCACTTGGAACATCCGCTTCCATTGTCGTCAATTCCCAAGTGCAATCTTGTATTGGAGAGTTGAATTTTACTTCTTGGAAGTGAGGTCTTTTTTGGTGTTTTTTCTTCTTTTTAGCGAGTGTGGCTGTCTGCTTTTTCTCCATATCTTCATCCGCTGTGGTTGATTTTATTTCAATCTCTTGCGGGTTTTCCGATTCGTTTCGAGGTGATTCGTGAAGGAAGGTGTCATTTGCCGTAATTACTTCGATATTCTCATCTTGGACCGTTACGTTTGTTTGTTCTTCGTGCTGTTCTTCTTGTTGGGCAACTGTTGTTTGTTCCGGAGAATCCTGATGCGTCGTCTCTTCTTCATTTGCCCTTGGAACAAGCTGTTTCATTTTTTCTTTGATCGTTTCCGCTATCGCTTTTTTCTGCTCTTCTGTCAATTGGTTATCCGTGTTAGACAAGTTTGAATCTGATGGAACAAAGGTGATGTTTGATGCCGCATTGGATACAAGATTTTCGATTTGATTTTCATCCACTTGCTCATTAAGAACATTTGTAATTTGCGATTTTAATATAAAGAATTGTCTGTCTCCGTTAATCAATAATATATAGTCGTTGAAAACCCTGCTAAGCACTCCCGAAAAGCTTTGATTGTTGAAACTGTTGACGGTGATCCATTGCAAATACATTGTTTTTAGAATTTCATCCAGTTTCGCCCGGTTGATGGTTGCAATTTTTGAACCGTTATTGTTTAATCCTGAATCATTCACATTCTTCGAAATGGCTTTGATTTGGGTGATAGGAAAATATAAAATCTTTTCATCCGCTTTAACAATCAAATGATCATCTTGAACACTTAATAAGGTGCCATGAATGGATTGGTTTTCAGCCAGAAATAATTCGATCTCTAAGCCTTCTAAACCTCTGATAGTATCCAACAAATTATCCGCATTCAAAATTAGGGCCTCCTTTTACATGCAATCCGCACAAAGTTTCCCCTATTGTTGGCTGTTTTCATCCTGTTGTTTTTCAGGTTCTTTCTTTTCAGGTTTCAAGCCATAGCTCACATTGCGGATATGGAACATTGCTACACGGATGACTTCATTATTTTTGACGATAGTGGCATAATCATCAAATATTTCTTCCAATACCCCTTCCACTGACTCAGGTCCTCCACGGTTAATTTTCACCCATCGATGACGCAACTCTGTCAATACGGATTTGAAATCCATAAAACTCTCAAACCGTTTGAAATCTTCCGGCACTTCTGCATTCAACTTCATTTCATTTCTTGAATCTTGTGTAATGCTTTTAACATGTTGCAGTTTATAGAACACTACACCGTCTTGTTCCGTCAATAATGCGAAATAATCACTTTGTGCAGAAATCACTTTTCCAACCCTTGACTCAGGTCCTCCACGGTCAACTCTGACAACTTTGTTCAATAAAGATTGCATAAGCTCCCTGTTCATTGTTGTTCCTCCCATTATAAAATTCATTATTATTTATACGTGTAAAGGCAAAAAGGTACATAGTTATACGCCTATTCATCAATAATTAATTAGGGATTGGCGTTATGTTTATTGTATGAACGGTGAATGAAATCTGATATTGATTATTCATGACAAAACATAAAAAAGCCGGATTTGAATTGAATCCGGCTTTTTTTATGTGATGGAATGTTTATATAGATGTTCTTTTTCATTTCCCCTGATTTTCGGCCACTTCCATTGTCAAAGTCCGACTAAAAAATCCTCCATTCAGAAAAATTTCTCCCCATACTTTTTATACCTTCACTTTCACCAAAAGGAATCCGGTTTTTTTCTATTATATTTTTCTAAAAAAACTCGTAATAATTACCCAAATATAGATTTGATTCTCACATAATCTAATGGCAGCCAAATAGAAAGGAGGGATTATATTGGACAGGAGAAACCGCCGTATGAATTCCGTTACCGATCAAAGTGTGAACCTTCTGATAGACAGTGTCCTTAAAAGGAACGGGGTAAAACTTAGAAAACCCCGATTAAGCGTGCAAGAAAAAAGAAAGTTAAAAAACTTGCTTATGGACTTAGAAAATAATGTGAACAAATTGGTGAAAACAATTAAGAAGTGAGACCCATAAACCGCAAAAGGAGGAATAATGGCATGGGCAAAAGCACAGTTTGGCGTGGAAATATGCCTGCTGTTGAAGGAATCGATATGACTAAAAGAAGTAGAGAAAGAAGTTGGAGTGCATTAGATCCTTCTTCCGTACATCCTATGGATCGGGATAAAAACAACTTGGAAGGATCAATCGATAATATTCAAGAATCCTATGAGCAAATTATTGTCATTGATTCAGCAGATGTTGAAATTACAACGACAGATACGCAAGCGGCATTGTCCCTGCAAGTGGCATTGCAGGCTGCCATCAGTTTGGTTCTCAGCATTTCCATTGGCAGCAGCAGAGAAGCTGAAAGAATCACGCAAGAATTAATTGCAAATGTAAAATCAAAACAAATCAATAGACAACAAACATATGTCGAAAATTCCAGAGGAGTCAGAATTACTACAACTGACACAGATCTGATCATCAACATCCAATTATTACTGCAAATTTTAATCGCTTTAATGGCAAGAATCGACGTCCTCTAAAGGGCAGAATGGATCGTGCAGCGCCGCAAACGCTGCACCCTTTACTATTTTTTTCAGCCAAATAATACCGTTTATCAGCGTAATAATAGTGAATAACTCTCGATGACCGGCACTGTCATTTGTTCTTCCAGATGTTTGGCCGTTGAAGCGGTTCCCAACACTTTTCCATATATCTCCACTTGGTCATTTAGGCCGACTTCATAATCCTGCTCTTTTCTTTTTACATATACCACTTGATTTTTTAACGGTTCCGTCGACATATCAATCATCATATATTCAGTGCCATCCAAAAGAAAGACTTTGCCCGAAAATTTGACCAGCTGTTTTCTTTGGCTTCCATAACGTTCAAAGGCGATTTGATGCAACTCATCATAATCCACTTCAATCGCGTGATTCTTTAAATAATTCAATGAGTAAGCATTCAACCCGGTTTGACCGGTTGCCCCGCTTGTCAAGCCTGCCACGATCAACATCCCGATGATGATTCCGCCTTGAATGAAAATCGATTTCATCATCTCTCCGAATCCACTTTTTATAAATGCCACCATTATGTAATACAATCCAAAAAATAAATGGACGATCAAGATGGACAGAAAGATGTCGCTGACACTTTCTTTATTATAAATGGAGATGAAACTTGCAATTCCAATGATGATAAGTTCCACGATAAGAATGGCCCGTGCGTTTTCGGTTAATTTTGGCAATTTTGATGTTTCTTTCGGATTTTTTGCCAGCTTCGGCTGAAATTCCTCATAATGGTGTCCACATTTTATGCAATAAAGGGTATGATTGCTGTTTTCCTCCTGGCATTCCGGACATGTCCAATAGAAATCCGTTTTGGCATCTTCTTTGTAATAACCGCACTTCAAACAATAGGTTGCATGGCTGTTGTTCATATGATAACAATGGGGACAAGTCCATTTCGGCATTGTCATTCACATCCTCATGATTTACTCATAATTCAATCATACATAGAAATTTCTGAAAAATCCAAAATTACAGTTACGATGACCATTTGTTATATATTTTTTCTCCATTGAAAAAAGACCATCTCATATTGGATGGTCTTTGGACAGGTGCTTTATTTTACATAAGCCGATAAATCAATCCGCTGCTCCATTTCTTCCAGCAACGCTCTTACTTCCTCCGTAGATTTTGTATTCATCAAGCGGTTTCTCAACTCACTTGCCCCACGGAAGCCTTTTACATAGATTTTGAAGAAGCGATGAAGCGCCGTAATGGAACGTGGTATTTCTTCGATAAACTTGTCATGCAAATCTAAATGATATCTCAATAAATCTAAATATTCCTGAACGGTATGCTCTTTCGGCTCTTTTTCAAAGGCAAAAGGATTTTTAAATACGCCCCTTCCGATCATAATTCCGTCCACACCATATCGTTCTGCAAGTTCAAGTCCCGTTTGACGGTCAGGAATGTCGCCATTGATTGTCAAAACCGTTTCAGGCGCAATACGATCCCGAAGTTTCTTAATTTCCGGAATAAGTTCCCAATGGGCAGGTACTTGGCTCATTTCCTTTCTTGTCCGCAGATGAATGGAAAGGTTGGCAATCTTTTGTTTGAGAATGTGAGTGAGCCACTCTTCCCATTCGCTGATGCTTGTATAACCCAACCGTGTCTTCACACTCACAGGAAGCCCGCCCTCTTTGGCCGCCTGGATCAATTCACTTGCCACGTCCGGCCGTAAAATAAGTCCGCTGCCTTTTCCCCGTGATGCAACATTCGGCACCGGGCAGCCCATGTTAATATCGATCCCTTTAAATCCTTCTTCAGTCATGCCAATACTCATCTGGCGGAAATATTCCGGCTTGTCTCCCCAAATATGCGCCACAATCGGCTGCTCATCTTCTGTAAATAATAAACGTCCCCGTACGCTTTTCCGGCCATCCGGATGACAATAACTGTCCGTATTTGTAAATTCGGTGAAAAATACATCCGGTCTGCCCGCTTTGCTAATCACATGGCGGAATACCACATCTGTTACATCTTCCATTGGGGCCAATACAAAAAATGGTCGAGGCAAATTCAACCAAAAATTCTCTTTCATTCAAACCTCAATTCCTCTCATGATGATAATCTTGAAACAGTCTCGATTATTTACATATTCTTATAACATGATTTCTTGCTTGTTATCAAACGTAAAAGTATGGATATTCTATATTCTCCGTTAATTAATATAATATAAATCAACCAATAATGAAAAAGACTTCGTCCGGATTTCAACAAACTGAAGAAAGCTGCCAGTGTCTAAAATGGCATGAAAAGAGCTTCTCGGGGGTTATTCCCCAGAGAAGCTCCCATTCCTTTTAATATTTGAAATTTGAAATGGCTGATTTCAAATCTTCGGCCATGGAAGAAAGCGATTGGGCAGAAGCGGAAATTTCCTGCATTGCCGCCAATTGTTCTTCCACAGATGCAGCCACTTCTTGGGAAGCGGCGGTATTTTCTTGTGCCACTTCCACAATTCCTTCCATCTCCAGACCAACATTTCGAATGGCACTGGACATCTCCGAAACGGCTGTAGAAACTTCCTCCATTTGCGGTGAAATTTCCTTCGTTGTTTGTAGAATCCGATTGAATTTCCCAATGGCTTCTTCAGTAATCACCACTCCGTCTTTTACATCTGTCGTAATCCGTTCCATCGTCTTCACTGTATTTTCCGTATCCGCTTGAATTTTTTCGATAATCGCATGAATTTCCTTCGCCGAATTTTGTGTCTGTTCAGCAAGATTTCTTACCTCATCGGCAACAACCGCAAAACCTTTGCCATGTTCGCCTGCACGGGCCGCTTCAATGGCTGCGTTCAACGCAAGAAGATTCGTTTGATCCGCAATATCGGTAATCACTTTTAAGATTTCATTCACTTCCTTGGAACTTTCATATAAAGATTGGATGATATCTTGTGATTCACTGACAGATGAATGAATAAATTTCATCTGTTCCACTGTTTTAGACATCGCTTTTCCGCCTTCATCCGCCTCTGCAACGGATTGATGGGAAAGATCCGTTACTTTTGATGAACGCTCCGCAATGTATGTTACGCCACGTGAAACTTCTTTAAAAATTTGGGATACTTTCTCAACCGTATTGGTTTGCACCTCTGCGTTTCTTGATACCTCTTGAATGGAGTTGGCCACTTGTTCTGTCGCGGCGCTTGTTTCTTCGGAACTTGCAGACAGCTGTTCTGCCGTAGCGGCGACATTTTCAGCTGTTTCATCAATTCGGTTGGTGAGTGTACGTAAACCATCAATCATTTCATTAAAAGCATTTCCCAATTTGGCGATAATGTCATTGGACCGTATTGCCGCATATTGGGTCAAATCCCCTTTGCTGACTTTTGCCGATAATTCAACGATTTGTTTAATCGGTTTGCTCACAGACGAAATGATGAAGACCACCGCAATCGTTCCACAAATGATCGCAAAGATCCCCACCATCAAAGAGGTGTACAGAATGGACGCGTTAGCTTCATCTATCTCCTTTTTGTCGATCAACCCGCCGATTTTCCATTTGGTCAGTTCATTCGTCACATACACTATTGCGACGGATTTTCCGTTTAATTGTTCGTTTAACTGACCCCTCTCTTTTTCATGCAGTTTTTCAAAAACCGATCCTTTCGCTTCACTTCCCAACTCAGCATTGGGATGGGCAATATATTTGTTGTTATCGTCTATAACAAAACCATAGCCTTCTTTGCCAATATGTATATCTTTGACTACTTCTTGCAATTTATTCAGATTGATATCAATGCCCACTACGCCTTTACCATCGTTGACTGTTTTTGAAATGGTGATTACCATTTCTCCTGTACTTGCCGCAACATAGGGTTCGGAAATAATCACTTCGCCTTTTTGCTCCATCGCCTGTTTATACCAATCTCTTTTTCTGGGATCGTATCCTTCCGGAACCCCCAACTCCGCCGGCTCCTTTACAAACTTCCCATCTTCGTTTCCTAAATAAACACCGGCAACTTCCGGATGCGATTCCTGATAAAAATCCAGCCATTTCCGTATTTCCAGTTGATCCGTCTCTTGGAACTTGGATGTTTTCATTTGATTTGTGAGTACATGAATGTCCGTTATTTTAGGATCAATCACATCGTTAATGACGATATTCATCATCGATACATTATCCGAAATATCATCCAATATTTGTGATTCCAATTTTTTCTTTGCAGACTGATAAGAAATTACTCCAATTAACATAGAAGAAATAATCAAGATTAAGGTCATAAAGACAAGTATTTTCACATGGAAATTACGAATACTGAATTTATGTATTTTTGTTGAGGTATTTTTCATTTCTCCACCTTCCTCTAATGATCAACCATTGTTGTCAAACGGAGCCTATTTTTTTATCGATAAAACTTTTATTTTTTAAATATGTTTTTTTATAGTTTATATTTTGTAAAACTTAAGAAAAATCTTTATAAATGAAAAATTTTTATGATTACGAAATCATAGATGCAACCGTATAAAAAGTCATTTCTAAATTAGATTGAAATAGTTTTAATTGATTCAAAATGTTTTTCAACAAAAAACGGCGATTCTTCTGATTGAATCGCCGTTTACTTGTTTAATTTCATATTTCAATCGGCTCAAAATCAGGGGATCTGTGTGTAGGATTACCTGGCCTGATTTCTTATAGTCATCAATAACGGATCATTTTGGCTTACTTATACCGGAATTTACTTTATTAGTTATGAAAAAACGGTAAAAATCAATTTTCCTATTAAATTCTATTTCATTCTGTCGAAATTATAATTGCAATAAACTTAGACTTTTTTTATACCATTAAAATAATTATACGGTTTTATATTATAGGGTTAAAATACCCATATTTATTCTTTTGTTTTATTATTTATTTTTGTTTTACAATTTTTTTCATTATAAAATATCAAAAAATTAACGGAGTGAGTGAGCAAATATGTCAATCAAAAACAAGTTACTTGCAAGCTTCGGTACAATTATCTTCATTTTAATCGTTCTTGCAACTTATTCTTCCATCCAAATTTCAAAAGTGAATGACGATTATTCTTACTTAATTGACGATCGAGTGCATAAGGTCGTTGAAGTCGGGAAAATTCAAAACGCTTCTTCTCTGCAAGGTTTGTATCTCAGATCTTATGTATTGCGCCAGAGCGATGAAGACTTGGAAAAATTGTATGAACAAAGGAAAATTGTTGCTGAAACGGTCGAAAAAATCGAATCTTTATTCCGGGATGCTTCCATGATCGAGCAATTCAAAATCGTCAAAGAACAGCAACAATTATACAGTGAATATGTCGATCAAGTGATTGACTATGTCGATAAAAAACAGTTGGACGAAGCTTATAATGTGCTTTTTAATAATGCGGTGCCGGCGAATGTAGCGATTCAGGATGCAATCAATACCATCATTGATTTTCAAACAGAACAAATGAATACAACAAAAGTGGACACTACATCCCATGCGGAGAGAAGCATAATCATTCAAATAGTGATTGCGGCTTTATCGGCAATCGTTTCGATTCTATTAACCATCATTATTGTAAGAAATATTTCTGCTCCTTTAAATAAATTGACAAAAGCAGCTCAAGTGATGGCTACCGGGGATCTTCGCGAAGAAGATGTATCCGTGAAAACAAAAGATGAAATAAATGATTTGGCACAAGCCTTTAATACAATGAAAAATAACCTTGCCCACTTAATCGGCAACGTATCGGCAAATGTTTCCCAAACGACTGCGGCCGCCGAACAATTGGCTGCCAGCACTCAAGAAATCGCCCACGCTTCAAAAGATGTCGCAAACTCAGTGGAACTTCTTGCAAATAACGGCTCCAAAGCGGCGGCTACCGGCCAGGAATGCGCGGCTGCAACTGACGATACAGCAAAAGGAGTCGGCAGAATCGCAGAAGCCGCTCAAACCCTGTTGGAACAAACAATCAATACCCGTTCCATTTCTGAAGAAGGCGGCAAAACAATAAAAACAGTCGAACAACAAATGAAAGTGATTCAACAATCATCCTATGAAACCAAAGAAAAAATAAGACATTTAAGCAGCCAATCAGCGGAAATCGAAAACATCACCAATGTAATAACGAATATAACGGAGCAAACAAACTTGTTGGCCCTTAATGCTGCAATTGAAGCTGCACGGGCGGGTGAACATGGAAAAGGATTTTCCGTTGTGGCAGACGAGGTCCGGAAACTTGCAGAAGAATCTAAGAACTCGGCTCAAAAAATTATTGAACTTACTTCACAAATTCAAACCGGTACAAAAGAAGTGGAAAACAGTGTGAACCTAACTGTCCAAAACGTCGATCAAGGTGTGGAATACTTGCAAGATGCCCAAGTGGCCTTCAACGATATTTTGGATGCCATTACAACCATGTCATCTCAAATTGAAGAAATTTCCGCTTCCACAGAAGAAATTTCGGCAAGCACGGAAGAAGTCGCCGCCTCCGTTTCAGAGATGGCGAATTTGGCTAATCATGCGGCGGAACAGTCAAATACGGTTTATGCTTCTGTCGAAGAACAAACAGCCAGCTTGAATGAGATCAATGATGTTGCAAAATCTTTGAGTGATGGCGCCCGAATGCTTCAGGAAGAAGTAAGTCAATTTAAAGTTTTATCTTAATAAGAATCAAAAGCTCTGCAATCCAATCAGGATTGCAGAGCTTTTTCTGTTTACAAACCGATCCGCACAAACAACCGTTATCTTTTATCGTCAATGCAGATTATTCTCCTACCAAACCGTCTTGATCCGCATCATGCATATAAGGGTAGAGCCAATGATCCTTCGTAATCGGCATCTTGAATCCTGCCGCTTTCGCTTCTTTTATGGATACTTGGCCGTCACCGTTTGTATCGATCGCGGAAATATCCCCTTTTTTGTTGGAACCGGCTGATTTCGAATTTTTATTGCGGGTCAATCCAAGCGACTCGTTTACTTTATCGGGATCCACATTATCAAATTCATCCACAACCTTATGCCCGTTCACCGTGTAAGTGTATTTGTAATGGGAAGGTATTTGTGTTGTTGTATTTGGATATGTAATGATCGCTTCAAAATCCGTTGCTCCCCCCGCTTTACGAATCACATCTTCCATATAGGCCTGATCGCCATGCCGGTTCAGTGTGCTATTTTGCGGTGTAATGTTATATGCATTGGATACCCCTCCCAAAGAATCGGCAATGACATGCCCTTCATCCAAATCCGGTCTTTCGACGCCAGGGACTTTCGCTTCATCATCATAATATCTTCCGGATGATGTGACAGGTTCTGTGCGGTCATCCTGCAAAATGATTTCATCGGCAATCACCCTTACAAGCTGCCCGTATTCGTTCGTAAATGCCCAGTACTCCCGATCGCCAAAGCCAATATCCACTACCACGTTGGGTTCGCGATGCCCGGACAAATCCCCTCCATCCACTTCTATCAGTTTATATCCTGGAAAACGTTCGGTAATGGTTTCGGCGGATCTCTCCTTCGTTGCGGATTGTTCAACTGTTTGATCACTGCCGTTTGTTGACGGTTCAATACTTGTGCAACCAACCATCATAATAATGGCGGCCATCGTCAAAATGAAAGAGTTTAATATCTTTTTCATTTTATAACTCCTTATAGTAATTTTTTGATTTTACATCCATCCAATTATATTAGCATATAACAGGTTGTACTATTTTCAAAGTGTTGAATTCATATTTTTTGGAACTCATTTTTGATTCATATTGTCTTATTAAGAAATGAATTGAATTGGGGGATTCTATATGAACGCAAAAAAGTGGGTGTATTTTCTGGGATTCATTTGCCTTATCTTTGTCTTAACAGCGTGCGCGAAAAATGGGGAAACAAAAGATGCCGTTATTGAAATGGAGAAATCGAGGCACTTTACCGAAGAAGAAATTCATGAGGCAATGGAAGCAGTAAAAGAACAGTTCCAATCTTTCGAAGGATGCCATTTGACAAAGTTATGGTATTCCGAAGAGGACTACGAAAAAGAAATTGAAGTTTATGTGAATTCCGGTGATGAAGTGAGAAAAAGCCTGAAAAAAGAAGATATAATCATCCTGTTTTCCAATTTCAAAACCGGCCCGTCAAGCATCAATCAAGGATTTAATCCTGATTCAACCTATACGGATTGGATGTGGATATTGAAGCGAAACAGTAAAACAGGAAAATGGCAAGTAATCGATTGGGGCTATTAATGAAGCGGAAGACCTTTTCTCGATGATGAAAAAGGTCTTCCAACTTTTTTAGATTTTAACTGTCGAAGCATTTTTCCGGGTGAATAGGACACCGATGATCATAAAGATGACCGTTAAAACGATTGTTAACACCAATGTTTTCAAATAATATTCGTTTTCGCTTTGGGTTAATAATTGGACACTGTAATCCGCCAATTTCCATGGTGAAACGTTCCAAAACTGTCCTATCAATGACTGGATAAGAACGCCAATAGGCAAAAGGATCACCGTGAATGTGATGGAAAGGGCTGTTTTGAACATGGCACTGAACATAAGGGCAATGGTCGTTGCAAAGAAAATCCAGACACAATAACTTGCAACCATTTGAATAAAAAGAAGGGGCTTCACAGTACCATATAAAATGGCTGTATAATACATGCTCGCCCCATAACCCAAAATAACACTGAAAACGGCAAGCAAATTTATTGCCGCCCATTTGCTGAAAAACAAAGCTGTAAATGAAATGGGCCGCACATATAAGAAAAGGGCCGTTCCATTTTGCCTCTCCCGATTGATCATCCCCGCCGCAAGTATCACGAGTACAATAAGACCGATCGACTGAAACTGGCCAGTGGAAGCGAGCAAAATATCCGCAGGAGTATAATCAGGAAATGTCATGGTGAATCCTTCCGGTAAATTTCCCACCGCATTTAAAATATCTTCCATATAATAATTCATGATAGGATCCGAGATGCCAAGAAATATAAAAAGGAGCGGCATCCACAAAAACTTGAAACTGCGCCAACTTTCCCGCAATTCTTTTTGAAATAGTGTGGTGAATGTCCTCATGGCGATACCACCTTCATGAAAATCTCTTCAAGGGTCAACAGTTCCCGTTCAATCTTTAATACCGTAAATGGGGAATTGGATAGTTCCCCCATCACTTGCTGCATTGTGGGGAAATGATCTTTTATATGGATATAAACAACGGTTCCTTCCACCTCAGTGGACCATTTTGTTTGAGAAGCGTAACCGGTAGCTTCTTCAACTTTCGCAAATTGAATTCGAATACGGGGCACATCAAATTTTTCCCGAATCTTGTTTAAAGAACCTTTTTCCACAACCTGTCCCTTTTTCAAAAAAAGAAGTTGATCGGTCATTTCTTCCGCATCATTTAAAATATGGGTTGAGTACAATATCGTGGAATCAAGCTGCAATTGTTTCAACAGATTCATGATTTCCCTTCTTCCAACCGGGTCGAGGGAAGATACAGGTTCATCCAATAACAGCAGTTTCGGTTTATGGACAATTGCCTGGGCAATGCCAAGCCGTTGTTTCATACCGCCGGAATATTGGGATGTTTTTTTGCGGATGGCGTCTTTAAGGCCGACAAATTCCAAAACTTTTTCCGCTTCTTTTTTGGCATCCTTTGCGGAAATCCCGCTCAACTTTGCCGTCATTTCAATGAATTCCAGACCCGTCAGCCATGGATAAAATTGCGGATATTGGGGCAAAAATCCGATTTCCTTCCGGATATCCTTGATCCCCTCCATGCTCACGGTTCCCTTGGTTGGTTTCAATAAGCCGGCGAGCATGGACAATATGGTTGTTTTCCCGGCGCCATTTGGACCAATCAGCGCCGTAAAAGAACCGTTTTCAAGGGTGAACGAAACATCCGATACCACAGTTTGCGTACCAAAACTTTTGGTTAAATGTTGAACGGTAATCATGATTTCCTCCCGAAAATAAAATACACAATTGGTCCAAGGATATTAATAAAAATGATAACCAACGCCCATAGCCACTTCGGCCCGTTCGTCGACTCAATGCGGATTAAATCCACCAGCGCAACAATCAGCAAAACAACTTGAATTACAAACAGCGGGGCCACTAACGCCCAATTGATGTCCATCATTTTAGAACCTCCTCCACCTTTAAATGACATGCCAAATTAAGCATCATTGCTTTAAATTCGTTGATTTCTTTCAGAGGTGCAAAAATTGGATCGTTCCAAATGGTCAGCACCAAATCCTTTTTAATGGATTGTTCATCCCTCGGAGCTTCTCCGCCAATGACGGATGTTTTTTCTATCCAATCGGTCACTAAATAAAAATAAGAATTTCCTTGCAGCTTCATCGGAAATTTTATTTTTATACAAAGCTTTGCGTAACATTGCAGCATCTCCATCGCTTGTTCTTGGAGACCCTTTAAAACAAATACTGCGGCAGCTTTATAGTAGAAAATCAGACAAGTATTGAAATGAAGGCTTTCCAAATCAAAGAGCTGAATAAGCCGGTGAATTTTTTGAACCGTTTCCTCCACATAATCCCCGTTTTCCATCTCCATCATCATGCTTTCCGTTGCATAGGAAACCAGTTGCACCAAATTTTGATAATAACTGACTTGGATGATTTCTTTAGCCTTCTTTGAATTTCCGATCATTTGATGGGCAGTTGCAATGAGCTGGTTGGCCTCCACAGGATGATTTATATCATTTCCCAATAATTCCAAAACCTCTTCCGGTTTCCCCAATTGCAATAATGCAACGGCCTCCATCATCGTCGCTTCGTTAATGAGCAAAAAGTCTTTACTGAACATTTTTACTTGGGAACAAAGTTGAATGACTCTGTTCAATGTTCTTTGCCGATCAGGCGATTTGGGAGCGTAATTTAAATAAAGTTGTGCCATTTTTAGAACAAATGGCAAGCAGGAATAATATTCCTTCAATAGTTCCTCAATTTCTTGTTCAACCAGTTCAAAAGGCTGTTTTGAAAACTCCTTTGAAAGCCGGATGTAGGTTTGCCGTATTTCATCTTTGGTCATCTGGGAATTGTAACCCAATAATTCGTCAATTGAGAGATGGAATAATTTCGCCAATTTGGGCAACAGTGTAATGTCGGGATAACTTTGCCCCTTTTCCCATTTGGAAACCGCCGCTCTTGAAACCCCTATATATTCAGCGATTTGTGCCTGTGTCAACTTCAATTCTTTTCGACGATTTGCAAAAATCTTTGTAAATTGAAAATGATCCATATTTATCATCATCCTTTATTCTTATCTTAATGAAAAAGGGAACGAATTTATATCAAATAATAGTTACGTTTTTGAACATTCATCAACTGCAGGTTGATTTGATTACCAAAAAGGGGCGCGGCATACTATAATATGAAGATGAGATTTTACCTAAAAAATACAAATTATTTCCACCTTTTATTTGCTATGATAAAAAATAAAGACGAATGGAAAGAAGTGTTATTTATGATGGATCCAAATCATCTTAATTACCACGGTCAGCTCGAAGATAATAAAAATAAAAATGCTCTAAAATGGGCTTTTATTTTTATTACCAGTTTTATGCTTGTCGAAGTGGTTGGGGGACTGATCACAAACAGTTTGGCTTTGCTGTCCGATGCCGGACATATGTTGACGGATTCTTTATCATTGGGTTTCAGTTTATTTGCCATCATCATTGGCCAAAAGGAGGCTAACAGCAAAAAAACTTACGGATACCGCAGAATTGAAATATTTGCCGCCCTCCTGAACGGGATGACATTGATTGGTATCGCCATTATTATCGTGATCGAAGCGATCCACCGCATTACGAAACCGCCGGAAATCGCCAGCATGGGAATGTTGATTGTAGCGGTGATTGGCTTATTGGTAAACATTGCGGTTGCTCTTATTTTAAACAAAGGAAATGAGGATAATCTAAATGTGAGAAGCGCATTTCTCCATGTGCTCGGGGATATGCTCGGATCTGTTGGCGCGATTACCGCTGCGATCTTAATCCTGCTTTTCGGATGGAAATTGGCGGACCCCATTGCCAGCATGATTGTGGCCATAGTCATTAGTACCAGTGGGTTCCGGGTGGTGAGGGAATCATTCAACATATTTATGGAAGCGGCACCGAAGGAATTATCAACCCTCATGATTAAAGAAAAATTGCTTACGATTGAAGAAGTGCAAGAAGTGGCGGATTTGCATCTGTGGATGATCACTTCCGACTACCCTTCATTTACATGCCACGTAATTGTTTCACAAGATGCGGATGAGCAAGTTGTATTAAGAAAAATCCAGAAGATGCTTCACGATGATTTTTCATTGCATCATATGACCATTCAAATTGAAAAAAGAAACAATCTTCAGAGAGGCTGGGACAAAAGATAAAAAACACCATTTTCTCCCGGGAGAAAATGGTGTTTTTTTGATAATTGAAGAAAATTGATTTCCGTTCCGGGGACGCTTTCCGCGGGCCCGGCTCGAGCCTCCTCGGAGCTCAATCCTTCGCTCCTGCGGGGTCTCGAGAGGGCTCGTCGCAGGAAAGCTTTTGCTTTGCGACTAAGCGTGCGCGACAGGAGCACTCGCCCCGTCACTCCAATCAATTTATTACAAAAAATCTTTTTGCAGCTCGTTCACTTTATTAGTTATGTCCCAGCCTCTTTTTGTGAAAGGCCTGACACCTAATGGATGATAAGCCAATCAAACCATCTAATTAAATCGCTTTATGTATGGACCATTTATCGATAATTCGATAAGGGTGGCTGCCATTTCATTTGGAGTGCATTTGTAATTGGTGGTAATCCACCATCGGATGCTTTCCAAATAGGCGCCCGCAATATACGAAATGATCAATTCCTCATTTTCACTCAGCAAATATTGGCGGGTTTCGGTATAATGAATCCCTTCTTCCACATATCTCTTTAATATATCCAAAATGCCCTGAATAAATAACGCATCCGGTTGATGAATTAAAAAAGTTTCATAAGCAATGCGATGATTTTGGATATGCTCAAAAAGCAAAAATAAGTTTCTTGGCATTTCTTCTTTCGGCATTTCTTTCAGTGGTTTCGGGGATTGAATTGTCAAGGCTTCTTTCAACTGCAACAACAGATGATTGAATAGATCCCTTCTGAGCTCATTGATATCGTTGTAAAGTTTATAAAATGTCGGCCTCGTCAAACCGGCCTCTTTGCATATTTGCTGAATCGTGAGTTGCACGTTTCCATCTTTCATCAAAGATAAATATGCGCTATGTAATTTTTCTTTCGATTTTGCCTGTCTTGGGTCCAGTTTCATTGATATCACCTACTACTTGTATAGTAGCATGAAAATATCAATGAAAAAACAAATTACAACGCTGTCCAACCGCCATCAATCACTAATTCGGCACCCGTCATAAAACGTGATTCATCGGAAGCCAAGAATAGTACGCCATAAGCCACATCTTCAGGTTCTCCGAAATATGGAAGTTGTGTGAACGCTTTATAATATGGCATTGCCGCTTCCATTGTCGGTGCCGTCATCGGCGTCACGATAATGCCTGGATGCACAGAGTTTACACGAATTTTATCTTTTGCGTATTCCACTGCAGCGGATTTTGATAATGCACGCAATGCGCCTTTTGCCGCCGTATATGGGCTTGAACCGGCCATACCGACAATGCCGCCGATAGATGAAATGTTGACCACTGAACCTCCGCCCGCTTTTTGCATTTCAGGAATCGTATATTTCATTCCCATCACACAGCCGTTCAAGTTGATATCCATCACGCGGTTCCATTCTTCCATCGTCATATTTGCAAGCGTTTTATCGGTTGAAATGCCCGCATTGTTCACCAGTACATCCACTTTTCCAAATGTTTCAACGGCTTTTGCAACAACTGATTTCCATTCTTCTTCGGAAGCCACGTTATGTTTGATAGCCAACACTTCCCCGCCTTCCGCTTTGATTTCTTCGGCCACTTTTTGCAGCAATTCCTCATTCACGTCAGTTGCTACAACTTTCGCCCCTTCTTTGGCGAACAATTTCGCTTCTGCAGCACCCATGCCGCTTGCCGCGCCAGTAATGATGGCAACTTTGTCTTTCAATCTCATTATAAAAACCTCCTAATTATTATTACTAATTTACAAAATGTAAATTAGTTTACCCATAAAATAACAGAGTTTATAATATATTTCAAATCAATTTATAAGAATTGATTAATAAACAGGGTCGAAAAAAATTGGAAGTTGTCGATATAAAAAATAACCGCTATACTGGCAAAACATTACAATCCATGAAAGGAATGTTTAAAGTTGAATCGTAGTTTGCAAGCTTTTATTAACATTGCCCCTGTGATCAAAGAAACGCTGGGATCTTCCACAGCTCTGGCAATCACTGATAAGGAAAAATATATTTATTTTTCACCCTCTGATAAAATCTATATAGATGTGAAAGTGGGGGACTCCATTTTTTCCAACGACGATAATGCCTTTCAAAATGTATTAAAAGGTGAAAAAATTTCCATGACCCTTCCGCCTGAATATTTTGGGATGCCCGTAGCCTCAAAGATCTTGCCCATTCACGACTTTGAAACAAAAGAAGTTGTCGGGATTCTTACATACTCAAAACCTCTCGATCATGAAGCCAATATTGACAACGCCTTGGCAGAAATGAATAAAATCATTCAAACTTTACATAAAAATATGGAACGGCTCTCCGCAAAATCCCAGGAACTGACTGCCACAAGCACTGATATCAGCGGACAGGCATCCAAATCCTTTGAACAATCGAAACATATTGAAGAAGTCGTTAAATTGATTGAAGGCATTTCAAGTCAAACGAATCTTTTAGGGTTAAATGCCGCTATCGAAGCAGCCCGCTCCGGTGAAGCCGGAAGGGGATTCGGTGTAGTGGCCGAAGAAATTCGGAAGCTTTCCCTGCATACTAAAGAAGCTTTGGGAACAATCAGTAAGTCATTAAATACCATTCGGGACAACTTAGATCAATTAAATAATGGGACAAAAGAAGTTTCCGCTGCTTCCGAAGAACAGGCTTCCATAACGGAGGAAGTTTTCAATGAAATTGAATTATTGGAAAAACGCAGCAAAGAATTGGTCGACTATATGAAAGAAGTATTGAATCATTAATACCAAAACTCAGGCGGCAAAATCGGAAAGGAGATTTTACCGCCCGCTTATATAGCCCCAATTCTTATTCCTTTTGCATCATTCCCAAGATAAAATGGGGATTCATGATCCACCGAAACAATTCCTCACCATACGCCATAACGACAACCGGGACCCGTCTTCCGGTTGTTTTTTTTATTTTCTTAATCCTTTTTCGCTTCTTTCATACAATTTTCAGAATTCAGTAGTATCTTGATAATCACAAAGATGATATTGGTTTCGAAGTGCTGGATGGCGGTGAAATATTTCTGATCATTTTATAGAAATCGAAACGGAAAGGAAAGAGGTGAACATACTTGATCGGAAGACAGGAGATAAAAAGGGGATAATCAGGCAGGTATGTTCTTGTAGAAGTAAAAAGTAAAAAATGAAAGCTTGCAAAAGGATTATCATGCAGGCAATTAGAAGGAGCGGATAAATATGTTAAAAAAATTGACATTGACAGGATGCACATTACTTTTATTAGCTGGATGCGGCGCAAATACATCAACCGAAAATGTTGATTCCTTTAATCAAGCGGGCACTTCAAATCCAATTCAAAATCTTTCAACAGGAAATCAGGCCAACAATGTTGATATCGTTAATCCAAAAGTTTCATTTTCAGAGGCTTTGAAAATCTTTAACCAAACTTACCCGGATGCAAAAATTGAATCTGTTGATTTAGAAACCGGATTGGGAGGTTTATATTACGATATCGATGGTTTTGATTCAAGAAATGAATACAAACTAAAAATTGATGCAACCACAAAAGAAATCTATGCAAATGAATTTGAAAGAAACAAAAATACTGATGAAATATTGGATCTTTCAAGCGTGATGGATCCAAGTGAAGCCATCGCAATCGCTTTACAAGTGCCGGAAGTGCAAGGGCTTGCCCCAACAAGCTGGTCCCTTGACGCAGACTATGGAATGCAAATTTATGAAATTGAATTCAAACAAAAATACACAGAAATCGATATTAAAATCAACGCCGTCAACGGAGATATTCTGGAAGTAAAAATCGATGATTAATAATAGAAGTCAACCCTCCAATAAATGATAGAAGTCAACCCTCCAACCAAAATGAGGCTGGGACAAAACCCTCCTCTAAAATGGAAACAGCCCATGAAATGTTGGAATGAAATTTCATGGGCTATTACTATTTTTTTAATAAAAATTAAGGACATCTTCTGATAAAATTTAAGTATCTACCCCAAAAAATTTTATCAAAGGAAGTGTCCTTATGTTCAAATATTATAACATGAATCAATTAGTTTTGCCTCTAGATTTAGAAATAAAATTACAAGAAAATGATATTGCCTTCCACATTCACCATTTAGTTGAAAGTATCCCCGATGAAGCCTTTCAGCCGTTTCTTCGAAATACAGGTTGTCCTGCTTATCATCCACGCATGATGCTAAAAATTATTTTGTGTGCTTATTCCCAATCAGTCTTTTCAGGTCGGAAAATTGAAGCCCTTTTAAAGGACAGTATTCGGATGATGTGGTTGGCACAAGGCTATGAACCAAGTTATCGGACGATCAATCGTTTTCGTGTGCATCCGGAAGTAAAAGAATTAATTCGTCAATGTTTTGTCCAATTCCGTTGCCAACTGGTGGAAGAAAAATTAATTGATCAAGAAGCAATTTTCATTGACGGTACAAAGATTGAAGCGAATGCCAACCGATTTACTTTTGTGTGGAAAAAATCCATTGAAAAATACAACAAAAGCTTAATTGAAAAATCCAATCAGCTCTACAACGAACTGTTAGAGAAGGAAATCATCCCTGAAATGGAGCGGGAAAGTGATGGGGAATTGTCCGTAGAAGAACTCGCTCAAATGGTGCAACAAGTCGATGAAGTGATTACGGAATATGACCAAAAGATAGAAGCATCGCCCGATGCCACAGAACGAAAAGCATTAAGAAGCGAACGGAAATATCCGAAGCGAGTGTACAAACAGTTGATTGACTTGATTTTACGTAAACAAAAGTATCAAAAAGACTTCGAAATCTTGGGTGAACGGAATAGTTATTCCAAAACAGACTTAGATGCGACGTTCATGCGAATGAAAGACGACTATATGAAAAACGGTCAATTGAAGGCTGGATACAACGTACAAATCGCAACAGAAGGTCAATACGCACTGGCTTATGGCATTTTTCCAAATCCTACCGATACACGTACATTGATTCCGTTCTTGAATGAGATTGAGAAGCATTATTTTCCATTGCCAAAATATATTGTCGCAGATGCTGGTTATGGTAGTGAACAGAACTATGAGGACATCCTTTCGAATCGAAAATGTGAGGCACTTATTCCATATACCATGTATGAGAAAGAACAAAAGAAGAAATATAAACAAAACCCATTTCATCCAGACAATTGGATGTACGACGAAGAAAGTGATACCTACATTTGTCCGAATCAGCAGCGAGTAACCTTCCGTTATCGTTCTGTACGTACCGATAAGACCGGTTTTAAACGAGAATTGAAAATCTATGAATGTGAAAACTGTTCAGGATGTCCATTTCGTTCATCATGCACAAAAGCAAAGGAAGGCAATCACCGAAAGGTCATGGTGAATGAAAAATGGGAACGACAAAAAGAATATGTAAGAGCGAAGCTTTCAGAAGAAAAAGCAGGTTCTATTTTCCGTCAACGTAAAATGGACGTAGAACCAGTTTTTGGATTCTTGAAGGCTAATTTGCGTTTCACTCGATTTTCCGTCCGAGGAAAATCGAAGGTGGAAAATGAAATGGGGATTGCCTTAATGGCCGTGAATTTACGGAAATACACGGCCAACAAAGATCAACTGACCAAAAATAATGGAGAGAAATGGAAAAAGGAGAATTTGAGTTGGCTCAAATTCTCCTTTTTCCTATTTTGAAGCTAGTTTTGTCCCAGCCTCATTTTTTGGCATCAAAAAGGGAACCTTCCCTAATAAGCCTTTATCAGTTCAAGAAAAGAAGAACGGACAAACCATAATATAATGGCACTTGGCTCCCTACAATAATGAAAAGGACCATTCCTATCATCACCACTTTAGCGATTTGTCCGGGTGATTGGTATAAAACAAGGATTGAGGCGATCCAAATCAGCAATTCCAATGGATGCGTAAGATCAAAATACCAGAAAACAAAAACAAAAGTTTGGCTTGTCATGAACATAAAAATGGCGGAGGAAAGGATGATCGGCACCAATCCTTTTCCTTTCGCATACCAACAAACAAAGGCCAAAACCGGCGAAAGGATTGTCAGTGCCACCCAAATCATCATGTAGGATTTTGGAAAAAACCCGGCCACTGCAACAGTGTAATAATAATAACTCCCCACCATTCCTGCAAAAAACATTAGCACATTTAATGCAGCCCTCATCGGCGATTTACTATAAACCGATATCATCACTCCGAAGAAAAGCCAAACTCCCAAACGGGAAAGAAAGTTTCCCAAATCCAAGACTTGAAGGACATAAGGCAATTCATTAATTGCGGAAGTATCCAATATTTTGGAAATAATCCCCATCATCATACCTAAAATACAGAATAAAGTTGTATACCCTATTTTTTTCGATGAAGAAATTCCTTCCGGTTCCCGAATTTTATTTAACATCTCTCTCATTTTATGTCTCCATGCTTCCAAATGATTTGTACCACCCATTCTGTGATGATTCTTACAATCCCGAATTTAAATGAGGGAATATTAAAAATTTTTTCTCCAATTTTCTCACCTTTATATATAATAAATTACATCCTATACTCCGTTAGAAAGGTGTTTTGAATTGGAAAATTTCTTTTTATTTGTCCTCATGTGCATTTTTCTTATAATATTACCCGGCCCTGATACGGCTGTTGTAACGAAAAACACGCTAATCAATCAGCGGATCGGCGGCCTGAAAACATCTTTGGGCATAATTTGCGCCCTTCTTTGCCATACGTTTGCCGCTGTTTTGGGATTATCGGCAATCATTGTGAAATCCGCCCTTTTATTTTCCATCATTAAATACGCTGGTGCGGTTTACTTAATTTACTTGGGTGCCAAGATTTTATGGTCTTTAGTGAAAAAGGATGGAACCAACATTCCGGTGGACATCAAAAGACCGAATGAAAACAAATCCTGTTTCAAACAAGGATTTTTTACAGATCTATTAAATCCAAAAGTGGCTCTCTTTTTCCTCTCCTTTTTCCCTCAATTTGTGGAGCGGGGCAATGACACCTTTTTGCCCTTTCTGATAATGGGGCTCACTTTTACTGTACTGTCCGCTTTATGGCTGGTGATTTTTGTTTATTTCATCAATGTGGTGAACGATTTGATGAGAAAACCGCGAGCCAAACATGTGATTGAAGGAATCACCGGCACCATCATTATCGGATTTGGAATCAAGCTGGCTTTGGAAAAGGCCGATTAAAGTTGTCGGCCATTCCAAATCCGCCTCCCTATTCCAAAGGAGGAAGTAACGGATAACTTAAATAACTACTAACTCCTAATACGATTGCCAGTGCAATATAAATGACGAAAAGACCTGCCTTCACTTTTCCATCTGTTTGATAATAAGAAGCGGTTTCCTCAACATAGTTATGTATTCTCTCCACTTCTTTCTCAAAAGCCGAAAGAAATTCCTGTTTCTTCAGCTCCCTCTTTCTTTCTTTTTCCTCATCCGTCATTTCTCCATCTTCTTCATCCAATAGATGCAAAGTGTTTTGCAATTTTTCCTCAACCTGCAAATTCGGTTTCAATGATTGGGCGAAATATTGCAAATGTTCATAGGTGGACGTTTCCGCTATATTTCTGAGTGAAGTTAACATCTCTTGATAATCTTTTACGCGATTTCGATCATACTCAATATTCTTCTGCTCTTCCCGAATTCTCCGCCACTCAATGATCCCCATGATTAGCACCATAAAACCTATAAAGCTTCCTGCCCAAATCGCATAAGCCAAAAGCAAAACCAAGCCGACTGCCCACAACTTAGTACTGATCCCCGAAACAATCCGTCCTCCATCCAGCGGTGTCATTGGAATGAGATTGAAGAGATTGATGATGGAACCCAACACAATGACAAATGCCCAAAAAGGTTCTTTCGTCCAAATATACAAAGGGATGGCGGGCAAAAAGGCAAGCAGTCCAAATAATGGCCCCATGTAAGCCAAAAAGGCTTCATCCTTTGCATTTTTGGGCCGCTCTTTCATACCGATGAACGCCCCCACAAAAGGAATGAACACAGCAGGAGTTGTCGGCAATTTTAATTTTTTGGCAGCAACCAAATGCCCGGATTCATGTACAAACAACAGATATACAAGTGCCAAGGCAAACTTCCATCCGTAAAAAACGGCGTAAGTTGCCAAATATATCGCCATGCTAATCAATGTTTTTATTTTCAGGAATTTCAATATAGGCAGGATCCATTTCAACTTGCCCAACAAAAAAAGTGCCCCGACACCGATGATTCCCCACGCCGTCGTTTTCTTCTTTGATTCTTCCATGTTTTTACCTCCACAACATAGTACGTCATCCTGCTGCATTCAATGCACTGTTTATAAAATCCTGTAATGGAATTTTTATGTTATTTTATCACAAAAACTTTATTTCTGCTCTCACATTTCCGACTTGCAACTAATGGATTATCTCTTTGCGCATAAAAAAACTTCAGCTGACAAATAGCTGAAGTCCCTATCAAAATCACGAAATTTGCTTGTTGTTCTTTCGTTCCTCATAATACTCTTCCCAGTCATGATAAATGGAAAGCAGTTCATTATCCAAATAAGTAAGGGCTTTTTCTTTCAAATCGGCTGGTACACCATAATAGCTTTCTGCAATAGCCCCAGTGATGGCAGCGATCGTGTCGCTGTCTCCCCCGATGGAGATGGCATTCCGTACCGCGTCTTCAAAGGAAGTGGATTCAAGAAAGGCTTTAATGGCTTGCGGAACGGTTCCTTGGCAGGATAGATCCGTTTTGTAGGAATCCCGGATTTCATCAATTGTAAAATCCAATGGATAATATTGTCCTTCGATTTTTTTCTGGATTTCGTCTTTTGACCATCCGCGTTGTGCCATATAAATTGCGACCGCCACCGCTTCAGCACCTTTGATTCCTTCTTGATGATTATGGGTTACCCGCGTCACAGCTTTAGAAAGCAGGGAAACTTCCCGTTCTGTCTTCGCCGCAAATCCGACCGGACTTACCCGCATGGCCGCGCCGTTTCCAAAACTGTTATAAGGACGGGGATTGTCGCTGTGAACCCATTCCTTAAATCTTCCGCCGTAACCGCAATTCGGATATTTGCGTCCAATTTCTTGCATATATTTGACGCTCATTTTTTCCACTTGTGCGTAATAAATGGGATGAGTACTGTGAAAAGAAGGTTTGAGGATTTTCTCTGCCTCCATAATGGATTTGGCGACGGCGAGAGTCATGATGCTGTCATCCGTCACTTTGCAATCCTTCGTGAACAGATCGAAATCTTTTCTTCTATAATTATTAAACTCAAATCGTGAACCAACGATATCTCCAATAATTGCGCCAATCATTCGGCTTAACTCCGCACTCCTTTGATTATGTTCATCAGAACTGTTACCAACACTCTACATTCATTATAATCCCTTTTACAAAGGCTGGTGTGAAAAAAGCTCAATTTAATGGAGAAAACAATCCGTTGATTTTCACCATCATCACTGCTCTTGAGTAAACTAGAAAAGGGCCCGATGATTCACGATTCGAAGGGATTGATCAAATATGAACCCATTTACCTCAAACGGTTCTTTCACTTACTCCCTCAGCGCCTCCTATCCGCAACCATTTTCCCAATACTCCGCACCACTGCGGCACATCATAACTCGGCAACAATACTATCCGGATCACCGTTGTATAAGTAAAAATGAGTCCGATTTTATGGCGATGAACCGGCTGCTATGGATGGAGCATGTGAATTGGACCCGGATGATCATCATCAGTATTGTGTTTCAGTTGCCCGATTTACCGTTTGTTCAGAAACGTCTTTTGCAAAACGCAACCGATTTGGGCAATTGTCTGAGACCTTTTTACGGCAACCAGATTGCAGATGCCTATGCCCAACTGATCAAAGAACACCTGGTCATTGCCGCCGAGCTTGTAACAGCAGCGGTAAAAGGGGATACTGGCACAGTGAATGCCAAAGAGAAAGAATGGTATGAAAATGCAGATGCAATTGTTTTATTTTTGAGCAGGATCAATCCGTATTTATCAAAGGACATTCTGAAAGAAATGTTTTACACCCATTTGGAATTGACGAAAAACGAAGCTGTGACGATGATTCAACAAAATTTCCAAGCAGATATTGATGTGTTTGATGAAATTGAAACTGAAATATTGTCGGATTTGATTGCATCGGCGATCGTCATGCAGTTTTATTCTCTTTTCCGGTGTCCATATTCATTTTAGTCACAAAAGAGCGAAGGAGGAGATTCGCTCTTTTTTTCTTGAGATAACATTATGTTTCGGAGAAGAAGGGAGCTGCATTAGTGCGGATGATTCCCTCATTGGTGTGGATGCTGCCTTAATTAGTGCAGATAGGTTCTCCTTTGGTGTGGATGCTGCCTTAATTAGTGCAGATAGGTTCTCCTTTGGTGCGGATGCCACCTTTTTTTGGTGTGAATACCGCCCTTTTTAGTGCGGAAAGCCCCTCCTTTGGTGCGGATACCACTCTTTTTGAAGTGAACCCCCTCTTTCGTACGAATTGTTCCTCTTTCATCCTGATGCTGCCTATTTTTGGTCAAAAAAATAAAAAATTTTTTACCCCTCCCCCTTTCTTTCATTTTTTTTTCAGAAATGGCTCCTAAAATGATAATCAAAAGGAGGAAAGGAAAATGAAAAACAAATTATTGAAATATGGAATTTTCATTATTGTTCTATTCTTTGCCTTTCAATCAGTCGTAAACATTGCAAGTGCGGATGACCATTATAAGGGGGATCGCTACTATTATCCGAAATACGAAAAGAGCGATAAAAACAACTACTTCGAAAAGTTTGATAAACACGACCATGATGACGATGACGACGATTATAAATGGAAAGGAGAATATGAACGGGAAGGAAACTATAAAAACTTCCAACAAAATACCGTTCAACCATCTTACTGGAATGTTTGGACAAGAGATACCAATATTACGATCAGCAACAATTTACCAGTTGAAGAAGCAAAAAAAGTTCCCTTTAAATTGAACGGAAAAACAGAAACTCTTCTTGTTCTCCCTTCCAATGGTCAATTGCTCGTGTCAGGTGAAAAAATGGCAAAACTTTTCGGTATCAAATCGAAATATTACGAACAAAGCCGAATTCTTGAACTTTCCAATGGCAAAGAAGAATTGATCGTTCGTGCCGGAACAAACACCGCTTATGAAAATATGATCAAAACACCAATGCCTGCAAAAGCCTTCAGTTATGAAAAAACGGTTTATCTTCCTCTTTCAGTTATAGCCAATGCCTTTGGTTATAGCGTGGAATGGGACGAAACAAACGAAACATTTGTCTTACAACAATTTTAAAGGGTAGGGAAAAAATGAAAGCAAACAATAAAGCGAAATGGATTGTCGGTATTACAGGTGTTGCATTTTCTGCATTTGTATTGGGCCAAATCAATGGTACGCCGGTCCATTCATCAGCAACGAACCCTAACGATGCTGCACTGGAAATTGAGATCAATGATTCCATGAGTGAACGTGAAAAAGAACTGGTTAAACTGGACTGGAGCAACTTTACGCTCAATCAAAACCAATATCAAGGTGCCGATGATTATGGTTACTACAAAACAAGAAGATCATAATGCCAGAGAAATGGATTCCATCCAACTCAATATCATGAATACAAATTTTCGCATTACCATCGAAAATCGGGATGGAACCGAATGGAAAAGTTATGTCATTTCCTTTCTTGAATATATCGAACAGGAATTTTCAAGATTTCGCAAAAATAATGAACTTTGGCAATTCAATGAAGCCAAAAAAAATGAAACGGTACGTGTTTCACCCATTCTGTACGACCTTCTGAAAAAAGCGGAAGAATATCGGCAAAAAACGGAGGGGCGATTTTCCCCTTATATGCTTATACCTTTGGAGAACCATGGATATAATCGATCCTTTCCTTTTAATACGGCCAACAATGATTCAACGAATGTACATTATGAAAACGAATCGGAACCCCTCATTTTTATGGACGACTATCAAATCATCAAACATACAGACCAAAAAATTGATTTGGGCGGAATTGCGAAAGGTTATGCAGTGGAATCCATTGCCAAATGGCTGCAAAATAACACTCGCAGCAAATATGGAATCGTGGACGGCGGCGGAGATATGTCCATATGGTCGAACGGAGAGAAAACGTGGAAAATCGGAATCCAACATCCTTTCGACGAGGAAAAAACCATTGGATCTTTCTCCATCCAAAATGGAGGAATTGCCACATCCAATATTGTGTACCGCAGCTGGACCCAAGGAAACGTGAAAAAACATCATTTATTGGACGGTAGAAATGGAATGCCTGTAGATACAGAAATTGTCCAGGCAACGGTGGTTATGGACCATTGCATCGATGCGGAAGTCGGCGCCAAAGTTTGCTTTATGGCGAATGACGCATCTGTTGACTCTGTTTTATCCAACATCAGCCAAAAGTTCAGTTATGTCCTTGTCAAATCTGATGGAAAAATTGAGACGGGAGGGAATAAAACCCGATGATACTGGATCTGTTTTCTAACTGGAATCTCATACGTGTATCCGGCTTTCTTGCCTATTTTCTACTAACCCTTTCCATCATGGCCGGTCTGATGCAAAAGATTTCTTCTTTTAAAAATCAAAAACAGCTTATGATGGAACTGCACAAAATCAGCGGATGGATTGGGATGTTGACCATTGTGTTCCATGGCACCTTGCTATTGGTGGATCATTACGTTCCTTATAAAATCAGTGAATTAATCATTCCATTCGCTGCCGAAAATGAACCGTTCTTGTCCGGAATCGGAACAATCTCCTTCTATCTGTTCTTAATCGTCATGGCCACTTCCGATTTCTTCATGAAAAAACTCGGTTTCAAACTATGGAAAAAACTTCACTTCTTAGTGATTCCTGCATGGGTGTTTATGATTCTCCATGGCATTTTCATCGGAACCGATTCCGACCAGGTTTGGGCAATCTTTATCTACTGTTTAGGAATTGTTTTCGTTACAACATTGCTTATAATCCGATATTTTGAAGGCAAATTAAAAGCCGTTCATAGTAAAAGTGCTAATTAACCTCCTTAATATACCGTATTGAAACCCCTCTTAAAAAGGTTATCCGGGAAAGATCCAATCTTTCCCGGATAACCTTTTGATTTTATATGCAATTAATATTTCTTCAATTTAATTATAAACTCTGTCCCATTCCCGACTTCACTCTTCACTTCGATTTCTCCTCCGTGGGCTTCCACAATTGTTTTGGCAATGGATAGACCCAGCCCTGTTCCGTTTCGTTTTCTTGATTTATCTCCCCGGTAAAAACGTTCAAAAATATGTTGCAAATCCTTTGGAGAAATGCCGATTCCCGTGTCTTTCACGCTTAACAAGATTTTCTCTCCCTGTTCGGCCAATGAGCATGTGATGGATCCTTCTTTCGTATAGCGTGCGGCATTATCCAGCAATATATAAAGGAGCTGTTGAATTCTTACTTTATCTCCCTTGATCCGGATCCCGTCCTGTATATTTTCTTGAAGTGTCAATTGGGATGGTACAATTCTTTTGAACCGGTTCAGCAATGAATGAACCTGTGAAGAGAGATCGAATTCTTCCAGTTCCAATTTAAAGTTTCCTTGGTCATGTCTTGCCAAAAATAATAAATCGTCCAAAAGTTTATGCATCATTTCCGCTTCCTGTTTCACATCTTCCAACACTTGTTTTCCAAATGGACTCAAGTGTTCCTCTTCTTCACTCGCCAACACATCAATGGAACTATAAAAAACACTGAGAGGTGTTCTTAGTTCGTGGGACGCATCAGAAACGAACTTTCTTTGTTTCTCATATGCTTTTATAATCGGTTTCATTGCCTGGCCGGCAAAGAAGTTCCCTGCCAGAGCAAAAAGCAAACTGAAAAAGATGGTTAAAAACAATAATATCCAAATAATTCGTTGAAACAAATGCTTTTCGTCGGTAATATCCTTTCCGACAACAACGCTTCCGATCAACCGGTCATCCATTTGAAGGGGATAATAGATATAAAGGATATGGACCTTATCCCATTCGATTTCTTTTACGGTTCTTGAAGATGGAGGGGTGAAATCTGTTTCAAAATACTCTTCAAAACCTTGGACGGTCCCTTCGCCTTCGATTAATTGAAAATTTTCATCCAATACGTAGTAGAAAATATCCCTTTCCGGTCGATATTTCAACGGCTCATTCTCTTCAAATTCTTCGTCGATTTCATCATAATCCTCTTCTTCAAAATCTTCGAAAAATCTCTTTTTACGCTTACTCTCCGGTATGATTCTTATATAATTTTTTTTGTACAGTTCTTCTAAAAATTCATGGTTTTCCTTCTCATAAAACCGTTCCAGTTCTTCAATCTCCTGTTTATTGATCGCATTCGAAATAAAAAGATACAGCACGAAAATAAACATCATTAAAATAAGCAGGAGGGATCCTGAATAAATCAAGGTGAGCTTCAATTTCACTTTATTAATTTCCATGGCTATCCCTCAACTTGTAGCCGACGCCTCTCACATTTTTGATGATCGATGGTTTTCCCGGCTCGTCCACTTTTTTCCGAAGCAGTTTCACTAACGCATCCAATGCGTTTTCCGTTACATCTGTATCAAATCCCCATATTCTTTCAATGATCATTTCCCTTGTCAACACTTGGTGTTTATTGCGCAGCAACAGTTCCAGCAACTCATATTCTTTCTTTGAAAGTTCTATCACTTTGCCATTTCTTTTTACAACATGATTGGATAAATTCAATTCCAGATCATCCAATGATAGAATTTCTTCAAAAGGCTTATCGACTCTACGTGACAATGCCCGGAGTCTCGCCACAAGCTCCTCGAATTTGAAAGGCTTCACTAAATAATCATCAGCCCCCGAGTCCAATCCTTCCACCACATCTTCAACGGAATCTTTGGCTGTCAAAAACAAAATTCCACCTTTAAAACCTTTTTCTCTGAGGCGCTTACATACTTCAAGCCCGCTCATACCAGGCATCATCCAATCCAAAATGATCACGTCATAATCGGTGAATATGGAATAATCATAAGCGCTTTGGCCGTCTTTCACCCAATCCACTCGGCCATATTCCTTTTGCAATAAATGATGGACCATTTTTCCCAAATTCTCGTCATCTTCAGCAAATAAGATATTCATTCGACCTTCACCTTCTTGTGCACAGTCTTTTTATACAAGCGTATCAAAAAAGGCTGAAAAAAAAATGAAAAATTCCCATATACTTTAAGGCTATTTAATGTCTTTCATATTTAAACATAAAAAAAATGGCCTCCATATCGAAGGTCTTGCACATTCTAAAACTTTGGCCGTTCATTATCGCTCCGCCCGCACTTTCTTCCTGGTCCATGGGCTTTTACGAACCGTTTTACTTTCATTCGATCGTTTGATGACAGCGGATTGTGGAAGACTGCGCAAACATTGGGCAGAAAGTTGGTTGACAACCAGCTTGTGCATGATATGATAAACATAAATTGGAAATTGTGATTGTGAAACATCCACTAGGGGTGCCTTTAGATAGGCTGAGATCAAAGTGTACCTTTGAGACCCTTAGCACCTGATCTGGGTAATACCAGCGGAGGGAAGTGGAGATGGGTTTTACATGGTCGACATGGTGTTGCTATGAGATGCTGTAGACTCACGCCGCTTTCTTTACTCTGGTAAAGGAAGCGGCGTTTTTGTTTTAAAACAAAGCAATTGATTAAAAGGAGTGGATCCAATGACTATACAACGTTATGACACAGTAATTGTCGGCGGCGGAGTGATTGGTACCGCGATCGCCTTTGAACTTTCCAAACGGCATCATCGCGTCGCAATTTTAGAAAAAGGAACAATGGCTTGTGAAGCATCCCGTGCTGCTGCCGGTATGCTCGGAGCACAATCGGAGTTTTTCTCGCCAAGTCCCCTCGTGCCGCTCGCCTTGCAAAGCCGGGCCCTTATGCCGTCCCTGGCGGAAGAGTTGAGGGAGCGGACGGGGATTGATATCGGTCTTGTTGAAAAGGGAATGATCAAAATAGCGGCCACTGAGGAAGAGGCGGAAGAGCTTCAACGCCACTATGCATTCTGGCGCGGTGCGGATGAACCGGTGCGGTGGCTGACGAATGAAGAAGCGGTTGAAATGGAGCTGTCTCTTGCAAAAGAAGCAATTGCTGGTGCCATATATATTGAAGGAGACGGTCAAGTAAGCGCCCCGGACTTGGCCACAGCCCTTGCATATGCTGCAATTTCAGCCGGCGCCCAATTGTATGAACATACAGAAGTATTAAACATTCGGTCCGAAGCAGGCATCCATCTCGTGGATACAACGGTTGGAACGTTTGCTGCCGAGGCTGTTGTCGTCGCCGCCGGTGCCTGGACTGAGCGGCTCGGTACATCCCTCGGCCTTCCACTTGTTGTGTACCCGGTCAAAGGGGAATGCATCATGGTGCGCACTCATGTTCCATTGCTGCAGTCGACCGTATTTGCCAAAAACGGCTGCTATATCGTGCCGAAGCGGGGCAATCAATTGCTGATTGGCGCAACCTCCACTCCGGATACATTTGAACGGCGTGTGTCAGCAGGCGGGGTGATGAGTTTGCTCCACCGCGCGACCACCCTCATTCCGGACATACAACAAGCGGAATGGATCAACACGTGGAGCGGAATCCGGCCACAGACAAAAGACGGCTTGCCATACTTCGGGGAACATCCGGAACGGCGGGGATTGTTTGTCGCTGCCGGCCATTACCGAAACGGGATTTTACTTTGCGCGATCACCGGTCAGTTGATGGCGGACTTGGTTGAACGGAAAGAAACGGGAATCGATTTATCACCGTTTTCACTGACACGGCACAAAGCAGAAACCCCAATCACTTGAAGTATCCTGCACTCCACATATTCAAAAAATAAAGCGAATGAAGGGAACCTTTGTCTTCCCCCATTCGCTTTGCTTTTGCAAACTGAATTGTCATGTAAAGTTTATACCCGCGCCAATTTCTCGGCCGTATAATCATAACCAACGACTTCCCCTTTTGGAGCGCCGGTTGATTGTTTATCTTGCTTATACCCGAGCAGCGGGAACACGAGTTCAGCAAATTGATATGCTTCCTCCAAATGAGGATAGCCTGATAATACAAACTTATCAATTCCAATTGACTGGTATTCGCGAATGCGTTCCGCCACCGTTTCCGGATCGCCGACAATCGCTGTTCCGCAGCCTCCGCGCACAAGGCCGACTCCTGCCCATAAATTTGGATATATCTCCAAATTGCTGCGATTCCCTTTGTTTAACTCCGTCATTTTCTTTTGGCCGATGGAATCATAGCGGCTAAACACTTGTTGCGCTTTTTGAATCGCATCCTCATCCACATATTTAATTAGGTCATTGGCAGCTTTCCACGCTTCTTCATTCGTTTCGCGGACAATGACATGGACACGCAATCCAAATTCCACTTCACGGCCATGTTTTGCCGCTTCTTCACGCACTTTGTCAATTTTCTCTTTCACTTGTTGAGGCGGTTCCCCCCATGTTAAGTACACATCGGAATGTTTTGCCGCCACTTTGATTCCCGCATCAGATGAACCTCCGAAGAAAATCGGAGGATGAGGTTTTTGGATGCCAGGGAACATGATTTCCCCGCCTTCCACTTTTAAATGTTTGCCTTCATAATTTACTGTTTCCCCAGCTAATAAAGCACGCCAAATATCCAAAAATTCATCTGTCACTTCATATCGTTCATCGTGGGAAGCGAAGATGCCATCACCTGCAAGCTCCACCGGATCTCCTCCGGCAACAACGTTAATCAATAAACGTCCGTTTGAAATTTGATCGAGTGTCGCTGTCATGCGTGCCGCAACAGTCGGTTTCATCACCCCTGGACGGACCGCAATTAAAAACTTCAATTTTTGCGTAACTGTGGCCAGCGCTGACGCTGTCACCCACGGATCATTGCATGGCTTGCCCGTCGGTATTAATACCCCTTCGTAGCCAAGCTCATCAACTGCTTGAGCTATTTGTTTAATGTACGGGAAATTTGTTTCGCGTGCACCTTTCGTTGTAGCTAAATATCTGCCGTCTCCATAAGTTGGAATAAACCAGAAAAAGTCCATCACACTCTCTCCTTTTTATAAGAATTTGTTATTCAACACCTTCAAAGTTGGTTTGCCATTTCAGCAATTTTTTCTCCAATAAACGGACAAGGGAATCGGTCAGTTTACCAACCACCCCGAAAATGATAATGCCGACAAACACCTTATCTGTCTGGGAAAACTGCCGTGCATCCATAATCATATAGCCGACACCGGAACTGGAACCCATCAGCTCAGCTACGACAAGGCTAAGCCAGGCAATCCCGAGCGATAGGCGGATTCCGACAAGAATGTGGCCCAGTGCAGACGGCAAAATTAATTTTGTGAGCTTTTTCCATCTGTTGAACTCCAGTACTTGCGCCACTTCAAAAAGCCTCATATCGACTGAACGTATGCCATTATAAGTGTTGACATATAACGGAAAGAATGAAGCGAACGCAATGAGCAATATTTTCGATAATTCATCAAATCCAAACCACAAGATAAATAATGGAGTCACCGCTAAACTTGGAATTGTTCGCAGCATTTGCATCGTTGGATCCAAATAACTTTCAAATTGCTTGGAAAAGCCGACAGTAAACCCCAGAATCAATGCAATGCTTCCTCCAAGAAAAAATCCGGCTAGTGCACGGTATATACTAATCTTCAAATTTTCCAATAATACACCGTTAATTATTAAGTGATAAAACGTTGTAACAATTTGAAGCGGGCTTGGAAGTACCGTAGCGGATACCAAACCGTAAGACGAAACAATCTGCCAAATTCCGATAATCACTAAGGGTAAAACGAGTCCTTTTCCCCAAAGGATTGTGACTCCCCGTTTTTTCTTCTCATGTGCAATTGGTCGCTTTAACGCTTGTACCCGCACCAAATTACTCAGCTCCTTTTAATACTTTTTCAATAAATCGATTATCCACCACTTCTTCAACATTAATTTTGTTGCTGAATACATCTTGCTCCACAAACAAATCTGCCGCGCTTTGCTGACTGGAAATGACATTTTCATCGATTGCTTGCATTTTATATGGAGTGTTTTTCAATACTTCCTCCACAACCGTTGGATCAATTCCTTTTAAATTCGCAAAAAACTGTACTGCTTCTTCAGGATGTTCATTCATCCAATCGGTTGCCTTTTTATATACTTCCAGATAAATAGATACTAAATCCGGATTATCTTCAACAAATTTTGTACGTGCAATCGTAAACATGTATCCATACGTATCGACATCTTTGCCTTTTAATAATACTTTTGCGTTATTTCCAACTGTTTGATAAGAAATAAAAGGTTCCCATGTCGCCCATGCATCAACGGAACGGTTTTCAAATGCCGGCTGTGCCTCATCGGGCTGAAGTTGAATAATCTCAACTTTTGATGGATCAACACCTTCTTTTTCGAATGCGGCATATAGCAAACCAAATGCACTGCTGCCTTTTGCAACCGCCACTTTTTTTCCTTCCAAATCTTTTACTGATTTAATATCACTAACTTCTGGAAGTAGAATGGCATTATTTGTTTCGCCCTCAGATAATAAAGCAATTTCTTTAAAATCAATCCCTGCCGCTTGCCCTGAAAGCGGTGGTGTATTCCCTACTTCTGTAATATCCAATTTTCCCGCTGCAATTCCTTCAAATTGTGGTGGCCCGCTTTGGAATTCTGTCCAGGCAATTTCCACTCCCACTTCTTTAAAGGCTTCTTCCAACCATCCTTTCTCTTTTGCAATCCATAGTGGCGAAAGAGCTTGTTGGATTCCCAGATTGATAGTTTTTGTTGAAGATGAGGATGTATTGTTGCCGCTGCTATTTTCCAAATCTGATGTACATGCCGCCAATAATAATCCGATTGCTGCCAAAAATAATAAAAATGCTTTTTTCATATCTTTACTCCTCCTAGATGCCTTCTCCATCTTTATATTTTTCACTTTCAGTTTTTTCGAATTCCTCCAGTACCCGCTGCCTTATCTGCTGATAAGAAGGACTTGTTCTGGAACGAGGATAACTTAATTCAACATGCACCAGCTTTTCTACCCTACCCGGATTCGCACCTAGAATTGCGATATCCGTTCCTAGATAAACAGCCTCGTCAATATCGTGGGTTACAAGCAGCATTGTAATGTTTTTTTGCTGCCAAATATCGATGAGAACATCCTGCAAATGCCCGCGTGTGAATGCATCAAGGGCACCAAAGGGCTCATCAAGCAACAAAATTTCCGGATCCCGGATGAGTGCCCGCGCAATGGCCACCCTTTGTGACATACCGCCTGATATTTCGCTCGGATACGCCTTCTCATATCCTTTTAATCTAACGATTTCCAGCATTTCATCTACCTTTTTGCGAACTTCCGGATCTTTCAAATTCAAGTCTGCCGCAACATTTTGTTCAACCGTCAACCATGGAAATAAACGATGCTCTTGAAAAATAAAACCTTGGGCGATTCCCGGTTTCACGATTTGACGGCCATTTACCAGCACAACTCCCCGATATTCGGTATCCAGTCCAGCTACAATTTTCAACAAAGTACTTTTACCACATCCGCTTGGACCGATAATGGTTAAAAAATCACCTTTATTAAGATGCAAATCAATGCCATCAAGTACAAGTTTGCGCTCTTGTTCCATTTGAAAGCTTTTTTCAAGGATTTGAATTTGTACCCCCATAAATAACTTCCTCCCAACAAAAAAAGACAACAAGAGACCCCCATCATGGTACAATGCCATGAATGAAGACCTCCAGTTGTCTGGCCAGTCTTTCTTATTTTTTCATTTATTTACCAGGTATTAACTTAACTGAACTAAAAACAACGTTTAATATAACCTAGTAATTTTATATGTTTAATATAAAATTGTTGTATAAAAATGTCAACACATTTTTTCAATTTTCTTATTATTTGAAATAAGATGATGTTTATAGATAACCTGTCCAAGGTTTTTATTAAACGAAAGGATCGCCTATCGGACATTTCAAAACCTGAACTCAAAATGAAAACCGATTACTTTACGTTCTTAGATTTTTTCTATACCTAACATTTTTCACTATGGAACCAACTATGTTAATATTTTCAATAATAGAAAATAAGGATGTGGAAATCATATGGATTTTTCAAATAAAACCGTGATCGTTACAGGTGCTGGGAACGGGATCGGAAAAGGGATTGCGTTGCTTTATGCGGAAAAAGGAGCCAATGTCATTGTCGCGGATGTTGATGAAAAAGCAGGGGCAAAAACGGTGGATGCAATCAAAGAAAAGGGTGGAAACGCGCTTTTTGTCAAAACGGATGTCAGAGATGAGGAAGAAATTGTCCGCTTAATGGAAATAGCAAATCTGACATTCGGCCGAATCGATATTTTGATCAATAATGCAGGGGTATCGGTATTCAAGTCCCCTTTTGAATTGTCGATTGAAGAATGGGACGATATCATCAACACGAATTTAAGGAGTGTCTTTTTGGCATCCAGGGAAGCGGCAAAATATATGCGGAAGAACAAAGCAGGCGGTTCCATTGTGAATATCGCCTCCACAAGGGCCATCATGTCCGAACCGAATTCGGAAGCTTACGCCGCATCAAAAGGCGGAATCATCGCTTTGACCCATGCCCTTGCCGCTTCATTCAGCGAATATCGAATTACTGTGAATGCCATTTCGCCGGGTTGGATTGAAACAGGCGACTATTCAAAGTTGCGTAAAATCGATCACGAGCAGCATTTATCCAAACGGGTAGGAAAACCGGATGATATTGCGCGGGCATGTTTTTATTTGACGGCGAAAGAAAATGATTTCGTCACAGGTGTTAATCTGATTGTAGATGGCGGAATGACAAGAAAAATGATCTATGAGGAATGAACAGTCAAAGGAAGGGGACCTTGTAAACACCCAAATGGCTTTACAAGATCCTCCTTTCCCCATTTCATATCACCTTTGTGATTTCCATATTCTGCTGTTTCATTTTTCATACCCACTGCAATAATGAAGCCGCCATGAAGAAAAGTCCGGTGATCAATGGAATCCAAAAGAAAGGACTGTCACCAACAGTGAAGGAATCGGAAACGATAATACTGAAAAATAACAAAATCAATCCCAGGCTGCCCCAATAACATTTTGCCCAATTCGATTTCTTTTTTGTCAGAACAATGCCTGCCACACTTAAAATATAAATGAAACTCACAATCATCATGGCAGGAAATAAAGGTCTAAATTTTAATGCATAAACAAAATAATCCAATTGGTTGATATTCCGTCC
Organism: Ureibacillus sp. FSL K6-3587; assembly: GCF_038593165.1. Taxonomy (NCBI): domain Bacteria; kingdom Bacillati; phylum Bacillota; class Bacilli; order Caryophanales; family Caryophanaceae; genus Ureibacillus; species Ureibacillus sp. FSL K6-3587. Next base: position 1,743,275 of record NZ_CP151969.1, on the reverse strand, counting down.
ATCCGTAATTTCTTGCATCATTAAATGTGTAAACGGAGTTGAATATTTCCATTCAAACGGGTTTTCCACTATTTCGCTTCCTTCATACCATGCGAAAAATGTGGAAAGAACAAAAAGTGCCATTCCTATGATCATTTGCAATCCATATTTACCCATCGCTACCCTCCCAATAACTTTACATTTAAGACGTTGCAGTTTCCCGGACGTTTCATCCTTTCTATGAATTTTATCTCCTTCATTCAATTTCTTTCATTTATGAATAAAGAAAAAAGCACATTTTCCCCTATGGAAAAGTGCCTTTCATTGTAATAATCCTTCACTAAAAAACTTGATATCCTGCGAACTTTTATTTCAAATGATATGTATGCTTTCTATTCATTTGTTGAATTTGTCTGAACCATTCTTTTTCCTTTTCTTCTTTTTCCAGGGTGGCTGTAATGGTAATGGAACAATCCAAGCACAGTTTGGAGTAGTTTGTGATTTGTCCGCATCTTTCACAGGGTGCGCCAAGGTTTGGGAACAATGTAGGTTTTAATTTTCCCGTTTTCACCCACTTATGTATAAGCTCATGAGAAACACCTGTTTTTTCGACCACTTCCTCATTGCTGAGCAGCCGATGATTTTTTCTTAATAGGAAGTGATGCAATTCAGAAAAAATTTCTTCTTCCGATAAATCCAATTTTTTCTTGATAGGCAGTTTCATTTCAACTCCTCCTTTCTTCCTGATGTCATCCTTCTCCTACAACCGTTTGATGGTCGTACTTGAAGTCATCCCACCGTTTTTTTGCATAGTTGCGGTATTTATTTGAAACTTCTTTGCCTGTGATTAATCGGGAAAATCCTCTTTTCGCATCCTCAATATCCCCTAATCGCAGACTGATTTCAGCAATCAAATATTGGATCCTTTCTTCGCTTTCTTTACTTTTTGTATGGGATTTATTGAATAGATCCCTTGCAGCATGGAGGTAACGATTCTCAGACTCCTTATCATGTATTAATCGATACAGCCAGGCGATTTTCATGGCAAAGTTGGCCAGAATCAGCGGTTCTTCCATTGAAACTTTCGCCACCAAATAAGCCAATTGAAAACTTGCGATCGCTTCAGCAACCGTCCGTTCTTTGCATAGGTCCATCACTTTTTGCAATTTCTTTATATAGTCTTCTTCAATAAGTGACATAAAAGGTCCGTAAGTCCGGGTCATGGATTTATGTAACGCATAACCGCAATGGGGGCAAACGGCGACTTCGTAAAAAAGTGGATTTAACCCTTCGTAAATCGGCATAAAATCCGAATCTTGCCCCGCGGCTTTATAACGGCCGGGGCGCACTTTATACGTTGTATATTGCTTTTTGCAAAAATTGCATACAACTTTACTTTCGTAATAATCATAATTCATTGACATACGATACCAACCCTTTTAACTTTACTGACATCATGTTGTAATAACAAACTTAACATTACGAAAAGACCAGGAATTTTTATTAAAATCCACCCATATTATGAATCTAAAGTCTTTTTTATATTATAACTTTTTTCTCGTATTATTGTTTAGGTATTTAGGTATTTTTAATTAAATATTAAAATTTTATTGGTAAGAAAGGCGTGTTTCAGCTGTTAAAAATAGGAACCCTTCTCTTCAATTCCTGGCACTTTTCTTCGTGCAAAATATCGTCAATCAGAAAGCCAAAAGTGGATGCAATCAACGGTTGCGTCATTTGCTGTCGGCACCGACATGATGTATCCTTGACTGTATCACTCTTTTCTACGGGATAAACAATCCATACATAATCGGTAGCAACCAATATTTACACCGATCGCTAATGACAGTTGCGGGTGAATGGCAAAAAAAATCCCGGGCTCTGTTTCAGATACCCGGGATCCAAGTTGTTTTTATTCTTCCGCTTTGATCACCAATTTTACGATGGATATGAACGCCCCGTAAAGAACACCTGCAACCGGCCATACAACCCACGTATTGTCCCAATTCTCGCTAAAGAGTGACCATGCAAGGTAAATGGCAACGACCACACACCAATAAGCACCGCTGATTCTTCCAATCACAACCGATGATTTTTTCTTGCCTAATGTGTATTCCCCTTCTTGAAGAAGTTTTTCATAGCTTTCGCGGATGATTCCAACTCTTACAAACATATTCACGGCAATCGCAATTAAGACTAAAAGTAACGCAACCATTGACGAAATGATATAAACTTCATCTATAAGAAAACCGCTGATAATTAGTGGCAAGCAGCTTAAAATGCAAAGAATGACACCAATGGTAATCGATAAGTTGAACTTGCTCATAAAGGCATTTTTCTTCTCCCGCACCATGCCGCTTACTCCATATTCCGTTTCAATGGCCTCTTTATCTAAATATTTATACTTTTCCCCTTCATTCGCACATTTAATAAAAATATAAACGCCCACGGCAATCATGGATAATAATGCGGTAATTCCAATTCCGCCGGCGGCATTTTCCGAAATGCCAATGATCTTGCTGTTCGCCAGTCCTGCCAAAAGGATCAATAACACCGGAGAGAGGATGCATAAGGATACCCCAAAGGCAATCAACGGTGCATGTTTTTCCTGCAATTTTAAAAATTCCGTCGCTTCTTCCATGCTGACTTTGCGAATTTTTACGGGCACTTCCGCCACTTCCGTCAAAGCTTCCGGCGTTTCCCGATTTTCTATTTCATCCTTCAATAAATAATCCGTTGTCACTCCGAACAATTCCGCCATCTTGATGATGCGGTTAAGATCCGGAACCGATTGGGCACTTTCCCATTTGGACACGGACTGTCTTGATACTCCAAGCTTTTCCGCCAACTCTTCCTGGCTCCAGCCATTCCTCTTTCTTTCTTCAATAATTTTGTCCGCTAATATCATGTTCATCATCCTTTTTTATTTTTTTGATTGTCTTTCCTTTGTTCAATCACATCCTACTCAAAAGTTCAGTTGCACTCTATAAAGCGGGATTGGAAATATGTCAACTGGCGGTTGCAACCCGCATGATTACTGGATTTTTTTCATATGTATTCTTTCCTTATAAAAAGAACACCTCCAGATAAAAACAGAGGAGATGTATCCAAGATGTTCCATTATTTTATTTCCTTGACCCATCTTTTATATCCAAAATCATCTGATCATATGCCAATGGACCGAAACCCAAACTTTTGTATAATTCAATGGCCCTTTCATTCTCTTTTTCCACTTCCAGCCTCAATCTTACAATTGAAGAATCAAGTGTTGTTTTGAGATAATGGAAAAATTCTTTCCCCAATCCTTTTGAACGATATTCCTCCAAAATATAAATTTCGTCAATCCAGAGCATAATTCCTCCCGCTTCTTGGGAATACATTTTTGAAGTGATCGCATATCCGACAGGCTGGTCATTATATTCAAAAATATACCCTTCCAGATACACATTGGAGCGCATGATTTCATTGAACGCATCAATGTGATGTTTTTTCGGGATGGGATGCAGTACGGCATCAGAAGCATAAAATTGCTCCGCCAAATAATAGAAAATATCCGCATCCTCTTTTTTCATTTTTCTGATCATTAGACTTCACCATCTTATAATCTTTTTATTATGCCATATAAACGCACATCATCGATGATAATGGGGACCATCCACTATCCCGGTCCAATAAGGATTGGATAGAAAAATGCAACCCTCTGCTTTTAAGCTTAACTCAACTTTCGCACACAGTAATATTTAAGCATTGCTTGATATAATTAGGTATAGTAACCAACCATTTATTCATTTGATTTTTAAAGATGTCCATGTTTAAAGAAACCTTGGATTCCGCCAAAGTTTGGAAAAGGTCAATAAGCGATTGAAGGGCAGTAATAAAATCTATGTCTTTTACATCTTCGCAAAGGATGTAAAAAAGGTTGCCAATCGTCTTAGGATCCTCCTCTTTTCGCATTTGCCAGGCAATGAGAATATATCGTGTAAAAACAATGGTTGTATGGCTAATTAACATGTCGTATGAACGACCCTGGAATTCTTTCCCTAAATTTAAAAAGGATTTATTGCATTTGAAGAAGACTTCAATGTCCCAACGCATGCCGTAAATACGAATGATCTCTTCATTTTCTAATGTTGTATCTGTGCTGAGAATAGCAAGCCATTCGCTCCGTTTATTACGGTTTCGTACAAATAGAATTTTTACTGGAATTCCATTGTCTAAAGTAGCATAAACGGATCCGAGAATGTCTTTTTTACCCATGTGCGTTTTTGCCAATTTGTAAAGTTGATTCAGTGTGAAACGTTCACCATTGTAAACGTATCGCTGCTTTAATTGCTTCACCATGCCAATGACAAATAACCCTTTGTTCGTAATCTTCTCAATTAAAGGCGCTTGTGTAAACCAGGAATCCATGAGAACATAGTCAGCTATAATCCCTTTTTCAAGCGCATGATCAAGTAAAGCTGAAGCCACGTCCGGTTTTGATTTCAGAGCTTCCTGGCGACGCTTATAGCCAGATGTTCGTTTATCAATATTGGTATTGATTTCTTGCAGGCGATTTTCCTTTTTCGGTGAACTTAGAAGAGCAAAATCAATAGGAATAAAAGTAAAACTATCGGTCCAGCCAAGGGTAAGCATTTGAAACCCTTTCAAGTACTGATGCGTAGAGTGATCAAAAACCTTAGCCAACAGTTCAACCGACTTACTACGGTTTCGTGAAAAGACAGAATCATCAATCACAAAAGCTGTGACACGATCTTTTGAAGTTAATGGTTGAAGCAGACGGATCATTTCACTGCTTAATGAAAGCAGAAACTTTCTCCAATGATAGGTTGGTGTATTTAAAAAGCGATAGACTGTATCCTTTCCGGGCAGATCCTGAGATCGTTTACTCATAAAAGCACGAAACCAGTTCTTATATTGGAAGACTAAAAGAAAAATCAGTTTGAAAACAGTAAGACAAGAATACCCGGAAAGTTTCGTAATATTCGCTTTTCTTATATGATATCCAATATTTAATTCGGAAAATCCTTGTTTAATTTCTTTTGGTAATTGCGCAAAGTAGTCTTTATTCGTTATCATAGTGGTGACACCTTTCTTTTGGATTTGGTTTCGTCACCAATATTTTACCAAAAGAATAGGTGTCTTTCTTTATGTTTTAAAAAATGTCAAATGATAATTTTGTACTTCCAAAACCCATTTACATCAAGCATTTAAACAAGATTTTGGACTGCGAAAGTTGAGAGCTTAATTAATACTTAATCAAAAACGTTAAACAGTTCACATGCACTGATACTTTTTATCATAAAAAAGGAGAGGGGTGGCCGGAATCTCCCTCTACTTATAAAAATCTTCATACATTTTTTCTAAAATTCGCCTTATAATTACAGGTTAATCACTAAAGGGTAACAGACATTAAAGCAACCTATTCAGGTTTCTTCAAAATAAATAGAATCAATGATATAATATGCAGGCCTTTTTCCAACTTGTTTAATTAATTGTTTTTCCAGTAAATCTTTTGCAATTTTTCTAACAGTTACTTCAGATATATTCATTTCATTGGACAGTTCTTTAACAGATAGACCATCATTAAAATGAAAGAAATGATTTTGTGCTAAAATAAACATAAATTCAAAAGATTTTTTTTCTTTTTTAATCCTAGTATCTTTTGTTAATTTATCATAAGCGCTTTCAATTAATTGAACTTTTTCTTTTAATTCAAAAAGCATTTCTTTTAAAGTTTTTAAAATAATTTCTAAAAATGTATCAATGAAATAATTCATTTCCCCTCTATTTGCAATACTATTAGTAATTTCGAAGGCTTTTAAATAGTTTGTCTTATATTTGTTACAACCCCTTGATAAAGAAAGTGAGGGGATATTGCCTAATGTTTTTGATAAATATAAGCTACTAATAAATCTTGAAGTTCTCCCATTTCCATCATAAAAAGGATGTATATAACCAAAAAAGTAATGTCCTATTGCTACTTTTATTATTTCTGGAACTTCATCAGGCTGATTCATAAAAACTAATAATTTTTCTACTTCATTTATAATCTTTACTTCCGGAGTTAACCCTCTATGTATAACTTTACCGGTACCCGATTTTTTTAATACATGTGTAACTTCTTTTCTGAAAATTTCTCCATCTGGTAATTCACTTTCCTCAATTTCACCTTCAGTTATTTCATCATATATTTTCCTTATATTTACTGGACTGGAAGGGAGCGACGTATTTCCATTAATTAAATTCATATATGACTTTACCATACTATTAAATCTATTATTAACATGTTTATTCATTTTAATGTTTTTAACACTTCTAGCAATTTCTTCTTTTGAACTTTTTACCCCTTCAAGTTCATTGGTATTAAATAATTCTTCAACTAAACATTCAAGAATGAAATGGTCTTTTGCTACTTTAGGTAATTGATTAAAGATAAAATTTAATTCTCCGGATAATTTATAAATTTTAGCTACAATATCAATTATATAATTAGTTGGAACATAGAATAGTTGAAATGATTTTGGCTGATTCATTGGTTTTATAAATAACATTAAACGTTTGGCAGCATCTGAATTTATTCTTTGTATATATTTATCTTCAAATTCATTTTTTTCTACTTCATAGAAAAACTTATATAAATATCTCATGATTCATACCTCCTTTTGACACTGAAAATGTAACTTTTTTAATATTTTTACATATTAATTTTAAAAATTCTACTTTTATTTGTATTTTTTTCGATTTTTTTATCTTTATAATTCACTTGATTATTTTTACATGTGCTCCACATTTACATCTGCCATGACCATTTTTTTTAATTTTTATCTTTCTATTACACGAAGGACAATTTATTATCATAAGACTGCCTCCTATTGATTGTTAACAATCCCATTATGGGCAGAAAAAAATAAGATTATTCTTAGATTGCATTTTTACATATCTTTTCAGTTGAATATAAACAGAGTTCCATAAATATTGAATTATTGTCTTTTGCATATTATCTAAATGTTTTAATTTTGCTTTTTATGACTTCTTCTTTTTAAAATAAACGGGTTTGGAAAAGGTGTACTGCCAAAATAAAAACCGAACGATTACTTGAATCTCTACTATAACAAAAAGATTCAGTATCGTTCGGTTTTTATTTTGAATCCAACCTAGTATTAGACTATAATTTGATCTTGCACTTACCAGCATATTAATTATTTCAGTTTTTCTAAAATTTCCCGGATAAATGCAGGTTCATCTTTTGGTGTCCGGGATGTGACGATGTTTTCGCTCACAACCACTTCTTCATCACGATAGTCTGCACCAGCCAGTTTTACATCATCCCGAATGCCGATGTAGCAAGTCGCCGCTTTTCCTTTTAAAATATCCGCGCTGATCATTACTTGCGGACCGTGGCAGATTCCGGCAATCAATTTGCCCTGTTCATTGACTTCTTTTACGAAACGGACAACATCGTCATTGACCCGCAATGCTTCAGGCGAACTTCCTCCCGGGATGACAACCGCATCAAAATCTTCCGCTTTCGCTTCACTCGCTCCGATATCCGCCGTATACGAAACCGTCCCTTTTTTCCCTTTGCACTCCGCACCTTTTTCCAAGCCGACGATCACCGTTTCATGCCCTGCTTCTTTCACCGCTTCATATGGATTTTTCATTTCCGAATCCTCGAAGTTATTTGCAAGTAAAAATGCAACCTTTGCCATTAGAAAACCTCCTATTAGTAATCTTATAATATTAGTATAATTTATTTTTGTATAAAATTGCAAAATATGAAGTTTCCTATAATTTCATTGAATCGATTATCTCATCCGTTTCCTTATCCAATAGTTTTTAATTTTCCTATGGGAATGCCACTTTTTAATTACCACGCAAAAAGATTTTCCAGCTAGATGAACGTGTTTTTTAGACACCAATGGCATACCCCAAAAATGAGTGGAACAGCATCGATTCAGGCGACAATAAATCAAAACTTCCAAATAAAAGGTTCAGAAATAATGTCGGTATAAAAATACAAGCATGCAGCCAAGAGGCTACAGAATCCCTTTGTCTTGATGAAACCATTTATCGATCAAATGGATAACTCCTAAATAAATTGGAAAACAGATTGTTAAAAAGATAATTCCGCCATAAAACAAGATGGTAGCCAAATCCCCGCCTAACGTTTCATTCCACACCCATTTTAAAATAAGCATGTATGAGAAGATTCCGGCAATAAACGATAACACAGGGCATAAAATATACAATCCGATATTTCTCATCAACACGCGCCCCCTTTCCAGTTATTGTATATGCTTTTAGAAGAAAGTAGAATACAAAAAATCAAAAATATAGGCGCAGCCACCCCTGCAAAAACATAAAAAATCAAACCCCTTTTGCAAGGGTTTGATCACAAATTCCATTTATATAAGCTTAATTTAATAATCACCAGATTTAATCAGCTGTTATTTTATTTTCCAATAAGTCCGCGTCCCATTATTAACTAAAACCGCATAAGTCGGCACTTGAAAAATGATAAGAAATAAGGTGAGCAGATCAATGGAAGAGGCCGCTGCATTTAAAAGTATGAAAAACTTGAATGCCGGTGTAAGCAGGCCAAATTTCCCCAATAATAGCGGGAACAGGACTGAAATGATTAGGTAAGGCGTTACCGTAACCAGAATAAATCTCGATTTGGTTATTTCCTCTTCTGTTGTGACAAACGCTTCAAATCCATTTATTCCCACATAGGTTTTCTTCGATTGAATAAAGTTTGGTATAAAAATTAAATGAAGCAATTCGTGCAGCACCAATAAAAGAAGCAATCATAAGAATGAACTGATAGGAATCGAAAATCGGATCCGGTCTTCATGAATCCCAAACTCACTAAGAGAAATGCCAGAAAAGGTTGTTATGATCCAAAAAGAAATGCATACCGCAATCACCATAAAAGGGATGGATAATAAAAATGCTCCAAGAAAAGTTTTTTGTTCTTTTAAAGGATGCCATTGCGCCCGAGTCAGTTCTTCGTGTTTAACAGGATCCACACTGGGCAACTTCCTGATGAATTTCATTTCGCTCAACCCGCTTTTAATTAACAAATATCAATTTTCCATTGTTTATTTTTTTGTTCCAAATAGCCTCTCACTTTTGCTTTTTGTTTGTTTCGTTCCAAATTGTTATACATCTCATCCATATTTTTGTAGTGGCCAATCACGTAAAAATATAAACCGACGGAGCGGCTATCCCGAAAAATATGGGAAAAATCGATCAGCAATCCTTCTTTCGTGAATTCAAAGAGCTGATTTTTCACCTCATCCGACATCGGATAAATTTTTCTTCTTTTATTCGTCGAAACGGCCCCGATAATTTTATTGGCGATGATCTCTTTAAATGTTGAAAGGTCCCGGCAATAGAGTTTGCAAAACCATCCGTCGTCATGGGCCAGATAGACAAATTGATTATTGATGCGGTCAAAAAAAGGCGATTTTAACGGTTTGCAAAAGTGCGATAAGTACAACACTTCCGCCTGCTCTTCCGGCGTACACTGGTTCAAAGCTTCTTCATTGCTGTAATCGATCCAATGGAAATTGCCTAAACCGTAAATGTCTTCTTCCGTCAGTTCCAAAATCCCCTCTTTTCCCTCTGCTGTTTCAAAGTTCCAATGATAATTAAATCCGTTTGTAATAAATTGCCCGTCCGTAATTAAAAGATTTTCCAATTCCACGGGGCAATACTTGATAAATTCTTGAAACTCCATGCCATAATAAATGAAAGATTGCTCTTCAAAATTGGCATTGATATAAAATACATCTCTCAGTCTTCTCATCTTCTCCATATCCTCTACTTACTTATGTTTGTTTGAAAGTCACTTTTATTTAAATTTTTTTAAAAAACGAAATTTATCCTGGTTTGAGAGAGGGAGGTCATTGACATTATTGCTTTTCTGATTTAAAGAACTGCACTCTGTTTTTCCTGGAAAAAAACAGGAGAAGGAAACCGATGAAATAGGCAATGCAGGATGCAAAGAACCAACGGAAGATTCCCGGTGTTCCAAATAAATAAAAACTTATTGGCAAGGACAAAATAAAAGCGATGAACATCAGATACTCTTTTTGGATGAATGAAGAAAAGATTGCCAATAACGCAGGGAGACACAACATCAAAAATGTCGTCATCACCGTATTTCCTTCAACTGGTGTGGATGAATAAGGATTATAAAAAACAAAAATAACCCACAAGCCAATACTGAATAATCCAGCTATTACACCAAAAAGGATGCCGGCAAGCCTCACTTTCAACCCCTCCTCTGTTTTCAAATCCGTCATCGTTATTCCCGCTAAAAAGGAACCTTTCAGTATTTTACTGCAAAATATCCCTTAAATTTCAAGGAGAAGAAAATATTTTCAACCCTTTTCTAAAATCGTACCACTATTAATCATTTTAAAACATCTCTATCTAATAAAAAATTCTGACATTTATTTCAAAACGAACTTTGGAAATTTCCTATTCATAATAGTGATCTGTTTCTCTTAATGGGACTTCAATCTGGCATGATACTTTTCCCTTTGGCGATTATGTTCTTCTCATCGGCGATTTTCTTATCCAGATTGGCGATTAACTGACTTTGGAAAATGTTTTATATTAACAGCCTGAAAATAATCGAGCAGCCGTTTTCCAAACAGTCAATGCTTTTACCTTTTTATCTAAGTATTTTCATGTTATTCAATCTTCCGCCATATAATGATTGTTGTATGCCAAGCAAAGGAGGAAATGTGTGCAGGAAAAAGAAGTGCGTCTTCAAAAGATTCAACACCTTGCCCATGAAATTATGTATGAAATCAATTCTTTGGAAGACCAGAGGCAGTTTGAGGATTTAAGGGTTGTAGTTGACAACCTGTCCCGCGCAATCGGTGAATTTGCGGATCCATACGGCTGTTTTTCTTTGGATTACATTGAAGATAAATTGGAAAAATCTCATTCGATCATAAAAAAGCACAGAATTCCCCATATTGGTACACAAGGAAAAATATAATAATCGCAAACATTTGAATGAAAATGATACTAATTATCAATACTATAATTGAAAGATCCGAGAATATTCGCATTCTGATAAGTCACTGCTCCTTAAATGCCGAAACAAAAAATTAGCCGTCCAGAAAGTGTCCGGCTTTCGAGACGGCAATAAACATTAATTCTCCGGTGTGAATGTCTTGCAATCTGTTTCTTCGGTCGTGTTCGCTTCTTTTCCAGTGTGGCTGACTACGTAAATTTTTTCGGCTGAACATTTGTTTCCATCAACCCAATACTTGCAATTGTTTACCTCGCAAAGGATTTCTTGCGTCATTTTTTCACACCTCCTCTATTGAAATCTTTGACAAATTTCCGCGGGTTCATACTTTATTGATTTCCCTTACCCGCTTTCTTAACATGTATTAAGGTTATTTTTTTGAAACATTCTGCCTTAATTTCTTAGTCCAAACCGTTTATTCATCCTAATGGTTTCAATGAGAGTGCAATATTTATCGGCAAAATAGATAATCATCGCTTCCCTGCTTTTTGGGATTTTTGAAATTTTGATTGGCCACATATGGCTCCGCAATGTTTCATTATCCCACTTTTCCGCATGATTGCCGGCCATCCCATGATCCGCTTCATCAGAAGCATCTCCCGTCTTCCATTGATGGAGAAATAAATCGTGAAGCATGGCCGCTTCCACCAATTCCTTTTCGTTCGCGTTGAGATGTAATTTTTCGTTGATCAAATAACTGATCCAGGCCACATTTTCACAATGTTCCCGCGTGGTGGTCGCACCATGCTCGAAGTTTTTATCCATCTGTCCGGCCATATCCGAATTGTAGTAATCCTTGATCAGTTCGATAAATTGTTTTTCCCGGAGATGCTTGGCTATGCGGCTTTTCCGTTCAGGAAGTTCAAAAACGACAATGCGTTGAATGGCTTTATTGAAAAAAGCGGTTTGATAGTTATAAACCCGGCTCACAATGTCCGTCATACGATGCTGGAAGGCTTCATCTATGGAAGAAACCCGTTTTTGGAAATCGGTCAGCGACGAAACGGTCAATGTTGTATCGATGGATATCATGGAAACAAGGATAAGGGCCAGTATATTCAATACAGTTTCAGGTATCAATGTAAGCCATTGATCCGCCAAAGGAATCAGGCATTTCATCAACAAAATGGCGGCAGCACCAAAACCGATGGATGTTGGCACACTTGTCCTGCCGTTGATGTTCAAAGGGTAACGGCTATAATCCCACCATCGGGCCTTGAACAGTTTTTCAAGAATCCAGGAAGTCGGATATTCTAAAACCATACTGGCAATAAAACCAAGGATAAAAATCATCCACCAATCAAGATCTGGCACATATCCGTTTTTTATTAAATCAAATAGGAAATACCCTAATAACGAACCACATCCATAAATGGGACAAATCGGGCCATATAGAAATCCCCGATTCGCCCACTTCCGTCCCCGTATAGTGCAATAAATGCTTTCCCAAACCCAGCCAAGAAAGCTGAACAGAAAAAAGGCGACAATATATTTATTCAATATAATCACAAACTTTCAATATCTGTTTTTGACCCTTCCCATCATCCAAAGGAAAATGGGATTTTATTATCTACTTCAATTTTGCTGGATTTCTACATAAAAATTAATCAATATTCTCTGACAATTGTATTACCATTTTTTGAATGTTGGAATTGATATTCACTGTTTATCAGATCACATTGGAATCTTGCCAGTTCATATAAACCTGCTGTTGCTATTGAAATCTCTATTGTACCTTTAGTGAATCCGTTTTTTGTCAGTCAAAAACAGGGAAGGGATGATACTAATCATCATGAAAATCAGACTTGTTAAAAATCCAAGATGATAAGCATCAGCCATGTTGGTTACTGTCGTTTCCTTTGCACTTAGAGCGCCGCTTACGACTGTTGCCAATATGGCGGAACCAAATGCGGCCCCGATGTTTTGGGTAATACGGGTAGCCACACTTGCCGCAGGAATTAGCGACTTTTCAAGCCCTACATAAGAATCGCTCATTACCGGAACAGTGATTCCACCAATGCCTATTCCGCGTATGAACAAAACCATCCAAATCATCCAATGCAATGTGCCTGAATCAAAATATACAAACGGCAGAGTGCCAAGTAAGGATATGACGATGGAAGGCAAAACGACAAGCCGGGCACCAAACTGATCAGTAAGTTTTCCAACCAATGGCCGCGCCACCAGCATTCCTATACCTTGTGGAACCAACCAAAGTGCGGATTCAATGACGCTCAACCCTTTTACATTCTGAAAAAACATTGGTAAAAGAAGCATTGGACCATTGGTGGCAAATCCGGCCAGGAACAGGGAAACAAAGGAGGCACTGAAATTTTTGGATTTAAAAAGTGACAATGGTATCAGCGCTTGGTCATTTTTCTTCCATGCATAAACCAGATATGCAATCAGGGAAACAACTCCGACTGCAAATGCCAAAATACTTGTTGTACGGAAGTCCGGTTCCCTTCCCTCTGTCACTCCAAGGATAAACATCGTTGAAATTAGCGCTAATAATAAAACACCCGGCCAATCCATTTTGGCTGATTTGTCTATCGCCTCAAATTTCGGCAATTTCCACTGCATCAAAAGCAATGCGATAACCCCAATTGGAAGATTCACAAAAAAGAGCCAATGCCATGATAAGTATTGTAAAATCAATCCTCCGATTACAGGACCGATAATTGGTGCAAAAACAATCGGAATTCCTACAATGGACATTAAACTCCCGATATTTTCATTTCCTGCAATTTGAACAACCAAGGCGGTCAGTGTTGGAATCATGAGTCCGGAAGCAAAACCTTGCAACACCCGGAAAGCAATTAAGCTTGGCATGTCCCATGCAAGGCCACAAAGGAGTGAAGCGGCCAAAAACAGTCCTAAAGCTCCCATAAATATTTTTTTGCCGTCATATTTTTTCATCAACCATCCCGAAAAAGGGACAGCAATCCCCAAAGCCAAGGTATAACCGGTCACAATCCATTGAGCAACGGCCAAATTTGTTGAAAACATCTTCGTAATGTCATTGACGGCGATATTAACAATAGTGGTATCCAGCATTGGCGGAATTGCACCAAACACTAGAATCCAGGCGATACTAATGATTTCCTTTGGCAGTTTTTCTTTTTCCATACCCTCATCTCCTAAGATACAAAATGTACCTTAATAGTATACACACTAGTTTGATAAGGTTCAAGTTGTACCTTATTTAACCTTGTTATATGTTATAATAATTGATGATAGGGATATGTGATAACGACTATTTTTAAACTTTTTCCGGAGAGGTTGATCAGTAAATGAATAAGGCAGGCGGGAATAGCCGCAGAAGGGGAGATGCTCTAAGCGAAAGCATCTATAATGCCACTATTGAATTGATCAAAAAGGGCGGCTATGTCAATCTCACTTTCCAGGAAATTGCACAAGCCGCAAAAACAAGCCGTACCGTAATATATAGACGTTGGCAAACAAAGTTTGATTTAATTCACGAAATTTGGGTATATAAAACGAAAAAAGCACTCGGCGATGGTGAGTTGATCGATAAGATTAAGGATACGGGAAGTCTGCGCGGGGACTTGTTGCAATTGCTCACACTATATAACAAACTATATACAGAAGTCGGCCCGGAAATAATGAATGCGATTTTATTTGAAATGGGACAAAATAACAAGAAAATGGCTGAAATCACAGTGGGCGCAACCAATAAAAATATTCTTGTCATGCGAAAACTGCTTGGCTTTGCAATAGCAAGAGGGGAAAAAATAAAAAAAGTCAGCAATACTACACTGACTCTCCCTTTTGACTTGATCCGCGTGGAGTATTTGATACGAAAAGACGTAATCGATGAAAAACGTCTTGAGTTATTGGTTGATGAAATTTTACTCCCGGTTTTTCTGGCACCTTAATGAGCTAAAATATGTATAACCATTCCATTATGCTGTTCTTTGCTGTGCAGAATAAATTTTTAGGGGAAAACTATGAATAAGAAGACAGATTTTCTAATCGGGATGATATTTGGCGTTGCCACCCTTGCATTCTTAGTATTCTTTATGACCAATGATGTGTTTTTTCGTTGGGCATTTGAACGGCACCACAACATATTAAGTTGGTATATACGCCCTTTGTTTATAATACCAATGGTCATATTCGCATTGAAGAAAAGTTTTACTGGCATCTTTGTCTCCATATTTGCATTATTTACGAGTATGTTCTGGTTTCCTGCCCCAGATACAAGCCATCCTCGGGTATTGGAGTTTTTGGCTTTTGAAATGGATTATCTGAAAAGTCCATGGACCACTCCCAAAATAGTTATGAGTTTAGCAGTTCCTTTATTCTTCTTTATGCTTCTTACCGCAGCTTGGAAAAGAAACTGGAAATGGCTTGCAGGTGTCATCATCGGAGCAGCTGCGCTGAAATTTATTTGGAGTATCACATTTGGCGGTGAAGCAGGCATATCCATTCTAAAACCTGCATTATTCGGAGTGTTTATTTGCATTATTGGTTTAAGCTATTTTTTTATGAAGTACAGAAAATCGGATAAAAGATAAGTAACGCTTTAGTGCATCCGATATTAAACAGTTAAATTACAACTGAACGAGTAGCGGTCGGGATGGTATCTTGTAATGAATGGACGGCAACAGCACCGTCGAATTGAACGTGAAATTAATTGAAAGAGTATACATGTTGGATACGTTTCAATCTTTTCAGTTGAATTTTGGCTATGGTAGCAAATTTGACGAACAAACATGGACATTTGATTTGTGTGAAAAATGTTTTGAAGAGTTTATACATACGTTTCAAATTATGCCGGATATCGGATATAGATAGCGGGATATCTGCGAAGAGCCTTGAATTTCAAGGCTCTTTTTACTTTAAATGTGAAATCCGTTTTCTCCTTCACAGTTCAACTTTTTGTGTTCCAAAATAATAGACATAGATATCTTCCATTCTTGGTTCCACGTTCACAGCAGATTCATTCGGTTTTTCCTCTGAAATAATGCGCAACTCGATGTCATTCCCTAGTTGATGAACATTCGATACAGCATAGTTTGTTGAATATTTTTCCAATTCCTCTTCCTGAATACGTAAGCGCCACACTTGATTTTCCAATTGTCCTAACAGCGCGCTTGGTGTTGCCTTTTGAATCAGTTCACCTTTTTTGAGCAATAACACTTCATCCGCTACATACTCAATGTCGGATACAATATGGGTTGATAAAATAATAATCTTATTCTTTGAAAGTTTGGATAAGATGCCTCTTAATCGTATCCGTTCGCTGGGATCTAATCCTGCCGTCGGTTCATCCAAAATCAAAATCTCCGGATCATTCAGCAATGCTTGTGCAATTCCGATTCTCCGTTTCATTCCACCCGAAAATCCTTTCAGTTTTTTCTTCCGTACCTCCGTCAAACCAACCATGTCCAATAGCTGTTCTACCCTTGACGCAGCTGTTTGTCTATCCAGCCCCTTTAAATTGGCCACATATTTTAAAAATTCTTCGGCCGTAAAATTCCGATATCCATGAAATTCCTGCGGCAAATATCCTAAAACATCCCGATAACGTTCCCCCAATGCCGAAATATCCCGATGATTATAAAGAACCCTGCCTTTTGAGGGAGCAATCACATCAACCAATATCCGCAATAAAGTGGTTTTTCCAGCTCCATTTGGACCGAGCAGTCCGTAAATGCCGGGAGACAATTCACAATTGATATTTTTCAATGCTTCAAACCCTCTATAATGATGAGTGACGTTTTCGATTTTTAGCATCATAGTTCGTGTCTCCTTATCTGTAATGTAATCGTCAGCACCAAAACACTTGCAAGGAAAATTCCATACCATATCATTAAGACCATAAATTGCGAATCAAGGACAATGTCTTTCGCCCTGATGAAGTACGAGAAAAATCCTTTTTCCAAAAACCATTCCAAAGAATACGGCTGAAGAAGATTGCCTCTCAACAAGTAAGTTGTTCCAAATAAAATTCCGCATAAAACTGCGGCTACCATGTGGGATTGAAATACCGTACAAACACAAGCCGCAAAAACGGAAAATAATACACTCCCCGCCCACACATAAGGAAAACTTTCCAAACACTCTACTATAAAGGTGATAGATAAATTTTCATAACGGTTGAAAATAAAGAATCCCAAGACTTGAATGAATAAAAATAAAATCGCAATGCCTGTTGTATATAGAGCGTTTGCCAGCATCCTGAATAAAAACAGCCTGGCTTTTCCGCTTTTCGTCGCCAGAATAGCCTCTTTCACTTTCTCTTCTTCATCCCAGGAAAACAATCTTGTATTCACAAATAGAATCATAAATCCTATCATCAATGAACCTATTAAATGCCAAAAGCTGATTGATGTCATAAAAAAGCGATCTGCCCCCTTTTGTGCGGCAAAATATAGCCGAATCCCCCAAAAACTCATCAATGCCGCAAAAAGAAAAAGATTCCACCGATTTTTTGCAAGTTTCTTAATTTCCCACAGAAGCATATCTTCTCCACCTGCCAATGGCAAGATTAAAAGCAAATAGCAACAAAGCAAAAACCATGAATAGAATATATATTTCACCTTCCGAGAATGGTAATAACCCTTCCAAGTATTGATGACCTAACATCCCATTAAATCCATAATCATAAATATTTCGAAGATAAACATCCAATTTCATTGATCCAGTGTAATAACACAAGTATTTATCATACAGTTCTTCCAGCGCAAAAACGCTTCCTGCAATCATCATGATAAAAACGCTTCGTTTTATAAAGAAGGATAAAGCGAGTATACACAACGAAAAAATATAGCTTGCCAACACCATATAGCCGAACTGAAAAAGCAAAAGTTGGGCAAAGGTCCAATCGGGGTTGGCATTGATGAAATAAACAGGAGGATTGACTTTAATTTGATTAAATGCACCTGAGATAGAATATTTAGATACCAAGGTAAAAAAGCTGACTAAATAAAAATACGAAACGATGATGGCACAATAAATGAACATAACTGCTTGTTTCACCATTAATAATTGGACTTGTCCCTTCTTATACGTCAACAACAATTCATTCATTTCCTGTTCCCGCTCAATTGGCAGGCATTTTGCACTTCCAATTACAACCAATACAGCAATCATCCAAAATCCGAACCAAGGAACTGCATCTAACATTGCTCTCCATAATCCGGAAGTCGGATTGAAGGAATCCCCGGTATCCCGCAAACCTAAATAGTAATAGACTGTACATAAAAAGAGAGCGATATATATTTCCGGCTGTTGAAACAATTTTTTCATTTCCGTCAGCCCCAACTTAATGAAACTCATAAGGCAACCTCTCCATTCCCCAAACCCTTACCAACCGGTATACTAACAACGCCAATAAAACAACGTTGATTACGAAATAAACCAAATAATTGATTGATAAAAGGACCGTTCCAATTGATGTAGAGATTGATAGTAAAACAAAGAAAATCCAAATGAGTATAATCACAGTCCAGGACAATACATCCCGATATCGAACGCTTAGAAATAATAATGTTAAGCTAAACAATAGAATGGGAGTCAATCCCAAACTTGCAATCCGAAAGATGGACAATGACAGTTCTACATGATGGATAAGTATCATATAAAACACGGTGCAGGTGTAAATGACAATGCTGCTGATCGTCATGGCGACAATTTTGGAAAATAAAATTTGTTGAAAAGAATATTTATAAGTACTTTCCAATTCAACCATATCTTCGGTCTGTTCATTCATGAAATGCCAACCGATGACCAATATAGGAAGAGGTGATGTGAAAATAAAGAACAGCCATTTCTCCATTGTTAAAGGAAGTACCGTATAAATGAAAAACATAAGTAAGATGGTCATACATAATTGCCGTTTATAATGCCACAACAAATCGATAAATGTTTTCCAAATTAGTTCTTTCATTAAAACGATGGTTCTTTCCCGTCGAATCGGCATGTATGTTTTTAGCACGTCAATCGTTTCTTGCTTATCCCCTTCATGAATTTTGGGTAATGGATATGTTTGAAGAAGCGCTTCAAGTTTATCCTCAAAATTTTTGTTCTGTTCCAACTACTTTCCCTCCCTCATCTGTTTTTTCACTTTTTCCAAACCTTGCCGAAGCCTGGATTTCACAGTTGGTATGGGGGTTCCTGTAATTTTTGCGATCTCTTTCGCTGTAAATCCATAAATATATTTCAAAATGATGGTGTTCTTTTGCGTATAAGGCAATGCATTCAACATTTCTTTGACGACGGATTGATTGGCAATATGTTCACTGATATCCGCCCCCACCTTTACATTTTCATGCTCTATAGAAAAAGAAATGAAGTGCTTATTCTTTCGAAAGGAATTCATCGTATGGTTATGTGCAATTTTGAAAAGCCAAGCTTTAAAACTTCCTTGTTCTTTATATGTAGGCAAAGCTTTCAACATGGCAATAAACACTTCTTGTGTAATGTCTTTCGCTTCCTCATATGAACTGCCTAAACGGTAAATATAGTTAAATATTTCATCGTAGTAACGGCGGACGAGCATTTCCATCGCCTGCTCATCTCCAAGCAAAATTGACTTTATTAATGTTCCATCATCCTCTAACATGGCAAAACCTCCATCTACCTCTTAAACACAAATTATAAGGAAAAGGATTTAAACTTTTTCTACTTTTTTAGAAATTTGTATAAAATGTTAATTTCTTTAATATTTCCGGTATATGGATCCATACTTTTCCTAAAAAAAAACGACTTCCGGAACCGGAAATCGTTTAAGCGGCGCTAAAACATCTTCATTATCTGCATCTCTCGCCTTTGGCATATATAAATATTTAGTTTAATATTGTAGATATTCTTAACTTTTTATCCGTTAATGGATCTGAAAACGGGGTGAAAATGTGAATTTATATTTCCTCTTTCTTATTATCGCTCTCATCTTAACGGTTCTATCAAAAGTTTTCCAGTTCGTATTTCACAGCAAAATCGGGGATTTCATCGTGATCCCGGCTGCCATATCCTTTGTGCTGGCAGTGCTTTTTTCAATAAACAAATTCAACATTTTGTTTGAAACGGACAGGCATGACGCGATTATCATCGCTCTTTGGGCGTGCCTTGCAATCGTCATGTTCCAATTGGCACTGATGCTATTAATCGGTTACCACAATAAATGGGGATTTGGGTTTATTGCACTGTTTATTATTTGTTTAGGGATCTTTCTTTTCAAAATGGCTGGAATGCTAAAATAATTACATTTACATAGGATTGAGGAGATTTTTTATTTAGCAATCGTGCCACTATGAAGAAATAGTTGTAAACGGTTCTGACCATCTATTACGAATCAAGTACTAAATGTTTTTCCATTAAAACGGTGTTCTTCCATTGTCCATTTTTTCTGGCAATTCCTTTCCGGACTCCCACGATTCGAAAACCGCACTTTTTATGTAGTTGAATGCTCGCTTTATTCACTTCGATAATCGATGCTTGCAACATCCAGTAACCGGAGAGTTGGGCTTGTTCAATTAAATGCAATAGCAGCCTGGAACCAACCCCTTTCCCTTGGGCATCAGGGTGTACATATATGCTCACTTCGCCGACACCTTTATAAACCTCCCTTTGAGAAACGGGGGTAATGGATACCCAACCGAAAATTGTTCCATTTTCGTCATAGACATATCGAAGGGATGGATGATATTTTTTATCCCATTCATCCATGGAAGGTACGGTTGTTTCAAATGTCGCTATGCCTGTATCAATTCCTGATTGATAAATTTTCAGCACTTCCGGAATATCCTTCTTTTCCAAAAATCTGATCATTGCACATAACCCCTTTATTTTTGACACATTGATCCATGCCTGAATAGTTATTTCAATGTTTCCCAATCAACATCAGCCGCTGCTTTTTTCGAACTGGCATTCCCGAATTGCAAAGCTAGACTATTTTCAAACCCTATCCTACTGGTGCCCACATGGTGGGATCCTCTTCAATTACCAATGCATGTAAGGATGTTTCATCTTGGAGTTCTTTTTAACCATATTATCAAATTCCTCTTATTTTCTGTTAAAAAATATGAGCTTCTTTATTGCAAGGGGGGGACTTATGTATCATTTTTTTTACAAATCAACAATACTTTAATCTTTTTATGAAAACCCTTACATAATAAGCTATACTGAATAAAAAGGGGGTTTGATGTTATGGGCAAATTAACCGGCAAAGTAGCAATCATTACAGGTGGAGCTTCAGGAATTGGCGCAGCAACCGCAAAACTTTTTGTGGAAGAAGGCGCAAAAGTTGTTATTGTTGATGTGAATAAGGAAAAAGGAAAAGCCTTTGAAGAAGAATTAAAAAATCAAGGCGGAGAAGCGCTTTTTGTACAAGCGGACGTAACCAATGAAGAAGATGTTCAAAATGTATTCGCAAAGGCAAAAGCCTCTTTCGGAAAAGTTGATATTCTTTTCAACAACGCCGGTATTGGGGCTGTGAAACCGACAGATGAACTTCCATTCAGTGAATGGCGGAAAACAATTGCCGTTGACTTGGACGGTGTATTTCTGTTTGCACGTGCAGCCATCAAAGAATATTTACAATCCGGCGGCGGTGTCATTGTTAATACCGCTTCGATGTACGGCTTGGTAGGTGCCGCAGGAAGTGCCGCCTACAATGCAGCAAAAGCCGGGGTTGTCAACTTTACCCGTTCCATTGCGTTGGAATATGCTAACCGAAATATCCGGATCAATGCGATATGCCCTGGATTTATAGACACTCCAATTTTAGGGGATACAGATCGGAACGGTTTAATTGAGGCGACACCGATGAAACGCTTGGGTAAACCGGAAGAAATTGCAAAAGCCGTCTTATTTTTAGCAAGCGATGATTCATCCTTCATGACCGGAAGCGCCCTGGTTGTTGATGGTGGCTATACGGCGCAATAAGGCAAATCATTTCTATAAAAAAGGTAGAGGGTCAAATCCCTTCTACCTTTTATTTATTATTTTCATTTTGACAATCTTTTCCGTATAAATGCCGGTTCATCTATCAGAGTATGAGGTGTGATGATATTTTCACTCACAACGACAATAGCCTGCACTTTCAGTAGAGTATGTTGCGGCATTTCCTTTTTGAAATCCTGCACTTCCGAGCTGTTTTGCCACTTTTTTATTGCCGATAATCACTGAATCCCTAAAACGGATGGGCAATACTATTTTATATCTTCCTTCATTTTTACCATATTATACCATACAACTCCGCCATGTTGTGATTTGGATATGCCATGATTTGCAAATCCCAGTTTCTCATAAAAAGGAACCAATTCCAGTTTACATGTCAAAGTAATTCCTTCCCTTTCATTTTCTTTCACCAGTTCTTCCATTTTCCTAATCAGGATTTTGTCGATTCCCTGTTTTCTGGCGCGCTTATCCACGGCTACCCCCAAAATGCTTTGATAGCCACCTTTTTCCGGATTTCTATTGATCCGCTTAAACAGATCGTCTGTAATGTACGGTTGTTGAATCACCGGCCCATTAATATACCCGACAATTTCCCCATTCTTTTCCGCAACAATAAACGTATCGGGAATCATTTGAATCCTTTCTTCAAAAGCTTCTTTCGTTGCGGCCTCTTTCTTCAAAAAAGCTTCATTTTCAATGCGCAACAAATCTTGCAGATCTTCGGAATGTACATTTCTTAAAGTAATCATCTTTTCTATTCCCCCTTTCAATCAATTATTGTTAATAGTTTACCATATTATTCCAAGTGTTTTTCAAGGATATTTATGCATATTTTTCCATCTTATCTTTTAAAAAATAGCATATCATCTGACCATATAAAATTTTATATTTCTGATTATTTTAATATTGCCACTATGATGTTAATTTGTAGAATATTAGAAATAGAAGGAGGGCCCTCAATGCAGCATATTCAATCCGGAAAAATAACAACCATACGTTTGACAACTTGCGCCATGTTTATGGCTATGATTGTAGCCCTTAGCTCTTTTGGACTCCCTGTTCCTGGAGGACATCTGTATTTCGTTGATATTGCCATTGTTCTTGCAGCCATCCTGCTTAACCCTATTGAAGCCCTTATCGTGGCAGGTTTCGGATCATTTCTCGGGGATTTTCTTTTTTATCCGCCTCCAATGTTCGTTTCACTTGTCACTCATGGACTGCAAGCTTTTGTCATCTCGCTTTTTTCCCACAAGGTGCTGAAAAGCAAACCAATCCTTTCTTCCGGGATTGGTGTAACGATTGGTGTCATCATCATGGTAACAGGTTATACCCTTGGAAAAATTTATGTATATGCTACTTTGGAATACGCCATTTTGAAACTTCCATATGAAATCGCACAAGGAGCAATCGGCGCCATATTAGGGATGATTTTATGCTGGAAATGCGGAATTCATAAACTGTATGACAAAATGATTCTCAGTAATAATTAATTGTGTATGGAAAATGTTCATTCAATATTTCCCATTTTTAATAACCCGTTTTCCACAAAATGAGTTTCATAGTACAGCGATTCCGAATATCTTCTGTTGGGAAATATAAAAAGGGATTTTGCCTATCGATCCAAATTCTGATGATTAGGCAAAATCCCTTTGTTTCTGTGTTTTTCATCTTAATAAATCAAGTGCAAGAAATCTTCCTTCGTCACGCCTCCGAAGTATGTAGGGATTTCGACATCCGCCAATGCTTCTTCAATGTCTTGATAAGCGTAGCGGACCCCAACTAAACGTTGCTCGACTTCTTCTACATCCCCCATGCCAAAGAAATCGCCAAAAATCCTAATTTCTTCAATGATGCCTTTGTTCACTTCCAAACGGATATCAATTTCCCCTGATGGGAAGCGTTTCTGCTTTTGCATATTAAAGCGCGGGGATTTTCCATAGTTCCACTCCCATTTTTGGTAGCGTTCTTCCGACAAAGCATAAATTTTTTCCCAATCCTGTTCCGTCAACTCATAATATCGGATATTCTCCTCGCCGCCGAAAATGGATTTCAAAATTTCCATCCGGAACTGTTCAACGGTAATTTTTTCAGGCAGGAAATCGATGATGTTGGCAACACGGGAACGTACGGATTTGATGCCTTTGGACTCAATTTTGTCCTGCTTCACTTTCAACGAATTCGTCACCGCATCCAGATCCAAATTGAACATTAATGTACCGTGGCTGACCAAACGGCCGCGCGTTACATATTGCGCGTTCCCTGACACTTTCCGTCCTTCCACTAAAATGTCATTGCGGCCGGAAAGTTCCGCCTTTACCCCCAATTTTGCCAACGCGTCCACCACAGGCTGCGTGAATCTTTTATAGTTGCTGAAGCTGTTTCCGTCGTCTTTTGTGATAAAGCTGAAGTTTAAATTATTTAAATCGTGGTACACCGCTCCACCGCCGGAAAGCCGACGAACGACAATAATGCCATTTTCTTCAACGTAGTCTGTGTTGATTTCTTCAAATGTGTTTTGATTTTTGCCGATAATGATCGACGGTTGATTAATATAGAACAGCAAAAAATCATCCTGCTCAATATCCATGTTTCTTATAAGATATTCTTCAATCGCCAAGTTCACCCTTGGGTCTGTAATGCCTTTATTATCAACAAAATACATCTATGTAGCCTCCTATGCAAATTGTCCATATCTATTTTACACGAAAAATGGCTCATACTGATTTTTTTAGTATGATTGAATTTTTCCTCAACCATTGCAAATTTTGCTAGATAGATTCCGGTTCAACACTTTCTGAAATAAGGTTGGGCATTTCATCTGGTTGGATGAATGTTGTAAAAGAAATGAAGAAAGGCCAAAATCTATGCATTTCTTCTATCTATTATTTCTCCAATAACGGATGAAGATATTGTGCAGAGTATGAAACTTGTCGGATTGCGTCCGGACATAAAACAAAAAGTGAGAAATTATTCACTGGGAATGAAACAAAAATTGGCCCTTGCCCAGGCCATCATGGAAAACCAGCAAATACTTATCCTGGACGAGCCGTTCAATGCATTGGATTATGATAGTGTACAGCAAGTGCGGGCATTATTAAAATCATTTAAAGAGGAAGGAAGAACCATCCTATTGACAAGCCATCACCACGAAGACATCACGTTGCTATGTGATGAAGTCTATCGGATCAATCATTTTAAATTGGAAAAAGACGATAAGGCATTCAGTTATATAAATTGATCCTCTAATAAAATCTTGTACAGCTGAATTGATGGGCCATCTTATCTCCGTTTCTTCTCTCAGTTTGAATTGAAAAGTTGTCCACACTTTCAATCTAAGGAGAGAACAAAACGGATGATCAAGATGGCTCCATTCATATGTAGACTTACGTGAAAATCCCTGATAGTGTACATCCTTTTTTCACTAAGGCATCATCATATTTAAAACATCATCGCCATACATTAATAAGCAGAATACGGAGAGGAGGATTTTTTGTTTACCCAATATAAATATTGGTACCCTTATGTCAGTCCACACGATCCTTGTCCCCCTATCAAAATCAAAAGCTATTCTACTCCCCCTCAACTTTATATAGCATTCCAACCAATTGGATTACCTCAATTTCCAACCGCGAAAGAAGCATTGATGCACGGTACATTATGGCCTCAGCTTTACAGTCCTTATCCAAATCCACAAAAAAGGAATGAAAAATCGTGAGTAAAACAATGCCCCCGGAGTATTATCGGATGCTGGAGGAAATTCAGGCGATCGATTTTGTCATTGTGGAGTTGAACCTATATTTGGATACTCACCCTAACGATTTTGAAGCCATCAAGCAATTCAATGACTTCACTGAGAAAAGTATGAAATTGAAAATACAATTTGAAAAGAAGTTCGGGCCGCTGATGAATTTTGGCAAAAGTTTTTCGAATTACCCGTTTAATTGGATGGATACCCCTTGGCCTTGGCAGGTTTAATCACCTATATTCGTTAGGAGGAACAAATGGTGTGGTATTATGAAAAAAAACTTCAATATCCGGTGAAGGTAAGTACCTGCAATCCAATGCTGGCAAAGTATTTAATTGAACAATATGGAGGCGCTGATGGGGAGTTGGCAGCCGCATTGCGCTATATGAACCAACGCTATACCCTTCCGGATAAAGTGGTCGGCCTATTAACGGATATCGCGACCGAGGAACTTTCCCATCTTGAAATGATTGCCACGATGATTTACAAACTGACAAAAGATGCGACACCGGAACAATTAAAGGCGGCGGGGCTGGCGGATCATTACGTGAATCATGATAAAGCCCTGTTCTACCAAAACGCGTCCGGCGTACCATTTACCGCTTCATATATTCAGGCAAAAGGCGACCCGATCGCCGATTTGTACGAGGACATTGCCGCAGAAGAAAAAGCTCGCGCAACCTACCAGTGGATCATTGATTTGTCTGACGATCCGGATTTAAATGACAGTTTGAAATTTTTAAGGGAAAGAGAAATTGTCCACTCCCTCCGATTCAGAGAGGCCGTCGAAATCCTCAAAGAAGAACGGAATACAAAAAAATTCTTTTAAAAGTAAATGCTATCTAAAACAATCAAGTTGGATTTTCAACTTGGTTGTTTTATTTTAATCAATTTGTATATTTTTTCTGGATATATAATAAATCTGCTTTTATCCAATCAATCTGACATGATATTTACTTATAAAAGTAATAAACCATTAATAAAACCAGTCATTATTTACCGAATTTTCAAAATATATTGAGGCGCCACGGATTCTTTTCTATCATTTTATAAGTGAGATTAGATCACGATAAAAGGATAATAAAAGACACCAAAATGCATGGAGTTGCTCAGACAGGATAAAAAATGGAAGGGATTAGATGGATTTGGATTATGGTAAATTGGCAAACAAACTGAAAAACTTGAATTTACCGTCACCAACAAAAGAATTTATCGAACATATTTTAATGAAAAAATTCAAAGCAATTGAAATACCATTGTACAGCATTCATCCGGATGATTACAGAAACGATGATGAAGTGGATGAAACCAAAATTTATAAATTGTTTACCATCACGAATCCGGAAATTTTAAATAAAATCTGCAACGGGAAAGAAAAAGAACTATTCGAAGACGAGCGCAAAGATCAAACAGAAGCGGAAGTCCCCCATGACGAAATCACATACAATAATTTAATCAATGAACATAATAAAGGGTATAGAATTTCTGTGGTGTTGGAATCCGGGGATGGTATTCATGTAAGTCATGCAAAAGTCTACGGCTTTTCCGAATATTTAACAACGTATCTTGTTGCACTTATCGGCTTACCCAAGGATGAACTGGATCGAAAAGATGTCAATGATAGAAGATTTCAATTTTACTTAGAGTGTTTAAAAAGGCATCATTTTATTTAATTACATTTCATTTGTATTACTTAAATACTAGCATGATTTTCGTAGACTAATCTTGCGACAAGTAATTGAAATGTTCATCATGGATATTGATCCCCATCTTTGCAAATGGTTCCTCCTTGACCCCAACTTCGCGGATTCGCGGCTCTTATGTACGCCACGGCAAGAAAACTTATGCCTCCCGCACAAAAAAGAGGATGTTTTCTTCCATTCAGTTTTTTCCATTTCCTGTATGATGTAAGAAACAAAAAAACGCCAATCAACCTTAATCAGCGGCAAGAGAGCGGATTTTGCATCTTCCAATAATTTATAAGTCATAAATTCCGGTCTAATAGAATGTCATGGTGGGTTATTAATCCTTTAATGCTAATCCAGCATAACATAGCGGAAATGGAGGATTCCAATCCCCCGTCATCCAGGTGGACCATTGCATTCGCAACATTACATTATTATTATATCAAAAAAATTTTAATTTGTTTATGAACTTGTATGATGAAATGGCAACAAAAGGTCAATATCCTGCCACCATATACCGTTGTTTTTTCAACAGGTTTTCTGATAAAGTCCTGACTAATTGATTTTACTCGACGATTTTGAAAAATAAGGCTTATCTCAGGAAGTCAAATATTCACCAAAACATAACATTTTCATCGCAATCCATCCAAATGCTGCATTCCAAATTTAGTATCATAATATTACAGGAAATTATTTTTTTCTAAACAAGCCGGATTATCAGGAGTGACTTATGACAAAAAAACTCTACAACTTCTATTTTTTAGTAAGCAGTCTCCTCTTTCTTGGATCGGTCATTAATTTTATTATTAAAGACGTACTGGACGGGTTCATCTATTTGTCAGGAGCTGCCGTCTTCACCCTGCTTGGATACCTGAATAAGAGAGGGAAGCAATGATATTTGCAAAATGTTGATTCCGGGATCAACGGCAATTTCAATCGGCAATATTAAAAGTTATAAGCCTTTCACACAGTGGTCCTTTTTGATGGAAGGCTTAACTCTTTATTTTGATGAAGCCAGGTAATGGAAATCAGATAACCAAATAAAGGCAGCACAATACTTGCGATATATAGATTGATGGGTCCAACAGATATCCATCGATGGACACCATCCAACCCGTCAAAGAAAAACGGCAAAATTAATAACGCTGCAATAATTAGGGCGTATGTAAAAAAAACCCAAAACCTTGACCTTAGAGGGGGGATGGAAAACTACTAATTGGGAAAAACACTTTGTCCAACATAAAAAAGTAACGTGAGTTTCTGGATATAGATGAAATAATCCCCTAAGTCATTCCAAACAAAAAACAAGCCTCTCGCAAAATGAGAGGCTTTTCATTTTAATGAGATATTATTACTAACTGGATAATGAATAAAATCGCAAAAAGGTAAAGTAATGGGTGAACCTCTTTCCCCTTGCCTTTAAATAACTTCAATAGTGGGTAAGAAATAAACCCGAATGCGATGCCGTCTGAAATACTGGACGTTAACGGCATGATTAAAATGACTAAAAATGCCGGAATAGCTTCTTCTACTTTATCCCATTCGATCTTGCGAACAGCACCAATCATTAAACTTCCTACGATAATTAATGCAGGGGAAGTGATGGCAGGTACACTTGCCAAGGATCCCGCTAATGGCGAGAAGAATAACGTAATGACAAATAGCACTGCAACTGTTAACGACGTTAGACCAGTCCGCCCACCTACCGCTACACCGGCAGAAGATTCGATATAGGCTGTTGTGGGGCTTGTACCAAACATCGAACCGATGATGGTTGCCAATGAATCACCAAGGAATGCTTTACGGGCTCGCGGCAATTGATCGCCCTTTAAAATACCCGCTTGTTTGGCAACGCCGATCATGGTACCTGTCGTGTCAAACAATGTAACTAAAATAAATGAAAATACGGTACCGTATAAGCCATATTTAATAACATCGCCAAAGGCTTCGATTGGATTCCATACTAAAATCCCTTCTGGTAATGCCGGCATTGCCATAACCCCATGAAAGGTTAAATTGCCGGTAATGGCAGCGATGATGGATGTGACAATCATCCCCCAGAAAATCGCACCAAATACACGGTACATCATGAAGATCGCCGTAACAAGAACCCCTACAATTGTTAACCAAACCATAGGGCTTGATAAATCCCCCAATTTGACTAAGTTCGATTCGTCATCTGTCACGATGCCCGCTGAGCGCATGCCAATGAAAGCGATAAATAAACCGATCCCCGCAGTAATGGCCAATTTTAAATTATTCGGTATTGCTTTAACCAGCATTTGCCGTAAAGGCGTTAAGCTAATAATAAAGAAAATAATACCAGCCACGAAAACAGCGGAAAATGCTGTCATATAGTCAATTTCACCTTTGGAAGCTTGGACAACCGAAAACGTAAAGAATGCATTCAGCCCCATACCGGGAGCCATTGCAATTGGATAATTGGCAAATAGCGCCAACCATAGTGTTCCAAATACTGCAGCGATAATGGTCGCTGTAAATACTTGTTCACTGGGCACACCAGCGATCGTTAAAATTGAAGGGTTCACGATGACAATGTATACCATTGTTAAGAAAGTTGTTAAACCCGCAAAAATTTCAGTTTTTACAGTCGTATTATTTTCTTTAAGTCGAAACAAAAAGTTCATCCCCCTAAATACGAACATTAAACACAACGAATATAATAATATTCGGCTTTCAATCTTAATGCAAGTGTTTTTATGTATATTTTCTCCTCAGACAAAAAGTTTTTATAATAGGAATATTCAGAATGATTTGTTGCCGGAGAGGAACGGAAAGAACGTTTGCCTTCATCTTCCCCTGATGAACATTAAATTAATCGCTTATCCTTTTAAGTTTATTTGTTAAACGGGGCTTTGTCCCAATACTAGCTAAACAAAAAAGGCAACCAGAATAATCCGGTTACCCTCATATGAAACAGCGCTATCCTGGAAAGTTAATTTATACTGAATCTAGTAAACGCACTTTCATCGATTTATAGCGAATGAAATAGATACCAACACCAATTGAAAGCCAAATGAATCCTGAAATAAGCCCTGAATGCCCAACAGGAATTAGTAAGCAAACGCAGATGAAGAAAGCGGCAGCCGGTAAAAATGGATAAAAGGGGACCGAGAATTGGGATTTTCTTTCTTCCTTTGTTGTTTTCCTTCTGGAAATAAACAGCGCCATTATGGTAAAAATAAACGTTATAAGATATAAAAATCCTGTTGCATTCACAGCAATATTAATGGAGCTAATGAGTGTAAATAGAATCTGAATACTGACCCCTAGTATTATGGCCCAAACGGGGGTTTGAAATCGGGAATGAATCGTGCCAATTTTTTTAGGCAAGAATCCCCTTCTTCCCATGGCAAAAGCGGTCCTTGAAATCGAGATGATAAAGGCATTCGCTGTTGCCGGTAATGAAATAACAATGATGATACTTACTAACGTCGGGCCAAAATCCCCTAAAAACTGTTGACTGGCAAAAGCGACAGGCACATTGGATATTCCCAACTCTTGCCACGGAACAACCCCAATCGAAATGAATAATAGACCGCAATATAATACAAGGACAATGATAATAGAAGATAAAATCCCCCTAGGAATCGTCTTACTTGGATTTTTCATTTCCTCTCCAGCATCCACTATAACATCCCATCCAACCATGGATAGAAATCCAACCAATGCAGCAGCCAATATTCCTTCCATTCCATTCGGAGCAAACGGTTTATAAAAAGAAGGATCTACATGGCCAAAACCTGAAACAAAAAATAAAATGAGGACGATGATTTCAACAATGACTATGCCTACTTGAACAGCCCCACTAAACTTGATGCCTAACATATTGAATAGTCCCAAAACAAGAAGAAGAAGGACCGCGCTTAATAAGGGAGGCGCCCCTGTCAACGAATGAAGATAATTGCCAAAGCCTTGGGACACGAAACTACTCGCTGCAAGCCATGCCCCCCAATAGGACCAGCCAATTAATGTCCCGACAAACGGCCCCATGGTTTGACTGACATATTCATAAGCTCCCCCTGCCCTAGGATATCTTGAGGCTAATTCCGCATAACATAATCCAAGCAGGATTTCCAAAATGGCCGCAATGATGAAGCTAAGCAAGACAGCCGGCCCCGCTTTCCCAATGGCTACACCGCTAAGAATGAAAATCCCCGCACCAACCATCGCTCCAATCCCAAGAGCAGCGGCCTCTTTCCAACCTAACTTTCTTTTTAAATTCAAAAAATTCCCCCCTTATTATCTTAGAAGCCCCATACTTCCAGTCAGTTTATTCACCTTTTTCTTGTCCCCATATAGAGCTATCCCTAAATATTCAAGATCATTGGCTGTACAAGATGCGATTTTTTCCGTATATTCCTCATAATTTTTGGTTGTTTGTGCTGCATTGCTGAAATCAACTACCAGTAAATTCGAAAATTCATCGCTACATACCTTTTCTCTTAATTCTTTAATTGTCACAGCATCCCCCTTTAATATGGGAATCGGAGTCGTTGTAATTCCTCTATGTTTTTGGCCGCTTCCATCTACCACATTTGGCCCGATAATCCCTTCAATTTCCTTTCCCAATGTAAGCGCAAGTACGGCAGCTGTATTGGCAATTAATCCTGTTGGCAAATTTGCATCAATCACCATGACACATTTCATTTCCATCCGAATTCCTCCAAATCATTGATTTGTCATACGCATGCTACAATTTCCAATATGTGTAATTTATCATTTTCTCTCATAATGTATCATGCTAAAATGGTTTTTATAAGAGCCACTTTTAAAGGATTTTTATAGTACCAATTTATAAGGGTGAATCGCTATGATTTGGTTGGAAATCGACCGAACAATGGATATCCCATTAATTCGGCAAGTATATGAGCAAATTCGCATCCGCATATTGGATGGGGAGCTTATGGCTGGTGAAAAACTTCCCCCTACCAGGGAGTTGGCATCCCATTTAGGAATATCCCGAAATGTCGTCATCGAAGCATACGAGCAATTATTAGCGGAAGGATATATTGAAGCGAGGCAAGGTTCCGGAACATACGTTGCGGAAGGAGCTTTTTTAAATCAGCAAAAGAAAAAAGATGTCTTGTCTTTTGTAGAAATACATCAATCAGAAGAGAATGCAAATGACGTGATCGATTTCCGTTCCGGTATACCTGCTTTAAATTTGTTTCCAAGAAATACATGGGGAAAAATTGCGAAAGAGGTTTGTTTAAATGCAGCCAATTCTGTATTTGGCTACGGGTATCCGGAAGGCAGGGCGGAATTGCGTTATATCCTTTCCCAATACTTAAAGAGAATGCGTGGGGTGGATTGCCATCCGGACCAAATTGTCATCACTTCCGGAGCAACTCAAGGCTTCACGTTAATCGCAAATCTTTTGCTTTCCGCCGGGGATGAAGTCATCATTGAAGATCCGATTACCTTTGAAATTCAAAGGATTTTCACTTCGAAAGGGGCATCCCTTTATCCTATCCCTGTGGATGAACAAGGAATGCAAACCGATTTTCTGCCGCAAAAGAAAAAGCCAAAGTTTATTTTTGTTACACCGTCCCACCAGTTTCCACTTGGAGGAACGTTGCCAATTCAACGCCGGATTGAGCTTATTCAATTTGCCAGAAATGCGGATTGTTTTATTGTTGAGGATGATTATGACAGCGAATTCCGTTATCAGGGAGCTCCCATTAGTTCTCTGCAGGGACTTGATCCTGACCGGGTCATCTATGTGGGAACCTTTAGTAAAATACTATCCCCTGCGCTCAGATTGGGATATTTAATTCTTCCTCCATCCTTAATAAAGCAATCGAAGGATTTAAAATGGTATATGGACCTTCACGCACCTTCGCTGGAACAACTAACCATCGCCCGATTTATTGAAGAAAAACATTTGGAACGGCATATTCAAAAAATGAAAAAAATTTACGACGGACGGCGAAAACAAGTAAGAAAATGTTTAACAGAGGCATTTGGAGAAACTGTCCATATTTCAGGAGATTCAACAGGGTTACATTTAATTGCGGAATTTAAAAATCGTCAATTTACTGATCAAACAGTTGCAAAGATAATGAAAGAACATAAAGTGAAAATCTATCCTGTCGAACACCATGCCATTCAAAAAGGCGTTCATCAAAATAAAGTGATTTTGGGTTATGGTAATTTATCAACAGAGGAGATTCAAGAAGGCATTGATCGATTAAAACAAGCACTTGTATAAAATTATAAAACGTCAAACCTTTTGCAACTGGGGTTTGGCGTTTTTTAACAATTGGCACTTTCACCTTCAGAAAGCGGATTTTAGGAATCATAAGTTTCGATCTAATAGGATCAGAATATCCTGTTGAGTCACTAAACCTTTAATATGCAGGCATATATTGGCCAGATCCGGATCATTGGACATTTGCGTCCATACTTGATTCAAATATATCGTCCGATTGGCGTTGCTTTCATAAGGTGGCAGGAATCCTTTCAGTTCCGCTATCGGGATAATTTGACGAATCAATCTTTCCGCTTCATTGATTTGAGCCAAGGGTCCACTGATAATGGTATTGATAAGTTCATTTGCTTTTTTCAACGTTTCAATGGCAACGGCATCCATTACTTTTTTTGGGATTTCCGTTTGGTAAAAATCAAATCTGCCGGTACTAAACCACGTTCAACGGAAATCAATGTTCCCCGGTAAATGGCAATATCTGAACAAGCCTTAAGCCGATTGTTTTCCAGCACTTTTTCCAATTCACCAAGCCAGTTCTTCACAGACTCGAAAAAAGTGGAAGTTAAGTCCATATAATTGTGTAAAAAGGGAAATAGAAAAAGAGCCATGTTGCTTCCCCTTTGGTAGAATAAACAGTGGACCAAAAACACCAAACATAAGGAGGAATGCAACCATGGCTCAATATCATATTACCCTAAATGATGAACTTTTGCACGGGTTATTCACCAGAGATGAAGGATTAGCGAAGCTACTGGAACAAGTCCTCAATCCGAGGCACAAGTAGAAGAACAGCTGGGGGCTCGCCGTTATGAACGAACGGAAGAACGAAAAGGCTATCGCAACGGTTCGTATCCACGCCAGCTGACAACCCGGGTGGGACGGTTGACCTTGCGCGTTCCACGAACAAGAGAGGGAGAGTTCTCTACGGAACTGTTCCAACGGTATCAACGGAGCGAACAAGCACTGGTACTGGCACTCATGGAAATGGTGGTAAACGGGGTGTCTACCCGAAAAATCACCCAAATCACAGAGGAGTTGTGCGGCACCTCGTTTTCCAAATCCACGGTTTCCTCGCTGTGCAAGGGGCTGGATCCAATTATCCAAAACTGGAATCATCGTTCCTTGCATGAACACGTGTATCCGTTTG
The DNA here is from genome assembly GCF_038593165.1 of Ureibacillus sp. FSL K6-3587. Classification (NCBI taxonomy): domain Bacteria; kingdom Bacillati; phylum Bacillota; class Bacilli; order Caryophanales; family Caryophanaceae; genus Ureibacillus; species Ureibacillus sp. FSL K6-3587. Next base: position 1,708,502 of record NZ_CP151969.1, on the reverse strand, counting down.
TACTGGTGGATGCGATTTATACGAAAGTCCGGGAAGATGGACGGGTGCGCTCCAGAGCCGTGTTGATCGCCACGGGAGTGAATGAGGAAGGATACCGGGAAATTCTTGGCCTGCAAATCGGAAACAGTGAATCGGAGTCCAGCTGGAGCGAGTTCTTCGGATGGCTGAAAGACCGAGGACTCCGGGGAGTGGACTTGATCATCTCGGATCAGCACGGTGGACTGGTGCAAGCCATTGAAAAGCATTTCCAAGGAGCGACATGGCAGCGATGCCAGACACATTTTATTCGCAATATCCTCGATGCCGCACCAAAGTATATGCAGGATGCCTTGCTTGAGGAGATTCGCGGGATTCTTCATGCCCCAAACAAGCAAACGGCCCGGCTGTTATTGGAACAAGTGCTGGCCGAATGGGAAGAAAAAGCGCCAAAAGCCATGCAAATCCTTGAAGAGGGATTCGAAGACGCCACCGCCGTATTGGACTATCCGGACCGTTACCGGCGGCGCCTGCGCACGACCAACGGAGTGGAACGGCTGAACGAGGAAATCCGCCGCAGAGAACGGGTCATCCGCATCTTTCCGAACCGGGAATCGGTGTATCGCCTCGTTGGCGCCGTGTTGATCGAAATCGACGAAAAATGGATGTCAGGGCGCAAATACTTGGATATGGCTGAATATTGGCAGTGGCGGAAAACGAAAGAGCAAGGAGTCCGATCGGTGAATCAGGAGGCTCCGGCGATCAAGAGAGTGGGATAACCTCTACGCCGTGTCAAGGAGAACGTGGAATACCGGAGCGAAGCGAGGATATGCCGCGAAAGCTCCTTGACACGCCTGTTCCTTGACAACATGATCATTTGTCCGGGAAGGCGACTGGCAGGGAGACTTTCCGGTCTTACCTACCATACGTCAAGTCATCAGGTCCATGTTGTCTATCAAAGGGGAATTTACACAATAATTTGGACTTGACCGATAGCGCTCGTTCGGAGATTCTTTTTCCGGGCTCTCCATTCATGATTTCTCTATCCCCCTTAAACAAAGACAATCCATCGACGTAATGGTTATACGTATTTAGTATACAAGAAGTTTCCATCTTTAACTATCTGTTACTGTAGAATAACAAACTTTTGGAAAAGCAGGAAAATGAGCATGTTTCAAGAAAAATTATAGGATCGAAGCCATTGGAGAACGTGAATGATAAACCACTACGCTTATATTGTTCGTTCGCTGCGAAACCATCGCCCTTGCCAAGGCATTTGGTTTATACTGCAGCTCCTTCATCTTTAATACTTTTTTCACGCGTCTCTGGACTTGCAACCCCTTTTCCCGAAATGATGCGCGAAACCGTCGACTTCGAAACACCAGCCCTCAACGCGATGTCTTTAATGGTGTAGCCCACTAAAGTTAGCCTCTATACCGTTTGGTCCGGTTCGTTTTCAAAGCCTCATTCCAAGATGGATATTATACATGCATTCATTTGTCAAATCATTTGCAACTTCGTCATGAAAAAAGGCACGAATCAAATCCGTGCCTTCCGCCGTAACGAATCTATTTTTTTTAAAACAGCGTCCATATCCGCGCTGGCTGTTTCTGTTTCCCATCGATGGCGTCATCGGATATAAACAAAAAAGCCGGGCGGTCATTTTGCCTATGCCGCATGGTTTAATGAAACAATCCGCTTTTTTTCGCTTTCGCATGCAGCGAATGCATGTATTTGTTCAACGGTTCTTTCAGAAGCGTACCTAATAAGAGAGCCAGGACGGCAAACATCATGAGACGAACCGCATCGTTTTTCACTTTTCCCCACACAATGCCGCCGACTGCTTCGCGCATCAAATCAATCGCATACGTAAACGGCAAAAACAGGTTGATGTTTTGGAAAAATTCCGGAATAAGCTGAACCGGATACGTCCCCCCTGCTCCGGCGATTTGAAAAACGAGCAGGACGATGGCCAGCGCCTTGCCGACGTCGCTGAATACTGATACGAGCGTAAAGACAATGACAATAAACACAAAGCTGCATAACAGCCCAAAGAGGATGAACCAGCCGGAGTCATGAATATAAATATTCTTTAAAAGAAATACATCTCCTAACGTGACAATAAGCGCCTGAATACTGCTGCATGTCCAAAACGTCAGCAGCCGGCCAAAATAAATTTCTCTGCTGGTATACCCTTCTGCCTCATAAGGTTCGGTAGAAAGTAACGACACTAACAGCAGACAGCCCACCCATATGGACAAGACGGTATAAAACGGGTTCATCCCCGATCCATAGTTCGGAAGCGGAAACAATCTATGCGTATTTAAGTCGACGGGATGGGCCAAAAATTCACCTTTTGCTCTTGGATCATTTTTTAATAAACGAATGATGTCGTAGATGTTTGTCTCTTTTTTCAATTTTACAAGAAAGGAAGCGATATCGTTGACTTTCCGCGCAAGAAACGGATACTGATCGCTTGCCGTCTGCAACATTTCTTCCCCCTGCTTGAGACCGCTGCCGGCGTGCTGAAGAAACCGCTCTAATTCCAGAATGGTGTTGGCGATGTCCGCGAGTATGCTGCGGGCGTCTTGAAGCGTCTGATTCGTTTCGTTCATTTTTTCTTTCATGAGTGGTGCGATATGTTGCTCGTATTCATTCATCACCCGATCGACTTGCTTTACCGCAGCTGCCGCCCGCTCATTTAGGTCGGTGAGAAGATGGTTGCCTAGCTGCGCCCCGTTTTCACTTTGCTCGTACGCTAACTTGGCAAGGCGTTGTGCTTCTCTTAAATTGGATTTTATGCCTGTCAGACGGCCGGACAATTGTTCCATATTGGCGGAAGCCGTGCGAGAGAAAGCTCGCTTTTCGATCATGTTATTGAATATGCGAAGCTGTGTTTGCGCTTCATCTGCCATTTGTTCCCCAGCTGCGGCCATGCTCTGGACGTCGGAAAGCCATTGCCGCTGCTGGGCAAGGGAAAGGTTTTCTTGCAGCTTGTTAGTTACGGCATAGATGGACATGGCGATTTGCTGCAGCGTACGCAAATTTTCCGTGATTTGCGGCGTCAATGTCTTTGCTTTTGCTTCCGCTTTCGTGAAAAACTGATTCATTTCATCAAGAAACGCAATGCCGCTGTTGACGATCCGTTTCGCTTCGGGAAGCGTTTTTTCCGCTTTATTGACAAGCCGTTCCGCCTCTTTCGCGTCGGACATCGATTGGTTTAACAGCCGCTTGATTTCCGGCAGCTTCGTCTGCAGCTGAAAAATCAGGGTCTCAAAATGGCGAATATCTGGCAGCTGTTGTTCTAATGCCACCCCCGCTTCATGAAAGATAGAAAACAAAACGCTGTTGACAACAGCGACAAATTGATCGCTTACTTGCTCGGTGATGGTGCTTGCTCCTTTGGATGTGATTCTCGGCGCAATCGCGTTCTTTTTGTCATTTTCATAGTAATGAATGACGGCCTGCTCCGGCCTATCTTGCACAATGGTAGCCAATTTTTCTGAAAAATCGCTTGGAATGACGATCGTCGCAAAATAATCGCCATTGCGGACGTTTTTCATTCCTTCTTGTTTGCCAACAAATTTCCAGCCTAAGTCATGATTGTTTCGTAGCGCCCTAACAATTTCTTTTCCGGCGTTAAACGCATGTCCTTGAATTTTTGCCCCTTTGTCTTCATTGACAATTCCTACTTTAATGTTTCTCGTGTTGGCATACGGATCAATAGAAGCTTCGATATTCACCCACGCATAAAGCGATGGCAGAAGAAGCAATCCGCCTACCAATACCGCCGCTACCCAGTTTGTTGCTATTTGCTTCATATCGTGAACATAAAGATTCCATATCTTTTTCACGAACCTCAACTTCCCTTTAGTGTGATTAAACTGCTTTTGTTAGTATAAACCAATGAAAAAAAAACTAAACATAAGCGGCGGATTGGAAACGAGCACAGTATGTTTACAAAAAACTGCTGGCTAACCAGCAGATGATGTATAAAATTTTGTGTAAAGCATTTTACTAGACCAAAAGAAAAAAGGTAGGGTATTCTCTGATTGGACGAAAAACATTCCAGAGAAAGGAGAACCCTACCTATGTCTAAAAGTATACCGAATGTCGACTGGGCAAATCAACTGGAAAGTGTCATTCGTCAGTTTGTAAAGGAAAAATTAGAACTGATCATGCGGGAAGAAATCAAGAATTTCCTCGAAATAGAACAGGCCGGAACATCAAATATGAGAAACGGCTACTATCAACGAAATCTAGATACGCAATATGGTCGGATTGAAGGTCTTTTGGTCCCTAGAGACCGAAACGGAGAATTTCAAACCCAATTGTTCGCTCCTTACCAACGCCACACCGGCTGGCTGGAGGAAGCCATCATCAGGATGTATCAAAGTGGCATGAGTACGCGTGAAATTGGCAAGTTTATTGAACGAATTTTAGGCAATGCCTATTCTCCAGCGACGATCAGCCGTATTACCGATGTCGTGAAAGAAGACATCGAGAAATGGCACACTCGTCCACTGCACAAGCGTTATTCCGTCTTATATTTGGATGGTTTATACGTAAAACTTCGTCACGAAACCGTGGAGAAAGAAGCCGTTTATGTGGTGTTAGGGGTGAACGAAGAAGGATATCGCGAAATTCTTGATTTCTTTGTGGGAGGACAAGAAAGCACCTATGTATGGCAGGAGATTCTTCAACAACTATACAACAGAGGCGTAAAGGAAGTGCTTCTGGGCGTATTTGATGGACTACCGGGGCTGGAGGAAGCCTTTAAGTCGGTGTATCCGAAAGCCGATGTGCAGCGCTGTGTCGTGCACAAAGTCCGCAACACCCTCAGCCGTGTTCGGAAAAAAGACCAATTCGAAGTGGCCGAGGATCTCAAGCTGATTTATCGCGCGCCGAATAAGGAGATGGCGTTACAAATGTTTCAACAGTTTGAGTCGAAATGGTCCAGCAAATATCCAAGAGAAGTTCAATCTTGGGCCAATGAGTTGGATGTCCTCCTTACATTTATGGATGATCCAAGCAGTATTCGAAGTGTGATTTACACGACGAATGTCATCGAACGAACGATCAAAGAGATTCGGAAACGTCTAAAGCCGATGAACAGTTTGAGCAGTTTAGAAGCCGCGGAAAAAGTCGTGTATTTGACCATCCAAGATTTTAATGAGAAATGGGCAGGGCGAAAGTTAAGAGGATTTGCCGAAGCGCAGGAAGCCCTCGAGCGAATGTTTGAAGAACGTTATCATTAACCAAATACTGTAAATAAACAAAATAGGGGGATTCTCCCTTTCCACACAGGAGACTGAATATTCAGTCTCCTGTGTGGAGAAAATCAGTCCCCTATCAATTCAAATCCATTTCAGAGAAACCCTACCCCATTTACATTACACAAAATTCTTGACGGTACCTGACGAAATTTAAAATTTGAAGTGCTCATTTTTTAAAAGTTGTGGAACGATTTCTTGGTTAACTAACGGGGCAGGTTTGTTGAAGATGGAATACTCTAAAAATTATTATCAACAATAGTCATTAACATAGCCTAAATAAAAAAGAAGGACGGTTAAATCATATGAACTCTTGTCCCCATACGACAAACACCTCCACAAATCGAATGGAGTTATACATTCGATTCAGGAGGTGTTTTCTTTTGGATTACTTCATTCTGCTAGGCGTTTTTTTATAAAATGATAAATTATAGGGTCATTACTTTGAAAATACTTATTAAGGCATGATATAAAAAATCAACAAAATTATAATATTGATAGGGAGACTAATTAACAAAAACAATCCTATATAATTTTTAGGACTAGGACCTTTTTTTGTTATAGCAAAATACTCAACACCCAAATTACTGATTGTAATTAATAAAACAAAGATGGCATAAAGCAAAACTTTTTCCTTAAACATGCTTGTGAAAAGGGGAGAAAAGATAATTAGAAAAGTGAGTTGCTGAAAAGTGCCTCGAGAAAAAATATCTACCTTTCCACCCAGAAATGCTTTAAAGTCACTTTTGCTCATATTATCCCCCTTACTATCGTAAGCAACCAGCAGCAGCACTAGCCCCTAACCATACCGCGGCAACACCAGTTCCTATTGCCCAACCAGCTGGACCACTTATTCCAGCAAGAGTCATAAGACCAGTAAACGCAGTAGTATGCGCGAAACCTGCAATGGATGCTGCTCCACAACCGCTGATTTTTTGTATCGATACTATATTATTATTTTGTGTATTTACTTCTTCTAAAATACTTTCTTTTAAGTTTTCACCTTCAGCACTATTTATAACTTTCTCAACTTTCGCACACAGTAATATTTAAGCATTGCTTGATATAATTAGGTATAGTAACCAACCATTTATTCATTTGATTTTTAAAGATGTCCATGTTTAAAGAAACCTTGGATTCCGCCAAAGTTTGGAAAAGGTCAATAAGCGATTGAAGGGCAGTAATAAAATCTATGTCTTTTACATCTTCGCAAAGGATGTAAAAAAGGTTGCCAATCGTCTTAGGATCCTCCTCTTTTCGCATTTGCCAGGCAATGAGAATATATCGTGTAAAAACAATGGTTGTATGGCTAATTAACATGTCGTATGAACGACCCTGGAATTCTTTCCCTAAATTTAAAAAGGATTTATTGCATTTGAAGAAGACTTCAATGTCCCAACGCATGCCGTAAATACGAATGATCTCTTCATTTTCTAATGTTGTATCTGTGCTGAGAATAGCAAGCCATTCGCTCCGTTTATTACGGTTTCGTACAAATAGAATTTTTACTGGAATTCCATTGTCTAAAGTAGCATAAACGGATCCGAGAATGTCTTTTTTACCCATGTGCGTTTTTGCCAATTTGTAAAGTTGATTCAGTGTGAAACGTTCACCATTGTAAACGTATCGCTGCTTTAATTGCTTCACCATGCCAATGACAAATAACCCTTTGTTCGTAATCTTCTCAATTAAAGGCGCTTGTGTAAACCAGGAATCCATGAGAACATAGTCAGCTATAATCCCTTTTTCAAGCGCATGATCAAGTAAAGCTGAAGCCACGTCCGGTTTTGATTTCAGAGCTTCCTGGCGACGCTTATAGCCAGATGTTCGTTTATCAATATTGGTATTGATTTCTTGCAGGCGATTTTCCTTTTTCGGTGAACTTAGAAGAGCAAAATCAATAGGAATAAAAGTAAAACTATCGGTCCAGCCAAGGGTAAGCATTTGAAACCCTTTCAAGTACTGATGCGTAGAGTGATCAAAAACCTTAGCCAACAGTTCAACCGACTTACTACGGTTTCGTGAAAAGACAGAATCATCAATCACAAAAGCTGTGACACGATCTTTTGAAGTTAATGGTTGAAGCAGACGGATCATTTCACTGCTTAATGAAAGCAGAAACTTTCTCCAATGATAGGTTGGTGTATTTAAAAAGCGATAGACTGTATCCTTTCCGGGCAGATCCTGAGATCGTTTACTCATAAAAGCACGAAACCAGTTCTTATATTGGAAGACTAAAAGAAAAATCAGTTTGAAAACAGTAAGACAAGAATACCCGGAAAGTTTCGTAATATTCGCTTTTCTTATATGATATCCAATATTTAATTCGGAAAATCCTTGTTTAATTTCTTTTGGTAATTGCGCAAAGTAGTCTTTATTCGTTATCATAGTGGTGACACCTTTCTTTTGGATTTGGTTTCGTCACCAATATTTTACCAAAAGAATAGGTGTCTTTCTTTATGTTTTAAAAAATGTCAAATGATAATTTTGTACTTCCAAAACCCATTTACATCAAGCATTTAAACAAGATTTTGGACTGCGAAAGTTGAGTTACTTAAATGTTTTTAATATCACAAGTTTCTTCTGAGCAATTGCCTATTGGTACAATTTTTCTTGTGCTTGCTATATAATTATAAACATAATGACCGAATCCGAAATAACTTGATAATTTAATTGGAATGTAAAAGATGGTCAGCAAGGGAATTCTAGCGATGATTGAAGCAATTGCATCAATTCCAGTTGCAATCTTTCCATTATTAATATTTATACAATGCATTTCTTTTTCTAATTTCTGTATGGGAATGTTTATTATTCTTGAATCATCACGTATGGTTTGGAATTCAATAAGACGTAACCAATTAAGACGTTGTATATTTTCTTTCATACTCACACAGAGAGGACACCAACTATCATAAAGGACAATAATTTTAGACATAATTAATTCACCTTATTTCATATTTTGTATTCATTTAAAAATAGACTCTAATTAAAGTGAAAAACGTTAAAAGCACAATGATTCCAATTAATATCCATGAAGACCAGTCACCCAGATATTCCATTAGAAAAGGGAAAATTATTATAATAATCCCAAGAGTAATCGAATATATTCCCATCACTCTTGCTAATTTATTCTTATCTCCTTTATATTGTTTTTCATCATACCCGGCAATTAATTTCAATTTCTTTTTTCTCCAAATAAGCCAACCAACAAGAATGAATAATAAACCAGTAATAATACAAATAACAATAGCAGTAGAGAAATCTGTATTTAAGGACATATTTCCACCTCCGTAATAAATGGACATTTTTGGAATGATTTTTCCGAATGTTTAATTATAAACTCAACTTTCGCACACAGAAATATGAAGACAGTCCTTGATATAACGAGGTAAAGAAGTAATCCAATTGGACATTTGACACTGAAAAATGTCCATACTCAAATAAACCTTAGCTTCAGCCAAAGTTTGGAAAAGAGAAATCAATTGTAGTAAAGCCGTTTTAAAGTCCATCTCCTTTACTTCGTCACATAGAAACAAGAATAAGTTGCCCATGGTCTTCGGATCCTCTTCTTTCCGAAGTTGCCAAGCAATCAAGATATACCGAGTGAAGACAATGGTAGTATGGCTAATCATCATGTCATAGGAACGACCTTGAAACTCTTTGGCTAAATGTAAAAACGATTTACTGAATTTAAAAAAGGTTTCGATGTCCCAACGCATCCCATAGATTCGAACGATTTCTTCATTAGACAGCGTGGTATCTGTACTCAAAATTGCCAGCCATTCACTTTGGTTGTTTCGATTCCGCACAAACACAATTTTCACTGGTAAACCCGTATGAAGGGTTGCGTGAATCGAGCCGAGTGTTTCTTTTTTGCCAATGTCTCGTTTCGCTTTTCGATACAGTTGTTCCAAGGTTAAACGTTCTCCGTTGAAAAGATACCGTTGTTTCAGCTGTTTGACCATGCCAATGACAAAAAGGCCTTTGGAGTGAATCTTCTCCACCAACGGGGCATGAGTAAACCATGTATCCATGAGCACATAATCAGCGAAAATTCCTTTATCCAATGCATGTTCTACTAATTTCAACACCATGTTTGGTTTTGCTTCCAATGCCTCGAGCCGTCGTTTGTAGCCTGTGGTTCGTTTATCAATGGACGAATGGATTCCGTTCAAGCGATTCTTTTGGTTCGCTGAACTCAAAAGAGCGAAATCGATAGGTACAAATGTAAAGCCATCGGACCATCCGAGCGTTAATAGTTGAAAACCATTGACAAACTGACGAGTTGAATAATCGAATACTTTAGCTAGAAGCTCAACCGATTTACTACGGTTACGAGAATAAATCGAATCGTCTACAATAAACACGGTAACACGGCGCTTCGAAATCGTTTGTTTCACACGACGAATCACTTCGGAGCTCAGAGACAGTAAAAAGGTTCTCCAGTTATACGTAGACGAGTTCAAAAAACGATAAATGGTATCTTTTCCTGGTAAATCGGCAGCCTTTTTGCTTTGTAAGGCGTGGTACCAGTTTCTGTATTGAAAAACAAGAAGAAATAATAGTTGAAAAATCGATAAACAAGAATAACCACAAGCCTTGATAATTCCAGCTTTTCTTAAATGTTTACCAATTTGTAATTCAGAAAATCCGTCTTTTATTTCTTTTGGTAATTGCGCAAAATACTCTTTTTTCGTTATCATAATGGTGACACCTTTCTTTCTTTGGTTTTTGGTTTGGTCACCAATAGTTTACCAAAAGAAAGAGGTGTCTTTTTGGTTTTTAGACGAATTTTTTCAGTGTCAAGTGAATATGAGATACCCAAAGAAACCTATCAAATCAAGGATTATTCATAAATTTTTCACTGCGAAAGTTGAGTAACTTTGTTAAATTTTTTAATGACACTAACTACCTCTTTGTATGATGGCGCATTATTTATTAAATTTAGCTGTTCCTTTATAACTCTTTCTTATTTGTAATAACAATCTTATTTTTCTTCTCATCGAATTTAGTATATGCAATCACAATATTAGTTATTTCTGAATTAATTTCTGAATGATCCGGAATATCATTGGAAGTTACAGCTTCGGATTTCAGTGGAGCGAGTAATGTACTAAATACCAATACTAAACTAGAAATAATTACAAACATAGATAATCTTAATTGGTTATTTGTTTTAGTTAACATAGATAATTCCTCTTTTTTATATAGAATTTAATCTACATTTTTTATTATAAAAGTAAAAAATTATAAAAAAAGGGTTGAATTACATTTGTTGGAGAGTTACCATATTCTATTACCAGGATATGGATAAATTGAGATAAACCTTGCCGTCTCTGGATCGTAATACCGCTCACCATTGAATGCGTGCCTGGTATTTTAACAGCTAAAGATGGACAGATATTTTCGGTTATTCAAGAAGAATTTGATAACATCGGGTATACAATACTATCTGGTAATGATCCTGAACATAAGAACAATATTATTGATTTTTCTGACTATGGAGTTTTCCAAAGAAGAAAAAGGGTAGTATTATTTGGTTTTAAGAAAGAACTCAATTATACTTACCCAGATTTTTCTCGCTTCACAGAATACTGGAATGAAGAAAAAATACAAGGAATGTTATTGGTGATTTACCTTCGCTATCTCCTGGAGAGGGAGAAGATTTAAAGTTAATAGAGTATCCATTACAAAACAATAGTGAACTTTCTGAGTATCAGAAAAAAATGCGAGAAAATAGTATGGGGATTATGAATCATAAAGCACGAGCTGTTCGAGATCATGATCGAATGATTTATAGGATAGCTATAGAATACTCGAATCAAGGCATTCAATTAAAATATAACGAGTTACCTAATGATTTAAAAACTCATCAAAATGAGGAATCGTTTTTAGACCGATTTAAAGTGCATAATTGGAATGAGATCCCTCATACTATTGTAGCTCATATTGCTAAAGATGGACATTATAATATTCATCCGGATATTAAGCAAGCACGCTCGTTGACTGTACGTGAAGCTGCAAGAATTCAAGGTTTTCCCGATAATTACAAATTTGAGGGACCTAGAACAGCACAATTTGTACAAGTAGGGAATGCTGTTCCTCCTATTATGTCAAGGGTAATTGCTAAAGCAGTTAAACATTTACTAACGTCACACTAAAAAGCTAGTAGAATATTAAATTTTTCCCATGGTGTCAGTTGAACTCTATTGTGCAACTAGCACAAGGACAACAGGTGTGTAAGCTAGTAAATGCCGTTTCAAAACCTTCGATGCTGTTTACACGGATCGATGTGATGTGAAACTGATCTACAAGTACAGAAAAAGTTGTTTCGACGTATCTTAAATGTTTGAAATAAGTATGGAGGCTGGGACAAAACTAGCTTCAAAATAGGAAAAAGGAGAATTTGAGCCAACTCAAATTCTCCTTTTTCCATTTCTCTCCATTATTTTTGGTCAGTTGATCTTTGTTGGCCGTGTATTTCCGTAAATTCACGGCCATTAAGGCAATGCCCATTTCATTTTCCACTTTCGATTTTCCTCGAACGGAAAATCGAGTGAAACGCAAATTAGCCTTCAAGAATCCAAAAACTGGTTCTACGTCTATTTTACGTTGACGGAAAATAGAACCTGCTTTTTCTTCTGAAAGCTTCGCTCTTACATATTCTTTTTGTTGTTCCCATTTTCATTCACCATGACCTTTCGGTGATTGCCTTCCTTTGCTTTTGTGCATGATGAACGAAATGGACATCCTGAACAGTTTTCACATTCATAGATTTTCAATTCTCGTTTGAAACCAGTCTTATCTGTACGTACAGAACGATAACGGAAGGTTACTCGCTGCTGATTTGGACAAATGTAGGTATCACTTTCTTCGTCGTACATCCAATTGTCTGGATGAAATGGATTTTGTTTATATTTCTTCTTTTGTTCTTTCTCATACATGGTATATGGAATGAGTGCCTCACATTTTCGATTCGAAAGGATGTCTTCATAGTTTTGTTCACTACCATAACCAGCATCTGCGACAATATATTTTGGCAATGGAAAATAATGCTTCTCAATCTCATTCAAGAACGGAATCAATGTACGTGTATCGGTAGGATTTGGAAAAATGCCATAAGCCAGTGCGTATTGACCTTCTGTTGCGATTTGTACGTTGTATCCAGCCTTCAATTGACCGTTTTTCATATAGTCGTCTTTCATTCGCATGAACGTCGCATCTAAGTCTGTTTTGGAATAACTATTCCGTTCACCCAAGATTTCGAAGTCTTTTTGATACTTTTGTTTACGTAAAATCAAGTCAATCAACTGTTTGTACACTCGCTTCGGATATTTCCGTTCGCTTCTTAATGCTTTTCGTTCTGTGGCATCGGGCGATGCTTCTATCTTTTGGTCATATTCCGTAATCACTTCATCGACTTGTTGCACCATTTGAGCGAGTTCTTCAACGGACAGTTCTCCCTCATTTTCCCGCTCCATTTCAGGGATGATTTCCTTCTCTAACAGTTCGTTGTAGAGCTGATTGGATTTTTCAATTAAGCTTTTGTTGTATTTTTCAATGGATTTTTTCCACACAAAAGTAAATCGGTTGGCATTCGCTTCAATCTTTGTACCGTCAATGAAAATTGCTTCTTGATCAATTAATTTTTCTTCCACCAGTTGGCAACGGAATTGGACAAAACATTGACGAATTAATTCTTTTACTTCCGGATGCACACGAAAACGATTGATCGTCCGATAACTTGGTTCATAGCCTTGTGCCAACCACATCATCCGAATACTGTCCTTTAAAAGGGCTTCAATTTTCCGACCTGAAAAGACTGATTGGGAATAAGCACACAAAATAATTTTTAGCATCATGCGTGGATGATAAGCAGGACAACCTGTATTTCGAAGAAACGGCTGAAAGGCTTCATCGGGGATACTTTCAACTAAATGGTGAATGTGGAAGGCAATATCATTTTCTTGTAATTTTATTTCTAAATCTAGAGGCAAAACTAATTGATTCATGTTATAATATTTGAACATAAGGACACTTCCTTTGATAAAATTTTTTGGGGTAGATACTTAAATTTTATCAGAAGATGTCCTTATTTTTATTGAAAAAATGAAGAACAGCCCATGAAATTTCATTCCAACATTTCATGGGCTGTTTCCATTTTAGAGGAGGGTTTTGTCCCAGCCTCATTTGTTCCTTTTTAATTTAAATTAGTTTAAATTAGGGGTGTGTATGAAAAAACTCTACTTTATAGCTACCTTGATTTTCACGTTATCCATTTGTCTTGGTTACTATGTTGATGCGCCTATTGTAAAAAACGGTAGGACAAGTTCATGAACTGCAAAATCAAATAACTATATCTGTTTTTTGGGATATTCTGGTTAATAATACAGTAGTGATGATTACTGCATTCATGGGTCTATTTTCATTTGGGTTACTAGCCTTCGCCACGCTTGTGTATAACGGGTTTATGTTTGGTCAGCTACTGAAATCTTTTATTGCAAGTCAAGCTTCTATCAGCGTTTTACTGGCAGGGACACTTCCGCATGCCCTAATAGAGTGGGCCGCATTTATTATAGCTGGAGCTTGGGGATTGCAGGGAATATTCTTACTAAATTATATAGACAACAGAAGTATGGCTCATCAATTTTTTCCTAAACTCATCAGTGATTTCAGCATATCTGTAGGCTTAGTTTGTATCGCAGCCATTATTGAGTATTTTGTTTCATTTAAACTACTAGGACTATGGTGATAGACATGAAGAATAACAATAACTTAAATGTACCACAGGGAATCGGTTTAAAATCTATATCCCATTTACCTGTTGCAATTTTAATTTTGTTTAATTATCTGACTTATAAGCTTCTGTCCAACAAATTTCACATTGATGAATTAGTTGGAAGTACTATGTTTGGCGAGATTGTCTCGGTTATCAATATAGTTACTGGTATAGCAACAATACTTGTAATATGGCTACTATTCTCCTTTATACTCTATATTGGCGTTAATTCTCTCCTTGGAAAGCCTGTATTGTTTCGTGATATGTTAAAAGTTGTATCACTTTCATTTATTCCAATGGTTATAGCGTCTGTTATTATTAATATCATCACAATCTTTGATGCACCTGTCATAGATCTGCGGAATATAACTGATGTAACAAAATTTCAGCAGGAAATAGACTCATCATTTTATAAACAGATAACAGATTCCGTTAGGATAATAGGATATGTCAGCAGCACTATTCTATGCTGGTTCCTTATTAAACATTTTGTGAAAGTAACTACATGGGCTTCTGTTATTGTTGTATACACTCCTATTCTCATGTTTGTGATTCTTTTTATAAGTGCCCGTCTTATATTTTCCTAATATCTAAGGGAGGGAATTATTACCTTGATTAAAAAAACTTCTAGTATATTAATCATCTTTGTTATTATTTTCAGTTTTCTTCAATTAGTGTCGTCTGCAATGGCTAAATCAGACACCCCTCCTTTGCTCATTGAAATTCATGTGACTGGAGATACAAACTTCATTGTATATAAGGTGCCTAGGCAGATGTATGATGGTTCTGCTAATGCATTAGAAAAAGAGTTGGTTTCTTCTCAAAAATTACATGTTGATAGGTCTAGAGTTGAGTATAGTGCAAGTTTCACAACAATTACGCTGTTCATGAAGGAGTTATATGAAAAGGAAGGTAAGAACCTTATCCTACATGTATCACCTAAGGATATTACAAGTCCTTTTCATGCAAAACAACCTGTACAGGTGACATTGTTTACAAATAAAATGATTGACTGGAGAACAGAAGAAGGTAAAAATTTGAATGAAATAGGTTTTCGTCCAGTATTCAGTTTGTTAAGTGAACGTAAAGACGAGTTCATTGGAGATATAAACTCATTCCGAAATATGGGAATTTTAACATTGAAGGGAAATATTAACGAAAATGAGGTCGTCCTCAAAACTCTAATATATATCTTGCTTACTATTATCTCAATGGTGGTTACGACTTGGATGGGAACTCTTTTGCGAAAACATGTAAGAACAAACCATGTGATACCTGCAAACGTTCGAAGTGTTAGTCAGAAATATCAGATTCCAGCACTGCTTCTTGTTGCCCTACAATTGGGTTATGTCATAATGACGGGCTTGTTTCTGGGGTATGAAATATTTCTGGGAGGGATTGGTGGCGTACTACTGGCCTTTGGTCCTTTTGTTATAAGTGCTTTTTTTATGATTGTTTATTTCATTTACCTACAACAGCGTATTATAAAGGAAATTGAAAACGGAGAACTTGCCAAAGAGGACAATACTCCTGTCTCGGAAATATGGAGTATGCTTGTTCCTCTTGTGGTTCCCATTGTAATCACTATTTTGGTTAATATCGTGATTTATTTTATTCCAGTTAATATTGCTAAATTTGATTCAATGGTTACAAACATCATTACCTCCTATATGGTTCAGATATGTATTATTACTGTTGCATATATCTCGGCACCATATATATATAACTTGCTCCTTCCAAAGCGTAAGTTAAAGGAACGGGAACTATTAGACCGTATCAATTTATTAAGTGCAAAGCATGGTATCCATTTTAACAATATTTACGTGCAGTCGTCTAAGAATATTAGGATAGCTAATGCGATGGTATCCGGATATATCCATAAGAACCTATACCTATATGACTATTTAGTAGAGAATTTAAAAAATCAAGAATTAGAGGCTGTCATTTTGCATGAAATAGCTCATATTAAGAGAAAACATTTAGTTAAGTTGCTAGGTGTAACATGTGTAACATTAATTACATTTCAAGCCATTCTCTACTTTCATCCCATTTTTGGTTGGACAAGTATTCCATTGTATTTAATAGTTCTATTGTTGGTCAGCAGCTTCTATATGAGAAGATATGAATTGGAAGCAGACCGTTTTGCTGCTTTCCACATGGGAGATACAAATGGAATGATTTCTGCATTGCTTACCTTATCACGACTTAACTACACCTCGACAAGTGTCAAAGGACCGATTAAATACTTTAAAACACATCCGAGCATAGATGTTAGAGTACGGCATCTGCAACAGCTCCATGGTCAATTCCCAAAAAACAGACGATCATCATTTCGACATTAAGATGCAATATGCTCCCTGAAGTCTACAGGGGGCATATTGTTTATATTTCTTAATCCATTGATAATATTATCGCGATAACAAAGGTTTAATTTCTCCGCCACTACAACGACTGTCTCATCATCCTCTAGCACTCGTCGAATTGTTTTCAGTTTAATCGCCTTACTTATATCCCTGATGTTTTTCTGATGATGACATTCTATTTCCCTTCGTACATTCTAGCTATCGAGATAGCATCGTGTTCGTTATATTATAATGGGTGCATCATACTGTCACAGCTCGAGGGGTTAGTGAGTTAAGTCCATATAATTGTGTAAAAAAGGAATAGAAAAAGAGCCATGTTGCTTCCCCTTTGGTAGAATAAACAGTGGACCAAAAACACCAAACATAAGGAGGAATGCAACCATGGCTCAATACCATATTACCGTAAATGATGAATTTTTGCACGGGTTATTCACCAAAGATGAGGGATTATCTAAGCTGCTAAAACAAGTCCTCCATCAAATCCTTGAGGCACAAGTAGAAGAACAGCTGGGAGCTCGCCGTTATGAACGAACGGAAGAACGAAAAGGCTATCGAAACGGTTCGTATCCACGCCAGCTGACGACCCGGGTAGGACGGTTGACCTTGCGCGTTCCACGGACAAGAGATGGGGAGTTCTCTACGGAACTGTTCCAACGGTATCAACGGAGCGAACAAGCACTGGTACTGGCACTAATGGAAATGGTGGTAAACGGGGTGTCTACCCGAAAAATCACTCAAATCACGGAGGAATTATGCGGCACTTCGTTTTCCAAATCCACGGTCTCCTCACTGTGCAAGGGACTGGATCCGATTATCCAAGACTGGAATTATCGTTCCCTTCATGAACACGTGTATCCGTTTGTGCTAGTAGATGCTATTTATACGAAAGTCCGGGAGGATGGACGAGTACGCTCCAGAGCCGTGTTGATCGCTATAGGAGTGAATGAGGAAGGATATCGAGAAATTCTTGGCCTGCAAATCGGAAACAGTGAATCGGAGTCCAGCTGGAGCGAGTTCTTCGGATGGCTGAAAGACCGGGGACTCCGGGGAGTGGACTTGATCATCTCGGATCAGCACGGTGGGCTGGTGCAAGCCATTGAAAAGCATTTCCAAGGCGCTACATGGCAACGATGCCAGACACATTTTATTCGTAATATCCTCGATGCCGCACCAAAGTATATGCAGGATGCCTTGCTCGAGGAGATTCGTGGGATTCTTCATGCTCCAAATAAGCAAACGGCCCGGCTGTTATTGGAACAAGTGCTGGCCAAATGGGAAGAAAAAGCCCCAAAAGCCATGCAAATCCTCGAAGAGGGATTCGAAGACGCCACCGCCGTATTGGACTATCCGGACCGTTACCGGCGGCGCCTGCGCACGACCAACGGAGTGGAACGGCTGAACGAGGAAATCCGCCGCAGAGAACGGGTCATCCGCATCTTTCCGAACCGGGAATCGGTGTATCGCCTCGTTGGCGCCGTGTTGATCGAAATCGACGAAAAATGGATGTCAGGGCGCAAATACTTGGATATGTCCGAATATTGGCGGTGGCGGAAAATGAAAGAGCAAGGAGTCCGATCGGTGAATCAGGAGGCTCCGGCGATCAAGAGAGTGGGATAACCCCTTCGCTGTGTCAAGGAGAACGTGGAATACCTCGGAAGCGAGGAGTTGCCGCGAAAGCTCCTTGACACACCTGTTCCTTGACAACATGATCATTGGTCCGGGAAGACGACCGGCAGGGAGACTTGCCGGACTTACCTACCATACGTCAAGTCATCAGGTCCATGTTTTCTATCAAAGGGGAATTTACACAATAATTTGGACTTGACCACGGTGGATGTTAAAGCACCGAGGAAAACACTTAAGTTGAACTCCTTCTTTATACTGTAAACGATGAATAATCCAAGAATTACACCAATCAATATATTTGAAGCCATAAAGATTAAATTTAAATTCCTCTTTTCCATTTTCTTTCTCATCCTCTTCCAATCTAAAGATTTAAGGGGAGTTCAATTAGTTTTTTAATCCGGCCTTGTACATCATGGGAATTTCTATTAGTAATTTATTTCAAATAACTTATCTCGTCCACATTCTCTAAACTAACAAAGCACCTCTTCTAATCGAAAGGAGGTGCTTTGCCTTTGTATACGGATAATCTTAATTCATTTATTATACAACTTCTTAAGTATTAATAGTCGTTTGGGCTGTTGGATTAAAGTTTGTTACGACAAGAACGACCGGTGAATTTGCAATAATATCGGATCCTGCAGGGACATTAATTACAAGAGATCCTGCACCCGATCCGCCTGGGTTATATGTCACTAAGTCTTGCATTACTTGGACACCATTTACATAAACAATAAAATAACTATTTTCATCAGCTAATTCCGGAAGTGTAACTCCTGTTGCCCCTGTATCATCCATAAAATCATCTGCGTCAATGGTTAACGTTGTTCCACCAGATACATCCGCATCTACTACATAAAAAAATTTTTGTACATCTGGAGAAGTAACTACAGTTGTGGCCGCATTAATTGCAAGCTTCAAAATTTCCAATGGCATGAAGTTTCCTCCTTGAAGTTCATTTTCGCTTTATTATATGGTGAAATTTTTTATTGACTTAGGCATAAAATAAAAAAAGAGTTAGTAATTATCTGGAAGGATCGGAATGATGAACAAACAAACAGGTGTAAATAATTTACCCAAGCCATTATTAAGAATCCCTCCTTTGCCGCCGACAGAATTTTCCTTTCGCCTTCCAAAAAAGGTTGAAGTTTTTGAGTACTTTACAATTTCAAATGGGAAGTCAAGAGTCTATAGAGATCAAGATGGGATTACAAAAGGAAAACATCACAAAATCATGGATCCAAGTACAGTCTCCTATATGAATTTATTTATTAACGGAGTGCTTCAACCTAAAGAAAATTACGAAGTAGAGTGCGGCATGCTCAAGTTAATAACTGAAGACCTGCCGCCAAAAGGTGCACCGATTATTCTGCAAATGTTTAAGTTTTAAAAAATACACGTAATAAGCATGTCTATCCTAAATTTTCGAGATGAATTATTCAGAGATTTATGGATGTTTCTTAAGAATAAAAAAGACACTACAGGCTGCACATGCAGCAAGTAGTGTCCTTCAACTTAGTTTAAAAAATTAGGATAACGCACAATAACCTGATTGTAGGAAATGCAATAAAAACAACTTAACCCTTTTCTAATAGGGGAATAAACCTTTTATGATTATAAATACTTTCGGATTCTGCAATCGTTTGCGTGAGTACATCGTCCATTGAACTTAATAATGTTTCCAACGCACCTTTGGCGTACCCCTTCTCAAATGTTTCAAAGGGTTCAGGCAATTCATCTTCATCCAAAATAAAATACTCTCCATTTGGCAGCGCCAGTACATCGATAATCAAGTCTTCGAATATTACCATGTTATCTTCAAACTTTGTATTCTTTACAATGTTAAAATATGAAGCTAAATAATTTCCTGCTTGGTCTCTCCAAAAATATAAGTTATATGGACGATCCAGCCAATAATAAGCAATTGTATTAGAAATGATAATTTAAATTTGTACACAAATGCTTGAATAATAATGTACAAAATTGATTTTAGATTACATACTAATCTTGAGGTGATTAGTATGTACATATCGATAAATGTCGAAACTGATTTTAAGATTAAGAGTCTTGAAGACTTACCAAAATTAAAACAACTAATGGAGCATTTGAAGATGAAAATTAATAAAAGTCAATTAGCTAGAGATCTAGGTGTAGATCGAAGAACCATTGATAAATATTTAAATGTAAGCGTCAAATATCCCACACCTTCTAACCATTTTGATGTTTTGTGATAATGAGATCAACATCAAAAGTTAGGAGGTTTTTATTTTTATGTCCCCAGATGAACGAAAACAATTGTGGCAACAACGAATTGAATCTTATCGATCTAGTGGAGAGTCAAGTGTAAAAGCTTGGTGCAAACAAAATCAAGTAGGTCACCAAAGTATGTATAAATGGATGAAAAGACTAGAGTTAGAGACAACTGAAACTTCACGGACTTCCCCTCAATGGCTAACTGTTGAAGTATCCCATCCGTTGGATGAAAAAAACTCCCCGCTCATCGTTAACATTGGGGAATTTTCCATCGAAGTAAAAGAAGGTTTCAATCCACTCCTTTTCAACGAAGTGGTTCAGGTGCTGAAAACACATGTTAAGTAAAACACCCATTCAACATGTTTATTTAGCAGCGGGGGCAACGGATTTACGCAAGTCGATTGATGGATTAGCAGCCATTATTCAAATGAGCTTTCAGTTAAATCCTTTCTCTTCTAATCTCTTTGTTTTCTGTAATCGGAAACGAGATAAATTGAAAATTCTCCATTGGGATCACAATGGGTTTTGGTTGTACTATCGTCGTTTAGAGAAAGGGGTCTTTCAATGGCCTGATGAAAGAACTCCCGGCCCTTTGTGCATCACTCCCCGCCAATTCAGTTGGTTGCTCGATGGTCTTTCATTTGAACAAAAACAAGCACATGAACAAGTATCAGCTAAAATCATGGTTTAAAAGGAATTTGACATTGACCTGTCAATTCCTTTCCTTTATTCTTTAACTTATGAACAAACACAAACAAACCAATGAATCAACAATTGAAGAACTGCAAGCGAGAAATGCGGAACTCAAAAAACAAAATGAAGCCTTACAGGCTAAAATCAAATGGTTGGAAGAACAATTCCGCCTTAGCCAACATAAAAAATTTGGGGCTTCCAGTGAAAAAACGAATCCGGATCAACTCGAACTTCCTCTTTTTAATGAAGCTGAAATCACAGCGGATACAGAAGTGGAAGAACCTACACTTGAAACCATTACTTATAAACGGAAGAAGTCTGTAGGACAACGCGATGCGAAACTA
Organism: Ureibacillus sp. FSL K6-3587; assembly: GCF_038593165.1. Lineage (NCBI taxonomy): Bacteria > Bacillati > Bacillota > Bacilli > Caryophanales > Caryophanaceae > Ureibacillus > Ureibacillus sp. FSL K6-3587. The sequence goes on along the minus strand of NZ_CP151969.1, from coordinate 1,687,198 downwards.
GAGAACTTGCCGACGGAAACGATTCACTATCGTTTAGCCGAAGAAGAGCAGGTTTGTTTGTGTTGCGGTGGAACCGTACACGAAATGAGTACGGAAATACGAAGAGAAATCAAGATTATTCCTGCTCAAGTAAAAGTCGTTGAGCATGTTCAACATATTTACAGTTGCCGTCAATGTGAACGGGAAGGAATCGAGACACCGATTGTCACAGCCAAAATGCCAACACCAATTTACCCAAAAAGTTTGGCATCTGCATCGGCTATGGCCTATATCATGAACCAAAAATACGTGGAAGGAATGCCTCTTTATCGTCAAGAAAAGCAGTTGGAACGATTCGGTGTGTATTTATCACGCCAAACGCTCGCCAACTGGATGATTTATGGTGCAACCAATTGGCTTTCCATTCTATATAAACGGATGCATGAGCTATTACTCGAAAACGATATTCTACATGCGGATGAAACTACACTTCAAGTTCTAGCAGAACCTGGACGAAAAGCGGATTCGAAGTCTTATATGTGGATGTATCGAACAGGACGAGACGTACCGCCAATCATCTTATATGATTATCAAACGACTCGTCACAGTAAACATCCGAAGGCTTTTCTAAAAGGATTTAAGGGATATCTGCATGTAGATGGATATGCAGGATATCATGAATTAAAGGATGTCGAACTGGTAGGGTGTTGGGCACATGCAAGGCGAAAATTCGATGAAGCACTGAAGGCATTACCAGCCAATGTGGATAAAACATCATCAACCGCTGCAGAAGGAATTCAATTCTGTAATCAATTATTCCAGATTGAAAGACAAATCAGTGAAAAATTTGAGAACTGTACTCCCGAACAGCGCAAAGAATACCGTCTTGAACACAGTAAACCTGTGTTAGACGCTTTTTTGGCATGGCTAAAAACAAAACGCCCTCAAGTTCCCCCAAAAAGCAAATTGGGAGAGGCAATTACATATTGTATAAATCAATGGAGTAAGCTCATAGTGTTTTTAGAAGATGGTCGACTTGAAATCGATAATAATCGTGCGGAACGATCGATTAAACCATTCGTGATGGGCCGGAAGGCATGGCTATTTGCACAATCGATGAAAGGTGCATCAGCCAGCGCTATTATTTATAGCATTGTCGAAACAGCTAAAGAGAATCAATTAAATCCATTGAACTACTTAACCTATCTTTTCGAACAATTACCATTGATAGATCACAATGATGTAGAAGCCATCGATCAACTCCTTCCCTGGTCGAAGACAATTCCAGAAGAATGTCGCGTACCAAATAAAACTAAATAGAGCATATAATAAACGCCCACGAAAAAACACGTGGGCGTTATTTTACGCTTACTTTGCTAAGAAAAAATTGTTTCTTGATGTTTTAATCGGTAACTTTCGTTGTTCATATGAATCACTTCAACTCGATGTAACAGACGGTCAAGTATTGCAGTCATCATCCCTGGATTATCTACGAGTTCTATCCATTGTTCTGGGCTTCGATTGGATGTTAAAATTAACGAACTTCGTTCATATAATTGATGAATAAGCTGGAAGAACAATGTGCCTTCTCGTTGATCCATTGCCATATACATGACATCATCAATTATCACAAGATCTGATGCACGCAGTCTCTTTAACTTAGTTTTTGACTTATTGACATATTCTTCTGTTTTTAATAGCTGAATTAATTCCCCCATGGTCACAAAATACACTTGAAAGCCTTTTTGAATCGCTTCAATTCCAAGGCCAACGGATAATAAAGTTTTTCCCGCTCCAGGTGGTCCAAGTAATATTAAGTTGTATGCTTGTTCTAACCATTGAAATTCACGTAATTGCCTTAATTGCCGCTCTGTAATGGCTGTTTGCTCATCTATATTAAACATACTTAAAGGTTTATAGAACGGGAAACGAGCCCAATTCATTCGTCTTTCAATACTTTTTTTCTCCTCACGTCTTTTTAGTTCATACGTAGTTATCTGTTCTAAGAACTCTAAATATGTCCAAGATGATTGCTCTGCTTTCCGAAGGAGCTCTGGGAGCTCCTCCGCTGTTTCGGATAATCTCAATTGTTTAAAGGCTTGTTGAATTTCTGGAACACTTTTATTCATTTGTTTTTCCTCCCATTCTTTGAATGTATGTATTGAAATCCCTTGTTTCTACAGCTATCGAAGAAACAAGTTTAGTAGAATTGACCTGTATTTCAAGAATGGGATTAGATTCTTGTAGCTTTAAGTAATTTACGACATCTTGAAAAGCATTTGCACTATACAGTTTTTCACGGATACATTTCTCTAACGCCATTGGAATCCAATGAGGATCATTTTCGGCAACTCTTTGTAAAATGAGTAATTAATCACGGCGATAGCGCTTATATCTCTGGCAGATTTCATCAATATATTGTCTCGATGCTTCTCCAGTAGGAAATAAATGAAGCACTCTTTGTTTAAGCATATCAAGCGATTCTGTATGATCTCGTGCATGATTCGTATTTTTAATTAGCTTTCCTTTTTCTAAACTTATCGTGTGCTTGGCAAGTATTTCACCAGTTGTAGGTTCTATGATGATTAATTTTTCATTATTGATTTGCAGATTCACTGTAGAGCATTTCGTATATGTGCCGATAGGTACTGAATAGCGATTCGATTTGTAACGAATCGTGTTGTCCTTATTCACATTCCTTGTTATAATTTCAATAGGGTTGCTTTCTGTTAAAGAAAGCGGTGAGGAGATCTTTCGTAAGTGTTTCTTTTCCAGTTGATACACTTCGTAAGGTCTCTTTTTTATTGTTTGATGCACTTTATAGTTCCCAGTACGTTCTAGCCAATTCCAGGCTTTTTCATTCCAATCTCCGATTGTTGAGAAGATACGATGTGCTGCGAAATTATACTTGATATATTTCACAACGTTCTCAATTTTTCCTTTCGATTGGGGATCTGCTTTTCGACATAGGTAAATCTGAAATTTACGTTCGTTCACATATGCCTGAAATTTCTTTGTTAAGATAAGATCTCCAGCATTTTCGCTTACCGCAATAAGATTGTCTTGATCATAAACAATTTCTTCAGTCATTCCCCCAAAATATCTAAAGGCATTTTCGTGACAACGAATGGTGTCTTTGGTTGTAAAGGGGCGGTCTTGCCATTCCATATACTTTTGTCGAGAGTGAGATAATACAAAGGCAATAAAATAAAGTTTGATGTCCTTATTATCTATTGTTTTCTGAATGGTTTGTCCCCAGTCTACTTGCATTTGTTTTCCTGGTGGTAATTCATCAACAGCTTCATGTTCTCGGGGTTCATCCGTTTTTTCAATTTGATAAATTTCTCTCATCTCTTTGACATACCGACGAACTGTACTTTCTCCAACTTGTAAGTCAGGAAACTTTTCTTGAAGCCAGTCCAAAATTTGTGCTCCACTCATGCTTGGATTTTCTTGTAACCATGTCACAATCCAATCCCGATAGGGATCTAACTTTTTCTTTCGCTCAATCGTGCCAAACTCCTCCACCGCTTCTTCAAATGTCATATTTAAATACTTATAAACTGTATTACGTGAGATTTTCAATTTCCTTGCGATTTGTGAAATTCGCAATCTTTTAGTACGTAATTGATGGATTTCAATATATAACACAAGCTTCTCCTCCACTAGTACAACCTCCAATAAACTTAATAAACTAGTTTATTAGAAGTGTATTTGATAGTGAAAAAGTGTTCAATCCAAATGAGCGGAATCTGTTGATTTTATTTTATCGTTTACACCAATTACTAATTTATTAAATTTCATATTAAGTGTTATATCTAAAATTTTTATATTTTGATTTAATAAATTTCCACTTTCTTCAATAATTTTGTCACGTAATTCCTCTAATTCAATTAGTGAGTTTTCAACAAAAATAAATTCAACATTTTCAGATTCCGTTGTTAATTCATTAATCTCTTTTTTTATTTTTTCAGTTTTGGAGTACCTACTGTAATTCCCAAAATTAGTTTTCCGTTATTTTTCTGATCAATGTAAAATGAACCAATGTTATTCTCATTAATTTTTTCAAAGACCTTCTGCTTAATCTTCGGTACTTCATCTTTTTGGAATTTCATTCGTCTATCAAATTCTTTTGCTTCTTCTTTTGTAAATCCATAAGAAAAGCGTTCTTCTTTGTTTTCATCATTTAAAATTGATAATACATGATTTCTATTTATATCAAATCCAAGGGTTTTCCTTAATTTAATGTTTTTCTCCAATTCCATTTGAGTCGGATTTCTATTAATCTCGGAAGCCATTACAAAAGATGTACTAGTGAAAAAAAGAAAAAAAGTAACAAAAAAAACTAGTAAATGATTAATTAATCTTATCTCAAATACCTCCCTTTTTTTACCTAAATCGTATAATATTGGTATATAGAAATCAACAAAAAATTTGAAAATAGGGTGATTAAATGAAAAAAAAATTTTATTTAATTATCATTATATTTTTTATTTTATTTTCTAGTAAGCTTCTTCATAAGGAATATGTATATTTAGGTGAAGAGAATGGGGTTTTAGTTGAAGTAAAAATTAATAATTATTTACTATTTATCACCACATTTCAAACAAGAATTTATAATCAAACCGATGATGAAATTAGGGTGGCTAAGCCTATCACAAAATTATATATTAGTTCTGGAATTAACGTACCGAGCGGAATCCAAAATGATGTAATTAGATATGTGACAGTGAAACCAAATAGTAAAATAAATGGAAAAATCCATTTGAAGCTGATTTATCCGAAAAATAGACATTTTGCAACAAGTGTTAGTTATCAAATAAATAGTGAAGGATATACAATTCATATTGCTGATAAAATAAAATAATCAAGTGATGGAACTTTTCAGACACACCTTTCAAAAAGAAAGATCTTGGAGGAAGTGAAACATAAGAAAAGCATCTACCCGATTACAATGTAGATGCCTATTTTTTATTACGTCAAATAAAAATATTAATTACTATTCTTAATAAACGTTGCTACTATAATCTAATAATAGAATAATGCCATTTGCACATCCGAAAATAAAGTTCATTTTTCTATCATTATTTAAGTTTAATTTAAAAGTTTCCACTGTTGTTGGATATCCTTTTCCTAACAATATCTTTTCGAATATGGCCTTTAAAACGAAATAGCGCTTCCCTTTATTCTTCAAGGAAAGAGCCATTTTCATCAACTTTTATTATTGGTTCATCTTGATTTGGTTGGCGGACTAAACACACAGTACCAGCGATTAATAATAAAATACCTTGAATCGAAATAAATCCGGAAATCACACCAGAAATAATAAAGAGAATTCCAGCCAGTTTGCTGTTACTCTTTAATTTAACGAGGGCAATAATCGTAAGAACAATTGCAATAATTGTTAGTATCCCAATAAACCAACTGAATCCACTAAACCATGCCAAGAAATCATTTGCAAACTGAAGATCTAGATCCGCTTCAGTAAAACCGGTTGAATATAACGCATCTTCTAATTCTCTTTCAAACATTGGATCATCTGCAATCCCATTTAAAAAAAATAACATAAAAAAAATCGGAACTGCCGATAAAATGTTAATTATCAGCCCGATAATCCCTAATACTTTTTCTACCGTTCTATTCATATTTATTCTTCCATTAATATACTGATTGAAAAGGTATGGTGCAGTTGATTGAATTGTAAACAACGTATTCAGTATAGGTAACAATTATGAAGAGAAAGGAAGAGAGGATCTGAAGATTTTCTTAACAACTATTTAATGCAAGATAAGGAATCTCATTTTGCCTTATTTTTTACTTTAAAATCATCTGAAATGCACACTCAACGTGATGCGTTTCTTTTTCAAAAATCCATTTCCATCATTAGTGGGAGAAAGATGTAAAAATTTAAACCGGTACTTTCTTAAACATCACCTCTTATTTATATCTATTTATTGATAATGTTACATTATTTAGAATTAAATGTAAAAAATTTGGTTATCTTCTATAATTAGTTTTTTTATTTATTTTGAGGAAACTATCAATCTACGAAAATCTATAAGAAATATACTTACAAAGTGTATGTCGAATAATAGCAAATGTAAAATAAGCAAAAATAAAAGTTTGAAGGAAAAGATTTCCTTCCAAGCTAATTTTTATTTGGAAAAGTCATATTATAAAATACTGAAAAAACTATTTTATAGCTTTATTATGTTATAGTATTTTATTTGATTATTTTATATTTTTTTATAAAGTATACTTACAATTAAAATAGCTATGCAGCCAATAAAAATTAGAAAAGAAAAAATAATAGTTAGAGTGTCTCCTCCCCAATTAGCAAATATTATATATAGTTGAATTAATGCCAGCAGAATAAAAGCTAAATTAGAAGGAATCACGGGCTTTCTCATTTTATCCTCCTCATCTTAAGTACATGCCCTAATAATATTCGCTATGCCAAAAAAGTCTAAAAATGCATTACGAAGATCACTTGGTATGTTCTATAATTCCAACTTTTTAACAGTTTATATCGATTATAAATTTCTTTTACAGTTTTTTCAATACCACCAAGATTAACCAAAAGATAGACGTTTTAAAAAATAGAAAAAGAAAATTCATTAACCTATTAGCGGATGAAATCATCACTCGTGATGACTATCATGAGAGTGTTGAAGCAATAAATTTGGAATTAAATGAATTAATAAAACAAAAAAATGAACTAATGGAAAGTGAAAATACTATTGAAATCCTTGAGAAGTTAAAAAAGGAATTACTTCAGTTCTTAAACTTTGATGAATTAACTGAGGATATGCTTCATCGTCTGATTGATCGAATCGAAGTAAAAGCGGACGGTTCACCGATTATTTACTATCGATTTTCTACACCAAAAATTGAATAAGGCAAGATAAGGAAACTCATCTTGCCTTATTTTTATTTTAATATTAACTGCGTTACACACTCAACGTGCAACGAGCGGGGTGGATTGATGTCTTTTACATTGTCGGTAGTCGGAAACAAGTCAAAGGCACTTTTTGCACTATCGGTAGGCGGGAACATATCGACATATATAATTATAACGCCAACTACTAGATTTGTAATTGGCGTTATAATTATTATGACTTTAGTTTTGCTTTTAACTCTTTTATTTTTGTTTCTATAGTTGATATTACTTTTTTAAATTCCTCATCACTCTTACCTGTAGGATCATCCAACCCCCAATCTTCCCTGTGTTTACATGGAAGGTAAGGGCATTCCACATTACACCCCATTGTAATAACAATATCTACTGGAGGTATTTCATCAAGCAACTTTGAATGTTGAGTTTTCTCCATATCTATATCATAAAGCTCTTTCATTAGGCGCACAGCATCCTGGTTAATTTGAGGTTTTGTTTCTGTGCCAGCAGAGTAGCTTTCAAATATATCTCCTGCAAAGTGCTTACCAAGTGCCTCGGCTATTTGGCTTCGACATGAATTATGAACACATATAAATGCGACCTTTAGTTTATTACTCACTAAGCATTACCTCCTTTCTAGCTTTTTTCTGGAAACCAGTGCCTTGTATTATTCGCTATCTTTACTAATATCAACATAACAGGCACTTCTGTTAGAACCCCTACAATGGTAGCAAGTGCAGCTGGGCTTTGTGTTCCAAACAATGCAATCGCAACGGCAACTGCCAGTTCAAAAAAGTTAGAGGCACCAATCATACCAGCAGGCGCTGCTATCTCATGAGGTAGTTTTATAACCTTACTTGCTAGATATGCAATGAAAAAGATTAGGAAAGTCTGAATAATTAATGGTATAGCAATTAAAACAATATGGAGTGGATTGTTCAGAATTACATCGCCCTGGAATGAAAAGATTATTATTAATGTTAGCAATAGACCTATGGTAGTGATATTCCCAAACTTCGGTATAAAACTCTTTTCAAAGTAATCGAGTCCTCGCTTTTTTGTGATGTAATTACGGGTAATTATACCACCTGCCAGCGGGATAACAACAAACAATACTACAGATAAAACAAGAGTGTCCCAGGGTATGGTTACACCGCCCACACCTAGAAGAAACGCAACTATGGGCGTGAAAGCTATGAGAATTATAAGATCATTGGTTGCTACTTGCACGACGGTATAAGCCGCATTGCCTTTGGTCAAATAACTCCATACAAATACCATCGCTGTACACGGTGCCGCTCCAAGAAGTATTGCTCCCGCAAGATAGTCTTGTGCCAATTCTGCCGGAATTAGAGATTTAAAAATTACAAAGAAAAACAGCCATGCAATGCCGAACATGGTAAAAGGCTTTATCAACCAGTTAGTTATCCATGTAACAAAAAGCCCCTTAGGATTTTTGCCTACATTTCTAATACTTTGAAAATCTACTTTTAGCATCATTGGATATATCATAAGCCAGATTAAAATCGCCATAGGTATTGAAACATTTGCATATTCAAAACGTCCTAAAAACGCTGGAATTCCGGGTAAAAACTTTCCAATCAATACACCTGCAAACATACATAAAATAACCCATACGGTTAAGTACTTTTCAAAAAATCCAATTCCACTATTACGTTCCTTACTCATGTAAATCAATCCTCCTTTCTTTCTAAGCTATCAAAAAATGTAATTAAGTTTTGTGGGATTTCATATTTCTCATTTGTCAAGGGGATTGAACTATGGCCATCATAAACTTCTTTCAAAATAGCGTTAATAATCATGGATTTTGGTGGTTCCGTATACTCTATACCATCCTGCACCCAAACTCTGCAATCCACAGAGTCGCCACATAGATTTCCACATTCCTTGCAGGAAGATTCCTTAACCTCAAGAGCAATATCCCTGGCATTTACACGAATTGTTGGAGAACTTAAAAATGATCAGTTCTACGTTCTTCCTTTATTTCTTCTAACGCTAAAATATATTTTGTTATAGTTTCAGCAAATTTTCTAAGCTCACTTATCGCCACATTGGGATTTTGATAGACATTTCGTTCTGCCGTTTCCCCAACACGGGCGAGAACTTCCCATTTTTCTTCTAAAAAGTGAAAATTTTGCGACATATACACACCTCACCCATAAGAACATGTATATAGTGCTATTTTATCATAAATTTTACAATATATATCATTTCCAGTCATACATCTATTTAATAGAGTTAAGTCCGTATAATTGTGTAAAAATGGATGGGTTAAAAATACTAGCCAATTTCAAATCCGATCCTTTCAGATGCTTGAGCTTGTAAAATCTGGTTTATTTTAACCGCGAATTTTTTGAATTTCCTTGAAAGAGTTGATGCAAAATTTCTAAATCTAGATTAATCTTGTTTTGGTACTTTCAAATCTTTTCTCCATTAGAGTTTGGCGGTCCAACTTAATTTCAACTGAGTGTTTTTATTTCCTTTTGTACATTTGCTTTTGCTGGCATTGGTATTGAATTATAACTTATTAAACATATATGATAACTTCTTACAATCATCGCATTTATAGAAACCATCCAAAATTTCTTTCAATTAATAAACCCCTCTAACTTATATAAGTATAGGAAGAGCTTCCACGGCAATATTAGAGCAGCTGCAAAATAATTCGCTTGTCTTTCCATTTCAACATAGGAATTATTGACCACTTGCACCAAAATGAGCAAGCTCATCATAATAAAGAAATAGACATTCGAGTTAATTTAAAACCAACAAGAAGCTTAAAACCTCAAATAATGAAATATGTTAATATAAACTCGAAAAGTAAGCACGTCTATCCAAACGTGTATTTTCTTTACTATGTAACCACCTGTCCCATTCGCACATTGTTAGCAAATCGAATGGGAACAGACTCGCAAATCATGCTTCCAGCCTAATCCCACATGTGGCGACAAATACCTTCATAAAGCTTCTTCAGGATTTCTTCTTGATACCCAGCTTTTTTGATTTCCCGTATTTTCTCTTTGATCGGCTGCAATTCTTCGATCGTAACAGTTTCTAGTTTCGCTACTCGGTCATCCGACAGCAAAACCTCTGGAGATGACGCTAAGTAATCTTCTAATTGGAAATGCCATAAATGAATATGCTCCTGATTCCGCTCCTTTAATCGCTGCGCCATTTTTAGTCCTTCAGGATCAAAATCTCCAGAATAATATATTTGACAACCTTCTTGGATGATTAAGTCTATTAACATCAGTGACGCTAGTTTAAATTGCCCATTTGTGCAAATCAGCGGCGGGAAAGCGTCAGGAAATAAATCCAACAAAGCGGAAAATACGCCTGAGTTCTCAACGACAAATACGGTCTGCCCCTTAGCAGGATATGCACGCTTTAACTTCAATATTTCCCGCAATGGCACATTGAGTACTGTATTGGTTTTTACAGCAGAAGCAAACACAGAATGAATTCCCTGTTCCGTTTCTGTCAAAATTCCCGCACATGTCACAAAGTTTAAAATATCTTCCCGTAAAATGCCAAATGATTGCAGGAGTTCATTGACTTCCTCGACTGAGGATAAGTCATAGTCTTGATCAGAGTAAAATTGAAGTGCATGAAGAAATACTTTTCCTTGAAACGTATGTAAGTCAAATGCGTGCGGATCTTTTAGCACTTTTTGTGAAAAAATTGAAAGACGTTCATAATCACCTTTTTTCGGCAAATGTTGAAGCGCAGTGCACACATTCTTTAAAACAGTCTCCAAATGTTCCCGATCTTGCGAATAGGCGATATGAATAAAGCGGTTTTGGGGAGCTGATTCAGTTATAAAAGAGAGAAGCCTTGCTTGTTCGGGATATTGATGAATAAGGTTTTGAAAAAATTCTTCTTTTTTCTTCCGATCTGTTTCCCTCTTCTCTTGATTGGTTGTAATGTCTTCACCAAAATAATTCTCAAGTAACGTAACGAGCGATATACCGGCAAAGCGCGTTTTCTCTAATTGTTCGGCAAACATTTTTAATGAAACCGAAGGAGTAGATTCTTGATGAAAATCCTTCCCAAAAAACGCCCCGAGCGCTTCTTTTTCTTCAAATGAAAAACCGTCTAATTTGACCGTTCCGCCGATTCTCCCAAGTGATTGATATTTCTTTTTCATCAGCAAAAAAAGGCGGTGAAAGCCGGGTTCACCGCGAAAAAACTCAACAGCATCCGCTACTTTTTGTTCCAACATGAACCATCCTTCCTATATGGATGATGTAAAAGTAAATTCTTCATCCAGATTTGACGCAAGTCGTTTCACTTTTCCATCCCAATGATAACGAATAACCGTAACGTACGGTGCATTTTTCGGACGAACTAGCTCGCAAATAGAAAGCGATGGTACCGTGTCGTAGTCTCCCCAAAGCGCCTGAGAGTTCATGATATAGTTAAAACCAAGCTCTTCGACTAAAGCAAACATATCACGAATGTTATTTTCATCAACGCCGGCAAACGCTTCATCTAACGAAATAATATATGGAGCATCCTCTGCAGCCTCTTGATATCGTGAATATGCCGCGGCAAAAAGAGGAATATACATCGCCATCGCCTTTTCTCCGCCGCTAAATTTATAAAACTTTTGGTTCGTTAATTCCCGCTTTGGTTCATTTGTTTTTTGGTAATAAAGCGTAAACGAGAACCACTTTCGGTAATCGAGCACTTCTTTAATGACTTGGTGAAGCGTATTGCCCTGCCCACTTTCTTCAAGCATTTCTCTCGCTCGGTTGATTTTTGAGCGGAAATGCATCGTAACCCGCTGCAAATCTTCTTCCTTTAGCAGCCGCGAATTCATTCGCAACAATTCGACTAAATCTTTCGTGTCCATTTCTTCTTCGGTTTCCGCGGTCTTCGGCTTCCATTGAATTGAAAACGTCAGACCTGAAGAAGTATCACGTTTTTCCATTAATGCGTTCATATCTTTTACCCAGCGTTCGGCACGCTGTATGCGGCTTCGCAATATTCGCCCGATCGTTTTCAAAATAATATCTTCATACAATTCGCGGTCCTGTTCGTTAATATATTCTTTTTGCAGCAATATATCTTTTTCAATCTCTTTTAATACATAATATGGTGTGACGCGTTGTCCTTTGTAGTCTAGTAAAATGATGATACGTCCTGCTTTTTCCTTCCAATCGTTCGCTTTTAGCTCCGATTCCTCATCTAATGAAAGCTCGACGAACGGATTTTGTTTGTTCCAATCGGCAGGTTCCTGTGTCGGACGATATTCGATTAAATTCGGTTGTTCTTGGAAAAATATTCGGTTTAATCGTTCGGTGACAGAAAGTCGTGTATTCTCTTTTAATACAGAACCATATTTCTTGGAAATGTCTATTGCTTTGTCCAAAAGTGAGCCTGTTTCATTTTCGTCAACAAACACTAGCCCTCGTTCCAATTCTTTGGCAAATAGCTCTTCCCATGCTTGGACAAGAACCTTTGCAAATTCCAGTTTTCTCTCTAAACTGCTTAATTTGTTTTCCATGTTTGAAAGTTGATTCCTTATACCTTCTTGCTTCTTAATTATCTCAGGAATTTCCGTTTTTAAAAACGTTAATCGTTCTCGAATCTGTTGAATCTCTTGGCGAATATGTTCCGCTCCCATTTTCGTTAACATCGATTCGATATGCTCAAGTTCAAGTGATACCCGCTGTTGTTGATCGAGAAGAACATTGATTTCGCCTTTCGCTTCGTCTATTTCGTTTTGTAATGTTTCAAGCTGATCATTTAGATTTTTGATCATTTCATCGGTGTGCACAATGTTTCCATGAGTAATTTGTACGTCATTTAACTCTTTTAAATATGATTTCATATAAGACAAAGCATCTTCGTACCCTTTTTTTGAAAACTTAAGGTCCAGTCCTTCTGTCTTGTTGCGCAAAGTATTTTTCACTTGCTGCCATTCTCTAGCGATTTGTCCGAGTTTTTCATTTTTCCTTACTGTTTCTTGTTCTTTGCTTGCTGCCAGGAGTTTCGTTTGCTCCCACTGGTCATAGGCATATTTGACATTTTTGTCAGTTGGAAACAATTGAAACCCTTCCGTAATGTGGCGGATTCGTTCATCAATGGCTACCAGCTGCTCTCGTTTTTCTCTGAGTTGAGTGTTTAAAAGCTGTAATTCTTCCTCAAATTGCTGAATTTTCTCAAGACGCAGCCGTTTCCGTGCGGCTCTTCCAATATACTTTGTCTTTTCCCTTTCAGGGGCATGTCCTTTTAAAAGTCCTAGTGAATATTGTCCGGATTCGTTTATGACAAAATAATCCTTTTCTTGCGGTTCGTCCGATACGATAATACTGCGCAATACCGCTTCGATTCGTTCCTTAGTAACACCTGAGTCATTCTCTACATCAGGTTTTAAATAATCCTCTAGCGTGTGTGCCATCATTGCCGGGTTTGGCATGATTACTCGATCATATTGGATATCTAAATCCGCTTCCACAATTAAAGCGTCGAGCAATCCAGCATGATTTAATGTAGATTCGATCCGTTCCCTCAACTCTTCAGAAACGTGCTCCTGAAATTCCACAGCTGCATAAAACGGAACGTAAGGTATTCCTTTCTCTTTTAACAAAACCCTTGTTTGCACCGTTTGCATGTCTCGTTCTGGTTCAGGATCTTTTTGTTCCTTCCAATAGCGTAATTTTTCTTCCGTTTCACGAATTTCATTTTCTATCAATTTCATTTCATGTTGTTTTTTAATTTTTTCCGCTTTCCACGATTCTAAAGATTGATAATATTGATTTGTAAACGGTCGTTTCACCTCTTCGAAATGATAGCGCTCATATAGCTCATTCAACCTTTGTAAAAATACTTGAAATGCTTCGTCATCCACCTTTATATCCGGATACATTTTGCTCCATTCAAACACGCTTTCCTGCAAACGGGATTTTTCGTCTTCAACCAGTTCATACCATTTTTTCTCTTCATTTTTTAGTTGGTCTAATTCCCTATTTAATTCGCCGAGCTCTTTATACGTTTCTTCATAACGTAATTGAATTTCATCATGTTCTTTCCAAAGTCCGTTAATTTGCTCCAGTCGATCAAAATGTGCATTAGCTTCCCGCTTCCATACGGTAAAATCAAATTCATATTCTCGGTTCCGCTGAAAATCTTCTTCGTTGATTGTATGCTCGGAAAAAGAGCTTTCTAACGCATCGTTCCGCATCATTTCTAACTGTTCTGTTAGCTTTTTCAATAACTGTTCGAAACGTTCTTCATACATGTTTAAGTTTTGTTCAATTTTCCGTTCTTGCTCTCGTTTTTCATCTATAAATCTTTCTTTCTTTTTGAGCTCTTTGTTTACATTCTGCAGTTTTTCCGCTGTTTCATTACGCTTTTCTTCTGCCTGAAACACTTCATGATTGGATAAATCACGTTCCCGTTTAAGAAGCACATCTTGTTCAATCGATAATTTGCTAGTTTCTTCTTTCAATGTCGCAAGTGTTTCCTCATATTCACGATGTTGTGCGACAAGCTGTTCCTTTTCTTCAGCTAACTTTTTAAAGCTTTTTTCCGATTTTAAATATTCATTCGCTTTCTCAGCCAACATATACTCATTGTAAGTCGAATAATGCTGGCAAAGATGCTTTAGAGCCTTCTCGTCTTTTTCAAGCTGTTCTAATTGTTGTTTTGCTTGATCCATGTTTTCTATCGTTTCTGACAAGTGTCGCAGCTCTTCATCTGTAAGTGCTGGCAGCGAGCTTTCTAATATTTCGTAGATCACAGTTGGCTTAAAATCTTTTGAAAGCTTCGGACTGCGTAATTGAATGAGTAATTCAATCAATTCGTGGAACGCATCAAGCGACTCAAATCGAAAAATATGTTTATTCACTAACTCCATATATTCACGTTGCGAATCAACAACCGTACCGCCTTCACCAATAACAGTGATCAACTCCCGTTTCGTTAAAGGAATTTTTTGCGTCTTCCCGTCTGTCTTTTCTTCTTTATATAAACGCAAGTCTTTGCCGATGCGCCGATTGTCAAAAACGACAAATCCCCAAAAATCCATATTTTTCTGCCGTTTTGCCCGTAAGCCGATACCCGTTGTGATATATTGTTCAGAGTTTTTCCGCTTATATTCTAAAAATAAATAGCCTGTTCGTTCGTCCCTGTCGACGAGTTCTTTTTCCCCAAGCAAGTAATCTTCCATTCTTCTAGCTCGGGAACCGAACGGATCGAGGCGGTCAGGACTCTTTTTTCCATCAAGCAGAACCGGAAGAAAACTTTGCATCGTCACCGATTTGCCGGAGCCGTTGCTTCCACGCAATAAAAGTTTTCCGTCTGCGAAATGAAAAAATTCTTCATCATAATACCAAAAATTTAACACTCCCGCTCGATATAACTCCCATTTACTCGTCATCTTCATTCGTTCCTTTCATTAGAAAATCATCAGGATATGTTCCGACTAATCGACCTAAAAGAGGGTAGAGAATAATCATCCCAGTCTCCGCTTCACGTTCTGCCATTTTCCACTCCTTTAATGCACTCAATACTTCATCAGAAAGCTGAGAGATTGTCATGTCGCGGTATGTTTTACTCCATCCTTCGGAAAATTCGTCACGGCATTTTTTTAACAGACCTAAAAAATCATTTGGTGTTAAGCGGATTTGTCCATATTCATCAGGCATGTGAACATCAAGATGCTGGCGAATAATTTTGGAAAAATGAAGAATAATCTCCGAAGTACCTTTTTGATCCGGAAACAGCGTATAGCGGCTTTGACGTTCCGGTAAAGTTAAAAGTGCCGCATTTTTAAAAAGTTCATAGTGATAATCAGTATGTTTTTCAATATCTTCCCGCAAACGATGGCGAAAGTTTCTTAAATAATAAAAGTCAGGATCGTCTTTTTGTCTTCGATAAATGGCTGGCGACAAAAATAGTTGCCGATATATCCGATGGCGGCGATAGTCTTGCGGGGACGCTTTCCATTCTTCTTCTAAAATCTCCTCTATCGTTTCATATTGAAACAAGTCTTTCGGATATGATCTCATAAAATAGCGGGATACAACGGGAACTTCATAGAGTGCTTCATGGTCTTCTTTATTTGCAAACCCTTCAAGATCCCCATCGACGCGTTTTACGATACCAATTTGCTCCGACGTTCTCAGCACGCGAATGAGCGACTTCCGATGTTGATAATTCGTCCAATCGATTGGCAGTTCCCCAGGATACATCGCTTGAATCTCTTCACATAAATCGGACAGAAGAAATTTTTCATCGACGGCTTTGCTCTCTAAATATGCTAATAAGCAGCAAAACAAGGCATAATCTAATATATCTTGAAAATCTTGAATACCCATCCACGATTCTGGCTCAGCCGGGATTTTCTCGAGCTTTGCAAAATAGCGGTGAATGATTAGCCGATATCCAAACTTTTCTTGCAAGTAACGTTTCAATACTTTTTCACGTTCTCTAATCTTTTGATAAAGCTCTGGTTCCTCTTCCCGGACAATCCAGAAGTTTTCAAACAGGGCTGTCATGGCTTCTTTCGCTTTTTCATCAAACCCTTGCTCCGTCTTTTCCAATGTTACATCTCTCCCTTTTCGAGGACATAAAGTTCATAATTCGGCATCGTAAGTGTACCGTCAGAGGCTTTCAATTGAATCGAGGAAGAATCCTTTTGCAAGATTTTCACTTTCCACCCGTTTTCCGTTTTTACGACTCCGTCTTGTTTTGTCATTGATTTTGCTATCCAGCTTAACAATGTTTTTCGAATGTGCGGTTCGATCACCGGCAACTCTCGTAATACGATTTTATTGTCTTGAATGAGGTTCTCTAACTCTTCTTTCTCACGTTTTTTCTCAAGCAAAAATTTCTCCTTCATCTCCTGTTTCTCTTTTTCATGTGTTTCGATCGCTTCCGGCTTTTTCTTTTCACGGTAATGGCGAACGCGAGGCTTTACCGTCCATTCTGTCGGCTCTTCTTCCCAAATATCGCGATAAAAGTTTTCTGTTGCATCGTTCTCTGTTATGAGATGCTTTGTATGGAAACAGCCGAAAACAACAGAGGATAGTCGGTGGGCGTCTACTAAACTCGGAAGCTCGGAAAACCACTTTGCTAAATGGAGAAAATCTTTCTTGCGGCTGCGGAAATTGTGATGACGTTCCCCCAGCCTTTGCACGACCCGGGTCATGCGGCGAATGGCTTCATTCGTTTGGTGCTGAAGAAAATACAATTCGCTTTCACGTCCTTCTCTGCCTAAAAACCATTCTTTTAGACCTTTCCATTTTTCGAATAAATCTTCTTCAAGTTGTTTTTTCGTCACTTCCATTTCTTCTAATCGAGGAATCGTCATTTGATAATCAGCAACAATTGCGACTAGTTTGTGAACATCATCTTCTCTGATATCTTCCAACAACTTTTCAATTTTTAACGATGTTTTCTGTAAGGCAACGATGAAATCACGTAAATATGTCGTAAATTTTTCTTTATATACAAGAAAGGCTTCCGACATCATTCGTTCTTCCGTGTTCTCACTGTTAAGGTAAGCGATGTAATCTGCAGAATTTTGAATGATTTTTTTGAAATAATCGAATGTTTCTTCCCAATTTTGATTAATCTCTTCTCGTTTTTCTTGAAAATCGTTTTGTATAATATTTTCTATCCGAACGAGTGAAGAGTATAAACGGTCAAAACGCGTTTTTTCTAAAGATCCTCCGAATGAATCCCCTAGCTTCTCTAACGTGCGGATCATCCTCTCAATTTCAACCGTGTAAGGACTGCATTGATAACGAAACCGTTTCTTTTTAAATTCTTCGATTGTGCGAATATTCACCGTCTCTTGCCGAGCAATTAAGTTTTTCCATTTGACAAGCTGATCTAAATCCTGCTGGAGATCGTCGTCCGTATAGTTCTGAAACTCCTCATGTTCTTTTAAAAATGCAAATACTTCTTCAGGAAACAAATATTGCCGCATTCGTTCATGCTGCATATAAAAATATCGTAAAATCGCCCGATAGCGATAAGCATTGTCCGTTGCCAAATACTTTGCCTCAGAAATCGGCTTCAGCCATGAAGAATCCATTATGCATCACCTTATAAATTATGTTTTTATTTCTATTGTAATAGATTTGCAGAGAGATTGAGATAAGATTTTGATGGGGATTTTTTTGATGTTTTGATTTTTTGGGTATATTTCGTTTTTACGATCTGTTTTGTAAGCGTTCGCCAACCATCTCATCCTGTTTGTGTGTGCCTCTTTTGTTTTTTAAAACCCTTTCAACACTTTTAATGCTTGTAAATCGGTGTTCCTGCCGTTTTCCGAAATACTCCCGGCAAGCGGTGATCCACGCGGTTCCATCTCCATTCAGAAAACCAGTCCATCATCGGGTCATAGGTCATATCGCTGCTCTATTTTATATCCATAAAACGCTTCAAGAGAATATAATGTCTTTTCTAAATAGCCTCGCTCCCACCCGCGTCTTGCTTGGAGAATGAGAGCATACTTTCTTAAAGCAGATTCCTTCATTCTTAACTAGGTACACACGTCTCTCAGTTCAATCAATATTAGTCCTTCGTCTATATCACTAGTCAAAACACCGATACATTCTGTTATAACACTGTTATATAATCATTCTATTGATGTTTCGGCATAACCTGCAAACGACAAAATAATGAGAATGTATAGCGGAAAAAATATTGAAGCTTTAACAAACTTTATGATCATGACGTGATACAATCCTATGTTTCCTGATTTAGTGGTAGTGAGAGCTGATGTACAAGGTTACATTTTTGATATTCTAGAACCACACGACCCCAGCCGTAAGGACAATTATCCCAAGGCAGTTGGCCTAGCAAAATTCGCAGAGAAACATTTGGATAAATTTGGAAGAATTCAACTTATCCGGCAAAAGAAAGGATTAGACGGTCGTGAACATTTCTATAGACTTGATATGGCAAAAGTAGCTGTTAGAAATAAAGTTCGTGGCATTACATCAAACGAGGAACTTGATAGAATTTTTGATACGGATGCTGAGCGAGAAGATTAAATTATACATCCATCCTGCACCCTCAACCCCCTGTAAAAAAGGGGGTTATCTAATCTGGTAACTCAACTATTAATTTTCTGGACGGTTGATATGTTCCCTCAAGCAACCAAAATAAGGGTTTCCTGACATTGCCACATCCGGCAGATCGGCTTCGGGAAAAACTAAATGTCTGGAAACCCTTTATTTACAAGCTTTTCTGTTCTTTATTTCTAAACCCTTGACATCAATGTGACGCACTCAACATGTGTTTTGATAGAAAGGTGATAAATTTTCACAGAAAAATAAGGGAGTATTTTAATTTTACCCCCTATGAATTCAAGATGAACGCTTATAACTTTGCTTTAACAGAAACATTATATATTTTTCTATTTGAAATATTCTATTTTTTATTCTCAGACTCTATCAGTTCTATCATTTTAATAAAATAATTATATACTTCTGTACTTTTATCAAATATGTTTTCTAAGTCTTTTTTCCCACTTTCCAAAACATCTTTTTCCGAAAACTTTTCATTAAAAATAATTGCTAAAGTATATTGCATTTGTGAAGCCACATTTAACATTTGTTTTCCTGTATTTTCTGCTTTTAAATAATCAGAATATACTGATACAAAGTGTTCCGGAAAAACACTAATTAAATAACCATAAAACCACAAATAATCTCCGTCATTTGAATATTTCTCAGTTGCTATTTTAAAGGCATCTAGTAATATATTTTCTGCTTGGTTTAAACATTTTTCTAATTTTGGTGATAATCTTCCCCATTCAGCCATAACATACCAAGTGTAAAAAGAAATTCTGAAAAGATCATATTTCTCAACTGTTTTTAAATAATCTTCATTAATAGCATCAAAAAAACCTATAAGTTCTTCCCATTTTTCATTTTTTATAATTCTCTCTAACTTATCTAAATCCATTGTACATCATAACCTTTCAAATAATATTCTATTTATTTCTTATTTACCCATGCATCGCTAATTTTCCATATACTATCATTTATCTTTTGAAATGTTACTGTTACTGTTTCTTTCCCAACTTTTAAAACTCTTTTATATGCAGAACCGTATCTGCTTTCTGTTCCTTTTTTCATAACTTTTTCTATTATATCTCTTACTTTTTCCCATGTAATTGTTCCCTTAATAATTTTATCCCAATCATGTTTTGGATCTTTTATATGTCTTTGCTTATTAGGCTGTCCACCTAAATCTTTTAAAGCTTTATCAATTATTTTTTCTTCCGCTCTAGCTTCAAACCAATCAACAACTTTGTTATATAACCAAGTACCTGCTGCTATTACTGTACCACCTAGTCTGGAAACCCTTTATTTGTAGGCATTTTCAGCCTTCTATTTATTCACCCTTGACATCAAGACGACACACTCAACATGCGTCGTCTGCGGAAACATGTCCACTGGGGTAATCTCCATCGTTTTATATCCCCCGTCTTCCAAAATGCGCAAGTCCCGCGCTAAAGTGGAAGGGTTGCAGGATACATACACCACCCGCTTTGGTTTGAATTCGATGATGGTGTTCAGCAATGCCTGGTCGCAGCCTTTGCGGGGTGGGTCGACAACGAGCACATCCGCACGTTTTCCTTCCTGATACCAACGGGGAATCACTTCTTCCGCCGGGCCCGCTTCAAAATACGTATTGGTAAATCCGTTCAGTTCCGCATTCCGTTTGGCGTCCTCGATGGCTTCCTCGACGATTTCGACGCCCATCACTTGTTTCGCTTTTTTCGCTAGAAATAAGGAGATTGTTCCGATACCGCAATAGGCATCAATTACTGTTTCTTCACCCGTTAACCCTGCATACTCCAACGCTTGATTATATAATACTTCTGTTTGCACAGGATTCACTTGATAGAAGGAACGAGCAGAAATTTCAAATCGGATATCGCCGATTGTGTCTTCTATTGTCTCTTTCCCCCAAAGCGTCATCGTTTCTTTTCCTAAAATGACATTCGTTTTTTCACTGTTCACATTTTGTACGATGGATGTGACGTGTGGAATGAGTTTTCGAATCACTTCCACCGCCGCATCCTTCTGAGGAAATTTGCGTTTTTTTGTAACGAGCACCACCATCACTTCGCCGGTAGCTCTTCCTGTCCGTACAATCACATGGCGCAACATTCCCTGATGGGTCGTTTCATTGTATGGCTCGATCCCGATCTTCTCCAGCTCTTTTTTCAAATTGGCCATGATGATATCCGCTTCACTCATTTGGATGAGGCAGCGTTCCATATCCACAATGTCATGGGTTCTTGATTTGTAGAATCCCGCAATCGGACCGGACTCACCCATCGCAAACGGAATTTGCGATTTGTTGCGGTAATTCCAAGGGTGTTCCATTCCTTTAATCGGACGCACCGGCGCTTCGATTTTCCCGATGCGTTTCATCACATTGCGGACCATGTTTTCTTTCCAATGCAATTGGCCTTCATAAGATAAATGCTGCAATTGGCAACCGCCGCATTTTCCAAAGTACATGCAAGGCGCTTCCACCCGGTCCGGTGAAGGTTCTTTCAATTCAACAATTTTCGCAAAGCCGTAGCTTTTTAACGTTTTTAATACATGCACTTCCGCGGTTTCTTGAGGCAACGCTCCATGGATAAATAATGGATACCCATCCACTTTCCCCACGCCTAAGCCATCATGGGTCAAATCTTCTATATAAACCGTTACTCGATCATTTTTCTTTACGGGTGCTGTCATACATTCCGTCCTCCATTTCGTTTTTCTTTGTCGCACGGAGTTTTTATTAAAATCAAACAAATATTATTCTACCTCAAAATAGAATAAGGATATATTGAAATTTCATTTTTTCCGAACCGCTTGTAAAATTGAAGTATCACTATGTATTGGGTGGATGAAGATGGACTTTTATCTTGTCGCATTGTTTTGCCATTACCTTTCATAACACGGAAGAAGCCGTTTGGTTGCCGGAATGGTCACAACAAGCTTCGATGTTTCATAAACCCGTCACCCCGGGAGAATTTCATTTTGCCGTGATTGTCATTACTATCCTGGCTTATTTATCCGCATTTTATTTTTTCTATAAGCCTGAATCAGAATTGGCAAAATGGTTTTTCATCGGATTTTTAGGTTCCATGATCGTGAATGCGATTTTTCCGCATCTTATTACAACCATTTTGATGAAACAGTATGCCCCCGGGCTTCTCACAGGATTGTTCCTGAACCTTCCCATCAATACATTCATCATCGTTCGAATGTTCCAAAACCATTATATTACTTGGAAAGAGCTTATCATATCGACCATTGCGGTTGGAAGCCTTCTACTCACCTTGATTCCGTTATTATTTAAAGCGGGCGGAAAAATGGCTTCTTCCCGTGAACCCAAATAAAAAACTCCCGCAGTTTGAGCGGGAGTTTATTTTTCTTCTTCCCTTACCCCTTGATCCAAAGGGGCCGTAAAAAAGGCGACCACCAACGAAAGCAGGACCATCAAAAAAGGGGCCACAAACATCATAAATTCATTCATCGCAAACCCTCCTACGCATGAAAATCTTTTTGGTTCCCCGTCACGTACTCCTTGTTAAACACAAACAACCGGAATATTAAATAGAGGGATGGAATGAGCAGGCAGAGCCCTGCAATAAAGGCAATGACCAACGCGATGGCCATTTCCTGATTCGTGAATCCTTCGTAAATGGTCAAATATGGATACAACAAATACGGATAATGGGAAATGCCGTATGCAAAAAAGGCGAATAGAAACTGAAGAATCAACAATCCGACCGAAAGCCCGAGACCCCGTTTCTTCCACAACAGCCAGACCGTCAACAAAAATAAAATTGCGGAAACGCCAAACATCGGCCAAATGGAAATCATATTTTGGAACCGGTCCGGGTTATGCTCCTGCATTTGAATAATGATCGCCGCCGCCATTAACATTAAGGGACCCGACCATGTGAGTGCGTATTTTCTCATCAGTTCAGAAGCATTCAGATCTTGCGCCTTCCATGCATACCATGTTAAAAACACGGCGGAAATATACAGTACGCTGGCAATGCTTAAGAGAACGATGCTCCACGTCAAAGGGCTTGTGAAAAGCGCCCAATAATCAAGGACAGGGGAGCCGTCAACGATCTCCACAAATCCCCCTTCCGAAATCGTCAGCACGACGGAAAGGGAGGATGGAATCAATAAGCCGGATACCCCATACGCGAAGGCATATCCTTTATGCCCCCTCGACCCGTATGATTCAAAGGCGTAATATGAACCCCTGATCGCCAATAAAATGATCGCAATGCTTACGGGCACCAACAAAACCGTGCCGTAATAAAAGGCGGTTTTGGGAAAGAACCCGACGATGCCGACAAAGAAAAACACCAAAAAAACGTTGGTCACTTCCCATACCGGCGATAAATACCGCTGAATGATGTTCGATAAAATATGGGATCTTCCCGTCAATAAGCTGTACGCATTGAAAAAACCGGCGCCAAAATCAATGGAAGCCACAATGACATATCCGAAAAGAAAAATCCATAACACGATTATTCCCAACACTTCAAGACTCATCGTCCGACCCCTTTCATTTCAGCCATCCGGTCTTCGATTTCCCGCTCAATCGGGTTTAAACGGTACATTCTTCTTAATACAACGACACTTCCAATCCCCAAAACAAGATATAAAATGCAGAATAAAATAAACATCAGATCCACCTGATCGCTTGTCGTCGCGCCTTCCGCTGTCCGCATATATCCCCGTAAAATCCACGGCTGTCTCCCCACTTCCGCGAGCCACCAACCCGCTTCAATGGCGATGATGGTTAATGGCCCGCCCAGAACGGTAACCCATCGGAACCAAGGACGGTGAATAAACCCCCATCCCCTCCATACTCCTGCCACATACAGAACAGACACAAGTATCATTGCCGTTCCAATCAACACCATGAGGTTAAATAAATAATGGATATAAAGCGGCGGAATTTCATCTTCCGGAAAGTCGTTCAGCCCGGTCACTTCCGCCATTGGATTTCCGTAAGCCAAAATGCTCAACAGATAAGGGATTTCAATGGCAAATTTAATATTTTGCTCCTCATCCATGAATCCCATTAAAATGAGAGGAGCCGCTTCTTCCGTTTCAAAATGCCATTCGGCTGCGGCCAATTTTTCCGGTTGATATTCCGCCAAAAACTTTCCTGAAAAGTCGCCGATGACCGCTGTGGCGATGGAGAAAATCAAGCCCATCTTCATCATGAGAAACAGCGATTTTTTATAATAGGGATGATTTGATCCCCTCAACAACCGATAGGCTGCAATGGATGCCAATAAAAAGGCGGAGGTCATGTAGGCGGAAGCTAAAACATGGGCCACTTTCGTCGGCATGGATGGGTTGAACATGGCAACAAGCGGCTGGATGTTCACAAGTTGACCGTTCACCACTTCAAATCCTTGCGGCGTATTCATAAACGAATTCACGATGGTGATGAAAACGGCGGAAATGGATGCGCCAATGGCAACCGGAACGAGAAGAAACATATGCTTTTTTTGATTATCAAACCGGTCCCACGTATATAAGTAGATCCCCAAAAAGATCGCCTCAAAGAAGAAAGCGAATGTTTCCATGAACAGCGGCAGTGCAATGACTTGTCCTGCCAGCTGCATAAAATTGGGCCACAGCAGGGAAAGCTGCAAACCGATCGCCGTTCCGGTCACCACCCCGACGGCCACCGTGATGACAAATCCCCTCGTAATCCTTCTGGCCAGGAGAATATAATGTTCATCGTTCTTCTTCATCCCAACCCACTGGGCAATCATAATCATTAAAGGCACTCCAACGCCAATCGTTGCGTAAATAATATGAAAGGTTAACGTCAGCTCTGTCAACAACCGGCTCCAAAACACGGCGGGCTCGTTCATTCGTGGCACCTCCTAACTGCCGAAGATTCTCCCGATGATGGAAAGAAGCATAATGATGGCAACGCCAAAGGATAAATAAATCAACCATTTTTCCTGCTTTTTATACATTTTCTATGAACCCCTTTCATCCCCAGTTATTTTGCGTCAATAAAAAAAAACTATACAAACGCTTCATAGCATTTGTATAGGTTCTTCCATCGGGAATTACACACGGTCGAGTTCACGGATATTATCAATCGGCACAAACACTTCAATATGCCGTTTCAAGTTTTGGAAAGTGGCCGGCGCTTTTCCTCCCAATTCACCATCCAAATTGATCAGCACTTCTTCATCGGACGTCACTTTCACGATGCTGGCTTTGCGATAAATGACATTCGGGTCGCTTAAATGTTCGCCGCGGAGAGCCGATGTCAGCACTTTGATGAAATCGGCCAAACTGCATTTTTTCAAAATCATCATCGTGAATTTGCCGTCATTGATGCTGGAATCGGGAGCGATTTTTTCAAAACCGCCGACGGAATTCGTAAGGGCGCATAAGAAGGCCATCACTTCCCCTTCGAATATTTCATCATCAATTTCAAAGCGCATGTTGGTCGCTTTGATGGAAGGAAGCATTTCGAGCCCTTTCAAATAGTATGCCAACTGACCCAAAACCGTTTTCATTTTGCTTGGCACTTCATAGGTCAATTCCGTGATGCGTCCACCGGCTGCGATGTTGATGAAATAGCGCTCCTCATTTAATAATCCAACGTCAACCGGGATTGTGTCACCTTTTACAATGACATCAACGGCATCCTCAATTTTTCTCGGGATATGGAGGGCACGGGCGAAATCGTTCGTTGTCCCCATTGGAATGACACCGAGTTTCGGACGATTTTCAAATGGACTGATTCCGGATACGACTTCGTTTAATGTGCCATCCCCGCCTGCTGCAACAACAATATCAAATCCCCGTTCCACCGCTTTTGCGGCTGCCTCCTTTGCATCCCCTGCTCCCGTCGTTGCATGGCAGGAAGTTTCATAGCCGGCCATTTCCAGCTTCTCCAGCACTTCTGGTAAATGCTTTTTGAAAAGTTCTCTGCCTGATGTTGGATTATAAATAATTCTCGCTCTTTTCATATTTTCGCCATCCTATTTTATTATCATTTAATTTATCAACGCTTATGTAATCAGGAAAGTTCCAGGATCAAAAAGAGATTGAACAATAGAAAATTCCCCGTCCAGTGGAAGGGAATTTTTTCTTTCTATCGATGTTTATTTAAGACAACATCTCTATTATAACTTTTTTCATATCTTCATAAACCCATTTCGCGCATTGCGGGTCTTTGACAAATTTCTCCTGCAATGTAGTATACAATTCTTTTTGCTTTTCTTCAAATGTTGGATCATCTTTTTCCGGCAATTTTGCTCTTGCTTCCACCACCATTTGCTGCAGTTCAGGTGCTCTTGGCCCCCATTTTCCAATTACTTGTCCGTTTTGATCGAGAAATAAATAGATTGGAATGGCCCTTCCTCCGTTTGTCAAGTAACGGTCGATCAAGTCTGTGTCTTCATCCCGGTAAACGCAGCGAATGTCTAGTTGGGCAGCTTCGGCAATTTTGCGGATGATCGGGTTATTGAGCATGGCATCCCCGCACCAATCTTCTGTAATGGCTAAAATGCGCGGCTTTTTTTCTTTCAGTAAGGCGATAAGTTCGTCATTTTCATCAATCGTAAAATTGTTGTAGATTTCATAGCTTCCTTCTTTTAAATTCGTTTTCATTCTGTCCATGTATTCCGCTATGGAAATCCCTTGTTCAAAATATTGTTGTTCTGTTTTCACGTGATAACCCCCTTTTGTTCTATTCTGCATGGAAAGGGAGGGATTGGCAATGTTTTTGATTTTGCAGGAGTTGAGTAGATATTTATAAGAGTGAGGATAGTATCCGCACCAAATGTGGTTCCATCCGAACTAATTGCTGTTGTATATGCACTAATTGAGGAAGTAAACGCACGAAACGAAGCAGTATCTGCACCAAATAAGAAGGTACACGCACTAAATAGAGCAGCATCCGCACGAATTAAAGTAGCAAATGCACGAAATGGGTTCTCATCCGCACCAAATGGGAAGATACACGCACTAAATAAAGCAGCATCCGCACGAATTAAAGTAGCAAATGCACGAAATGGGTCCTCATCCGCACGAAATGTGGAAGTAAGCACACTAAATAAAGTGGTCTACGCACGATTTGCAATTCTACAATCCTATCAACTATCAGATAAAGCCCTCATTCAATTCAAATAATGAAAAGCCGCATAAGCCATAACAGCTTATGCGGCGCAGAAAAACCTCTTAACTTATCGTTTATTAATTTCTTCAAGCAATAATTTGTTGACCATTGGCGGGTTGGCTTGTCCTTTAGTCGCTTTCATGATTTGACCTACTAAGAAGCCGATTGCGCGGTCTTTACCGTTTTTGAAGTCTTCGATGGATTGCGGGTTGTTGTCAAGCACTTCTGTAATAATCGGAAGAAGTACGTTTGGATCTGAAATTTGAACCATGCCTTTTTCTTTGACGATTTTTTCAGGGTCTCCACCGTTTTTCACTAATTCATTGAACACTTTCTTCGCAATTTTGGATGAAATTGTGCCGTCTGAAATCAATTTTACTAATCCTGCCAAGTTTTCAGGCGTTAATTTTGTTTCCGTGATTTCCACTTGTTCTGCATTCAAGTATCCGGAAACGTCGCCCATCAACCAGTTGGCGGAAAGTTTTGCATCGGCGCCCAATTTCACCATTTCATCGAAGAAATCTGAAAGTGTTTTGTTTACAACCAATACGTTTGCATCGTATTCAGTTAAGCCAAGTTCTTCGATGTAGCGTTTTTTGCGGGCATCTGGAAGCTCAGGAATGGAAGCTTTTACGCGTTCCAACCATTCATCATCAATCACAAGATGCACTAAGTCCGGTTCTGGGAAGTAGCGGTAGTCTTCCGCTGTTTCTTTGACGCGCATCAAGATCGTTTTGCCTGTTTTTTCATCAAAACGGCGTGTTTCTTGTCTGATCACGCCACCGCTCATTAAGATTTCCGCTTGGCGTTTTTGTTCGTATTCAAGTCCTTTACGAACAAAGTTGAAAGAGTTCAAGTTTTTCAATTCCGTTTTTGTACCGAATTCTTTTTGTCCGTATGGGCGAAGGGAAATGTTCGCGTCGCAGCGCAATGAACCTTCTTCCATTTTCACATCGGATACGCCTGTGTATTGGATGATGGATTTTAATTTTTCCAAATATAAGTACGCTTCTTCAGGTGTGCGGATGTCCGGCTCAGAAACGATTTCCAAAAGCGGAGTCCCTTTACGGTTGAAGTCTACAAGGGAGTAGCCATCGCCATGCAACAATTTACCGGCGTCTTCTTCCATATGAAGGCGTGTGATGCCGATCCGTTTTGTATAGCCTGGTTGACCGTCTTTTTCCGGAACTTCGATTTCAATCCATCCATCATAGCCGATTGGTTTATCATATTGGGAAATTTGGTAGCCGCTCGGATTGTCCGGATAGAAATAGTTTTTCCGGTCAAATTTCGTATGTTGGTTGATTTTCATGTTTAAAGCCAAAGCCGCTTTCATTGCGTATTCCACAACGTTTTTATTTAAAACAGGAAGCACTCCCGGATATGCAAGGTCGTAAACTGTTGTATTTGTGTTTGGCTCCGCACCGAATTGGTTTGGTGCAGTCGAGAAAATTTTGGATTCCGTTTTTAATTCAACGTGTACTTCTAGACCAATGACTGTTTCAAAGTTCATATTATTTACCCTCCAATCTAGGAGATTGTTTATGGAAATCTGTTGCTTGTTCAAATGCGTATGCAGCGCGGTATACCGTTTCTTCATCGAAGTGTTTGCCGATGATTTGCAAGCCTAATGGCAAGCCGTTTTCAAATCCGCATGGAATCGAAATTGCAGGTACCCCCGCCAAGTTGATTGGAATTGTTAAAATGTCGTTTGCGTACATTGTTAATGGATCGTCAATGTTTTCGCCGATTTTGAATGCTGGTGTTGGTGTTGTTGGACCAACGATCACATCATAATCTTCAAACACTTTATCGTAGTCTTGTTTGATTAATGTACGGACTTGTTGCGCTTTTTTATAGTAAGCATCATATGTGCCGGCAGACAAAGAGTACGTACCAAGCATGATGCGGCGTTTCACTTCATCGCCAAAGCCTTGGGCGCGTGTTTGTTTGTATAATTCCAACAAGTTTTTCACGCCTTCAGCACGGAAACCGTAGCGGATACCGTCGAAACGGGCAAGGTTGGATGAAGCTTCTGAAGATGCCAGGATATAATAAGTCGCCAATGCGTACTTGGAGTGAGGAAGGGATACTTCTTCCACTGTTGCGCCAAGACCTTTGAACACTTCAAGGGCATCCATTACGGATTTGCGTACGCCTTCTTCCACACCTTCTCCCAAGAATTCTTTTGGCACGGCGATGCGCAACCCTTTGATATCACCATCCAATTTGGATGCATAGTTAGGCACTGGCACATCTGCGCTTGTGGAATCGTTAGGGTCCACGCCGGCAATCACTTCAAGCAATAAGGCATTGTCATATACATTGCGGGTGATTGGCCCGATTTGGTCAAGGGAAGATGCGAAGGCAACGGCTCCGAAACGGGAAACACGGCCATATGTCGGTTTCATTCCCACAACGCCACAGAATGCGGCAGGTTGACGGATGGAACCGCCTGTATCTGTACCTAATGCGAATGGCACTTCACCCGCTGCGACACTCGCTGCAGAACCGCCGGAAGAACCGCCTGGCACACGTTCAAGATCCCAAGGGTTTTTTGTCTTTTTATAATAAGAAGTTTCTGTTGAAGAACCCATGGCGAATTCATCCATGTTGAGTTTACCAATTGTGATCATGCCTGCTTCGCGAAGCTTTTTCACCACTGTCGCGTCATAAATCGGGATGAACCCTTCCAAAATTTTAGAAGCGCAAGTCGTTTCAAGGCCTTCCGTCACGATATTGTCTTTTATGCCGATAGGAAGACCGAACAATGGTCCACGTTCACTCACCGGCACTTGATCTTTTTCATTTGCTTCTTCAAGTGCTTTTTCTTTGTTTAAGGCAAGAAACGCTTGTACATCTCCATCGACTTCTTCGATTCTTTTATAGGTTTCATTGATCAAATCGACAATTTTAAATTCACCTTTATGTAAACCTTCTTGTAATTCTTTCGATGAACGTTCTAACAACGTCATGAAGTTCCCTCCTTTAATATGGGTATCGATAAAATTGGAAAATACAAGCATCTATTTTTACAAACACAAAAATAATGGCCGCTGCCATTAAACAATCGAATTTATTCTTCTAAAATTGGCGGAACTTTGATTAAGCCATTTTCATGTTCTTTTACATTCAAGAGCACTTTTTCAAGCTCCAAGCCTTTTTTGGCCACGTCTTCACGCATTACGTTCACGATTGGTAACACATGGGAAGTTGGCTCCACATCTGTTGTATCCAATTCATTTAATGTTTCTACATATTCCGTAATTTTCCCGAGCTGTTCAGTGAACTTTTCCGCTTCTTCCTCGGAGATTGCCAAACGAGCCAAGTGGGCAATGTGCTTTACTTCTTCCTTCGTCAATTTTGCCATTGATTACACCTCCACATTTCATAAACCTGGCAATAATAATACCATTTTTCGATTGAAAAATCACACGTTTATTGGAAAATCCCATAATAATACGATTACTTTTCAATTATCTCCAAAAAAAGCATATTTTCAAACACTTCTTCAAATAAATTCAAACAATTTGAAACAGTGTTACGTCATCCGCAACACTGTTTCCCATCACATTTGATTCATTTTTGGCGCCAATTTCAGTAATCATAAATGTGTACAAAAGGCTCTTTTTCATTTCGATCTTTTATGATCACCGCTTCCGGACCGTTGATGGATGTAACGCTTACTTCAATATCAACACTATCCGGGAATCTTTTCATAATAACGCCTGTCAAATATTGAGTAAAGCCGATAATCTCTGTCGTGCCATAAAATTGGATCGGCACCTCAACCGACAATTTGACCAGCTGATTGTTTTGATAAAACCCTTTGCCTATCACATTTGTATAGTTGGAAAAATATTTTAGAATATCTTGTTTAAAGTTCAGGAATTTCGTATTCGTATCTCGGTAGATGTCTTCCGGCGTTGACATAGGGAAGGTCACGTATTTTTCATTGATGCCAACCCAATCTCCCAAATCACTTTTTCCCGGCTTTGCCACGCTGTAGGCAAAATAAGTTCCAGGAACAATGGAATTGCGGGCTTCCTGTTTAAATAAAGCGACTAAGATTGGCACATCCTGCAATTCTGTACGGGCACGCAAGCGGCGGACCACTTCCTCCGCCATTTCTTTCCCTTTTTTCTCCAACTCCGCTTGAGGAATTGGTTCATCATACCATTCGCCGTATTGTTCTTTTTGATAATAATATATGGAATTCAGCGCGAGGCCGATGGAGATCCCTCCAAGGGCCACTTTATTGTCGCTCGTTTTCTTTAAGTAGTTTTGTTCAATAATATGCGCTAAATAAATTGGCGCTTCTTTTGCCCGTTTTTCAGGATCCATGCCGTCTTCCGCCGGAGGATTCAATCCTTCTTCATTTTTATTGCTCCGTGACAGCCAATTGGTTACCGTTTCACTGTCCAAATATTGGCCTTCTTGGAAATAGTAGCTGTCGGTGCTGTATTCGTTTTGCGAAATGCGCATTAATCCTTCTTCCGCTTCTTTAATGTCGTATTTCGTATAAATATTGGACACGACAAGGCCACGGGCTGCGCTCTCTTTATATGGTATGAGCGTTTTATAATAACTTTCGTCTAACTGCATTTTTGGGATGATTGTCGTTTCAACTTCTGCTTCAGATTTTTGATTTGGTCCAACCACTTCCGTATCTTCCCGAACGGAAGGTACACAACCTGCAAGCATTGCAACAACGACCATCGCCGGTATCCAGCGAAATCGGTTCATTGCCTGAATCCCCTTTACTCTTCTAATTGTTCAATAAAGCGATTTTCGTCCCAAACTTCTATTCCCAGTTCCTGCGCTTTTGTCAATTTTGAGCCTGCATCGGCTCCCGCAATGACAAGATCCGTCTTTTTGCTTACGCTTCCTGTCACTTTACCACCTAACTCTTCTATTTTCGCCTTTGCTTCGTTGCGTGTCAATCGTTCCAATTTTCCTGTCAATACGACCGTTTTTCCGGCAAACGGGCTATCCGCTATTGTTGTGCTGGCTTTTTTGCCTTTGTATGTCATGTTGACGCCGGCTTCTTTCAACCGGGCAATCAATTGTCTCGCTTCCTCTTTTTTGAAATAGGAAACCACCGATTGGGCTATTTTTTCGCCGATTTCATGAATGGCCACCAATTCTTCTTCTGTTGCCTCCATGATGCGGTCCATTGTTTCGAATTCCTCCGCAATGAGTTTTGCCGCTTTTTCGCCGACATGGCGTATGCCGAGGCCGAATAATAAACGCTCCAATGAATTTTCTTTTGAACGTTCAATGGCATTGACCAGATTGGTTGCGGAAAGCTGTCCCATCCGATCCAATTTGGTCAGCTCGTCCACTTTTAAAAAGTAAAGATCCGCCACATCCCGAATATAGTTTTCTTTTAATAGCAATTCCGTAATTTTATCCCCTAAGCCGTCGATATTCATCGCATTTCTGGAAGCGAAATGTTTAATGCCTTCCGCAATTTGCGCAGGGCATGCAGGGTTCACACAGCGGATCGCCACTTCATCATCAATGCGGATCAGTCCGCTTCCACAGGCAGGGCAAG
The DNA here is from genome assembly GCF_038593165.1 of Ureibacillus sp. FSL K6-3587. Lineage (NCBI taxonomy): Bacteria > Bacillati > Bacillota > Bacilli > Caryophanales > Caryophanaceae > Ureibacillus > Ureibacillus sp. FSL K6-3587. Next base: position 1,654,580 of record NZ_CP151969.1, on the reverse strand, counting down.
TTTTTGGCATTTCATAAGGAACGGTGCCTTCCGGGCGCTGTTCCAAAATGACACGGACCACTTCCGGAATGATATCGCCCGCTTTATGAACGATTACGGTATCCCCGATTCGGATGTCTTTTTCGCGAATCAAATCTTCATTATGAAGGGAAGCCCGGCTGACAGTCGAACCGGCCAGTTTTACCGGCTCCAAAATCGCTGTTGGCGTCACAACTCCCGTACGGCCAACTGTCCAGTCAATATGAAGCACTTTTGTGATGGCTTCTTCCGCAGGGAATTTATAAGCGATCGCCCAGCGCGGACTTTTTACGGTCGTTCCCAGTTCTTCCTGGTGGGCAAATCGGTTCACTTTCACGACAATGCCATCGATTTCATAAGGCAAGTTTGGACGTTCGGTTGTCCACTTTTTAATAAACGCCAAAACATCATCAATTGTTTCACAAAGCGTCCGTTCTTTATTAACGCGGAAACCGAGGGATTCCAAGTAATCGAGCATTTCCGCGTGGCTGTCAATTCCGTATGCTTCCCCGTCTCCGCCGATTCCGTAAATAAAGGTCGCCAAGTTCCGTGAAGCGGTGATTTTTGAATCCAATTGGCGAAGGGAACCGGCAGCGGCATTGCGGGGATTGGCAAAAAGGTCTTCGCCATTTTCTTCCCGCTCCATATTTAATTCCAGAAAAGACTTTTTCGGCATGTAGGCTTCCCCGCGCACTTCGATTGTTACAGGCTCTTTTAATCGCAACGGGATATCTTTGATAGTTTTTAAATTCACCGTGATGTCTTCGCCCACTGTTCCATCGCCGCGGGTAGCTCCTTGTACAAAAATGCCGTTTTCATATCTTAATGAAATGGCGAGGCCGTCGATTTTCAGCTCACACACATAGTTGTATTTGTCGCCAATGGCCTGGCGGATTTTCCGGTCAAAATCCCGCAAATCTTCTTCGTTAAAAGCGTTGGATAAACTCAACATCGGGTATCTGTGGGTCACTTTATTGAACCCTTCAAGCGGTTTTCCCCCGACCCGCTGTGTTGGGGAATCGGGATAAATGAGTTCCGGGTGCTCCTTTTCAATCGCCATCAATTCTTGCATCAGCTGGTCATAGACGGCGTCCGGCACCAATGGATTATCCAACACATAGTACGCATGGGCATATTCATGCAACAATTTATTCAATTCAGCGACGCGTTTTTCAAGGTCTTTATCTTTCATCGTCATCCTCCACAATTTGCGAAATGTTCTCTAAGCTTTTGTAATTGGGGCAAATTTGGCCAAAAGCCGCTTGATTCCTTTATCCGGAAAAGCGATATCCAATTCCAAATCATCGCCTTCCCCTTTTACGCTGACGACAACGCCTGTACCCCATTTCCCGTGAATGGCTTTGTCTCCCACTTTCCATTGCATTTGCTCACCGCCTGTCCGTTGAGGTGTGGCGAATTTCGCTTTCGGTTGGACGTTCATTCGGGCATTATTGGAAGTTTTCTTCTGTCCAAATGGCAATCTGTCTTCCCTGTATTCAAAACTGAAGGATTTGGCATCCAGGATGTCCTCTGAAATTTCATCAATGAAACGGGAAGGCGGGTTGGAATTCGGACGTCCAAAAAGGGTGCGGAAAGAGGCGCAAGTCAAATATAGCCGTTCTTCTGCCCGCGTGATTCCCACATAGGCCAAGCGCCGTTCTTCTTCCAACTCCTCTTTGACACCAATGGAACGGGAATGCGGGAAGATATTTTCTTCCATTCCGATGATGAATACGACCGGAAACTCCAAGCCCTTTGCCGAGTGCATCGTCATCAAGACAATGCTTTCATTTGAATTGTTTTCTTCATCCAGTGAATCGATATCCGCGATCAAAGCAAGATCCGTTAGAAAAGCGACAAGGGATTTATCTTCGCTTCTTTCTTCAAAGGCTTTTGTCACGGATAAAAACTCTTCCAGGTTTTCCAGTCTGCTTTGGGATTCGATCGTGTTTTCCTTCTCGAGCATTGCCCGGTATCCGGACTTTTCAATAACTTCTTCCACCAATTCGGTCACGGATAAATAATCCTGCATTTTTGAAAATCCTTCAATCAAATTGCGGAAGTTTTCAAGGGCGTTCATTGCCCGCGGCGTCAAACCAATGGAAGAAACCTCATAAAGCGCTTTAAAAATGGATAGATCATTTTCAATGGCATATGTGGCAATCTTTTCAAAAGTGGATGCTCCAATGTTCCGTTTCGGTTCATTGATGATGCGGGCCAATGATAGATCATCGTCATTGTTCGCAATGAGACGCAAATAGGCAAGCAGGTCCTTGATTTCTTTCCGATCGTAGAATTTCGTGCCGCCGACGATCGTATATTGCAAATTCGATTTCACTAACACTTCTTCCATTGCACGGGATTGGGCATTTGTGCGGTAGAGGATGGCGAAATCCTTTAACGTGCGCCCTTCCGTTTCCATCAATTCTTTGATTGTTTTCACGACGAATTGCGCTTCATCCCGTTCATCGCGGGCTGTATAAAATACGATTTTTTCTCCTGTTGGATTCTCTGTACGCAGCACTTTCGGATAGCGGCTTTCGTTGTTGGAAATGACATCATTGGCCGCCTGCAAAATCCGTTTGGTGGAACGGTAGTTTTGTTCCAGCAAAATCACTTTGGCATTCGGATAGTCTTTTTCAAAGGATAAAATGTTCCGAATGTCCGCACCGCGCCAACGATAAATGGACTGGTCGGAATCCCCTACAACACAGATGTTTTTAAATTTCGATGCGAGCATTTTGACCAGCTTGTATTGGGAGTGGTTCGTATCTTGATACTCATCGACATGAATATACTGGAATTTATTTTGATAATATTCAAGAACATCCGGCACTCTCTCAAACAGTGTAATCGTCATGATAATTAAATCATCGAAATCGAGGGACTGGTTTTTCCGAAGGGTTTTTTCATACGCTTCATACACTTCCCCCGCCATTTTTTCGAATGGGTTGAATGGATTCGCATTCTTTTTATATTGTTCCGCTGTGATACATTCATTTTTGGCGGAACTGATGGCAGATAAAACGGATCTTGGATCATATTGTTTCGTATCAATATTGAGTTGTTTAAAGACGTTTTTAATGGCCGTCAACTGGTCGGAAGCATCGAGAATGGAGAAGTTTTTGGAAATGCCGATGCGATCAATATGTCTTCTCAAAATGCGCACGCACATGGAGTGGAAAGTGGAAACCCACATGTTTTCGGATATGCCGCTGCCAAGAAGTGCATCAATCCGCTCCCGCATTTCCCTTGCTGCTTTATTCGTAAAAGTGATCGCCAAAATATTGGATGGATACACTTGTTTTTCTACAATCAAGTATGCAATCCGGTGGGTCAATACCCTTGTTTTCCCCGAACCTGCACCAGCCATGATGAGAAGGGGGCCTTCTGTCGTTTTGACCGCTTCCTGTTGTTGTGGATTCATTCCGTTCAATAAATTTTTTGTCAACTGTTCCATGGTGCACCTCACTATACCAAACGTTTGTTCTATTATACTACAATGCCGTTATTTTCTCATCGGTCACTTTGACAAGCTTTTCACTGCCTCCACCGTTTTCAAGGCTTCTTTCAAATCTTCATAAATGACATTTCCAACAACGACCGTGTCAGCAAATTGGGCCATTTCTTCCGCCTGGGCCGCCGATTTGATGCCGCCGCCGTAAAATAATCGCGCGTCCTCCAGCACTTCCTTGACGGCTTTGACGATTTCTACATCCCCATATGTACCGCTGTATTCCAAATAAAAGATGGGCAGTTTAAAGTAATTTTCCGCAAGTCTTGCATAAGCAATGACGTCCTCTTTCGATAAATTGGCATCGGCTTCCGTTGCCCCTGCCGCTTTGCAATCCGGATTCAATATAACATAGCCTTCCGCGATCAGCTCGTCCCAAACCATGATGTCTCCGTATTCTTTGATGGCAGCATGATGCAAATCTTTTACCCATTTTGTATTCGTGCTGTTTAATACGGTTGGAATCAGATAATAGTCAAATCCGGGCGTGATGGATTCGATCGTGGATATTTCCAATGCGACCGGTACAGAATATCTTCTAATCCGGACAAGCTGTTCGAGCACGTTATCCAACGTCACATCATCCGTTCCGCCAACGATGATGACATCTGTGCCGGATTCGCATACCTTTTCCAAATCTTCATCCGAAAGTTCTTTCGATGGATCAATTTTAAATGCATGTCTCCAATGTTTAAAATCCATAAAGGTCTCACCTATTCCTAATCATATTCTGTGCTTATTAGTATATCTCAAAGTTGTACTTTCCGAAATTCACAACTTCATCATCCACAAAAGCGGACAGATTTTTCATCGGCGTGGATGCACAAAAAAGTTGCCTTCGCTTTTGAAGCGTAAGACAACCTGATTAAGGGTTTATTTTTTTGGTTCATATGGTTTTTCATCGGGATATAAACGGCTCAACATTTCCTCATATGCGTCGTTGCCATAATCGAAACAGCGGCGCACCCGGGAAATGGTTGCCGTGGAAGCCCCTGTTTCCTTTTTGATTGTTTCATACGTTTTTTTCAATCTCAACAGGTGGGCCACTTCAAATCGTTGAGCCATCGACTGGATTTCGCTGATTGTGCATAAATCGTCAAAAAATCTATAACATTCTTCAAGGTCCCGTAGTTCCAATATTGCTCTGAATAGTTGATCTGTCTGAGGACCACGAATTTTATCAACCTGCATTTTCATCACCCTTTCAACTTTGCTGGTCAGAAGCTGTGTAAGTTACAGAAGCATCGATTCCTGGATTTGTTGGAACAAAATGAATCCATGTATGACCTGGTACAAATTTCACTTCACTGCCGTCGCTTTCCACCGCCGTTAAAACGCCATCCTTGTTTTCCCATCGAACGACCCGCATCATTCCCTGTTGGAAGAGATATGCGCTTCCGCCCGAATAAATATCGATGTCACGGCGGCCTTTATCGTCAATCACCGTATGCGCCATTTCAAATATTAATACATTGGATACCTTCACCGGTTCTCCAGTCAATAAATCCGTCGTCACTGTCCCACCGGAAGAACGGGTATAGGTGTTGCTGGCAGAATCATAGGTATAGCTGCTGTTAAAGTTTTCATTCCTGCCGTAACGGACTTGTATTTTGTCTGCTTGCACACCGGTTTTAGGACTTTCTTCTTTATCATAATAAGTATACGATACTTTTTTCTGATAGAGAAGTGAAGCGTTCACTTTTTCCGCCGCAGCTTCCAAATTGTCGGTAATAAAATAGGAGTTATGCGGTGCCACCCGATCTTTGGAGCGCTTGAAGAATGAGCCATCGTAATACATTCCGTTGATGTTGTCCACCATGCCGCTCTCAAGCATCCGCTTTGCTTCAGGGCTGAAACCATGGGCAATGTAGAAGGCGTCAAGTCCTTCCGCCAGTTCAACGAAGTAGGAGCGGGCACTTCGGATTGGACCGATTTTCTCAGGAAATTCCGATTGGTACAGTGCCAAAAATCTTGTTACATCCCCTTCCGCAAGCATCTCATAAACGACATCCGCACTTGCTATGCCGGATTGGGGACGGGCAGCGGGGTGATTATTGATTGTCGCAAGAACAGGTCTCATTGTGATCTCTTCTGAAAGCATTTCTCCCGTGAATGGCGCCGGATACAATTCTTCCGTTTCTTCTTCAATTGGTTCAACCGGTTCCTCTGAATCTTCTATGCTTTTTTCTTTATCTCCACATGCCGCAAGCAGCGAAATGCTGGCGAAAACACAAAACAACGCTTTTTTTGAAATCATGCTTTTCATCCTTTCAGCTAGCGCATCACAGAAGGAATCATAACCTCTTTTTTCATGACGTCAAAAATTCCCTTTTGTGTGATGCGAATATAAGGTAAATGGGTTGATTCTAAAAAGAATAATGTATAAATCGCATCGGTATGCTTATATCCTCTTTCTCTTAAGGCAGCTTTCAGCGCGGCTTCTTTTTCTATCAACTCTTCCATGTTCCCGATATAGAAGTTTCCGGCGCCGGCCAATGGGAGCGACACAATCACTTCATTGTTTTCTGTGAGGACAATACCGCCCTTCATCTTTTTCATTTCGTGAAAGGCTTTCATGATATCCTGCTTATTTTTTCCGATTAAAACGATGTCTCCGGTATTGGGATGTGAAGAAGCAAACCCTCTTACATTCTTTGCAAAGCCTTTCAGCATCGTATTAATTCGCCATTTACCCTTCCGATCTATTAAAATCAATAAACTCTCATCGGAATCAGGAGAAAGTTCATTTTTGTGCAATGGGAAATTGACGGAATAAGGTTTTGTAATCACATCGTTCACTAATTCAATTCCAATTGGCGTTGATAATTGGAAATCATCATCGGTTAAATCGAAGCCGATTTCAAGTGGTTCAAAATACTGATTCCAATCGATTTCCGGCAAAGACTGCACTTTTTGTCCTTCTTTTTTCAACCAAACTCCTTTGGATAATACCGATTCAGGATTTGGATGGAATTCATCCGTCAAAATGTTCAACGTGGCAAATCTGCCTGTCGCAATCATGCCGTGCAAGTGGGATAAATTATAATATCTTGCAATATTGTAGGTCGCCATGTTATACGCATCAATCGGATCGACTCCGGTATCGAGCGCCTGCCGGATGCACATGTCCATCACGCCATCACGATGGAAAACAGGGGTTGAGCCATCTGTTGTCATCATGAGATGGTCGAATATATTTAACTTTTTCTCCAAGATCCCTTTTAATAGATTTGGAAGATCAGGACGGATGGAGGAATATCTTAAAGTGACCCCATAGCCATGTAAAATGCGTTTTTCCACATCCTCTGCCGTCATTGCTTCATGATCGCCGTCCGCTCCAAGAAGCTTCATTCTCACAAGGGTTTTTTCCGAAGCGCCCGGAAAATGCCCTTCAATTTTTTTCCCTTTTTTCTTCGATGACTGGATCCAATAGAGCATCTGGTCGTCGCCGCGCAACAGGCGGGGCCATCCTGTCAATTCCCCGCCAAGCAATACGTCGTCCCTTTCAATCCATTCAAAAATCGATTTATTTGTAAAAATCTGATCTTCATTTTCCATTTCCGTTTGCGAATCGTAGCGGGTCCACCAGTAAAAAGCAAATGGATATTTACTCAGCTCATCCAACAGTGAAAACGCTTTCTTGGTCGGGAGTTGTAAAGCAAAGTGCTGGTTGTCGCTGATAAACATCGTTGTCCCAAATTGGGCTGCATAATCTGCAAACGACACCGGATTATACAGTTGGAATGGGTGAACATGCGGTTCAATATAACCTGGTACAACCGTCTTTCCTTCCAAATCGATCACTTCGGCTTCAGATACGTTTTCCGGCATTTCTTTTCCCACATAAATAATCCGGCTCCCTAATATCCAAATATTTCCATATAACCATTGTTTTAACACACTATGTATGTATCGTGCATTTTTCAAAACGATTGCTGGCGATTTTTTTCCTTCGATGACTGCAACTTGATCGCGGATTTCTTGTATTTTCCAAAACGATTGTGGCATTTGTTACACTCCCTTCTATTATATATAAATTATTTATTTCGTTTATTTGCGTTTTATTCGCACATACTAACATTGCTGAAAAGCAAGCGCAGTTGCTTTTATCGTAACACAGCACTTTATTAAATTAAAGTGAATTCATTCAATTCATTTCATGCGAAAAGGGGTGGATTTTCTTGTTGGAAGAAAATATTTCTGAAAAAAGCGCCTTCGTCCGTCTTGTATTAGGGATTGGTTTGACAGCTTGCGGAATCAGCCATTTAGTGAAAGAAAACGGCAGCAGAATGTTGGGAACCCTGTCTGTTGCAGCCGGTGCGATGAAAATTGCGGAAGGTCTTTTCTTCTATTGTCCAACGAAGGCCCTCTTCAGCAATAACGTAAAAGATGCGGTATCCAGTTCCATCCAGGATTTTATGGATGCGGACAGTTTAATGACCGCTTTCAACTCAAAATACAATAGCGGCAACCAGAATCAAAGCCAAAGTTCCCAAGCCCAAAGCGCAAGCGGTAACGAAGGGGCTGAACTGTTGCAAACTGCTGCAAATGTGGCTGAAAAGGTTGCCAGCACAACTCCTGCCGGCACTGAAGCAAATCAGGCTGCAAAAGCGGTTAAAGCCGTTGCCAACAGTCAGAAACGCTCAAAATAATGGCTCTATAATATTTGGTGTTGGTGAATATAAACCAGCACCAATTTTTTTGAACAAAAAAAATGAGACAGTGACAAAACTCTGGTAAAATGTAATCGCCAAAACACATTTTCCAAAGGAGTTGTGTCACATGTCTCACCATCATTCTATACGAAACCTACTCAATATAAAAGATAAAAATATCACATTTGATGAAAATTTTTGTGCAGAAGAACTCATTAAAGGGGTCCAATCAAAAGTCTTTTATGGCCAATTAACTTACCAACCAAAAGCGTGCTATGCTTGTGGACATGTCTTTGATGATCAAATCATTAAACACGGTTTTAAAACGTCTCTCATTAAAATGCCTAGTGTTTCAGGTTTTCATACCTACTTAAAATTGCGTAAACAGCGTTATTTCTGTAAACATTGTCATTCCACGTTTACTTTAAAAACGAGCGTCGTGGCTAAAAACTGTTGTATTTCCAACAATACTAAAGTATCGATTGCTTTAAACGCCAAAGATAAAATATCCGAAAAAGATATTGCGATGAAACATAATGTTTCTCATGCCACTGTCAGTCGAGTCATTGACAGCTTTTATATCTACTATCAACCAAATGTTCACTACCTTCCAAAGCATTTGTGTTTTGATGAGTTTAAATCAGTGAAATCCGCAGCTGGAGCGATGTCCTTTATTTTCTGTGACTCTGAAACGGGGGAGATGGTGGATATCGTGGAGGACCGAAGATTACATGTCCTCAAAGAGTATTTCTTACGGTATTCCAAGAAGGCGAGAGATGCGGTAAAAACGATTGTCATCGATATGTACAGCCCTTATATTTCCTTAATCCAAGAAGTTTTCCCTAAAGCGGAAATCATACTCGACAAATTCCATATCCTCCAACTATTTAGCAGAGCTTTAAACAAAACGCGCATCAACGTCATGAATCGGGATAAAAAGAATTACAATAAATTGAAAAAATACTGGAAGCTCCTTCTGAAAGATCAAACAAAACTTGATTATAAGAACTATAAATATCATCGTTGCTTTAAAAAGCATATGTGTGAGGTGGAGATTCTCCACTATCTCATTGATTTAGATTCTGAATTAAAAGCGTCCTATGAGTTATACCAATACGTTCGCCATTGCATCAAAACCAAAGACTTTGAGCTCCTAAAGAAAACATTAGAGAATAAACAAAATATCGTTTCCAGCTATATGAAAACCGCCATCAAGACAATCAACAAATACATCAATTACATGGAGAATACGTTGAAATATGATTATAGCAACGGCATTTTAGAGGGGATTAATAACAAAATCAAAGTGATTAAACGCATTTCTTTCGGTTATCGATCCTTCTATCACTTTAGAAACCGAATATTCATTACCCAAAACTTAGCGAAAATAAAAACAGCTTAGGGGAACCTCGAATTTCCCCTAAGCCATCCGATTACATATTACCAAATAATGTCACTAAAATTTATTCACCAACACCATTTGACAAAGAACCAAAATAATCAACACTCGTTAAGAAAAGCACAAACCTCATTATTGGTTTGTGCTTTTTTGCCGTATTTATCCCATAAAAATTATTTGAACGTTCTCCAACCGATATCTTTGCGGTAGAAGAAATGATCCCACGAATATTTTCCAATGGCTGCATATACTTTTTCTTTCGCTTCTTTCAAAGTGTTTGCTTTTGCCGCCACGAGTAACACGCGGCCGCCGTTTCCGACATATTGTCCATCTTTCAGCTTCGTTCCGGCATGATATACTTCCACTTCTCCGCTCAGCTCTTCCAAGTTTGGAAGCGGATTACCTTTTTCAATCTCTCCCGGGTATCCTTCTGCGGCAATCACAACGCCCAGCATTGCTTCATCAGACCATTGCAAATCGAAAGGTTTTTCATCCATCAATGTTTTCATGAACTCTCCAAAATCGGATGACATGCGAGGAAGCACCACTTGTGTTTCCGGGTCACCGAAACGCGCGTTGAATTCAATCACTTTCGGTCCTTCTTTTGTCAAAATCAACCCTGCATATAAAATGCCGGTAAAGGATGCCCCTTCAGCTTCCATGGCTTTGACAGTCGGTTCAATGATTTCTGTATAGGCGCGGGAAACCATTTCTTCCGGAATTTGCGGAACCGGAGAATATGCGCCCATGCCGCCTGTGTTTGGACCTTGATCCCCATCATATGCGCGTTTATGGTCTTGGGCAATCACCATTGGATAAATTTGTCCTTTATGTACAAAGGACATGAAAGAGAATTCTTCCCCTTCCAAAAATTCTTCGATGACCACTTTCGATGAAGATTCCCCGAAGCGCTGATTGCCGATCATGTCCGTTACCGCATCAATGGCTTCCTGTTCCGTCATGGCCACCACTACGCCTTTTCCGGCTGCCAGTCCATCGGCTTTGACAACGATTGGCGCACCTTTTTCTTTGATATACTCAATCGCTTTATCCACTTCAGTGAATGTTTCATATACAGCGGTTGGAATGTTGTATTTTTTCATCAATTGTTTTGCAAACGATTTGCTGCTTTCGATTTGTGCGGCTTTTTTTGTTGGACCGAAAATCGCCAAACCTTGTTCCTGGAAATAATCCACGATTCCTGCTGCAAGTGGTTGTTCTGGTCCTACAAACGTTAAGTCGATTTGTTGCTCTTTCACGAATTTGGCCAAGTTTTCAAAATCCAATGCATCGATGGCAACCAATTCCGCACAGTCACGCATTCCGTCATTTCCCGGTGCCACATACACTTTTTCAACCGATGGGGAAATGCTGAATTTCTTGGCGATTGCGTGCTCGCGTCCACCACTGCCAACTACTAACACTTTCATATAGTCAGTCCCCTCCTATATACTATTGGGAATATTACTTTTCAAGGGATAAATTTCAAAAATGCCCGCAGCTTTAGAAAAGACGGCTACGAATCGAGCCGCCTTTATTCATTAATGTTTGAAATGTCTTACTCCTGTAAATACCATGGCTATTCCAGCTTTGTTCGCCGCATCGATGGAATCTTGGTCCCGGATGGATCCGCCTGGTTGAATAATCGCTGTAATTCCCGCTTTAATCGCTTCTTCCACTGTATCCGGCATTGGGAAGAATGCGTCGGATGCCAACACGGCTCCTTTTGCTTTTTCCCCTGCTTGCTCCAAAGCGATTTTTGCGGCACCGACACGGTTCATTTGACCAGCGCCGATTCCTAATGTCATTTCTTTATTATTTACGACGATGGCATTTGATTTCACGTGTTTTACAACCGCCCAGCCAAGTTTTAAAGCTTCCCATTCTTCTTCCGTTGGTTCGCGGTCCGTTACCACTTTAATCTCTGCATCCTCGAAACCGTACGTATCATCTTCTTGGACGAGCAGGCCGCCCTCAACGGAAACCACTTTAAACGGATCTCTTTTTTCTTGGGCGAAGTTGATTGTCAACAAACGGATATTTTTCTTTTTCGTTAAAATTTCCAATGCTTCTTCGCTGAATGAAGGCGCAATGATAATTTCAAGGAAGATTTTGCTCAATTTTTCGGCTGTCGCTGCATCCACTTCACGGTTTAATGCAATGATTCCGCCGAAAATGGAAACAGGGTCAGATTCATAAGCACGGTCAAAGGCTTCTTCAATTGTGCTTCCAATTCCGACGCCGCATGGATTCATATGTTTTACCGCCACTGCAGCCGGCTCTTTGAATTCTTTCACGATTTGAAGAGCGGCATTTCCGTCTTGGATGTTGTTGTAGGAAAGTTCTTTCCCATGCAATTGCGTTGCATAAGCAAGCGAGAAGTCCGATCCTAAGCGTTTTTTATAAAATGCCGCTTTTTGGTGAGGGTTTTCACCGTAGCGCAAAGTTTGTTTTAATTCGTATGTCAATGTTAAGTTTTCCGGGAATTCTTCTTCCGTTAAATAGTTGGAAATGTATGCATCATAGCTTGCTGTGTGACGGAACACTTTCGCAGCAAGTTTTTTGCGCGTTTCGAAAGTTGTTGCACCATTTGCTTTCAATTCTTCAAGCACCGTAGCATAGTCGTTGCTGTCCACGATGACTGTTACATATTGGTGGTTTTTCGCCGCCGCACGCAACATTGTCGGACCGCCAATATCGATGTTTTCAATCGCTTCTTCATACGTCACATCCGGTTTAGAAATGGTTTCTACGAATGGATATAGGTTGACACAAACGATTTCAATCGGTTCAATTCCATGTTCTTTCATTTGCGCCTGGTGGGAAGGATCATCAAATTTCCCCAATAATCCGCCGTGAATCATCGGATTTAATGTTTTCACACGGCCATCAAGAATTTCAGGGAATTTTGTCACTTCATCTACTCCGGTTACGGGCACGTTATTTTCTTGAAGCAATTTTTTCGTACCGCCTGTAGATAAGATTTCATACCCTAAAGCAACCAATTCTTTCGCGAATTCTACAATTCCATCTTTGTTTGAAACACTAATCAGTGCACGTTTAGCCACAGTCAAAGCCTCCAATTTGTTTTTTCAAATTTAGCCTATCTTTTTGAAATTATTTATTTTCAAATAATTTTTTTAACGTTTTTGGGTAAAGTACATGTTCCACTTGATGAATGCGTTCTTCCGTCGCTTCCCGGTCGCCTTCCACCACTTCCACTGCTTGTTGGGCAATGATTGGGCCGGTATCCATCCCTTCATCCACATAATGGACTGTCACACCGGTAATTTTCACACCGTGCTCCATCGCTTGTCCAATGGCATCTTTGCCAGGGAATGCCGGCAATAAAGAGGGATGAATATTGACAATTTTATTCGGATACTTGGAAAGCAGCGTTTCGCCAACTAATCGCATATAGCCTGCCAAAACGATCCATTCCACTTCTTTTTCTTCTAATCTTTCGGCAATGGCAGATTCATATGTAGCCTTTGAACCGTACTCTTTCGGTGAGAAAGCGAAAACCGGAATGCCGAATTTTTCTGCCCTTTTGACCACATATGCATTCGGTTTATCCGTTACCACCAATTCAATTTTGGCATCCAATTCCCCACGTTCAATGGATTCTTGGATCGCTTGGAAATTTGTCCCGCTGCCTGAAGCAAAAACCGCTATTTTTGTTGTCATTGACTTAAGCTCCCATCGTGATTTCCATTAAATATTACTCCTTCGCCTTTAACAACACGGCCGATTTTGAACGCTTTCTCCCCGTGGGCTTCCGCAATTTCCACCACTTTGTCCGCATCTTCGGCTGAAACGGAAAGGACGAATCCAATTCCCATATTAAATACGTTGTACAAGTCGCGATCCTGCAGTGATCCTTTATCTTTTAAGAATTCAAAAATGCGTGGGATTTCCCATGTTCCTAAATCGATCTCCGTTGCCAATCCTTCCGGCATCATGCGAGGCAAGTTTTCATAAAATCCGCCGCCCGTGATGTGGGCCATTCCGTGAACGTCCACTTGTTTCAACACTTCCAGCACCGGTTTCGCGTAAATTTTCGTCGGTGTGAGAAGCGACCCGCCAATTGGCCCCAAATCCTCATAGCCTTCAATCACTTCATCAAATTGATAACCGCAATCATTAAAAACAATTTTGCGTACCAAGGAATAGCCATTGGAATGCACACCACTGGATGCAAGTCCGACAAGCACGTCACCTTCCACAATTTTTTCTCCAGTGACCACTTTCGATTTTTCGCAAGCACCCACAGCAAAACCGGCCACATCGTATTCATCTTCATCATATAAACCTGGCATCTCAGCCGTTTCACCGCCGATCAATGCTGCGCCTGCCTGCACACAGCCGTCCGCAACACCGCTGACAATCTGTTCAATCTTTGCAGGATCCGCTTTTCCAATCGCGATATAATCGAGAAAATACAATGGTTCCGCACCTTGGGCCACAATGTCATTGACGCACATGGCCACGCAATCAATGCCGATTGTGTTGTGTTTATCTGCCATAAATGCCAGTTTCAATTTTGTCCCGACACCATCTGTACCAGAAATAAGAACCGGTTCCTTTAAGTTCAGTGAAGATAAATCGAACATGCCACCGAAGCTGCCAAACGCTCCCATCACCCCAAGGCGGTTTGTTCTCTCGACATGGGACTTCATGCGTTTAACCGCTTCATAACCCGCTTCAATATTTACCCCCGCTTGCTCATATGCTTTTGACATGATTCTTCCTCCTTAACGTGAAAGTTCCTTGATATGTGGTAAGACAGTGTCCGGGAAAATTTCTGTTGGATATTTTCCAGTAAAGCAAGCCATGCAAAGACCGCCGTACTCATCATCAAAAGGTCTTGAAACGGCTTCTACCAATCCTTCGGGCGATAAAAACGTCAAGGAATCCGCACCAATTGCTTCCCGGATTTCATCAATCGTTCTTCCAGTAGCAATTAATTCTTCATCGGATGAAATATCAATGCCATAGAAACAAGGATTGGAAATTGGCGGAGAAGTGATTGCCACATGCACTTCTTTCGCTCCTGCTTCTTTCAACATTTTGACGATTCTGCGTGAAGTCGTTCCGCGGACAATGGAATCATCCACCATTACGACACGTTTGCCGCGCACCACTTGAACAACAGGTGAAAGTTTCATTTTCACTCCGCGTTCACGCAATTCCTGTGTTGGTTGAATAAATGTCCGGCCGACATACCGGTTTTTGATTAATCCCATTTCATAAGGAATCCCGATTTCTTCAGCAAATCCAATGGCAGCGGAAATGGAAGAATCCGGAACACCTGTCACAACATCCGCATCGATATGACCCATTTCTCTGGCCAATTGTTTTCCCATCCGTTTGCGGGCCATATGAATGTTGACTTGATCGATATTGGAATCAGGACGTGCAAAATAAACATATTCCATTGCGCACATTGCCCGGCGTTCCATTAACGCGTACCGGTCTTCCTCGATGCCATTATTCGAAATAATGACCAATTGACCCGGTTGAACTTCCCGGACATATTCCGCACCAATTAAATCGAAAGCACATGTTTCGGAAGCAGCCACCCATGCATCACCCACTCTGCCGATGGAAAGCGGGCGCAACCCATTGCGATCCCGGGCTAGAATCATTTTATCTTTCGTTAAAATAATGATGGAGAAAGCCCCTTTCAACAAGGAAAGGGCTTCTTTCACTTGCTCGAGAAAATTGGGTTTTTTGCTTTTTTTGATAAGATGCACAATGACTTCCGTATCTGAAGTTGAATGGAAAATACTTCCTGAGCGCTCAAGATGTTGTTTTAGATGATTGGCATTCACCAAATTTCCGTTATGGGCTACTGCCATTGTGCCAGTGGAGGAACGGAATAAAAGGGGCTGAACGTTGTCAATTCCCCCTCCACCTGCCGTTGTATAGCGAACATGGGCAATTGCAGCATTTCCTTCCAAACTATTTAATTTTTCTTCATTGAATACTTCATTGACCAGGCCTTCACCTTTCACGATTTTAAAGTACTGGCCGTCTGTCGCGACGATGCCAGCACCTTCTTGTCCTCGATGTTGAAGCGCATGCAGGCCGTAGTAGCTCATTTTGGCTGCTGCTTCATGGCCCCATATCCCAAAAACACCACATTCTTCGTTTAAGCCTCTGATTTCAGCAAGCATGGGATAGCTCCTTTCCAAGCAGAACAAAATTCATCTACAGAACCTTCAACCAATAAACCTGGTTCCCCTTCAATGGTGATTTTTCCATCGTTTGTTACTACACCAATTTTTTGCGCATCCGGAATCATTTGTTCAAACGATGCCGCATCTTCTTCTTTCACCGTTACAATAAAGCGGGATTGTGATTCACTGAATAATGCGGTTACAGGTGAACCCTCTAATTTCACGTGGATTCCGAGACCATTCGCATTAAAAGTTTTTTCCGCCAATGCAACTGCTACGCCGCCTTCAGCCACGTCATGAGCAGACTGAACGAGTCCTGCGCGAATGGCAGAAAGCAATGCTTTTTGGCGTGCAGCCTCTTCTTCCAAATCGATTGACGGTGCTTTACCGAAGATTTTTCCATAAACCAATTTTTGAAGTTCGGATCCGCCGAATTCTGTTTTGGTTTCCCCAAGTAAATAAACGATGTCGCCAGCTTGTTTTACTTCTTGCGTTGTTACATGGGATAAATCTTCCACTAATCCAACCATGCCGATTGTTGGTGTTGGATATACCGCTTGACCGGAGTGTTCGTTATAAAGGGATACGTTTCCGCTGATAACCGGTGTTTCTAAAGCGGTGCATGCCGCAGCAATTCCATCGGCACTTTTTTCAAGTTGCCAGAAGATTTCCGGTTTTTCCGGATTTCCAAAGTTTAAGCAGTCCGTGATTGCCAATGGTTCTCCACCGGATGCGACAATGTTGCGGGCAGCTTCCGCCACTGCGATTTTACCGCCTGTTTCCGGATCCAGGAAAATGTAGCGGGAGTTGCAGTCAGCTGTCATCGCAAGCCCTTTATTTGTGCCTCTTACGCGCAATACAGCCGCATCGGAACCAGGTGTCACCACTGTGTTGGTACGCACTTGGTAGTCAAATTGATCATATACCCATTCTTTTGATGCAACCGTAGGGGCTTGAAGCAATTGTTTCAATGTTTCTTTGAAATCATCCACTTCCGGTTCGCTGTTTTCCATCGCTTGGAACTCTCTATAATATTCCGGTTCTTTGGATGGTTTGTGGTAAACTGGCGCATCTTTCGCCAACGCATCCGCAGGGACTTCTGCCACCACTTCCCCTTTATGAATGAGGCGGAGCATTTTATCCTCTGTTACCCGGCCGATTGCCACCGCGTCCAAACCGTACTTTTCAAAGATTTTTTTGATTTCTTCTTCACGGCCTTGTTTCACGACTAAAAGCATCCGTTCCTGTGATTCGGAAAGCATCATTTCATAGGCAGTCATTCCTGTTTCCCGTTGAGGAACCAAGTCCAGGTTCATTTCAATACCGTATCCGGCTTTTGATGCCATCTCTGAAGAAGATGAAGTGAGTCCTGCCGCTCCCATGTCCTGGATTCCGACAAGCGCATCGGATTTTACCACTTCCAGGCATGCTTCAAGCAGAAGTTTTTCCATGAATGGGTCTCCCACTTGAACCGCCGGACGTTTTTCATCGGATTCTTCACTCAATTCTTCCGACGCGAAAGTGGCACCGTGAATTCCGTCGCGGCCCGTTTTTGCACCTACATACATCACTGTGTTTCCAACACCTTTGGCAACACCTTTTTGGATGTCTTTATGATCGATTAACCCAACGCACATGGCGTTAACCAAAGGATTTCCTTCATAGCATGGGTCAAATTGTACTTCGCCGCCAACAGTCGGAATTCCGATACAGTTACCATAACCGGCGATCCCGGCGACAACTTCTTCAAACAAGTATTTCACCCGAGGTGTTTTTAATTCGCCAAAACGCAAAGAGTTTAGCAGTGCAATTGGACGCGCTCCCATGGAAAATACGTCGCGGATAATTCCGCCAACCCCTGTTGCGGCTCCTTGGTATGGTTCAATGGCTGAAGGATGGTTATGGGATTCCATTTTGAATACAACGGCTTGCTCGTCACCAATGTCCACAATCCCTGCCCCTTCACCAGGACCTTGCAATACGCGGGGACCGCTTGTAGGGAATTTGCGCAACACCGGCTTAGAGTTTTTATAAGAACAGTGTTCAGACCACATTACAGAGAACAAACCTGTTTCTGTCCAATTTGGAAGACGACCTAAAATTTCTTCAATCTTCGCAAATTCTTCATCACTTAACCCCAAGTCGCGGTAAAGCTTCTGCTCCTTAATTTGTTCTGCTGTTGGTTCAAAATTAGACATGTGATTCCCTCCACTGTTTCACAATTGATTTGAATAACGCCAGTCCATCTGCACTGCCAAGTAATGCATCCACCGCGCGTTCCGGATGGGGCATCATGCCAAGAACGTTGCCACGCTCGTTCACAATACCAGCAATGTTTTCAAGACTTCCGTTCGGATTTTCTCCTGAATAAGTGAACACGATTTGGTTGTTTTCTTTTAATTTTTTCAACGTTTCCTCGTCACAGAAGTAGTTTCCTTCACCGTGGGCAATCGGAATTTGAATGATTTGCCCTTGTTCATATTGATTGGTAAACAATGTTTGGTTGTTTTCAACTTTTAACGGAACCGTACGGCAAATGAATTTTAAGTTTTTATTGCGGAGCAGTGCGCCAGGTAAAAGTCCGGCTTCCGTCAAAATTTGGAATCCGTTGCAGACTCCCAAAATTGGTTTTCCTTCTTCCGCCGCTTTTTTCACTGCTTGCATCACCTTTGACTGGCTTGCCATGGCACCACAGCGTAGATAGTCACCATATGAGAAACCGCCCGGAATCAAAATGGCGTCAAATTCGCTCAAATCTTCCGCATCATGCCAAACGTATTCCACTTCTTCGCCAAGTTCGTCTTTGATGGCATGGTACATATCGACGTCACAGTTCGACCCTGGGAAAACGAGTACAGCAAATTTCATGATTATTGAGCCTCCTCGATTTCAAAGCGATAATCCTCGATCACTGTGTTCGCAAGCAGCTTTTCACACATTTCTTTTACCAATGCATCGATATCCCGCTCTGTATCGGAAATGAGCAATTCCAAATATTTCCCGATGCGGACATCTTCCACTTCTTTGTATCCCATGTTGACTAAAGAACCTTTCACGGCTGAACCTTGAGGGTCCAATACACTTTCACGCAATGTGACGTAAATCTTCACTTTTTTCATCATCAATTTCCTCCAAGTCTAGAAAGTATAATGTTATATACATCTGTTAAACTTCCAAGATCTCGCCTGAACACGTCTTTGTCCAATTTCTCTTTCGTTTCTGCATCCCAAAGCCGGCATGTGTCCGGTGAAATTTCATCGGCAAGCAATATGTTTCCGTCTTTGTCCCGGCCGAATTCCAATTTAAAGTCCACCAAAATGACACCGATTTTTTCAAAAATCTTCCGTAAGGCTTCGTTCACTTTTAAAGCGAGATTTGTGATTGTTTCAACTTCTTCTTTTGTTGCAAGACCAAGAATATCAATATGGTCGTTATTGATGATCGGATCTTTTAATGCATCGTTTTTGTAATAAAACTCCACTATCGGACGCTTTAAGGCTGTGCCTTCTTCAATGCCCAGACGCTCTGAAAAGCTGCCTGCTGCAATATTGCGGACAACCACTTCAAGCGGGATGATTTCCACTTTTCTAACAAGCTGTTCGTTTTCGGAAATTCTTTTAATAAAATGGGATTCAATTCCCTGTTGTTTCAGTTGTTCAAAAATGATGGTGGAAATTTTATTGTTCAAGATCCCTTTGCCTTCAATTTCTGCTTTTTTAAGACCGTTGAAGGCAGTGGCGCTGTTTTTATATTCCACAAACAATACGTCTTCCTGATCTGTTGCATATAAGCGTTTCGCTTTTCCTTCATATAACAATGCGCCTTTTTCCATACCCGTTTCCCCCAGTAATTTAGAATTGGTGTTTTTTTTTGAATTACTCATTTAATCCTAAACGGTCAAAAATGTAATCCACATTTTTCAAATGCCAGTTGTAATCGAAACAATCATCAATTTCTTCTTTCGATAAAAGCGAACCGATTTTTTCATCCGCTTCCACCAATGGACGGAACGGACGCTGTTCATCCCATGCTTTCGCAGTGAGCGGTTGGACTGTATCGTAAGCTTCTTCACGGGACAGGCCTTTGTCAATCAACTTCAATAGAACGCGTTGTGAATAAATAAGTCCAAACGTTGCATCCATATTGCGTTTCATATTTTCAGGGAAAACAGTCAAGTTTTTCACAATATTTGCGAAACGGTTCAACATGTAGTTCAATGCAATTGTCGTATCAGGAATGATGATTCGTTCTGCGGATGAATGGGAAATATCCCGTTCATGCCATAATGGAACATTTTCATAAGCGGTAACCACATGTCCACGAATCACGCGGGCAATTCCGGCCATGTTTTCGGAGCCGATCGGGTTGCGCTTATGCGGCATTGCGGAAGAACCTTTTTGTCCTTTTGCAAATCCTTCTTCCACTTCGCGAGTTTCGGATTTTTGCAAACCGCGGATTTCCGTTGCGAATTTTTCGATGGATGTCGCAATTAAAGCCAATGTCGCAATGTATTCCGCATGGCGGTCCCGCTGCAATGTTTGGGTTGAAATTGGTGCAGGAGTAAGTCCCAATTTTTCGCACACATATTTTTCAACAAATGGATCGATGTTGGCATAAGTTCCGACCGCACCGGAAATTTTTCCTGTTTCAATCGTTTTGGCCGCTCTTTCAAAGCGTTCTAAATTACGCAACATTTCTTCACGCCATAGAGCCAGCTTTAAACCGAATGTTGTCGGTTCCGCATGTACGCCATGGGTGCGTCCCATCATAACTGTGTATTTGTGTTCTTTTGCCTTTTCTGTCAATACATCAATAAAGTTGTGAAGATCTTTCCGTAAAATGTTGTTGGCTTGTTTAATCAAATAAGAAAGGGCTGTATCGACAACATCCGTTGAAGTGAGTCCATAATGAACCCATTTTTTCTCTTCGCCCAGCGACTCGGATACCGCGCGGGTAAACGCTACGACGTCATGTTTGGTTGTTTGTTCAATTTCATAAATGCGGTTGATATCGAATGTTGCATTTTGACGTAACTTTTCAACATCTTCTTTTGGAATGACACCAAGTTCAGACCAAGCTTCGCAAGCCAAAATTTCCACTTCAAGCCATGCGTTGAATTTATTTTCTTCAGTCCAAATAGCCCCCATTTCAGGGCGAGTATAACGTTCAATCATCTGCGAATCTCCTTTTCTTTTATCTCCAAATGCCAGAATCTTCAATTTCCTTTAATGTTGCATCAATGTCATCTGTTAGTATGGTTACATGTCCCATTTTTCTGTTCACTTTCGCCTCTTTTTTTCCGTAAAGGTGAACAGACCAATGTGGATATTTGGTTATGGAATTGATCAGTGGCGCTACATGTTGACCCAATACATTCACCATCACCACCGGAGAATGCAATTTCGGTTTTCTTAGCGGCCAACCGGCTATCGCACGGATATGTTGTCCGAATTGAGAAATATTGCACGCTTCAATGGAATAGTGGCCGGAATTATGAGGTCTTGGAGCCAATTCATTAATAATAATTTGTCCATCCTTCAGCACGAACATTTCTACCGCCAACGTTCCAATTAATTGCAAGTGTTCCGCAATTTTATGGGCCGCTTCTTCCGCCAATTGTTTCGTTTGATCGGAAATACGGGCTGGAACAATCGTTTCATGCAAAATGTGATTCACATGAATATTTTCGCCCACTGGCAAGCAATACGTTTCTCCGTTTCCGTTCCTTTGGATAATTACCGAAATTTCCTTTTCGAAAGGAATAAAGCCTTCCACGATACATTGGGAATGTTCAAACAAGCTTTTTGCGAGTGGCAAATCCTCTTTTGATTGAAGCTTTTGTTGGCCTTTTCCGTCATATCCGAAACGGGCAGTTTTTACAATGCTCGGATAACCGATTTGATCGATTTTCTCTACAAGTTCCTCATAGCTGTCACAAACGATATAAGGAGCCACCGGGCAACCCGCTTCCACAATTGCCTGTTTTTCTGTCACACGGTTTTGGGTGATGCGGATAATTTCAGCACCTTGAGGCACATAGGCGATCTCTGTTAATTTTTTGAGTCCTTCATAATCGATATTTTCAAATTCGTAAGTGATAACGTCACTTACTTCCGCCAACTCTTCAAGTGCGGTTTGATCATCATAAGGAGCCACTATTTGTATATCTGCGACTTGTCCGCATGGTGAATCCATTGTCGGATCAAGAACCGCAATTTTAAAACCAGCCTCTTTTGCACTGAGAGCCATCATTCGTCCTAACTGTCCGCCACCGATGATGCCGATTGTTTGGCCGGGGTAGATCGTTTTCATCACTTTAAGTCACCTGAACTTTCCAACACTTTTTGTTTTAATTGTTCCCGTCGAGCTTCCAGTTTCTCTGCCAATTGTTTATCTGTAATGGATAAAATTTGCGCCGCTAAGAGTCCTGCATTCGTTGCGCCGGCTTTCCCTATCGCCACCGTCGCCACAGGAACCCCTCCTGGCATTTGAACAATGGAAAGTAATGAATCAAGTCCATTTAATGCTTTTGATTGCACAGGTACACCGATAACTGGCAAGGTTGTTTTACTTGCAACCATCCCCGGTAAATGGGCAGCTCCCCCAGCTCCGGCAATAATCACTTCGATTCCCCGTGAACGGGCAGTTTCAGCATATTCAAACATTAAATCAGGAGTCCGATGGGCTGATACCACTTTTTTTTCATAAGGAATTTTTAACTCGTCTAAAATATCACAAGCATGTTTCATTGTTTCCCAATCGCTGGAACTTCCCATAATGACGCCGATTTTAGGATTCATCCAAAACGCTCCTTTTTATTTCAATCTCTTACTTTTGATTCCGAATAAAAAGTCCTCAAATAGCCCGCCTTCGCTATACGATAGAAAGCAGCTTACCTGAGGACATAGCAATAGGAGGCCGGTGTTTATTCAATTCCAACCTGCCGAATCATCCAAAAAGTTGCTTTCCCGCATAGTCCGACATTTACGGTGTCGGGTAGAGACACTAGAGCCATATCCTCTAGCATATATGTGGGACTTTTCCTCTGTTCATTGTAGCAAGGGTGGAGGAGAAAATCAATGAAAAAATGCGAACGTTTATATAAAGTAATTATTGAATGTTCGTGTTTTGAATTATTTTTTATTTTTTTCTTCCATCAATTCTCCTTTAAATCGAACTTTTTGGCGAAAATAAACCACTTCACCGTCAACCCTTTGAAAAACCGGTTCTTCTTTTCTTAAAACCGGTCTGTACCCCATTTTCAACATTCTTTCGATACACTGTTCCGGTGTTTCATTTTCCTCCATTTCGAACCAAATAGTCTTTTTCGGCAAATCCTTCACCCTTTCACCTTTTATCAAAGAATTGGATCTTTCTTTTATTATGCTAATATTTGGGCTTCCTATCGAACAAAAATTCATTAAAATATTCACCAACTTCCTTTAATTAAGACGAAAAAATGGTTGGCTTTCCGGGTTAAATCAGGAAGTAAAAAAGGCACCACTATGATCGGGGTGCCTTTTTGGGTTTTGGTCTAATATAACAGAACAGACTTTCAGTTTTTGATTGTATGGAATTTTAGTTTTATAAATAAAATGCAGAAAGGGGTTTTCTTGATATTTTTTATCCTCTAAATGTTAATTTTGAATTAATCGAACTTTTTATCCTTGTCAAGAAATCAATGGACTTTCTGTCTTTATTTGTATGGAACTTCAAATTTCAACATAGAAAAGCATTGGCGACGTCCTACTCTCGCAGGGGGTCCCCAACTACCATCGGCGCGAACTCCGAAGCGCGTTGACCGGCTACTCTCGTCAGCTTCGGCGGTCCGGTGCTCACGTACCCGACGCTTGCGCTCCGGGCCGCCTCGCTTCCTTGATCTTCTTGGTCCCCGTGCTTCTCGTCTGCTTCTAATCGGTCTGCTGTTTCACTTTTTGGTCCTGCTTCTGTATCGCGCCGAGCTGACCTCCCGTCTTTGGTAGTTGGGGGCAAAAAAAAGCCACTACCGACTTTCTGTCAGTAATGACTTTTTGAGCCTAGCGACGTCCTACTCTCGCAGGGAAGCCCCCAACTACCATCGGCGCTAAAGAGCTTAACTTCCGTGTTCGGTATGGGAACGGGTGTGACCTCTTTGCCATCATCACTAGACTTGTTTTATGTATTGTAGAGAGGTTGTTCTCTCAAAACTGGATAACGGCATTGAAAGCTTTCTTTTGGTTAAGTCCTCGATCGATTAGTATCCGTCAGCTCCACACGTCACCGTGCTTCCACCCCGGACCTATCTACCTCATCGTCTTTGAGGGATCTTACTTGCTTATGCAATGGGAAATCTCATCTTGAGGGGGGCTTCATGCTTAGATGCTTTCAGCACTTATCCCGTCCACACATAGCTACCCAGCTGTGCCTTTGGCAAGACAACTGGTACACCAGCGGTGTGTCCATCCCGGTCCTCTCGTACTAAGGACAGCTCCTCTCAAATTTCCTGCGCCCACGACGGATAGGGACCGAACTGTCTCACGACGTTCTGAACCCAGCTCGCGTACCGCTTTAATGGGCGAACAGCCCAACCCTTGGGACCGACTACAGCCCCAGGATGCGATGAGCCGACATCGAGGTGCCAAACCTCCCCGTCGATGTGGACTCTTGGGGGAGATAAGCCTGTTATCCCCGGGGTAGCTTTTATCCGTTGAGCGATGGCCCTTCCATGCGGAACCACCGGATCACTAAGCCCGTCTTTCGACCCTGCTCGACTTGTAGGTCTCGCAGTCAAGCTCCCTTATGCCTTTACACTCTGCGAATGATTTCCAACCATTCTGAGGGAACCTTTGGGCGCCTCCGTTACCTTTTGGGAGGCGACCGCCCCAGTCAAACTGTCCACCTGACACTGTCTCCCAAGCCGATCAGGCTTGCGGGTTAGAATTTCAGTACAACCAGGGTAGTATCCCAAGGGCGCCTCCAGGGAAGCTGGCGCTCCCCCTTCTACGGCTCCTACCTATCCTGTACAAGTTGCACCGAAATTCAATATCAGGTTACAGTAAAGCTCCACGGGGTCTTTCCGTCCTGTCGCGGGTAACCTGCATCTTCACAGGTACTATAATTTCACCGAGTCTCTCGTTGAGACAGTGCCCAGATCGTTACGCCTTTCGTGCGGGTCGGAACTTACCCGACAAGGAATTTCGCTACCTTAGGACCGTTATAGTTACGGCCGCCGTTTACTGGGGCTTCAATTCGGAGCTTCGCTTGCGCTAACTCCTCCTCTTAACCTTCCAGCACCGGGCAGGCGTCAGCCCCTATACGTCACCTTGCGGTTTTGCAGAGACCTGTGTTTTTGATAAACAGTCGCCTGGGCCTATTCACTGCGGCTCATCGGGGCTTGCACCCCAATGAGCACCCCTTCTCCCGAAGTTACGGGGTCATTTTGCCGAGTTCCTTAACGAGAGTTCTCTCGCTCACCTTAGGATTCTCTCCTCGACTACCTGTGTCGGTTTGCGGTACGGGCACCTCCCGCCTCGCTAGAGGCTTTTCTTGGCAGTGTGAAATCAGGAACTTCGCCTCCTAAGAGGCTCCCCATCACCGCTTGGCGTTACGGGAAGCGGATTTGCCTACTTCCCCGCCTTGCGGCTTGGACACGCGCGACCAACGGCGTGCTTTCCCTATCCTCCTGCGTCCCCCCATTGCTCAAACGGCGGGGAGGTGGTACAGGAATATCAACCTGTTGTCCATCGCCTACGCCTTTCGGCCTCGGCTTAGGTCCCGACTAACCCTGAGCGGACGAGCCTTCCTCAGGAAACCTTAGTCATTCGGTGGATGGGATTCTCACCCATCTTTCGCTACTCATACCGGCATTCTCACTTCTAAGCGCTCCACCAGTCCTTCCGGTCTGACTTCTGCGCACTTAGAACGCTCTCCTACCACTCGTGCGAAGCACGAATCCACAGCTTCGGTGAACCGTTTAGCCCCGATACATTTTCGGCGCAGCGTCACTCGACCAGTGAGCTATTACGCACTCTTTAAATGATGGCTGCTTCTAAGCCAACATCCTGGTTGTCTAAGCAACGCCACATCCTTTTCCACTTAACGGTTACTTTGGGACCTTAGCTGGTGGTCTGGGCTGTTTCCCTCTTGACCACGGATCTTATCACTCGTAGTCTGACTCCCGCGTCTAAATAGCTGGCATTCGGAGTTTGTCTGAATTCGGTAACCCGAGGTGGGCCCCTAGTCCAAACAGTGCTCTACCTCCAGTATTCGTTACGCGAGGCTAGCCCTAAAGCTATTTCGGAGAGAACCAGCTATCTCCAAGTTCGATTGGAATTTCTCCGCTACCCACACCTCATCCCCGCACTTTTCAACGTGCGTGGGTTCGGGCCTCCAGTGAGTGTTACCTCACCTTCACCCTGGACATGGGTAGATCACCTGGTTTCGGGTCTACGACCACGTACTCTTTCGCCCTATTCAGACTCGCTTTCGCTGCGGCTCCGTCTCCTCGACTTAACCTTGCACGTAATCGTAACTCGCCGGTTCATTCTACAAAAGGCACGCCATCACCCGTTAACGGGCTCTGACTACTTGTAGGCACACGGTTTCAGGTTCTCTTTCACTCCCCTCCCGGGGTGCTTTTCACCTTTCCCTCACGGTACTGGTTCACTATCGGTCACTAGGGAGTATTTAGCCTTGGGAGATGGTCCTCCCGGATTCCGACGGAATTTCACGTGTTCCGCCGTACTCAGGATCCACTCTGGAGAGGATGGATTTTCGACTACAGGGCTGTTACCTTCTACGGCCGTCCTTTCCAGAACGGTTCGTCTAACCCATCCTTTTGTAACTCCGTATAGAGTGTCCTACAACCCCAAGAGGCAAGCCTCTTGGTTTGGGCTGTTCCCGTTTCGCTCGCCGCTACTCAGGGAATCGATGTTTCTTTCTTCTCCTCCAGGTACTTAGATGTTTCAGTTCCCTGGGTGTGCCCTCTTAACGCTATGAATTCACGTTAAGATACTGCTCCATTACGAGCAGTGGGTTGCCCCATTCGGAAATCTCCGGATCAAAGCTTACTTACAGCTCCCCGAAGCATATCGGTGTTAGTCCCGTCCTTCATCGGCTCCTAGTGCCAAGGCATCCACCGTGCGCCCTTACTAACTTAACCTAAAAATTAAGAGCTTACAGTAAATTTCTTGCTTTCAATGTCGTTTATCCAGTTTTCAAAGAACAAGCCTACTGACTTCGTTCGCAACTTGAATTTACGTCAGCGAATCAGCTCCATGCAGGCTTGCGACGAGTAATGATTTCACTTCTCGAATACGCATCGCGCAGGAGCAACGTTTGAAGGTATGAACCTTCAAAACTGAACCCAAAACGTTAATGTTTTCCGTTTATATCCTTAGAAAGGAGGTGATCCAGCCGCACCTTCCGATACGGCTACCTTGTTACGACTTCACCCCAATCATCTGTCCCACCTTCGGCGGCTGGCTCCCGGAGGGTTACCTCACCGACTTCGGGTGTTACAGACTCTCGTGGTGTGACGGGCGGTGTGTACAAGGCCCGGGAACGTATTCACCGCGGCATGCTGATCCGCGATTACTAGCGATTCCGGCTTCATGCAGGCGAGTTGCAGCCTGCAATCCGAACTGAGAGTGGCTTTTTGGGATTCGCTCCCCCTCGCGGGTTTGCTGCCCTTTGTACCACCCATTGTAGCACGTGTGTAGCCCAGGTCATAAGGGGCATGATGATTTGACGTCATCCCCACCTTCCTCCGTATTTGTACGGCAGTCTCCTTAGAGTGCCCAACTGAATGATGGCAACTAAGGACAAGGGTTGCGCTCGTTGCGGGACTTAACCCAACATCTCACGACACGAGCTGACGACAACCATGCACCACCTGTCACCGCTGTCCCCGAAGGGAAGGCCATGTCTCCATGGCGGTCAGCGGGATGTCAAGACCTGGTAAGGTTCTTCGCGTTGCTTCGAATTAAACCACATGCTCCACCGCTTGTGCGGGCCCCCGTCAATTCCTTTGAGTTTCAGTCTTGCGACCGTACTCCCCAGGCGGAGTGCTTAATGCGTTAGCTGCAGCACTAAGGGGCGGAAACCCCCTAACACCTAGCACTCATCGTTTACGGCGTGGACTACCAGGGTATCTAATCCTGTTTGCTCCCCACGCTTTCGCGCCTCAGCGTCAGTTACAGGCCAGGAAGCCGCCTTCGCCACTGGTGTTCCTCCATATCTCTACGCATTTCACCGCTACACATGGAATTCCACTTCCCTCTCCTGCACTCAAGTCTCCCAGTTTCCAATGACCCTCCCCGGTTGAGCCGGGGGCTTTCACATCAGACTTAAGAGACCGCCTGCGCGCGCTTTACGCCCAATAATTCCGGACAACGCTTGCCACCTACGTATTACCGCGGCTGCTGGCACGTAGTTAGCCGTGGCTTTCTAGTAAGGTACCGTCAGGGCGCAGCCAGTGACTGCTGCGCTTGTTCTTCCCTTACAACAGAGCTTTACGATCCGAAGACCTTCTTCGCTCACGCGGCGTTGCTCCATCAGGCTTTCGCCCATTGTGGAAGATTCCCTACTGCTGCCTCCCGTAGGAGTCTGGGCCGTGTCTCAGTCCCAGTGTGGCCGATCACCCTCTCAGGTCGGCTACGCATCGTCGCCTTGGTAGGCCGTTACCCCACCAACTAGCTAATGCGCCGCGGGCCCATCCTATAGTGATAGCAGAACCATCTTTCAACCCCGAAGCATGCGCTTCGGTGTGTTATCCGGTATTAGCACGCGTTTCCGCGAGTTATCCCGGTCTATAGGGCAGGTTACCCACGTGTTACTCACCCGTCCGCCGCTAACCAATCAAAAAGCAAGCTTTCTAATTGGTCCGCTCGACTTGCATGTATTAGGCACGCCGCCAGCGTTCGTCCTGAGCCAGGATCAAACTCTCCATAAAAGAAAATTTGATTAGCTCAAACTTTTGTCCGTATCCAATCCGTCAACGAGGGTTAACGAATCGGAAAAATTTATAACATTAACGTTTCGGTGTTCAGTTTTCAAGGTTCATTTTCTTAACCGCTTCAACAGCAACGTTTAATATAATAACACGTTCCAAAAACCGTGTCAAGAACTTTTTTTGCTGTTTTTTATTTTCAGCAGCAACGTTTATTAATATAACACCGTTGATTTAGTTTTTCAAGCATAAATTAATAAAAAATCAATTCCTATTTTTCGCTCTATTCTAAAATTGACTTCATAGAATATGTACCCTCTATTAAATAAGATAAACTTTAAAAGAAAAAAACAGCCAAATGAAAAAGGAGAATTTGAGCAAACTCAAATTCTCCTTTTACTTAGGTTGGGGATTTCTGAATAATCGGTTTAAATTTGATTATATCAATGACCTGTTGTCGCCAAGAAAAGTAGGAAAATTACTGCAAAGACATACATGATCCAGTGCACTTCTTTTGCTCTTCCTTTTAGTACCATTGTGATTGGATAGAATAAGAAACCTACCGCGATACCAGTTGCGATGGATCCTGTAAATGGCATCATAACCATTGTCAAGAAGGAAGGCACTGCAATCTCGAATTTTTTCCATTCAATCTCACCTAAAGATGCAACCATCAATACTCCCACTACAATCAGAGCCGGTGCAGTAACCGCATTTGTTACTATATTTAAGACCGGTGAGAAGAATAATGCTAATAAGAATAAAATTCCTGTAACAAGGGAAGCAAAACCTGTTCTTGCACCAGCTGCCACACCTGAAGAAGATTCAATGTAAGATGTAACAGTGGATGTACCAAAAATGGAACCGATAATTGACGCAATTGAGTCAGAAATCAATGCTCTGCCCGCGCGAGGCAATTTGTTATCTTTTACAAAGCCCGCTTGGTTTGCTACGGCCATTAATGTACCGGCATTATCAAAAAAGTCTACGAATAAGAATGTTAAGATTGAAGTTAACATCGGAATCGTATAGAACGCCGGATCACCGAATGCGGAAAATAACTTGCCGAATGTCGGTTCAACACTTGGAGGTGTTGATAAAATACCGTTTGGCGTTTGAATAAGGCCAAAAATCATACCAACAATCGCTGTCAACACCATACCGATGAATACGGCACCTCTGACATTTAACACCATCAAAATGACGATTACAAAAATACCGAAAATCGCTAATAACACTTGAGGCTCTCTTAAATCACCGATGCTCAATAAATTATCCGGATCATCCACAACAATTCCGGATAGTTTTAAACCGATAAAAGCAATAAACAATCCGATTCCGGCACCTACAGCCAGTTTTAATTCCATCGGGATTGCATTAATCAATTTTTCGCGCAATCCAGTCAAAGTCAAAATAAAGAAGAAAAGTGATGAAATGAATACAGCCGCTAACGCATATTCCCATGGGAAACCATGTCCTAAAACCACTTCGAAAGTGAAGAATGCGTTTAATCCAAGTCCCGGAGCCAATGCAAGCGGATATTTGGCAAATAGTCCCATGATAAAACATCCGATTGCGGAAGAAACCGCTGTTGCAACAAATACCGCCCCTTGATTCATTCCACTTTCCGAAAGAATGGCAGGGTTAACAGCCAAAATGTAAGCCATCGCTAAGAATGTTGTAAGCCCACCGATAATTTCCTGACGATATGTGGTTCCCAGTTCATCAAATTGGAAATATTTTCTCATAATTTCCTCCGTCTTCCCGTCGCTTCTGTCGATTCAGTTTCAGTATGTCCCACCTTGCCTATAAAATTCAAAAAAATAAAAAGTCATGCCACATTTGCACGACTACAACTCCATAATAGAATCCAAAGGGAAACTCTATTAACAAAGTCGTAGTCAAGCCATTTACGGTAGCTTGGTAGAGACTATCGAGCCATATTCTCGACATTATACGACGTTTTATTTAATTATTACTCAAGTAATATAGCATCTATTTTTTCCTATTTCAATACCATTCACGAACATTTTTTATTTTTTTTATTTTAAAGTTCGTAAAAAACCGTACATTAATAACAAATTCTATATTTTGGTAAAAAACGTTCAGTTTTCATACAGGCGTAAAGTGATGGGCATTTTATCCTGTAAATCCTTCCACTGAGGGCGTTGCAGGAAGATTACAGAAACAGTTCCCAAATGACACATTGTGCAAAGTTGTCCATAAAAAACTCCCTTCCATTTAGTTATTGAAAGAGAGTTATCATGTGTTGTATTCAATTTAAATAGACTGATGTATGCAAATTACTCCCATTCAATCGTAGCTGGCGGCTTGGAAGTGATGTCAAGAAGCACGCGGTTGACATGAGGCACCTCGTTCACGATGCGTGTTGAGATTTTTTCCAACACATCATAAGGAATGCGCGCCCAGTCGCAAGTCATTCCATCGATGGATGTAACCGCACGAATGCCGATAGCGTAGTCATATGTGCGTTGGTCTCCCATGACGCCGACGGATTTGATTTCAGGAAGTACTGTGAAGTATTGCCAAATTTCACGGTCAAGACCGGCTTTTTTGATTTCCTCACGTAAGATAGCATCGGATTCACGAACGATTTCCAATTTTTCTTCTGTTACTTCGCCAAGCACGCGAATGGCAAGACCTGGTCCCGGGAATGGCTGGCGCCAAACAATTTCATCAGGCAACCCTAATTGAGTACCCAATGCACGAACCTCATCTTTAAACAATGTTTTTAACGGTTCGATCAATTCAAATTTCATATCTTCCGGTAAACCGCCGACATTGTGGTGGGATTTGATTGTTTGAGCTGTAGCCGTACCGGATTCAATGATGTCGGTATAAAGTGTGCCCTGTGCAAGGAAATCCATATCTTTCAATTTGCTTGCTTCATCAGAGAATACATAAATGAACTCGTTTCCGATAATTTTACGTTTTTGTTCCGGATCTGAAACGCCTTTCAATTTATTCATGAAACGTTCGCGGGCGTCGATTTTGATCACTTTCATGCCAAATTTGCCTTCGAATGTTTCCATTACGCTTTCCGCTTCGCCTTTGCGGAGCAAGTTATGGTCCACGAACATACAAGTTAATTGGTCTCCGATGGCTTTATGGATCAATACCGCAACAACGGAAGAATCGACCCCTCCTGAAAGAGCACATAATACTTTTTTATCTCCCACTTGTTCACGGATTTTTTTCACTTCCAGTTCAATGAAGTTTTCCATTGTCCAGTCGCCTTTTGCACCGCAAATATTGAATACAAAGTGGCGCAAAATATCATTACCATGAACAGAATGGCGTACTTCAGGATGGAATTGAACGCCGTAGATTTTGCGTTCCGTATTTTCCATTGCCGTAATTGGGCAGCTTGGGCTTGTCGCGATTGTTTCAAAACCTTCAGGCAATTGAGTCACCAAGTCGCCATGGCTCATCCAAACCACTTGTTGTTTTGGAAGGTCTGCAAACAATTGGTTGTCTTTTGTAATTTCAATTTCCGCTTTACCATATTCGCGGGTTTCCGCACTTTCCACTTTCCCGCCAAGGGTATGGGCAATCAATTGCATTCCATAGCAAATCCCTAAAATAGGTAAACCTAAATTAAAAATTTCTTCATCCACTTTAAACGCATTTTCATCATACACGGAATTCGGACCGCCTGAGAAGATGATTCCCACAGCGTTCATTTCTTTGATTTCCTGCGCAGAAATTGTATGGGGTTGTAGTTCGGAAAATACTCCAAATTCACGAATTCGGCGCGTGATCAATTGATTGTATTGGCTTCCGAAGTCGAGAACAACGATTTTTTCTTGCTCTTTTAATTGAGTCGTCACGTTTTACACCTCTTCTATATTTTCTGCCTTATAATTTTTTAAATTTTACTCTGACTCCCATTTAAAATCAACCGCTAGTACGATTGATTAAATTTTCCAAACTTTCTTTCACTTTTATATAATCGATTTTTGTTTTATTCCCGTAAAGATAATTTTCATATGCGGCCGTAATCTGCGACATATATGGGGAATCAAATGCTTCGTCCGCTTCTGTTGCAAAAGATTGCAGCGTTTGTCCTTCCTTCCTTTTCAGCCCTTTTAATTCTAACATTTTTAACAGTCTCATATAAATCTTTTCAAAGTTTGTTTCATTAATATTTTGATTTTTTAACCATCGGCTATACCATTTCGGCATCCATAACTTGCGGGAAAAGAACAGGATGATGCCTGCAACAGGCAGACCGATCAAGGCATAGTACAATAAAAAGCGGAGATTTTTGATGAAATCCAATAACCCTGCAAAAATGCCGTTCCCCTGTTTCATCGTTTCATCTTGATCCCGTTGGTTTTCCGGTTTTGTGTCATCATCGACTGTCAGCATTTCATCCTGATATGCATCGGTTTCAAAATCATATTCAATGTTGCGGTTTGTTGAAAAGCCGATCGTCGGTTCAAAAGGAACCCAGCCTACTTTAGGGATATAGGCTTCCACCCAGGAATGGGCATCGTTATTTGTAATTTCGAAAGTTTTCAGCTCTCCATCACTGGACACCATTTCTCCACCGGCAAATCCTTTTACCCATCTCGCGGGAATCCCCACGGCCCGCAGCATCACAACCATTGCCGATGAAAAATTGTCACAGTAGCCATATTTGGTTTCAAATAAAAACTGATCAACGTAGTCCTGGTCTTCTTCAGGAACAGGCACCCCTTCCGTTTCATACCGGAAGCCATTCGTTGCAAAATAACTTTCGATGGCCCGCGCCTTTTCATAATCATTGCCTTTGTCCTTCACGATCTCCCTTGCCAAATCAATGACTCTTTGCGGAAGGGAATCAGGCAGCTGCAAATATTTTTCCCGAATACTTATATCGATCGGTTGTTGGATTGTCGAAGTCAAATCGCTGTATAAATACTCCGGCGTGCTGTATTTAATATGATACATATACTCCCCCGTGTAATCGGTGGCGATTTTTTCCGTTTCTAAATTCATTGCCATATTCACTTGATCTGCCATATCACCGGAGACATTGATGGAAACAAGTCCGTATGGTTGAATAACAAAATCGTAAGGATACTTCGGTTCAATATGGGCAAATTGCTCCTCGCCTTCAGGACCTACCGGCAATGAATGATTGATAGGTTGTCCATAAGAGATTTGTTGCAATAAAATGGTATCGCCCGAAGACTCCCAACCTTTTGACGTATAGAAATCTTTCGTTTCCACCCGCCAATACTGTTTCGTTGCCGCTTGCGCAATGAAAACGACCGTGTCATCCCCTACAAAGGAACCCCCCAGCGCCGAATCATCTTCATCGTAACCGACTTTTTTCACCGGCTCTCCAAATATGCGTCCGCCCTGGTTTGCTGCGGATTTTATATACGGAACCGGATCAGGCCATTGGGGAGCCGCTTTTGGCAACAGGATCGCCACCGCCCCGACAACCCCGATCATCAACAGGACCGGCAATGCCAGCTTAAAATACTGATGCCAATTAAATGAAGCGCCAGATTGCAACATCAGTTTTTTAATATACAAAAATACAAGCATCAGCAATCCAATCAGCACCACTTCAACAATGGCAACCGTACCATCATAATTGGTGAACGTGTCCAAGATTCCAATGAAAATCACCGTCAACACAAGGAAATAGAAGATGTTCAATCTTACCGTCAACCAATAATGCACGATATAGACGAGCATCCACATAAGCAGGAAAAATAAAACCGATTGGAAAGCGTTTGTGATATAAAAGAAACTTCCTTGCAGAATCAATGAAACATTATAATACAGTTCATTGAACAGAAACTGGATACCTTCCGATGAGAACAAGGAAAAATCGCTGTACACATAAACGATAAACCATGAAATATAGCATATTTTTACAACCCACGATATAAAAAAAGGGATGCGGAACAGACTGAACAAAAGGCACAATAAGATGAACAACAAAATTAATTCCACATACCCCATACCCGTCAACATCATGATCGGCAAAAGCCATTCCCGCAATATCAAAAAAATCATAATGCCATATAATGCGAGCTCGAATTTATTGAAAACTTCATTTTTCACGGTTTTAACACCTCCGTGAACACTTCGCTGAACATCGGTTTTGTAATCGGCACAATTTTTACGTTGTAATAGTCCCCTTTCATTCGCAGCTGCTCTTCCTGCTTGGATGCAACCACAAAACAGATGATGCCCTTTGTCTTTCTCCCATGATTTTTAAAGAAACTTCTTAATGAATCGCTCAATTCCCCCGTAAATAGAAGAATAAAGGAATCGAGTGTCTTGCCTTCCTTCGTCAAAAGAAGCTCGATATTTTTTGAATCGCTTGCTTTCACCATCGCCAATTGCCGCATGATCCGCTCCAGTTGTCCCCGTTTCAAATGGGAATAAAATGTTTGTTCCTCTCCCGCAATGAAAAACGACACATCTCCTTGATGATCAACAATCGTTTGCAAAACAGAAGCCGCCAATTCAAGGGACTCTTCAAAATGGCTTTTCACTGTAGCATCCAGAACAAGCAATGCTTCCTGGCTGTGCCGCACTTCAAAATCTTTCGTCCTCAATGTTTCATCCTTCGCAAAGGATTTCCAATGAATCCATGAAAATCGATCTCCCGCTTGATAATCCCTGACACCCGTTGCCATGGAAGTATCTTTCATAAAAGCGAAAGGAGCCAATACTACTCCCTGATCAAACTGCCTCCGCATTTCACGGTATTTCATCTTTGTGATTTTTGGATAAACCATCACCTTTTGTTTTTGAACGGCAAATTTATGCCTGACAGTCCATCCAAAAAGATCGGTGAAGGTGAATTGCAATGCGGAAAATTCAATGACACCCCGTTCCAAATCAGGTATTTCATACGTCCAAGAAAAATTCCTTTTCAAACCGACAAAAAATACATTGGAACTTCCCTTCATTTTTTCAACCATATCATCGTCCAGTCCAATCTCCCTGATTGTCAGAAACGCTAATGGAAACCAAGTCTTATTAATAAAATGCACCGTCACGGACGCTATATCGCCTCTTTCAAGTCTTGCCGGCTGAATCTCCCTCCGGACTTCCTCAATGCGGAGGGGGACAAAATGAAGAAGCAAAGAGTAGAGCAAAAAAGGAATCAACGTGTAAAACAGAAACCAGCTGACAAATCCCCCTTGAAACATCGCATAACTGAATGTAACGACAATCAATAAAACATTGACGACAAAGCGGCCAAACTTGCTGATTATTCCTTTCCACATGCTCATCTTTCTGCAAACCTTTTAATAGGAATGACGGACTCGGCAATGATATTGTTGATGATATCCTCCACCGTCACACCTTCATAGCGCGCCTCCGGTTTTAAAATGATTCGATGACCGAAGACAAAAGGCGCCAAATATTGGACATCATCAGGTTTTACGAAATCCCGGTCAAACATTTTGGCATAGGCTTGGGATGCCCTCATCAA
The DNA here is from genome assembly GCF_038593165.1 of Ureibacillus sp. FSL K6-3587. Classification (NCBI taxonomy): domain Bacteria; kingdom Bacillati; phylum Bacillota; class Bacilli; order Caryophanales; family Caryophanaceae; genus Ureibacillus; species Ureibacillus sp. FSL K6-3587. Next base: position 1,618,410 of record NZ_CP151969.1, on the reverse strand, counting down.
TGCAATCGTTCCCCGAGGGCTGACCCCCAAATATACATTTTCATCGGTTCTGGTCGCCCGCGCTAGTTGAACGATATATCCTTTTACGGAATCATCCACGTAAACATTTTTCACTTCTTCTTGCAATTCCAATAATTCCCCGATGGTGATCACCGGCTCCAAAGTTTGAATGGGCACTTTATTTTCAGCGCGTCTTAAGATTTCGATTTCCTCCAGTGTTGTCGGATAACCCATGCGGATTTTCATTAAAAACCGATCCAATTGGGCTTCCGGCAATGGAAAAGTTCCTTCGTATTCAATCGGGTTTTGCGTGGCCATGACAAAAAAAGGTTTTGGCAACTGAATGACTTCCCCATCGATGCTCACTGACGATTCTTCCATACATTCCAGTAAAGCGGATTGGGTTTTAGGGGATGTACGGTTAATTTCATCAGCTAAAATAATATTTCCTACGATGGGGCCGGGTCTGAATTCAAACTGCATGGTTTTCGGATTATAGATGGAAACTCCGATGACATCAGAAGGCAACAAGTCAGGAGTAAATTGAATCCGCTTAAATTCCGCGCTCACGGATTTCGCAAGGGAACGTACCATCATGGTTTTTCCGACTCCCGGCACATCTTCAAGCAATACATGTCCACCGGCAAGCAAGGCGATTATGCTAAGTTCAGCCACTTCCCGTTTTCCTATCATTACTTTCTCTATATTACTGATAATTTTTTCGATTTTTTTGTGCATAAAGTATCCTCCTGAAACTCGGGAAAAAGTCAGAATTTACGAAAAATAATTTAATTCAAGCATAAAATAAAAACTGGATAAAAAACAACTAATTTCAATTCGAAAAAGGAAATTATATACCATTAGTATATTTTCCACCTTTATCCGAAAAATTAAACGAAAAAGAAAAGCGAAGTGTTGCCACTTCGCCCTCCATCTTATCAAATTCCCTATTCAATTCTATATCCACCCCACTCTTTGAACACGGCCGATTCAGGAATTGCCAATTTCACCGAATTAACAGTTTATAAGGCGATATCAAATGGATTTACGGTAAGTGCGAATGAGAGCTTCCTTATTTCTTGCTTTTTGGATGTTCATTTGATGTTGCATTAAACGGTTGCGCATTTTTTCAACCGTTTCACTATCAAGTGGTTGCCCAATAATGACCATTCTTTTGGTGTTGCGGTTTAAAATTGCATTCGATGAACGGTTTTGCTCCGTATTATTCCTTTTATTTTTTTGCTGTTCCCTCGGATTTTTCGAGAAAAAATGCCGTCCGCCACCGTCGTTCATCATTTTGAACACTTGATCATGACTGGAATGCAAATAACGTTTTGTGTAAGTGCTATTCACAACCGATTGAACGCGAGAAGTTCTCAAATGACACTCACCTCCGCTTCCTGTCTATACTATTTATTTCTATTAATATCGGTACATAACAATAAACTTCAATCTTTCCACCATCAAATAATACTGAATTTTCTTTCAATTGATCGCAAGAAAACCTTCGTTGTTTCATGGTATGCGGGTTTTTATAAAAAATTGTCTCCCACCTTAATCGTCCAGATGGGAGACACAGATCAACAGTTTTTTGCCTATCCGCCCTTACTTCCAAAAATCATCAAAGATGGTGATCGGCAAATGGCGTTTATGCTGCGAGCGTAAATAGTGGCCTTCGATTGTTTTTCTTGCTTCCTCCGGCACAGTTTTTCCTTCCAAATAATCGTCAATCATTTCATAAGATACCCCTAAAGCCGCTTCATCCGGCAGTTGAGGCCGATCATCTTCCAAGTCTGCGGTAGGCGTTTTTTTGTATAAATGTTCAGGGCAGCCTAAATATTGAAGCAGCTGCTTTCCTTGCCGCTTATTTAATCGGAAAATCGGCACCAAATCGACGCCTCCATCGCCGTATTTCGTGTAAAATCCCGTCACCGCTTCCGCCGCATGATCCGTTCCGACAACGACAGAGTTGGTCATTAAAGCGATGGAATATTGCACTTTCATCCGTTCGCGGGCTTTTTCATTTCCTTTCGCGTAATCGCTCAACACGATCCCCGCTTCCCGCAAGGCTTCGACACTTGCATCCACGGCCTTTTTAATGTTTACCGTAATGACTTTTGTCGGCTGAATAAATTGGATGGCATCCTGCGCATCTTGTTCATCCTTTTGTTCCCCATACGGAAGACGGACTGCGTAACAGGAATATTTCTGTTCACCGGCTTCTTCATTTAATTCATCGACGGCCATTTGCGTCAACTTTCCGACCAGTGTGGAATCCTGCCCTCCGCTGATGGCAATGACAAACCCTTTTATAAAAGGATGTTTCTTTGCATATTCCTTTAAAAATTCGACGGATTTCCGCACCTCTTCTGCAGGGTCAATTTCGGGCAAGACGTGCAACTCTTCAATAATCTGTTTTTGTAAACTTTCCAAATGAAGCCCCCCTAAACTATTCCAAATTTTCGACTGCATCACGGATTTCTTGAATTTTTTTCATTTTGTTATCCCAACATTTTTGGCTGAGGTCCACAGGATATTCTTCAGGATTCAATGAGCGTTTATATTCATCCCATAACAATTCCAAACTTTCCTTTGCATATTCGCGCATTTCCAGAACAGATGGGCTTTCATACACGATTTTAGCTTCATCTATAATTTTTTTATGTAATTCTTTCGCTTCGAAGTTAGTCACAAATTTTGAGATAAAGGTATGCACAGGATGGAACATTTTTAAACGTTTTTCTTCCTGCGGGTTCTCATCCGCCAATGTAATGTAGTCCCCTTCCGCTTTTCCATTTTCTTTGTTGATAATGCGGAACACTCTTTTTAAACCTGGTGTCGTCACTTTTTCTGCATTGGAAGTAATCTTCAATGTATCTTCCATTTCACCATGTTCATTTTCAATCGCCACCATTTTATAAACGGCGCCCAATGCAGGTTGATCATAAGCCGTGATGAGCTTTGTACCAATTCCCCAAGAATCCACTTTGGCGCCTTGTGCTTTCAGGTTTAAAATCGTGTATTCATCCAAATTATTGGATGCAATGATTTTCGCATTGGTGAACCCAGCTTCATCCAACATGCGTCGTGCTTCTTTTGATAAAAAGGCGATATCCCCGCTGTCCAAGCGGATTCCGATAAAATTGATTTGGTCTCCCAATTCTTTGGCTACGCGGATGGCATTGGGAACGCCTGATTTCAATGTATTATATGTGTCGACCAGGAACACGCAATCTTTGTGTCTTCTTGCATAGGCTTTAAAAGCTTCATATTCATCTTTGTAAGCTTGTACAAAAGCGTGGGCATGTGTACCGGACACCGGGATATTGAATATTTTTCCTGCCCGGACGTTGGAAGTGGAATCAAAACCGCCAATAATGGCAGCCCGTGCTCCCCAAATGGCGGCATCCAATTCTTGCGCCCGGCGGGAACCAAATTCCGCAGCCGCTTCATCTTTGATAATCTGCTTAATCCGGCTTGCTTTAGTGGCGATCAAAGTTTGAAAATTGACAATATTTAATAGGGCTGTTTCGATAAGTTGCGCTTCTGCCAACGGTGCTTCAATACGAAGCAACGGTTCATTCGCAAAAACGACTTCCCCTTCCACGACCGAATGCAAGGAACCGGTAAAACGTAAAGATTTTAAGTAATCAAGAAATTCATCATCATAACCCAACTCTTTTAAATAGGCCAAGTCCGTTTCACTAAAGCGGAAATTTTTTAAGTAGTCGATAATCCGTTCAAGTCCCGCAAAGATGGCAAACCCGTTCCCGAAAGGAAGTTTTCTGAAGAAAATTTCAAAAACGGCTTTGCGATTATGAATACCGTCAGCCCAATAACATTCCACCATATTGATTTGATATAAATCCGTGTGCAAAGTTAATGAATCGTCTTGATACATTTCTTTCATTCAAGATCCCTTCTTCCATTATTCGTTAATTTTAGTATACACTATTCCAATTTTCTATTCGAAGTTTTCGGCAAAATTATCATACAAATCTCACATTCAAAAAACAAACAAATGAATGGCACACCGTTTTCTTTTCTTCACTTTTGATAAAAATTTATTATTTTCACTTTTTTCTGGCTTAAGACTCAATTATACTTATATAGGATAGGAGATTGTGATGACAAACGCAATAATTCATTCTGAAATATGTTTGTCAGAAAAAATGGTTCGCTTATATCAGAAGAAGGTGCCGGTCATTTTCTACGTCGGCAAAATCGCCACAATTGCCGGTCCTTCAGATGCAGGAAAAACGTCCATTATTATATGGATTAATTTCCACTTCTTCGGGAAATATAATAACGGTAGGGAATATTGTATCGACATTATTTGATGAGCAATTGCAATTTTCACAAAAAAACAATAATTAGCGAATTATGTATTCTAAAGCTTCAAAATCTTCTATGCTATAATATTTTTGTATATCTTATCAGGAAAAGAGGAGATCGTTTATGCCAGTATTACGTGACTTTTTCATCGCACTATCAGAAAATCAGCTTTTGAATAAGGCAGCACAAAAATATGGTTTAAAACTCGGAGCTCAAAGTGTTGTTGCTGGTACAAATATCCCTGAAGTTATCGAAAGTATCAAAGAACTGAACAAACACGGTATTTCATGTACAGTGGATGTCCTCGGTGAATTTGTAAACGATCGGTCAGAAGCAATCAAAGCGAAAGATTACATTATCGAAACAATTGAAGCGCTTCATGAAAGCGGTGTCGATGCCCATATTTCAATCAAACCTTCCCAATTAGGTTTAAAAATTGACTTTGACTTCTGTTACGATAATGTGATGGAAATTGTAGGAACTGCCCATAAATATAATATGCACGTAAACTTTGACCAGGAAACTTACGATTTGTTGCAGCCTACATTTGAATTGATGGAAAAAGTGTCCGAAACTTACGATAATGTCGGTACGGTTATCCAAGCTTATTTCTTCAATGCGAAAGAAAATGCGGAAAAATATAAAGATTACCGCCTTCGCATCGTAAAAGGCGCTTATAAAGAATCGCCAAGCGTTGCTTATCAAGATAAAAGCGATATTGATTTGAACTTTATTGAAATCATTGAATACTCCTTATTGAATTGCAAATTTACGTCCATCGCGACACACGATCATAATGTAATCAATCACGTCAAACAATTCGTGAAAGATCACAATATTCCTAATGACCGGTTTGAATTCCAAATGCTTTATGGTTTCCGCAAAGATATGCAATTGGAATTGGCTAAAGAAGGCTATAATTTCTGTACTTATGTTCCTTTCGGCAGTGACTGGTACGGATACTTCATGCGCCGACTTGCTGAACGTCCTCAAAACATAAACCTTGTCACAAAACAAGTGTTTAATAAAAAGACGAATACAGTCATCGGCTTAATGGCTGCCGCCTTTGCATTGGGACGCCTTACGAAAAAAAATAAATAATGAAAATAAAAGGACATAACATCGGCTTAAACGCTTGTTATGTCCTCTCTTTTTTATTTATTCCACCCTTTTTCTTTAAAGCGGGAAATGGCTTCGATACGATTGCCGACGCCCAGCTTATCCAAAATGGTGGAGATGTAATTTCTTACGGTACCTGTGGATAAATATAACTCCGCAGCGATCTCCTTTGTGGTTTTTCCTTCCGCCACAAGCTCCAACACTTGACTTTCCCGTTCGGTCAATGGATTTTCGCTTTCTTCATCATAGACGATATCCACCAATTCCGGTGCATAGATCCGTCTTCCTTCCATAATCACCCGTATAGCGTTCACGAGCTCTTCAATCGGGCTGTCCTTCAACAAATAACCTCTCACTCCGGCTTTTCTTGCCCGGTCAAAATAACCGGGTCTTGCAAAGGTCGTTAAAATGATAATTTTGCAATCGGTTTTCCCATTCAACTCTTCCGCAGCATCAAGCCCTGTTTTCACCGGCATTTCAATATCCATAATGCAAATATCCGGTTTCAATTCGTCGACAAGCCGCACCGCTTCTTCCCCGTTTTTGGCAAGTCCCACTACTTCCATATCGTCTTCCATGTTTAGCAGTGAACTTAATGCGCCAAGCAACATCCCTTGATCTTCCGCAATCACAATTCTTATCATATTGCACTTCCTTCCTGGTGGGTAATGGTGAGGGGTATCGTAATCTTCAATTTCACTCCAGGATTATTTTCAATCGTCACTGTTCCATTGATAAATTCCAATCGTTCACGCATCCCTTTTAATCCATTCCCTTCAAACCCGGCGTTTTCATTTAATCCTTTTCCATCATCTTGGATCAACAGCATCACTTCATTTTTATCCTGTTGAATTTCAACGGTGCAGTTCTTTGCACCGCTATGCTTCACAATGTTGGTCACCGCTTCTTTTAAACACATACTTAGTACATTTTCCACTAAAACGGGGATTTTTAATTTATGAATATCCCCGATCAACTGATAGTGAATCCCGGCAGCTTGCAACATTTCCTCCACCCGCTTGCATTCCTCGCTCAACTTGACAGCTTTCATATTCGAAACGAGTTCCCGCACTTCTTTTAATGCGATTCTTGCCGTGTGCCGGATTTCTTGAATTTCTTTGATCGCCGCTTTCGGATTTTTTTCCACAAGCCGGCTCGCCAAATCGCTCTTTAAACCGATCATGGAGAGCTTTTGTCCCAGCGTATCATGCAAATCCCTGGCAATACGCTGCCGTTCTTCGTGGATAATCAGTTCCGCAATCCGCTCTTTTGCACTTTCCAATTCACCTTCCAGATTTTCCTGCTTGTTCCTGCTATAGATGGCGATCGGCAAAATGACAACACCCACTACGGTGATGATGATAAATGTCGTCTGGTGGAGGAATGATTCCAATTCAATGAAATAACCGGCGACGATGGAAAGAATCGTAAATCCAATATGCAAGCCGTACATGATATAAAAACCGACCGTGCTTTTGATATTACCAATGAAGAAAGAGGTGAAGATGGATAAATACACATACCCGTAAAATAACGTCATCAAAATATTCAGCGCCATTCCGAAACTGACCCACATATAGACAACCCCGTTTTTGGAATGGACAGAAAAATAGTAAGATAAAAAATAAAGCAAAATCAAAACAACCCCGAAAAATATTTGCACTTGGGATAATGTCCGTACAACAAGGAAGTAAAAAGGGAGAATACAAAAGATGATCCATATATAAATGCTAATCCACTTGCTTCTCGGTAAAATCATGTACCAGCGCTTCATCGTTTTCCTCGCAACCTTTTTCTTTTCATTATACATTGTGAAAACACGAAAGTCCCAAAAGCAGGCTATACTTTTGGGACTCTTCCTTTAGACTTCAACCGACTTTACTTTTCCGGAATATAATTTTTCCACTTCTTTAAAAGTGACAAACCTTTTCTTCTCCGGATCGTACAATTTATAACGAATCGATTCGATACTTGTTTTAATCGTTATCGTTGTCGCCTTTTGAAGAGGAGGCACGGAATTATGGGCCGCTTCCAAATAATAATTTGGTACCCTCGGCGCCAAATGGTGCACATGATGGTAACCGATATTCCCTGTAATCCATTGCAGCACTTTCGGCAATTTATAAAAAGAACTTCCCTCCACGGCCGCCTTTACATAATCCCACTCCGGATCGTATTCGAAATATGAATCTTCATACGTATGTTGGATATAAAACAGCCAAATGCCAAGGGATCCCGCAATAAACATCGTCACTCCATGAACTAGGAGTACCGCTTTCCAGCCAAAGGCCAAAATCAGGGCTGTGATTAATAGCGCCACCATAATATTGGTGAAATACGTGTTCATGCGCTCTTTCTTCTTCGCATCTTTCCGGTTGAAACGATTTAAAACCAGCACTAAATACAATGGCCCCAACCCGAACATCACAAAAGGATTACGGTATAAACGGTAGAAAAATCTTTTGGTTTTTGAAAGGGCCAAATATTCATCCGTCGTCAACATATCAATATCACCGATGCCGCGTTTATCCAAATTGCCGCTTGTGGCATGGTGAATCAAATGCTCCCTTCTCCATTTCGCATAAGGGAAGGAAGTGAGGATTCCAGTAATGTTTCCTACAAAATCATTGGCCTTTTTGCTCTTGAAAAAGGATCCATGGGTGCAATCATGAAAAATAATGAATGTGCGCACGACAAATCCGGAAGCAAGCACGCCACAAAGGACGCCTATCCACGGATTGGTACTCGCAAAATAATATCCGATTCCCCAAATGATGAGGAGGGGAATGAGGGTATCCATCATTTGAAGGATACTTTTTTTCCTTTCCGATTTGGCAAAGGGTGCAACATCTTTACGTAATTTTTTCGTCTTTTCAGCATTAGTCATCGACATAGGTTCACCTATTCCTATAAATTAGTATTCTCATCGTACAATGGATTGTCACGGACCAATAGAATCAAATATCACCTTTTCCACATTACAAATGTCATATAAAAAGGATCCATCCCTGTTATTCTTTGAGATGGATCCCTTTTTCATTCAATAAAAATGCAATTGATAATATTCAATGTCCAACCATTTCCCGAATTTGTAGCCGATATTTTTTAATCGGCCGGCCAGGTGAAAACCGAACTGTTCGTGCAGCTTGATACTTGCGATATTTTCCGAATCGATGACAGCCACCAGTGTTCTCACATTCCGTTTCTTTGCTTCTTCAATGATTGTTTGCAAAAGCTTTTTTCCGATTCCTTTTCCTTGGTGTTTGGATGAAACATAAACGGAATGTTCCATGGAATATTTATAGCCTTCATTGGGATAAAATCGTTTGAATGTGGCAAAACCCGCCACTTCCCCATCCTCTTCATAGACAAACATCGGATTATGTTCCTTTTCATTTTCTATAAACCATTGCTTTCTTTCTTCCAACGTCTCCGGATGTGTGCGATAAAGGGATGTCGTATTCAAAATGGCTTCGTTGTAGATGGCTGATACACTTTCAAGATCTTCCGCCGTCATTGGCCGAATCATCCAATCTCCCTCCTTGATACGGTTCAGAAATATTTTGTTGATAAAAAGCAACCTGATGATATGGACACAAAAATCGGGGCGATTGTCACAATTTCTGTTGATACGGACACAAAACCTGTCATTAAAAACGGGAGATGTCGTTATGTTCACAAAATCAGGCGATAGCTTAATCTTAATAAAAAAACATCCCCTTTTCCAGGGGATGCTCATTGTCATACGTTGAAATATCTCGCGCTTGGGTGGGCAAAGACGATGGCCGAAACGCTTGCTTCCGGCTCCATCATGTAACCTTCCGTCAAATGTACGCCAATTTGCTCCGGTTTCAACAATTTAAACAGCTTCTCCTGATCCTCCAAATTCGGACAAGCAGGGTAACCAAAGGAGAATCGCTGACCTTGATACTTGGCGGCAAAACGTTCCTTCATCGTAAAGTCTGTCGAATCCGGGAATCCCCAAACGTCGCGGATTTCCTGGTGCAATCGTTCTGCAAATCCTTCCGCAAGCTCCAATGCTGTGGAAAGGAGCGCATGGCTTTCCAAGAATTTTCCTTCTTCTTTTAATCGTTCCGCCTTTTCTTTTGCACCATGGCCGGCAGTAACCACCATGAGCGCCACATAATCCATTTCTCCGCTATCAACAGATTTCAAGTAATCGGCAAGACATAAATATGGTTCTACTTGTTGCCGTGGGAAATGAAATCGCTCAATTTCAGTTTTCATATCATCCGGGCTGTAAATGATCACATCGTCCCCATCACTTTGGGCAGGGAAGAATTGATACATGCCTGAAGGCTTCAAGACTCCGGAATTTAAAATGTCCATCACCAAATTGTATAATTCCACCGCCCGCGCGTCTTTCTCTGCCAGCAATTTCTCCACATTGCCTTTCAAGCCCAAATGATGGCCGAGCAATGTGCGCATATTGACATATGGCAGCAAATGTTGAACCGAATAATTTTTCTTAATATGCACTTTCAAATCTTTTGGTACGAACACCGGCGCATCTTCCACCGTTCTGGCTTGCTTTTTCGGCGCTTCTTTTTTCGGCCGGTTTGCCCGTTTCGCATCCGCTTCTAACCGTTTTTCACGGGATTCCCGAATTTCTTGCAGGAAGGCTTCCCGTTCGTTTGAATCCATCAAACGGTTGGCATGTTCCAACCCTTGCATCGCGTCTTTTGCGTAAATCACCGGTCCATCGTATTCCGCGGCGATTTTCGTTTCCGTAAAGCGTTTCGTCAAAGCGGCTCCCCCAACAAGAATCGGTACATCAATGCCGGCCGCTTTAAAGTCTTGTGCCGTCAACACCATTTGCTGTGCCGACTTCACTAGTAGTCCAGATAAGCCGACGATATCCGGTTTTTCTTTGCGGATGGCTTCAATCAATTCCGCAGGGGTTACTTTGATCCCTAAATCAATGACTTGATAACCGTTGTTGCTCAAAATTATATCCACTAAGTTTTTCCCGATATCGTGAACGTCGCCTTTTACCGTAGCCAAAATGACTTTCCCTTTTCCGGCGCTTTCCTCCACTTTCTCCATATACTGTTCCAGGTGGGCAACGGCTGCCTTCATGACGCCGGCACTTTGCAACACTTCCGCCACGATTAATTGGTTATCGTTGAATAAGCGGCCGACTTCCGCCATGCCGTCCATAAGCGGCCCGTTTATAATATCGAGTGGCGTATCAAAGATTTTTCTTGCTTCCTCCAAATCTTCAATTAATCCTTCTTTTGTTCCTTCGACGATGTAATATTTCAAACGTTCCTCCACCGTCGCAGGAAGCTCGACCTTTTTCTCCTCTTTCTTTTTATCCCGGTAAAAGGCCGTAAATTTCGCCAAGGTTTCATCGTTCGTATTGAAAATCAAATCATTGGCAAGTTGAATTTCTTCTTCCGGCAACGAAGCGTAACGCTCCAATTTTTCCGTATTGACGATGGCATAATCCAGCCCCGCTTGCGTGCAGTGATATAAAAATACCGCATTCAACACTTCCCGTCCCACAGGTGGAAGACCAAAGGAAACGTTGCTGATACCAAGCACCGTCAAAGCTCTCGGGAATTTTTGTTTAATGAGGCGAATTCCTTCAATCGTTTCCTCCGCGGCGCCAATGTATTGTTCATCCCCCGTACCTACCGGGAACACCAATGGGTCAAAAATGATATCTTCCGGTGCCAAGCCCCATTTTTCCGTCAAGATTTTGTACGAGCGTTCCGCAATGGCCAATTTTCTTTCGCGCGTAACGGCCATTCCTTCTTCGTCGATTGTTCCAACCACAACCGAAGCCCCGTATTTTTTTACAATCGGGAGCACTTTGTCGAAACGCTCTTCACCATCCTCCAGATTAATAGAATTGATGATGGCCTTTCCTTGGGAATATTTCAACGCCTCCTCGATGACGCGCTCATCCGTTGAGTCAATCACCAAAGGCACTTTCACTTTCTTCACAACTTCTTGCATAAACTTGCGCATATCCTCAAGCTCATCCCGGTCAGGATTTGCCAAACAAATATCGATGACATGCGCCCCGTTTTTCACTTGGGCACGGGCGATTTCCGCCGCTTCCTCGTATTTTCCTTCAATGATTAATTGCTTAAATTTGCGGGAACCGATGACGTTCGTTCTTTCACCAATAAACAACGGACGCATGGAATCATCATAAACAAGCGGTTCAATGCCGGATACTGCATGCCCGTGGGATTTTTCCTTCTTCGGACGCGGTTTGTAATCTTTGATCGCTTCACGAATGGCTTTAATGTGGGCAGGAGTCGTTCCGCAGCATCCTCCGACAATGTTTAGCCAGCCCTTTTCAGCAAATCCTTTCAATTTGGTCGATAACGATTCCGGCGTTTCGTGATAGTGCCCTTCTTCATCCGGCAATCCGGCGTTCGGATAACAGCTGATATAACTTGTGGACAATTCGGATAAGGAGCGGATATGGTCCGTCATAAACTCCGGTCCTGTCGCACAGTTCAGACCAATGGAAATTGGATGTATATGCTCAATGGAAATATAGAAAGCTTCAATGGACTGACCGGCCAATGTTGTTCCCATCGGTTCAATTGTTGCGGAAACCATGACCGGAAGCTCTTTTCCCGTTTCTTCAAAAGCCCGCTTGATGCCAAGGGTTGCCGCTTTTACATTCAGCATATCCTGGCTTGTTTCAAGCAAAAGCAGGTCCGCTCCGCCGTCAATTAAGGCTTTGGCTTGAATATAAAAGTTTTCCGCTAGTTCATCGAATGTCACGCCGCCTGTGACAGACAATGTTTTCGTTGTCGGACCCATGGATCCTGCCACAAATCGAGGCCAATCACTGGTTGAATATTTTTCCGCTTCCGCCTTTGCAAGTTCCACTGCCCTTTTATTGATTTCATAAGCTTTGTGCCCTAAGCCGTATTCGTTCAAAACAAGGGGCGTTCCCCCAAAAGTATCGGTCGAAATAATATCCGCCCCCGCCTCCAAGTAGGCACGGTGGATTTTTGAAATCACATCCGGTCTTGTCAAGACAAGATGTTCATTGCATCCTTCATATTGTTCGCCACCGAAATCTTCCGCTGACAAATTTTCCTGCTGGAGCATTGTACCCATTGCCCCGTCAATGATCAAAATTCGTTTCTGCAACTGTTCTTCGATTGGATGGTTAACCATTTGCTATAACTCCTTTGTTCTGCTCATCAAGTTGTTGGATATATTGCAATAGTTGTGATGTTATATCGTATCGCATAAACGGCGTGATCAAATAGATTCCGTTAAAGTATTTCGTTGCCGTATCTAACAACTCTTTCGCAATTTCAAGACCCACTCTTGTTTCTTCTTCTTTATTTCCGCTCACTTGTTTCATTCTTTCCAACACATCATCGGACAATTTGATTCCTGGCACTTCATGATGCAAGAACTCCGCATTTTTAAAGCTTGTGAGCGGCATGATTCCGATATAAATCGGTGTTTCCAAATGTTTCGTCGCTTCATATACTTCCACGATTTTTTCCTTGGAGTATACCGGCTGGGAAATGAAGTAATCCGCACCATGTTCGATTTTTTTCTCAAGGCGGCTTACCGCGCGATCAATCACCCTTACATTCGGATTGAAAGCGGCCGCTACAGAGAAGTTGGCTTTCTTTTTAAGGGCTTTTCCGGAGAAAGAAATCCCTTCGTTCAATTGTTTGATGAGGGAGATCAATTCCATGGATGAAACATCATAAACGCTTGTGGCGCCCGGAAAATCCCCCACTTTTGTCGGGTCTCCTGTAACGGCTAATACATCATGGAGACCAAGGGCGCTTAACCCCAACAAATGGGATTGCAACCCGATCAAATTCCGGTCCCGGCATGTAATATGGGGCATTGTGCGGATTCCGTATTGCAATTTTAAGATGGCCCCCATCGCCAAGTTGCTGACTCTTGGGGAAGCCAAGGAATTGTCGGCCATCATGATAAGGTCTGCCCCGGCCTCGTACAGCGCTTTGGCCCCTTCAATAAATTTGTCGATTTCAAGATGCTTTGGTGTATCCAACTCGACAATGACCGAACGTTCCCTTTTCGCTTTTTCATGAAGCGGCTCGAAACTCCGCGGTTCTGCTTCTTGAATGACAATTTCCCTTTGGGGTTTTGCCGCTTTCTTTTCAACCGGCTGGAAATGGGCCAGTTTCTTTTTCATCGCTTCAATATGTTTTGGCGTCGTTCCGCAGCATCCTCCGATGAGCCTTACCCCTTCATTGCAAAGTTCCACTGCGGCACGGGCAAAATAATCCACTTCCGATTCATAAACGACGCGGCCATCCTCGATATCCAACAGGGATGCGTTCGGATAAGCCGATAAAAAGGCCCGTTCGGGAATTTCCACCTCTTCAAAGGCCTGTAATGTGTGATAAGGGCCAAGACGGCAGTTCACTCCTACGACATCTGCCCCCAATTGTTCAAGCCGCTTCAACGCATCATTCAATTTCATGCCGTTCAATAACACGCCAGGTTCCTGCATGGAAACTTGGGCGATGATAGGCATATCCGTCATTAGCCTTAGCATTTTCAACGTTTCCGTAAGTTCTTCAAAATCATAGTAAGTTTCAAGCAATAAACCATCCAACTGTCCGTCAATCAACACTTCCGCCTGTTCACGGACAGCTTCCAAAATTTCCTCCAATGTGTGGTCAACTTTCCGTACGCCGCGAATTCCGCCGATGGAACCCAAAACAAAGACGTTGTGGCCTTCTGCTGCACGCTTGGCTACAGCAATCGCCCCTTGGTTGATTTCCGCCACTTTGGACTCCAATCCATAACGGGCAAGCTTGATTCCATTGGCTCCATAAGTATTCGTTTGAATCACATCAGCGCCGGCCTGTATGTATTCGCTATGAATTTTTTCGATGATGTCCGGTCTTTTAATATTCATTTCTTCATGGCAGTATTCAAGTCCGTACGAATATAAAAGGGTTCCCATCGCCCCATCTGCAACCAACACTCTATTTCTTAAAGCTTCCAGTAGCCCCATCCAAATTCCCTCACTTTTCTTTACTTCTTAAATATTCAGTTAATTCATCTAAAAGAAAAAGCCTTCTTGCGAAAGAAGGCTTGTCATTTCCTTTTGAAGTCACCTTATCTTTCGGCCATTGCCGCTGGATTTAGCACCTTACTAATTTCATTAGTGGTTGCTGAAGCTTCACAGGGCCAGTTCCCTCCACTTCTCTCGATAAGTAATATTCAATTTTGAAATACCGATATAATAGCTTACATCATAAACGGTATTCTACATTTTGTCAAGTTAACTAATCGGAATTAATGCGAAATGATATCGAAAATTTTCTCTGCCGTTTCTTTACCATTATCGATACATGCGCCGATTCCTACGCCGAAATAAGAACATCCTGCAATGAACAGATTTGGATAGAGCTGATCCAATTTTGCCAACACTTGATCCAATGCTTCGTGATGGGCCAAATCATAAGTCGGCATCGCTTCAATCCATTTCGTAATATTCACAATGCTAGGTTGCGCTTCTATATTCAAGCTGAGTTTAATATCGTTCAATGCCACTTTTGTCAGCTCTTCATCAGTCATGTTGATCAATTCTTGATAACGTGGATTACTTTCCTTATAGAAGACGCGCACCAACAGGTTCCCTTCTTTGGACGTATGTTTCCATTTGCGGCTTGTCCAAGTGGATGCATTACATGCCAAATCGCTGTTATGGGAAACGATAAATCCGGTGCCATCCTGCGGCAATACGGAATCCGGCAGATCAAAGCCCAAATACATTGTGATGGCGGATGCATCTTTGAATTGGTTGAAATAAGGTTCCAATTCTTCATTATTCAAAAGATGTTTAATCACTTTGTTAGGCAATGCCAAAACAACAACATCCGATTCCATTTTATCGCCACTAGCCAAAGTGATTTCATAACGATCATTTTTCTTCTCGACTTGAACCGTTTCCGTGCCTTTATAAATTTCTACATCATCCAACAGTTCTTCCAATCGGTCGATCAATTGGCTTAAACCGTTTTTAAAAGACAAGAATTTTTTATTTGCTTCCCGTTCAAATTTTTCCCGATTCGCTTGCAATCCTTTCATCAGGCTGCCATATTCATTTTTATAATCGACCAAATACGGAAGGGTGGAAGCGATGGACAATTTATAAATATCTCCGGAATAAACGCCGGCAAGTACTGGGGCAATCTGCTTTTCAACGATTTCTTTTCCCAAAAAGTATTCCAAAAATTCTCCGATTGAATTTTCCTTTGTAAATTTCGTATTCGGAATTTCTTCATCTTTTAAAAAGCGTTGTTTTCCTTCTTCTGAAATCAATGTGCTCGCATTCAATGATTCCACCGTCATCGGAATACCGAAAACAGACTCCTTAGGAATTGCATGTAATTCATTGTTCGTATGGATATAGGAAATCCCCGTTTCGTTATAAACAACTTCCGATTCAAAATCGAGTTCTTTTATCAGTTCTTGGACACTTGGATAACGGGCTACAATGGAATCCGCCCCCGTTTCCATGACGAATCCGTTTTCCCGCGCTGTGTGCATTTTGCCGCCAAGGTAAGGATTTTTTTCCAAAAGCACCAAACGGGCAGGAACATTTTTTTCTTTCAATTGTTTTTGCAAATAGTACATCGTGCAAAGTCCTGTAATTCCTCCACCAATCACTGTTACCGTTTTCATTCAATACAACTCCTATACATTCAATTTGACTATTTTAAGTATAATCGCTTTTTTTAGCTATTTTTGTGTCGGCTTTAGCAAATTTTATTGAATAATAGTCGAAAAATTTCATAATTCAATAGACTTCCACTCGAATTGTCCAAGGGAATGTGCATTCCAAGAAGTGGATGGAGGAAATTGCGGAATTATTGAACATATTCGTTTTCCATTTGTTGTCTTGCCAATTCCCGCCAACGGGAGGCAGCCTTCTTATCAACCTCGACATCGATTCCATTTTCATAAATATGGGCGATATTCAACTTTGCCTGATAATCGCCGAGCAATGAAGCCCGCTTATAATAGTAAAGCGCTTTCTTTCCATTCCTTTCCACCCCAATGCCGTTCTCATATAAATATCCCAAATTATAAATGGAATCGATATGATGGGATTCAGCCGCTTTCTCAAACCATTCAACGGCTTTTGAAATGTTTTTCTCCACACCCAATAGCCCGTCCAAATAGATGGAACCCATACGGTACTGGGCATCCTCATAACCGCCTTGAGCGGACTTCAAATAATGGTGAAAGGCCTTATCTTCATCTTTATTGATTCCGATTCCTTGTTCATACATGATCCCCAGCGTAAACATCGCTTCCACCACATTCTGTTTTGCAGCCTCTTTGAACCATTTCAATGCTTCCTTGTAATTTACAGGGACCCCTTCTCCGTTCAAATACATATCGGCCAAGTTATTTTGGGCATCCGGATGTCCCTTTTTTGCCGCCTTTTTATATAATTGAAAAGCCATCTTCACATCTTCTTCCACCCCAAGCCCTTCATAATAACAGTTTGCAAGCTGATAAAGGGCTTCACTATTCCCGGCTTTGCCGGCTTTTTGCAGCCAAAATACCACGAGGGAATATTCTTCCATAATTTTATAAAGATAGGCCAATTCAATCATAGCTTCCACATTTTTTCATGGGCAAGGCGATAAATATCTCTCGCTTGGATCAATTGCTCGACTGTCAGTAAATGCTGGAACCGCAGCAATAACTCTTCAAATTTATCTTGCTTATCTACCACGCCATCTACACCTTTTCTATTTTCCTTTGAAATATTCCACCAAATAATTTCGAAATTGATTCGTTGACGGAGAAATATATCTCCCTGCAACCCATGATACCCCAATTTTACGTTCACAAATTGGTTCTTTTACGGAAATTTTTTTGACATTATATTCCGATAATCCTTTAATGGATGGAATGATGGAAACACCATGGCCTGCGCTGACAAATCCCGCTACCGTATGCGGATCTTCCCCTTCAAATGTGATGTTTGTTTTGGAAATCCCTACATCCTTCAATAGTTTATCCACCATGTGACGCAGTGCATTCCCTTTTTTGATCGAAACAAAAGGTTCATCTTTAATCTCCTTCAACTCAATAAAATCTTTTTTTGCCAAAGGATGATTTATGGGGACAATCACAAACAATTCTTCTTTCCACAATTCAATCCATTCTATTTCAACCACTTTTGACTCAATACGCTGGGATAAACATAAATCAATATCCCCTTTTTCCAAAAGTTCCAATAAATTCAACGAAGATGCCTGCGTCAAGTTAAACTTAATATTTGGATATTTATCATGGACATGGGCCATCAACTCGGGCACAATTTCCATTCCCAACGTATGAATAAATCCAAATGACACTTCACCGTAACCCGGCATGACAAGACCGTTGATTTCCTGTTTGGCCCTGCTGTATTCATCCAAAATCTTATTGACGCTTTCCAAAAACAGCTTCCCATAGCGGTTCAATATGATGGACCGCCCTTGACGATCGAAAAGGGGCACGCCAATCTCCTGCTCAATATTTGAAATGGATTTGCTCAGGGCGGGTTGGGAAATGTTTAACATTTCAGCAGCATGGGTCATATGTTCCGTTTCAGCCACTACTTTAAAGTACTCTAATTGTTGTATTTCCATAGCGAATTCCCTTCTTAAAAAATGATAACCGAATCGAATCAATTTGATAGAAATAATAAATTGTATTTATGTAAGTCTATATCTATAATAAAGTTAAACGTTGAGTTTGAATACCAAAAATCTTAAAAAAACACAAGTATTTTTCTTAAATTTTCAAACAATTTTCAAATTCTTTTTAAATTTTCTGTCACATTACGGTTAAAAAGGAGTAGTTCTTCAGAATGAAAATCATTTCGCCAAAACCATTTACGATTGAGGCGGGAAAACGTGCTGTCTTATTATTGCATGGCTTTACAGGCAACACAAATGATGTGAAACGTTTAGGCCGCTATTTAGCAGAACGCAACTATACGGTTCACGCTCCTTTGTATAAAGGCCATGGCGGTGATCCTTTAGCCCTCATTCAAACCGATCCGATTGAATGGTGGAACAGTGCAGTTGAGGGTTATGATGAGCTTCGAAGACGTGGCTATACAGAAATTGCCGTTGCTGGTGTTTCTCTCGGAGGCATTTTCTCATTGCGCCTTGGCGAAGAACGTCCAATCAAAGCGATTGTAACAATGTCCGCACCAGCATTGGATAAAAGTGTTGATAGCTTGCAACAACGCATCATTAGCTATACAATTAATTACAAAAAGCTGACTGGAACATATAATGAAGAAGAAGATAAACCAGAAGTTATTGCAAAAAGATATCAAATGCCGAAGCTTGAATATTTGCAAGGCATTATTAATGATACAAGCGCAAAATTGAATAAAATTGATAAACCTGTTCACATCTTGCGCGGCTTACATGATGATGAGTACTATTGCAAAAGCGCGGATTATATTTACAATTCCGTCAATTCGCGCATTAAATCGGTAAAAAGCTTCATCAATTCAGGTCACATTTTAACGGTTGACAAAGAACGTGAACTTGTATTTGAAGAAGTATACCGGTTCTTTGAAAGTTTGGATTGGGAAGAATAAAATTCGATTCTTCTTGCCATAATAATAATGTATCCCCTAGCAAATTCCCCAATTTGCTATGATATAAATATGTCCTTGAGACATACATCCCTTTAGCAAGCTACGAAAATGATCCCCGTCAAATTTCGTAGCTTGTTTTTTTGTGCAATTTTTCAGGATAAACTAAAGTGCCGTTTTCATTCAACGACTTTCCCGTACACTCCGCCTCCACCCCTTTCAATATTCAATTCCCCTTTCCTTGCCAAATCGATCATTTTGGCGATTTTTCCAGGCACCACTTGACCGAGTTCTTCCAATGACACTTCATGCAGAATGGCCATTTCCGTTCCAAACTCATCAATCAGCCGTTGAATCGTCCTTTTTCCAACACCCGGTATAAAATCGAGCGGCACTTGATGGATATACGGGGGCCTTTGACGGGTAGGCCGTTCAAGATCCGTCAATTCCCGAATTCTTACCGAAACCCCTTTTACGAAATGATGGCTTCCGCATTTCGGACAACTTTCCCCTTCTTCCACCCGTTCACCACATTCCTGGCAAGCAGTGGAATAGTATTTTCCGAGTAGCGGGTTTAAGCCATAGTTGGCTACAATTTTTCTTTCTCCCTTTTCCTTGAGGGCCAATACGAGTTCTTGAAAATTCGGCTTTACCATCTGCACTTTTTGATATTCCCGCGCCAGTTTCCCGAGGGAATGGGCATCGGAATTGGTGACGAACGTGTATTTTTCCAATTCACTAATACCCTGCACCATGTATGTATCGGAACTTAATCCGAGCTCAACCGCATCAATCTTCTCAGGATCGAACACTTCCGTCAAACTTTTTTCGACCCCTTTTCCATATAAGCTTTTGAAAGGGGTAAAAACGTGGGCAGGTATGAAAAGCCCTCCCATTTCTTTGACTTTTCCCTGCAATTCCCTACCGCTGCAATAAATCCGCTGGGAACTTAAATGGATATTTTTGACGAACATTCGCATCCACCCGGAAAATTCTTTCATCCATTCGAGGGTTGGAAAAAAAGCAAGCACGTGGATGGGTCCTTTACAATGTTCATCGTAGATTTCAATTTCGGAACCCGGAATAAGGGTCGTCTTTTCAAATCTTAAACCGCCTTCCGGAAGAGGTTCCATCCTTCCATCATTCATCATTTCTTCCATTTCCTTTATGACTTCCGGTGAGTGGCAATCGATAATGCCGATCATATCAAGACCTTTTTGACTGGAAGCGGTTTTTAAAATATTTTTTAGCGTCAAATCTTTGCTTCCCGTTATTTTTACCGCACGTCCGCCCTCCGTTCTCCCGATATGTATATGTAAATCGACATAATAATTTTTCAAGATCATCCCGTCCTTTCTTTTATTTTATCATGTCTTTTCCGGTTGCTTTCTATGTAGTGGATCGAAACTTCATTTTCGCTATAACTTTTATTAATCAATTTTCTATTTAATATAAAGTTTTTAATCTAAAGTAACCATTTCTTCTAATGATATTAATAGCATCTTAATTTTTTTCAGAAATTATGTATGATTAAAATAGCAATGTTTCATCGAGTTGAAGCGTTGAAGCGTTAAAGTAATAAAGGGATAAAGAGGCAGGAGGAAGATCAAATGACTGTTAAGTTTTATTCAGGGGAAAAGATACCTTTGGAAATGCATAAAGTCCGCATCATTCAAAAACTTAATTTGCTGCCGGTGGAAGAACGTTTAAAGGCGATGAAAGAAGCCGGGTTTAATACGTTTCTTCTGCAAAATAAAGACGTATTTTTGGATATGTTGACAGACAGCGGTGTCAACGCCATGAGTGACCGCCAGCAAGCTGCCATGTTAGAAGCGGATGACAGCTATGCGGGAAGCGCTTCTTTCACAAGACTGGAAAAAACCATTCAAGAGATCTTCGGAAAAAAATATTTCCTTCCGGCTCACCAAGGCCGTGCTTGTGAAAATATTTTAAGCACTACATATGTAAGACCAGGCACATATGTTCCAATGAACTATCACTTTACAACAACCCATGCCCATATAACAAAAAACGGCGGAAAAGTTGTTGAAATCTTTACGGATGAAGCATTGAAATTAAACAGCGATCATCCTTTCAAAGGAAACATCGATATCGAAAAACTTATCGGCCTCATCCGGGAGGTCGGGGCTGAAAATGTCCCATTTGTCCGCATGGAAGCCGGTACAAACTTGATCGGTGGACAACCATTCTCTTTGGCCAATTTGCGGGAAGTGCGCAAAGTTTGTGATGAATACGGAATCAAATTGGTGCTTGATGCAAGCTTGCTGCAAGACAACTTGTACTTCATCAAACAGAGAGAAGATGAATGCAAGAATATGACAATCCGTGAAATCACACGGCAAATTTCCGACTTGTGCGATATTATCTACTTCTCTGCACGTAAACTCGGATTCGCCCGCGGTGGAGGCATCATCACAGATAGTGAAGAAGATATGCGTGCAATGCGTGAGTATGTGACACTATATGAAGGATTCTTAACATATGGCGGAATGAGTGTCCGTGAAATCGAAGCCATTGCCATCGGTTTGGAAGAAACAATGGACGAAGAAATGATCAACCAGGGACCGCTCTTCATCGAATACATGACGAATGAATTGCTTAAAAAGGGTGTGCCGGTTGTTACACCTCCTGGAGGTCTCGGCTGCCATATCAATGCAATGGAATTCCTGCCACATGTACCGCAACATGAGTATCCTGCGGGAGCATTGGCGGCTGCCATTTACATCGCAAGCGGAGTGCGGGGCATGGAACGGGGAACGATGTCGGAAGCCCGGGATGAAAACGGCGTAGAACAACTTGCCAATATGGAATTGGTTCGCCTTGCCGTTCCTCGACGAGTTTTCACATTGTCCCAAATTCAATATGTAGTCGACCGGGTTAGTTGGCTATATGAAAACCGGGACATCATCGAGGGCTTAAAATATGTGGACGAGCCAAAAGTATTAAGATTCTTCGTTGGAAAATTGGATGCGTTATCCGATTGGCCGGAACGCCTTGTCGAAAAATTCAGAGCGGATTTCGGCGACAGTTTATAATCCAAAAGATTAAGGACATTTCAAAGGCATCTCCTTTGGAATGTCCTTTTTTAATAAAGCGCTACGCTTCCTTCTTCTCTTTTGCCTTTTTCTTTTTGGCTGCAGGTTTCTTTTTCACTTTGTTCAATGATGCTTCGAGAGCGCTCATTAAATCTGTCATATCCGGCGGGATGGCCGGATTTTTCTCTGCGGCAGTCACCGTTTCTCCCGCTTTTTTCTTCTCGATCAATTCAAGAAGAGCTGTGCGGTATTCATCATGATATTTCTCCGGTTCGAATTTCACCGTCAATTGATCGATCAACATCAATGCCGTTTCCAATTCTTTTTCCACCACTTTTTCCGCACCGGGAATGTTTGGTACATCACTGGACTTTCTCACTTCATCCGGAAAATAAATGGTTTCCATCAACAAGGTATCTTCATATACTCTCACAACCGCCAACTGCTCTTTTGAACGGATCGTAATTTTCGCCACGCCTATTTTTCCTGATTCTTTCAAGGCTTGCCGGAGCAATGCGTAGGCTTTCATTCCTCCTGTATCCGGCGATAAAAAGTAGCTTCTTTGAAAATAAATCGGGTCAATCTCTTCCAGCTTCACAAATTCCAGAATCTCAACCGCTTTTTCTTCATTTTCTTTTCTTAATGCTTCCAAATCTTCCTCGTCCAGCACGACGAATTTATTCTTTGCATATTCAAAAGCTTTGACAATCTCCTCATTTTTTACTTCCCGGTCGCAAACGGGACACACCTTTTTATAATTGATCGGCGTATGGCATTCTTTATGGAGTTGCCTCAATTTCACATCTTTATCTTCTGTGGCCGCATGCAGCTTTACTGGTATGTTCACTAAACCGAAACTGATGCTGCCTTTCCACATCGTGTGCATAACGTCACCTACTTTTTTCTTATTATGCTTTATTGAAAAAGAACTATGTATATCCTTTGCGTGCCGTTGAACAATAATGAAAAAAGAGGTTATGCCATGAAACCGATGTTGTTGACATCCGCTGACGAATGGCCAACAGGAGATCAATGGATATATGAGGCAAAATATGATGGATATCGGGCGATTTTGCAATGGGAAGAAGAAGTTCCCGCAATCATCAGCAGAAATCATCGGGATTTGTCGCCCCTCTTTCCGGAACTGATCGATTTTTGCAAACATTCTTATCCAAAGGTAAAACCTTTTCTTCCGCTGACATTGGATGGTGAAATCGTCTACTTGGAAAACAATTTTCGAAGCAATTTCTCCGTCGTCCAATCCCGCGGAAAAACAAAATCCACTCAAAAAATCCGACAGGCAAGCAAACAATTTCCTTGCCAATACATCGCCTTTGATTTGTTGATGGCAAAGGGGGAAGATCTGCAAAGGCTTCCTCTCGTCGAACGGAAAAAACAATTATCCCAATTGTTTGGAAAAGCCGGAATTCCAGGAAAAACCACATTTTATCATCGCGGGCAAATCCAATGTATTGAAAGCTATGAACAAGGCGATGCACTTTGGGAAAGAATCAAAAAACATAATGGTGAAGGGATGGTCGCCAAGCGAAAAAACAGCCTTTGGACAAGCGGAAAAAGAACAACGGACTGGCTGAAAATAAAAAATTGGCGCTATGTATCGGTTATCGTTCACACTTTCAACAAAGAAAATGATTATTTCACCGGCGCCATATATAAGGACAATCAATTAATGGAAGTCACCGCTTTTAAACATGGCCTTTCCAATGAAGAATTTCAGACACTCGCCGCCTTTTTCCAGACAAAGGGAGAAAAAACTTTCGATTCCATTTGGACTTTGCCCCCTTCCATTTGCGTCGATATCGCATGCATCGATTTTGATGGAAAAAAATTGAGGGAGCCGAGATTCCATTCTTTCCGTTTCGACTTGACACCTGAAGAATGTAATTGGAAAACTTTCCAGAATCAACTTCATCCAATCCCCGAACAAGTAGAAATCACCCATCCGGATAAACCGGTTTGGCCGAAAATGAATTTGTTGAAAGTGGATTATCTACTTTATTTGGAAACCATTGCCCCTTATTTGCTTCCCTTTTTGCAAAACCGTGTTCTAACTACCATCCGGTTTCCCCACGGCGTACTTGAAGAACATTTTTATCAAAAAAATGTTCCGGATTATGCACCGGATTTTGTACAAACCAAACGGATCGATGATATTGATTATATTGTTTGCAATGACTTGGAAACCTTATTCTGGCTCGGCAATCAATTGGCATTGGAATTCCATATCCCTTTTCAGACGGTCGATACCGATTGTCCGACTGAAATCGTATTCGATTTGGATCCGCCGTCGGTGAATGAATTTCCGCTTGCAATGGAAGCCGCATTAAGAATGAAAGCCATCTTTGACCAGTTTCAACTCCATTCATTCGTAAAAACCTCCGGCGGCAAAGGGTTGCAAGTCTATCTTCCCCTTCCAAAAAACCGGTTCACTTATGATGAAACCCGTATTTTTACTGAATTCATTTGCCGGTTCTTAGTCGATCGGAACCCGCAAATGTTCACATTGGAAAGGCTGAAAAAGAAAAGAGGGAATAAATTATACTTGGACTATGTGCAACATGCCGAGGGAAAAACCATCATCGCCCCCTACTCGCCGCGGGGAAATGAATGGGGATGTGTAGCCACACCGCTGCTATGGGAAGAAGTGAAGGAAGGATTGCATCCAAATAACTTTACCATTCCAACCGTCATGGAAAGGGTAAAGGCATCAGGAGATCCGTTCAACCACTTTTTTGAAGCGGGAGAAAAACAGCCGCTGAAAGAGGTCTTGGAAGAGTTAAAGAAAATATTGCAACAACGATAGCCTCCATCTTCCCTTGATGGAGGCTTCATTTTAGTGATGGTGATGGTGGTGATGATGGGAATGGCCGTTATTCTTGCATAAGACGGAATCATCATGCACATGTTCCCCGTCCTCAATTTGCACTGTCATATGGGCAATCCCCAAATGCAACAGTTCGTGTTCGATATTTTTTAATATTTTTTGTATGTCTTTTAATGATAAACTGTCTTCCACTACCGCATGGCACGATAACGCATTTTGACCGCTGGTAATACACCATACATGCAAATCGTGAATCCCGATAATGCCTGGCGTATTATTAAATAATGATATGATTTCATCGATGTTGACGTTGCTTGGCGTGCCTTCCATCAATACATGAATGGAATCTTTCGTCACCCGGTAGCCGCCCTTGATGATGATAAGCGCCACGATGATACTTGCCAGCGGGTCCATCCATTTCCAATCAAAAAGCATTATGAATATCGCGGCCAGAATTGCGGCAGCAGAGCCCAACATGTCACCGATCACATGGAGAAAAGCCGCCCGCATATTTAAATTATCGTGCGTATCTCCGCCGCGCATCAATATCCATGCCACAAGCATATTGACTGCCAATCCGAAAATTGCAATCCCTAACATGCCATGGGATGAAATTTCCGTGGGGCGAACAAAGCGTTCAATGGCTTCAATAAAAATGAAAATGGAAATGATCATCAATGTGACCCCGTTAAAAACGGCGGCCAATATTTCAAAACGCCGGTACCCGTAAGTCCTGCTGTAATCCGCCACCTTCTCTCCAAACTTGAAAGCAAGGACACCGACACCCAATGAAATGGCATCGCTCAACATATGTCCGGCATCGGAAAGCAATGCAAGGCTGTTTGTCACTATACCGCCGATTGCTTCCACAACCATGTAGGCGGCGATGATAAAAAATGCGATGGTTAATGTTTTCTTATTGGCACCATGTGTATGATCGTGATGTGCATGATGATGTCCATGTCCCATCATCATACCTCCTTTTATATTAGTATATGTTCATATATATTTTTTTGTTAATTATGCTGCGAATGCTCGATCGTTTGGTACAACATATGCATAATGTGGTCATCATCGGTGGAATAATACAGCGTCGTTCCTTCCCTCCGATATTTGACAAGGCGCAAGTTTTTTAAAAAACGCAATTGATGGGAAACGTTCGGTTGGCTTAAATTTAATTTTTTTGCAATCTCACTCACTGAACACTCTTTTTTGGAAAGCAAGTATAAGATCCGGATTCGGGTTGGATCGCTCAACGCTTTAAAGGTTTGGGATACTAAAAACAATGTCTCTTCATCCAAATCAAATAGTTCTTCATCGTTATCATGAAGTTCTTTATCGTTTTCCACTGCACTCACCACCAATTCGTATATAAACATTTATTCATATACGAATATTATAAACAATAACGAAGTCTTCGGGAAGCATTTTTTTATTTTTCAACTATCTGCCCAATACCAAAATGGGGCTGTCCGAAAAGTCGATTGAATCGACCTTCGGCTCAGCCCTTTTTTCTGTTTTTAGGGTACAAAAAAATCGTCCTTTTTTATAGAATGAAATTGACCAAAAAAACATTCTAAAGAAAGGACGATTTCTTATGAATAATCAAATGACTATTCAAGAAAATTATAACACGCAATTAGAAATGACTCTAGAGGGTATTCAAAAAATAGAGGTTCAAAAGAATAAGAAACGCAAAAAGCTAGTTTTCCAACCTTATTGCAATCGTCAAGTCATGAGCATTTTAGATATCGAAATGTATATTCCTGAAAATCATGTCGCCCGTTTAGTGGATGAAATGGTGGAATCGATTCCGGATGAAGTGTTGTATACTCATTATGTTGGTGGGGGTCGTGCACCCTATCACCCTAAAATGTTATTGAAAGTGATTTTATATGCGTACACTCAAAACGTTTATTCAAGTCGGAAAATGGCGCAAATGGTGAAAGAAAATCTTCCGATGATGTGGTTGGCGGGATTGCAAACCCCTGACCATCGCACAATAAATGATTTTCGTAGTGTTCGTATGTCAAACATGATGGATTCTGTATTTGAACAATTTGTCCTTCAACTAGTAGAACAAGGATTTATCGACCTCGACCATATTTTTGTGGATGGTACGAAAATAGAAGCGAATGCCAACAAATATACGTTTGTATGGCGAAAATCCGTAGAAAAATATGATCAGAAACTACGAGCCAAAATTCAATCGTTTCTACAAGAAGCGCACCAAATCGCCTTGGAGGAATTAAAAGAAGAACAATTAGAAGAAGAATTAGAAAAATCATCGGCACAACTTTCTGAGAGAATAGAAGCTTTGGAAAAAGATTATAAACAGGAAGAAGACAAAGAAAGAAAAAAAGAACTTCGCTCTAAAAAATCCCAACTCACCAAACAACTGAAAACGATTCAAACGGATTATCTTCCACGATTACGAAAATACAAAGTACAAAAACAGATTCTAGGTGAACGAAATAGCTACTCGAAAACCGACCATGAGGCCACTTTTATGCGAATGAAAGAGGACCATATGAAAAACGGCCAACTCAAGGCGGGTTATAATGTTCAACTCGCCACACAACATCAATTTATCGTGGGATTTGAAATTTATCAAAATCCAGGAGATACTCGCTGTTTCCAACCATTTATGGAAAAGTTATTGGAATCGATACCGAAGGAAAAGAAACTCAAGTATGTCATTGCCGATGCAGGATATGCGAGTGAAGAAAACTATTTATATGCGATTGGCGAAGAAAAAGAACCTCGTTTTGAATTATTAGCCCCATACCAAACCTATTTGAAGGAACAAAGTAAAAAGTTTAAAAAGGATTTATCAAAAGTACAAAACTGGAAATACATCGAAGAAGACGATTGCTTTATCTGTCCGAACAATCGGAAAGTCGTATTCAAGTATTATCAAAAAAGAAAAAATGCATCTGGATACATACAAGATTTGAAAGTGTACGAGTGTGAAGATTGTACGGATTGCCCGTTGAAGAATGGGTGTACGAAAGCCAAAGGAAATCGTCGAGTATATTGGAACACGATTTATGAAGAAATGAAAGCGAAAGCCAAAGCAGCTCTTGGTGACGAACAAAAGGCAGCTCTTTATGCGAAGCGTAAAGTGGATGTCGAAAGTGTGTTCGGGAACATCAAGGGCAATTTGCGTTTCACTCGATTTCTGTTACGGGGGCTTCATAAAGTCCGAACAGAATTCGGGATTGTGGCAATGGCCCACAACATACTGAAATGGGCCGCAAATTCCCAAACCAATTTCAAAAATAAGGAAACAGAGCGAATGGAAAAACTCATTGTTTTCTCCATTCGCTCTGTTTTTATGGACTTTTTAGACAAGCCCAGTGGCTTGTTTAAAACTCAACGTCCATTTCAACCGCTTTGCGGGCAAATCGTACAGCGGACGTAACAAATTCAGTATATGTGACAGAGCGCTTCGGATTAAACTTGTTATTTTCTGCCGGTATGATTCCCAGCTCAATATACCGGTATTTGATTGCTATTATCAAGTAATTTTTTGTTATAAAAGAGAGATTTTAAGACATAAACACAAAAAAGCCCGGTTCAATCCATTTGAAGCATCAAACCTTTCTGCCGGAAGCCGGGCTTTTCATTTGGAGGATTTCTTTTACTTTTTAACGGACACGAATACCCTCTCACCTTTTTGTCACGTTAAAGTTGTCCTGGATCAACAACCAATTTTGCGGAAACGCAAAACTTAACTTCCAATAACTGATTCCGCGCAAATTCAATCGTTTCAGCAAATCGAACTTAGCCTGAATGGATCTGGCATCTTCAAACCACACTTCATGCCGGTTTCCTTCATCATCGATATAATAGAAATATGGCGCTTGGGCAACGTAATCATATTGGATTTCCGCATGATGATCGCGGGCGATGGCAATGGCTTGCTGGGGACTGATGGCTCTCGCGTATTTTCCCCCTTCCACATAGGGAAGAGTCCAATCATAGCCATATAAATTTTGCCCCATCATAATCTTTTCCTGAGGAATTTCCGTCAAAGCATAATTCAATACTTTCTCCACTTCCGTAATGGGCGACACCGGCATTGGCGGTCCCCCTGAGTACCCCCATTCATAAGTCATTAATACAACAAAATCAACAATTTCCCCGTGGGCTCTGTAATCATGGGCTTCGTACCATTGCCCCGCTTGCTCCCGGGACAATTTCGGCGCTAACGCACTGGAAATCAGCAATCCTTCCGCATGTAGACGATCCGCCGCTTTCCTTAAAAAATTATTGTAGGCTTCTCTCTGATCCGGCGGCAAAAACTCAAAGTCAAAATGAATATCCGATACGCCTCCAATGCGTTTTGCTTCTTCAATGATGTTATCGAGAAGAACATCTTGCACGGCTGAACTTTGCAGTATATCCCTGCCCAGTTCCCCGCTAAACTGGCCATTTTCCAAATTCGTCACAACAAGCATCAAGGAAGCTCCACTATTGCGGGCCACCTCCGGGATTCCCTGAATCGGCATCGGCACAAGGCTGCCATCTCTTCTTGCCTGATAACTGAATGTCGCCAAGTAAGTGAGGTGTCTTCCCACCTCCCTGGCGCTGTTCAACAGTACTTGGCTGACTGCATCTCCGGTCGGTTCAATGTAAATATTCACTTCGGCATCCGTTTTCTGCCGCGGAGGAATGTATAATCTTAATCCTGGAAGCAATGGTTGATTGGGATTGAGACCGTTCACTTGCGCAAGGGTAATATAGTTCACCCCAAAACGTTGGGCGATGGTAAAAAGGGTATCCCCAGGCTGAACCCAGTAAAAGCTTCCTACAATCGGAATGACAATGGCTTGCCCTACCACTAATTCATCGGGGGCTTCGATTTGATTGGTTTGTATGATTGTTTGAGCATTTACATTGTAGCTTTGCGCGATTCCCCAAATCGTTTCTCCCGGCCGAACGACATGTATTTGTATGGCACTTCCTCCTTTACGCGCTTATGACAATCAATAGATTTTATGATGCCTTTGCAAGGAAAATTCGTTTTCCTTGCCGCAAAAAATAAAGCCATCCAGAAAGTCAGGCTTTCCGGACGGCCTCCGACACTGCTGTTGGTTGGTTATGAACAGCATCATCATATCAATAGGTTATGTTCATATAAATAATCGTGCGAAATGTCGACAAATAAATATTCATCGTCATCCAGTTTCATTGAAAACGTGCGCGTCAATTCCCCTGTCTTAATATCGCTATAGATATTTGACAATTCACCTTTCGCATCATCTTTTAATTTAATGATATTCAATAGAAAATATGGTCGCCAACTCCAGTTTTTTCCGAGCGCCTCTTCTTCCACTACCCATTCACCATTTTTGCGCACGATATTTGGTGAAATTTGAAAACCTTCTTCATTGCAAATATAAAATCGAAAAGCATATTGATTCAGTTTTCTTGCCAACGCCAAGAGTGACTCCACATCATTGCTTTGTATTTTTGATTGTTCCACGATGGTCGAAATGTTTCGTTTCAATTTTTTCATTTCTTCATATTTCAATTCCAGCTGCTTTCTTTCCGTTGCGATAAACTGTTTGCAATCATTGCGGAACCGCTCTTTTAATGCATCTTTCGGATTCAACTGTGTAGAAGGTTTCTGTAAATATTCTCCCTTGAAATAACGGGCACCATGTTTCCAAGCATGATGCAATTGATAGTCCGTTTTAATATCATGAAACATTAAAGCGGCGCCCATTTTGATCGCCAAATTTTGAATAGTCGTAAAAACGGGATTTTGGGAACCCCATGCATCATAATTCAATTGGCTGATATTAATGATTAAGACGGCGGGCTCCAACATTAAAATTTGATCCAGATTGCTGTCTTTTCCGATTTCGTCCAAAGCAATTTTGACTCCATATGTTTTCATATACCGGATCGGATGATGCAAATCCTCGGCTTCCCCTTCATACTTATGCGCCGGAATCACCAGGTAGATTTTTGATAATAGCGATTCATCAACATTTTTCTTGATAGTTTGGAAATAGGCGTCACCTATATCCGTCATAAACAGATTTGGGTTGCAAGGAAGGTAAAGATAATATTCTTTTAGTGCGTCCTTCGTTTCCGACAAAGCTTTATCAATTAAATAAAGCTCCACTTCTTTCCGCAAATCTTCAGGCATCGTAGAATCGTATGTAAAATCGATAATATCGATCGTTTTGTCGTCTACTGTAAGTTTTCCGGAAACTTCATAAGCGACAATCGAATGCGAATCCGCACTAAAAATTGGCTCATAAAACACGGTCATTTCGTTTAAACTATCTAAAATATCTAATGCTTCCATAAGAAACCTCCACACACAATGATGTTTCATTACAAAAACTAGCTAATTGTATTATACATGAAAAGAAAATTATCAAAAAGAAACAGATATGGAACATTGGTTGCATCTTACATACGGTTGTTTTATATAATAAAACGATTTTGCACTTCCATTTGTTCTTCGTTTCAGATGATTTTCAATACCAACCCGTGAAAAATCTATCCAATATTCCTTTGAAATTTTTGTTCCATATAAAATACAACATAGCATAGTGAATTATTCATTATTATAAAATAATTTTTCAGATTTTAAAACATACTATTCTTATAAATTTTATTTTAAATTATAGAAATATAAAATCACCCCAAAAGTTTGATTCCAACTCCGGCTTTTGGGGCGAATTCTTCTTTTAGGTTTTATAGATTTAAAACTGCTAGTTCAATTATTTTATCTTGAAAGCCATGTAGAACGAAAGAGAAAACAGGTATCTTTTTTCCGCGCGAACAGATTATTCTGATTGAGCATAAATTTCAATATAAAAGCATAAAAAAGGGTTCTCTCCATTGGGATGGAAAGAACCCTTTAACCATTTCACCGTTTCCAAAAGATGGTGTTATTGAAGTCTTTCGATTACATCATGCCGCCCATATCTGGCATACCTGGATTTTGTGCTGGTGGTTCAGGAATGTCAGCCACCACCGCTTCAGTTGTTAAGAACAATGCAGCAACAGATGCAGCATTTTGTAATGCGGAACGAGTTACTTTTGCTGGGTCAACAATACCAGCTTCGATCATGTTCACCCATTCACCTGTAGCAGCATTGAAGCCGATTCCCACTTCTTCGCGTTTTAAGCGGTCTACGATGATTGAACCTTCTAAGCCGGCATTTTCTGCGATTTGACGAACTGGTTCTTCAAGGGCGCGAAGCACGATTTTCACACCAGTTGCTACATCGCCTTCTGTTTCATCCAATACTTTTTCTACTGCTTTGTAAACATTTACTAATGCAGTACCACCACCTGCAACGATACCTTCTTCCACCGCTGCACGTGTAGCGTTTAATGCGTCTTCAATGCGAAGTTTGCGTTCTTTCAATTCTGTTTCAGTAGCAGCACCCACTTTGATTACTGCCACACCGCCAGCTAATTTCGCTAAGCGTTCTTGTAATTTTTCTTTATCGAATTCTGAAGTTGTTTCTTCGATTTGCGCACGGATTTGATTTACGCGTGATTCGATCGCAGCTTGGTCTCCAGCGCCTTCAACGATTGTAGTGTTGTCTTTGTTTACAACCACTTTGCCAGCGCGTCCTAGATGAGAAAGGTCAGCTGTTTTCAAGTCTAAACCAAGGTCTGAAGTGATCACTTGTCCACCTGTCAAGATAGCGATATCTTCAAGCATCGCTTTGCGGCGATCACCGAATCCAGGAGCTTTTACAGCCACAACTTGGAATGTTCCGCGCAATTTGTTCAATACTAATGTTGCCAAAGCTTCACCTTCAACATCTTCAGCGATGATTAATAATGGTTTGCTTTGTTGAACAACTTGTTCCAATAATGGAAGGATGTCTTGGATGCTGGAGATTTTTTTATCTGTAATTAAGATGAAAGGATTTTCAAGAACTGCTTCCATTTTGTCTGTATCAGTTACCATGTAGTGGGATACGTAACCGCGGTCGAATTGCATACCTTCCACTACATCCAATTCAGTAGCGAAACCTTTTGATTCTTCGATTGTGATAACACCGTCAGTACCAACACGGTCCATCGCTTCAGAGATGAATTTACCCACTTCTTCATCAGCTGCAGAGATGGAAGCGACTTGAGCGATTTCTTCTTTGTTTTGAACTGGACGGGAAATATTTTTCAATTCTTCGATAGCAGCAGCAACCGCTCTGTCAATCCCTTTGCGGATTCCAACAGGGTTTGCACCGCTTGTTACGTTTTTCAAACCTTCACGGATCATCGCTTGTGCCAAAACAGTTGCAGTTGTTGTACCGTCCCCTGCCACTTCGTTTGTTTTGGAAGCAACTTCAGCAACCAATTTTGCCCCCATGTTTTCATATGGGTTTTCAAGTTCGATTTCTTTTGCGATTGTTACACCGTCATTTGTGATTAAAGGTGAACCGAATTTCTTTTCAAGAACAACGTTGCGGCCTTTTGGACCCAATGTCACTTTCACCGCGTTCGCTAATTTATCAACACCTTTTAACATTAACGCGCGAGCTTCTTCTGCAAACTTAATGTCTTTTGCCATTTTGTCTTACCTCCGTATTTTTTCTTTCGGTAATCAAAATTGGGATAAAAATGCCTGCCATTTCATAAAAATTAGTAGGCGCAATTTTGATTGTTCGGTCTATTTATTATAAAACAGCTAAGATGTCGCTTTCTCTTAAAATTAAATATTCTTTGCCTTCGTATTTCACTTCTGTTCCCGCATATTTGGAGAAGATGATAACGTCTCCTTCTTTTACTTCAGGTTCAACGCGAGTTCCATTGTCCAATACACGGCCAGGACCTACTGCCACCACTTTACCTTCTTGTGGTTTTTCTTTCGCGGAATCTGGAAGTACAAGTCCGGAAGCAGTTTTTTCTTCTACCTCAACTAATTCGATAATCACGCGATCTCCTAATGGTCTTAGCAAGTGAAACAACCTCCTAAATCATATTTTAACTACCATTATTAGCACTCCACCCAACCGAGTGCTAACACAATTATATAATAATGAATCGTTCCTATTTTTGCAAGTGAGAAGTATAAAAAATTTCTTTTCTTTCTAACTTCCTCTACAATAGAATATGGTTAGTAAAAAGAAGCAATCACACTTGTCAGTTTATGCCTCCAATTACATTTTTAACATTTTTTCGGGAAAGAGGGAATCATACGATTGGCCAGTTCAAAAAATTTGCAAACTCAAAAAACAGCATTTTATGTATTAATCACTTACATCGCTTTTCAACTTTCTTCCTTTTTACTTTGGATACCTCCCCTAAAAAACTTCTTTTTAAGTTTCATTGATTTGGAAGGAAGTTCAGCGAATATTGCCTTGGCCGGATGGTGGTCTTCCATCACGGCGGGGATTGCATTCATCATCTCCATTCTTCTTATTTCAAGGAATAAAAACTTTTGGAATTGCTTAAAGGGAGAAAAAAAGCCGTTGCCCGTGGCCATTGTTTGGGGAATTGTCGGGTTTTTCATGATTTATCTTGGCCAAGTGATCGGCGTACAAATTGAATCATCATTAGGCATCAATCCCGGCTCCGAAAACACGGAAGCCATTATCAAAGTGACAAAAATCGCACCGGTGATGATTTTTGCTTCCGTATTTTTTGGGCCTGTCCTGGAAGAACTTGTGTTTCGCCGGGTAATTTTCGGTTCCATCATGCAAGCACAAAACAACTTTTGGGTGGCCGCATTTGTCAGTGCCATCTTCTTTGCCATCATCCATTTGGATTTCAGTCACATTATCCTTTATACAATTACCGGCTTTATCCTATCTTACTTGTATTATAAGACAAAGCGTTTAATTACTCCGATTATTGCCCATATGCTGTTGAATGGTTTCGTTACTTACTTGCAATTGAACATTGATAAAATCCAACAATTTTTCAATCATTGATTTTTGCAGGAATTTAAAGATGAAAAAAAAAAAAGCCTATTTTCAATGAATTCACATCATTGAAAATAGGCTTTAATTTTGTTCTTTCATTTGTTCGATTTGGCGGCGTTGTTCCGCCAGTGCCGCTTCCACCTGTTGTTTCTGTTCCGCTTCCTTTTCTTCCTTCAACCGCTGTTCTTCCGATTTTTCAAATTTCCTGTATCCGATTTTTGCAATCACAATGCTGAATTCATATAGAATGAACAACGGAATCGACAGGATGATATACGAAACCAAATCAGGCGGCGCAATCAGTACGGCAATCACAAAGAGCACGAAATAAGAATACTTTCTGAATTTGACCATCCACTTCGGATTCAATACACCGAGCCGTGATAAAAACAGGGTGATGACCGGGAGTTGAAACAAAAGCCCAAAAGGAATCACCAATTTGAAGAGAAAGGAAAAGTATTCGTTTATCCCAATCACTTGTTGAATTCCTAACCGCTCGGACAAATTCATCATGAAATTCATGACATTCGGAAAAAGGATAAAATAACCGAACAATACGCCCGCCAAAAACAGGATGAAAGCGTAAGGGATATATTTTAATGTCGCCTTCCGTTCCGCTTCATACAATCCCGGTGCAACAAACGCCCAAAGTTGATATAAAATCACCGGCGATGTCAAAATCAATGCAACAAAAAATGTCACTTCCAAATAAACGGTGAGCGGATCGGTCACTTTAAAAGCATTTAACGTGAGTTCATTTGATTGATCCAACTGTTCATTATTCTGCTTAAAGTGTTCGATAAATGGCTCTGCATCATACTGAATGTATTTGATAATCGGCTCCGCCAAGTAGAATCCAGCAAATAATGCAATAACGAAAAAAACCGCACATATGATTAAGCGCTTTCTTAATTCCTCTATATGTTCTATAACCGGAAGTTCTTTTGGATCCATTTGCTAGACATCCTCAAAATTACTTATTCTGTTCTCTTTCTTTCGTTTCAACCGTTTCAATGGATTTTTGCTGCTGATCTATTTCAATAATATTCTTTTTTTCTGTACTTTCGTTATCATCTAATAACCCTTGCGTACCTTTTTTGAACTCGCGCAATGTCGTTCCCATTGCTCGTCCAAATTCAGGCAATTTTTTCGGTCCAAAAATGATTAAAGCCACAATCCCTATAACGACAAGAGCTGCTGGTGAAATTGCACTTAAGTGCACAACCATTGATGCCACCTCCTCTAAATATGTAATTATTTTACCCCAATTCGACACATTTTGCATTACATATCAAATGAATGTTTGTGAAAACTTTTCATCAATCACTATTGCGAATTAAATAGATTAAAGCCTCCAATTCCACAGCCAAATCGATATTCATCACTTTCATCGTATCCGGAACGTTCAGCCGGACCGGTGTAAAATTCAATATCCCTTTTGCATTGATGGCTGCCAGGCGATCCGCAATGGCTTGGGCTGAACGCGAAGAAACCGTCAAGATGGCAAGCTCCGCATTATATTTTTGATACATTTCCTCTAATCGATCCGGATGATAAACCGGGATCCCATTGACTTCATGCCCCTCCATCGGCGCCTTCGTATCAAAAGCAACGACGATTCTTGTATTATGATTTTTCTGGAAGTTATATTTTAATAGAGCATTTCCTAAATTTCCCACACCAATAAGGGCAACGTTTGCCCCCTCATCCTGGTCGAGAATTTGCCGGAAAAATTCCAGCAAGTATGCAACATCATATCCGTATCCTTTTTTTCCTAAAGCTCCGAAATAAGAAAAATCTCTTCGAATTGTTGCGGAATCAATTTTCATTGCCTCGCTTAATTCTTGAGATGAAACTCTCTGTTTTCCGGCATTTGCGAAATTTTGCAAGAAGCGATAATAAAGAGGAAGTCTTTTTGTTGTCGCTTGTGGAATTTTTATATCTTTTTTCACCACGATAATCCCCCTGTTTACTTTCAAATCGAAATTGATTTTATATTACTAAACATAGCTCAATAAGTAAAGCATGCGCATTGCTTGAAATCCCCTCTTCTATTACACTATAGAAGAGTGAATTGAGGTGTAAAAATTGATCATACTTCAAGTGAATCAACTGTCGAAATCTTTCCTATCTGATGAAATATTAAGGGATGTCAAACTGGAAATTCAACATCGGGACCGCGTTGCTTTGGTTGGACGTAACGGGGCCGGGAAATCCACCCTGTTAAAAATCATCGCCGGTCAAATGTCATACGATTCCGGGGAAATCATCATTCCTAAAGATATAACAATCGGTTATTTGGAGCAACATACAGGCCTCGAATCGAAGCGGACCATTTGGGAAGAAATGATGACGGTCTTTGAACCGTTGAAAAAGCAGGAAATGCGGTTGCGTGAATTGGAGCAGCAAATGGCGGATCCATCCGTCTATGAAAATCCGACGAATTACTCCCGAATCATGGCGGAATATGACCAACTGCAGCATGCCTTCAAAGATGCGGGCGGTTACCAATATGAAGCGGATACCCGTTCCGTCCTCCATGGAATGAAATTTTATCCCGACATGTATGACCAACCCGTTTCTTCCTTATCCGGTGGTCAACGCACCCGTCTTGCCCTTGCAAAACTGCTGCTCAGCAAACCGGATTTATTAATTTTGGACGAGCCTACCAACCATTTGGATATTGAAACATTAAGCTGGCTTGAAAATTATTTAAAATCCTATTCCGGTGCCATTTTAATGGTTTCCCACGACCGCTATTTTTTGGATCAGATCGTCAATATCGTATATGAAGTATCAAGAGGCCGCGTCACAAAATATGTTGGAAATTACAGCGATTATTTGGATCAAAAAGCGAAGCAATATGAACGCGACTTAAAAATGTATGAACATCAGCAGGATGAGAAAGCCAAGCTGGAAGAGTTCATTCAAAAGAACATCGCCCGCGCATCTACCTCCAAACTGGCGAAAAGCCGGAGAAAAATGCTGGAACGCATGCAATGGATGGATGCCCCGGCAGGCGATGAAAGATCCGCAAAATTCGGTTTCGACATTGAACGGCAAAGCGGAAACGATGTGTTATCCGTTGATGACCTGGCCATCGGTTATGATGAACATCATATCGTTTCAAGAAACATCAATTTGCGTATCTTCCGGCAGGATCGGGTGGCCATCGTCGGTCCAAATGGTGTCGGCAAGTCCACCTTTTTAAAAACCATTGTGAAAGATTTGCCGGCACTTTCCGGAAACATCCGATACGGAACGAATGTCAAAATCGGCTATTATGATCAAGATCAGGCAAAACTTCACAGTAATAAAACGGTGCTGAATGAACTGTGGGATGAATGGCCGTTACTGCCCGAGAAGGAAATCCGCACCGTATTGGGGCAATTTTTATTCAGCGGCGATGATGTGTTAAAACCTGTCAACGCACTGTCCGGTGGAGAAAAAGCCCGGCTTGCCCTTGCAAAGCTGATGATGCAAAAAGCGAACTTCCTTGTCTTGGACGAACCGACAAACCATCTCGATTTAGACAGCAAGGAAGTGCTTGAAAATGCATTGATGGATTATCCGGGAACCATTCTCTTCGTTTCCCATGACCGCTATTTCATCAATAAGATCGCCACTAAAGTCGTCGAACTATCTTCAACGGGAACGTTCGAATATTTAGGGGATTACGACTACTATGTTGAGAAAAAACAAGAATTGATGGAATTGGCAGAAATGAATGCGGCAAAACAGGCAGAAAAACAAGAAACCAAAACGGACCATTCATCAATGGCAAATGCGAAAGAAATCAGAAAAAGGGAAAGACAAATACAAAGAAAATTGGAAGAAATCGAAAAAGACATGTCCCAAATTGAAAATAAAATCAATGACATCGAACTTGAGCTCTGCAAACCTGAAATTTTCAGCGATTACGAAAAAGCATTGGAGCTGCAAAACGAGTTGGACTCATTAAAACAAACCCACAGTGAGCTGGAACTCGAATGGCTTGAACTGCATGAAGAATTGGAAAATCTGAAATAATGTCGAGGCTGGGACATAACTAATAAAGTGAACGAGCTGCAAAAAGATTTTTTTGTAATAAATTGATTGGAGTGACGGGGCGAGTGCTCCTGTCGCGCACGCTTAGTCGCAAAGCAAAAGCTTTCCTGCGGGAACAGCCCGAGTCTCGAGACCCCGCAGGAGCGAAGGATTGAGCTCCGAGGAGGCTCGAGCCGGGCCCGCGGAAAGCGTCCCCGGAACGGAAATCAATTTTCTTCAATTATCAAAAAAACACCATTTTCTCCCGGGAGAAAATGGTGTTTTTTATCTTTTGTCCCAGCCTCTTTATTGTTCCAGGAATGCAACACCCTTTGGTCCTTATTGTTTTGTATACATATATCTTGGTCAATAGACATTTTCGATAAATTTTTCCCACAATTTTATTCACAATGAAAATACAGCTATACCAACATATCAACAACCTTTTCCACACTATCCACATTGGGATTTTTATTTATTCACATTTGATTCTGAAAAAATACACACAATATATTGATTTCCCACAAAATTATCACAGGTTATGCACAAGTTATCCACAAATTGTGTATAAGTACGGATGTTCGTCTTGACAAATCCGGAAAGATATTAACATACTTGTGGATAAGTTTTCAGAAAAATAACAAATGTGCATAACTTTAATTCATTCTAAAATAAAAAAGAGGCTGGGACAAAACCCCCTCTAAAATGGAAACAGCTCATGAAATTTTGGAATGAAATTTCATGAGCTGTTCTTCATTTTTTCAATAAAAAATAAGGACCTCTTCTGTTAAAATTAAGTTACCACCAAAACTAACAGAAAGAAGGGTCCTTATGTTTAAATATTATAACATGAATCAATTAGTTTTACCTCTAGATTTAGAAATAAAATTACAAGAAAATGATATTGCCTTCCATATTCACCATTTAGTTGAAAGTATTCCAAATGAAGCCTTCCAGCCGTTTCTTCGAAATACAGGTTGTCCTGCTTATCATCCACGCATGATGCTAAAAATTATTTTGTGTGCCTATTCGCAGTCTGTCTTTTCAGGTCGAAAAATTGAAGCGCTATTAAAGGACAGTATACGAATGATGTGGTTGGCACAAGGATATGAACCAAGTTATCGGACGATCAATCGTTTTCGTGTGCATCCGGAAGTAAAAGAATTAATTCGTCAATGTTTTGTCCAATTCCGTTGCCAACTGGTGGAAGAAAAGTTAATCGATCAAGAAGCCATTTTTATCGATGGTACGAAGATTGAAGCGAATGCCAATAAATTTACTTTCGTATGGAAGAAATCCATTGAAAAATACAACCAAAACTTAATTGAAAAGTCCAATCAGTTATACAACGAACTATTAGAAAAAGAAATCATCCCTGAAATGGAGCGGGAAAATGAGGGAGAACTGTCCGTAGAAGAACTCGCTCAAATGGTGCAACAAGTCGATGAAGTCATTAAGGAATATGACCAAAAGATAGAAACATCGCCCGATGCCACAGAACGAAAAGCATTAAGAAGCGAACGAAAATATCCAAAACAAGCGTACAAACAATTAATAGACTTCATTCTACGAAAACAAAAATACCAAAAAGACTTGGACATCTTGGGGGAACGGAACAGTTATTCCAAAACAGATCAAGATGCGACGTTCATGCGAATGAAAGACGACTATATGAAAAACGGTCAATTGAAAGCTGGATACAATGTACAAATCGCAACAGAAGGTCAATACGCACTAGCTTATAGCATCTTTCCAAATCCTACTGATACACGTACATTGATTCCGTTCTTGAATGAGATTGAGAAGCATTATTTTCCATTGCCAAAATATATTGTCGCAGATGCTGGTTATGGTAGTGAACAGAACTATGAGGACATCCTTTCGAATCGAAAATGTGAGGCACTTATTCCATATACCATGTATGAGAAAGAACAAAAGAAGAAATATAAACAAAATCCATTTCATCCAGACAATTGGATGTACGACGAAGAAAGTGATACCTACATTTGTCCAAATCAGCAGCGAGTAACCTTCCGTTATCGTTCTGTACGTACAGATAAGACTGGTTTCAAACGAGAATTGAAAATCTATGAATGTGAAAACTGTTCAGGATGTCCATTTCGTTCATCATGCACAAAAGCAAAGGAAGGCAATCACCGAAAGGTCATGGTGAATGAAAAATGGGAACAACAAAAAGAATATGTAAGAGCGAAGCTTTCAGAAGAAAAAGCTGGTTCTATTTTCCGTCAACGTAAAATAGACGTAGAACCAGTTTTTGGATTCTTGAAGGCTAATTTGCGTTTCACTCGATTTTCCGTTCGAGGAAAATCGAAAGTGGAAAATGAAATGGGCATTGCCTTAATGGCCGTGAATTTACGAAAATACACGGCCAACAAAGATCAACTAACCAAAAATAATGGGGATAAATGGAAAAAGGAGAATTTGAGTTGGCTCAAATTCTCCTTTTTCCTATCTAGAAGCTAGTTTTGTCCCAGCCTCCTTGATTCGGTTGGCGAAGATTGTCGTCTTGAATCCAACTTTTTAATTCTTTTCCGGGCAAACCGTTCATTGACAGGTCTCCCCTTACGCCGGCTTCATACATGTATGCTGCACAGGCGCCAATCATCGCCGCATTATCAGTGCATAAAGAGAGTGGCGGAGCCGTAAATGGTATCCCTTCTTGATCGAGCGCTTTTTGCAAACTTTCTCTTAGTCCGCGGTTCGCCGAAACACCACCGGCCACAATCACTTGTTTGACACCCAGCTCTTTTGCCGCTTTCACCGTTTTGGTTGTCAACACTTCGACCACACTATCTTGGAAGCCTTTTGCAATCTCTTCCGGAATGATTTCTTGTCCCCTCTGCTCCAAATTATGCTTATAATTGATGACTGCCGATTTTAAACCACTGAAACTGAAATCATACGTATCCTCCAACCATGCCCGTGGAAAATCGACGCCCTTTTCCGCTTCGTGAGCCATCCGGTCGATATGCGGTCCTCCCGGATAAGGCAAGTTCAACACCCGTGCCACCTTGTCATAGGCTTCACCTGCCGCATCATCACGGGTTTCTCCGATGACTTCAAAAGAACCGTGCCCTTTCATATAGACGAGCTCCGTATGCCCCCCAGACACTACAAGCGCCAGCAGAGGAAATTGCAACGGTTCCACCAGCGCACTTGCATATATATGCCCGGCAATATGATGCACACCAATGATCGGCAAACCGTGGGCAAAGGCAAAAGCTTTCGCGGCATTGATTCCTATGAGCAATGCGCCGACAAGACCCGGTCCCTCTGTCACCGCAACGGCATCCAAATCAGACGGAACCACATTCGCCTTTTCCAAAGCTTCTTCAATTACAATCGTGATTTGTTCAACATGGTGACGGGACGCAATCTCCGGTACGACCCCACCGAATCTTTTTTGACTTTCGATTTGTGAAGCGACTACGCTTGAGAGGATTTCATTCCCGTTGCGTATGACGCTTGCAGCCGTTTCATCACAGCTTGTTTCAATTGCTAAAATCAAGTTTTCCATTTATAATTTCACCCACATTACTAAAGCATCTTCATGGTTATCTGTATAGTATCCTTTTCGAATTCCGCCATCCTGGAATCCAAGTTTCCGATATAAATTTTGGGCAACTTCATTGGATACCCGTACTTCCAAACTCATCATTTCCGCATTATGTTCTTTCGCCACCCGCATCGCTTCTCTCATCAGCCCTTCACCAATACCTTGGCCTCTTGCTTTTTCGGTCACTGCCACATTGGTGATTTGGGCCGAATCAATGACAATCCACATGCCGCAATAGCCGACAATCGTTCCCGCCTCATCTTCTGCGACAATATAATAAGCATAAGGATTGACTCGCATTTCATAATGGAAGGAATCCAACGACCAGGGAATCGGAAACGATTCGACTTCGATTGCATGCACGGCCTCCACATCTTGCGGAGTCATTTTCCGATATCGAATCATCGTGACTGCCCCTTCTTTTGTTCCTTTATCCAATTTGCCTCTGCTTCGGCTAAACGGTGATATTGGGGAACAAAGGAATGGATCGCTTCTAATGGCGGTATCGGTTCTTTTTCAGCAAGTTCAATTAATTTTGATGCTCTCGGCAAATGGAGAGAAGGGGGTGCGAATTCAGCCAGTTCCCCTAACACGGCTTGGATGTCTTCCTTAAATTTTGTTGCATCCAAGCCAACAAACATAATCGGTCCATCATCTCTTTTTAACTGCTGCAACAGTTCCTCCAACGAACCGTGATGTTCCGGGATGATCGTGTTCAAATCCATACCGCTGTATGCTGCTGCATATACATTTTTTCTTCTTGCATCAAACAGCGCACAAATAGTGCCATTATACAATTCTGCATTGCTTGCAAGCACTTTTAAACTGGATACGCCAACTAAAGGTTTCTTTAAAGTCCATGCCAATGTTTTAGCAATGGTAACCCCTATCCGCAATCCGGTATACGAACCCGGTCCTTCCGAAACGGCGATGGCATCGACATCAGCCGGTTGTAAATTGGCTTTCCGAAAAACTTCTTCAATCGCTGGCATACAAGTGACAGAATGTGTCATATTCGAATTTTGCACAATTTCCGCCAACACTTGTCCATCCTTTGCAATGGCGACGGAAAGTGGTTTATTTGAAGTTTCTATCCCTAACCAAATCATTGAAATAACTCCTCACATAACCGTTCATACCGATTTCCAATCGGTCTAAATATAAACTTTCTTTTATTTTCATCCAATCGTTGAATTTCAATTTCCAATCGTTCTTCCGGCAAATGATCTTCTATTAAATGCGCCCATTCCACAACTGTAACCGCATCACCATAGAATATTTCTTCCCAGCCCAAATCTTCATCGCTGTTTTCCAACCGATAGACATCCAGGTGATTAAGCGGCAATCTTCCTTCATATTGTTTCATGATTGTAAATGTCGGACTGTTTACCGTTCTTGAAATGCCAAGCCCTTTTGCCAATGCTTGAACAAATGTGGTTTTTCCAGCCCCTAAATCTCCTTCGAAAGTAATATTATCTCCAGGCTCAAGTAAATTGGCCAGACGAATGGCTAATTGATTTGTTTCTTCTAATGAATGGA
This sequence comes from Ureibacillus sp. FSL K6-3587, assembly GCF_038593165.1. NCBI lineage: Bacteria > Bacillati > Bacillota > Bacilli > Caryophanales > Caryophanaceae > Ureibacillus > Ureibacillus sp. FSL K6-3587. The sequence goes on along the minus strand of NZ_CP151969.1, from coordinate 1,574,381 downwards.
CTTCCTTTTCATACATTTCCATCACATATCCTCTCACTTCACATCAACAATAGTTTATCTAAAAGGACTTCGATTCATCAACGAAAAGCAAAATAAAAACATCTCTCTATATAGTAACTCATTCATTTCCTTTCTAGAAATAAATTGTTTTCAATTTATAGAGAGATGTATTTCCATATCCGGTTTATAGAAAAAATTTGAAGAGAAAATGAATCATGCTCGCCACAATAATGAAAATTATCACAATGGTGTTTCTTTTTAACCGTCGCATATTTTCACCTCAAAAAGGGTTGTTATTATATATTTATTCTTTTCACCCTTTTCTGACATTAGATGGGGGGAGAGGGGAGGATTTTGAATATCTTACAGACTTTCAGTCCTCTGAACACTAATATTGCTATAACTTAAATTCTGCTTCTTCAAAAAATGAAAATGAATAAGACTTCCTGTCTTTGATAATGGTTACAAAGCATAAATATTTAAATGTTCAATTTTTTAATGCGACGTCCTACTCTCGCAGGGACCCCCAACTACCATCGGCGCGAACTCCGAAGCACGTTGACCTTCCACTTTCGTCAAGTTTAGTGGTTGGTGTTTTATGGGACTGGAACACTCGTCTTTCTTTGTTTTCTTGTATCCTCTAAATATTAATATTAAATTAAATCGAATATTGTCTCCTTTTCTAGAAATGAACAGACTTTCTGTCTTATTTGTGTGGAATTTCAATGAAAAAACATTGACGACGTCCTACTCTCGCAGAGGGCCCCCAACTACCATCGGCGCGAACTCCGAAGCACGTTGACCGGCTACTCTCGTCAGTTTCGGCGGTCCGGTGCTCACGTACCCGACGCTTGCGCTCCGGTTCCTCACTTCCTTGATCTTCTTGGTCCCCGTGCTTCTCGTCTGCTTCTAATCGGTTTGCCGCTTCACTTTTTGGTTCCTGCTTCTGTATCGCGCCGAGCTGACCTCCGGTCTTTGGTAGTTGGGGGCTTATTTTGGGCAATAAAAAAACACCACTTTCGTGGTGTTTCTGCTTGCGAAGCGACGTCCTACTCTCGCAGGGGGAAGCCCCCAACTACCATCGGCGCTAAAGAGCTTAACTTCCGTGTTCGGTATGGGAACGGGTGTGACCTCTTTGCCATCGTCACTTCACCATATTTAGTTGAGAGGTTGTTCTCTCAAAACTGGATAACGGCATTGAAAGCTTTCTTTTGGTTAAGTCCTCGATCGATTAGTATCCGTCAGCTCCACACGTCACCGTGCTTCCACCTCGGACCTATCTACCTCATCGTCTTTGAGGGATCTTACTTGCTTATGCAATGGGAAATCTCATCTTGAGGGGGGCTTCATGCTTAGATGCTTTCAGCACTTATCCCGTCCACACATAGCTACCCAGCTGTGCCTTTGGCAAGACAACTGGTACACCAGCGGTGTGTCCATCCCGGTCCTCTCGTACTAAGGACAGCTCCTCTCAAATTTCCTGCGCCCACGACGGATAGGGACCGAACTGTCTCACGACGTTCTGAACCCAGCTCGCGTACCGCTTTAATGGGCGAACAGCCCAACCCTTGGGACCGACTACAGCCCCAGGATGCGATGAGCCGACATCGAGGTGCCAAACCTCCCCGTCGATGTGGACTCTTGGGGGAGATAAGCCTGTTATCCCCGGGGTAGCTTTTATCCGTTGAGCGATGGCCCTTCCATGCGGAACCACCGGATCACTAAGCCCGTCTTTCGACCCTGCTCGACTTGTAGGTCTCGCAGTCAAGCTCCCTTATGCCTTTACACTCTGCGAATGATTTCCAACCATTCTGAGGGAACCTTTGGGCGCCTCCGTTACCTTTTGGGAGGCGACCGCCCCAGTCAAACTGTCCACCTGACACTGTCTCCCAAGCCGATCAGGCTTGCGGGTTAGAATTTCAGTACAACCAGGGTAGTATCCCAAGGGCGCCTCCAGGGAAGCTGGCGCTCCCCCTTCTACGGCTCCTACCTATCCTGTACAAGTTGCACCGAAATTCAATATCAGGTTACAGTAAAGCTCCACGGGGTCTTTCCGTCCTGTCGCGGGTAACCTGCATCTTCACAGGTACTATAATTTCACCGAGTCTCTCGTTGAGACAGTGCCCAGATCGTTACGCCTTTCGTGCGGGTCGGAACTTACCCGACAAGGAATTTCGCTACCTTAGGACCGTTATAGTTACGGCCGCCGTTTACTGGGGCTTCAATTCGGAGCTTCGCTTGCGCTAACTCCTCCTCTTAACCTTCCAGCACCGGGCAGGCGTCAGCCCCTATACGTCACCTTGCGGTTTTGCAGAGACCTGTGTTTTTGATAAACAGTCGCCTGGGCCTATTCACTGCGGCTCATCGGGGCTTGCACCCCAATGAGCACCCCTTCTCCCGAAGTTACGGGGTCATTTTGCCGAGTTCCTTAACGAGAGTTCTCTCGCTCACCTTAGGATTCTCTCCTCGACTACCTGTGTCGGTTTGCGGTACGGGCACCTCCCGCCTCGCTAGAGGCTTTTCTTGGCAGTGTGAAATCAGGAACTTCGCCTCCAAAGAGGCTCCCCATCACCGCTTGGCGTTACGGGAAGCGGATTTGCCTACTTCCCCGCCTTGCGGCTTGGACACGCGCGACCAACGGCGTGCTTTCCCTATCCTCCTGCGTCCCCCCATTGCTCAAACGGCGGGGAGGTGGTACAGGAATATCAACCTGTTGTCCATCGCCTACGCCTTTCGGCCTCGGCTTAGGTCCCGACTAACCCTGAGCGGACGAGCCTTCCTCAGGAAACCTTAGTCATTCGGTGGATGGGATTCTCACCCATCTTTCGCTACTCATACCGGCATTCTCACTTCTAAGCGCTCCACCAGTCCTTCCGGTCTGACTTCTGCGCACTTAGAACGCTCTCCTACCACTCGTGCGAAGCACGAATCCACAGCTTCGGTGAACCGTTTAGCCCCGATACATTTTCGGCGCAGCGTCACTCGACCAGTGAGCTATTACGCACTCTTTAAATGATGGCTGCTTCTAAGCCAACATCCTGGTTGTCTAAGCAACGCCACATCCTTTTCCACTTAACGGTTACTTTGGGACCTTAGCTGGTGGTCTGGGCTGTTTCCCTCTTGACCACGGATCTTATCACTCGTAGTCTGACTCCCGCGTCTAAATAGCTGGCATTCGGAGTTTGTCTGAATTCGGTAACCCGAGGTGGGCCCCTAGTCCAAACAGTGCTCTACCTCCAGTATTCGTTACGCGAGGCTAGCCCTAAAGCTATTTCGGAGAGAACCAGCTATCTCCAAGTTCGATTGGAATTTCTCCGCTACCCACACCTCATCCCCGCACTTTTCAACGTGCGTGGGTTCGGGCCTCCAGTGAGTGTTACCTCACCTTCACCCTGGACATGGGTAGATCACCTGGTTTCGGGTCTACGACCACGTACTCTTTCGCCCTATTCAGACTCGCTTTCGCTGCGGCTCCGTCTCCTCGACTTAACCTTGCACGTAATCGTAACTCGCCGGTTCATTCTACAAAAGGCACGCCATCACCCGTTAACGGGCTCTGACTACTTGTAGGCACACGGTTTCAGGTTCTCTTTCACTCCCCTCCCGGGGTGCTTTTCACCTTTCCCTCACGGTACTGGTTCACTATCGGTCACTAGGGAGTATTTAGCCTTGGGAGATGGTCCTCCCGGATTCCGACGGAATTTCACGTGTTCCGCCGTACTCAGGATCCACTCTGGAGAGGATGGATTTTCGACTACAGGGCTGTTACCTTCTACGGCCGTCCTTTCCAGAACGGTTCGTCTAACCCATCCTTTTGTAACTCCGTATAGAGTGTCCTACAACCCCAAGAGGCAAGCCTCTTGGTTTGGGCTGTTCCCGTTTCGCTCGCCGCTACTCAGGGAATCGATGTTTCTTTCTTCTCCTCCAGGTACTTAGATGTTTCAGTTCCCTGGGTGTGCCCTCTTAACGCTATGAATTCACGTTAAGATACTGCTCCATTACGAGCAGTGGGTTGCCCCATTCGGAAATCTCCGGATCAAAGCTTACTTACAGCTCCCCGAAGCATATCGGTGTTAGTCCCGTCCTTCATCGGCTCCTAGTGCCAAGGCATCCACCGTGCGCCCTTACTAACTTAACCTTACGGCTTACGATTTGCTTGCGCCTCGTAACCCTTGATGGTTTGCTTTTCTATCAGAAAAGCGTAAGAACTTTACAGTAAATTTCTTGCTTTCAATGTCGTTTATCCAGTTTTCAAAGAACAAAACTCTTGATTGAAGGCATGAACCTTCAAAACTGAACCCAAAACGTTAATGTTTTCCGTTTATATCCTTAGAAAGGAGGTGATCCAGCCGCACCTTCCGATACGGCTACCTTGTTACGACTTCACCCCAATCATCTGTCCCACCTTCGGCGGCTGGCTCCCGGAGGGTTACCTCACCGACTTCGGGTGTTACAGACTCTCGTGGTGTGACGGGCGGTGTGTACAAGGCCCGGGAACGTATTCACCGCGGCATGCTGATCCGCGATTACTAGCGATTCCGGCTTCATGCAGGCGAGTTGCAGCCTGCAATCCGAACTGAGAGTGGCTTTTTGGGATTCGCTCCCCCTCGCGGGTTTGCTGCCCTTTGTACCACCCATTGTAGCACGTGTGTAGCCCAGGTCATAAGGGGCATGATGATTTGACGTCATCCCCACCTTCCTCCGTATTTGTACGGCAGTCTCCTTAGAGTGCCCAACTGAATGATGGCAACTAAGGACAAGGGTTGCGCTCGTTGCGGGACTTAACCCAACATCTCACGACACGAGCTGACGACAACCATGCACCACCTGTCACCGCTGTCCCCGAAGGGAAGGCCATGTCTCCATGGCGGTCAGCGGGATGTCAAGACCTGGTAAGGTTCTTCGCGTTGCTTCGAATTAAACCACATGCTCCACCGCTTGTGCGGGCCCCCGTCAATTCCTTTGAGTTTCAGTCTTGCGACCGTACTCCCCAGGCGGAGTGCTTAATGCGTTAGCTGCAGCACTAAGGGGCGGAAACCCCCTAACACCTAGCACTCATCGTTTACGGCGTGGACTACCAGGGTATCTAATCCTGTTTGCTCCCCACGCTTTCGCGCCTCAGCGTCAGTTACAGGCCAGGAAGCCGCCTTCGCCACTGGTGTTCCTCCATATCTCTACGCATTTCACCGCTACACATGGAATTCCACTTCCCTCTCCTGCACTCAAGTCTCCCAGTTTCCAATGACCCTCCCCGGTTGAGCCGGGGGCTTTCACATCAGACTTAAGAGACCGCCTGCGCGCGCTTTACGCCCAATAATTCCGGACAACGCTTGCCACCTACGTATTACCGCGGCTGCTGGCACGTAGTTAGCCGTGGCTTTCTAGTAAGGTACCGTCAGGGCGCAGCCAGTGACTGCTGCGCTTGTTCTTCCCTTACAACAGAGCTTTACGATCCGAAGACCTTCTTCGCTCACGCGGCGTTGCTCCATCAGGCTTTCGCCCATTGTGGAAGATTCCCTACTGCTGCCTCCCGTAGGAGTCTGGGCCGTGTCTCAGTCCCAGTGTGGCCGATCACCCTCTCAGGTCGGCTACGCATCGTCGCCTTGGTAGGCCGTTACCCCACCAACTAGCTAATGCGCCGCGGGCCCATCCTATAGTGATAGCAGAACCATCTTTCAACCCCGAAGCATGCGCTTCGGTGTGTTATCCGGTATTAGCACGCGTTTCCGCGAGTTATCCCGGTCTATAGGGCAGGTTACCCACGTGTTACTCACCCGTCCGCCGCTAACCAATTAAAAAGCAAGCTTTCTAATTGGTCCGCTCGACTTGCATGTATTAGGCACGCCGCCAGCGTTCGTCCTGAGCCAGGATCAAACTCTCCATAAAAGAAAATTTGATTAGCTCAAACTTTTGTCCGTATCCAATCCGTCAACGAGGGTCAACGAATTGGAAAATTTATAACATTAACGTTTCGGTGTTCAGTTTTCAAGGTTCATAAGACAAAAATGGAGCGGGTGATGGGAATCGAACCCACGACATCAGCTTGGAAGGCTGAGGTTTTACCATTAAACTACACCCGCATATTATTATTTGATTTGAAATAACGCGCATTCAATTGGTGCGGCCGAGAGGACTTGAACCTCCACGGGGTTGCCCCCACTAGGCCCTCAACCTAGCGCGTCTGCCATTCCGCCACGACCGCATTTATCGGTGGCTTTATTAATTATACATATCCATTTGGATTTGTCAATTATTTTTTTAAAAAAATGAGCCATGAAGGACTCGAACCTTCGACCCTCTGATTAAAAGTCAGATGCTCTACCACTGAGCTAATGGCTCATATTTAGTTGGCTGGGGTACCAGGATTCGAACCTGGGCATGACGGAATCAAAATCCGTTGCCTTACCACTTGGCTATACCCCAATAACTTGTAATGGCGGTCCCGACCGGGATCGAACCGGCGATCTCCTGCGTGACAGGCAGGCATGTTAACCGCTACACCACGAGACCGTAAAAACAAGATGACCCCTACGGGATTCGAACCCGTGTTACCGCCGTGAAAGGGCGGTGTCTTAACCACTTGACCAAGGGGCCATGGCTCCGAAGGTAGGATTCGAACCTACGACCAATCGGTTAACAGCCGATTGCTCTACCACTGAGCTACTTCGGAATAATGATTTTATTTATCGGTTTTCCCTGCCGACTTTTATTATTATAATGACTATCTATATAAAAGTCAACAACTTTTTTCATTTATTCATTCGGAAAAATCTTTGATATTCCCCATATTTTCTAAGCATTATTATAAAGTATATCTTGCGACAACGCTAATTAATTTACCACGAAAAATTAATGTTGTAAAGTTAATTCTTCTTAAATTCGCTCACTTTTTTTAATGGCCCTCGGCAAATGCCGCAACGATATTTTCTGACATCCATTCTTCGCTTTCGTATGTATTGTTGATGGCAAGTTGCACATTCGTACAGATGCACCGTTTTGTGTTTCCGATAGCTTTCTTCAATTCTGGAACAATATCTCGGTGCCCCGACTTTTGCCATTAAATTTCGGAAGTCTTTATCCCGGTGTTTATACCCTTTTCCTTGAATATGAAGATGATAATGGCAAAGTTCATGAAGTATGATGCCCCTCAATTCTTCCATGCCAAAGAGTTCATATGATTTTCTGTTCAATTCAATATTATGGCTTTTCAGCAAATACCGGCCGCCAGTCGTTTTCAATCGGGGATTAAAATATGCTTTATGTAAAAAACTGCGCCCAAAGTATTCCAAAGACATTTGTTCCACTAATAGTTGAAGTTCCTGATCCGTCATTTTCTTCACCATCTTTTTTCTCAATATCATAAATAATATTATCTGCAATAATGTTAGCATACCAAAAATAAGAGGTGCCTAATTTGTTAGACACCTCACCTTTTAACATATCAAGCAATGTGAAAACGGACATTGATTTTTTAGTTTGCTTCTTCATTTCCAACGGTTTGCTTTTCCGGCGGTATCATTGTTAGAGCAATCCTTCCTTTTTCGCTCTCCACTTTTTCAACCCAAACCGTCACAATGTCTCCCAATGAAACGACGTCAAGGGGATGTTTGACCCTTCCTTTTTTCAATTTTGAAATGTGCACAAGGCCATCCTGTTTCACACCGATATCAACAAAAGCTCCAAAGTCAACAACGTTTCTGACAGTTCCTTGCAATTCCATTCCCGCTTTCAAATCTTCCATTTTTAATACATCTGTTTTTAACAGCGGTTGCGGATACTCATCACGGGGATCCCTCATCGGCTTCATTAATGTATCAACGATATCTTTTACCGTAATTTCGCCAACGCCCAATTGCTCGCTTAACTGATTAATGTTAACGTCGCTTAAAGTCTGCTCACATTTCTCGGTGCCAATATCATTTTTGGATAAACCGCAAAGTTCAAGAATTTTTTCCGCTATTTCATAACTTTCCGGGTGAATTCCCGTTGCATCGAATGGGTTTTTGGCGTCTGGTATGCGCAAGAACCCGATCGCTTGTTCATATGTTTTCGCGCCAAGTCTTGGCACTTTCTTCAACTGGGTGCGGGATGTAAATTTCCCATTTTCGATGCGCATTTTAACTATATTCTCCGCCACTGTTTTCGAAAGTCCCGATACATATTGCAATAGTGAGCTCGATGCGGTATTTACATCCACTCCCACTTGGTTTACGGCCGTCTCAACAATAAATGACAATGATTCCGCCAGTTTCTTTTGGGATACATCGTGCTGATATTGGCCTACACCCACCGCTTTTGGATCAATCTTCACAAGTTCGGACAGCGGATCTTGAAGACGTCGTGCAATGGATACGGCACTCCGCTGTTCAACCTGCAAATCCGGAAACTCTTCCCGTGCAATTTCGGAAGCGGAGTATACGGAAGCTCCTGCTTCATTGACGATGACATAAGATACATCCCGATCCACTTCTTTTAATACATCTGCAATAAATTGTTCGGTTTCCCTTGATGCCGTACCATTGCCAATCGCAATGATATCAATGGGATATTTATCTAGCAGCGCCTTTACTATCGCTTTCGACTCTTCCACTTTCGATACAGGCGGATGCGGATAGATTGCTGACACTTCCAGCAATTTCCCGGTTTCGTCCACAACGGCCAATTTGCATCCAGTCCGATAAGCAGGGTCCACCCCAAGCACAGTAATGCCGCGCATTGGCGGTTGCAAAAGCAAGCTTCTCAAATTCTCTGAAAAAATATGGATTGCTTGAGCCTCTGCCTTTTCTGTCAACTCATTACGAATTTCCCTCTCGATGGAAGGTTGGATGAGCCGTTTATAACTGTCTTCAATCGCTTCTTTTACCGGTACAATTGAAGGGGAGATTGATTTTGATGGAATCCATTCTTTCTCCATGATTTGCAGCGCTTTGTCCAATGGTACATGAATGGACACTTTCAACACTTCTTCTTTTTCTCCCCGATTGATGGCGAGCGTTCGATGGGGAACGATGCTTCTGACTGGTTCTTCGTATTCGTAATACATTTCAAATACTTTCTTCTCATCTTTTTCCCCATCTTTTACGGAGGTAGTAATAATCCCTTCCCTCCATGATAGCTTTCTAAGTAAATCCCGGACTTTGGCATCATCAGAGAATCGCTCCGCCAAAATATCTTTGGCTCCATTGATGGCATCCTCCACCGTCAATATTTCTTTTTCTTCGTTCATGAATGGACTTGCCAGAGTTTCTATCGGATCCATCCCAAATTTCATCAATTCATCCGCTAACGGTTCAAGCCCCCGTTCTTTTGCAACGGTCGCTTTCGTGCGGCGTTTTTGTTTGTATGGACGATATAAGTCTTCCACCCGCTGCAGTATTGTAGCTGCCCGGATTTCAGCGGCCAGTTCTTCCGTGAGTTTTCCCTGTTCATCAATTAACCGGATGACCTCTTCTTTTCTTTGCTCCAGTTGTTGTACGTAGTGATACCGTTCTTCAATTGATTTAATTTGCACTTCGTCAAGGGAACCCGTTGCTTCTTTACGATAACGGGCTATAAACGGCACGGTGTTCCCGTCTTCCAACAGCTTGATGACCGCCTCCACTTGGGATGGTTTCACATTCGTATCCTTTGCGATCAATTGAAACATTTGCTTTTCATCCATTTTTCCACAGCCTTTCTACGTTACAGCCTTCCGATATAATAATCAAATTTGGAAATAGACAAGGTTATTGTAACATTATCATCTCTGCTGTACTAGTGAAGATAGCTGTCATACGCATTTTTGCAAAAAAAATAATAGCCTACTCCAAAAATAAACGAGCAGGCTTGTCCACAATCTATGAAACTATCAAATTGAAACGCTACTGTTTGTCGCAATGGCACTTTTTAATTTTTCAATCGCCTTTCTCTGGATTCGGGAAACATGCATTTGAGATATTCCCAACATTTCACCGGCTTCTTTTTGACTTAATTGCTCCAAAAAGGTGAGTTGAATGATTTTCTTCTCCCGTTCGGATAATACATTGATGATTTCGGAAAAGACAATCCTTTTGTTGGTCAGTTCATAGCGATCATCTTCCTGTCCAATCATATCCAATAATGTCACAGTGCTTCCGTCCGTATCCGATTCGATGGAATGATCAATCGATAAAGCTTGATAGTTTTTGCCGATTTCCATCGCTTCCAATACTTCTTCCACTTCAACGCCCAAGTATTCTGCGATTTCGGGTATGGATGGAGAATGTTGCAACTTAATCGTCAAATGTTCAACTGCTGTTTTGATCTTCGGTCCCAGTTCTTTTATGCGTCGTGGAACGTGCACATCCCAAGTTTTATCCCGCAAAAAACGTTTGATTTCACCTATGATTGTAGGGATGGCAAAAGCCTCAAATTTTTTTCCGAGAGAAGGATCGTAGCGTTTGATTGCCCCCAATAACCCTAACATCCCTACTTGATACACATCATCATAGAGAGATTTTCCGTACGAATATTTTTTAGCAATGGATTCCACTAAATCTTCATAATAAAGGACTATCTTTGTCAGAAGTTCTTCATCTTCGTTTTTTTGATATTCAAGGATGTCGGAAATGACTTCTTCTTCAGGTCTAAGTGATTGGGATCTTGTGGACATTTTCATTCACCTGCTCTCTTGCGACAAATTTCGTCATGAAAACAGTAACTCCACCTTCATTGTTCACTCTCACCTCGTCCATTAAAGTTTCCATTAGATAAAAGCCAAGTCCACCTTCGCGTAAACTTGAGATATTTTCATCTTCCCGATATGGTCCGATTTTTGATTTAATTTCCTCAAAATTAAACCCATTGCCGTAATCGGAGACCATAATTTCCATTTTGTCCTTGTACAATGCGCATCCGATAACAACTTCCCCCTCATCCACACCTTGATAGGCGTGCTGCACCACATTTGTGACCGCTTCGCTCACCGCGATTTTCATATCTTCTATTTCATCGTACAAAAAACCTAATCTGGCAGCTAATCCGGAGATTGTTAGACGAATGACGCTTACATATTGCGGTTTAGCAGGTATTCGAATTTCTACATAGTCAAATGCACTCATTTGCAGGTTCCACCTTTTTATCAGTTTCAATATCCATTAATTCACTCAGCCCTGTGATTTCAAAAAGTCTGGCTAAGCGACCAGATAGGCGTACCAACTTTAAATTGGCATTTTCTTTCAATACCTTCTTATAAAATGCAACAAACACACCCAATCCTGTACTATCCATATAAGTAACCTTTGATAAGTCCAATTCAATGTTCATGTTTTCCTTGATCGAAATAATATCCAGCTCATCTCTTAAAATAGGAGCCGTGAAAGTATCAATTTCCCCTTCTATAATTCCATAAATTCTATTTTCCTCTTCCCGAAATTGCACGTTGACATTCATCCAGGACACCTCCAAATTGACTATAGTACCTTTCCCAAAATTCTTAGTGATTAAACCTGAATATATATTACCTTTTAATATTTTTTAATAGTAACAATCGTAAAATCATCCGCCAATTGAAAATTATGCAATTTATTCAAATTTTCAAATATCTTGTTGCACATATCCTGTGCGCTTAAATGGCTTAACGATTTCGCCAGCCTTTTGATATAGGCGCGGGAATCAAAATTGTCCATATTTCTGAATTCTGTCACCCCATCTGTAATCAAAATGATAAAATCGTTTTCTGATAGATGAATGTCTTTTTGGGAATACTTGATTTCAGGCAATACTCCCAGCAACAATCCTTTGGAATCCAGGTCTGAAAAAGTTTGATCTTTAGAATTATAGTAGAGTGCAGGCTCATGGCCGGCTGAACCAAAAGTGAAGATATCGTTCTCCAAATCATACCGGCCATAGAACATCGATACAAACATGCTGTCATCGACACTTTTTTCGATGATGCGATTCAGCACTTCAAGTACATAAGATGGGTTATTGTTTGCATATTCCAACGTATCCAACCCATATTTCACCATGGACATGCACAGTGCTGCCGGCACACCTTTTCCAACCACATCTGTCACCGCAACACTGAAATAGTTTCCGTCATCATGCATAAAATGGACATAATCCCCATTCATTTTCCGGACCGGCACAGAAACCATTCCGATATCGAGTCCATTTGGTTTTGGAATTTTCGTTTCAAGCAATAAATTTTGGATTTTTGCCGCTATTTCCATTTCGATCCGGATTTCTTCCTGCTTTAATAATAGACTTTGGTGTTCCTTCAGCTTGAGCCCAAAGTGAACCATCACTTCGATTAAAAAGTCGAAAGAATTCGAAACGGATTCAGGAAGGTTTGGAACGATATTTTCCATCGATTGTTTATGAATGCTGACCAAATCTTCCGGTGAAACATTGCTTCTCATTAATTCCCGCACCAGATTTTGGCCAATATATAAATTGCTCTCATTTTGATTCAACAGATAATCTGACAACACTTTTTCGTACTGAACTTTCAATTCTTTCAAGAAGAATTCACTCCCCTATTTCACCCACTTTTCAATCCTGATGACAGTTCCTTTACCGATTTCCGAGTTGATTTGTATTGAATCCATCAATCGCTTTACACCTGGAAGTCCGGCGCCTTGACTGCTTGATTTTGCATAACCGTCTTCCAGTATTTTGTGGGGATTCGCAATGCCTGGACCATTATCTATCGCTGTTATGGCAATCCCTTTTTGCCCGTCTTTCTCTATTTTCTCTACAATAATTTCGCCTGTGGTGGCATATAAATATATATTTTTTGCCAATTCACTGGTGGCAGTGGCGATTCTCGCCTGATCAACAACTCCAAATCCGATCTCTTTCGCCATATAGCGACTTAATCGACGTGCAGCAACAATATCTAATTCTGTCACAATCTTTACTGTCGGGTGATCTCTCATTTTTAACACCCCCATTGATTTTCCCTAACGATTACTATCTCTCTATATCTATGAATTTATTATGTAGAGAAAAATTTTTAAAAAAGGATCGTAGTATGTATTTATCATAACGTATTGAATTACTTTCCATCAATGACATAAATTATATTGGATACTTAATACTAGTAGCATAAAGGGAATTTGTCCGATTTCCCCTTTTCGCCCAGTGAATATATTATTTTCTGAATTGGGATGCCAATCTCCTCTTTTTTGCAAAAAAAGCTGATAAAGCGTTGTCCGCTTTATCAGCCACCCTTTCTTATGTATTCAAAATTTTATTAACCCTAGACTAATTTCTAAAGCAACATCCACTTTTTCCATTAGTTCATCATCCAAATGGGTTATTCGGTCTGTTAATCTGGACTTATCGATGGTACGCAATTGCTCAAGCAAAATTACCGAATCCCTTTCGAAACCGTACTTTTTCGCATCGATTTCGACATGGGTAGGTAATTTTGCTTTTTGAATTTGCGCAGTGATCGCTGCAATAATCACAGTAGGACTGAATCGATTACCAATATCATTTTGGATAATCAAGACAGGCCTAGTGCCACCTTGTTCAGAACCAACGACAGGTGACAGATCTGCAAAGAAAACGTCCCCACGTTTAACAATCAATAATGTCATCCCCCGCTTACGAGACGCTCCACTGTATGCTCTGCTTCATACTCGGCATGTAGACATTCGCTTGAAATCGACAAATTAATTTGTCCCATTTCTACATACCCTCTGATTAAAGCCTCCCGTATTTGATTTGGTTTACATGCAACCACTCTGCGTTTAGAAACGTAAACAATTACCTCATTGTTTTCGTTCTCCACACCGCAAAATTTCATCATTTCGTGAGGAAGAGCCACCGTAATTTCCTTTGCATCATTCACTCTCTTTGCGTACACAATAAGCACCTCCACAAAAACCATAACCTAATCTCATCACTCTCTCTCATTCTAACACCATCAATTAGAGAAGAAAAGACAAGATGTTACAATTTTTTGGTTTTTCACAGTTTTTGTTGAGGTTTTTGTCGATATTTATTAATTTTTGTAGTAAATTCTGGGTACTCTAGAAGTGATGATGCAAGGAACTTCGTAGTTTATAGTGTCTACTTTGGCAGCCCACTCATCAATTGTAATTTCTTCGTTTTTTTGTTTTCCTATTAAAACGACTTTTTCACCAATATTATATGCAGCAGGTAATGCAATCATACATTGATCCATACAAATTCTTCCCACAATGGGAACTCTTTTCCCATCGATCAAAACATCCTGTCCGCTATATTTACGAATTAATCCGTCTGCATAACCGATCGGCAATGTACCGATATAAGTTGGTTGTTCTGCGGTAAAAGTGGCACCGTAGCCAACTGACTCACCAGGCCCGATTTGTTTAACGGCAACTAATTCCGTTTCCAAAGAAAAGGCCGGTTTCAACGGATAAGGCAATTTGGATTTGACAAATTCGGAAGGTGCCAAGCCATACATGGATATGCCGAAACGTACTGCATCATATTGTAAACGTGCATCCTTGATTAAAGCGGTTGCCGTGTTCGCAACATGCACAAGTCTCGGCTTTTCCGGCAATGCTTTCAGGAATTGTTCAAATCGGTTGGCTTGTTTTTGGAAGTAGGAATCATCCTCTTCATCAGCAGTCGCAAAATGGGTAAAAATCCCATCCAAAATAAATTGTTCGGCAGATTGTATCTTTTCATACAGTGAGCGCAATTCTTTTTCTGATGTTACGCCGATCCTATGCATTCCGGTATCGACTTTAATATGTAATTTTAATGGTTTATTGCAACTTTTTTTGGCCTCTTCAACCCAATCGGAAGAATAAACCGTCAATGTAATATTTTCATTTGCCGCATATTCGGCAAATGAAACAGGCGAATATCCTAATACCAATATATCAACAGTGGGTAAATGCTTACGAACATGAAGCGCTTCTTCGGGAGTGGCCACTGCGAGCATGCTTGCCCCCGCTTCAAGGGCTGCTTTCGTCACTTCCACATCACCATGTCCATAAGCATTTGCCTTCACAACTGCAATAATTTTCACATTAGGTTGGATATGTTTTTTTAATTGTAAAACATTATATTTGATTGCATCTAAATCGATGATAGCTTTTGTTGGACGGAAGTGCTTATTGTTACGCATTTGTTAGTTTTCCCTCTTTTTCTTTTTTTAAACCATGAAATTTCTATAGGTTTTCTTCTTGTATTGTAAAACTCTCCGTCCAACAACGCAACGAATTACTATTTCAGACTGCCTGCCGTAATGGAAGCTGCCACTTCTATCATTTCTTCTTGCGTTAAGTCATTGGATGCAATGAAGAAGGAAATGCCATCCTTTTCGAAGCTGATGGAATGATCCGTAATAGCTCCGATTGTAAAGCCCATATCCAGTAATTCCCCTGGTTGGAATACCGGAATCGTTGCGGATTCACCTATTTCAATCGGTTCTTGTACCAATGTGAAGGATTTATCCCCTTCAAATGTTAAAATCACCCGTTCGACTCCATCTTCGCCTTCGATTCTTTTTTCATCCACTAAAGTCGTGTTGTCCCAAGCAAGCACCGGATAATATGTTTGGAAATCGGCGCTTTCCTTTTCTTCAGTTGCCACATTTTCTTCATCTTTTGTAAATTGCTCAACTGCATATTCTTTTTCCTTATGTTGGACGCCTAAATCAATCTTTTTGAAGGTGATGAGCATTTGCTCCTCTTCAGCTTCGTTCAGGATCGAAACGGATTTCGGCAACAGCGTTTTCTTATCTACAGTCACCTTTTGTGTCGGCATGATGCTCTTATGGTTGTTTCTCGTTGCCGCTGTAAAAATGTAGCTGTCATCCGTTTCTTCCATCGCCACATTTTTATCCGCCAACAAATCCTCGGCCAACGCTCCGATTAAATACGGCTGGCTATTTTGTTTCGGCCACTCGCTTTGGAACTTGTACGTTTTCTTGAGCGAAGGCGTGACTACGAATACTCCTTCTTTATTGCGGATGATCATCTGCGTTACATCTTCATCTTTTTGTGAAACTTGAACGCGATAGAAATCCGGCCGTGTATGCCATACATTGACATCATACACTCTCGGTTCGCTTCCCGTTTTGATTTCCATCGTCGCATCCAGTTCATAGCCTTTCCCTTCAGCCCATTTTTCATGCAACTTCTCCAAAACTTCTTCCTTTGAATCTTTACCGCAAGCACCAAGTACGATGACACTTAACAGCAAAACAATAAATATCGTTAACTTCTGTCTCAAAACTCCATCCTTTCTACTCTAACTGGATAGGACAAATATATGAAGGCAAATAGAGGTTTATGCTATCACTATTGGACAACAACAAAAAATCATTGATGGCATCATGAACTCATAATGATCACTTGTGCCGCAGCATAATCCCTTGAATGGGTGATGCTGACAAAACCATTGACTGCTTGGCCATGAAAGTAAAGTACCGGTTTTCCCAGTTCATCATTTAAGATTTCAATCTGATGAAATTCACATCCCTCCCTTATTCCAGTGCCATTGGCTTTTGAGAAAGCTTCCTTTGCTGCAAATCTCCCTGCTAAAAATTCATATTTTCTTTTTTCAGAAAGATGATTAAAAATATCCAACTCCCGCTCCGATAAAATGCGCTTATGAAATTTATCAGTCCGATTCATCAGCTCCTTGATCCGTTCAATCTCCACTATGTCCAAACCTATTCCTTTTATCATATGATGAAGTTCTCCTTTTATTAATCTCTAACAACAATGTATAATAATTTTATAAATTGAGGTGACGATTATGTTTGTTCGTACAGAAAATTTCAGGCAATATATCAAATATTATCCGGTTGTTGCAACGATTATTGCGCTAAATCTTATCATTTATATACTAACAATGATTCCTGTTATTGGTGATACGATATTTTACATGGGAATGAGCGTCAATTGGTTGATTGCTGAAGGCGAGTGGTGGCGGGTCATCACTTCCACATTCTTGCACGC
The DNA here is from genome assembly GCF_038593165.1 of Ureibacillus sp. FSL K6-3587. Classification (NCBI taxonomy): domain Bacteria; kingdom Bacillati; phylum Bacillota; class Bacilli; order Caryophanales; family Caryophanaceae; genus Ureibacillus; species Ureibacillus sp. FSL K6-3587. The sequence continues at coordinate 1,557,450 of NZ_CP151969.1, read as the reverse complement.
AGGGTTTTTCCACATATTGTTTAATATGTTTTCGTTGTTTTTATTCGGGCCAGAATTGGAGAGAATTGCAGGGAAACTGCGTTTTATCACCATTTATTTGTTTTCGGGAATTTTCGGTAACGTTGCGACATTCATTTTTCAATCCGGGGAATATGCAAGTGTGGGGGCCAGTGGTTCGATTTATGGCATTTTCGGAGCTTATGCAGCACTTGTCTACTATACCAGAAACACAATGCCTCAACTGAAACAAATCATTATGCCGATCATTATTATTGGGTTGATTATGACCTTTTTACAGCCAAATATTAACATTTACGCCCACATTGGTGGATTGATTACCGGATTCTTGTTGGGACTTGCTTACTTCTCACCAAAAAATATATTACGTTGGCGCATGAAATAACACTAAAATTGGACAACAAAAAATGATTTATTAAAGGCTGGGACAAATGCAAAAAACATCATTTTGGCGCAACACCAAAATGATGTTTTTTTGATATATCGAAAATTTATTCTGCCGTCCCTTTATTTTCTTTGGACCGTTCAAACCAAGACAGGATCGCATCGACATCCGATTCGTCCAGGTGGGCGACTTTCCCTGTTGCACCGCCAATGCCGGACATGACCGTTGCCTGAACGGTAGCGATGTTTTTCCTTTTTTGAAAATAATTTTGTTTCTTTTGAATGACTTGAATCCGTTTCTTTTCGGCGATAAATGTCAACCGGCTGATGATGCGATACCTTAATGTCAACTGGTTTCCGGAAATCAAATAGCCATTTGTTTTGTATTGCCACAAACCCAACACGAAAACAAGAAATGGGAGCAAGATGGACAATAACCCGACCGGATAAAAGAAATATGAACATATCGCAATGATTGGAATCAAACCTATGATATACACTCTGTAAAAGTGCGGCCGGGATTTTTTTGGCGGACGGATCAATCCGTTTTCAAATTGGAGCGAAAACTGTGGAAATAAACGCCGCAATGGTTCGTACATTTCTTTTTTTGAAATGAGCGGGAACATCGCGATATTTGTATCATTCTTCCCAAATCCCCAGCTCGCGCTTTCCACAACGACCGTTGCATAACGGGTAAGCTGTCTCAAAGGATTCTCGATGATCTTGATTCCCTGCACCCGATTGAGTGGAATAATAATCCGCTTTCTTTCCAACAGCCCCCGTGTAATAATGATCCGATCATTTTCCTGTACAACCGTGAAATCATAATAATTCACAAATGTGATCATGACCGACAGTATCCAGGCAATGAAAAATGCGATGAAAAGGAGAAACGCGACGAACATCATTCCGAATTGAACAATTGCGGCCACTTCTTCGACAATCCAGTCGGACGGGATAATATCCGCAAACTGGGAAAAAAAGGCCGCCACCCCCGCAATAACGACACCGATGCTATTGGAAGTCGTCGCAAGTAATATCAAATCCTTTGGCGCCATTTTATATATCACATGGGATGGTTGCGATACTTCCTCCTCGGGATTGGATTGAACAGCTTCATCCAACGGTTCATCGCCCGGTTTTTGTCCGGTTTTTGCTCTTTTTGTTTCGTTTTCAATAATCTCCGCAGCCTCTTTTGTGATGGCGGTGAATACCGCTTCCGGCTTTCCGGATGTGGTCCCTGCCGTTTCCACATTGACTTCCACGAGTCCGAACAGGCGATGGAGTATCGTCTCTTTATAGTTGAAGCTTTGAATCCGATCAAAAGGGATATAACGCTTCTTTTTGACAATCAATCCATATTCCACCCGCAGTTCATTATCTTCAAACCAATAGACAAAAGTCCTCCATTCGATAATTCCGGAAATCAAATAAAAAATAATAACCACTATAAAGATGATAACAGGAATGTACTCCCAAAAATGTTTCGCATCCGCACGGAAATTAAATCCGTTCGCTATCAATAGAATAAGCAATGGTGGAAAAAGGTCTTTGAGTCCTTTCAAAAAACCAATGACTGCAGAGATGGGATGGAGCCGATATTTCTTATACATCATCTTCAGCCACCCTCGCCAATTCGGAAATTCTCGCCCGCAGCTGGTCGGCATCTTCCGTTATCAGCATCGGGATCACATGCGTTGTCGCCGCTGTGGAAATCGCAATATTGGCCAAATCATATTTTTTGAGAATCGGTCCTTGTGTGGTGTCCACATGTTGTACGCGAACCATAGGGATTAAAGTTCTTTTCACGACAAACAAACCGCTCTGGATTTCAATTTCCTGCTCCCTCACCTCATACCGCCAATGATCCCACCGGATTTTTGGGAACAGCCAAATGAAGGCGAATCCAACGATCAACACTGCTCCTATCGCTATGTAATAAAAAATGTCCAACCAATCCAATTGATAAGTTAAAAAACAAAGGATCCCTGCAATGATTGATAGAATCAAAGTATAAATAAGACCATACAGCCGCCACACGGTCAACCCTTTTCGTGGTATTTGATGTTCAAGTTCTTTTCTCATTGTCCTCACCTCTAATCCGTCACTCCTATTCTATACGGATTCACTTTCAAATTTGTTTCAAAATTCAAAATTCTCTTTGAAAAAGACTCATTTTATGGTATGTAAATTCATATAAACTTATTGTATCTTCAATGAAGTTGCGAGAATTGTTCACGTTTAAAAGAATTGGAGGAGTGTATGTAGAATGAATGTACCTTTAATTTTAACCCATTTCTTAGATCGTGCCGTAGCACTATATGGGGACAAGGAAGCAGTCATCGGTTATGAAGGGGATCGGCGCTTCACGTATCGGGAGTTCAATAATCGGGTGAACCAGCTCTCGAGAGGCCTGCAATCATTGGGCATCCAAAAATACGATAAAGTGGCTTATCTTGCGCCAAACACTATTGAAATGCTGGAGGGCTTTTATGGCATCTACCAAGTTGGTGCAGTGATGGTGCCTTTAAACATCCGTTTGAAACCGGAAGATTATCTTTTTATTTTAAATCACAGCGAATCGAAAGTTTTGTTCGTTGACCAGGAGCTTTATCATTTAATTGAACCGATCAAAGAAAAATTGGTTACCGTAAAAACAATCATTGTTCATAACAAAGATAACGAAACCAATGAAATCGGTTATGACGAGTGGCTTGCAGGCTTCGACGATTCGAAATTCGACCGTGTGGAATTGGATGAAAATGATGAGTGCAGTTTATTATATACAAGCGGAACAACCGGAAATCCAAAAGGGGTTCTTCTCACTCATCGCAACAACTATTTGCATGCTTTAAGTTCGATGCATTTCTTGCGCGTCACAGATCAAGACGTATATTTGCACGTTCTGCCAATGTTCCATGTGAATGGCTGGGGTTCACCGTTTTATTATACTGCCAACGGAGCAACCCATGTCACTTTGAGAAAGGTTGCAGCCGATCAAATTTTTGATGCCATCCAAAAATACAATGTAACGGTTATTCATATGGCCCCAACGGTATTAAATACATTATTGCAATATTACGATGAACACAAACCTGAAACTCCTAAAAATATCAGGGTTGTCATTGCGGGTTCTGCTCCGCCACCTGCGTTTGTCGGACGAGTTGAAAAAGACCTGGGATGGGAATTCATTCAAGTATATGGAATGACGGAATCTTCACCGCTCAGTTTAGGTTCCCGAATTCTTTCCCAATACGTGGATTTGCCGGAAGAAGAAAAATTCCGGTTGAAAGCGAAAGCGGGTACGCCATTTATCGGTACGGAAGTAAAAGTGGTGGACGAAAATGGGGAAGAAGTGCCTCATGACGGAAAAACGATGGGTGAAATTGTTGTCCGCGGCAACGGTGTAATGAAAGGTTATTGGAGAAACGAGACCGCCACTATGGAAACAATTGTGGACGGTTGGCTGCATACCGGTGATGTAGGAACAATTGACGAAAAAGGATACATCGATATCACTGACCGCAAAAAGGACATCATCATCAGCGGCGGGGAAAATATCTCCTCCATCGAGGTGGAAGGCGTTCTTTATGAACATCCAGCCGTGAAGGAAGCGGCTGTTATCGCGGTTCCTCATGAAAAATGGGGGGAAACGCCACATGCCATCGTTGTATTAAAAGAAGGCCACAGCGTTACTGAACAAGAACTCATTGACTTCACCCGTTCGAAATTGGCCCACTTTAAAGCGATCAAAAGCGCGTCTTTCGTGGATGAATTGCCAAAAACAGCGTCCGGTAAAATCCAAAAAGTCCAATTGCGCAAACAATATGTCGAATCAATCCAAAAAGTATAAAAAAATCGAGTAGGAGGGAGCGATTAACTCCCGTCCTCTCACACCACCGTACGTACGGTTCCGTATACGGCGGTTCAATTAAGATGATTGACGCAAGTCTTTATATAACTTCCGTGAATAGCTGTTCTCTTTATGCCAGTGGTCACTCCACCCTCCAAGAGGAACCCCACGGGATTCACCGCTTCCTCCCTCAAGTGAGGTACTACGTTTTCTGTGTTCATCATGACTCACTGAATGCCAAGGGCTATTCTCTCTTAATTGTTCGGTCCTTCTTAGTAGTTCTAAACCAACTAATACTATGACCTCTGCTGACTTCTGACGGTTCAGCTACTTATCACTAAGTAGGTTATGAAGCGTACTTCACATATCCGCCAGACCTCCCCGGGTAAGAATGTAATCTTTCCTTCCATCTATCTGCTTCATTTACTCTGTACCACCTTTGGCAGAAAGGACTTTGTTTTGTTTAGCAAACTCATCCAATGATACCTAGCCTTATATGAAGTTCGTGTTCCTCAGACCGGAAGTTTGCCGCTCGCTTCCTTCAGATTCCGCGTCACCACGGACACCCTTGCGTTAAGCTAACTGTTACTTCTGCCTTCACAGTTCGGGACTTACACCCTATAGATTACACCCATGCCAGGCGCACTATAAAAAGCAGGAAGGATTTTCCTTCCTGCTTTTTCATTTCCTATCTGCCTTTGCGGCGTCCGCTTCTCTCTTTTCGGCCACGGACTTCTTTCCGTACCCCGCCGCGTCCCCCTCCACGACCGCTTGTGGAGCGTTCTCTTCGTTTTGGAAGAGGAGCTTCTTCTGTAATTTTTACCGGTGTAGCATCCGGCTCTTTTGTGAATGATTTAATCGCTGCAGCTACAAGATCCACCGCTTCATAGTTTTCCAAAAGTTCCGTCGCAAGTATGCGGTAATCTTTTAAGTCGTTCGCTTGAACAATTTCGATGAGCCTTTCAACAGCCAATTTTTGTTGACCTGCCAAAGCTTCATCTTGCGTGGGTGGCCGAAGGGGCGAAATGCGTTTTTTCGTTGTTTCTTCCACAATTCGCAAATATCCCATTTCCCGAGGCGTTACAAACGTAACGGCAATGCCTGATTTCCCCGCACGGCCAGTTCGCCCGATGCGGTGAACATAACTTTCCGGATCTTGCGGAATGTCAAAATTGTAGACGTGAGAAACACCGGAAATATCCAGTCCCCGTGCCGCAACATCCGTTGCAACAAGGATATCAATTTTATTTTCTTTAAATTGACGCAACACAGATAATCGTTTTGATTGGCTTAAATCCCCGTGAATGCCTTCCGCCAAATATCCACGGATGTTCAGCGCTTGCGCTAATTCATCGACGCGGCGTTTTGTCCGGCCAAAAACAATCGCGAGTTCAGGCTGATGGACATCCAATAAGCGGGTTAAAATGTCAAATTTTTCCCGTTCTTGGGATTTTACAAAGTATTGCTCGATATTTTCAACCGTCATTTCCTTGGATTTAATTTTCACTTCTTGCGGATTACTCATAAATTTCGTTGCAATTTTGCGAATCGCCGGCGGCATTGTTGCAGAGAACAACAGCATTTGGCGATTTTTAGGCACTTTCTCCAAAATCGCATTGATATCATCGATAAAGCCCATGTTCAACATTTCATCCGCTTCATCCAAAACAAGGGTTTGAACTTGATCAAGTTTCAATGTGCGACGGTTGATATGGTCAATGATCCGGCCTGGCGTACCTACAATGATTTGAGGTTTATTTTTCAAAGCGCGGATTTGCCGCCCGATATCTTGGCCCCCATAAACCGATAAAATTTTCACCCGCTTATCATATCCAATTTTATAAAGTTCTTCTGACACTTGGATCGCGAGCTCACGTGTCGGTGCAATAATTAAAGCTTGAATCTCAGGATTTTTCGTATCGATTTTCTCAATGATCGGGATACCGAACGCCGCCGTTTTACCTGTACCTGTTTGTGCTTGACCGATAATGTCGCGACCTTCCAAAGCAAACTTGATTGTCCCTTCCTGGATTGGTGTTGCTTCTTCAAATCCCATCCGTTTTAATGAACGTAATGTAGATTCGCTGATATTAAATTCTGAAAAATTTGTCAAACTCTTCAATCTCCTTTTTTCTTAAGTCGACAAATGGTTACATTTTTCAGATGAAGTGTCGGCAAATGTCGAGCTATAAATTGAAACGTTGCGTCAAAATAATCATTTTCTCATTCAGATAATTCAAATTATATGAAAAGGAAAGCCCGGTCTTTGCCGAGCGGTTCCATTCTATGCTTTACTCAGTTTTGGATAGAATAAAACCGATTCATTCAAAAAAAAGTACTCTTCACACCTTTTGAAGAGCCTTTGGTACAAAATGTATCCATTGCTTTCCCTAGTCTAACAGGTACTCACAAAGGATGCAATGATATTGCTTAAAAAGTATCATTTTTACGACTTTAAAAAATGCAAAACATCCGAAAACCATGTGTCGCAATCTTCACTGAAGCAAATATGGTGTTTTCCGCAAGATGAAAAATAAATATATTTTTCCGTTGTGGGAAGTTTGTCATATAGATATTGAGCCGTCGAATATGGGACGATCCCATCGCATTTACCTTGCACAATGAATGTCGGGATATCGATTGTTTCAATATAAGGTTCCACCCGCCGAACGATTCGCATGAATTGAATTGCGGCACTAACAGGTACACTTCTTAGCTTGTACTCATATTGCTTAAATAATTCATTATTTTTCAATTGTCCTTCCACCGCTTCCTTGGCAATTTTTTGCAGCTCCACAATCAACTGCTTCGGCGCGATGTATTTTACAGCTGCACTCAGAAGCACAAGTTTCTTTACCGGATAACGCATCGCCAAATATAATGCGATGACTCCTCCCATGGAAAAGCCCACAACATAGACGTTTTCCACCTTTTCGGACAATCTTTTATAGGCCAATTCCGCATCAATCAGCCAATGCTCCGCAGTGAAACCTTTTAATGAAAGTTCCTCTCCATGGCCGCATAATGTTGGTGTTTCCACAATCCAATCCGTATTGTTTTTGATGTATTCCGTCAAAGGCTCCATTTCATAAGGCCCTCCGGAAAATCCATGCAACATTAATACACCGATAGACACAGCAATCCCCCCGTTGTTCAACAAAAAAGTGAAATTCACTTCGACCATCCGTTGGTTCATTTTAATCGGTGGAGCCTCCATGAATTTCACTTTCTTGATGAATCCTTATTTATTTTGTTGAAAAGCTCTTAAGATGGTTTCCAGCTTCATGCCCCGGGATCCTTTTAATAAAATCAGCGAATCTTCATTTGCATGCTGTTTGATATACTCAATGATTTTTCCGTAATCCTCTTTCGTATGAATAATGCGTCCTGAAAATTTTGGAGCCAGCCGGTAATATAACCATTCCATCCGGGGGCCGAACAAACAAATTCTCGAAATCCGGTTTTCATCAATATACTCCGCCAATTGTTCATGGAACTCGCGCTCTTTTTCCCCAAGCTCCAACATATCTCCTAAAACAAGCCATTTATCCTTCCGCATCGATGTGGTTTGGACAAAGTCAATGGCGGCTTTCATGGATGTCGGAGCTGCATTGTATGCATCGTTAATAAATAAGACATCTCCCAAAGGAATAAGCTGCATCCGCATATCTGTCAAAGAAACTTGGGACAAACCTTTGCGGATTTGCTCTTCGGACAAGCCCAAAGATTTGGCCACGAGCATGGCGCCCAAGGAATTTTTCACTTGATGTTTGCCTAAAATCGGGATGAAAAATTCTCCGTTTAACTCTCCTTCGACAATAAAGCGGCTTCCTTTTTCCGTCGTTTCGATTGCTTTGACCATCAAATCGTTGCCTGTTCCAAAACCGAATGCTTTTGACTTTAATTGAGGCGTTTTTTCAACCAACGCCCTCAATAAAGGTTCATCGCCGTCGTAACAAAGAACGCCGTCCGAATCGAAACCTTTGATAATTTCAAATTTCGCCCTCGCGATCCCCTCTCTGGAACCGAGCTCCTGCATATGGGCTTCCCCAATGTTTGTAATAATCGCATAATGCGGTTTCGCGAGTGTGGATAAAAATTCAATCTCGCCAAACCCGCTCATCCCCATTTCCAACACGGCCATTTCCGTATCCTCATCAAGAGACAGGATAGTCAGGGGCAAGCCCAGTTCATTGTTGAAGTTCCCGATCGTTTTTTGCACTTTATAGTAAGGGGAAAGCAAGCTTGCCAAAATATCTTTTGAAGATGTTTTCCCGTTTGAACCGGTAATTCCGATAAAAGTCGCTTTCAACTCTTCGCGGTACTTGCGCGCCATTTGCTGCAACGCCGCCTCGGAATTTTCCACGAAAAGAAGCGGAACATCCTTTGGGGGATTCGGTTCATCTTTCAGCCATAGAGAACAGCTTGCTCCTTTTTCAAATGCCTGACGTACATATTGATGCCCATTTGTTTTTTCTCCGCGAAAAGGAATGAACAAATCCCCTTCCTTAATGGTTCTTGTATCGATGGAAACCCCCGTTACAATTTTCTCGCCGTCATTTCCGGCATCAATATTTAACCATTTTGCAATGTCTTGAATTCTTTTTCTCATCGTTCATCCCAACTATTCTCTGTTAAATTGAAGTTGTTGTTTTTCTTTGTGTCGTTCAATCGCAAGTTCAATGAGCTGATCAATCAATTCCGGATAATTTAATCCGGTGTTCTGCCATAAAAGCGGATACATGCTAAACGGCGTAAAACCTGGCATTGTATTCACTTCATTGATCAATACTTCATCTCCGCGCACAAAGAAATCGGCTCTCACCAAGCCGGCGCAATCCAAGATTTTAAATGCACGGATGGCCATATCTTTCATTTTCGCTTCCACTTCCGGAGAAACTTCGGCAGGAATGATCAATTGGGTGGATCCGTCCTTATATTTTGATTCGTAATCATAAAACTCCGTCGTCGGTTTGATTTCGCCTGGAACAGACACTTTCGGTTCATTGTTGCCAAGCACAGCCATCTCGATTTCCCGCGCTTCGATCCCCTGTTCAACAACAACTTTCCGGTCATATTTAAAAGCGATGTGGATGGCCTTTTCCAATTCCTCTCTATTGGATGCTTTGTTGATGCCGACGCTGGAACCTAAATTGGCCGGTTTGACGAACATCGGATAAGTCAATTCATTCTCGCATTTTGAAAGCAACGCTTCTTTATTTTGATCCCATTCGTAGCGGATAAAATACACGAATGGCACTTGGTTCAATCCTGCTACGCTGAACAATTGCTTCATGATCACTTTATCCATGCCGGCAGCGGAAGATAATACACCATTTCCAACATAAGGCAGATTCAACAGCTCAAGAAGCCCTTGAACAGTGCCGTCTTCTCCATATGTGCCGTGGAGCAAAGGAAAAACCACATCAAATTTGGCTTGTTTGTCATTTTCATCTAAAATGAACTCGAGAATATAATTCGGATTGCTTTCTTCCTTCGTAAATTTCAATTCTTCAACAGATTCCGCCGGTTTTGTCAGTTGGGGACCTCTGCACCATTCACCGTCAAGGGTGATATAAATCGGAATTACTTCATATTTGTCAAAATCAATGGCTTTCGTTACCGCAGTGGCAGTAATCAATGATACTTCATGCTCTGCGGATTTCCCCCCATATAATAATCCGATCCGTTTTTTCATTGTTCGACCTCCAAGTTTTAAGTAATACTAGTTTATCATGAAAAGAATGTCTTCATGAATACAAAAGAAAAACTCCCTGTCATCTGCACCCTTGGACAGGGAAGTTTACGTCAGTTTAATCAGTTCGTCATAGTCCTGTTTCAGAATGATTTTCAAATCGTTCCATACTTCATCAGGGTAATCATAGTCGGAGAGTGTGCGAATTTCAACACCAAAATGATTTTCCGGTTTTTCCATCTTGTAGATCGAAATAATTGCGCCCTCTTTGAAATAACTGCGATATGCTTTTAATGAAGCGGCATCCATTTTTGGGATTCTCTCTTTCGATCTTCTTCGCCAGAACCCTCCATTACCACCGTTTTCCTTTATAATATTATTGATGAGGGTTGAGATCAGCATTTCAAAATCTTCCAAATAACGGAAGTAAATTTTCGTTGTTTTATCATCCGCAGATGAACAATACACATAACGATTTTGCAATTTCACAAAAAATGGTGTAGTGACAGGTTCTTTTTTATGCCCTAAATATAATAATTCTGCCTGCTCCATGGGAGTGAGCTGATTGATTTGCTTTTCGTCCGAAAAATCCACCCAGCATAAGTCACGATTTGAATCTTCCATCTTTTTCACAAAGTTTTTTATTTCGTCATTCGGAATATAATCCAGCTGGGTATGCATATTAAATAAACCATCTTCGTAATTGTGCTTTAAAAGCAAAATATTTTTTATGGAATCAACAGATCCAATAAACTGTTTCAAAGTCAAACCGCTAAAAATAACAAACCGATCGACATCATTCATATGTATAAACAAATGATAAAAGTAGTCGTCAACCGTCTTATGTTTTTTTGCCATCCAATCACTCTCCATTACCACAACCGTTAAGTTTATTATATGATGTAATTATGTTTTTTTGAAACAATTTCATATTGGATTCGTCTTTAACTAATGTTTAAATCTGTAATGGGCATTTTTTTGGGATAATGCATAATAAAATATGATACAGTATATTGATAGATGAACATTGTAAAATGCAATATTATAGAACATAGGTGGACAAAATGGAAAATAACAGAAACTTTGCAGAAAGATTCGATTGGAAACTTGCTGCTATACTCATTACATTTTTAATTATCAGTTTGTTGGCCATATCCTCAGCCCAAACGACGGGGCAATATGGCGAAACAAATTTCGTCATAAAACAATTGCAATGGTACGTCATCGGCGCCTTCATCATTGCTTTTGTCATGTACTTCGAGCCGGAACAATACAAAAAAATGTCTTGGTATTTATATGGCTTCGGAATTTTTCTATTAGTTTTGCTCATTTTTATGCCGGAAGGCCCAGGACAAATCGGTGAACCAAAAAACGGAGCCAAAAGCTGGTACCACCTTCCAATTGGAAGCATTCAACCTTCCGAATTCATGAAGACTTTTTATATACTGGCAGCCGCAAGACTGATCAGTGCTCACCACGAAAAATACACAATCAAAACCATTAAAACCGATTTATTATTATTAGGAAAAATCGCTCTCACTTTATTCGTTCCGCTTGCATTTATCATGCAACAGCCCGACTTGGGATCTTCATTGGTGTTTATTGCCATTACCGCCGCGTTAATTGTTGCAGCAGGTATTTCTTGGAAAATTATTCTTCCGATTTTTATAGGCGGCGCCGCTATAGGAAGTACCGTAATTTGGATGGCTTTATATATGCAGGATTTCCTTGCAGACCACTTGGGTGTGAAGCCATACCATTTTGGACGGATTTATTCATGGCTTGATCCATATTCCTATGCGGATGAAGCGGGTTATCACTTGATCACTTCCCTTAACGCCATCGGATCAGGGGAAATCTTCGGCAAAGGGTATATGAACCGGGAAGTTTATGTTGCCGAAAACCACACCGATTTCATTTTTTCAGTCATTGGTGAAGAATGGGGATTTATCGGCGCAAGTTTTGTTATCTGCCTTTACTTCCTGTTGATTTACCATTTAACCAAAATCACCCTTACCTTAAAAGATCCATTCTGTACATATGTTTGTGCCGGAATTATCGCAATGATCACTTTCCATGTATTCGAAAACATCGGAATGACGATCCAATTACTTCCAATCACGGGTATTCCTTTGCCTTTCATCAGTTACGGAGGAAGTTCACTCATGGGAAACGCCCTGGCGATCGGACTTGTCTTCAGCATGAAGTACCATTACAGAAAATACATGTTCTCGGCAAAAGATGAGGATGATTTATAAAAAAATTCCCGCTATGCGGGAATTTTTATTTTTGTTCATCCGAATTAACATTGGGTAGTTGTTTTTGGTGGTGCCAATACTTTCAACAATTCCAACCGTGATTTCGTTACTGTTACCGTTACACCTGTTTTTGATAATTTCAAAGCGATTTTCCTCAAATCCACGTCCTTCGCCATACCTACCACCTATCCCTTAAAAATATATATTATAAATAACGTTCAAATAGTGGAAAAGTTTCGCGCACTACATCTTCAAGTTATTGTAACATGATAATCTTCCTTTATATTTTTCAAATATATTACAAGTTTATGAAAAAGGGGATTTTTTACAGTATACCATTTACTTGTTTTCAAAAAAAGGTAAAGTTACAATGTACATGTTCATACTAATTAAAAAATAAAAAAATAAAGGCAGGAAGATTATGAAAAATATATCCTTATTGTTATCCATACAATTTCTCGTCTATTTGGGCTTTGGAATCATCATTCCTGTTTTGCCGGAAGTGGTTGTGGAAAATCAATGGAATGATGTTCATGTAGGCGGATTATTGACGGTTTATGCATTAGCCAGCTTCTTCACGGCCCCTTTCTGGGGAAACATTTCGGATAAAATCGGAAGAAAGCCATTGATACTGGTAGGTTTGGTCGGTTTTAGTTTAAGTTTTCTTATTTTCAGCCTATTTATCGATCATTTATTCATTTTATACCTTTCCCGTTTTATTGGCGGTTTGTTCTCTGGTGCGCTCTATACTTCCGTTACTGGATATATCAGCGATGTTTCCACAAACGAAAACCGAAACAAATACATGGGACTTATGGGAATGACGATCGGTCTTGGATTCATCTTCGGACCGGCTGTAGGCGGTGTGCTCGGTGAAATTCAACTGCACTTGCCGTTTACAATTTCTGCCGCATTGATTGCCGTTCTCTTTATTATTGCACTGATTTTGTTGAAAGAGCCGGAAAGAAAAGGGGAGGCAACGAAACGGGAACTGCTTCCAAAAGGGGCATCTACACTTTTTAAATATCGTGTCCGTTATTTATTCTTCTTTTCATTTTTCGTTACATTCATCTTAGCCGGTGTAGAAGCCACATTCCAGCTTTTCCAAATTGATCGCATCGATATCACACCGTCGCAATTAGGATCTTTATTTATGTTTAGCGGATTCGTCGATGCATTCGTTCAAGGAGGCATCATTCGTCGAATCAAAGATGGTACTGAAACAAAATGGTTATTTGCAGCTCAGATCATTTCTGCCATCGGACTGGTATTAATCACCATGACATCCGGTTTGGTAATGGCGGGTGTTGCTCTCTGTGTCTTCACAGCAGGAAATGCATTAGCCAGAACTTGTGTCGTTTCTTTAACGACGAAAGAATCCGGCGGAAAGTATGGTCTCGCTTCCGGACTTTCCTACTCCATGGATAACTTGGGAAGAATTATCGGCCCGCTGTTTTTTACCGGATTATTTAATTTCGGAACAAATCTGACTTATTATGTTGCAACAGTGATAGCCCTGATTGTAATCGGTTTAATTTTCTTCTTCAAACAGTCAAAGAAATCTCTTCGTGCAGAGTATGAAGGTTGATTGGATAAACTCCATTCAGAAACAACTTATCTTAAAAAAATTTGTAAAACTGATCTGTGCCTAGATTCTCCAGGCGCTTTTTTATCAATAATTTTAAAAAACATGTTAAATGGTGCATATATTTTTTATAAACGGTTATAAGAATATAAAAATTATGTTGGAGGATCAAACTTGGACTTTTTACATTCATTCCCTCTGCCATCCCAATTTGAAGGAATCCGAACAAGACTTGAAGCATCATCGTTGAAAACGATTAATATCTATCCTAAAATACAACAAACCGGTCTTACGGACAGCAAATTTTCCGGGATTCCGTACTTGCCAAAAACAATGCACTATCCTAAAGACATTGATGGAAATCATTTGATTTTCCTTGCCCAAATAAATTTTGAACAAGTTCATTCATTTCATCCTTTTCCTTCAAAAGGGATTTTACAATTTTTCATCTCCCCTTCTTTTGTTACATATCAGAAGGGTGAAGAAATTTTTCAGCAATATTTTAAAGTGCGGTATTTTCCAACCATTTTGCCCGAAAAGGAACTGGCCACCGATTTTTCGTTCTTGCCAAAAACCACATACTCCCCGTTTAAACACCCGATGGCGCTTCGATTTATCAATTCGATCGAACCTGTCTCCGCCATGGATTATCGGCTGAAAAAATATATCGGCCTCGGTGATCTTACGAAGCGTCTTCATGACGGACGCACTCTTGAAGAACACTACTTTGAACATTTTTTGGGAGCGGAACATAAAATCGGCGGTTATCCATACTTTATTCACTACGATACCAGAAGTCATTCAACCCTTCTAAAGCGGTATGATACGCTGCTTTTACAAATCGTTTCGGATGATGAACAAAACATCATGTGGGGAGACTCGGGAATCATCAAGTTTTTTATCAATAGCAAAAAGCTCGCCCAAGGTGACTTTACTGATATTTATTTGCAAACTGAACAATACTGATGATTGGGCAACCAACTGAAAAGAAGGTTGCCTTTTTATATACCAATAATTTCTATTTGAATGGTAATTAAGTTATAATGATATATAATAATGCGGGGGAGTAGGTGGGTATGGAATGAGTGTCATCATTAATTCAATTCCTTTCATTCCAATTTTATTTGTTTTAAATATTATTCTCGCCATCACCATTATCTTTTTGGAGAGAAGAGATGCATCTTCCACTTGGGCATGGATTCTTGTGCTATTTTTCCTGCCGTTACTTGGATTTATTTTATATTTAATGCTTGGCAGACAGTTGCGGAAAAAGCATTTGTTCCGCTGGGATGGCAAAAAGGATATTGGCATCGACAATTTAATTAAGTATCAAATTGATGCGCTTGAAAGTGATACTTTTCATTTTAATGAGGACTATGTGAAAAATTATAAAAACCTCATTCAAATGAACCTGATTACTGGAGATGCAGTCCTGACCCAAGACAATAAGATCCGGATCTTTGATGATGGGGTCGAAAAATTCCAATCTTTGATCAATGATATCTCCAATGCCAAAGATCATATTCACATACAATATTACATTTTTAAGCTCGATAATTTAGGGCAAAGAATTTATGATGTGCTGAAAAAGAAAGCAAAACAAGGGGTTAAGGTCCGAATCCTGTACGATGAAATGGGGTCAAGGGGAATCAAAAAAAGACAATTTAAAGAGCTGATTGAATTGGGCGGAGAAGTTGAAGTCTTTTTCCCTTCCATTTTCCCCCTACTGAATCCGCGGCTGAATTTCAGAAACCACCGGAAAATCGTGGTGATTGATGGCCGTATCGGATACATTGGCGGATTCAATGTCGGTGATGAATATATCGGTTTGAACAGCAAATTCGGTTATTGGAGAGATACCCATCTGCGCATTGAAGGCAGTTCGGTTCATCCTCTTCAAACGCGGTTTATATTGGATTGGAACCAGGCGAGCGAACATAAAATCGAATATGCGGAACGCTATTTTCCGGCCATCCCGAAAAAAGGGGATGTGGCAATGCAAATCATCTCCAGCGGCCCGGATACGGATTGGCCTGCCATTAAAAATGCTTATTTGAAGTTATTGATGGAAGCGAAACGGTATATTTATATACAAACCCCCTATTTTATTCCGGATAACAGTTTCTTGAATGCCATAGAAGTCGCCAGCCTTTCCGGGATTGATGTGCGCATCATGATTCCAAACAAACCTGACCATATGTTCGTTTATTGGGCCACGTATTCCTACATCGGTGAATTGTTGAAGGCAGGGGCGAAAGTCTATATTTATGACAAAGGTTTCATTCATGCGAAAATGATCGTCATCGATGACGAAGCCGCTTCAGTCGGCACTGCCAACATTGATGTCCGCAGTTTCAGATTGAACTTTGAAGTTAATGCATTTATCTATGATTGTCAAATTTCCCATGAATTGGCCGAAATCTTTGAAAAGGATATTTTGGATTCCCGGGAATTGACTTTGGAGCATTATGATAACCGTTCGTATGGCATTAAATTCAAAGAATCCATTTCAAGGCTGCTCTCCCCGATCCTATAAAAAAGAATTCGTTTCTCCAAAAGGGACTTTTCCCCTTGGAAAAACGAATTCTTTTTATTAATTAATCCCCAAATATTCTTCTAATGTCAGTCCGGAATCTTTTACTTTCGTGGCAAGCTCCACTCCTAAATAACGGAAATGCCATGCTTCATACATATAGCCTGTAATATGTTCTTTCCCCTTCGGATATCTTAATATGAATCCGTATTTATGAGCATTTTCAGCAAGCCATTTGCCGGCAGGCGACTCTCCAAATGCTTCTTCCAACCATAAATCTTCCCGCCCTTTTTCTCCAATATCAAAGGCGAGCCCTGTCTGGTGTTCGGAATATCCTGGACGCGCGCTGTAGCGGTCCGCCTTTTCTTTTCCATCCCTCGCTACATAATTGTTATAAAGCGTCGCTTGATATTCATAAGAACGATAGGTGCTGAATGCCACTAACTCAAATCCTTGTTTTTTTGCATCTTGCGCCATTTTTTCAAAGGCTGCCCGGGCTTCTTTGTTTTCCCCTGGAGCAAAATCCTTTGGAAGCGGATATTTTTTATTGGCGATCAGCACGCCTTGAATATACGTCGGCTTAGTTGGAAGTTGTTGACCTTCAATATATCCGTTGTTCCCTTTTGTTCCCTGCTCTTTTTGCTGTTGTTCAGTTTTAGGTTGTTGTTGTTCCGGCTGTTTGACTTGCGGTTGTTCCTGCGGTTCTTCTTTTGAAGGAGTGGCTTCTTCCTGCAATTCGCCGGATTTGTCCTTTTCTTCCTGAGGTTCTTCTTTATCTGCCTCATTTTCTTTTTCTTCAGGACTTACGGCAACATTTTCTTCCTCATCCTTCAATGACTCATTTGCATCGCGGTTCATATTGACGGCCAATATAATCGCCACGATGGCAACCACCGCCACAAGCAATGAACCGATCAGTATATAATTCTTTTTGTTATTTTTCATATCATCACCTGATTCCGTCCTATCTGAAAAATTTGCTCTTTTATTTTATCACTAATTTCATAGTTTTACTGCAAAAAAATGAGCCGAGCCGTAAAGACTCGACCTTTGTGCTTATTTTGCTTGTTCAACAGGATGTTCGGAATAATATTTTCTTCCCAAGTAAGTTTGGAATATAAGCAATAAACCGCTGACAGACCAATATAAAGGTAAAGCAGCCATTGATGAAAGCGAGAAAACGACAATCATGATCGGCGAAATATAAACCATCATCTTCATTTGCTGCTTTTGGGCTTCCGGAACTGTCCATAATGAGACTTTTGCCTGAACGAAATAAACAAGTCCCGCAATGGCTGTAATAATGAGATCAGGGTTTCCTAAATTGAACCATAAAAATTTATGGGACAGCACTTCATCGGAATAGCGGATGGCAAAATATAATCCCATGATGATCGGTGTTTGAATCAAAATAGGCAAGCAACCTAAATTCAATGGATTGATATTGTGTTCGCGGTATAAGGCCATCATTTCCTGTTGCACTTTCATTTGTTCTTCTTTTGTTTTCGCCTTTTTCAATCTTTCCTGGATCTCATCCATTTTCGGTTTGATGATATCCATTTTGGATTTCATGATGGATTGTTGACGATAATTGCGCAACATAAAAGGCATCAAAATGAGGCGGACAAAAATTGTAATCGCAATGATGGCCAATCCGTAACTGCCGCCGAACCATTCGCCCAACGTATTCAATAACCAATCCATCGGCTTGACAAATGTGTGGTAAAAGAATCCTTCTTGATTTTCAACTGCTTGGCACCCCGACAAAACAAACAGCGCAATGCCGAAAAGTAAAAATAACATTATTTTCTTCATTTTTCCACCTACTAATTATTTTTCACTAAATTGAAGTATACGGAATAAACATTATAATTTCAAATAGCAGGTGTAAAAATGAACAGCATCTTATTTTTCTTTTTCGACATTCGCTGTTTCCGGAAATTCGAATCGATAAAATTCATGATGCAATTCATCTCTGAAGTGTTTTGGCGTAACTCCCGTATACTTCTTAAAAATTCGAGTAAAATAGCTTTGATTGCAAAAATGAAATTGTTCAGAAATTGAAGTGATGCTTTTATTCGTATGTCTCAAATAATATTGCGACTCTTCAACTCTTCTCACATTTAAATATTCCACCAACGTGATCCCGACATGTTCTCGGAAAATGCGGGAAAGATGGCTTGTACTAATGTGGAATTTTTGTGCGATACTTTCTACCGTCAAGTCATTTTCCAATTCATCATTTATGTACATGATGACTTTGTTGACTGTTTGATGGCGGAATGTAGGCTGTTTCCGGTCGGCGATAAAACTTACATAGAAGTCGATCAACTCATCTGCAAATTGTAAAAATTCCGCATCCTTCATTTTATTTTGAATCATGTCAATGCAAGCAACATTAAAGGCAAAAGCTTTTTTCGAAGGCACTTGGTTCTCCATAAGCTTTCTAGCAACTATGGACGAAAGGGTCATAAAATAATTTCTTACTTCTTTAATGACTTGTTTTCCAAAACGAATCGATAAAATATCAATAATTTCATGCAATGACTTTTTTGCTTTTTCCGCCTCTAAATGAAATATTTCAAACAACAGTTTTGATTCAATATTAAAAAAGTCTTCAATCCCATTATATTGATTAATACTATCAATTTCCTGAAAATATCGTTTCGAAATTGTTTCAGAAATTGAATGTTGCTGTAACTGCATCATTAACCCCATCTTTCTTCAGAATGAAATTTGCATCATATGTCCATAATCACTATACTGGTATATTCAGCGTAAATCTGATAAAAATAAAAAAATTTTAACATGCGAAAGGTGCCTTTTTGAGTATAAAATGCTAAAATTTTATCTATTATCGCAAAAAAATTCAAAAATTTAAATAATTATTTATAACTAAAGTGAATATTACCATAATTTTCGTTTTTTTTTCAACACTATTTAGCAAATTAAATTACTGAAAAATATTATATATTGTTTACACTATGTAAAATATCATAAATGCATAAAAAAATACTAAAAAAATATTGCTAAAATGTTTTAAAATAAACTATGCTATTGTTCAAGAAAAAATAAATTTCATTACAAAATGTTCTCACAATTATACATTCTTCTCTATTTCATTTCTAAAAATATGTAGTAAAATAAAAATATTAAAACATTAATGTGGACAAACGAGGTGTTTAAAAGTGGATCCAAAAGAAATAGAAGAAATTATGGATGTGATTAAAGAATTCTTCCCGGAAAATACATCCATCGCTATTTCAGATACTAAAGAATATATATATTATCAGCCAAGTAAACTTGTAGACTTGAAAATTAAACCTGGTGATCCGATCAAAGAAGGTTCTGCTGCCTATAAAGCGATACAGTACGGAAAAAAAATCAACACTTACATCGAATCGGATGTTTTTGGAGTCCCTTACTACGGAATGAGCATCCCTTTAATCACTGAAGGAGAAATTAAAGGGGCAGTCACTGCTATTTTCCCTCAAAAGCCATCACCATTTTTGACAAACTACATCACAATTAAAATCGATGACTGCTGGTACCCAATCAAACATAATGAAGTTGTTTATTTGGAAACCCAACTTCGAAAAACTTTCGTCAA
The DNA here is from genome assembly GCF_038593165.1 of Ureibacillus sp. FSL K6-3587. NCBI lineage: Bacteria > Bacillati > Bacillota > Bacilli > Caryophanales > Caryophanaceae > Ureibacillus > Ureibacillus sp. FSL K6-3587. The sequence goes on along the minus strand of NZ_CP151969.1, from coordinate 1,537,514 downwards.
AACAATGGATAAAGAAGGATTCCATCGTTTAAATCTCAGCGATCTTGAGTTATTCCTGTCCAGCGACCATTTCATTCGTTGCCATCGCTCTTACATTGTGAATATTGATTTTATCGATGAAATTCAACCTGATTCCCATTCGACATTCCTTTTAGTGATGAGAGATGGAACAAGAATTCCTGTAAGCCAAAGATATGCAAGCTACTTCCGTCGTTCATTGGGATTCTGATTTGGTATCAAATATATATGGCTTCTCTTTCTATTTCTATGGTAAAAAAATCACCATTTTTCCGAAACGGAAAATGGTGATTTTTTTGTCCATTCAATTTGTTATTAAGTTTACCGAATCTTGGTTTTCCAAAATAATATATTTGTCGAAAGATCTCGTATTTTCTCGTTAATACTTTTATTAAGCATTTTCATGCAACACATGAAGATTGTGTGACAAAGACGTGCTATTATTAATTTACTCTTGAGCGCAGTTTAATTGCTCGCCCAATATACTGAAAATTCTTACAAAGTTTTCTCTGTATAACAAATAAAGGGGAGGATACTATGGATTCAATCATTGAAAAAAGAATTGGTGTACCAAAACTAAGAGATCGTATTGTTTCTGCTGAAGAGGCAGCTGCCCTTATTCCTGATGGCGCAGTTGTGGGCTTGAGCGGTTTTACACGTGCTGGGGATGCGAAAGTTGTTCCGATGGCTCTTGTTGAACGGGCGAAAAAAGAGAAATTCAAAATTGACGTCTATACAGGTGCTTCCCTTGGACCTGAAGTAGACCATTATTTAGCTGAGGCGGGCGTTATTCGCAAACGTGGGCCATACCAAGGTGAAAAAGCGATGCGCAACCTTATCAATAAAGGGGACATTTTATATGTAGATGCCCACCTTTCCCACAATGCCGAATTGGTTCGCCAAGGAATCATCGGCCCTATTAAATATGCAATTATCGAAGTTTGTGCGATTACTGAAGACGGGTTATTGATTCCGACAACTTCTGTAGGTAACTCACCGATTTTCGCTCAATACGCTGAAAATATTATTCTTGAATTAAATATTTCACATTCTGAAACATTAATCGGTATTCATGATATTTATGTACCAGGTCCACAAGGTAAACGTGAACCGATTCCTATTACAAATGCAAATCAACGCATCGGTGAAAAAGGTATCCGCGTTGACCTTGACAAAATTAAAGCGATTGTCATTTCCGAAGAGCCAGATGCTCCATCATTAATCGTAGCGCCAGATGAAGAAACACAAAGAATGGCAGATCTATTGCTTGACTTCTTCCGTTCTGAAATCAAAGCTGGACGCTTAACAAACGAATTAATGCCAATCCAATCAGGTGTAGGTTCAGTAGCAAACGCTGTATTGGACGGCTTCAAAGAATCTGAATTCGAAAATCTGCAAGTATACTCTGAATGTCTGCAAGACGCAGTATTTAATTTGATTGACGCTGGAAAAGTAAACTTTGCATCAGCAACATCCATTACTTTATCTGCTGAAGCACAACAAAAAGTATATGGCAACATTGAAAAATATGCGGATAAAATTTGCTTACGTCCACAAGAAATTTCCAACCACCCAGAAGTTGTCCGCCGACTCGGATTAATTTCAATCAATGCTGCTCTTGAAGTGGATATTTATGGTAACGTAAACTCTACACACGTAGCAGGTACAAAAATGATGAACGGTATCGGCGGTTCCGGCGACTTCGCCCGAAATGCCCGCCTAACAGTATTCGTTACAAAATCTTATGCAAAAGGCGGCGCTATTTCATCCATCGTTCCTATGGTTTCACACGTTGACCATACAGAACATGATGTTGATGTAATCGTGACTGAACAAGGTATTGCCGATTTACGCGGTCTTGCTCCAAAAGAACGTGTGCCATTGATCATTGAAAACTGTGCACATCCAGACTTCAAAGATCAATTATGGGATTACTACAACCGCGCTGTTGAAGCAACAGGCAATTCCCAAACACCTCATATCCTTGAGGAAGCATTAAGCTGGCACATCAATCTTTTGAAAAACAATACAATGAAAAAAAATGTAGAAGTTAAATAATCACTGCACACCTTAACAGGGGCTTGTCTAAAAAGTCCATAAAAACAGAGCGAATGGAGAAAACAATGAGTTTTTCCATTCGCTCTGTTTCCTTATTTTTGAAATTGGTTTGGGAATTTGCGGCCCATTTCAGTATGTTGTGGGCCATTGCCACAATCCCGAATTCTGTTCGGACTTTATGAAGCCCCCGTAACAGAAATCGAGTGAAACGCAAATTGCCCTTGATGTTCCCGAACACACTTTCGACATCCACTTTACGCTTCGCATAAAGAGCTGCCTTTTGTTCGTCACCAAGAGCTGCTTTGGCTTTCGCTTTCATTTCTTCATAAATCGTGTTCCAATATACTCGACGATTTCCTTTGGCTTTCGTACACCCATTCTTCAACGGGCAATCCGTACAATCTTCACACTCGTACACTTTCAAATCTTGTATGTATCCAGATGCATTTTTTCTTTTTTGATAATACTTGAATACGACTTTCCGATTGTTCGGACAGATAAAGCAATCGTCTTCTTCGATGTATTTCCAGTTTTGTACTTTTGATAAATCCTTTTTAAACTTTTTACTTTGTTCCTTCAAATAGGTTTGGTATGGGGCTAATAATTCAAAACGAGGTTCTTTTTCTTCGCCAATCGCATATAAATAGTTTTCTTCACTCGCATATCCTGCATCGGCAATGACATACTTGAGTTTCTTTTCCTTCGGTATCGATTCCAATAACTTTTCCATAAATGGTTGGAAACAGCGAGTATCTCCTGGATTTTGATAAATTTCAAATCCCACGATAAATTGATGTTGTGTGGCGAGTTGAACATTATAACCCGCCTTGAGTTGGCCGTTTTTCATATGGTCCTCTTTCATTCGCATAAAAGTGGCCTCATGGTCGGTTTTCGAGTAGCTATTTCGTTCACCTAGAATCTGTTTTTGTACTTTGTATTTTCGTAATCGTGGAAGATAATCCGTTTGAATCGTTTTCAGTTGTTTGGTGAGTTGGGATTTTTTAGAGCGAAGTTCTTTTTTTCTTTCTTTGTCTTCTTCCTGTTTATAATCTTTTTCCAAAGCTTCTATTCTCTCAGAAAGTTGTGCCGATGATTTTTCTAATTCTTCTTCTAATTGTTCTTCTTTTAATTCCTCCAAGGCGATTTGGTGCGCTTCTTGTAGAAACGATTGAATTTTGGCTCGTAGTTTCTGATCATATTTTTCTACGGATTTTCGCCATACAAACGTATATTTGTTGGCATTCGCTTCTATTTTCGTACCATCCACAAAAATATGGTCGAGGTCGATAAATCCTTGTTCTACTAGTTGAAGGACAAATTGTTCAAATACAGAATCCATCATGTTTGACATACGAACACTACGAAAATCATTTATTGTGCGATGGTCAGGGGTTTGCAATCCCGCCAACCACATCATCGGAAGATTTTCTTTCACCATTTGCGCTATTTTCCGACTTGAATAAACGTTTTGAGTGTACGCATATAAAATCACTTTCAATAACATTTTAGGGTGATAGGGTGCACGACCCCCACCAACATAATGAGTATACAACACTTCATCCGGAATCGATTCCACCATTTCATCCACTAAACGGGCGACATGATTTTCAGGAATATACATTTCGATATCTAAAATGCTCATGACTTGACGATTGCAATAAGGTTGGAAAACTAGCTTTTTGCGTTTCTTGTTCTTTTGAACCTCTATTTTTTGAATACCCTCTAGAGTCATTTCTAATTGCGTGTTATAATTTTCTTGAATAGTCATTTGATTATTCATAAAAAATCGTCCTTTCTTTAGAATGTTTTTTTGGTCAATTTCATTCTATAAAAAAGGACGATTTTTTTGTACCCTAAAAACAGAAAAAAGGGCTGAGCCGAAGGTCGATTCAATCGACTTTTCGGACAGCCCCTATTTTTTTGCTGGACCGCATGTTTCATCAAGTATCTCCACTTATGCGCTATGTATCGGAATTGCGTTGATGAGGAATTTCCAGTTGGGGCTGTGCGCTTTCAAGAGGAACTGTTGCAAACTTCACCTTCATGGATTTGAAGAATTCGGGGATTCAAAGGGAGGTTTCGTTTACAGGCATCATTCCATTGAATTAAAGGGAAATTGCAAGATACTTTTAAAACGAAATAGCCGCACAATGAATAGCTGTTGCGGCTATTTGTTATTTCTTATTAATATTTGGTTATTGCACTTCCTGATTGTTTTCATTGTAATAAATAACGGCCGTTTGCAACCCGCTTTCAGCGATCATATTATTTTCTCTGATTTTTGTTTCCGTATCATCCGCTGCCGTTTCCGCAATTTCCCTCAAATCATTATTATTGGTTTTGCTATATCTTTTTTCACCGAAGTCGGTTTCCTTTGAGAAAGTGGATCTCATATTCTTTATCATCCTCACCGTTTTGTCACGATTTTCTTTTTTGCTCAAATAGGCTGTCACACCCGCCAAAAACGCAGTCATCAAGACGCCTTTCCCTTTTGCCATGTTTTTTCTCCTTTCCATCTTTATTACTTACTTTTTCCCATCTTTCTTATTTTCATTCTGAACAATAAAAAAGTGACATAAAAACAAAACTGTTCTTATGTCACTTATCATTTACGCTTTTACGTCGTCATATTCACCTTTTTGGAATTCAGCCACCACATAGGAGCAGATTGGATTCATTTTATATTGATGCTCCCTTGCATAGGCCACGGCTTTCTCAAGCAACTTTTTTGCAACCCCTTGGCCGCGGAGTTTAGGAGAAACGAAAGTATGGGTCATATCCATCGTTCCATCATGCTCATTCCATGTGATTTCAGCCAACATTTCCCCATTTTCTTCATACTCGAAAGCAAAATAGTTCGTTCCTCTTTCAACAAGTTTGAACTCCATTCACATTCCTCCCTTTTGAAATTACTATATCACAGGGAGTGGATATTGTAATTTAATTTGATTTTTCTTCCTTGGAGGAGAACCATGATGAAATCGTATCGATCAATTTATTGAAGAAGTTTTTCACTTTTTCCCAAAATCCTTCATCTTTCAAAAATCCCAGCTTTTCTTCGATTGTTGAACTCAAATCTGACAATTGGTCTTTCCATTGGGAAAAATCAATGTCCAATTTGCGAATGCGGTCCATTAAATCAATCAGCATTTGACGGTCGGCATCACTCAACTCAATGTTGAGTTTTGATAGCTGATCTTGTACGATTTGTTCCACTTCTTCTCTCGTCTGAGGATCGATTTCGGCAATTTGCTTTTTAATTTCCGTCAATAATTGGGCCACTTGTTCATCTGTGATATTGGCGTTATCCGCCAGTTCCGTTGCGACTTGCAATTCATCGTTCGCAACATCTGTTCTTTCTACGTCCAATGTTTCCCCTGTCTTTACTTCATAAGCTTTGTAAATTCCGACAAGAGCGGAATGTCCTGTTACCGGTTTGGGTGCTGCCACTTCGATCGTTGCATCTTTAAGTCCGGCTGTTAACATGGCGTTCGCATACATTTCAGAAGTCACTTCTGTAATATTTTCAGGCGTCACAATGCTTACGGTAAGACCTTTCCCTTCTTCTTCACGGGTAATTTTTGCGGAGGAATACATCCGGGCATTTGGATTGCTATTGCTGATATATTTTGCCAAGTCCTGACCGGAGACCGTAATTTCATCGACTTCCGGTTCTTCATCTACTCTCAAAACTTCTTTTACCTTTTCTTTTTCAGAATCAGAAAGGTTTGCTCCATAAACTACAATTGGAACTCCCAATTTTTCATTAATCGCTTTGGGTGCTGCAAATGCTTGTCGAGGAATTAACGATGCCACCAAAAACAATGCGGCAAGAATAGACAGCCATCTCTTCATTGATCATTCTCCTTTCAAACCTATCCTTTCAGGTTTGCCATTAATTAGTACGACAAAAAACACAAAAGGTTTCCGTCATCATCCTTTTGTGTATTCATAGAAGCGCTATATAAGTTCTGTCCAACCATCCTTTTGTTTCACTTTTTTCTGTTTCATCAGAACGCCTAATGCCCTTTTGAATGCCCCTTTGCTCATATCGAACATAGCATTGATTTCTTCCGGAGTCGATTCATCACTGAACGGCATCTTGCCTCCCACACTTTTCAAGTATTCATAAATTTTTTCGGCATCTTTTCCCAATCTTTCATAGTTGCGCGGAAGCAATGAGCCATTCATTGTTCCGTCCTCTTTTACTCCGATGATCCGTACTTCCACATCTTGACCTAATCTTGGTTCAGCCTCCATTTGGCTGTGATGCACAAAAATGCGGTAAGGAATATCAATTCCCAACAAAAAAGACCCAACCGGCAAAAGCCTATAGGCCCGCGCTTTTATATTTTTATTAAACAACTGTTCCGAAGCTTCTTCATACAGTTCATTCACCTTTTCTTCCGTAACGAGGCGGCCAAATAATTCTCCCTTTCGGTTTGTATATAAGGTGATGTATAAATGATCCCCCGCTTTTGGCCAAAGTGAGCGCAGTTTGGGCAAGTCCTCGGCTTTTACAAGCGCTTCCCGGGAAGTGCCGATATCCACGAAGGCACCTTCCTCTGTCACTTTCATCACTTTTGCCCAGCCATAGGTTCCTTGCACAATATGCGGTATAAATGTCGTTGCTGACAGCTCTCCACGACGATTCGCATACAAAAATACTTTTATACGATCCCCGGCTTCAAGGGGTGTAGTGACTTCCGAGCTATTCAACGGAATTTCCGTATTGCCATCGGTTAAAATCCAACGCGACCCGGCATTTTCTAAGACTGTTAACTCTACTGCTTGACCAGCTTTCAATTCTTCCATTATCGCTTTCCTTCCACCAATCATTATTGTTGTTGTTTCATTTTTTCAAGCTTTTTTACGATTTCTTTATCTTCCTCTAACAACTGGACCAAATCGGCGATGCGGTCGATGGAATTCCAACTCAAATGATGTTCGATCCCCTCCACATCCTGGTAGATTTTATCTTCATCAACACCAATGAGACGCAAAAATTGTTCAAGAAGCTCATGTCTTTTCACCAGCCTCTTCCCAAGCTTTTCTCCCTTTGGTGTTAGTGTTAACCCTCTATACTTTTCATATACTAAATACCCATCTTTATCTAATTTTTGCACCATTTTTGTTACGGAGGAAGGCAAAACCGATAAAGCTTCCGCTATGTCAGACACCCTGGCATATCCTTTTGTTTCAATTAATAAATATATTTGTTCGATATGATCCTCCATGCTTGGTGTAGGCATAACATGACCCCTCACTTTCCATCTATCATATTCAGTTTACTACAATATAAGGAAAAAATGTAACAGTTAAAGGCTTTCCAAAAAGTAAAAAGCCCAAAAAGTTTTTCATCACTTTTTGGGCTTTTCATACCACATGGTTTCTTCTTTTTCCAACATCATAGATGGCGCGGATGATTTCTTTGTTGATGGTTTCAATGTTTTTCGAAACTTTCAATTCATTGAAGATTTTTTCCCGATCGGTTTTGGACGCTACATAATACGGAGGTAAATTATTCAGCGCTTTTGCCACAACTTCCAATTCACATTCATCACAATTGCAAAATGTTTGATAATCAGGACTGCGCAAAAAGTACCGGACAAGACCACTGACCATTTCTTCCATGACGTTCACCAACTTTTGTCGTGACATATTTACCCTCCCTATTCAAAATTAGTATTTTATATTTATAACTATATACATTTAATACAAAATACTCAATAGTAAGAGGACTATTTTTCTTAATTTTCTTAAAAACATATAGGTCTTTAACAACATTTTCCGTTATGAGATTCTTTTTTTCAGCGCTAATTCCATATTGGATTGAACATCTCCTGTGCTATTAGACCTATTGAAGTATGGTTGATGATCATTCCACCTTTTTAAAATGCATCCGGGATTCATTCAATTCCAGGGCAACTGGGCAATGATCGCTTCCCAAAATTTCCGAGTGGATTTCACTGTCAACGACAGCCTCCCTAATCCGATCAGAAACAATAAAATAGTCTATGCGCCATCCAATATTCCGTTCTCTTACTTTATTCATATATGACCACCATGTATAGGCATCTTTGCGATTTGGATACAAAAATCGGAACGTATCGGTAAACCCGGCCGATAATAGCCTTGTCATTTTTCCCCTTTCTTCAAAAGTAAATCCGGAATTTCCAATATTGGATTTTGCGTTTTTCAAATCGATTTCTTGATGGGCCACGTTCAAATCGCCGCAATAAATAACGGGTTTTTTTCCATCCAATTCTTTCAAATAAATAAACAGTTCATCTTCCCATTGCAATCGTTTGTCCAACCGCGCCAAATCTCTCTGGGAATTTGGTGTGTAAACATTGACTAAATAAAATGAATCATATTCCAAAGTGATAATTCGTCCTTCTGGCTCCGAATCTCTTTCACCGACACCATACTTGACTGAAAGAGGCATATGCTTTGTAAATACGGCCGTCCCGGAATATCCTTTTTTCTCGGCATAGTTCCAAAATTGATGATAGCCTTCAAGCGGCAACTCTACTTGTCCATCCTGGCATTTTGTTTCTTGGATGCAGAAAAAATCCGCATCCATTTGATTAAAATAATCCAAGAACCCCTTTTTCAAACAAGCCCGTATCCCATTGACATTCCATGATACAAATTTCATAATCTCACCTGCTATGTATGGAAATTCTTTCATTGCACAAAATAAAGGAGCAGCAGCCATTTATGTTTACGAAGGATGCTGTCTCCCTATGAATCAAAAATTTTCACGATACTTTTTACTTTTTCTGAAATCAATCTTCGCCTACAATTTTCACTTCCAGTTCCAAATCGACGCCAAACTTTTCCTTAACCGTTCTTTGAACCATTTTTATGGTTTCAATATAATCCGTCGCTGTAGCATTTCCTTTATTAATGATAAAACCAGCATGTTTTGTGGAAACTTCCGCTCCGCCAACCCCTTTTCCTTGAAGGCCGCTATCTTGAATCAACTTTCCGGCGAAATATCCCGGCGGACGTTTAAAGACGCTTCCGGCTGAAGGGTACTCCAATGGCTGCTTCGATTGCCGTTTAAAAGTCAAATCCGCAATTTTCGCATCAATCTCTTCTTTATTCCCTTTCTCCAATCGGAATAGCGATGAAAGAACAATATAGTTTTTATCCGCAATGATACTTTTTCTGTATCCTAATTCCAGTTCTTCCTTCGATAATACGAGTCTTTCGCCTTCCCTCGTCAAAACAGTTGAATGAACAATGACGTCATTGATTTCCCCGCCATAAGCTCCGGCATTCATCGCCATGGCTCCGCCGACAGACCCTGGAATGCCGCAAGCAAATTCAAAACCTGTCAAACTTGCTTCCGCCGCTTTTTTCGAAACATCCATAATCAGCGCGCCGCTTTGGGCATACACTTCCGTTCCTTCAATCCGGATTTCATTCAGCTTCGATAAATTCATGACAATGCCCCGGACGCCTCCGTCACGTACAATCATGTTGGAACCGTTCCCCAGGACTAATAAAGGGATTTTATTGTTGTGTGTATATTTTACAATCCCTTCCGCTTCTTCTTCCGTTTCAGGCATCACCAATATATCCGCATTTCCGCCAATTTTCGTCATAGTATATTTTTTCAACGATTCATTGATTTTTATATTTTCTTGACTTGTAATGTCCGCTAACTCCTTAGCCCATTGATCAATTGTCATAAAAGCATATTCCTTTCTTGTATTAAACCTTGTATCTGTAATTGTATACTTTCTGAAAAATCATTATATGCTTTCACTTCCATAAAACTTATGGCTATTTTTCGACTATTGCCTGCAATAGCCCAGCTGTTATCAATAAGTGTACCATGTTTCATTTTATTGCAAAAGTTTTGGAGTGATAATACATAATACTTGGAAGTATTGTTTCTGTAACAATATCCTATGTTGTAAAATCCCTTTTTTATACAATCGGTTACATTGAATTTTAAGCGCTGGAATTCAGGCGTTTTTGCCCGCCATCTCCATTATAAAAAAATACTCCCAATTAGAAAAATGAATGCATCCATCCATCTTTCCATCGGGAGATTAAACTTGCGGTTATTTCGGTTTCCGAACCATCACCGCATTTGGCTTGATGAATCGTTTATATATAATCGTCGCAAGAATCAGCAAAATTAATACAGCTTGGCCAATTATCGTTTCAAATGTTGGATAAAAACCTACTGTTGAAAGCACCGGCAAACCATCCACCACCGTCGTATCCAACCGTCCTTGCAATTGGAGGGTGTGCATACTGCCACCAATAATTTTGAACGCCAATAAATAAATGAAAATGGTCGCCACAATGAAAAATTTATGCACAGGAATTTTGCCTGACACCTTCATCAACACAACCGCCGTAGCAGCCAATATTGCCAACGCCATAGCTATCCCCAGCAAAAACTGGGACATTTCCATTTTCGGCAAAATTCCGATATAAAAGACGATGGTTTCTGCTCCTTCGCGGAATACCGATAAGAAACTGACAGCCGCCATGGAAACGACCGAACCGGTGGAAATGGCTTGATTCATTTGATTCGAAATATACCGATTCCAACTTTCGACACTTGATTTATTGTGCAACCATACTCCCACGCCGATCATCATGGCAGCTGCGGCTAACCCAATATATCCTTCCAATACTTCCCTGTTGCTATCCACCGTTGCCGAATTTAAAACGGTGGACATAAGCACTGCCGCCACGATAGAACATACGACACCCAAAAGGGCACCGATATAAATCCATTTTTCCATTGCCTGCTGGCCGGATTTTTTAAGAAAAGCCGCCAATGCCACGATAATGAGCAAAGCTTCCAATCCTTCGCGCAATAAAATCATGGCTGAATCCCAGAAGGAATAATTTGTATCTGCCTTCAACAATTCGATTTCCGTCTTAAATTTCTTCAAATTTTGGGTAATGTGTTCGGCATCCACATTTGATTTCATCAAGCTGTTTGCGATCATCGGCATATCACTTTCAATTTTTGTATAGAGGCTTCCATTCCGTGTGGAAACTTCCTGTTCCACTTGAGGCCAAATGATGATGAATTTCTGAATGCTTGCCGCTGCTTCAGCATAGTGTTTCTCCCCAATGTGCTTTATTGCCTCATCAATATACTGGACAAGGGTTTCTATTGAATAATCCCCTTCCACCGCTTGTGCCGTTTCCTTTCCGGCTATGAAATCTTCAATCTTTTGTTTTAACATTGCATACTGTTCTTGTATTGTTGCAATATCCGCTGTTTCTGAAGCAATCGACATGCGGATGAAAGCCATTTGCGTTTCGATTTCTCCATACATCGCTGTGCTAAAATCCCGGACAGGACGTTCATTTTGATTCCATTTTGTATTGAATGTATTATATGCCGCTTCTATTTGCTCCAAATCGCCTGTTGCCAAAGCGTTTTCAAATCGTTCCAAAGCCGGGGTGATTTTTCGGGCGAATTCTTCTCGCTGCGCCTTCTCGTCAATCGGGTTTTCCTTCTCCTCAAGGATCCGCAATGCAGTAGATAATTCTTTCAAAGCGGCAATGCGCTCATCCTTGTTGGTTGCCTTTTGAACTTTTTGCAATGCTTTATTCACCGCTTCTTTTTCTTTTGTTTCACTGCTTTCTACAGACTCCCACTCTTTCGTGAAACGGTCGATGGCCGCTTCGGCTTTTTCCCCATTGCCCTGCTTTGTATTCATCAGCGCATCACTGATCGTGATATAAAAACTGCTGTAAGAGGTTTCCGCACGAACCGGCAATACAAATGTAAGCAGCAAGATGCAAATGAGACTACAACGCTTTAAAAAGTGTTTCACCAAGATATCCTCCCTCTTTTACGCCTGGGAAGCATGCAAATATCGCGCTACCTCGATGGGTAATATATTCATTCAATTTATCCATACGGCCTAAACTGTTTTGAATCGTAATGAATTGTTTCGGTGACTTCTGGAAGGAAATGAACAATAACCCCGCATCATGGGCACCTGTTTTATCAACAATTCCGGAAGCATAGGAAAATGCACGCCGCAAAATTTTTGCGCCTGATTTGCGAGCCAAATGAACATGGGATATTTCCGGTATGATATAGTTTCCATTCTCATCCTTTTCTTCAATATCGAAGTCGTCAAATTCGTCCTTTTTACCAATCGGTGCTCCGCTATCACGATAACGACCAAAAGTGGTTTCCTGATCTTTCAGAGAGGTGCGGTCCCATGTTTCCAAATGCATTTGTATTTTTCGTACAATTAAATAAGTGCCGTTTTTCATCCATCCGGAATCACACCAAACAACTTCTTTAAATTCTTCATCGGTTTTTGGATTCACTGTACCGTCTTTAAAAGCAAACAAATTTCTTGGAGTGCCTCCCCCTTCAGGGAAAGAGTTGAATCCTGCCTGTGCCCAGTGAATCACCACTTGTCCCGAAGCTTGCCGCACGAGATTCCTTACTGCGTGGAAGGCCACTTGCGGATCATCGGCACACGCTTGAATGCAAATGTCTCCTCCTGTGTATGCTTCTTGCAATTGATCTTTCGGAAAATGTGGCAAATCTTCCAGTTCTTTTGGTTTAATGTGTTCAATATTTAATTTTTTGAACAGCGAAGGACCAACACCGACTGTAATCGTCAAGTTATTGGCATTCAAACCTTCCGCTTCTCCAGTGTCAACAGGAGGGACATATGAATTTGAAGACATTTCGTCGATTTGTTCCCCATTCATGAGACGGACAATCATCGGAGTCCATTTTTGGAATAGTTGTTTTAATTTCTCAGGCGTGTCAAATAACACATTCAATGAAGCAAAATAAACGTGTTTTTGTACGGGTGTGGCAATACCGGATTGATATTTGCCATAAAAGTTGACTTTATTTTTGGATAAAGGATTGTCGGATACGACCTCCAAAACATCGTATCCCATGACTTTCATTGCACCTCCAAGACCGGTAGCCCCTATTGCCACTCCTACGACTCCAACCCCAGTCATTTTGAGCATTTCGCGTCTAGAAACTTTTTTATTTAACCATTTTCCTTCGTTCATCTCTCTCACTCCAGAACGATACCCATTTGACTTAACGGTTCACCCAATTGGTTCACTGCACTTGCCAATGCCTTTGTATCCTCTTCAGTCAATTCTTCATATGAAACAAAACCGCCATCCGCAGTTTCATATTTTGCCAGCAACTCGTTCACTGTTTTGAATCTTTCATCCAATGTTTTTACTAACTCCTTATCTTTCTTTTCGAGTTTTTCGCGCAAAATGGAAAAGATTTTTTCAGCCCCTTCAACGTTTGCCTTGAAGTCATAAAGATCTGTATGTGAATAAATTTCTTCTTCCCCGGTAATTTTTGAAGTGGATACTTCGTTTAAAAGATCGACAGCTCCAGTGATTAGTAAATCCGGCGTCACTTCAACGGTTTGTACCAAAGCATGCAGCTCTTTTACATCTGCAAGCAATTGATCTGCCATATCTTCATAACCTTTTGTCGTATTTTCCACCCAAAGGGCATATTCCAATTTATGATAGCCTGTCCATTCTTCCTCGCCTTTGCCTTCTTCCTGGATATCCGCCAAACGGCCATCAATACGGGGGTCCAAATCTCCAAAGCTCTCGGCAATCGGTTCTGAACGTTCATAATACATCCGCACTAAAGGATAAAGCGCTTTTGCCCCTTCAATATCCCCAGCTTTTATTAAATTTACAAATTTCTCTGTTTCTACTAAAAATTGATCGATTTGATCCAATGCAAATTCTTGATAACTTGTAACTTCAACGGAAAAATCGCCTGCCTGATTTTCCTTCTGCTCTATTTGAGTTTTTGATTCATTATCTTTGTTCGTCGCTTCTTCGCCGCAACCTCCCAATAATAAAGCTCCTATCAATAAGGCTGAATATACTGGAATTTTTTTTGCCATGAATAAACCTCTCCTTATGTTTTTACAAATCGATTCTATTAAAAATGATAATCATTATCATTTAAAATCACAAGTAGTAATTTTTTCAATTACAAAAAAATACACAACTTAATAGAATGCAACTTGTGTAACAAAAATCATTCCTTTTCGATCATGCACAGGCATTTTCGAAGGGAATTATTTTACTATCCATTAAGTGTTTTCTGTTGAAACTGCATCAAGGAGAGTATGTATTCATTTTTTGTGAATATTTTTGCAAAAAAAGAACTCAAAAAAAGAGGCATCTTTAGATTACAGATGCCTCTTTCCCTTTAAACTGTCACAGCCGCCAATTTTTGCGCGGAACCTTTTACCCGTTTCAGCCCTTCTTCTATAATTTCATTTGCTCGATTTGGCTCTGCGTTATGGCCTTCGATGATCACTTCATCAAGAAGTTCCATACCCGCAATATTGCCTAATACATTTTTAATATAATTTACGCTCATTTCCATAGGTTGTGCTTCCGGTGAAGAGTAGTATCCCCCACGGGCATTTAGAATGACAAATTTCTTATCTGTCAATAATTGCACCAATTGTCCTTGTTCATTGTATTTAAACATGAATCCGGCTTGATAAATATAGTCGATGAATGTATGCAACGGAGCAGGAATTGTCAAGTTCCATAATGGGAACGCAAGAACGATGATTTCCGCTTCTGTTACCAAATCCATCGCTTTCTTCTTGGCTGCAAGCAAACGGGCTTCTGATTCCGTCAACGCTTTTCCTTCACTTTGCTTCGCCAATGCATCAAATAATTGTTGTCCAAAGTATGGCATATCCTCTTCGAAAACATTGTAAATTTTCAGATTGATATCTTCCACTTTTTTCGCTTCTTCGATATATGTTTCGAACATTTTTGTAGAAATCCCGTCTGGTCGGTTATTTGCCTTAATGACTAATACATTTTTCATGCTGTCTAACGGCTCCTTTCCCTATTTTCAAATATCTCGGTTTCAAGATTCGTTAAATAGTATAAAGGAGCCCAAACATTATATCAAGAAAGCACCTCTCATACTTTTGGCTGAATTTATAGATCGCATTGCCCATCAGAGCAGAAGTTTCCTTCTTCTCCAACCATTTGCAATGATGGCTTCATCCCTTTTTCTTCCGCCACTTTCTTGATTGCCTGTTCGAAAATTCCCTGCGGCTGAGCTCCAGAAATGCCATATTTATTTTCTATGACGAAGAACGGAACTCCCCGGATGCCATAGACTTGCGCCTGTTGGATCTCTTTTTCGACTTCTTTCAAAAATTGATTGCCATCCAATACTTCTGCGGCTTCTTTCCCGTTCAGCCCGACTTCTTCCGCCAACCGGATCAACACATCCCGTTTTCCGATCTCCTTGCCTTCAATGAAGTAGGCATGGAATACCCGTTCACTAAACTCCGAACCTTTTCCTTTTGTGTAAGCCCATTTGGCCAATTGATGGGCCTTTTATAAATGTCAACACAAATATGTACACTTTTGCTTGTTTAAGGATGTACAAAATCACTCGTTTTCTTTCTCTAAATGATTCTTTAATCGATAAGAATCTCCAACGATAGTGACAACGGTTGCGTGGTGTAAAATGCGGTCTAAAATCGCATTGGCCAGCTTGGGTTCTTGAAAGATTTCATCCCATGCTTTAAAATTCACATTCGTTGTAAGAATCGTACTACGCTTCTCATAACGCATATCGATGAGTTGGAAGAAAAGCTTTGCGTCCTCGGCATCAATCGGTAAATAACCGATCTCATCGATAATTAAGAGTTTATATTTTGTATAGTGTTTTAATCTACTCTCTAACCGATTTTCTAAACGTGCTTTCTTCAGATTTTGAATTAAGTCATGGCACTTAATGAAATAAGGTAAGCGCCAAATATCCCACACCTTCTAACCATTTTGATGTTTTGTGATAATGAGATCAACATCAAAAGTTAGGAGGTTTTTATTTTTATGTCCCCAGATGAACGAAAACAATTGTGGCAACAACGAATTGAATCTTATCGATCTAGTGGAGAGTCAAGTGTAAAAGCTTGGTGCAAACAAAATCAAGTAGGTCACCAAAGTATGTATAAATGGATGAAAAGACTAGAGTTAGAGACAACTGAAACTTCACGGACTTCCCCTCAATGGCTAACTGTTGAAGTATCCCATCCGTTGGATGAAAAAAACTCCCCGCTCATCGTTAACATTGGGGAATTTTCCATCGAAGTAAAAGAAGGTTTCAATCCACTCCTTTTCAACGAAGTGGTTCAGGTGCTGAAAACACATGTTAAGTAAAACACCCATTCAACATGTTTATTTAGCAGCGGGGGCAACGGATTTACGCAAGTCGATTGATGGATTAGCAGCCATTATTCAAATGAGCTTTCAGTTAAATCCTTTCTCTTCTAATCTCTTTGTTTTCTGTAATCGGAAACGAGATAAATTGAAAATTCTCCATTGGGATCACAATGGGTTTTGGTTGTACTATCGTCGTTTAGAGAAAGGGGTCTTTCAATGGCCTGATGAAAGAACTCCCGGCCCTTTGTGCATCACTCCCCGCCAATTCAGTTGGTTGCTCGATGGTCTTTCATTTGAACAAAAACAAGCACATGAACAAGTATCAGCTAAAATCATGGTTTAAAAGGAATTTGACATTGACCTGTCAATTCCTTTCCTTTATTCTTTAACTTATGAACAAACACAAACAAACCAATGAATCAACAATTGAAGAACTGCAAGCGAGAAATGCGGAACTCAAAAAACAAAATGAAGCCTTACAGGCTAAAATCAAATGGTTGGAAGAACAATTCCGCCTTAGCCAACATAAAAAATTTGGGGCTTCCAGTGAAAAAACGAATCCGGATCAACTCGAACTTCCTCTTTTTAATGAAGCTGAAATCACAGCGGATACAGAAGTGGAAGAACCTACACTTGAAACCATTACTTATAAACGGAAGAAGTCTGTAGGACAACGCGATGCGAAACTAGAGAACTTGCCGACGGAAACGATTCACTATCGTTTAGCCGAAGAAGAGCAGGTTTGTTTGTGTTGCGGTGGAACCGTACACGAAATGAGTACGGAAATACGAAGAGAAATCAAGATTATTCCTGCTCAAGTAAAAGTCGTTGAGCATGTTCAACATATTTACAGTTGCCGTCAATGTGAACGGGAAGGAATCGAGACACCGATTGTCACAGCCAAAATGCCAACACCAATTTACCCAAAAAGTTTGGCATCTGCATCGGCTATGGCCTATATCATGAACCAAAAATACGTGGAAGGAATGCCTCTTTATCGTCAAGAAAAGCAGTTGGAACGATTCGGTGTGTATTTATCACGCCAAACGCTCGCCAACTGGATGATTTATGGTGCAACCAATTGGCTTTCCATTCTATATAAACGGATGCATGAGCTATTACTCGAAAACGATATTCTACATGCGGATGAAACTACACTTCAAGTTCTAGCAGAACCTGGACGAAAAGCGGATTCGAAGTCTTATATGTGGATGTATCGAACAGGACGAGACGTACCGCCAATCATCTTATATGATTATCAAACGACTCGTCACAGTAAACATCCGAAGGCTTTTCTAAAAGGATTTAAGGGATATCTGCATGTAGATGGATATGCAGGATATCATGAATTAAAGGATGTCGAACTGGTAGGGTGTTGGGCACATGCAAGGCGAAAATTCGATGAAGCACTGAAGGCATTACCAGCCAATGTGGATAAAACATCATCAACCGCTGCAGAAGGAATTCAATTCTGTAATCAATTATTCCAGATTGAAAGACAAATCAGTGAAAAATTTGAGAACTGTACTCCCGAACAGCGCAAAGAATACCGTCTTGAACACAGTAAACCTGTGTTAGACGCTTTTTTGGCATGGCTAAAAACAAAACGCCCTCAAGTTCCCCCAAAAAGCAAATTGGGAGAGGCAATTACATATTGTATAAATCAATGGAGTAAGCTCATAGTGTTTTTAGAAGATGGTCGACTTGAAATCGATAATAATCGTGCGGAACGATCGATTAAACCATTCGTGATGGGCCGGAAGGCATGGCTATTTGCACAATCGATGAAAGGTGCATCAGCCAGCGCTATTATTTATAGCATTGTCGAAACAGCTAAAGAGAATCAATTAAATCCATTGAACTACTTAACCTATCTTTTCGAACAATTACCATTGATAGATCACAATGATGTAGAAGCCATCGATCAACTCCTTCCTTGGTCGAAGACAATTCCAGAAGAATGTCGCGTACCAAATAAAACTAAATAGAGCATATAATAAACGCCCACGAAAAAACACGTGGGCGTTATTTTACGCTTACGAAATAAGTGCTTGTACGTTTCTTCGCTGCCTCAATCCCAATGGAAGTGGCTAAATGTGTTTTTCCTACGCCACTTGGCCCTAGAAAAACTATGTTTTCATTTGCTTCAATAAATCGAAGTGTTAGAAAATCTAAAATTTGTTTTTGATTTATTGACGGTTGAAAACTAAAATCAAAATCCTTTATTTCTTTCAAATGCGGAAAAGCCGCAACCTTCACCATCGATTGAATCATATTTTGTTCACGTACATCAATTTCGTAATTCGTCAGTTTCACTAGCGTATCTACCAGTGACAATTGATGGTTAACGCTGAAGTCTAAGACTTCATTTAAATGTAAGGACATTTGCTTGAGCTTCAAATAATCTAAGTTTTGTATGAGTTGTTGATAGTTTGTTGTAGGATTCATTATTTATACACTTCTCCAATCGTTGCTAAATTCCGTTTCGCTAAATCATCAATATCCGGATAATTCGGCATGGAAACGCCCAAGGCTTCTTGATAATGTGCTTCCTGATAATTTAATTTCTTATTACTTATTGGGTGTTGCGCAATCAGTTCCGTGTTATAATAAATCCATAATTGATTATCATACACTTGTAAGCCTACTTTCTTTCCTTGGTACTGTGCTGGTACCGAGTATTGGTTTGATTTGTAGGAAATCATGTTGGATGCATTTACTTTTACAAGCGTATGTTTGATCCGATAGGAATCTCTTACTTTCTCAGTTGGTAACTGGAGTAGGTGATTCCTTTCTTTTTTGAATTCTATCGCAGGAATTTTTCCAGTTCCTTGGTGGACCTCATGGTTTACTCGATGAGATAAATCTTGCACAAATTGATGTAATTCTTCCAAGGTCAACTGACCTTGATAAGCATGAATTTCATCTAATATTTTCATTGTGGTTTCCACTTTTCCTTTTGTCCTTGGACGTCCAGCAATGCATGGCTTCACCTCAAAACCAAAATCCTTAGCGAATTGTGCAAACTTGGCATTTACTCTTCCTGGGGAATGTTCTGTTCTTGCCTAATCCATAATGGTTTTCATATTATCCGTGATGATTTCAGCTGGCACCCCTCCAAGAGCTTCGAATGTTTCTGTTAAGAAGGAAAACAGGACACTTTGTGACTTAGAAATACTCATTAGGAAGGTTCTGAAACGTGAATGAGATAGAATCAGTACTGCAACATTGATTTCAACGTTCTGACCATCCTTTGTTTCAAAAGGAATACTCTCTTTCCAATCCAATTGTGCTTGTTTTCCTATAGGCGTTTCAAAACGTGCTGTGCCTTTAGGAGAAGGAATTCGTTTATCCTCTTCAAAGTAAGCATTAAATTCGGGCGTTTTCGCAATATACGCTCGGAACGTCGATGCTGCACAATCCAGTCCATGATTATCCTTTAAATACTGCCATAGCACACGACGATAATAAAACTTTTGCTTAGCATCTTCCGAAAGTAGTGCAGCGATGATTTCATAGTATTCATCAATTTTGGAGGGCTTCTTTCGTGTACGTTTAGGAATAAATCCATTTAAATATTTATCAATGGTTCTTCGATCTACACCTAGATCTCTAGCTAATTGACTTTTATTAATTTTCATCTTCAAATGCTCCATTAGTTGTTTTAATTTTGGTAAGTCTTCAAGACTCTTAATCTTAAAATCAGTTTCGACATTTATCGATATGTACATACTAATCACCTCAAGATTAGTATGTAATCTAAAATCAATTTTGTACATTATTATTCAAGCATTTGTGTACAAATTTAAATTATCATTTCTAGCCTTTAACGTATTCGCTGTTTTTAATTGCTCGAAATTATATTGGAGCCCCACTTCCTTGGCCCGCTGTACGACGCTCTCTGTCATTTTCTTCACTTCATCCAACGGCATCCCGTATTTTTTGGATAAATGTTCGTAGGTGGATTCATTCGAATTTTCATCTGTTGTCGGATCTAGTAAAAAACTTTTCAACTCCACTTCCACTTGACCGGCATACCCCAAATCTCGGATGGCTATTTCAAGCTGTCTCTTCCCGATATAACAAAATGGACAAACGAAATCTGACCAAACTTCAACTTTCATGTGTTCTCCCCCTTTTCCGCTATTTTACTTTTCCCTTCTTAAAACAACAACAGATTTGCTTTCATTGAATAATGTGCCAGTTTTTTTAGCATACTCCTAAAAAACGGTGATTTAGGAGGATTTTTTATGCAAAATTCGCTCTGGTTGCAAAATGTGGCCCCTACCTCTTTGAATTCTTTATCCTCTTCATTGAATTGCGATGTTTGCATTGTGGGAGGGGGATTGACAGGGATATATACGGCCTATCTCCTTGCAACAAAAGGGGTCGATGTCGTTTTGTTGGAAGCAAACTCCTCAATCGCTTCCGGCACAACGGGGCATTCCACTGGAAAATTAACCCCTCAACATGGAGCAGTCTTTGATCTATTGTTGAATACTTTTAATGAAGAGGAAGTGCGGACTTATTATGAAGCGAATGTGAACGCGATCGAAAACGCTCTTCGGGAAGCGGCGGCAGAAACTTTCCGGCAGGCCGATTCTTACTTGTATGCAACGACAGACCAAGGAGCGGAAACAATAAAAAAGGAATTGGCAGCTTATCATAAAGTTGGTATACAAGGCATCGAAACAACGGAGACGGAACTTCCCTTCGAAGTGAAGACCGCATTGAAGATGGAAAACACCTATCAAATTCATCCCGTCAACTTTGCCCAACATTTTGCCGAGTTGGCATTGAAAGCCGGGGCTAAATTATATGTGAATACAAGGGTTACGAAGCTGGCCGTTGATGAACATCGCCTGCTGACAGAGAATGATTTTGAAGTGAATTTCAAGTCGGTTGTTCTTGCAACCCACTATCCAATCGAAGCAATCAAGGGACTGCACATTGCAAAGTTATCTATTGACCGCTCCTATTTAATGGCAACAAAAACTTCGGCATTATTGATAGGGCAATATTTGTCCACCGATTCATCTTCCCGGACGGTGCGCACGGCCTTCATTGACAATCAGCCTTACTTTATTTTCGGAGGCAGTTCCCACACAGCAGGGGCTGTGCAAAATACACAAGTATATTATGAAATGCTGGAGAAAGAGCTTGTTTCGGAATATGGTTTGCCTAAACCGGAATATTTGTGGAGCGCGCAAGATCCGAACACCGCCGACTATATTCCGTACATCGGACGCATTTCGGACAGTGAACCGAGAATCTATATTGCCACAGGATACCGAAAATGGGGACTTTCCAACTCCCTTGTTGCGGGAGAAATCATTTCCACAGAACTGACAAGTGGAAAACATCCAGCCCAGCACCTGTACAGCCCTTCAAGAAATTTATTTGGCAAAACGTTTATGCGGATGTTGAAGGCGATCGGCTTCACGGTATCAAATCTTGCGGAAGGTTATTTAATACGGGCGGAAGCTCCAAAATGCACCCATTTGGGATGCAAAACCCAATGGAATGAAGCGGATGAAACATGGGATTGCCCTTGCCACGGATCCCGGTTTGATAAATACGGCAATGTCATCGAAGGGCCGGCAGTGTATCCTCTCATTTTAGAATAAAAAACGGTGCCAAGGATTTTTCCTTGAACACCGTTTTTATTTTTCAGCTCAATGCATCTGTCAATACTGGAACCACCTGTTTTTTGCGGGATACAACGCCAGGCAAATCAAATTGATGTTCTACTAATTCTTTGCCGAAAGCTTTTGCAGCATCTTCAGCCGAACTTCCTGCAACAATCGCTACGGAATCGTTGTTTAAAATATCAGTCACAAAGAAGAAGAATAAATTCAGACCTTTTTCTTCAACATTCTTGTTTAACAGGCTCACCAATTCTTCTTTTCGGCCCAATACATCGTTCACATCCACCGCATTCACTTGGGCAACAACGGATTTCACTGTGCCGAATGTAAATTCTTTCGCATCTAAAGTGAGCAAGTCTTCCAATGATTTATCAGAAAGGTCCGCACCGGCTTTTAACATGGCAAGACCGTATTCCTCCGCATTGACGCCCGCGATTTCCGCCAACTCTTTCCCGGCTTGCACATCTTCTTCTGTGCAAGTAGGGGATTTGAATAATAATGTATCCGAAATGATGGCTGAAAGCATCAGACCTGCAATGTTTGAAGGAATTTCAACATTTTTCTCTTTGAAAATTTTATTTAAAATCGTTGCTGTACATCCGACAGGTTCTGCACGGTAATATAATGGATCCGCTGTTTCGAAATTTGCAATGCGGTGATGATCGATAACTTCCGAAATTTTGACATTTTCGATTCCGTCAGCGGATTGTTGACGTTCATTGTGGTCCACAAGAATGACTTCTTTGGCTTCTTCCGCCACATTGGAAACCAATCTCGGCGCTTCAAATCCAAATTTTTCCAATACGTATTTTGTTTCGTTGTTTACTTCGCCAAGTCTTACCGCTTCAACTTCAGCTCCCAGCTGTTCTTTCAAATACGCATACACAATGGCAGATGTGATGGAATCTGTATCAGGATTTTTATGTCCAAAAACTAATACTTTGCTCATACAATTAGTTCCTCCCAATCTTGTATATCATCCCCGATTATTTTATCACAACTTCCTATAAATAGAAAAACGTAACTTGCAACTTGGCCATAAAATAACAGCATATTCGTAAAATTCAAAGTTTTACGAATATGCTGTTATTATCACTTCGTCGCGATTGTTTCCTCTTCCAATAGCCGGAGATCATGATCCAATTGTTCATTAAGATTGTAGTATTTTTTATAATGGTTTCTGTTAAGCAAAGTCATTCCTTCAATCAAAGCATGTACGATCGCGCTGGCGGCAGTGTCCGCTTCAAATGAAAATTGTTTTTGTGTTCCCACAACGAAGCTGATGTCTGCATAATCACGGACAAGAGAAATTGTTGAATTCGTAATAGCAATCACTTTAACTTTCTTATTTTTTGCAATTTTCGAAATTGTCAATACATCTTCCGATACAGAATCAAAAGCTATTACAAACAGCAGTGAATCCTTATCCATTCTTTTTATCTGTTTCACTATATCATTGACATCAAATTGGATTTGGGATGCCTTTTTTCCGAAATTTTCTAACATTGAAGTCAGATAACTTGCTGAAGGGGCGCATTGCCTGAATCCCAAAGTATAAATCTCTTCCGCTTCATGCAAGTAGTGCGAGGCTTTTTGGAAGTTCTCAGCATCCACATATTGGATTGTATTTAAAATGCTTGTAACATCCCGATTCATGATTTCACTGAATAAATATTCGTGTTTTTTCCCGATGGTTAGCGGTTCCTTTGTTACAACCTTCTTTGATTCGGATAAATCTTTCCGAATTCTTTCTTGCAATTCGCTATAGCCGGATAAATCCATCGCATAGCAAAAACGAATTACTGTCGACTCACTTACACCAATGAATTTTCCTACTTCAGAGGCGATATGGGTGGCAACGACATTCGGATTTTCGATCACAAGTTGCGCCACCTTCCGCTGCCCCCTTGAAAGCCGGATAAAGCGTTTCTTCACTTCATCACAAAAACTCATTTTCTTTTAAAATTCCTCCTTCATGAGATTCAAAATTATATCCAAGTTATAATAAAGTAGGTTAGCACGTATATTGATTGAATACAATGAGTTTTCAGAAATATGATAGAGTAACATACCAATGTTCATGATTTTGTCAAATTTATAAGGAAGCTTTTTCCTCTTAAAAAGCTTCCTTTAGGAAAATTACTCCAATTCCACTTGTTTCGTTTCTTTTCCTAAAAATACCACTGCCGCTACTCCAATCACAATCGAAACACAGAATACAGCAAATATCGTTCCAAAGTCAAATTCCGCTGTACGCATCCAACCTACAAGGAGCGGGCCAAATATGCCGCCAATGCGTCCAACCGCCGCTGCCATACCGGCTCCTGTACCGCGAATCAACAATGGATACTGTTCCGGTGTATAAGCATATAATGCGCCCCACGCACCCAGGTTAAAGAACGATAATAGAATACCTGAAATTAATAGTACCGTCACAGATTCGGCTTGTCCAAACACATAAGCGCTTGCCGCTGTTCCCAATAAATAAGTGACGAGCACAAATTTTCGGCCGAGTTTTTCTACAAACCATGCCGCAGTGAAATAACCTGGAAGTTGTGCGATCGTCATGATTAATACATATTTAAAGCTGGAAATTAAGCTGAACCCTTTTCCAACCATGACACTTGGAAGCCATAAAAACATGCCATAGTAGGAAAACACGACGGTAAACCAAAGAACCCATAACATCAACGTGGATTTGGCATAATTTTTGGACCATACCCCGGCAATGTTTTGAATGAAGGTGCGCCTTTTCGCTTCCGGTTTCGCGGAAAACTGAGGAGAATCCGGTAAATGCAAGCGAAGGAACACCGCATATAAAGCGGGAATTGCCGTCAAAATCAATGCTACACGCCATCCGGCAACCGGCCAAATGTCGCTTGGAATGACAAAATAAGCAATGATTGCGGCCAATAGCCAGCCCACAGCCCAAAAGCTTTCCAACAATACTACAATCCGTCCGCGCTCTTTGGCAGGAACGCTTTCAGAAACCAGTGTGGAGGCTACGGGAAGCTCTCCTCCAAGCCCCATGCCGATGATGAAGCGCAATACTAAAAACATAGCCAATGTTGTTGTAAAGGCAGAAAGCCCACTGGCGATGGAGAAACATAATAAAGTCGTAATAAAAATTGCTTTTCTCCCGATTTTGTCTGCCAACAACCCAAAAAGAAAGGCACCCACCGCCATTCCGATGGAGTTGATGCTTCCGATCCATCCCATTTCATTGGATGAAAGGTTCCAATCAACCGTTAATGCAGCAATGATAAATGACAGAATGCCTACATCCATTGCATCAAATAACCAGCCGATTCCTGCTACCCCCAGCAATTTATTGCGGGAAATTCCAGGGCCGGTGTTTTGCTCCGAATGATTCTTCATCTGCTTTTCCACCTGTCTTTACAATTGAATTGATACTTTTACAATATACCCATATGCTTTTTATCGCAAGCAAATTACCAAACTTTTTCAAGTTCATCGGCATGATGAAAAATGATAAAAAAATATTGTTAATAATCCTTTAAATTTTTGGTTTCCTATTGAAATATACTATTATTGTGCGTTAAAATGTCTTTTATATGAAAACAATTGTTCATCCAGCGAAAACAAAAGGAGACATTTATTATGTGGAAAGGTCTATTGGAAGAATATAAAGAATTTTTACCTGTGACAGATAAAACACCTGCATTAACTTTGAACGAAGGAAATACTCCTTTGATTTATTTGGGAAATTTATCAAAAAAAATGGGTATTGAATTATACGGCAAATATGAAGGATTAAATCCAACCGGCTCCTTTAAGGACCGCGGCATGGTGGTTGCAGTGGCAAAAGCGGTGGAAGAAGGTGCAAAATGCGTCATTTGCGCATCGACTGGAAATACTTCTGCAGCGGCCAGCGCTTATGCTGCCCGGGCAGGCATTCAATCCATCGTTGTCATCCCTAAAGGAAAAGTGGCTCTTGGGAAACTTGCCCAAGCTTGCATGTATGGTGCAAAAATCATCGAAATTGACGGTAATTTTGATGATGCATTGTCCATCGTCCGCAAAATCAGTGAAGAAGGAAAAGTGACGCTCGTAAACTCTGTGAATCCGTACCGCATTGAAGGACAAAAAACGGCGGCCTTTGAAATCGTTGATGCGTTAGGCAAAGCTCCTGACTATCTATGCATCCCTGTCGGTAACGCCGGAAACATCACTGCCTATTGGAAAGGTTTTAAAGAATATCATGCAGCCAAAAATACCGGTCTTCCAAAAATGTACGGCTTCGAAGCGGAAGGGGCGGCAGCCATCGTAAAAGGCGAACCGATTGCCAATCCGGAAACGATTGCGACTGCCATCCGCATCGGTAATCCGGCAAGCTGGAAATTTGCAGAAGCTGCCCGCGATGAATCAGGCGGTATCATCGATTCGGTAACGGATGATGAAATCCTTGCAGCCTACAAAGAAATCGCAAGAAGCGAAGGTGTCTTTGTAGAACCGGGTTCCGCCGCTTCCCTTGCCGGCGTCATCAAATCCGTGAATAACGGTAAAATCGCAAAAGGCAGCACAGTGGTCACTGTATTTACAGGAAACGGACTAAAAGATCCTGATACAGCGATGAACGCGTCAACGGTGGAAGTCGTTTCTTTGAAAAACGATATGGAAGAAATTCGAAACTATATTGAGGGTTTAGTATGAGTAAAAAATGGAAAATCACAGTTCCTGGCAGCACTGCGAATTTAGGACCTGGATTTGACTCAATCGGTCTCAGTCTATCTTTGTATTTGGAATTAACGGTTTCCCCACAGGACGAATGGGAAATGATCCATTTATCAGAAGGCTTGCCGAAAAAATTTGAATTAAAGGATCACTTGATCTATAAAATCGCCAATGAAACAGCCAAAAGATTCAATAAAGAGATGCCAGGCTGCCGAATTGAAATGACAAGCGAATTGCCTTTTGCCAGAGGAATCGGCAGCAGTGCGGCAGCGATTGTTGCAGGCATTGAGATCGCCAATCTCCTTTGTGACCTTCATTTGACTGTTCAGGATAAATTAAATTTATCTTCACAGATTGAAGGCCACCCGGATAATGCGTCGGCATCTGTTTTAGGGGGATTGACCATCTCCACAATGGATGAGGATGGGAATGTGGATACAATTCACATCCATGATCTTGATGCATCCTTTGTGCTATTTATCCCTGATGTGAAATTAAAAACTTCCGAGGCAAGGGACGTATTGCCGAAAACATTCCAGCGGCAATATGCCGTTCAGGCGAGCGCCGGGGCGAATATGCTTGCAGCTGCATTGGTTTTGAAAGATTATGAACGTGTCGGAAAATATATGGAATCGGATTTATTCCATGAACCATTCCGGGCAGATTTAATTCCTCACTATCATGAAATCCGCAAAGAAGCGAAAAAAGCCGGGGCCTTTGGCACTGCATTGAGCGGCGCCGGGCCAACCATGATTTCGATTATACCGCACTCCATTGGCGAACAGTTCGTTGCAAAAATGGAGGAACTGTTCCCGACGCATAAAATCGTACTTACAAAACCGGACCAACGCGGCGTTCATGTAGAAGAAATCTCAAGCGTATCCAATGCAAAATAATAAAGGAGTTGTTCGGGGGCCAAAGCTTTCGAACAACTCCTTTCCCTTTTAAGCTAATAAAATCAAACTTACGGCCATGACAGCCATCCCCGCAATCAGCCCATAGATGGACGAATGGGTCTCATCGTATTTCTTCGCGGCAGGAAGCAGTTCATCAAGGGAAATAAACACCATAATCCCCGCAACCGCTGAAAAAATAGCCCCAAACATCACATCATTCAAAAATGGCAGCAAAATTAAATAGGCGACCAATGCCCCGACAGGTTCCGCCAATCCGGAAAAGAAGGACAATTTAAAAGCTTTTTTTCTCTTCCCTGTTGCATAAAATATCGGGATTGCCACGGCGATTCCTTCAGGGATGTTGTGAATGGCAATGGCAATGGCGATGGCAATGCCGACGCTCGGATCATGAATCGCTGACATAAAAGTCGCAATTCCTTCAGGGAAATTATGAATGCCAATCGCAAGTGCCGTAAAAATACCAACCTTCATTAACTTTGCTTCTTCGGACTCTTTATGCGTCTGTTCCGCCCGATGTACATCCTCCACCGTTTTGACTTCGTGGGGATTTGTTTTGGTCGGAATGAAATTATCAATCAGCGCGATGAACAGCATTCCTCCAAAAAAGCCGATCACCGTCATCCAGTAACCTTTTGTATCTCCCAATGCAACCGTTAAGGCATCTTTTGCTTTAAAGAAAATTTCAATCAATGAAACATAAATCATAACTCCTGCTGAAAATCCTAATGCGGCTGATAAAAACTTTTTATTTGTCCGCTCAGTAAAAAATGCAATGAGCGCACCGAGGCCTGTCGCCAATCCCGCCAATAACGTCAAGCCAAACGCTAAAACGATGTCGTTCATATGAACATCCTTTCATCCTGTATCCTTTGTTTATTATACACATGTTTTTTTCCTTAGTGCAACTTTTTTTGATGAAACTATATTTTGTGCACCTGGAAAACTTGTGATAAAAAAGAAACGCTTGATCAGCGTTTCATACCCGTATGCCCCTTTTCCTTATGTTTATACCAATATATGCAAATGCAAAGCCAAGTAATACCTAAACACCATCCGGCAATCACATCCGTTGCAAAATGCCGGCTTTCCGCCACTCTTGATAACCCAACGAAAAAGGCGATAAGAATCGCTCCAATCCAGTACCACCATTTCTTTTTTTCATCATGTGTGCGCTCTGACAATAAATAAGCGATTGTCAACAAATAAAGGATTCCCAACATCGCATGACCGGATGGAAAGCTGAAGGTTTTCAGCTGATTTTCAATCTCAGGTCTTGGGCGCTCCACCCATCGTTTCACCAACTGGTTGAGCAAAAAGCCCATTGGAATAGTCAATATCACCAAAAGCATCCCCCGGTAATGGTGAAGTTTCAACCATAGCCACAACAACAAAACCAATGTAATGAAAATAATAAATTTCATTTCCCCTAGATAATGGAAAATGCCGATAAACCGATTCCCGCCAACCAATAATTGCATATTTTCATCAAAGGACTCAAACAGAGGAGAATCGTATGTGTATCTTAAAATCAAAAACAAAACAAAAGTGATAATGCCTGCAAGAATGATCCGGTTATTCAACGTTTCCCTCTCCTGAATAGATGATTTTTTTCATTTTTTAAATTGCCTTTTTCATGTATCAATGATACATGGCTGGCATATCCATTATATTTTTAATATGAGAGTTTTGCAAAATTAGATTTTTATTAAAAAGAGTTTTAAAAGAAACCCAAATAAATTGGGGTATTTTGTATCTTTGGTTTACAAATATTCTGTTTGTCCTTTTTTGGGCGTACTTGCAGAATTTTTCGCTTTAAAAATTTTTTAAGCGGTTTGTTGCTTTTTACTCTCTTTTGCCATTGCGAGAGCTGAAACCAGTAATACGATGGCGTTCAAGTAAATATGAGTTTTTACTTTATCGATTCCCCACACATGCAGGGAGTTCGCTGTAAGATAACTTTTCATTCTTGAATTGCACCGTTCTACACTGGTTCGCTCATTGTAAAGTTCTTTCCAACGTTTGGAATCGCGGTGTGGATTAGAGTACCGGCGAAGATCCTTATTCACGTTAATTTTTACTACCATTCCATAGTTGGAGGATGAACAGGCTGCCATTCCTAATGGGCAATCCACTTTTCCGGTTGCGTGTGGACATCTGAATTTGAGCTGATCCTTATTGGCGCCCCAATAAGTCATTTCGTACCCCATCGAACAACGTGGGGTTCCATTGGAGGCAATTCCTTCGGGAGGCTCCTTTTCATTACGCAAATTGAGTGGAATAATAGCTTGAGCCCCGATGTTCTTGGCGGATTCGTAGTTTTTTAGCTGGTCGTACCCACCATCCATTATCAGGAAATCAATTTTAGAGTTTGTACAACTCTTTACTTGTTCAATTAATTGTGGTGCGACATCCCCATCGTTGATATGAGCAGGGGTTACTTCAATCGCCATTGGTAATTCACTTTTGGTGTCAACGGAAAGATGCATCTTATAGCCAAACCAAGTAATTTTATTACCGAAGGAATCAAACTTTGCCCCCCAATTGGCGTTGCCTGTTTGTTCACTTCGCTTCTTAGGCTGCTTCTTTTCATAAGCATCAATGGCGGCACTGTCGATAGCCTGATGTTTTCCATCAATTACTCCTTCCTCTTGAGCTAACTGGACGAGATCTTGAAAGATTCTTTTCACAAGTCCAGTTTTGGTTAGTGAAGAAAATACTCGGCTAAGAGTAGAGATGGATGGTGCAGGCCTGCTAATATCTAAACCACATTGGTAACGAAAACGCAGGTCATTTTTTAATCGATTGTGAAGAGAAGTAAAAGTATCAATACCTTCTAATGGGGCAGCGATAAGAGCCCTTAATATCCCTTCTTTGGAATGTCCTTCAGCCCCTTGGGGTGAAGAACTTTTCAATTGTTTAGCATAAGGACGCAAATCTAGAGCACTAAAAAAGATCGGTAATTTCTCTTTTGACTCTAAAATTTGCAATTCTTCAAAGGAAAATAGACTTTCTTGTAGAATATACAAAGTGACTTCCTCCTTATGGATTTTTGTGGTTTGGTCACTTCAAAATTCTACAAATAAGGGGTGAAGTCCTTTTTTATGCTTTAGAAAACCTTATGGTTCTTGGGTTGAAAAATGTGCAAAATGCTCAATATAAAAAAAGCCGTCCGGAAATGGACAGCTTTATTTTTGATTATTTTAATTCATCTAAGATTTCTTCGATTTTCATCATTTCAGATTGTAAACCGCCGCCAGCCAAGTACCATAGCGGACCGTCCAAGTAAACGATTTTGCCGTTTTTGTAAGCTTTGGTTTTTTTGATGATGTCGTTTTCCATGTCCGCTTCGATGTTGGATTGTCCACCTACAGCTGCTGTACGGTCAATTACGAACAATACTTCCGGATCGAATTTTAAGATCGATTCGAACCCGAAATCGGATCCGTGGGAAGAAGCTTCGATGTCGTCTGATACAGGAGTGAATCCATAAATGTCATAAACATATCCGTAACGTGAATTTGTGCCGAATCCGGATAATTTTCCTTCGTTGTACATTGTGACTAATGAAGTTTTGTATTGGCCAGCCAATTCTTTTAGTTCATTCAGTTTTTCATCGAATTTTGCCAACTGTTCTTCCGCTTCTTTTTCTTTGCCGAAAAGTTTTGCAGCGATATCAACAGATTTCTCAAATGTGCCCCAGTAATCATCTTGGGAAGTACCAACGAATACTACGTTTGGAGTGATTTCTTTCAATTGGTCATAGAATGTGGCTTGGCGGCCTGAAATGAAGATTGCATCCGGCTCCAATGCCGCAATTTCTTCAAGGTTTGGAGTTTTTAAGTTTCCAACGCTTGCATATTCATCGCTACCAAATTTAGAAAGGTGTTCTGGTAATGTACCATCTTTTGCAACACCAACGATCCCTTCAACGCCTAAAGCATCAAGCGTATCTAAGAAACCGTAATCGAATACAACGATTCTTTCAGGCATTTTTTCGAAAGTTACATCATCAAATACTGTAGTTTGACCAGACTCTTCGTTTTTGCTTTCAGAAATTGTAGAGGAGATAGTGATTGGGAATGAAGCATTTTCTCCCTGTGCTGCTTCTTGTTTCGTGTCATCAGTATTTGTATTTTTGTCTTGTTCAGCTTTTTCGTCACCGCATGCAGCCAAAACAATGACGAACATAGCTAGAATAACTGCGAAAAGCTTCCATTGTTTCATTTGATCGTTCTCTCCTATCTTTTTGTTTATTTGGCGATAATGATAATCATTATCAATAACTGAATCTAATTATAATTATCAAATTTAGGCTAGTCAATATATTTTTTCTTCTTTTCAATAAAATGATTTAGAAAAGTAGCAACACTTTTCTAAATCATTTTGACGATCACGTATTAGAATTGAAGTATACACAAATACGGCAACCATTTTGTTCTTGGACGGGAATATGCATATCGTAAATTTCACGTAACGCTTCCGAGTTGATGATCTCTTCTGTAGGCCCGTTTTTCACGACTCTTCCGTCTTTTAAGGCAACAATGTAATCCGAGTATACGGAAGCAAAGTTGATATCATGCAATACGATGACAACGGTTTTTCCCAAATCATCAACCAACTGGCGCAATATTTTCATAATCTGCACCGAATGTTTCATATCCAGATTGTTCAATGGTTCATCCAACAAAATATAATCCGTATCTTGCGCAATCACCATCGCTATAAATGCCCGCTGTTTTTGCCCTCCAGATAACTGGTCCAAAAATTTGTGTTCTATTTCCTGCAAATTCATGTACTCAATGGCTTGATTTACATGCTGCTCATCTTCAGGCGTCAAACGGCCCTTTGAATAAGGATAGCGTCCAAAAGATACTAATTCTCTTACCGTCAAACGGACATTAATAAAATTCGATTGTTTTAAAATCGATACACGTTTTGCGAATTCATTGGATTTCCATTTCTTCACATTTTGTTGATCCAATAATACTTCACCTGTATCCGCATCAATCAGTCTGCTCACCATGGACAACAACGTGGACTTCCCGGCACCATTCGGCCCGATGAAGGAAGTGATCGCATGAGGCTTGATAGACAATGAGACATCACTAACGACCGGTTTATTATTGTATTTTTTCGTCAACCCTTTAATTTCAATCATCCTGCAGCCCTACTCTCCTTTAGTAATAAATAAATGAAGTAGACTCCACCAATAAAGTTGATAATGACACTCAAAGTGGTGTTGAATTCAAAAACATGTTCCACTAAAAACTGTCCGCCAACCAATGCAATCACACTGATTAAACCGGCGCCTAAAATCAAAACGGAATGTTTATATGTTGTGAATAAATGATAAGAAAGATTTGCAACAATCAACCCAAAGAAGGTGATTGGTCCAACCAGCGCCGTCGATGTTGAAATAAGCACCGCAGATAAAACCAGCACATTCATTACCAAACGA
Source organism: Ureibacillus sp. FSL K6-3587 (assembly GCF_038593165.1). Lineage (NCBI taxonomy): Bacteria > Bacillati > Bacillota > Bacilli > Caryophanales > Caryophanaceae > Ureibacillus > Ureibacillus sp. FSL K6-3587. The sequence continues at coordinate 1,504,494 of NZ_CP151969.1, read as the reverse complement.
TCGTAGTTCACGCCCAAATTAATGGCATTTTCCCGGCCCAATATCGCCACATCCAATTGATGCAACAATTTGTAACCAACAATAAAAGCGATGAATAAAATGGCACATGAAATGTATAGAAGTTCCACTTTGATTCTCGTAAAGCTTGCAAACAACAGGTTCTGCAAACTTAAATATTCCACCGGATCGATCAACACTTGCAGGAAAGATACGAGACTTCCCAAGAAAGTGCCAATGATCATCCCGATCAATAAAAGCAAAAAGATTGGATACTTATCCGCTCTAAATAGTGTGCGGTATAGTAAAATGGCAAAAACCACCATTGCAATTAATGCCGTAAAGTAATTCAAATATTGATTCGCTACCCAAATCGACGCTGATCCCGCAAAGAAGAAAATGAGCGTTTGGACAACTTGATACATCGAATCAATCCCCATAATCGATGGGGTCAAAATCCGGTTATGGGTGATTGTCTGGAATACGACAGTTGAATAAGAAATCGCAAAACCGGTTACAACCATCGCGCCAACACGCATCATACGCCGAGGGAAAGCATAACTGAAACCGCCTTTGATATCATAAAATCCGTAAAGCAAGATACAAATGATTGCTATAACCGCTAAAATGATGAGTTTCAATATATTATTTCGCATATGCTCTCCCCCTAAACAACATGATTAAGAAGAGCAAACTGCCTATTACTGCGACTGTCACATTGACCGGAATTTCGAAAGGATAAACCACTACCCGGCCAATAATGTCGCAAATTAACAGGAACACAATTCCTAACATAATTGTATGAGGAATCGTTTTCCGCAAGTTGTCCCCCATATAAAGGGACACAATATTCGGAACAATCAGCCCCAAGTAAGGGATTACACCGACCGTCAATACGACTGTCGTTGAAATGACGGCAACAAGAATTAAACCAAGATTCAATACGGCTTTGTAACTGAGCCCCAAGTTTTTGGCAAAATCCTCGCCCATTCCGGCAACCGTAAATTTATTTGCATATAAATAAGCCAATAGGATGGCAGGAACACTTACATACAGCAGTTCATACCGCCCGGAGATGACCAATGTAAAACTGCCCATCAACCAAGTGTTGATATTTTGAATCAAGTCTCCCTCATATGCAAAGAAAGTTGTAATGGAAGATAAAATATTTCCATACATGATACCGATCAGCGGAACAAAAACGGCATCTTTAAACTTGATGCGATCTAAAATTTGCATAAATAAAATGGTACCGCCGAACGCAAAGATGAAGCTAAAAAGAATTTTTTCCATATATGCTGCTTGTGAAAACAACAAGATGGAAATGAGAATTCCCAATTTTGCTGCATCCAATGTGCCTGCTGTAGTTGGTGAAACGAACTTATTGCGACTTAAACTTTGCATGATTAAACCAGCAATACTCATTCCTGCGCCTGCCAAAATAATCGCCATCAGCCTTGGCACCCTACTGATCAGGAATATTTGCGTTTGCTGGGATTCCCAGTCCAATAAATCAGTCGGTTTTATATCAATCGCGCCAATAAACAGCGAAACGAGCGACAGGATGATTGCTGTAAGTATCAACATCCATAGCCTCATTTTTTATCCCCAAATTTCCCTATATTTTCAAATGAGAATGAAAATGATTCTCATCTTCGAGTACATTATCATTATAATGATAAAACAATAAAAAATCAATTCCATATGAAAAGATTACAAGCTAATAAAAAAGGACCGATAGAAAATTTTCCATCGGTCAAATTAATAATACATATATAAGTTGTAAATTTTTACTTAATTCCTCTCATGGCTTTGGAAATGATTGGAGTCAATAATAATATGATCATGCCCAAGATAATGGACAATCCGCCCAATGCTCCGAAGTAAGTAAATTCCGTTACTGCTTCATAAAGTCTTACAAGCTGTGCGTTAATTGCTTGCGCAGCCGCACTTGTCAAGAACCAGAGGGCCATTGTCTGAGATGCAAAGGCTTGAGGGGCAAGTTTTGTCGTTGCAGACAATCCAACCGGAGAAAGCAACAATTCCCCAATAACAACTAAAAAGAATGATAACACCAGCCATAATGGGCTTACCAATTCTGTTCCACCGGAAAGCTTGGATGGAATTATCATGATTAAGAAAGATGCTCCTGCGAAGAATAGGGCAATGGAAAACTTGAGCGGGGTTGATGGCTGGCGATCGCCAAGTTTTATCCATATCCATGCGAAAACCGGAGCGAAGATGATGACAAACAATGGATTTAATGATTGGAACCAGGAAGCTTTTAATTCAAAACCCCCGACATTCAAATTTGTTCTCGTATCAGCATATGTCGCCAATATTGTTGCCCCTTGTTCCTGTATTGCCCAGAACATCACCGCGGCAATGAATAATGGAATATATGCCAACACCCGGGATTTTTCATCCTTTGTCGTTTTCGGGCTTCGGTACATGATGATAAAGAACGCTGTTGGAATCAACACACCCAATGTTGTAATGATTGTGCTGAATACCGCCATTGTCAAATTACCGGAAATGTACAATCTGCCCAGTACAACGGCAATTGCAGCAAAAATCAACGTAAAATACATGACGGCTTTTTTCTTTTCAGAATCATTCAATGGGTTTGGCACTTGAACCCCTGCCAGACCAAGATTTTTCTTTTGGGTTGCCAAGTAAGTAATCAACCCGATCAACATACCAATACCCGCTAAACCGAATCCTAAATGGAAGCTGTATGTTTCACCGATTGTCCCAACAATAAACGGTGATAAAAACGCACCCATATTGATTCCCATATAGAAAATACTAAAACCGGAGTCGCGACGGGCATCATTTTCGGCATACATGTCACCAACGATCGAGGACACATTCGTTTTTAATAGGCCTGTGCCAATAATGATGAAAGCCATCGAAATAACAAGGCCGGTCAATGCAAGAGGCAAAGCCAAAATAAAATGCCCTATCATAATTAATATGCCGCCATAAAATACCGTCTTGCGGGGGCCCCATACGCGGTCAGAGAACCAACCGCCGATAATGCCGGACATATATACCAACGAACCATAGATGGCCATAATGGAGTTTGCGGTACCTTTGTCCAGTCCCAAACCGCCTTCGTTCAATTCATAATACATGTAGAATATTAAAATCGCCCGCATTCCATAATAGGAAAAGCGTTCCCAGAACTCGGTAAAGAACAATGTGAACAATCCTTTAGGATGTCCTACAAATCCCTTTTGGGGGACCGATTTTACAATCTCTTCCTTGGATAACATTGATTCTCCTTCTTTCCTTTATTACACTTTTTTCTTTTTTCTGAAAATTCCGCCACTTAGATTCAACTACATTAACTAGTTATAAATAATAACCAAAACTTTTTCAATATATTTGCATAATGTTTAAATTTTAAGTTAATTTCGCATTTTTCTAAATTTCCAATCATTCCAACTGTTTCGTTCAAATTACATTCCGTTTAATTCCTATATTAAAATAACTTATAACCTTCCGCATAGTTCAATTAAAATAAAAAACGGAAGAAATTAGATTCCTTCCGCTCTTTTTTATACTATTTCACCACATATTCCTCAAACTTTTTAAAATCCGCTTCCTTTAATTCCACTTTTAATCTCGTACCGTCTTCTTCATATTCCGTCGAAATGATGGATGCAATATCATTCAAATATGAAACGATATCCCCCCGATGGAAAGGGATGATCATTTCACACGTATAATAATCGGAGAAAATATGTTTCCGAATACAATCGATCAACTCATCCAGCCCTTTTTCTTCTTTTGCAGAAATCCAGAGGTCATCTCCGTAAACTTGTGGGTAAGGGACTCCGGCCAAATCACACTTATTATAAATGTAAAGGGTTGGCACATTTTCAACCCCGATTTCTTTTAACGTCTGATTTGTCACATCCATCATAAACCTGTATTCCTTGTTGGAAACATCAACAACATGCAGCAACAGATCCGCTTCCCTTGCTTCTTCCAATGTGGAACGGAAAGCTTTTACCAATTGATGGGGAAGCTTGCTGACAAATCCAACGGTATCCGTAAGCAAAAACTGTTTTTTATCCGGCAATTCAATTTTTCTGACTGAGGTATCCAATGTGGCGAAAAGCATATCCTTTTCAAATACTTCTTTTTCCGCATGGCCGAATTTCCCAATCAATTTGTTCATGATCGTCGATTTTCCGGCATTTGTATACCCCACAAGCGATACGACGGGTATTTCATTTTTTCGCCGTTTCTTTCGCTGGGTCTCCCTCTGCTCTTCCACTTCCTCAAGCTCTTTTCGCAGCCTTGCAATTTGGTCCTCGATTTTCCGGCGATCGAGCTCCAACTTTGTTTCACCAAGCCCTCTGTTCCGGAGACTACCGCCTGTCGCACCGGCTTGTCTCGATAAGGAAGAATGCAGTCCCACAAGCCTTGGCAGCATGTATTGCAGCTGAGCCAACTCCACTTGCAATTTTGCTTCTTTCGTTTTTGCACGCCGATCAAAAATATCCAAAATTAATGTTGTCCGGTCAATAACTTTGCAATCCAAATCATGTTCCAAATTGCGAATTTGAGATGGAGAAAGTTCATCGTTGAATATGATGAGGTTCGCTCCCGTCTCATCAAAGAAATTCTTTATTTCAACCACTTTTCCTTTTCCCACATAATGCGAAGGGTTGATGCGTTCCAAATTTTGTGTCACTTGCCCCAACACTTCCACTTCCAAAGCTTCCGCAAGATTTGCCAATTCTTCCATGGAATATTCAAAATTTGGATCGCCTAAATTGACGCCGACTAATATCGCTTTTTCTTTCGGCGCCTCCACTTCTTTTAATCGCGTCATCCTTTTCCCTCCAATACGGCTCATCCTTATAATTTCAGTATACCATTCCCATAAAAAGAAAGAGGCTGGGACAAAACTAGCTTCAAAATAGGAAAAAGGAGAATTTGAGCCAACTCAAATTCTCCTTTTTCCATTTCTCTCCATTATTTTTGGTCAGTTGATCTTTGTTGGCCGTGTATTTTCGTAAATTCACGGCCATTAAGGCAATGCCCATTTCATTTTCCACTTTCGATTTTCCTCGAACGGAAAATCGAGTGAAACGCAAATTAGCCTTCAAGAATCCAAAAACTGGTTCTACGTCTATTTTACGTTGACGGAAAATAGAACCAGCTTTTTCTTCTGAAAGCTTCGCTCTTACATATTCTTTTTGTTGTTCCCATTTTTCATTCACCATGACCTTTCGGTGATTGCCTTCCTTTGCTTTTGTGCATGATGAACGAAATGGACATCCTGAACAGTTTTCACATTCATAGATTTTCAATTCTCGTTTGAAACCAGTCTTATCTGTACGTACAGAACGATAACGGAAGGTTACTCGCTGCTGATTTGGACAAATGTAGGTATCACTTTCTTCGTCGTACATCCAATTGTCTGGATGAAATGGATTTTGTTTATATTTCTTCTTTTGTTCTTTCTCATACATGGTATATGGAATGAGTGCCTCACATTTTCGATTCGAAAGGATGTCTTCATAGTTTTGTTCACTACCATAACCAGCATCTGCGACAATATATTTTGGCAATGGAAAATAATGCTTCTCAATCTCATTCAAGAACGGAATCAATGTACGTGTATCAGTAGGATTTGGAAAGATGCTATAAGCTAGTGCGTATTGACCTTCTGTTGCGATTTGTACATTGTATCCAGCTTTCAATTGACCGTTTTTCATATAGTCGTCTTTCATTCGCATGAACGTTGCATCTTGATCTGTTTTGGAATAACTGTTCCGTTCCCCCAAGATGTCCAAGTCTTTTTGGTATTTTTGTTTTCGTAGAATGAAGTCTATTAATTGTTTGTACGCTTGTTTTGGATATTTTCGTTCGCTTCTTAATGCTTTTCGTTCTGTGGCATCGGGCGATGTTTCTATCTTTTGGTCATATTCCTTAATGACTTCATCGACTTGTTGCACCATTTGAGCGAGTTCTTCAACGGACAGTTCTCCCTCATTTTCCCGCTCCATTTCAGGGATGATTTCTTTTTCTAATAGTTCGTTGTATAACTGATTGGACTTTTCAATTAAGTTTTGGTTGTATTTTTCAATGGATTTCTTCCATACGAAAGTAAATTTATTGGCATTCGCTTCAATCTTCGTACCATCGATAAAAATGGCTTCTTGATCGATTAACTTTTCTTCCACCAGTTGGCAACGGAATTGGACAAAACATTGACGAATTAATTCTTTTACTTCCGGATGCACACGAAAACGATTGATCGTCCGATAACTTGGTTCATATCCTTGTGCCAACCACATCATTCGTATACTGTCCTTTAATAGCGCTTCAATTTTTCGACCTGAAAAGACAGACTGCGAATAGGCACACAAAATAATTTTTAGCATCATGCGTGGATGATAAGCAGGACAACCTGTATTTCGAAGAAACGGCTGGAAGGCTTCATCTGGAATACTTTCAACTAAATGGTGAATGTGGAAGGCAATATCATTTTCTTGTAATTTTATTTCTAAATCTAGAGGCAAAACTAATTGATTCATGTTATAATATTTGAACATAAGGACACTTCCTTTGATAAAATTTTTTGGGGTAGATACTTAAATTTTATCAGAAGATGTCCTTATTTTTATTGAAAAAATGAAGAACAGCCCATGAAATTTCATTCCAACATTTCATGGGCTGTTTCCATTTTAGAGGAGGGTTTTGTCCCAGCCTCCTTCTATATAATATATTATTTTTCTTTTTCCGTTTTTAAAACTTCCAAAGTTTGATTGAATTCCTCTTCAATTTCCGGATTTGGTTTATACGTGATTAAACTTACAACCAACGCAACGATCAAGCAGGAGAAGAATCCTGGCACCATTTCATAAATGATTCCGGAAAGTGTGGAAGATTGACCCCAAATAAATGCAACCACGGCACCTACGAGCATTCCGCTTAATGCACCGATATTCGTCAGCTTTCTCCAATATAATGCCAAAAGGATAATCGGACCAAAGGCTGAACCGAACCCTGCCCAAGCGAATCCTACCAAATCCAAAATGGAGTTATTTGGATTCCAAGCTAAAATCATGGCGATAATGGATACAACCAAAACGGCTAATCGTCCGGCTGTCACATAATGCTTGTCGGAAGCGTCTTTTTTAAATAATGCTTTATAAATATCCTCAATCAAAGCGGAAGAAGTAACGATTAATTGAGATGAAATTGTACTCATAATCGCCGCCAAAATGGCTGCCAATAAAACTCCGGCAACAAATGGATGGAACAAGATTTGCCCCATTTCAATGAAAATGGTTTCCGGATCGTCAAGCGTCAATCCATTTTGTTGGAAATACGCAACCCCTACAAGCGCTGTACAGATCGCACCGACCAAACTTAGAATCATCCACCCAATTCCAATGCGACGGGCACTTTTCATTTCTTTCACCGTGTTTATCGCCATGAAGCGAACGATGATGTGCGGTTGACCGAAATATCCAAGACCCCATGCGACTGATGAAATAATTCCGGCTGCAGCCGCTGTTGACGGAAGTAAAGATAAATGTTCCGTATTTACAGTTGTGATGGCACTGTGGGTATCTCCGAAACCACCTGTAAAGAAAATACCTACAAGCGGAACCAAGATCAATGCCAGGAACATGATTGTCCCTTGTACCACATCCGTATAACTTACCGCCAAGAAGCCGCCAAAGAGTGTATATAAAACGACTACCGCTGCCACAATAATCATCCCTAAGTGGTAATCAAGCCCGAAGGAACTTTGGAAAAACTTCCCTCCAGATACCATACCGGATGACACGTAGAATGTGAAGAATACTAGAATGACGATTCCTGAAGCAATTCGCAACAATTTTGTATTGTCACGTAGACGGTTATCCAAAAAGCTTGGGATCGTAATGGAATCTTTTGAAACTTGTGTATAAACCCGCAAACGCGGCGCTACTAAAACGTAGTTCAAATATTGTCCGACTGTCAGCCCGATGGCGATCCATGCTTCCACTAGACCGGCTGCATAAATCGCGCCAGGCAATCCCATCAAGAGCCAGCCGGACATGTCTGCAGCACCGGCACTTAACGCAGTTGTAATAGGACCTAATCCCCGGCCTCCCAACATGAATTCTTTTAAGTTGCTAGTTCTTTTGAATGCATACCAACCGATAAATAACATTGCGGCCATATACAAAACGATTGCCAGCATCTGGTAGTGATATTCTTGCATAAAATATTCCTCCATTTCTTTTACTATTTCTTTTTCGAATACTTTGATACATAAAGCAGCGGAAAGGGGACGATTCTTAGAAAATTATTTTATAGTATTACTTTACCACATGAATATGTTTCTTGAATATAATATTATTTCAAAAAATTCGATTTTCTAATAAAATTCCGCATACGAAATTTTTACTTTATTTTTTCCATGGGCTTTCCACCTTATTCAAAACCACGGATTATATGTTAAACTAATGACGATTATCCTATATCAAAGAAGGTTGATAGTAATGGAATTTGATGGAATGAAGCAGCTGTTGCTGGAACTGATCCAACAAAAAAAATTGGTTTCAGCTACAATCAGTCAGCCCAGAAAAAAATCCGACGGGTTGAAAAGGATAAAATTGAAACCGGTTGAAATTAAAGGACAGTACCACATTCAGCTGGAATATCAATTTGAAAGAGTATTAAAGCATGAAAATGTTTTACTGGAAAATTTTTGTTCAGTCTTAGATAGTATTTTTAAAAAATTCAGACAATTTCATGGGCAATTCACTGATCGCACTATACAAGTCCAATTGTCGAAAAAGAATAAAGTTTTCTGGAAAGAAGAGAAAACGGAATCAATCAAAGAAGTGTCTTTATCCCATAATCGCAAAAAGAATTATTTGCTGAATGAATCCACTCCATATCCGTTCCTGGTGCGCCTTGGTGTCCAAACCCCTGAAGGAAAAGTGAAAAAACAAAAATACGATAAATTTCGCCAAATCAACCGCTTTCTTGAATTTATCGATGATTCGCTCGATTATTTGCCGAAAGACCGGCAAATCCGGATCCTCGATTTCGGTTCAGGAAAATCCTATTTAACCTTCGCCTTATATCATTATTTAAAAATGGAGAAGGGACTGGATATCAAAGTAACGGGCCTGGACTTGAAAAAAGAAGTGATTGAGGAATGCAACAAGATTGCAAAAGATTTGCAATATGACCATTTGGAGTTTCTTGTAGGGGACATCAGCGATTATCATGATGAAACTTCCGTGGACATGGTTGTCACGTTGCATGCTTGCGATGTTGCAACCGATATGGCGTTGGCCCGCGCAGTAAAATGGGGGGCTAAAGTCATTTTGAGCGTGCCATGCTGCCAACATGAATTGAACCGCCAATTGAATGCTCCCCAATTGGAAATTATGACACAACATGGATTAATCAAAGAGCGCTTCGCCGCCCTAGCAACGGATTCCATCCGTGCAGAAATCCTAAAATTGGTCGGATACGAAGTGCAACTGATGGAATTCATTGATATGGAGCATACACCCAAAAATATATTAATCCGAGCCTATTATACCGGCAGAAAACCAACCAAACACGAATTCGAACGATACAAAGGGTTTATTGATTTCTTATCGGCAAAACCGTTTTTGCAAAAGGAACTGGAAGAATATTTCATATCATGAGAAACCATAATAAAGTATATTAATGTGGCTGTGCCCGTTAATATACTTTTTTCTTTCTCCATTGATCCATCTGAAAAAATTGTTACAAATAATATTACAGGAATGTAAATTTTGTCATTTTCGACACCTCTATTCTATGGTTTTGGACTATTTTTTGCTATCATAAAAAAGGTTTGAATAAACTAACGCATATCAGGGGGCATTACATTCATGTTTAATCCAAGAAAATCAGATCCATTTTTTTCGTCATTGCACAAGATTGCAGAAAACATGCGGGATGCAGTTCATTATGCCAATGACTTCAATGTTGATTCTATGGCTGATTTAAAGGAATTAAGTATCAAAGTAAAACAGTATGAAACAGATGGGGACAATTTGATTCATGAACTGATTGTGATGTTAAACAAATCATTCATGACACCTATCGAAAGAGAAGATATTTTAGCATTAGCAATTAAGATGGACGATGTATTAGATGGTATAGAACAATGTTTTGCACACTTGGAAATGTTCTCAATTCCTGAATTGGATGACAACATGCGCGCATTTCTAAAATACATAACAAGAAGTGCAGATGAAATTGTAGCCGCAATCGACTTGTTAAATAAAAAAGATTTACCTTCCATGAGAAACCATATTATTTTAATCAAGGACTATGAACGTGAGTGTGATGAAATATCCCGTTCTTCCATCAAACAATTATTTTTAAATGAAAAAGATCCAATCCGTTTAATTAAATACAAAGATATTTACAATCAATTAGAAGACATTGCAGATTATTGTCAAGACGTAGCAAATACCCTTGAAACAATCATCATGCGCAATGCGTAAAAACGGAGCGGAGAAATAGGATATGGATACCATTTTTATCATAACAATATTAATCGTGATTTGTGCATTAGCATTCGACTTTATTAACGGATTTCATGATACAGCAAACGCCATTGCTACGTCTGTTTCCACCCGTGCACTTCCACCGCGAGTAGCTGTATTGCTTGCTGCAAGCATGAACTTCCTTGGGGCCATTTCTTTCGTAGGTGTGGCAAAGGCCATTGCCAGCGATATTGTTGACCCATTTTCGCTGAACCAGACGCCGGATGATACAACCGGTTCAGTCGTGATCTTAGCGGCATTGCTTTCAGCAATATTATGGAATTTGGCCACTTGGTATTTTGGAATCCCATCAAGTTCATCCCATACATTGATTGGATCCATCGCAGGTGCGGCCATTGCTGCCGCGGGATTTGATATTCTTAATTACTCAGGGTTTATCGGGATATTGGAAGCGTTAATTTTTTCTCCTTTCATTGCGTTTACTGTCGGCTTTTTATTTATGTCCCTGTTTAAACTGATGTTTAAGAATTTGAATCTTTATCGCACCAACAAAGGTTTCCGGACAATGCAAATTTTCACCGCTGCATTACAGGCCTTTACGCACGGTACAAACGATGCCCAAAAAGCCATGGGGATTATTACAATGGCTTTAATTGCAGCAGGTATGCAACATGATAATGAAGTACAAGAATGGGTGCGAATTGCCTGCGCCATTGCAATGGGATTAGGTACTTCCATCGGGGGATACAAAATCATCAAAACCGTTGGAACAAAGATTATGAAAATTCGTCCTGTCAACGGCGCTGCAGCTGACTTGGCATCCGCAACGGTCATCTTCGGGGCAACATTGATTCATTTACCTGTATCAACAACCCACGTTATTTCTTCATCCATTATGGGGGTTGGATCTGCCCAACGTGCGAAGGGGGTAAATTGGGGAGTTGCCCGCAAAATCGTGTTGACTTGGATTATCACAATGCCGATATCCGCTGTAATCTCTGCAGGCATTTACCTTATTTTGAATCTGTTCTTCTAAAAAAAAGGGCTTGTCTAAAAAGTCCATAAAAACAGAGCGAATGGAGAAAACAATGAGTTTTTCCATTCGCTCTGTTTCCTTATTTTTGAAATTGGTTTGGGAATTTGCGGCCCATTTCAGTATGTTGTGGGCCATTGCCACAATCCCGAATTCTGTTCGGACTTTATGAAGCCCCCGTAACAGAAATCGAGTGAAACGCAAATTGCCCTTGATGTTCCCGAACACACTTTCGACATCCACTTTACGCTTCGCATAAAGAGCTGCCTTTTGTTCGTCACCAAGAGCTGCTTTGGCTTTCGCTTTCATTTCTTCATAAATCGTGTTCCAATATACTCGACGATTTCCTTTGGCTTTCGTACACCCATTCTTCAACGGGCAATCCGTACAATCTTCACACTCGTACACTTTCAAATCTTGTATGTATCCAGATGCATTTTTTCTTTTTTGATAATACTTGAATACGACTTTCCGATTGTTCGGACAGATAAAGCAATCGTCTTCTTCGATGTATTTCCAGTTTTGTACTTTTGATAAATCCTTTTTAAACTTTTTACTTTGTTCCTTCAAATAGGTTTGGTATGGGGCTAATAATTCAAAACGAGGTTCTTTTTCTTCGCCAATCGCATATAAATAGTTTTCTTCACTCGCATATCCTGCATCGGCAATGACATACTTGAGTTTCTTTTCCTTCGGTATCGATTCCAATAACTTTTCCATAAATGGTTGGAAACAGCGAGTATCTCCTGGATTTTGATAAATTTCAAATCCCACGATAAATTGATGTTGTGTGGCGAGTTGAACATTATAACCCGCCTTGAGTTGGCCGTTTTTCATATGGTCCTCTTTCATTCGCATAAAAGTGGCCTCATGGTCGGTTTTCGAGTAGCTATTTCGTTCACCTAGAATCTGTTTTTGTACTTTGTATTTTCGTAATCGTGGAAGATAATCCGTTTGAATCGTTTTCAGTTGTTTGGTGAGTTGGGATTTTTTAGAGCGAAGTTCTTTTTTTCTTTCTTTGTCTTCTTCCTGTTTATAATCTTTTTCCAAAGCTTCTATTCTCTCAGAAAGTTGTGCCGATGATTTTTCTAATTCTTCTTCTAATTGTTCTTCTTTTAATTCCTCCAAGGCGATTTGGTGCGCTTCTTGTAGAAACGATTGAATTTTGGCTCGTAGTTTCTGATCATATTTTTCTACGGATTTTCGCCATACAAACGTATATTTGTTGGCATTCGCTTCTATTTTCGTACCATCCACAAAAATATGGTCGAGGTCGATAAATCCTTGTTCTACTAGTTGAAGGACAAATTGTTCAAATACAGAATCCATCATGTTTGACATACGAACACTACGAAAATCATTTATTGTGCGATGGTCAGGGGTTTGCAATCCCGCCAACCACATCATCGGAAGATTTTCTTTCACCATTTGCGCCATTTTCCGACTTGAATAAACGTTTTGAGTGTACGCATATAAAATCACTTTCAATAACATTTTAGGGTGATAGGGTGCACGACCCCCACCAACATAATGAGTATACAACACTTCATCCGGAATCGATTCCACCATTTCATCCACTAAACGGGCGACATGATTTTCAGGAATATACATTTCGATATCTAAAATGCTCATGACTTGACGATTGCAATAAGGTTGGAAAACTAGCTTTTTGCGTTTCTTATTCTTTTGAACCTCTATTTTTTGAATACCCTCTAGAGTCATTTCTAATTGCGTGTTATAATTTTCTTGAATAGTCATTTGATTATTCATAAGAAATCGTCCTTTCTTTAGAATGTTTTTTTGGTCAATTTCATTCTATAAAAAAGGACGATTTTTTTGTACCCTAAAAACAGAAAAAAGGGCTGAGCCGAAGGTCGATTCAATCGACTTTTCGGACAGCCCCTTATATTTTTTTATTGGATGAAATGAATTCCAAAGATTGAGTGCTTTGATTGATGGATGGTTCATAAACGGCGTAAAAAATGGTCAATGCAATAACGACCAACAGACTTACTAAAAGAATAATGCCCATAAGAATGATTGCCGCTTTTTTTCCGCTCATTCGAAATCCCCTTTTCTAATAATCGTTCGACTGCCTTTCACAGTTTAGTATACAATACCTCATCACCCGCGGGGCATGGAATTTGTTATAGCGTTTTCGTCGCAGTCTCCTTAATTTTCTTTCTCTCTTCGTAAATATTTTTCACAATGACTTTCAATACGGCATAAGTCGGAATGCCAATGATGATTGCAACAAATCCGCCAATATTCCCTGCAGCGAGTACAATGGTAATAACCGTTAATGGATGAATGTCCAAAGATTTACCCATGATATTTGGAGTGATTAAATTGCTTTCCAATTGCTGAGCAACCAGAGTAATGACACATACCCAAATCACCAAAATCGGGTCTTGGATGATGGCGACAAGAATCGCCGGCGCCAGAGAGAGCCACGGACCGATGAACGGGATCATGTTCATGAAGAATGAGAAAATTGCAAGTAATAGCGCATATTCGAGACCGATGATCAAATACCCGATCAGCATCATTGTGGCAAGAATCAAACTGACGAGCACTTGTCCCTGCACATAATTTTTCAACACTTCATTGATGTCTTCCAATGTATTTTTCACCCAAGTCCGGCGTTCACCGGTAAAGAGTTTATAAATATTGGGTGCAAACTTTTCATGATCCTTTAACATGAATATATAAAAGAACGGCACCAAAATCAGGGTAAAAATCGTTGAAACGGTACCACTTACCAGGTTTACAATGCTTTTGCTTCCCACCACTACAATATCTTGAATGGAATTTGTAACGGAATCGATAAAGTTTTCAACTTGCGGCGGCAAATTATCTTTATTTTCCAAAATAAAATCCGTTGTATCCATAATTTTGTCCCCTATACTTGGCGCGTTTTGCACTAAACGGTTCACCTGTTCGGCAATCGGGTTTCCGATAATCAACAACAATCCGGTCACCAAACCCGCAAAAACCAGGACAATTGTAGATATGCTTGCCCATCTTGGCAGCCCCTTTTTTTCCAGCCAGCGTTGAAGAGGTTCTGATATGTAAAAAAGTACACCGCTCAATAATACAGGTACAAAAATCGTTTTTATGATGATCACAATTGGATTAAAAATCCAATGTATTTCTATTACATATTTAATAATTAGTAGAGCAATTAAAATACCAATGCCCACTTGAAACCATAGTTTTTTTGTCATCGCTCCATCACTCCCTTATCCAAGTCTACCCACTTATAAGCACCCCCTATACAACCTGTACCAAATTGGGGTTCACTTAATAAAATTATCTTACAAAAAATGTATATAAACAACAAATGTTATTTTTTTATACGGCCAGATTAAACAAAAAGTTCCAGCTATCTATATTTTTCCCTCCATCTATATACTAAACTGAGATAAAAGGGAAAGAATCAGTGGAAATGAGGGAATGTCATGATTTATGAATTTATTGCATGCAATCAAAAATTGCCCACTTTTCAAGAAGCGCTTGAAGATGAACAGATGAAATCCTATAACGAACTTTTGGCATTGGGGCTTTCGGAAGAGCAAATTGCCATACGGGGGGTGGATTTAAAAGGCATCGACCGTGACAAAAAGGTTTTCTGGATCCGGTTGCCGGATGAACTTTTGAATAGCCCGCTGCTAGTGGAAAAAGACTCTCATAATCCTTACGCCCGATACTTATCGGACAAAAAATATGTCTATAAACTGTCTAATGTCAGCAGCGAAATCATTCCACATGTCGCCTATTATTTGTTGAAATATGCGAATTTATGGAGAGAATTGGAGATATGGCGAGTCATCCAGGACGATTACTTAATCGACATGGCGGAAATTCCCCATCGAATCATTCCTTTGCATGTATTAACATTGGAAGATTTAGAAGCTTTTTTTGATCGTCCAGCTCCCCGGAAAATGACGATTACCCAACCGTAACTAAGACAACAACTGTCAATTCTTACAATTTTTCAAGCGACAAAAAATGCCTCCTCATTCGTGACAATACTTTTGAGGAGTTAGGATATCGCAATCCATTGAGATAAAATCAAGATGTATATGACAGTCCGTATCGTTGATTGCGACTTTTGCTAATTTTGTTTGTTGGGAAATATTAATTCCAACATTCAGGAATATTAATCTTCCAAATCCGCATTGTGGTAGACGCGTTGCACATCTTCCAAATCTTCCAACGCATCAATCATTTTTTCGAATTTTGCTTTATCTTCCCCAGTTAATTTTACTTCCGTTTGAGGAATCATTGTAAGTTCGGCTACTGCAAATTCCTCAATTCCCGCCGCTTTGAACGCTTCTTGTGCAGCATGGAACTGATTTGGTTCCGCATAAACAATGGTCATTCCATCTTCCTCAAATACATCCCGTGCATCAATGTCCGCTTCCAATAATATTTCCAACACTTCATCCACGGATTTTCCTTCAATTCCAAATACGGCTGTAGGATCGAACATATAAGAAACGGATCCTGCCACTCCCATGTTTCCGCCGTTTTTCCCGAAAGCGGCACGCACTTCAGATACGGTACGATTCACGTTATTTGTTAAAGCGTCGACAATCACCATTGTTCCGCCTACGCCAAATCCTTCGTAACGCAATTCGTCATAATCTTCTCCGCCCGCACCTTTTGCTTTTTCAATAGCACGGTCAATGATATGTCTCGGTACATTATACGTTTTCGCTCTTTCCAGAACGGCTTTTAACGCCTGGTTCAACTCTGGGTCCGGATCACCTTTTTTCGCAGCTACATAAATTTCCTTACCGAATTTCGCATAAATTCGGCTGGTGTTTTTATCTTTTTCCGCCTTTTTATCTTTAATATTGTTCCATTTACGACCCATTGGATTCACTCTCTTTCCTAGTTTAAGATATCAATTTAATCAGCATTCAATTTATATGACTGTACCATTATACAACATGATTTGTATTATGAAAATAATCCCTACTTGATTTTTCTCCGCAATACCTTTATAATGTTTGGTCCCCAATTTCCATATCTTCTAAAATTTTATTCAATAATGCTTCACATCCATCGGTCACCAATTCATATGTTTCTTGGAAATCGCCTGTATAATATGGATCCGGAACATCCTTTTTGTGTTCTGTCAAATCCAAAAAGCGGAATATTTTAGGATGGTCGGGCTGACCTAACAATCGACGGATATTCCTTACATTGCTTTCATCCATACCGACAATATAATCAAATTTTTCAAAATCCTCTTTTTTCAACTGACGGGCAATGATACCGTCCGTGGGAATGTTATGTTCCCTCAATTTACTTACCGTGCCGTAATGGGGCGGTTCACCGACATGCCAGGAACTTGTACCTGCCGAATCCACTTCTATCTTGCCTTCCAACCCTCTCTTTTTCAACATGTCCCTGAACACCGCTTCAGCCATCGGTGAGCGGCAGATATTCCCCAAGCACACAAATATCACACGTTTCATTACATAACCCCCTTTAAAAAGCACCTTCCGAAGACGGAAAGTGCTATTTCATTTCTATTTTTTGTTTCAGTTCTTCCGTTAGTCTTTGAAACTCTTTCTCCAAAAAAGCGGTATATTCTTCCCTGGCCTCTTTGCCTGCAGGAACTGTAAAAGGCTTTCCATAAATCAAATACGCTTTTTTCCGTTGAAACACTTCTTTCAGATTTTTTGGACCAATATAAGCCGCCGGAACGACTTTCGCTTTTGCAAGTTGCGCAATGGTGATCGCCCCTTGTTTCAATTCGCTATTATTCGTCGTTCGGGTGCCGCTCGGAAAAATACCAACAATTTCCCCTTTTTTCAATAATTGAAGCGGGATTTTAATGACGCTTGGCCCCGGATTGTCACGGTCAACGGGAAAAGCGTTCAACTTCGTAATCAACCATCCCAGACCTTTTATATCAAACAGCTGTTTCTTTGCCATAAAGTGAATTTGTCTGGGATAAATGGAAAGGCCCAGATTCAAAATATCAATATATCCGTTGTGGGTACATGCCAAAACATACCCTTCATCCTTCGGTATATTTTCTTTGCCGAATTCTTTCGCTCTTGAACCGTTCAATGACAGAAACGGCCCCACTATTTTTGCTCCGATATCATATAACACAGCAGATTCCTACCCTTAATCTAGTTTTATTAATCTATTTTAAAAAAAACGTCCTGTTCTTTCAATCGAATCACCGTTGACATTCCCCCACCAGCAATTCCAGATCGATGGTCACTTCATTTAAATCAATCCCTCTTGTTTCCGCATGCCATCCCAATGGCGTCATTTCAATTAATCTTGGAACCAGATCCTTTTCAATCGGCATCTTGTACGTAATCCTTTGTCTTTGCACATAAGGGAATTGCTCATAAAAACGTTTGACGGTCCGTTCATTGGTATAGTTTTCTTTTTCGGAGTCGACAAAAATTTGCTTCCGCAATTCCATCAAATATCCCGATTGGGGAACCACCTTTATGATTTTCCCATCACTTTTCAGCAATCGTTTAAATTCATCGTAATTGGCAGGTGACAAAATATTCAGGATGACATCAAAGGACCGTTCCCGAAAAGGGCTGCTCGCCAAGTCCCCAACACACCAAATTTTCTTTTCATAGTACTTTGCCGCGGTCATAATCCCTTCCTTTGCAATATCGATCCCTACACCAACCGCTTCTTTGTTGTTTAATCGCCCGCAGATTCCCACCAAGTGGGAACCTTCCCCGCAACCGGTATCCAATATGGTTTGAACGGAATCCCCGATGACTTTTGCAATCTGATTATGCAATTCATTGTATAATCCTGCATCTATCACCATTTTTCTCGATTCAAACAAATTTTTCGTATACATGGAACGGACCGGCTTCGTCAAAAAATTGACGTACCCCTGTTTTGCGATGGTAAAGCTATGGCGATTGCCGCAAACCACTTCTCCTTGTTCCAGTACCTCCATTGCTCCGTTGCAAATCGGACAGCTGAAAAGCCTATCATTTTCTTTCATATAATCAATGCTGTTTTGCCGTTTTGAGCGTTTTTCCATTGCCATGTCCTTTCAATTTGTTGATTCTAATGATTTGTAGCATGATTCATATGAAATGAAGTGTTTTGGCCGCCGGTATATTGTTTCAAGGTTTGATAAACCGAATCGATTTCTTGTGCCGACATCTTTTGTTCCGTTCCGGCTTTCCAAAAATGTTTCATTTCATTTATCTTCATGACTGAAACATTGTTTGATTTTACAACGATTTTCTTAAAGGAACAATTGTCCGTAAAAAGAATGACTAAGTGGAACAAATCACTTTTTTCATTCGCGATTTGATCCTGCAAATCAAGGATCGATTTTTTCGTTTCAATAATCGGATTAGCGAATGGTATCAGTTTATTTTTATTATTAGTCGCCTGGGCCCATTGCTCATCCTGTTCCCGTCCATAAATCCAACCGTTTTTTTGTTGGATATTGAAGACGTAAATGCCCGATTCATGGATGACAATGGCATCCAATTTTCTTTTTCCGCCCGATGTTGGAAAGGCCAAGTTTAATAATAATTTATATTCCCCTTGTAAATATTTTAAAGATTGCACTAATAAATATGTATTTTTTATGTGTGGGTTTGTCCAAATATTAAATAAAGAATACCCAGTCATTTTCCTAAATTCACTATTTTCATATGTATACACACGAAAGGCGAATAAGATTCCTATCAAAATGAAAATAGTAAGAAACAAAATTGCCATATTCGTCCCTCCTTATATATTACTCATTATTCTACCAAACACCCCATATGTTGGCTATGTTATCATGAAAACATTCAATACATGTCGAAAATCATTGATATTTCCTTGGAAATATTGTCGATTGAATCTCTTTACACTCTTTCCTTGTCGATTGTTACTTTTCTTTTGTCCATACAACCAATTCAATGAAGAGACAAAAAAGGAGAAAATGATAAATGAAGAAACTGATCATTGCCGTTCTGATACTGATAGTGATTGTTGCTTTGGGCGTTATGTTGACTTTGAATCGAAGCCATAAAACCCCAAATGATGGAGATTCGCCTAAAAACCCGCCATCACAAAACGAGGAACAGACTGCGGAAGAACTCATCCGGCAAATTATGAAAAATGCGGAAGAGGGCAAAGTGTTTCATATCCCGGTTATTGCAGGAAATACGAAATGGGAAGAGGTGGAAAACATTTTGGGTTCACCTGAAAAAACCGAAAAATCGTCCGTTGGTGAATATGCCTACTATCCAGCCCATCATTTGTCCCTTGGATTTGATGGACCACTGGTTTTTGATGTCCGATCCTATGATGAACGGTTATCCGCTATTCATTTGCAAGATATTCTGGATACTTTGGGAGAGCCGGAGAAGGAAACTTACTATGAAGATGGCACGATTTCTCAAATCATTCTGTATTACACCGTAAATAATGATTATTTGATCAAATGGATTTTACAGAAACCGACAACAGCTTCGCCAAATCCTGAAGTTCATCATATTTCCGTCATTACAGCAGATAATCCATCAAAAATCGCGAATGCAGTGGCCAATATGTCATTGGAAGAAAAAATCGGGCAAATGGTTTTTGCCGGCTTTTCCGGAGAACAAACGAACGAACATATCAAACAATTGGTTGTCGAAAGAAAAATTGGCGGCATCATCTTTCTTAAAGAAAACTTAAAATCCAGCCGTCAAATTACTTCATTATTAAATGAAGTCAAAAATTTGAACAGCGGCAATCCATATCCGCTTTTTCTGGGTATCGACCAGGAAGGCGGCAGCATCAATCGGCTCCCGGATGAAGTGGCCGTTTTGCCATCCAATCATTTGATTGGATTAAAGAACAATGCCGCTTACGCCTACGATTTTGGAAGACTGTTGGGAAAACAATTATCCACATTCGGCTTTAACGTGGATTTTGCTCCGGTTTTGGACGTGAACAGCAATCCGAATAATCCGGTCATTGGCAACCGCGCTATCAGCAACGACCCTGAAACAGTATCAAATTTGGGCATTCAAATCATGAAAGGCATACAAGCTGAGAATATTATTTCTGTCATTAAGCATTTTCCCGGCCACGGCGATACTTCCGTCGATTCCCATCTGGCACTTCCTGTAGTAAACAAATCGATGAATGAATTAAAAAAAATGGAATTGCTTCCATTTAAAAACGCAATAGAAAACGGCGCGGATGCGGTAATGATAGCCCATATTTTACTGCCTCAAATCGATCAGCATTATCCTGCATCCATGTCAAAAACGGTCATCACCGATTTATTGAGAAAAAACCTCGGCTTTGACGGAGTTGTCATCACGGATGATCTGACGATGAAAGCCATTACGAACCAATACTCCTTGGAAAAAGCCGCTATATCCTCTGTCAAAGCCGGCAGTGATATCGTATTGATTGCCCATCATGAAGAAAAAATAGCTTCCGTTCTTAACCGGCTTATTTCCGCCGTCGAGCGCGGCGAAATTTCCGAGCAACAAATCAACGAAAGCGTCATTCGGATTCTCCGTCTGAAGGAAAAATATCAGCTAACGCATTCATCGGTGGAATATGCCAGCATTGAAGAATTGAACAAAGAAATTCATACAATTCTTGACAAGTATAATTAATATTTTTTTCTAATTTGTAAATAATAAAGCTAAAATCCAGAATCAATGTAAAAATGTTTATTCAATGTTTCGTTCTCTGGAAACTAGAAATCATCCAATACAAGGACGGAGGTTTTCACTGTGGAAATCATGGATTACAATGCAATTCCGGCCTACTTAGAATCAACGGAGCTGACCTTTGAATTGGAAAGTGTTGGAATATACGAAAACATCATGTTTCCGGTATCAGCGAAGGAAATTTCTCCTCAAGTGGAAGTTCAATATAATGTAGAAGTGGAAAAAAACACTCAAAAAAGCGTCGATAAAGGGCATTCCCCTTGGAGGCTCGATCCTGTTGCAACAACCCAAGTGTTCGTCAGCCTGCAAATTTCGCCAAGCGGCATTGAAGGGGAGTATCCAATTGAACTGAACAATTTAAAATTGCTTCACAGCGATAATGAAGTGGCGATTGTAGAAGTAAATGATCCAGATACAAATATCCATACCGTTTATTTAAAAAGGCTCATTCGGCAAGAGGAATCAGGCATTTGGACCGTAGTTGGATATGATGAAAACGGAAAATGAAAACGGGCTGCCCGGAAAATTCGCTTTCCAGGCAGCCTGCTTATTTTTCATTCACAACAATGAATGCAGAATTCCTTGTATAAGGACCAAACATCCGTGGGGAACTCTCAACCTTCCCAAATAAATATTCTTCCTCCCATAATCGAGTAGGAGGGAGTGATTAACTCCCGTCCTCTCACACCACCGTACGTACGGTTCCGTATACGGCGGTTCAATTAAGATGATTGACGCAAGTCTTTATAACTTCCGTGAATAGCTGTTCTCTTTATGCCAGTGGTCACTCCACCCTCCAAGAGGTCTCCCACGGGATTCACCGCTTCCTTCCTCAAGTGAGGTACTACGTTTTCTGTGTTCATCATGACTCACTGAATGCCAAGGGCTATTCTCTCTTAATTGTTCGGTCCTTCTTAGTAGTTCTAAACCAACTAATACTATGACCTCTGCTGACTTCTGACGGTTCAGCTACTTATCACTAAGTAGGTTATGAAGCGTATTTCACCTATCCGCCAGACCTCCCCGGGTAAGTACATGCACTTTCACACCATCTATCCGCCTCATTTACTCGATATGACCTTCGACAGAAAGAGCTTTGTTTTGTTTGGCAAACTCACTCAATCATACCTAGCCTTATATGAGGTTCGTGTTCCTCGGACCGGTGTTTTGCCTCCAGCTTCCTTCAGATTCCGCGTCACCACGGACACCCTTGCTCTTGGCTAACCTCTACTTCTGTCTTCGGGGTTCGGGACTTACACCCTATAGTTCATGTACATGCCGGGCGCACCAAAAGAGCGAATGAAACGCTTCATCCGCTCTTTTTGAAATTCTTTCCCTTATTTATTTCCTGACGTCCATTCAGCGACTTTTTCCGCATTTTCTTCCACCCATTTGCCCGCTGCTTCTTCCGGACTCATGCCATTCGATATATCAAGCATGACCGCTTCCATATCATCGGTTGTCCAGTGGAACTTGTCCAACACTTGATAAGCTTCCGGCATGTCTTCTTCCAACCCTTTTCTCACAAAGGTATGAATGGATTCTTCCCCGCCAAATACCCCTTTTGGATCATCCAAATATTTCAAATCGTATTTTGCAAATTTCCAGTGAGGCGTCCATCCAGTTACAACAATCTCTTCGTCCTTTTTGATCGCTTCTCCCAAAGCGACCGCCATCGCACCTGATGATGATGGAACCAATTCCCAGTCCTTTAAATTGGCATATTCTTGAAGGGCTCTTTCCGTTGCCTGCATCACACCGGCACCCGATTCGATTCCAGTGATTTGCATATTTGCATGTTTTGATAAATCTTCAATCGAATTGACATCATCCATATAGGATGGAACCCAATGTCAGAAACTTATTCAACCAATAATTTACAGTTAGTAGGCAACCATCTGGCTGTCTACTTTTAAAAATACTATTCAACCTACAAAGTGTTGATAATTTTCTAAAATCGGCTAAAAAAGGCAATAGGATGCCCGGGGCTTAAATTTTTATTTTTTTAAGCCCCTAATTTATTTACATTTAATAAACAAATAGGTTATATTTATCCTATGTTTTGTTTATAGACACCTTTTTTGGTTTAGGGGATACTTTGTTGAGAACAGACCATTCCTTCGTGGGTAGCTTCTCCCAGACCGAATAGGTGTCTTATTTCTTATAATCACTTTCATGATTTTTGTAAACATTCTCTCTCTTTTGATTGGACAATCTTCTAATAATAAGTGAACCATCCTATCCTTTAATTTTCCTATTAAGATATTTGTGTTTACTTGATAATCATGTTTTCGTCTTTTTTTCTTACTCTCCTCATTAATTGTTTCATTGGCATCATTTCTCAATAAACTGACCATATTCGATAAATATATTGATGCATAGAAATCTTGTTCAATTGCGATTTTCGAACTACCCGTGAAATTTTCTATTTCGATTTTATTTTTCACATCATTATATTCTGTTTCAATTCCCCAGCGTTTAAAATAAAGAGATTTAAACTCAGAGATATCAAACTCTTCCTCGGTTAAATTTGTGACAAGTATTTCTTCCGTGCCAGAATCCAGTGGGAATCTAACTACACGAGCAGTAATCACTTGTTTCCTATGTATTATATGAATGTTTTGATCAGCATCTTTCGCTTCGACAATTTCCTTTATCGTATTTTTTTGACATCGCATCACATATTTGATACCAAGGGCATCTAAATAGGCAATAAAATCTCTCGATGGATACCCTCGATCAAATAAAAAAAGATCATTTTTTAATCCAATTTGTACGAGTTCTTCAATCATATCCTTTGCACTATCTCGCTCAGCTACCTTATATGGATTGATTCTAGAAGTAATAATGATTCCATTCTCAAGATCGTAAATACAAGAGGCACTAGCTCTTGCATAACTTGTCTTATGATTTTTTCCATACCCAAAATAATTTCGAAGCTCCTCAGTATCAGGAATTTGGAGCACACTTCCATCGATTGCGCAAAGTCTAAATCCACGATAAGTTTTAAAGGAATTTTCTTCATAATACCAATTCACAATCGCTTTTGTAAGTTTTACAAAAGCGAGAGGAGAAATCTTTTTTCGTGCGGCTGAATAGCCTTGTTTGGAAATACTAATTTCTGATAAATTAAATTTGTCGAAAAAGTCGTCAAGTTCAATTTGGAGGCTCTTTTTAACAAAGTTTAAGCTAAATAGAATAGTATTTTTAAAATTTAACTTCTTTTCTTTTCGTGTAAAATACGTTTCTTTTGTCCGAGATTCAAGCATAAACATCACATCATTCAGCAACTTTCGAGTAATCTCAATTGCCCCTAAAAAAGTACTTTTTGTTTTCAAAAAAACCACCATCCTCGTTTTATTAACCAAAAATTGGCTTCTAAAACGATTTTGGTGTCCTTTTTAAAATTACAAGAGGCTTATTACCTAATTTTATAAAAGTTAAATTAAATATTATTTTCCATTAAATGTAACATTAAGTTGATGACATTGGGATGGAACCACCAATCCGATTTTGGCACCTGTCAAGTTTTCCCCCAAGTCGACAATATCCTCTTTATATTCTTCATATTGGGCACCATGGGTCACCGGTAGCCAAGCCGCTACGGATGCATCGGCTTCCCCATTGGCAACCGCTTCCCACATAATGGCGTTGTCCAATGGTGTCAGTGTTACATCATAACCTAAATCCTCCAACACTTTTCCGATCACATGGGTGGATGCAATTTCCGAATCCCACTCGACATAGGCCAAGTTGATGGCTTTCTCTTCCTTTTTGGAAGTGCCTTCACCCTCATTTCCCCCACATGCGGCCAATAGGAGGCCTATTGCAAAAACAATTAACATGAGCTTCCTTATTTTCATAAAAATCTTCCTCCCTGATCAGTATTTCTTTTTATTCAAGCTTTGCGTTAAACGGTCAATGATAATAGCAAAAATCACCAGACTAATTCCCGCAACAAATCCGTTTCCAACTTGTGCCCTTTGCAATGCGGAAAGCACATCGCGGCCCAATCCAGGTGCACCGATCATCGATGCAATTACGACCATCGATAATGATAAAAGCACCGTTTGATTGATCCCTGCCATAATGGTCGATTTGGCCAATGGAAGTTCCAACTTGAACAGCTTCTGCCATCCCGTGCTTCCATAGGAATCCGCCGCTTCTTCCAGCTCTTTCGGCACTTGGCGAATCCCCAAATTCGTAAATCTTACCGTCGGCGGCAATGCGAATATGACCGATGCAAACACCCCCGGAACGACCCCAATGCCGAAAAAGGCGACAGCCGGAATCAAATATACAAACCCCGGCATGGTTTGCATGAAATCCAAAATCGGTTTAATGATGTTGTCCGCCACTCTGCTTTTTGACATGAAAATGCCAATGGGAATGCCGATCAGAATGGCGATCACACTTGAAAATACCACCAATGTAACGGTGTTCATCAATTCTTTCCAAAGCCCCTGATTATAAATAAACAGCAAACCTACAACCGAAAATACAGCTAAACCAAATTTTTTTTTCGTCGCAAAAAATGCGATGATTGCAACAATCAAGATAAATACAATGGGTGGAATATATAACAATAAATCAGTAAAGGATTCCATTGAATTCTTGCCCGTTTTTTGAATGAAACTGAACATGGATGCAAAATTTTCCGTCAGCCAATCCATCAACGTTTCAATCCAATCGGCAATCGGGAGTGAAGGAATCGAATCCAACATTTTATTCATCGTCAACACCTCCACTTCCGTTCGATGAAGATAATGCTTCAATCACGACGCCTCTTATCAATACGCCCAAGAGTTTGCCGTCCTTTACAACAGCGATCGGAGTCGGAGAATCGGAAATCGGACCTAATACATCTTGGATCAACGTATCTGGTGAAACGGTCAACATATCTTGCCTCAATATTCCATGAAGATGCTTTTCACCCCGTTTTGAAGCTTCGTGAGCATCACTAGCTGTAATATAACCTTTGAAATTTCTTTGCTTATCAACAGCCAAAATGACGCTCACTTTTTCCTCCCTCATCAGCTGTAAAGCGACTTTTGGACCGTCCGTTTCAATATTGATGGACACAGGCCGTATCATGGCGTTTTCCACCGTCAACACTTTTGAACGATCCACATCTTCCGTGAAGCTTCGAACATAATCGTTTGCCGGATTTGTCAATATTTCTTCTCCTGTTCCAATTTGGATGATTTGTCCATCCTTCATCAATGCAATGCGATCCCCTATTCTAAGAGCTTCATTTAAGTCGTGGGTAATAAAGACAATCGTCTTTTTCATTTTTTGTTGCAGTTCTAACAATTCATCCTGCATTTCTTTCCGAATGAGTGGATCGAGAGCAGAAAAAGCTTCATCCATCAATAATATGTCTGGATCATTTGCAAGGGCTCTTGCAAGACCGACCCTCTGTTGCATACCGCCTGACAATTGACTTGGATACTGGTCCTTATAAGCCAATAAACCGGCATTGTCTAAAGCCTTTTCTGCTTTCAATCGTCTTTCCTCTTTTGGTACTCCCTTCACTTCGAGGCCATATTCCGTATTTTGCAAAATCGTTCGATGGGGAAATAAACCGAAGTTCTGGAATACCATGCTCATTTTCTCTCTCCGGATGTTTCTCAATTCCTTCTTATTCAGTTTCGATATATTTTGACCATCGATATAGATGTTCCCGCTTGTAGGATCAATCAACCGGTTTAACAAACGGATCAATGTCGACTTACCGCTTCCGGAAAGTCCCATGATGACAAATATCTCACCTTCATTCACCGTGAAATTTGCATCGTACACTCCGATTGTCGCACCGGTTTCGTTCAATATTTCCGTCTTGCTCTTTTTCTGTTTTACAAGTTTTAGAGCAGCATTTACATGTTTTCCGAATATTTTCGTCACATGTTCCACTTTAATTTTTTCCATGTTCATCACCTCTCAGCAAACCAGCTACCGGAAAAAGTAACAACTCTATGATAACAATAAGTTGTTACTTTAGTCAAATTATCAATCTCAAAAACTGCAAAAAAATAATAGAAAAGGCTCACAAAAGCTCGAAATTGCTTTTGTAAGCCTTTTTTAATTAGGAAACAGAAATTTTTGAACCCTTTCCAAGCATTCATCATTACCAATGAAATAAATTACATCATCCATCTCGATGGTCGCATAGGGGCCTGGGGAAATAATCAATTCTTCCCCTCTGCGGATACCGACAATGGTTGCCATTGTGTGGTGCCAAAAGTTGATTTCTCCAATGGTCTTGGACAAGTGCGGAGAATCCCCTTTTATTTCAATATGGAAAGGAACAAAAGGATTGATTGAACGAAATCGTTCCGTACGGCTGACCAATCTTTCGGTAATCTCTTTCAAATTTTCAAGTTCTTTCTTTTGCCGATTGATGCTTTCAAACATCTCCAACTGAATTTGATGAATGGATTCTACATCCAAAAATTGTTTTATAAAATTTGCCGCTTTTTCGTAAGACTTGATGACAACACCGCTGCCCTTTGTCGCTTCCACAATCTCCAAATCCTGAAGAACAGCGATTGCTCTTCTTGCCGTCTCCGCTGAAACCCCGTACTGGCTGGCAAGGGAAGATCTGGCGTAAATTTTTTCACCAATGGTATATTTGCCTTCTACAATTTTGGAGGCGATATCGGCGGCAATCTTTTGATATTTTGGCTGCTTCACAATTTTTAAATCTTTATTTTCCATTTTCGACAACCTTTCATTCCTTCACTACAAATTTAAATATAATCCATGCTGAATTTTGTAGCCAGTTTTTCTTCATTATTTTGATTTTTCTATTGACCTTTACGTTGCGTCAACCTTTAAGATGAGATTGTCAGGAGGGATTTCAATGGAATACACGATCAGCCAATTAGCGAAATTGGCAGGAATCAGTACAAGAACGTTGCGATACTACGATGAAATCAACTTATTGAAACCGAAAAGAATCAACAGCTCCGGCTACCGGATTTATGGCCAAGAAGAAGTCGACCGGTTGCAACAAATTTTATTTTTCCGGGAATTGGGCGTCAGTATTGAAACAATTCTTTCCATCATGAATGACCCAAACTTTGATTCACTCAAAGCTTTGGAAAGCCACTTGGCACAGCTGATGAAAAAGAGATCCCGACTGGACAACTTGATCGATTCTGTGAAAAAAACGATCGCCCATGAAAAAGGAGAGATGACAATGAATAATGAAGAAAAATTTGAAGCTTTCAAAGAGCGGTTAATAGAAGAAAATGAACAAAAATACGGCGGAGAAATCCGTCAAAAGTACGGCGACGATGCAGTCAACGGGTCCAATAATAAATTCCGCAATATGTCAAAAGAAGACTTTGAGGCATTCAAACAACTGGCAGAAGAAATTCTTGATCTGTTGGAAAAGGCTAAGAGAACGGGTGACCCTGCTTCCCCTCTTGCCCGGGAACTGGCCGCAAAACATAAACAATGGCTCACTTACACTTGGTCCTCTTATTCAAAAGAGGCCCATCGCGGATTGGTGGAAATGTATGTGGCAGACGACCGTTTTAAAGCCTACTACGACAAAAAAGGTGGAGGGGCGGCGGAATTTTTGAGAGACGCCGTTATTCATTATTTGGAGGAAAATTAATATAAACTTGATGAAAAGCCGTTCCGAATAGTCGGAGCGGTTTTTTTCCATTTTTTTATAAAATTTGAATGATTTTTTAATTATTTGGAAAGAATAGTTGAAGAAAATGCCACCAACTGCACATAAAGGAGATTTGCCCTGATGATGCAAAAAAAGGAGAACAAATTAACAAAAACTAAATACCATTATGACAATCGAGAATACATAATCCTGAACAAATGCCCTCACTGCAATTTGGATATTCATCCAACGGTCGAAAACACTTACCGGTTTGAAAATAAAAGTTTTCATATCCAAGTGTTATCGTTGACTTGCCCTTCCTGCAGAAACGATTATTTTGTCGTCAATAAATGCGAGGCATTGAGCAATGCCCAAAATCAATATTTATTTACGATTCCTGAATACACCTTTCGAAACGAATCCCTGATTCAAAACACATCAAAAAAATTTCAAAATTTATATACCCAATCCGTACATGCGGAATTGCACGGCAATCATGATATCGCCTTTTTCGGTTATATCAAATCCCTTGAAGTTCTTGTAAAAGACATTGTAATCATTGAGCACCCGGATTCGGAAGATACGGTGCTGTTCAGCAGTCTCATCCACTGCTTGGAAAAATTCCATTCAACCAATATCCACTTATTCTCAAAAAAATTATTGGAAGTCTTAAAAAATGACTATCTACATTATCAAAAGGGACCGGAATTCTCCTCATATACTGAACTCGTAAAAGATTGCATCGATTATTTTTTACTATATTTAGAGTTATTGCAAAAAACTTTTTCATTAAATGAAAAACGCAAAGAAAAAGAAGCGTAAAAAAGGCGCTTCATGATTTTGCATAACCGGTCAACCGCCTGGAAATGATAGATAAAAAAAGGAAGGTCACAAATGCCTAAAATTGTTTCGGTCAGCACCCATAAACCACAATACACTCTCCATCAGCATGAAATTGAGCAGTTTACAAAGGCATTATTTCAAAATAAAATTCCCCGATTAGAAAGGCTATTAAAAGTGTTTGAAAATGGGGAAATCAAGACCCGGCATTTTTGCGTGCCGTTGGAATGGCACAAAGTAGAACATACCTTTGAAGAACGGAATGAATTATATATTCAAATTGCGGTGGAATATAGCGTGAAGGCGATTCAAAATTGCCTTCAGAATGAAATCTTTTTGAATCGGCCGATATCGACGGAAGAAATTGACGCCATCTTTTTTGTATCCAGCACCGGCATTTCCACTCCCAGCATTGATGCACGCATCATGAACAAACTGAAATTTTCCGACCGGATCAAACGGTTGCCGATTTGGGGGCTCGGCTGTGTGGGAGGCGCATCCGGCATCAGTAGGGCATTTGATTATTGCCTTGCCCATCCCAAAGAAAAAGTGCTCGTTGTCTGCGTCGAATTATGCAGCCTCACCTTTCAGCGCAACGATTATTCAAAAAGCAACCTGGTCGGAGCTTCCCTTTTCGCGGACGGTGCCGCTTGCGCTTTGGTCTGCGGCGATGAAGCGGAAGTGGAAACCCGGAAACAGATCCCCTATATTCTGCGAACGGCTTCAAAATGGATGCCCGATTCAGAAAATGTAATGGGATGGGATATAAAAAATGATGGTTTTCATGTCATCTTTTCAAAAGATATCCCGACAATTATTTCAAATTGGCTTGGGCCGTTTATTCAATCATTTTTCAACGAAGCAGGCGTTTCATTAAAAGATCTGGAACATTTCATCGCTCATCCCGGGGGAAAGAAAGTGCTGCTTGCCTATCAGGATGCGCTTCAACTGAGCGAAAACCATACCGCCCTTTCCAAAAAAGTTCTGCAAGAAAACGGCAATATGTCTTCACCGACCGTATTATACGTTTTGGATGAATATATGAAAATTGCGGGTAAAGCCGGGGCATACGGTTTACTGGTCGCTCTGGGACCCGGATTTAGCGGGGAAGCCGTACTGCTCCAATGGAGGGATTAAGTTGCAGATTTTTATTTTTACCATCTCCTTCGTCATTTTGCAAAGAATCAGCGAATTGATTATCGCAAAACGGAATGAAAAACAAATGCGGAAACTTGGTGCATACGAAGTGGGGGCTTCCCATTATCCGTTCATGATCTTGCTCCATGCCGGTTTCTTTATCAGTCTCATAGTGGAAGTCATTGTATTTGAACGATCAATATCCCCTTTTTTTGGCTATCTATTGTTCCTCTTCTTACTGGTGCAATCTTTGAGAGTTTGGTGTTTATCATCACTAGGGATGTTTTGGAATACAAAAATCATTGTCCTGCCCGGGGCCAAAACCATTAAAACGGGACCATATGCATTTTTCAAACACCCGAATTACCTGGTCGTATGTTGTGAAATCATTCTATTGCCGATGATGTTCCAAGCCTACTTCACAGCCATTGTGTTCACCGTTCTCAACTTGATCATGTTATCCATACGTATACCGATTGAAAATAAAGCATTAATAGAAGCGACCAATGGTGAATATACCTATAACAAAAAAATTCAGCATCCCAGCTGAATTTTTTCCTTTTTCAACAACATAAATTTTTTGGGTGTAAACATAATAATAAAAAATGATAGTTATTTATCAATTTATAAAAACAAATAACAAAATAATATTAGAAATTAAAATAGATAAAGCGTATAATTCAATTAATGGAAAAAATAAAGTTCAAAAAAACTCAACAATTTCGCAATATAATTGGCATAATTTTATAAATTTTCAAAAAACGATATGCTTTTCTTTTTTATAAAAAGGTGATAAAAAAGGAAAACGTTTTCATTTCTTTTTGTTGAAGACAATATTGCCCTCTGTAAAAACAGCACTTGATTTAACGGATTTTTGTATTATATTTAAACTGTAGTAAACTTTGTTAAATGTTTCACATAGTTTCATGTTGAGTTTTTTCTTCCCAAATGTTGTTTTTAGATGGGCACAAAGATAAGTAAAGGAGAATGGGTATGTCAGAAGAATTAGTGAATCAAGTTGAGTCCGCTGTAAACAAGGAAAAGCAAGATTTACTCGATCAGTTATTAAAACCTGAAGTGCAAGAGTCCTTGACATATTTAGTAGAACAACTCCCAAAGCTGGCTGAATTGGTGGGACTTCTTACAAAAGCTTACGATTTTGCGCAACAAGTGGCGACAGATGAAGTGTTAAAAAGCGATACAGTGAACGCAATCAAAGAAGTTTCCGAACCTGTTGTCGGCACAGTCAAAAACTTGGCACAGACTGCCATTGAAGCCAAAGATCGTGCTGATGAATCCAGTGAATCAATCGGCTTGTTCGGCGTGTTAAAACTGTTAAAAAATCCGGAAGTTCAAAAACTTTTACGCTTTGCGAACGCCTTCTTGGAAGTTTCAGCTGAACGTAAAAATCAATAATGGTTGTCATTTAATAAAGTAAGGACGGAGGAATAATATGTCAAAACACATCGTCATCTTAGGTGCTGGCTATGGTGGTTTATTAACTGCCTTAACTTTACGTAAATATGCAAATGAAGATGAAGCAAAAATAACAGTTGTCAATAAATATCCCGATCATCAATTAATTACTGAATTGCATCGCCTAGCCGGAGGAACAATTTCAGAAAAAGCAATCTCCTTTCCATTAAAAAAATTATTTAAAGGCAAAAATATTGAAACAGTAATCCAAGAAGTAAAATCCTTTAATGTTGAAAATAAAGAAGTATTCTTGGCAAACGGTTCTGTTTTATCCTATGACTACTTAGTTGTGGCACTTGGCAGCCAAACCGGTTTCTTCGGCATTCCAGGCTTGGAAGAAAATTCAATGGTATTGAAATCCGTTGATGACGCCAAAAAAATCTACAATCATATTGAAAACAAAATTGCGTCTTATGCGAAAACAAAAGACGAAGCGGATGCAACCATCGTCATTGGCGGCGGCGGTCTAACAGGTGTGGAACTTGTCGGTGAAATCGTCGATAACGCTCCAACCATTTGCGCTAAATACGCCGTAGACCCTGGCGAATTAAAAATCAAATTGATTGAAGCAGGTCCAAAAATTTTGCCGGTATTGCCTGATGAACTCATTGAACGTGCAACAAAATCTTTGGAAGCCCGCGGCGTTGAATTCTTGACAGGTCTTCCTGTAACAGGCGTGGAAGGCAATGTGATTTCATTAAAAGACGGCTCAACTATCACAGCCAATACGTTTGTATGGACAGGCGGTGTAGCAGCTCTGCCAATCGTACAAGAATCCGGCCTTGAATGCGACCGCGGTAAAGCCATCATTGACGAATACTTACGCTCCAAATCCCATCCGGATGTATTCGTGGTTGGTGACGCTTCCGTTGCGCTTCCTGAAGGAGGAGGCCGTCCATTATATGCCCCTACTGCCCAAAACGCATGGCAAATGGGTGAATTTGCAGGTTACAACATTTATGCCACAATTAAAGGGCAAAAATTAAAAGAGTTCAGCCCAGTGAACTCCGGTACCCTTGCAAGCCTTGGACGCAAAGACGGCGTAGCGACAGTCGGCAGCAACAATATTTTATTAAAAGGTCTGCCAGCTTCATTAATGAAAGAAGCAAGCCACGTACGCTACCTATCACATATCAAAGCATTATACGGTTTGGCTTATTAATAAATATGAAAAGTGCGGCGCAATGCCGCACTTTTCATTTCTCTTCTTTTGGTTTTCCTGCCTCCACCAACACTTTATTGCCCACTAAAAAGAAGCTGATCATCAGCATGGCAATGCCCGTACCAATTAATAACAATTCGATGTCAATCAAATCGCTTATCGGCCCGAATATAAGCATTCCCAATGGCATCATGGATGTTGAAATCATCGAAAACACGCCGAATATCCTTCCCAAGTAATCCCCCTCCACTTTTTCCTGCAACAATACAGTCGTAGGTGTATTAAACAGGGGCATTCCTACACCGGCTATTCCCATAATACATAAATAAATCCAGAAGTTTGGCACAATCCCTAACAATAAAGTACAAACCGCAAGAAAAATGCTCGATAATGCCATGGTATGCATTCTGTTTTTAAATCCGCCCCATACGGCAATGACCGCTCCCCCAATCATCATGCCGACAGAAAATGCAATTTCGATTGCCGAAAGCCGCCAAACGTCTCCCCCAAAGGTGCGGGTTACTTGCAGTGGCGTAAGGAAGGAAACCGGCGCCGCCAAAACGAAAAAGATTGCAAAGAGAGTGAACAAAGTTTTTAAAAAGGCATGGTTTTTAATATAGGATAATCCTTTTTTAAAGTCATCAAAATATCCAACTTTCCCTTGTTCCAAAGCTTTTTCATGCGGCGGGATCCGCAAAAAGAACAATAATGTTGCCACCGCAATCGCAGCGGTTACCACATCAATGAAAAACAACATTTCCAATGTGGTGATCGAAAGCAATGCCGCGCTGATCATTGGGGAAACCAACATGACAAATGCCTGGATACTTCCATTAATTCCGTTCACTTTTGTCAACTGTTTTTCCGGTACAATTTGCGGCAATATGGCGCCTACTGCCGGCGTTTGGATACCCGTGCCAATCGATCGGATGATATACATCAGAAAAAGCATCCAAAGAGACTTATAACCGCTCAGGAAGAAAATGGCCAGGATAAGTGTGGCAAGGGCAATCGCCGAATCGGACAGGATAATTAATATTTTCCTGTTATACCGATCCGCCCACACCCCTGCAAAAGGCGATAATAAAAAGGTGGGAACAAATCCGCAAAGAATCCCAATCGTCATCATGACTCCCGACTGGGTCGTCAAAGTGATATACCACATGATGGCGTACTGGACAATGGAAGAGCCAAAAAGCGATATCGTTTGGCTCGCCAGAAAAATGCTGATATTTCGTTTCCAATTCATATACTGGTTTGCTGTCACAAGTAAGTACCCCTTTGTTTGATTTGTTTTACTAAAGTATTCCATCACCCGGTATAATTTTCTACAAAACAGCGCAAAATCGCTGGGAAGCAAGCAAATTGTTCACATTTGAACGGACTTTTATATAAAATGGAAATTAACGGATTTGAAATTTGATAGAAGGTGTGACTACATTGGCGGAAAAAAATGCTCAAGCACCCATTTATCCGATTATGATTGCCATCGCATTTGGACATTTGATCAATGATACGGTCCAAAATATAGCGCCGGCCATGTTCCCTTATCTTTCAAGAGACTTAGGTTTTACTTTTACACAGTTGGGGCTTATAACGTTCATTTTGAATATGGTTTCTTCAACCCTTCAACCAATCGTCGGCTTCATCAGCGATAAAAAGCCGATGCCTTACGCTTTGCCGATCGGAATGATAAGTGTCTTCATCGGTTTATGCATGTTCGCGTTCGCAGGTCAATATTACATCATCTTAATTGCGGCCATCTTTTTAGGATTTGGTTCCGCCATTTTCCATCCGGAAGGGTCCCGGGTTTCCTTTATGTCTGCCGGAAACAAACGGGGACTTTCCCAATCCATTTACCAGGTGGGCGGCAATTCGGGACAAGCCATTGCCCCTTTGATCGGCGCCTTTATTCTGAATGCTTTGGGGCAGCGGGGAGCGGCTGTACTCCTTCTTCTCGTAGCCATCGGTATATTTCTATTATTCAACATTTCAAAATGGTATGCACGCCAATTGCGCGCGGAAAAGTTGAATAAAAAGAAAAAGAAAATTCTGGTCTCTTCCCTGCCGCCTTTAACGAAAAAGCAGGTGGGAATTGCTCTGTTATTGCTCTTTACCATCATTTTTGCCCGTTCTTTTTACACAACAAATATCCAAAATTACTATGTGTTCTATTTAATAGACCACTATCATTTAACTACCCGTATCGGCCAAATCTTCATCTTCATTTTTATGGCTTTTGGCGTCGTCGGGACATTTTTTGGGGGATCCCTTTCCGATCGCATCGGCCGAAAAAATGTGATTCTACTTTCAGTGGTCGTGCCGATTCCTTTATGTTTGCTGCTTCCGTACATGCCCCTTTGGCTTGTTCCCGTTTTTCTCATTGTCATCGGCACGCTGATTATGATCAGCTTCTCCGTTACGGTCGTTTATGCACAAGAACTCGTTCCATCGAAAATCGGAACAATGGCGGGGCTGACAACCGGATTCGCCTTTGGAATGGGCGCAATCGGTTCTGTTGCGATTGGCTGGCTTCTTGATACGATTGGAATCAACTTGACAATGAAAATTATTTCCCTCTTGCCGGCCATTCTTTTGGTTGCATTTTTCCTTCCAAAAGACCAGGTGGAAAAGGAAGGATGAAAAACGGTGAGCGACATTCGCTTTCAAGACAAAAGCAAGCTCCTTGTTCCAATCAAAAAGGATGGGCACTCGTTCCCATCCTTATTTTTTCAATAACTGCTTTTTTCTGATGAACCAGAAGACAAATAAAAGAAAGGCAATGGCAATCACAACATAGGCGATATTTGAATAAACATCCATCACTTCAACAATTTTCGTCCAATTGTCGCCAACTGCGGCACCCACATGGACCAGCACCGTGTTCCAAATCAATGTACCTAATGTCGTCAGCAATAGGAACAGCCAGAATTTCATGTTGCTCATCCCAGCCGGAATGGAGATTAAACTGCGGATGACCGGCACAAACCGGCCGAAAAAGACTGTCCAAAAACCGTAATGGTCAAACCATGCATCCGCTTTATAAACATCATTTCTTGTTAATCTTAGAATGCGCCCGTATTTATCAACGATTTTGACAAGACGCTCTACATCCAATAGCAAACCAATACCGTATAAAATAATCCCCCCCGCTACCGACCCGAGGGTTGAAGCGATAATGACTCCTGTCACCGTCAAATCCGTAAAAGTGGTCATAAAGCCGCCAAAGGTTAAAATGACTTCTGATGGTATTGGAGGAAACAAGTTTTCCAACATAATTAAAAAGAAGACGCCTATATATCCAAAATCCTCCATGATTCCCTGAATCCATGTTTCCATTTTTTCTTCCCCTTGTTCTCTTCATTCTTGATTTTTACATTAACTCTTTCATTATGAAGCTCTTCTTTCACTTAGTCAAACCTATCATAATAAGACTCCTGTTCTTTCCCATAAGTTTCACACTACCGATAAAATGATTATTGTAAAATTAAGTAAAGTGGAAGAATCTCAAAATATCTTATGAAAAGGGGATTAAATTATGTATGTTGCCGATCAAAAATCGATGCAAATCATGGACCGTTATACAATGGAACAGTTGGGACTGCCCGGTGTTGTATTGATGGAGAACGCGGGAAATGCGGTCGTGCAGGAGATTTTGCGCGACTACCCCAACTATACCCGTGTGTTGGTTTTATCGGGACAAGGAAACAACGGCGGCGATGGTTTTGTTATTGCAAGACGTCTGATCGACTTTGGATATGATGTGTCGCTTTGCTTTATCGGCAATGAGGAAAAGTTGAAAGGTGACGCTCATATTCATTATCAAGTGTATCAAAATCGCCGGTTGCCTCTTTATGTTTATCGGGCCGGAGAAGAAGACATCTTCTTCCATATTCAATCGGCGGATGTGATTGTTGATGCGATGCTTGGGACAGGCGTTTCGGGTGAAGTGCGTTCCCCTTTTTACGAAATCATTCAAGCGGTGAATGAATCTCATAAAGATGTAATCAGTGTAGATGTTCCTTCAGGTTTGAACAGCAACACGGGGGAAGTGGCGAATATCGCCATCAAAGCAAAAAAAACCATCACTTTTGCCCTGCCGAAAATCGGATTTTTCGTCGGGGATGGACCGAAAGTGATCGGGGAATGGAAAGTGGCTGATATTTCTGTTCCCGATTCGATTGTTGAAATCCTTCAATTGCCATTGCCAAAACTGTTGGATGCGGAAACGGCGAAAACTTCGCTGCCAAAACGGGTAAAACATGGACATAAGGGGACTTTCGGCCATTGTTTGATCATTGGCGGTTCGAAATATTATGTAGGGGCACCTATTTATACCGCGAAGGCAGCCTTCCATTCCGGCATCGGCCTTGTCACCCTTGCCATCCCGGAAACGATTTATTCACAGGTTGCCGGAACGTGCCATGAAAGTCTCTTCCTCCCGCTTCCGGATACCAATGGTTCGATAGATTGCAAGGCTCTTGAAAACATAGACTATTCCAAATTTAAAACCATTGTCTTCGGTCCGGGATTGGGAAGAGAATGTGACGGCGATGCGATGATTCAAATATTGCTGGAAAAGCTGACAACGCAAACGCTGATCGTTGATGCGGATGGGTTATATTTTCTGAAGAATCATTTGAATCAATTACAACATTATAGCGGCGATATTATTGCAACTCCCCACCCCGGAGAAATGGCGACTTTAACAGGAAAAACTGTTGCCGAAGTTGAAGCGGGCCGTCTTGAAACCGCGAAACATTTGGCATCCACATACGGCATTTATCTATTGTTGAAAGGGCATCGTCCAATCATTGCTACACCAAAGGGAGAGCTTTGGATCAACCCCCATGGAAATGATGCATTAGGGAAAGGCGGCAGCGGGGACGTGTTGACAGGTTTGATTGCCTCCCTGGTTTCTCAACAAAAAGATCCATTAAAAGCCATGTTGAGCGCAAGCTACTATCATGCAACCGCCGCGGAGGAGTTAGGAAAAGAAACATCCAATTATGGAGTCACACCGATGGACATTATCCATGCTATCCCTGTGCTTTTTGGCCGAACATGATTTTGATAGTCCCACCCAGGATTTTCTCCGGGTGGGGCTATTCTGTATCATCTCGATTCCTGGCCTCCTGGGATTCCAATTGCCAATGGCACAAATATAGGCTGCCTGAAAGAAGGCCCTTTTCAGACAGCCCAGTCCATCTTAATGAATACTTTCCCTTACCCGCTTCACATCTTTCAAAATCACTTTGCTTTTTGGAATGCTCGGAATCGTATTCATTGTAATATACATATCCTGTTCCGGCACTTCATAATCCATTTTATTTATCAAATAATCCAGCGCCATTCCCATCGTTTCGATGGTCAATTGTTCACCCGGGCACCGGTGTGTGGTTTCAACATTTCCCCCTCCTTGGGGAATCAGGCTAAACCGGTCATCTTTCCAATTGGCAAAACGCTCCGGTTGAAATTCATCAGGGTTGTCCCATAAATTTGGATCGTGGTTTGTCCCATAAATGTCAAGCAGCACCAAAGTCCCCTCTTGAATTGCGTAACCGTTCCATGTAAAGCTGCTTTTCGCCTTTGCCGCAGCGAAAGGAAAAAATGGATAAAATCGTCTGACTTCTTGAATAAAAAGCGGGGTATAACCGGGGTGCTTTTTCAGCTTTACCCTTTCATGAGGATATTGTGCCAATGCCATGACAATGAAATTGATATAGACGGAAATCGCAATCACGGGACGTAAAATATTGATGATTTCAACAGCGGCCGTTTCGGCATCCAACACGTTTCCGTCCAAATCTTTATAAAAAACGAACTGATGCATGATGGAGTCTTGCTGTACTTGCACTTCGTCAGAGCGGATTTTTTCCACCAATTTCTCCATCTTTTTTTCCATTCGATTTCTTTTGTTTCTTCCCGCCCAATGCTCCGGACCAAAAGCGGCCGGTGATTCAAACATCGCCCCCAATTCATTCATAAAGGTCTCTGCATTGTCTTCATGAAGCGGATATCCGATCCATTTGAAAGCCGCTTTACATAATAAAGTTTTCATTTCTTCATAAAAGACAATCTCATTTTTTTTACTCCACTCGTCCAATGCCCTCTCCCATTCGATTTTCATAATGTCCAAGAAATTATCTACTTTTTCTTTCGTCATGACATTTAAAAACATTTTTTTCCGATGGCGATGGGCTTCTCCATCAAGAGTTTGAACGGCATTTTTTCCAAACAATGTTTCGACGACCCGGTTCGGAAAAGCATCTTGCCGTTGAAACTTTGATTGGTCATAAAACAATTGGGCTCCTTCTTTTCCCCCTAAACAAACCGCTTTCTTCCCCAATATTCTTGTTTCGAAAATGTCTGTTTGCAAATTTTTTCTGCGGTTTAAAATGTATTCATATCCTTCTTTCAACAGGGTCAGGCTATGATCGATACCTTGATCTCTCGGGATTTCATTGATATTTTCCATCGTTGCACCTCTCAAACCATTCGTTTGCTATGTTGTTTATTTTGCTCCATGTTTTCTATTTCATTCAAAGGTGCAACATTTCCCAAAGTTTTCATTCTTTATCCGACATTGTAACGATAGAGCTTGCCCAATCTCTTTTTGTTCATCACCAAATGGAATAACGGACCTTCATATTCCAATTGTAAATTGGATAAACATTGCAAATCATGGGGGGATACAAGGGAAACGGGTTTCCGGAAATTGAAATTTGCCCCTTCTTTTAATACGTGGGCAACAAATTGCGAGCAGAAATATGCATTTTTCCGATAAGAGGGTTTATTGAACGTGTATGTAATAAGCCCGGTCAGATTGTATTTATAATTTTGTTGATTCGTTTCAATGGCTTTTATGATTTCTTTCATGCGAAGAACTTGTTCATCGGTTGCCCAAAAACTGTAAATCGCCCCTCTGCTCCTTAAAAAAAGTTTATTCCGCAAATCTTCTTTTACAAACCCGCCGATAAATGGATTATTGGGATTTTTTCTCCCAAAACTGTACACTTCCTGAAAATCCGAATCAAAAGCGATGGAGGCATGATTATAATTTTTTCTCGTATAAAGTTTGATAATTCTCGTAAAAAGTGTTCCCGTATCAGTAAACAATAAATACAC
This sequence comes from Ureibacillus sp. FSL K6-3587, assembly GCF_038593165.1. Lineage (NCBI taxonomy): Bacteria > Bacillati > Bacillota > Bacilli > Caryophanales > Caryophanaceae > Ureibacillus > Ureibacillus sp. FSL K6-3587. Next base: position 1,463,885 of record NZ_CP151969.1, on the reverse strand, counting down.
TTTCTCCATATCGACTTTCTCCTTTGTAATATACCCCCATTCTAAAGACAACGCATCAACCTATAAACCGACTAAAGAAATAAATTCTATTCAGTCTTAAGTCGTATTTTCAAATCCATTGGAAATAAAAGAGGTGGAAATCAGGTTGTTGAGGATTAGAGAAAAGATTATGGAAAAGGTGGATATTTGTGCGGAATTTATTTGTCAAATTGCGGACGTTTTCCATTTGTTTCGTTATTCAAAAAATAACAGAACCCGGAAGCTAAGTTCCGGGTCCGGATTTCACAAATTACGACATGAAACAATCAACTCAAAGGTGCTTGATCCATATTCAAATTTGCGCTTGAACAATGGACTTTTACTTCACCATTTTGAGTTTCGGTGGAGTATCAGAGTCAAAATTCTCAGTGATTTTGTCCATCGGAAATCCCTCCTGTTGTTCATGTCGCTTTGTCTTGTGAAATCATTATTTATTATGACTTTTTAAAAAAAATTTATACACGAAAAATCATTTTTTTAAAATTTTAAAACCCGGAAACTGAGTTCCGGGCCCTTTCACTGAATCGCCATGATGAGTTAGTATTGTCTTGCCTTCGCATCGGTTCTCAATAATTGGTTATGAAGCGATATTTCCGTTTGACCATTAATCAGCGATTTTTGATACTTCGGTTTCAAGCTTTGGTTTCTGAGTTTCGGAAAAGCATCTTTACCAGCCATCGGCAATCACCTCTTTCATCATGGTCGATTGTTTTGTGAAAGTATTCTTAGTATGAAATATTCGTCGGCAGTTATGCTTACCTTATATTTTCATTTTTTCGAAGCACACTTTGAATAAAAGGAAAATCCCGCACTTTATCAGAACATTTTTTCCATCGCTCCATATTTTATTAAAGAAAGGAGCGATGTGATTGATTTCCATTGAACCGATTGAATTGCAGGGACATATGTATACCGCCATCACTGTCCATTTGCCGAAAACAACTTTATTAACGATTTCCAATGAAATTGGATACATTATGTGCGGAGCGCTTGATGTACAATTATTGAACACCCGCCTTGCAGACAGAAAAATCATCGCCGGTCGTGCGGTTGGGGTTCGGACGATTGACGAATTGTTAAAAGCCCCTTTGGAATCCGTTACAACCGAGGCGGAAAAATTGGGGATTTTCAAAGGCATGATCGGAGAAGAAGCATTATTAAAAATGGTTTAATCATTTGTGCATAAAAGGAGGCTCCATTTGCCGAACCTCCTTTTAGCTTATAATTTGATGTTTACTTTCAATCAGAGCCATGACATCTTCATAAATAACCTCCGCGGCATTGGGGAAATGTATCTTTTTCATGTTTTTCATTATTCTGTTACGTCGCTCTTCGTCCGTGGCCAACCGGACCGCATGTTCAACCAATTCATCCGGATCATTTGCGACAATTGCCGCACCCTTCGATTGAAAATAATTCGCATTTTCCAACTCCTGGCCGGGTACAGGCCGATAAAGCAACATCGGCACTTGAACGGCAAGCGCTTCGCTCAACGTAATACCGCCCGGCTTTGAAATCATCACCGTCGCCATTTTCATCATTTCATCCATATGGTTTGTAAATCCAAATATCCGGACATTGGGACTTCGCGAAAATTCATCCAATAACTGCTTTTTTAAAACCTCATTCTTTCCGCAAATGACCAGTATTTGATACTCGCCATGGTCCAATATTTTTTTCATGACGCCTTCCATATCTTTTAAAACTCCATAAGCCCCTGTCGCAATTAAAATGACAGGTTTTTCAGCTTCCAAGCCATAAGAAGCCAACAACCGTTTCCGATCCACCGGCTGTTCAAACCGGGGATCGATCGGAATGCCTGACACTTTTATTTTGTTGACGTGAATGCCAACGCTTACCAAATTTTCTTTCAGCTCTTCCGTGGCAACATAATATCGGTCAACGGAATCGTGAACCCAATTTTTATGGGCCCGGAAATCTGTAATGACATGAACAATGGGAATTTGAATTCCTGTTCTTCTTTTCAATTCTGGCACAACCGGCATGGGAAAGGTGTTAATGATCACATCCGGCTGTACATCCTCCACCATCCCCTTCAGTTTTCTCATTCCATAATAGTTCAGGAATTTTATATCGAAAAACCTTTTGTTTCTGCTTCCTCCGTAATAAATTAATCCATATAGTTTTTTCCCGTAATTGAAACTTTTTATATATAAATATTTTGAAGCTCTCGTCAATAACGGATGGGAGACATGGTAAAGATCCGATTCTATTACATCGTTCTTTCCCATTTTGGAAAACGTTTTTTTTAAAGTATTTGAAACTTTTAAATGGCCGTTCCCATAGCTCCCCGTCAAAAGAAGAATCTTCAAATCCTTCTCCACAATATCACCCTCGATAACGGAATCCAACTTGATAGAAAATAAACCTCATAGGAATTGACTGTTTTCATCATAATTTTATGCTATATCAATTGTGAAAAATGAACATAAAAATGTTTTCTTAAGGGAAAATAAAATTTTATTAAAATAGTATATATTTAAATACCTTCCCGACTGTAATGAAATTTCTATTTTTGAATATATATGAATAAAAGATTCTTCGGCATCGATTTCATCATTCCCATAAATTCAAAATATTTCAAATTGTCTGTTTTATGCTATAATACTATCAATCTATTGTAAGGCCGACTTAAAAGTTGAGAAAGGAAGGGACGCTATGAACAAAGTCTGCGTTATCATTCCTGCCTTGAATCCGACTCGTGAATTGATCGACTATATTTACGAATTATTAAATTTTAATGTTACGGAAATTGTGGTTGTTAATGACGGAAGCATGGAAAGCTGCAAACCCATTTTCCATCAAATTCAACTGATCCAAAATTGCACAGTGCTGACACATGAAAGGAACAAAGGAAAAGGACGTGCATTAAAAACCGCCTTCGAATACATCCTGAAAAACCGAAATGTGCATGGAGTGATAACTGCTGACGCGGATGGTCAACATTCCGTCGAGGATGTAATCAACATCGCCAAAAAAATGGCCGATGTTCAGAACGGAATTCTCCTCGGTGTCCGGGATTTCGACCAGAATCACGTCCCTGCCAGAAGCTATGCAGGCAATAAAATTACAAGTTTTTTATTCCAATTATTATTTAAAATCAAACTTCAAGATACACAAACAGGCCTTAGAGGCATTCCGATCAAAATGCTTCCTTTCCTTCTTTCTTTGGAGGGGGAAAGGTATGAATATGAAATGAACATGCTGATTGCGGCTGCCAAAAGAAAAATCCCAATCCGTCAAATTCCGATTCAAACCATTTACATCAACAAGAATAAAAGCTCCTATTACCATCCGTTCAAAGACTCATTAAAAATCTTTTCAATCATCATTTCCGGAAGCGTCGCCAATAAAAAGCTGAACGAAGGTGAAGAGCATGTCTAATATTTACGGCAAGTTCTTCCTGTTGTCCCAATGGATCGTCCGAAAAATATATCCTTCCTATCGCGTCCAAATCCATGAAAAAGTAAAAGATCCTGTTGTGTACATTTCCCATCATCAAAACCTTTTCAATCCTTTTGTTATTTATTTATGGTTTCCAAAGAGTTTGAGAACCTGGATTCTGCATGTATTTCTTGACCGGAAAATGTGCTTTCGGCAATATGTGGATTATACCTTTACAAAACGGTTTGGCATGAATCGGACTATCGCTAAAATTTGCGCATATCCCGTTTCGTTTATTATTTCAGCCCTTTTAAAATCCGGGAAAGGGATACCTGTATACAGGGAGTCAAGAAAAATTCTGGAGACTTTCCGCTTATCGGTGGAAGCGTTAAAAAGAGGGGAAAGCATCGCCATTTATCCAACAATCGACTATACGAACACTTCCAATGAAGCGAAGGATATGTATGAAGGCTATCTTTTTATCGAAAAATATTATTTTAAAGAAACAGGCAAACATGTTCATTTTGTGCCGTTATACGTCAGCAAAAACAATCGGCTCATTATTTCGGATGAGCCCATCGCTTTTCAGGAAGGCGAAGATTTTTCAAGCGGTCAAAAACGGATCGGGGAATACATGAAAAACAAACTGCAAGAATTGGCGAAACAATGCGGGGATATTGAGTAATAGACAAAATAGAAAAGCGACTTAACAAATTAAGTCGCCCATTTTTTTAATGGCTGATGGCATCGCTCAATTTCCCTGTGATGTCCTCAATCTCCACTTCGAATACCTCCGTCTTTGGCAATATAGGATATCCGCCATTTTCAAATTGCCAATTTGGGTCTCCATATTTTTTCCAAAGACAATCATAAAACCATTCTTTCTTTTGCTCATCTTCAATGCGATGAATCTTTCCAAACACGACGACGCTTATATATGCCAAAGCCGATTGGCAGGCATATTTTTTTCCTGGAACGATTTCTCCCATCTCGCACACTTCAATACAAATCCGCGGATTCTTTTTAATATTTTCCCAAAAATGGCTTTCTCTCAAATTTCCTATATGCAAATATAATTTTGTTCCCTCTTCATAGACAAAAACAAATGGAATCACGTAAGGATAGCCATCTTCGCCCACCGTTGCCACATGGGCCACTTTCGCCTTTCTTAAAAAATCATATGCATCTTCGACAGAAATTTCTCTTTTTTTATTGTGAATGATTCCTCTCACTTCACTCATCCCCTTTCCTTAAATATATATTCTAAATACATCTTTTAAAATCCTTTAAAAAGGGAAAAATTTTTATAATCCCTCCTCTTTGAATAAAAAATTCCATTTCACGTCTGTATTTCAATATCCAAAAATATATAATATTATGGTACTATGGAACATAGGAAAACTTTTAGGGGGAATGAAATATGGGTAGTAAAGCTTTAAGAACAGATGCAAAAATTGTACCTGAACGCAAAGAAGAAGCGTTAAAAATTCTAGACAGTTTAATTATTAAACTATTTGTGAGCGTTCTTGACGAAAAACAAATTATTGAACGCCATATTTTAAAAGAACGCCTTGCAAACCTAATTCAACTTTCAGAACATGACGAAGAGTTAAAAGAAACATTACACGCACTAGTAAACGAATTATAATGATGAAAAGGAGACGTCCGTTCAGAACGCCTCCTTTTTCTTATCCCTCATACAGCCTGGAAATTTTGCCGATTTTCTCTTTCAACAAGTCCATATGCACAATTCCGGCTTCCCGGAAATATTCCTTTCCTTCCACAAAGAACAATAATGCCGGAACCGAAAAGACCGAAAAACGGCCCGCGATTTCCTTCACCTCTTCCGCATCGATAGATCCCAAAGCAATGCGGTGATCGCTTTCCAACAGCTTCTCCACTTGCGGAAGCAGCGCATGGCAAACCCCACAATCCGTTCTTGAGATAAAAAGAAAAGCAAGCGGATTTTGTTCAATAAATGAATTCGCTTCATCCAAAGAAGATAATTTAATCAATTGACTCACCAAACCATTAATATTTTTTCATGGACAAGCATATCATGTTCCAAGAAACAGCGGAAGGATGAAGGATTGGAAAGTGCATTGCTCTACATGGTGTTATTAAGATTTTTATCCGGCAGCATCGAATTATCCGCAGCGACCCTCATGTGGAAATTCAATGACTTGGAAAAAGCCCTGATGATCAATTCCATGTTGGCGTTGGTTGGTCCGACGATCTTGATTGTGACTACCGGCATCGGCATCAGCGGACTTTCCGGGCAAATCTCTTTCTTGAAAATGCTCTTTCTCTTCGCAGGCATTGTGTTCATTATTATCGGAATGAGAATCAAATGATTAAAACCAGCCTTTTCTTTTGAACCACAAAAGCATTGATGCACCAATGAGAAACATGACGAAAAGGGTCGCAAAATAACCATACTTCCAGGACAATTCAGGTATGTTTCGAAAGTTCATTCCATAGATTCCGGCAATGAATGTTAATGGGGCAAAAATGGAGGTGATAATCGTAAGCACCTTCATGACATTGTTGGTTTGATGGGCGTTCAATGATATATAGCTGTCCCGGATATCCGCCGTCACTTCACGATTGGACATGACCATTTCCGACAATTTTAATAGATGGTCATGGATATTGGAAAAATATTCTCTCCTTTCATCAATCTGATTCAGGTTTAAATGATGGGAATTCAACATGCGATATAGCAAATCCCTCATCGGGTTCACGGAATGCAACAATTTTAGCAACATATTTCTTGTTTCCATCAAGTCGTTCATCGGCTGGATACCCGTTTGCTGCATAATGATCTTTGCAAGTTCATCCTCTATTTTGTAAACAATGGGAAAATAATTATCGACAATTTTATCTAATATTTCGTAAAAAACGTAATAGGGATCCCATTGTTGTACGGAAGTTGCCGCAATCAATTCATTCCATACTTTGATCACCTCCACTGAAGGTTGTTTATGAAAAGTGACAATGAACGTTTCCCCTACAAAAAAATCCAGCTCTTCCTTAATCAGTTCACCATTCTCTTCACGAAGGGTATGGGTTATAAAAAACGTATAATGGTTAAAATAATCCAGCTTCGGTCTTTGAAGGTCCTGCACACAATCCTCAATCGCCAAAGGATGAAAATGAAACGTGTCTGATAAATACCGGATTTCTTCTTCCGTCGGTTCGCTGAAATCCACCCAAAACCATTTGAAACCTGAAAAGAGGATCTGATTTAAGGAATCCCCTTTTTCCAAATGGCCTTCCTTTGTAATACCGATGTAGTAAATCATGGGATACACCTTTTCTTTCAGTTTCGACGATTTTCACGATTGTTGATTTTTAATTTTTTGACGGTCTTCCTGTTTCCAAGGAGGGTCTATCTTCTGATGGATTTTCTCGTTGACTTTGTAAACCAACAGTGGAACAATGAAAGCCGCAATCATGCCCAAAATCGTAGGCATATCCGGCACCAATTTAACAATAAAGTCCATCTCACTCACCTCTTGGAGTAGTTGTCCGGTTAATACTTCCCGGTTCCGCAATTGTGAGCTTCACATTAAGATTAATTTCGCTATTGGAGAAATAATTTGCTCCTTCCTCCCAATCCCCTTCAATTTTTTTCCATATTTTTGGATGGTAATGATGTAAGTATTCACCCAACCCCATCGCATCTGTTCGGAAGTCTTCCTGTAGACGTTTGATTGCGCTCTTCACCATTTCTTCCACTTTTCTCTTTGAAGCACGTTCCAATTCCGTCAATACTTCACGTTTGAAAAAATCGTTCCATCCGGCCTGTTCAGCAAGACTCGCGGTCATTTTTATATCCAGGGCAAACTTCATTTGTTTCGGATCCGGATTTACAAGAGTAAATTTACTTTTAATACTTCCTATTTCAACCGTAATTTCTTCATTATCCAATGTTCCTGTTATTGCGCCATTGTTTTTCATTCCCCGAATAAAACTCAACCCTTTTGCTTCATCATCCTTCAACGTGCCGATCATCCGCTCCTGAGGGCCGTTATAAATGGCTATTTCACTATAGTCAATCTCCCTGTCACTCTTCTTTTTGATTTGTGCCATCGGAAAACTCATTTTTGAATAAAGCTTTTCATCAATATCCCCGATTCTGATTAAATCCACCACATTCAAATCCTCTTTATTTTCCAGCAGTTCGATAATGTATTCGCCCGGTATTTTCTCGTGTTCCGCCTCAACCTCCAACAATTCCCACGCATCTCCGCTGGAAACGGCAATCTTGATTCCCCTCCGCATGGTTTTGGAACGGAAAAACAGATCAAAATAATCTTTAAACGCACCGGGTTGTTTCATGATTTCTTCAGAAAAAATAATGGCGTCTAAATGGGTTGTATCCAACACCCGGCTGGTCTTTTTCGCAATTTCCTGATTGATTTCAAAAAGGGACCTTCCAGTGCCTGAAAGATTTCTGAAGGGTTTCCCTTGCCCGCCGCCAGCCGCTATGGTGGAAATATTCTCAGGGTTCACCAGTTGTTCTGTAAATTTGACTTCCCCCGGATTATCCGTGGCATCAATCGCCACTACCGATATGAATGCCCGTTGTTCAATTTCAATTTGATCCCAACAACCGGATAAAAGGATTGCTGAAATGATGAAAATCCATACCGGAGCTCTATTCCCCACCGGACTTCCCACCTTTGATTTTAAATGCCACACCCAATAAAATCGTTACAATGATCAAATAGAACAACGTAAAATAGCCAAGACCTTTGTTATAATAAATTAATTCCAAATAACTTTTTGGCAACATGCTGATATAGAAAATGATGGGCGACAGGATCAAGATGGCGGTCATTTTTTTCAATCTACGAAAAAGCATCCGGAGGGCCATCACGGCAGTATCAAAGCCCATCATTGCAGATGTAAAAAAAATGATTGTCCAAAACACAAATAAAATCGCGTCAAAACGGTCGAAAAAACCGCCGGGAATTTCAACCGTTCTCGACAAATCAAATGTCGGATAAAACAAATTGCCTGTTGTGACATTTCCAAAAACGGATATGCAAACAAGAAAAATAATGAGATAACAAAAAGTGGAAATCGAAACCGCCATGACAGACAATTTTGGAATTTTTTTCGGATTTTTCACAAGAGCGATATAAAAAAAGTTGATGATAAAACCTAAAAAACAAATGGTGCTTGTACCGGTCGATTTTATATATCCCGTAAAATCCGTTTGGAAGATGGGAAACAATTCTTTCAATTGCACAATACTGATTGGCAGAAAAATGACCAATAACAACCCGACAAGTAAAATCGGGAAAAAAAGAATATTCAAACGGAAAATGGCGGCCTGGGAACCGGACACCGCATAGACGACAACAAGCAAAAATGTAAGTGCAATGATTTCCTCGGGAGTCCGGTCAAACAAGTATTGATGGGAAAGGAAGACGATTTCACTTACATTAAATGCGGAAACCGCAGTAAACAGCAGTGAAAAAATAAATGTAATCACAAAAGCAACCGGCTTGGAAAGCAGGAAGGAAGCGTAGGAATAAAAGGATTGATTCGGAAAGGAAATGGCAATTTTCGAAACAATCCAGGCAAAAAGGCTGGCAATCAGACCACCCATCAAGATGGAAATCCAGCCATCCGAGCCGGACGTATCTTGTGCAATCACCCTTGGAAAGGTCAGTGTCAACACTCCAATAATATTGGTTATGATAGAAATGAAAAGATCCCGGTCGATAATGATTCCTACCGTATCGGGCGATCGATTCATTGCCTTTGACCCCCACTGTTCACTTTTTGCAAATCCAATGGCTCCGAATATGGCGGACGTCTTTTGAGTGTCGTAATAGGTGTGCGGATAACAAGGTTATTTAAACTGTCAAGGAAATATGGAGCAATCGGCGCTGAGTATGGAATGCCCATACTTTTTAGATTGACGACATGAATGCAGAGCATAATGAAAACAAGAATAATTCCATATAGTCCTAAAATGGATGCCGCAATAACAAAAATGAATCTTAAAATACGGAAACTGATGGACGTGCTGTAGTTCGGAATCGTAAAGGAACTCATGGCGGTAAGGGATGTAATAATCACCAATGCCGGACCGACAATCCCCGCACTGACTGCAACATCGCCGATGACCACCCCTCCAACGATGCCGACGGTCTGGCCGATCGGTTTCGGAAGCCGGATCCCTGCTTCTTGCAATATTTCAAAGGTGACGGCCATCAAAAGCACTTCGATGAGGGCCGGAAACGGCACCCCTTCCCTTGCGGCTGTGATCGCCAAGATTAATTGGGTAGGAAGCATGCCCGGATGAAAAGAGGTCAATGCCACATAAAGCCCAGGCAAAAATAAGGCGATCAATACTGAAAAAAATCTTAACAATCTCATGGAAGATGCAACAATCCATCGCTGGCTGAAATCTTCCACTGTTAAAAAAGCATCTCCCACCGTAATGGGTGTCACTATGGCAAAGGGACTTCCATCCAAAAAAATGACCACTTTCCCCTGCATAAGATTGTAACTCACCCGATCGGGTCTTTCCGAATCGAGCACTTGCGGGAAAGGGGATAAGGAACTATCTTCTATCCATTGTTCAACGATTCCCGAATCCGGAACAAAATCTATGTCTATTGTTTTGAGTCTCCTCTTGACTTCATCCAAAATATCCGGATTGGTGATTCCTTCCACATAACAAACGGCCACTCTTTGATTGGATCGTCTTCCTATTTCATAACTTTCGATGCGGAGATTCGGATCTTTTAATTCCCTTCTTAGCAGCGAAATGTTTGTATCGATATCTTCAATGAATGATATTCGGGATCCACGGATAACCGTTTCTGACTGTGATTCCTCGAGGGAACGCTTTTCAGCCCCGGCCGTTCCCATCTCAAGGGCCATCTTTTCCCCTTCAATCATGAAAATGGAACTTCCACATAAGAGGGCATCAATCACTTGTTGAAAAGTGTTGATTTTTTTTGTATTTGTGATTGCAATAACTTCCTGATTGATTTGCTCAAGTGGGTTCTCCTTAAACTGTTTGTCCCTGGCCTTCTCTTGCAGCGTTCTTAATATGTTGTCATCCACGATTTTTGAGTTTGCCAGACCACTGATATAAAGGATGCTGCATTGGATTTTTGAAACTGTTTGCTCATTCTTTTCATCCATAAACAGCTGTGTATTGGTGGATGTTTGTTGGTCTGGAGTCGGATCGTCTTCGAAAAGTTCCAATCTTAATTCCCGGACAACTAAATCATACGGATTTCCCAAGATTTTTTTAATGTATTCAATATTGTCCTCCAGCTTTTTATAAATCAGTACACTGATTTGAGCGGATACATTTTGATCCGTGTTTGGCATCGGTTTTTGATGATTTGGCTGTTGGCTTTGACTGTTTTGCATGTCTTGGGCTTGGTTGTTTTGATTCGATTGGCTTCCCTGTCCATCGCCTTGATTCGATTGATTGGCTTGATTTGGTTGGTTGCCCTGTCCATTGCCCTGATTCAATTGGTTGGCTTGATTTGGTTGGTTGCTTTGATTATTTTGATTTGCTTGATTGTTTTGATTGAATTGATTGTCTTGATTGATTTGAACTGCTTGATTAGTTTGATCTGCTTGATTTGCCTGACCCCCTTCACGGTTCTGATTGCCTTGAGGGTTGTCAGGCTGAAGTTGGACATGCTGATTATTCGTCTGGCTAAAAGAAACCAATGGTTGGTTTTGATTATTTTGAGTATTTGATTGAATCTGCCGGTTTTGTTGATCCGTTATTGGTTGTCCATTGTTTTGACTTTCCTTTTGATTTTCCGGATTCCCCTCTTGGGCATCCATTATATGTTGAACACTGGAACTTAATTTTTGATCATTTTCTGTGCTTCCACTCATATTGGATTGGTTGTTTGATCCGCCCAAGTTTTCGTTCTGTCCGGAGAATTGCTGCAACATTTCATTTCGCTTGTTTGCGGAATTTGCATTGGTTGAACTTTTCTTCGGCACTTTTCGGTAAAAACGTCTCATACATATACTCCCACTTATAACATTTACTTTTAATGTGGTTCATTAATTAGTTTTTATACCATTCATCTACCAATAAATAAAAAAAACTGTCCAAAGATCTCCTTTGAACAGTTTTTGCATTAATATTCCAAATTAAATTTTTGCTGATATTTTTCAAGGATTTTACCGAATTGGGATGCCAATACTTGTTGAAACAGCATGCCGAACACCACAGGAAGAACCGATCTCGCCGGGAAATAGGTGCTTGCCACAACCACACCGACAGCGATATTCCGCATGCCTCCTGTAAAAACAAAGGTCGTGATCAAGTCCATTTTCCGCCATAAGAAATGCCCTATTAAAATACAGAAACTATAACCGGATAAAGAGACGACTAAAACCAACAAAATGATATCCATAATTTCCCAAGATATATTTTTTATATATGGCGCAATCACACTGCTATTGATAAACACAATGAGAAAAATGCTTAATTTCTGCATCGGTGCAAACACTCTGTTCAGCTTCGATACAAAATCCGCTTTTCCCCATTCATTCACAAGCATACCGAGAATGGATGGAAGCACCACCATCCAAATTAAATCCAACATGATGGATGTGGTATCAATCATCACTTTCCGCCCCACTGCTATTTTGGAAAGAAGCGGGAAGACAATCGGGGAGAGGAGCGTATCGATTAAGATAATGGACAGTCCCAGCGGTTTATTTCCATTGCAGATGCTGACCCAAATAAAACTGGTCACACCCGTTGGAACGGCTACGGACAAAATAAAACCGACCGTCAGTAAATGATCATCAAATACAAGTATGGATAATATGTACGCCCAAATCGGCATGAGAATATGCAAAAAAGCAATTGTCAACAAAATAAATTTCGGATGTTTCCTGACACTTCGCAAGCCTTGAAAATTGATGCTGATGCTTCCTGCAAAGGTCATCACCGCAAAAATCCAAGGAACGAGGAACCGCAAATGCCCACCAATTTCATCTAAAAAAACCCCTATGACAAGACTTAAAGGGGTCAAAACGGGCATCAATTTTTGCAGCTTGGCATTAAAGGTCGTTAACATGCAAAAATCCTTCTTTCATTCCAAGTAAGAACAGATGATTTATATATTTTAACAATTCTATTAAAAAAATAAAAATAGCTATCGGATATTAATTTGATTCAAGATTGCGATAAATGGCCTCTTTGCTTTTCTCAATCGTTTCCAAAAATTTTTCCATGCTGGCCGTTAAATAGGAATCTTTTCTTCGAATGAAAACGGTTTTTACTTTGCTGTATTGTTCCGGCAACCGGTGGCACCGAATCTCACCGCTTTGTTCAAGGTGTGAAACTGCGGATTTTGGAACGAAGGAAACTCCCAGCCCCATCGCAACGCTTCGCAATATGGTTTCCAATGTGCCAAACTCCATAATTTTTTGCGGTGCAATGTTTTGATCTTTATACCATTGTTCAAGCCGCGCACGGTAGCCGCAACCGGTGCTGAAGCATAAAAACGGCTCATGTTTTAATTCTTCCATTGTTCGTTCGCGGCAATCCGAAATCAACACAAGTTCCTCATCAAAAACATCAAAAACTTCCAGTTCGGGGTGGAAGTTGGATTTTGTCACGAAAGCGCCATCCAACTTATGATTGAGCACCTCTTTTTCCAAACTCTCCGTCACCCCTGTAAAAAGAGACAGCTCCACATTTTTATATTTTTTTATATATGAAGATAAAATGATTGGCAGATGATAAACGGTCTCCACCGTACCAATTTCCAATTTTCCGGTTGGTTCATCATGATTTTTAACGGCTTTTTTCATTTCGTCTGTGAGCTTCAGTATTTTTTCACTATATGATAATAGTTTTTTTCCTTCCGGCGTTAACGTCATTCCACGGCGGTGTCGATGAAATAAAGGTGTGTTCAGTTCGGCTTCCAGTTTCTGAATGCGGGACGTAACATTCGATTGGACATAATTCAATTCTTTTGCCACTTCTGTGATTGTCCCCTTTTCCGCCACCAATTGAAATATTTCTAAATCCTTTAATTCCACAATTAAACCTCCTTGATTGCCACTCTCTCTTCATCACAAAAAATGATAGTAACCATCCATTTTATTCATTTTACGTGATATTAAATTGAAGCTAATATTGATTATAACAATTTTTGCAGAAAGGGGTAGCTTAAATTGAAGAATAAAATTCTCATTGGGGCACTACTATGCTTTATAGCAGCTGTTTCATGGGGAGCCATGTTTCCGGTGGCCCATTCCGCCTTCCGATTTATCGATCCTTTTTACTTCACCATTTTCCGTTATGGAACCGTCACTATCATTCTCGCTGGAATTTTGTATTGGCGGGAAGGGAGAAAGGCCTTTCGTTTAGAAGGGAAAGGTTTGCCTCTCTGGTTTTACGGCACAATGGCCTTTACCGTTTATAATTTATTTATTTTCTTGGGGCAAGATTTGCTGGGGCAATCCGGTGTGATGGCCGCTTCCATTATGGAATCCCTCATGCCTATGATTTCCATTGTTATTGCGTGGATTTTCCTTAAGCATCGGCCGCTGTCTTTTACATTGGTTTGTGTTCTTTTTTCTTTTGCCGGTGCTTGTTTCGTCATTACGAAGGGAGATATTCAGTCATTTTTCAGAGCGGCTGATAGTATCATTCCGGTTTTTCTGTTATTAATAGCAGTCATTAGCTGGGTCATTTACACAATCGGCGGGAGTCGATTTGATGGATGGTCTCCGTTGCGTTATTCCACTTTAAGCTGTTTGCTTGGAACATTGACAGCATTCATTATCACAATTGGGGCAACGCTTTTTGGGGTTGTATCGTTTCCTGTGAAGAACGATTTAGTTGAAGTTGTGCCCCATTTGCTCTTTATGATTATCTTTCCCGGGGTTATTGCGTTACTCGGTTGGAATATTGGAGTCAGTTTATTATCCCCGTTAAATGGGTTGCTCTTTATCAACTTTGTTCCGGTAACAACCTTATTCATTTCCCTCATACAAGGTTATGCCTTAACCATTTTTGAGACAATCGGAACCATTTTCATCATTTCCGCCCTCATCTCGAACAATATTTTTCTGAGATTTGTAGAAAAGAGAAAATCCAATGTTCAAAAGAGCCAAACTTTCCAAGAAAGGCCTTTATAAATGAGGCAAAATCAGTAAATGATTATCCAATCCCCGTTGGATAATCATTATTGTGTATAAATACTAAAATCCGTTTATTCCTGAAAGTATTAGAGGTTCACTGTTTTTTCATACAATTCTTTTGCTTGATTTGCGACATCGGAAGTATAATGTTTAATTTTTTCAATCGTTTCCACAAGATTTTCAATATCTTTTCCGACGACTTCAATTTTATTTTTGCTATCCTGCAGCGATACTTCGATTTGATAGAAGGTATCTTTTACTTTTACACCGCTTTCCAAGCCGGATGTGACTGTATCCCGGATCATGGAAGTTGTAGAGACTGTATCTTTCGTAATTTTGGATGTACTTTCAATAATTTCCGTAATTTGTTTAACCGATTCTTTGGATTGGTTCGCCAGTTTGCGCACTTCTTCCGCAACGACAGCAAACCCTTTTCCGTGTTCTCCTGCTCTCGCCGCCTCAATAGCCGCGTTTAACGCAAGGAGATTTGTTTGATCAGCAATTTGAGTGACAAGAGAGATAATGTTGTTGATTTTGTCCGATGCTTTTTGTTGTTCCAGTACAAGAGTTTCCATTTCTTTTGTCTTCTCTGAAATGGAGTTTATTTTCTCTTTCAATTCTTCCATTAATATATTGCCGTTGTTTGTATTCTTCTCCATTTCTCTGACATCATGGATATAGCTTTCGGTATCGTTCTTAATTTCATTCGAATAATGAATAATCTCTTTAATGGAATTTGTCGTCTCTTCAGAAAGGTGCGCCAAATTTTTTGTGATGAGGGATAAATTGTTTTTCAATTCCCCTTTCACTTTTTCGTGCTGAATATGTATATGTTCCCTTTTTTCTTTTTCATACTCTTCCAGAACAATTTGTGTTTCAAAGTTGATCAGTTTTGTACACAGGAGAGTGGCTTTTTCGATGCTTTCCCTTGACCAATCACTCCGGCTAATAATATTAATGAAGGAATTCAATATATTTTGAAAGGCGCCGATGTACCATTTTGGAATTAATCCGATTTTCAAATGCGCTTGTGCGATTCTTATCCTTTTTTCAATAAATGCTTTATCTATTTTTCCGGAAAACATCTCTAAAATATGTATTTTCAAAGTCTTTTTCAACCGTTCAACAGAACTGTGTTTATTGATGATTTCATTCAGAACTGGAATGGAAGTGAGATCCCCATAGAATGCGTTTACGATTTCTTCAATATTTTTTTCAATATACGGTTTTAGGCAAGCTAATAATTGTAAATCGTTCTCCGTCAAATTAATCAATTTTAATTGTTTGGGTATATCAGAATCACCGTTTACATTCATTCTTTTCTCTTGAAGACCCACCGCTTCCGCCCATTTTGGCTCATCTTGGCTTGCTTTAATTTTGCTGTTTTTGCTGAAACTTTTAAATAACACCATTTTTATCCCTCCCATATAACCGAAACCCAAAATAAGACTTATTTCCTAGTGAATCTTTCGGCAAATTTTCAAAAATTAAAAAACCAATTATATTAATAGTTCTTTTGCACCATTAATTTTATTTAAAAAAATTGAACCGCTACAATATTAACTATTATTATAAATCATTTTTCTTATTTTGTGTAAATTTTCGGAAGTTGAAAATTAAAATATTTTTTTATTTTTCTAATATACATGGGAATAATTTATCATTTGTGGATAAACTTTTATACTTTTTTACCCCTCAATCCGGTTATTTTAAAAAAGCTTCCTGTTTGGATACGCGAATCATTTCACTTGGAAAGAATTGTTTGAAATAATTTTCCACTTTGACATGTAAGTTCTGTTGGTACCATTCCGAAAATTGATTTTCTGAAAAGAGTTGAGGCATTTTTAAACGGGCAGAACGTTTTCCTGCCGCTCCATCACCAATCGTCAATGTATCTATCCATATATAATCGGCAATGCCATCAAGTTTTTTGGGAAACCCGGGAGTGAATGGCAACACCGGGGAAATGGCCGCTTGTGTTGTAACTTGGGCAAGGTGCAATTTTTCCAGCGTTTCAATCCGTTTTTCTATGCTTGGGGCGAAAGGGGCAAAAACCCGTTTGACATCCTCCCGATCCGTTTCAACGGTCATGGATACGATCAATTTGCATTGTTCTTTCAGTTGGACAAGCAGATCTATATCCCTTTCAATCAAAGGGCCCCTTGTTTGAATGACAAGGAGATCCGGGGGATTTTGGAGCATTTCTTCCAATATCCCCCTTGTGATGCACGCCTTTCTTTCAATCGGCTGATATGGATCCGTTGCGGAAGACATATAAAGATTGATGGGACGTTCTTTTTTTCGAAGTTTTATGATTTCTTTCCTGTAAACTTCCCGCGCATTCATTTTGATATCCACCCATTCGCCCCATGAAATTCCTTTAAACTTTTGAATCGGCAATTCGCGGACATAACAATAGCGGCAAGCAAAAGCGCAGCCGCCATAAGGATTCAATGAATGGGTAAATCCGATATCCAGATACCCAGACGCTTCCGTCAGTATTGATTTTGAAAGAATCTCTTTATATTGGATAGCCATATCATCTTCTCCTTTAAAAACTTGTTTTTGAAAGTGTTGAGAGACTTTCTGGAAATGCGGCAATTACCGTGAAAACAGGGGCAAGAAAATAGACCATATACCGATGATTGCATCTGGCACATCATCCCTTCCTGCAAACAATAGGACAGGGGAAAATCTCCCACATATGATTGGTGCGAGGTTATACCCTCAACAACCCGCGAAATCCTCTGGAACTGTAATAAGAATCCGCTCCATTGTGATAAACAAAAACATGGCCATAACGACAGTCACAAAACAATGCCCCGCCCCGCTGGCGGATATCCTCCGGCGTCAAAATCCAACTGGATGTTTTGGTGTCGAAAGGCTCCAATTTTTGCAGTTCGCGGTATTGTGCTTCCGTCAACATCTCAATGCCCATTTCTTTTGCCAAATCCATCGCGCTGTTTTCAGGCTTGTGTTTTTTTCTCGACTCCAATGCTTCACGGTCATAACAAAGGCTTCTGCGCCCTTTGGGACTTTCTTTGGAGCAATCGCAAAACAGATATTCTTCTGTCTTTTCATCATATCCTATTACATCAGGTTCCCCTTCAGTTATTTCCATTTTATATAAAGACCCAAGCTTATCCGGATTCGCTTCCAGTTTCTCCTGAATCGGTCCCCAATCCAATCCTTCATGGCGATGCATATTTTTTTCAAAGCGCTCCTTCAGTATGCCAATTAACTCTTCCTGTTGCGCTTTTGTTAAAATCTGTTGATCCATCCATCATTTCTCCCTCATTGTTATATTTCCGTATTATTGTACCCTCTTTACAGACGTATAATCTTTTTACCGTTGCGGGACACACAAAAAACATACTAACATTAGTAGTACAGACCTAGGCCAAGGTTTGTGCTACTATTTTTTTTATAGTAGAAGTGAAGGAAGGTCGAACAGCCCCTGGGACCAAATAGAGTCCGTATTAAAAACAGACCAACTTCACATCCTTATTTGAATCAGTTTAGTATGTTGGGTCCGAAGAGACCGTGTATAAGAAAATGGAATCGATAAGGCAATGTGAAGAACTTCTATGTTTGGCTAAAAAGGAGAGGCAGAAAATATGAAACACGTAGTGGCATTTGATGTCAGTATGGGGAAAAGTACAATGGTCATTTACGACCGTTATCGTCAATGCGAATATGAGGGTGAAATAACCCATAACCGTTACTCTTTCAAGAAATTAAACGAAACCCTTATATCTTTAACACAAAAAGATGGACAGGCACCTGATATTGTCTTTGAAGCAACAGGCGTATATTCAAAACCACTAGAACGATTCTTAGGTGATCAAGGTTATATGTATTATCGAGTTAACCCACTCGAAGCGAATATTCAAATGGCTTCAATGAGGAGACAAAAAACAGATAAAAGCGACGCTCATGAACTTGCGAAAACTCACTTTAGAGTTGAACGTGAACAAACTTATCAAGAAGAGGATTATTATAAACAAATGCGTGCAATGACGAGATATTATGATGAATTAAGTAGTGAAATGACGCATTTATATAGTCGTTTACATGCGATTCTACAATTGAGTTTTCCCGAGTTAGAAAAGCTATTCAGTAAACGTTCTGCTTTATTTTTGAATGTCGTTCAATTATACCCTCATCCGGATCATGTGTTAGTTTGTTCAAAAACAGTGATTCGTAATCGTTTAAAAGCCAACACAAGAAAAAACTTATCATTGGCACGTGCTGAAGAAAAAGGGATCGCTTTAATCGAAGCAGCAAAAGAAGCGTATCCAGCAATTTCAAAAGATGATATTCGCTGTGAACAAGTGCGGGATTATGCCAAACGGATTGCAGACTTGAAGGAGAAAAGAGATCAACTTGTCCAAAAGATGGTTAAATTATCGAAAGATAAACAAGAGTATCAGATTTTAATTTCATTTCCAGGAATCGGAGAAACGACTGCAGTTCGTTTAATTGGAGAACTAGGAGATATTCGACGATTCAAAAACCATAAACAACTGAATGCTTACGTCGGTATTGATATCATGAGATATCAATCTGGGAATACCTTTTATAAAGACAAGATTAATAAAAGAGGAAATAACAAACTTAGAAAGATTCTATTTTACAT
The DNA here is from genome assembly GCF_038593165.1 of Ureibacillus sp. FSL K6-3587. Lineage (NCBI taxonomy): Bacteria > Bacillati > Bacillota > Bacilli > Caryophanales > Caryophanaceae > Ureibacillus > Ureibacillus sp. FSL K6-3587. The sequence goes on along the minus strand of NZ_CP151969.1, from coordinate 1,444,630 downwards.
GATCCAGACCATGATCCAACTACGGAAAAATACACAAAATCATATTGTAGATTATTATGATAAATTAAAAACGCAACCCCAGAGGAAACCTCATAAAGTTGCGTCCATAGCATGCGTGAATAAGTTCTTGAAATCGGCTTATCACCTTATCACACATAATCTGAAATACGATTACGAAAAGGCAACAATGCATCAGTAATCGTAAGTAAGATTATATCACAAAGACCTGGCGAAAAAAATGGAAATCGTGAGGTCTATTTGTCATGCGAAAATTTATTTTGGAAGGAAGGGGTACCCCTTCCTTCCAAAATAAAATCTATGTTAACCAAATTATTTAATAAAAAACACTTGACTAGAGGTAAGAAACGGGGCTGTCCGAAAAGTCGATTGAATCGACCTTCGGCTCAGCCCTTTTTTCTGTTTTTAGGGTACAAAAAAATCGTCCTTTTTTATAGAATGAAATTGACCAAAAAACATTCTAAAGAAAGGACGATTTTTTATGAATAATCAAATGACTATTCAAGAAAATTATAACACGCAATTAGAAATGACTCTAGAGGGTATTCAAAAAATAGAGGTTCAAAAGAATAAGAAACGCAAAAAGCTAGTTTTCCAACCTTATTGCAATCGTCAAGTCATGAGCATTTTAGATATCGAAATGTATATTCCTGAAAATCATGTCGCCCGTTTAGTGGATGAAATGGTGGAATCGATTCCGGATGAAGTGTTGTATACTCATTATGTTGGTGGGGGTCGTGCACCCTATCACCCTAAAATGTTATTGAAAGTGATTTTATATGCGTACACTCAAAACGTTTATTCAAGTCGGAAAATGGCGCAAATGGTGAAAGAAAATCTTCCGATGATGTGGTTGGCGGGATTGCAAACCCCTGACCATCGCACAATAAATGATTTTCGTAGTGTTCGTATGTCAAACATGATGGATTCTGTATTTGAACAATTTGTCCTTCAACTAGTAGAACAAGGATTTATCGACCTCGACCATATTTTTGTGGATGGTACGAAAATAGAAGCGAATGCCAACAAATATACGTTTGTATGGCGAAAATCCGTAGAAAAATATGATCAGAAACTACGAGCCAAAATTCAATCGTTTCTACAAGAAGCGCACCAAATCGCCTTGGAGGAATTAAAAGAAGAACAATTAGAAGAAGAATTAGAAAAATCATCGGCACAACTTTCTGAGAGAATAGAAGCTTTGGAAAAAGATTATAAACAGGAAGAAGACAAAGAAAGAAAAAAAGAACTTCGCTCTAAAAAATCCCAACTCACCAAACAACTGAAAACGATTCAAACGGATTATCTTCCACGATTACGAAAATACAAAGTACAAAAACAGATTCTAGGTGAACGAAATAGCTACTCGAAAACCGACCATGAGGCCACTTTTATGCGAATGAAAGAGGACCATATGAAAAACGGCCAACTCAAGGCGGGTTATAATGTTCAACTCGCCACACAACATCAATTTATCGTGGGATTTGAAATTTATCAAAATCCAGGAGATACTCGCTGTTTCCAACCATTTATGGAAAAGTTATTGGAATCGATACCGAAGGAAAAGAAACTCAAGTATGTCATTGCCGATGCAGGATATGCGAGTGAAGAAAACTATTTATATGCGATTGGCGAAGAAAAAGAACCTCGTTTTGAATTATTAGCCCCATACCAAACCTATTTGAAGGAACAAAGTAAAAAGTTTAAAAAGGATTTATCAAAAGTACAAAACTGGAAATACATCGAAGAAGACGATTGCTTTATCTGTCCGAACAATCGGAAAGTCGTATTCAAGTATTATCAAAAAAGAAAAAATGCATCTGGATACATACAAGATTTGAAAGTGTACGAGTGTGAAGATTGTACGGATTGCCCGTTGAAGAATGGGTGTACGAAAGCCAAAGGAAATCGTCGAGTATATTGGAACACGATTTATGAAGAAATGAAAGCGAAAGCCAAAGCAGCTCTTGGTGACGAACAAAAGGCAGCTCTTTATGCGAAGCGTAAAGTGGATGTCGAAAGTGTGTTCGGGAACATCAAGGGCAATTTGCGTTTCACTCGATTTCTGTTACGGGGGCTTCATAAAGTCCGAACAGAATTCGGGATTGTGGCAATGGCCCACAACATACTGAAATGGGCCGCAAATTCCCAAACCAATTTCAAAAATAAGGAAACAGAGCGAATGGAAAAACTCATTGTTTTCTCCATTCGCTCTGTTTTTATGGACTTTTTAGACAAGCCCGTTTCTTGATTTTCCAATTTTTTATATACCTGAAAAAATATAATGAATCGTAAATACAATCAATAATGTTACAACTGCAATTCCCACTGCGGCAGCAATAAGGGTGGACTTCCAAGTATACCCTTTTAAATCTTCCTTTGTTGAATGATCGATTTTCCGGTTATGAAACAGCATCAAGAGATTGACCATTCCCAAAGTCAAAATGGAGATGACCCCCATAAAAAAGGTATCCGGTTGAATATTTTCTATGGAACTGTTATTCCAGGAAGAGAATGATGACGCCAATAAATTGCATCCGATGATAAAATAGCACACAATGACTGCTTTTCTTTGCTTATACCATCCGTCTCCCAACTTTTCTCTTTCATATGCGGCCACTTTTTCAAAGAGCGGAATGATCGACTTTGGAGAATCCTTCTTTACCAACGCAACCACAGCATAAATAAAAGAGAGTATAGCGAAAGCCAAGGTGAAATAAGCAAAGCTGCCAGGGGCAAAACGAATGATGGCAGAAAAGAGGAGTAAAACGGTTATCATGGCTCCATTTACAACTGCCAACTGCTTGATTCGCAAATGTTTTATTTCATTTCGATCCATTTTCTCCCCCCACTGTTTTTAAAACTCCTGGTTCAGGAAAACATTTCTATATATATTATATGCTTCCTGCCCCTTCAAAAAACTACTAAACGGTTTACATCATGACAAAACAGGGAATATTTTAACATCATGGAAATATTGGAGGATTTATATGTGGAAAGAATTTAAAGAATTTGCCATGAAGGGGAATGTCATCGATCTTGCCGTAGCCGTTGTGATCGGGGCCGCTTTTGGCAAAATTGTTTCTTCATTGGTGGACAACATCATCATGCCACTTGTCGGGGTTCTTACCGGGGGAATCGATTTTACCAAATCATTTATTTGGCGAGTAGGGGATGCAACGGTTTCCTTTGGCGTATTTTTGCAAAGCGTCATCGACTTTTTGATTATCTCCTTTGCCATTTTTCTATTTATTCGCATGTTGAATAAGCTGACAAAGAAGAAAAAAGAAGAAGTGGTGGAGGAAGCTGCTCCTGAGCTGGATACGAAGGAAGAGCTGTTAAGGGAAATCCGTGACTTGTTGAGAGCACAAAATACGAATAAATAAAGCGGAAAGTGAAGGAAACCCCTTCACTTTTTTAACCGTTCGAAGTCTTTACTTAAACTCGCCCTTTTTAACTTTTTGTGCCTGAATAAATACTGTATATCCGATTGATTGTCATAAGAAAGTTGTATATGAAAATAATTAATATATTCAAGTATGGCAAAAATGAAAACAAAAGCCGAAAGCGTCAGACCCTCTGCCGGCAGCAACGGGTACCATCTGAAAATGTCCAAAACAAAAACGAATGGCGTGACAATGATAAGAACAATATTCATCTTCTGCAGTTTCTTCATCCGCAGTACCACTTTTATTGGTGTGACAGGTGTATTCTCTTTTTTTAACTGCTTCCATTTGGAAAACCAATACATGCTCCCTTGCACTAAAAGGAATTCCAGAAAAATAAATGACAGCCAAAAGGAAGCAAGAGAATATATCCTGTATTGGGGATAGGCTTCATTCCACAACCAACTCACAATAATAAAACATATGACGGCGGCCAGCTCCCCCGTATAAAGGTATGCAAACCGCTTTTCGATACGTTTTCTCAATTCATTTTCCCACTCTCTGAAATATTTTATATATTCCTTAATTAAACAATATCAATTTTTTATCTATGTTAAAATATAAAAAATTTGTACTAAGGGGGTTTAGATCATTGGAGCTGCTTACGGTCTTATCTTTTTTGAGCGTAGCCGCCATTCTTACCATTATGCCGGGGCCGGATAATATGTTCACATTGGCGCAAAGCATGGCAAAGGGGAAAAAAGCAGGCATTTATACGACGCTCGGCCTATGCACAGGGCTAATCGTACATATTGGCGCCGCAACCGCCGTAATCGCGGCCGTTGTTTATCATTCCGCCATCGCGTTTAACGCCGTAAAATATGCAGGAGCTGCTTATTTATTATATTTGGCTTATAAATCCTTTATGGATAAAAGTTCCGGCATAAACTTAGGAAGTGCGGATTCCTTGGATTACAAATCGTTATATCAAAAAGGAATCATCATGAATCTGTTAAATCCGAAAGTTTCTTTGTTCTTTTTGGCTTTATTCCCGCAATTTATCAATTATGAGGCCGGGTACGTTTCCCTTCAAATGGTCTTATTGGGGATTGTATTTATCATTCAAACAATCCTTATTTTTGGCTTAATCAGCGTCTTTGCAGGCAAGGTGGGAGAATTCCTGCGCAAAAATCCGATGATTTCCAAAAAAATGAACTATCTGCAAGGATCCATTTTTACATTGATTGGGCTGAAAATCGCTTTTACGGAAAAATAACAATGAGGCTGGGACAAAACCCTCCTCTAAAATGGAAACAGCCCATGAAATGTTGGAATGAAATTTCATGGGCTATTACTATTTTTTTAATAAAAATAAGGACATCTTCTGATAAAATTTAAGTATCTACCCCAAAAAATTTTATCAAAGGAAGTGTCCTTATGTTCAAATATTATAACATGAATCAATTAGTTTTGCCTCTAGATTTAGAAATAAAATTACAAGAAAATGATATTGCCTTCCACATTCACCATTTAGTTGAAAGTATCCCCGATGAAGCCTTTCAGCCGTTTCTTCGAAATACAGGTTGTCCTGCTTATCATCCACGCATGATGCTAAAAATTATTTTGTGTGCTTATTCCCAATCAGTCTTTTCAGGTCGGAAAATTGAAGCCCTTTTAAAGGACAGTATTCGGATGATGTGGTTGGCACAAGGCTATGAACCAAGTTATCGGACGATCAATCGTTTTCGTGTGCATCCGGAAGTAAAAGAATTAATTCGTCAATGTTTTGTCCAATTCCGTTGCCAACTGGTGGAAGAAAAATTAATTGATCAAGAAGCAATTTTCATTGACGGTACAAAGATTGAAGCGAATGCCAACCGATTTACTTTTGTGTGGAAAAAATCCATTGAAAAATACAACAAAAGCTTAATTGAAAAATCCAATCAGCTCTACAACGAACTGTTAGAGAAGGAAATCATCCCTGAAATGGAGCGGGAAAGTGATGGGGAATTGTCCGTAGAAGAACTCGCTCAAATGGTGCAACAAGTCGATGAAGTGATTACGGAATATGACCAAAAGATAGAAGCATCGCCCGATGCCACAGAACGAAAAGCATTAAGAAGCGAACGGAAATATCCGAAGCGAGTGTACAAACAGTTGATTGACTTGATTTTACGTAAACAAAAGTATCAAAAAGACTTCGAAATCTTGGGTGAACGGAATAGTTATTCCAAAACAGACTTAGATGCGACGTTCATGCGAATGAAAGACGACTATATGAAAAACGGTCAATTGAAGGCTGGATACAACGTACAAATCGCAACAGAAGGTCAATACGCACTGGCTTATGGCATTTTTCCAAATCCTACCGATACACGTACATTGATTCCGTTCTTGAATGAGATTGAGAAGCATTATTTTCCATTGCCAAAATATATTGTCGCAGATGCTGGTTATGGTAGTGAACAGAACTATGAGGACATCCTTTCGAATCGAAAATGTGAGGCACTTATTCCATATACCATGTATGAGAAAGAACAAAAGAAGAAATATAAACAAAACCCATTTCATCCAGACAATTGGACGTACGACGAAGAAAGTGATACCTACACGTGTCCGAATCAGCAGCGGGTAACCTTCCGATATCGTTCTGTACGTACCGATAAGACCGGTTTCAAACGAGAATTGAAAATCTATGAATGTGAAAACTGTTCGGGATGTCCATTCCGTTCTTCATGTACAAAAGCAAAGGAAGGCAACCACCGAAAAGTCATGGTGAATGAAAAATGGGAACGACAAAAAGAATATGTAAGAGCGAAGCTTTCAGAAGAAAAAGCAGGTTCTATTTTCCGTCAACGTAAAATGGACGTAGAACCAGTTTTTGGATTCTTGAAGGCTAATTTGCGTTTCACTCGATTTTCCGTCCGAGGAAAATCGAAGGTGGAAAATGAAATGGGGATTGCCTTAATGGCCGTGAATTTACGGAAATACACGGCCAACAAAGATCAACTGACCAAAAATAATGGAGAGAAATGGAAAAAGGAGAATTTGAGTTGGCTCAAATTCTCCTTTTTCCTATTTTGAAGCTAGTTTTGTCCCAGCCTCTACAACCACTCTCCCTATTTCTCCTTTTTCTTTACTGCAAACCAAATCTCGCTATATACATTGTTCATATCACTTAAATCGCCTGTAAAGGAAATATTGGGTGCTTCCACTAATTCATAATCCGATGAAGGTAGCCATTCTGAAGCAATTTTTGCCCAAGTTTCTTGCATGACGTTTGGGAATGGGCCTTTTGATGAAAAAATCGCCCAAGTAAGTGCAGGCACTTTTACGACATCAAATTCTTCAAAATCCACATCTTTTGTAGTTAAGTAGCCGATCATATGATTAAGACTCCCTTTTTCCTCCATACATCCATCATCAAAATTAAAAGATGCGTTTACGACTTGAAATGGTTCCATATCAGCATAGCTTCGTAACTTTTCCCTTTGTTCTGGGGTAATGCTCTTTGCTAATTCCACGATTTCTTGATTAATTCCTTTAAATTGAATGGGAACTCTTTTTTTCTTTCCTACAATTTTAAAGGATTCCTTTTTCTCGATTCGATAGTCCATATCGATTCCTCCCTTTATGGTTAATTGGAAGGAGAGCTTCGGAAATGCTTTCAGCTTCGTTGACTTTCTTACTTCTGACGGGCTAATACCTGACCATTCTTTAAAAGCACGGGAAAATCCGTCTACCGATTCATACCCATATTTAAATGCGGCTTCTGTGACACTCATTCCCTCATTTTGCAAATCAAAGGTAGCGTTAGATAATCTCCTATTTCGAATATATTCACCTAAAGTCATTCCTGAAAGAAATGAAAAAATTCGTCTAAAATGATAAATCGAAGTCCCTGTAATTTTCTCAATTTCCTTTTCATCGATTTCGTCATTTAAGTGGGCTTCAATATATTCCAACGCCTCATTAAGACTTTTCAGCATTTTCCTTCCTCCTTCAGTTCATAGTTTAGTATCTGACTCATTTTCTTACCCGATATTCTTAGAATGACTTTTATCGGAATAATGGTGAAAATGAACTGGATTCGAACCACGAATTAACCAAAACTTTTTCAGATCATAACCTATATTGTTAGTTATGGAAATGAATTTACTTTGTTCTGGAGGTATCGCATGACCAATTTTTTATCTTTCAGCGGGGCCGTTACGGCAATCAGTGATTTTTTCACGGGGCAAAGGGGCGAAATGGAAGGTTGCAATAAATTGTTTACAGTGGAAGATGAATCCGGTTCAATCGTCAATTTTGTCGTCACCCCTTCAACATACTTCATCAACCAAGAAACAGTCATGATTGGAGACAAAGTGACGGGATACTATAATGGCGATTTGCCGGCCATTCTCATCTATCCACCCCAATATCAAGCCCTTGTGATAGTGAAAGAATATCCGGACCGGAATGTGAAAGTCAGCTATTTCGATCATCAATTGTTAAGCAGCGATGGGCAATTGCAATTACATTTATCTCCTTTCACCCCCATTTTGATGAGTAATGGGCAACTCTTTTCAAAATATCCTGGAAACCGGGATTTAGTCGTTATTTATGGACCAACAACCCGCAACATTCCTGCCCAAACCACACCATTTCGGATCATCGTTTTATGTTGATTCGCAAAAAATATCCTGTATTTTTCCAATTAAAAACCCGTTTTGAAAAGGCTTTATATTTCAAAGCGGGTTTTTATTATTTGTCGGGTTTGATTTCAAGGGAATATTGTTGATTGCTTTTTTCTTCAGATGGTTGAGACTTCTCCGTATCAATAGTGAGATTCAAATTGAACAAAATAAAGAAATCATTGCTTTGCTAAAAGATATTGCAGAAAAGTATAAAGGAAGTTAAAAAAGTGGGTTTGATTTCCAAATCCACTTTGAAAGCTTCCCAAAATACGAGGATTCCCCAAAATTATTCCTTTCCTCCACTTCAACCTTCCAAAGTTTTGACCATAATATAATCCGTTTGCTCCTCATCGCCCAAATAAAAGGTATGGGAGCCGGTTTTAACAAATCCCATTTTCTCATAGAAACCAATGGCATTTTCATTCTTTTCCCAGACGCCAAGCCAAATTTTTTTCTTATCTAACGCCTTTGCAATTTCAATGGCTTTATTCAGCAAAGCTTTTCCAAGTCCAAACTTTTGATATTTTTTCCGAATGTAAATCCGTTCGATTTCAAGGGATTCATCCCCCATTTCTTCCGTCTGGGCATCATGGATATTCAGCTTCAAGTAGCCGGCCACTTCATCTTGCACATAAACAAAGTAAAAATGCGAATGGATATTGGATAATTCCCTTTCAAGTTGCACCGGATTAAAAGCCTTTTCCAAATAGGCTTTCATATTATCCGGCGAATTTTGATCCTTGAAGGTTTCATAAAAGGTTTCGCTGCCGACCTTTTGCAATGTTTCCATATCTTCAAGGGTGCATTTTTTTATTTTGAATATCATAAGAGTCGCTCCTTACATCAATAATTTCGTTTATTCCCTTTTTTGACATACTCCCAATCTTTTTCCACATTTTTTCTTACCCGTTGCAAAAGATGGAACAATGCTTCCACTTCTGATTCAGAAAGTCCTTTTAAAGCCACGGCGTTGGAATAATCGTGTTCTCTTTTAAGCAATGGATAAATGCTTTTTCCTTTTTCAGTTGGGTATAATTTTTTAATTTTTTTGTTGTTTGCATCGCCGCGCTTTTCAATAAAACCATTTAATTCCAGCTTCTTAATGGCGCGGGAGGCAGTAGTCCGGTCCACTTTTATCATTTCCGCTAGCTTTTCTTGAATGATGCCCGGATTTTCGCATATTCGAACAAGATATAAGTACTGTCCTTTTGTTAAATCAAATTCTTTAAATTCGATATTGCTGATAGAATCCAACGCCCTTGCAATCATGCCAATTTCTCGAAGAACTTCTTTCATTGTAAACCCTTCTTTTTGTTGCAAATGCAATATTTTATAAAGATTTTATTTGATTTTTGTTGTATTTGCAATATTTTTTCAATACAAGGTGGAGGTATCCGCACTAAATTAGGTTGTAAATGCACTAAAAGAGGTTGCATCCGCACCAAATAAGATTGCAAACGCACTAATGGAAACTCCATCCACACCAAATAAGGTTGCAAATGCACTAATGGAAACTCCATCCGCACCAAATAAGGTTGCAAACGCACTAATGGAAACTCCATCCGCACCAAATAAGGTTGCAAACGCACTAATGGAAACTCCATCCGCACCAAATAAGATTGCAAATGCACTAAAGGAAGTACCATCCACTCCAAATAAAGTAGTAAATGCACTAATGGAGGCAACATCTGATCCAAATAAAGTAGTAAATGCACTAATGGAGGCAACATCTGATCCAAATAAAGTAGTAAACGCACTAAATCGATTAGTAAGCGAACCAAAAAAACTTCCCGATGCTAAACAGACGTTAGAATCTGTCTATCATTAGGAAGTCTGCATATTTTATCGATTTGCATATACGGCTCTCTTTTGAATTAACTCCTCATAAGCTTGAAGATATTCTTTGTATAATCGATCCACCAGCTGCGCTGTAGAAGTGATTTCTTTGATGACGCCAATTCCTTGGCCGCTTCCCCAAATGTCTTTCCAGGCTTTTTTGCCGGCTTCTTTAAAGTTCATGGCTGAAGGGTCGCTTTCTTTCAAATTATTCGGGTCCAAGCCGGCGTTAATGATGGAGCCTTTCAAATAGTTCCCATGTACGCCTGTAAAAAGATTGCTGTAAACAATATCTTCTGCAGAACTATCCACAATCATTTGCTTGTATTCCTCCGCCGCCCGGGCTTCATGGGTTGCAATGAATGGAGAACCAATATATGCAAAGTCGGCTCCGATTGTTTGTGCAGCTAAAATAGAGTGTCCGCGTGCAATCGCTCCCGATAAAGCTAATGGACCATCAAACCATTCCCGAATTTCTTGTACAAGAGCAAACGGGCTTTGGGTTCCAGCATGTCCACCAGCTCCTGCCGCCACTGCCACCAGTCCATCTGCCCCTTTTTGAATGGCTTTTTTGGCAAAGGTATTATTAATGACATCATGGAATACAAAACCGCCATAACTATGGGCAGCCTCATATACCTCTTCCCGTGCACCAAGGGACGTAATAATAATAGGAACTTTATACTTAACGCAAAGTTCCATATCCTTTTCTAAACGGTCATTCGTTTTATGAACGATTTGATTAATGGCAAAAGGTGCAGCAGGCTTATCCGGATTTTTGGCATTGTAGCTGGCGAGTTCTTCCGTAATTTCCGCAAGCCATTCATCCAATTGACTAGATGGTCTTGCATTCAATGCCGGCATAGAACCCACAATTCCTGCTTTACACTGGGCAATCACTAGCTTTGGTGTACTAATAATAAACATCGGTGCCCCAATCACGGGAAGACGCAAATTTTGCAACACTTTAGGAACATTTCCCATCCAAACCCCTCCTTGTTTTATGACAATTAAAAAGATTATACGAGAATTTATGCTACAAAAATAAGAATATATTAATATTTATAATCTTATTTGGTAAATTATGCAATTATTTTTTATAAATTCGAATATTTTATAAATTCGAATACTTCCTTTCATCGATATTCTTACAAATCGAGTAGGAGGGATTGATTAGCTCCCGTCCTCTCACACCACCGTACGTACGGTTCCGTATACGGCGGTTCAATTAAGATAATTGACGCAAGTCTTTATAACTTCCGTGAATAGCTGTTCTCTTTATGCCAGTGGTCACTCCACCCTCCAAGAGGTCTCCCACGGGATTCACCGCTTCCTTCCTCAAGTGAGGTACTACGTTTTCTGTGTTCATCATGACTCACTGAATGCCAAGGGCTATTCTCTCTTAATTGTTCAGTCCTTCTTAGTAGTTCTAAACCAACTAATACGATGACCTCTGCTGACTTCTGTCTTCGGGGTTCGGGACTTACACCCTATCGTTCATGTACATGCCGGGCGCACATAAAAGGCAGTTTAGTAAGCTTCTGCTTCATCTAAACTGCCGCTTGCAATTCATATTATTTTTCCATCGATTGCTCTGTTCTTGGGAATTCATCAAAATAAGGGGATAAATAAGTTTCTCTTACTTCATGACGGATCCATCCCATAATGCTCACAATTAACACGAACACAGCCGCCGATAAAACAAAGGATTTGAAAGAATCTTTATATCCCGCAAGGAATAAAAAGACGCATAAAATAATGGTTAAAACGATTGAAAGCATTAATAAAGTAGTTAATAATAAATCTTCACCCATGAACAACATTCTGACTTCCGGTTTAAAGGCGAATAACAGGATGAATCCTGCAATTAATTGCACTACCGTAATCCATAAGCCCACTTTGGCACCAAATAATTTCAGGCTTTGTTCATAATCTTCCAAACCGCCTTTTTTTCGGCTTTTGTATGCGTAAAACAGGAATACATAAAAGCCGCCTGTAGCAAGACTGGCAAGGATGAAATGCAAATATCTTTGCCAAATTTGCGGATAATACAATAAGCTAGGGAAAAATCCTTGAACCTCGCCCCACTTGTCTGGATACAGCATCGAAGTAATATTCACGATGAAAATAAGCGGGATATATAACAATATCAACATTGCTGCAAATCCTACAAGAATATGCAGCGCTTTTTTATTTTGCCACTTATCCCATGTGAATTTATAAAGATATAACAAAAGAAATGCAATGATTAATAAAGGAATGACACTGATCCATATTTTCCCGATTAAAATGGTGCTGGAATAAAAATATTGAGTATAAATCACGCTGATAATGAGCAGTGGAGCTACCCCCATTACAACAGCGATGCTTTTATGAATGGATGCGTGGAAAGAACAACTTTTTGCCATCTTATCCAAGAAAGCACTTTTTTTAATTTTCCCGGCAATCTCTAATCCCACTGCTCCCGTTACAAGTGAAACCGTAAAATTTACAAATAAAATATGAATGATAAAGGTTAAGATGATTAATAATTCCATTAAACCCAGAGGTGCCGGAATTGGTAACGCATTATCAGGAGAAATCGGCAAATTATTCATTTTGACTTACCTCCTTTTCATTATTTACGCGGTCAATTTCTGATTTCAAATAGGCTGCTAAGGCATCCAATTCTTCTTCAGTTCCCATGAAAGGAGGCATGGCAACCCGCACCGTATGCATGGTTGGTATATAGTTTTTCAATGCTTCTTCATCCCATCCGGCTAAACGCTTTCCTAACGCCCTTTTTGTTCTCCAACCATCGATGGTATGGCAAGCAATACATTGGCCTACAAAAACTTCTCTTCCGGCCTCCACTTTGTTTTCTTCCGTAATTTCCTTTTCTTTTGCCCAAGTCGCATTGGCTAAAAAGCCCTCTTCATTCATTTTTTCCCGATCTTGGGCGAGAAGTCCGTTTGCGTACATGTAATCATAAATGATGAAAGGTTTTCGAATGTATTCCCTTACCACCTCAAATTCTCCGATAAATCCGATGGACGCACCAAACACTGCTATAGAAAGGATAATGGGCACTTTTTTCGGGCTTCGGATAAGCCAAACAGAAAAAACCAGTAAAATCAATAATGCAAGACCATTGATGATTTTAAATGTACTTTCGGTCATTCCTGTTGCCAAAACAATCATATTGTAGGCTTGATCTGGAATGGACCATAAATACCAAAGCCCTAAAACGAAGGTCATTGGCAAAGAAATCGCACCCCAAAAACCGAATACTTTAAAGGATTCTTCCCTCAGTGAAAGGTCTTTTACGAATAGACGTATGAATAATGAAACAAGTACAATCGCCAATAAGATAGCTAAGAACATTCGGAATCCTAAAGAAGGCAAATACGTTGGGTTAAAGAAGGCATTCCAGAATGAGAATGTCTCAATCCATTTCCCGGGTGTCAATTTTGCTGCCAACACGCCTGTGATAATGGCCATTGTCAGCCATGAAACAATACTTAAGCCAACTCCTATATAAATATGTTTTCTTTTCTTCTCAGGATCTTGCCAACGGTCCCATGTGTAATAGTAAATGATTAATAGAATGACTTCGGTGATAAAGCAAACCCATTCTGTTACCCAAGCCCAGAAAAAGATTCGCAATAAAGAACCAATCGAATCCGGCTGAATGACCGTTGTCGAAAACCAGATTCCCACACCGGTCATCGCTCCTACTGTTGTAGTGATGATTAAAATCCATTTCGCAATGTTTTTGGCCAACCCATCTAGTTTTTGATTGTTCGTCTTAAACGCTCGATGTTCCAAAGATACGGTCAAAACGGATGTTCCAATGGCTACACCATGGCTGATAATGACGTGGACAATGGCGATCATCGCAATGACCGTCCCGTTTCCGAGCCATGAATAATCCACTGATGGAAAATTCATTACTATTCCCCCTTCTCATTTTTTCACCATCATCTTATAAGACAGTTGTGAAAAAACATTAAAGTAACTGTAAAACATTTGGGAAGTGGGGGATATTTTACAAATCCTTTTCATCTCTGCCATAAATTATTCCAAAATAAGACGGCCGTTTTTTAATGGCAAAAAAAGGGCGGCTTCTGAAAAGTCATTTCAAGACGCCCCCTTTGCGGCTTTAGCTAGAGTTTTCGCCGCAGATAAATTGCGACGAGGAGGCGCGTTTTGTAACCACCGCAGGGAAAGTTTTTAAGAGAATATTACTATAAGAAGTAAGGCTGTTTCAGAAAGTGTTCGACTTTCTGGACAGCCCCCTTTAATTATTTATCCTTTTTATCTTTATTATCGCCTGATAATTTGTTTTCAATTTTATATTCATCCATTTTTTCGGATAGCCATTTTGTATATTGTTCGTTTACTTTTTGTTCTAATAAATCTTGATATACTTTGTCTTTCACATCTTCAAATTTGGCTTCTTTTACTTCTTTTTTGTCTGTCACTTTTATGATATGGTAACCAAAATCAGTTTTGACTGGCTCGCTGGAAATGGAACCTACTTTCATGGAGAATGCAGCATTTTCAAAGGCTTCAACCATTTCGCCTCTGCCAAAGTAGCCTAAGTAGCCACCTTTGTCTTTTGTACCTGTATCAGTGGAATATTCTTTTGCAAGTTTAGCAAAATCTTCTCCATCATTTAATTTTTTAATGACTTCTTTAGCTGTTTTTTCATCGTCCACTAGAATATGGCTTGCTTCAACTTGTTCTGCTTGATTATAGGAATCCTTATTTTCTTCAAAGTAGGATTTCAATTCGTCGTCTTTAATGTCAACATAGTCTTCCATTACTTTTTTTGTTAGTAAATAATTTTTAATATCTTTCTTTACATCCTCTACATCCATATTATAAGAAGAAAGCAATTGTTTGAAACTTTCTTCCCCTCCGTATTGGTCCACATAGTCTTTATACTCCGCTTCAATTTCGTCTTTCGTTACGGAAACTTTTTGTTTTTTCGCTTCTAACTCCACAATTTTATTGGCAATTAAATTATTTAATACTTCTTGTCCATATTGTTCCGTGAGAGCTTCGTTTAATTCCGCTTTTGTGATTTTTTCTCCATTCACCGTTGCTACTGATTCATCATCTCCGTTTGAACATCCTACTAGCATGGCACTTAAAGCTAACGGAATAGTAATCATCTTCATCATTTTTGGCATATTCATTTTGTTCATTTAAATCCTCCGCTCAATATTTTATCGTTTCACTTGCAGAAACAATGCAAAAACCGTTTTATGTCAAGTGTACGTCAAAAACTCGCTTACTAATTATACCATATTTTAGTTTGAAACAGTTACGATACTTGTTCAAACTGGCTTTTATACAATTCTTCGTAGAATCTATTTTTATCAAGAAGTTCTTGATGGGTTCCTTTCTCCACAATTTCTCCAACTTTCATGACTAAAATTAAATCCGCATTTTTAATGGTTGAAAGACGATGGGCAATAATAAAGGACGTTTTTCCTGTTTTCAATTGTTCCATAGCGCGCTGAATTTGTAGTTCTGTCCGTGTATCCACAGAACTCGTTGCTTCATCTAAAATCAATAACGGCGCATTTTTTATCATTACACGGGCAATCGTTAATCATTGTTTTTGTCCATTGGCGGTATCCAAATTGCACATTTTTAAATTCTATCTCCCTTTTAACATGCTCCACTTTTGCAAGTTTCGGATGTTCCGCATCCAATTCTTTTTCTTCCAAAAATTCAAATACCCGCTCACTGGCCGCTTGCGCTGATTGTAAATTTGTTCCCACTTGAGCAAATTGGGTTTCTGAGTAAATAGACGAATATAAATTATAAACGCCACAATCGTTTCAATGGTGATGGCATCAGTTGTAACAAGGTAAGCACCAACAATACACACAGCTACATAGCCAAAATTTCCGATAAACTGCATATCGGCATCATCAAGCTGGATAAAAATTGCGACTTCCAGGCATTCTCATATAATCGGTCATTGATTGCATGGAATTTTGCTTTCGCAGGCGCTGCTGACACAGTCCACGTATTCGCGAATAGTTCCGTCCACAATCATTTGATGAGCAACATCCAATTGATTATATAAATCATCAAATTCTCTGTCATCTAAAATTTCGATTTCATGCATGCTTTTCTCTATAATTTCATTTTGACTAATATCGATAGATTTTGAATCATACGGGGATATCTGCTATGTGGGCGTGTATAAAGAGAAAACCATAATGGAGACAAGGAAGGCAGAATTCACGGATGCTTTGCTGATAGGGGATGGTTCTTCCTGAATACTGAAAATCTCAAGTGAAGGGATAGGTGAAGGCCTATGGATATTCTTCATTTTCAATCGAACCTTTTTCTTTAAATTAGAGACCTTCACCAAATATGTGTATTTTCTACTTGTCAATAACAATATCCATTCAATTTAATTCGCTGTGTTATCAAATTGGTTTTGACTTTCTAATATTGAATTTTCATATGCAATTAGTGTTACATTTAATTTTTCCTCTAGTCGTTTTATTTCCTTGAGTTGTTCTTCATTTAATTCTGCATATTTACTTTCTCCCAAAAATAATCCCTACCTTTTAACAATTTTTAAAATCCTGATTTAATTATGGAAATTTACTATTGGATTTATACATAAAATTTCAATCTAGAAATCAGAGCACCAAAGTTTATTTCAACAACTCTAACATTTTTGAACATACTAGTATAAAAAATGATAGGCATATATACTCAAACTTATCTCAACAAAAAAAGAAGGGCTGCTAAAAATATTAGTACACCCTTCAGAGATTTGGATTTTTAATATTAATAATTTTTAGAGTTCATCAAAACCATTCAAATCACTAATCTTCGTATATTGACGATTTCTTTGTTCAAAGAAATCCGTTTTTGTTTCATCAAAATTATCTACATATGCACGAATCCATTTCATTGGATTATTAATATGCATTGCGTATATTTCACTTAATCCTATCATTCGTAACATTTTATTCGCTCTATATTTAATAAAACCTTCCATTTCATCTAAATCAATGCCTTCTACACCATTTAACACATAGTGAGACCATTCCACTTCCAATTCTACAGAATTTCTAAATTGTTCATAAACCCAATCAGTAAAATGTTTTGTATTTAGCTCTGGATTTTCTCCCAATGTTGCCCGAACTAATTCACAAATAAAACGACCGTGTTCTAATTCATCTCGGTTAATGTAACTAATCATTGTAGATGTTCCAACCATTTTGTTTTGGCGCGCTAAATTATAGAAGAAAGCAAAACCTGAATAGAAGAATAATCCTTCAAGTATTGTGGAATATACTAATGTTTTTAATATATTTTCTAAAGATGGCTTCTCGACAAATTGATTATATATCTCCATTATATTTTGATTACGTTTAAGTAAAATCGGATCACTTCTACCAATTTCAAAAGCTTCATTTTGTTTATCTAACGATACTACGGAAGATAATATATAAGAATAGCTTTCATTATGCACTGCTTCTTGTTGTGCAATGACAGCTAAAATAGATTGTACTGATGGATCTGTGGCATATAAGGATGTGAGTAGAATGGTCCTTGTTTGCGATGAATCTAATGTCGCTAAAAGGCTAATTACTTTTAAAAACGTATCTTGTTCCTCCGTTGATAACATTGGAAATTCCTTCACATCATTCGACATATTCACTTCATCAGACTTCCAGAAATTACTTAACAAGCGTTTATATGTTTTATACCAATGCGGATACTTAATATTATTCCAATTTAAAATACCACTCGATTTTCCTCCAAACAGTGCAGTTGCTCGATTTGGATTCATTGGATCTAATGTTTTTACCTTTTCAAGCAAGTTTGGTGACATCTTTAACAATCCCTTCTATCCATTTTTTTACGATTTTTTCTTGACTTCCTCTAGGAGATTGTTCAATTTTTAAAGGTTCCCAACGACTATTGTAGAATCTTGCTAATTTCACAGCCGCCAAGCAAAATAATTCATCGCCCCCAAACTGAGTATCACCAGTACCAAATACTGCAATATTTTTTGGTTTATAGCCTATTTCCCATACAAAATCCTTAACTTCAATAGGTAATGCACCCTTTGCCCATGTAAAAGTACCAATAAATATTAAATCGTACATTTTAAGATTGATTGGCAAATTGACTCCGATTCGATGCATATCCACTTGAAATTTCTTTTCTTTTAATACTTCCTCAATAATTTCTGCAACTTCTTTTGTATTTCCACTATAAGATAAATAAGCTATTAAAGCCTTCAACTTTGACACCACACACATTCTTCTACTTCATTCGATGTAGAGCGAACATAATAGGTTGTTTTTAAACCTGATTTCCATGCTTGAAAATGCAGATCTAGCAGCACTGATGCCTTTATCGTGTTTGGAACATAAATATTAAATGAAATGCTTTGATCAATATGTTTTTGACGAGCAGCATTTTGTTTGATTGACCATCTTTGGTCCACAATATAAGCTGAACGGCGATAAATATTATACGTTTTATGATTTAAATCAGGTGCAGTTGTCGGAATTCGGTAATCCTTTTTCTCCTCAATATAAAAAGGTTTAAAGATAGGATCAATACTAGCGGTGGAACCTGCAATAATCGAAGTTGTCGCATTAGGTGCAATGGCCATTAAATATCCATTTCGAATTCCATATTTTTTAACATCTTTTTGAAGTTGCATCCATCGTTCGTCTGTATAACCTTTATAAATAAAATACTCACCAGAACTCCATTTACTTCCTTCAAATAATGGATAACTGCCCTTTTCTTTGCTTAACTCCATACTGCTTCGAATCGTGTAATAAGCTATTTTTTCATAAAGTTCATCTGCATATTGTACTGCTTCTTCTGATTCCCATTCAATATTCTTCAAAGCTAATAGATGATGCCAACCAAATGTTCCAAGTCCAATGGCCCGGTATTTTTTATTCGTGATTTCTGGTTGTTTAATTGGCAGCGTATTAATATCAATTACATTATCTAACATGCGAACTTGAATTTTAATCAAACGTTCTAAAACATTATCAGGTACAGCACGGCCTAAATTGATAGAACTCAAATTGCAAACAACAAAATCACCAGCTTTATATTTTTTTACAATTATATTTTCGTTTTCGATATATTCTTCAATAAATTCTGTTGGAGATTGATTTTGCGCAATTTCCGTACATAAATTTGAACAGTAGATCATACCTTGATGGGAATTGGCATTTTGGCGGTTGACTTCATCACGATAAAACATAAACGGTGCGCCAGTTTCTAATTGGGATCTCATGATTCGCTTCATAATATCTATTGCTGGAATTCTTTTTTTGGAAGAAAGATTGGCTTGAATACATTCTTGATACTTTTTACGCCACTGTCCATCGCCCTTCTTTTCATCATAGAAGTCTTCTAGCGAGTAACCCATCACTTGTTTCACTTCATATGGATCAAATAAATACCAATCTCCCCGTTTTTCTACCTGTTCCATAAAATAATCGGGTATACATACTCCTGTATATATGTCATACGCACGCAACCGTTCATCACCATTATTGAGTTTCAAATCAAGGAAATCTTCTATATCACGATGCCATACATCTAAATACACACTAATAGCGCCTTTTCTTGTACCAAGCTGATCAACACTGACTGCTGTATTATTTAATTGCTTAATCCATGGTATAACACCACTTGACATGCCCTTGTATCCTTTGATGGAACTACCTCTTGCACGAATTTTCCCCATATAAACACCGATACCGCCTCCATTTTTAGAAAGCTGGGCAACATCGCTATTACTATCATAGATTCCTTGTAAGCTATCATTTACAGTATCAATAAAGCAGCTAGATAACTGCCCATGTGTTTTTCCGGAATTTGCAAGTGTTGGGGTCGCAACAGTCATATACAGATTGCTTAAAGCCCAATACGCTTCTTTTACATACTCATTTCTCATGGATTTTTCTTCGTCTTGCATAAGGTACATCGCAATAATCATCCAGCGTTCTTGTGGCAATTCATAAACATTTTTCTCATAATCCGTTGCTAAATAACGGGTTGCCAAAGATAGAATAGCTGGATATGTAAATAACAAATCATGTTTAGGTTCAATAAATGATTCAAAATACTCAATGTCTTGTTTTGTATATTTCATTAATAACTTTTCGGAATAGATTCCTTTTTCGGTCAATATCCGAATCAAATCATAAAACGATCCATAAGTACGATTATGATTAAATTCATATCCTCTGTTTCTTGCTGCTTTATAATAAAGATTTTGTAAAAAAATTCTTGCTGCAATATAGGTCCATTCTGTATTTGCTTCATCAATATTTTCAAGAGCATACTTAATTAAAAGATCTGCATCTCTCTCATCGAATGGATTGGTTACTCCTGCTTTTCGAATCTTCTCTTTGTATTGGTCTGATGCCAACTTGAAATCATTAAAAATACGATCGATGAATTCAGAAAGTGTTTCCTGTTCAATACTTTGATTTCTTGTCACCTTAATTCCTCCCTAAAAATAAAAAATCCGTCATTCTCGGGGAATAGACGGAAAAAGGAAGAATACGACAGAAATAAAACATATGTAAAATATATCTTTTCCTATCGTTTCTCCTTCTCACACCCCGAAGAATAGAAACTACAAAGTATGGCAGGTCTCCTGGCTCGTGTATCCTCCTACTATAGCCCTTCCCGTATCGTCACCTTTCAGTAAATCGATACAGTGGTTTGCTAATTCGTCCACACTTACAGTTGCGGGGGCAGCTCCAGATTCTCACTGGATTCCCTATTAAGGTATTAAAAATTACCACCATAACTTTATACTCAACATTTTGTGTTATTAAATTTTAAACTACACAATATATAGTGTATGTTATCATATAAAATTCATGCTTACAATCTTAAAAAGTAAATCTAAAATATTTACAAATCGTTTTCATCTAGTATTCTCTTAACTAACTTGCCATATATATATAAATTTGGGCTATCTATAAACTATTTATTTAGTTTTTCCATAAGATTTGCTGATAAAAGGGATTTCTTCGGTTTTAGTTAATTTATTCGCTTCGATTGCCAGTACAAAAAATACATTCGCTAAAAGTCCTAAAAACTGAAATAAAATTTCCGGCACTTCTCTCTCTTCGCTTACTTTGTGTAAAGCACGATAGCTCTTTTTCGCTTCACTTCGACAAATATGCAATCGCGTCGCCAACTCAGAACCTTGTGGCAAAACGAATTGCTTATTTGTCTCGCCTGCTCGTTCGACAAAATCATCATATACAGATTCCAGCCACATTAAATTTTCTTCTGTAATCGCTAAACGCCCTCTTACAGATCCATTTGCATGATAAGCTAGCGGTTGGATTTTTCTTAAAATTTGAGTGATTTCTTCAAACTTATGTTCATTTTTGCTTACACTTATGCAATCTCCTATTTTTGTCGTTAAGCTGTCTGTCATAATTTCATAATCTACCAAGCAACTTTTCTCCCGCATAAACGGATAACTAATATAACGCCAGTCTTTTGCCATAGATATCTTCCCTCCCAAAAAGAAAAACTGCTGATTAGTATATCCGATGTGGTGCAATCATGTAAAGTTTTGTTATACTATTGCATTTATTAAATGATTTATGCTAGATTATAGTTAATTTCATATCGAGGGTGTTTAAGTGCTCTTCTTGGAAGAGGTAAAAGGAAAACTAGTGAAAATCTAGTACAGCCCCCGCTACTGTGAGGATGGATGAAACTAACAATAACCACTGAATGTTACATTCGGGAAGGGTTAGGAGTAAGAGGAAGTCCGAGTCAGGAAGCCTGCTTAAACACTTTGCAAACGTCTTTTCGGGTGGGAAAAGAACGGGTGCAAGCAAGTCATGCTTTTTTGTGCTTTTTAACGCTTTCACGCCTGTATTCCCACTTGGGATACAGGCTTTTTATTTTGGTTTAATGTGTGGCCACACTAAACATATAAAAAATTTTATAGAAAAGGAGATTTGTGATGAATCAATTCACCAAATTGCTACTACCCATATTGCTTTTATTATTTTTAACAGCTTGTAATACCGATACTGCCAACAATGATGATGAAAATTCGACAAATCAACCATCCGAACAAGCTAAACAATCGGCTTATCCGCTGACGGTGACAGATGGCCGTGGTAAGGAAATTACCATTTCGGAAAAACCGAAACGTATTGTTTCGACTGCTTTAGCTGTCGATGAATTGCTGGTGGATTTAGTACCTTCTGAAAATCTTGTAGGCGTCACAGCGATTTCTAGTGATCCAGCGATTTCCAATGTTGCAGGCAAAACCGATTCAATTGAAACGAAATTTGAAACCGTAACAGCCGAGCAAATTTTAGCATTAAAGCCAGATTTGGTGATTATTCCTTCTTACGTTAATCCAGATGTATTGAATCAATTAGAAAATGCCGGAATTACAACATTCCAAGTCATCGATGACACTTCCTTTGAAGGTATTTTAAAAACCGTTGAAACGCTGGGGAAAATTGTCGGAGAACAAGAAAAAGCGAATAACTTAATCGCGGATATTCAAAAACGAATCGATGCATTAAAAGAAAAAGCGGACAAAAAAGAAAATAAACCCCGCGTTCTTTATTACACGGAATACTCCTCCAGTGTGACAGACAATACCACAATCGGTGAAATGATTAAATTAGCCGGCGGAATTAATGTTGTATCGGAAGCAGGGATTGTAGGCGAATCCTACCCTGACTACCCGGAAATTTCAAAAGAGGTATTGGTTCAATTAAAACCAGATGTGATTTTTACAACTGCCTGGGGGTCTACTACAAACAATGGGGAGCCGGCTTTCGTAACAGAATGGAAAAAAGACCCTGCACTAAAAGACGTGCCAGCTATTAAAAACAATAAGATTTATGTGCTAGACAGCGCCAATGTAACCACTGCCTCCCACTATGTAATCGAAGGAGCAGAAGAAATGGCTGCGATTTTATCTAAGGAGTAACAAAAGATGAAGCAACTGAAAATGCCCGTCTTTTTTATCGCCAGTTTTATATTATTTCTATTCAGTATCGTCATCGCCACGAGTTTCGGTGGCGTGACGATTCCCCTTTTTGAAACCGTTCAAGTTTTTTTGGCTAAACTTCCTTTTTTCTATTTTGAAACGGACTCTACCTTTGAACAGATTTTGCTTTATATTCGCTTGCCACGTGTCATTGTAGCAAGCATTGTTGGTGCCAGTTTAGCTGTGTGTGGGGTGGTCATGCAAAGCTTATTCCGCAATCCGATGGCAGAACCGGGCATCATTGGCATCTCATCAGGAGGCTCTTTAGGAGGAGTCATTGCTATTTATTTTGGATTATCCCATATCAGTACCTTTTTTGTTCCTGTCTTTGGTTTTTTAGGGGCTCTCCTCACTTTGCTTCTTGTCTATATCATTTCTACATCAAACGGCAAAACATCCATGTTAACTCTTCTTTTAACAGGGGTCGCCATCAGTTCGTTCATTTCCGCTTGCAGTTCTCTTATTATTACATACGCGAGCTACGGCCAATTGCAGCAAATTCTATACTGGCTTATGGGCAATTTAAATGGACGGGATTGGGATGATGTAAAGCTGTTAATCCTCCCTTTTATCCTTTGCAATATTCTCATATTCAGCTACCGCAAGCAGTTGGATATTTTATTGCTTGGGGAAGAGGAAGCGAAAAACTTGGGCATCCATGTGCAACGGACACGCACCATTTTATTAATTAGCGCTTCTTTATTAACAGGGGTTTGCGTCTCTTTGACTGGCGCCATCGGATTTGTCGGCTTAATTGTTCCTCATATGATTCGCTTGTTGATTGGGCCAACCCATCGTTATTTGATACCAACCAGTCTGATAGGTGGTGCATTATTTTTAACATTGGCTGACTTAATCGCGCGCCTCGTTATTCGCCCAGCTGAAATTCAAATTGGGATCATTACTGCATTCTTAGGTGCTCCATATTTTATTTTCTTAATATTGCGCCAGAAAAAAATGGAGGGACTTTTATGAATGAAGCGGCTCTTGAAATTCAATCTTTAACCTTTCATCGGAATGCCCGAACCATTTTTAATAACCTTTCCTTCACTGTTGAAAAAGGGAAGTTTATTGCCCTCATTGGACCGAATGGAACGGGAAAATCTACCTTATTAAAATGTTTGGCCGGCATTAATCGGATTGATAGCGGAGACATTAAAATTTTTAATCGGTCCCTTCGACAGCTGAAACCTATGGAAATCGCCAAACGCATCACCTATATGCCCCAAACGACCACATTAGAGACGAATTTTACTGTGCAACAAGTGGTCGAAATGGGGCGTTATCCACACAAAAAACGGTTTTCCCGCTGGATGAAAACCGATCAGCTGGCCGTCAAAAAAGCGTTGGAGCAAGTCGGCATCAGCCATTTGAAACATCGATTTGTCCCTTCTTTATCTGGAGGAGAACGGCAGCTTGTCTATTTAGCAAAAGCCATTGCTCAAGAAACAGATATTTTACTATTAGATGAACCGACTTCTGACTTAGATATTTACTATCAAGTCATTGTAACGGACATTCTTCATTCTCTCGTACAGGAAGGAAAAACGGTCATAGCAGCCATTCATGATATCAATTTAGCTACCCGCATTTGTGACCAATGTATTTTTTTAAAAGATGGAAAGTTTGTGGCTTATAATGCCCCTTCTGACGCGTTAAATACCGAAAATATTGCCAAAACATTTCAGGTGAAATCCATCATTTATCAAGAACCTTTAATGAAGAAGAAGCAGATGATTCCTTTTGATGTATTAACATAATCTGATTATTTATTAGGAGAGTGATATTCAATGAAAAAAGATTTGCGTTATATTTGTTATACCTATATGAGGGAGAAAAGCTGCAAAGTGGATTATGAAGTGCTTTCGGATGCATTAACCGTCAGCATTGGCATGGTGATTCCCTATTTAACCAAAGAGCCTGAGCAAATCATAAAAGATGATCTCATTCATCTGCAACAATTAACGTATCACGCCAATGGTTCTGTACGGGGCAATCTGGCCATCACGAAAGAAGATGTTGAATGGTTAAGCTCGCGGTACGACTATTATAGCGGGCAAGTGGGCGAAGCAATGAAACATTTCGTCATCCCACAAGGGTGTCAGGCAGCCATGCATTTGCACCGGGTAAGAAATGATGCAAAGATTGTTTACCGCGCCCTCCATCATGTCCATAAAGAAAAACCCGTCAGCGATTTATTATTTCAGTTTATAGGCCTTCTTTCCAATGTTGCCCATGCCATGGCGCTTTACGTTAACAAGCTCAACGATGTGAAAGAAATTCCTTTCCATACCAAATCTTATATTCTAAAATGACAAAGAAAAAGCCTTGATACAGCAAGCATTTGGCTATATCAAGGCTTTTTGGTTATGACTTATCATTAATCTTGTCACAAACAATGTATAAAAGTACGCCCTTTTCAGGCAGTTCGGTCAATCCTACCGGCGCAAATTTGGTGCAAATAGCTGAACATGAATTTATTGTAATAAATGGAATTTATCCATAGCAGTTGTCCCCGTATTAATCAGATCCCAACAAAATTCGTATTAGGAAATGAAAATATGGAAAAGAGCAATAACCATTGTAACAGCGATTAACGTCATATGTGTTGTTCGTAAGCTCTTAACCTTTTTATTGTTAAATAACATTAACCCAATCAAACCGGCTATTCCCAACACAATAGCTGATACTAGTCCACTAACCCCTTCATCTTCCAATCTTCCTTCATGAAGGTACATGAGAATGCCGTGACAGATACTTAAAAGGACCGTGACGATTCCAATCAGTATGTGGTATTTACCCAAAAATTTCGTCAACGATATATAGATTTGCTTAATTGACGGAAATGTCGTAATCATCGGTTTGGTTAATCTTCTCATCGGAAATATTAACCCAGCCACTGCAAATGTGATAACCGTCCCCCAGCCAATCATTTCTCCTGCATCTTCATAGCGGTCGTCTATATGTTCTTTTTTGCCATAACCCCATTCGTAATGCTCATGATGCTCCCCAAAATCATCATCCGCAAATGCGATGTGACCAGACGTACAAATCAGTGCAAAACAGAAAATTAGTGCCATCAATAATTTCAAATAGTTCATAAAGCTCCTCCTGTTCATCTTGATATTGACTATAAGCGTAACCAAACAAAATGAAAAATCTCTGAAATCATGGCCGAACTAAAAATTTTTCACTCTATTCTCCATCGAAAATTCTATGTATCGGCTTTTTCAGCGTTATTCAATATCTCAGAAAAGAACAGGATATCAATGTAGAAAGGATAATGAAATGTAACCAAAAAAATAAAACCTTGATACAGCAAGCATTTATGCTGTATCAAGGCAAAAATCAGTGACATTATTCAATAATTGTGTGACAACATTAATTATCACTCACATACTGCAAGTATCGGTTATTTTATTCCACCGTTACAGATTTTGCTAGGTTACGAGGTTTGTCGACGTCACAGCCGCGTTCAAGAGCCGCATAGTAGCTGATGAATTGGAGCGGCACGACAGAAACAAGCGGTGTTAGAAGTGGATGAACTTTCGGAATCACCAGACGGTCATCGTGTTCATCCAGTCCTTCCATGGAAATTACGCATGCATTTGCCCCGCGCGCCACCACTTCTTTCACGTTTCCGCGGATATTCAATGCCACTGGCGCTTGTGTAACGAGGGCAAAGACTGGCGTTCCTTTTTCAATCAACGCAATCGTACCATGCTTCAACTCCCCGCCTGCAAAACCTTCCGCCTGAATATAGGAAATTTCTTTTAACTTAAGAGCACCTTCCAAACTTACATAATAATCGATATTGCGGCCGATGAAGAATGCATTCCGGGACTTGCTTAAATATTCATTTGAGATTTTGTGCAATTCCTCTTTGGAATCCACGATAGATTGAATCGCGTTGGCAGCAATGGCCAGCTCTGTTTTCAAATCGAAATCGGATTTGATTCCTTTGCTTTTTCCAGTGACATAAGCGGCGATGGCAAGTACCGCAAGTTGTGCCACATAAGCTTTTGTCGATGCCACGGCAATTTCAGGGCCGGCATGTAGCAATAAAGTATAATCCGCTTCACGGGAAAGAGTGGATCCCGCAACATTCGTAATAGTTAAAGAAGGATGGCCTAATTTTTTCACTTTTACAAGCACTTGTCTGCTGTCGGCTGTTTCACCGGATTGGGAAATGAAAATGAACAGCGGCTTTTCGGAAAGCAACGGGATGTTATAGCCAAACTCGCTGGAAATGTGCACTTCCACTGGAATTCCGGCAAGTTTTTCAAAATATTGTTTTCCTACAAGGCCTGCATGATAACTGGTTCCTGCTGCAATAATATAAATCCGGTCCGCATCGCGCAACGCTTTTAAGATCGGTTCGTCGATTGCCAATTCGCCTGCATCGTTGCTATATTCTTGAATAATTTTACGCACCACGCCAGGCTGTTCATCCATTTCTTTCAACATGTAGTGAGGATATGTTCCTTTTTCGGCATCGCTCGCATCAAGTTCCACTGTATAAGGGTTTCGTTCAATTTTTTGTCCATCCAAAGTGGAAATTTCCACTTTATCTTTATGCACAAGTACGATTTCTTCATCATGGATTTCAATAAATTGATTTGTCACCTGAAGCATCGCCAAAGCATCGGATGCCACCACATTGAATCCTTCACCGACTCCGATCAGCAAAGGAGATTTATTTTTTGCGACATAAATCGTTTCCGGATCTTCTTTATCAAGAAGGGCGATCGCATAAGAACCGTGCAATAAAGAGATCGCTTTGCGGAACGCCTCTTTTGTTGATAATCCTTCATTAGCGAATAGTTCCACTAATTGAACAATCACTTCTGTATCCGTATCAGATTGCATTGGAATCTCTTTTAAATATTCTCTTTGCAACAAGTGATAGTTTTCAATAACTCCATTGTGTACAATGGTAAATCTACCTGATGCACTTTGATGGGGATGGGCATTGACTTGATTTGGTTCACCGTGAGTCGCCCAACGCGTATGACCAATGCCGATATTTGCTTCAACTTGATCATCAACGATTTGACGCAAGTGGGCAATTCTGCCTTTATCTTTAAAAACCGTAACACCATTTTCATTCAGAATGGCGATACCGGCTGAGTCATATCCCCGATATTCCAGTTTTTCCAATCCTTTAATTAAAATTTCCTTCGCATCCAACTTTCCGTTATATCCGACAATTCCACACATTTTAACATTCCTCCGTTACAAGCGATATCTTCATAGATTTGAAAAAGACAATAAAAAATACCGCCTACATCCGCTCTTTTTTTAACATCGAATTCTGTCTAATTCAATCAATTTAAAAAAAGAAATGTAGGTTTGATATCGCTCTATATTATTGATTATTGCCTTTTCGTTCCTTTGTCCATAAAATCGCTTTTATGTTTTAAGAACGAAATTGCGACCGGGCAATGCGGTCGGGAGGTACCCGCCGAAAACTCGATAAACCTCCTCCTCGTCAACTAAGGATTGAACGTCCGATTTCCTTAGTCCAGGCGCTATCATTATTTTCCTTGCATTTTTATAGCGCGTAACTACCCTCCTTTGCCGCGCTTGAATAATTCCCTTCTAAAATATGGAAATTATTCATGAAAAAATCAAGCAACTACATCATACAGAATATGCTACTTTCCGTCAATGATTTACATTTGTTATTTTTTATTATTCTATACAAATTGGTTGAACCCATCTATGTATAGCTGCCCAAGAAATTGTCCTGGGCAAAAAAATTTTTTTATACCTTTGAGAAAAAAGTACTAACAATTACTCCTGAAACTCTTGCTCTTTTAACAAGTTGACGATTTCTCTGTTAAATTCAGGTAAGTCATTCGGGGTTCTGCTTGTCACCAATTGGTTTCCGCAAACCACCACCGGCTCGTCATGGAATTTTGCACCGGCATTTTCCAAATCCACCCGGATGGATTTATAACCAGTGACGTCGCGCCCTTCCAATTCCCTTGCCGAAATTAACAGTTGCGGCCCATGGCAGATGGCGAATACAAGCTTGTTTGCCTTCATAAATGCTTTTACAAATGCCACCACGCGATCGTCATCCCGCAACAGATCCGGTGAAAAGCCTCCCGGAATGAACAATGCGTCAAAATCATCCGGATGGACTTCTTCAATTCCATAATCAATATCCACTTTGGCTCCTCTTTTTCCTTTTACGGTTTTATTGCCCTCTTTATCGATCGTCACGATTGTGTGGCCCGCATTTTCCAGAGCTTCTCTAGGGCTTGTAAATTCAACATCTTCAAATAAGTCTGTTATGAGTGTTGCAATTTTTGCCATAATCTCTCCACTCCCTTTCATATTTCACATTTATTACTATGCCCATTCCTTCTTTAATTAATCAGTGCCTGATGGAAATAGTGGAGGTGAAATGGTTTCTCGCGCTAAAGGGAGTGGACCTGGGTGGATGGATTGAGACTTGTGTGGATACAGTTATCCCCAAAAAATTAAAACTGCGCAGAACATTCATATTCTGCGCAGCCGTTCATCTCAATCATTCATGCCCATTTCTTTTTTTACCACTTCTGCTATGCGGTTTACATAACTTTCACATTCTTCTTCTGTAGGCGCCTCCACCATCACACGCACCAACGGCTCTGTACCTGAAGGTCGAACCAGTACACGGCCATTATTTCCAAGAACGTTTTCCACTTCTTTGATAACTTCTTGTACTTTCGGATTTTCTTTTACTTTATGTTTATCTGTTACCCGTACATTGACTAAGCGTTGTGGATATACTTTCATTTCTGATGCCAGTTCAGATAGAGGTTTTCCTGTCAATTTCATAATGCTCACCAATTGGATTGCCGTGAGCATACCGTCGCCGGTTGTATTGTAATCAAGGAAAACGATGTGGCCGGATTGTTCGCCGCCGAAGTTGTAATCATTTTTGCGCATTTCTTCAACGACATAGCGGTCACCGACAGGCGTTTGCGCGCTGGTCATCCCGTTTTCTTCCAACGCTTTATAGAATCCCATATTGCTCATGATAGTGGATACGACTGTATTTTTCTTTAAAAGCCCTTTGCTGTTTAAATATTTGCCGATGATAAACATGATTTGATCGCCGTCTACAACGTTTCCTTTTTCATCAACGGCAATCAAACGGTCTCCGTCGCCATCAAAGGCCAGCCCCACGTCCGCTTCTCTTTCCAAGACGAATTCCGCAAGCTTTTCAGGGTGTGTGGAACCTACCCCGTCATTGATATTTAATCCGTCCGGCGAAGCGCCCATAGTTGAAATATCCGCTTCCAAATCAGCAAATAAGTGGGTAGCCAATGAAGAAGTAGCTCCGTTAGCACAGTCAAGAGCCACATGAATACCTTCAAAGTCAACATCCACCGTTTGTTTTAAATATGAGAGATACTTCTGGCCGCCCTCAAAATAATCGCTGACCGTGCCCAATTCCGCACCAATCGGCCTAGGAAGCGTATCTTGTTCGGCGTCAATCAATTTTTCAATTTCTTCTTCCTGTTCATCGGTCAATTTAAAGCCATCCGGTCCGAAAAATTTAATTCCATTATCTTGAACCGGGTTATGGGATGCGGAGATCATGACCCCTGCATCCGCATTCATCACACGGGTCAAATAAGCGACACCCGGAGTGCTTATTACCCCCAGTCTCATAACCTCCACACCGATAGAAAGCAATCCCGCCACTAACGCCCCTTCCAACATATGGCCGGAAATTCTCGTATCTCTGCCGACAATGATTTTTGGTCTTTCTGTTGCGTTCTTTGTTAAAACATATCCCCCAGCACGGCCAATTTTAAACGCAAGTTCCGGTGAGAGTTCTGTATTTGCAACTCCACGTACACCGTCAGTTCCAAAATATTTTCCCATAACTATTCTCTCCTTCAACACTTGACATTCCATACAAATGAACATTTATGGAATCAATTACAAGTAATAATATGCTTTGAATAGGTTTTATCTTTTTATATGGTTTAATTGCTGTTTGCATCACTATTTGACTCATCGATATTTTGCTCTTCATTTGTCGTTTCGTCAACACTTGTTTCGGATTGGGATGTTCTTGTGATATTTGCCCGAACAGAAATTTTATCAGTTCCCAATCTTGTAGCGCCTTTAGGCAATTTCAAATTCACTTCATAATTCCCGGAATGATCCACCTGCGATAAGTCAAACTCCGCTTCTAACGTCTTGATCGAGTCAACGATTGATTTTGGACCAAACACTTGAACCGATTTTGTATCGGTTTCCAATTGACGAATCACGACTCCCGGCGGCGGGGAGCCTGTTTGTTTCAGCGTCACTGGAACACTTTTACTGTATTCTTCCACCTCGACAGTGACGTTTACTGTCTGTGGTTCAATATACACATCCAATTTGTTTAAATTGCCATCCAATACCTTGACGTTCGCCTCTTGGGTAAATGACTCTTTGATTCCGTTTGATGCCGAAACCGTTGCCTTTACATAATTAATTCTTTCAATCGCACTTTTGGCACCTGTAACAACTACTTTGCTCGGTTCCACAGTCATGGATTTTAGCATATAGCCTTCAGCAATTAATTGACTATTGATTTCAGGATCCACTTTGAACTCTTGGGTAACTTTTTCCTCAATGACCACATCAACCGCTTCAGGATCGATTGTCACATTTAATTTTGGATTAAAGTTTTCATGCTGAATGGTCACTCTGTGTTTGCCGATTAACAGATCGCTCAAGTCAACAAAAACTTTAAAATCTTTTTTGAATTTTGTTTGCAGTACGAGCTGCATCGGCCCCTCAATTGTAACATCCACCGTTTCCGGCAGACCGGTAACAATCAAGTTTTCCGAATCATAATAAGCCTCCAGCGGCACATCTGTAATAATGTCCACTTGATTATTTGACGTAGGTTCTTTCCCGCCTGTCAATTCGGCTTTCACATAAAAGAAAAGCAGGAGTGCCAAAATGAAGGCTGTTGCCCTCAACACCCATATATTATCAAAAAATTTATCCATGCTTTTTCCCCCTCCAAGTCCACTTAGAGGATGCTTCTAATTCGCCTTCAGGGCCAAACCATAATGTTTTCAGCAACGATTCGAAATTCTCCAACGTGAGATTTCTATGTAAATTGCCGTTCACTGCAATACTAATTGCCCCAGTTTCTTCGGACACGACGACCACAATGGCATCTGTCACTTCACTTAACCCAAGGGCAGCTCTGTGCCTCGTCCCCAACTCTTTGGAAATCAAAGTGCTTTC
Source organism: Ureibacillus sp. FSL K6-3587 (assembly GCF_038593165.1). Lineage (NCBI taxonomy): Bacteria > Bacillati > Bacillota > Bacilli > Caryophanales > Caryophanaceae > Ureibacillus > Ureibacillus sp. FSL K6-3587. The sequence continues at coordinate 1,412,396 of NZ_CP151969.1, read as the reverse complement.
GGACAACGGCAAATAACAAGCTGCAGCTGCAATACGATTTTTTTGGATAATCATTGCTCCATCATGAAGTGGGGTATTTGGAATGAATGTATTGATGATCAGTTCTGAAGAGATATTTGCATCTAATCGGATGCCCGTTTCGATATATTCGTTTAAGCCGGTTTCTTTTTCAATGGAAATGAGAGCACCGATCCGCCGTTTTGCCATATAGCTTACCGCTTTTTTCATGGCTTCGATCAAACGGGCCTGTTCATCTTCCAATTGATTGACTGAACGTTGAAATAATCTTCCCCGCCCAATCTGTTCGAGGGCTCTCCGAATCTCAGGAGTGAAAATGATAATAATTGCCAAAAATCCCCAATCAATGACTTCTTGCAACATCCAACCTAACGTATCCAGACCAAAAATTTCAGTGGCAATTCTTGCAACGATAATAACAAATAGCCCTTTCAACAATTGAACCGCTTTTGTTCCTCTGATTAGGGTTAATATTTTATAGATCACGTACCAGACAAGTATGATGTCCAAAAAGCTGAAGATGATATTTACAGGTGTAAAATCCGTAAATTGCTCAATTATATTCATGTGGCATCCCCCACTTATTTAACCAAATCAATCACATATAAATCATAAGCGATATAGTTTATGCTTGTTTTATAAAAATAGTATGCAAATATTTTTCATTTTCTAAATTAAATCAAATTTTCCCAATTTATATACTATTATCAAGTATATCATAATCAAATTCATTAAGCTTTTATAGTATTAACGAAACTTTTTTGAAAATGTTTCTTTATTTAAGCCGAACGGATTATCATGTCCATCACAAAAAAAGAACTGCATCCTTAAAGGTGCAGTTCATTCCAAAATGGAGGATCAAATTAATCTTTCCCGTTTTCAAACAGTGCCAAAAAGTCCTTTGTCATCCGTTTCACTTCATACCAAACCCATTCAAATACCTGATCGATTTCATGGATTTGGCCCGTCACCACTGCAGTGGATGCCATATACTCTCCATTAATGACAATTACATTGCCGTCCACTTCACCTTCAACGACAATATCTCCATTTTTTACAACGATATCGCCTTTCACAACTTCGCCTTCAGGGACAATAACGGTTTGGCCTTCCACTACCAAGTTCGGTTGTTTCGTTACTGAAAATTTATCATCATTGAAACTTCCAAAAAGTGTTGCACTCATAAATAGAATAAACATGGCAGCCGCTACCAAGAACGGATGTCTTCTCAGCCAGTTTTGTATACCGAGTCGATTTTTTGGTCGAGGAAGACGCTTCATTACCTTTTCTTCAAAATGTGGAGGTGCCGTAATTTGTGCCGCACTTTTAATAAATGCAACCGCATCGCTTAGTTGATGCATATGCTCTTGACATGCCGTACATGTCTTCAAATGCTGTTTAAGCACTTGCTCGTGTTCACGGCTAATGTCGCCATCCAGATACTCGTGCATATATTCAATAATGTGTTGTGGACACGTACTCATGCGATTTCCCCTCCTACAGTTCGTTTAACTGCTTTCTCAATGCTTCACGACCTCTATGAATTCTAGTTTTCACTGTTCCCAAAGGCAAGTCAAGTATTTCACTAATTTCTTGAAGCGAACATTCTTCAATATATTTTAATACAATTACCGTACGATATTTCTCTGGCAATTTGCTGATTTCATGTTGGATGCGTTCTTGAAATTCCATTTGAAGTGCTGCATCTTCAGGCAGCTGATCGTCATTGGCAATATGGGAATACATATTCAATCCATCGGTTCCGTCGACCTCTGCATCTAAATAGTAATCCGGCTTTTTTTTTCTGATCCTGTCTATACACAGGTTTGTCGCGATTCGATAAAGCCACGTGGAAAACTTTCTCTTGGGATCGAACGTATGGAGATTGATATACGCTCGGACAAAAGCTTCTTGGGCAATATCTTCAGCCTCTTGTTTATTTCCTAGCATTCGGTAACAAATTTGGTACAGCTTGTGCTGATAAAGGCTTACAATGTCCGCAAAGGCATTTTGATCGCCTTTCAGCACTTGCTTTATTCGTTTTTTCACTAACGCATCCATACATTAACTCTCCACCTTTTGGGTTAAATACTGTACGAACGAACTCAATAAAAAGTTTCACTTTTTTTCTAACATATAAAAAATTTTTTTCATCTTATCTAATCAAGTATAGAATAGTCAATATATAGAAATAAATAGTGATTTTTACACTAATTTTTCTCCCATCAACGATCCCATTAATGCTACTGCAGTATCAGCCGTTTTATTGCGTTCATCAAGAATTGGATTGACCTCTACAAATTCACAAGAAGTAATAATTTTTGCTTCTTCCAACATTTCCATCGCCAGATGACTTTCCCGATAAGTGATTCCGCCAGGCACCGGCGTTCCAACACCGGGTGTATAGATCGGATCCAGCGCATCCAAGTCAATGGAAATATGCACCCCATCCACTTGTCGTGCCTTCAAATAAGCCACGGTTTCTTCAATGACTTTCGACATCCCCATACGGTCAATTTCATGCATTGTGAAAATTTTGATCTTTTTTTCCTTTATTAAAGCTTTTTCCCCTTCATCAATCGAACGGGCACCGATGATGACAACGTTTTCAAATTTGACTGCAGGAGCATCCTTTGCAACATTGATTAACCGCTCATCCCCAAGTCCAAGATTAACCGCTAAGGGCATTCCATGAATATTTCCGGAAGGGGTCGTCTCCGGCGTATTGATGTCTGTATGGGCATCGAACCAGATAACTCCCAAATTCTTATAATGCCTTCTTATTCCGGCAATGGAACCGATGGAAATGCTATGATCTCCCCCCAAAATGACCGGGAATCTTCCCTGCTTTATTACTTCATCGACTTTTTCCGCCAATTGTTCACTGACTTCTAACACTTCTTCCAAATTCAATAATTTATCTTCTTCGCTTTTTGTTTTCTTCGTTTTGTGGACTGATACATTTCCTTCATCATTAACATCATAACCTAATTTTTCCAATCTCTCAATGGCTCCGGCATATCTCATCGCGCTTGGCCCCATATCCACACCCCGACGTTGTTGGCCATAATCAGAAGGAACACCGATAATAGAAATTTTCTTTTTTTCCATCAAAAAACACCCCCTAGATACTTTTTATTCTATAGGAAATTTATCCTGTGACTCAACTTGACATAATGATGCATAATTATTCAAAGTCTGTCGCCAAATGAATTCGTTTAAAAGGATGTTCGGAACAATTTGCGTATTTGCCGGCATTTCAAATTTTGTGCAAAATTATGAGCATTCTTACCCAACCCATCAATTTTTTATCACTTTTACTCAACTCCTGTTATCCCGGTTATTTCAGGGAAAAAAAAAAAAAAAAGGGGCTGTCCGAAAAGTCGATTGAATCGACCTTCGGCTCAGCCCTTTTTTCTGTTTTTAGGGTACAAAAAAATCGTCCTTTTTTATAGAATGAAATTGACCAAAAAAACATTCTAAAGAAAGGACGATTTTTTATGAATAATCAAATGACTATTCAAGAAAATTATAACACGCAATTAGAAATGACTCTAGAGGGTATTCAAAAAATAGAGGTTCAAAAGAACAAGAAACGCAAAAAGCTAGTTTTCCAACCTTATTGCAATCGTCAAGTCATGAGCATTTTAGATATCGAAATGTATATTCCTGAAAATCATGTCGCCCGTTTAGTGGATGAAATGGTGGAATCGATTCCGGATGAAGTGTTGTATACTCATTATGTTGGTGGGGGTCGTGCACCCTATCACCCTAAAATGTTATTGAAAGTGATTTTATATGCGTACACTCAAAACGTTTATTCAAGTCGGAAAATAGCGCAAATGGTGAAAGAAAATCTTCCGATGATGTGGTTGGCGGGATTGCAAACCCCTGACCATCGCACAATAAATGATTTTCGTAGTGTTCGTATGTCAAACATGATGGATTCTGTATTTGAACAATTTGTCCTTCAACTAGTAGAACAAGGATTTATCGACCTCGACCATATTTTTGTGGATGGTACGAAAATAGAAGCGAATGCCAACAAATATACGTTTGTATGGCGAAAATCCGTAGAAAAATATGATCAGAAACTACGAGCCAAAATTCAATCGTTTCTACAAGAAGCGCACCAAATCGCCTTGGAGGAATTAAAAGAAGAACAATTAGAAGAAGAATTAGAAAAATCATCGGCACAACTTTCTGAGAGAATAGAAGCTTTGGAAAAAGATTATAAACAGGAAGAAGACAAAGAAAGAAAAAAAGAACTTCGCTCTAAAAAATCCCAACTCACCAAACAACTGAAAACGATTCAAACGGATTATCTTCCACGATTACGAAAATACAAAGTACAAAAACAGATTCTAGGTGAACGAAATAGCTACTCGAAAACCGACCATGAGGCCACTTTTATGCGAATGAAAGAGGACCATATGAAAAACGGCCAACTCAAGGCGGGTTATAATGTTCAACTCGCCACACAACATCAATTTATCGTGGGATTTGAAATTTATCAAAATCCAGGAGATACTCGCTGTTTCCAACCATTTATGGAAAAGTTATTGGAATCGATACCGAAGGAAAAGAAACTCAAGTATGTCATTGCCGATGCAGGATATGCGAGTGAAGAAAACTATTTATATGCGATTGGCGAAGAAAAAGAACCTCGTTTTGAATTATTAGCCCCATACCAAACCTATTTGAAGGAACAAAGTAAAAAGTTTAAAAAGGATTTATCAAAAGTACAAAACTGGAAATACATCGAAGAAGACGATTGCTTTATCTGTCCGAACAATCGGAAAGTCGTATTCAAGTATTATCAAAAAAGAAAAAATGCATCTGGATACATACAAGATTTGAAAGTGTACGAGTGTGAAGATTGTACGGATTGCCCGTTGAAGAATGGGTGTACGAAAGCCAAAGGAAATCGTCGAGTATATTGGAACACGATTTATGAAGAAATGAAAGCGAAAGCCAAAGCAGCTCTTGGTGACGAACAAAAGGCAGCTCTTTATGCGAAGCGTAAAGTGGATGTCGAAAGTGTGTTCGGGAACATCAAGGGCAATTTGCGTTTCACTCGATTTCTGTTACGGGGGCTTCATAAAGTCCGAACAGAATTCGGGATTGTGGCAATGGCCCACAACATACTGAAATGGGCCGCAAATTCCCAAACCAATTTCAAAAATAAGGAAACAGAGCGAATGGAAAAACTCATTGTTTTCTCCATTCGCTCTGTTTTTATGGACTTTTTAGACAAGCCCTTTTGTCAGTTAGAATCATTTAATCCACACTTTATTGAAGGGCTACATATCCGAGTTTATTGATTAACAATGGCTGGGGTACCAGGATTCGAACCTGGGCATGACGGAATCAAAATCCGTTGCCTTACCACTTGGCTATACCCCAATAAAATGGTGGAGGGGGGCGGATTCGAACCGCCGAACCCAAAGGGAACGGATTTACAGTCCGTCGCGTTTAGCCACTTCGCTACCCCTCCAAATATATATGGTGGAGGATGACGGGATCGAACCGCCGACCCTCTGCTTGTAAGGCAGATGCTCTCCCAGCTGAGCTAATCCTCCTAAAATGAAGAAAAAAATAATGACCCCTACGGGATTCGAACCCGTGTTACCGCCGTGAAAGGGCGGTGTCTTAACCACTTGACCAAGGGGCCATTCGCCTTTTCGCAAGACAAGAGTTATATTACCATGATTTTTTTTACTATGCAATAGAAAATATAATTTTTTTCTAAAAAAATAAAACTACCTTTAAAGGAAGTGACCCCTTCAAGGTAGCTGTACGCAAAATCACCACACAATCCGTTGACGGCGCCGGTAGATTCCGCCTTTTTTAAGGCCTTTCCCTGTCCCCAAATAATGTTCACTAATTGTTTTATCTTCCAACAAAGCGGCAGCTTCGCCTTTCATTACAACCCTTCCGTTTTCAATGATATAACCGTAATCGGCTATGGAAAGGGCGATATTGGCATTCTGTTCAACAACCAGGATGGTCAACCCTTCTTCTTCATTAATTTTTTTGATATTATCAAAAATTTCCTTTACCAGAAGCGGTGCTATCCCTAATGATGGTTCATCAAGAAGCAGCAATTTCGGTTTTGCCATGAGTCCCCTGCCAATGGCCAGCATTTGCTGTTCTCCGCCGGACAAATATCCCGCTTTGCGATGTTCAAGCATTTTCAATTTAGGAAAGTATCCGTAAATTTTTTCAATATCCTTTTTTATGGCAGAACGGTCTTTTCTTGTATAAGCCCCCGCACACAAATTTTCTTCCACAGTCAAGTCTTTGAAGATTCGACGGCCTTCCATGCACAAAAAAATTCCTTTTTTCACCAATTGATCCGGTGAAGTATTGTTTATGATTTCCCCTTGAAATTCTATTGTTCCGTCTGTAATATGCCCATCTTCCGCCGCCAAGAGTCCCGAGATGGCTTTTAATGTGGTGGATTTCCCCGCACCATTGCTGCCAAGCAAGGCAACAATTTGGCCTTCCTTGACATGCAGTGAAATTCCTCTCAATGCAAGTATCATTTTTTGATATACCGCTTCCAAATTATTTACACGGAGCATTATTTTTATCCCCTTTCATCAACATTAAAGAGAAAAGGGACAATAATGGTTTGTCCCTTTTCGGAGTTTTTTCCATCTATTAATCGTTATGGCTGAAGTAATCAGTAATCGGCTCCCATTTTCCATTTTTTACAATACCCAAACGAGTCTTTTCTGTTCCGGCATGATTATCCGGTGCAAATGATACATTTGCGGCAAGTCCTCCCAAGTCCAGATTTTGAATGGATTCAAGACCTTCACGAATTTGTGGACCTGTCAAATCTCCATCAGGGTATTTTTCAGCAGCGATTTTGATTGCTTCAACCATTATTTTTGCAGCAACCCATCCCTGTACAAATTTTTGGTTGATATCATCAATCGTCTTGCCTTTTGCATCCAAATACTCTTTAATTTCAGCCATCCCTGGCATATCCTCATATGGAAATGCGTGGGAAAGGATGCCCATATATCCTTCGGCAACATCCGCTCCAACGATATCAATGATTCCTTCTCCCGCTGCCCAGTTTAAACCGATAAATTGCGTATCGATGCCCAATGTTTTGGCATCACGCAAAATGGTTGAAGTTGCTCCCCATGTTTGTTGAATAATCGCATAATCCGGATTTTTCTTTTCCATATTCAGCAATTGGGATTGGGCTTCTGTTGCCTGAACATCAATCACCTGTTCATCTACCACTTCCACTCCGACTTCTTTAGCATAGGCTTTGATATCTTCAATCGGTGATCTACCGAATGCTGTATCATTATAAAGAAGCGCCAGTGTCGGAGGGTTGTCACCTTCATGATTTTCAACAATCCATTTCAGGATTGCCCGTCCTTGATCGGAATAAGAAGCGGCGGTTAAGAAGTTATATGGACTTTCTTTAATATTTTTCAAGTTTTCGGAATAGGAAGCTGAAATGAATGGCAGCTGATCAGAAGCAACTTGTTGTCTTAACGCTTCCGTATCCCCTGTACCCCAACCTAATATGGCAACAGCCTTTTCCTTGTCACGCAATTCTTGATAAAGTTTTTGCGCTTCCGGAATTTGATAAGCGTAGTCTTTACCGATTAGTTTTAAATTCAGCCCTTCCACTCCACCTTTCATTTCCAAATACTCGAAGTAAGCTTTTTCCCCTTCCGCATAAGGGGTTCCTACATCTCCGGTACCTCCTGTAATATCATACAAACCGCCAACAACGACGGTTCTCTTTCCGTCGGATCCGGATGAATCGGAAGAAGTGCTTGGACTGGCCGAATCTTGGCCTCCGCATGCTGAAAGAATGAGCAACAACACCCCTAGTAAAAACCCCAATAAACTTTTGCGTTTCAACATCTGATCCCCCTTGTTTTTTATATAATTAATTTTTTATCAACCTTAGTAAGAGAATGGCCAGACTCTAAAATAGTTTTTAATGTTTTGCCAAATATGCGCTAAACCGCCCGGCTCAAAAATTAGGAAGAGAATAATCGTCAAACCGAAAACGAATTCTTTGAAGGCGGAGAATAATTGGTAAAGATCCGGCATGTAGGCGGTTAACAGGTCAACGACAGAAGTGAGTCCAACCGGCAACAAAGTGATGAAAATTGCCCCTAAGATGGAACCCAGGATGCTTCCCAATCCGCCAATCAACACCATGGCGAGGTACTGAATGGAAACTTGAATATTGTAAAGTTCCGGGCTCACAATCATTGTGTAGTGAGCCAGCAATGCACCGGCGATTCCTACGAAAAAGGAACTGATAATAAAGGCCAACACCTTATAGTAAAACAAGTTGATGCCCATGATTTGTGCCGCAATATCCCGGTCCCGAACCGCCAAAAACGCCCGCCCGACCCTTGTTCTTAACAGGTTTACCGAATAAAGTACAGTCAACATTAAAATGATGATGGTTAAGTAATAGTAAGAAGCATTCGATGTGAGAACATAATTTCCAATGACCGGCCGGCTTAATACCATCCCTGCCGTCCCGCCCGTCACTCTGTCCCATCGGCTGATGATGAATGTAATGATGACTTGGGCGGCGAGTGTAGCAATGGCCAAATATAATCCTTTCAGCCTTAGTGAAGGGATTCCAAACAAACCTCCCACCAACGCTGTGACAATCCCCGCCAAAGGAAGGGATATCCAGAAACTTAATCCATAAGTTGTTGTCAAAATGGCTGTTGTATATCCTCCAACCCCTAAAAAGGCGCCGACTCCGATTGAAATCTGGCCGGTAAATCCCGTCAAAATGTTCAATCCGATGGCGCCAATTGCAGAAATGGCGCATAGCGTCAACAGACCCACCCAATAGTTGGAGGCATATAGCGGCAATGTCAGCAGAATGATCAATAAAATGAGCCATTTTATGATTTCACTCTTTGTACCAAAGAGCTTCATATCCTTTTTATAGGAAGTTATATAGTTTCCGCATTCTCTCACAAACAAATTCCTCATCTGATTACACCCTCTCAATACCACGGCTGCCAAATAAGCCATGTGGTTTTAGCATTAAGATTAAGAGAACGACAATGAATGGCACTACATCTTTTAAACCTCCCCCTACGAGAGGATCCAAATAGCCTCCTGCCAAGTTTTGAATGATGCCAATCAGAAATCCTCCAATAATCGCACCGATGATACTATCAAGACCTCCAAGAATGACCACGGGCAAAACCGTCAAACCGATGGCAGACATCGTAGGGTTGACTCCATTGATGTTTCCAAGCAAAATTCCACCGATGCCGGCAACCATTGCGGCAATCATCCATGTCACCGCTAAAACAAACTTCACGCTCATCCCCATGGATAATGCAGCTTGCCGGTCGTCGGCTACGGCCCGCATGGCAAGTCCAATCTTGGAAAACTTGAAGAAAATCGAAAAAACGATCAACAAAATCACGACAATGATAAAGGACCATAAGTAGACGGGAGTGACGATGATGCCTCCCAAATTTAACGGTGTCTGAGGAAATACCGGTGGAAATGTTCTGGTTGAATGCCCCCAAATAATATGGACTGCACCCGCGAGTAAACTGGATAATCCAAGAGTTGCCATGATGACGGAAATGGTTGGGGCATTTTGCAATTGCCGAATGACCAGTCGCTCGACAACCAACCCCAGGACCGCGCTAAAGATTAACGTACCTATAAACGCTGCAAGGAAAGGCACGTTTAATGAGGTCATGATGACTAAGCAAATGTACGGACCAAATAGAACAAATTCGCCATTTGCAAGATTCAGCGCACCACTTGCCCGATAAATCAATACAAATCCCAAGGCAACAAGACCATAAATGCTGCCGACGACAATCCCATTAATAAGCATTTGCAATAAGAACATCCTCAGTCACCTCCAAATTCCTCTCCAATTGAATGATGCGCAACGGAATTTCCGCTTCCGATATGCGGACTTGAACCGTCCCATTGTTGGAATACATTGCATCAATAAGATCTTTATAAGTGTTTTCCACATGATTCCTTCTGATTTTTAATGTCCGTGTCAGTTCACCGGCATCTGCCGTGAACTGTTTGGGCAACAGGATGATTTTTTTCACCCGTTCTTGCGGCGGCAATTCGTCCATCAGCCTTATCATTTCTTGCTCGATGAATTCAATCACATCTTTATTTACAGATAAATCAGAAAATTCTGTATATATTATCCGCCGTTTGTCCGCCCATCTTCCAACCGTAGTCATATCTATGTTAATGAGCGCCGTCAAAAATGGACGGTTTTTTCCCACTACAACGGCTTCTTGAATATAAGGGCTGGACTTTATGATATTTTCAATTTTATGAGGATAAATTTCTCCTTTCGGCATGACGATGACGTCTTCTTTCCGGTCTAAAATAAATAAATGACCGTCTTTATCAATAAACCCTTTATCTCCGAGGGAAATCCATCCATCCACGATCCATCTTTGATGTTCCGGTTTTAAATATCTGGAGAAGATCGCATTATTTTTCAAATAGACAAGACCGTCGATCCCAATTTTCACTTCCGTATTCGGAAGCGCCACTCCGGAACTGCCTGCTTTGATGTCATCATCCCGTTGGACAATGGCAATTCCTGCAACTTCTGTCCCGCCATAGGTCTGTTTAATATTCACTCCGATGCCATGGTAAAAATAGAACGCTTCAGGATGCAAAGCCGCTCCTATCACATAGGCCCTTCTCGTTCTTGCAAATCCCAAGTGGTCACGTATCGCACTAAAGACAATGGCATCTCCAAGGAAGTACATGAATCGATCAAAAGCGGACAAGCGGATTTTTTCCAACTTTGCTTTTGCCCGTTTATCCCCGTATTTTTTGAACAATTGATACACTTTTCTATTCAACCAGCTGGCTCCCTCTAAACGCACCTGCACATTGGACATGATTGATTGGTACACTCTTGGTGAAGCCACCACCGTTTGGGGACCAATTTCTCTTAAATCGCCGATCACCGTATCAGGCCGCTCCGGAAAATTCACTGTTAACCCTATTACAATAGGGATTACGATGCCCATAATCTGTTCATGGATCCATGCAAGCGGTAAAAAAGAAAAGTAGTCATCCGTTTTTTTCATTTCATCCAGTTGAATCAAGTTTTTTGCCGCTTCTATCAATTGATGATGGGTATACACAGCCGCTTTGGGATCTCCGCTGGTTGCCGCACTATAGGAAATGAGTGCTTCCTGATGACCGCTTAGCAAAGTGATTTGTTGTTCAAAGAAAGCAGGGTGTACTTTTAAATGTTCTTCTCCAATTTTTAATAACTCTTTCATGGAGATTAATTTGGAGTTTTGGTAATGACGCAACCCCCGAACATCATAGTGGACAATATGTTCAACAAACGGGATATCCTTCTCAATGGATAACAATTTATCGACTTGTTCCTGGTCTTCCACAATAACGATTCTCGGCTTCAGATCATTTAAATAATATCGGATTTGCTCTGGCAAAGATTCCTGATAGATTCCCGCCGAAATTCCGCCAATGGTTTGTGTTGCGAGCTGGGCATATAACCATTGGGGTTTATTTTCCCCGATGATTGCGAGGATTTCCCCCGCCTTGAAATCAAGATGCTTATGCAATGCAATCGAGAGTTTTTTGACATTTTCTAAATAATCGTTCCATGTGATTTCCTTCCATATCCCCAACTGTTTCTGCCTTAAAGCGACTCCAGAGGAATCCTGATTTGCCCGTTCTACTAATAGAAATGGCAACGTCACCTCTTTTACCATGTTTTTCCCCCTTCAATAACGGTATCCTCTCCAATATAAGCTTTAATAACATCTGGATTTTCTCTGACTTCTTTTGGCGTGCCAAACCCTATCCGTTTTCCAAAGTCCAGCACCGCAATGTGATGAGATAAACTCATGACCACTCCCAAATCATGTTCGATCAGAACCACAGTCGTTTTCATGACTTCGTGCATATCCAGGATAAATTGCGACATCCTTTCCTTTTCAGCGCCGTTCATGCCAGCCATCGGTTCATCCAACAAAATTAGCTCCGGATTCAACGCTAATGCCCGTCCAACTTCCACCCGTTTTTGAAGGCCATAAGGAAGGGTTCCCACCGGTTTGTGGCGAATGTCTTGCAGCTCCAAAAATTCAATCACTTCCTCCACTTTTTCGCGATGTTCAATTTCTTCCTTTGAAGCCTTTCCAACATAAATTCCGCCGCTGAACACGCCGGATTTCATCAAAGTATGTCTGCCCAATTTAATATTGTCCAACACCGACATATGAGCAAACAAAGCGATATTTTGAAAGGCTCGGGCAATTCCCAAGGCAGTCCGTTCATAAGGCTTCATGTCCGTTATATCTTTTCCTTTATAGCGGATGGATCCACTCGTCGGTTGATACAATCCGCTAATACAATTCAGCATGCTTGTTTTTCCTGCCCCATTTGGACCAATAAGTGAGAATATTTCACCTTCATTGATAGAAAAAGAAACTTGATCTAAAGCTTTTACTCCTCCAAAATGCAATGAAACATTTTCTATCTCCAAAATCGGCCCCAACAAAGTTCCCCCTTCAAATTTATTATTCTTAATCAACTATTGATGGACAAAATGTTTTGTATTATATATTACCGATTTTTCTTTTTTATGATTAAAATTTTCTGCTTTTTCAACATTTTTTATCATTTACAATCTTCCTGATCTCCAAATTACTGACGGAAAATACTAAGAAGTTATTTTAATATGATATTTTTTGAAGAAAAACATTTGATAGATGAATTATGTATGGGGAAAATTATTTTATTGTTAAATAAATGCTTTTTCTACTTTCATTCTTAGTTTTTTCAGGGGAAATGTTTATAAGGAACGAAAACTTTCGGAAGGATTCATCAAACAATGCAGAGGAAGGCATTTAGACATCTTGGGGTGAAAAAAGGCAATAAAAATGGCTCCGAAGGTAGGATTCGAACCTACGACCAATCGGTTAACAGCCGATTGCTCTACCACTGAGCTACTTCGGAACGGTTTTAACAAAATTTTATTTTATTGAGTACAGATTACATTATAACCATATTTTCATTTTTTTCAAGTAGTAAATTTAAAAAGTTTTTCTTTTCCGTTTTTTCATATAGGCATGAGGATGTTGAATCCTAAACCCCCCGTAAATCAGTGTTACGGGGGGGATTGGATTATATGCGCTTCCATTGATTATAAACATTTGTAATGATAATCGTCTGTAATGGCAATAAAAAGGTTAGAAAGATGATTTTTATGAAAATAATATTACTTCTTCGTCGTTAATCGTAATATTTTTATCGCTAAATACCCCCGCTGGATCGCTGATAATTTCCTCCAGCGTAGCAGGCAATTCTGGACTTTCCATTGCAGAACACCGGAAGACTCCTTGTTAGCATTTTCAGCTTTAGACACTTCCCCATGGTCATTTTCTTTTGTACAAGCAACAAAAATGATTGCACAACTTATGAAGATTACTAAATAACTTGTATCGTTTTTAATTGAATTCTGTTTCCTTATCAAGAATGAATAGACTTTCGGTCTTTATCTGTATGTATTTTATTTGAAAAAGCATTAACGACGTCCTGCTCTCGCAGGGGGCCCCCAACTCCCATCGGCGCGAACTCCGAAGCACGTTGACCGGCGAATCTCGTCAGCTTTGGTGGTTCGGTGTTTATGGATGAATCGTTTTTCTTTGTTTTCTTGTATCCTCTAAATATTAATTTTAAATTGAATCGAATTTTGTCTCCTTATCTAGAAATGAACAGACTTTCTGTCTTTATTTGTGTGAAATTTCAATATGAAAAAACATTGACGACGTCCTACTCTCGCAGGGGGCCCCCCAACTCCCATCGGCGCGAACTCCGAAGCACGTTGACCGGCGAATCTCGTCAGCTTTGGTGGTTCGGTGTTTATGGATGAATCGTTTTTCTTTGTTTTCTTGTATCCTCTAAATATTAATTTTAAATTGAATCGAATTTTGTCTCCTTATCTAGAAATGAACAGACTTTCTGTCTTTATTTGTGTGAAATTTCAATATGAAAAAACATTGACGACGTCCTACTCTCGCAGGGGGGCCCCCCAACTACCATCGGCGCGAACTCCGAAGCACGTTGACCGGCGAATCTCGTCAGCTTTGGTGGTTCGGTGTTTATGGATGAATCGTTTTTCTTTGTTTTCTTGTATCCTCTAAATATTAATTTTAAATTGAATCGAATTTTGTCTCCTTATCTAGAAATGAACAGACTTTCTGTCTTTATTTGTGTGAAATTTCAATATGAAAAAACATTGACGACGTCCTACTCTCGCAGGGGGGCCCCCCAACTACCATCGGCGCGAACTCCGAAGCACGTTGACCGGCGAATCTCTACGTCAGCTTCGGCGGTCCGGTGCTCACGTACCAAGTACGCTCCGCTCCGTGCCGCCTCGCTTCCTTGATCTTCTTGGTCCCCGTGCTTCTCGTCTGCTACTAATGGTTCTTCTACTTGACTCTTTTATTCCTGCTTCTGTATCGCGCCGAGCTGACCTTCGGTCTTTGGTAGTTGGGGGCAATAAAAAAAAGCCACTACCAACTTTCTGTCAGTAATGACTTTTTGAGCCTAGCGACGTCCTACTCTCGCAGGGGGAAGCCCCCAACTACCATCGGCGCTAAAGAGCTTAACTTCCGTGTTCGGTATGGGAACGGGTGTGACCTCTTTGCCATCATCACTAGACTTGTTTTATGTATTGTAGAGAGGTTGTTCTCTCAAAACTGGATAACGGCATTGAAAGCATTTCTTTTGGTTAAGTCCTCGATCGATTAGTATCCGTCAGCTCCACACGTCACCGTGCTTCCACCTCGGACCTATCTACCTCATCGTCTTTGAGGGATCTTACTTGCTTATGCAATGGGAAATCTCATCTTGAGGGGGGCTTCATGCTTAGATGCTTTCAGCACTTATCCCGTCCACACATAGCTACCCAGCTGTGCCTTTGGCAAGACAACTGGTACACCAGCGGTGTGTCCATCCCGGTCCTCTCGTACTAAGGACAGCTCCTCTCAAATTTCCTGCGCCCACGACGGATAGGGACCGAACTGTCTCACGACGTTCTGAACCCAGCTCGCGTACCGCTTTAATGGGCGAACAGCCCAACCCTTGGGACCGACTACAGCCCCAGGATGCGATGAGCCGACATCGAGGTGCCAAACCTCCCCGTCGATGTGGACTCTTGGGGGAGATAAGCCTGTTATCCCCGGGGTAGCTTTTATCCGTTGAGCGATGGCCCTTCCATGCGGAACCACCGGATCACTAAGCCCGTCTTTCGACCCTGCTCGACTTGTAGGTCTCGCAGTCAAGCTCCCTTATGCCTTTACACTCTGCGAATGATTTCCAACCATTCTGAGGGAACCTTTGGGCGCCTCCGTTACCTTTTGGGAGGCGACCGCCCCAGTCAAACTGTCCACCTGACACTGTCTCCCAAGCCGATCAGGCTTGCGGGTTAGAATTTCAGTACAACCAGGGTAGTATCCCAAGGGCGCCTCCAGGGAAGCTGGCGCTCCCCCTTCTACGGCTCCTACCTATCCTGTACAAGTTGCACCGAAATTCAATATCAGGTTACAGTAAAGCTCCACGGGGTCTTTCCGTCCTGTCGCGGGTAACCTGCATCTTCACAGGTACTATAATTTCACCGAGTCTCTCGTTGAGACAGTGCCCAGATCGTTACGCCTTTCGTGCGGGTCGGAACTTACCCGACAAGGAATTTCGCTACCTTAGGACCGTTATAGTTACGGCCGCCGTTTACTGGGGCTTCAATTCGGAGCTTCGCTTGCGCTAACTCCTCCTCTTAACCTTCCAGCACCGGGCAGGCGTCAGCCCCTATACGTCACCTTGCGGTTTTGCAGAGACCTGTGTTTTTGATAAACAGTCGCCTGGGCCTATTCACTGCGGCTCATCGGGGCTTGCACCCCAATGAGCACCCCTTCTCCCGAAGTTACGGGGTCATTTTGCCGAGTTCCTTAACGAGAGTTCTCTCGCTCACCTTAGGATTCTCTCCTCGACTACCTGTGTCGGTTTGCGGTACGGGCACCTCCCGCCTCGCTAGAGGCTTTTCTTGGCAGTGTGAAATCAGGAACTTCGCCTCCAAAGAGGCTCCCCATCACCGCTTGGCGTTACGGGAAGCGGATTTGCCTACTTCCCCGCCTTGCGGCTTGGACACGCGCGACCAACGGCGTGCTTTCCCTATCCTCCTGCGTCCCCCCATTGCTCAAACGGCGGGGAGGTGGTACAGGAATATCAACCTGTTGTCCATCGCCTACGCCTTTCGGCCTCGGCTTAGGTCCCGACTAACCCTGAGCGGACGAGCCTTCCTCAGGAAACCTTAGTCATTCGGTGGATGGGATTCTCACCCATCTTTCGCTACTCATACCGGCATTCTCACTTCTAAGCGCTCCACCAGTCCTTCCGGTCTGACTTCTGCGCACTTAGAACGCTCTCCTACCACTCGTGCGAAGCACGAATCCACAGCTTCGGTGAACCGTTTAGCCCCGATACATTTTCGGCGCAGCGTCACTCGACCAGTGAGCTATTACGCACTCTTTAAATGATGGCTGCTTCTAAGCCAACATCCTGGTTGTCTAAGCAACGCCACATCCTTTTCCACTTAACGGTTACTTTGGGACCTTAGCTGGTGGTCTGGGCTGTTTCCCTCTTGACCACGGATCTTATCACTCGTAGTCTGACTCCCGCGTCTAAATAGCTGGCATTCGGAGTTTGTCTGAATTCGGTAACCCGAGGTGGGCCCCTAGTCCAAACAGTGCTCTACCTCCAGTATTCGTTACGCGAGGCTAGCCCTAAAGCTATTTCGGAGAGAACCAGCTATCTCCAAGTTCGATTGGAATTTCTCCGCTACCCACACCTCATCCCCGCACTTTTCAACGTGCGTGGGTTCGGGCCTCCAGTGAGTGTTACCTCACCTTCACCCTGGACATGGGTAGATCACCTGGTTTCGGGTCTACGACCACGTACTCTTTCGCCCTATTCAGACTCGCTTTCGCTGCGGCTCCGTCTCCTCGACTTAACCTTGCACGTAATCGTAACTCGCCGGTTCATTCTACAAAAGGCACGCCATCACCCGTTAACGGGCTCTGACTACTTGTAGGCACACGGTTTCAGGTTCTCTTTCACTCCCCTCCCGGGGTGCTTTTCACCTTTCCCTCACGGTACTGGTTCACTATCGGTCACTAGGGAGTATTTAGCCTTGGGAGATGGTCCTCCCGGATTCCGACGGAATTTCACGTGTTCCGCCGTACTCAGGATCCACTCTGGAGAGGATGGATTTTCGACTACAGGGCTGTTACCTTCTACGGCCGTCCTTTCCAGAACGGTTCGTCTAACCCATCCTTTTGTAACTCCGTATAGAGTGTCCTACAACCCCAAGAGGCAAGCCTCTTGGTTTGGGCTGTTCCCGTTTCGCTCGCCGCTACTCAGGGAATCGATGTTTCTTTCTTCTCCTCCAGGTACTTAGATGTTTCAGTTCCCTGGGTGTGCCCTCTTAACGCTATGAATTCACGTTAAGATACTGCTCCATTACGAGCAGTGGGTTGCCCCATTCGGAAATCTCCGGATCAAAGCTTACTTACAGCTCCCCGAAGCATATCGGTGTTAGTCCCGTCCTTCATCGGCTCCTAGTGCCAAGGCATCCACCGTGCGCCCTTACTAACTTAACCTTGCGGCTTACGATTTGCTTGCGCCTCGTAACCCTTGATGGTTTGCTTTTCTATCAGAAAAGCGTAAGAACTTTACAGTAAATTTCTTGCTTTCAATGTCGTTTATCCAGTTTTCAAAGAACAAGCCTACTGACTTCGTTCGCAACTTGAATTTACGTCAGCGAATCAGCTCCATGCAGGCTTGCGACGAGTAATGATTTCACTTCTCGAATACGCATCGCGCAGGAGCAACGTTTGAAGGTATGAACCTTCAAAACTGAACCCAAAACGTTAATGTTTTCCGTTTATATCCTTAGAAAGGAGGTGATCCAGCCGCACCTTCCGATACGGCTACCTTGTTACGACTTCACCCCAATCATCTGTCCCACCTTCGGCGGCTGGCTCCCGGAGGGTTACCTCACCGACTTCGGGTGTTACAGACTCTCGTGGTGTGACGGGCGGTGTGTACAAGGCCCGGGAACGTATTCACCGCGGCATGCTGATCCGCGATTACTAGCGATTCCGGCTTCATGCAGGCGAGTTGCAGCCTGCAATCCGAACTGAGAGTGGCTTTTTGGGATTCGCTCCCCCTCGCGGGTTTGCTGCCCTTTGTACCACCCATTGTAGCACGTGTGTAGCCCAGGTCATAAGGGGCATGATGATTTGACGTCATCCCCACCTTCCTCCGTATTTGTACGGCAGTCTCCTTAGAGTGCCCAACTGAATGATGGCAACTAAGGACAAGGGTTGCGCTCGTTGCGGGACTTAACCCAACATCTCACGACACGAGCTGACGACAACCATGCACCACCTGTCACCGCTGTCCCCGAAGGGAAGGCCATGTCTCCATGGCGGTCAGCGGGATGTCAAGACCTGGTAAGGTTCTTCGCGTTGCTTCGAATTAAACCACATGCTCCACCGCTTGTGCGGGCCCCCGTCAATTCCTTTGAGTTTCAGTCTTGCGACCGTACTCCCCAGGCGGAGTGCTTAATGCGTTAGCTGCAGCACTAAGGGGCGGAAACCCCCTAACACCTAGCACTCATCGTTTACGGCGTGGACTACCAGGGTATCTAATCCTGTTTGCTCCCCACGCTTTCGCGCCTCAGCGTCAGTTACAGGCCAGGAAGCCGCCTTCGCCACTGGTGTTCCTCCATATCTCTACGCATTTCACCGCTACACATGGAATTCCGCTTCCCTCTCCTGCACTCAAGTCTCCCAGTTTCCAATGACCCTCCCCGGTTGAGCCGGGGGCTTTCACATCAGACTTAAGAGACCGCCTGCGCGCGCTTTACGCCCAATAATTCCGGACAACGCTTGCCACCTACGTATTACCGCGGCTGCTGGCACGTAGTTAGCCGTGGCTTTCTAGTAAGGTACCGTCAGGGCGCAGCCAGTGACTGCTGCGCTTGTTCTTCCCTTACAACAGAGCTTTACGATCCGAAGACCTTCTTCGCTCACGCGGCGTTGCTCCATCAGGCTTTCGCCCATTGTGGAAGATTCCCTACTGCTGCCTCCCGTAGGAGTCTGGGCCGTGTCTCAGTCCCAGTGTGGCCGATCACCCTCTCAGGTCGGCTACGCATCGTCGCCTTGGTAGGCCGTTACCCCACCAACTAGCTAATGCGCCGCGGGCCCATCCTATAGTGATAGCAGAACCATCTTTCAACCCCGAAGCATGCGCTTCGGTGTGTTATCCGGTATTAGCACGCGTTTCCGCGAGTTATCCCGGTCTATAGGGCAGGTTACCCACGTGTTACTCACCCGTCCGCCGCTAACCAATTAAAAAGCAAGCTTTCTAATTGGTCCGCTCGACTTGCATGTATTAGGCACGCCGCCAGCGTTCGTCCTGAGCCAGGATCAAACTCTCCATAAAAGAAAATTTGATTAGCTCAAACTTTTGTCCGTATCCAATCCGTCGACGAGGGTCAACGAATTGGAAAATTTATATCATTAACGTTTCGGTGTTCAGTTTTCAAGGTTCATTTGACATGTTTCGTTGTCTTTCGACGACTTTTCCATAATATCATCTGTCAATCATGAAAGTCAACACTTTTTCATAAGTTTTTTTAGGAACGATTTTTCATTCAATAAAATCAGATAAAAAGGGGACAAACTGATGTTTCGTAAATTGTTCATTGCACTATTTATAATGGCAATTATCTTTTTGGTTTATCCACAGAAAAATTCATTGATTTCCGTTTTTCGAATGACCGATGAACCTCTTGTCATATCAAAAGGGAATTACGGACAATCATTAATAATAGAGATTTCTTTTACCCATGATGGATTCCCTGAATGGTTGGAGTCTCTCAATGCGCCCTATCCAATCTTAATGCTGGATGCAAGTTGGATTGAGCGTTCCCCTAAGCTGGTGGAAGTGATACAAAAGAAAAACATTCCCGCTGGTTTGTTGGGGGGATTGGGCAAAGAAGAATATAGCATAGAAGCCTTCAAAAAGGAAGTGGAAGTTTACGAGAAATATTTTGGCAAGAAACCGCTATGGTTTATGACAAGGGATTATGAATTTCCCGAAAATCTGAAGCAGGCAGTTTTTAATGAAGAAATTAATTTATTATCACCATCCCACATATACGACGAAGGAAAAAAATACAACGACGTAAAAGGGGCCATCGTTAGTATTCAACTCCACGAACAAACGAAGCCCGATTTTAAAAAACTCTCTGAATTCATGAAAACCCATAAATTTATCTCTTTGGAAGAAAACATTTTCGGTTATTCCATCAAATCCACAAAAATGCCATGACAATGGATGCCATCCCCTTAGCTGTATTATTTACAACTAAAATAAATGTATCTGCCTGGTAATCAACGTTTATGAAAAAATTGTCCAAAAGGGTTAAAAAACTGCCCGGAACTTTTTCCGGACAGTTTTTCTATTGCTTCTTCAGACTTTTTTAAACAGCGGAAGCATCTTCATTTTGACTCGTTTGCAATATTTTTCATATTCAACTTTTTCTGTTGTCTCGCTTTTTTTCGTTCCTCTAATTTTTTACGGTCTTCATCTGATTTTTTATTGTATTTTGGCAAAGCTAATATTTGATAAGCGTTTACAGCCACCAAAGGGAACAACAACAAAGCAACATATGTATCAATATTGCCTTTGCGTCCCATCAAAGGAATAATCCATTCTAATGATGTGATAACAATCATAAAGAACATTGCCGATATCAAAATATGCTTTTTGCCGGTCAATTGGACTTTTTTGATTGCTGTTGCAATTGCGCCGGAAATCAGGAGTATCAGCAAACCGATATAAAACAGCCAATCTTTCACATTTTCAGCGGCAGGGGCAAAGCGGAAAATAATCAAATCTCCTATAACGACAATCATCAGCAAAACTTGTACCCAGTTCCATAACGTTAACGTTCTGAAAACGCCAACCCCAATTTGATGAATGGTCAAGTAAGCAAAGAAGCCTGCTTGAGCAATTACGCTCATGGTGAAGCCCAAAAAAATCATCCAAAGAAAAGCAGCAAGGAATTCTCCGATTTCTCCTGCAGCCAAGTAATCATTAAAAAAATTCCAACGAATGATGAGACCTGCCACGCCTGTGACGATACCGCCTATGAGCATACACATCAAGAAAAATTTAAACCAATTTCGTATTGTCACAATAATGCTCCCCTTATTTTTTTCACTTTAATCATTATTTTATCAATGGTTTTTTAAAAAAGCTATCCAAGTTCTAAACATGTACATATTTATTAAGAGAAATGTGAACAATAATGAAAAATAGAGCCTTTATATAGAAAGGACTGAGAAAGGTGAATAATCCCCTGTTCAATCGATTGTTAACCCTGTTGTTGATATTGATTTTGCTTGCGAGTTGTTCTGAATCACCGAATGCGCAACCTTCTTATGAAGAAGTGAAAAAAATCGTTGTTGATGCGATTCAAACAGAAGAGGGCAAAAAGGCGATACGGCAATTATTAGAAGATCCCAGCTTCAGGGAACTGGTGGTGCTTGAGCATGACGAAGTGGAAACAGCTATCAACAACTCATTGATGTCAGATCAGGCTTCCGATTTCTGGAAAAAGACCTTTGAAGATCCGAAGTTTAAGGAATCGATGGCGAAAAGCATGAAAGAACAGCAGACCGAAATCATGAAGCAATTGATGAAAGATGCGTCCTTTCAAGAAGACTTGATTTCTTTCTTTGGACAGCCTGAGATGAAGAAAGAATTGGAATCTATCCTAAAAAGCGCGGAATTGAGGAAAGAGATTGAAAAAGTGGTAATGGAAACAATTGAAAGTCCATTACTGCAAACAAAATGGCAAGAGTTGATTAAAAAGAGCGGTGAATCCGGTGGTTCTAAAGAAAAAGGAAAAGAAGAAAGTGGTGGACAAGAAGGGCAAGGACAAGATGGTGGAGGCAGCTAATACAGTTGATAAAACGATGTTTAAAAAGAGCGAATTGGAAAACTCAGCGTTTTCACAATTCGCTCTTATCTTTTATTGTTCCAATTTATCAATCACTTTTTGAGCAATATCCATATAAATTTTGCCCGTTGGATGGTCTGGTTCGTAAATGGAAGGTGCAAAATCTTCGTCATTCCAATCAGGTTGTCCTAACGGGATTTGTCCCAATAAATCCGTGCGCAATTCTTCCGCAAGTTTTTGTCCTCCGCCTTTGCCAAAGACATATTCCCGCTCGCCGGATTTTGACTCATACCAAGACATGTTTTCAATAACGCCAAGCACTTCATGATTCGTTTGAACCGCCATTGCTCCAGCACGTGCTGCGACAAATGCCGCTGTTGGATGTGGAGTTGTGACAATGATTTCTCTTGAAGCTGGCAATGCTTGGTGAACATCCAGCGCTACGTCACCAGTTCCCGGCGGCAAATCCAATAGAAGATAGTCGATATCTCCCCATTCAACATCGCGTAAGAATTGATCCAACACTTTTCCCAGCATTGGCCCGCGCCAAATGATCGGTGCGTTGTTTTCCACAAAGAATCCCATGGAAATGACCTTAACCCCTTTACGTTCCACAGGATAAATCCGATCATTTTTTACAGTTGGCATTTCTTCGATTCCCATCATATCAGGAACACTGAATCCATAAATATCCGCATCGACCAAGCCCACTTTTTTTCCTAAACGTGCTAAAGCAACCGCCAAATTGACGGATACGGTAGATTTTCCGACGCCGCCTTTCCCTGATGCAATGGCAATCACTTTTACTGTGGATAAAGGCGATAAAATATCATGCGTCTCTTCTTCTGTCGCTTTTCCGCGGAAACTTTCAATGACTTCAGCTGGCAGTTCTTCAAATCGAATTCCAACTGTGGAAGCGCCGGCTTCCTTTAACTTCTCAACGATTTTCATCTGCAATTGCAATTGTTCCGGCGTATTTGTTTTGGCAATCGCCACTTTAACGCTTACATGATTTTTTTCTTCTTTTATTGATACATTGACGATACCGTTTGTTTCTTTCAGCGTTCTATGTAAAAACGGGTCTTCCAGTTGTCCTACAATTTCGCGGACTTGTTGTTCATTAATCACGTTAAACACTCCCCTATATATGCTTCCGATGATAGTATAAGTATAACACACCGATTGACTATTAATAGCTATATTTACACCGCTTATTCAATCTCCAAATTTACATAGTTTTCAATTCCGTCCACAATTGCATCCGCCATTTTTTCTTGATATTTTCCATCTGATAATAAGGCTCTTTCTTCCGGATTGCTCAAAAATCCCGTTTCCACAAGAACAGCTGGAACTTCCGCTTTTTTCAATAAGTAAATTTGTTTGATGGCTAAAGCTTCCCGATCGGTATTTTGCAGCTTTTCCTTAATGGAAGATTGGATGGCTTTCGCAAGCAGTTCGCTGTTTGGGTGACCTTCTTTATGGTAAAACACTTGTGCGCCTCTCCATTTTTCTTCCGGGATTGCATTTGCATGGATGGTGATGAAAATATCAGGATCGTTTTCTTTTACAATCTGTTCCCGTAAAAAGATATCTTGTTTTTTCCTCTCCCGTAAAGTGGCAAATTCTTCGCTAGGTGCATGTTCCGAAAGCACGTCTCCATCCGTTGTTCTTGTCATGACCACTTCCGCACCCAAACGTTTTAATTTTCTTTCCACTTTTTTTGCAATTGCCAGTGTAACATCTTTTTCAATTACATTTTCCGCCGATGCGCCTCCATCAATTCCTCCATGGCCTGCATCGATCACGATTCTCACCCCTCCAAGTGGCTCCGGAAGGAAAAATCGATTATCTGACGCGCTTGTCTCATACATCACCACCAACAAACAGCAGAGCAAAATGACAATTAGTGCAATCCATCGTTTCAAATCTACTACACCGCCTTTTGCAACCTTTTGCACTACTATACGCTGGAAGGAGGGCTTGTATGAGTAAAGAATATTGATATCTTTTAATGTAAATCTTTCTAGATTCAACGATGGCACGTTTCTCATCGTTAATATAAAAAAACGGTTGCAAATGAACCCGAACAAGTTGCAGCAAGTATTTCTTCCTTCATTGAAAAAAGCCGCCCCACAGATATATAGGGGGCAGCCATTTTTAAAGGTATTCTCCTTGAAGGGATTGTTTTTGCAATTGGGCATAAAATCCATTCAATTTCATTAAGGATTCATGGTTTCCTTGCTCAACAATTTCCCCATCTTTAATGACCAATATGCGGTCGGCACTTTCGATGGTTTTTAAACGATGGGCAATGACAAAGCTGGTACGGCCTTTCATCAAATTATTTAATCCTTTCTGGATATGCACTTCGGTCATTGTGTCGATGCTGGAAGTCGCTTCATCCAAAATTAAAATGTCGGGGTCTTTTAAAATGGCCCGGGCAATGGCAATGAGTTGTCTTTGTCCCTGGCTCAAGTTTTTGCCGCCCGATTCGATGATGGTTTCATATTGTTCCGGCAAATATTTAATAAACGAATGGGCATATGCGATTTTTGCCGCCCTTTCCACTTCTTCATCCGTCGCATCCAGTTTCCCGAACCGGATATTTTCTCTCACCGTTCCGGAAAATAAGTAGGTATCTTGCAGCACGACGCCAATGGAATCCCGCAAATGTTCCATGGAATAGGATTTTATATTCACACCATCAATCAAGATTTCCCCGCCTGTCACATCATAAAATCGGCTCAATAACTGGACAATCGTTGTTTTTCCTGAACCCGTCGGACCGACAAGGGCAACGATTTCACCGGCATTCACTTTAAAAGAAAGATTTTTTAATACCGGCTTATCTTTTACATAATGAAAACTGACATTGCGGAATTCCACATTTCCTTCCAATGGACGTTTGGGAAGGGCATGTGGGGAATCCATCACTTCAACCGGTTCATCCAATATTTCAAATACCCTTTCTGCACCGGCGATGGCCGATTGAAAGGTGTTCAATAAGTTCGATAATTGATTGATTGGACGGAAAAATTGTCTTGCATAAGTTAAGAAAGAGGCAATCACCCCCACCGAAACAAGGGAGTTCACCGCCAAAACCGCACCTGCTCCAATGATTAATCCTTGCCCAAGGTTATTGATAAAGTTATTCGTCGGACCCAACAAACCGGATACAATTTCTGAGCGCATCGCGGAATGGCGCAGTTTTTCATTTGCTTGACCGAACTGTTGAATCGTCTGTTGTTCTTTCCCGAAAAGAGTCACAATTTCCGAATTGGAGATTGTTTCTTCAATATATCCATTCAGATTTCCCAAATCCCGTTGGCGATTCCGATAATTCACGCTGCTCCGTTTGATAATTTGCTTTGTTGCGAAAACAATTAATGGAATCACAAGAAGAGTCACAATCGCCAGAATCCAATTTAAATACAACATCGCAATGGCTGTTCCAACAAGCGATAATATAGACGATATAATTTGAATAACGCTTTGGGAAAGGGCGAAATTCAAATTGTCGATATCGTTTGTCATGCGGCTCATCAAATCGCCTTGCTGTTTTTGGTGGAAAAACGGAATGGGCAATGACTGCAATTTTTCAAACAGCTCAAGTCTCAAATTTTGAATGGTTTTTAATGATGCCCGAATCATGATAAAGGTTTGCAACCAAGTAAAAAGGGAAGATGAAATGAAAATGGCGGCAAGCAATAGTCCCATTCGGACAGTCCCTTTTATATCGAGAGGCAAAATATAATGGTCGATAATGTATCCAATCATAAAAGGTCCTAAAATATTTAATATGGATGTAATCACAACAAGAAAAATGACGCTGATAATGCTTATCCTTTGTTTCTTTAAATAACTCCAAATCCGTTTGAGGGTGGCCTTTTGATTTTTTGCCTTTGCAGCCGGCCCATGACCCCTGCCCGGACCACGGCCTCTGCCGGAAAGGGATTCCTGCAATCTATTCATAGAGCACACCTCCCTTTTCAACTTGAGTTGCAACAATTTCTCTATAATGTTCACTTGTTTTCAATAATTCTTCGTGGGTTCCTTGTGCCACAATGCGTCCATCTTCCAAAACCAGGATGAGATCGGCATGTTTAATCGAAGAAATCTTAGATGAAACGATAAACTTCGTGCTTCCTTCAAGCGCTTCCTTCATATTTTTTCGGATCACTTTTTCCGTAATACTATCCACTGCTGAAGTTGTATCATCCAAAACCAGAATTTTCGGTTTCCGGATTAATGCACGGCTCATGGCCAACCGTTGTTTTTGACCCCCTGATAAATTGGTTGCCCCTTGGGTCAATTCATGTTGTGTTTTTTTATCCAGTTTTTCCACAAACTCATAAGCATTCGATGCGACCAGTGCCTCTTGAATTTCCTCTTCTGTTGCATCACTTTTTCCGTATTTCAAGTTTTCTTCAATTGTTGTGGAAAACAATGTTGCTTTTTGAGGTGCAAAAGCCAATGAGCCTCTCAATGTTTCAATGTCATATTGCCGGATCGGGATGTCATCGATGTAAATCGTTCCTTCATCCACATCCATTAGACGGGCAAGCAATTTGATCAATGTGGATTTCCCGCTGCCGGTCATGCCGATGATTCCTACCGTGCTGCCCGCTTTCGCTTCAAAGGTAATATTTTTTAACACCGGTTCCACCTGTTTGTTATAAGAGAAACTTACATTCTCAAATCGCACATCTCCTCGGATTTCTTTTTTCACCGGATTTTCCGCGTTTATAATATCCCGCTGCTCCTCCAACACGACAACGACACGTTCCGCGCTCGGAATGGCCCGTGCGATTTGAATGAGTACGTTGCTGGAGCTCATTAGTCCGTTCATGATCATCATCAAATAGTTGATGAAGGCCACAATGACCCCGATTTCAATGGCGCCCGCTTCCACCTTTACTACTCCGAGCATAAGCGCCAAAACAATCCCGATATTGACAACAAACTGCGTGATCGGCGTCAATGCGGCAATGACTTGATCGGCGGTCATATTGCGCTTCGCCAATTCTTCGTTGACACCTGCAAATTGCTTCACTTGATGGCGCATGCGGTTAAAGGCTTTAATGACACGGATGCCTGATAAATTTTCCTGTACACGGGTATTCACAACATCGATCGTTTCCTGGACTTTCCGGAATAATGAAATCGATAATTTAATAAACACATATAAACAGACGATCAGGACAGGGACAACAAAAAATAATACGGAAAATAAATCTCTTGCCGTAAAGAAGACGACCACGACAGCCCCGACAAACATGAAAGGGCCCCGGACAAATATTTTCAACAGCATGTTTAACGCCCTTTGCAGCATTTCCACATCATTGGTCAAGTTCGTAATCAGTTTCCCCAACGTAAATTTGTCCTTATTGCTGTTAGAAAAATAGGTGATGGTTTCATATAAATCTGCCCGAATATCGGATGCAAAGTTGACGGCCGCTTTCGAACTGAAATACGTGCAGCCCGCCCCTCCAAACCATCCTATAATTGCACATACCATCATTGCAGCAAACATCACCATGATATGTGTTGGGTCCTTTGTCGCGATCCCTTCGTCGATTATTTTTTGCATAATGGTCGGCTGGATCAAATCCATTGCCACTTCCAATATCATGAGGATTGGCGCCAATATCGCAAAATGCTTATAGGGCTTCAAATATTTTGAAAGTTTTATCGCTGCATGCATGTTCTAACTCCTTCTCCACCTTTGTATCAGCAACTATGTATACATATGTTTACAGATGACCACCCGAATTGTATACAACTGTATAGATGATCGTCAAACCAATCAGCTTCTACCGATTCCAACGTTCAATTTACTTTTCATGCAAAAGATTTAAAACATCTTGACGAAACTTTATTTTCATCATACATTATTTAGAAAAAGAATATCCACGTAATTAGGTGCCCTTTATGGGAGAATAGGGAATAAAGTGAGAATCTTTAGCGGACCCACCACTGTATGGGGGAGCAATATGGAATATGCCACTGGGAAACTGGGAAGGCCCATAGTTGCGATGAACCTGAGCCAGGAGACCTGCCTGATTACTTGAAACATACAGTACGATGGTAAAGTCTGTAGTTTATTTGGCATGCCAATAAACTGCAGACTTTTATTTATTATTGAAAAAATTAATTGATGGGGGAATTGAAATGGAACTATTGCAATCAACATTGCAAGCTATTCAACCAGTAAACAAAGAAATCATGAAACAGGCGAGGGAAAAAGTGGATGCCCTTTGCAAACCGCCAGGCAGTTTAGGAAAATTGGAACAAATCGCGGTACAACTTGCCGGGATTACGGAAAAACTGGAGCTGGATGTATCCAATAAAGCGGTTATATCATTGGCCGCCGATCACGGTGTCTATGAAGAAAATGTATCCAATAACCCTCAAATTGTAACGGTGATGCAGTCCATTGGTTTCGCCAAAGGGTTTACCGGTGTGTGCGCCATTGCAAGAGCGGCAGGAGCCAAAGTGGTTTCTGTCGATGTCGGCATCAATGCCGATTTGCCGGAAACTTCTGGCGTAATTAATAAAAAAGTACGATACGGGACTGCGAATATGGCCAAAGAACCGGCTATGTCACGGGAAGAAGCCATCCGGGCCATTGAAGTGGGCATCGAAGTGGCCAATGATCAAGTAAAACAAGGGGTCAACGTTTTAGCAACCGGGGAAATGGGCATTTGCAATACCACAGCAAGCAGTGCGGTTTTAGCGGCTCTTTTTGGCTATGACCCTGGTGAAGTAACCGGAATGGGGGCGGGTGTCGATAGCATTCAACATAAAATTGATGTAATTCGTCGTGCAATAGAAATCAATCAACCAAATCCTGATGATCCAATTGATGTTTTGGCGAAAGTGGGCGGATTGGAATTGGGCGGAATGGCCGGTGTCGTGCTAAGTGCCGCAGCCAACCGCATTCCGGTAGTGATCGACGGCTTTATTTCCACTGTTTCCGCATTAATCGCTTATCAATTGGAACCAAAAGTGAAGGATTACATTATTCCATCCCACATGTCAGAAGAACCTGGGGCAAAAATCGCCAGCGAATTATTGGGATTGGAGCCGATGTTAAACATGAACATGCGGCTAGGAGAAGGTTCCGGTGCAGCCCTTGCTTTCCCTATCCTGGACGCGGCATGTTCAATGATGAATACAATGACGACTTTGGAAGAGTCCAATCAATACATGCAACAAATCATGGAGAATCAAAGATCTTAAGACGGACGGCAAAATGGAAGGCTGTTTAGAAAGCGGCGCGCTTTTTCAACAGCCTTTTTTCATTATGGCTTTAATTCTGATAAAGCCATTCGATAAAGTTTGTCATCATTTTCCCCCGGTTTTCCCCGGCCATCCGTATTATTGGTTACAAAGTATAAATTATCCCCTTCAATGAATACATCCCGAATCCGCCCCAAACCGCTGATCACTTCTTTTGTTGTTCCTGCGTTTAAATCAAACTCCAACACCGCTTCCCCCCGTAATGCCGCAACATACAACTTCCCATCTGTATAGACCATCCCCGAAGGCGCCCATGTTTTATTGGAACCGGATGTAAACAATGGAGAAACCATGCCTTCCTTTTCCTCTTTCCCTTCGATGACCGGCCAGCCGTAATTTTTCCCCGGCTCAATCCGGTTGATTTCATCATTGGCACTATTTCCATGTTCACTTGCATAAAGGGTTCCATCCGGTGCCCAAGCGAGCCCTTGGGGGTTGCGGTGGCCGAAACTGTAAACATAAGAGTTCGGAACAGGATTATCTGAAGGAATGGAACCATCCAAATTGAGCCTTAAGATTTTCCCTCCAAGGGCATTTACATCCTGTGCGATGGATGACTGCAATGCGTCTCCGGCTGTCGCATAAAGCTTGCCATCCGGGCCAATTTTCAGCCTTCCGCCATGATGAACCGGCCCGCTCGGTATGTGATCGAGCAACACTTCTTCCTCAACCCATGAATCATTTTCCAGCCTCAACCGGACGATGCGATTAATTTGCCCCTTGGAATCCGTATAAGTGTAGTATGCAAATGCCTTGTTGGACTCTTGGAAATCGGGGGCTAAGACAAATCCTAACAAACCGGCTTCTGATGCTGTGGAAAGGGGCTTTTCCAAATTGACGGACTGCCTTTCCACCCGCCCATTTTCAATTTTCACCACATTTCCGACCCGCTCCGATAAATAAAAAGTGTTTCCTGACTTGTCAATGGACCATGGTATTTGAAGATTGCTCGCAATGACTTCCAGATTATTGCCCGAAGAGGTTTCCACGGCTTTCGGAGGTTGTTTGGGCGAACAAGCGGATAATATGAACACAAACCCGACGAATATGACAAACATTTTAATTCCCTTCATCGCTCTCATTACCTTCCTTGTTTGAATGAATCTCCAAAGCTTATTTATTTGCGACTTACCCAAAAAATTTGTTTTCAAAACCAATGGTAGCCAAAATCTTCCCATCTAATCCTACAAGACCAATAAAAAAAGAGGCTGGGACAAAACCCTCCTCTAAAATGGAAACAGCCCATGAAATGTTGGAATGAAATTTCATGGGCTATTACTATTTTTTTAATAAAAATTAAGGACATCTTCTGATAAAATTTAAGTATCTACCCCAAAAAATTTTATCAAAGGAAGTGTCCTTATGTTCAAATATTATAACATGAATCAATTAGTTTTGCCTCTAGATTTAGAAATAAAATTACAAGAAAATGATATTGCCTTCCACATTCACCATTTAGTTGAAAGTATCCCCGATGAAGCCTTTCAGCCGTTTCTTCGAAATACAGGTTGTCCTGCTTATCATCCACGCATGATGCTAAAAATTATTTTGTGTGCTTATTCCCAATCAGTCTTTTCAGGTCGGAAAATTGAAGCCCTTTTAAAGGACAGTATTCGGATGATGTGGTTGGCACAAGGCTATGAACCAAGTTATCGGACGATCAATCGTTTTCGTGTGCATCCGGAAGTAAAAGAATTAATTCGTCAATGTTTTGTCCAATTCCGTTGCCAACTGGTGGAAGAAAAATTAATTGATCAAGAAGCAATTTTCATTGACGGTACAAAGATTGAAGCGAATGCCAACCGATTTACTTTTGTGTGGAAAAAATCCATTGAAAAATACAACAAAAGCTTAATTGAAAAATCCAATCAGCTCTACAACGAACTGTTAGAGAAGGAAATCATCCCTGAAATGGAGCGGGAAAGTGATGGGGAATTGTCCGTAGAAGAACTCGCTCAAATGGTGCAACAAGTCGATGAAGTGATTACGGAATATGACCAAAAGATAGAAGCATCGCCCGATGCCACAGAACGAAAAGCATTAAGAAGCGAACGGAAATATCCGAAGCGAGTGTACAAACAGTTGATTGACTTGATTTTACGTAAACAAAAGTATCAAAAAGACTTCGAAATCTTGGGTGAACGGAATAGTTATTCCAAAACAGACTTAGATGCGACGTTCATGCGAATGAAAGACGACTATATGAAAAACGGTCAATTGAAGGCTGGATACAACGTACAAATCGCAACAGAAGGTCAATACGCACTGGCTTATGGCATTTTTCCAAATCCTACCGATACACGTACATTGATTCCGTTCTTGAATGAGATTGAGAAGCATTATTTTCCATTGCCAAAATATATTGTCGCAGATGCTGGTTATGGTAGTGAACAGAACTATGAGGACATCCTTTCGAATCGAAAATGTGAGGCACTTATTCCATATACCATGTATGAGAAAGAACAAAAGAAGAAATATAAACAAAACCCATTTCATCCAGACAATTGGATGTACGACGAAGAAAGTGATACCTACATTTGTCCGAATCAGCAGCGAGTAACCTTCCGTTATCGTTCTGTACGTACCGATAAGACCGGTTTTAAACGAGAATTGAAAATCTATGAATGTGAAAACTGTTCAGGATGTCCATTTCGTTCATCATGCACAAAAGCAAAGGAAGGCAATCACCGAAAGGTCATGGTGAATGAAAAATGGGAACGACAAAAAGAATATGTAAGAGCGAAGCTTTCAGAAGAAAAAGCAGGTTCTATTTTCCGTCAACGTAAAATGGACGTAGAACCAGTTTTTGGATTCTTGAAGGCTAATTTGCGTTTCACTCGATTTTCCGTCCGAGGAAAATCGAAGGTGGAAAATGAAATGGGGATTGCCTTAATGGCCGTGAATTTACGGAAATACACGGCCAACAAAGATCAACTGACCAAAAATAATGGAGAGAAATGGAAAAAGGAGAATTTGAGTTGGCTCAAATTCTCCTTTTTCCTATTTTGAAGCTAGTTTTGTCCCAGCCTCTTCTAAACGAGGATATATCCAATCCCCTTCCGTTCCCCAAAGTATACTATAAAGAATTTTCTTTTTCTTCTTCACCAAGCAATGGATCCTTTCCATCATAAGGAGGAAAGATTTGCGGGTGCAAAAGGGCCGCCAACTTGCATAATCCTTGCAACAGTTTTGGAGAAGGACGGCAAAATAAGGCCTCTTCCAATATATAAAATTCGTTATTTTGAATGCTTTTCATTTCTTGAATTCCTGGGCGCTTCATTATCACTTTTGGATTCACTCTTTCTGTTTCAACACCTACCCATGCAATGCAAAACACATCCGGATTTCTCTTTTTTACTTCTTCCCATTCTGTTTGAACATTGGCCTCTTGAAAATCTTCAAATATATTTTTTCCCCCAGCAAGTTCAGCCAATTCCGTCAACCAATTTGTCGCACCGGGCGTAAAAATCGGCTTGGCCCACCATTCAAAATAAACGGTTTTCCTGTGTTCAACTTGTTGAGATAATTTCCGGTACTTCTCCAGCATATCCATAAATTTTTGATAAATCCTCTTTGCCTCATCCTCTGTATTTGTCATTTCACCAACGCATAGTAAAGTTTCCCCGACTTCCGCAAGGGTTTTTGGATTCGGCACAATTTGATACGGAATCTTCCGTTTTTCCAGTTCTTCAATATTCCGTTCCATTCCAGGGACGGAAAGGGAAGCTAATACTAAATCCGGTTTCAGCTCTTCCACCTTTTCTATATCAATATTTAAATCTCCGCCTAATCGCGGCAATTGTTCAATTTCTTTCGGCCAATCAGAATAATCATCCACCCCGACTAAAGAAGATGCCAAACCTAAATAGCCTACAAGTTCCGTATTGCTTGGACAAATGGAAACTAGACGCATTTCTCTCCCCCCTCGTAAACTTTGTGAATGTATTTTTCGATGCAGCAAGGGAAAATCCTCTCTTTTCAAAAAAAAAATGCCCAAATTCTTGCCTGCAGCGAAGAAATTGAGCTTTTTTTCTTAGAAATGGGGAAATCTTATGCACTTTGTCTTCCCCAAATACGGTTGATCCAGCTTTCAAACAAGCCAACTGCCCGGTCCAAAATAAAGCCTGCAACCCCGATAAACACAATACCCGCCATCACCAAATCCAATCTCATGGAATTTCGCGCATCGACAATCAAATAGCCAAGGCCTGATTGGGAGCCAACCATTTCTCCGGATACTAAGAAGATCCAGGCCGTTCCTACCGCGATATGGAGGCCATTGGCAATATACGGAAAAACAGCCGGGAAAATAATTTTTCTCAAAATTTCGAACTTCTTAATTTCAAAGTTTTGGGCCACTTTCAAATAAGTAGGTTCCACCTTTCTTACGGCTGCAACAGTGGACAATAATACCGGGAAAAAGGCGGCAATAAAGATGATGACAATGGCCGGAATATTCCCAATCCCAAACCAAAGCACGATAAACGGCGACCAGGCAATCGGAGAAACAGGACGCAACACTTGAACGATTGGGTCAATCACGCCCCATAATAAAGGAATTCTTCCAAGAACCAGTCCCAATAAAATGGCTACAACCACCGCTGATAGATAACCGGAAATGAAACGCAATAAACTTACTTGCAAATGAACCAATAATGTTCCGTCAGTAATTAAAGATACAATTCCTTCCCACACTAAAGAAGGCGGTGGAAATAAAGCGGCTTCGTAATCGCCCGCTACAACCATAAACTGCCAAGCCCCAATTAAAATGGCAAATCCTATAATGGCGTTAATGAAAAATTTATAGTTCTTCATTCTCTCACTTCGCTTTTTCTATAAAAGAATTGTTAACAAAGTCTTCATATGCCGGAGGATTATCGAAGAGTCCCATTTCCACCAGATGATTAGACAATTCTTCATAATCTTCCTGATTGATTTTTAAATCATCGTAAGAAATCCATTCTAAAGACAAATCAAGCACATTTTGTTCCACATTCAAATAATTGGATAACATGTCCTTCACATGCGCATCTTTTTGTTCGGCAGCATGGCCCGCCGCAATATAGTAATTCACAAATTCCTGTGCGAGTTCGCTTTCCTGTTCAATAAACTCTTTGCGCAATACTAATGAACAGTCAATGGAGTTTTTCCAAATTTCATTATCTTGATAAAGCACCTTTCCTTTATCTAGGGAGACGGATACGGCGCCAAATGGTTCTGCCACCACATAGCCGGATATTCTCCCTTCAGAAAGAGCGGCCGACATTTCCGCAGGCGGCAATTCCACAACATTTACATCTTCATATTTCAAACCGTTTTGTTTCAACAATTGATAAAGTAATACATTTTGAGTCGAGAATTTATGCGGAATGGCAAAACTTTTTCCTTTTAAATCTGCAACTTGATTAATATCTTTGGAGACAACCACCACGTTGCCATCACGATGTCCTAATGCCACAGCATTCAAATCAATGCCTTGTTCCTTTGCTTTCATGGCAAGAGTAATTAGCATGGATGCCCCATCAATGCGGCCTGTATTCAAAGCATCGGAAAGCTCAGTCCAAGAACCAAATTTAATGAGCTCCAAATTAAAGTTTTGATATTCTTCCAGTTCTTTTTCCACAAATAATGGCACCGCATGTGTTATTGGCAAATAACCGATTTTGATTGTTTTCTTTCCATTTCCGCTTGTTGCAGATGAATTCTCTCCTTCAGAATTGCAAGCATATAAACTTAATAGAAGAATCGTTGCAAGAACAAACAATAACCCTTTTTTAATTCGTTTCATGACTACCCATCCAATCTATTTTTTCATTTGCAAAAATTAAATACTCAACTTTCGCAGTCCAAAATCTTGTTTAAATGCTTGATGTAAATGGGTTTTGGAAGTACAAAATTATCATTTGACATTTTTTAAAACATAAAGAAAGACACCTATTCTTTTGGTAAAATATTGGTGACGAAACCAAATCCAAAAGAAAGGTGTCACCACTATGATAACGAATAAAGACTACTTTGCGCAATTACCAAAAGAAATTAAACAAGGATTTTCCGAATTAAATATTGGATATCATATAAGAAAAGCGAATATTACGAAACTTTCCGGGTATTCTTGTCTTACTGTTTTCAAACTGATTTTTCTTTTAGTCTTCCAATATAAGAACTGGTTTCGTGCTTTTATGAGTAAACGATCTCAGGATCTGCCCGGAAAGGATACAGTCTATCGCTTTTTAAATACACCAACCTATCATTGGAGAAAGTTTCTGCTTTCATTAAGCAGTGAAATGATCCGTCTGCTTCAACCATTAACTTCAAAAGATCGTGTCACAGCTTTTGTGATTGATGATTCTGTCTTTTCACGAAACCGTAGTAAGTCGGTTGAACTGTTGGCTAAGGTTTTTGATCACTCTACGCATCAGTACTTGAAAGGGTTTCAAATGCTTACCCTTGGCTGGACCGATAGTTTTACTTTTATTCCTATTGATTTTGCTCTTCTAAGTTCACCGAAAAAGGAAAATCGCCTGCAAGAAATCAATACCAATATTGATAAACGAACATCTGGCTATAAGCGTCGCCAGGAAGCTCTGAAATCAAAACCGGACGTGGCTTCAGCTTTACTTGATCATGCGCTTGAAAAAGGGATTATAGCTGACTATGTTCTCATGGATTCCTGGTTTACACAAGCGCCTTTAATTGAGAAGATTACGAACAAAGGGTTATTTGTCATTGGCATGGTGAAGCAATTAAAGCAGCGATACGTTTACAATGGTGAACGTTTCACACTGAATCAACTTTACAAATTGGCAAAAACGCACATGGGTAAAAAAGACATTCTCGGATCCGTTTATGCTACTTTAGACAATGGAATTCCAGTAAAAATTCTATTTGTACGAAACCGTAATAAACGGAGCGAATGGCTTGCTATTCTCAGCACAGATACAACATTAGAAAATGAAGAGATCATTCGTATTTACGGCATGCGTTGGGACATTGAAGTCTTCTTCAAATGCAATAAATCCTTTTTAAATTTAGGGAAAGAATTCCAGGGTCGTTCATACGACATGTTAATTAGCCATACAACCATTGTTTTTACACGATATATTCTCATTGCCTGGCAAATGCGAAAAGAGGAGGATCCTAAGACGATTGGCAACCTTTTTTACATCCTTTGCGAAGATGTAAAAGACATAGATTTTATTACTGCCCTTCAATCGCTTATTGACCTTTTCCAAACTTTGGCGGAATCCAAGGTTTCTTTAAACATGGACATCTTTAAAAATCAAATGAATAAATGGTTGGTTACTATACCTAATTATATCAAGCAATGCTTAAATATTACTGTGTGCGAAAGTTGAGTTAAATATTGAACTCAATTAAAGTTTCAGGTCTGCTGAAGTGGAATTCTTTAAACACAATGTTTCGATAATACTGAAAATCTCCGTTGCTCCGGTCCCGGGGTTTCGTCAGATGGATCTTGATTTCTTTATGGATTCTTCCGGGATTCGGATGCATAATAAAAATTCTGTCGGATAAATAAATGGCTTCATCAATGTCATGGGTGACAAGAATCATCGTTGTTTTTTCCTGCTCCTGGATACGAAGCAATTCATTTTGCAAATAATAGCGATTAAATGTATCCAAAGCAGCAAAAGGTTCGTCCATCAATATCAATTCCGGTTGCAGGGCCAAGGCTCTTGCAATTCCCACCCTTTGTTGCATGCCGCCGGATAATTCATGTGGAAACATATTTTCTTTCCCTTGCAACCCAACTAATTGAATATAGTGCAACGCTTTCTCTTTTCTTTCTTTTTTATCTTTAATTGATTTTTCAAGCCCCAGCTCCACATTTTTTAACACGGTCCGCCAAGGGAGCAAACCGTAATTTTGGAACAGCATAATGCATTTTCTACTCGGCCCATTGACTTTTATGCCATCTAACAATACTTCCCCGCCAGACGCTTGTTCAAATCCGCCGATGATATTCAACAAAGTGCTTTTTCCACAGCCGCTTTCCCCCAAAATGGAGATGATTTCCCCTTTTTGTACAGTAAAAGATATATTGTCTAATACTTGCACATCTTGTTTGTTCTTTTTGAAGCTTTTACTCACTTGATGAATTTGAATCATTGGTTGCCGATCCGGAACCATCCCATCCACCTCCCACCTTTAAAATCATAAATGTATATAAGATTACTTAGTTTTATAATTTTAAGTTATTTTATTATACTTTGTAATATTTTTCAACTACCTTTAAGAATTTTTTGAAAACATCCCTTTTCATAAAAAAAGCTGGCAATAGTGATAGGGTTTGTGAACCCCATCAACCTATTGTCAGCTTTTGGCTTATTCATTTTCAGCAGGATCGCTGACCGGAACGACAGCAATTTTATTTACCCGCTCTCCGGTTCTTTTTGAATAATATCCAATTTCTATCTCATCGCCTGTTTCTTCATCAACAATTTTTTTATAGCATTTTTTTAAATGTTTGCTTCCCCATATAATGAAGGCATTAAAAACATCCTCCAAATCTTTTCCGCTGTCCGTCAATTTATAGCAATAGCGGGGTGGGTGCTCCGAATATAATTCGGTTTCCACGATTCCTTGTTGTTCCAAATATTTCAGCCTCTCAGAT
This sequence comes from Ureibacillus sp. FSL K6-3587, assembly GCF_038593165.1. Lineage (NCBI taxonomy): Bacteria > Bacillati > Bacillota > Bacilli > Caryophanales > Caryophanaceae > Ureibacillus > Ureibacillus sp. FSL K6-3587. The sequence goes on along the minus strand of NZ_CP151969.1, from coordinate 1,374,348 downwards.
AAAAGATTGGAAGAAATGCCCTTTAGCCCTTTTTTGATCTCGTTGAATAACGTATGTCCTGCTAAAATTTCGTGAATAATCAGCAGCGTCCATCTGTCGCCGATGATATTCAGCGATTGTGCAATATTGCAAGGAATATCGTATCGAGTTTTTGTTTCCATATTCAGCCTACCTCCGTTTTCCCAGTTTAACATAAAAATTATTTTATATACAAAGTTGATTTTTTTAACTAAGTATAATATTATAACCTTACCGGAAAACTAAAATTTAAATTTAAGCGAGGGGTTTATTAATGGGATTATATTTAGTTGAATCTTCCTTAAAAGGAATTGTATCTACAAAAGAAGAATTGAATCAGACTACAAAGTCACTGCAGGAAAAATTGGCAGCAAACAATGCCTCTTTAATTGAACTGCAAGTATCAAAAGATTTCACTCGTGCATTTTTTATCTTTGAAGGCGAAAAACGCGCCGATTTTACTGATGTGTTAAGAGAATTTTCCATCCCGGTTCAACTTGTCAAACCAGTCCGCCTGGTTGGTAAAGACTTGGAAGAAGTAAAGAAAAGCAATGAAGTTGTCAACTACTTAGTTGAATGGAATATCCCGGAAGATATAACGATGGAGCAATACCTTGCCAGAAAACAGAAAAACTCTGTGCATTATCAGGAAGTGCCGGAAGTGAAATTCTCAAGAACTTATGTATGTGAAGATATGACAAAATGCTTATGCTTCTACGATGCGCCGGATGAAGAAGCTGTAAAACGCGCCCGTAAAGCCGTTCAAACACCGATCGATTCCATTACAGAAATTTTGCCTAACGAGTAAATGTTTTGCCCATCCTTTCCAAGTAGCAAACCAATCAATGGTTTTGCTACTTTTTTTAATTTTCAGTTGTTTTTTTATACAAGGTATAATAAAATAACTTTAAACTTACTAAACTAGTCTGAATTATTTGTTTTATTATAATTTATTTTACCTTCAATGGAAAGGGTTGTAGAGGTGAAAGCCATTGACGAAAAGCTTAGCGGAAAAACCGTTGCTGGAAAGCATCATCGAACAAAAGTTGAAACCATTTGTAAAGAAAATTGATACGGAAGCCTATTACGCGAGGGATTATTTGCTGGAGCTCGGAAAAGAAGGATTTTTCCGGTCGGAAGGCAAAACGGAAACAGAATACCTTCTAAAAGAAATGAAGTTGGTGGAAGAAACGGCGAAAGTTTGTATGACTACGGCATTTTGCCTTTGGTGTCACCTTGCCGGATTGACGTATATACGGAATACAAACAATTCGACCATCAAAAACCGTTTACTGCCTTTATTTGAAAATGGGGAACTTTTGGCTGCCACAGGCTTATCCAATCCAATGAAATATTATGCCGGGCTCGAAAAATTGCATTTATGCGCTGAGGAAACGGACGGAGGCTACATTCTTTCCGGCGTTCTTCCGGCTGTTTCAAATTTGGAGGAGAGCCATTGGTTTGGCACCATCGCGAGCGTCAGTGAAAGTAAACGGGTGATGTTTCTTGTTCCATGCAATGCCAAAGGGCTAAAACTCAAAGAAAAGGCCGGTTTTTTAGGCGTAAATGGCAGCGCCACATATGCTTGTCAATTCGATCAAGTATTTATTCCAAATGAGTATGTGCTTGCGGAAAATGCCGACGAGTTTGTCGAGCTGATTCGTCCGAAATTCATTCTATACCAAATCCCATTGGGCATCGGTATCATGAAAGCTTCTACTGATTCCATTCATAAAGTGAAATCAAGACAAAATGGGTGCAATCAATTCTTGCCGACACAAGCAAGTGATATTGAAGAAACCATCCATCAAATTGAAGAGAAACTCGAGCAATTACTGAAAAAAGAGTCTTTTCACTGGAAAGAAATCGCAAAAATTCGCTTGGAAACGGCCTATTCAACATTGGAAGCCACACAAGCAAGCATGCTTCATAACGCAAGCGCCGGGTATTTGCAAGGTTGCGACCCTTCCCGCCGATTGCGCGAAGCCTATTTCTTTGCAAATTTGACACCAACCATCAAACACCTGGAAAAAGTTCTTTCCAACTAATACTAAATTGTAAAAGCTGTCCGAAACATTTACATCGGACAGCTTTTTAATTGATTAAAATCAATGATGCGATCGCTAATTCGTTCCAGCAGGGAAATGTGATGGCTGATGGCCAATACTCCGATATTCCGCTCTTTTACAAGCCGAATGAGGGCATGCCATATTTGCGCCTGTGTAATGGCGTCGAACATGCTGGTAATTTCATCGGCAATAATATACCGGGTATCGGGATGAAAGGCGCGGGCAATGCAAAACCTTTGCAGCTCGCCGCCGGAGAGTTCATGGGGCCTGCGATTGAACCACTCTCTTTTTATACCAAGGATATCAATGATTTCTTTATCCAGCTCCTCCACTTCCTCGATTGTTTCCGACAGCTTCCATTTTGGGTTGATGGCTTGTTCAGGATGCTGCCAAATCAACTGCACCGGATAAACTTTTGGAAAAACGCTCTTTTCTCCGTCAATAATGACTTCCCCTTCAGCAGGGGAAAGGTAGTTCGCCATGATTTTCGCAAGGGTCGTCTTTCCAGAACCGCTTTTGCCGAACATGCCGACGATTTCGCCCCGTTCCAACGCAAAATTAACGTTTCGAAACAGCCATGTTGAACGATTGTACTGGAAACTGATATTTTTGCACTTAAGCATAAAAGCACCTTACCATCTCGTATTTTCCGATCTTTTGTAATTCAGGCTTTTCCGCCCTGCATCTTCTCGTCGCGATTGGACAACGATCTGCAAAGGAACAGCCTGCCAGCTCTTCTGCAGGGGAAGGCTGTGAACCTTCAATAGGAATAAACCCGTTTTGCGGCAATGCATTCCAAAGCGCCCTTGAATAAGGATGACGGAATTTCCCGCCCTTCTTCAAATGTTTTCTGTCCACAATTTCAACCGTTTCCCCCGCATAGAACACCGCAATTTTATCTGCGATTTTCATTGCCGCTTCCAAATCGTGGGTAATCATGACCACACCCCGATGATCCCTTGCCAACATTTTTAATTGGAATAACAATTCGTCAAGCGCTTCCGCATCTAATCCATTGGTTGGTTCATCCGCAATAATCAACTTCGCTTCACTTGCCAATGCCATGGCGATAAAAATTCTGCGAATCATCCCGCCTGAACATGCGGAAGGAATTTGGTGATATATCTCCGGATCCAATCCCACCTTCCGGAATATTTCTTCCACCGTTTTTTGCTTATTTTTCTGTTTCACCAATGCTTTTACTTGCTTTCCAATTTTCATCAACGGATCCAAAGCATTGGTCATTTGCGGAATAAGCATGATGTCATTGCCGCGCAGCCGTTTTTTCCTTTTCTCGGTCAGCGGTTGATTTTCGTAATTCACCGAACCTTCAATCACAGAATTTTTTGGCTGAATCCCCAAAATGGCATCCGCCAACAAACTTTTGCCTGACCCGCTCGCCCCAACAACGGCCACCACTTCTCCATGTTGAATCTGTAAATGAAAATCCCTTATGGCATACAAACATTCACGGGCAAACCCTTTATTAAACCGTTCAATCGTTAAAGACATGTTTTTTATTTCCAGCAAAAAATGGGTTTGCACTTTCTCTATCTCTTCATTTGTTTCATGTTTCAGTTCATAAACTATGTTCATTGATTAAATCCTTTCCTCAATTCGGATTCAATAATTTTCGCAGGTTATTTCCCAACACATCAAACATGGCAACCATTGAAATCAATGATAATCCGGGAAACAGCACAAGCCACCACATGCCGGTCGTCAAATATTTCATTGATTCCGATAAAATAATGCCAATGGCCGGCTGTTCAGGCGATAAGCCAAATCCTAAAAAGGTGACGGCCGATTCATGCAATATGGCATGTGGAAACAATAATATAAATCCTACAAATAATTGGGGCATCAATTGCGGTAAGAAATGCCGCCTGATGATCCACATACGGGATTTTCCTAATTTCTTAGATATTTGTACATATTCGGCCGATTTGATTTGCATCAGTTCCGCACGCAACACCCGTGTCAGCGAAGGCCAATGGGTAAGAGCGATGCCAACCACAACGCCTTTTACTCCTCCACCTAATACAAAGGCAATTAAAATCAAAGCCACAAGGTGGGGGATGCTTAAAAACAAATCGATAAGACCTGTTACAATTGCATCGAAAAATTTGTTTATAGAAGATAACAAACTGAAGATAAGGGCTATTAATGTACTGATCGTTGCCGCCAGCAAGCCGACTTGCAAACTTAAATGAAGACCTAAAAATGTGCGGTAAAACATATCCCTTCCTAACCAATCCGTTCCAAAGAGGTGTTCGACGGAAGGGCTAAGATTTTTTTCACTCATATTCGCCTCGATCTGCTCATCTCCGATCAAAAACCCGCTAAAAGCAATGATCAGAAATAACAATGCGGTTACGGTTAATTTCATCAACACCCGTTTGCGGTGGACCGTATTTCCAAGTCCAATTGTAATGGAATGATTTTTCATATCGCTTCACCATTTTTCATCCGTACATCGATGAGGTAATACAACAAATCGGCCAATAAATTGCCGATAAACACAAACAACGTACTAAATACAACGATTCCCAGCAACAGGGGAACATCACTATTCATTCCTGCTTGGACGATGGCTTGTCCCAAACCCGGATAAGAAAATACTTGTTCAGCTAAAATGGCCCCTCCAAACAATTCTCCAAATGAGGCAAAGTGCACAGAGATGGCAGGGAATAACGTATTTCGCAAACCATGTCTGGCAAAAAGCCGGAAACCTTCTTCCCCCTTTGCCCGTGCGAATCGTATAAATTCGGTGTTAAAAACGTCCATCACTTTTTGCCTTGTATGAAGGGTGATATTGGAAACGCCAATGATACTTAATGTCAAAGCAGGGAGCACCATATGCTTTATTTGATCCAGCCAGGTCACTTCATCTGATAGCATCCCGATCGGGGTCCCCAAACCAATCGGAAATAAGCCGAGCCACATGGAAAAGACAATCAGCAATAATATCCCTATCCAAAAGGCCGGGGTGGAAGCGAGGATGAAACAATAAGATTTGATTGCCCGATCCATCCAAGATCCTTCATTCATCCCCGCAATCACACCTAATGCGTAGCCAAAAATGCCGGAGATAATCCAGGAAATGGCCATCAGCATAAAGGAGGCGAGAAACCTTTCTTGAATGATGGACAGCACCTCTTGCCGGTACAATAGGGAAGTGCCTAAATCCCCATGCAAAAACATATTCAACCAATTAAGAAATTGCTGTGTTTTTGATTCATCGACACCAAAATATTCAGCAAGTTGTTCCTTTTGCTCTTCGCTGACCACCATCATCTCCGCCCCGAGATAGGATTGGATGGGATCGACAGGCGAGAAGCTGACGAGTATGAAAGAGAACAAGACAACGGCAAATAGCAATATGGCAAATTTCAATGTGCGCAATAGAATAAATTTTCCTATATTCAAGAGTTGCAATGCCCTCTACCTTCTTTCCATACTCACTCTTCCCATGTCCAATCTGCAATAAATTCCGTTATCGGCCATCCGTGTCCATGGGGTTGTATCTTCTGTTCGCCTATATTCAAATGTTCATTCACAAAATATAAGTGCTGAAGATTCACCAACCAAACCCATGGAGCATCGCCCAGCGCGGAAAAGCCCGTTTCTCCATCCCATTGGGCCTTCTTCCAATATTCATTCGCCACTTCCTGGGATGTGGCGTGAATCGCCTGATCCATATATTGGTCTACTTTTTCGTTGGAGTAATAGTTTGCATTCGAATAACCTTGACCGCGAAACTTGCTGTGGAAAAGATGATACATTTCAATCGGGTCATGGCTTCCCCAGCCCATAACGACTGGCGTTGAATGCATGACTTCCTCGATTTCACTCCAGCTTTTGCCTTCCGTGTTGACCTCAATGCCGATTTCTTTGGCCATTTGTTTAAATGCAATGGCCAACGATTGGCGCGTTTGGTCACTGGCAGGATACACCAATGTAAACCTTGCCTTCTCCCCGTCTTTTTCAAAAATTCCATCCGCGTTTTTCCGCCATCCGGCATCCATTAAAATTTGTTCTGCCGCTTCTATATCCCCATCTTCAAAAACGGTCTCTTCATTCCACCATGGCAGTTTGTCCGCTACTGAAAAGGCGGGAGTTCCAAATCCCTCAAGTACCTCATCAACCAACTTTTCTCTGTCAATGGCAATGTTGAGCGCTTTGCGGATGGCGAGATCCGATGTTACAAAATGTCCGAATTTGATTCCTGTTTCCAAATCAAGTCCCGGTTCTGGGGTTGGCATCATAATTCCGCGATTGTCCACACTATCCAGTGCAATCAGCTTCATTCCAGGAATGGTTTCCTTTGCCAAATTGGGCGGAACGGATACAATATCCACCTGTCCCGCTTTTGCCGCTAAAAATGCGGCATCCTGGGATAAAAAGAGGAATGTTAATTTTTTAAAAGGAGATTTTTTTCCGTAATAATAAGGATTCTCCTCGACAATTAGCTGCTGCCCTTTATCCCATTGCACTAACTTATATGGTCCAGAGCCAATTGGATTTTCCCGATAGTTTTCAGAATAGGCATGTTTCGGCACAATTCCTAGCATTGTTAATGTGTATAAAAAGGTCGATTGGGGTCTTTCTAAAACAAATTTCACTGTTTGGGCATCAAGTTTTTCAATCTTTTTTAAGTTTTGTAAGTCCACCACTGATTGGCTGTTTTTGGCCGTTTCAAAGGTAAATATCACATCCTCGATTGTCAGCGGCTCACCGTCGGAAAACTTCACATCATCGCGAATTTTTACAGTCCACTCCAATCCATCTTCACTCACGCTATAGTCCACGGCCAAATCCGGCTGCACATTGAAATTTCGGTCCAGTGTAAGCAAGGTGCTTTGAAACAATGGGGAACCGTACCTGCCCCAACCTGTCGTCGGATCGAATCCATCGGTCGGTTCTGAGCCGATTGCCAATACTAAACTATCTTTTTTCTTGCCAGTTTCTGAGTCAGAAGCTTGGGATGTGCATGCAACCAGCAGGAAACATGCAAAAATCAGCACTGACATAAGTAGGAATCGATTATTAACCTTCATAGCGCTCACCTTTATTCAAGGATTGTTGCTGAAAGAATGGCTGCTTGCCCTAAGCTGATGCAATTGTCGCCCAATGGAACTTCATCATCATATAAAATTTCAATCTTTGAACCTTCCAATAAATCGAAAATGTCGGAAACCAGCAGACTATTATGGAACACCCCGCCGGACAATACGGCGTAATTCGTATCATACTCTTCACAAAGGGACTGAATCACATCCACAACCGCCTGGGCCAAACTGCGATGGAATCCCCTTGCAATCACTGATGGCGATTGGCCTTTCAGCTTTGATTGAATCATTTCTTCAAATAATGGGCGATAATCCAACTCTTCCCCTGTCCATGGGAATGTGTACACTTCTTCCACTTGTGATTGGCTCGCCAAGTATTCCAAACCTATCGCCGCTTCCCCTTCAAAGGAGTTGTCCAGGTGGAAACCTAATAACGCGGCCACCGCATCATACAATCTTCCCACGGATGTTGTCGGGAATGTGCGAATATTTTTTTCCTTGATTTTCAATGCCTTATGGAATGAATCCGGAAGCTGCAAACGATCCAGCAGCTCTTTGTCAAAGTCACCTATAAAACCTGCCAAAGCTTGAAGCGGAAACGTTGCTGCCGCATCTCCGCCAATCAAAGACGCTTTTCTTAAATGGCCGCGCCGCGTAAATCCTTCCTGTACACTTCCTACAAAAATTTCGCCGCCCCAAATTTCGCCGTCCTCACCGTATCCGGCACCGTCAAAAACAATGCCGACAACCCGTTCCGACAGTTTATTTTTCACCGCCAATATGGAGGCAAGATGGGCTTTATGATGTTGCACAGCGACATGTTGACAGCCTTCCAATGTTTGGGCGAATTTCGTTGTAAAGTATTCCGGATGCAAATCATAACCGATAATGGTTTCGCTCAAGTCCACCCCATGGATGGCCAAATAATCCTTCACTGTCCGTTCAAACTTCAACTGTGTGCCATATTTCGTCATGTCGCCAAGATGGTGGCTCATAACGACTTTCTGGTCTTTTACCAGTGTAATGGTGCTCTTTAAATCTGCGCCGACCGTTAAAATCGGGCGGGAAGAAGGCAACGCGATATCCAGCAAGTTGTTATAGCCCCTGGATCTTCTGAAAGGCACCGCTCCGAGTTTCGTCACTTTCAATACCGTGTCGTCAACGCTCCGCTCGATTTCACGTTCACCGATCAAAGCCGCACATTGGAAATCTTCCATCAATCCCGTTAATTGGTCATCTTTATGAATCGTCGGTTCTCCGGGATAGTTGGCGCTCGTCATCACGATGTAACGCGGCGCGCCAAAGTGGAACAAAAGATGCTGCAATCCTGTATAAGGCACCATGAGGCCGATGTCTGTATTGTTCGGCGCAACGATGGAGCTCAATTCTTCATTCTTTGATTTGGCAAGCAAAATTGGACGTCTTTTCGATAGTAAAATCTCTTCTTCCTTTTCAGATAAATGAACAATTTCTTTTGCTGCCTCCAAATCTTTTACCATGATGGCAAAGGCTTTTCGTGGGCGGCCCAATTTATTTCTCATGACTTGAACCGCTTTGCCATTAAAGGCATCACATACTAAATGGTAGCCGCCATTGTTTTTCACAAGAAGGGTTTCCCCGGCATTCAACAGTTCGGCTACCCGCCGGAACATCTCTTCACCTTCAACACGTTGTCCATTTTCAAACAGATAATAGTTTGGACCGCATTGCGGACAGCAGTTTAATTCCGCATGATATCGGCGGTTCTGCGGATTTTCATATTCCTCTTTGCAGGATGGGCACATTTCCCAATCCGTCATGGTTGTATTTTGGCGTTCAAATGGGACATTTTTCATTAACGCATATCTTGGTCCGCAATTAGGGCAGCCGATATATGGATATAAATAACGTTTACTTTCCGGGTCAAACAATTCTTTTAAACAATCATCGCAAATGGCCGTATCAGGTAAAAAAGTATAGGTCGTCATCGTACGATAAGGCGTTGTCATTCAATCACTCTCTTTCCATATAATTTACAGATGATCAACAAATCCGTGGAAGGGGATCACCGACCAACATATCAATCGCCCTCGTTCCACCATAAGAAGAGCGGGAAAGGACAATATGGCGATCGCTTTCAAACACTTCCCCAATAATGGCCGCCTGTTCTCCTCCAGGGACTTGCTGTATGGCTTTTAATGCATCTTGCGCATATTCCTCTGAAACAACCGCGATAAATTGCCCTTCATTCGCGATATGCATCGGATCAAGCCCCAATATTTCACAAGCGCCGCGTACTTCCGGATGCACTTTGATGGCTTCTTCTTCAAGCATGATCGCCACTTGGGCATCCCTTGCCAATTCGTTTAATGCGGTTGCCATTCCACCACGGGTTGGATCGCGCATCCATTTTAGCCCCGGTGCTGCCGCATTAATCAGTTTGGAAACAAACGGCCAAACTGAGCGTGTGTCGGATTTGATATCCGCTTCCAGATCGAGATCTCCCCGGGCGAAAAGGATGGTGATGCCATGGTCACCAATGGGTCCGGAAAGGATGATTTTATCTCCCTTTTTGACTCTGCTTGCTGATAAATTGACTCTTGGGTCCACAAGCCCGATGCCTGCTGTCGTAATAAACAGCTTGTCCGCCTTTTGATGTTCGACCACTTTTGTATCGCCGCCGACAATGGCCACATTCGCTTTTTCCGCCGCTTCATGCATGGCTTTTATTTCCGCTTCCAATATTTCCGTTTCAAGGCCTGCTTCTATGATCAAAGTTGTAACTATGGCCAGCGGTTTCGCACCGCCCATGGCAATGTCATTGACCGTTCCGTTGATTGCCAATTCCCCGATGGATCCCCCAGGGAATCTCAAAGGATTTACGACAAAGCTGTCCGCTGTAAAGGCGATTTTTGTTTGATCCGCTTGTACATAGGCCGCATCGTTCAATTCTTTTACATTTAAATACGGCACCAGAAGCCCCTCAATTAATCTCCGGCTTGCCTTCCCGCCGGCTCCATGGGCAAGTTGAATGGTTGGTTCTCTAAAAGCGACCTTCTCTTTCAGCATGGCAACTACTCCTTCTCGACATTTTTCAAATATTGTTTTTAAGAACTCATTGTAGAATACAGGTGGTTATAATAAGTTGCACACGCCCCTTCAGAAGAAACCATGAGAGCGCCGACAGGATTGTCAGGAGTGCACACTTTTCCGAACAATTTGCATTGATTCGGCTTCAGCATTCCTTTCAATATTTCCCCGCATTGGGCATCTTTGTTTTCTTCAATGTGGATTTTTTCGACATTGAAATGAACTTCCGCATCCCATTTGGCGAATTCCGGTTTCAGCTTCAATGCGGAATTTTGGATTGCCCCTAATCCGCGCCATTCAAATGCAGGGCGATCTTCAAACACTTGATCGATGATTTCTAATGCGGAAACATTTCCCTCTTCCATTACAACCCGTTTATACTGGATTTCCACTTTGGATTCTCCGCTTTTCAGCTGTTTGATCAGCATCAAAATGGACTGCAAAATATCCAATGGTTCAAAACCTGAAATCACGACCGGCTTTTTATATTCCTTGGCAATGATTTCATAAGGATGGGCACCGATGATAACCGATGCATGCCCCGGCCCGATGAATCCGTCAATTCTCATATTCGGCTGGTCCAAAATGGATTTTAAAACCGGTATGATTTTTACATGATTGGAATAGACGAAAAAGTTGTCGATATCCAATTCTTTCGCTTTTAGAACCGTGATGGCTGTGGAAGGGGCCGTCGTTTCAAAACCGATGGCAAATAATATCACTTTTTTATCCGGATTTTTGATCGCAATGTTTAATGCATCCAAGGGTGAATAAATCATCCGTACATCCGTCCCCATCGCTTTATGGTTTAATGGGGAACCTTTTTTTCCTGGAACGCGCATCACATCCCCAAACGCTGTAAAAATCACTTCGGAATTTTTGGATGCAATCTCCAATCCTTCATCGACACGCCCTGGGGGAAGAACACATACGGGACATCCTGGCCCGTGAATAAATTCAATATTTTTTGGCAACAGTTCTTGAAGGCCGAAATGGAAAATCGAATACGTATGCCCTCCGCATGCCTCCATTATTCGAAAATGGTCATCCGGCTCAACGATACGCTCAATTTCTTCCAAAGTTTTCTTAATCAAATCAGGATTACGAAATTCATCAATATAACGCATCTTCATTTAAATCCCCCCAAAAAATATCAGAAAAATTTAGTACCACTTATTCAAACTGATACCCTCTCACTTCCTCCATCGCTTCCTTGTCTTCTCCTATTTCCTGCAATAGTTGTAATTGCTCTTTCGCCTGCTCTTCGCTGATTTTATTCATTGCGAATCCGACGTGAATCAACACCCAATCGTTTTCATTCACATTTTCATGTTTGATCAAACTGATGTTCACTTTGCGTTTCACACCGGAAACATCAATCATCGCATATTGATTTTGATCATCCAGCAACTCGACAATTTTTCCTGGAATCGCCAAGCACATTTTTATCCCCCCAACATTTCGTTAATTCCCGGTCCTGATCCACACTTGCTTATTTTCAATTCGCACAGGAAACGGCTCCAATTGGATATGCGGGACAGTAACGCATTCCCCATTTGTCAAATCAAAGCGAAGTGTATTGTCATGTCCGATTAAAACCATATGATCTTCCTGTTCCACCGTCTCCTGTGTAAATGGTATTCCCCGATGTGGACAGCGGTTCCGATAGGCCATGATCTTGTTGTCTATGATGATTAACAGCACGTCCACTTCATCGATGGTGAGGTAGTATGGCTTGTTTTCTTCTAATTCGTCGACATTCGGGCCTTCTCTCCACCCCGAATTCATTAAATCCCCTTCATCGACGTTCCGTTTGTAAGGCATATACCCTGGAGATAAATCGTTGACCATCTCGACTCTTTCGACTTCCGGAACCCGTGCTTTGATGGCTTCTTCAACGCCGTTTTTCAATGTCACTGCCGATAAAGAGCAGCCTGAACAAGCCCCTTGCATCCGCACATAGACCACATTGCCATCGATTTTTTCCAATTCAATATCCCCGCCATGGGAATTTAAATAAGGCCGAATCTCTTCCATGACCGCAGCGACTTTTGTATACAGGTTTTGCTTTATGATTCCATGCAATAAAAGCATCGCATAGACAGAAGGATCCTCTATGGCCTCCAACATCAACTGTTTTCCTTCATCCGTTGAGCGGACAATTTTTACAAGCTTTCTAAGGGCATCTTCATGAAACGCTTCAATGGCTTTCTTTAACTCCATGATTTTTTTCAATTGGTAGTCAGTAAAATCCATTTCCCGTATCTCTCTTAACACTTGATCAATCCGCTCTGTCAACTGTTCCACACTTTTTGATTGTGTGCCCAATCGGCTTCACCCCCCAAAAGCTGCATGCTGTTCAAGCACTTCTTCAGCTTTTTGTTTTAACAGCTCTTCAAATACTCCCTTTGCCATTTTTTCTACAATCGCTTCCACCGTTACTTCTTGTTGCAGAACTTGTTCCGGATCATAACGCCGTTTTGAGAGCGCTTGTAGAATAAAACATGAACCTGCAGGATTATCGAGCAAAAATTCTTCAAAAAAAGCATCAACGAATTTATCCAGCCATACCCCATTGCCATAAGGATCCGTGCGCAAAAGGTGCAACGCATTTTCCACCCCTTCCGAACGTTGGACGGCCCGCTCTACAAACCGCTCTGTGGCAATTTGCAACAGCGTATTGAAATATTGCTTTTCGTAATCGTTCACCGGTTTCCCTCCACTACTTTTTGGAAAGTTCTTCTTGTTTCAACTTGATTTCCTGTAACAAGTCCTCTACCACTTTTGCCGATTCACGATCGCCCAGTTCTTCAAAGATTTGTTTCGCTTCAGTCAATTTTGGCACCGCACTGGAGAATGCGCCTAGATGAGAGAGGGCTGTACCTTGATTCGCAACGAGCCGCGCATAGCCATGAGGATCTGTTTCCTTTTTACGCACCTTCAGTACATCTTCATAAAGGGCGACAGCTTCCCACAAGTTGTCTTCAATATGGGAAGACTTTGCATATTGCAGGGCATTGGCCAAATTGATCGTTGCACTGCACCATAAGTCGGTATGGTTTTCTTTATCCAAATAACGCAATGCTTCCCTGAGCGATTGAATGGCCATCGCATTTTTCAAGTGGTAGTTATGGGCATTGGGCGGCATGGCTATATAAGACAACGCCAAATTCATATGGATCATGGCATAGTTTTCAGGATACGTTTCTTTCCGATATGTTTTCAAAGCCGTGTTGTAACATTTGATGGCCTCTAAATAATAGGTTTTATTGCCGCTGTCCGCTATTTCCTGGTAGGCTGTCCCCATCTGGAAGGTCAGCTCTGCCCGCATAACGTCAAAGGGTGAACGTTCGATCAGCGATAAAGCGGTTTTATATAATTCAACCAATTGAATGTCGACCATTCCCAATGATTGTTTCGTTGCGGCGACTTCACTTAAGAGCCGCGCCGAAAAGATGGGCGAAATTTCATTGACAATTTGAGCGGCTTCTTCCAGCAATTGAATCCCTTTCGTCCAGCTGTTATTCTGAAACGCTTCATAAGCATGTGTAGCCATAATGAATGCCCGGATCTCGTCAGCCGTATCTTCGTCATATCGGGGAGGTTCCTGCTTCATATTCAAACGCCAGGCTACCGCATCCAAAAGCAGTCTCAAGTCTCCGCCCAACATGGATTTCGCTTTTTCGTAATGGGATTTTTCAGGATATAAAATGAATCGATTAAAGTGGCCTTCTTTGGTGTCAGGCAACAACTCATCAACCCGCTCCACAGGTTCCCCCTGAATGGCGGCTAAAAAAAATTGCCATTCTTTTGGACAAGGTTCAGGAATAAAACCTTGCAATAAAGAAGGCATGATGGTGTCCGCATTTTTGATCGGCGGCAATAAAAAGAATCCGGCTGTACCTGGAAATACTCCAATTGGCTGACGTTTCAACATGTTCATCTCCCCCCTAAAATCAATTACCCTCTGAAACGGCTACAAAACTTCTCATTGGTTTAAATATAGTGGAATCCGAAGTGCCAATGCCTCTTCATCCCATTGGACATCTCTTGGTCCAAAGTCCACATCATCCGGCAAAAATTCAGATATGAAAACGGAACGATCCCCTCTGGCATTGCGGTATTTTAAAATCAATCCTCCGGCTCCTACATAATTCACCGGCATGATGAGCAAATCTTGTCCTTGCAGAATGGCAATGATCGCGCCAGTAGGGAAATAGTGTTGAGCGATTTCCGCGGGAATTTGCAAATAGCCTGTTTCAGTTATTTGACACTTCAATTTCTTCACCTGATACTTTTTTGATTATTTTTTTCGCCAACTTCATCACGCTTTCTTCCACTTCCGGTGTAAGCCCCGTACCGTATGATAAATCTTGGGCTTCAACCAAATAGACCGTTACTTTTTTTGGAAACTCATTTTTCAATAACCATCGCCCCATGGCAATGGCGTGATCCCAACGGAAATCATGCATATTGATGTTTTCTAACGGAATGGCTTCCACTTCTTCCCCCGGGATTTCAAAGACCGTCCCCGGTTCCGCTCCCGTCGTGCAAGCATCAATAATGATCAATTCTTCAGCTTTTCCGATTTGAAATACGACATCCATTCCTGCCGTTCCGCCATCCGCCAAACGCACATTTGAAGGAACGCCTAAATCCCATAACTTTCGTATCAAAATAGGGCCGGCACCATCATCTTTCCGGATCAAATTCCCACAGCCAATAATTGTGATCATGTTGTCCTCCATCTATAAAACTTTTATGAATAAATTAGAGGGCTTTATGATAAAATTGCCCTCTAATTATTTTTCTTCTAATAGATTTTAAGTTTCTTTGAAATTGTCCATTTCTGTATAATCAGAAGTTTGTCACCCGATATTTGGCCAATTGCTTGTTTGTTTTGCCGTCATATGCATGAACTGTACATACGAGACAGGAGTCGTAACTTTGCGCAATATGTGCCAATTCCACCGGATCTTCCGGATTTTTGATTGGCGTACCGATCAGTGCTGTTTCAATCGGACCTCTTTGGCCAAAGCGGTCACGTGGTCCAATATTCCATGCAGTTGGTGTAATGATTTGGTACTTTTCGATTTTTCCGTCTTTCACTTGGATCCAATCCGCCAAGAATCCCCGGGCTGCTTCCGTAGCTCCGAAACCGCGTCCTTCAATCAATTCGCCAGGATTCACATAGAATTTTTCATTCAAGTCAATTTGTTTTAACCAATTTTGCACATAACGGATATATTTTGGCGCTTCATGGAATCGTGCCAACACGCGAACCATAGCGCTCGGTCCAATTTCTTTTACAATGTTGGAAATCAACGGATCATAATCTTGCCAATCTTCCGCACCTTCTCGTCCTGCAATCATTTGGCGGGCAAGCGGTCCGACCTCCAGCGGTGTTTCGCCGCTATCCAATAAATAGCGCGGAGCTTTTGCGAATGTATATTTTCCTTGTTTTACCCCTTCTTCAGGATCAAGCGGATTTGTAAATCCTTCAAACGGATGGTATGAACCTGTTCCTTCATAGAAGGAATGCGTATGGTCTTCCCGGATACGGGCTTGGTCAAAATCATGGTAGTTCTCGCCGTCATATACGCCTGAACGGGCGATCAACGCACCGTTTCTCGAGTCGATTGTAGGGTGAGTATATTTCTCAGGATTTGGGAAACTTCCTGCAGCCAAGTACTTGCCAGGACCAGCCCCATATTTGTCCAATCCAATATCCATACTGTATCGGATAAATAATCCCAAATCCGATTCATAGTGCTCTTCTTTTTCTTCCAACCATTCAAGCACATCGGACCATGTTTTGTTCTCGAGCCATCTTTCCATTGAACAGCCGAGTAAAATATCCTCCAGCCAGTTTTTCCGGAAATGTTCCATAATGGATATCGAACGGGTAACGTCCGAGAGGGTTGGCGCACACATGACGCCGCCTGGAATCATGAAACTTGAGTGCGGCCATTGTCCGCCAAAAATCGCATAGATTTCCACCGGTTTGGCGGAAAGCGTTACGCCTTTTTCATAGTTCACACCGACAAATGGCGCCCATCTTCTATTCACTTCTTCATATAAAGGCGATGATTGATAGTTTTTATGTGTCAGCCCTATGGCAAATAGCGCATAGAACCAACGAGGGATACTTTGAATCGTTTCCACCGCTTGCGCGATATTTCTCACCAAAGTGGCATTTGGCGGCACTTCAGTGTGAAACGCGGTATCGAGTGCATAGGCGGACTTTGTTAAGTGGCTGCCACCACAAATACCGCAGATCCTTGGGGTCATGATGAGACCCGCTTGCGGATCTTTGCCAACCAATATTTTTTCAAATCCCCGGAACATCGTCGCTTCCGTCCAGGCATCAACTACTACACCATTTTCAATCGTAACTTTGACATCTAAATCCCCTTCTACACGTCCTAAAGAAGGGACTTTAATCGTTTGCTGTGCCAAATTCTCCCCTCCTTAATTCTTTCAAAAATTTCCAATTATCATGGTACAAACAGATCTTCTTTTGCCCATTTAGGAGCCACTGTACGAGCTACGGCAGCATGTGCTGAGTAGCTTAATGAATCCATGCCTGTTGGCACTTCTTTCGGAATAGTTCCCAAGATTTTTTGCGTTTTGAATACTGTTCCTGGTGCCAAGTCAAAGAATGGGAATTGTGGTTCTGTACATCCGATACATGGCATACCTGCTCTTGTTTTGGAAGATTGACGGTTCCATAAAATACGGTTGCAGGATGAACGGGTCATCGGTCCGCGGCAGCCTTGCTCATAGAATAGGCAGCCTTTTCTCGTTCCTTGTCCAAACTCTTCCACCGGTTCTTTATATTCATAATATTGAACGCGTGTACAACCTGTTTGAGTGAATGTTTTAAAGAACGTTTCAGGGCGGTGATATTCATCCAATGTAATATCTGAAGTTCTGCCTGTCGCAATGGCTACAAGGATTTGCGTCACCCAGTCCGGATGGGCAGGGCACCCTGGAATGTTGATCACCGGTAAACCGGCTTGTGAGCGGAATTCCGTTGATAAAAATCCGCCAGGTTTATCCTTGAAGAATTGTAATCCTGTTGATTCGGATGGATTCGGACTTGTTGCAGGAATTCCACCCCAACATGCACAATCCCCGATAGCCACAACAAATTTTGCTTTATGGGCCAAATCATAAATCCAATCTTTTTTAGGACGTTCAAACAATGTATCGAAGCGCCCCGTTCCATTCGGGCCTTGAATGACTGTTCCTTCGACAACCAAGATGTCCAATTCGGTACGGTCTTCAAGGATGTCGTCCAAAATCCCTTTCACTTGATAGCCGAATTCCATGGAGACCGAATGGTGGTAAAGAATATTAATTCCAAAATCTGTCACTAAATCAATCACGGTAGGTTCATCTGCATTCAGAAACGATTGAGTATTTCCATTGCAGGCTCCACCATGAATCCAAAACACATTTACCATTTACCTCTCACACCTCCAAAATCGCGTATATTTTTATTACTAACAAACCCATTAAAACGCTTTCATTTTTTCTTCTATTAAGAAATCAATCCATTCATCAATCCCCATATCTTTTTTTGCTGATACTTCAAAAACTTTCATATTAGGTCTTGAATGATAGATTGCTTGGTAAAACATCTCTTTGTCAAAATCCACCGCTTCCGCCAAATCCATTTTTGTAATGATGGCTACATCTGCGCTGTTGACGATGGTCGGATATTTTTCCGGTTTATCTTCCCCTTCCGTTGTTGAAAATAAGACAACCCGCATATTTTCGCCCAGATCATAGCTGGAAGGGCAAACTAAATTACCGACATTTTCGATGAATAAAAAATCCAGCTCATTTAAATTCCAATGTCGGAGCGAATCTTCTATCATTTGGGCTTCAAGATGACAAACCGTCCCAGTTGTGATTTGTTTCACCATTGCTCCGCTCTGTTCCAGCCGGTGTGCATCGTTTTCTGTTGCCAAATCGCCTACCAGTGCCGCTACGCTATATTTTTGGCTGAGGCGCCTCAGCACTTCCGTAAGCAATGTTGTTTTTCCGGAGCCGGGGCTGGAAACAATGTTCACCACGTATACTTCGTGGTCATGAAAACGCTTTCTTAAATCTCTGGCCAGGATGTCATTTTTCTTCAAAACATTCTCTCTTATTTTGACGATACGTGGCTGTTCAATTGCTTGGCTCAATATTAACCCCCACCTATTAGTTCATATAATTCAATTTCTTTCCCTTCTAGAATCTGATCAGTGCCTGAGTTGCATTCCGGGCATTTGATTGGAACCGGATTTTGCAACACATACTCTTTTTCACATTGCGGGCAAAAAATTTTTAACGGAATTTCTTCGATTATCAAGCGTGCTCCTTCGAGCATTGTTCCTTCTGTTGCAATGTCAAAGGAAAATTCCAATGCTTCCTTTACAACACCAGAAAATACTCCCAACCTTAATCTAAGTGCATCCACCTTGTTCAAATTATTTTGTTCCGCAGTTTCTGCCGCCAATTGGACCAGGCTGAATGCAATAGACAGTTCATGCATTTTTAAGCTCCTTTGAAAGTACTTTTGCGAAATTCAAAACAAATTGAATGGCAGGCTGAATTTCCGGGTTTGTCAGTTCTTTCATCAATCCAAAAATGCCGGAGCTGCCTGAACCTTTGTAATCCTTTTGCGAAGCTGCTTCTGACGCAGAGTCGCATAAATTGCTTAAAAACTTGAGTGTTCTTTCATTCAAGAATGTTTCTTCAATTTTCTTGAATTCTTCGGAGTTGATTAAATTTTGGAAACGCGTTAATGTTTCGATGCTTTTTTGCATATTGCTGATGAAGTTGTTCCTTGGCAATTCTTCCCGCAAAGCCACAACCATTCTGTTGACGGAATCCGCCATTTCTGGACTGCGTGAAATAAACTGCTCAATGGCTGCAAACAGTACGTTGAATTTCTCCAAATTATCAAGCAAGGTGATCAATTGGGAAATTGTTCCCGGCTCTGTTAACTTGTTCATTAAGACTGCTTCACTATTAATGCTAACCACATTGTTTTGGCTGCTCAATTTTACACCTCCTTTTGCCGGAATTGTGAATCTATGAAAATAATATTATAGTGAAAACATAAATTACCCTGAAATAATATAAGATTTGCGTATTGAAAGGGAAGTAAACATTATATTAGAATAAATAATTATCCGAATCTTCTGATAATTTAATGTAACTAATTAATATCATAATTTTCACAGTTTTGTCAAACACATTTTCCATAACATTT
Organism: Ureibacillus sp. FSL K6-3587; assembly: GCF_038593165.1. Taxonomy (NCBI): domain Bacteria; kingdom Bacillati; phylum Bacillota; class Bacilli; order Caryophanales; family Caryophanaceae; genus Ureibacillus; species Ureibacillus sp. FSL K6-3587. Next base: position 1,354,849 of record NZ_CP151969.1, on the reverse strand, counting down.
CCTGAGTTCTTTATTGATCCGTCGCCGAAACCACCTGATTTCTTACACTTACAATATATAAAGGAAGCCTTTTTTTCATGAATACAAATCGTTCCTTTCATCAGGCATTTTTTCCGTCTTCGCCAATTTTTTTATCATTTTTTGGGAAATAGAATATTTTTGACGAAAAATTATTAATCAGTAAGATAAAATGGCTACCCTATAAATGCTTTGCATTTTAACGAAACAGGAAAAAAGACTTTCAATCAACGAGAGCATGATTTGTTACGAATGGAATGGATGTAATGGGAATGAATTCTCTTGTCCCGTTTTCAGTGCAGACCAATCGGCCACATAACAAATGAAAATTTTTCCTACCTATAGAATTTGCATTGATTGATCCATTCCAAAAAAATAATCCCCTGCCGCTTAATGTATGCGCGGCAGGGGATTTTATTTAATTTCACAGATTCTGGTGAGCAAGTAATCGAAAGCATAAAAATGGCCCTCTTCTTGATAAAAGAAGGGGCCATAAACGTATCGATAAAATTAACGTTTTGAGAATTGTGGTGCGCGACGAGCGCCTTTGAGACCGTATTTTTTACGTTCTTTAATTTTTGGGTTTTCACGGCACATCATTTAATGGAAAACTCCATATGTATCAATATATTTAGTAGGTTTCAATTTCACAAGATAGAAATGATAATTTAAATTTGTACACAAATGCTTGAATAATAATGTACAAAATTGATTTTAGATTACATACTAATCTTGAGGTGATTAGTATGTACATATCGATAAATGTCGAAACTGATTTTAAGATTAAGAGTCTTGAAGACTTACCAAAATTAAAACAACTAATGGAGCATTTGAAGATGAAAATTAATAAAAGTCAATTAGCTAGAGATCTAGGTGTAGATCGAAGAACCATTGATAAATATTTAAATGGATTTATTCCTAAACGTACACGAAAGAAGCCCTCCAAAATTGATGAATACTATGAAATCATCGCTGCACTACTTTCGGAAGATGCTAAGCAAAAGTTTTATTATCGTCGTGTGCTATGGCAGTATTTAAAGGATAATCATGGACTGGATTGTGCAGCATCGACGTTCCGAGCGTATATTGCGAAAACGCCCGAATTTAATGCTTACTTTGAAGAGGATAAACGAATTCCTTCTCCTAAAGGCACAGCACGTTTTGAAACGCCTATAGGAAAACAAGCACAATTGGATTGGAAAGAGAGTATTCCTTTTGAAACAAAGGATGGTCAGAACGTTGAAATCAATGTTGCAGTACTGATTCTATCTCATTCACGTTTCAGAACCTTCCTAATGAGTATTTCTAAGTCACAAAGTGTCCTGTTTTCCTTCTTAACAGAAACATTCGAAGCTCTTGGAGGGGTGCCAGCTGAAATCATCACGGATAATATGAAAACCATTATGGATGAGGCAAGAACAGAACATTCCCCAGGAAGAGTAAATGCCAAGTTTGCACAATTCGCTAAGGATTTTGGTTTTGAGGTGAAGCCATGCATTGCTGGACGTCCAAGGACAAAAGGAAAAGTGGAAACCACAATGAAAATATTAGATGAAATTCATGCTTATCAAGGTCAGTTGACCTTGGAAGAATTACATCAATTTGTGCAAGATTTATCTCATCGAGTAAACCATGAGGTCCACCAAGGAACTGGAAAAATTCCTGCGATAGAATTCAAAAAAGAAAGGAATCACCTACTCCAGTTACCAACTGAGAAAGTAAGAGATTCCTATCGGATCAAACATACGCTTGTAAAAGTAAATGCATCCAACATGATTTCCTACAAATCAAACCAATACTCGGTACCAGCACAGTACCAAGGAAAGAAAGTAGGCTTACAAGTGTATGATAATCAATTATGGATTTATTATAACACGGAACTGATTGCGCAACACCCAATAAGTAATAAGAAATTAAATTATCAGGAAGCACATTATCAAGAAGCCTTGGGCGTTTCCATGCCGAATTATCCGGATATTGATGATCTAGCGAAACGGAATTTAGCAACGATTGGAGAAGTGTATAAATAATGAATCCTACAACAAACTATCAACAACTCATACAAAACTTAGATTATTTGAAGCTCAAGCAAATGTCCTTACATTTAAATGAAGTCTTAGACTTCAGCGTTAACCATCAATTGTCACTGGTAGATACGCTAGTGAAACTGACGAATTACGAAATTGATGTACGTGAACAAAATATGATTCAATCGATGGTGAAGGTTGCGGCTTTTCCGCATTTGAAAGAAATAAAGGATTTTGATTTTAGTTTTCAACCGTCAATAAATCAAAAACAAATTTTAGATTTTCTAACACTTCGATTTATTGAAGCAAATGAAAACATAGTTTTTCTAGGGCCAAGTGGCGTAGGAAAAACACATTTAGCCACTTCCATTGGGATTGAGGCAGCGAAGAAACGTACAAGCACTTATTTCATTAAGTGCCATGACTTAATTCAAAATCTGAAGAAAGCACGTTTAGAAAATCGGTTAGAGAGTAGATTAAAACACTATACAAAATATAAACTCTTAATTATCGATGAGATCGGTTATTTACCGATTGATGCCGAGGACGCAAAGCTTTTCTTCCAACTCATCGATATGCGTTATGAGAAGCGTAGTACGATTCTTACAACGAATGTGAATTTTAAAGCATGGGATGAAATCTTTCAAGAACCCAAGCTGGCCAATGCGATTTTAGACCGCATTTTACACCACGCAACCGTTGTCACTATCGTTGGAGATTCTTATCGATTAAAGAATCATTTAGAGAAAGAAAACGAGTGATTTTGTACATCCTTAAACAAGCAAAAGTGTACATATTTGTGTTGACATTTATACACAAGATTTCATTGAATTGCGCCAAGGGGTATTCAAAGGGTATTCAAAATTTAAATGCTGGCGGGACCATATGTATAAAGACTCTATTACTTCTCAATCGCTTTATGCAGAAATCGAAAACAAGTAATCAGGAACAATGTCAGAAGAAATACAAAAAAGAAATATAAAGTTGAGTATCAAAAATTAAAAATGGGCTTGTCTAAAAAGTCCATAAAAACAGAGCGAATGGAGAAAACAATGAGTTTTTCCATTCGCTCTGTTTCCTTATTTTTGAAATTGGTTTGGGAATTTGCGGCCCATTTCAGTATGTTGTGGGCCATTGCCACAATCCCGAATTCTGTTCGGACTTTATGAAGCCCCCGTAACAGAAATCGAGTGAAACGCAAATTGCCCTTGATGTTCCCGAACACACTTTCGACATCCACTTTACGCTTCGCATAAAGAGCTGCCTTTTGTTCGTCACCAAGAGCTGCTTTGGCTTTCGCTTTCATTTCTTCATAAATCGTGTTCCAATATACTCGACGATTTCCTTTGGCTTTCGTACACCCATTCTTCAACGGGCAATCCGTACAATCTTCACACTCGTACACTTTCAAATCTTGTATGTATCCAGATGCATTTTTTCTTTTTTGATAATACTTGAATACGACTTTCCGATTGTTCGGACAGATAAAGCAATCGTCTTCTTCGATGTATTTCCAGTTTTGTACTTTTGATAAATCCTTTTTAAACTTTTTACTTTGTTCCTTCAAATAGGTTTGGTATGGGGCTAATAATTCAAAACGAGGTTCTTTTTCTTCGCCAATCGCATATAAATAGTTTTCTTCACTCGCATATCCTGCATCGGCAATGACATACTTGAGTTTCTTTTCCTTCGGTATCGATTCCAATAACTTTTCCATAAATGGTTGGAAACAGCGAGTATCTCCTGGATTTTGATAAATTTCAAATCCCACGATAAATTGATGTTGTGTGGCGAGTTGAACATTATAACCCGCCTTGAGTTGGCCGTTTTTCATATGGTCCTCTTTCATTCGCATAAAAGTGGCCTCATGGTCGGTTTTCGAGTAGCTATTTCGTTCACCTAGAATCTGTTTTTGTACTTTGTATTTTCGTAATCGTGGAAGATAATCCGTTTGAATCGTTTTCAGTTGTTTGGTGAGTTGGGATTTTTTAGAGCGAAGTTCTTTTTTTCTTTCTTTGTCTTCTTCCTGTTTATAATCTTTTTCCAAAGCTTCTATTCTCTCAGAAAGTTGTGCCGATGATTTTTCTAATTCTTCTTCTAATTGTTCTTCTTTTAATTCCTCCAAGGCGATTTGGTGCGCTTCTTGTAGAAACGATTGAATTTTGGCTCGTAGTTTCTGATCATATTTTTCTACGGATTTTCGCCATACAAACGTATATTTGTTGGCATTCGCTTCTATTTTCGTACCATCCACAAAAATATGGTCGAGGTCGATAAATCCTTGTTCTACTAGTTGAAGGACAAATTGTTCAAATACAGAATCCATCATGTTTGACATACGAACACTACGAAAATCATTTATTGTGCGATGGTCAGGGGTTTGCAATCCCGCCAACCACATCATCGGAAGATTTTCTTTCACCATTTGCGCTATTTTCCGACTTGAATAAACGTTTTGAGTGTACGCATATAAAATCACTTTCAATAACATTTTAGGGTGATAGGGTGCACGACCCCCACCAACATAATGAGTATACAACACTTCATCCGGAATCGATTCCACCATTTCATCCACTAAACGGGCGACATGATTTTCAGGAATATACATTTCGATATCTAAAATGCTCATGACTTGACGATTGCAATAAGGTTGGAAAACTAGTTTTTTGCGTTTCTTATTCTTTTGAACCTCTATTTTTTGAATACCCTCTAGAGTCATTTCTAATTGCGTGTTATAATTTTCTTGAATAGTCATTTGATTATTCATAAGAAATCGTCCTTTCTATGGAATGTTTTTTGGTCAATTTCATTCTATAAAAAAGGACGATTTTTTTGTACCCTAAAAACAGAAAAAAGGGCTGAGCCCAAGGTCGATTCAATCGACTTTTCGGACAGCCCCTTATAATACGATCGCGCCCGATTGCTGAAAACTACTACTCAAATAAGCTAAATATAATATCAGCTATGTAGGTTTCCAGAAATGCAGCCATAATAATGATTGGTAAAATTAAAACAGCGTAAATCTTTACTGTCCCCAATACATTTTTAATTAGAGACGTTCCTGCTTTGTCTTTCTTAAATACACTTCTTACTTTATCTCGAACGACTTGATTTAACTTGAACAGAACTGCTGCAAATAAACAAAAAGCAAAAACCTCAAAGATATAATGAGGAATAGCAGAAATGATTATGCCAAGACCCTTTTTAAAATTTGCCTGTAAAGCAATACCGAAAAGAATTCCAGTAAGAGCAACAGTTGAAATTATATTCAATAGATATAGAAATTGTATTGGAATTAAAGCCAAGAAAAACATTTGTAAAGGCACTATAAATCCATTATTAACGATAAATGACCAGACCTTTTTTATCCCTTTAGATTCTTTCACTTGATCAGGTAGATTATTTCCTACTTCTTTGGTTAGTTCCTCCAAACTTGGATTGATTATGTAGGTTATTACCGTTGCAACGATTGTTATTGCTACGGCAAATATCAAAAAATTAATCGATCTTTTAAATACGCTTTTGTTAACTACATTCTGTATTTTAACCACCTCACTCTGGCAACTTACTCAACTATATGGTCCCATTCGTATTGCGGAGGAGTCGCAATCGGTTTTAGTATAGAACTTTACTCAAAGCAAACAACTTTATTAGCACAACACTTAAAGAAAGTCTCTGGTACTTACATTTTCGCAAATGTTTCAACTCCAAGTATAACAAGAAATATCCATAAGGACAATGTTATTCGTTATGAAGGAAATCGATATAGCGTTCCTAAAGGAACATATAGAGCAGATGCCCCAAATCTTGCTTATTTACAAGAAGAGGATGGTTGGTTAATTATTCGACTGAAAGAAACTGGGATGGAGTTAGCAAAGCACCGAATATCCGAAGGAAAAGGATTGATTATTACAGATCCCTCCCATCGGGAACATAGCACAAGTAAACGAGATCTTTTAATTCATCAAATTCAAGAAACATTCATAGATAAAGAGAATATTCAATGGTTAATACACAAATTGAAAGAACGATATCCACGTCATTTAGTGGATCAACTCAAAGTACTACAACAAGCCATCAGAATTTACCCAAATCATTGTGAGGAAGCTTTATCTGAAATGAAGAAACTTGGAATGACCAGTGCAAATGATTTTCGGGATATTGCACATGCATTATCTGTACAATATCAAAAAAGTTCACCTAAAATCGTTGAATTGAATGAGAAGTATAAAGATTTATCAGCACCAGAACGATCCGAAGACATTTATTTAAAAGTCTTATCTGGAGGTGAAAATGAATGAATCATCATCCCTATGAAATTTTACAAGATAAATGTCGTACCTTGCGCCTCGCTGAGACGGCTAAAGAATTACCGAATTTACTCCGTGAAGCTGAAGCAAAGAATTGGACATATCATGAACTGGTTTATGAAATCTTAAGCTATGAGATGCGATGTAGAGAGCAGAAAAGTAAGCGCCAAATATCCCACACCTTCTAACCATTTTGATGTTTTGTGATAATGAGATCAACATCAAAAGTTAGGAGGTTTTTATTTTTATGTCCCCAGATGAACGAAAACAATTGTGGCAACAACGAATTGAATCTTATCGATCTAGTGGAGAGTCAAGTGTAAAAGCTTGGTGCAAACAAAATCAAGTAGGTCACCAAAGTATGTATAAATGGATGAAAAGACTAGAGTTAGAGACAACTGAAACTTCACGGACTTCCCCTCAATGGCTAACTGTTGAAGTATCCCATCCGTTGGATGAAAAAAACTCCCCGCTCATCGTTAACATTGGGGAATTTTCCATCGAAGTAAAAGAAGGTTTCAATCCACTCCTTTTCAACGAAGTGGTTCAGGTGCTGAAAACACATGTTAAGTAAAACACCCATTCAACATGTTTATTTAGCAGCGGGGGCAACGGATTTACGCAAGTCGATTGATGGATTAGCAGCCATTATTCAAATGAGCTTTCAGTTAAATCCTTTCTCTTCTAATCTCTTTGTTTTCTGTAATCGGAAACGAGATAAATTGAAAATTCTCCATTGGGATCACAATGGGTTTTGGTTGTACTATCGTCGTTTAGAGAAAGGGGTCTTTCAATGGCCTGATGAAAGAACTCCCGGCCCTTTGTGCATCACTCCCCGCCAATTCAGTTGGTTGCTCGATGGTCTTTCATTTGAACAAAAACAAGCACATGAACAAGTATCAGCTAAAATCATGGTTTAAAAGGAATTTGACATTGACCTGTCAATTCCTTTCCTTTATTCTTTAACTTATGAACAAACACAAACAAACCAATGAATCAACAATTGAAGAACTGCAAGCGAGAAATGCGGAACTCAAAAAACAAAATGAAGCCTTACAGGCTAAAATCAAATGGTTGGAAGAACAATTCCGCCTTAGCCAACATAAAAAATTTGGGGCTTCCAGTGAAAAAACGAATCCGGATCAACTCGAACTTCCTCTTTTTAATGAAGCTGAAATCACAGCGGATACAGAAGTGGAAGAACCTACACTTGAAACCATTACTTATAAACGGAAGAAGTCTGTAGGACAACGCGATGCGAAACTAGAGAACTTGCCGACGGAAACGATTCACTATCGTTTAGCCGAAGAAGAGCAGGTTTGTTTGTGTTGCGGTGGAACCGTACACGAAATGAGTACGGAAATACGAAGAGAAATCAAGATTATTCCTGCTCAAGTAAAAGTCGTTGAGCATGTTCAACATATTTACAGTTGCCGTCAATGTGAACGGGAAGGAATCGAGACACCGATTGTCACAGCCAAAATGCCAACACCAATTTACCCAAAAAGTTTGGCATCTGCATCGGCTATGGCCTATATCATGAACCAAAAATACGTGGAAGGAATGCCTCTTTATCGTCAAGAAAAGCAGTTGGAACGATTCGGTGTGTATTTATCACGCCAAACGCTCGCCAACTGGATGATTTATGGTGCAACCAATTGGCTTTCCATTCTATATAAACGGATGCATGAGCTATTACTCGAAAACGATATTCTACATGCGGATGAAACTACACTTCAAGTTCTAGCAGAACCTGGACGAAAAGCGGATTCGAAGTCTTATATGTGGATGTATCGAACAGGACGAGACGTACCGCCAATCATCTTATATGATTATCAAACGACTCGTCACAGTAAACATCCGAAGGCTTTTCTAAAAGGATTTAAGGGATATCTGCATGTAGATGGATATGCAGGATATCATGAATTAAAGGATGTCGAACTGGTAGGGTGTTGGGCACATGCAAGGCGAAAATTCGATGAAGCACTGAAGGCATTACCAGCCAATGTGGATAAAACATCATCAACCGCTGCAGAAGGAATTCAATTCTGTAATCAATTATTCCAGATTGAAAGACAAATCAGTGAAAAATTTGAGAACTGTACTCCCGAACAGCGCAAAGAATACCGTCTTGAACACAGTAAACCTGTGTTAGACGCTTTTTTGGCATGGCTAAAAACAAAACGCCCTCAAGTTCCCCCAAAAAGCAAATTGGGAGAGGCAATTACATATTGTATAAATCAATGGAGTAAGCTCATAGTGTTTTTAGAAGATGGTCGACTTGAAATCGATAATAATCGTGCGGAACGATCGATTAAACCATTCGTGATGGGCCGGAAGGCATGGCTATTTGCACAATCGATGAAAGGTGCATCAGCCAGCGCTATTATTTATAGCATTGTCGAAACAGCTAAAGAGAATCAATTAAATCCATTGAACTACTTAACCTATCTTTTCGAACAATTACCATTGATAGATCACAATGATGTAGAAGCCATCGATCAACTCCTTCCCTGGTCGAAGACAATTCCAGAAGAATGTCGCGTACCAAATAAAACTAAATAGAGCATATAATAAACGCCCACGAAAAAAACACGTGGGCGTTATTTTACGCTTACGCAGAAAAATAATGAGAGATTAATGAAATGGGCAGAGTTCCCAGAAATATTGACGTTTGATACCTATGATTTGAAGGAACAAACAGCTCTTGGTGAAAAACAACTAAATGTATTAAAAGAACTGAATTGGATTGAAGAATTTTTTACTTTAATTTTGATGGGACCAACAGGAGCAGGAAAAACACATTTATCCTGGATCTACGTCAAGTTTTTGGACACAAAAAGATTAAGTTTTTTTGCACAACAACCATTCATGGATTGTTCCACATCCCAAGTAGATTGTCAAAGTGAAAAGAGCCTTTGACAATCTACTTGGGACGTGGAGAAATAAACCCATGGCTGTTGTGCAAAAAAAAATGTGAAGGGGGGAAGTGTTCTGTACCCCATGTTTTACGCTGCTATTCGGCACATTTTTTCGTATTCATCCGGTGTCAAATAACCAATGCTTCCATGAATTCGTTTTCGATTATACCAACCTTCGATGAATTGAAATAACGCAATTCTCGCTGTCTCAAAGCTTTCGTATTTGGTTAGATACACTTCTTCTTTTTTCAATATGGCATGAAAAGATTCAATACAAGCGTTGTCATATGGACATCCTTTTCGACTAAATGACGGAACCATTTCATGTTTTTTTAGTAGTTTTTGAAAGGCTTCACTTGTATATTGTGTTCCTAAATCTGTATGCACGATAAGACCAGGATCGGGCTTTTGATCTTGAATCGCATTCTGAAGTGCTTCCAGCACAATTTCTGATGTCATGGTACGAGAGAATTTATATCCGACCACTTTTTTTGTATGTAAATCAAGAACGGACGCTAGATAACACCAACCATCACGAAGCGTATGGACATATGTAATATCAGCTACCCATTTTTCGTTGATTGTTGTTGTAGTGAAATCTTGATTTAATACATTTTCTCGTTCTTCTACGGGCTTTTGTGTTGGTGTTGGGCGGAATTTTTTTACAATACATGATTGGATGCCTGCTTGTTTCATCAAACGTTGAACTCGATTGATACTGCCTGTATAGCCTTCTTTTTTAAGTATTTCAAAGATTTTAGGGGCCCCATAACGACCCTTACTTTCTTTATGGATTGCTCGAATTCGTTCAAGCAGTTGTTCGTTGGCGACATGATAGCTATTCGGCTTCTTGTGAAACGATTGATAATACGTACTTTTAGGCATCTTTAAAACACGACACATCATTTGGATTGGATGATGTTCGCTTTCTTTTGTAATCAAGTCAATCAGTTCTTGCTCATCTATTTTCTCGCGAATATGGTCATAGCCTTTTTTAAGATTTCGATCTCCTGTTTTAATCGAAGATTTTCTTTTTGAATGGCTTCTATATCAGCCAAAGTTAATTCCTGTTCACATTCAATTGGAGAGAGTTGCTTAATCCATTTATAAATCGTTACTTCTGAAACACCATATTCGCTAGAGAGTTGACTGACTGGAGTGCCTGAGCGATAAAGCTCAACTACTGTTTGTTTAAATTCTTGATTATACCGTTTTTGACTCATGATTCGGACACAACCTTTCGTTAGTTTAATATTAATGACTTAACCAAGTTGTGTCCATAAATCTATACTACATCTATCCGTTGCATTAGGAATACACGCTGTGGAGAGAGGATACAAAGTATCCTTTGTCTCCATGAATCAGCTTATGTATATTTTAAAAACAAAAGAATATATCACTAGTGTCGCATAAAAAATATCAATAGACATAATAAATCTGAATTTTCTGTAACTATATTTTTCCATAAAAAAATCCTTTATAATGGTTTGGTGGTAGTAAACCTATCCAAATCCAATATAAAGGAATCACGATTATGGATAAGTTTACACGAAAAACATCATTTGAACAATGGTTTTCACCAATTAATTTCAACTTATTTGACGATATGGTGAAAGCCTATCATTTAGATTACTATACAAAGAAGCTTTATATGGCTTCATTTCTGAAATTACTGTTGTACGCTCAATTACATGAAACCGAGAGTTTGCGAGCTTTAAGTGACGCTGTTTTTTCTGAAGAATTACAACGTGCAACAGGTCTTCCATCGATTAGCTTTTCCCAATTAGGAAGACGAATCAATGCCATTCCAACGGTTTTCTTTCAATCGATTTTTCTTGATTTAGTGGCTCAAATTCATGAGAAAACACATTTTCAAAAGCGAAGAAAGCTGACAACGCCACTAAAAATCATTGATTCGAGTACGTTGCCACTGAATTTGACGAACCACAAATGGGCAGAGTTCCGAAAAACAAAATCGGGCGTGAAGCTTCACTTGCGTCTTGTATTCATGGAAAAAAGACTTTCTTATCCCGACAAGGCCGTACTGACAAACGCAATCGAACATGATCGTGGTCAATTAGAGGTATTCATTGATGATCAAGAATGCCTGTACGTGTTCGATCGTGGATACTTAGATTATGAGCGATTTGACCGTATGACGGATGATGGGTATTTCTTTGTTTCACGTTTACGAAAAAACGCTGTCGTCCGTGTGTTAGAACGATTTTCGTTACCTGAAGATTCGCCTGTATTCTCCGATGAAATGGTGGTTATTGGAACCACGCAAAATCGTTCTGAAAACGCGTTCCGTCTCATCAAATTGTTGGATACAAAAGGAAATGAACTTCATTTACTGACGAATCGTTTTGATATGGATGCAGATGAAATCGCTGAAATCTATAAGTCACGTTGGGCCATTGAACTCTTTTTCAAATGGATGAAACAACACTTGAATATCAAGAAGTTCTACGGCCACAGTGAACAAGCCGTACACAACCAAGTATACGTAGCGATGATTGTATACTGTTTAAATGTGTTAGCTCAGTTGAACACTAATAGTGACCGAAGTACGTTACAAATAAGTCGATATTTGAAAGCAGCTTTATGGAAATCTGCACACATTTGGTTACGGAAAATCGAAGGGATGAGCGTTCCTTAAAGGTTGATTTGTCGTTGTTGCACTCGTCTTAAGCTATAGGTAAAAAATGGATGTTTACTACCTTTATTTAGGTGTTTTCGTTTTTCGCTAATTTTCCAGAAAAATAAAATCTGAAATTTCAAAACTTATTTATGCGACGCTAGTGAGAATATATCAATAAATCTAAAATACGCTACAAACGTATTATAGCTTCGGATTTAATTATTATTGATGATGTCATGTACATGACTTACGAGACTCAGGAAGCCAATCTATTTTTCCAGTTTATCTATGATTTATATGATAAAGCAGCATTCATTCTAACCTCTAATAAAGGGCCAAATGAATGGGGAAAATTTCTTGGTGATCCTACTTTAACAACAGCTATACTTGACCGTTTATTACATAGGAGTGAAATTATCACTTTCGATAACGAAACGGATAGCATTCGTATGAAATACAGAAAGGTATTATTTTAATTTAGCAAACTGTTGAATCTTAATTGTAGAAAACTGTTTAAAATTATTTGTGGAAAATTGTTTAATTCTACTTGACGGTTACATAAATTCACCTGTATATTCATACATTTATATATCCTATACCTGTATATTTACATATCTATATATGATATATTTGTAGACTTGTTTATTTATATACCCATATATTGATATATCCGTATACATGGTTATTTTAGCGTCTCATTGTAGAATGATAACGCAAAATTCATTAGACCCAATACCCTCAACATTTTGAGTTATTCTCCTCTATGTAGAATACCTCAAAAACAACTCAAACTAACGTTCTATTCTGGTGCTTATTGGTGCAATTTTTAGGCAAAAAATATCAGTAAGCATGTTTATAGGAATGGGTGAGTTTTTTAACTAAGGATAAAAAACACCTAAAAAGTGTAGCTATTTTTGCATACGAATTAACTTTCATGAATGTATGGAAACGGCGGGAGTCGAACCACTTTTACACAAAATAACTACAGATCAATAAATAATTAGAAGTATTTTTGCACAAATCAAAATACATCAAATGCCATTCTAAATGCCATCTACAAAATGTTGTTGGGGGCAAGTTTAAAATTTATAATAATTTCTACACATAAGTAAACTTTAAATGTTGGATCACTTATTTTAACCGTCACACTTGAAAGAATAGAAACTCTTTCAATTACTATAAAACTATAAAAATGTTGTTATTACTAATATTTTCCTTATTTAGAAAATGATTTACACTTTATTACATAATCTATATTTTACAAAATTGGTAATTATATACTATCCCTTGTATTAACTGGTTGATTTTATAATATAAATAACTCGAGTTATAAATGGTACTATGCATAGTAATAACTAAAATATTTTTATAGGGTGGTAGATAAATATGAGTACAATAAAAAAATTTTTAATATATTTTTCAGTTTTAATATTATTAGTATCAAACATTCCAATGGTTAATGCTCAGGAAAATAATAACTTAGAAAAGGAATCTTTCATAGTAAACGAAAAAGAGTTCTTAGTTGAAACGGATAACTCAGTACAGCCTGCTGCTTTACCATTACTTGTAGTACCAGCAATTGCTATCTCTGATTGTTTGGGCAGCAGCAGGATTAACTGTAGCAGCTGGAGTTTATCAATTATGGTTGAAAGAACCAACTTTAGTTGAAAATATTAATATAGCATACAAAGCAATTCCAAAAAAACTATTAAATAATGATGGTTATGTAGATTTGGGTAAATTTACCGATAAAGTAAATGGGAAAACTGCCTATAAAGATCCAAAAACGGGATGGCAAATAGATAAAGATACAGCAGGACATGGAGGTAGAAAATGGAAACTAAAAGATAATAAAGGAAATACTGTTGCTTCATTAGATGAAAAAGGAAAAATATTGAATAGATATTAAGATAGAAAAGTGGTGTTTATTATAAATTGAAAGAGAACTATAATAATATGACATATAAAGAAATAATTGCTTCATTTAATCTTTCAATTCCATTTGATAGTGATGGATTTATTAATGAAGAAGAGCTTTTCAATTTATATCCAGAAAATTTTGTATTGATAGATCGTTTTCCAATGATAATTAATAAAACTATGGAATGGTTTTCTCCACTAGATGTTTTTTTTACTCGAAAAGAGCAAACAGTAAATGAATATTTTGAAGTTGAAAGAAAATATATCAATACTTTAACAATATTGTCCTGCTATAGTCCGTTATGGGTACAAAGCTCTTTTTACTTCTCAAAAAGATTACCAGATTACCTCTCTGAGGAAGAAAGAAATTACCTTATAAAAATTAAGGATTATCTATTCATTCAAGTTAATACCCCCATAGAATTAGCATGTCTCTTAAAACTGAGCCTTAGAGGGTATGAACAAACTATAATCTATTTACCAGAATTAAAGGTGATTGCTTGGGTAAATGAATTAATAGTTTCTCTATATTATCAAGATGAAAAATCTAGAAAGCTTATTGAGATGATTACTACAACTGAAGGATTATATTTAAGAAAAAAATAAGTATTATTTATTATTTGAACTATTTTTTAAATGCCATCTAACCTATTTTCATATATAATTGCAGAGGCAGCTGCCCAGAAAGTGAAATGGTCCCTATTAAATAAATAGATAAAAAATCATCTCTCATTAATAGATGGCTTTTTATTATGACTCTTCAATATGTGGTGTTGGTGAGAAAAACCAGCACCAATTTTTTGTAAAAAGGAAGGGACTGTCCAGAAAGTCAATCACTTTCTGAACAGCCTCAATTTTTATATTAATATTCTCTTAAAAAACTTTTCTCTTGTTATGGTAACATCAAAATATCATCATCCTTATCACAAGGAAGGAGTGGAATGTCAACATTAAATTGAACAATATTTATAAGGGTTGGCCTAGTTTAAGAATTCTTGCTCTCCTTAAAAATTTCTTATGTTCCAAGTGGCTTGACATGGAGCCTCTACGGGCATGACTCTCGAGCCAAGGAATCAGCTTTATAATATGGCTGGCTCTGCCAATCAAGGCAGTCATGCCCACCTCTCCATGTAAAGCCTTTCTTCAATTAGATGTTTTCTTATCCCTTGCTTTGCCCATATTTTTGCTTATACTCTACTGGTGTTAAATAACCTAATGTTTCATGAATTTGTATGTGATTGCACTAGTTAACATGATCCCACATTTCGATGGTGAGTTGTTCAAGTGTTTGGAAGGTTTTCTGATACACAAATTCAATTTTGAAACTTTTAAATGTTGCTTCTGCTACGGCATTGTCATATGGACATCCTTTGGTACTTAAAGATCGCTGGATACAAAATGTTTCAATTGCTTCAACGATTAATTGATTGTTAAATTCTGAACCACGATCTGTATGGAATAATTGGACATTCATTAAATTCCCTTGAATGCTACTTAACGCCTTATAGACTAAGTTGGTATCTTTGTTTAGTCCTACACTTGTACCTACAATTTCCCTATTGAACAGGTCGACAAATAAACATACATAGTTCCACCTTTTTCCGACACGTACGTATGTTAAATCACTGACCAGTACAGAGAGTTTCTTTTCTTGTTGAAATGCTCGGTTTAAAATATTGGCGATTTTGGCTTCATTACTTTGTTTTTTCGGTGGTTTGTAATAGGCAACCGTATAGTTTGACACCAAATTTAACTGCTTCATGATTCGACCAATTCGGCGACTTGAAACAATCTTTTCTTTCTTTTCTAATTCTTTTTTGATTTTACGAGTACCATAGTTATTGCGACTTTGCTTAAAAATCTTGTAAATAAGCTTCTTCAGCCTGTCTTTCATCATCTTCACGTTTCTTTATGTGATGATAATAGGTACTTCTTGGAATTAGTAGGACGTCACACATTGTGACTGTCGCTTCGCTTTCGTCACATAAAACATTTGCTGATACCGAATGTATTTGATAATTTAATTTTGAGCCATTTTTAAGGCTTTCGATTACATATAAAATGAGCCACCCTATTTCCAATTTTTATCTTCCCTCTTAAGATTGAGTAATTCCGAATACTCAATCGAAGGAGAGATAAAAAAGGATGATTAAGATGGCTCAATTTCATATTATCAAATATCTATATGAGGTAGAAGGTTTATCTCAACGAAAAATAGCTAATAAACTTGGCATCTCAAGAAATACTGTAAGTAAATATTTGAAATCGAATCAGCCACCAACCATTATTCAACGTGAAAAGTCCTATGGAAAGAAGGAATTCTCAAGTGAAACGAAACGAATATTGCCTATTATCGATCAATGGCTTGAAGAAGATTTCAAACGATGGGGAAAACAGAGACATACAGCTGCGAATATTCATCGAAGGCTCGTTCGTGAATATGGTTTTAAGGAGTCTGAATCCAACATTAGAAAAATTGTGAGAGAACGCAAGAAAGTACTACAAGAAGTCTTCATTCCACTTGAATTCCAACTCGGCCACCAATTCCCATTCGACTGGGGAGAGGCGGATATTATTCTTCAGGGTAAAAAACGACGCGTTTTCCTCTTTTACGCTCAACTTTCGGCAAGTCGTGTACGTTTTGTCAGAGCGTATCTCCACGAAAAACAAGAGGCTTTCTTAGATGGCTTTGTTCATGCGTTTGAATTTTTTGGAGGTATCCCTACAGAAGGACTCTTTGATAATTTAAAAACATCTGTGCAGAAAATTCTTCAAGGAAGAAATCACTTAGAGCAGGAATCATTTCTGGCTTTACAAACCCATTATCTCTTTAAAGCAGAATTCTGTAATCCTAGCTCAGGTAATGAAAAAGGACGAGTTGAAGGTTCCGTTGGTTATGTACGAAGAAATGCTTTGGTGCCTGAACCTGAAGTTCAATCGATTGAAGAATTAAATGAATACTTATTCCATTGGTGTTTGGAAGATGCTAAGGAAAGAAAAGTTCCTCATTCCAACGAATTAGTTGTTGAAATGTGGGAAAAAGAAAAAGAATACCTTCATCCTCTCCCAGAACAACGATTTGAAGCCTGTAGGCTTGTTTCTCCCATTAATAAAACATTAGAAACCTATGATTTTAGCTTAATGCCCAGTTTAAACAAAAATCGATTGATGAAACTTGCAAAAGGTGAGTTTGTGGAAAGGAAAGAGAATATTATTTTCTTAGGCAATAGTGGTACTGGTAAAACTCACCTCGCAATCGCTCTTGGGATGGAAATGATTCTGAACGGCTACAAAGTAAAATTTACAACTGCCTACGAATTAGTGGAACAATTACTCATCTCCAACGACGAACATAAGCTAGGTGCATTTGAAAACAAGTGGCTCAAATATGATGTAATCATCGTGGATGAATTAGGGTATGTTCCGTTTTCTAAGATTGGAGTCGAATTACTGTTTCAGTTCTTTTCCAATCGTTATGAACGTGGCAGTGTAATGATTACAACTAATCTAGAATTCTCTGAATGGACAAATCTGTTTGGTAATGAAAAAATTACGACTGCATTACTAGATCGCTTAACTCATAAAGCACATATCCTTTTGCTTAATGGTGAACCCTATCGTTTCAGAGAAAGTTTAAAACATCGAAAAACAGAAGAATAATAATCAATCCACAAGGAGTGAGAGGATAATGTCCCTCTCCAAGGCATGATCTCCTCACTCCAAATTCTCCATTTTGTAAATTTCATTCAGTAAGTGGCTCAATTTTATATTGACAAAAACAATTAAATCTCCCATGGTGACAAAATATACTTGATATCCTTTTTCAATCGCTTCAATTCCCAAACCAACCGATAATAATGTTTTTCCCGCTCCTGGCGGACCAAGCAAGATGATATTGTAAGTTTGTTCAATCCACTGATACTCCCGGAGCTGTTTTAACTGACGTTCTGTAATCGCTGTTTGCTCGTTTATATCAAACGTTTCGATCGGTTTATGGAATGGAAAACGAGCCCAGTTTAATCGCTTTTGAATACTTTTTTCTTCGCGCCTTTTTAATTCAAATGTAGTCAGCTCCTCTAAAAATTCTAAATATGTCCATGAGGATTGCTCTGCTTTGCGAAGGAGCTCGGGGAGCTCCTCCGCTGTCTCTGCTAACCGCAATTGTTTAAAGGCTTGTTGAATTTCCGTGACACTCTTACTCATGCATATTTCCTCCCATTCGTTGAATGTAGTCCTTCAAATCTCTTGTTTCTACAGGTATTGAAACAGAGGTGGCGGATGCTACATGAATTTTGGGAATGGGATGCAATTGTTGCCGTTTTAAATAATCCACAACATCACGAAAGGCATTCGCACTATACAATTTTTCACCCATACACTTCTCAAGTGCAGCTGAAATCCATTGGGGATTCTCTTCGGCTACTTTTTTTAATAAAAGTAATTGGTCACGGCGATAACGCCCATAAATATGACAAATTTCCTCAATATACTGTTTTGCTTTTTCTTCTCTTTGAAAAAGGTTCAATACATGTCGTTTAAGTGCTTCTATTGATTTAGAACGATCTCTCGTATGATTCGTATTTTTAATCAGCTTTCCTTTTTCTGAACTAATTGTATGTTTGGCAAGAATCTCACCTGTAGTTGAGTTTACTATGATTAGTTGTTGCCCGTTGATTTGTAGCTTCACTTGAGGACACTTCGTGTATGTGCCAATCGGCACTGAATATCGATTCGATTGAAAACGAATCGTGTTGTCCTTATTCACATTCCTTGTTATAATTTCTGTAGGGTTGCTTTCAACTTCTGAAAGCGGTGAAGAGATTTTTCGTAAGTGTTGCTTTTCCAGGAGAAACACTTCGAAAGGTCTCTTTTTTATGGTTTGATGCACTTTGTAATTACCCGTTCGTTCTAGCCATTTCCACGCTTTTTCATTCCAATCTTCAATCGTTGAAAAAACACGATGAAGAGCGAAATTCTTTTTCACATACTTCACTACATTTTCAATTTTTCCTTTTGATTCTGGATCAGCCTTTCTACAAAGGTAAACCTTAAATTTTCGTTCCTTTACATACTTTTGAAATTCTTTTGTTAAAATAATGTCTCCTGCATTTTCATTCACTGCAATTAGATTGTCTTGACCATAAACAATTTCTTCGGTTACTCCTTCAAAAAATCGAAATGCATTTTCATGACAACGAATGGTATCCTGTGTAGTAAAAGGACGGTCCTGCCACTCCATATACTTTTGCCGAGAATGAGCCAACACAAAGGCAATAAAATAAAGCTTTATTTCTTTTTTCTGAGTGTTTTTCTGAATTGTTTGGCCCCAATCAACTTGCATCTGTTTGCCTGGTGATTGCTCGACAACTGCTTCGTATTCTCTAGGTTCATTTGTTTTTTCAATATGATAGATTTCTCTCATTTCATTGACATATCTTCGAACAGTGCTTTCTCCAACTACAATGTCAGGAAACCTTTCTTGAAGCCAATCTAAAATTTGCGCTCCACTGATACTTGGATATTCTTGTAACCAATTCACAATCCAATCCCGATAGGGATCTAATTTTTTCTTTCGCTCAATTGGACCAAATTCTTCAACCGCTTCTTCAAATGTCATACTTAAATACTTATAAACTGTATTACGAGAAATTTTTAACTGCTTTGCAATTTGTGAAATTCGTAATTTCCTATCATGCAAGCGGTGAATATCTACATATAACACTAACTTCTCCTCCATTAGTACAGCCTCCAATAAACTAAAACTACTAGTTTACTAGAAGTGTATTGAATAGTGAAAAAGTGTTCAATCCAAATGAGCAAATTCTGTTGATTCTATTTTAGCGTTTACAAATTGAAAGTATTCCTTTAAATAAGCGTTTACGCGTTCGACTGCTGTACGTTCTTGATAAAGCTGTTTCCATCGTTCTGTCCCACGTGCTGGATAGGTAAATTTACGGATATCTATATCACATTTGATTTTGAAAACTTTTTGGCAAAGGGTGTCTTCTCGTAATGGGCAAGTTGCACATTCCTTTGGACGTGTGAATTTTAATGTATTGTACTTAGCGTCAAAGCTGTCATATTGGTAACTATGTTCACGCACACAGGTTGGACGAAAATGTTCATCGAATCCTATATATTCTCCTTCTCGGCGAACGTTGTAAGGAATCACGACTCGCATGGACTGTGATACGGCTTGACGGTAAATAGGTTCAACATCATAACCAGCATCAAATATAGCTATTGTAAATTGACCGTTTCCTAAGTGATGAAGTTTTTTCAATAATGGAATCGCAGCTTTACAATCACTTCAATTACCTGAGGACATCAAACGAGTGATGATATATTGACTTTTCGTCGAAACAGCTAAATGTGCTTTATAACCAAACCAGAATGTATTTTTTCCTTTACTATTCTTTTTCACACCCCATTTTGGCTCAATCGGTACATCCTTCCAAAGGGTTTCTAATGGGATATCCAGCTGTTCTTTCAGTTCTTTTTCATAGGTTGATTGATTTCCTTTTTTCTCTACTTGTTCGGCTAACCAAACAGCTCGTTCAGCTTTCGTTTTACGACCACGTTTTTTAGGAGTTTTAGGTGCTTTCTTTTCTGATGGTGTGAAAGCATCACGAGCTTCAAAGTGACTCGCATCGATGGCGACATGTTCATCATTTAGAAAGCCTTCCAACATCGCTGTTTTGATGAGTGTATCGTTCATTTTATCTAGCACATCTGATTCACTAATGACTTGAATCATGCGTGAATAAGAGCTTTCAGATGGTACGACATCAGACACAAGGAATCCACAGTCGAAACGAAATAAAGGATCATGAACCAAACGTTTGACTAAATCCTTGATAGTTGGAATACGTTCGACAATACGTATAATCAGCGATTGAATCATTGCACCATAATTCAATTCACGTGGTGCACCTTTCAATGTCTTTTTAGAAAACTATTGAAATATAGGCTGAATGTCGATCACACTAAAAATGGCTTCATAACGATGGGAACTTTCCATTTCTAATAATTGATGGATGTCAAAAAGAGAAATTTGTTTTACAATAGTCATAGGGTACTCACCTCTTTCGTATGGTTTGTTTGGTTACCTACCATTATAACGAAATTTGGGGAGGTACCCATTTTTTATTGTCTTGAATCCCTTGAAAATCAAGGGGTGAGAATTATGAAATTAACTCAATTAGTTAATCTTTTTCTTTTTCAATATAGTGCTTATAGAAATCATTGTATTTTTCTTTTTCTTCTTCTGTAAGTAATTTAAGAAATTCGCAAATCATTAATTCGATTAATGAATTAGTGGAATTTGCTTTAACAGTCTCAACGAGTGCTTTTATTTTTTTGTGTGTATTTTGATTTACTCGTAATGTTGTAATTTCTCGGTTAGGTATTTTTTCTTGCTGATTAAAAAATTTTTCCAATTTTTTCTTTCAGTATTCTCCTCAATAGTATTTTTATTAATAATTTTCACTGTACCAATATTCTTTTTATTATTTGAGCATTTTGCACATTTTTCAACCCAAGAGTCATAAGGTTTTCTAAAGCATAAAAAAGGACTTCACCCCTTATTTGTAGAATTTTGAAGTGACCAAACCACAAAAATCCATAAGGAGGAAGTCACTTTGTATATTCTACAAGAAAGTCTATTTTCCTTTGAAGAATTGCAAATTTTAGAGTCAAAAGAGAAATTACCGATCTTTTTTAGTGCTCTAGATTTGCGTCCTTATGCTAAACAATTGAAAAGTTCTTCACCCCAAGGGGCTGAAGGACATTCCAAAGAAGGGATATTAAGGGCTCTTATCGCTGCCCCATTAGAAGGTATTGATACTTTTACTTCTCTTCACAATCGATTAAAAAATGACCTGCGTTTTCGTTACCAATGTGGTTTAGATATTAGCAGGCCTGCACCATCCATCTCTACTCTTAGCCGAGTATTTTCTTCACTAACCAAAACTGGACTTGTGAAAAGAATCTTTCAAGATCTCGTCCAGTTAGCTCAAGAGGAAGGAGTAATTGATGGAAAACATCAGGCTATCGACAGTGCCGCCATTGATGCTTATGAAAAGAAGCAGCCTAAGAAGCGAAGTGAACAAACAGGCAACGCCAATTGGGGGGCAAAGTTTGATTCCTTCGGTAATAAAATTACTTGGTTTGGCTATAAGATGCATCTTTCAGTCGATACCGCAAGCGAACTGCCAATGGCCATAAAAGTAACCCCTGCCCATGTGAACGATGGAGAAGTCGCACCAGAATTAATCGAGCAAGTGGCAGAGCGTACCAAATCCAAAATTGAATTTCTGATCATGGATGGCGGATGTGACCAACTAAAAAACTATGAATCAGCCAAAAACATTGGAGCGCAAGCCATTATCCCGCTCAATTTGCGCAACGAAAAAGAGCCTCCTGAAGGGATTTCTTCCAATGGAACTCCGCGTTGTTCCATGGGTTATGAAATGACTTATTGGGGCGCCAATAAGGATCAGCTCAAGTTCAGATGTCCTCACGCAACCGGCAAAGTGGATTACCCATTAGGAATGGCAGCCTGTTCATCTTCCAACTATGGAATGGTGGTAAAAGTCGACATCAAAAAGGATGTGCGCCGATATTCCAATCCGCACCGTGATACAAAACGTTGGAAAGAGCTTTACAACGAGAGGACAAGTGTAGAACGCTGTAATTCAAGAATGAAAAGCTACCTTACGGCGAACTCCCTACATGTATGGGGAATTGAGAAAGTAAAGAGCCATATTTACCTGAACGCTATTGTATTACTTGTTTCAGCGCTAGCGATGGCAAAGGAAAATAAAGGGAAGAAAGCCGCTTAAAAAAATTCAATGTGAAAAATTCTGCAGGTATGCCCAAAAACAGGATTATTGTAATATTTTGTAAAATAACATGCTGGTAGCTATTTGTCGAGTGCTTTATTTTTTATACTTTTATCCAAAAAATCTAATTTTGCAAAATGCTCATATAAAAAGAAAAAACCCCATTCCACTCAACCCTACACAAGAAATGTAGAGATAAGTAAAATGGGGTTTTCCCTTGTGAATAAATTAAAAATTGATCACTTGTTAATCGCCGCCGCTATTTTACAACGAAATGATTTCTCTTGCAACTAGATATATCTTATTATTATCTTATAATATTAACCTACATAATTATAAAAGAAATCCCTATTCTTAAAAAGAACAGGGGTTTGATATCAATGAACTGAAGTGTCTTAAATATTTTTATTTAATCTAATATTTTGATACGAACCGTTTTACGTCCAAACTGATTAGCTTGTGATTCACTAGGAACAAACACATCGATTCTATTCCCTTTAATTGCGCCACCGGTATCAGCTGCTATCGCATAGCCATATCCTTCCACCCAAACTTTAGAACCTAAAGGTATTACACTTGGATCCACCGCAATGACTTTCGCATTTGGATTAGACCTTAAATCTATTCCAGTCGCGGTTTCGCCAGTACATCCAAAACAATAAGCGGTGTATGCTGTAGCAGTTACATAAAATTCCCTTCCAGCACTTATGGTTGTACCGCGAGATACTTGTTTCTTTATTGCTTTGGTTCCGACAGAAATAATACGGTTCTTTGGTTTTTTCACTGTTTCTCTTTTGATTAATTTTCTAGATACTTCTTTTCCGTTTTCTTTAACGACTTCAAAATGGTTTTTCACAAGGCCTTTTTCACCTTCTTGTACCACTTTTTCTGTACCAGCACGTAATGAGGAATCTTTTTTAGTGACTGTTGCAAAATCAGTTTGCTCTTCCACTACATCGATGGCCTTTTCTACGCGGAAGACCTTGATACTCATGTTTTTCGTTAGTTCGGTTTCCGCTTTCGGTTCAACACGGTCAAGTTCTCCAAGAGCAATTTTTTTCTCTTTTAAAAAGTCAGCGACAGTAGCCGAAGCAGTCCATACTGCTGTATCTATTTCCCCATCCGTGTATTTAACAGGGAACGCTTTGTTAATTGAAATTTTCATACCTTTTTTAATTTCTGCATTGATCTCCGGTTTCACATGATCCGATGAATGTAGCGCCACCTTTTGTTCTTGAAGTAGTTCCTCTACTGTATCAGCTGTAGTCCATACTTCTTTTTCTTTGTTATCTATTGAAAGAATAACCTTTGTAGCCAAATCCAGTTTAATTGTCATATTATCACGAACTTCTGTGTTCAATGATGGATTTACTTTGTCTTCTTTTCTCAATTTTATATCTTGTTCATCTAAAACTTCACCTATCGTTGTTGAGTGTGTTTCAATTATTTTCTCTTTTCCATCCACCGCTAGTACGACGGATGCTTTGGTGAACTGGAAAATCGGGAACGCCAAAGAAAAGAAAACCAATAGAATCAATAAAGACACTCTTAGCTTCGCTTTTTGAATAAAAGCCTCCTCCTTCCTTAAAAACTAAAAACCCCATTCCAAATTCATCTTGTACTAGGAGATACAAGAAGAAGCGAAATGGGGTTTTCCCTTTTTTAATATTATTTTTTTAAGAAGTTTGGACGGTCTCATTATAGCACAGGAAAATAGATGATTCTTACCCAAAACGGATGATAACGATGATTTGTAACATAAATGTAATGTTTATCAAAGTAATTCTTTATTAACATCTACGCATTAACGAACTTCCCCTACCTATGTATACGCCTAGAAAGTTTTAAACAATATTTTTTTAAAGTTGTGTTTTTCCTTATTAATCCTTCTTTATATATTACATTAACGGAAAGGAGTTTGAAGAAAGATGTTCTTAGAAGGCGAATTCACAGTAGTTTCTGAAGAAGAAGCGGAAAAGATCAAAGCACAATCGACATCGAATAACGTAGAGGCACAAGCAACATGTTATCAGATCCGTGAATGTTGTTACTACAATTCTGGATGTTTTGGTGAAGTAATTGATTGGGACAATCGCTTAACTAAATGTCGTTGTAGCGTTATCATCGCCTAATCATTAGGAACCAAGGCTAACTATTTTAACCGCTTTAGTTTCTTTAAAAAATTGTTTAAAATTTTAATTAGATGAAATGAGGTTAACAAATGACAAAAAGAATTTTAGATGGTCGAATTATTTCGAATTCCGAAGAACAAAATAAAATGTTCCAATTATTAAAGGAAACTGAAGAGTTTAAACTTCTTGTTGCACAGCTACAAGAATATCAAGACTTTTCAGTTGATGATTTAGAACCTGTTATTGCTTTAGAAAGTGATCAACTTAACTTCGAAAATAAAGTTACACAAGTAAAAGCATTTACTTTTAAAAACAAAAGCAAAACGGTATCTCTTACTTATGTAAGAGTAGATGGTTCTGGTATATCTTTTGAAACGGTAAAAGGTAAAGTTGTTAAAGATAATGTGTATAAAGGTTTTGAAATTATGCAAGGGGAAGTTCGTGAAGTATTTTCAAAAGAATATAAAGGTGAACTTGATCAACAACCAATACTACACAATTTCCCTGACAATCCCGATTATAAGCCCGGCGAATCCGTTCAAGGACAAGCTCTTGATTGGATTGATGGTAAATTCTGTTTAGATGATGAGGATAACAATAAAGAATATAACCATTGTGGTCCGGGTTGCGGGGATGGAATGAGTCTAGGTGGAGGAACCCCTATTAATGATATTGACAAATGCTGCCGCGCTCATGATAGATGTTGGAAAAACTTTGGAAAAGGAGATAAATGCTGCGACAAAACACTTGCAAGCTGTATCGACCCGTACCAAGACCAAGATTATTATAGCTGGTTACAAATTAACACGTATTTCCAACCTCGCGGATGGCTTTGCTAATAAAAATATTTAAAAAAAGTATTCCTGTAAAATTAAACAAACGATTTAGACTAGACGTTGGTATACTTTGTATCATTAAATACACTTAAAAGACGTTGAGCATTGATTTGCCAACGTCTTTTTATAATGTTGTACATTCTATGGTTCTGTTTCAGATACAATTTAGACCTCTTTGAAGACCTCTTCTACAACGAGAAAGAAAGAGTGTGACCACACGATCTAAAATGTGTAACATTTATAGAAAAACAACCATATCAACATGTTTGATGGTTGTTGGGACTTTTAATAAAAAATATTTTAACAACTATCATAATTTGGTAAAATAAAAATTATATATTTTACATTAACAAAATTTAAAGGAGGGAGAATCAATTGTATAAATACTTATCATTAGGAATATGGATAATAACCATTTTAATGATTGTTTTCTCAACAAATCCAAATGGCTATCTTTTAATTACTTTATGGATAGTAGGAGGGCTTATTGGTTATATAGGGAAACGTAACGACCCTAAATATCGTCTGTTAAACAATTTAGCATTGTGGACCAACTTCATTACGGTGATTTTTTATATCCTTTGGGTTTATATCGTTGGGATGATTTGGAGTACACCTTGATCTTTTTTAAAAGAGTAGATTTTTTGCGTCTGTAACTTCAACTTTATCTACTCAAATTCTATATAAAATTAAACCAATGAGAACAGAATATTTTAGGGAAATTTTACACTTTTTACAAATTAACTATTCTCTCTCCTTTATCATCTTGTTGCTAGGATTCGCACTGAATTACTTGGTTTTATGGTTTTAGCAGCTCCTTTTCAGCATCATTATTTATATTCTAATATTTAATTTGGTTAAAATAAAAGAAAAATATAAAAAGCAGTGGATTTCTCAAATGAAATCACACTGCTTTTTTATATTTTCATGTGCGCCCAGCTAGCTTCAGGGTGCTTGTTGGTGCAAGTCCAACCCGAGTAAGTGCCAAGACGCTCGGTAGCTGACCGGCAACTGGTGGAGAAATCCTAAGGTTGAATGAAGCCCGGTGACAACGTAACTCCTTATGGAGTGCTAGCAAATCAACAGGTCGTAACATCAAGTGAATTCTGCCGCCTCGTCAAAAGAGACCTCTATAGAGGACAAAGGGAAGTCGAGCCTGGGTGAGATGGGCGAAGACCATGGACGGTGTGAAGAACTTGGAATGCAGCACCTAAGAATCCCTCGGGGTAAGGGAATCGACATGTTGAGAAAGTAACCTGCGGAACTGGGGAGACCCTCCTTCACACTCGATAAGAGTAAAGAGGAAACCTATAAGTGTATGCGAAGTGGTGGACTGTGAAGAGGGAGTCGGAGGAGGTCATAGTAACTATGAAGGAAAGACAACAAAACTTTCTGGAGTGAAGGACCTCTGCTTTGTTCGCGTGTTAGAAGGAGGTAAGAGTGAGTGAATGCCGGAAAACTGGCTAACTACACCGATGTAAAAGCTCGAGAACTTTGGAAAACACTATACCTTTGTGCCAAGGAAAGCAAAAATCGCCGATTTCACGCGTTATATGACAAAGTTTATCGTCCCGACATCCTTGCGGAAGCATGGCGAAGAGTGAAAAAGAATCGAGGTAGTGGGGGTATAGATGGACAGACCATAGAAGAGATTGTCTATGAATATGGGGAAAGAAAGTTTCTTAACGAACTCTATCTTGAGTTAAAGGAGAAACGATTCCACCCGAAACCTGTTCGAAGAACATATATCCCAAAAGCTGACGGGAAACAAAGACCTCTTGGAATCCCAACCATTAAAGACAGGGTTGCACAGATGGCAGTGAAATTAGTCATTGAACCAATATTTGAAGCAGATTTCAAAGACTGCTCATTTGGTTTTCGGCCTAAACGAAATGCCCATCAAGCCATAAATAGGATACGTAAAGCAAGCAGGAAATCATACTGGGTTGTCGATGTCGATATTAAAGGATACTTTGACAACATCAACCAGGAGAAGCTGATGAAGCTGGTGGAAAAGCGAATAAGCGATAGAAGAGTGCTAAAACTTATCCGAAAATGGTTAAAAGCAGGGGTTATGGAAGATGGCCAGTTCCATGACACCGAACTAGGTACGCCGCAAGGCGGAGTGATATCACCGCTTTTAGCGAATATCTACTTGAATTACATGGATACCATTTGGGAAAAGCAATTCTCTCACTTAGGAGAGCTTATTCGATACGCCGATGACTTCGTCATTATGTGCAAAACAAAACATCAGGCCCTGCAAAGTATCAATGTCCTTAAATCCATCATGAAGAAGCTGGATTTAACGATTAACAAAGACAAATCAAGATTAGTGAACATTTGGAATGACAAAAGTGGATTTGACTTCCTCGGGATGCATCACAGAAAATTTCCCGTGTACAACAAGGGTGGTTCCAAGATATACGTCATGTCGCACATTCCAAGCAAGAAAGCCATGAAGAAGATGAGAACCAAGATCAAAGAATACACGTCGCCAAGGAATAAGCTATATCTTTCGTTGGATGAATTAGTCGAAGGTCTGAACAAGAGACTTAGAGGCTTTAAAAATTACTATCAAGTCTCTCCAATGTCGAAGAAATGGCTTAATAAAATTGACTGGTATGTGCTCGAAAGGCTCACGTTGTTTCAGAACAAGAAAAGAAACAGAAGGCATAAACACACTAGGATAAAGGATGTCATAGAACTGACGAAGTATAAATTAGTGAAACTGGCAAAGTAGCAAGTACGAACGCCATTGGAAGAAGAACATCGGAAAGCCGTATGAGGGAAAACCTCACGTACGGTTTGATGAGGGAGAGCAGGAAAAGGATTTGTCTCCTTGTCTGGCTTAGTAAGGTGGAATACCCTGAAACCCGAGGACAAGGAGACAATATCTAATTCCTGTTTTCTACTCTACTGTGTTAATTCATCTAATAGCTTTTTTGATTAAAGCCAATAATTTTAGAGACAACGGTACCATTTTCTTTTTTAATCGTAAATGGTGTGCCATAAACGCCTTCCTAAAAAAACAAATACCACATTACGAATTCATCTTGTACCATTATGTTTATGGCAAACTAAAAATGGCTCTTACGTTCTTTTGGTGAAACCATATATGTACAGTCCTTCATCTCTTTATTAATTTTTTAAAAAAACATTTTATAAATGATATAACACTCGTTTTTCAAGTAAATCCAGCTTTGCCCGGCCATACATGATTCGTTTCATCAGCTTCAATCGGTGAACATGGCCTTCCACAACTCCGTTACTGTAGGAAGTACTAAATGCCAGCTTAATCGACTGTAAATCCCTACGGAGTCGAAGTGCACAATCATATAAATGATTGTTTGGAGAAGACAATTGTTTTTCCAACCATTTGAAAAATGCCGGATAGTTCCGTTCATCAAATGCTTCTCTAAATGTTTGAACCATTTGGTGGAAAGAATGAAGGGATGGGTACATCTTAAAGGATTGTTCAAGAAGTTGCAGTTCCTTTTCTAAAAGTCTAGATTTTCGTTTCCAAACATATGAAATCATTTGCCGTCTGGAAATTCGAACGGAAGATTCCTTAATCCCCTGCCGTTTTCTTTCTTTTCGTATGCTTTCGACTGCAACGCGGACACCTGAAAGTGTCCCCGTATATCCATATTTACGAAGTTGCGCATCAATTTCACGGATGGTCTTGCCCTCTTGTTCGAGTTGCTGAATGTATTGCTCAAAACCATCGGTTTGCCGTTTTCGCTTTCTTTTTACTTGAACCGGCATCTCGGTTATGTTGAGATATTTTGAAATGGTTCGGGGATCCATATGAAATTCTCTGGCCAACTCCGCTTTTTTCTTTCCTTTTTTGTATTCCTGTTGAATGCTTTTGATCATCATCCATTTCTTTTCGGCTCTTTCTTTTTGTCTCCTTTGCAGTTTGGTTTCATGCGGAAAGGTTTGTTGGTCCGTTTCTTCTTTTTCCAACGTGATGACGGAAGGAAGAATCGAGGTGAGGCAAGCATCGATCTGCTTCTTTACCGCCCGGACAAAATGCCATCGGTCATATACTTGCAAAATACTTTGCGAAGCGTTCTGAATCCCTTTCCGAAAAGCCTGATAGCCATCACGACTGACAACTTGGATGTTTTGATGATTTTTTAGCCATTCTGATATGGTTTCCGGATAACGTTCCGGAAGTAATGCAACAGGCTTGTGCGTGCTCAGATCACAAATGATCGTGCCATAGCTGTGTCCTTTCCGAAAAGCAAAGTCATCGATTCCGATAAAA
Organism: Ureibacillus sp. FSL K6-3587; assembly: GCF_038593165.1. Classification (NCBI taxonomy): domain Bacteria; kingdom Bacillati; phylum Bacillota; class Bacilli; order Caryophanales; family Caryophanaceae; genus Ureibacillus; species Ureibacillus sp. FSL K6-3587. The sequence continues at coordinate 1,324,928 of NZ_CP151969.1, read as the reverse complement.
GGGGGACACCTCTTGATGAATCTCCGTTTTCCGAATAAGGGAGAGCAATACGTCATGGCTGACAGGGAGAGACAGGGCTTTCGCTACTTTTTCGCCATTGAGGCAGCTGGTGGAAAACGCGATTTTACGTAATACTTCTTCGGACCGTAAAGTTCGGCGTCCATTTTTGGAAATCCAATCATACCGTTCAGTAAAAATTTTTTGGGTGCAATTGGGTTGGTCGCAAAACCATTTTCTTGTGATAAGCAGGATGGAAACAGCTTTTCCGGCAATCGGCAAATCTTGAATCATGCGTGTATATCGGCTGTGTGGACGTGTGGAAGGCACTTGGCAATGAGGACAAGGGCAGGATTCATGAGTGCTTCGAACAATAAAGGTAATGGAGGATGGTTCTTCTTGAATATCGAGAACTTCTAGGAAAGGATCTGGTGAAGACCAATGGATTTGACGATTCATCATTCATCACACCTTTTCTTTTATTATACTATAAAAGTAAAATTATGGACCTTCACCAAATATACGTAAGAGCCATTTTCTACTTGCCAAAAACATATTAAGTGCGTTTTTTAATAATCGCCGTTCGTTGGATTTTAAAAAGTAAAGGAGTGACCATAATGACTGAAAAAGAGAAGGAATTAATATTAAAATGCTTTTGTGAATCAAGACGAACACAAGCATTCTATTCCAATTGTTTAACTGAAGATATTTCTGAAGAAGGAAGGGAATTTCTGTTAGAACTAGTACAAGAAACCGCAAAAACTTCTAATAAAATTAAAGATTATTGCATGGAAGTATATCGGAGAAATAACGAATAATGTTATAATTCGATATAACAAGAGGATAAATATCAAAACACCAATTCTACTGAAGGACTGGTATTTTTTTTGAACGTAAATAGAACGTACGTTCCTATCAGTGTTTTATTTTGAACTATGTGGGGGTGGCGATAATCGAAAATAGAGAGAAAGAACTGATTTGTAGAGAGAAATTGAATCGTTTTGTTGAGGAAAATCGCTATTTTTTAGAGCATCGAGTTGTAAAATCTTTTTTAAGTAATGAAGAAAATAAGCGTCTGTTTTTCGAGGTTATATGTTATCCGACGTCGGTAAATAAAAAGAAGTTAGACGAAGAGTTTAAAAGATTTTATTTCAATATACGATTTACCGCATTTTTATCCTCAACGTTATACTTTAATGCCATCAACTATGATAAACGCCATCGAAAACTTAGTAACCGTTATCAATTAACGCTTGATCAATCAATAGGGGATGAAGAGGAAGAACGAACCTTTAAAGATTTAATTGAAGATTCGAATTCGAATCTTACCATAGATGACATCTTAGACAGCACGGATATTAAGGATTATGTAACAGAACCTTCTCTAGTACAGGCAATCAATAAACTCACACCAAAACAAAAAGAGGTTATAGACCTCGCTTACGTTAAAGGACTTTCTGACACTGAAATCGCAAAAAGGTTAGGGAAATCCCAACAAGGAATTTCAAAACTTCATAAAAAAGCGCTAAAACGAATTCATGATTCTATCGAAGAGAATGGGGTTGATTTAAATGACAGTTGAAATGCCACAGTGGATTATGATTTTAGGTAATTTTGGTTTTCCTATCGCGATAACAGTTTACCTGTTTATTCGTTTTGAGAAAAAGTTAGAAAGTTTAGAGGAAGTCATCTTGCATCTAGGAGAAATTATTAAAAATACAAGAAAGGATTGAAACATGTGACGGAAACGTTATATGACCTTGCAAAAAGATCAAAGGATGATGAAAATGCGATTCAGCAAATCATTGATTTATTTGAACCAAAGCTAAAAAAATCGTTAACCCTTACAGAATATAAGGAAAGGGAAAATCTCTCGCAGGAATTAAAATACAAATTAGTAATCAGTATTAAAAAATATGATATTGATTCTATACCGGGATTCTGGGACCTTCAAGAAAAAATGACAAAAAACAGGTTGTGAATGCATCTTTTTGTTCTTCTTTAATATAAAGAAAATGTTATTTAGGAGGAATGATCAGTGGAGATTATCGTATATTCCAGTAGTAGTTGCGGACATTGTATACGACAAAAGGAATTTTTAGATGAACAAGGGATTGATTTTACGGAAAAGGATATTCGAAAAAACAAAAAATACTTTGAAGAGTTTTTAGAACTTGGTGGAGGCGGTACTCCTTTCACCATTATAAAGGAAAATAACGAAATCAAAACAAAATTATTAGGATTTAACAAAGAGCGGTTATTAAAAACAATCAATAACGAATAATATGAATAAAAACAGATAGAAATGGGATGTTTCTATCTGTTTTTTGTTGCATTTTACCTTCACATCGAGGTATCTATCCCTTATCATTGATAATGTAAGGGAGAACCCTTCACTCGTTCTTTAAAAGGGGGAAAAGCAAAATGGATATACTCATTCCAATAGGAATTGGTTTTCTTTCCAATATTGTCGTATTCGTAATTAGTTTTCTGATTGTAAAAAATAAATTGAAAGCTACAAATATAACATTAGGCTTTTTTGCAATTGTTTTACTAACCTCGTTGATTATTGGTGAATGGTTAGGCATGGGAATAGGTGTCATTAGTTTTGGAATGCTTATATTTTCATTATGTATATATCTTTATATTTTTATTGAACGAACTTTGGTAAAATAAAAACCTTCGAATATAATTTTTCGAAGGTTTCAGACTGTCGACAAACCCCAACTCAAATGCTTCATTTGAGGGTTCTTTGTCAAATGGTGTTGGTGAATAAATTTTAGTGACATTATTTGGTAATATGTAATCGGATGGCTTAGGGGAAATTCGAGGTTCCCCTAAGCTGTTTTTATTTTCGCTAAGTTTTGGGTAATGAATATTCGGTTTCTAAAGTGATAGAAGGATCGATAACCGAAAGAAATGCGTTTAATCACTTTGATTTTGTTATTAATCCCCTCTAAAATGCCGTTATTATAATCGTACTTTAGCGTATTCTCGACGTAATTGATGTATTTGTTGATTGTCTTGATGGCGGTTTTCATATAGCTGGAAACGATATTTTGTTTATTCTCTAATGTTTTCTTTAGGAGCTCAAAGTCTTTGATTTTTATGCAATGTTGCACGTATTGATATAACTCATAGGACGCTTTTAATTCAGAATCTAAATCAATGAGATCGTGGAGAATCTCCACCTCACACATATGCTTTTTAAAGCAACGATGATATTTATAGTTCTTATAATCAAGTTTTGTTTGATCTTTCAGAAGGAGCTTCCAGTATTTTTTTAATTTATTGTAATTCTTTTTATCCCGATTCATGACGTTGATGCGCGTTTTGTTTAAAGCTCTGCTAAATAGTTGGAGGATATGGAATTTGTCGAGTACGATTTCCGCTTTAGGGAAAACTTCTTGGATTAAGGAAATATAAGGGCTGTACATATCGATGACAATCGTTTTTACCGCATCTCTCGCCTTCTTGGAATACCGTAAGAAATACTCTTTGAGGACATGTAATCTCCGGTCCTCCACGATATCCACAATCTCCCCCGTTTCAGAGTCGCAGAAAATAAAGGACATCGCTCCAGCTGCGGATTTCACTGATTTAAACTCATCAAAACACAAATGCTTTGGAAGGTAGTGAACATTTGGTTGATAGTAGCTATAAAAGCTGTCAATGACTCTACTGACAGTGGCATGAGATACATTGTGTTTGATGGCAATATCTTTTTCGGAGATTTTATCTTTGGCGTTTAAAGCAATCGATACTTTGGTATTGTTGGAAATACAACAGTTTTTAGCCACGACGCTCGTTTTTAAAGTAAACGTGGAATGACAATGTTTACAGAAATAACGCTGTTTACGCAATTTTAAGTAGGTATGAAAACCTGAAACACTAGGCATTTTAATGAGAGACGTTTTAAAACCGTGTTTAATGATTTGATCATCAAAGACATGTCCACAAGCATAGCACGCTTTTGGTTGGTAAGTTAATTGGCCATAAAAGACTTTTGATTGGACCCCTTTAATGAGTTCTTCTGCACAAAAATTTTCATCAAATGTGATATTTTTGTCTTTTATATTGAGTAGGTTTCGTATAGAATGATGGTGAGACATGTGACACAACGTAAGCCCGAAATATGTGAGATAAATAAAAAAATGCGCACCCTTCTGGTACACACGACGAATAGCCCTTCAATCCCAAGTTTTTTCGGATTGAGGGCTATTTTGCCATTGCTCATGATTCACGAATTGTTTTCGACCATGGCAAATAGCGATCTAATATTTCTGGCTGTTGATGGATTGGTAAACTTGGGAGTTCCGACAATACTTTCACTAAGTATTGATAAAAATCAATTCCATTAGCTTTTGCCGTTTCAGCCAAGCTTAAACAGATGGCATTCGCATCGGCTCCAGATTCACTGACGGAAAACAGCCAGTTTTTTCTTCCAATGACATTTGGCCGAATCGCATTTTCAGCTGGGTTATTGTCCATTTCAATGCGCCCATCATACAGAAAAGCTTTTAAGCCTTCGGCATGCTTCAATGTATACTCCGCAGCTTTGGCAAGGGCATTCTTTCCATAGAAAGGAGATTCATCAATCCATTTGAAAAATGCCTCGACGATTGGTTTGGACTCCTTTTGTCTTGCTTTTCTACGTTCACTCGGTCGAAGTTTTTTAAATTTACGTTCTAACCGATAAAGTTGATTGCAATAATCCACACCAATCCGTCCATTTTTACTATCAGCTTTTAACCAGTATCGACGAACATGAGCCCAGCAGTTGGCAAAATGAATATTCGATACATCATGATATGCAGAATATCCATCGCAGATCATCGTTCCTTTAAAGCCTTTTATAAAGTCAGTCAAAATTTCCCGACTTCGAGATAAAGCACTATGGAACAGAACAATTGCTGGACCTTGAGATGCTACGCTACGGAATACCCAGTTGTAAGCCTTAGACTGGGCTGGCATCCCATCAGAGCGGTTCAAAACTTGGGCATAGGTTTCATCGACATGAAGGATAGATTTTTTCAAGAGCGTTTCTTTCATCCGATTATATAATGGAAGAAGCCAATCTTCTGCAGTGCGAATCACCCAGTTGGATAGGTTCTTATCATTGGTTAGTAAACCATAACGATGCCATTCCTTTACCTGCCTATATAAAGGTAAATAAAGAATAAATTTATCATAGATGAGTTTTGCTAAGACCGTTGGTCCTGCGATACTTCGCTGAATGGCAGGTTGCGGTGCTTTTCCACGTTTGATTTGTGAGTCTTTATTCGAATCTTTTTTACAAGACCTGCACTCATAAGCGTGTTCAATATGCTGAACACGCTTCATAGTAACTGGTATGAATTTTGCTTCTTCTCGTACAATCGTGCTGCCAATCTCTGTCATAGGTGATTGACAACACTCGCATTGTAAGTTTTCTGGATGATGATGAATTTCTTCAATTTCTAAACCATCCATAAAAGAATCATTTCGTTTTTTCTTGTTATGTCGTTTACGAACAACTGTGTATGTCACAGTGTCCGTGCTTTTTTCTCCTGTGTGCTCAGGTTCATTAAAAAAAGAGTCGTCATCAAACAAAGAACACTGTCCGTCTGGAGCTTGATACTTTGATTTTTCAGATTTTGAGCCATAAAGCCGTTTAGTTAAATAACGAACTTGTTGTGACAATAATTCAATTTGTTTCAACAGTTCATCATTTTTTTGATTGGCATGAGCTAGTTGCTCTTCTAATAACTGAATTAACTTTTCGTTTGAATCATTGTTCACAACATCCACCACTTTTCCGTACTGATTCTATATAGAGTTGATTATATCATGAATCGGTATTTAGAAGGCACCTTTTTTCGATTTTTGGATGGCTTTAGGTTGTTGAATCGAGAGCCCTTCGAGCAACCATCGAAGCTCCTGTTGAGTCAAATTTCGAACCTCATTTTCATTTCTGGGCCATTGGAGTTTGCCGTTATCGATTCGTTTGTATAACATGGCGAAGCCATCTCCATCAAAATACAAACATTTATAGCGGTCTTTCTTCCGTCCACAAAATAAGAAAATGGCGTTGCTATATGGATCCAGTTCGAAAGAATCCTGAATTAAGGTGGCAAGACCATCAATTCCTTTTCTCATATCCGTACGACCACAAATGATATAGATATTTTTTCACTTAGTAAAATCATGAATCACTGCTATTCAACTCCTTGATGACCGTTTGAATGATGTGAGGTTTTACACCGGGGTAAAAGGAGATTTTAAAATTTGTTGCTTGAATAACGCATACAGGTTTGAGAGGACCACGACTCGTTGAGGGTGGAGTTGAATCAGAATCGGATTCCAAATTGACAGGGACGATATTTAGTTTTTCAACTGCCAAACAAAAACACCTCCTCTGTAATCGATAACTCTATCTTACAGGGAGGTACGATCGATTGATATGCGTCGTTTGAATTCGGGCTTACGACACAACTCCTTTGGGAAATGTGGTTTGGCGATTACATTTTACCAGAGTTTGTCACATGTTTCATTTTTTTGTGTAAAAAAATTGGTGCTGGTTGTATCCACCAACACCAAATATTATAGAGCCCTTTTTATTAAATATACAGCCCATTCTAAAAAATCCAGAATGGGCTGTAAACGTTGATAAATTAACGTTTTGAGAATTGTGGTGCGCGACGAGCGCCTTTAAGACCGTATTTTTTACGTTCTTTCATACGTGGGTCACGTGTTAGTAAACCAGCTTGTTTTAAAGTTGGACGGAAATCTGGGTCAACTTGAAGTAACGCACGAGCGATACCATGACGGATAGCGCCAGCTTGACCAGTAAAACCGCCACCTTGAACGTTTACTAATACATCGTAGCTACCTAAAGTTTGAGTTAATTTTAATGGTTGTTTAATCACTTCACGTAATGTTTCAAATGGAATATATTCTTCTACATCACGTTTGTTAATGATGATTTTGCCTTCGCCAGGTACTAAACGTACACGAGCTACTGCGCTTTTACGACGACCTGTGCCAGTATATTGAACTTGTGCCAAGTGAATATCCTCCTCTAATTAATTATCCGCGAAGCTCATAGCTTTCTGGTTTTTGTGCAGCATGTGGATGTTCTGGACCTGCATAAACATGAAGCTTTTTGAACATTTTGCGTCCTAAAGAGTTTTTAGGAAGCATACCTTTTACTGCAAGTTCGATCATTCTTGTTGGATCTTTTTCAAGCATTTCGCCTGCTGTACGTTTCTTTAAACCGCCAGGATGAAGTGAGTGACGGTAGTAGATTTTGTCAGTTAATTTTTTACCTGTTAATTGAATTTTTTCAGCGTTGATTACGATGACATGATCACCAGTGTCAACGTGTGGTGTATAGATTGGTTTATGTTTACCGCGTAAAATAGCCGCAACTTCAGAAGCTAAACGCCCTAACGTTTTGCCTTCTGCGTCAACCACTAACCATTTACGCTCTACTTCATGACCTTTCGCCATAAATGTTGTACGCATGTATATATCCTCCTAATCGATTTCATGAACCGTTAATTTTCCATTTTTCACACTAATAAGTTTCGGGGCTTATAAGTGGAATGAAAATACCATATGTTATAATATTATAGATTAAAACATTAGTCAAGAAAAATGTCATACACAAGGGTAAGTTGTTTTCTTATTCATAAAACACTTTTTCCAAATACAATCCGTGGGGTGGAGCGGTTGTGCCGGCCATTTCACGGTTTTTGGCTTCAAGGGCTTCCTTTACGGATTCCGGCTCCCTTTTTCCGATCCCCACTTCCCACAAAGTGCCTGCGATAATGCGGACCATATTATATAAAAAGCCGCTTCCTTCAATGACCATATGAAGCTCCTGGTTGTGCCATTCAAAATCAAGGGAATGGATGGTACGCACTTTATCCTCCACGGGGGTGCTGGCGGCACAAAAACTTGTGAAGTCATGGGTGCCGATGAGATACCCCGCGCCCTCCTTCATTTTGCCGACGTCCGGTTTTCTCCCTTTTGTTTCAACGGTATAGTGCCTTTTAAATGGACTTTGCACTTCCTCGCAATTCCACTTATATCGATACCGTTTTCCCTTCGCGCTGAAACGGGCATGGAAATCCGGCGATACCTCTTCCATTTCCAATATGCGCACGTCACCAGGAAGCTGCGCGTTCAATGCAATTTTATAATTTTCGCTTGGGATGAAAAGCCTAGTATCAAAATGAATCACTTGTCCAGTGGCATGCACCCGCGCATCTGTACGCCCGCTGGCATAAATGCGCACCTTTTCACCTTTATGCATTTCCGTCAATACGTTTTCAATTTCCGATTGCACGGTCCGTTTTCCCGGTTGTGCCTGATAGCCGGAAAAATTTGTTCCGTCATAAGCAATGACCGCTTTCATTCGTCGCAATTCGATCACCCTTTTCTAACTGCGGAAAAAGATTAAAAGGGCCGTTATGAATACTAGTGCAAAAATGCAGATTGTATCTTTCGCATCCCATTTTAATTTCCGATAACGTGTGCGGCCTTCTCCTCCGCGGTATCCCCGCACCTCCATCGCAGTCGCCAAATCTTCCGCCCGTTTAAATGCGCTGACGAATAGTGGAACCAGCAGCGGGACAACCGCTTTGACCCGATCTTTGATTGGGCCTGAACCCAAATCGGATCCTCTCGCCATTTGCGCTTTCATGATTTTGTCCGTTTCATCCATCAAAGTCGGAATGAAGCGCAACGCAATGGACATCATCAAGGCCAATTCATGGATGGGCAATTTAAGTTTCTTTAAAGGATTTAACAGCACCTCAAGTCCATCCGTTATGGAAATCGGCGAAGTTGTCAATGTCAATATCGTTGTCATGAATACAAGCACGGTGAAGCGGATGGAAATGAAAATTCCTTGTCTCAAACCGCCTTCATATACTTTAAGAAAACCAAGATCAAATAAGACACTGCCTTCTCTCGTAAAGAGAATGTGGATCAGAAACGTGAAAATGATCAAAATGATCACAGGTTTTAACCCATTCACTAAAAAATAGAGACGAATTTTGGAAATAAGAATGGCCAGCAAAGTAAATGCCAATAATAAGCAGTAAGTGATTGTATTGTTTGCCAAAAACACGATGATGACAAAAATAAAAGTAAAAATCAATTTGGAACGTGGATCCAATTGATGGACAAAAGAATCGCCTGGAATAAAGCGCCCAAAAATCATTTTCTCCATCATCAACGATCACGCTCCTTTATCACCCGGGCAATTTCTTCCGCCAATTCTTCCTCTGTTAAACATATTTTTGAGAGCGGCGTTCCGATCAACTTTTCTATCTTTTGCTGAAAATTGACGATGCGCGGCACTTCCAACCGGTATTTCTTAAGGGTTTCGCTGTCAGAAAAGATTTCCCGGGGAGTTCCGGTCCGCACACAGCGGCCTTCATGCATGATGGAAATTTGATCTGCATATTTGGCCGCATCTTCCATGCTGTGGGTAACAAGAATCGTCGTCAATTCTCTTTCTTTGTGCAAGCGATAAAACAAATCCATGATTTCTTTTTGTCCTCTTGGATCGAGCCCTGCAGTCGGTTCATCCAAAACGATGACTTCGGGATTCATCGCCAGTACACCAGCAATGGCCACACGTCTCATTTGCCCGCCGGATAAATCGAAAGGCGACTTCTCGAGCACTTCCTCAGGCAATCCTACTTGTTTGATGCCTTCACGCGCCCTCTTTTCCGCTTCTTCTTCAGAAACGCCGAAATTCATCGGACCAAACATGATATCTTTTAACACCGTTTCTTCAAATAACTGATGCTCCGGAAATTGAAAAACAATGCCCACTTTTTGGCGAACAGGTTTTAAATCTTTCGCCTTTTTTCCCGCCTCAATTTTACGGTCCCCGATCTGTACGGTTCCTTTCGTCGGCTTCAAGAGCCCGTTGAAATGTTGCAGAATCGTCGATTTACCGGAACCGGTATGTCCGATAATGGCATGGTATGTTTTGGATGGAATCGTTAAATCCACATCAAATAAAGCGTACTTCTCAAATGGTGTACCTACTGAATATGCAAAGCTTACTTGTTGAAGTTTGATGTCCATAAATCATTCACCAACTCTTCTTCTGTCAGATTTTTTCCTATAAGCGGCACACCCTTTGCTTGAAGCAGCTTTGTCATTCTCATGGCAAAAGGCAATTCCAATCCAAATTCAATCAGCTTGTCCCCTAATGCAAATATCTCTTCCGGTGTTCCTTCCGCGTATTTTTTTCCTTGGTTCATAAAAATGATGCGGTCCGCAAGAAGCGCCTCCTCGACGTCATGGGTGATCGATAATACGGTCAACCCGATTTCTTTTCTTAATTCGAGAACCGTCTGCAGCACCTCCGCGCGACCTTGGGGATCCAGCATGGAAGTGGCCTCATCCAAAATTAACAGTTTAGGGTGCATTGCAAGAGCTCCGGCAATGGCCACACGCTGTTTTTGCCCACCGGATAAATGATGGGGCTCATGGTTCAGGAATTCATACATCTTCACTCTTTTCAAAGATGCTGAAACCCGCTCCACCATTTCTTCATAAGGGATCCCGTTATTTTCTAAAGCAAAAGCCACGTCATCTTGCACGGTTGCCCCCACAAATTGGTTATCCGGATTTTGAAAAACCATCCCGATTTTCGAACGGATATCCCACAAGTTTTCTTCGCTCAATACATTTTGCATGACGCGGATTTCTCCTTGTTGAGGGAAGAGAAGGCCGCAAACCATTTTCACCATTGTAGATTTGCCTGATCCATTATGACCGACAATGGCGATCCATTCGCCTTCACGAACCGTAAATGAGACGTTGTCGACAGCTTTGCGGGCATCCGGTTTTTCTGGTGTATATGAAAAAGATACATTTTGAAACGATAAAATTTCGGTCATTTCTATGCTCCTCTCTACAGGGCTCTCCTTCTCTGTTTGCTTGGAAAACTTCTATATATAAAAATAAAACACGTTTAATTCTGCCAGATCCTTAAACGTATTTTATTTTTACATATTGATAGAGAAATTGATGTGAATAAAAAAGCGCGCACCTCATTCAGGAGAAATGCGCTAATAACCTTCAGTTAACGATTAACGTTCCCTTTTCGTGCCGTAACCGGATGAATGAGGTGCGGAGAGCTAGACGATACGAATGGAAACATTCGATCATCATAACGCTCAGATGCCTTTATTGTCGTATAAATCATTCATTTGTAAAAAAGGGGGCAAGCCTAGCCGGTTTATCCGGATACCCCCTTGAGAATTAAACTAGTTCGATGATTACAACAGGTGCTCCATCTCCACGACGAGGACCCACTTTTAGAATTCGTGTATAACCACCTTGGCGATCAGCGTAACGTGGCGCAACATCATCGAATAATTTTTGAAGAGCAAATTTTGTTTTTTCATTGCCTTCTTCATCAGTTGTTGTCACTACTTCACGGCGAATGAATGCTGCAGCTTGACGGCGAGCATGTAAATCCCCGCGTTTACCTAAAGTAATCATTTTTTCTACAACTGAACGTAATTCCTTTGCACGAGCTTCAGTTGTCTCAATGCGTTCATTAATAATCAAATCAGTTGCTAAGTCACGTAATAACGCTTTACGTTGAGAGCTAGTACGGCCAAGTTTTCTGTAACCCATGAATGTTCCCTCCTTTATTCGAACATAATAAATAACGATTGCTTAGTCTTCTTTGCGTAAAGACAAGCCAAGTTCTGCAAGTTTTGCTTTTACTTCTTCCAAAGACTTACGACCAAGGTTGCGAACTTTCATCATATCGTCTTCTGATTTATTCGTAAGTTCTAATACTGTATTGATACCTGCACGTTTTAAACAGTTATAGGAACGAACAGAAAGATCCAATTCCTCGATTGTCATTTCCAATACTTTTTCTTTTTGGTCCTCTTCTTTTTCTACCATGATTTCCGCTGCTTGTGCTTCATCAGTTAGACCAACAAAAATATTTAAATGTTCCGTTAAAATTTTCGCTCCGAGTGAAATCGCCTCTTTCGGACCGATGCTTCCATCAGTCCACACATCAAGGGATAATCTATCGTAGTCAGAGTTTTGTCCTACACGAGTATTTTCCACTTGATAATTAACGCGTGAAACTGGAGTGTAAATAGAGTCGATCGGGATCACACCGATAGGAAGATCCTCACGTTTGTTTTGATCAGCAGGAGTATAACCACGGCCTCTTCTTGCATACATGCGCATACGCAAATGACCGTTGCTTGCGATTGTTGCAATATACAAATCTGGATTTAAAATTTCAACGTCACTATCATGAGTGATATCAGCAGCTGTTACTGTTGCTTCACCTTTTACATCAATCTCAAGAACTTTTTCTTCATCAGAGTAGATTTTCAGAGCAAGTTTTTTAAGATTTAAAATGATGGAAGCAACATCCTCTACTACCCCTTCAATTGTTGAAAATTCATGTAATACCCCATCAATTTGTACAGATGTAATCGCTGCACCAGGTAATGAGGATAGAAGGATACGCCGTAATGAATTTCCCAAAGTAGTTCCATATCCACGTTCGAGCGGTTCTACTACAAACTTACCATATGTGGAATCTTCGCTGATCTCAACAGTTTCAATCCTTGGTTTTTCAATTTCGATCATTCAATTTACCCTCCTTCAAAACATCGACTGTATAGGTCATACCATCATAATAGTCAAAAAAACTTGACTTTATAAATTTGTACAATTCTTCTTGCACAAGAATGATGTACTCCAAAGAGTTGCACCCATTACACACGACGACGTTTTGGCGGACGGCAACCGTTATGTGGAACTGGTGTAACATCTTTAATTGCTGTTACTTCAAGTCCTGCAGCTTGAAGTGCACGGATAGCTGCTTCACGACCTGCACCTGGACCTTTAACAGTTACTTCTAACGTTTTTAAACCATGTTCAAGGGACGCTTTTGCAGCAGCTTCGGCAGCCATTTGAGCAGCGTATGGAGTGGATTTACGAGAACCTTTGAATCCAAGAGCACCTGCGCTTGACCAGGAAACTGCATTCCCTTGCATATCAGTGATCGTTACGATTGTATTGTTAAATGTTGAACGGATGTGCGCAATACCTGATTCGATATTTTTTTTCACGCGACGTTTACGTGATTGTTGTTTACGAGCCATTTCGGTAAACCCCCTTTACTTATTATTTTTTCTTGTTTGCTACAGTTTTACGAGGACCTTTACGAGTACGTGCATTGTTTTTCGTATTTTGTCCGCGGACTGGTAGACCACGACGGTGACGGATACCACGGTAGCAGCCGATTTCCATTAAGCGTTTAATGTTAAGTGATACTTCTCGGCGTAAGTCACCTTCAATTTTATATTTATCTAATTCTGTACGAATTCTGTCCAATTCGTCTTCAGTAAGATCACGTACACGAGTATCTTCAGAAACACCAGCAGCAGCTAATACTTTTTTAGCAGTTGCTTTACCAACACCATAAATATAAGTTAATGAAATCACTACGCGTTTATCGCGAGGAATATCAACACCAGCAATACGTGCCATATTTTTCGCACCTCCTTAAAAATTATCCTTGTTTTTGTTTATGTTTTGGATTTTCACAGATTACCATTACTTTACCGCGTCGGCGAATAACTTTACATTTTTCGCAAATCGGTTTTACTGATGGTCTCACTTTCATTCAACTCAACCTCCTTAAGTCTTCGGAGTGCAAAGATTATTTAAAGCGGTATGTGATACGACCGCGAGTCAAATCGTACGGAGATAATTCGATTGTCACTTTATCTCCAGGCAGAATTCGGATGAAATGCATACGGATCTTTCCAGAAACGTGTGCAAGCACTGTGTGCCCATTCTCTAATTGTACCTTAAACATCGCGTTTGGCAAAGTCTCAACAACTGTTCCTTCAACTTCAATTACATCGTCTTTCGCCATCAACCTGTCTCCCTTCTTTATGTGCTAAACGGTTCCCGTCTGAGAACACTCGCAACAATTTTGCAGGTTAGAAGCAACTCCATTAACAAACATTGGATTGTATGAGAGATGTTCGAAAGACGCTCGCTGGTTTCGCTTCACACAATCCAGGGAATGAACAATCCGGTATAGAGCTGTACTCCTTTGTTAAGGATGTCCGGAAACACAAGTAATTCATACCCGTTCACTAGATGCTTCCACGAAACCCATAACACTCTTCACAAAAGAACTCTTTTGTAAGTATAAGCACTTTCGCAAGCAGTGTATACCGGGCACTATATGCTTTTGCAACTTTTTTTCGTTATATTGCCTCCGAATACCCCTCGCGAAAAGTATTATGACTTTCGAAAGAATGACGGGTATCAGCTGCGGCTGCCCTGTAAGAGTAGAGCGTCGAGATCAGCAAACACTTTTTCGATATCTTGCTGTCCGTTAATATTAGTTAACAATCCTTTTGATTCATAGAAATCAAGTAAAGGTTGTGCTTGTTTCATATTTACTTCCAGGCGATTAGCAACTGTCTCAGGATTGTCGTCTGCACGAACATATAATTCTCCGCCGTCCTTATCACATTTTCCTTCTACTTTAGGAGGGTTGAAAACCACGTGATAAGTAGCTCCACATGTTTTGCAAATGCGACGACCGCTCAAACGTTTTACCAGCTCATCTTTTTCCACTTGAATATTGATCACGTGATCAATTTTTTTGCCAAGTTCCTCTAAGATGTTGTCTAAAGCTTCTGCTTGTGCAACCGTACGTGGAAATCCATCAAGCAAGAATCCTTTTTCACAATCCTCTTGAGCCAGTCTTTCACGAACGATACCGATAGTTACTTCATCAGGAACCAGCGCACCTTGATCCATATAGGATTTCGCTTTAAGACCAAGTTCAGTGCCTTGACTGATGGCAGCGCGGAACATATCACCTGTAGAAATATGAGGGATTTCGTATTTGTTTACAATTTTTTCTGCTTGTGTACCTTTACCGGCACCTGGCAAGCCCATTAAAACAATATTCATACGGACATTTCCCTCCCCAAGGTGCTGGCTTAGGAAACAAAAAAATGTTTCCTAACCAACCTTTATTTCATGAAACCTTTATAATGACGTTTTACTAATTGTGCTTCTAATTGTTTCATTGTTTCCAGCGCGACACCAACGATGATGATGACGCTTGTTCCACCAATTTTGGCGGAAGCTGGTAAATTCATAAAGTTAATAAACAAAATAGGCAATATCGCAACAACGGATAAAAATAGTGCACCGACAAATGTTAGACGGTATAGCACTTTCGTTAAGTAATTTTGTGTATCATTTCCTGGACGGATTCCAGGGATATACGCACCTTGTTTCTTCAAGTTATCCGCAATGCGTTCAGGATTCACTTGAACAAATGCGTAGAAATATGTGAACGCAACAATCAATGCGATATAGATGATCATTCCAACAGGTTTTGTATAGTCAAACGTGTTGATAATGAACGTTGTCACTTTGTTTTGACCGAAAAACGCCGCTAACGTCTGAGGTGTAATGATGAATGCCACCGCGAAGATTACCGGAATAACCCCTGCAGCATTCACTTTCAATGGCAAGTGCGTTTGTTGTGCTCCAACATGCGGTACTCGGCCTGATACCCGTTTTGCATATTGGATTGGAATTTTACGCAATGCTTGTTGGAAGTAAATGACTCCAACAACGATAGCCAACATAATTAATGCAAGTAGCACTAAAACGATTATACGGATGAATAGTTGATCCCCTGCACCTTCAATTTGTTGGGCATAAATTTGGTTAATTGTAGTAGGTATCGCGGCAACGATACCTGCAAAGATGATGATTGAAATTCCGTTTCCAACGCCATGAGCGGTAATCTGCTCACCGAGCCAAAGCAAAAATGCTGTACCGGCAGTAAGCACGATTGCAATCGTTAAATAGGAAAGGAAGCTTGTATTCGTAATTAACGATCCACCATATAATTGGTTAAAACCAAATGACATGGCGAGGGCTTGGATGAAAGCCAATACTACGGTAAAGTAGCGAGTAAATTGAGCCAACTTACGCCGGCCTACTTCACCTTGGCGTCCCCATTCTGCAAACTTAGGCACGACATCCATTTGTAACAATTGAACGATGATGGAAGCAGTGATGTAAGGCATAATCCCCAACGCAAAGATGGAGAAATTCGATAAAGCACCGCCGCCAAACACGTTCAGAAAACCAACCAAGTTAAGATCATCCGTTACTTTTAACACATCTGAATCCACGTTCGGTACAGGGATAAAAGTTCCTATACGAAAAACGATCAGCATTAGTAAAGTGAAGATAATTTTATTGCGAATATCGCGGACGCGCATAAAGTTTGCGAAAGTACGAAACATTAAATCACCTCAGCTGTTCCGCCAGCGTTCTCGATCGCTTCTTTTGCTGAAGCAGAGAACTTGTGAGCTTTTACAGTAAGCTTTTTGTTAAGAGTTCCGTTTCCAAGGATCTTAATACCAGCTTTTTCTTTGCTCACAACACCTGTTTCGATTAACAATGCAGGAGTGATCTCCGCACCGTCTTCGAAACGATTTAACGCGTCAAGGTTCACGATTGCGTATTCTTTACGGTTTACATTAGTAAAGCCACGTTTTGGTAAACGACGGAACAGTGGGTTTTGACCACCTTCAAATCCTGGACGAACTCCGCCTCCAGAACGAGCGTTTTGACCTTTGTGACCGCGTCCTGCAGTCTTACCATTACCTGAACCGATACCACGACCAACGCGGTTACGTTTTTTACGTGAACCTTCCGCTGGTTTTAGCTCATGAAGTTTCATCTTAGGTGGCACCTCCTTATATATTTAATTCAGCCATTAAATTTCTTTAACAGTAACTAAATGTGATACTTTATTGATCATACCACGAATAGCAGGATTATCTGCATGTTCTACAGTAGAATTCACCTTTTTTAAACCTAAAGCTTCAACTACTTTGCGCTGTTTTTCGCTCGCGCCGATTACAGATCTTGTAAGGGTGATTTCTAATTTGTTTGCCATGATTATCCCCCCTTATCCTAGTAGCTCTTCTACTGTCTTACCTCGAAGCTTTGCAACTTCTTCAGCACGTTTTAATTGTTTTAATCCATCAACAGTAGCACGTACCATATTGATAGGTGTGTTGGATCCTAAAGATTTTGATAAGATATCAGAAATTCCAGCTAAATCAAGTACTGCACGAACTGGACCACCAGCGATAACTCCAGTACCTTCTGAAGCAGGTTTCATTAAAATTTTTCCTGCACCGAAGTGACCAATCACCTCATGTGGAATTGTTCCACCCACACGTGGTACTTCGATCAAGTTTTTCTTCGCGTCTTCTACAGCTTTGCGGATCGCATCTGGTACTTCTTGAGCTTTACCAGTACCGAATCCTACGTGACCGTTTTTGTCACCTACTACTACTAGCGCTGAGAAGCGGAAGCGACGTCCACCTTTTACAACTTTCGCAACGCGGTTTACCGCAACAACGCGTTCTTCAAGTTCCAATTTGCTTGCGTCAATACGACTCATGAAGTATGTCCCTCCTTCTTATTAGAATTGTAAACCGTTTTCGCGTGCAGCTTCTGCTAATGCTTTCACACGTCCATGATATAAATAACCACCACGGTCAAATACAACGGAAGTAATATTTTTTTCTAATGCACGTTTAGCGATCAATTCGCCAACTTTAGCTGCAGCTTCTTTATTGCTGCCAGGACCTTCGAAACCTTTTTCCAATGTTGATGCACTTACAAGTGTATGTCCTGCAACATCGTCAATGATTTGTGCGTAAATATGTTTATTAGAACGATATACGTTCAAACGTGGACGTTCAGGTGTACCGTGTACTTTAGTACGCACGCGTGCATGACGTTTTTTACGAACTTTGTTTTTGTCTAGTTTCGTAATCATAGCGGTCACTCCTTTCTAACGCTCAATCTAATTACTTACCTGTTTTACCTTCTTTACGACGTACATATTCACCTTCGTAGCGAATACCTTTACCTTTGTATGGTTCAGGTGGACGTACAGCGCGGATATCGGCTGCAAATGCACCTACACGTTCTTTATCGATTCCTTTTACAACGATTTTTGTATTTGAAGGAACTTCGATTTCGATACCAGCTTCAGGTGTGAATTCTACAGGATGTGAGTAACCAACGTTTAGTACAAGCTTTTTACCTTGTAATTGAGCACGGTACCCAACCCCGATCAATTCTAAAGAACGGGAGAATCCTTCAGATACACCTTTTACCATGTTAGCGAGTAACGCGCGAGTTGTACCGTGAACTGTACGGTGTTCTTTTGAATCAGAAGGGCGAACAACTGTAATGATATTTCCTTCTTGTTCAATTTTCATTTCTTGGTTGAATTGACGAGTTAATTCGCCTTTCGGTCCTTTTACTGTTACAGTATTGTCATCACTAACTGTCACTGTAACGCCAGAAGGAACCTCAATCGGTTTTTTTCCTACACGAGACATTTCATTGCACCTCCATTCGCATATTACTTATTACCAAACGTAAGCTAATACTTCTCCGCCAACTTTTTTAGCGCGTGCTTCTTTGTCAGTCAACACACCTTGAGAAGTTGAAAGTATAGCGATTCCCAATCCGTTTAATACTTTTGGAATTTCGTCAGTTTTTGCATATACGCGTAAACCTGGTTTGGAAATACGTTTTAATCCAGTGATTACACGTTCATTGTTTTTTCCGTATTTCAAGAAAATACGGATGATACCTTGCTTGTTGTCATCGATATATTCTACATCACGAATGAAGCCTTCTCGCTTAAGAATTTCAGCGATTTCTTTCTTGATTTTGGAAGCCGGTACTTCAAGCTTCTCGTGACGAACCATGTTCGCATTACGGATGCGAGTTAGCATATCTGCAATTGGATCTGTCATTGTCATATTCCTTTTACCTCCTTCCCATTTTTTGGGCATTACCAGCTAGCTTTTTTCACACCAGGAATTTGTCCTTTATATGCAAGTTCACGGAAACAAATACGGCAAAGTTTAAATTTGCGATATACGGAGTGTGGACGACCACAGCGTTCACAACGTGTGTAAGCTTGCACTTGGAACTTAGGTTTGCGTTTTTGTTTAACAATCATTGATTTTTTTGCCACGATTTCGCCCTCCTTTTATTATTTTTGGAACGGCATACCGAATTGTGTCAATAACTCGCGAGCTTCTTCATCAGAATTCGCTGTCGTTACGATCACGATATCCATACCGCGTACTTTTGAAATTTTATCGTAATCGATTTCTGGGAAAATCAATTGTTCTTTAACTCCTAAAGTGTAGTTACCGCGACCATCGAACGCTTTTTTAGAAACACCGCGGAAGTCACGTACACGTGGAAGTGCGATAGAAATTAATTTATCAAGAAATTCATACATACGGTCACCACGTAAAGTAACTTTCGCGCCAATTGGCATACCTTCACGTAGACGGAATCCGGCGATTGATTTTTTCGCTCTAGTTACAACAGGTTTTTGACCAGTGATGATCGCTAGTTCTTCAACAGCTGCATCTAACGCTTTGGAGTTTTGTACAGCGTCACCAACACCCATGTTTACTACGATTTTTTCAACTTTAGGAACTTGCATTACAGATTTATACCCAAACTTATTCATTAAAGCAGGAACTACTTCATTTTTATATTTTTCTTTTAGGCGGCTCATGTTTGTACCTCCTTTCAAAATTTCTTATTAGTCGATAACTGCACCTGATTTTTTTGCAACACGAACTTTTTTGCCATTTTCGATTTTATAACCTACACGAGTCGGCTCGCCAGTTTTTGGATCGATTAGCATAACGTTCGAAACGTGGATTGGTGCTTCTTGGCTTACAATACCACCTTGCGGGTTTAATTGGTTAGGCTTCATATGTTTTTTCACAATATTAACGCCTTCAACGATTACCCGATCTTTTTTAGGGAATGCGGCAAGTACAATACCTTCTTTGCCTTTATCTTTACCAGTAATAACTTTTACTTTGTCGCCCTTTTTAACATGCATTATGTGTCGCACCTCCTTAATTGGTACTATCAAATGATTAAAGAACTTCTGGAGCTAGGGAAATGATTTTCATAAAGTTTTTATCACGTAACTCACGTGCAACCGGTCCGAAAATACGAGTACCACGTGGTGATTTATCGTCTCTGATGATCACACATGCGTTTTCGTCAAATTTGATATAAGTACCATCTTTGCGACGTACACCAGATTTTGTGCGTACTACTACGGCTTTTACAACATCGCCTTTCTTAACAACGCCTCCTGGTGTTGCTTTCTTAACTGTGCAAACGATAATATCACCGATATTAGCAGTTTTGCGTCCAGAACCACCAAGCACTTTAATTGTTAACACTTCACGTGCACCAGAGTTGTCAGCAACTTTTAAACGAGATTCTTGTTGGATCATTTAGGTTACCTCCCTTCGGAATTTCCGTTATTTCCGAATTTCTATTAAATAACAACCGCTTTTTCTACAACTTCAACAAGACGGAAATGTTTTGTAGCTGATAGTGGGCGTGTTTCCATAATGCGCACGATATCGCCAACTTTAGCTTCGTTATGCTCATCATGAGCTTTGAATTTTTTAGAGTATTTTACACGTTTGCCGTATAATTTGTGTTTTTTGTAAGTTTCAACTAAAACGACAATTGTTTTGTCCATTTTATCTGAAACTACACGGCCAGTGTAAACTTTGCGCTGTTTACGCTCAGACATATACCGGACCTCCTTTATCAGTTATCTCCACTGATTTCTCTTTCACGAATCACAGTTTTCATGCGCGCAATCGCTTTACGAACTTCACGAATGCGAGCTGTATTTTCTAATTGACCAGTCGCTAATTGGAAGCGAAGGTTGAAAAGCTCTTCTTTAAGTGATTTGATTTTCATTTCGATTTCAGAAGTGGCAAGTTCACGGATTTCATTAGCTTTCATTAGAATCACCACCAGTTTCTTGACGTTTCACAATTTTACATTTTACAGGAAGTTTATGTGATGCTAATCGAAGAGCTTCGCGTGCAACTTCTTCAGATACACCGGCAACTTCAAACATAACTTTTCCTGGTTTTACTACAGCTACCCAACCTTCTGGAGAACCTTTACCGGAACCCATCCGTACCTCAAGAGGTTTTTTCGTATAAGGTTTATGTGGGAAGATTTTAATCCAAACTTTACCGCCACGTTTCATGTAACGAGTCATCGCAATACGGGCTGCTTCGATTTGACGGTTTGTCACCCAGCTAGCTGTTGTAGCTTGAAGGCCCCATTCACCAAATTGTACTTCGCGGCCGCCTTTTGCTTGACCACGCATTTTACCGCGATGTTCGCGACGATATTTCACGCGTTTTGGCATTAACATAATTATTTTCCTCCTTCCGCAGAGTTTTTCTTCGTAGGAAGGACCTCACCACGATAAATCCATACTTTTACGCCTAATTTTCCGTATGTTGTATCCGCTTCTGCATGAGCGTAATCGATATCAGCACGAAGCGTATGAAGTGGTACAGTTCCTTCACTATAATGTTCTGCACGAGCGATATCTGCACCGCCTAGACGACCAGACACTTGAGTTTTAATCCCTTTTGCACCAGCGCGCATTGTACGTTGAATTGCTTGTTTTTGGGCACGACGGAATGAAACACGGTTTTCAAGTTGACGTGCGATATTTTCAGCAACCAATTTTGCATCAAGATCCGGTTTTTTGATTTCAACGATATTGATGTGTACACGTTTGCCCGTAAGATCGCTTAAGTATTTGCGTAGGTTTTCTACTTCAGTACCACCTTTACCGATAACCATTCCTGGTTTCGCAGTGTGGATTGTAATGTTCACACGATTTGCAGCGCGTTCAATTTCCACTTTGGAAACAGCTGCATCTTTTAATGTCGTTTCGATATATTTACGGATTTTGAGATCTTCATGAAGCAAATCGGCAAAGTCTTTTTCAGCGTACCATCTGGATTCCCAGTCACGAATGATGCCGATACGCAATCCGTTTGGATGTACTTTTTGACCCAAAATTAACCCTCCTTCTTCTCAGATACCACTACAGTGATGTGGCTTGTGCGTTTGTTAATTGCGCTTGCACGTCCTTGCGCACGTGGACGATAGCGTTTTAATGTTGGTCCTTCATCAACGTAAATTTCAGAAATATATAAGTTATTTGGATCTAAATCGTAATTGTGCTCAGCGTTTGCAACTGCGGATTTCAATACTTTCTCAACGACTGGAGACGCCGCTTTTGGAGTATGACGTAAAATCGCAACTGCTTCTCCTACTTGCTTACCTCTGATTAAATCAACCACTAAACGCACTTTGCGAGGTGCAATTCGGACTGTGCGAGCAACAGCTTTAGCTTTTGTTGTCATCAGGATCTACCTCCTCTCAAAATTAGCGTCTTGTTTTCTTATCATCATTACCGTGGCCTTTATAAGTCCGAGTTGGTACGAACTCGCCTAATTTGTGACCTACCATATCTTCCGTAATGTATACTGGAACATGTTTGCGTCCGTCATAAACAGCAATTGTAAGTCCAACGAAGTTAGGGAAGATTGTAGAACGGCGAGACCAAGTTTTGATTACTTGTTTCTTTTCTTGACCTTGTTGTGCTTCTACTTTTTTCATTAAATGTTCATCACAAAATGGTCCTTTTTTCAAGCTGCGACCCATTTAGTAACCTCCCTCCGTGATTTCACCACGGCTCTGCGATCGAACCGTAGCTTTATCACATTATTTTTTACGTCCACGAATAATTAACTTATCAGATTTATTGCGTTTTTTACGTGTTTTATAACCAAGAGCCGGTTTACCCCATGGTGTCATAGGTGACTTACGACCGATTGGCGCTTTACCTTCACCACCACCGTGTGGGTGATCATTAGGGTTCATTACAGAACCGCGAACTGTAGGGCGTTTACCTAACCAACGTGAACGACCTGCTTTACCGATGTTTACTAACTCATGGGATTCGTTACCAACTTGACCGATTGTCGCACGGCAAGCAGCCAAGATCAAACGAACTTCACCAGATTGAAGACGTACAATTACGTATTTGCCTTCGCGTCCTAATACTTGTGCGGATGCACCGGCAGAACGAACTAATTGTCCACCTTTTCCTGGTTTCAATTCGATGTTATGGATTGTAGTACCCATTGGAATGTTTGCTAATGGTAAAGCGTTACCCACTTTAATATCAGCATCTGGACCAGAAATAATTTCTTGACCTACTTGTAATCCTTTTGGAGCAATGATGTAACGTTTTTCACCATCAGCATAGTTGATTAATGCGATATTTGCTGAACGGTTTGGATCGTATTCGATTGTAGCAACGCGTCCTGGAATGCCATCTTTATCACGTTTGAAGTCGATAATACGATATTGGCGTTTATGTCCACCACCGTGATGACGAACAGTAATTTTACCCTGGTTGTTGCGACCAGCTTTGCGTTTTAATGGCGCTAACAATGATTTTTCCGGCTTATCTGTTGTGATTTCCGCAAAGTCAAACGACGTCATGTTACGACGGCCATTTGAGGTTGGTTTATACTTTTTGATCGCCATTTTGTTTCCCTCCTTCTTTACATTTCAAAATCCTTACGTTTCCCGATTAGAAATCAAAAATTTCAATTTCTTTGCTATCAGGTGTCAATGTTACGATAGCTTTACGACGTCTGTTTGTTAATCCTTGGAATTTACCAACACGTTTTACTTTACCTTGGTAGTTCATGATGTTGACTTTCGCCACTTTTACACCGAAGATTTCTTCAACCGCATCTTTCACTTGCGTTTTATTCGCACGAAGATCTACTTCGAAAGTGTATTTTTTCTCAGCCATTAGTTCAGAAGAACGCTCAGTAATGACAGGACGTTTAATGACATCACGTGCATCCATTATCCAAGCACCTCCTCAACCTTTTCTACTGCAGCCTTCGTGAATACAACTTTGTCATGACCTAATAAGTCAAGTACGTTGATTCCGTTAGCTGTGATCACAGTTACGCCTGGGATGTTACGTGCGGATAATGCCACGTTTTCATCTAAATCAGCTGTAACGAATAAAGCTTTTGAATCAATTTTCAAGTTATTTAAGATTTCTTTGAAGTCTTTTGTTTTTGGCGCGTCTAATTTTAACGCATCTAAAACTAGGAAGTTTTGCTCGTTCACTTTAGCGGATAAAGCGGATTTAAGCGCTAAGCGACGAACTTTTTTCGGTAATTTATAGCTGTAGCTTCTTGGTTGTGGACCGAATACTGTACCACCACCACGCCATTGAGGAGCACGGATTGAACCTTGACGAGCACGGCCAGTTCCTTTTTGGCGCCATGGTTTTCTACCACCACCAGAAACTTCAGAGCGGTTTTTCACTTTATGTGTACCTTGACGTAGAGAAGCGCGTTGAGCGATTACTGCGTCGAATAAAACTGCTTCGTTTGGTTCGATGCCGAAAATTTCATCTTTTAATTCGATTTCTCCAACTGAAGCACCTGTTTGACTAAGTACAGTTACCTTTGTCATTCCTGTTTCCTCCTTTCTCCAGTGAATTATTTAGATTTTTTCACAGCAGATTTTACTGTTACTAAAGATTTGCGAGAACCAGGAACATTCCCTTTGATTAATAGCAAGTTGCGTTCTGGAATTACTTTTACGATTTGCAAGTTTTGGATTGTTACTCGATTACCGCCAGTTTGTCCAGGTAAGTTTTTGGATTTGAATACTCTGTTAGGAGCAATCGGACCCATTGAACCAGGACGACGGTGATAACGAGAACCGTGGGACATAGGTCCACGAGATTGTCCGTGGCGTTTGATTACACCTTGGAAACCTTTCCCTTTTGATGTACCTGTTACATCTACCCAATCGCCTTCAGCGAAAATATCTACTTTGACTTCTTGACCAACTTCATACTCTTCTAAGTTTACTCCGCGAATTTCACGAATGAAGCGCTTAGGAGCAGTGTTTGCTTTTGCTACATGTCCTTTTTCAGGTTTGTTTGCAAGCTTTTCGCGCTTGTCTTCGAAACCTAGTTGGATTGCTTCGTAGCCATCATTTTCAACAGTTTTCTTTTGAAGCACTACGTTTGGAGTAGCTTCGATCACTGTTACCGGTATTAAATCGCCGTTCTCAGCAAAAACTTGCGTCATACCGATTTTTCTACCTAAGATTCCTTTGGTCATTTGTCACACCTCCTGTGATTGTTAAAAATTTTTATTATGACAATTAAAGTTTGATTTCAATGTCAACGCCAGATGGTAAATCAAGCTTCATTAACGCATCCACTGTTTGAGGAGTTGGGTTAATGATGTCGATTAAACGTTTGTGCGTACGCATTTCGAATTGTTCACGGGAATCTTTGTACTTGTGAACAGCTCGAAGAATTGTGTACACTGTTTTTTCAGTTGGTAGCGGAATCGGACCCGATACACTAGCACCTGAACGTTTAGCAGTTTCAACAATTTTCTCTGCGGATTGATCTAATACACGATGATCATACGCTTTTAAACGGATACGAATTTTTTGTTTTGCCATTATTTTCCCTCCTTTTCGCCTAATTACTAGACATTCTCCACGGAAATTTCCCACACACTCGCCATGGCAAAGCGGCCGGGTGTGTCGGCAACCTCCCGCTTCATCGCAGTCAAAGACCAACATTCAACATTATATACAATAACATAGCGGATAGCAAGTGTTTTCGTAAATTTATAATAATTTATTGGCCTTTCATTTTGTACTTTCTAAGCTGTTTTATAGTATATAAGAGGAGTTTATATAAATCAACTCCAATAAAATTCTGAAAATTTTCCGCTATCTCATTTAAATATTTAGCTTCTCTTTCATCAAATTAAACATGTTTCCTATTATAAATAGGAACAATTTTTTGACCAGCAAAAAAGCCGGGAGGGATGCCGGATGAAAGCAAAAAAAGTGGTCAGCGAATTTTGCCAACCACTTGCTCATCGAATCCAGAAACTTATTCTCTTCCTATTTAAATAGTTTCCTGTTCTTATAATGCTTCTTTTACGATTTTTTTATAATACAAAACGGATAATATGCCAAATACCGTGTACATCGCTACATAGAACAGGATGATGATGATCATTGGCGTTGTCATCTCTGAACCGAACAGCCACCAGCCGGATTTCACCGCAAAGTAACTGTGAAGGAGGCCAATCAAGAGCGGCATGCCGAAATTGAACAATTGTTTGACATAAATTCCGCGCATTAACTCGCCATTGGAGAATCCGATTTTCCGTAAAATCGTATAGGACTCTCTTTCATCTTCCGCTTCACCCATTTGTTTAAAGTAAAGTATGCTTCCTGTTGTCAGTAAAAAGGCCAACCCCAAAAATCCTGTCACAAAAATGGTCATTCCGCCAAGGGCTATGTTGCCATCATAATATTCTTTGTAAGTTTTTTGATAATCATATTCAAAGGCTTTTCTTTCCCTCAAGTTTTTAAATAATGATTCGGCCTTTTCACGGTCTTTTTCGTTTACTAAATTAATACCGATTTGACTTGTAATTTCCGGTTTTTGAACCTTTTGTATTTCATCGAATAATTCATCTGTCACTATCAATACCGGCGAACCGGCGCTTGCCAACACCGATAAGAAAAACTCATCTTCCCTTACTTCTTTGATGAATAAAGAGTAATTTTTCCCGCTTGTTTTTACTTGTATGTTCTTTTTGCTTTCCAACGGCAGCAATTCAGATAATACATCGGCATAGCTTGTAATAATGGTCTCCCCGTCTTTCAATTGGGCATCCGGATTGATTTTTTTATAATCCGACAGAGGAACGACCGATGATGTTGCCTCTTGATTGACATTGATATACTCGGCATTCTTTTCATCCAAATTAAATAAATCAGCCATTTTCACATTTACCACAGAAATTTGAAAACTTGCTTTTTCATATTCAATTCCTTCTGCCTCGAGCTGATCTAAAAATTCAATTCCTTTATTATTCAATAAAGTGTAATCAAAGGGAGAGAACCGTCTTGCATCGGATTCCGAAGAATAGTAGGAAATATAAGACAGCGTCATAATCCCGACGGCTAATCCCGTCAACACCGTAATGAGTGTTAAGGAATTGGCATTTCCCTTCATACGGTGCATAATCGTTGTGACTCCTAAAACGTCCGTTATTTTTAAATATCCCTGTTTGCTTTTACGGATCAGGTTCATGATCAGCGCCACGGAATATCGGAAAAATAAATAGGTGCCCAAAATCGTTGAACCTAAAATAAGCAGCATATTGATCAACAAGTTGCTTGTTGTGGCGCCCTCCACGCTGAACAATCTTGTGGAATCGTAATACCCATAAGCAATCAAACCGATTCCGATGACTCCCATTACCATATGGAAAATGCTGAACTTCTTAATTCGTTCATCGGCTTTTTTTGCCGCGTTAAATAGCGATAATAGCGATGCTTTTCGAATCATGATAAAAATTTGAATCAAGACCACCACTAATAGAATTGCAAAGATGATGAGCGATTTTGAAAAGGCGGTCATGGAAAACGATAAACTGACAATTGCATCGTTTTTTATTAACTTCATCAATATCATCGCAAAAAACCGCGAAGTTAAAAATCCCAGCACCATTCCGACTCCAACAGCCAACGTGAATAGCACCACATTTTCAATCAATAATAGCCGGAAGATCAAACCCTTGGTCATCCCGATTAATTGATATAAGCCAATTTCTTTACTGCGGCGTTTCATAAATAGTTGGTTCGCATAAAGGATAAAAAAGATCAGAATAAAATATAAAACATACGTAATGGATTCAAAACCTGCCGTGGCGGTGCCGCTTGCTTCCAATGCCTTGGTGACAGAATGGTTATATTGGATGGTGATGAACGAAAAGCAAAGGGTCACACTAAAAATTAATGCAAAGAAGTATAAGTAGTAATGCTTTATATTCTTCTTCATGCTTTTAAACACTAAATTAGTTAACGTCATAACCATCACCGCCAAGCACGCTTTGGGTATTCAAAATATCCTGGAAAAACGCCTGTCTCGTTTTATCCCCTTTATAAAGTTCCGTATAGATTTGACCATCTTTTAAGAACAATACACGGCTACAGAAACTGGCGGCAACCGGGTCATGGGTCACCATCATGATGGTTGCTCCTCTTTCCTTATTGATGCTTTCCAAATTCGTCAGTAAGGCCGTCGCCGATTTCGAATCGAGCGCCCCGGTCGGCTCATCGGCAAAAACGATGGAAGGTTCTGTAATCAAAGCCCTTGCCGCCGATGTTCTTTGCTTTTGTCCGCCGGATATTTCATTCGGATATTTATTTAAAATATCCGCAATGCCTAAATATTCAACCAGCATGGCCAAGCGTTGTTCCGCCACTTTCTTTGGCACCTTGCTAATGGATAATGGCAACAGGATGTTTTCTTTCACCGTTAATGTATCCAGCAGGTTATAGTCCTGGAAGATAAATCCTAAATGTTCCCGGCGGAATTTTGCCAAATCCCGTTCTTTCATTTTTTGTAACGGTTTCCCGTTGATTTCCACAATCCCTTCTGTCGGAAAATCAATGGAGCAAAGGACATTTAATAAAGTCGTTTTTCCTGAACCGGAAGGCCCCATGATTCCGACAAATTCCCCTTCATGCACTTCCAGGTCAATCCCTTTTAACACTTCTTGTTTTAACGTGCGTTTTCCATAGGTTTTTCTTATTTTTCTTGCCACTAAAACAGCCATTTCATCAGCCCCTTGTATTGTTTCGTTACCTAAATTGTACACTTTCGTCCCCTTACAATCGTTCGATTCTCGTGACAAATAAAAAATGGTAAATGACAATTTTGTCACATACCATAAGATTGGATGTATTGATTCTCAAGAGGAAATTGGATGGTGAATGTTGTGCCGACATCCACTTGCGATTCTACCTTCAACGTAAGCCCGAGTTTTTCAGCCGCTTCCCTTGCCAAGTATAGACCCATCCCTGTCGCAGCGGTTGTTTCCCTTCCAATCGTTCCCGTATAGGACCGTTGGAAAATTCGGGGCAAGTCTTCAGCCCGGATCCCGACACCGAAGTCTTGTATATGTAATAATAGATGCCCCTTTGGATCCCGGGTTGTGAATATATGGATTTCACTGTTTTCACGACTGTATTTCACTGCATTGGAAAAGATCTGGCGGATGATGAACCCAAGCCATTTGGCATCGGTTGTCACGGTTTCATCCAGGCTTTTCGTTTCCACGCCAATCCCTTTTTCAATACACCATGAACGGAAATCCTTGATTTGTTGATGAACGACCGTTTCCAAACAAACCTTCTCCAGACGGTTATCTTTTTCAATCGTTGAAAGCCTTGTTTCATGGATTTTTTGATCAAGCAGCAAAAAAAGGCGAATCCATTCTTTTTCAATCTTCTCTCTCAATGCATAAGGTTCTACTTGTTCCACGATTAATTTCATGGCCGTCATCGGCGATTTCATTTCATGCACCCATGCCAGCACCTCATCCTGTTGTTCGAGCACTTCTATTTTCATTTGTTGGAACGATTCTTCCAATCTTTCGTATTGCTTTTGAAAGTGGTCGATGTACTTTTGCTGAAAAGGCGATAGAAGCTCTCGATTGACCGGTTGTTCACAAATGGCTTTCAGTTGTTTTGTTTCTTTCACATAACGCCAAAGTATAAAAAGGAAAAACAACAAAAAATTCATGATGTTCACATATAGGATGGATACCTTGGACAAACCGCTATCGATGAAAAACAATCCATTCAGCCATATTTGCAAAAACAGGAAAAATAAAATCCACGCTCTTCTTTCTTTCAAAAATAGTCCAATCATTTTGTCACCGCCATATAACCAAGTCCTTTTTTCGTGACAATCGCATCTTTTAAGCCAATCTCCTCCAAACGTTGCCGCAGACGATTGACATTGACCGTCAAAGTATTGTCATTCACAAATCGCTCGTCATCCCAAAGTTTGCGCATCAGTTCATCCCTGGAAACAATTTTGTCAACGGAAGCCAATAATGTTTTCAATATAAATAATTCATTTTTCGTCAGTTCCACCGTTTTTTCCCCGTATTGAACCGTTCCTTTGTCATAATCGATCACAGCTCCATTCCATCTTGCGACATGTTGCGTTTTGTCCCCATAATCATAGGTTCTTCTTAAAATGGCTTGTACCTTTGCAAGCAACACTTCCATATGGAAAGGTTTTTGCACAAAATCATCCGCTCCCATTTGCATCGCCATCACCATATCCATTGGATGATCCCTCGACGATAAAAACAAAATCGGCACTTGGGAAATGGCACGAATTTCACGGCACCAATGAAAGCCATCAAAAGCAGGGAGTTGAATATCGATGATGACAAGATGCGGCTGTTCTTTCAAAAAATCATCCATCACCTTTTTAAAATCTTTTGGACCTACGACTTCCATCGACCATTGGCTGAAACGTTCTTTGATTAAATTGAAGATTGACGGGTCATCTTCTATCAGAAAGATTTTCATTTTTTCAACCTCTCCATCAAATGTTCTACTTTTATTGTAATTTATTTTGCCATTTGTGTATGAAAATCCACATTTAAATTCTTTTTCATTAGAAAATTCTCTTTTAATCAGTATAATGGAACAAAGGACAATCGTGCGTTAAAAGGAGATGTTGCT
Source organism: Ureibacillus sp. FSL K6-3587 (assembly GCF_038593165.1). Classification (NCBI taxonomy): domain Bacteria; kingdom Bacillati; phylum Bacillota; class Bacilli; order Caryophanales; family Caryophanaceae; genus Ureibacillus; species Ureibacillus sp. FSL K6-3587. Next base: position 1,294,274 of record NZ_CP151969.1, on the reverse strand, counting down.
TGTGGACATCCGCCAAATCGAATATTTCACTGAAGTTGCAAAACATTTAAGTTTTACGAAAGCCGCTTCCACCCTGCATGTTTCCCAGCCTTCCATCAGCAAGGCGATTCAAAATTTGGAAGCTGAGCTGGGTGTTCCTCTGTTTTACCGTTCATCCAAACAGCTGGAGTTGACGGATGCAGGAAAGGCTGTTTTGGCAAATGCCCAGCATGTGCTAGCCGCTTTCAAAAATTTGCGCTCTGAATTGACGGATTTAATGGAATTGAAAAAAGGGGAAATACGTATCGGCATTCCTCCCATTGTGGGGGTGGAGTTTTTTTCAAAACTGATCAGTTTGTACAAAGAAAAGCATCCTTATATTGAAATAAAATTGACCGAAGTGGGCACGAAAAAAATCCGGCAAGGGGTTGAAGAAGGGGAATTGGATATAGGGTTGATTTGCAATTTATGTGTGCCTAACGATCAATTGCAGACCATCAGTATATTAAAAGATCCCCTCATGTTAATTGTTCATAAAGATCATCCGCTTGCTGAACTCCCTACTGTGGATATGTCCATGTTGGAAAGGGAGGCTTTTATCATCTACCGAAAAGACTTCACTTTGTACGATCGGATTATCGAAGAATGCTCAAAACATGGTTTCTACCCAACCATTGCCTGCGAATCATCCCAAAAAGATTTAATTGTTGAAATGGTGGCAGCCAAAGTGGGCATTGCATTGCTTCCGAAAACAATATGTGAGAAACTTCAAAACGATAAAATCGTTTCCATCCCCTTTAAACAGGAAAACCTCTTTCTGGAGTTGGGGTTGACTTGGAGGAAAAATAAATATTTATCCTTCGCCGTACGGGAATTTATCGATTTGGCGCAGGCGTTTATCACGAAATAAAAAAAAGACATGCCTTCAAAGGAAGACATGTCTCTTATTTTTTAATTGGCACTTACTACGCCATATTTTTGTTTTGCTTCAAGACGGCGTTTATGAAGAATTGGTTCAGTGTAACCGTTTGGCTGTTCATATCCTTTGAAGACAAGGTCGCAAGCTGCTTGGAAACCAACAGAATCTTCAAAGTTTGGAGCCATTGGACGGTAGTTTGGATCTCCTTCGTTTTGTTTATCAACGACAACAGCCATGCGTTTAAGTGTTTCATACACTTGTTCTTTTGTCACAATGCCATGGTGCAGCCAGTTGGCGATATGTTGGCTGGAAATGCGGAGTGTTGCCCGGTCTTCCATTAAGCCGATGTTGTTGATGTCAGGCACTTTGGAACATCCAACGCCTTGTTCAACCCAACGGATTACATATCCTAAAATTCCTTGGCAGTTGTTGTCCAACTCTTCTTGGATTTCTTCTGGGCTCCAGTTTGGATTTTTCTCTACAGGAATTTGTAAAATGGCATCTTGTAAATCTTCGAAATCTGTAATGCCTTTTTGTACTTCTTTTACGTTTACTAGGTGATAGTGGATTGAGTGTAATGTGGCAGCTGTTGGTGATGGCACCCAAGCCGTGTTGGCACCCGCTTTTGGATGGGCGATTTTTTGTTCAAGCATTGCCGCCATCAAGTCAGGCATAGCCCACATTCCCTTACCGATTTGGGCATGGCCTTGCAAGCCGCATTGTAATCCGACAAATACATTGGATTTTTCGTAAGCATTCAACCAAACGGATGATTTCATTTCGTTTTTGCGGATCATTGGGCCGGCTTCCATTGATGTATGGATTTCATCGCCTGTTCTGTCCAAGAAACCAGTATTGATGAAGATGATGCGTTCTTTCACTTCATTGATGCAGTTTTTCAAGTTCAATGATGTACGGCGCTCTTCATCCATGACACCCACTTTCAATGTGTAGCGTTCAAGGCCCAGCAAATCTTCAATGCGGCCAAATAATTTGTTTGTGAATGCCACTTCTTTTGAACCGTGCATTTTCGGTTTTACGATGTAAATGGACCCTTTTTTGGAGTTTTTGTATTTTGATTTGCCGATAATATCAAGTTTCGCAATTAGGCTTGTAATCACGCCATCCATAATTCCTTCAGGGATTTCTTCCCCGTTTTTATCCAAGATGGCATTCGTCGTCATTAAGTGACCTACATTGCGGACAAACATCAACGAACGGCCTGGTAGGGTAAATTCATTTCCATTCAAATCTTTATAGGCACGGTCAGGATTTAGTGTACGAGTCAACGTTTTTGAACCTTTTTCAAAAGTTGCGGTTAAATCGCCACGAACTAATCCCAACCAGTTGCTGTATACTAGCACTTTGTCTTCCGCATCAACGGCTGCAACAGAGTCTTCGCAGTCCATAATTGTTGTAATAGCTGCTTCCAAAACGATATCTTTGATGCCTGCAGGATCGTCTTTACCAACAGGATGATTGCGATCGATTTGAATTTCGATATGCAAGTCATTGTTTTTTAACAGAACCGCAGTCGGCTCTTCCGGAGAACCAGTATACCCTGCCGCTTTTGACTCATCCACAAGGCCTGTTTGGTTGCCGTTTGAAAGAGTCACAACAAGTTTGCCATTTTCAATCGCATATTTTACAGCATCCGCATGGGAAGCGTCTTTTAATGGAACCGCTTGATCCAAAAATTTCTTCGAATATTCGATTACTTTTTGGCCGCGTACCGGGTTGTAGCTGCTTCCTTTTTCCGCTCCATCTTCTTCACTGATGGCATCTGTTCCATATAATGCATCGTAAAGGCTTCCCCAACGGGCATTCGCTGCGTTTAGTGCGTAACGTCCGTTGCTCACCGGCACTACTAATTGAGGACCCGCTTGAACAGCCACTTCATCATCAACATTTTCCGTTGTCACTTCAAAGTCTTCCACTTTTGGCTCAATGTAGCCGATCTCTTCCAAAAACTTTTTATATTTGTCAAAATCAAAGTTTCCCCGATTTTCTTTATGCCAATTATGAATTGCTTCTTCCAATTCTCTCCGTTTTTCAAGAAGCGCCTTGTTTTCTGGAGCCAAGTCATGAATGATTTGGTCGAATCCTGCCCAGAATTCATCTTTGTCAACTTCCGCTTCAGGCAGAACCTCATTTACAAAATCATATAAAATTTTTTCAACTTGTAAGTTTCCTACTTGTACGTAATTTGCCATTCACCGCATCCCCCTCAAGTTTTTGACAATCTATTTTTTGAAGATTTCTTAATCTTCTCAATTTAATTATAATAGTAAAACATTGCATAAATGAAATACATATTTTGAATAAGCAATATTCACTTTATCTATAGAATCGCAAAAAAATAACCATCTTGTAGAAAATCTACAAGATGGTTGAAATTGTAAGCTATTTCACTTCAATTATTTAATGATTTCAGATACAGAACCTGCACCTACTGTACGTCCACCTTCGCGGATAGAGAATTTAGTACCTTCTTCAATCGCGATAGGAGAGATCAATTCTACAGTCATTTCAACGTTGTCGCCAGGCATAACCATTTCTACGCCTTCTGGTAATGTGATTACGCCAGTAACGTCTGTTGTACGGAAGTAGAATTGTGGACGGTAGTTAGAGAAGAATGGAGTATGACGTCCACCTTCTTCTTTTGATAATACGTACACTTGTGCTTTGAAAGCAGTGTGTGGTGTGATTGAACCTGGTTTCGCTAATACTTGACCACGTTGTACTTCGTCACGAGAGATACCGCGAAGAAGTGCACCGATGTTGTCACCAGCTTCTGCATAGTCAAGTAATTTACGGAACATTTCGATACCAGTTACAGTTGTTTTTGTTGGTTCGTCAGCAAGACCGATGATTTCTACTTCGTCACCAACTTTAAGTTGACCGCGTTCTACACGACCAGTTGCAACTGTACCACGACCAGTGATAGAGAATACGTCTTCTACTGGCATCATGAATGGTTTATCAACTTCACGTTGTGGAGTTGGAATGTATTCGTCAACTGCATCCATTAATTCGATGATTTTTGCTTCCCATTCAGGATCTCCTTCAAGAGCTTTAAGAGCAGAACCTTTGATTACAGGTACTTCATCACCTGGGAAATCATATTCTGAAAGTAAGTCGCGAACTTCCATTTCTACTAATTCTAATAATTCTGGATCGTCTACCATATCACATTTGTTTAAGAATACTACTAAGTATGGCACACCTACTTGGCGAGAAAGAAGGATGTGTTCACGAGTTTGTGGCATTGGACCGTCAGCAGCAGATACTACTAGGATACCGCCGTCCATTTGAGCCGCACCAGTGATCATGTTTTTAACGTAGTCAGCGTGTCCTGGGCAGTCTACGTGTGCATAGTGGCGTTTGTCTGTTTCATATTCAACGTGAGAAGTGTTGATTGTGATACCACGTTCTTTTTCTTCTGGTGCGTTGTCGATTTGGTCGTAAGATTTAGCTTCACCACCAATTTTTTTCGCAAGAACTGTTGCGATAGCAGCAGTTAAAGTAGTTTTACCGTGGTCAACGTGACCGATTGTACCAATGTTAACGTGTGGTTTTGAACGATCGAATTTTTCTTTAGCCATTAGAGAAAGCCTCCTATTACTAGTATTTTTTTATATTTTACAACTGCTGACAAGAAATTGTTTCCTTGTCATACAATCATAGCTTACAAATTATTTATACTTGATAAAAGGTGAGATTTCAATTATTATTCACCTTTATTTTTTTTGATGATTTCTTCCGCAATGGATTTTGGCACTTCTTCGTAATGGTCAAATACCATTGAGAATACACCGCGTCCTTGAGTTGCGGAACGTAGTGTAGTCGCATATCCGAACATCTCTGCTAGTGGCACCATCGCACGAACCACTTGTGCGTTACCGCGGGCTTCCATACCTTCAACGCGACCGCGACGGGCAGTTACGTGACCCATGATATCACCAAGATATTCTTCAGGAACTACAACTTCCACTTTCATTACTGGCTCAAGTAATACAGGGTTACATTTTTGAGCTGCATTTTTCAATGCCATAGATGCAGCGATTTTGAACGCCATTTCACTGGAGTCCACATCGTGGTATGAACCATCGAATAATTTCGCTTTGATGTCGATAAGAGGGTATCCGGCAAGAACACCGTTTTCCATAGCGTCTTTTAATCCTGCTTCAACAGCTGGAATATATTCGCGAGGAACTACCCCACCGACGATAGCGTTTTCGAATTCGAAACCTTTTCCTTCTTCGTTTGGAGAGAATTCGATCCAAACGTGACCATATTGACCGCGACCACCAGATTGGCGAACGAATTTACCTTCAACTTGAGCAGTCGTACGGAATGTTTCACGATATGAAACTTGAGGAGCACCAACGTTTGCTTCCACTTTGAATTCGCGTTTTAGACGGTCAACGATGATGTCAAGGTGAAGCTCACCCATACCGGAGATGATTGTTTGACCAGTTTCTTGGTCTGTATGCGCACGGAATGTTGGGTCTTCCTCTTGAAGTTTACCAAGCGCTGTACTCATTTTATCTTGGTCTGCTTTAGATTTTGGTTCAATAGCAACTGAGATAACTGGCTCTGGGAATTCCATTGATTCCAAGATAACAGGATTTTTATCGTCGCAAAGCGTGTCACCAGTTACTGTGTCTTTTAAACCAACTGCAGCTGCGATATCTCCTGCAAATACTTTTGAAATTTCTTCACGGTGATTTGCATGCATTTGAAGGAGACGTCCGATACGTTCGCGTTTATTTTTTGTAGAGTTTAGAACGTATGAACCAGATTCCAATATACCTGAGTACACACGGAAGAATGTTAATTTACCAACATATGGGTCAGTCATAACTTTGAACGCTAATGCTGAGAATGGCTCATCATCGCTAGCATGGCGTTCTACTTCTTCACCATCAGGTGTAGTACCTTTAATTGAAGGAATATCTACTGGTGAAGGCAAGTAATCAACTACTGCATCAAGCATTAATTGAACACCTTTGTTTTTGAACGCACTACCGCAAAGAACTGGATAGAATTCTACTGCGATTGTCGCTTTACGAATAGCCGCTTTCAACTCTTCAACAGTGATTTCTTCACCAGCGAAGTATTTTTCCATTAATTCTTCGTCTAGTTCAGCAACCGCTTCAATGAGTTTTTCACGGTATTCTTCAGCTTGTGCTTGGTATTCTTCTGGAATTTCACCTACTTGGATATCAGTTCCAAGGTCGTTTGTGTAGAAATAAGCTTTCATTTCAACCAAATCGATAATTGCAGAGAATTGATCTTCTGCACCGATTGGTAATTGAACTGGGTGTGCATTCGCTTGCAAGCGATCACGAAGAGTACTTACTGAATATAAAAAGTCGGCACCGATTTTATCCATTTTGTTAACAAATACGATACGTGGAACGCCGTATGTTGTTGCTTGGCGCCATACTGTTTCAGTTTGTGGCTCAACGCCGGATTGAGCATCAAGTACTGTTACCGCACCGTCAAGTACACGCAAAGAACGTTCAACTTCCACAGTGAAGTCTACGTGTCCTGGTGTGTCGATAATGTTAATGCGATGGCCTTTCCACTGAGCTGTTGTCGCAGCAGAAGTGATTGTAATACCACGTTCTTGCTCTTGCTCCATCCAGTCCATTTGAGAGGCACCTTCGTGAGTTTCACCAATTTTGTGAATCTTACCAGTGTAATAAAGGATCCGCTCAGTTGTTGTTGTTTTACCAGCATCAATATGAGCCATAATCCCAATATTACGTGTATTCTCTAGGGAGAATTCGCGTTTCATAGGGAATTGTCTCCTTCCATATTGGGTTTAGACTTAATAATATGTTTAAATTTTGTACTAGCATAGAGCTAGTACAAAATTCAGATTACCAACGATAGTGTGCAAATGCTTTGTTTGCTTCTGCCATTTTGTGCATATCTTCGCGTTTTTTCACTGCAGCACCTGTATTGTTTGCAGCATCCAAAATTTCATTCGCTAAGCGCTCTTCCATTGTTTTTTCACCGCGAAGACGCGCATAGTTCACTAGATAGCGAAGACCTAAAGTGATACGACGGTCTGGGCGAACTTCAACCGGTACTTGATAGTTGGAACCACCAACACGGCGAGCACGTACCTCAAGAACTGGCATTACGTTATTTAATGCTTCTTCGAACACTTCTAGTGGATCTTTACCTGTACGTTCTCTAACGATGTCAAACGCACCGTAAAGAATTCTTTGGGCAGTACCTTTTTTACCATCGATCATGATTTTATTGATTAAACGTGTCACTAATTTTGAATTGTAAAGTGGATCTGGTAACACGTCGCGTTTTGGAACAGGACCTTTACGTGGCATGTGTTTTCCTCCTTTCGATGAATGTGATTGTATCTATTTTAATTATTTTTTCTCTTTTGGTTTTTTCGTACCGTATAGAGAACGGGATTGTTTACGATCAGTTACACCTGCAGTGTCAAGAGCACCACGGATGATATGATAACGTACCCCTGGTAAGTCTTTTACACGTCCACCACGAATTAATACAACGCTGTGTTCTTGAAGGTTATGACCTTCACCTGGAATGTAAGCTGTAACTTCGATTTGGTTTGTTAAGCGAACACGGGCATATTTACGTAACGCAGAGTTTGGTTTTTTCGGTGTCATTGTACCAACACGTGTACATACTCCGCGTTTTTGTGGTGAATTAACGTTAGTAAGAGATTTTTTGAAGCTATTGTAACCTTTGTTTAACGCAGGTGATTTAGATTTAGTAATTTTAGATTTACGAGGTTTGCGCACTAATTGGTTAATTGTAGGCATCTGTTTTTTCCTCCCTTCATTTCATCTTTTAATTCCACACATCCAGGTGGTTCATTTTTAGGGTAAAAACAAAGCTTTTGTGTTTTTCACAAAAACTAATCCGCAGCAATTGCAACAACGGCAGCTCCAACTTGGATTCCGCACGCTTTGCCTAGCTCTTTTCTCGATTGCACATAATCGACCGGAATTCCGTATTCTTCCGCAAGAGCGATAACGGGTTGAGTCACTCGTTCTTCTGCATCTTGTGCGACGATAATCTCTTTGGCTCGGCCAGCCTTTATTGCTTTTACTGCTTGCTTTGTTCCTATGATTGTTTTAGTTGCCTGTTTTACTTTTTCATAAGACATTTACATATCCTCCGAAGTAGAAACAGTTGCTATCAACCCTAAGTATATTATCATTATCATTTCAATCTGTCAATTCATTTTTTATGTGGGTGATAAAAATAATTTCTAACATTATTTATATTTAGTTAATCCAGCAGAAGGATCCTGTCCGCCGCTATTCTCTATAAGCGGCAGTGGCCTTCCGCTGGATAACCGGATACTCAAATTAGGGATTTGACAGCCCGTTCATTGCCGATCATTCGACGGATGTCATTTCTTCCTGTGCATCCACCGGATCTTCTTTGATTTTTATTTGACGGTATCTTTGCATACCAGTACCTGCTGGGACAAGTTTACCCAAGATGACGTTTTCCTTGAGTCCTAGCAATGGATCCCGTTTGCCCTTGATTGCGGCATCCGTTAACACGCGAGTTGTTTCTTGGAAGGATGCAGCTGACAAGAATGATTCTGTTTCAAGAGATGCTTTTGTAATACCGAGAATCACTGGGCGGCAAGTTGCAGGAATTTTTCCACTCATAATCGCTTCTCTGTTCGCGTCTGTAAATTGATGAACATCAAGAAGCGTTCCAGGAAGCAGTTCTGTATCTCCCGCTTCGATGACACGCACTTTTCGAAGCATTTGGCGAACCATTACTTCGATGTGTTTGTCGCCGATTTCCACCCCTTGCATACGGTATACTTTTTGAACTTCTTTTAACAGATATTCTTGAACTGTGGCCACGTCTTTTACTTTCAACAATTGTTTTGGATCGATTGAACCGTCTGTAAGCACTTGGCCAGGTTCCACTTCATCTCCAACCGCTACTTTCAAGCGTGCATTATACTGCGCTTGATATTTGCGGGTTTCAATTTCGCCGACAACGGTAATTTCTCTTAAACCATCGCGACTTTCTTCAATGTCTGTGACGATACCACGAATTTCAGAAATAATCGCTTGCCCTTTTGGATTGCGGGCTTCAAAGATTTCTTGGATACGTGGAAGACCTTGCGTGATGTCGTTACCGGCAACCCCACCAGTGTGGAATGTACGCATCGTTAATTGGGTACCTGGTTCACCAATGGATTGGGCTGCAATAATACCGACCGCTTCACCCACTTCAACTTCTTCACCAGTCGCCAAGTTAATGCCGTAGCATTTTTTACATACACCATGTCTTGTATTGCATGTAAAGGCTGAACGAATTGTCACTTTTTCAATGCCGGCTTCCACAATTTTTCTAGCGATATCTTGTGTGATAAGTTTGTCACGTTCTACAAGCACTTCTCCCGTTTCAGGATGACGTACTGTTTTCTTCGCGTATCGTCCAATAATACGTTCTTCCAATGATTCGATGACTTCTGTTCCATCCATTAATGCGCCAATTGTTAATCCACGGTCTGTACCGCAATCTTCTTCGCGGATAATTACGTCTTGGGCTACGTCCACGAGACGACGAGTCAAATATCCGGAGTCCGCTGTTTTTAACGCTGTATCGGCAAGACCTTTACGGGCACCGTGCGTCGAAATGAAGTATTCCAATACGCTCAAACCTTCACGGAAGGAAGATTTGATTGGAAGTTCGATAATTCGACCGGCCGGGTTGGCCATCAGACCACGCATACCGGCAAGCTGAGTAAAGTTCGATGCGTTACCACGGGCACCGGAGTCACTCATCATGAAGATTGGGTTCAATTTTGGCAAGGAGTCCATCAATTTAGATTGAATTTCGTCTTTCGCTTCAGACCAACTTGAAATCACTCGGTCATATCGTTCTTCTTCCGTGATTAAACCACGGCGGAATTGTTGCATAACTTTATCCACTTTTTTCTGAGCTTTATCCAAGATTTCTTTCTTTTCTGGCAATACGAGGATATCAGCGATACTTACCGTAATACCAGCACGTGTTGAATATTTAAATCCTAAGTCTTTCAAGCGGTCAAGCATTTTGGATGTTTCCGTGATATGGAAACGTTTGAACACTTCCGCGATAATGCTTCCCAAGAATTTTTTACGGAAAGGTGTAATGAGTTCTTGATCTTCGATATATTTTTTCAATACCGCTTTCCGTTGATATTCGATTTTTTCTTTTTCGGAAAGTTGGTTGTATTCTTCGGAAGCTTCCAGTTCTTTCAACATTTCATCGTCAATTTTCAAGTCGACGAAATATTTGTCTGGTGTTGCCACTTCCAAGTTGTAAGATGTTGGTTCGTTAATGTATGGGAATGATTCTGGCAAAATTTCATTGAAAATGATTTTACCAACAGTCGTGATTAAGAATTTTTTATTTTGTTCTTCCGTGAACGTTTTGTTGTTTAGAGAGCCTGCTTTAACGGCAATCCGGCTGTGCAGGTGCACATTTCCGTTTTGGTAAGCAATCAACACTTCATCCGGGCTGGAGAATACGGAACCTTCTCCACGGGCGCCTTTACGTTCAAGTGTTAGATAGTAGTTTCCTAATACCATGTCTTGGGATGGTGTTACAACTGGCTTACCGTCTTTTGGATTCAGGATGTTTTGTGCCGCAAGCATTAAGAGACGCGCTTCCGCTTGAGCTTCCGCTGATAATGGCACGTGTACGGCCATTTGGTCACCGTCGAAGTCTGCGTTATAAGCTGTACATACAAGTGGATGCAAGCGGATCGCACGGCCTTCAACCAACGTTGGTTCGAACGCTTGGATTCCCAATCTGTGAAGGGTTGGGGCACGGTTTAAAAGTACCGGATGTTCTTTGATTACATCTTCCAATACATCCCATACTTCATTGTGCATGCGCTCAATTTTGCGTTTTGCGCTTTTTATATTGTGAGCCAATCCTCTTTCAACAAGCTCTTTCATAACAAATGGTTTGAACAATTCGATCGCCATTTCTTTTGGCAGACCGCATTGATACATTTTCAAGTTTGGACCTACGACAATAACGGAACGTCCTGAGTAGTCAACACGCTTACCAAGCAAGTTTTGGCGGAAACGGCCTTGTTTCCCTTTTAACATGTGGGATAAAGATTTTAATGGTCTGTTACCAGGACCTGTTACAGGACGGCCTCTGCGTCCGTTGTCAATCAATGCATCCACCGCTTCTTGCAACATACGTTTTTCGTTTTGGACGATGATGCTTGGAGCACCTAAATCAAGTAGTCGTTTTAGACGATTGTTACGGTTAATCACACGGCGATATAAATCGTTCAAGTCGGATGTAGCGAATCGTCCACCATCGAGTTGCACCATTGGCCGAAGTTCAGGCGGAATAACCGGAAGAACTTCCAACACCATCCATTCCGGTCTGTTTCCGGAACTGCGGAAAGATTCGATGACTTCAAGGCGTTTGATGGCACGAGTACGGCGTTGGCCTTGAGCGGTTTTCAATTCTTCTTTTAATTTATTTGCTTCTTCTTCCAAATCAATTTGTTCCAGGAGCTTTTTAATTGCTTCCGCTCCCATTCCGGCTTCAAAGCTGTTGCCGAATTTTTCACGATATGCACGGTATTCTTTTTCAGACAATAACTGTTTCTTTTCAAGTGTTGTGGCACCTGGATCGATCACTACATAAGATGCAAAATAAATAACTTCTTCCAAAGCTCTAGGCGACATGTCAAGAATGAGGCCCATACGGCTTGGAATTCCTTTGAAATACCAGATGTGGGAAACCGGCGCAGCAAGTTCAATGTGTCCCATGCGTTCACGGCGAACTTTCGCACGTGTTACTTCTACACCGCATCGGTCACAAACGACACCTTTATAACGAACGCGTTTATATTTTCCGCAGTGGCATTCCCAGTCTTTTGTCGGACCAAAGATGCGTTCGCAGAAAAGACCGTCTTTTTCAGGTTTTAATGTACGATAGTTAATTGTTTCAGGTTTTTTTACTTCTCCATAGGACCAAGAACGGATTTTATCCGGTGAAGCCAAACCAATTTTCATAAATTCAAATTCATTTACGTCAACCAAGGAGCCTACCTCCCTTAATAAGTCCTTTTGGCATTCCTATTTTAATCAAAACCGTAAAGTTTTAATGGGGCAGGACAATTCCTGCCCGCATGCATTATTTTTGTGTTTCAACAGGTTTTTCTTCTTTAGCCGGCAAGATATTGAGAGCATCAGCTGGTTGCAGATCATCATCTTCATCCATATCTCTCAATTCAATTTCTTCTTCATCGACCGTGAGCATTTTCACGTCTAACCCGAGAGATTGAAGTTCTTTGATCAACACTTTGAAGCTTTCAGGCACGCCCGGTTCCGGAACGCTTTCTCCTTTTACAATCGCTTCATATGTTTTTACGCGACCTACCACGTCATCAGATTTGATTGTTAGCAATTCTTGTAGTGTATAGGCTGCACCGTATGCTTCAAGCGCCCAAACTTCCATCTCACCAAAACGTTGCCCACCGAATTGCGCTTTACCGCCAAGTGGTTGTTGCGTTACAAGAGAGTATGGACCTGTTGAACGGGCATGAAGTTTATCATCAACCATGTGAGCCAATTTAATCATGTACATGATACCGACAGATACCCGGTTATCGAATGGTTCGCCGGTACGTCCATCATAAAGGATTGTCTTACCATCCCGAGCCAATCCCGCTTCTTCCATTGTGCTCCAAACGTCTTCTTCGTTTGCTCCGTCAAATACAGGCGTTGCCATGTATTCGCCCAATCTGCGGGCAGCCATACCTAAGTGAAGTTCCAACACTTGTCCGATGTTCATACGAGATGGCACGCCCAATGGGTTCAACATGATGTCAACCGGAGTTCCGTCCGGCAAAAACGGCATATCTTCTTCAGGCAAAATGCGGGAAATAACCCCTTTGTTACCGTGGCGTCCGGCCATTTTATCCCCGACGCGGATTTTCCGTTTTTGCACAATGTAAACACGCACGAGTTGGTTAACGCCTGGTGGCAATTCATCTCCGTCTTCGCGGTTGAAGACTTTTACATCAAGAACGATTCCTCCAGCACCGTGCGGTACACGCAATGATGTATCACGGACTTCACGGGCTTTTTCACCGAAAATTGCATGTAACAAACGTTCTTCGGCAGTAAGTTCAGTAACTCCTTTTGGCGTCACTTTACCAACCAGGATATCGCCATCGCGGACTTCCGCACCAATGCGGACAATACCGCGATCATCAAGATTGCGGAGCGCATCTTCACCCACGTTTGGAATATCGCGTGTAATTTCTTCAGGTCCCAATTTTGTATCACGGGCTTCAGATTCATATTCTTCAATATGAATGGAAGTATAGACATCGTCTTTCACAAGACGTTCGTTCATAATAATCGCGTCTTCGTAGTTGAAACCTTCCCAAGTCATGAAAGCAACAAGGACGTTGCGGCCTAAAGCGAGTTCACCTTTATCCATGGAAGGTCCGTCAGCCAAAATATCTTTTGGTTTTACGCGATCTCCAACTTTCACGATTGGACGTTGGTTGATGCATGTACCGTGGTTGGAACGTTGGAATTTTTGAAGTTTATAAACATCCAATTCGCCTTTTACTTCTTTGCCGTCTTTGATTTCAATGCGGCGAACACGGATTTCACGGGATTCAACATGTTCCACGATACCGTCATATTTGTTGACTACCGCAGCTCCAGAGTCACGGGCAGCTACATATTCCATTCCTGTTCCCACATAAGGGGCCTCAGGCTGAATTAAAGGCACTGCTTGACGCTGCATGTTTGCACCCATCAACGCACGGTTGGAGTCGTCGTTTTCCAGGAACGGGATACATGCTGTCGCAGCAGATACGACTTGTTTAGGTGATACGTCCATGTAGTCAACCAATTCTCTTTTGAAAACTGTATTGTCCCCACGGAAACGACCTAAAACTTCTTCTTTGGCAAATGTACCGTCTGGATTTAATGGTGAGTTTGCTTGAGCCACGATATAGTTGTCTTCCTCATCGGCTGTCAAGTAATCAATCTGATCTGTTACTCGCCCAGTTTCAGGGTCGACTCTGCGGTATGGAGTTTCGATAAAACCAAATTTATTCACTTTCGCATAAGTTGATAGCGAGTTGATCAATCCGATGTTCGGACCCTCTGGCGTTTCAATTGGACACATGCGGCCATAGTGGGAATAGTGAACGTCACGCACTTCCATACCGGCACGTTCTCTTGTCAAACCGCCTGGTCCCAAAGCGGAAAGACGGCGTTTATGCGTCAATTCTGCCAATGGGTTTGTTTGGTCCATGAATTGCGATAATTGAGAGCTTCCGAAGAACTCTTTAATCGCGGCAATGACAGGACGGATATTGATCAACTGTTGCGGTACGATGGAAGCTGTGTCGTTGATGGACATGCGTTCACGTACAACCCGTTCCATACGGGATAATCCAATACGGAATTGGTTTTGCAACAGCTCACCAACAGAGCGTAAACGGCGGTTACCTAAATGGTCGATATCGTCAACATTTCCTACACCGTACAGCAAGTTGAAGAAGTAGGATAGTGCGGCAATGATATCGGCCGGCGTCAAATGTTTCACTTCTTCTTCAACGTTCGCGTTGGAAATTACATTGATGACTTTACCGTCTTCATCATTAGGAGCATATATCTTAATGGATTGGACTGTAACGTCTCCATCCAATACACCACCTGCTTGGGATAAAGTACGGAATCCGACACCTTTTTCCAGGTAAGGAAGAATTTTATCCAATGTGCGTCGGTCGATAATTGTATCTTTTTCAACGATGATTTCTCCTGTTTCAGGATCGACCAATGTTTCTGCAATTTTTTGATTGAACAAACGGTTTTTAATATGAAGTTTTTTGTTCATTTTATAGCGACCAACGGCTGCCAAATCATATCGTTTCGCATCAAAGAAACGGGAATACAGCAAGCTTTTTGCGCTGTCAACAGTCGGTGGTTCGCCTGGACGAAGGCGTTCGTAAATTTCGATCAACGCCTTTTCCGTGCTGTCTGTATTGTCTTTTTCAAGCGTATTACGCAAATATTCATTATCACCGAGAATATCAATGATTTCTTGATCGGAACCGAATCCTAACGCTCTTAATAAAACGGTAGCAGGCAATTTACGAGTGCGGTCGATGCGGACATAGACAATATCTTTTGCGTCCGTTTCAAATTCCAACCATGCACCACGGTTTGGAATGACTGTTGCACCGAATCCTTTTTTGCCGTTTTTGTCCGTTTTATCATGGTAATATACGCTTGGTGAACGTACCAATTGTGATACGATAACACGTTCGGCGCCATTGATAATAAATGTTCCTGTTTCTGTCATTAATGGGAAGTCACCCATAAAAACATCTTGTTCTTTTACTTCATCAGTTTCTTTGTTATGAAGACGTACCTTCACGCGCAATGGAGCAGCATAAGTTACATCACGTTCCTTGCATTCATCGACATCATATTTTGGTTCGCCCAATGAAAAATCGATGAATTCAAGAGAAAGATTACCTGTGAAATCCTCGATTGGAGAAATTTCTTTAAACAATTCAAGCAATCCTTCTTTAAGGAACCAGTCATAAGAGGATGTCTGAATCTCAATCAAATTTGGAAGCTCCAACACCTCTTTAATGCGCGCAAAGCTTCTACGCTGGCGGTGTCGTCCGTACTGAACTAGTTGACCTGTCAACTTATTCACCCCTCAATAAAGCGATAATAGGTCTTTGCAAAATCAAATAAATGGTGTATGATTTTCCAAAGACAAAAAGAAAACGAGACTTTTCTAAAACCTCATTTTCGATTAAACTTAATTTATCCACGGCAAGTATACCCACTTAGAAATCATTGCATACAAAAGGACATACTCCCAAAAAATAATATTTTTGCATTTTATTATGTTATCATAGCCAATTTGTCAAGTCAATATTTTATGGTCATTCCATTTACTTTTCAGCTTTGATAATCCAATAGCCTTTTTTCTTCTCGACTACTTCCACTGAACGAAACTTTTCTTCCAAATACTTCTGCGTTGATGGTGCGCCTTGTTTTTTCTGGATGACCACCCAAAGCTCTCCGCCGTCGCTCAAATGGTGGAACGCTCCATCATAAATTTTGAAGACCGTTTCTTTGCCCGCACGAATCGGCGGATTTGTTAAAACGGCTGCAACTTTGACCCCTTTATCAATATAAACTCCATCGCTTTCATAGATACGTACATTTTGAATTCCGTTCATTTCCGCATTCTTTTTCGCCAATTCCACTGCTCTTTCATTTATGTCCATCATGAACACTGTGCGGTCAGGGTATTGTTTTGCGATCGCCAACCCGATTGGACCGTAGCCGCAACCCACATCCAATACGGCCCCATCCATGTCCGGCATCTCAAATGTTTCAATCAACAAACGGGACCCAAAATCTACTTCGCCTTTGCTGAATACTCCAGAATCCGTTTCAAATAAAAAAGAATGTCCCAAAAGCGTATAACGCCATTGCTGCGGATTACTCTGTACTTGAGGCTTTTTGGAATAATAATGTTCAGTCATTTCGGCGGCCCCCCTAAAGAAATGAAGAAAAGCTCGCCAAATACGACGAGCTTTTTTATTTTTAGTATAAACAATCCTTAAGCGATTATTACTTAAGTTCGATAGAAGCGCCAACTTCTTCAAGTTTAGCTTTGATTTCTTCTGCTTCTTCTTTAGATACGCCTTCTTTAAGTGGTTTTGGAGCGTTGTCAACTAAGTCTTTAGCTTCTTTTAAGCCAAGGCCAGTGATTTCACGTACAACTTTGATAACTTTGATTTTTTGGTCGCCAGCGTTAGCAAGTACCACATCAAATTCAGTTTTTTCTTCAGCAGCAGCACCTGCAGCAGCGCCACCTACCACTGCTACTGGAGCAGCAGCTGTTACACCGAATTCTTCTTCGATTGCTTTTACTAAATCATTTAATTCAAGAACTGTCATTTCTTTAATAGCTTCAATAATTTGTTCTTTAGTCATTCTTTATTCCTCCTATATTGGTAATTTTGTTAGGCAATTTGCCTGATTTCGAAATAATGGGTTAAGCGATCATTACGCGCCTTGTTCTTCTTTTTGTTCTGCAACCGCTTTTGCAGCAAGAGCGAAGTTGCGGATTGGAGCTTGCAATACAGAAAGCAACATAGAAAGCAAGCCTTCGCGGGATGGAAGGTCGGCAAGAGCTTTCACTTCTTCAACAGAAGCGATGTTACCTTCGATCACACCAGCTTTGATTTCAAGCGCTTCGTTAGTTTTTGCGAAGTTGTTAAGAATTTTTGCTGGCGCTACAACATCCTCGCTTGAGAAAGCGATCGCATTTGGACCTGTTAAGTAATCGTTAAGTCCTTCTAATCCAACTTCTTCAACAGCGCGGCGTGTTAAAGTGTTTTTGTACACTTTGAAATCTACGCCTGCTTCGCGAAGTTGTTTACGCAATTCTGTCACTTGAGCTACGTTCAAACCGCGGTAGTCAACAATCACTACTGAAGCAGCGTTTTTGAATTTATCCGCGATTTCTTGTACTTGCGCTTTTTTGGCTTCAATTGCTTTAGACATTTTGACACCTCCTGTGGATTGGGTCATTCATACCGATAAAACAAAAGCCTCCGTGTAGACACACGAAGGCATAAAACGTCATCATCAAAAGAATCGATTTATGACCTCGGTAGGGAAAGTTTAAGTGCGAATGCACCCCTACTGTCTACGGTACAAATGAGTCGCTATATTTAATTCAGAACATCATCCATAATAATCATGGATAGGATAATTGTCAATAGTTTTATCCTTTTTTATTTATTAGTTAACTACTACGCTTGAAGCATCAACTTTAATGGATGGCCCCATTGTAGTAGTGATGTTTACTGACTTCATGTAAGTACCTTTGGCTGCAGCAGGTTTTGCTTTTTGGATTGCATCAAATACAGCCAAGAAGTTTTCAACCAATTTTTGTGTATCAAAGGAAACTTTACCGATAGGAGCGTGAACGATACCAGCTTTGTCAGCGCGGTATTCCACTTTACCAGCTTTGATATCTGCGATTGCTTTTGCTACATCGAAAGTTACTGTTCCTGTTTTAGGGTTTGGCATTAATCCTTTTGGACCTAATACACGACCAAGTTTACCAACTTCACCCATCATATCAGGTGTAGCTACGATTACATCGAAATCGAACCAACCTTGTTGGATTTTGTTGATATAATCTGAATCGCCTACATAGTCTGCTCCTGCAGCTTCGGCTTCTTTCGCTTTTTCGCCTTTCGCAAACACTAACACGCGTTGAGTTTTACCAGTTCCGTTTGGAAGCACAACTGCTCCACGGATTTGTTGATCGTTTTTACGAGTGTCGATATTTAAGCGGAATGCCACTTCTACTGTCGCATCGAATTTTACATTGCTAGTTTTTTGAGCTAATGCAATTGCTTCTTCAACAGGATACAATTTTGTGCGATCAACTAATTTTAAAAGTTCTTGCATTCTTTTGCTACGTTTTGCCATTGTTTTTTCCTCCTTTGTGGTTTTAGCGGAATTTACCTCCCACGAATAAAGGTTGCGGGTTCTACAGAACTTGCGCAACCTCAGAAACACAACACGATTTAAAAGGGATTAGTCAACGATTTCAATACCCATGCTTCGTGCTGTACCTTCTACCATTCTCATAGCCGCTTCAACAGACGCAGCATTTAAGTCAGGCATTTTAAGTTCTGCGATTTCGCGAACTTTATCGCGTTTAACCGTTGCAACTTTTTTACGATTTGGCTCACCAGAACCTGATTCGATGCCTGCTGCTTTTTTAAGTAATACAGCTGCAGGTGGAGTTTTCGTAATGAAAGTGAATGAACGGTCTTCGAATACTGTAATTTCAACAGGTATAATCAAACCTGCTTGATCAGCAGTACGAGCGTTAAATTCTTTACAGAATCCCATGATGTTTACACCAGCTTGACCTAACGCAGGACCAACCGGTGGAGCCGGATTCGCTTTACCAGCAGGGATTTGAAGTTTAACGATTTTAATTACTTTTTTAGCCACGAGACACACCTCCTTAAAGTCCGTGATGTGGTATATTGGGTTGCCCCTCCCACTCAAATATCCATTTATCAGCCATGCCGATAAAATATCTTTAACTCATTTCTCAGACTGAAAAACTAGTCTGACCTTTGAAATGATACCATTTTTCTTATTATGAAGCAAGCAAAAATGTTACGAAGGGATAAATTATTTGATATTCCAGCCTGTTTCCGGCATGAAACCGGTCAGGATGAACGCTTTGCGCCGTTATACCTTCTGAACTTGTTCAAAATCCAATTCCATTTTTGTTTCCCGTCCAAACATGTCCACAGAAACTTTTACTTTTCCTTTGTCCACATCGATTTCTTCCACGTTTCCTTTGAAGTTCTTGAATGGACCGTCCAACACTTCCACCAAATCGCCGACCGAAATATCCAACTCGCCAATCGCTTTTTTGTGCAAGCCCATGGAACGGAGCAAACGATCCGCTTCTTCCGGAAGTAGCGGTGTCGGTTTCGCGCCGCCGCCTGAAGACCCGATGAATCCTGTCACTCCTGGGGTATTGCGGACAACATACCAGGATTCATCCGTCAAAATCATCTCAACCAATACATAACCAGGGAATACTTTACGCATCACTGTTCGTTTTTTTCCGTCTTTCAAATCCGTTTCTTCGTGTTCAGGGATAATGACCCGGAAAATAAGATCCTGCATTCCCATTGTTTCTACACGCTTTTCGAGATTTGCTTTCACTCGATTTTCATAACCAGAATAAGTATGAACTACATACCATTGTTTTTCCATAATGCCTGTCGGACTCCTCGTCCTTCCCTCCTTTACAAATGCGCATACCCGCTGACGGCTTTTCCGTGTTTAATATTATAATTTACAAAATAAATGAAAAAAACCCGTAGGATAAGGAACGGGCTATTTTCTAAGCTATCGCTTGCTAAAGATTCATTATATATTTAAATACCAGCGGAACAATTCAGAAATCCCCAAATCCACCAGCACAAAATAGAGGGCTACAAAAATGACTGTCGTTACTACAACGATTGTATATTTTGTAAGCTCCTTGCTCTTTGGCCAGCTTGTCTTACGCATTTCTGACATGACTTCTTGCAGAAATTTCTTGATTTTGCCCATTCTCGCGTAACCTCCGAATAACTTATCTATATTCTCTATATCAACTAGCGCGTTTGTTTGTGTAACGTGTGTCGATTGCAGCGTGGACAATACTTTTTGAGCACTATTCTAGTTGCGTTCTCTTTTTCAGGGTAAGTGTAATTCCGCGAACCACACTCTTCACAGCATAAAACGATTTTCTTTGCCACAGGAATAACCTCTATTCTGGCATTTTATCTTTTAAAGACTAACACCAAAAAAACTCGCTGTCAATAATTGCGAACAGAGTTTCAAATAATTTCCCCATTTTCCAAATGGCGCTCCAATTTCCGTTTCACCCTTTGCAAGGCATTATCAATCGACTTGACATGCCGGTTTAATTCTTCGGAGATTTCATTGTAGGATTGTCCATCCAAATATAATGAAAGGACTTGTTGTTCAAGTTCGCTTAATATTTCGCTGATTTTTTCTTCCAAATGGGAATATTCTTCACGGTTGATCATCAGATGCTCCGGATTTTCCGACTCCGCACCTGTGATGACATCCAATAGCGTCCGATCCGACTCCTCATCATAAATGGGTTTGTCGAGCGAAACATAAGAATTGAGCGGAATATGTTTCTGACGCGTTGCCGTTTTTATCGCTGTAATAATTTGGCGCGTAATACATAATTCCGCAAAGGCTTTAAAGGATGTCAGCTTATCCTCTTTAAAATCCCTGACAGCTTTATATAAACCAATCATCCCCTCTTGGACGATGTCTTCCTTATCCGCTCCAATCAAAAAATAAGAACGCGCCTTCGCTTTTACGAACACCCGATATTTATTAATCAAAAAATCCAACGCCTCTGTATTCCCTTGGTGCACCAGTTCAACAAGTTGTTCATCCGTCATCTCTTCAAAGGATTGTGCTGTTTGCGATTGCTCTGTTTTTAGCAACGGCCTCACCCCAGACGTATAAATCGTATTAGGAACAGTATAAATGAGTTGGAAAATACAGGTCAATGAGTTATTTTAAACCTCTTCTCCATTTCTCAAAGGCTAACTCTACTTCTTTCGATAAGGGGATTCTAGATTTCGGTTTTTCTTTCTGCGATGTTTCCACTTTTTTTGATATATTTGATTGGATGATCTCCATCTCGATTTCCAATTCGCGGGCCGATTTTCTCAGCGCGCCATTTCCGAAAATGACGTTTTGTTCCGTCATGTCGGAAGTAGCCACATAGATTTGGACTTTTCTTCCCTTGAGTTCATTGGATAACTTTTCAATCCGTTCATCGGCGGTCTCATTCTTTTTCGTAAATATGACTTCCACCGAATTTTGAACATATGACTTTTCGGCTCCCGAAACGTGATAAGCATCAAAGACGACAATGACGCGCCAGCCCATCACCGCTTGAAATTCGGCCAAAAGCTCGATCAAACGGTTCCTCGCTTCCTCCAAATTGGTGTCTTTTAAAGCGCGCAACGTTTTCCAAGCGCCGATCATATTGTATCCATCAACGATCAAAATGTTTTCCATAACTAACCATTCACTTCTTGCCGTTTTCGGTACACTTCATACATCAACAATGCCGCAGCGACAGAAGCATTCAATGAATTGACATGGCCGACCATTGGCAACGAATAGAGGAAATCGCATTTTTCCTTCAAAAGCCGGCTCATTCCTTTCCCTTCACTTCCAATGATGATAGCCAGGGGCAAGGCAGCATCCATGTTCCGGTAATCGATGCTGCCCTTTGCGTCTGTCCCTGCAATCCAAAGTCCTCTTTCTTTTAATTCATCCACCGTTTGCGCCAAGTTGTTCACTCTGCAAACGGGCACATGTTCAATTGCTCCGGTTGAAGCTTTCGCCACCGTTGCTGTAAGACCTACAGAACGCCTTTTTGGTATTATTATACCATGAACCCCGATCGCATCGGCAGTTCTCATAATCGAACCGAGATTATGGGGATCTTCCAACTCATCTAAAATGATGAAAAATGGATCTTCATTTCTTTCTTTCGCCACTTGAAATAAATCATCAAGTTCCGCATACTTGTATGCAGCAACGGAAGCGACGATTCCCTGATGATTGGCGTTTGACAGTTGATCGATTTTTTTCTTTGGAACAAATTGTACAAATACTCCGCGCTCACGGGCCAAATCGAGCACTTCTTTGATTCCCGATTTTTTCACGCCTTCACTGATCCAAATTTTGTTCATTTCGCGGCCTGAACGAAGTGCTTCCAATACCGGGTTCTTTCCAGCAATAATCTCTCCATTCCCGCTCATTTCGCGACTCCTTTCGTTTCCTCCACAATTTGTATGGCGTAATCAATAATCTTATCGATGCGTTCATATTGTTTCGTTAAGTAAAGAGAACCCAGAATTGCTTCAAATCCTGAACTGTTGCGATACGTTTGGACATCCGTATTTTTCGGAACGGTGCCGGACTTTGCATTGCGGCCCCTTCTAAAGATGGCCAGCTCTTCATCCGTCAAAAAATGTTCTTCGATCATGCGGTGCACAATCATGGATTGGGCTTTGGCGGAAACATATTTTGTCGCTTCGTGGTGCAGCGTATTCGGCTTCATCCGTCCGCTCAACAGCAAATGTTCCCTGATGCGCACCTCCAACACCGCATCCCCCATATAGGCCAGGGCAAGCGCGTTCATTTGATTGACATCTACTAATGGAGCCATATTATGAACCTCGTTTCCAACGGGTACCTTGACGCGTATCTTCCAAAATGATGTTCATCTTCAATAATTGATCCCGGATTTCATCCGCACGTTTGAAATCCCGGTTTTTTCTTGCTATGTTCCGCTCTTCGATTAATTTCTCAATGTCTTCATCCAAAATTTCCGTCTCTTGGGCCAGTTTAATTCCCAATACTTCACTAAGCACATCAAAAGTTTCGATAAATGCTTTCAACACCTTTTCATCGGTATTGGTTTCGTTCAAATACGTGTTTGCCGTACGGGCCAGTTCAAATAAAACACTGATTGCGTTGGCCGTATTGAAATCGTCATCCATTTCCTTTTCAAATTCTTTTTTCAATTCATCAATTTTTTCTAAATACTCTTCGCTCTCATCAGCAAGGTTTGTCGTCGATTGCAAACGATGCTGCAGGTTCAAGTACGCTGTGCGCAAGCGTTCCAACCCGCTGCGCGCCGATTCGATCAATTCTTCCGAGAAATTGATTGGATGGCGATAATGAACGGACAACATGAAAAATCTCAATACCTGCGGATCGATTTTTTGGATAATATCATGGACCAATACAAAGTTCCCCAAGGATTTTGACATTTTTTCATTGTCGATATTAATATACCCATTATGCATCCAATAACGGGCGAAAGTTTTTCCGGTATAACTTTCTGATTGGGCAATTTCGTTTTCATGATGCGGGAAAGTCAAATCTTGCCCTCCAGCATGGATGTCAATGGTATCGCCCAAATGCGCCCGGGCCATCACAGAGCATTCGATATGCCAACCAGGCCGCCCTTTTCCCCAAGGGCTCTCCCAGAAGATTTCCCCAGGTTTTGCCGCTTTCCAAAGGGCAAAATCCAGCGGGTCTTCTTTCTTTTCACCCGGTTCAATGCGGGCACCCACTTTTAAATCATCAATAGATTGATGGCTGAGCTTTCCATAGTCTTCAAATTTACGTGTGCGGAAATAGACATCTCCTTGGGACTCGTAAGCATATCCTTTATCAACCAATACTTTTATAAATTCGATGATATCGTTCATATGCTCCGTTACCCGGGGATGCACATCCGCCTTCTTGCAGCCGAGAGCCGTAATATCTTCAAAATAAGCTTTAATGAAACGTTCCGTAAGCCCTGAAACCTCTTCTCCCAATTCATTGGCCGCCTTGATGATTTTGTCGTCCACATCCGTAAAGTTGGAAACGTATTTCACATCATACCCTTTATATTGCAAGTATCTCCGCACTGTATCATACACGATCGCCGGACGGGCATTTCCAATGTGTATATAGTTATAAACGGTCGGACCGCATACGTACATTTTCACCTTTCCTTCTTCGAGAGGAACAAAAGGTTCTTTTTTCCGTGTCAACGTATTGTAAATTTGAATTGCCATGCCAGTCTCTCCTTTACAAAATTCCATTTGTTTGTTGAATCATCGAATTTTCCGTACATTTTTCTCCTATTTTTAAATTACCATCTTTTCTATGAAAGAAGCCAATAAATCAAAACATTGGTTTTGGATTATTTAAATAAAAAACGCCTCCATCATATTTCTATGACAGAGACGCCAAAGTCGCGCGGTTCCACTCTGATTGAAAGCATAAACGCTTTCCACTCTGCGGCCTGTAACGGTGACCAGCCGACTTGCCTACTCCATTTCAGCCAAGTGCTCAAAGGTGCATTTCCGTAAAACAGAGGTTTAGGTCACTTTCAGCCAATGGTGACCCTCTCTTTCAAACATATTTTACGTACTTCTCCTTTTCAACGCTTTCGCTTTTATTTAATTATCGACCATTCGCACCATTCATTAAGAACATCTTAGTTTGCCAATTTTTCTAAACGGGCCAACACTTTTTCTTTACCAACCAACTCAATCGTACTAGCCAAGTCCGGTCCATGAGTTTGGCCGGTTGTCACCACCCGGATTGGCATAAACAAGTTTTTCCCTTTATATCCTGTCTCTTTTTGCACCGCTTTAAGCGCCGCTTTAATGGAAGGGGCATCGAATGTTTCCAAGGACACCAATTGCTGTTTGAATGATGAAACCACTTCTTTGATGTGCTCCCAACCTAATACCTCTTGCGCTTCTTCATCATATTCCACTTCGTCTTTAAAGAATAGGCTTGATAGTTCCACAATCTCTGCGCCATAGCTCATTTGATTATGATACAAGCCGATCAATTTTGTCGCCCATTCTTTTTGTTCTTCATTCAACTCTTCAGGAAGCAGCCCCGCTTTTTGCAAGTGAGGAAGCGCCAGTTCCACCACTTCTTCCAAAGTCAATTTTTTGATGTATTGGTTATTCATCCATGTTAGTTTATTCCGGTCAAACATGGAAGGTGATTTGGATAAACGTTTCTCATCAAACATTTCAATAAGCTGTTCTTTCGTAAAGATTTCTTCTTCCCCTTCCGGAGACCAACCGAGCAATGCGAAGAAGTTGAACATCGCTTCAGGCAAATATCCCAGCTCTTTATATTGAGAGATGAATTGAATAATGGATTCGTCACGTTTTGATAATTTCTTATGATTTTCATTCACAATGATCGTCAAATGGCCAAATTCCGGATATTCCCAACCGAACGCATCAAAAATCATCATTTGTTTCGGTGTGTTTGATAAATGCTCTTCGCCGCGGAATACATGCGTGATATCCATATAATGATCATCAAGTACAACCGCAAAGTTATAGGTAGGGATTCCGTTCGCTTTCATAATGACCCAATCGCCGATATCTTTTGATTCAAACGATACTTCTCCGCGCACCATATCATTGAATTTATAAGTGACATTTTCAGGCACTTTGAAGCGGATTGTATATGGAATTCCTTGCGCTTCTTTTTCCGCGATTTCTTCTTTCGTCAAATGGCGGCATTTACCGTCATATGTTGGAGCCGCAATACCTTTTGCTCTTTGCGCTTCCCTTGAAGCTTCCAATTCTTCGGGCGTACAGAAGCATTTATAAGCCAAACCGCGTTCCAACAACTCTTCCGCATGTTTTTTATAAATATCCAATCTCTCTGTTTGGCGGTAAGGTGCATAAGGTCCACCAATATCAACGGATTCATCAGGAATAATGCCCAACCATCTCAAATTGTCAAGCTGGGATGCTTCACCG
The DNA here is from genome assembly GCF_038593165.1 of Ureibacillus sp. FSL K6-3587. Classification (NCBI taxonomy): domain Bacteria; kingdom Bacillati; phylum Bacillota; class Bacilli; order Caryophanales; family Caryophanaceae; genus Ureibacillus; species Ureibacillus sp. FSL K6-3587. The sequence goes on along the minus strand of NZ_CP151969.1, from coordinate 1,268,364 downwards.
CCTTCTACATTGCGCTCTATATCCGTATCCTCAATGCGCACAACAAATGTTCCGTTGTAATGTTTTGCAAATAAATAGTTGAATAACGCTGTGCGTGCTCCACCGATATGTAAATGACCGGTAGGACTTGGTGCATACCGAACACGAACTTCTTTTGCCATCTTATTTTCCTCCTAAGTTGTGCAGTTGACAAACTGTGTTTTTCGTTATTACATTGCTAAAATCTTACTATTTCCAATGCTTCCCTCGACTTTTGTACATTTTACCACTCCAGTGCAGCATTGAAAAGTTGATGGTAGGAAAGAAATTTTGTCATTTCTGAAACGTAATGATTTTTCCTTACATGTAAGTACTACTGTTTTTTGATCAATAAAATGGTCGCAAGCGCTGCAATGCCTTCTTCCCGTCCAACAAAACCCAGTTTTTCCGTTGTCGTCGCTTTCACGTTCACTTGGGAAGGTTCCGCATGTAATAATTGAGCGATCCGGTTTTTCATTTGTTCAATATACGGAGCCATCTTTGGTCTTTGTGCCATAATCGTACAGTCCACATTTCCAAGAACATACCCTTTTTCCTCAACGATTTTCCAGATATATTCCAATAATTTTGCTGAGTCCGCATCTTTATATTGCGGATCTGTGTCCGGAAAATGGCGGCCGATATCCCCTTCACCAATCGCTCCAAGGGCCGCATCTGTAATCGCGTGTAATAGTACATCTGCATCGGAATGCCCTAAAAGCCCTTTTGTATGGGGGATTTCTATACCGCCGATAATCAGCGGACGCCCTTCTTGAAATGCATGAACGTCAAATCCTTGTCCAACCCGAAACATATATCAGCTGCATGTACTAGACGCTTTCTGTCTATTATGCAGCGTTCACCATCCTTTACTATAATATCTGAATCCAAATGACCACTTCATATATTAACATATTTCCCATTTGTATGGATTGTAAGCATTTTTCCCAAACAATCCTTTTAGATCATTAAACAAGAAAAGACCTCACGAATCGATCAGATTTGTGAGGTTTTCAGCTGCCGGTTTCTTAATATCGCTTCACCAAAGACCAAGTCCTCTTTTGTGGTAATTTTAATATTTTCATAGCTGCTTTCGACGATGTGAATTTCATAGCCGAGACGTTCCACAAGCATCGCTTCGTCCGTTCCTAAAAAACCCACTTTTTCTGCGACATCCTCTGCATGAAGCAACAGTTCGAAACGGAAAGCTTGCGGCGTCTGGATGGCCCATAAGTCATCCCGCTCCACCGTTTCAACGATGATGCCGTCCCGCACTTTTTTCATCGTATCCTTTGCGCGGACTCCCGCAATGGCAGCCCCTTTTTCATAAGCCGTTTCCACTAAACGGTCAATCACCGACTGAAGTATAAAGGGTCTTGCGGCATCATGGACAAGAACGATTTCCACATCCTTCATGACTTTTAAACATGCATGAACGGAATGTTGGCGTTCTTCCCCTCCATTCGGCAACCCCTTTACCTTAGTAATACCGTATTCATTCAATAAGTTTTGAATATATTCTCTTTCTTCCGGCTTAACCGCCAAGTAGATCCCTGTGCATTTTGGATCCTTTTCAAAGACTTCGAGAGTATGGATCAAAATCGGCTTATTGGCCAATGGCAAAAATAATTTGTTTTTTCCTGCCCCCATCCGTTTTCCGCTGCCGGCTGCCGGCAACACCACTTCATAATCCACAAGCTCAACTCCTACAATTGTTGCGTGTTTTTATGCTACTTGTTCGTCTTTCGGTTTTGCAAAAATCATGCGACCGGCGGATGTTTGCAATACGCTTGTCACCGTAACCGTTATTGCTTGGCCGATATAATTACGGCCACCTTCAACAACAATCATTGTGCCATCGTCCAAATAGGCGACTCCTTGATTTTGTTCCTTTCCATCTTTGATGACAACAACCTGCATATCTTCCCCGGGGATGACAACAGGTTTCACCGCGTTTGCCAGTTCATTGATATTCAATACTTGTACATGATGAAGTTCGCACACTTTATTTAAATTAAAATCGTTCGTTAAAATTTTCGCGCCCATTTTTTTCGCCAGCCGCACTAATTTTAAATCAACTTCTTGGATATCATCAAAGTCCTCTTCTGAAATAATCACATTTACCGATTTTCCGTCCTGTAATTTTTTCAACATATCAAGCCCCCGGCGTCCACGGGTGCGTTTCAACGTATCGCTGGAATCCGCAATATGCTGCAATTCCGTCAAAACGAATTGCGGCACCACCAATACCCCTTCAATAAATCCTGTAGTCGCAATATCCGCAATGCGGCCGTCGATGATAACGCTTGTATCCAGCAGTTTATATAACGTTTTTTCAGATCCGGGCTGGCCGGCTTCTCCGGCTTTCTTTTTCGCACCGACTCCTGATTTTGTAAATAGTTGTGAAAGTTCGTCCCTTTTTTTAAAGCCGACTCTAAATCCCAAATATCCCAGAATGATGGATAAAATAATCGGCAAGAAATCGGTAATAACCGGAATGTTAATTCGTTCAATCGCAAATCCCACAAAATATGCTACAATTAAACCGATAATCAACCCTAGAGTACCAAAGAATAAGTCCGCTGCCGGAATTTTAAAAAGCACCTCTTCCATCCAGTTGATAAATTTCACGCAATAGTCTGATAATGAAAACGAAAGAAGAAATAACAATAACGCCCCTATTGCTACCGATGTGTATGGATTATTTAACCATGGACTAGATGATAAATTAATAATTTCGTATAATGGCGGTAAAAAGACAAAACCCAAAGCACCACCAATAAACAGAAACGCAATTTGAATGATTCTCTTCAGCATCCTGCCACCTCCTTTTTTCTGATATATTATCTTACTGATAATTATACATGGTTCATGAATCCTTTGCGATTTGTAAGAACGCTTCATCGCATTTTTTGGACTTTTTTACCTTTTTTTCGCAAATTAAATCAACTTCTTCTTTATTTTTTTCCAATTCCTGAAGAAAAAATGCCCATTTTTCTCAAAACATGGTAAAATTCCCTCAATTGCCAAAACAAAGTTTCAGCGCTTCATTGATTGTTTGAACACCGATCACTTCAATTTCTTTTGGATTTTCCCATCCTCCCAGATTGGAAGCCGGGATGAATACACGTTTAAAACCAAGTCTTGCAGCTTCATAAACCCGCTGCTCTATACGGGATACCCGTCTTACTTCTCCAGTAAGCCCCACTTCCCCAATGAACACATCCGTGACATTCACAGGCTGATTTTTGTAACTGGAAACAATCGATGTAAGAACAGCCAAGTCAATGGCCGGTTCATCCAATTTTACCCCGCCTGCCACTTTCACGTATGCGTCTTGGGCTTGCAAAAGCATTCCCATTCTTTTTTCCAAAACGGCCATCAATAATTGAACCCGGTTTTGATCCACGCCTGTCGCCATCCGTTTTGGATAGTTGAAACTTGTCGGCGTTACCAACGATTGGATTTCAACCAAAATCGGCCTTGTCCCTTCCATGGAAGCCACCACCGTAGAGCCTGCAGCACCTTGTGAACGTTCTTCCAAAAAGAGTTCAGAAGGATTTAATACTTCTTTTAAACCGGAGTGAATCATCTCGAAAATGGCAATTTCATTTGTGGAGCCAAATCGGTTCTTATGGCTTCTTAAAATCCGGTACGTGTGATGTCTCTCCCCTTCAAAGTAAAGAACCGTATCCACCATATGCTCCAATATTCTCGGACCTGCAATTTGCCCTTCTTTCGTTACATGCCCGACCAGGAAAGTTGCGATGCCCTTCGTTTTTGCGATTCTCATAAGCTCCGAAGTACATTCTCTCACCTGGGATACGCTGCCGGGAGCGCTTGTGACTTCCGGATGATGAACCGTTTGGATGGAGTCCACAATGATAAACCGGGGTTGTACTTCCTCAATACTATGACGAATCAGTTCCAGATCCGTTTCCGCATAGATGAATAATTCCTTTGATTGTACGCCGAGTCTTGATGCCCGGAGTCTCGTTTGTTTCAGCGATTCTTCCCCGGATACGTAAAGCACGCGATGTCCCCTGTTGGATAAATCCGCCGATAGCTGCATAAGAAGGGTGGATTTTCCGATTCCCGGGTCTCCGCCAATGAGCACAAGAGAACCTGGCACAATGCCGCCCCCAAGTACCCGGTTCAGTTCCACCATGCTCGTTTCAAATCTTTGTTCTTCCTGCGTTTCAATGCTGACAATCGGTACGGCTTTCTGACTGGAGGCTTCTGAATGCTGAAACACTCCACGGGATTTTGAAATGACTTCTATTTCTTCCACAAAGCTGTTCCATTCCCCGCATCCAGGGCATCTTCCCAACCATTTCGGCGATTCATAGCCGCAGCTTTGACAGCAAAATTTTGTTTTCTTTTTGGCCATTGGTTCCTCCTATTATTCTTATTAGTACGGCGATGATAACAAAGACGGCTTAACATCTGCACTAAATGTCATTATTATTGATTGAGTTAATTTCATAATTCTCACCCCTTGATTTTCAAGGGATTCAAGACAATAAAAAATGGGTACCTCCCCAAATTTCGTTATAATGGTAGGTAACCAAACAAACCATACGAAAGAGGTGAGTACCCTATGACTATTGTAAAACAAATTTCTCTTTTTGACATCCATCAATTATTAGAAATGGAAAGTTCCCATCGTTATGAAGCCATTTTTAGTGTGATCGACATTCAGCCTATATTTCAATTGTTTTCTAAAAAGACATTGAAAGGTGCACCACGTGAATTGAATGATGGTGCAATGATTCAATCGCTGATTATTCGTATTGTCGAACGAATTCCAACAATGAAGGATTTAGTCAAACGTTTGGTCCATGATCCTTTATTTCGTTTCGACTGTGGATTCCTTGTGTCTGATGTCGTACCATCTGAAAGCTCTTATTCACGCATGATTCAAGTCATTAGTGAATCAGATGTGCTAGATAAAATGAACGATACACTCATCAAAACAGCGATGTTGGAAGGCTTTCTAAATGATGAACATGTCGCCATCGATGCGAGTCACTTTGAAGCTCGTGATGCTTTCACACCATCAGAAAAGAAAGCACCTAAAACTCCTAAAAAACGTGGTCGTAAAACGAAAGCTGAACGAGCTGTTTGGTTAGCCGAACAAGTAGAGAAAAAAGGAAATCAATCAACCTATGAAAAAGAACTGAAAGAACAGCTGGATATCCCATTAGAAACCCTTTGGAAGGATGTACCGATTGAGCCAAAATGGGGTGTGAAAAAGAATAGTAAAGGAAAAAATACATTCTGGTTTGGTTATAAAGCACATTTAGCTGTTTCGACGAAAAGTCAATATATCATCACTCGTTTGATGTCCTCAGGTAATTTAAGTGATTGTAAAGCTGCGATTCCATTATTGAAAAAACTTCATCACTTAGGAAACGGTCAATTTACAATAGCTATATTTGATGCTGGTTATGATGTTGAACCTATTTACCGTCAAGCCGTATCACAGTCCATGCGAGTCGTGATTCCTTACAACGTTCGCCGAGAAGGAGAATATATAGGATTCGATGAACATTTTCGTCCAACCTGTGTGCGTGAACATAGTTACCAATATGACAGCTTTGACGCTAAGTACAATACATTAAAATTCACACGTCCAAAGGAATGTGCAACTTGCCCATTACGAGAAGACACCCTTTGCCAAAAAGTTTTCAAAATCAAATGTGATATAGATATCCGTAAATTTACCTATCCAGCACGTGGGACAGAACGATGGAAACAGCTTTATCAAGAACGTACAGCAGTCGAACGCGTTAACGCTTATTTAAAGGAATACTTTCAATTAAACAATGTCCGTCATCGTACAGGAAAGAAAGCAAAAATGCATTTCAATCTGGTGACGTTAATTTATAATACCTGCAAACTAGCAGTTGATCGAATCAATGCTTTATTACAGCAACAAAACCAAGTTGCATAATTTAAAAAAAACAAAGTTTTTAGTATAGGGGTACTCTATACTTCAGAAAAACTATGATTTATGAAATTGATTCGATTTTCATATGTATTAAAATAAGCTGTGCCGCAAGTCAATCGCAGTTGGCTTGCGGACAGCTTCGTTTATAAAATTTTATGCACTTTCAACAGTATCTTTTTCTCTTACGACAAACGCGCCATCCACGTAGTCAAAGACGACTTTGCTATTTTTTGAAATAGTGCCTTTCAACAACTCTTCGGATAAACGGTCCTCAACATTTTTCTGTAAAGCACGGCGGATTGGACGGGCACCGTATTGAGGATCGTATCCTTCTTCCGCGATTTTCTCTAAAGCGGCATCCGTTAATTCCAAATCGATATCCTGATCTTTTAATCGTTTCACCAAAGATTTTGCCATCAAGGATACGATTTGTTTTAATTGATCTTTTTCCAACGGTTTGAACACAATGATTTCATCAATACGGTTTAGGAACTCTGGACGGAAGGCTTTTTTCAATTCTTCCATCATAGTAGATTTCATATCTTTATATTTGCTGTCTTTTTCTCCTACGCCGAATCCTAAGCTTTTTTGATATTTTAAGGCTTCCGCACCGATGTTGGATGTCATAATGACAACCGTGTTGCGGAAATCCACTGTGCGTCCTTTTGAATCCGTTAAGCGTCCATCATCGAGCACTTGCAATAAAATATTGAATACATCTGGATGGGCTTTTTCAATTTCGTCCAAAAGCACGACAGAGTATGGTTTTCGGCGCACTTTTTCCGTTAATTGGCCGCCTTCTTCAAATCCTACATATCCTGGAGGTGAACCAACAAGGCGGGAAGTGGAGTGTTTTTCCATATATTCGGACATGTCGATGCGGATCATTGCATCTTCATCTCCAAACATCACTTCTGCCAATGCTTTTGCAAGTTCTGTTTTCCCTACGCCAGTTGGCCCTAAGAAGATGAATGTACCAATTGGACGTTTTGGATCTTTAAGTCCTGCACGTGCACGGCGGATCGCTCTGGAGATTGCCTCAACCGCTTCATGTTGGCCGACAACGCGTTTATGCAATTCTTCTTCCAAGTTAAGCAGTTTTTCAGACTCTTCTTGAGCAATTTTGTTTACCGGAATTCCCGTCCACATGGAAACGACTTCGGCAATATCTTCCACTGTCACTTTGGATTCTTCTTTGCCTTGTTTTTCTTTCCATGATTTTTTCAATTGCTCGAGTTCTTCTTTAATTTTTTGTTCTGTATCGCGCAATGCTGCCGCTTTTTCAAACTCCTGGCTTGAAACGGCTGCGTTTTTCTCATTGCGCACATGTTCCAATTTATCTTCGAGAGCTTTTAGATTTGGTGGCACTGTGAATGAGCGTAAACGCACTTTTGATCCCGCTTCATCAATCAAGTCAATGGCTTTGTCCGGCAAGAAACGGTCTGAAATGTAACGATCGGATAATTTTGCCGCCGCTTCAATCGCTTCATCTGTAATTTTTACACGGTGATGCGCTTCATAACGGTCACGCAAACCTTTGATGATCTGGATTGTTTCTTCCACTGTCGGTTCATCGACTTGAATTGGTTGGAAACGGCGTTCCAAAGCGGCATCTTTTTCAATGTATTTTCGATATTCATCCAATGTTGTGGCACCAATGCATTGCAATTCTCCGCGGGCAAGGGCCGGTTTTAAAATGTTGGAAGCGTCAATCGCACCTTCCGCACCACCTGCTCCAATCAATGTGTGCAATTCGTCGATGAACAGAATGATGTTACCTGCTTGGCGAATTTCATCCATCACTTTTTTCAAGCGGTCTTCGAATTCACCACGATATTTTGTACCTGCTACAACCGTACCCATATCAAGCGTCATCACGCGTTTATCACGCAATGTTTCAGGCACTTCGTTATTGACGATTTGCTGGGCAAGTCCTTCTGCAATGGCTGTCTTACCTACACCCGGTTCACCAATCAACACAGGGTTGTTTTTTGTACGGCGTGAAAGCACTTCGATCACACGTGTGATCTCTTTGCTTCGTCCAATCACTGGATCAAGGCCGCCTTCACGGGCAATAGCAGTCAAATCCCGGGCTAAGCTGTCCAGTGTTGGTGTGCTGACTGTTTGAGTCGGATTGGCGTTTTGGGAAACATCATTGTTGCCCAAAAGCAATAGAACTTGTTGGCGGGCTTTATTGAGACTCACACCAGCGTTTGCAAGCACTCTCGCGGCAACACCTTCGCCTTCGCGAATCAATGCAAGCAGGATATGTTCTGTGCCGATGTAAGCATGGCCCAATTTCCGCGATTCATCAACGGCGAGTTCAATGACTTTTTTCGCTCTAGGTGTATAGTGAACAATTGGCCCTACATCTTTCGTTCCTTTTCCGACTAATTCTTCGATGCCCCGTTCAATCATTTCCGGCGTTACATCGATGGCTTCCAAAGCTTTTGCTGCGATGCCTCCGCCTTCCCGGATAAGCCCAAGCAAGATGTGCTCTGTGCCGATGGATTCATGTTTCCAACGGATCGCTTCTTCTTGTGCCAACTGCAACACTTTTTGGGCGCGTTGAGTGAATCGATTAAACATCATATCTTTCCTCTCCTTTTCCTCTAGGTTTTGAATTACCACTGTTTAATTTTTCGCGTATCAGTTTTGCTCTATATACATCCCGTTCAGCCGGTTCCAAGGTAGTGCCTGCATATTGTTGTACAAACCCCGGTTGAATAAGAATCGTACACTCATTTAAAATATGCTTTGAAACATCTTTAATGATTCCTAAATCAACACCTAACCGGACATTGGATAAACATGTCGCCGCTTCTTCGCTTGTCATGATCCGCGCATGTTTCAAAGTTCCATAAGCCCGGTGAATGCGGTCTTCCAAAGCGACTCTGGATTGTGCCAAAAGAGTTTGTCTTGCGTTTCGTTCCTGTTCAATAATTTGTGTCACGACTGTTTGCAAATCATCGACAATTTCATCTTCCGACTTGCCGAGAGTCACTTGATTTGAAATTTGATACATGTTTCCTAAGTTTTCGCTGCCTTCACCGTAGATGCCTCGCACGACCATGCCAAAGCGGGCAAGCATTTGGGTCAATGCTTTGATCTGTTTCGTCATGGAAAGTCCAGGCAAATGCATCATGACGGATGCTCTCATCCCTGTACCTACATTGGTTGGGCAGCTTGTTAAATAGCCGAATTCATTATGGAAAGCAAACGGCAATAATTTTTCAAGTTGACTATCCAATTTATTTGCCATTTCATAAGTTTCCATGAGCTTAAGTCCAGGGGATAAGCATTGGATTCTTAAATGGTCTTCTTCGTTGACCATGACGCTGATGGCTTCATCCTGCGAAATGATGACGGATGCAAACTTTTCCCTTTTTGCAAGCATTGGACTGATCAGATGTTTTTCCACGAGTACTTGGCGTTGCAGTACAGGCATTTCCTGTATTGTGAAATGGGAAAAATCATGATTGTTATCTTTCAATTGGTAAAACGCCTGCGTCACCATTTGATCGATTGTTTTCGCTTCTTCATCTGAAAAGATGATCGGAAAACGGAAACCCTCCAAATTTCTTGCCAACCGGATGCGTGTGGAAATCACAATGTCATCTTCCGCACCATCAGTTCCCATCCAACTTGGCGCCTCCGCTTTTAAGAAATATTCAAGATTCATGGTGTATCCACACCTCCCATTTCCAGCTTACGTTCCAATTCCTTGATTTCATCCCTGAATTTTGCCGCATCCTCAAAACGTTCGTCTTGGATCGCCAATTGCAGCTGCTCACGGGCATGTTCGATCTGTTTTTTCAAAATGCGGTTGTTATCCACTTTTTGTCCTGGTCTTTTTCCTGTATGTTTCGTTCCGGCCTGGAATTTTTCAAGTACTTGAGGAAGTTTTTCGCTAAAGGTTTCATAACATTGCGGGCAGCCTAATTTTCCTTCGTTTAAAAACTTGCGGAAAGTAAATCCACAAGCGGGGCATGCGACCGTTTGCACGGAAGGCTGAACAGTTCTTTCCTGCAAATCGTTTTTCCAGAGAGGCATGCCGAACCAGTTCGAAAGCAATTGATGGATCGGGAATTGTTCTTCTTTGGGAAAATCCAGGCTGAATGGATGAAATTGTGCGGCACATACTTCGCAATAATGTTTCTCGCTTTTATGTCCATTGATGATTTGTGTGACTGTAACCGTTGCTTTCCGTTGCTTACAGTGTTCACAAAGCATGACCTACCACCTCTTCATTTTTCATATTTTAAAGTTAATAACATCGCTTTTAAAATCGCCGACCTCAATTCATCGCGAGTTGGTAGTTGCAGCTTTAATGTATCCCGATTGACGGCTGCGAGCATCAATGTTGCTTCTCTTTCATTGATCATTTCTTCTTCCAGCAAGCGATAAATGATATCTTCCGCCATATTTTGGGTGGCGCCTTTTTCGATTTGCTTTATTAAATGATCTATCAACTCAACTTTTGAGCTCGGTTTCACACGGAAAATCCGGATATATCCACCGCCACCCCGTTTACTTTCAACAAGGTAGCCTTTTTCCACCGTGAATCGTGTATTGATTACATAATTAATTTGCGAGGGAACACACTGGAATTTATCGGCCAATTCGCTGCGTTTGATTTCAATATGTCCTTTACCATCTAATTCGATAACCCTTTTTAAATACCCTTCAATCAAGTCGGAAATATTTTTCATTTTTTTTACAATTCACCTCGCTTTTTTGACTTTGACTTTCTTTGACTTTATTATATTTCCTTTTTCGCTCATGTGCAAATAAAAACCCTCGACAAAATGGAGGTTAAAAAAATCGACAATACGTATTACTTTACGTTTTGCCGATTTTTATCTAATATATTCATCTTTGCTTAAAGATGCAGGGTCATGAAAAGGTCCTGCCGATTACACCCAACGGCCTACAAAAGGATAGTTCCAATCGTTCTCCTGAAGGGCATTGATAATACCGATAATTGGAACAACAATTGTCATAATGCCGAAAATGATTAAGAATGGAATGCCAATCAATACGAAACTTAACACCGTCGATATGCCAATCAATACCCACATGACGAATTGGAATAACAACGCTTGGACGGAAAGCCGCTTCACACTTTCATCACTGCTGATTAAGAAAAATAAAATTGGCACTAAAACCGGAGCAAAAAACGCACTTGCATGTATGATTACTTTCGCCCACTTTTCTTCCATATATTTGTCAACTCCCGTTTCTTTTTGTTCATATTTATTAATTACTTGCTATATACATATACGGATGATTCTTTTAATAGTTTCAACTTCTTGAAATTTTTTTAAATTTATTGCTTAATTCACCACTTATTTTTTCCATTGTTTTCAATTAATAGACAAAAAGTTCTTTAGAAATTTCAATGTTGTATGCTATTATTTGAAAAAAGAAAAAAGCCTGCCCATATGAGCGGCTTTACTTATCCTTTTTTTGTCCATCCACATTTTTCGGATCTACATAATCAGGATGTTCTGTAGGGAATAGAAAGCGGGCAAAAAGACCCGAAAATAGGGTAGCACTGATGATAATCAATATTTTATGGTTCTTTGGTACTTCTTCAAACATATGATTCAACATCAGGGCAGCAAATACTGCCACTGTCACCATTGAAACTATGATATATGCAAGCCTTCGCTGGTTCATCTTGACAAACATCCTTTGCGCTTACTTTTAAATACATAAACTAATCGTATTTTACAACGTATCCAAGGAAAATACAAATTCAGGTATTGAGTTTGCAAGAATGATTTTAATAAAAAATGATTAGAGTGGGGGATACATATGAAGTTTGTGCCATTCAGTAAAGACGGCAAGTCAATGGAGGAACGGTTTTTTGATCTTGAAACATATGTTCACGATGTATTAATCGAGGTTTCCGAGTATCCCGGCATAGCTAAGCAAATTGAAACAATTCAATTGACCAAAAATGATTTGGCTATCCTGCGCCAGTTAAAACCTCTCATTAAAAACTATATTCCAAAAATGGTGAATACTTTTTACGATAACATTTCGATTAATCGCCAACTCGTTGATCTTATCAATCGATATTCAACAATGGACCGATTAAAAAAAACGCTCACCAAACATATAAATGATATTTTCGAAGGGCAGATTGATAAAAAATATATCGAAAACCGGACTAGGATTGCTCTTGCGCATATCAAGATTGGACTGATGTCAAAATGGTATCTTTCATCATTCCAATCTCTGAATTCTTCTTTTGCACAGTTCATCCAAGAATTGAATCTTTCGAATGAAGAAGCATTGCGCGCAACCAATGCCTTCTCAAAGATTATCAATTTGGAACAGCAGCTCGTAATTGAAGCCTATGAAAAAGAACAAGAACGGGTCCGCAAAGAAAATGACAAAATAAAACAATCTCTGATCGCATCCATTCAACAAATCGCCCAAGAACTGAATATGATGAATCAAGAAACGACGACATCCATCCAAATCATTTCAGAGCAATCTCAAAATATTGCTTCATCCACATCGCAAGGTTTGGATTATGTTGCGGATACAGAAGAAAAATCAAATCAGGGTAAATCCCAATTGGCGAAACAAACAGACTTGATGAATATGATTTTAAACAGTGTCAATTTATTGGAAGATTCCATGATTCATTTACGTTCGTCTTCCCAAAAGATTTCTGAAATTGTCAATTTGGTGACTGGCATTGCCGATCAGACAAACTTGCTCGCTTTAAACGCTTCCATTGAAGCCGCCCGTGCAGGCGAACACGGGAAAGGGTTTGCCGTTGTAGCGGAAGAAGTGCGAAAGCTTGCGGAAGAAACGAAGAAAGCCGTGCAAAGCGTTTCTACATTAATAAAAGAAATGGAAGCGAATATTTCTGAAATGACATCCAGTGTAAATAACGTGGATGAACAAGTGAAACTAAGTGTGGAAACTCAGGAGCATTTGGCGGAATCCTTTGAACAAATTGCCAAGAAAGTGTCGGGAATCCGCAATCAGTATGCTTCCACTTCCAAAGATATTGAACAAATTTCCAATAATATTGCAAACCTGGTGGAAAGCACTTCTCTTATAGCCAAATCTTCGGATACTTTAATTAAAGCGGTTCACGATTTTTCGAATTAATGGATAAAAGAACTTCAACCTGCTTATAAAAACCGAAGCTGTCTGGAAAAATATTTCCGGACAGCTTCAATATTTATTTTAAGAGGGCAACCTCTTTTAATTTTTTTCTTTTTTCCTTCCTCAACTTTTGTCTTTCTAATCCGGCTTTGTGTAATCTCTCTTCTTCCACCGTCTCCGGATAAACTTCCGGAACCGGCGTCGGTTTCCCTTCTTCATCAATGGCCACCATCGTTACAAAAGATTCTGTTGTCAATTTTTCCTCTCCGGTTTTGATGTTGCGGGACAAGACACGCACATACACTTCCATGGATGTCCTTCCTGTGGAAGTGACGATGGCTTCCAACTCCAACATATCCCCCACATAAGCGGGAGAAACGAAATCGACGGAATCAAATGAAGCGGTTACCACTTCTTTCTTACAATGTTTCATGCAAGAAAGTGCCGCTATTTCATCAATATACGCCAAGATCTTTCCTCCGAAAATGGAACCATATTGATTCGCATCAGGAGGTAATACGAGTCGGTTCTGAACCGTACGTGACTGGCTCATTGGATATGCATTGCTCATTTTATGTCCTCCAATTCATTGTATATTATTCCAATACATTGCGATTATTATGCAAACATAATATTAATTTCATACAGATGAGCATTGCAACTTTTTTTACAGGTCTGTTTTAATCGTTATAAATTTCAAATCCGTCATTTCTTCAATGGCATATTTAATACCTTCCCGCCCATATCCGCTATTTTTCACACCGCCATATGGCATATTATCTATGCGGAATGTCGGGATATCATTAATGACAACCGCCCCCGCTTCCAATTCATCCGCCGCTTTTAAAGCATCTGTAAGAACGTTAGTATATATTCCCGCATTTAAACCTAAATCGGAGGCATTGACATATTGAATCGCTTCATCCAATGTTTTGTAAGGGACGATGGAAACAATCGGCGCAAAGGTTTCCAAGCACATGATTTTCATATCCGGTTTCACGTTCACCATCACGGTTGGAGTCATCGTGCGTTCAGTGAATTCCGCACCTGTCGCCACTTCCGCCCCTTGCGCTTTCGCTTCTTCTATCCAAGCTTTGATGCGCTCGACTTCTTTCGGATGAATCATGGCGCTTAAATCCGTCGTCGGGTCAAACGGATCTCCCAGTTTCAATTTTTTCGTTTCTTTCACAAAAGCCTCTGTAAATTGATCGTAAATGGATTCATGAACATAAATTCGTTGCAGCGAAATGCATACTTGTCCGGAAAAGCCGAATGCGCCGCTCACCGTGCGAGGGACGATTTTTTCGATCGGCGTGCTCGGTTCGATGATAACCGCCGCATTGGAACCCAATTCTAATGTCACTTTTCTTAAGCCCACTTTTTCTTTGATTTTCATTCCAACCGCGCCACTGCCAGTGAACGTCACTTTTTTCACAAAAGGATGGGTCACTAGCACATCGCTCAATTCTCCGCCTGAGCCGGTCACGATTTGCAATGCGCCATCAGGAAGACCGGCTTCTTTAAAAATTTCCGCCATCGCCAATGCGCTTAACGGTGTTTGAGTGGCCGGTTTTAAAACAACCGTATTTCCGACTGCAAAGGCTGGCCCCAATTTATGGGCAACGAGATTGAACGGAAAGTTAAATGGCGTAATGGCCGAAACAACTCCTAGAGGGATACGTTTTGTAAAGCCGAGGCGATTTTTTCCACCCGGAGCTGCATCCATCGGCACGGTTTCGCCAAAAACATTTTTTGCCGCCTCTGCCGAAAACTGATAAGTGGCAATCGTACGGTCCAATTCAGCAAGTCCGGCGGTAATCGGCTTTCCAGCTTCATTGGCAAGAATTTCTGCAAATTCTTGTTTTCTTTTCTTCATGATGTCCACAACTTTATATAAGATTTCCGCTCTTTCATACGCAGATGTTTTTTTAAACGTTTGGAAAGCCTCATGAGCTCCCTGGATGGCCCGTTCCACATCTTGTACAGAAGCCTTTGCCACTTTGGCAATCACTTCGCCAGTATAAGGAGCCGTTAAGTCATAGTTTTCTTTCGCTTCCTCCCATTGACCGTTAATCCATAATTTTGTTTCTTTCATCTCCTACACCTCCATTATGATTTATTTCCATTTTATCACTCCCAACAATTTTTGAGTGAATCAACGGAAGAAATCCAACAAATCAATTCCAGGCAAAAAAATAATATCCACAACATCCAGCGTAATTTCCATAACATCAATTAAATCTTCAATAAAAAGCTCTTTCATATCGACCATATTTTGCACCTCAACCAGCTCTCTCATGATTTTTTGGATGGCGACAATTAGTGCCAATTCCTTTGCCATGCGGAATATTTTTAATTCCAATAAAGCTTTCTGCCATTCCGCTATTTCATCTATTTTTTCATTATCTGTTGCATTTAACGCTAAAATCCCCAAATACGGATAGTGTATCGGTTTTACTTTGATGCCTCTATGATTCAATGAATGCCGCAGCTCTGCCACATACTGGAGAAGCGTTTCGTTATAATCGGCGCTGTACATTGTTAAAATTTGCGCAAGGGATTGAAGGGAATTGCCCAACAGAAACCCTTGTTTTCTTAAAGCTTTGTAATATTGCACCATTGTTTCTACTTGTAATTGAGGGGGTTCATTTACTTTTGATAATAAAACTGCATAAGGTACATCTTCTTTGGACGTTAAAATGAATTGTTTCCTGTGCATTTCATCATATAACGTTTTTGCCCGTTTTGCGTGAAGATGAATATCTTCATCCAGCATCATCGCACCCGCCAACCGGAAAGGGGAGTTATGAAACCCGGCTTCTTTTAACGCCCCATCCCTTTGCAATAAATTTTCAAAGCATGCTTCCAAATCTTGCCCCAAAAACCGGGCGGCTATGTAATAGGGAATCGGCGAATTTTTTTGGATGGACAAAGCCTTTTTTGAGTATTCCGCCATTTGGTCGACGATTTTTTGCAGCGCCACTCCGCTGAATTCCCTTTTTTCAAGGGTATACTTGCTGGCAAGGGAAATAACCGCGCTTACTTTAAATTGATTTCCAAAATAATTGACGACCCGGTTGTAATTGTTTTGAAGTTCTTCGGTAAATTGTGTATCCATTTCTAATCACTCCTAGTTGTTATACGTTTTCCAGGAGGACAAGTTTCAAAATGAATAAAGAGGCTGGGACATAACTAATAAAGTGAACGAGCTGCAAAAAAAATTTTTGTAAAAAATTGATATCACAGAAAAATGATTGGAGTGACGGGGCGACTCCTGCGGGAACAGCCCGAGTCTCGAGACCCCGCAGGAGCGAAGGTTTGAGCTCCGAGGAGGCTCGAGCCCAATGTCAGAAACTTATTCAACCAATAATTTACAGTTAGTAGGCAACCATCTGGCTGTCTACTTTTAAAAATACTATTCAACCTACAAAGTGTTGATAATTTTCTAAAATCGGCTAAAAAAGGCAATAGGATGCCCGGGGCTTAAATTTTTATTTTTTTAAGCCCCTAATTTATTTACATTTAATAAACAAATAGGTTATATTTATCCTATGTTTTGTTTATAGACACCTTTTTTGGTTTAGGGGATACTTTGTTGAGAACAGACCATTCCTTCGTGGGTAGCTTCTCCCAGACCGAATAGGTGTCTTATTTCTTATAATCACTTTCATGATTTTTGTAAACATTCTCTCTCTTTTGATTGGACAATCTTCTAATAATAAGTGAACCATCCTATCCTTTAATTTTCCTATTAAGATATTTGTGTTTACTTGATAATCATGTTTTCGTCTTTTTTTCTTACTCTCCTCATTAATTGTTTCATTGGCATCATTTCTCAATAAACTGACCATATTCGATAAATATATTGATGCATAGAAATCTTGTTCAATTGCGATTTTCGAACTACCCGTGAAATTTTCTATTTCGATTTTATTTTTCACATCATTATATTCTGTTTCAATTCCCCAGCGTTTAAAATAAAGAGATTTAAACTCAGAGATATCAAACTCTTCCTCGGTTAAATTTGTGACAAGTATTTCTTCCGTGCCAGAATCCAGTGGGAATCTAACTACACGAGCAGTAATCACTTGTTTCCTATGTATTATATGAATGTTTTGATCAGCATCTTTCGCTTCGACAATTTCCTTTATCGTATTTTTTTGACATCGCATCACATATTTGATACCAAGGGCATCTAAATAGGCAATAAAATCTCTCGATGGATACCCTCGATCAAATAAAAAAAGATCATTTTTTAATCCAATTTGTACGAGTTCTTCAATCATATCCTTTGCACTATCTCGCTCAGCTACCTTATATGGATTGATTCTAGAAGTAATAATGATTCCATTCTCAAGATCGTAAATACAAGAGGCACTAGCTCTTGCATAACTTGTCTTATGATTTTTTCCATACCCAAAATAATTTCGAAGCTCCTCAGTATCAGGAATTTGGAGCACACTTCCATCGATTGCGCAAAGTCTAAATCCACGATAAGTTTTAAAGGAATTTTCTTCATAATACCAATTCACAATCGCTTTTGTAAGTTTTACAAAAGCGAGAGGAGAAATCTTTTTTCGTGCGGCTGAATAGCCTTGTTTGGAAATACTAATTTCTGATAAATTAAATTTGTCGAAAAAGTCGTCAAGTTCAATTTGGAGGCTCTTTTTAACAAAGTTTAAGCTAAATAGAATAGTATTTTTAAAATTTAACTTCTTTTCTTTTCG
This sequence comes from Ureibacillus sp. FSL K6-3587, assembly GCF_038593165.1. NCBI lineage: Bacteria > Bacillati > Bacillota > Bacilli > Caryophanales > Caryophanaceae > Ureibacillus > Ureibacillus sp. FSL K6-3587. The sequence continues at coordinate 1,250,532 of NZ_CP151969.1, read as the reverse complement.
TGTAAAATACGTTTCTTTTGTCCGAGATTCAAGCATAAACATCACATCATTCAGCAACTTTCGAGTAATCTCAATTGCCCCTAAAAAAGTACTTTTTGTTTTCAAAAAAACCACCATCCTCGTTTTATTAACCAAAAATTGGCTTCTAAAACGATTTTGGTGTCCTTTTTAAAATTACAAGAGGCTTATTACCTAATTTTATAAAAGTTAAATTAAATATTATTTTCCATTAAATGTAACATTAAGTTGATGACATTGGGCTCGAGCCGGGCCCGCGGAAAGCGTCCCCGGAACGGAAATCAATTTTCTTCAATTATCAAAAAAACACCATTTTTCTCCCGTGAGAAAATGGTGTTTTTTATCTTTTGTCCCAGCCTCTTTTATTTATGAACTTACCTTTTTTAATTCCGCGAGTTCATCGGAAGTGAATGCCCTTGATCTGGTCAAGAAGCGTTTTCCTTCCACACCTTCCAAACTGAACATGCCACCGCGGCCTTCTACAACATCAATGATCAGTTGCGTATGCTTCCAATATTCAAATTGGGTTTTATGCATATAAAATTTGGCTCCACCAATTTCCCCTAATAATATATCATTGTCTCCGATGATTAAATCCCCTTCAGGATAACACATAGGAGAAGAGCCATCGCAACATCCGCCTGATTGATGGAAAATAATTGGACCATGTTTTTTCTTTAACTGTTCAATGAGGGCAAGGGCTGCATCCGTCGCAACAACGCGTTCCACCAAAGCCATCCCTCCCTGGATAGAAATTAGAAGAAGCCAAGTTTATTTGGATCGTAGCTCACCAGCAAGTTTTTCGTTTGTTGATAGTGTGAAAGCATCATTTTGTGCGTTTCACGGCCGATTCCGCTCATTTTGTATCCGCCGAACGCTGCATGAGCAGGATATTGATGGTAACAGTTTGTCCATACACGTCCCGCTTGGATGCCGCGTCCCATTCGATAAGCGGTATTGATGTCGCGAGTCCATACGCCTGCGCCTAAACCGTACATTGTATCGTTTGCGATTTCCAACGCTTCTTCCGGCGTTTTAAATGTTGTGACTGCCACAACCGGTCCGAAAATTTCTTCTTGGAAAATGCGCATTTTGTTATGGCCTTTGAAAACAGTCGGCTTAATGTAGTAGCCATCCGCCAGTTCGCCATCCAATTTGTTGCGCTCACCACCAATAAGCAGTTCCGCACCTTCCTGCTTGCCAATATCAATGTAAGATAAAATCTTCTCCATCTGTTCCGTTGAAGCCTGAGCCCCAATCATTGTCGACGGATCAAGCGGGTTTCCTTGCTTAATGGCTTTCACCCGTTCAAGGGCCCGTTCCATAAATTTATCGTAAATGGATTCCTGGATTAACGCTCTTGAAGGGCATGTACATACTTCCCCTTGGTTTAGGGCAAACAATACAAAGCCTTCAATCGCTTTATCCAAAAATTCATCATCCGCATCAAAAACATCTTCAAAGAAGATATTTGGCGATTTTCCACCCAGCTCCAATGTTACTGGAATAATATTTTGTGATGCATATTGCATAATGAGTCTGCCTGTCGTTGTTTCACCGGTAAAAGCCACTTTTCCAATGCGCGGATTGGATGCCAATGGTTTTCCGGCTTCCAAACCAAAACCGTTTACAATATTGACAACACCCGGTGGCAATAAATCTTCAATAAGCTCCATCAACACCAAAATGGAAGTTGGAGTTTGCTCAGCCGGTTTTAAAACCACGCAGTTTCCTGCCGCAAGGGCTGGTGCCAGTTTCCATGTTGCCATTAAAATTGGGAAGTTCCATGGAATAATTTGTCCAACTACACCAATTGGTTCATGAAAATGGTATGCTATCGTATTGTCATCAATTTGGCTGATGCCGCCTTCTTGAGCCCGAATGACTCCTGCAAAATAGCGGAAATGATCGATAGCCAGAGGTATATCCGCATTTAATGTTTCACGGACCGGCTTACCATTTTCCCAGCTTTCAGCAACTGCTAGCAATTCTAAATTTTCTTCCATGCGATCGGCGATTTTGTTCAAAATTTTTGCTCTTTCCGCAACGGAAGTTCTTCCCCAAGCATCCTTCGCATTATGAGCTGCATCAAGGGCAAGTTCAATATCTTCCGCTGTGGAACGAGCCACTTTCGTGTAAGGTTTCCCAGTGACCGGCGAAATGTTGTCAAAATACTCACCATTCACTGGCGGTGTCCATTTTCCTCCGATATAGTTGTCGTATCGCTCCTTAAAGTTTACAATTGCTCCTTCCGTGTTTGGAAATGCATATGCGGCAGTTAAAACTGACATTTCTACTACTCCCCCTTAAAAAATTTTATACCTTCTCCTTGCAGACCCATCATTGTCTACTAAAAGGTATTTAATAATTATTTATTCAGAAACTTCCTGGTTTATTTCTGAATAATATAAAATTTTTTGCCTTGTTATCCTTTCTTTCAAACATACCCCCTATGAACTAATTCAATCAGTTTCTTATCTTTACCCAACCCTTAACGGCAATAAACTACTTATTGCTCGAAAATTTTTATTTTTTCTTTTTTATTTCCGTTTTTTCTCTTTTTCCCAAAACTTTCTCTTACTTTATTTTTCATTGATTCATAGAAATATATAGTCTTTTCTAGTCAAATGGTTGTACAATATATTTAATAGGTTCCGGTTTTCAGAGATAAAAAAGGTGGGATCAATATGTTATCCATTCAAAGCACTGAACGATTGACGGGGGGCCGAATCAGCGGCGACTATTGGGATTTAGATGAGCTGATCAATTCCATCTATGAAGTCATTGGGGATGAAAATAAATATTACGATTACCAAGGGGCCAGACAACGCATTTTAAAAGTTTGCCTTCATTTGAGAAAAGCGACGCAAGGCGAATGCAATATCGAATTTGTTGCAAATGGAATACATAAAGGAATCGAAAAGAAAAAAGACATTCTTGCCCCACAAAAAAATGTCTATTTTTCCGTTGAAATTTTATGGCCGGAATTAATTTTTACCACGCTTGCTTTAAATGACTTCATCGATTTGTATAATGAATTCATCGACGGCAATCCATGGAATCCACATATAACAACGATCCGGAAATTCCAGTCTGTTGTTACGGATTGTTTAAGGGAGCATTTGCCGGAAGAACATTTCAATGTATTTATTCATCTCATGTTCAATAAGTCACCAAAGTACTACCGTTATGCCACCCAATATGTAGATGTTTTAAACTTGGAGTATTTGAAACTTTCGTTTGAAGAAAGAAAGGAGAATTTAGGCGCCTTTGCCATCCGGCTGATGGTGGAGGATGATGAATACATTGCATTAAAAGATGAAATATTGGCCACTGCAAATCTTACAAAACACGAAATCCATGAATTGCCTATTCAAATGAAATATCCTGACCATATTGAATGGTAAAAATCATGCTCCGCTGAATCAGATCGCCATAAAAAGTGAAAAAGGCTTACCGAAAAGATCCGTTCTCTTTTCGGATAAGCCTTTTTCATTATATGCCACCCAAATATGCAGCTTTTACTTGCTCACTTTCTTGAAGTTCTTTCGCTTCTCCTGACAATACGATTCTTCCCGTCTCAATAACATAAGCCCGGTCTGCAATTGATAGTGCCATGTGGGCGTTCTGTTCGACAAGCAAAATCGTTGTTCCTTCTTTATTAATGGATTGAATGATTTCAAAGATTTGCTGAACGATTAATGGAGCCAACCCCATCGATGGTTCATCCAAAAGCAACAGCTTTGGTTTAGACATGATGGCTCTTCCAATCGCCAACATCTGTTGTTCCCCACCGGATAAAGTACCGGCCAATTGTTTTCTACGCTCTTTTAAGATTGGGAACATTTCAAATACATGGTTCAAATCTTTTTTGATCCCTTCCCGATCTTTCCGAAGATATGCGCCCAAATCCAAATTCTCTTCAACGGACATATTGGCGAATACTCTGCGGCCTTCCGGTACATGGATAATACCGTTTTTCACAATCACCTGTGCCGGTTTGCCCCCGATTTGTTGCTTGTTATATGTGATTGTGCCATGTTTTGGTTTCAACAAACCGGACAATGTTTTTAATAAGGTTGTTTTTCCTGCGCCGTTCGCACCGATTAACGTAACAATCTCACCTTCATTTACTTCCAAGGAGACATCTTTTAATGCATGGATATTCCCATAATATACATCAATATTATTTACTTGTAACATTAGTTCTTAACCTCCTCGCCAAGGTAAGCTTCGATAACTTTAGGATTGTTACGTATTTCTTCCGGTGTTCCTTCCGCTATCAATTGGCCATGGTCCAGCACGTAAATCCGTTCACAAATCCCCATGACCAAACTCATGTCGTGTTCGATCAATAATATTGTCAAATCAAATTCTTTTCGGATTAATGCAATCAAATCCATTAAATCTTGTGTTTCTTGCGGGTTCATACCTGCTGCGGGCTCGTCCAACAAAAGCAGCTTTGGCCCCGCAGCAAGCGCCCGGGCGATTTCAAGGCGACGTTGCATCCCATAAGGCAAGTTTTTGGCCAATTCATCTTTATAAACATCGAGTCCGAAAATTTTTAAGAACTCAATGGACTCTTTCTCCATTTCCGCTTCGCCTTTAAAATGGCTTGGCAATCGGAGGATGGAAGAAAGGATGGAATGGTTTGCAAGGTGATGGTTTGCAATTTTTACGTTATCCAATACAGTCAAATCTTTGAACAAGCGGATATTTTGGAAAGTCCGGCTGATCCCTTTATGGGTTACTTGATACGGTTTTAACCCTTTAATGCTTTTGCCGTCAAAGGTAATTTCACCTTCAGTTGGCGTATATACGCCGGTCAACATGTTGAATGTTGTTGTTTTTCCGGCTCCATTCGGACCAATAAGGCCGATAAGTTCACCTTTATTGATATACATGTTTACATTTTGAACCGCTTTTAATCCGCCAAACTGTATGCCGATGTTCTCTAACTTTACAAGAGGATTGCTCATGCTTCAGAACCTCCTCTTTTTTTCATTTTGAATACATCTTTCAGCTCTTTCGTTCCCATGAGTCCTGCTGGTCGGTACAACATCACAAGAATCAACACGACGGAGTAAATAATCATACGTGTTTCCGGGAATGCCTGCAAATATTGTGAAACAGCTGTTAAGAAGATCGCTGCAATGACAGAACCTGAAAGACTTCCTAAACCTCCCAACACAACGTAAATCAAAATTTCAAAGGATTTTAGGAAGTTAAATGCTGTCGGTTGAATGATATAGAAGTTATGTGCATAAAGCGCGCCTGCAACTCCCGCAAAAAGTGAACCGATAACAAAAGCAACCACTTTATAATAAGTTGTATTAATCCCCATTGCATCGGCGGCGATTTCATCTTCACGGATCGCCAAACAGCTGCGTCCATGCCGTGACTTTGTAAAGTTGGAAATAACCATGATGGTAATCACAACACCAACAAAGGCATAAGTCCAAGTAGTTGCGTGATTTACAACCATCCCAGCTGCCCCGCCTACATAATCCACATTTAAGAAAACAATTCGGATAATCTCTGCAAAACCTAATGTACAGATGGCCAGGTAATCACCCTTCAAACGCAATGAAGGCACACCAACAAGTACGCCGGCAACAGCCGCCACAACACCTGCCAAGATGATCCCAACAATAAACGGCAAGCCCAATTTCATCGTACAAATGGCGCTAATATACGCACCTACCGCCATAAATCCGGCATGTCCAATGGAAAATTGCCCTGTAATCCCAATAACAATATGCAAACTTACTGCCAGCATAACGTTGATGCAAATTGTAATTAACATGTTTTGATAATACAAATCTAGCATTCCATTAGTAAGCATTACTTGTACAATTGCATAGATTACCAGCGCAAATGCTAAATAAATCCAAAAGGCTTTTGATTTTTTCATTACCCCAGTCACCTACACTTTCTCACGGATGTTTTTACCAAATAATCCTGCTGGTTTTAAAATCAAAATCAATATCAAAATAACGAAAGCTGCTGCATCGCGCCATAGCGAGAAACCAATAGAGCTTACAATCGTTTCGACGATTCCCAAAATGAATCCTCCGACCATCGCGCCTGGAATGCTTCCAATTCCGCCTAATACCGCTGCGATGAAAGCTTTCAACCCTGGAAGAACACCCATTAACGGATCGATTCTTGTGTAATAGGAACCAAAGATGACTCCCGCTGCCCCTGCCAAGGCAGAACCAATCGCAAACGTTGCAGAGATGGTATTATCAACGTTAATCCCCATCAATCTGGCAGCATCCGCATCGTGAGAAACTGCACGCATCGCTTTTCCGATTTTCGTTTTGTGTACGATGAATTGCAAAAGAATCATAAGAATAATGGTTACGATCAAAATGAAAATTACTTTAGAATCTAACTTCGCACCCAAAATTTCAATAGTTTTGTCCGGCAGCACTTCTTTCGGATACGCTTCAGGTGTCGCACCTCTAAAGAAAATCATGGTATATTCGATTAAAAATGACACCCCGATGGCTGTGGTTAACGCTGCGATCCGAGTCGCATTTCTTAAACGCTTATAAGCAACCCGTTCGATGATAACCCCGATGATCGCACAGGCAATCATTGCCGTAATTAATGCGGGAATAAACCCCATTTCCCATCGGGTGATGGCGAAAAAGCCGATAAATGCCCCAAGCATGAAAACGTCTCCATGAGCAAAGTTGATTAATTTAATAATCCCATAAACCATCGTATATCCCAACGCAATCAAGGCGTATATACTTCCCACGGAAATACCGTTAATGAGCTGCTGCAACCAATCCATAAAGTCACACTCCTTTTTGTAGCCTATGTAATTCTGTCAACTGCAGGCACCATAATGGTCAACTAATATTTGGAATTTTACACTACGAAAGGGAAAAGGGAGGCGGTGTGCCCCCCTTTCTTAAAACATTAAGGTTCAATCTTAGTTTTAAATACTTGTTTTCCATCTTTATACTCAAGGATCGTTGCGGATTTAACTGCGTTATGCTTTTCATCCACTGAGATTGTACCAGACACAAGCGAAATATCTTTCGTTGCAGCAAGTGCATCTTTAATTTTCTCGCCATCTACAGAACCAGCGCGCTCAATCGCATCTTTGATGAAGTAAACTGTATCGTATCCAAGGGCGTGGAATGCATTTGGCGCTTCACCGTACTTATCATTGAACGCTTTAACAAAGTCTTGGATTTTTGGATCTGGGTCTTCAGATGAATAGTGGTTGATGATGAATGAGTTGTTTAAGTTGTCGGCACCGGCCAATTCAACCAATTTTGGAGAATCCCATCCGTCAGCACCCATCAATGGAACGTCAATTCCCAATTCACGCGCTTGTTTTACAATCAAACCAACTTCTTCATAATATCCAGGAATGAAGATGAACTCTGGATTTTTGGATTTAAGCGTTGTCAATGTTGATTTGAAGTCTGTGTCTTTTGCCACATATGCCGCTTCAGCAACCACTTTGCCGCCATTAGCTTCGATTTGCTCTTTGAATGCAGCCGCCAAACCTTTGGCATAGTCTGAAGAGTTATCCGCAAAAATCGCTACATTTTTCACTCCAAGTTCTTCTGTTGCAAAGTTTGCAGCAATAACTCCTTGGAATGGGTCGATGAAGCAAGTACGGAATACGTATTCGTTGATAGATCCGTCTTCATTTTCAGTAACGTTTGGCGCAGTACCTGAAGCAGTCACTAAAGGAATTTTATTATCGTTCGCAATTTGCACAGTGGCAAGAACGTTACCGCTCGTTGCAGGTCCAATCATTACATCTACTTTTTCTTGTGTCGCTAGTCGAATCGCAGCGGATGTTGCTTCTGCGTTCTCTGATTTGTTATCCACAGGAACAAACTCAATCTTTTTGCCGTCAATTCCGCCATTGGCATTGATTTCTTCAATCGCAAGTTCTGCACCTTGTTTGATGGATGAACCGTAGGAAGCAACTCCTCCAGTCAACTCCAAGTTCGCACCAATTTTGATAACGCCGCCGTCTCCTCCGTTATCTGAACCGCTGTCTTTTGATGCATCGTCACCTCCGTCAGAACCCCCACTACAACCAGCTAGAGCTCCTAATACCAGCGAAGATGCCAGAAAGAGAGAGGCGTATTTTTTAAGTTTTTTTGTTTCCTCCATCATTATTAACTCCCCCCGTTACTAAATTTTTGTAGATAATTTATAGATATTAGATTTTTCAAAAAATAATGACACCTACCCCAGAAAACTAATATCATAATTTTCTGAAATAAGATTCCGTCTCTAATATCTAATTAAAATGTTTAGCTTTAAGTATTTTAAAACATTCTCTTTATTTAGTCTAGTGCGATTTTTTGGTAAATTTAAATATTTCGTATTATATGGAATTTTTAATTAATAAAATATTGATATTATATCTCGTTTATTATTTTTTTTATCAAATTTTTATATTTTTCTATCAATAATTTTCGATTATAAAAATTTACAATTTTTTGTTTCAATAGTATGTAACAACTACTATTTTTAAGAACATATTCATGGGATAAAAATACTATTCCAGATTCGAACCCTGAAAGTTCCTTTTTTTCTCTTCCTGCATACACTATTCAGAGAAACGGAGGTATGCATATGTACATGTATAATAATGGCTATCCTTATTACTACGTTTATGTACCGGTCAATTATTACCACCCTTATCAGTACCCTCTGTATGCACAACAAATCCCCCAACAATCCTCAAGACCAGGCGTGCAACAACTGATCCAACGCATCCGCACGGAACATAGCAACTTATATACCCAGCTGGAACAAGCAGGGGTAAATCCTCAAATGGTTGATACCCTCATCTTTTTAACCATCTCCTATTTGCAAAGCCAACAAAACTTGAACCGCACTCCAACCCAAATTTACAATCAGTTCCAGCGTGATAATCCTTGGTTCCTGCCATTTATTCGCTCGATGAATTTCCCAGAAAATACAGTGAACCGCATTTTAATAAGAGTTATTGAATTAGCTCTGTCCTATATCCGAGGGGAAAGTCCCACTCCAGAACCTGGACCAAGGCCGGAAGCAGGATGGTCCGATTGGGAAAGCCTTGGCGGCACATTATTAAGCGCGCCGAGTGTAAGTTCATGGGCTCCCAACCGGTTGGATGTCTTTGCAAGAGGGAGCGACAATACGCTGTACCATATCTGGTGGGATGGCAACCGCTGGAGCAACTGGGAAAGCCTTGGCGGTGTATTGACTTCTGCTCCCGGATCTGTTTCCTGGGGGCCAAACCGGATTGACGTCTTTGTAAGAGGGACAGATGATGCATTGTACCACAAATGGTGGGACGGCAGCCGCTGGAGCAGTTGGGAAAGCCTCGGCGGCACTTTGACGAGCGGTCCTAGCGCCTCTTCACAACGGGCAAATCAATTGGATGTCTTCGTAAGAGGAACCGGAAATCGCTTATATAAAAGAACTTGGAATGGATCCAATTGGGAACCTTGGGAAGACCTTGGAGGAAATCTGGCTTCCGAACCTGCCGCAATTTCTTGGGGACCGAACCGGATTGACGTCTTTGCGAGAGGGGCAAATAACGATTTAATTCATAAATGGTGGGACGGCAACCGCTGGAGTGATTGGGAAAGTCTCGGCGGCACTTTGACAAGTGCGCCGACAGTTTCATCCAAACGGGCAAACCACCTGGATGTCTTTGTAAGAGGCGTGGGCAATCGATTATATAAGAGAACTTGGAACGGCACTCGTTGGGAACCTTGGGTAAACCTTGGCACTACACAAATCACGAGTGCACCAGCCGCTGTTTCTTGGGGGCCGAACCGGACAGATGTCTTTGCCCGGGGACAAAACAACGATTTAATCCACCGGTATCAACAAAGTTAATCATAAACGATCCTATCGGGTAAAACGTTACCTGATAGGATTTTCTTATGCTTTAACGTTTACTGTGTGAAGCGGTAATGTTTCCGCTTTTGTCCAATATGGAATATTCTTATGACTCTCCCGAAAGAACAGGATATAATAAAAGTTGCCATCCAAAACGACGAACTGTCTATGGGAGTGAAGATATGACGACAAAATTTTATATCAATAACGATCATTTCATTGCCGGCATAACATTAAAAAATGAAGAGGAATTGGAACAACATAACATGGCTCTTCATGTTTGCGAAAAGGAAGAAGAAATCATCCAAAACCGCAAAAAACTTGCCGCTTACATCGGGTGTGATATCCGGCAATTTGTTTGTGCCAATCAGACCCATAGCGACAACGTTTACAAAGTGACCGCACAAGACCGCGGACGGGGCGCCCTGTCCAAAGATACCGCCATCCCAAATACAGACGCCCTTTATACTACAGAACCCGGCATTGTCCTTTGCACCTTTACCGCCGATTGCGTACCGGTCATTTTCTATAGCGAAAAAAGCGGGATCATCGGAGTCATCCATTCCGGATGGCAAGGAACTGTGAAGGAAATCACAAGAAAAGTTTTTGAATATATCCGGAACAACGAGCAATGCGATTTGCAAGACTTCCATGTGCTTATCGGCACCGCCATCAGCCAAGAAAAGTTTGAAGTCGATGAAGATGTATACGAAAAATTTAAAAACTTGGGATATGCGGATGAATTCGTTTATTTTAATGCGGAAACCGGGAAATACCATATCGACAACCAACTAACGGTAAAAAGACAATGTGAACTGAGCGGTATACCTTCAGAACAAATCTTCATTGATGCCACATGCACCTTCAAAAATCCACAGGGCTTTTCCTACCGGGAAGATAAAAAAGCCGGTCGCCATTTGACTTTCATCATGAAAAAAGCATAAACAAAGAGGCTGGGAAAAAAGATAAAAAACACCATTTTCTCCCGGGAGAAAATGGTGTTTTTTTGATAATTGAAGAAAATTGATTTCCGTTCCGGGGACGCTTTCCGCGGGCCCGGCTCGAGCCCAATGTCAGAAACTTATACAACCAATAATTTACAGTTAGTAGGCAACCATCTGGTTGTCTACTTTTAAAAATACTATTCAACCTACAAAGTGTTGATAATTTTCTAAAATCGGCTAAAAAAGGCAATAGGATGCCCGGGGCTTAAATTTTTATTTTTTTAAGCCCCTAATTTATTTACATTTAATAAACAAATAGGTTATATTTATCCTACGTATTGTTTATAGACACCTTTTTTGGTTTAGGGGATACTTTGTTGAGGACAGACCATTCCTTCGTGGGTAACTTCTCCCAAACCGAATAGGTGTCTTATTTCTTATAATCACTTTCATGATTTTTGTAAACATTCTCTCTCTTTTGATTGGACAATCTTCTAATAATAAGTGAACCATCCTATCTTTTAATTTTCCTATTAAGATATTTGTGTTTACTTGATAATCATGTTTTCGTCTTTTTTTCTTACTCTCCTCATTAATTGTTTCATTGGCATCATTTCTCAATAAACTGACCATATTCGATAAATATATTGATGCATAGAAATCTTGTTCAATTGCGATTTTCGAACTACCCGTGAAATTTTCTATTTCGATTTTATTTTTCACATCATTATATTCTGTTTCAATTCCCCAGCGTTTAAAATAAAGAGATTTAAACTCAGAGATATCAAACTCTTCCTCGGTTAAATTTGTGACAAGTATTTCTTCCGTGCCAGAATCCAGTGGGAATCTAACTACACGAGCAGTAATCACTTGTTTCCTATGTATTATATGAATGTTTTGATCAGCATCTTTCGCTTCGACAATTTCCTTTATCGTATTTTTTTGACATCGCATCACATATTTGATACCAAGGGCATCTAAATAGGCAATAAAATCTCTCGATGGATACCCTCGATCAAATAAAAAAAGATCATTTTTTAATCCAATTTGTACGAGTTCTTCAATCATATCCTTTGCACTATCTCGCTCAGCTACCTTATATGGATTGATTCTAGAAGTAATAATGATTCCATTCTCAAGATCGTAAATACAAGAGGCACTAGCTCTTGCATAACTTGTCTTATGATTTTTTCCATACCCAAAATAATTTCGAAGCTCCTCAGTATCAGGAATTTGGAGCACACTTCCATCGATTGCGCAAAGTCTAAATCCACGATAAGTTTTAAAGGAATTTTCTTCATAATACCAATTCACAATCGCTTTTGTAAGTTTTACAAAAGCGAGAGGAGAAATCTTTTTTCGTGCGGCTGAATAGCCTTGTTTGGAAATACTAATTTCTGATAAATTAAATTTGTCGAAAAAGTCGTCAAGTTCAATTTGGAGGCTCTTTTTAACAAAGTTTAAGCTAAATAGAATAGTATTTTTAAAATTTAACTTCTTTTCTTTTCGTGTAAAATACGTTTCTTTTGTCCGAGATTCAAGCATAAACATCACATCATTCAGCAACTTTCGAGTAATCTCAATTGCCCCTAAAAAAGTACTTTTTGTTTTCAAAAAAACCACCATCCTCGTTTTATTAACCAAAAATTGGATTCTAAAACGATTTTGGTGGACTTTTTAAAATTACAAGAGGCTTATTACCTAATTTTATAAAAGTTAAATTAAATATTATTTTCCATTAAATGTAACGTTAAGTTGATGACATTGGGCTCGAGCCTCCTCGGAGCTCAATCCTTCGCTCCTGCGGGGTCTCGAGAGGGCTCGTCGCAGGAAAGCTTTTGCTTTGCGACTAAGCGTGCGCGACAGAAACTCGCCCCGTCACTCCAATCAATTTTTTACAAAAATTCTTTTTGCAGCTCGTTCACTTTATTAGTTATGTCCCAGCCTCTTTTTTATGGCCACATCGGCTGATTGGCGCTGCCTATTTCACTTTATTTGCCCCTTGAATGATAAATCCGGTTTACGAAGAGAAAACTCGTCCGATTTCTTTCGGGGCATCGGTTTTAAAAGCATTTGTTCCGTCCCCTACAGGTGCAAGGAGGCTGCCGTAATCAAAGCCTTCAACTGCGGGAGACTTTCTTTTTTCAATATGCATATGAAATTGCCGGCTGGAACATATATTGCAGTATGAAAAGAAGAAAGGAGGTTTTTATCTGAGAATTCACGTTATTCAGCAAGGAGACACCCTTTGGAAATTAGCTAATTTATACTATACGAGCATGAATGCCATTGTCCAGCTTAATCAACTTCCAAATCCCCAATCATTGCTCATTGGCCAAGCAATTCTGATCCCGGATACAACAACTCCCCACATCATTCAATTCGGAGAAACATTGTGGTCGATTGCAAGTGCTTACGGCGTATCTATCCAGTCCATTCAACAAGCAAACCCTGCCATCAATCCTTACAATTTAATCCCCGGAACAACGATTTACATCCCTCCACGGTTACACATGGTTCAACCAGGAGAAGCCCTGTGGCAAATTGCAGCTTATTACGGAACAACAACAGAAGCCATTGTAAAACAAAACGGTCTGCGAAGCCCGGATAACATCTACCCTGGAATGATGCTCATCATCCCAAGACCAAAACCATCCATCGAAGTCAATGCTTATTCCTATCAGCAGGATGCAAACGGGGCGGATTCCGTCAATGCGGTGGGCAACTTGCTTACGTATTTCACCCCGTTTTCCTACATGATCAAAGAAGATGGAACGTTGGAACCTTTTGCTGATGAGTTGATGCTCAGCGCGGCAAAATCCAAACAAGCGGTGCCGATGTTGGCGATCTCGAATTTTTCATCAACCAGCACAGGTTCAAACTTGGCCCACGCCATTTTATCGAATCAGGAATTGAAGGAAAAATTAATCGACAGTTGCATAAAGGTCATGGATGAAAAAGGCTACCGCGGGTTAAACATCGATTTTGAATATGTGCTGCCGGAAGATCGGGAAAATTATAATGAATTTTTGCAACTGGCCGTTAACCGGCTTCATGAGAAGGGATATTTCGTTTCAACCGCTCTTGCGCCGAAGACGGGTTCGGAACAGGAAGGTCTGCTTTATACCGCCCACGACTATGAAGCCCACGGGCGCATTGTCGACTTTGTCATTTTGATGACTTATGAGTGGGGTTGGAGGGGAGGTCCGCCGCAAGCCATTTCGCCGATCAACCAAATAAGACGTGTGGTGGAGTATGCGGTAACCATCATTCCTCCCGAGAAAATCTTTTTGGGGTTCCAAATTTATGCAAGGGATTGGAAAGTGCCGCATGTGGAAGGTGCAATTGCTGAAACCTTCAGCCCTCAGGAAGCCATTCGACGGGCAACCCAATATAAAGCAGAAATCTTATATGACGAAACCGCCCAATCCCCCTTTTTCCGATATGTGGATCAAAACGGGCAAGCCCATGAAGTATGGTTTGAAGATGCAAGAAGCGCCGCCGCCAAATTCAAACTGGCCATCGAATATAAATTGCGCGGTATCAGTTATTGGGCTTTAGGATATCCTTTTCCGCAAAATTGGGCATTATTAAATGATTATTTCAACATTATTAAACTTTAAAAATAATATTCTACTATAAGCGGTGCAAACATACATTATTGTTTGTGCCGCTATTTTTTGCCATTATCCGCTCCTTTTATGTTTCAATTCTCAATATTTATGCAGACTAAAGATACAAAAGTTACAAAATTTCTAAAGTTTTTAGCTAAAAAAAGGAAATTTTAATGAATTTTGTTTCTATTTTTTGCGTAAAAAATTTAATATCCATATAATTTAAATTAACGAAATAATTAAAAAATTAAATGATGAACTATTTATTTCTAACATCTTATTACATCATGTTTTTGCTTCATGATTTTACACTTCCAAAAGCAGTAGAAATATTGTCGTGATTCTTCGGTTTATGGAGGGATGAAACATGAAGAAAAAAGCAATCATCTATTGTGAAGGCCAATTTGGCTCTATGGATGGGAAAACCGCGAATGGTCTGGTTCGCGAGCCGGGATACTACGACATCATTGCCGTCATAGACAGTACAAAGAGCGGTTTGGATGCCGGCGAGTATCTCGATGGAGTCAAAAATGGCATCCCTTTATGCAAAAACCTCGAAGAAGCTTTATCAATTTCCAAAGAAAAACCAACTCATTTCATCCTCGGAATCGCCCCTGGTGACGCTTTTTTAAAAGATGAAGAAAGGTCTGTCATTTTCGAAGCCATGAAGGCCGGTTTAAATATTATCAACCCATTGCAAGAATTTCTGACTGAAGATGAAGAAATGATGAATGCCGCCAAAAAATACAACGTCACAATTCGCGACATTCGAAAGCCGAAACCAAAAAAAGAGTGGCATTTATTTACTGGCGGCATCTTAAATATCCATACGCCCATTATTGCCGTTTTAGGGACAGACAGCGCTTGCGGAAAACGGACTACCGCGAAAATACTTGAAAAAGGATTCAGGAACCGCGGGTTTAAACCTGTCTTTATCGCAACCGGACAAACCGGTTTAATTCAAGGTGCAGAATATGGTTTTGCAATGGACGCTTTCCCGCTTCAGTATCTAATCGGAGAACTGGAAGGGGAGATATTGCGGGCGCACAAAAACGAAAATCCAGACATCATCATTGTGGAAGGGCAAGGGGCACTCAGTCATCCCGCCTATGCCAGCTCATGCGGTATTTTAAAAGGGGCACGGCCACAAGCGATCATTTTGCAGCATCCACCAAAACGGAAAGTATTAGGCGATTTTCCGTTTATGCCGATGCCGGATCTCCAAGAAGAAATTAACCTGATTGAACATTACGGAAACACGAAAGTCATTGCCATCACGTTGAACCACGAAAATATGACAGATGAAGAAATCGACCAAACCATTGTGGAATATGAAAAGAAATTGCATTTGCCTGTCAGCGATGTGTTGAAAAAGGGCGACGAAAAAATTATTAATGCAATCATCGATTTCTTCCCATCTTTAAAAGCCAAAGAAAAGGTTGTGAGTTCAAAATGAAATTGAAACCGGTACCTCGAATTGAAATCAATCTGGATAAAATTCAACACAACGCTGCGGTCTTAAAACATTTATGTGAAGCAAAAGGGGTGGAAGTAACGGGGGTTGTAAAAGGGGTTTGCGCGGATTTGCAAATCGTTAATGCGTTGATTCAGGCAGGCATCACGAGACTTGCCGTATCAAAAACGTTTCATTTGGAAAAATTGAAAAAGGCAAAAATCAACGCTACCCTCATATTGCTTCGAACCCCTGGAATATCGGAAGTTCCGGCTGTCGTCAAATATGCGGATATCAGCATGAACTCAGAAATGGATGTTATTCGCGCATTGTCCAATGAAGCGGTGAAACAGGGGAAAACCCATAAAATCATAGTGATGGTGGAAATGGGGGACCTTCGTGAAGGTGTAATGCCGAAAGATCTTCCGGCATTTATAAGTGAGGTAATGCAGCTTCCGGCAATAGAAATTGCCGGTATCGGCACGAACTTCGCTTGTTTCGGAGGCGTTCTGCCTACAGAAGAAAAAATGAGGGAATTCTCTTCCATTGTGGAAAAAATAAAACGTCAATTCGCTTTGCAACTTCCGATTGTTTCCGGAGGCAACTCCGCCAATTTAAAATGGCTTCTTGAAACGGATGATATCGGATCAGTCAATGATATACGCCTCGGCGAATCGATTCTGTTAGGAAGAGAAACCACTGAAGGCGGGATTATACCCAATCTTTATCCCGATACTTTCAAATTTGTTGCAGAAGTCATTGAAGCCAAACAAAAACCTTCTTCCCCTTATGGCTATCGGGGAAAAAACGGCTTTGGCGAATCCATCGAGTTCCAAGAGCATGGATGGATCAACCATATTCTCGTGAATGCAGGCAGACAGGATGTGTTTGTCCCTGGTTTATCGCCGACGAAGCCGATAAAAATCCTTGGGGCAACCAGCGACCACATTGTAATAGACGGGAAAAAACACCAATTTGAGGTTGGAGATGAAATCACTTTCACTCCAAACTATGCAGCGGTACTTTCTTTAATGACATCTCCATACATCCATAAGACATATATTGAATTCACAGGAAGCAAACATGAAAAACCAAACAATGTATACAGCATCTATAAACAAAAATTTCTTCCAAAACATTAGTTCATCATCATGGTCGGGGATGCTTGTCCAATTCAAGCATCCCCATTTTTATGCCTGAAAGGAGCTTCATTCGTTTTAAATTATTCCTCTTTCTCCTTCAATTAATACACTCTTTGGTGTGATAAAAAAATCGCTTCTTCCCATATTAAAATTACCTGAACAAAAAGGAGGTCTACTATGGGAAGAGATAACAAACAAGGCAAAACAAAGAACGCCGAGGCTTTACCGCAAACACCAAAACAAGAAAAAATTCCGGCCAGACTTGCAAGGGAAGAGTTTTCCCGTGAATTGTCAGAACTTGAAAAGTTGGTATTGAAAAGAAGGGGAAAAATTAAAAAATAACGGCAATCATGGTGGAATTCACAACGGAAGCGGCAAGCTTTTCGTCCTGTGGATTCCATCATTTTTATTTTGAAAAAAACTTAAAGATCTTTTTCGAAATGTCCTTATCAAAATGTATGGCCCGAAAGGCTTTTTTAAAATTCGCCCCATGCCTCTTTTAATATCATTCGGAATAATTCATCCAGTTGGGCTGTCGGATCCTTTTTCTCTCCATGCCATGTTCCGGCTGCTTCAATCAAGAAATTCAATTCTTTCTCTATATAATCATTCAGACAGGGAATCGGATGGACTGCATCCTGCTCACCGCAAATTTTCACTTCGACCAAATGCTCCAGTTCCTTTTTCAACTGTTTAGGCAGATGCGCATGTTCAAACAACGATTGAAAATTCAGCGGCGGAATTTCTTGAAATTGTACGATCCATTTGCCGGCCAACAAGGACCGAAAAGCGTTCAAGTAATTTTTTATCTTCACATCCTTTCCATGGAGTGAAGACCAATTGTTTTTCGTTATTTTTATGTAATGGAAAAGCATCGATTGAGGGTTAAACACCTCTTTTTCCAATAAGCGCAGCCCGGAAATAAAACCCGTTTGCTGCAAGTAAACTTCACCGCTTCTCATCCATTCCAATATGGCGGGATTGCTTTTTCGAAACAGCCTTAATGCTTTCGTTATTTCCCAACCGCTAATATCGAGATGATCCTCTATTGGCAGCTCAATTACATCCCGTTTTTTCCCCATTCCTTGAGGATCGATGGTAAGATACCAATCCACCGGATGCACATAAATAAAACGCACATCATAATCACTGGTTTTTGATGCCAACCCCCAAGCTCTGCTGCCGGATTCAACGGCATATAACACTATTACCTGGTATTTCCGCTCAATCTCCCTTAATCGGGCGACAATGTTTTCAAACAATTTATGCACCTCCTCCAAAGAAAAAGAGGGGACTAAACAACCTTAGTCCCCCAAAATCGCCAGCCTTTATTTGCGTTCATTTTTTGGTCTGAAGGTTTTACAGCAAGTTTCTTCTGATGATTTGGCCTTTTCAGCAGCCTCGCGGAAATCGATTTCCGAACCAAACTCCGATGACTTATCTTTTGAATCCGTGTCAATCAGAATTTTTTCAGCACCACAAACATTCCCTTTTTTGTGGAAATAACAATTGGAGACTGTACAGTTTACGACTACATTTGGCAAGGCAATCCTCCTCATCAAGTTAAAATGAGAAACAGCTGTACCATTTCTCAAGAGTATTTTGTGCATTCTGAAAAGGTTTATTTTGATAAAAAACCAGCATAAAAGTGAATTATTAACACAACCCATTATTCAATGGGAGATTTGCCATAGCCGATTAATGCCATAGGGTTCTTTCACTGACCGGCTCTTGTATGCGTTTTTTGCCCTCGTGGGAACTTGATTCAATGGTCATGTCAGAGGCAAATTCGGTGGACTCTTTGTTTTCGGATGGATGAACCTGAAGCTTCTGTTTGCTTTGCAACCCGCCTGTTTGTTGTTCGTTGGACATTTCAATCCTCCTCAATGGCCAAATTGGAACAAAACCAAAGTTTGTTCATTTTTAAAATGCTTCAAATTCATCTTTTTATGTAACCTATAAAATGACGGGAATTTGCTTGCCGATGGACATTTGATGTTCATCCACATGTGTTTCATATGCCAAAATTCGTACACCCTGTTTGGATGCTTGCACCAGTGCATCGGTGAAAGAAGGATCCGTTTCGCTATTTGGTGTGAAATAACGGCAGCCCTCCAATTGGATAATAAACAAGATAATCCCTTTATAACCTTCCGAGACCGCTTTTGCCAGCTCCCAAACATGCTTAGTCCCCCTTGCTGTGGGAGCATCCGGGAACATGGCAACACCATCCTTTTCCAACGTGACGCCTTTCACTTCAACAAAACCTTTTTCTTGTTCTGTTTCAAAGTATAAATCAAATCGGGAATCCCCATATTTGACTTCCTTTTTTAATTGTCGGAGATTACGGATTTCGGCAATTTCCCCTCCCGATATCGCTTCATACGCAACGGTGTTCGGCGCCTGTGAATCAATATTGACCCAAAGGTTGCCTTTTTTTGCCGCAATGAGGGAAAATTTCGTTTTCCGGTTGGGCTGGTCGCTCTCTTCCAAAAGCACCTCGGCATTCGGAAGCAGCAATTCTTTTAGCCGGCCCGTGTTTTTCACATGCACTTTTTCAATTTGTTCATCCAGATAGACTTCCGCAACAAAACGGTTTAAACGTCGATGAAAGATCGCCTTCTTGATTTTTTTGTAGTTCACCCAAATTCACATCCGTCTCATAAATATTGTAAAAAAATATACCAGATTTCCTTGACGGAGATCTGGTATGTCTTAAACATGTATTGAATCTTTTCTTATGATTGGACCGCTTGTAATTCTTTTTCGATATTTTCTTTTCCTAAACCTAAAATTTCATCTGTAGAATCTTGAACTTTTCTGAATAATTCAGGATTGTCCAATAATTTTTGGCCATAGGATGGAATCATTTCTTTAATTTTGCCTTCCCATTTTTTCATGTCATCCGGGAAGCAGCGGTTAATTACGTCAAGCATTACTTTTACTGCTGTAGAAGCACCTGGGGAAGCCCCTAACAATGCAGCAACGGAACCGTCGGATGAAGTGATGACTTCCGTACCGAATTGCAATGTACCTTTTCCGCCAGTTTCAGTATCTTTAATAACTTGCACGCGTTGACCCGCGATAACGATTTCCCAATCTTCGCTTTTCGCGTTTGGAACGAATTCGCGCAATTCTTCAATGCGTTGTTCTTTAGTCAACAATAATTGGCCGATCAAATATTTTGTCAACGGAATGTTTTTCGCACCGCAAGCAAGCAATGTAACGATGTTGTTGCCTTTAATGGATGCGAATAAATCCATGTATGAACCCGTTTTCAAGAATTTAGGCGAGAATCCTGCAAATGGTCCGAACAATAATGATTTTTGGCCATCGATATAACGTGTATCCAAGTGAGGAACGGACATTGGCGGTGCACCCACTTTTGCTTTACCGTACACTTTTGCATGGTGCTTTTTAATGATTTCAGGATTTTTACATACCAAGAACAATCCGCTTACAGGGAAACCACCGATATGTTTGCTTTCAGGAATACCTGTATCTTGAAGTAAATGTAAGCTTCCGCCTCCTGCACCGATGAATACGAAATCGGCAGACACGTAATTCATTTTGATGCTGTCCAAATCGTGCACTTTTAACTCCCAACGGCCGTCTTTTGAACGTTTGATTCCTTCAACCATGTGGTTGTAATGCACTTGTACGCCTTGGTTTTGCAAATGTTTAACCAACGTACGTGTCAATGCACCAAAGTTCACGTCTGTACCTGAATCGATTTTCGTAGCCGCGATTGGTTCTGTGATAACACGGTCTTCCATCATCAATGGAATCCATTCTTTTAATTTTTCCGGATCATCCGTAAATTCCATTCCTTCAAATAAATGCAGTTTTGAAAGCGCTTCAAAGCGTTTTCTTAAGAAGTTGACATTATTTTCGCCTGTAACAAAGCTCAAATGTGGCAAAGGCATAATGAATTCATGAGGGTTTTGAATCAAATTATTTTTGACAAGGTAAGCCCAAAATTGTTTAGAAATTTGGAATTGCTCATTAACATTGATCGCTTTTGAAATGTCGATGGAGCCATCTGGTTTTTCTACTGTGTAGTTCAACTCACACAATGCAGCATGTCCCGTACCGGCATTGTTCCATTCATTGGAACTTTCTTCGCCCGGTTTGTCCAATTTTTCATAAATGGTGATATTCCAGTCCGGAGCTAGCTCTTTTAGTAACGTTCCCAAAGTTGCACTCATGATTCCGGCACCGATTAAAACGACATTTTTTTTGCTTTGACTGCTACTCATTTTATAACCATCCTTATCTCCCCTATTTTTTCAAAAAGTATGTGGACTATTTCACATAGCCAGCAACTTTTTGAACATACATTTTAACCTTATTATAGTATAACACTTTTAATTTGAGATTTAAATATTATATATATGCTTTGCAAAGCGAAAATCTGAACATGTTGACAAATTTTTTCATCAACAAATGCTCCTGCTATGAAATATCTTTCTTTTATTAATGATATTATTGACGGAAATGGATAAAGTATATGTAAAAAAATTAACGAAATATTTGGAAATTTATTATTTTCATTATATCGAAATAACGTTTTATCCATTTATTTACTTTGTATCACATAGAAAACAACATCAAAAATAAAGGATATGGATATTTTAAGAAGCACATTTTCAAACTTGATTTCCACAACCGAATATGAGAGCAAGTTGGTTTCATTTTATATTTTTAAGTATTTCAATAAAATGTTTTAAAATTCTGGCAGTTAACCCCCAAATTGTATACTGTTCATAATCAAAAAACCATTCTTCCATTTCCCTCGTTCTCCATTTGTATTCCTTTCCATTCACAATTTTTTCAAAAGGAAAGTCGGGTGGCGGAACAATTTTTAGTTGGACTAAATGAGAATAAGGCTTGTAATTGAGAAACCACTTGATTGGAATTGTAAAAACTTCTTCCACTTCCTCCCTATTATAAGAAGGTTGAAGAACGTCATAATCGATGGTCGCGACATACGGATAAATGACAAAAGAAGGAGAAGTCACCAGCGGACTCAATTCCCCTATTACCTCGATTTTTGACGGATCAATTCCCAACTCTTCCCGGGTCTCCCTTAACGCCGCCTGCAAAGGGGATTCCTCCGCATCTACTCGACCGCCTGGAAAACTGATGTCCCCAGGCTGCTTCCTTAAATGAAATGAACGTACTTCAAAAAGAATATGCCAGTCTCTATCAATTTGTACGAGGGGAATCAATACTGCCGAACGAAAGGCCTGTTCTTCACCGATAAACCGGAATCGTTGTTCCTCCAACTTACTCTTTAACTGTTCCAGAAACATGAAATCTCCCTCTCTTCATCTATATAAAACCTGCTTTCTTCCTAATCATAAACGATGATTGAAGATGGTGCTTGTTTCTTGTATTACCTAATTATTTCCTCTAAAATAGATATTGGAATCTTTATTCTTTTATAGTAATGTAATATATTTGGCATTTTTACGTATACATTTTTGTCAAAAATTTAGACTATCCATGAAATATTTAATGAATTCTGTTTGACAAAAAAGAATATGTATATAATAATTTATTTCAGGTAATAATTATTACAAAAAGAATAAAATTAAAATTTGGAGGTAAAGAGTATGTCATTAATCGGTAAACAAGTTCAACCATTCACTGCCCAAGCTTACAGAAACGGCGAATTCGTAACTGTAACAGAACAAGATTTCAAAGGTAAATGGTCTGTTGTATGCTTCTATCCAGCTGACTTCACATTCGTTTGTCCAACAGAATTGGAAGATCTTCAAGAACAATATCCAAAATTAAAAGAACTTGGCGTTGAAGTATATTCTGTATCAACAGACACTCACTTCACTCACAAAGCATGGCATGATACTTCAGAAGCGATCAGCAAAATCACTTACACAATGATTGGTGACCCAGCACACGTTCTTTCAACACAATTTGAAGTATTAAGAGAAGGCGAAGGTGTTGCTGACCGCGGTACATTCATCATCGATCCGGACGGCGTAATCCAAGCAGTGGAAATCAACGCTGACGGTATCGGCCGTGACGCTAGCACATTAATCGACAAAATCAAAGCTGCACAATACGTACGCAACAATCCAGGCGAAGTTTGCCCTGCAAAATGGAAAGAAACAGGAAAAACACTTAAACCAAGCCTTGACCTAGTTGGTAAAATCTAAGGAGACGATTCAACATGGCATTAGATGCGGAAATTAAAGCCCAACTAAATCAGTACTTGCAGCTGCTCGAAAACGATATCGTTTTAAAAGTGAGCGCAGGTACTGACGAGGTTTCCCAAGAGATGCTGGCTTTGATTGATGAGCTGGCATCCATGACTCCAAAAATCAAAGTGGAAAAAGCGGAATTAAAAAGAACACCCAGCTTCAGCGTAAACCGTGTCGGTGAAGACACTGGCATCACTTTTGCAGGTGTTCCATTGGGTCATGAATTCACTTCATTAGTATTGGCATTATTGCAAGTAAGCGGCCGTCCTCCAAAAGTGGATCAAAAAGTCATTGACCAAATCAAATCCATCAAAGACGAATACAACTTCGAAACGTATGTCAGCTTAACTTGCCACAATTGTCCTGACGTTGTGCAAGCTCTCAACATCATGAGCGTGTTAAATCCTAATATCACGCATACAATGATTGATGGCGCTGCATACAAAGAAGAAGTGGAAAGCAAAGACATTCTCGCTGTGCCAACCGTTTACTTAAACGGTGAACCGTTTGCCAGCGGCCGTATGACAATTGAAGAAATCCTTGATAAACTCGGCCAAGGCTCCGATGCTGAGGAATTGTCCAATAAAGAACCGTTTGATGTTTTAGTCATCGGTGGAGGTCCTGCGGGTGCCAGCGCGGCAATTTACGCTGCCCGCAAAGGAATCCGCACAGGTATCGTGGCTGAGCGTTTTGGAGGACAAATTTTAGATACATTAACAATTGAAAACTTCATCAGTGTAAAAGAAACGGAAGGGCCAAAACTTGCGAAAGCCCTTGAAGAGCATGTTAAAGAATATCCAGTTGATATCATGAATTTGCAACGTGCCAAACACCTTGAAAAGAAAGGCGACCTTATTGAAGTGGAACTTGAAAACGGTGCCGTTCTAAAAAGTAAAACAGTGATTATTGCCACAGGTGCACGTTGGCGCAACATCAATGTTCCTGGAGAACAGGAATTCAAAAACAAAGGTGTTGCATATTGCCCTCACTGCGACGGACCATTATTCGCAGGAAAAGACGTTGCGGTAATCGGCGGTGGCAACTCCGGTGTGGAAGCGGCCATTGACCTCGCAGGTATCACTAACCATGTGACAGTACTTGAATTCAATGACCACCTAAGAGCTGACGAAATCTTGCAAAGTCGCCTTCGCAGCTTACCAAATGTGACAGTCATCACAAATGCTGCCACAAAAGAAATCACCGGCACAGATAAAGTAAACGGCCTTACATATGTAGACCGTGCAACAGGTGAAGAAAAACATATTGAATTAGCCGGAGTATTCGTTCAGATCGGTCTTGTTCCAAATACGGATTGGCTGGAAGGTACACTTGAACGCAATAAAATCGGTGAAATCATCGTAGATAAAAAAGGCGCCACAACAATCCCAGGCGTATTTGCAGCCGGTGACTGTACAGATGGCCCATATAACCAGATCATCATTTCCATGGGTTCTGGAGCAATTGCTGCATTAAGTGCCTTTGACTATCTCATCCGCAATTAATTCGGCTCTATCTTCAAACAGTCCTGAATTTTCAGGGCTGTTTTTTTCATTTAAATGCGATTAAAAATTTCACTTTCATTTCTATGAAAATTTTTATATTTTCCTCCTGAAAAAAATGATACACTTTGGAAGTATTTATTAATAAGGAGGCACAAAGCCGTGAATCATGCACAAAACTTTGAACGCTATATTACACAATCGAATATTGGCTACGATTTGATTCCTTTTGAAGACGGTGCCAAAGGTTTCCGATTCTATCAACAATTAGAAAATGGACCGCAGCTATTATTGGGAGTTCTATTTAATGCGAATGATTCAATTGTTGACATAACAGTTTTTAATATAGCAAAAATAACAAACCCTTTAAAGGTGGAAATGTACTTAAATCTTCTAAATGAATTGAACAATCAATACCGTTATACGAAATTTGCGAAAGTCGATAACGAAATACAGGCAAATTACTCTTTGCCCCTTATAGAAAATCAGGATATAAGTGATATCATTGTGGAATTGATGCTTTTGGTTTTGAGAAGTGTTGAAGATTCCTTCCCTAAAATCATGAAACTTCAATGGGCATAAGAAAATGCGAAAAATATCAGCCATAAAAATGGGTGATATTTTTTCATATCCTAACGAATCTCTCCTCTTTTCTCTTATCAGTTACTTATTGTAACAATGTGTTTTTATCATATAACGTTTCTTATTATCACTTGTTTTGTTATTCTCATCATTTGTTTGATAAAATACATAGTAGAGAGGTGTTGTCATAAATGAATCAACCAACAATTTGCCCGAAATTTGAAAAAGCGGTTTCCATCATCAGCCAAAGATGGACTGCGTTAGTGATATATCAATTGCTTTCAGGACCAAAACGTTTTAGTGAAATTCAATCATCTATCGGCATAAGCGGAAAAGTATTATCAGACCGCTTAAAAGAGTTGGAGCAAATGGAGATTATCAACCGTAAAGTAATCCCCGCCACACCCGTCATCATCGAGTATTCATTGACGGAAAAAGGGCGTTCGATGGAACCGATTTTGACATCGATTGAAAAATGGTCACAGCAATGGATTTCCGTTGACTCAACCGAATCTTAAATGAAAAAGACATTAGTAAAAGGGATTACTAATGTCTTTTTATTCGGGAAGACTCCTATTAGACGGATGAACTGGCCGCCGCTGCGGTATTTTGCTCTTCTTTCACACAGTCTATGGCAATGACAAGCGCAATAATGATCTGTTCCATTTCTTCATTTAAAATTTCCACTTTGTAGCTGTCTCCCCAAGTAAACCACTCTTTGCTTACTTGGCCGATTTTTTCACCATGTTGGAACACTTGGAAGGTCATATCCCACCAATTGCCGCGCACTTCAATTCCGGCAGCATCAATGGTATAGCGGGAACGGAAGAAAGTGAATTCCTTTTTGATGGTGATTACCTGTCTTCCTTCCATTTCAACAATAAACTTCGGCAAAAAGGCGAATACTTTCTTCGTAATAACCGCCACTTCATGCCCCTCCATGTCATAGATTGTAAAGGTCTTAGGTATTTTCAAAAAGCTGCCTTCCACATAATACACTTCATTCCCCTGCTCATCTTTCACCTTAAATCGATCGGTAAGACTTAGAAACTTTTGTTTAATATAAAGCTGTTTCATCAGGGTCTCTCCTTTCATCGCGTTGCCGATAATTGCCGGATGATGAAATCGATAAAATAACGGCTGGCGCTCGGCAATGTTTTCTTATTTTTATAGGCGATGCCCAAAGTTCGGGTAATTGGCGGTTCCACTTTCTTTTTGACAAAGCGATATCGGACTTTATTCATCACCATCTCGGAAAGAATCGAAACACCAAGGCCGTTTTCCACCATCGACATGATGGTATAATCATCAATCACCCGGAATTGGATATTCGGCCTCAATCCTTTTTTCTTAAAAGCTTCCAATGGTTCATTCAATTCCCCTTCTTCCAGCAGAATAAAAGGCTCTTCCGCCAAGTCCTCCAATGAAACGGTTGGTTGGGATACAAGGGGATGATCTTCCGGTAAAATGGCAAGCATATGGTCCTGCTTCAAAGCGACCGTTTCCAAATCCTCTGCCGCATCAGGATTTACAAATCCGAAATCCACACTGCCTTCTTTAATATATTTGACGATGCTTGTATATTCTCCTTGTTGCAATTGAAATTGTACCGATGGATACAGCTTCTTAAAATCTTGCATCAGACTGGGCAGCCAATTACTTGAAACGCTTGTGAAGGTTCCTATGCGAATATTCCCAGTGGCCAGTCCTTGCATTTCCCTCGCTTTTTCCATTAATTCCGCATGGGAATTTGCCACCCTCGTAATAAAAGGCAAAAATTCCTCTCCATCCGGCGTTAACATAATCCCTTTCCGGGAGCGATAAATTAACGTCGTTCCCAGCTCTTCTTCGAGGGCTTGAATCATCTGGCTGATGGCGGACTGGGTATAACCCAGTTCTGCTGCCGCTTTGGTAAAGCTGCCTTTTTCTATCACTTTTAAAAAGGCATAATATTGTTTCATTTCACGTTGACACCTTCCATCAATATTCCTTATGTAATAATTATAAACATTAATTTTACTGATGTTTATCCCTTTGTTAGAATCTTCTAAAAAGCAATTGATAATCTAATGGAGGACATAATAAGATGAAAACGAATATAGCGGCATGGAAAAGGGGGATCAAAACAGGCATCCCCATTGCATTTGGTTATTTCGCGGTCTCCTTTTCCTTCGGGATTCTTTGTAAACAGGCAGGATTGAATCCCTTTGAAGCGGTCTTGATGTCTGCAACGAATTTAACTTCCGCCGGGCAATTCGCCGGGCTTACCATGATTGCCGCGATGGCGACGGTTATTGAAATTGCGGTTGCACAGCTGATCATCAACTCCAGATATTTGTTAATGTCCTTTTCTCTGTCACAAAAGATTCCAACAGATACACCTATCTATCACCGATTATTGATGTCCTATGGAATTACCGATGAAATATTCGGTGTTTCCATTGCGGAACCGGGAAAATTAAATCCTTATTTTATGTATGGCGTGATGACGGTGGCCGTTCCTGGTTGGGCATTGGGAACGCTTTCCGGAGTGATTTCGGGGAATATTTTCCCGGAAAGAATTACGAGCGCTCTGAGCATTGCCCTTTACGGCATGCTCCTTGGGGTGATCGTCCCACCGGCAAAAAAGAATAAAATCATTGCCGGAGTTATCGTTGTTTCGATGCTGTGCAGCGCCATTTTTGCCGTTATTCCCGCTTTAAAAAGCGTCTCATCCGCTGTAAAAATCATCGGAATCACCCTGGTGATTGCAGGCGCAGCCGCATTTCTCTTCCCAATAAAGGAGGAGGAGGCATGAATCATACTGTTTTTTATATTCTCGTGATGGCTGTTGTTACCTATTTGATACGGGTATTGCCTCTAACCCTTGTAAGAAAAGAAATCAAAAATATTTATATCCGGTCTTTTTTGCACTATGTGCCATATGTAACATTGGCTGTGATGGTTTTTCCCGGAATTTTGGAGTCCACCGCCTCACCTTGGTCAGCACTTGTAGGATTTTTGGTTGCCATCATTTCCGCTTATTTGGGAGGGAACATTGTCAGCGTGGCGTTGCTCACTTGTACAGCTGTATTGATCGTGGAATTGTTTTTATATTAATTCTCAGGGAGAACAATCGCTTCTCCCTTTATTTTTTCCCCATCATTAGAAGGCTCGTTGGTCCATTTTATTTCACTGAAACTTTTATTTGGAAAACCCTGAATGCACTTTCAATAAATTCACTGATTCCATTCATAATTTTTGGCGATTCACATTATGATGAAATAAGAAAAACATAAAGGAGGAACTCATCGGCACCGGGAAGGGGAATGTTGTCTTCGTAGGGGAGAGCATGTGAAAAAACATAAAGGGGTGTATACATGAGGGGAGCCATTTGGATTCGACTGGCCATTCTTTATTTGATCTTCGGGCTTTGTGTAGGTTTATTCATGTCGATCACTCTTAATCTTCAATGGGGTTCTGCCCATGCCCACGTAAACCTGGTAGGGTTCGTAACAACAACATTGTTCGGAGTTATTTATAGCGTTTATCCAAAAGCAGCGGTCAATTCAATCGGAAAGGCTCATTTTTGGCTCCATAATCTAGGAATCCCCATCTTCCTACTCAGCGCCTTTTTAGTCCAGGTTCCCGGCTTGCTCGACACAGCACATATTTTCACATATATAGGCGGCGGAGCTTTCTTGTTAGGCACCATTCTTTTTGCATACAATGCCTTTAAACATATAAAATGATTCGGGTTTGAAAGGAAAGCTAAAAAGGTATGCAAACAATAGAGCGTTTGTATACCTTCTTTTTACATTAGGCAGTCTCTTTCATGAATCGAGCAAATGGAGCATTCGTCAGCCGTCTCCAAATCATTTCAAAAGGTCCGCGATTGTACTTTCTCAGCCAGAAATGGGCAAAAATCATCATCAATAAAGTAATGAATATAAACACAACAATCGTTCCAACCGAATTCAACTTCCCGCCAAGGGAGAATCCCCAGCTATAGAACAATACAGAAGCCGTGATATTTTGCAAAATGTAGCAGCTGAGGGCTGTCCTTCCCACCTCTGAAAGTCTTTGCAGAAGAAAATGATTGGCTTTCCGCTCCAATATCCAATGAATCGCCATGAGATATCCTACCGCCATCAGCGGCGCAAATAAGTAACGAACCAGCGTCACCATTGAATAGAATGGTAAAAATACTAACGCATTAAGCGGAATGCCCACAACTAAACCCCAGAAAAAATTTTTTTCTCAGTTCTTCACTTCTTTTGGTTTGACGGAAAATTCCCGCACGCACAAGATACACACCGAACAAAAATAGCAGGATATTCATTGGGATGACGGCAATGGCTTCCAATCTCATCTGAAATATCCCATCGAATCGAAATAATACTTGATCCAAATACGAACCTGTAGAGTAGACGGCGGCAATCTCATTTAATGCAAGGGAGAATTCTTCTTGTGACCCGGGAAATCTCATTCCTGCCTCTAATATGAAAGAGATCAGTAATACACCTGCAATATGAAGAATTCCCAGTATCAAAGCCAAAATTTTGATTAACTTTATTTTGCGTCGGACAAGTAGGGCTACGATGATTCCCGTTACAGCATAGCTCATCAGAATATCATACTCAAAAACAAATAAAAAATGGAGGAAACCATCCGCTAATAGCAACAACATGCTCCAAATGTATAACCATAGCCATATGTGTTCTTGATTCCGTTTGACGAAAGACTGACGTTTCAGCTCCAGTCCCATGCCAAATAAAATGGTCAACAGCCCCAAAAACTTGCCATTGGTTAAAAATCATACGAGTGATTCTAATATGGTATCGAGTGAATAGTCATTCATTCCAAAACCGAGCATAAAATCATAGTTTCCCAGTTTACTAAAAATCCAAATATTTGTACCCAAGGTTCCAATAATGGCCAATCCTCTGGCTATATCTAATACTTGGATTCTTTTTTCCACAAAAAGCCCCCTCAACCTATGGTGAACCGTTTTTTATTTGGAATTCATTCCATCATTTTTTACAGTAAATACCTGCCAATCTTAAAAAACAATCTATTTATTAGTAGTACGATTTAACCTTCTTTCAGTTTCATTTATTCTCGAAAAAACATACATTTTTCTGTTTTAAAAGGAAATTCCATTTGGTTGTTGAATAACATAAATAATCCGTTCCACAAGGATTTGTACGTGGAACGGCGATTTTTTACTTTCATGCAATTGTTTTTACAAGTTACTCTGGAGTCTTTTTAAGATGCGGAGATAATCATCCCGATCAATTCCAGGAGCAAATTCTTCCGGAAGTTCTGGAAGATCCGGAACTGGCGCACCTTCCGGAGTTCCGTGAATTACTCTTAACTCTTCTCCCGTTTCGGGGTTTTTCCCTTTCCAAATTTGATTAATATCCCGGTAATCTTCTTCTCCCCATGTGTATAAAACATTAAATAATCCTTGTTCCATAAATGGTTTGGCGTAATCAAATTTGCTGTTGTCTAAGCTTGGAACTGGGAGCATTTTTGATACATCGACTCCTGTTACCATTTCAATGGCTTTGGCATAAGCGATAATGTGCGTGCCGCCTCGAACAAGCAAGTATCCAATCATTGTGAGTGCCGTCGGATGGGTCGTCATCTCATAAACCCGCATTTTATGGGTTCTTGCACCGATTTCCAACATATAATTGAAAAGAAGATCTGCTACGAGGTTGCCTGTATTTGTAACAAATTCACCAGTCCATGGTCTTCCCATTGAATCTCCTGGATAAGCGGTTTGAGCAGTTGACGTAAAGTGGAGGGAATAACGGGCATCTTTTCCGTTTTGTAGTGGGGCTGTGTCAGGTCCTGTTGGAACAGTATTTCCTGTGGAGAGAAGGTTGATGGCCGTCGATACTAATTCTACATGGCCAAATTCCTCTGCCGTAATACTTGCTACTAAATCATAAAAAGGTTTGAACTTTTTCTTGCCTCGGAAATTAAAGGATTGAAACATATAATTGTTTAACGTAGACATTTCACCATATTTTCCGCCAAGCAATTCTTGAACAGCAGCCGCTGCATTCATATCGCCATGCTTCGGAATCGGCAATTCAATAAGAATTTTATTTACTCGTTTAAACATAATTTGAGTATGCCTCCATCCATAAATTTTAACCAATTGTATCTTATGTTGGATGGAGATTGAATTATGACTCTTTTATTGGTTGTACCCAAATAATTTGCTCCGTTCTTACATAAAACGGTGATCCTCCCATTTCAACAACAACATGGTCTGGCATCACTGTTTTTAATGTGCCGCGTAAACTGCCTCGAATTGTTTGAACAGCGATAGATTGATTTTGCAGACTTTTTAATGATTCATATACATACGGATCGCTGAGCTTCCAATTTCCATTCATACTGCAACACCCCTTTTCACAAGTCCATTGCAATATATGCAATGTTCGCGAAAAATGTGCCATTGTCTATTTTTCGGATGCTGCATAAAAAAGTGCAGCACTCTGCCATCTTTCCTGCAAAGTACTGCACCGCGAAAAATTCATTGTTCATTCTCGTTTGATTTCTTTAATGAAGAGAGATCTTCTTCTTCACCAAATTCTGTTCTGTAGTTCATCTGACTTTGATTTGGCTGGCTGACAGAACTCGTTGTATCTTCCCGATCTAATTCATCCCAAGGCTCAAACAAGAGCGTTAAGCAAAATAAACCGCTCAACCCTACCAAGCCATAAATAATACGTGAGATAACGGAATCTTGCCCTCCAAACAAAGTAGCAACTAAATCAAAATTAAAAAATCCAATGAGTCCCCAATTGATGGCACCGATAATGGCTAGTACAAGAGCAATTCTTTGCAAAACTTTCATTATCATACCTCCTTATATTTTTATCTTTTCATTTAAAGGAGGATTTCATACAAGGGATATGGGGATTCTTTTAAGTTTTGCAAGGCCAAATTCTTCCATTAACATTTCAAGCCAGCAAGAAGATATCCTTGCTGGCTTAAATCACCTTTGTTATTCGATTTCAATTAATAGGTCGCCAGTGGAAATGGAGTCGCCCTCTTTAACGTAAATTTCTTTTACCACACCATCTTTTGGCGCTTGCACAGTTGTCTCCATCTTCATGGCTTCTGTAATTAATAGATGGTCGCCCCGTTTTACCGGACTGCCTTTAGATACTACCACTTTCAATATTGTACCTGGCATCGTTGCGCCAATTTGATTTGGATTGGATGGGTCCGCTTTGACGGCTTTATTACCCTTTACCTCCACCGTCATATCTTGTACGATAATTTCCCGAGGTTGACCGTTAATTTCAAAGTATATCACTCGTGTACCATCATGTTGCGGCTCACCAATGGACACTAATTTAATAATCAATGTTTTTCCTTTTTCAATTTCCACTTCAATTTCTTCGCCTAGGCGCAAACCGTATAGGAATGTCGGCGTATCTAATACAGAAATGTCACCGTATTGGGCACGCACTTTAGCGTATTCTTCAAATACTTTTGGATATAGTGCGTAGGCGATTAAGTCTTTCTCTGTCGGTTTGAATCCGACTTTTTCTTCCAGCTCAACAGCAAGTTTACTAAAATCAACTGGCTCAAGTAGTTCACCAGGGCGCACTGTAATTGGCTTGCGGTCTTTTAGTATGAGCTTTTGCAGTTTTTCTGGGAATCCGCCATAAGGCTGTCCTAGATAACCTTGGAAAAATTCAATGACGGAATCAGGGAAGTCAAGCGTTTTCCCGCGTTCAAAAATATTTTCTTCATCTAAATCATTTTGCACCATAAAGAGCGCCATATCGCCAACCACTTTTGAAGATGGCGTTACTTTTACAATATCGCCAAACATTAAATTGACGCGGGAATACATTTTCTTCACTTGCTCCCAGCGGTCCCCTAGTCCAACTGCTTTCGCTTGTTGCTGCAAGTTGCTATATTGTCCGCCAGGCATTTCATGTACATACACTTCTGAATGAGGGGCATTCATACCGCTTTCGAAATCCACATAATATTTGCGCACATCCGCCCAATAATATGACAGCTTTTCAAGGGATTCAATATCCGCTCTGACTTGCCGTTTTTCGCCACTTAAGGCATAGTAGAGCGAATTGGCGCTTGGTTGAGATGTTAAACCTGCCATGGAACCTAATGCCGTATCAATGATGTCCACTCCAGCTTCAATGGCTTTTGCATAAACGAAAATACCATTTCCGCTTGTATCATGAGTATGGAGATGAATTGGCAAATCGGTTGTTTCCTTCAATTCGGAAATTAAACGGTAAGCGGCATTTGGTTTGAGCAGCCCTGCCATATCTTTAATGGCTAAAATATGCGCGCCGGCTTGTTCTAATTGTTTGGCCATTTCCTTGTAATATTGCACCGTATATTTTGCTCTTCCATCATCTAAAATATCGCCCGTATAGCAGATTGCTGCTTCTGCCACTTTTCCATTGAGGCGAACTTCATCGATGGCCACTTCCATCGCTTTTACCCAGTTCAATGAATCGAAAATGCGGAATACGTCAATACCGGACTGAGCGGATAATTTAATAAATTCGCGGATGACGTTATCCGGATAGTTGGAATACCCTACCGCATTGCTTCCTCTAAATAACATTTGGAACAAGATATTTGGAATTTTTTTGCGTAATGTTTCCAACCGATCCCAAGGGTCTTCTTTTAAAAAGCGATACGCTACATCGAAAGTTGCACCTCCCCACATTTCAAGGGAGAAGAAATCGTTCATCAATTGGCTTGTAGCATCGGCAATTTCAAACATATCTTTCGAACGAACGCGTGTGGCAAGGAGCGATTGATGGGCATCCCGGAATGTTGTATCAGTAAGCAGTACATCATCTTGGGCTTTAATCCATTGGATAAGTCCAGCCACGCCTTGTTCATCTAAAATTTGTTTTGTACCAGTTACCTTTTTTTCAGGTACAGTCGGAATATGAGGCTGAACAAAGATTGGTTTTGGCCGCTTTTCGATTCCAGGGAAGCCATTTAATGTCACATTGCCGATATAGTTTAACAGCTTTGTCGCACGGTCTTTCCGTTCTTTAAATTCAAATAATTCCGGTGTTGTATCAATAAAGCTTGTATCGAATTGGCCGCTTAAAAATTTCTCATGGTTTACGACATTTTCTAAAAACGGAATATTGGTTTTCACACCTCGAATACGGAACTCCCGCAAATTGCGATCCATTTTTTGCGCTGCTTCTTCAAAGGTTCTTCCCCAAGTCGATAGTTTCACAAGCAGCGAATCATAGTGCGGCGTAACGACTGCGCCTTGGAAACCGTTCCCTGCATCTAAACGGACACCAAAACCGCCAGATGAGCGATACACCATAATTTTTCCTGTATCCGGCATAAAATGATTTTTTGGATCTTCCGTTGTAATCCGTGATTGAATGGCATAGCCAAATAAAGGAATCTTTTCTTGCTCAGGAATCCCAATTGCTTGACTGTGTAGCTCATAACCTTCCGCAATTTTAATTTGCGCCTGAACAATATCAACTCCTGTAATCATTTCGGTAATGGTATGTTCCACTTGAATGCGCGGGTTTACCTCAATAAAGTAAAAATTATCGCCCGTTACTAAAAACTCCACTGTCCCTGCATTCACATACTGCACATTTTTCATCAATTTTACAGC
The DNA here is from genome assembly GCF_038593165.1 of Ureibacillus sp. FSL K6-3587. Lineage (NCBI taxonomy): Bacteria > Bacillati > Bacillota > Bacilli > Caryophanales > Caryophanaceae > Ureibacillus > Ureibacillus sp. FSL K6-3587. The sequence goes on along the minus strand of NZ_CP151969.1, from coordinate 1,215,519 downwards.
TGCTTCGCAAATGCGGCGGCGCAACTCTTCTGAAATTGAGATAGATGGCGCAATCTCTACCACTTTTTGATGGCGGCGTTGAATTGAGCAATCTCGTTCATATAAATGCACGATATTGCCGGCTTCATCCCCTAAAATTTGAACCTCTATATGTTTTGGTTTAACAATGGCTTTTTCCACGTAAACCTCATCCGAACCAAAAGCCGCTTTTGCTTCGGATTTGGCCCGTTCAAAAGCCTCTTTTAAATCGCTTGCCTTTTCCACAAGGCGCATTCCTCTGCCTCCACCGCCAAGGGCTGCTTTAATCATAATGGGGTAGCCGTATGAATCTGCAAACTGTTCAACTTCTTCCAAACTTTTTACTGGCCTATCTGTACCTGGAATGACAGGAATTCCAGCAGCGATGGCTTGTTCGCGAGCCTTTACTTTATCCCCAAATATGCTTAAATGTTTTGATTTTGGGCCAATGAAGATGATTCCTTCTTCTTCGCAACGGCGAGCAAACTCTACATTCTCTGATAAAAAGCCATATCCCGGGTGAATAGCATCTACATTTGCATCTTTTGCTATTTCTAAAATTCCTTCAATATCTAAATAAGCATCAATTGGCTTTTTCCCTTTGCCTACCAAATAGGATTCATCCGCTTTAAAACGATGAATGGCACCGCTATCCTCGTGGGAATAAATAGCGACCGTTTTTAGTTTTAATTCAGTACATGCGCGGAAAATGCGGATAGCGATTTCACCGCGGTTTGCGACTAAGACTTTTTCAATTTTTTTCATAAGTCTCCCCCCATTACTCAAAATTGCTAGCAGCATCATCTATAACAGACGATACTGCCAAGACTTCAAAACTTATGGAATCATCCATGTAAGTACGGTGCTTTGCAAAAATGTAATGATACACATGCAGACAAGTAAAATGACACTGTATTTTAAGGCGAATTTTAACAACTCTGATTCTCTTCCAATTAATCCCACAGCTGCAGCAGCCACAGCTAATGTTTGCGGCGAAATCATTTTTCCTGTCACGCCTCCTGCAGTATTGGCAGCCAGCGCAAGAACCGGATCCATCCCGATAGATTCAGAAGTAACTTGCTGCAACTTGGCAAATAATACGTTGGAAGAAGTATCGGAACCTGTAACAAACACACCAATCCATCCAAGCACCGGCGAGAAGAACGGGAATAAAGCCCCTGTTTTTGCCAACACTAAACCTAAAGTAGTCATCATGCCGGCTGTGTTTGCTACATAGGCATAACCAACAACACAACAAATAGTTAAAAGCGGGAATTTAATTTCGTTGATAGTTTCGCCAAAAGTTTTTACCCATTTACCCCAAGAAACTTTTAATAGAAACTTAGAGAGTATAGCAGCAAATAAAATGGCTGTTCCCGCAGCACCTAATAATTCAAATTTATACACTGCTGCAATTTCCTTACCTGTTGAACCATCGATTACCTGATTGTGTAAAAACGGGACTTCTGGATAGAACGTGAGCGCACCACCAATGTTATTCACAAAGGTTAAAAATGCGTTCCCGCCTTCATATGTACCTAATAACGCCTTTTTGAAGGATGGAATTCCCCAAGCAGATATAAATAGCGTTAATACAATAAATGGAGACCAAGCTCTTAAAATTTGCCCACCCGTATAGTGATTTTTTGTATCCTCCACTTGGCTGTCCGTTTCAAAACGATAAATATTTTTCGGCTGCCAAAAGCGTAAGAAAATCGCTAAAGCTACTAAGGATACTAAGGATGAAATAATATCCGGTAATTCGGCACCCAAATAATTGGAACTTAAAAATTGTGCCACTGCAAATGAAATACCGGATACTAAAACCGCAGGCAACACTTCAAAAGCCCGTTTAAAGCCGACCATAATCACTACTAAAACAAATGGAATAAATACGGCAATCAAAGGCAATTGACGGCCAACCATCTTTGAAATTTCTAAAGCAGAAATTCCAGTAATCCCTTCCATTACCGTGATTGGTACGCCAATAGCACCGAAAGCCACAGGAGCTGTGTTTGCAATTAAACAAAGACCTGCCGCTTGCAACGGCTTAAAGCCCAAACCTACTAGCAATGCCGCTGTAATGGCAACCGGTGCACCAAATCCCGCTGCCCCTTCCAAAAATGCTCCAAAGGAAAACGCTATCAATAGAGCTTGAATACGACGGTCTTCTGTAATAGATAACACCGATGAACGAATTACATCAAAGTACCCGGTTTTTACCGTCAAGTTATATAAAAAAACGGATGTAATGATAATCCAACCAATTGGAATAATTCCATACACAGCCCCTTGCGAAGCAGATGCCATTGCAGTCACAACCGGCACCTTAAACGCGAAAACTGCAATGACGATAGCTATAATTAAGGTGGTCAGTCCCGCCATATACCCTTTCATTTTTTTAATAGCAAGCGCCCAGAAAAAATATAAAATAGGAATTGTTGCAACCAGGGCTGTCCACCCTAAACTGTTTCCAACTGCTGTAAAATTTTGCGTAAACGTCATTCTCTTTCCCCCAATGTTTCAAAATATCCCCTATCAAGTCATCTGATGACCTTATGACTTAGATTATAAATTGAATTTTTTTAAAATTCAATGTTGTTTTACTTGAGTTACACTTTTATCTTCTCTGAACGAGAAGATTTTTCATTGTACTTTCGGTATAATGTATAATTAATTTACCGATTTTGCTTGAAAAACGAGGTGGACTATTTGAAACTTGCAAAAGTAAAAACGAAAAAAATTTACGAAGAAGTTTGTGAAATTCTTTATGAAAAAATCCGTACAGGCGAACTAAAACCAGGTGACCGTTTAAATTCTGTTGAATATTTAGCAGAGCAATTACAAGTCAGTAGATCCGCTGTCCGTGAAGCATTATCAGCCTTAAAAGCAATGGGGCTGATTGAAATAAAACAAGGCTCTGGCACATTTGTGAAAAACTTCCCTAAACAAAAACTGGAATTTCCTCTTTCTACGGCCATTATTACATACAGAGAATACGTCCCTCATTTGCTTGAATTAAGAAAAATTCTTGAAGTTGGGACGGCAAGAAGCGCAGCGAAAAACAGAACAAAAGAAGATCTTGTCATTTTAGAAGGAATCCTTGAGGAAATGAAAAACGTAGAAGGGGATGAAGAGCTTGGTGAAAAAGCGGATTTCGAATTCCATAAGGCCATTGCAAATGCTTCCCACAACCCTCTGCTACCTAATTTACTAAACCAAGTATCCGGGCTTACGATTGAATTAATGCGAGAAACAAGGCGCATTTGGTTATTTTCTAAACAAACCACGATTGAACAATTATATGATGAACATATGCAAATTTATTTAGCTATCAAACAACAAAATCCCGAACTAGCAGAACTCGCCATGTATTCCCATTTAAATAACGTAGAAGAAATTTTAATGAAATATTTCGATACGACAGAATGAGAAAAGGTGTTGAAGTTTATCCAGCTTCTGCACTTTTATGTTTTGTATTTTCAAAAAATTATAGTAGAATTTGAAAAAACGTGATACTATTTTAGTCATCTGATGACCTGTTGATTTTTGAAGGAATTATAGGGGGATTCATAATGAAAGTCTCATTATTTGTGACATGCCTTGTAGATATGTTTCAAGGAAATGTAGGAAAGGCGACTGTGGAACTTCTTGAGCGACTTGGTTGTGAAATCGATTTCCCAACATCACAAGTTTGCTGCGGACAGCCGGCTTATAACAGCGGATATGTAGAAAAGTCAAAAGGTTCCATGAAAAACATGATTAAAGCATTTGAACATGCAGAATATGTTGTAACGCCATCCGGTTCCTGCGCATATATGTTCAAAGAGTATCCGCATATTTTTAAAGGGGATCCGGAATGGGAACAAAAAGCCCAAAATTTAGCAGATAAAACCTATGAATTAACCGACTTTATTGTAAACGTTTTAAAAATTGAAAATGTCGGAGCCCGGTTAAAAGGCAAAGCCACATATCATACCTCATGCCATATGACGAGGCTTTTAGGGGTAAAAGATGCACCCATCCGATTACTCAAAAATGTAGAAGGACTGGAATATGTTGAACTTCCAGGAAAAGAGCGCTGCTGTGGATTTGGCGGTACATTCTCCGTGAAAATGGGGAATATTTCCGGTGAAATGGTCGATGAAAAAGTGCGCAATATTGAGGAAACAGGGGCAGACATTTTAGTTGGTGCAGATGCCGGATGCCTCATTAATATCGGTGGACGAATTAGCCGCACCGGAAAACCGATTCGAGTCATGCATATTGCAGAAGTGTTAAATAGTCGCTAAGGGGGGATTAGTTATGGCTATGAAAACAAGTGATGAGCAATTTAAAGAGCGCGTAGAGACGAACTTAAACGATACCTTTATGCGCGGCGCCATATCCGCTGCCCAAGCCCGATTTCAAACCCGCCGTCAAGCTCGCGTGGAGGAATTAGGAAATTGGGAAGAATGGAGAGCCCATGGAGAAGAAATTCGAAAACACGTTTTAGAAAATTTAGATGCATATCTTTATGAGTTGAGCGAAAATGTGGTCAAACGCGGCGGCCATGTATTTTTCGCGAAAACAAAAGAAGACGCATCGAACTATATAAAAAACATCGCCATTCAAAAAGAAGCGAAAAAAATTGTTAAATCTAAATCGATGGTGACAGAAGAAATCAATCTAAACGCAGCGTTGGAAGAAGCCGGCTGCAAAGTGGTGGAAACCGATCTGGCAGAGTTCATTTTACAATTAAATGACCATGAACCACCTTCACACATTATTGTGCCATCATTGCATAAAAACCGCCATCAAATACGGGAAATCTTTGCAAAAGTTGGCTACGACAAATCAGAACAACCTGAAGAAATGGCGCTGTTTGCCCGCAAAAAGCTGCGCGAGGAATATTTAACAGCAGACATCGGCATTACAGGATGCAACTTTGCCATTGCCGAAAGCGGCACAGTGACTTTAGTGACAAATGAAGGAAATGCAGACCTTGTCTCAGCTCTGCCAAAAACTCAAATCGTGGTAATGGGGATGGAAAGAATTGTACCAACCTTTGAGGAAATGGAAGTTCTCGTCAGCCTATTAACTCGCAGCTCGGTCGGCCAACGATTAACAAGCTATATCACATTGCTGACAGGCCCAAAAGGAGAAAACGAAACAGACGGTCCGGAAGAATTCCACTTAGTCATTGTAGATAATGGACGCTCGAAAATTTTAGGCACGGAATTCCAGCCTATACTACAATGCATCCGCTGTGCAGCATGTGTCAATGTTTGCCCAGTGTATCGCCATGTAGGCGGCCACACTTACGGGTCAATTTATTCTGGCCCAATCGGCGCTGTTTTATCTCCGCTGCTTGGAGGATATGAAGATTTCAAAGAACTGCCGTATGCATCAAGCCTTTGCGGTGCTTGTACAGAAGTTTGCCCTGTAAAAATCCCTTTGCATCAATTATTACATTTGCATCGCCAAAAAATAGTGGAACAGGAAGGAAAAGCCCCGATTTCAGAACGTTTAATTATGAAAGCCTTTGGGCTAGGGGCATCAACTTCGCCGCTCTTTAATATGGCAACAAAAGTCGCTTCACCTATCATGTCTCCTTTTGTAAAAGATGACAAAATCACAAGCGGACCAGGCCCATTAAAAGCTTGGACGGAAGTGCGGGATTTTCCTGCCCCAAATAAAGAAAGCTTCCGCCATTGGATGAAGCAGCGTCAGAAAGGAGAGCAATCATGACGATTCAAAATCGCGATGAATTCCTAAATCAAATTGCCAAAAGCCTCGGCCGCCCTGTTCGAACAAAAGTGGAACTTCCCGTTTGGAAATATTGCCCCCAACATGAAGTGTTAAAAAATGCATCCCAAGATGAACTGGTGGAAGTGTTGAAACAGCAATGCGAAAACATCCATACAACGTTCGTCCAAACAACAACCGCGGATTTGCCGAATGTACTTCATCAAGTGGTGAACGATTATGGAGGTGAATCGGTCATCACATGGAAAGACGACCGCTTTGAAAAATTCGGGGTGAAGAAATGGATGGAAAATTTGCCGGAAAACGGCATCCACTTTTACGAGTGGAATCCGGACACCCCTGAGGAAAACATTCGCCAGGCCGAAAAGGCGAATATCGGTATAACGATCAGCGAAACGACATTGGCCGAATCCGCCACCGCTATGCTTACCAGTCATCCAAACCGGGGACGCACAATGAACTTTTTGCCGCAAAAAGTGATCGTGCTTATTCCGAAAAGTTCCATTGTCCCTAGAATGACGCAAGCTGCCCAAAAAATCCGCAAGCAAATCGAAAAGGGTCAACAAGTGCCATCCTGCATTTTATTTATGTCAGGACCAAGCAATTCAGCAGATATAGAATCCGTATTGATTGTCGGCGTGCATGGCCCCGTAAAAGCAACTTATATTGTCATTGAAGATCAATAAACATTTTCTATGAAAACGGCAGGATGTTGATTGCACAACATTTTGCCGCTTTTTTAATGCCCCAAACTAGGCAGCTTGCTAGCGTTCAAATCTCTCAATTCTATTGATTCACAAGGGAGATTTACCGTCGAACGGAAGGGGGGAGCGCAATGAAAATTATTGTCTTTGGAGCAACTGGCGCTGTGGGACGTCATGTCGTAAAACAAGCATTAGAAAAAGGGTTTGAAGTCACAGCCTTTGTCCGCAATGGTCTCTTATTTTTATTGTTTTTTAATCCATTCTTTTTCATAAGATGTATCCGGTTTAATTTTTTCAATTTCTTTAAACGCCTCATTGATTAGTGTTTATGGCAAACTAAAAATGGCTCTTACGTTCTTTTGGTGAAACCATATATGTACAGTCCTTCATCTCTTTATTAATTTTTTAAAAAAACATTTTATAAGAATCAATTTCATAAATCATAGTTTTTCTGAAGTATAGAGTACCCCTATACTAAAAACTTTGTTTTTTTTAAATTATGCAACTTGGTTTTGTTGCTGTAATAAAGCATTGATTCGATCAACTGCTAGTTTGCAGGTATTATAAATTAACGTCACCAGATTGAAATGCATTTTTGCTTTCTTTCCTGTACGATGACGGACATTGTTTAATTGAAAGTATTCCTTTAAATAAGCGTTAACGCGTTCGACTGCTGTACGTTCTTGATAAAGCTGTTTCCATCGTTCTGTCCCACGTGCTGGATAGGTAAATTTACGGATATCTATATCACATTTGATTTTGAAAACTTTTTGGCAAAGGGTGTCTTCTCGTAATGGGCAAGTTGCACATTCCTTTGGACGTGTGAATTTTAATGTATTGTACTTAGCGTCAAAGCTGTCATATTGGTAACTATGTTCACGCACACAGGTTGGACGAAAATGTTCATCGAATCCTATATATTCTCCTTCTCGGCGAACGTTGTAAGGAATCACGACTCGCATGGACTGTGATACGGCTTGACGGTAAATAGGTTCAACATCATAACCAGCATCAAATATAGCGATTGTAAATTGACCGTTTCCTAAGTGATGAAGTTTTTTCAATAATGGAATCGCAGCTTTACAATCACTTAAATTACCTGAGGACATCAAACGAGTGATGATATATTGACTTTTCGTCGAAACAGCTAAATGTGCTTTATAACCAAACCAGAATGTATTTTTTCCTTTACTATTCTTTTTCACACCCCATTTTGGCTCAATCGGTACATCCTTCCAAAGGGTTTCTAATGGGATATCCAGCTGTTCTTTCAGTTCTTTTTCATAGGTTGATTGATTTCCTTTTTTCTCTACTTGTTCGGCTAACCAAACAGCTCGTTCAGCTTTCGTTTTACGACCACGTTTTTTAGGAGTTTTAGGTGCTTTCTTTTCTGATGGTGTGAAAGCATCACGAGCTTCAAAGTGACTCGCATCGATGGCGACATGTTCATCATTTAGAAAGCCTTCCAACATCGCTGTTTTGATGAGTGTATCGTTCATTTTATCTAGCACATCTGATTCACTAATGACTTGAATCATGCGTGAATAAGAGCTTTCAGATGGTACGACATCAGACACAAGGAATCCACAGTCGAAACGAAATAAAGGATCATGGACCAAACGTTTGACTAAATCCTTCATTGTTGGAATTCGTTCGACAATACGAATAATCAGCGATTGAATCATTGCACCATAATTCAATTCACGTGGTGCACCTTTCAATGTCTTTTTAGAAAACAATTGAAATATAGGCTGAATGTCGATAGCACTAAAAATGGCTTCATAACGATGGGAACTTTCCATTTCTAATAATTGATGGATGTCAAAAAGAGAAATTTGTTTTACAATAGTCATAGGGTACTCACCTCTTTCGTATGGTTTGTTTGGTTACCTACCATTATAACGAAATTTGGGGAGGTACCCATTTTTTATTGTCTTGAATCCCTTGAAAATCAAGGGGTGAGAATTATGAAATTAACTCTATAAATGAATCAATTTCATAAATCATAGTTTTTCTGAAGTATAGAGTACCCCTATACTAAAAACTTTGTTTTTTTTAAATTATGCAACTTGGTTTTGTTGCTGTAATAAAGCATTGATTCGATCAACAGCTAGTTTGCAGGTATTATAAATTAACGTCACCAGATTGAAATGCATTTTTGCTTTCTTTCCTGTACGATGACGGACATTGTTTAATTGAAAGTATTCCTTTAAATAAGCGTTAACGCGTTCGACTGCTGTACGTTCTTGATAAAGCTGTTTCCATCGTTCTGTCCCACGTGCTGGATAGGTAAATTTACGGATATCTATATCACATTTGATTTTGAAAACTTTTTGGCAAAGGGTGTCTTCTCGTAATGGGCAAGTTGCACATTCCTTTGGACGTGTGAATTTTAATGTATTGTACTTAGCGTCAAAGCTGTCATATTGGTAACTATGTTCACGCACACAGGTTGGACGAAAATGTTCATCGAATCCTATATATTCTCCTTCTCGGCGAACGTTGTAAGGAATCACGACTCGCATGGACTGTGATACGGCTTGACGGTAAATAGGTTCAACATCATAACCAGCATCAAATATAGCGATTGTAAATTGACCGTTTCCTAAGTGATGAAGTTTTTTCAATAATGGAATCGCAGCTTTACAATCACTTAAATTACCTGAGGACATCAAACGAGTGATGATATATTGACTTTTCGTCGAAACAGCTAAATGTGCTTTATAACCAAACCAGAATGTATTTTTTCCTTTACTATTCTTTTTCACACCCCATTTTGGCTCAATCGGTACATCCTTCCAAAGGGTTTCTAATGGGATATCCAGCTGTTCTTTCAGTTCTTTTTCATAGGTTGATTGATTTCCTTTTTTCTCTACTTGTTCGGCTAACCAAACAGCTCGTTCAGCTTTCGTTTTACGACCACGTTTTTTAGGAGTTTTAGGTGCTTTCTTTTCTGATGGTGTGAAAGCATCACGAGCTTCAAAGTGACTCGCATCGATGGCGACATGTTCATCATTTAGAAAGCCTTCCAACATCGCTGTTTTGATGAGTGTATCGTTCATTTTATCTAGCACATCTGATTCACTAATGACTTGAATCATGCGTGAATAAGAGCTTTCAGATGGTACGACATCAGACACAAGGAATCCACAGTCGAAACGAAATAAAGGATCATGAACCAAACGTTTGACTAAATCCTTGATAGTTGGAATACGTTCGACAATACGTATAATCAGCGATTGAATCATTGCACCATAATTCAATTCACGTGGTGCACCTTTCAATGTCTTTTTAGAAAACTATTGAAATATAGGCTGAATGTCGATCACACTAAAAATGGCTTCATAACGATGGGAACTTTCCATTTCTAATAATTGATGGATGTCAAAAAGAGAAATTTGTTTTACAATAGTCATAGGGTACTCACCTCTTTCGTATGGTTTGTTTGGTTACCTACCATTATAACGAAATTTGGGGAGGTACCCATTTTTTATTGTCTTGAATCCCTTGAAAATCAAGGGGTGAGAATTATGAAATTAACTCAAATGATATAACACTCGTTTTTCAAGTAAATCCAGCTTTGCCCGGCCATACATGATTCGTTTCATCAGCTTCAATCGGTGAACATGGCCTTCCACAACTCCGTTACTGTAGGAAGTACTAAATGCCAGCTTAATCGACTGTAAATCCCTACGGAGTCGAAGTGCACAATCATATAAATGATTGTTTGGAGAAGACAATTGTTTTTCCAACCATTTGAAAAATGCCGGATAGTTCCGTTCATCAAATGCTTCTCTAAATGTTTGAACCATTTGGTGGAAAGAATGAAGGGATGGGTACATCTTAAAGGATTGTTCAAGAAGTTGCAGTTCCTTTTCTAAAAGTCTAGATTTTCGTTTCCAAACATATGAAATCATTTGCCGTCTGGAAATTCGAACGGAAGATTCCTTAATCCCCTGCCGTTTTCTTTCTTTTCGTATGCTTTCGACTGCAACGCGGACACCTGAAAGTGTCCCCGTATATCCATATTTACGAAGTTGCTCATCAATTTCACGGATGGTCTTGCCCTCTTGTTCGAGTTGCTGAATGTATTGCTCAAAACCATCGGTTTGCCGTTTTCGCTTTCTTTTTACTTGAACCGGCATCTCGGTTATGTTGAGATATTTTGAAATGGTTCGGGGATCCATATGAAATTCTCTGGCCAACTCCACTTTTTTCTTTCCTTTTTTGTATTCCTGTTGAATGCTTTTGATCATCATCCATTTCTTTTCGGCTCTTTCTTTTTGTCTCCTTTGCAGTTTGGTTTCATGCGGAAAGGTTTGTTGGTCCGTTTCTTCTTTTTCCAACGTGATGACGGAAGGAAGAATCGAGGTGAGGCAAGCATCGATCTGCTTCTTTACCGCCCGGACAAAATGCCATCGGTCATATACTTGCAAAATACTTTGCGAAGCGTTCTGAATCCCTTTCCGAAAAGCCTGATAGCCATCACGACTGACAACTTGGATGTTTTGATGATTTTTTAGCCATTCTGATATGGTTTCCGGATAACGTTCCGGAAGTAATGCAACAGGCTTGTGCGTGCTCAGATCACAAATGATCGTGCCATAGCTGTGTCCTTTCCGAAAAGCAAAGTCATCGATTCCGATAAAAGGGGGACACCTCTTGATGAATCTCCGTTTTCCGAATAAGGGAGAGCAATACGTCATGGCTGACAGGGAGGGACAGGGCTTTCGCTACTTTTTCGCCATTGAGGCAGCTGGTGGAAAACGCGATTTTACGTAATACTTCTTCGGACCGTAAAGTTCGGCGTCCATTTTTGGAAATCCAATCATACCGTTCAGTAAAAATTTTTTGGGTGCAATTGGGTTGGTCGCAAAACCATTTTCTTGTGATAAGCAGGATGGAAACAGCTTTTCCGGCAATCGGCAAATCTTGAATCATGCGTGTATATCGGCTGTGTGGACGTGTGGAAGGCACTTGGCAATGAGGACAAGGGCAGGATTCATGAGTGCTTCGAACAATAAAGGTAATGGAGGATGGTTCTTCTTGAATATCCAGAACTTCTAGGAAAGGATCCGGTGAAGACCAATGGATTTGACGATTCATCATTCATCACACCTTTTCTTTTATTATACTATAAAAGTAAAATTATAGGCCTTCACCAAAATTGCGTAAGAGCCATTTTCTACTTGCCAAAAACAAAATGCTATGTTATTAGTAAATCTACCAACGGAGCATAACATTGATGTTAACATTCGTAGCATAAAGATGAAAAAAATCCCTTACTTAGTTTCGTGCAACTTTCTAAAACATACTTATTTTCTTTAGTGAAACCTTTTGACCTTAAATATGACTCTAACTATATAGGAGGTGGCTAAATGGAACAATTGGTAAGAGCAGCAATTGAAGGACATCAAGAAGCATTTGAACAACTCATAAAAACTGAAAAGTCCAAGCTTTTCGCAAAAGCTTACTCTTATGTAGGCACCAAAGAAGACGCAGCAGACATTGTACAAGAAACATTGCTACAGGCTTATAAATCGATTCATCAATTAAAAGAACCAAAATATTTCTCTACGTGGCTATTTAAAATTTTGTTACGACAATGTTTTGCTTTCCTCCGTAAAAAAAGAAAACACTCATAGTGGAAACCAATCTTCAGCAACAACTCATAGAGCATGACGAATCCACTACATATGAATTTGTCCATGAAGCACTATCCATGCTTCGAAAGGATTATCAAACCGTACTTATCTTATTTTATTTTTATGATTTTACCATACAAGAAATTGCGAATTTCTTAGATAAGCCAATCAATACCATAAAAATCCATCTACATCGCAGTCGCATCCAAGTGAAAAAGCTCCTAGAACAGCAAATGAACAAATCAATCCATGAGACAGAGGTGATCCATTTGTTAAAAGATCAACTAGCAAAATTGGCATTACATTTTGTGTCCATTCCTCAAGACCACCAATTGCTTGTAGAAGATTATTCAAATAATCAAGCGACCTTTATGTGGTCAACAGATGATTTAGACAACGGAATTCAAGTGACACTTGATCAAAACGGAAAATTAATCGAGTTAACTAGACCGCCTTCAACGAATGGGCCACTTGTATCAATAGAGAAACGGCAAACAATGGCAGAACAATTTTTAGCATCCCAATACCCCGAAGCACTTGATTATTTAACTTTGTCTAGGATGATTGATAAGGAAGAACAAACTACTTTTTTGTATAAACAATATGTAGGAGGCTATCCTCTCGAAAGCTATACGACAAAAATGGTCGTTTCAAAATACGGTGAAATCATTGACTTTAAATACGGTGGCTACACAAAATCACCACCGACATCCCCAGCCCAGCTTGCTAATAAAGAAGTTATTTTGCAACAAGTTTATGAAGCCCCTTGGAAGCTATCTGTGAAGTATTTATTAAGCGACCTTTATTCCGTTCCAAAATCCGGTTTGTACCCGATTTATGAAAGTCCGATTGTATATCAGACTTTTAATGCTGTAAATGGAGAGACTACTTTTGAACATGAACCGGAAGAGCCAGAGACATTCATTCCTTTTCCAAAAGTAGGGGTATTGGAAAAGCGTAAAACGATTGAGGAAATCATTGGTGTATCTGATGATATGATAAAGTTGCGAGAAACGGAAATAGATGAAAATACAATTGGTATTGTATGGAGAGTAAAAGATTGGCAAGCTCCAAAAGATAAAACAATCGAAAGCTTCCTTCTTGAACGTATGGAAGATACGGTAAAGGCAACTATTGATAAACATTCGGGAAAGTTAAAGGAATTCATATGGTTTAAAGAGCGTACTGGGGGGCTTAATCTTTCCTTTGAAGCTTGCCGTGACATTGCTTGTGCCTTTATTGCCACCTATTTTGAAGAGTATATTCCTTATTTACAGTTACAAAGCAAGAAACCATCCTTTAATAGAGCTAATTGCGCATTTTTCAATTTTCCACTCCACGTAGCTCCAGGCTTGCCAATCGAAGGAGAACGTTTTTACGTTGGGGTAAACAAAACGACCGGATTCATCGATCTCTTATGGTCTCCTCATATTGACTTAGAGCTTCTTCAATCTTATGAAGCTTCAACGATTCAACCATTCGAAAAAATAATGCCTGTTTTAAAAGGAGTCGATGCCTTTTTACAATGGTCCAGTAACTATGAGGAAAAGGAGGAGGAAATATTAACATACAAACTCGGTCACTTCGAAACAAAGCAACCGATTGTGGGAATCGATGCAGCGACAGGACAATTGATTGTGAGGAAAATTTAAAAATTATCTAAACGGAATAGTCAAAATAAAAACTACCTAGAATGTACATTCAACACTTCTAGGTAGTTTTATTCAAAACCGCACTTACTTATGGTACGGTTCCCCCTTCATAATCCGGAAACCGCGGTAAATTTGCTCTAGCAAGATGAGCCGCATGAGTTGATGGGGAAAGGTCATGCGGCCGAAGCTGATTTTTTCATTTGCCCGATTTAATACATCTTTATGTAAACCGAGGGAGCCGCCGATGACAAAGGCGATTTTGCTTGTACCATAGGTCATCAGTTTTTCCAAGCCTTCTGCAAATTCTTCGGATGTTTTCATTTTTCCTTCGATAGCAAGGGCGTACACATATGTACCATCTGGAATTTTAGATAAAATCCTTTCTCCTTCCTTCTTTTTCACCAACTCCATTTCCGCCTCGCTCAATTCTTCAGGCGCTTTTTCATCCGGCACTTCGATCAGTTCGATTTTTGCATAACCGGAAAGGCGCTTCACATACTCATCCATACCCATTTTTAAATATTTTTCTTTTAACTTTCCGACTGAAATAATTGAAATATTCATCTTCTCACCTTTAACTTGATTCACTCCAATTGTTTAACAAATCATATAATTTAGAAATTCACAGCCAATCCACATTGGATTTTTATTTATAAACAAGTTATCCACAAAAGTTTTACACATATCCACAACCAAAATCTATATTTTGTGTAAAGTTATTTTCTTGATACAATATATTTCGCTTCGTTTTCACAGTAATCGCACTTTGTGGATAATTGTTGTTCCTCATCCACTTTCTCTAATATCGGATATTCTTTTGTTTCAGCAACCATCATGTCCAATGCATGATTTACGTGCGTTTCACAGCAAAATTTTTTCATTTCCAATCCCTCCTTCTTGATTCATTTTTCCACAAAGTTATTCACATTTTTCTTATTTTATCCACAAAACATTGTAACAAACAAAAAAAGAGTAGGAAATAATGGATTTTTTCATTCCTACTCTTTTGTGAATAAATCATGTGGATAAGTGGGATTTATCCACAATTATAGTTGACTGCCCTCGGTTAATTTCACTTGAAGTTCCATCATTTTTCCTTGGCGGTAGACTTTCACTTTCATGGTATCCCCGATTTTTGTATCATTATATAGATGTTGCCGCAAGTCAATGGAGTTTTCGATTGTTTTTCCATCCATCTCCACAATGACATCGTATTTCTCCATACCCCCCTTATCAGCTGGAGAACCTGGTACCACTTCCGTCACAACGACACCTGTTGTCACATCATCAGGCAATCTCAAAGTTTGTTTTTGATAGTAGGCTGGCACTTCCGTCAAATCCAACAAACCGATTCCCATTGTCGGCCGTTTGACTTCACCATTTCGCTCAAGTTCTTCGATAATCGGAATCACTGTATTGATTGGGATGGCAAATCCTAAACCTTCCACAGTGGACTCCGCAATTTTCATTGAGTTGATGCCCACCAATTCACCGGAGATGTTGACCAAGGCGCCTCCACTGTTACCAGGGTTGATGGCAGCGTCTGTTTGCAATACTTCCGTTTCCCAATCTTCATAACCATCCCCATTCAAATCAACAGGAACAGATCGATCTTTACCGGAAATGACACCGGTCGTCACGGAACCATAGAAATCTAATCCCAAAGGATTGCCAATGGCGATGACCGTTTCCCCTTGTTTTAAGACATCAGAGTCGCCGAACTGCGCAACAGTGTCGACGTTTTTACTTGGGATGGTCACAACCGCCAAGTCTGTCCAAATATCGCTTCCCACTAATTCCGCATTTTCTTTCGTTCCATCAGGTAACGTCACTTCCAATTGTTTGGCGTTTTCCACCACATGGTAGTTGGTAACTATATAGGCTTTGCCTCCATCCACTTTATAGATGACCCCTGAACCGCTGCCGGCCTCCGTTTCCTGTGATTGGCGCGTCCAGAAGTTTGACACTTCCTGAATGTTTGTAATTCCCACAACGGCTTTGGACACTTTTTCAACGGCTTTCGTTACATCCGTTGTCACTTCCGTTGCCGTTTGTGTAATTTTCGGCGTATTTTCCGTCCGATTATTTGCGATGCTGCCTGAATCATCTTCCAAAGAAGGGATCATAAGTAGCCAAACCAGCAGGGCGCCCACAATGACCCCAAAAAATCCGACGAAGAAATAACCGAATGCTCCCCGATTTTTGTTCTTTTGCCGACTTTTCTTTTCCTCTTCTTCTCTTCTTAATTGTTCTTGTAAAGGAGAGTACGATGAAAAATCCTTATCCGATTTATTCTGATCATCATTTTGATAAAAACTCATAATCCTTCTCCTTTCATTCTCTCATCGTCAATATGATACATCTAATTCAATAAAATTACATGAATGCGCACCTAAAAATTTCAAATCTTCATTCATTAAGGTCCTAACACTCAAATTTTAACAATTATTCTTGATAAACAAAAAAGGAGGCTGGGACAAAAGATAAAAAACACCATTTTCTCACGGGAGAAAAATGGTGTTTTTTTGATAATTGAAGAAAATTGATTTCCGTTCCGGGGACGCTTTCCGCGGGCCCGGCTCGAGCCTCCTCGGAGCTCAAACCTTCGCTCCTGCGGGGTCTCGAGACTCGGGCTGTTCCCGCAGGAGTCGCCCCGTCACTCCAATCTATTTTCTGTGATATCAATTTTTTACAAAAATTTTTTTTTGCAGCTCGTTCACTTTATTAGTTATGTCCCAGCCTCCTGATCATCAAAATTTTTATACCGGCACAAGCAATGTCGGTTCTTCCGCATCCGTATCATGCAAATGCAAAAATTCCCCTTCTTTGATGCCATAAGAGGCCAATACTTGCTTGACGGTCATACGGGCAAGTTCCTTCATATTGTTTTCCTTGCTTAAATGGGATAAATAGACGTGGGTAGGTTTCTCTTCAACCACTTCGCTGATGGCGACTCCTGCATCTTCGTTGGAAACATGTCCGACATCGCTTAATATTCGGCGCTTGATGGACCAAGGGTATTTCCCCATTTGGAGCATGCCCACGTCATGATTGCTTTCGAAAACGAATGCATCGGCGCCGCGGATGATTCCTTTCATCCGGTCGCTTACATAGCCTGTATCCGTGATGATGGCCAGCTTCCTTCCGTTTTCATGGAATACATAAAACATCGGATCGATCGCATCATGGGATACGGCAAAGGATTCAATATCCAAAGAGCCGAATGATTTTACCGATTCCATGTTAAACAGAAAACGTTGATCCACCGGAATATTTCCTACATGTTCATCCAATGCTTTCCATGTTTTTTCGTTTGCATAGATTGGCAGTTTATATTTCCTTGCAATGACACCGAGCCCTTTTATATGGTCGCTATGTTCATGGGTCACTAAAATGCCTGAGAGTTTGCCCATTTCGCGGCCGATTTTGGCAAAGAGCTGCTCCATCTTTTTCCCGCTCAATCCGACATCCACCAAAAAGGCATGTTCATCTGTTTCCACATAGATGGCATTTCCGGTACTGCCGCTCGCTAACACACTAAACCGCATATTGTACACCCTATTCTTCTTCTATTTCTTTCAATTGTTCCAGTTCATCTGTTTCATCTACATCTACCGTCAAATCAGATTGTACATCAATGATTTTTCCGTCTACAGCATTGACGAAATATTCCTCTTCTGTTCCAGTAGCCGTCACAACCCTTACTTTCCATGTAGGCACAAACACTTGGGTTTGCGTCAGCTGTACGAGGGTTGAATAGCCAAGTTTGATTTCGGCAATCCGGGAATTTGGTTTTAGCAAGTCCCGCGCATATAAAATTTGAATAACTTGATATGGAGGGAGAAGGGTTTCTTCTTCCTCGAATTCTTCGAAATTGCTTAGCATCGTCTGTTCATATTTCGTCACTTCCAAATCTTCATTCCAATAAATTTTTACGATGCCGTGAATGTTATAATAGATGGTTTTGTCATCGAAATTTTGAAAGAAAATCGCCGTCCGTTCTTCCTCGTTTATTTTCCACACCGAATATGCGGAGCCTTTATATACGTTATTTCTGATGAACTCATTGAAACTCGATTTTTCTTTAATATTCCGAAGTTTCACCGGTTCCTTCAAGGTCACGATCAGTTTGTTGTCATTTTCTACTGTCATTTGTTGATAGTTTTTCAGTTGAATGTTTTCCTCGTTGAAATCCGTCACCTTTGCTGAAATATAAGGGGCACTTTCAACCGTCGGAAGCAAATTAAACGTAATGTGATCATCTTTTAATCTCGCTTCAATGGTTTTGCCACCGGAAACTTTCACTTGTTGGGCTTCGATATGACGGTTCAAATAGAGGGAGAAAAGGAAAACATCCAAGATGAAGAACACGATAATGAATATGGTTTTGGATTTACTCCAGTCCATTCTTTCCCCCTCCTGTCGCTTCCGGCGCAATGCGTTTCCAGCTGTCTTGACTTAACGCAAACCAACCAGGTTCCAACGTAAATAATAGATTATTGTCATTTTGTTTTAAATAGTATCCAAGAATGATATCATCCACTTCATTCAACTGGAGTTGTTTTGATTTTTCAAGAACATCGACGGCCGAGAGCCCTGGCGATACTTTCCGTTGGGATTTTTCAGAGTTTATATCCAAATCCAGCAGAAAATACGGTCTTTTATATCTGAATAATTGATTTTCCCCCCACGTCGTTGTAATCCTTGTTGTGGTATCTGTGCTGAAAACAGGGAAACCTTGCTTGTACAATTGATATTCGACAATATGTTTCTGTTCATTGATGGAAGTTAATCGGTAATCCCCGGTAAAACCTCCGTGCTCATTTACAAATTCAAAACTGTCGAGCAGTAAGCGGGAAGCCGGCAATTCCGCCATGCTTTCAGTAGATGGGTTCACGTAATTCAGATATCGATTTTTTACATCCACCGTCATTAACGTCATACCATCTGTATATTTTAACAATTCTTGACTCTCAACGTTTTTCCGGACAATCGCCGGGTCATAGAACAATATATCCCTGAAAGTATCCGGATGTATTTCATCAATATAGTACGTATATTGTACCAATTCAATTTCATCTTTCGGCACATATAATGAAAGTCCATTGGAACGCTCCACTTCCTGATAAGCGACCAATCCTTCCAACGCTTGTAAAACCGTCGATTGAAAATATACTTCGTTCATTTTGATTTCTGTGCTATATAAAGTCCGATGGGTTCCGCTCAAAAAATAAACCGTCAGCACCTTTTCCGAATCGACTTTGCTCCAATCCATGATCAGTTTGTTGAACGTCAATTCCGGCAAATCATCCTGGGAAAAAGGAACAATGGAGTGGAATACCTTGATTGGCACTTCTTCGGAAAAGAAGAACGTAATGCGTTGATCCATCCGAATAAAATCATTCATTTTTTTAATGGACATATTATTTTGAACCGGAATAAGTTCGGAACCTTTCCAGTTTGGCAGAATGTCCATCAAATCATTGATGGCTGTTGAACCAATCGTTCCTTTCCATTCACCTCGATCCCTGACCAATATCCGGTAAGGTTTGATGACCTCCTGAAGATTCTTTTTCTTTCCAACCATCAACTGATCCACTTGCGATGATTCTTCAATTACCTGGAGGCTTGGTGTATAGGTCCAAATGGAAAACGTTAAAACAATGCTTAATAGGACAAGGAAAAGAAGAACAATGGATTTGATTTGCTCGATATACTTCATTCCCAATCACCAGCCCCATCTATTTCATACGGTAAAGTGAAGAATATCGTTGTACCTACTCCCTCTTCACTTTCAGCCCAAATTGTTCCGTTGTGGGCTTTAATCATTTCTTTGGCAATCGCAAGTCCCAGTCCGGTTCCGCCCATCGCCCGGGATCGGGCTTTATCTACACGGTAGAATCGGTCAAAGATTTTACCCAGATTTTCCTTTGGTATTCCCATTCCATCATCGGAAATCATCACTTTCAACATATTCCCTTGAACGGTGAAGCCAAATCGAATGTTGCCGCCGTCAGGGGAGTATTTGATGGCATTCGAAATGATATTATCGATGACTTGTGTCAACTTGTCAGTATCAATTTCCACAAAATAAGGCGTTTCCGGTATATAGCGAATGAATTTCACATTTTGGGATTTTGACATCTCAAACCGGTCAATAATCCGATGGAAGAAACTATTAAATTCAACGACTTCCTTATTCAATTGATAGTCCTTTGAATCCATTTTGGATAGACTCAGCAAATCGTTCACAAGGCGAATCATCCGCTCCGTTTCCGTCTGTACTACATTGATAAAATGAGGAGCAATGTTTTCGTCCTGCCAAGAACCATCCGCAAGAGCTTCCAAATAACTTCTCATGGTTGTCAAAGGCGTCCGCAGTTCATGGGAAACATTCGCTACGAATTCACGGCGTTCCATCTCGATTTTTTCCTGCTCTGTAATATCGTGCAATACCGTAATCAAACCGTTCACAAAACCGGTTTCTTTTTGGATCACAGAGAAGCTCGCCCTCAAAATAAGCGGTGATTCTTCTGTGCTGATATCCAAATTGATTGGTTCTTTCATATGAATCAAATCTTCGAAACTGTAGTTATCTTCAATTCCCAGAACAGAGGCAATCGGTCGGTTTAACGTATCCTCCCTGGTCACTTTTAAAAAGTTTAACGCAGGATCATTGATCAAAATGATTTTCCCTTTGCGGTCTGTAGCGATTACCCCATCCGTCATATTGGCCAAGACGGAAGCCAATTTTCTTCGCTCCGCTTCCGTTGAAGATTGGGCTTCCTGCAAGCGATTCGTTAAGTGGTTGAACGCAATCGCCAATTGACCAATTTCGTCATCGCCGTACACTCGCACTTTTCTTGAAAAGTTTCCTCTGGACATCGCTTGCGCTTGCTTACGCATATCCAAAATGGGTCTGGTGATTGTTCTTGCAATCAGAATACCCAGGATGACCGTGATGACCAAGGAAATGGCTGTACCAACAGCGAATATGCGGTTAATGTCATTCATTTGGTCATATACTTTTTCAATGTTGGACTCTATATAAATTGCACCGATCACTTCGCTGTTCGGATCAACGGTACTTAAAATGGGCGTTGCAATGACCCAAACCCTTGTATTCGTTTCCGGATCCAAAGCAATTTCCTCTTGGTCCGTTTCAGAAGAAATGACTTTCTTTACAATATCATCATTGGAACGCTGCCCGATAATGGCCTGGTTTTCCGAATCGGAAGTGGCGATTACCCGATTGCGCCGATCGATGACCCGAATCTCATTGATATCGCCTGTTGCAAATTCCCGCAAAGCGGCATTCAAACTTTGTTCCAAAGTAGGTGTTGTTTCATCCCGTTCCTTTGTCAACTCTTCGCGGATACTGTATTCAATTAAATCGATTCGTTGAAGAACGGAATCTTCAAAGTTGGACTTTAAGCTGTCTTCCAACTTATTGGAGAAATAGATTCCGATAATTTGCAATGCGATAATAATAAGCAGTACGTAAATTAATACAAGCTTTACATGAATCGAACGGAAAAAACTGACTTTCTGCATTCATTCTACTCCTGTTCAGGATTTCGCAAGTAATAGCCGACGCCGCGGCGAGTGACAATCCATGTCGGGTGGCTTGGATTATCTTCAATTTTTTCACGGAGACGTCGAATCGTTACATCCACTGTCCGGACATCACCGAAATAGTCATATCCCCAAACGGTTTGCAATAAATGCTCCCGGGTCATCACTTGACCAATATGTTTTGCCAAGTAATGCAAGAGTTCAAATTCACGGTGGGTCAATTCGATCGTTTCACCGCGTTTTTGGACAATATAAGCGTCCGGTTGGATGATTAATGAACCAACTGTAATATTGTTTGATTCCTCTTTCGCTTCCTCATTTTGCGCAGAGGCTTTCAGACGCCGCATATTCGCTTTTACGCGGGCAATCAATTCCCGCGTGCTGAAAGGTTTTGTCACATAATCATCCGCTCCCATTTCAAGGCCCAGTACTTTGTCGATTTCGGATCCTTTTGCTGTAAGCATGATAATGGGAAAATCGTATTTTTTACGAACCTCGCGGCAAACTTCCATGCCGTCCTTTTTTGGAAGCATGATATCAAGCAACATTAAATCCGGTTGCTGTTCTTCCACCATTTTCAATGCTTCTTCTCCGTCATAGGCGCAAATCACTTTATATCCTTCTTTTACTAAATTAAACTGCAAAATATCCGCAATGGGTTTTTCATCATCGACAACCAAGATTGTTTTGCCGTCCATTATATAATCCTCCTTTATCTAATAAGTGAATCTATATCAATCAAAACTGTCATCTGCTAATATGCCATTATTATTAAATCTATCATGCTTCGTGTTTTCATGCATGCCAAAACTATTATAACAAAAATTATTGTCCTAAATTATTGTGTATTCATTTTATTTTACCGTGTTTGAAAAATGGGCATTATTTTCTGGGAAATATTTCGACATATTTTTCATTTCGAATATTTCCCAAAAAAAAGAGGCAATGGCACTTGTTGTGTCCATTGCCTTTACCTATATCAATTCAATACGGTTAATGGATTAATGAGTGATCCATTTTTGAGCACTTCAAAATGCAAATGCACTCCAGTGGAATTGCCGGTAGACCCCATTATACCGATAACGGCACCTTGTGGCACTACTTGTCCCACTGAAACTTTAATTTCTGATAAATGGGCATATAATGTTTGGTATCCATTATTGTGGTTCACCACAATTTTATTTCCATAAGTACCATCCCAGCCAGCGAATGTTACAACACCATTATCACTTGCTTTGATGTTGTAATTCGACGGACGGGCAATATCGATTCCCCTATGGAAGCTGCCCCAACGCGATCCCATGCCGCTTGAAATGTATCCGCCGCTCGTTGGCCAAATAAAATTGCCTGTACCTCTGGATGAGATCACCTTTGTTCCTACTTTTTCGATATGTTTTTTAGGTTCAACCAATACTTTTTCATTTGTTACTTTCTTATTTACTACTTGTCCATTTACTTCAGTAACCAGGTAAGACACTTCTTTTTTACCGGGGCTGCCTTTTTGGATGATTTCTTTTTCTCCTTTAAACATGGAAGCATCTTCCTGAACTACTTTTTCGTAGTCAATTGTTTCTGTGTTTAATGTTTCATATACAACCTGTACGTTAACTAAAGGCTTTTCTACCGTAACGTTGATTTCTTGTCCAATTTGTAAAAGCGAATCCACTGTCAGACCTGGATTTAGAGCCAATAATTCTTTTGTTGTCAAGCCATGCTCCTTCGCTATTTTTCCAAGAACATCGCCTTTTTTCACAACATAAACCTGCTTTTCGATTGACCCAGTCTTAATATATTGCACCGCTTGATCAGGTGTAAGGATTTTTGCAGGACTAATTTTTGCTTCTTTACCTGAAACAGTTTCTGATAGCAGAACATCGATGATTTTTTTATCATTTTCTTTTAATGGCTGGTTTTGGGCAGATCCTTTTGATTCCTCAAACACTTTCAATTTTTCTTCCGGAACATATTGAAGCTTCAGTTTCTTAAGGGTTTCTTCATAATCTTCTTTATTTTTCAAGTAGAGAACCGCTTTTCCATTTACTTCAAAGGCATAAGCATCAGTCTGTACTTCCAATTGTTCGTCTAACATTTTTAGAGTTTCTGAATCATTTGTTTTATAAGAAAACACTTGTTCAGGAACAATTGTGACCAGTGCATCTGCATCCACTTCATAACCTTTGTATTTTTCACTTGCCTCTTTTTCTTTGGCTTCAATAACTTTTTTCACTTTCTTTTCATCGGATACTGAACCGATATATTTGTCTTCTAAATACACATGATAAATTTTGTCGATGGAGCCGACATCGCCCTCATTCGCAAATGCCAAATTGAAAGTGATTGTCGATAGAAGTACTGCAGTTACGAATGCCTTTACCAATAATCCGTTTTTATGCTGATTTAGAAGACTTACATTATGACTACTGTGGTGACCAATTTTCCATTTCGTATTCATAATCAAGCCCCTTCCAATATCTCGTCCTGCTCACCAAAGGAATTGCTTCCATACTCTCACAATTATAAAATGTATCATAACGCCAATTTGGAATGAACCGTTTCAGCGTTTTGTAATGAAAATGTATTATTTTAGCAACTTTTGTTACAAAATGAAAAATCATGTTGAAATATGAAAAATTTTTAGTATTATTCACCATATTCATCAGGTTTATACATTTTCTCTTATTTTTTAGCTGATATAAATGGAGAAATGAATATTATCGGTTTATTACATTTAAGAAGTTCGTGAATAGATCAAATCAAAGGAGCAGGCCGAAAGGAAGGGGGACTTACACGCGGTTTTCAAAAGTCCGGAGCAAATAAAAAAAATCGAGGCTGGGACAAAAGATAAAAAACACCATTTTCTCACGGGAGAAAAATGGTGTTTTTTTGATAATTGAAGAAAATTGATTTCCGTTCCGGGGACGCTTTCCGCGGGCCCGGCTCGAGCCTCCTCGGAGCTCAAACCTTCGCTCCTGCGGGGTCTCGAGACTCGGGCTGTTCCCGCAGGAGTCGCCCCGTCACTCCAATCTATTTTCTGTGATATCAATTTTTTACAAAAATTTTTTTTTGCAGCTCGTTCACTTTATTAGTTTTGTCCCAGCCCCGATCATTTTCCGTTCTTATTTATTTCTAACACTTGAAGCTGCCGTCACCAAAGCTGCCAATCGCTTCTAATATGTTATTCCCATACATCATTTACAATATTAGTTTGCTCACGGGCTGGTCCTACGGAGAATGTCATTAACCGAATGCCTGTTAATTCAACGATGCGGTTGACATAATTTTGGGCATTCTTTGGCAACTCATCAAATGAACGTACACCTGTAATATCTTCCGTCCATCCTGGAAGTTCTTCATACACCGGTTCGCATTCTTCAAGAACATGTAAGCTTGCAGGATATTCCGTGATGATTTGATCTTTATATTTATATGCTGTACAAATTTTCACAGTTTCCAAACCTGTCAATACGTCGATGGAGTTTAAAGCCAAGTCCGTAATGCCTGATACGCGGCGGGAATGGCGTACGACCACTGCATCAAACCAGCCTACACGGCGAGGACGGCCAGTCGTTGTGCCATATTCACGGCCCACTTCGCGAATTTGATGGCCAACTTCATCAAATAATTCTGTCGGGAACGGTCCATCGCCTACGCGGGATGTATAAGCTTTGCATACCCCAACCACTCTTGAAACATAGGAAGGGCCAATTCCCGTACCTGTTGTCACTCCGCCGGCTACCGGATTGGAAGAAGTGACAAACGGATATGTTCCGTGATCCACATCCAACATGACTCCTTGGGCACCTTCAAACAATACACGTCCGCCTTGATCTAAAACGTCATTTAACACTTTTGATGTGTCTGTCACGTATTCTTTGATTTCTTGACCGTAACCATAATACTCTTCAAAAATGTCTTCAAATTTTAGGCCTTCCACCTCGTAATATTTTTCAAATAAACGGTTTTTCTTTTCGAGGTTTTCTCTCAATTTTTGTTCGAATACTTCTTTATCCAATAAATCTGCAATTCGGATTCCCATGCGGGCGATTTTGTCTTGATAGCATGGCCCAATCCCTTTGCAAGTTGTTCCGATTTTTTTGTCGCCACGGGATTCTTCTTCAATTTTATCTTGATAAATGTGGTAAGGAAGAATGACATGGGCACGGTTGGAAATGCGTAAGTTTGACGTATCAATGCCGCGAGCCTGCAAACCTTTCAGCTCATTTACCAATGATTTCGGATTGATCACCATTCCATTGCCCATCACGGAAGTTTTCTCTTTATAGAAAATACCGGATGGAATCAAATGCAATTTATATGTTTCTTCACCGATTTTGATTGTATGTCCAGCATTGTCACCGCCTGAAAAACGAGCAATCACATCCGCCTTTTTTGAAAGGAAATCGGTAATTTTCCCTTTTCCTTCGTCTCCCCATTGAGTTCCTACAACAACAACTGAAGTCATTTCAGCACCTCCGCGCATTATGCGTCCTTTATCAAACAGATTCATTTTACAGTGAAATAGAGTATTCGTCAATGCATAACAAGAAAAAAACACGAACAAATAATTTGTATTATAAATTATTGTTCGTGTTCTAAAAAGTTTATATTATTATGCGGCTTTTTTCTCTCTGTTATGCATGAATTGGCTCTTGCCGTTGAGACCAATCAATATTTAAAAATTTATTAAACTCTTTCTTAAAGGCAAGGGTCACCGTTCCCGTAGGACCGTTCCGCTGTTTGGCAATGATGATTTCAATCATGTTTTTGTTTTCTGTTTCTTTATCATAATAATCATCGCGGTATAGGAAAGCGACGATATCCGCATCCTGTTCGATACTTCCTGATTCACGAATATCACTCATCATCGGGCGCTTGTCTTGGCGCTGCTCCACTCCGCGGGATAACTGGGACAGGGCGATGACGGGAACATGCAATTCACGGGCCAACGCTTTGAGGGAGCGGGAGATTTCAGATACTTCCTGCTGACGGTTTTCTCCTCTTCTTCCGCTGCCTTGGATCAATTGCAAGTAATCGATGACCACCATTCCCAGCCCTTTTTCTTGGGCCAGACGGCGGCATTTTGCCCGAATTTCATTAACACGAAGGCCCGGCGTGTCGTCGATATAAATTCCTGCATTCGACAACGTGCCCATCGCAATTGTCAGCTTGCTCCAATCTTCGGCAGTGAGCGCCCCTGTTCTTAATACTTGGGCATCGATGTTCCCTTCGGCACAAAGCATACGCATGACTAATTGTTCAGCACCCATTTCCAACGAGAAGATTGCCACATTTTCACGGGCTTTGACCGCCACATTTTGGGCGATATTTAATGCAAAAGCGGTTTTCCCTACAGATGGACGGGCCGCTACAATAATCAAATCATTCCTCTGAAAACCGGCTGTCATGCGATCCAAATCCGTAAACCCGGTTGGAATGCCGGTCACATCTCCCGAACGGTTTTGAAGCTGTTCAATTTTATCATACGTTTCCACAAGAACATCTTTCACATGTTTGAAGTCGCCGGCATTTTTCCGATTGGCCACTTCCATGATTCTTTTTTCAGCTTCGGATAATAGTTCTTCTACTTCATCTTCCCGTGTAAAGCTTTCTTCAACAATTTTTGTGGCAGTACGAATCAATCTTCTTAAAATGGATTTTTCTTCTACGATTTTCGCATAGTAGCTGACATTGGCTGCCGTAGGGACGGCATTTGCCAGTTCCATCAAATAGGAAAGGCCGCCGACATCCTCCAGCTCTTTTCTTGCAGACAGCTCTTCGGTAACGGTAACCACGTCAATGGCATTGCCTTTATCGCTCAAATCCAGCATGGTTTGGAAAATTTTTTGATGGGCAATGCGATAAAAATCTTCCGGAACTAAAATCTCCGATGCCGTAATTAACGCTTGCGGATCCAAAAAGATGGCACCGAGAACAGATTGTTCAGCTTCGTGATTATGCGGTGGAACGCGATCTATTAGATCACTCATCGAATTTCGCTCCTTATTCTTCCTTCACATGGACTTTTAAAGTCGCTTTTACTTCCGGATGCAATTTCACTGGAACGTTTGTCACGCCCAATGAGCGAATGCCTTCATTACATTCCATTTTTCTTTTATCCACTTTGATACCGAAATTTTTTTGTAAGCTTTCCGAAATTTGTTTCGTTGATACGGAACCAAACAGGCGTCCGCCTTCACCCGCTTTTGCTTTGATTTCCAACGTGATGCTTTCCAATTTTTCTTTTAATGCTTTTGCTTCTTGCAGTTCTTGTGCCGCAAGTTTCTCTTCATGTCTTTTTTGGGCCTCTAACTTGCTTAAAGCTTCTTTTGTCGCTTCAACAGCCAAACCTCTTTTAATCAAATAGTTTTGCGCATACCCATCGGCAACGTTTTTCACTTCACCTTTTTTCCCTTGACCTTTCACATCTTTCAAAAATACAACTTTCATTCTTTCTGGCTCCCTTCTAACGTTTCGATAATGGCATTTTTCAATAATGATAAAGCTTCATCGATTGTTTCAACATTCAATTGGCATGCGGCATTTGTTAAATGGCCGCCTCCACCGAGTTTCTCCATAATCACTTGCACATTCACATCCCCCAATGAACGGGCACTGATTCCCATTAAACCATCCTGGCGACGGGCAATGACAAACGAAGCATTTACATCTTTCATCGCAAGCAAAATATCTGCCGTTTGGGCGATCAATACAGAATCGTATTCTTTTCCTTCTTCTCCATGGGCAACTGCAATTCCTGGATATATAAAACGGACATTTTGAATGATTTTTGACCGTTCAATAAATGTGTCGATATCTTCTTTTAAAAGGCGTTGTACGAGCACCGTGTCCGCTCCGTACGTTCTTAAATAGGACGCTGCTTCAAAAGTTCTCGCTCCCGTTCTAAGGGTGAAACTTTTTGTATCCACAATGATTCCGGCAAGCAGTGCAGTCGCTTCCAATTTCGAAAGTTTCTCTTCATCGGGCTGATATTCCAATAGCTCCGTTACAAGTTCGGAAGTGGAGGATGCATATGGTTCCATATAAACGAGGGTCGAATTGTTGATAAACTCCTCACCACGTCGATGGTGGTCAATGACTACTATCTTTTCAAACCGTTTTAATAAGGTCTCATCCACTACAAGGCTCGGGCGATGGGTGTCCACTACCACCAATAATGATTGTTCCGTCATGATCGTCAGTGCTTCATCCGGTGAGATAAAAAACTCTTCCAAACTGGATTCCTTTTTAATTTCTTTGACCAGCCGCTCAACACTGCCGTTCAATTCATCAAAATCTAAAACGATGTAGCCTTCCACCTTGTTCATTTGAGCGATTTTCCGTACACCGATTCCCGCTCCAATCGAATCCATATCCGGATTTTTATGGCCCATGATAAAGACCCTATCGCTATCCTGGATCAAATCTTTCAAAGCGTGGGATATGACGCGTGCCCGAACTCTTGTACGTTTCTCAACCGGGTTCGTTTTGCCGCCATAAAACTTAATTTTTCCATTCGGCTGTTTTATGGCCACTTGGTCACCGCCACGGCCCAACACCAGGTCCAAACTCGATTGGGCCAGTTCGCCCAGTTCAATCAATGATGGAGAACCTGCACCTATTCCAATACTCAAAGTCAGAGATAGATTTTTCTTCGCTGTTTTTTCACGGACATCATCCAAAATGGAGAATTTCTTTTTCTCCAATTCATTTAAAGTGGCTTCATTCATAACCGCCAAAAAGCGGTCCGTATCAATCCGTTTGATATAAATGTCGTGTTCTTCCGCCCAATCATTGATGATGGATGTCACCGTTGAATTCGTCATGCTCTTTGTTTGATCATCCATTCCCTGGGTAATATCATCATAGTTGTCAATGAACAGAATGGCGATGACCGTCCGATCGTCATGATATTGTTTTTCGATTTCCACTTGATCGGTTACATCAAAGAAATAGAGCAGTTTTTCTTCTTGTTTATGAAGGACTTTGAATTTACGATCCTGAATGGTTACAACGCAATTTTGTTTCTCATCGGATTTTCGAATATTTTGCAATTCTTCAGATAGAACAAACAAATCTTGACCTGTCAACGTCGGCATCCCCATAAGCCTCGTCATGTACGGGTTTGCCCATTCAATTTCATATTTATCGTTGATTAATACGACTCCTATCGGCATCTCCAATAGAGCTTCCTGCCCGACTTTTTTCATTCGAAATGCCAAAGATTCGATATATTTTTCAATCGCCAGATGGGATATTTTTTCTTTTCGCCAATCATGGATGATGACAATGGCAACCAATAAAGTAAAAGCTGCTCCAATCCAGACATTCAAAACAAATAATCCAACGATCCCCACTAACCCGAATAATGCCAAATGGAGAAGTGGATAATGGATTTTCCGCTTCCTGTAAGTATCCATGTAATCAGCCCCTTACTTTCGAATCTTCCCTGACACGTATGAACGGATATCGAAACCTAAATCTAAAATTCCAATGAGCATCACAAAATTATACAGTGGAATCGACAAGACGGTCGCTAATCCCTTCAGAAACTTTGGTGCCTTATAAGCATCCAATACAAAGTGCAGGAAAGAAATGCCTTGAATGGTTAACAACACCCATAACACCATTGAAAAATTCAAAATAATTATATATAGTGATGTTCCTAATTCAGGGCGAACAAACAATTGAATTGATAAAACAATCAAATAAATCCATAAAATTGTACGAGGCAAGCGTAAATCTTTAAAAGCGCTAAATTTTGGAACAGCAATGCCCAGGCGTTTTAATATCGGCAAATTTATTGAAATCAAAAGAAATGCCATGAAGAATACGGCCAATGTAACCGTAGCAGGAATGGCAATCTCCATCTGTTGGAACATTAAATTCAATACTTCTTCGGTGATGGGCGTTTCACCAGTGAGATTTTCTGCGAATTGAAAAGATTGCATATAGCTGTCGCGCATTAATTGAAAGGATTCTTTAATAAAATCCATATTAAACAGCTTTACAGAAATGATATATTGAATTGCAAAAGTAATTAATAACGATATTCCAGTCGCCATAAATAAATATGCTTTACTTTTTCCAGTCCGCAATGCATCTCCCATGACGACGCCACATACAGCAAAAATCATGGAGAATGGCAAAATGACGATTCCCCCAAAGAAAAAAGTGACAATGCACCCAAGGACTCCTAAAATAATGGAAGATGCGCGATCATATTTTGCGCTATACCAAGCGATTGGCAATGGTGCAAACAATGTCGCCACTAAGCTGATGATTGGTACATAATATGCAATAGCAATGAGGATGGCAAAGATTGCAATCATCATTGCGCCATGTGTAAGCCTCTGTGTTTGATTGTTCGGCATAAGATACCTTCCTTTTTTACAATTCAATAAATCTTTACATTCGTATATTGTACCATTTTTTATAAAGTAGGACAAAATTACGATAAAGCCAAAGGGAATTTAGGAAAAAAAAAAACAAAAACCAACAGAAGCTGATTCACAGCCTCTGTTGGTTTCATCCATTTATTATTTATCTTCCGCTACGAATGGAAGAAGCGCCATGATACGAGCGCGTTTAATCGCTGTAGTTAATTTGCGTTGATATTTTGCACTTGTACCAGTTACGCGACGTGGAAGGATTTTTCCGCGTTCAGAAATGAATTTTTTAAGTAAATCTACATCTTTGTAGTCGATGTGTGTAATGTTATTTGAAGTAAAGTAGCAAACTTTGCGACGTTTGCGACCTCCGCGACGTTGTGCCATCGAATTTCCCTCCTTTTTGAATGCTTTCTCCGTTATCCGAATACCTTAGAACGGTAAATCGTCTTCCGAAACTTCAATCGGACCTTTGCTTGAAGCAAATGGGTCTTCATCTACACGTGTATAATTCGGCTGATTTTGAGGAGGTTGACTTGGGAATGGTGTGCCAAATGGATCTGATTGCGGAACACCGTATGAAGGTTGTCCTGCACCGTAGGATGGTTGTCCTCCAGGCGGTTGTCCTTGGGCACTTCTAGGTTCCAAAAATTGCACGGAATCAGCTACGACTTCAGTTGTATAAACACGTTTGCCGTCCGGACCCTCATAACTGCCGGTTTGGATGCGTCCATCGATGCCGATGAGGCTTCCTTTTCTCATGTAGTTTGCGAGGTTCTCAGCTTGTTTTCGCCATGCTACACAACTAATGAAATCCGCTTCTCTTTCACCTTGTTGGTTCGTAAATGTACGATTTACAGCAACCGTAAAACGGGTTACCGGTACTCCATTTGGCGTGTATCGTAGTTCAGGGTCTTTTGTTAGCCTACCTACTAATACGACACGATTGATCAATTTGACAACCTCCTCTTCAGCATTAAATTCCAATAGAATTATTCTTCGTCACGAACAGCGATATGACGAATGATGTCTTCGTTAATGTTTGCTAAACGGTTATATTCATCGATTGCTTTTGCTGGAGCGTTTGCTTTCACGATATGGTAGATACCTTCGCGATATTTTTTAATTTCGTAAGCAAGACGACGTTTGCCCCATTCTTTTGACTCGATGATTTCCGCACCATTTGAAGTAAGGATTTCATCAAAACGTTGCACTAACGCTTTTTTTTCTTCCTCTTCGATGTCTGGGCGGATAATGTACATTAATTCATATTTTCTCATCGCTTTTTGCACCTCCTTATGGACTTTGGCTCTCCTTTATTTCAAGGGAGCAAGGAGTAAATTTCTATTACTCACATCTTTGAATTGTAACATATACTTTTATGAATAGCAACAAACATCGAATGGCTATCGGAGATTTTCTGGGCTTTGTCATTTCGATATAATGGGGAAAAGGGGCTGAATGTTTTATGGAAGAAAAAGAACCGACCATTATTGAATTGGATATCATGAAAATCGCAAAAGTGAATTTTTGGTTGACCGCATCATTAAGCATCCTGTTTTTAGCGTTGAACAGCATCGCTCATCATCAATTCCGCTTTGAAATCACCTTTTGGAATTTCATGTTATTTCTTGCGGGGTATTTTGCACTGATTGTTTTGCATGAATTATTTCATTTGATCGGATTTGTGATTTTTGGCAAAGCCAAATGGAAACAGCTGGATTACGGGATTAACGCAAAATTGGGAGTCGCCTATGCAACCACGAAAAAATCGTTGCCGAATCATGCAATGAAAAAAGCGCTGATGCTGCCCTTTTGGACTACGGGAATGATTCCAGCCGTGATGGGGTTAATATTCAACAATCAGTTGGTTCTCTTATTAGGCGCTTTTTTGATTGCCGGTGCGATTGGTGATTTTTATATGTATAAAGAGCTGCGGAAATTTCCAAACGACGCTCTTGTAAAAGATGATCCCCAGCTGCCAAAATTGTATGTATATCCAAAAGAATAAAGTGGGATTTACGGTTAAGGGGTTCATTACTTCCTCCTAACGTAAATTCCACTTTGCTTTCATTACACATTGAATCGGAATAACATGATATCGCCGTCTTGCACGACGTAGTCTTTTCCTTCCAGGCGCACTTTTCCTTGTTCTTTCGCTTGTTGCATAGAGCCTGCCGCCAATAAATCTTCAAAGGAAACCGTTTCCGCCCGGATGAAGCCGCGTTCAAAGTCGGAGTGAATGATACCTGCACATTCCGGCGCTTTCATCCCTTTTTTGAATGTCCAAGCGCGGACTTCTTTTTCCCCCGCCGTGAAGTATGTGGCAAGGCCAAGCAAATCATAAGC
This sequence comes from Ureibacillus sp. FSL K6-3587, assembly GCF_038593165.1. Classification (NCBI taxonomy): domain Bacteria; kingdom Bacillati; phylum Bacillota; class Bacilli; order Caryophanales; family Caryophanaceae; genus Ureibacillus; species Ureibacillus sp. FSL K6-3587. The sequence continues at coordinate 1,182,442 of NZ_CP151969.1, read as the reverse complement.
GGCGCGAATCAACTGATCTAATCCTGATTCTTTGATACCCAATTCTTCAAGGAACATTTTCTTTTCCTCTTCATCTAATTGGGCAATTTCTTCCTCAATTTTTGCACAAACCGTTATGACCTTTGAGCCTTCCGCTTCTGCATAGGCGCGGACTTGCTTTACATATTCATTGTCATCCGCATTCGCCACTTCATCTTCCGAAACGTTTGCCACATAAAGCATCGGCTTTAATGTTAATAAATTCAATCCTTTGATTACTTTTTTCTCATCTTCCGTCAATTCCACAGAGCGGGCCGGCTTTTCATTTTCAAGAGCTTCTTTGATTTTGATTAAAATCGGCTCTTCCATCATTGCGTCTTTATCTTTTTGTTTGGCGATTTTACTTACTCTTTGAAGACGTTTATCCACCGATTCCAAATCGGCTAAAATCAGCTCCAAGTTGATGACTTCAATATCTGCAATTGGATCAACTTTTCCTGCCACGTGGGTGATGTTTTCATCATCAAAACAACGCACTACTTGGCAAATCGCGTCCACTTCCCGAATGTGGGAAAGAAATTTATTTCCTAACCCTTCCCCTTTGGAAGCGCCTTTGACGATACCGGCAATATCTGTAAATTCAAAAGATGTTGGAACTTTCTTCTGAGGTTTTACAAGTTCTGTCAGTTTGTCTAATCGAGGGTCTGGCACATCTACAACGCCCACATTTGGATCAATTGTCGCAAAAGGATAGTTCGCCGCGAGGGCGCCCGCTTTTGTAATCGCATTAAATAATGTAGACTTTCCTACGTTCGGCAGACCGACAATTCCAGCTGTTAGTGACATCGACTCACTACCTTTCTTATAAGAAACATGACTATTATTTTTACACTAGTGTTAATTATATGGATTTCGGCATAAAAAGTCTATTTTCCATTCATTTTTCCCCAAATGATGAAATCCCCACGTTGAAGATGCTGGGTGGGGATAATCAACAGAACGATGCCATTTTTTTATGATTTTTGGAGAAAACATTATTCTTCCGCTTCTTGAATGACCCTTTTCATTTTTTTCGCAAATTCCCTGCGAGGCAATAATACACTGTGGCCGCATCCTTGACACTTGATTCTGATATCTGCCCCCATACGGATAATTTTCCAGGCGTTGGTTCCGCATGGATGCGGCTTTTTCATTTCCACAATGTCATTCAATTTAAACGTTTTTGTCTCCATCATTCTCATCTCCCCTCGACATTGCTTTACTAGAATCATATATCATCATTTTTGGATAAGCCATTGGAATTCCATTTTTCTCTAATATCTTTTTGACATCTCTCCGAATGATTCTTGCGATGCCATAATGCTGTTGAGGTTTTGTTTCGGCAGTGATGCGAATCGTCATTTCCGCCCCCGCCACATTTTGGACGCCAACGAATTTCGGTACATCCACCAACTCTTCATATTTGGAAGGCAACGTTTTTAAATATTCCGTCACCAATTTTTCAATTTTTTCAACATCCGCTTCAATGCCGACTTGCATATCGATGATTGCTTTTGAGTTGTTCAAAGAAAAGTTGACCACTTCCGTAATCTGTCCGTTCGGAATAATATAAACTTCCCCGGTTGAACCAATTATTTTTGTCGTTCTTAACCCGATTTCCGTAACGGTCCCTTCCGCTGCGCTTGCAGTATTGATTCGAACGTAATCTCCGACACCGAACTGATCTTCAAAAATAATGAAAAATCCGGTAATCACATCTTTGACCAAGTTTTGAGCGCCAAAACCGATGGCAAGGCCGGCTATCCCTGCTCCGGCAAGCAAACCTGCCACATTGATATTCAATGAAGACAATACGCCGATGATCGCTGAAAAGTAAACGATGTAAGACAACACGCTTTGCGACAATTTTAAGAGCGTTTTTTGCCTTCGTTCAGAATATTTTAATGGCGATTTCATTCTGAGTTTAAAAAATCGCGCAATAATGCGTTTTCCTATAAATACAACGATATAAGAAACCAACATAATGGCTAGGATTTTGATAGATGCACCGACAATGAAATCCCAAAACTGTTCGCTTGAAAAATATTCCCATATTTTTTGGCTGATACTTACAAAATCTTTTGTTTCATTTTCCACGGTTTCCACAATTTCTACCTTATCTTCCGACATTTCCCCACCTCTGGAATATAAAAGTAAATTAATGGTTATACTTCTAAAAAATAATATAGGCATTCCATGATTAAAACATAAAATGAAAGTAGGAATTGTATGCAAAATATCTCCAAAGAACCACTGAAAACGGCCATTCATTATGAAGAAACCGGAGCAATCTGGCGTTTAAGCGAATTGTTTTTACAGCATATCCCTTTTGAACATGAGAATCTCGTTTTTTGCTGCATCGGTACAGATCGCTCAACCGGTGATGCATTAGGACCGTTAACGGGAAGTTTGCTCTCCAATTATCATTTTCCATTCAGAATCATTGGAACGTTGGAAAATCCTCTTCATGCTACCAATTTATCATTGACTGTCAAGGAATTACAACAAATGACCACTTTTCCTTTTGTCGTAGCTATTGACGCTTGCCTTGGCAGGGAAAAAAGCATCGGTCAAATCATTGTGGAACAAGGCCCTCTATTTCCTGGAAAAGCGGTCAATAAAGAATTGCCTCCCATCGGTGACATTTCCATTAAAGGCGTGGTCAACGTGGGAGGGTTTATGGAAATGCTTGTTTTGCAAAACACCCGATTACATGTCACTTATTCAATGAGCCATAAAATTGCCCGGGCGATGCTCCTTGCTTATCAACGTCATCTATTGAAAAGGAAACAATATGGCAACCATGACGGCCACTACAACAATGCCTGGAAGCAAATTGGCTATCCGAATTTTCGTTAATCCTGCAATGTTTAAGCCAATCGCCAAAATCATGACGCCGCCCGTTGCGGTCATTTCTTGAATAAAAAGATTCAATGCCGCTTCAGGGATATATTTACTGATCAATCCGGAAAAAACGGCGATCAAGCCTTGATAAATCAACACCGGAAAAGCTGACAATAATACTCCCATCCCTAATGTCGATGTCAAGATAATGGATGTAAAACCGTCAATAATTCCTTTGGTAATGAGGATATCATGATCATTTCTTAATCCGCTGTCCAACGCACCGATGATACCCATTGAGCCAATGACAAAAATAAGGGATGCTGTAATGAATCCTTCTGCTATGTTGCTGTTTGATTCTTTATTTTTGACAATTATACTTTCCATCCATTTTCCAAATCTGTTGAATAGGGAATCCAAATCAATCCATTCCCCTATAATTGCTCCAACGACCAAACTGAAAATCAAGATAATAAAGTTGCTCGTTTCCAATCCCATTTGGATCCCCAGCAAAGCCACAGCCAAGCCAATAATGGAAAGCAAAGTGCTTTTCATTTTTTCCGGCAAATTGCCCAGAAAGCGGCCGATGATCGAACCGATGATAATCAATAATGCATTAACGATTGTTCCAAACAGTACCATATGTAGTGATCCTCTTTCTCTGTAAAAATAGAGCGCCGTAACTGGCGCCCTTATTACATCTCATCATGATCCAAATTTAATATTTCCAAAATTCGTTCCAAATCATCTTCCGAGTAAAATTCAATCTCGATTTTTCCTTTGTTTTTTGTTTTCTTTATTTGAACATTTGTTCCAAAGAATTCTCTTAACTGTGATTCAGTAGCCTGGACAAAAATATCCTTTTTCGGAGTCTTCTTTTTTGTTTCACGTGAAACATTTTCATTCAATTGTTTAATCAATGCTTCCAATTGGCGTACATTCAATGATTGATTAATCGTTTTCTTCGCTACCTCAATCATTTGTCTTTTATTTTTTAAACCTAATAACGCCCTTCCGTGACCCATTGAAAGTTGGCCCTCATTCAGCATTTGCCTTACTTCTTCCGGCAATTGGAGCAATCGGATCATATTTGTGATATGCGGACGGCTTTTCCCTAACCGTTTGGCCAAATCATCCTGCGTGAAATTTAATTTCTCAATCAGATTTTGATAGGCCTCCGCTTCTTCAATTGGTGTCAAGTCTTCTCGCTGTAAATTTTCCAAGATTGCCAGTTCCATCATCTGTTCTTCTGTCATTTCTTTAATAATTGCCGGGATTTCTTCCAAGTTTGCCAATTTTGCCGCGCGGTATCTGCGTTCTCCTACGACAATTTCATATTTTTTCCCTTTTTTTCTTACTACGATGGGTTGGATGATGCCGTGTTCTCGAATGGATTGAGCCAATTCCCCAATCGCTTCATCATCAAATTTCTTCCGTGGTTGAAACGGGTTCGCTACAAGTTTTTGCAATGGAATTTTTTCAACATGTTCATCTTTTTGAATGGACTCCAACGTTTCAGAAGGAAATAGAGCTCCTATCCCTTTTCCTAGTCCTCTAGCCATTTTTAATCACTTCCCTTGCCAACTCTAAATACACTTCAGCGCCGCGAGATTTCGGATCATAGATGATAATCGGTTCTCCAAAACTTGGTGCTTCGCTTAACCGGACATTTCGAGGAATGATGGTTTTATAAACTTTATCCTGGAAATATTTTTTTACTTCCTCAATGACTTGGAGTCCCAGATTTGTGCGAGCATCCAACATCGTCAATAAAACACCGTCAATTGTCAAACTTGGATTTAAATGTTTTTGTACCAATCTGACCGTTGATAATAATTGACTGAGACCCTCTAAGGCGTAATATTCACATTGAACTGGAATGATGACTGCATCGGAGGCTGTCAAGGCGTTGATTGTCAACAAGCCTAAAGATGGAGGGCAATCTATAATGATATAATCATAATCACTTTTGATGTCTTCCAATGCGTGTTTTAAACGCACTTCCCGTGAAATGGTGGAAACTAGTTCGATTTCTGCTCCTGCCAATGAAATCGTGGCCGGTATGACATATAAATTTTCTACTTTCGTTTGTTGTATGACTTTTTTTACATCTTCATCATCGATCAGTACATCATATATACAGCTGGATGTTTCCCCTTTGCTTATGCCGACTCCGCTTGTCGCATTTCCTTGAGGATCGATGTCAATCAGCAATACTTTTTTTCCTAAATAAGCAAGGCAAGCGCTCAAATTCACTGATGTTGTCGTTTTACCAACACCGCCTTTTTGGTTGGCGATTGCAATAATTCTTCCCAATTTTGTGCACCTGCTTTCATCTTTATCAAATGATTGATAATCTATTGTACAATGATAATTTTTTTACCTCTTTCATTCTATCAAATTTATAACCAAGTTGTATTCTATATGCTATTATTTCTGAAAAATTTTATATAGAAAAAGCGGCCGCCTCCTGTCATAAAGAGACGACCTTCCGTTTCACGTGAAACCATCACGATTTTTTCTTAGGGATTTTCACTGTGATTTGATAATAATCTTCCGTATCTTCTTCTTCCGTTTTTATATGGATTCCGCTTTTTGATACCATCGATAAAGATTGTTTGATTGTATTTAACGCAATGCGGATATCTTTGCTGATTGCTTTGCGTTTTGGTTTCGCTTTTTTCTCTTCTTCCGTTTCATTCGCTTTCGTGAATTGCTGAATATATTCCTCAAGTTGGCGAACGTTCCAATCATTTTCCTTGATTAAATCGACCAACTTCATTTGCAATTCTTCATCTTTGATGCCGATTAACGCCCGCGCATGCCGCTCGGTAATTTCCCGCTTTAAAATGGCGTCTTGAACATATTTCGGCAATTTTAAAAGCCTTAATTTATTTGCAATGGTGGATTGCCCTTTTCCAAGGCGTTGAGCCAGCGCTTCCTGCGTCAAATGATGAAGCTCAATCAGCTGCTGATAAGCCAAAGCTTCTTCAATTGCCGTCAATTCTTCCCGTTGCAAGTTTTCAATTAACGCGATTGATGCGGTTTCTTTATCATTTAAATCCCGAACAATTGCAGGTACTTCCGTCCAGTTCAATTTTTTTATCGCACGGTACCGTCTTTCTCCCGCAATAATTTCGTATCGGTTATCTTCCAGACGGCGAACGACGATTGGTTGAATCACTCCATGGGTATGAATCGTCCGAGATAATTCTTCAATTTTCTCTTCATCAAAAACTGTGCGTGGCTGATATCGGTTCGGTACAATTTGATCAATCGGAATTTTTACTACTTCTTCCGAATGCTTTTTCTCTTTATCTTCCAATTCTATTTCACTTTTTTTTTCAGAAGCCAGTTTTTCTCCGCCTCCAAAAAATCGTGAAAAAGGACTTTTCATTCAATGGCACCACCTTTTGGAAACTATCTGCGCTATATTTTATTATTTAATATTCTATATGTTTTGTACAGAGTCTAATAGAAGTAAAATCTATGAAATCGTCATGAATAATATAAATTATATTTTTCCAGTCCCGGATCTATTTAATAAGTTTCACGTGAAACGATCCATCCAGAATCTAAAGAAATAGAATGGTTGAATCTATTATTGGCCTACTATAATTAATTAATTAATAATTATACATGAAATTTCCTTTTAACCGAAAAGAATTATGGGACAATTAAAAGGAGATTGAGCGCAACTACCTTATTTGATCGGCGATTTGTTTGGTACACCGGGTTTTCTTGGATATTTTTTCGGTGTTTTTTTGATTTTTTCAAAAACAAAGATTGTTCGTTCACTATGTTCAATTGGCAAATGATAATCAAATTTTTCTTTCAAAGTTGCCCCGAGCACTTGGATGGCTTTTTTCGCTTCTTTAAACTCTTCATCGGCAGCAGCCGCTTTTAATGCAAGAAAATATCCGCCCTCTTTTGCCAGAGGAATGCAAAGTTCCGAAAGCACATTCAATCGGGCCACGGCTCTTGCTGTGACAATATCAAACTGTTCACGATAGGCTGGATTTTGACCGAATTCTTCCGCTCTCGCATGGACAAAATGGCAATTGTCCAAGTTTAATTGTTCACTTAAATGATTTAAAAATGTAATGCGTTTATTTAAAGAATCCACAATCGTGACCTTTAAATGAGGGTGGCAGATTTTCAGCGGAATGCTTGGGAATCCGGCACCTGCCCCAACATCGCAAAGGGTTTCGACTTTTGTAAAGTCAAAGTAAAAAGCGGCACTGATGGAGTCATAAAAATGCTTTAAATATACCCCTTCCAAATTGGTAATGGCCGTTAAATTCATTTTTTCGTTCCATTCAACAAGAATTTCAAAATATTTGCGAAACTGTTCGACCTGTGTTCCGTTCAACTCAATCCCGTTATCTTTTAAGCTTTGGATAAAAAGTTGCTCGTTCATTTCTTGCTCCTTTTCAAATAGTGTTTTTCTATTATGCATATAACAAATAAGCGTTCGAGATAAAGATTGCTCGAACGCTTTATTTTGTTAAGAGTTGCTGATTCTTGCAATTTTTCCTTGTTCAATGTACACAAGCAAAATGGATATATCGGCCGGATTCACTCCGGATATCCGTGAAGCTTGGGCAATGGTTAACGGACGCACTTCTTTTAATTTTTCACGGGCTTCGGAGGCCAAGTTTGGCACATCATCATAATCGATATCTTCAGGTATTTTTTTGCTTTCCAATTTATGAAGACGTTCCACTTGTTGCAATGCTTTTTGGATGTAACCTTCATATTTGATTTGGATTTCCACTTGCTCTTTTACTTCTTCGCTTAATTCTTCTTCCGGCGGCGTAAGTGTTGCCACCAAGTCATAAGTCATTTCAGGGCGTCTCAACAAGTCAGCCGCGCGGATACCGTCTTTTAATTCCGAACCGCCAACGGAACGGATCACTTCTTGCGTTTTCTCATTCGGTTTGATGATCACTTCACGGAGACGGGCCATTTCATTTACGATTTGTTCTTTCTTTTTCAAGAATTTTTGATAACGTTCTTCTGAAATTAATCCCACTTTATAACCGATATCTGTTAAGCGCAGGTCTGCATTGTCATGTCTGAGAAGAAGGCGATATTCTGCACGGGATGTCAGCAAGCGGTATGGCTCATTTGTTCCTTTCGTCACCAAATCATCAATTAACACGCCGATATAGGCTTCTGAACGTTTCAAAATGAGTTCTTCTTTTCCCAATACTTTAGCTGCTGCGTTGATTCCTGCAATGATTCCTTGGCCAGCCGCCTCTTCGTAGCCGCTTGTACCATTGATTTGGCCGGCTGTATAAAGGTGTTTGATCCGCTTTGTTTCAAGGGTTGGCCACAATTGGGTCGGAACAATCGCATCATACTCGATGGCGTAACCAGGACGCATCATTTGGGCATTTTCCAATCCAGGAATGGAAGCGATCATCTTCAATTGAATATCTTCCGGCATGCTCGTTGATAAACCTTGCACATAGACTTCATCCGTTTCCCGTCCTTCCGGTTCAATAAAGATTTGATGACGGGGTTTATCATTGAAACGAACGACCTTTGTTTCGATGGATGGACAATATCTTGGGCCAGGACCTGTAATGAGACCCGTAAACATCGGCGCTTTATCCAAATTGCTGTTGATGATCTCATGGGTTTCCGGTGATGTATACGTCAACCAGCATGGGATTTGATCCATAATATATTCCGTCGTTTCATAGCTGAATGCCCTTGGTACATCATCACCCGGTTGAATTTCCATTTTGCTATAATCAACCGTTCTTCCGTTTAAGCGAGGCGGTGTCCCCGTTTTAAAGCGCACAATGTCAAAGCCCAACTCTTTTAATTGATCGGCAAGCTTAATGGAAGGCTGCATGTTGTTAGGTCCGCTAGAATATTTGATATCACCGATGATAATTTCTCCGCGCAAATACGTCCCTGTTGTCAAAATGACCGCGTTTCCCCGGAAAACTCCGCCTGTTCTTGTAATAACCCCTTTTACTTCTCCATCTTCAATAATTAACTCTTCCACCATCGCTTGTTGGATATGAAGGTTCTCCTGTTTTTCCAAGACGCGTTTCATTTCCCGTTGGTATAACACTTTATCCGCTTGAGCCCGCAATGCCCGAACCGCCGGACCTTTTCCGGTGTTCAACATTCTCATTTGAACATGAGTTCTATCAATGACTTTCCCCATTAAACCGCCCAATGCATCAATTTCCCGTACGACAATCCCTTTTGCAGGACCGCCGATGGATGGATTACAAGGCATAAAAGCGATATTTTCCAAGCTGATTGTCAACATGAGGGTTTTTGCCCCCATTTTTGCAGCAGCATGGGCTGCTTCCACACCAGCATGACCGGCACCGACCACTATGACATCATAAATTCCTGCTTCGTAATTTGTCATGCCGAAAAAATCTTCCCTTCTATTCGTAAGTTTCAATTTATTTTCCTAAACAGAATTGTGAGAACAACTGATCAATCAAACTTTCATGAACGGTGTCACCGATAATTTCACCGAGCAATTCCCACGTTCTCGTCACATCAATTTGGACAATATCCACGGGCACGCCGGCTTCGGCCGATTCAATGGCATCTTCAATGGCATCCAATGCCTTTTGCAATACGGAAATATGCCGTGCATTGGAAACATACGTTAAGTCATCGGATTCGATCTGCCCTTCAAAGAACAATTCAGCGATCGCCTCTTCCAATTCCTCCACGCCTTCTTCTTTTAATAAAGAAGTCGTTACCATTCTTCTGCCGTTTGCAAGGGCCTTCACTTTTTCCAAATCGATCCGCTGCGGCAAATCGGTTTTATTGACAACGACGATAAAATTCATGTTCCGTATCGTCTCAAACAAACGTTCATCTTCCTCTGTCAATGGTTCAGCACCATTTAATACAAGTAATATCAAATCCGCTTCTTTTAACACCTGCCGGGATCTTTCCACCCCTATCCGTTCAACGATATCTTCGGTTTCACGAATTCCGGCCGTATCCACTAAACGTAAAGGGACACCGTGGATGTTGACATACTCTTCTATAATATCACGAGTTGTCCCTGCGATATCTGTGACAATGGCTTTATTTTCTTGCACCAATGTATTTAATAGCGATGATTTTCCCACATTCGGTCTTCCCAAAATCACCGTTGACAAGCCTTCACGCAATATTTTCCCTTGGCTGGAGGTTTGAAGTAATTTTTTTATTTCATCCCGCACCCATGTACATTTTTCAAGCAACATTGGAACGGTCATTTCTTCCACATCATCATATTCCGGATAATCGATGTTCACTTCCACATGGGCCAATGTTTCAATCAACGCTTGTCGCAACTCTTTAATTAATTTTGAGAGTTTTCCTTCCATTTGATTAAGGGCAATATTCATCGCTCGGTCCGTTTTTGCCCGGATTAAATCCATCACCGCTTCAGCTTGCGATAAGTCAATACGTCCATTTAAGAAAGCGCGCTTCGTAAATTCGCCAGGTTCAGCCAGACGTGCTCCATTTCTTAACACAAGGTTCAACACCCGGTTAACGGAAACAATTCCCCCGTGACAGTTGATTTCCACAACATCCTCACGTGTGAATGTTTTCGGAGCCCTCATGACCGATACCATCACTTCTTCCACCGCTTTTTCCGTTTTCGGATCGATTAGATGGCCGTAATGAATTGTATGAGTTGGTTGGTCTTGTAATTTTTTATTATTGGGGGATTTGAATATTTTATCCGCTATTTGAACGGCTTCATCCCCGCTTAAACGAACGATGGCAATGGCCCCTTCTCCCATCGGTGTGGATATCGCAGCAATTGTATCTGTTTCCAATTCATTCACTCCTTTACCTATCCACATGTGGATACTTTCCGAACTTCTCACTAACAAAATAGATTAACACAAATCACATTAAATCGAAAGTATAGTAACTTTTCCACATGTGGATAGTTATGTTTCATCAAAAAACAGCCAAAAAAAAAGAGGCTGGAACAAAAGATAAAAAGAGGCTGGGACAAAACTAGCTTCTAGATAGGAAAAAGGAGAATTTGAGTTGGCTCAAATTCTCCTTTTTCCATTTATCCCCATTATTTTTGGTTAGTTGATCTTTGTTGGCCGTGTATTTTCGTAAATTCACGGCCATTAAGGCAATGCCCATTTCATTTTCCACTTTCGATTTTCCTCGAACGGAAAATCGAGTGAAACGCAAATTAGCCTTCAAGAATCCAAAAACTGGTTCTACGTCTATTTTACGTTGACGGAAAATAGAACCAGCTTTTTCTTCTGAAAGCTTCGCTCTTACATATTCTTTTTGTTGTTCCCATTTTTCATTCACCATGACCTTTCGGTGATTGCCTTCCTTTGCTTTTGTGCATGATGAACGAAATGGACATCCTGAACAGTTTTCACATTCATAGATTTTCAATTCTCGTTTGAAACCAGTCTTATCTGTACGTACAGAACGATAACGGAAGGTTACTCGCTGCTGATTTGGACAAATGTAGGTATCACTTTCTTCGTCGTACATCCAATTGTCTGGATGAAATGGATTTTGTTTATATTTCTTCTTTTGTTCTTTCTCATACATGGTATATGGAATGAGTGCCTCACATTTTCGATTCGAAAGGATGTCTTCATAGTTTTGTTCACTACCATAACCAGCATCTGCGACAATATACTTTGGCAACGGAAAATAATCCTTTTCTATCTTATTCAAGAACGGAATTAATGTACGTGTATCAGTAGGATTTGGAAAGATGCTATAAGCTAGTGCGTATTGACCTTCTGTTGCGATTTGTACGTTGTATCCAGCCTTCAATTGACCGTTTTTCATATAGTCGTCTTTCATTCGCATGAACGTCGCATCTAAGTCTGTTTTGGAATAACTATTCCGTTCACCCAAGATTTCGAAGTCTTTTTGATACTTTTGTTTACGTAAAATCAAGTCAATCAACTGTTTGTACACTCGCTTCGGATATTTCCGTTCGCTTCTTAATGCTTTTCGTTCTGTGGCATCGGGCGATGCTTCTATCTTTTGGTCATATTCCGTAATCACTTCATCGACTTGTTGCACCATTTGAGCGAGTTCTTCAACGGACAGTTCTCCCTCATTTTCCCGCTCCATTTCAGGGATGATTTCCTTCTCTAACAGTTCGTTGTAGAGCTGATTGGATTTTTCAATTAAGCTTTGGTTGTATTTTTCAATGGATTTCTTCCATACGAAAGTAAATTTATTGGCATTCGCTTCAATCTTCGTACCATCGATAAAAATGGCTTCTTGATCGATTAACTTTTCTTCCACCAGTTGGCAACGGAATTGGACAAAACATTGACGAATTAATTCTTTTACTTCCGGATGCACACGAAAACGATTGATCGTCCGATAACTTGGTTCATATCCTTGTGCCAACCACATCATTCGTATACTGTCCTTTAATAGCGCTTCAATTTTTCGACCTGAAAAGACAGACTGCGAATAGGCACACAAAATAATTTTTAGCATCATGCGTGGATGATAAGCAGGACAACCTGTATTTCGAAGAAACGGCAGGAAGGCTTCATCTGGAATACTTTCAACTAAATAGTGAATATGGAAGGCAATATCATTTTCTTGTAATTTTATTTCTAAATCTAGAGGTAAAACTAATTGATTCATGTTATAATATTTAAACATAAGGACCCTTCTTTCTGTTAGTTTTGGTGGTAACTTAATTTTAACAGAAGAGGTCCTTATTTTTTATTGAAAAAATGAAGAACAGCCCATGAAATTTCATTCCAACATTTCATGGGCTGTTTCCATATTAGAGGAGGGTTTTGTCCCAGCCTCTTTTTTGATAATTGAAGAAAATTGATTTCCGTTCCGGGGACGCTTTCCGCGGGCCCGGCTCGAGCCTCCTCGGAGCTCAAACCTTCGCTCCTGCGGGGTCTCGAGACTCGGGCTGTTCCCGCAGGAGTCGCCCCGTCACTCCAATCATTTTTCTGTGATATCAATTTTTTACAAAAAATTTTTTTGCAGCTCGTTCACTTTATTAGTTATGTCCCAGCCTCAAATTTATTTCACCGGTTCGATGACTAGATGGCGATTCGGTTCCACGCCTTCCGAATATGTTTCCACATCCAACCGATTCGCTAAAGCATTATGGATAATTTTCCGTTCGTAAGAAGGCATCGGTTCCAATGCAACTTTTTTTCCTGTCCGGATTGCCTTGTCCGCCATTCGCTCAGCCAATTGCTCCAAAGCAATTTGACGGCGCTCGCGATAGTTTTCAACATCCAGACTTACCGTCACATATGATTTTGCATTTTTGCTTACAACCAATTGGGTTAATTGTTGCAAAGCATTTAAATTGCTTCCGTGTTTTCCAATAAGGAGTGCCGCCTTTTCACTTTCCAGTTTGAAAAGAATCGTTTTACCTTCCGTTTCCGTTTCAATTTTCAAATCGTTAATTCCCAATGCTTTTGCGATGTCTGTCAAATATTGAACGGCACTTTCGATAGGATCAGCGTAATCTTCCTGAACCTCATCCATTGTTTGTATTGCATTCTCGCCCTTTATTTCATTTGGTTCAACCGCTTCAACAACTGTTTCCGGTTCATCCTTTTCCGATGGGATTTCTTCTTGAATTTCTTTTTCTTCTGTCAAAGGTTCAATTAAAGTTACCCGAACCTCTGCAGGACGGGCACCAAATCCCAAAAACCCCTTTTTTGCTTCTTGCAATACCTCTATTTCCACTTGATCCCGTGTCGCCCCAAGCTGTTGTAACGCTAAAGCGATTGCTTCATCCTTCGTTGAGCCAGTTTGTGTTATTTGTTTCACTTTTTCGCTCCTCCAGTTGTCGCAGGTTTTTCAGATTCCTTCTTTTCCCAAGGTTTCTTATAAATAAAGATATTTTGCACTACTGAAATAATATTTCCGACCACCCAATATAATGACAATGCCGCCGGTAAGGCCATACCAAATCCAATGATCATCAGAGGCATAATATATAACATCATTTTCATTTGAGGATTGTCCACCGCCGGACCAGTCATTAATACAATATATTGGATGACGCCGGCCGCAATAGCTAGAACAATACTTGGTTCCGCCAATGGGAAAACGAGAAACGTGCCAAGTTCAAACTCCGGTGTCACATTCATCCGGCTGATTGCATGATAGAGTCCGATGATGATCGGCATTTGAATCAAAGCAGGTAAGCAGCCCATCATTGGATTGACGCCGCTTGTTTTCATTAATTCCATCAATTCTTGTTGATATTTTTGTTGTGTTACAGCATCTTTTGAACTGTATTTCTTTTGAAGTTCCTGCATTTTTGGTTGCAGTTCCTGCATTTTTTTCGAACTCTGCACCTGTTTTATTGTGAGCGGAAGAATTGCCAATCGAATGATAATTGTGACAGCGATAATTCCCAATCCATAAGATCCTAATAGATCTGAGAAATATTTGATAATGGAGACGATCGGCCAAACAATAAATTGATTCCAAAAACCTTCGCTGTCTTCTGAAATCGGTTCGCGATATTCGGTACAGCCGCTAAGCAAGATGGTGGCTATAGATAAGGTTAACAGTATCCAATATTTTTTTTTCAACGCTGCTCCTCCTACAGTTTTACAGATCTTTCTTCTTTTTTTCATCATCTTCAGCTATTTTACCATGATTTTACGCCTTTGCTCCACAGATAGTTTCTTTCCATCGGCACAAAATTGATGGCGCTTACAAAGCGAAGGAAACTTGCCTTATTCCTCTTTTCTTCTATTCAATGCCTTAGAAATTTTTAATACATGTTCCAAACTTTTTTTCGTTTCATGGTAATTTAAATCGGCCGCCGGCAATCTGGCGATAATGACATAATCCATATCTTGACGGATTTCATCTTTTAATTCAAAAAAAACTTGGCGGATATAGCGCTTCACTTGATTCCGTGTAACGGCATTCCCGATTTTTTTTCCCACCGAAAGGCCGATTCGAAATTCCTTTTGTCCTTCCTTTGGCAAACAATATATGACAAACTGGCGATTTGCGTAAGATTTCCCTTCTTTAAACACTTGCTGAAATTCTTTATTTTTCTTTATCCTCTGGCGCTTCCTCACTCGATCACCTGCTTTTCTTTTCTAAAATTGAGAAAAAAAAGACCACTGAAGAATCAGTGGACTTATGCAGATAATACTTTTCTTCCTTTACGACGACGTGCTGCTAAAACTTTACGACCGTTTTTTGTGCTCATGCGTTTACGGAATCCGTGTTCTTTTTTGCGCTTAAGTTTTGATGGTTGATATGTGCGTTTCATCTATATTTACACCTCCAAAGTGATTGTTCAGTTTCAATTTTTACATATAGACCTGACTATTATATAAAAACTACATTCAGATTGTCAAATAGCGATTAATTACAGGAAAGTGAAAAAACCCCTTGGGATATTTTCAAAATATTTTAATAAATTATCCACAGGATAGTTGTAGATAATCACAAGGATTGTGGATAATTTTTTTCACCATTTTTTTATCCACAATTGTTATTGACAACTTTTTCACATAAACATACCTTGTGGAAAAAAATTTACGGATTCGTATGAATAATGTGGATAAGTTTATGGAGCTATTGAAACTGCTTAATTTTTTTGATAGGATAATTGTGCTTTACCTTGTGGAAAAGTATCTTGGGAAATATTTTATCCCCAACTGTTAATAACCTGTGGATAAAAATAAACACAACCTATGGAAAAAGTTATCCACAGGTTGTGATTTTGTGTTTTAATAATAAATGATGGATCCGTTTTTCATATAAACTGTAAAAAAATATTTAGTAAAGGAGTCACAAGCTTGGAACATTTAGACGAGTTATGGAGCAAGGTCCTGGCCCGAGTAGAGCAACAAATTTCAAAACCAAGCTTTGAGACGTGGTTAAAATCGACTAAATTGCTCTCTTACAAAGGAAATAATGTGACAATCGCGGCGCCCACTTCTTTCGCGCGTGAATGGCTCGAAAACCACTATGTACATTTAATTGCAGGAATCTTGTCCGAATTAACCGGAGAAGATCTGTATATTAAATTTGTTGTTCAAAAGGATCAGGACAACGATGATTTTGATATTCCGGCACCGGTCATTCAAACGAAGTCAAATGAGCCTCAAGAAAGCCCACATAGCATGCTTAATCCTAAATATACCTTTGATACCTTTGTCATCGGTTCGGGCAACCGTTTCGCCCATGCAGCATCTCTCGCGGTTGCGGAAGCACCTGCCAAAGCCTACAATCCATTGTTCATTTACGGTGGGGTTGGTTTAGGAAAAACCCATTTAATGCATGCAATCGGCCATTATGTTCTTGAACATAATCCAAATGCGAAAGTGGTCTATTTATCTTCAGAAAAATTTACAAATGAGTTCATCAACTCAATCCGGGATAATAAGGCCGAAGACTTCCGAAACAAATATCGCAACGTGGATGTATTATTAATTGATGATATTCAATTTTTGGCTGGAAAAGAATCAACTCAAGAGGAATTTTTCCACACATTCAATACATTGCATACGGAATCAAAACAAATCGTCATTTCCAGTGACCGTCCACCAAAAGAAATTCCGACATTGGAAGATCGCCTGCGCTCACGGTTTGAATGGGGATTGATTACGGACATCACCCCTCCGGATCTAGAAACGCGGATAGCGATCTTGCGCAAAAAGGCAAAAGCGGATGGACTTGATATACCGAATGAAGTGATGCATTACATAGCAAACCAAATTGACACGAATATTCGCGAGCTGGAAGGAGCATTGATTCGTGTCGTCGCTTATTCGTCTTTAGTTAATCAGGACATCACCGTAGAATTGGCACAAGAAGCGTTAAAAGACATAATGCCTAACACAAAACCAAAAACAGTAACAATTCAGGACATTCAAAAGGTTGTGGGGGAACATTTCAATATCCGATTAGAGGATTTCACTTCAAAAAAACGCACAAAATCCATTGCATTCCCCCGACAAGTGGCGATGTATTTATCAAGAGAATTAACGGATTTTTCTTTGCCTAAAATTGGGGAAGAATTTGGTGGAAGAGATCACACAACGGTTATTCATGCTCATGAGAAGATTGAAAAATTGTTAAAAGTGGATCAACATCTGCAGGAAGAAATCAAGCGGATTCGCAGCATGCTTGGCAAATAAGGTTGTGGATAACCTTCATTTTCTTTTACAGGGTTATTCACAATGTATTAACATGTGGATATGTTGTCTGAACAGAAAAAATCACGCTTATCCACAAATCCACAGCGACTATTACTATTCCTACTCTTTTTATTTTAAAAAATAATAATTTAATAAGTGAGGTATGACGATGAAATTTGAAATCATGCGAGATCGACTGTTGGATGGGCTAAATGATGTAACAAAAGCCATCAGTTCCAAAACAACGATCCCTATCCTGACCGGGATAAAAATAGATGTCAGAAACAACGGCATTCTGTTGACAGGATCAGATGCAGATATCACCATCCAAACATTTATTCCAGCCGAAGAAAACGGCGATCAAATTATCAACATTGTGGAAACTGGATCCATCGTTTTACAAGCCCGAATGTTCAACGAAATCGTAAGAAAACTTCCTACAAATGATGTTGAAATCGAAGTGGTGAATGATTTTCAAACTCATATTCGCTCAGGAAAAACGGAATTCCATTTGATCGGTTTGGATGCATCCGAATATCCGTTATTGCCGGAGATCTCCAACGATAATAAATTCGAAATACCGGCCGATTTATTGAAAGCGATTATTCGCGAAACAGTATTTGCGGTTGCAACAAGCGAAAGCAGACCTGTGCTCACAGGGGTAAAATGGATGATAGAAAACGACGAATTGATCTGTGTTGCAACAGATAGCCATCGTTTGGCGCGGAGAAAAGTGAAACTGGAAACTTTACCGGGCGATATTGAGTCAATCGTCATTCCTGGAAAAAGTCTCAATGAATTGAATAAAATTTTGGATGAAACAAGCAATCCTGTTGAAATCACAATGTCCAACCAACAAATTTTATTCAAAACGGATCACGTATTATTCTTCTCCCGTTTGCTGGAAGGAAATTATCCGGATACTTCCCGCTTAATACCAACGGAATTCAAAACCAATATTACGTTGGATGGAAAAACATTATTGCAAGCAATTGACCGCGCCTCTCTTGTGGCCAGAGAAGATCGGAACAACGTTGTCCGTTTTGAAACATTGGAAGATGAAGGTGTGAAAATTTCATCCAATTCACCGGAAATCGGAAAAGTGGAAGAACAAATTCCGGTTCACTCAAACGAAGGTGAAGAACTGGTTATTTCATTTAGTGCAAAATACATGATGGAAGCATTAAAAGCGATTGATGGGCAAGGGCAGGAAGTAATCATTCAATTTACCGGTGCAATGAGACCATTCATTCTACGTTCAGTGAATGATGATGCCATCCTTCAGTTGATACTGCCGGTGAGAACATATTAATTTTTGAAAAGTGTAGATATAGCCGAATTTCAGGCTTGTCTACACATTTTTTTTACTCAAAACGTATTGGGTCTTTCATTAAAACACGGGATTTGGCGGCAGGTTTTACGACATTATATGTTGTGAAACTTTTTTTATACTAAAAATCAAAAAATTTTAGTTGAAACGATTTTAATATTCGTTTTTTAATTCTGATTGGAGAAGTATGTAAGCATGAATAAAGGTTTGAATTAGAAGCTTTTCGTCAAAAATTAAGGTAGGCATCCGTTGCTTTTCTGGCTTATTGGCGAAAATTAAGGTAAGATTAATTGATAGATGTTCGTTTAACGGAGGCTGAATTTATTTGAATGAATTAGTTATTGACACGGAATTCATCACGCTCGGTCAGGTGTTGAAAGTGACCAATGTGATCGGCTCTGGTGGTATGGCCAAATGGTATTTGGAAGAAAACAATGTGTATGTCAACGGTGAAATTGAAAGACGACGTGGACGAAAATTAAGACATGGCGATTTCATCAATATTCCTGGTTGTGGAAGATATGTAATTGTAAACAAGAACGGAGAAAAGGAATGATTATTGAACGTTTACAACTTACCAATTACCGCAATTATGAATCTCTCAATTTAGAGTTTTCTCCAAAAATCAATGTCCTCATTGGAGAAAATGCCCAAGGAAAGACGAATATTTTAGAATCCATCTATGTATTGGCGATGGCCAAATCCCACCGGACGAGCAATGATAAAGAATTGATACGTTGGGAAACAGACTATGGTAAAATAAAAGGGGAAATCAAAAAACGACATGTTAGCTTTCCTTTGGAGCTTTTAATTACTAAAAAAGGGAAAAAGGGAAAAGTTAACCATATTGAACAATCGAAACTAAGTAACTATATAGGTCAAATTAACGTTGTCATGTTTGCGCCGGAGGACTTGAACATCGTAAAAGGAAGTCCGCAAGTGCGCAGACGTTTTATTGATATGGAAATTGGCCAAATTTCCCCCGTTTATTTGCATGAACTGCTGAATTTCCATAAGCTCTTAAAGCAGAGAAACCAGTTATTGAAAAGTTATCAAGAAAAACAAAAAATCGATGAAGTATTATTTGATATTTACACAGAACAATATATTCAATCCGCTGTACAAATTATTCGTAAGCGTTTTGAATTTGTTGATCTATTACAGGAATGGGCGGAAAAGATCCATTCCGGCATCTCTCAAGGAATGGAAAAGTTAAAAATAAAATACTTCACAACCAAAGGAATTGATAAAGATTGGTCCATCACCGATATATCTACATACTTAGCGGAAAAATTCGCTCAAGTGAAAGAAAAGGAAATGGAAAGGGGCCTGACACTCATCGGACCTCATCGTGATGACTTGCAATTTTTAGTCAACGATTATGATGTTCAGGTTTATGGATCGCAAGGACAACAAAGGACAACTGCCCTTTCTTTAAAGTTGGCTGAAATTGAATTAATTAAGCAAGAAACAGGAGAATCACCTATATTGCTTTTGGATGATGTATTGTCAGAATTGGATGATTTCCGTCAATCCCATTTGCTGAACACGATTCAAGGAGAAGTTCAGACCTTTGTTACGACTACAAGTGTTGATGGAATTCACCATGAGACATTACAACACGCAAAAATGTTTCACGTGAAACAAGGAAAAATAGAGACTGAATAGTTGATCATTGGATTTTATAGGATTTTATGTGATGAAATAAATGCATACTAGGGTATGAAAGAGTAGGTGAACGTGGTGGCTTTAGAAGATAGTAAAGTTCAGGGAAATTATGATGCTGAACAAATACAAGTTTTAGAAGGATTAGAAGCTGTCCGCAAACGTCCAGGAATGTATATTGGTTCAACAAATTCAAAAGGTTTACACCATTTAGTGTGGGAGATTGTAGACAATAGTATTGATGAAGCATTAGCTGGTTATTGCGATAAAATTCATGTAACGATAGAAAAAGATAATTGGATTCGTGTGGAAGATAACGGCAGGGGGATACCGGTAAGCATCCATGAAAAAATGGGTATTCCTGCCGTTGAAGTAATTATGACTGTACTCCACGCTGGAGGAAAATTTGGAAGCGGCGGCTATAAAGTTTCCGGAGGTTTGCATGGTGTTGGAGCTTCTGTAGTAAATGCGCTTTCCGAAGAAACTGAAGTGTATGTAAAACGGGATGGTCATATTTATTATATTAAGTTTGCTAGAGGGAATACGGTTGTACCGCTAAAAGTGTTGGGAGATACAGATGAAACTGGAACGACAACACGTTTTAAAGCGGATCCGGAAATTTTTAAGGAAACGACTGTATATGATTACGAGACATTGGCAACCCGCTTGCGTGAACTGGCTTATTTAAACCGCGGCATTAGGCTGACATTGACAGATGAGCGCGGGGATGAAGTGCATTCTGATACTTATTATTACGAAGGCGGAATTCGAGAGTATGTAGAGCATCTAAATGAGTCGAAAGAGCCGATTCATGAAACGATTGATATTATGGGGGAAAAGGATGGAATTTCCGTTGAAATTGCATTGCAATATAATGCGGGATACTCCACTGACATTTATTCCTTTGCAAATAATATCAACACTTATGAAGGCGGTACCCATGAATCTGGGTTTAAAATGGCTTTGACTCGTGTCATTAATGAATATGCACGAAAAAGCGGCATGATTAAAGATAACGATGCAAATTTAACAGGTGAAGATGTCCGCGAAGGTTTAACTGCCATTATATCTGTAAAACATCCGAATCCTCAATTTGAAGGGCAAACAAAAACGAAATTAGGAAATTCGGAAGTAAGTGCCATTACAAACCAAATCTTTTCGGAAAGCTTTGAACGATTTTTATTAGAAAATCCATCGATTGCTAGAAAAATTGTTGAAAAAGGAATAATGGCTGCTAGAGCTCGTGTTGCGGCCAAAAAAGCCCGGGAATTTACAAGAAGAAAATCAGCGTTGGAAATTTCAAATTTACCAGGGAAGCTTGCTGACTGTACTTCTACAAATCCGGCAGAATCTGAAATTTTCATTGTCGAAGGGGATTCAGCGGGCGGATCGGCTAAATCAGGTCGTGACCGTTACTTCCAAGCCATCTTGCCTTTGCGCGGAAAAATTTTAAATGTGGAAAAAGCCAATTTAAACCGCATTTTATCCAATGCGGAAATTCGCGCCATGATCACAGCCTTTGGTACAGGTATCGGAGATGAATTTGATCTAGAAAAAGCCCGATATCATAAAATCATCATTATGACCGATGCTGATGTCGATGGAGCACATATCCGCATTCTATTGCTAACATTCTTCTTCCGATTCATGCGTCCGCTTATCGAAGCAGGATATGTATATGCTGCCCAACCGCCTCTTTATCAAGTAAAGCAAGGAAAGCATGTAGAGTACTGTTATTCAGATGAAGAACTTCAGGAAATTTTAAAACGCCTTCCAGATAATCCAAAACCTACAATTCAACGATATAAAGGTTTAGGAGAAATGAATGCTGAACAACTATGGGAAACAACGATGAATCCAGAAAGACGTACGTTGCTTCAAATCCAATTGGATGATGCCATTAAAGCCGATCAAATCTTTAGACAACTAATGGGCGATGAAGTAGAGCCCCGTAGACAATTTATTGAAGAAAATGCAGTATATGTTGAAAATCTAGACGTTTAATATGCATGAAAGGAGGGCTCATCCATGGCTGAAAATATTAATTCAGAAATCAAACAAGTGAAAATTAGCGAAGAAGTTCAAAAATCTTTTTTAGATTATGCAATGAGCGTCATTGTTTCCCGTGCCCTGCCGGATGTGAGAGACGGCTTGAAAC
Organism: Ureibacillus sp. FSL K6-3587; assembly: GCF_038593165.1. NCBI lineage: Bacteria > Bacillati > Bacillota > Bacilli > Caryophanales > Caryophanaceae > Ureibacillus > Ureibacillus sp. FSL K6-3587. Next base: position 1,160,274 of record NZ_CP151969.1, on the reverse strand, counting down.
CTGTTCAACGCCGTATTCTTTACGGCATGTATGAATTGGGAAACCATTCAGATAAACCGTATAAAAAATGTGCCCGCATCGTAGGAGATGTAATGGGGAAATACCATCCCCACGGAGACTCTTCCATCTATGATGCACTTGTGCGGATGGCGCAGGACTTTAGCTATCGTTACGTTTTAGTGGATGGACATGGCAACTTTGGTTCAGTTGATGGAGACGGCGCTGCTGCCATGCGTTATACGGAAGCCCGCATGTCAAAAATTGCGATGGAGATGCTTCGGGATATCAATAAAAATACGATTGATTATGATCCAAACTATGAAGGAACTGAAAAGGAACCAAAAGTATTGCCTTCTCGGTTCCCTAACTTGCTCGTAAACGGAGCTTCAGGAATTGCTGTTGGTATGGCAACAAATATTCCTCCGCATCAATTGGGAGAAACAATTGATGCGGTTATCGCAGTAGCGGAAAATCCTGAAATTACAACAGATGAGTTGATGGAAATTATTCCAGGGCCAGATTTTCCGACAGGCGGGATTATTTTAGGACGAAGCGGAATTCGTCGCGCTTATGAAACAGGACGTGGCACAATTGTTGTGCGTGCAAAAGTGGAAATTGAAACAAGTTCGACTGGAAAAGAAACCATTGTTGTAACAGAAATTCCATATCAAGTGAATAAAGCGAAGTTAATTGAAAAAATTGCTGAGCTCGTTCGGGATAAAAAAATCGAAGGAATTTCCAATCTTCGTGATGAATCTGACCGCCGGGGCATGCGGATTGTTATAGAAGTAAGAAAAGATGCCAATGCCAATGTGGTGTTGAACAACTTATACAAACAAACGGCCATGCAAATGAATTTTAGCGTGAACATGCTTGCCCTCGTTCACGGCCAACCAAAAGTATTAAGTTTAAAAGAAGTGCTTTATCAATATTTAGAACATCAAAAAGAAGTCATCACCCGCCGTACTCAATATGAATTGAAGAAAGCGGAAGATCGGGCACATATTTTAGAGGGCTTGCGCATTGCTCTTGATCATATCGATGAAATCATCAATATCATTCGTTCTTCTCGCACAGGAGAAGAAGCAAAACCCATTTTAATGGAGCGCTTTAACTTATCGGAAAAACAAGCACAAGCCATCCTCGATATGCGCCTCGTTCGTTTGAGCGGACTGGAAAGAGAAAAAATAGAGAATGAATATCATGATTTGCAAAAACTTATAGGCGAATTAAAAGCCATTTTAGCTGATGAGTCAAAAATTATTGACATTATTAAAAAAGAACTGTTAGAAATTAAAGAAAAATATAATGACCAACGCAAAACTGAAATTGCTCCCGGCGGTCCGGAAATGATTGAAGATGAAGATTTGATCCCAAGGGAAGATTCCGTCGTTACATTGACCCATAGAGGATATATTAAGAGATTGGCGGCCAACACATATCGCAGTCAAAGACGCGGCGGCCGCGGAGTGCAAGGAATGAATACCCACGAAGATGATTTTGTGGAACATTTATTGTTCACATCTACCCATGACGTCATTTTATTCTTCACTTCCAAAGGGAAAGTGTATCGGGCAAAAGGATATGAAATCCCTGAATACGGACGTACAGCAAAAGGTTTACCAATCGTTAACTTGTTAAATCTTGAGAAAGAAGAAAAAGTTACGGCGATGATTGGTGTAAAAGAATATGATGAAAATGCGTTCTTCGTCTTTACGACAAAAATGGGGATTACAAAGCGCACTTCTTTATCCCAATTTGCCAATATCCGCAATAACGGTTTAATTGCAATTCATTTGAACGAAGATGATGAATTGATTTCTGTCCGATTAACAGACGGTTCAAAACATGTTGTCATTGGTACCAGAAACGGCATGTTAATCCGTTTTGAAGAACAGGATATTCGTGAAATGGGCCGTACCGCAGCCGGAGTACGCGGTATTAAACTTCGCGAAGGCGATTGGGTAGTCGGTATGGAAATCGTCGAACCGGGTCAAGATATTTTGGTCGTAACTGAAAAAGGTTACGGAAAACGGACGCCTGAATCTGAATATCGCCTGCAAAACCGGGGTGGAGTAGGCATAAAAACGATTCAGATTACAGAGAAAAACGGCCCAATGTGCGCGGTAAAAACCGTGGACGGCACAGAAGACATCATGTTGATTACAAACAATGGCATACTCATCCGTATGGACGTGAATGATATATCTTGTATCGGCAGAAATACGCAAGGGGTACGGCTAATCCGCTTGGCCGAAGATGAATGCGTGGCAACAGTAGCTAGAGTGAAGAAAGAAGAAAATTCCGATGAAAACGATATAACAGAAAAAGAAGAAAATGATAAAGCCTGATATGTAAAGGAAAATGAAATAAAAACATGAATAAATTCCTTAAACAGAAACATCGCTTTATTATGATGTTTCTGTTTTTTTTATTCATAAAAATATCCAAAATGAATAAGTAAAATATTGTATAATTTTGCATGGAGGATGGATTTATGAATAATCAGAAAAGGGGGTTTTCAGATTGAAGATAACAATGGTTCACATCAATAATTTGGATTTTGGAGATATTGTCGGAAAAGATATTTACGCAAATACTAGATATCCGATCGTTGCAAAAAATACACCCATTACTTCCGAACTTTTGCATGTATTCAGAGCGTTCAATATTCAGGAAGTGCCAATTCTTTTTGATGAGAAGAAAAAACGTGTTTCAAATAAAAAAGTGGAGAAAGAAGAAAGCGTGATTGCCGAACAAGATAATCAACTTAGTACGTTCGGGAAGGAATATTTGGCGAATTTAGAAATATTTAAAAAAGAATTCAGTAAATGGGAAGCTGGCGCAAAAATTGACCTGATTAAAGTGAGAGAGGTCATTTTCCCATTAATCGAAAAAGTTTTGGAAGACCGGTCGTATCTTTTTGATTTGACCCATTATTCCACACCAAATGATTATCTGTACCACCATTGCATCGCTACAGGATTAATTGCGGCCACACTTGCAAACAAGCTGGGCTTTGACCGGGGAAATACGTTGCAAATCGGCATTGCTGGAGCCCTTGCAGATTGCGGGATGGCAAAAGTTCCTAAGATTATACGGAATAAAAAGGGTGCCCTTACGAAAAATGAATACGACGAAATCCGTAGACATCCGGTTTATAGTTATAACATGGTGAAAGAATTGGCCGCTTTAAAGCCTGAAATGAAACTCGCCGTACTACAACATCACGAACGCTTGGATGGCAGCGGCTACCCGATAGGAATTAAAATGGGAAGAGTGTCCCAATTGGCGCAAATCATTGCTGTGGCTGATACATTCCATGCCATGACTTGCGATCGCGTATATCGGTCAAAGGAATCTTTATTCAAAGTCATTGAAATGATTAAAGAAACGGAATTTGGAAAATTTGATATCCAGGTGGTCAATACTTTAACAAACTTAGTGGCCGATTTGCCGATTGGAACAAAGGTGGAATTAACAAACCTGGAAAAAGCGGAAGTAATTTTTGTCAATCAGTTTTACCCAACCCGCCCTATTATCAGGCTATTAAAAAATGGAGAGATTATCGATTTATCCAAACAAAATGCGCTAATGATTTCCCGAGTCATACCAAACGATTAAAAAATGATAATAAAGCTTGATTTTTTTATCATTCTATAATAGAATTCTATCTCGTGAATGATCCAAATAATTTTCATATCTGAATACTTCTTTTTCATGTCAATAAAAAGCCGTTTTCCAAGAACAAATCGTTTTTTATTAAAAGTTTTTTCTTAAAAATGATTTGTTAAAAAAATAATTTGAAATTTTTATTGACATACATTTTGAAAATTGTTATTATAATTAAGTCGCTGCGAGGCGATAGGATATGAACCTTGAAAACTGAACACTAAAACGTTGATGTAATAATACTTCCGGTTGTTAACCCTCGTTGACAACCGGATTCGGACAAGTAATTTTTGAGCTAATCAAATCTCTTTTTTGGAGAGTTTGATCCTGGCTCAGGACGAACGCTGGCGGCGTGCCTAATACATGCAAGTCGAGCGGACCAATTAGAAAGCTTGCTTTTTAATTGGTTAGCGGCGGACGGGTGAGTAACACGTGGGTAACCTGCCCTATAGACCGGGATAACTCGCGGAAACGCGTGCTAATACCGGATAACACACCGAAGCGCATGCTTCGGGGTTGAAAGATGGTTCTGCTATCACTATAGGATGGGCCCGCGGCGCATTAGCTAGTTGGTGGGGTAACGGCCTACCAAGGCGACGATGCGTAGCCGACCTGAGAGGGTGATCGGCCACACTGGGACTGAGACACGGCCCAGACTCCTACGGGAGGCAGCAGTAGGGAATCTTCCACAATGGGCGAAAGCCTGATGGAGCAACGCCGCGTGAGCGAAGAAGGTCTTCGGATCGTAAAGCTCTGTTGTAAGGGAAGAACAAGCGCAGCAGTCACTGGCTGCGCCCTGACGGTACCTTACTAGAAAGCCACGGCTAACTACGTGCCAGCAGCCGCGGTAATACGTAGGTGGCAAGCGTTGTCCGGAATTATTGGGCGTAAAGCGCGCGCAGGCGGTCTCTTAAGTCTGATGTGAAAGCCCCCGGCTCAACCGGGGAGGGTCATTGGAAACTGGGAGACTTGAGTGCAGGAGAGGGAAGCGGAATTCCATGTGTAGCGGTGAAATGCGTAGAGATATGGAGGAACACCAGTGGCGAAGGCGGCTTCCTGGCCTGTAACTGACGCTGAGGCGCGAAAGCGTGGGGAGCAAACAGGATTAGATACCCTGGTAGTCCACGCCGTAAACGATGAGTGCTAGGTGTTAGGGGGTTTCCGCCCCTTAGTGCTGCAGCTAACGCATTAAGCACTCCGCCTGGGGAGTACGGTCGCAAGACTGAAACTCAAAGGAATTGACGGGGGCCCGCACAAGCGGTGGAGCATGTGGTTTAATTCGAAGCAACGCGAAGAACCTTACCAGGTCTTGACATCCCGCTGACCGCCATGGAGACATGGCCTTCCCTTCGGGGACAGCGGTGACAGGTGGTGCATGGTTGTCGTCAGCTCGTGTCGTGAGATGTTGGGTTAAGTCCCGCAACGAGCGCAACCCTTGTCCTTAGTTGCCATCATTCAGTTGGGCACTCTAAGGAGACTGCCGTACAAATACGGAGGAAGGTGGGGATGACGTCAAATCATCATGCCCCTTATGACCTGGGCTACACACGTGCTACAATGGGTGGTACAAAGGGCGGCGAACCCGCGAGGGGGAGCGAATCCCAAAAAGCCACTCTCAGTTCGGATTGCAGGCTGCAACTCGCCTGCATGAAGCCGGAATCGCTAGTAATCGCGGATCAGCATGCCGCGGTGAATACGTTCCCGGGCCTTGTACACACCGCCCGTCACACCACGAGAGTCTGTAACACCCGAAGTCGGTGAGGTAACCCTCCGGGAGCCAGCCGCCGAAGGTGGGACAGATGATTGGGGTGAAGTCGTAACAAGGTAGCCGTATCGGAAGGTGCGGCTGGATCACCTCCTTTCTAAGGATATAAACGGAAAACATTAGCGTTTTGTGTTCAGTTTTGAGGGTTTATAAAACCTCAAAATATGGGCCTATAGCTCAGCTGGTTAGAGCGCACGCCTGATAAGCGTGAGGTCGATGGTTCAAGTCCATTTAGGCCCACCATATTTTTGGGGCATTAGCTCAGCTGGGAGAGCGCCTGCTTTGCACGCAGGAGGTCAGCGGTTCGATCCCGCTATGCTCCACCATATATTCCATACTTGTATGACATTCGCAGATGAAATGATTCATCTCGAGGTTATACCGGATTAGAATATTGCTGTTGTTCTTTGAAAACTGGATAAACGACATTGAAAGTAAGTAATTTACTGTAAAGTTCTTACGCTTTTCTGATAGAAAAGCAAACCATCAAGGGTTACGAGGCGCAAGCAAGTCGTAAGCCGCAAGGTTAAGTTAGTAAGGGCGCACGGTGGATGCCTTGGCACTAGGAGCCGATGAAGGACGGGACTAACACCGATATGCTTCGGGGAGCTGTAAGTAAGCTTTGATCCGGAGATTTCCGAATGGGGCAACCCACTGCTCGTAATGGAGCAGTATCTTAACGTGAATTCATAGCGTTAAGAGGGCACACCCAGGGAACTGAAACATCTAAGTACCTGGAGGAGAAGAAAGAAACATCGATTCCCTGAGTAGCGGCGAGCGAAACGGGAACAGCCCAAACCAAGAGGCTTGCCTCTTGGGGTTGTAGGACACTCTATACGGAGTTACAAAAGGATGGGTTAGACGAACCGTTCTGGAAAGGACGGCCGTAGAAGGTAACAGCCCTGTAGTCGAAAATCCATCCTCTCCAGAGTGGATCCTGAGTACGGCGGAACACGTGAAATTCCGTCGGAATCCGGGAGGACCATCTCCCAAGGCTAAATACTCCCTAGTGACCGATAGTGAACCAGTACCGTGAGGGAAAGGTGAAAAGCACCCCGGGAGGGGAGTGAAAGAGAACCTGAAACCGTGTGCCTACAAGTAGTCAGAGCCCGTTAACGGGTGATGGCGTGCCTTTTGTAGAATGAACCGGCGAGTTACGATTACGTGCAAGGTTAAGTCGAGGAGACGGAGCCGCAGCGAAAGCGAGTCTGAATAGGGCGAAAGAGTACGTGGTCGTAGACCCGAAACCAGGTGATCTACCCATGTCCAGGGTGAAGGTGAGGTAACACTCACTGGAGGCCCGAACCCACGCACGTTGAAAAGTGCGGGGATGAGGTGTGGGTAGCGGAGAAATTCCAATCGAACTTGGAGATAGCTGGTTCTCTCCGAAATAGCTTTAGGGCTAGCCTCGCGTAACGAATACTGGAGGTAGAGCACTGTTTGGACTAGGGGCCCACCTCGGGTTACCGAATTCAGACAAACTCCGAATGCCAGCTATTTAGACGCGGGAGTCAGACTACGAGTGATAAGATCCGTGGTCAAGAGGGAAACAGCCCAGACCACCAGCTAAGGTCCCAAAGTAACCGTTAAGTGGAAAAGGATGTGGCGTTGCTTAGACAACCAGGATGTTGGCTTAGAAGCAGCCATCATTTAAAGAGTGCGTAATAGCTCACTGGTCGAGTGACGCTGCGCCGAAAATGTATCGGGGCTAAACGGTTCACCGAAGCTGTGGATTCGTGCTTCGCACGAGTGGTAGGAGAGCGTTCTAAGTGCGCAGAAGTCAGACCGGAAGGACTGGTGGAGCGCTTAGAAGTGAGAATGCCGGTATGAGTAGCGAAAGATGGGTGAGAATCCCATCCACCGAATGACTAAGGTTTCCTGAGGAAGGCTCGTCCGCTCAGGGTTAGTCGGGACCTAAGCCGAGGCCGAAAGGCGTAGGCGATGGACAACAGGTTGATATTCCTGTACCACCTCCCCGCCGTTTGAGCAATGGGGGGACGCAGGAGGATAGGGAAAGCACGCCGTTGGTCGCGCGTGTCCAAGCCGCAAGGCGGGGAAGTAGGCAAATCCGCTTCCCGTAACGCCAAGCGGTGATGGGGAGCCTCTTAGGAGGCGAAGTTCCTGATTTCACACTGCCAAGAAAAGCCTCTAGCGAGGCGGGAGGTGCCCGTACCGCAAACCGACACAGGTAGTCGAGGAGAGAATCCTAAGGTGAGCGAGAGAACTCTCGTTAAGGAACTCGGCAAAATGACCCCGTAACTTCGGGAGAAGGGGTGCTCATTGGGGTGCAAGCCCCGATGAGCCGCAGTGAATAGGCCCAGGCGACTGTTTATCAAAAACACAGGTCTCTGCAAAACCGCAAGGTGACGTATAGGGGCTGACGCCTGCCCGGTGCTGGAAGGTTAAGAGGAGGAGTTAGCGCAAGCGAAGCTCCGAATTGAAGCCCCAGTAAACGGCGGCCGTAACTATAACGGTCCTAAGGTAGCGAAATTCCTTGTCGGGTAAGTTCCGACCCGCACGAAAGGCGTAACGATCTGGGCACTGTCTCAACGAGAGACTCGGTGAAATTATAGTACCTGTGAAGATGCAGGTTACCCGCGACAGGACGGAAAGACCCCGTGGAGCTTTACTGTAACCTGATATTGAATTTCGGTGCAACTTGTACAGGATAGGTAGGAGCCGTAGAAGGGGGAGCGCCAGCTTCCCTGGAGGCGCCCTTGGGATACTACCCTGGTTGTACTGAAATTCTAACCCGCAAGCCTGATCGGCTTGGGAGACAGTGTCAGGTGGACAGTTTGACTGGGGCGGTCGCCTCCCAAAAGGTAACGGAGGCGCCCAAAGGTTCCCTCAGAATGGTTGGAAATCATTCGCAGAGTGTAAAGGCATAAGGGAGCTTGACTGCGAGACCTACAAGTCGAGCAGGGTCGAAAGACGGGCTTAGTGATCCGGTGGTTCCGCATGGAAGGGCCATCGCTCAACGGATAAAAGCTACCCCGGGGATAACAGGCTTATCTCCCCCAAGAGTCCACATCGACGGGGAGGTTTGGCACCTCGATGTCGGCTCATCGCATCCTGGGGCTGTAGTCGGTCCCAAGGGTTGGGCTGTTCGCCCATTAAAGCGGTACGCGAGCTGGGTTCAGAACGTCGTGAGACAGTTCGGTCCCTATCCGTCGTGGGCGCAGGAAATTTGAGAGGAGCTGTCCTTAGTACGAGAGGACCGGGATGGACACACCGCTGGTGTACCAGTTGTCTTGCCAAAGGCACAGCTGGGTAGCTATGTGTGGACGGGATAAGTGCTGAAAGCATCTAAGCATGAAGCCCCCCTCAAGATGAGATTTCCCATTGCATAAGCAAGTAAGATCCCTCAAAGACGATGAGGTAGATAGGTCCGAGGTGGAAGCACGGTGACGTGTGGAGCTGACGGATACTAATCGATCGAGGACTTAACCAAAAGAAAAGCTTTCAATGCCGTTATCCAGTTTTGAGAGAACAACCTCTCAGTCCTTGTGAAGTGATGATGGCAAAGAGGTCACACCCGTTCCCATACCGAACACGGAAGTTAAGCTCTTTAGCGCCGATGGTAGTTGGGGGCTTCCCCCTGCGAGAGTAGGACGTCGCTTCGCAAGCAGGAGGCTGGGACAAAAGATAAAAAACACCATTTTCTCACGGGAGAAAAATGGTGTTTTTTTGATAATTGAAGAAAATTGATTTCCGTTCCGGGGACGCTTTCCGCGGGCCCGGCTCGAGCCTCCTCGGAGCTCAAACCTTCGCTCCTGCGGGGTCTCGAGACTCGGGCTGTTCCCGCAGGAGTCGCCCCGTCACTCCAATCAATTTTCTGTGATATCAATTTTTTACAAAATTTTTTTTTGCAGCTCGTTCACTTTATTAGTTATGTCCCAGCCTCTTTTATTGCCCAAAATAAGCCCCCAACTACCAAAGACCGGAGGTCAGCTCGGCGCGATACAGAAACAGGAATAAAAGAGTCAAGCAGAAGAACCATTAGTAGTAGACGAGAAGCACGGGGACCAAGAAGATCAAGGAAGTGAGGCGGCACGGAGCGCAAGCGTCGGGTACGTGAGCACCGGACCGCCGAAACTGACGAGAGTAGCCGGTCAACGTGCTTCGTAGTTCGCGCCGATGGTAATTGGGGGAATCCCCTGCGAGAGTGGGACGTAGTTAATAAAAATTACTATTTTAGTTTTCTGCATTTTATTTATTAAAACTAAAAATCTTTACAAAGAAAGACCGAAAGTTTATTCATTTTTATATGGAGGCAGAATTTAAATAAAAATAAAAAGTATTAAGAAGATACAAGAAAATCAAGAAAGTTTCGTACCCACCATCCCCCCACCAAAAAAACAACTATTCTGTTTTAGTCTAAAAAACAGAAATCAACAGTACATAAAAACTCCACTTTCACAAGCCATTTTTGATCAAACAATAGCAATTTTCATAATTAATGTGAAAAAGAACAAAATAAAGCTAGTTTGACACACTTCATCATTTGAAAAAACATGTAGACAATTTTCAATAATCCGAATACTTTTTCTATTTATCAGATTCTTGACACTGGGAAAACATGTTGTTAATCTTACTAATAATATTCGTTTATACTAGGAGGAATAATCGAAATGTGGGAGACGAAGTTTGCCAAAGAAGGCTTAACGTTTGACGATGTATTGTTAGTACCAGCGCATTCAACAGTATTGCCTAGAGAAGTTGATATATCTGTGCAACTGACGCCAAAAATCAAATTAAATATTCCGATTATTAGTGCGGGAATGGACACAGTCACTGAGTCAAAAATGGCAATCGCCATGGCACGTCAAGGTGGGCTTGGAATCATCCACAAAAACATGTCCATTGAAGAACAGGCAGAAGAAGTCGAAAAAGTAAAGCGTTCAGAAAATGGGGTTATTACCAATCCTTTCTTTTTAACACCTCAACATCAGGTATTTGATGCTGAACATTTAATGGGTAAATATCGCATTTCGGGTGTTCCAATTGTAAATAATGAAGAAGAACAAAAATTAGTTGGAATTATTACGAATCGTGATTTGCGCTTCATTTCCGATTATTCATTGAGAATCGAAGAAGTCATGACAAAAGAAGATTTGATCACAGCTCCTGTAGGAACGACATTGGAAGAAGCAGAAAAAATCCTGCAAAAATATAAAATCGAAAAACTTCCAATTGTAGATGAAGAAGGAAAATTAAAAGGGTTAATCACAATAAAAGATATTGAAAAAGTGATTGAGTTCCCTAATGCAGCAAAAGACAGCATCGGACGATTGATTGTTGGCGCGGCGGTTGGCGTTTCAAGTGATACGTATGCCCGTGTGAAAAAATTAGTGGAAGCGCAAGTGGATATTATTGTGATCGATACGGCTCACGGTCATTCCCAAGGCGTTATTGATACTGTAAAAAATATTCGCAAAGAGTATCCGGATTTGGAAATTATCGCTGGTAACGTGGCGACTGCAGAAGCAACTCGTGCATTATATGAAGCTGGAGCGGATGTGGTAAAAGTAGGTATCGGCCCTGGATCCATCTGTACGACTCGGGTTGTTGCAGGTGTAGGTGTACCACAAATTACAGCCATTTACGATTGTGCTACAGTAGCCCGTGAATATGGCAAAACGATTATTGCCGACGGTGGTATCAAATATTCCGGTGATATCGTAAAAGCTCTTGCAGCAGGTGGACATGCCGTAATGCTTGGTTCATTGCTTGCCGGTACAACTGAATCACCAGGGGAAACAGAAATTTTCCAAGGACGCCGTTTCAAAGTATACCGCGGTATGGGTTCCCTTTCTGCGATGGAACAAGGTTCAAAAGATCGTTATTTCCAAGAAGATGCAAAAAAATTGGTGCCTGAAGGTATTGAAGGACGTGTACCATACAAAGGGCCTCTTGCTGATACAATCCATCAATTGGTCGGCGGAGTTCGTTCAGGTATGGGATACTGCGGCGCGCCAAACTTGGAACATTTGCGCGAGTATTCTCAATTTGTCCGCATTACCAATGCCGGTCTTCGTGAATCCCATCCACACACTGTTCAAATTACTAAAGAAGCTCCAAACTACTCTCTACAATAATTGGATGAAACCTGGCCACTCTTTCAACGTCAAGGTAGATGTTGGAAGAGTGGTTTTTTATCGTTCTTTCACACACAGGGAACGTAATCTATGATAAAATGAGCGAAGATGATAATAATGAGTGGAGGTACGTTTTGTGAAAAAAGCTAGGAAGACATCTTTGATTGGCTTATTATTAATTCCTATTCTGCTTTTTAGCATGTTTGTAACGACGCCACAAGCAAATGCTGAAACAGATTTAGGATTGACGGTAGGAGCTGCCATATTAATTGACGCAGATTCAGGGAAAATTTTATATGAGCAAAATGCGGACACACCCCTTGGAATTGCAAGTATGTCCAAAATGATGACGGAGTATATTCTATTAGATGCCATTAAAGATGGCAAAGTTTCATGGGATCAGGAATATAAAGTCTCAGAATATGTGTATAAATTGTCACAAAATCGCGCATTAAGTAATGTGCCACTAAGAGCGGATGGAACTTATAAATTAAGAGAATTATATGAAGCCATGGCAATCTACTCTGCCAATGCGGCGACAGTGGCAATTGCCGAAATGGTTGCTGGAACGGAAACAGAGTTTGTCAAATTAATGAATAAAAAAGCGAAAGAATTGGGTCTTGAAGGTTATAAATTTGTCAATTCAACAGGATTAAATAATGCTGATTTAATGGGCATGCATCCTGCTGGGACAGGTCCGGAAGATGAAAACGTAATGCCAGCTCGCTCAGTTGCAAAACTTGCCTATCATTTACTGAAAGATTATCCTGAAGTTTTAGAGACTGCTAGCATTCCGAGAAAAACGTTCAGAGAAGGTACAGATGATGCCATTAAGATGGAAAACTGGAACTTCATGTTGCCAGGGTTGGTATATCAATATCAAGGTGTTGACGGATTAAAAACAGGTACAACAAATTTAGCCGGTTACTGTTTCACAGGAACTGCTGAACGAAATGGTACACGTTTAATTTCAGTTGTAATGAATGCTGTTGATTCAAACGGTGTTGGTTCATATAAAGCGCGTTTTGATGCAACAGCAAAATTGTTCGATTATGGTTTTAGCCAATTTGCAAAACAAGAAATTATTCCAGCCGACTTTTCTGAAAAAGGAAAAGAATCTATTAAAGTCATTAAAGGAAAAGAAGATAAAGTAAAAATTGCTGTAAAAGAACCTTTATCCATGCTTGTAAAAACATCAGAAAAAGATTTATATCAACCAAAGTTAGTGTTAGATAAAGAGTCCCTTGAAGCGAAAGTTGAAAAAGGGACGGTAGTTGGGAAAGTTGTAATTGAAAGAAAAGAAGGTTCTGATTACGGTTTTATCGATGGTAAAGAAATGGCTGTTGATGTAGTAACAGCAGACGATGTTGAACGAGCAGGATTTATCTCATTATTCTTCCAAGGAATCGGTAATTTCTTCAGTAATCTTTGGGGAGGCATTACTGGTTTTGTAGGAGGCTTATTTTCATAACAAATTAGGCAATTAAAACTTTTCGCTAATAGAATTTATTTCAAGAAAGCTAGGAACCACTAGATGTGGATTCTTAGCTTTTTTCTTTGATATATATTCTAATACTTTTGGAAATTAAATGTAAATTTTATATAAAATGGTATATAATTGGCGTTTGGTGATGGCAACTATCCGTTGCATCATCATGCGCCCATAGCTCTCTTTACTTCATACTACTTTTAATTTATATTGACATAAGAAAGGAGTTGCCGTCGATGACATTTAGTGAACGATTAAAAAATGAAAGGGAAAAACGAGGTTGGACACAAGCAGATCTTGCAGATAAACTTCATGTCAGTCGTCAATCAGTATCAAAATGGGAAACTGGAAAGAACTATCCAAGTATTGAAGTAATTATTGCACTAAGCGATTTATTTGGTATTACAATAGATGAAATGTTAAGGAGTGACAATGATTTGAAGGAAAAAGTAATTCAAGATAGTAAAAAATTAGCTCACCCCAAATTAAAATCGTTTTTTGACAGTTTATTTTTACTAGGGGTATTATTAATACTCATTAAAATCATCATTCTAGGTTCCAATTTATTTTTTTATACGAATATAACAATTCCCGATGGTTTACCTAAAGTAATTTCAAATTTCTTACCATTAGTATTAATGATTATTGGTGGAACTGGTTCAGAACAATTAAAAAAGAAATATGCAGATTAAAGAAAAAATATTGCTTGGGAAATATTTATGGGAAATATATGTATAATATACTAATATAAAAAACTCGCTAAGACATCTATAGTTTAGCGAGTTTTTTATTTTTTTGTACGTTCCAACATTCCATCAATTGGTGGATACTTTCCTCTATTTGATTTAAAGGAATACCTCCGAATCCAAGCAAGAAGGTAGGATGTTTATATTCAATGGGCTTTAACAAATAATTGGTTACAGGAGTAATGTTGATGCCATGATGATTTGCAATTTGCTTCAGTTGGTCAACATTTTTACCGCTAGGAATCGAGATTAGCACATGCATTCCAGCTTGGTCTCCTGTTATTTTTATATCAGGATAAAAAGTAGTTAGCGTATGTTTTAATTTATCATGTTTTTTTCGATAAATTTTCCTCATGCGATTTAAATGTTTAGAGAAATGACCATCTTTCATAAAATTGGCTAATATGTGTTGAACGAAACGTGGGACCGTTGCTGAGTAATAACTAAATATTTCTTTATATTTCATTAATAAATGATGAGGCAATACCATATAAGCAACCCTAAGTGATGGCATCAATGATTTTGTAAATGTGCTCATATAAATCACTTTATCATTTTGATCTAAACCATGTAGGGCTGGAATGGGTTTGCCAATGTAGCGAAACTCACTATCATAATCATCTTCAATAATATATCGATTAGGTGCTTTGCTTGCCCATTTCAGTAGTTGAGTTCTTCTTGTAGCTGACAGCACTGCCCCTGTCGGGAATTGATGTGATGGAGTAATATAGACGATATTAGCATTTGTTTGTTCAAGTTCATCAACTACTAAACCTTCCTCATCCACAGAAATAGGAATGGCATTATTATTTAAATGAATTCTCGGTATTGCTGAGTAACCAGGGTTTTCAAGGGCTAATATGAAATCATCTTCAAATAAGCGCAAAATCATCGGTAATAAAAGCTCAGTTCCAGAGCTAATAACGATTTGCTCAGGTTTGCAATGAATACCTCTCGATTGAAATAAATAATTGGCGATTTCCTTTCGTAACTCTACTTCTCCTTGGGGTTCACCCATTTGTAACAACTCTTTTGAAGTAATATCAAATATATCTTTTACATACTTTCTCCATACAACAAAAGGAAAGGATTCTTCATCAACTTTACCAGGATGAAAATCATATCGATATTGTTTTTGTTCTTTTTGGGGAATTTCGATTGTCGTTTGTTTTTTTTCTACGTAAGGCAGTTCATCAATTTCTTCAACAAAATAACCTACACGGGGAATAGATGTAATATATCCTTCCGCTAATAATTGAGAATATGCAATTTCAATGGTAGTTTGACTAATATTTAAAAACTCCGCTAATTTTCGCTTAGATGGCAATTTCGTTCCTACTTCAATTTGTTTTTGAATAATTGCATTTTTTATGCCGCTGTAGAGTTGTTCATACAAAGGTTTAGCATTTTCTTTTTCCAATTGGAAGATCAGCATGTCCATCGTATATACCTCCAACTGACCATATAAATTTTTGTAATTTTGGAACTTTTTATATTGTCAAAAATCATTATACTAAAAATCAACAAATAATAGGAGGTAATAATATGGAAAATTTTAAAGAAATTAATATCCCCCGAGGCGGCGTAATCATGGATGTTGTGAATGCTGAGCAAGCAAAAATTGCAGAAGCGGCAGGTGCTGTTGCGGTAATGGCATTAGAAAAAGTTCCATCAGATATACGAAAAGAAGGCGGAGTAGCTAGGATGGCTGATCTTCGCATTATTGAGGAAGTAAAGAATGCCATATCCATTCCGGTGATGGCAAAAGTAAGAATTGGCCATATTGTGGAGGCACGTATTTTAGAATCAATAGGTGTAGATATGATTGATGAAAGTGAAGTATTAACACCAGCGGATGATGAATTCCATTTGTTAAAAAAGGAGTTTAACGTACCTTTTGTTTGTGGGTGTCGCGATTTAGGAGAAGCAGCGCGGAGAATTGGAGAAGGGGCAGTCATGTTGCGTACGAAAGGTGAAGCAGGTACAGGAAACATTGTAGAAGCTGTACGTCATATTCGAAAAGTAAATGCCCAAGTACGTCAAATTGTTAACATGAGTCAAGATGAATTAATGGTGGAAGCAAAAAAATTAGGTGCGCCTTATGAGTTGTTGCTACAAATTAAAGAACGAGGACGGTTGCCTGTATTAAATTATGCAGCAGGAGGGGTTGCCACACCAGCCGATGCCGCATTAATGATGGAATTAGGAGCAGATGGAGTGTTTGTTGGTTCCGGTATATTTAAATCGGAAAATCCAGAAAAGTTTGCAAGAGCTATTGTTGAAGCGACAAAAAATTATAATGATTACCCACTTATAGCTGAACTTTCAAAGGATTTAGGTAATCCTATGAAAGGTATTGATATTGCTACTCTTTCCAAAGAAGAACTTTTGCAAGTTAGATGAGATTTGTCAAAATAAAGTTAATAAAGTCTTTTCTTGCAAAATTTAACGGGATATAGTACGCTATGGTTAAAATCGATTAACGATAATGCGATGATTGGAAGTAGTAGCAAGTCAGTTTTTTTAAGAGAGTCAGCGGTTGGTGGAAGCTGATAAAAACCCTTGTGAATCCATCCATGAGTTGCCCAGCTGAAATGCTTAGTAGGATTGGGTCGGTTGTAAAGCCGTTATGAAATAAGAGGATTAAACATTTTGTTTAATCAACTAGGGTGGCAACGCGGGTAGCTCTCGTCCCTTTATGGGATTGAGAGCTTTTTATATGGAATAATTTTTCAAGTTTGGAGGAATAAACATGCTAGATATTAGACGTGTCCGTGAAAACTATGAAGAAGTGAAAAAAATTCTTTTAACACGCAACGAAGATTTAGGAAATTTTGATGAATTTGAAACCCTTGATTCCAAACGTCGTGAACTAATTGCAAAAACGGAAGAATTAAAAGCTGAGCGCAATAAAGTATCAGAACAAATTGCTGTCATGAAACGCAATAAAGAAAATGCTGATGATTTGATTGCCCGCATGCGTGAAGTGGGTGAAGAAATCAAAAAGTTGGATGCGGAACTCGTAGAAATTGAAGAAAAGTTCAAAGATATGATGATGCGTCTTCCAAACCTTCCTCATGAATCTGTTCCGATTGGTGAGAGCGAAGACGACAATGTAGTGGAATACACTTGGGGGGACGTGCCAAAATTTGATTTTGAAGTGAAACCTCACTGGGATTTGGCAACGGATTTGGGCATTATCGATTTTGAGCGTGCGGCAAAAGTAACAGGAAGCCGTTTTGTATTCTACCGTGGTTTAGGTGCAAAACTCGAACGGGCACTGGCAAATTTCATGCTGGACTTGCATGTGGAAGAACATGGATATGAAGAAATGCTTCCTCCTGTCATTGTCAACCGCGACAGTTTATTGGGAACAGGACAATTGCCAAAATTTGAAGAAGACGTATTTAAATTGGCGGAAACGGATTATTTCATGATTCCAACAGCAGAAGTGCCTGTGACAAACTTCTACCGCGATGAAATTTTGAGTGCCGATATGTTGCCGAAAGCTTTTGCTGCCTATAGTGCATGTTTCCGTTCTGAAGCAGGTTCAGCAGGCCGTGATACGCGCGGATTGATTCGTCAGCACCAATTCAATAAAGTGGAGCTTGTCCGCTTTGTCAAACCGGAAGAATCTTATGAGCAGCTGGAATTGTTGACAAGTCATGCGGAAAAAGTGCTTCAATTATTGGAACTTCCTTATCAACGGGTGAAAATGTGTACAGCTGACTTAGGTTTTACAGCTGCCAAAAAATACGATTTGGAAGTATGGATGCCGGCCCAAAATAAATACCGCGAAATTTCATCTTGCTCTAACTTTGAAGACTTCCAAGCAAGACGCGCCAATATTCGATTCCGCCGCGAACACGGGGCAAAACCGGAATATGTTCATACATTGAACGGTTCAGGGCTAGCCATTGGCCGGACAGTTGCAGCCATTTTGGAAAATTATCAACAAGAGGATGGAAGCGTCGTAATTCCAAAAGTATTAAGACCTTATATGGGTGGAAAAGAAGTTATTACTCCTGACAAATAATGAAAAAGAGGCTGGGACAAAAGATAAAAACACCATTTTCTCCCGGGAGAAAATGGTGTTTTTGTGCGCCCGGCATGTACATGCACTATAGGGTGTAAGTCCCGAACCCCGAAGACAGAAGTAGAGGTTAGCCAAGAGCAAGGGTGTCCGTGGTGACGCGGAATCTGAAGGAAGCTGGAGGCAAAACACCGGTCCGAGGAACACGAACCTCATATAAGGCTAGGTATGATTGAGTGAGTTTGCGAAACAAAACAAAGCTCTTTCTGTCGAAGGTCATATCGAGTAAATGAGGCGGATAGATGGTGTGAAAGTGCATGTACTTACCCGGGGAGGTCTGGCGGATAGGTGAAGTACGCTTCATAACCTACTTAGTGATAAGTAGCTGAACCGTCAGAAGTCAGCAGAGGTCATAGTATTAGTTGGTTTAGAACAACTAAGAAGGACCGAACAATTAAGAGAGAATAGCCCTTGGCATTCAGTGAGTCATGATGAAACAGAAAACGTAGTACCTCACTTGAGGAAGGAAGCGGTGAATCCCGTGGGGGACCTCTTGGAGGGTGGAGTGACCACTGGCATAAAGAGAACAGCTATTCACGGAAGGAGAATAACGATGCTTTTGAATCAAATCCTGTCACGGGAGAACATGCTTCAAGCACTAAAACGTGTAGAACAGAATAAAGGAAGCCACGGAGTAGATATGATGCCCGTACAAAACCTACGACAGCACATAGTCGAAAACTGGCTATCTATTAAGGAGGCAATTCTCAAGGGAACTTATGAACCAATGCCAGTCCGCAGAGTCGAAATCCCGAAACCTGACGGCGGTGTTCGTTTACTAGGAATCCCTACCGTAACAGACCGTTTGATTCAACAAGCAATCGCCCAAGTACTTTCAAAAGTGTATGACCCTACATTCTCTGAAAACAGCTACGGATTTAGACCAAACCGAAGTGCCCATGATGCGGTGAGGAAAGCGAAAGAATATATAAGAGATGGACATCGATGGGTTGTAGATATGGACTTGGAGAAATTCTTTGATAAGGTCAACCATGACAGATTAATGGGTACACTCGCGAAGAGAATCCAAGATAAACCATTACTGAAATTGATTCGTAAGTATTTACAATCGGGAGTCATGATAAATGGTGTGGTGTCAAGCACATTAGAAGGAACTCCACAAGGAGGACCATTAAGTCCGCTACTGTCTAATATTGTACTAGATGAACTAGATAAAGAATTGGAAAGAAGAGGACACAAATTCGTTCGATATGCGGATGACTGTAACATTTACGTGAAAAGTAAACGAGCAGGACTTCGCACAATGGCAAGCGTATGAATGGGGAAATACTCGGAAGAGTTATTGGCGTATTTCAAATAGTCCAATATTACACAGAACCCTTGGTAACTCCTATTGGAGAAACCAAGGGCTGAAAAGTCTTGAAGCTCGTTATGAAAACTTGCGTCAATTATCTTAATTGAACCGCCGTATACGGAACCGTACGTACGGTGGTGTGAGAGGACGGGAGTTAATCGCTCCCTCCTACTCGATTTATAATCGAACAAAGACCAAATTTGGGACCATTTTGCATAATTTAGTACTGCCCCTAATCTATTAACGTTTTAAGCCTGCAGCATAGAAAGGACCATTAGCAGTCATGGTGTATAAAATATGAGCCATCTCTTGAGGAGATTCATTTTTATCACTATTCAACCATTGTTGTATAACGCCTAAATGTGCAGACGAAATATAGGAAATGAGGTATTCGATAGGAACTAAGAGATTTTCTTGCTGAATGAATTTGTTGTTTTCAAATAATGTTTTCCACATGAATTCTTTCATCTTTGTATGGAACGATAAATCTCCTTTTGGTCCTAATATAGCTTTCATAAATTTTCTATTTCGGTCTATATGTTCAAAAATGGAGATAGCAAGGGTAACAGGAATCGTTGCCGAAGGATTCGTTTTCTTTTCATTCATGGTTTTCGAAAAGTTTTCTATGATCATATCAGCTAACTCTTGTAAAAACTCATCCTCACATTTGTTAACTAAATCATACTTGTCCTGGTAATAAACATAAAAAGTTCCTCGGTTAATTTTCGCTTTCGTAGTAATCTCTTTTACAGTAAGGGCATCTAAACCTTTTTCTTCAATTAATTCCACCAATGCATTTCTAATCGCTTCTTTTGTACGTATGACACGTATATCCATATTTCCATTACGCATTATTGTTCCCCCAAACATTATTCAACACATTTGAAGATGGTGTTGGTTATCCGACACAATCAGCATTTTTGATTATTGTAATGATATATTACGGTTTATTATAATGAATAAAAAGTATAAAAACAACACGTTGTCCGTTTTTGAGGGAGAGTAGATTCATATATAAATTATTATGAGTTGTTATTACTCTAAATTAGAGGGGGAAGAATCCGGTGGATATTAAAATTTCAAATGTTAGCAAAAGCTTTGAAAAAAAGGAAGTTATTAAAGATATCACATTTACGATTCCTTCCGGAGAAATATGCTGTTTGCTTGAACCTTCCGGTTCGGGTTATTCAAATGCCTAATTTGAAAATATTAAAAAAGATCGGATATATGCCACAGAATGATGCTTTGTATGATGATTTATCGGCAGAATCCAATTTGCGGTTTTTTGGAGGACTTTATCATTTAGGTAAAAGTAAATTAGATCAGCGCATTGAAGAAGTTCTTGAATTAGTAGATTTAACAGAGCATAGAAAGAAATTGGTAAGGAATTTTTCTGGTGGGATGAAAAAACGACTTTCTTTAGCCGCTTCCATTTTACATCAACCAGATGTTTTATTTTTGGATGAACCGACAGTAGGCATCGACCCAGTGTTGCGTCGTACCATTTGGGATCAGTTTCAGGAAATTAAAAAATCTGGAACGACGATTATTGTTTCCACACATGTTATGGATGAAGTAACAGAGTGTGATAAAGCGGCTCTCATTTATAATGGTTCTTTGATTGAATACGATAGTGTTGAAAAATTACTAAAAAAAACCAATACAGGTCGAGTGGAAGAACTATTCTTAATGGCTTCGAGTAGAGGCGGTGGTGTAAATTGATCCATTTAGCCAAGCGTGTAATCCTTCAAACTTTAAATGATAAACGAAGTGTTATGATGATTTTCATTGCACCACTATTTGCTTTAACTTTAATTTACTTTTTGCTTGGTGATTCAGACTATACAGCGACAGTTGGAATCAATGAAAATACCATGCCAGCCCCTCTTGTTACAGAGTTGAAAGCACAAGATTTGAAGGTAATAGAGGTACCGAATGATGATTTCCAACATCCAAAGCAATATTTAAAGGATCATCTTGACGTGGATGCCGTCTTTACCATTTCAGAGAATGCCAGTGTAAATATTATCATGTATGAACCATCTAAAAAAAGTGCAAAAGCAATATCTGAAATACAAAAAGCTTTATCTTCCCTAAACCCGTCAGCAAAGATAAATATGTCGTATGTATATGGTGCACAAGACAATTCAACGTTTGATTCCCTTGGATATGTGTTTCTAGGTTTATTCGCGTTTTTACTGGTATTTATTATTTCAGGTATGGCCCTTGTTAGGGAACGAAGTGGTGGTACGTTAGAAAGATTAATGATGACTCCTATCAAACGAGGCGAGGTTATACTTGGGTATACGTTAGGATATGGAGTATTTGCTATTATACAAGCCATACTGATTGTTTTCTATTCGTTTTATGTGCTGAAATTAGATTCCATTGGAAACATAGGTTGGATTGTAGTTGCCATGGTATTATTAGCTATTACTGCCGTTTCGTTTGGTGCGATGATTTCTGTGTTCTCTACTTCAGAGTTACAAGTAGTACAACTAATACTGTAAATTTTCACATTATTTCAGGCTGACTTTTTCAAATTATTTTGGTTCGTTTTCTGAAATAATGTGCAATTTTTTTGCGGATTATTTTAGATTTTGCGATTTTCCCCAGGTTCTTTGCACATTTTTCCGGTCGTTTTTCGATGATTTTTCCGCCCCTCTTCGAAAAAAATGGAGCCCTCCGTACAAAGAGCTCCGATCGCTTAGTAAAGATGATGTTCCTCTGCCGCCATTCGAACGATTTCTTCATCGATCTGTTCTTTTTTCATTTGGTATCCATACAAGAGGCAAGTCGTGGCTAGGATATTGATCACTCTTGGCCATCCTTGAGATTGTAAAGCGATGGCCTCTAGCGCTGCTGGAGTAAAAATCGGAATCTTCGCTCCCGCCATTTTCATTCGCTGTTCTATATATTGACCAACTTCTTCTTTCGTCAATGGCCCCATTTGATATCGCATGATGATACGTTGATTCAACGGCCGATGCTGGTTGAGCCGAAGCCGCGTTTGTAAATGCGGAAGGCCAGCTAAAATCAAGACAAATGGATTCGTCGAATCCATTTGAAAATTAAACAAAATCGCAAGATCTTGCAGAAAGGCATCTTTAGCCAGATGCATCTCATCCAAAATCAAGACAGGAGTGATTCTTCGTTCGGTGTACAATCGTTCGATTCCTTGCTGAATTTGATAAAACAAATCGACCTTCCGGTATTTTGGCTCTTCTCCCAACCCAAGCGCAAGCCCTCGGTAAAAATCCATCACTCCTCCTGTGGAAAGAGGAAAATAGACGACATGATACAACGATGGATTCAACGACTCTTTAAACGTTCGTAACGTAAACGTTTTTCCAGATCCCGGTTCACCAATGAATAGACCGATTCCTCTCGTTCGTTTGATATAATCCAATCCCGCCAATGCTTCTCGATACGAAGTAGCGAGATAGGCATCCGACGGCTTCATTTCTTTCGAAAAGGGTTCATGAGAAAGGGAGTAGAAGGTTTTATACATGATTTCCTTCCCCCTTTGCCCATTCTGTATTCAACGAAAACGGGGACCGATTTCGTTTCACATGGGCGTTATCATGCAGGCATACAGGTTTGGCTTGAGCGACTTCCTTGCCATCCTCATATACATATACACCATGATCATCGTAACGAATATCGACGGATTGGCCAATGAAACGAGGAGGCACTTCGTACAATTGTTTGTTGAGCGAAATCGTTCCATCGGCCTTCACTTTCCGAAACTCGCGTTTCAGAAAAATTGAATCCAACACCGTCGGATCTTCTAGAAATTGAACCGTATGGTTTTGAGACAGAAAGATTTCATGAGGCGTTTTTCCATTGAGCGATGCATGGGGTTTACGATGATAATCTTCCTCCAGCCATCTCCAAAATCGTTCATTCAACTCTTCGAGTGAATGAACCGGATTCATGTCTAATAACGGATAAAAACGCGTCTGCACCGTCTTGAAAAAGCGCTCAATTTTGCCCTTGCTTTGCGGGTCATATGGCTGCGTATGAACGAGGGTGATCCCTAACTGTGCACACGCATACTGAAGAGTTTCGGAACGATAAATCTTTCCGTTATCCGAGTAAATCATTTTCGGCTTTCCATACCGAATGAGCGCTTCTTTGGTGACAACTCGCAGCCCATCAAATTTCTCGGAAGAGAAAAATTGAGCGTATGGCACGATGCGTGAACAATCATCGATGTAAGCGATGAGAAACGTTCTTTTCTTCTTCCCGTTGATTGGAACATACGGACCGTAAGAAAGGTCTCCTTGCCATAAGGCGTTCACTTGATCATGCGCAAAACGTTTTCTCTCCGGCATCGGTAAAATTTCTTTGCCGACAAGGTTGAATTTTTTTAATAATCGGTATATAGTAAAATAAGAAATTTGTTTTGGGTTGATTTCCCCTTGGTGTACCAGTTGTTGGTAAAAAACCGTCACTGGCACTTGGGGAAATTTTTTTCTCATCGCTAGAATATAATCCTCATCTTCTGGAGACAGCTTTCGGGAATGTCCACGATCCGAGCGCTTCTTCGGTTTTAATCCCTCAAATCCCATTTTCCGATAACGCAAGTACCAGTCTTGAATCGTTTTCGCAGCGATCCGTTTCTCTCCGTAATACGGCATTTCATGAATGCGATTAGCCATCTCAGTGAGGTAGCTCTTCGGATCTACTTGTTCATTCAAAAGTGGGGCAATCAATCCGAATCGGAATAAGGCAATTTGTTCTCTCATGTGTTCGTCCATCGTTTCCATCCTCCTTTTTCATTTCGAAGGACAGCCGGCTATCCATTTCACCTTTGATGATAAATTCTTCTTTTCTACCTGTCGAGGCAAAAGGTATGTGGGACGGCCTCAACACCTAGATGCGCTTCCTTATCGTCCAAAACAATGTGCCATAAAGTAGGTCGACAAATACCCCCACGACTCTTTGACAAACCGTTCCTCTCCCCATTGTTGGATTTTCCCGATCGATCGACAAGCTTGTTGTTGGGTATCTCGCTCCCAACCGAAAGATTTCTTCACAGAAGCAAAATACATATAAATCCATGAAATTGTTTGGATAAATCGTCGGAGATAGAAAGAAATGAGTTGTCTTTTTGATGGATTTGTGCCGGTTTGATGAAGCACATCATGGAGCCATTGAACGATGGTACGAGTCGTATGTTGAAAGTATGGGAGAAGAAAGTGAGGGAGGATGGACACCGTTTGGAAACAAATCGAACAACGAAAACGGCAGATCAAGAGACGATATTCCTTTTCTGCGGTGATGGCATTCCGTTCATAAAAACCATGGCGATGAAGGGAATGCTTCGCATGACAATGTGGGCACTCCTCCACCATAGGAAAGTCATTGTTTTTTCCTAATTCATGATAGGTTTCGAGATCGACTCCAAAATCATGAATCAAGATCACAGATCTTCCATCCCCCTATGAAATAATTCACAAAAAATTTAGCACATTTTTTCAGAGGATGGCAAAGATGATTCCGAAGGAATTTGAAAAAATCGTACTCTTTTTAGATGAGATAAAATGAAAGTTTACACTAATACCATTTACGATTATTCCACAAGTATTCTTTTCGGGATTGATTCCATTAGATTTGATTCCATACCATCTAGGGAATTTGTGTTACCTCATGCCAGTTTATTATGGTGTAGAAGCTATTAAGAGTGTAATGGTTTACGGTGGAGGATTCCTTCAAATATGGGGTTATCTTCTTGGGTTGATTGGATACACATTCATCCTTTATATATTGAACACACTAGCATTGAAAAAATTTAGGAAACTTTAATCGTGTTTTAATTAAAACAGCGACAAGTATCATCCAACTTGCCGCTGTTTTTTTGTGTGCGCCTGGCATGGATGTAATCTATAGGGTGCAAGTCCCGAGCCGTGAAGGCAGAAGTAACGGTTAGCTTAACGCAAGGGTGTCTGTGGTGACGCGGAATCTGAAGGAAGCGAGCGGCAAACTTCCGGTCTGAGGAACACGAACTTCATATAAGGCTAGGTATCATTGGATGAGTTTGCTAAACAAAACAAAGTCCTTTCTGCCAAAGGTGGTACAGAGTAAATGAAGCAGATAGATGGAAGGAAAGATTACATTCTTACCCGGGGAGGTCTGGCGGATAGGTGAAATACTCTTCATAACCTACTTAGTGATCAGTAGCTGAACCGTCAGAAGTCAGCAGAGGTCATAGTATTAGTTGGTTTAGAACTACTAAGAAGGACCGAACAATGAAGAGAGAATAGCCCTTGGCATTCAGTGAGTCATGATGAACACAGAAAACGTAGTACCTCACTTGAGGAAGGAAGCGGTGAATCCCGTGGGAGACCTCTTGGAGGGTGGAGTGACCACTGGCATAAAGAGAACAGCTATTCACGGAAGTTATAAAAACTTGCGTCAATGATCTTAATTGAACCGCCGTATACGGAATCGTACGTACGGTGGTGTGAGAGGACGGGAGTTAATCGCTCCCTCCTACTCGATTGTCAGAAGAATAAAAAGCCGATGCTGATAATCACTCCTGTAAAAATCAGAACAAACACACAGAATCCCATAATGTCTTTCGCTTTTAAGCCGGCAATGGCAAGAGCCGGCAATGCCCAGAAAGGCTGGATCATATTCGTCCAGGCATCTCCCCAGGCGATGGCCATCGCCGTCTTTGCATAATCGGCCCCCATTACTTGGGCCGCTTCCAGCATGATCGGCGCCTGAACTGCCCATTGGCCACCGCCGGAAGGGATAAAGAAGTTGACTAAACCGGCGGAAAAGAATGTAAATAAATAAAACGTCGTTTCGTTGGAAATGGCAATAAACCATTCGGAAAAGACTGCCGCAAGTCCGGAATTTGTCATCATGCCCATAATGCCTGCATAAAACGGAAATTGGAATACGATGCCGCTTGCGGTTTTAATGGCATTTTGGGTGGCGGCAAGGAAACGCTGAGGCGTTCCATGCAAAATGATCCCCAAGATGACAAAGATGGTATTTACGATGTTTAAATCAAGGGCAAACCCTTTTGTGGCAAAATGATAAATGAGATAAGCCACACCGATGATGCCGATTAAAATGGTTAAAATATAGCTTCTTTCGGAACGGGAAGCAAACGTGTTTTCAGGCGGCGGGAGTTTTTGCTCTTCCTCAGCCAATAACGCTGGATCCACTTCCACTACATCTTCTTCTTTCGGCATCATCCAACGGTTGAAGAATGGAAGCGTAAAGAGAATCACGAGTACAATAAATAGATTGTATGGAGTGAAAAGGGTTCCGGAAGTCGGAACCACACCCATGATTTCTTCAAAAGGATGTCCTTCCGTTGCAACAGAAAGCGGGATAGATCCTGCAAGTCCACCGTGCCAAATAATAAATCCTGAATAGGCACTGGCAATTAATAACCGGTAATCCACTTTTTTCACATGTCGGGCAATTTCTTTTGCGAAGATGGCACCGATGACTAAACCGAAGCCCCAGTTGATCCAGCAGGCAATTAATGAAATGAATGTGACCAAAATGATGGCCGCCCCGGGGGACTTGATTTTGCTTGCGACAGCGGTCAAAAATTTCTTAAATAAAGGGCTGTTCGCTAAAACGTGGCCGGCCGTCAAAACAATGACCATTTGCATTGTAAAGGCCAACAAACCCCAGAATCCATCTCCCCAGTAGATCACCATCTCAAGGGGGGAAGATGGTGTGAGTCCAATGCCCAGCAGTACAACAAGTACTGTTAATATTGCTACGAAAATATATGGATCCGGTAAATATTTTTCCATTATTGTGTTTGATAGTCTTGTTAAAAATTTCATGTGTTCCTGATCCTCCTGATTTTCTGAAAGCTTGTATATTTCATAGATACGAGGAATCAGGTAAAAATATGATTTTTTATTACTATTTTTATTGAGTTAATTTCATAATTCTCACCCCTTGATTTTCAAGGGATTCAAGACAATAAAAAATGGGTACCTCCCCAAATTTCGTTATAATGGTAGGTAACCAAACAAACCATACGAAAGAGGTGAGTACCCTATGACTATTGTAAAACAAATTTCTCTTTTTGACATCCATCAATTATTAGAAATGGAAAGTTCCCATCGTTATGAAGCCATTTTTAGTGCTATCGACATTCAGCCTATATTTCAATTGTTTTCTAAAAAGACATTGAAAGGTGCACCACGTGAATTGAATTATGGTGCAATGATTCAATCGCTGATTATTCGTATTGTCGAACGAATTCCAACAATGAAGGATTTAGTCAAACGTTTGGTCCATGATCCTTTATTTCGTTTCGACTGTGGATTCCTTGTGTCTGATGTCGTACCATCTGAAAGCTCTTATTCACGCATGATTCAAGTCATTAGTGAATCAGATGTGCTAGATAAAATGAACGATACACTCATCAAAACAGCGATGTTGGAAGGCTTTCTAAATGATGAACATGTCGCCATCGATGCGAGTCACTTTGAAGCTCGTGATGCTTTCACACCATCAGAAAAGAAAGCACCTAAAACTCCTAAAAAACGTGGTCGTAAAACGAAAGCTGAACGAGCTGTTTGGTTAGCCGAACAAGTAGAGAAAAAAGGAAATCAATCAACCTATGAAAAAGAACTGAAAGAACAGCTGGATATCCCATTAGAAACCCTTTGGAAGGATGTACCGATTGAGCCAAAATGGGGTGTGAAAAAGAATAGTAAAGGAAAAAATACATTCTGGTTTGGTTATAAAGCACATTTAGCTGTTTCGACGAAAAGTCAATATATCATCACTCGTTTGATGTCCTCAGGTAATTTAAGTGATTGTAAAGCTGCGATTCCATTATTGAAAAAACTTCATCACTTAGGAAACGGTCAATTTACAATCGCTATATTTGATGCTGGTTATGATGTTGAACCTATTTACCGTCAAGCCGTATCACAGTCCATGCGAGTCGTGATTCCTTACAACGTTCGCCGAGAAGGAGAATATATAGGATTCGATGAACATTTTCGTCCAACCTGTGTGCGTGAACATAGTTACCAATATGACAGCTTTGACGCTAAGTACAATACATTAAAATTCACACGTCCAAAGGAATGTGCAACTTGCCCATTACGAGAAGACACCCTTTGCCAAAAAGTTTTCAAAATCAAATGTGATATAGATATCCGTAAATTTACCTATCCAGCACGTGGGACAGAACGATGGAAACAGCTTTATCAAGAACGTACAGCAGTCGAACGCGTTAACGCTTATTTAAAGGAATACTTTCAATTAAACAATGTCCGTCATCGTACAGGAAAGAAAGCAAAAATGCATTTCAATCTGGTGACGTTAATTTATAATACCTGCAAACTAGCAGTTGATCGAATCAATGCTTTATTACAGCAACAAAACCAAGTTGCATAATTTAAAAAAAACAAAGTTTTTAGTATAGGGGTACTCTATACTTCAGAAAAACTATGATTTATGAAATTGATTCTATTATAAAAATATTAATAAAATAATAGATTTCCCGTTTTGCAAATAAAATATCAACCTCCAAAAAAGAAAAAGTGATTGATGCTCTCAATCACTATCCTTTTCTTCCGTTTTTTTCAGTTTCTCTTTTTCCGCCTTTTTCCGTTCGCGAATTCCTTTAAAGAAATGGGTTAACAGGGAGCCGCATTCATCGGCCAATACACCCTCCGTCACATCGCATTCGTGGTTGAAACGAGGGTCGTTTAATAAGCGGTATAGAGAATCGACACATCCGGCCTTCGGGTCACGGGCACCGTATACAACCCGGGGAATTCTTGATTGTAAGATGGCTCCTGCGCACATGGGACAAGGCTCCAACGTCACATATAATGTGGTTTCTTCCAACCGCCAGCTTCCCAAAACTTTGCAGGCTTCTTGTATGGCCATAAGCTCTGCGTGGGTGACAGCATTTTGAGTCGATTCTCTTAAATTATGGGAACGGGCAATGATTTTGTCCTGATAAACTATCACAGCACCAATGGGAACTTCGCCGAGGGCTTCCGCTTTTTTTGCTTCGATCATCGCTTCTCTCATAAAAAATTGATCTTTTTCGTGTAATGCCACTTTCCTCTCTCCTTCGGTGTAAGTGTAACATGAAACCTCCCAATTTCTCCATATTGGTATTGAATAGCAGGAAAATTTATAATTCTGTTACATGGACTACACATTCATTCGATATAATGAAAGAAAAAGGAGAAGGTGACATATTTGCGTGTAGCAGTTTATTGCGGATCGTCTTCGGGGAAATCACCGGTTTATGAGGAAGCGGCCATTGAACTAGGGAAAGCATTGGCAAAGAAAAAATATGGTGTTGTTTATGGCGGTTCCACCCAAGGATTGATGGGGAAAGTGGCGGATGCGGCTCTTTCCGAAGGCGGGGAAGTCATTGGAGTGATGCCAAAACAGTTGATGAATAAAAAAGAAAAATTACATACAGGATTGACGGAACTATATATCGTTGATTCCATGCATACCCGAAAGAAGAAAATGTCGGATCTTTCCCATGCATTTGTCGCGTTGCCGGGTGGTTGCGGAACGTTGGATGAATATTTTGAAGCTTTTACTTGGGCGCAAATCGGCATCCATTCAAAACCGGTCATTTTATACAACGTCAACGGCTTTTATGATGCCCTTATACAACATTTTGAAAAGATGATGGAAGAAGGATTTTTGAGAGAACATCAGCATAGTCTGTTTCAGGCAGTGACAACGGTGGAAGAATTGCTCTTTATTTTGGATGGCTTGAACGAAGCATTGAAGGAAGGCAATTGATATTTTTTAATAGTTATAGAAAAGCGGGCTGTCTGGAAGGTGGGCAGCCTGTTTTTCTTTTCATTCTTATCTTTCCGTTGGAGGGTTGGAAAAGGAAATATTGATTGTACGAAATCGCTCTGAATTGTAAGATATTTTAAATATGGGAAATTGTACGAGGTGAGAGAAGGATGAGCTGGTTATTGCAATGGGTATTGCCGAATGAGGTGAACCAAATTGATGATTTATACCGGGTTGATATTGAAGAATCGATACATCAATTGGAAGCATTTGCATTGGCGCACCAGAATGAAATAAAGAAAGTTTATATTTGGGTACGTCTTCATCGCCCTTTTTCCATCCGGCAACAAATGGAGTTTGAGGAACGATGGGAAAAAGAATTGCGAAAGAAAATCCACCAGAATGTGGAATTGATTGTGCTCGACAGAAAAAAAGGAAAATGGTTTGAGAATGAACTTATTGAAGTCAATCGCGAGATCCATAGGATTTGCATTGAAGAACCCTTTGAGGAAATGGTATTGATTTCAAGAGGAGAACATTCCCAATTGCAACAGGCTGTCCTTATCGGAGGAATCAAGACTTTTGCGAACCGTTTCTGTTTGATGTTGCAAGATCAAGCAACAGGGGAACTGATCAGACAACAATTCCATGATTCCCCATATAAAAAGTCCTGGCTTCAATTATTCCAACATTTAATCCATGATTACAATTACGTTGGAGCTTTAAAATTAATGGAAGGACTTGAAAAAAACGATCGAACGCGGTTTATTAAATATCTTTTGGAAGTCCAGCTGTTACGGCAAAATTTCAATTTTGAA
This sequence comes from Ureibacillus sp. FSL K6-3587, assembly GCF_038593165.1. Taxonomy (NCBI): domain Bacteria; kingdom Bacillati; phylum Bacillota; class Bacilli; order Caryophanales; family Caryophanaceae; genus Ureibacillus; species Ureibacillus sp. FSL K6-3587. The sequence continues at coordinate 1,129,496 of NZ_CP151969.1, read as the reverse complement.
AAAGCCTTGGAAAAATTTATGGAAGCCAAGAAAATACATCCAGCTTCCAATTTACGGTTGTTGGAGACGGAACTAATCCTGCAATGTTTAAACGGCGAGCAGGGGGAACAGAAAAAAGAACTGGAACAGATTCAGGAACTGTATCGCCATATTAAAGCCCTTCTTTTAAAAGGGGATTATCCTGCGTTTTTGGTCCGATTTTATCGTGCAAGGGAAGCGGTATTACGATATATCGTCAAGTATGGTCCTGATGAAAAAATCGACATTCCCAGAGCTTCTTCCATTTATCAGTTCATCAATCAAGTGGAGGAACTGTATGAAGAGGGGAAAATCAATCGGTATTTCGGTGTCTATTTTTACATAAAAAGTTCCAATGTGGCCAATGCGCTGAATGTCCGCAATAAAAGTTTCATCGGACATAATCGCAAATCAATTTCAAAAAATGCCATCTTCCATGAATATTACGGTTCAAAAAATATTAAAATTCCCCAAGCAACAGAGCGGTTTTTGGGAGATACTCGCATCATGCTCCGTGATTTGGGCGGTGCATTGGATGATAATTTGGAAGCAATGAATCTGTATCTGATCGAATTGATGTTCAGTGCGGCACGGGAAGGGGCTGTAAAAGTTGATTAAAACCATATGGATCATCCCTCCGGCAAAAGGAGAAATCAATTTAGAGAAATTTTGGGAGAATGTGATTTCCGATGAGGAAATGATCATGATTCATTCCTCGATGGAAACGGCAAACATACCGGATGTTGAAAACATTCGGCTTCATGGTGAAACGCTTCAGGAAAAATTGGACGATTTGGAAGAATATCTGGAAAACCTGGCAATGCAGGCAAAGAAAATTCGGCTGATCGTGGAACCCCATGGAAATGTGTTGACGGATGCTGCCGTTCATTTTTGCATGACCCATTTTCCGTTAAAAACGGAGATGAGAATGAAGCAGGAGATATGGAGAAACTCCGATATCCATGGGGAAGGTGAGGAAATCTATCAACTGGTCCATCATTTAATTTATTTGAATAAATATCAAATTGCGGAGTTGATTTTAAAGAATTACTCAGGCGACAACGATCTTTTCCATTTGCTCCAGTTTGGCCAACATCTGCTCAACGGCAATGCAACTTTTATCGATTCCCACAATGAATTATTCTATTTCAATTTATTGCAAAGGGTATTAAAAAGCATTGATCATGACAAGGAAGAATTGCAATTCATCCATGTGATGAAGGGACTGGCCAGTGGCAAGCAACGTCCGTTCATTTACTTTTTGCAAAATTATTGCAAGCAAATGTATAAAACAGAAGAGTTGATTGATTTCATTGTGCTTTATTACCGGCTGGCCGAGGAATCGTTATTATTTGCCATGGGATGGGATGTGAATGACAGCAATTATTATTGGGTGCGGAAAAACGCGAAGAGAAGCGTCCCTTTTAAACGGCCGATATCCCGTCACTTTTACAGTTATTTAAAAATCATTTTGGAAAAGGCTAAAGAAAATCCAAGAAATAAATATTATCAAGAGTTGGTGCGGGACTTCACCCAAGATTGGCTGATCGGTTTAATCGATTTGCGCCATGAAGGGATCAGCGGCCATGGATTCAGGCATTTCAGCAAGGAATTGTTTGAGGAGATTGCTTCGGGAGACCCCATTGAAAAGATGAATGAGTTGCTTGGACGCTATGGATTGTATGCAACCCATGATCTGTTCGAATTGCTCCAAAAAGCGATACTTGCCATGGCGAGAAATTCATTGATGGGAACAAGCAGCCGCCAATAAAAGCGGATGAAGAATAGTGGGGATTTTTTTCAGACTTTCCCGGGAGCAATGAGACAAAAAAAGATTTTCTTTTTAAATTTTAACGAAGGAAATTGAAAATTATATGGAAAAAGGAAACTTTATCCTATAATATAGAATTGTTGAAATATTTAGTGAATTCAAAGGGGTTATGTTGAAATGTCAAACTTAGTCGAACGATTTTTAGCGGTGCCAACTACAGCCATTTCTGATGCGACAGGAGGACATACAAATTTAGATGCAAACATTAAGCCGTTGAGCGACCATTATAAAATTGCTGGACGAGCTGTTACAGTCCGATTGCCGGATGGGGAGAATAAAGCGGTGCTTGAAGCCATCAGCATTGCACAAAAAGGGGATATTCTCGTAATTGATGCGAAAGGAAATACCAACCGGGCCGTGGCAGGAGATTTTGTCGCTTCTCTTGCAAAGGGATTAGGAATCCAAGGGTTTGTTGTGAATGGTGTAATCCGTGATATTGCTGCGATGCGTGAACTGGATTTCCCGATTTTCGCTTTAGGGACAACAGTCGCAAGCGGAAATAAACACGGCGGTGGAAAAGTGAATGTTCCGATTGCCATCGGCGGCGTCAGCGTCCAACCAGGAGACTTTATTGTCGGGGATGTGGACGGGGTCGTTGTCATTCCGCAAGGGGAAGAAGAAGAAATTTTGAAAAAAGCGGAAGAAAAAATGGCGAAAGATGAAGCAAGAGAAAAAGAGGCTTTGGCCAATGGAGAAGAATCCATCCGCAAATATCTTGAGAAAGCTTTGGCAAAATAAAAACTGAATAGAAAGTTTGATCCTTTCCATTCAGCCGATATAAATAAAACCGTTTATATTCCAGGATGGTTATAAAATGATTTGAAGGGAGCCTGTCAAAAGGCTCCTTTTTATGCTTGAAATCAACTTTATTTTGCTAATTCGGTTACATATTCATTCATCTGATTCTCATCAAATCGGCGTTCCCATTTTGACATAACAATCGCCGCCAAAGAGTTACCAACAACGTTTACAGCTGTACGTGCCATGTCGAGGATACGGTCGATACCGGCGATAAAGGCAAGCCCTTCCAATGGAATTCCTACAGAGCCCAAAGTTGCAAGTAGAACGACGAAAGATACGCCCGGCACTCCCGCAATTCCTTTGGAAGTCACCATCAATACAAGCACTAACGTAATTTGTTCAACAATGGACAAATCGATTCCGTACAACTGGGCAATGAAAATCGCGGCAATGGATTGATATAATGTAGAACCGTCCAAATTAAATGAATATCCTGTTGGAATGACGAAGGATGTAATATCCTTTGGACAGCCAAAACGTTCCATTTTTTGCATAATGCGCGGCAATACCGTTTCGGAACTGGATGTGGAGTAAGCCAAGATCAGCTCGTCCTTTAGCACTTTAATTACTTGGAAAATATTCACATTGACAATTTTCGCTGTAACGCCCAATACGACGATGACAAAGAAAATCATCGCTGCATAAACGACAATTACCAATTTTCCAAGCGGAATCAAGGATGCCAATCCAAATTTTGAAACGGTTACAGCCATTAAACCGAATACCCCGAATGGAGCGAATTTCATCACAAGGTTTGTCACCCAGAACATGGCGTCAGCCACACCTTGTGCGACGGCAAGAACCGGTTTTCCCCGTTCTCCAATTGCTGCAACACCTAAACCGAACAATACGGAGAAGAAGATGACGGATAACATGTCACCTTGAGCCATGGAATCAATGAAGTTTGTCGGTACAATTCCTACGATGGTATCGATGAAACCTCCATCATGTTCAACTTGTTCAGCGGTTTCCACATAGGATGAAATATCCGTTTGCTCCAATTGATTCATATCGATGCCTTCGCCCGGTTTAAACACGTTTGTGATCAGTAAACCGAGGATGATGGCAATGGTCGTGATAATTTCAAAATATATCAATGTTTTACCGCCAAGACGGCCGAGTTGTTTCAAATCGCCAGTGCCGGCAACTCCGACAATAAGCGTCGAAACGATGATTGGCACAACAATCATTTTAATCAAGTTCAAAAAGATGGTGCCAAGTGGTTTCAAATATGTTTCGACTGCTGGATTTCCATAAAATACAGCCCCTACAACAATCCCCAATACTAACGCGATCAAAATCTGTGCCGCTAAACTGAGTTTGAATTTTCTTTTCAAAAGATTCCCCCCCTGTTTAAGTAAAAAAATACGAGTTTATAATAATCAGACACTTACAAAATCCGACAAAATCCGAGAAAAATTTTTTTTAATTTGTTTTACTTGCGATATCTGCAAACAACACTTGGATGAATTTTTTTATGTTAATTTTTACTTTTCTTTCTTCATTATTTTTGATTTGACTCATCAATTTCCGTATTTCTGTAAATTCAAAATAGCGGGGGGCATAATATTCAAACTCGGAATTTGTATAATCCACCAAACCTAAATTGGCCAAATTGATCATTGCAGCCAAAATCGTGCGGCGTATACGCTGTTCAATCGATTTGCTTTCTTTTATGATTTCGTCTGGGGTTGTTTTTGTCAGTTTTGCAACCCGTTCATATAATTCTTTTAATGGAGGAAGGGGAGTATTTTTTTGTCTATCCATCATCAACAATTCAATAATTTTAGTGATATCTTCGCTTCCCACTTCCCCGATGATGCCCATATCATTCAGGATGCTTAAAACATGGTCGCGGGTGGATTTTTTTGATTGATGGATATTCGGTGTTTCAATATTTGAAAGGGACTCACGTATAGCGGAAATGGAGTTTTTTAACCGGTATTGTTCCTCCGTTTTTCTCAAAACCATCTCCACTTCCACTTTATTGATGGGTTTATGGATAAAAAATTCAATCCCCTTTTCGTAAGCTTGGGCAACCATATCTTTATTGACCACTTGGGAGATCATGATGAATTTTCCATCGTAATGGTATTCACGGAGCTGTTCGATTGTTGCCAAACCGTCCAATTTCGGCATCAACAGATCAATGATGACAAAGTCCGGCTGCATCACGAGAATTTGGTTTATCGCTTCTTCCCCATTGGAAGCTTCTCCAATAACCGTTCCGAGTTGACTATCTTCAATGATTTGGGAGAGCATGGCACGGCTTGCCCGATCGTCATCCACTATAAAATATCTCATCTTTAGACCCCTTCTTATAAATTGTTAATCGGAATTTTTATTGAAAATACGGTTGTTTCATTGCTTTCCACATGAATGGTTCCGTTGAATTTATCGACGATTGCTTGCACATGGGATAAGCCGATCCCCGTTGAAGGTACTCCTTGGCGGTTAAATTTTGTCGTAAATCCCGGGTCGAAAATGACAGGAATCAAATTTTTTGAAATTCCTGCTCCTGTATCTTCCACGGTAATGGTTGCAAAATCTTTCGAAGTATTGATGGAGATACGGATTGTCCCTTCCTTTTCAATCGCTTCCACGGCATTCGCGACTAGATTATTCATGAGCGCCAGTAATGGAATGTGTTCTTTCGTACGGAAATCATGATTGCAAGAAATGGCAATTTCAATCTTTTTGTTTAGCATTTCACTATATTTTTCATTTGCTTCTTTTACATATTGAAGCAATTCTGAGATGAAATAAGCATCCAATTGTTCCATATTCAGTATTTTGGCGAGACCTGCATAAATCCGTTGTTCATCTTTTTTTACTTCGTGAATTTCTTGGGCAATGGACAGGGCTTTCATGCTCAACATTGGGTCGATCTTTTTTAATTGGTCATACAAACTGTAACTATCCGCGGTAATTTGTTCGATTTCATTCATCGATTTTTTTAAATATAATGCTTCGACGTATAGAGTGGAGATGAAATTTAATAATTGCTGCACTTGCCTTTTTTGTTCCTTTACCGTAATGGAACTATAAATGCCCACGACAAAGAAACTTCGGATGAAGGCAACAAGAAGCAACAATACAATTTCTTTCATCGTCAATGGAATGTTGGTTATAAATAAAGAAGTTGCCAATTGTTCAACTGAATTGCTCGCAAATTCAATAATGGTGACCAAACTGGCCAACAGGAACGGTTTCGATTTAAGCTGTTCAAGTTTGATCATGTATAAACCGAAAGCAAATAAAATATAAAACAGACCGGCTGGCAAGTGTGTAAAAATGGCATTTGTAAAAGCGCTTTCAAAAAAGGCAACGTCCAAGATTGTGCGGAACAATACAATGACGATTCCGGTAATGAAGCCGGTATGAATCAGCGGTAAAGGAAGAATTAATACCGCCAATAAAAACATGACGGTTCCCAATCCGAAGCGGAATGGAGCTCCCTCATAAGGTATGACTTTCACTTCACTGGCGATGGCGGTTACAATGGCAACAGCGAAGATCAACAAAACATCATGCCGTTTGATGATGGATTTTGATTGTTCCATTTTAAACTCCTTGAATAAATGGTTCTTTCCCTATTCTAATCGAAAATAAAAGGAAAATAAAAAGTAATCATTCATTGCTTGCATGAAAAAAACCACTACTGTTTTCAGTAGTGGTTGAGCTTTCTTCGTATGGTGGAGGAAGAGGGATTCGAACCCCCGCGCGGTTTGACCCGCCTGTCGGTTTTCAAGACCGATCCCTTCAGCCAGACTTGGGTATTCCTCCATTTCGACAAAAAGTAATGTATCATAATTTTTTTTACAAGTCAATATTCAAATTTTATAAAATTGAAGGATGTATAGGGAGATAAAGGTAGTTTGTGTCATTAATTGAATAATCACCAGAACAAAACATTGCAAACCCTCTTTTAAATGAGGTATACTAATTTATGCCGTGCTAGGTGGGGAGGTAGCGGTGCCCTGTAACTCGCAATCCGCTCCAGCGAGACTGAATTCCTTTTTGAGGCTGTGTGCATGTAGGGTTTGCCTCTTGCACGTAGCGTTGAAGGTTGGGTCCCGCGCAATGGGTAGCCATGAACCATGTCAGGTCCGGAAGGAAGCAGCATTAAGTGGTTTCACCCATGTGCCGTGGGGTAGCCTGACCCGAGCTGGCGACAAGAGTAGCACCTATGTGCCTCAGTCGAGAAAAGGTGCACGGCATTATTGATTAAAGAATCGAGTGCCGTACAGGCTTTTTCTGTGAAAATAATTTAATTCCACTTAGCCCATGAATAGCTTCAATCTATTGAGGGTAATATATAAATAACCTAAAAAAGACAATAAGAAAGCAGAGCTACCTAATGGAAGGTAACTTTGTTTAAACTTATTCTTCTTTGGTTATACTAATTAATTAAAGGTTCTTTATAAGGCTCCTTATTAATTAGCATGGAGTAAATGATTCGAAGCATTCGATGCGATATGGCAACGAGTGCTTTTTTCTTTCCTCTTCTTGCAGCAATCGACCAATATTTAGCAGCTAACCAACGATTCCTACTTCTAGAGATTGCCCATGCTACTTCGCACAGTACAGTTTTGATATGAGGATTCCCTTTAGTCGTTTTAGTTGACTTTCGTTTTCCTGCACTTTCATGATTTCCTGGAGCAACTCCGGCCCAAGACGCTAAGTGTTGAGAGGTAGGAAATTGTTCCATGTTCACCCCAATCTCTGCAATAATAATTGCTGCGGAATCCTTTTTAATACCCGGAATCGTTAGTAATAACTCCACTTCTTCTTTATAATTCTTCAGAATTTCATCTATTCTTTCCTCGATTTGGCTGATTAATGATTCTAAATAAACGATGTGTTGCCAAGATTGTTTGATTAGAAAGATTTGATGATCGTTTAAAGTACCGAATAAAGAGTCTGTAATCATTTGTTTTTTGTGCTTCATTCTTCCGTGAATACTAATTTCTACATCAATGGAATCAACATATCCATTTTGAATTAATTTGGATAGAAGTTTTCTTCCAGAAACACCAAACACATCTGAAATAACTGAATTTAGTTTAACATTTGAGCATTCTAATACTTTCAGAATCCTATTTTTTTCTGAAGTCAAATGGCCGATCCATTTTTTACGAAGCCGAGTTAAATCACGAAGGTTTCGTATATCTTCTGGTGGAACAAAACTTTTTTCAATCAGTCCATAACGCAATAACTTCGCAATCCACTCTGCATCCGAAACATCTGTTTTTCTTCCAGGGACATTCTTGATTCTTTGAGCATTCGCTAATGTAATATCAAAGTAATCCTCCAAAATGTTATAAACAGGTTTCCAATAAACTCCAGTACTCTCCATCGCAATGTGCGTAATGCCATGGTTTTCCAACCACTTTAGTAAACGAAAGAGATCCTTTGTTAAAGTGGGGAAAGTTTCTGTTTCAATGAATAATTCATCGTCCTGTTCGCCAATCATGACACAAGCAACAATTGTTTCAGCATGTACATCTAATCCTGCACAACGTGTCATCAGTACATCCAATATAATCCCTCCCATAAAGTAGATTCACAAACAGCGAGTGAATTTGAAATATAAGCATTTTTCTGTACGTAGTCATCATTCCAAATGAATGAGCTAACAATGGGTTGTTCACCAAATCCACTCAAACAGTTTTTTATTCAGGGTATCATCCACCATAAAAGCCTACGTATTGTTAACTGTTTGTGTTATCTACATTATGGGAAAGAAATATCCATTTTCATGCCAGGGTTGTGAATGAAAATTCATGATTGTTTTTTATAATAAAACTCAACTTTCGCAGTCCAAAATCTTGTTTAAATGCTTGATGTAAATGGGTTTTGGAAGTACAAAATTATCATTTGACATTTTTTAAAACATAAAGAAAGACACCTATTCTTTTGGTAAAATATTGGTGACGAAACCAAATCCAAAAGAAAGGTGTCACCACTATGATAACGAATAAAGACTACTTTGCGCAATTACCAAAAGAAATTAAACAAGGATTTTCCGAATTAAATATTGGATATCATATAAGAAAAGCGAATATTACGAAACTTTCCGGGTATTCTTGTCTTACTGTTTTCAAACTGATTTTTCTTTTAGTCTTCCAATATAAGAACTGGTTTCGTGCTTTTATGAGTAAACGATCTCAGGATCTGCCCGGAAAGGATACAGTCTATCGCTTTTTAAATACACCAACCTATCATTGGAGAAAGTTTCTGCTTTCATTAAGCAGTGAAATGATCCGTCTGCTTCAACCATTAACTTCAAAAGATCGTGTCACAGCTTTTGTGATTGATGATTCTGTCTTTTCACGAAACCGTAGTAAGTCGGTTGAACTGTTGGCTAAGGTTTTTGATCACTCTACGCATCAGTACTTGAAAGGGTTTCAAATGCTTACCCTTGGCTGGACCGATAGTTTTACTTTTATTCCTATTGATTTTGCTCTTCTAAGTTCACCGAAAAAGGAAAATCGCCTGCAAGAAATCAATACCAATATTGATAAACGAACATCTGGCTATAAGCGTCGCCAGGAAGCTCTGAAATCAAAACCGGACGTGGCTTCAGCTTTACTTGATCATGCGCTTGAAAAAGGGATTATAGCTGACTATGTTCTCATGGATTCCTGGTTTACACAAGCGCCTTTAATTGAGAAGATTACGAACAAAGGGTTATTTGTCATTGGCATGGTGAAGCAATTAAAGCAGCGATACGTTTACAATGGTGAACGTTTCACACTGAATCAACTTTACAAATTGGCAAAAACGCACATGGGTAAAAAAGACATTCTCGGATCCGTTTATGCTACTTTAGACAATGGAATTCCAGTAAAAATTCTATTTGTACGAAACCGTAATAAACGGAGCGAATGGCTTGCTATTCTCAGCACAGATACAACATTAGAAAATGAAGAGATCATTCGTATTTACGGCATGCGTTGGGACATTGAAGTCTTCTTCAAATGCAATAAATCCTTTTTAAATTTAGGGAAAGAATTCCAGGGTCGTTCATACGACATGTTAATTAGCCATACAACCATTGTTTTTACACGATATATTCTCATTGCCTGGCAAATGCGAAAAGAGGAGGATCCTAAGACGATTGGCAACCTTTTTTACATCCTTTGCGAAGATGTAAAAGACATAGATTTTATTACTGCCCTTCAATCGCTTATTGACCTTTTCCAAACTTTGGCGGAATCCAAGGTTTCTTTAAACATGGACATCTTTAAAAATCAAATGAATAAATGGTTGGTTACTATACCTAATTATATCAAGCAATGCTTAAATATTACTGTGTGCGAAAGTTGAGATAAAATAAAAAAGGTTTTTTGAAATAACTGTAGAAATTCAAATTAAATTGGATTTCTACAGTTTTTTTATTTGTTCCAGGGATAATAGCGGTAATAAGAAATCCATAGGCGAACAATTTCTTAATAAATTATTAAAAATTTCTTATTTTTTCTAAATTTTAGGAACTATACAATTAAATAAACGTACTAATTTAAAAAGGCGAAGTAAAGGAGATGTGAACGGGTGTACAGAAAATTCTTTGTTTTAATGACGTTGGTTTTTTTAACCTTTTTTATTCATCTTGATACAGCTCGCGCTGCGCCCCAATTGGAAGTGAAGGCCGAAATTGGGGTCAATAATACCGTCAAATTATATCAACCATTGCCGTTAAAATTAACCATCACCAATAACGGAAGTTCCTTTTCCGGCGATTTGGTCATTGATGCGGCTGTCACTTATTCAGCCGGATCTGCCCAAGTATTTCCGTTAGATTTGGCGGAAGGCGAAACGAAGACATTATCGATTTATTTGGATGGTTTTTCTGACGATTATATTTATCGCACACAAAACGACCCCCTTTTCACTTTCTATGAAGGCGGAATTGAAAAGGGCAAAGCAATCGACTTTTCAGGAGATAAAAATCCGCGGTTTCGATATTTTCATGACGGAGATACCGCTTTTGTTTTCACCTATACAGAAAATAGCGACCGTTTGGCAGCCCTGTTGCGTTTAAGCCAATATGTGCCGAACTATAATATTGAAATTTTTCATCTGAACCAAATTTCCGGTTATGAGTTTCCTTCGGATGTAAAAGGGTTTGCAATGGCGGATTTATTCGTTGTGGATGAGATGAACATAGCTGATTTACCGGAAGAGGAACAACGGGCGATTTTTGAATGGGTCAAGAAGGGAGGAATTCTTCTCGTCGGGGCGTCGGAGCAGGTTGAGCGTTCCATGGGAATATTCAGCGAATATCTTCCTTTAAAACTGTCCAATGAAAAAAACGTTGTTACAAAAGAAACGTTGGGCACATTGTCCAAAGGCGGCCTTTTTACGGAAAATATTGAAGTGTTTCAGGCAACCGAACGGGAAGGGAGCAAAAGAATCCTTGCTGATGGGGATACCGTTCTCGCTTCTTCCGTTGATTTAGGAAAAGGGAAAATTATTCAGACGACTTTTTCGTTGGGGGATCAGCCTCTTTCCACGATGGATGGATACGGGAAATTGTTAAACGAAATTTTGGATGTCCAAACGAGTTTATTAGGTTGGGTAAGCGGGGATTATTTGGACTCATTATCTTATGAAGTCAGAAATTTCAACGAATTATTCCCTTACTTCCAAGTGAATACCGTATTGATCATCGCCACAATCATCCTTTATATGTTCATTGTTGGACCGATTTTATATTTCCTATTGAAAAAGATGGACAAAAGGGAACATGCATGGTGGGTGATCCCGGCACTTTCGATTGTGCTCACTTTATTGATGTTCATTGTTGGTGCCAAAGACCGCATCATGCAGTCGCAAATTAATCAGTCCGCTTTTTATAAAGTGGATGGAAACGATCTGTCGGGATATTATGTGGAGTCCATTTTAACGAACCGGGGCGGGGATTTTGTTTTGACGATGGATGAAAATACCTCCGCTTTTGCAACGGTTGATTATAGTGTGGCCAATATGGGAAGGTTGCATGAGAAAGCTTATACAAAAAATCAGGGGAATGGCTCAAGCATTCATTTGAGAAATTTGAATTATTGGTCTGTGCAATCGGTTATTGGGGAAACAAATATCCCGGATGCCGGAAATTTTGAAATTGATTTAACCGTGAAAGATTCCGGAATTGAAGGAACAGTAAAAAATAATTTCCCATTTGTGATAAAAGATGCAACCATTTGGACCGGTTCCCGGAAAATTGAAATCGGGGATATCGGGCCGAATGAAACCGTGCAAGTCTCAAAACAGTTGAACAGCACCATTTTATTAAAACCGGTTGCCCCTTCAAACTATTGGTTTGAGCCGAAAAAAGCGGATGAATTAATTCCGAAAAGGATCGATCAATTAAATTACCAGGCTCTCAATCTGATCGATGAAAATCAACCGGCATTGGTCGGCTGGGTGGAAGAATCGCTTGTCGGCATCCAATTGGAAGGCAGTGCTGAAGTGAGCCCAATCGCGGTCATTATTCAAACATTCCAACCGAAGATGGAAATCAAAGGGGAATTTTCAATCAATGACAGCATGATGGAAACATGGGTGTATCCTGTGGATGAGGGATATGCCGAATTGGTTGATGAGCAAACAAAAGAATGGAGCATAAGCCCTGGAGAGTATGAATATCGGATCCAAGTTCCGGAAGAAGTATATAAACATAACTTCGAATTGACTCAAATAAAGATAAAAAATCATGAGAAGAACAGTATAACCATGTCAATTTGGAACAATTCGACAAATCAATATGAGGCCATTACCGGGCAGGAACATGAAATAAACGAAAAGATTGACCAATACATTTCTGAAGGCCGGGAAATTTTGATATTGCTGCAAGTCGGCGCGAATGCCGATGAATCGCTGATGCATATACCGTCTGTTGAAGTTAAGGGGGTGGCAAAAGAATGATTGAAATTCAAAATCTCACAAAAATGTTTGGCAATTTTAAAGCGCTTGATGGTTTGAATATGACGGTTGAAGAAGGAGTTGTTTTCGGTTTTGTCGGTGCCAATGGGGCAGGAAAAACCACAACCTTCTCCATCCTTGCCACCCTTCTTTCGCCGACATCAGGGGATGCGTTCATTAATGGCAAAAGCGTTGTGAAAGAACCTCAGGAAGTGCGGAGATTGATAGGCTACATGCCTGACTTTTTCGGCGTGTACGACCAGTTGAAAACCGATGAATATTTAGATTTTTATGGCGCCTGTTACGGGCTTACGGAAAAAGAGAGAAAAGTGCTCATACCGCAGCTTTTGGAGCTTGTGAATTTGTCGGATAAGCGGTATGAGTATGTGGATTTATTATCCCGGGGGATGAAACAACGGCTATGTTTGGCGCGCTCGCTCATCCATGATCCAAAAGTTTTGATTTTGGATGAACCCGCTTCCGGTTTGGATCCGCGGGCGAGGGTAGAAATGCGGGAAATCATCAAGCAGCTAAAACAAATGGGAAAAACCATCCTGATTTCATCCCATATTCTTCCTGAACTTGCGGAGATGTGTGATGAAATAGGCGTCATCGATCGCGGCAAGTTGATTACCCAAGGCAGTGTTGCAACGATTCAGGCCCAATTGCAAGGCGATAAGCATATATCGGTGAAAGTATTGGACGAAATTGAAAAGACGGTGAAGTTTTTGGAGGAAGATCCGTTTATTTCATCCATTGAAGTCTTGGAAGGAAATAATGAAATCACTTTTGTTTATAAAGGATCTGCCGAGGAACAAATGAAATTATTGAGAAAAGCGGTTTCCGCGGGACTTTCCATCTATGCTTTCATGGAGGAGCAAAAAGATTTGGAAGATGTTTATATGGCGATTACGAAAGGAGCGGATGCGAAATGAAAGGACTGATATTGAATCCCGTATTGCTGAAGGAACTGAAATTGCGTTTCCGCGCCTTTAAAAGCTTTTCCGGTTTGATGTTTTATTTGGCGTCATTGATCATATTTGTGTCCGGCTTCCTGCTTGTATTCACTGAATTTTCGGTGTCCGGCTTTTTTAGACCGAGCGACAGTTTTACGATGTTTGTCGTACTTTCCGTATTGCAAATGGCCCTTGTTATGTTCATTACTCCGGGGCTAACCGCCGGAGCCATCAGTACAGAGCGGGAAAAACAAACATTAAATATTTTGCTGACAACAACCCAAACGTCGTCGCAAATTATTGTCGGAAAGTTGCTGTCGTCCGTGGCATTCCTTATTTTAATGCTGATTGCCGGGCTACCGCTTTATAGCATCGTGTTTCTGTTTGGAGGCGTATCTCCATGGCAATTCGTCACCATGTTTTTCTTTTATCTGGTGACGCTCATTGCCATTGGCAGCATCGGCATCATGTTCTCCACGATTACGAAAAGAACGATTGTTTCCATGATTGCAACCTACGGGTCAATGATTTTTTTGGGGGCTATTACCTTATTCTTCTTTTTCATTGGCTACTCATTGGAGATGATGGTCACAAATCAAAACGCCCAAAATCTGACGCCATTTTCGCCGATTTCCTATTTCTGGGCATGTATCAATCCGGGCGTACTGATTGCCACTTTGCTCTCCCCGGACATAAAGAATGGATTGCAGGAAATGGTGGGAATCAGTTTTCCAAATTGGATTGTATATTTAATCTTTTATGTGCTGATCACTGTGGTATGTTTAACCATCGCCATTCGCAAATTGCGGGCAAATATGAAAACCAATCGCTAAGGAGTGAGAAAGATGGATCGTCAAAAACAGTTGATGAACTATGTAAAGCGGGCACAACGAAGCTTGAATGCCGAAAAACTGCTGCCTATGTTGCAATACGGGATTTTCCTGTCATTAATATCCGGTTTGGCGATCCTCATCGTTTCTCGCTTCTTTGTTTTTGCCTATTACGATGAAACGGCTTTGATGATTGCCTGCGCGGCGTTTGTTGCAACGGTCGGATATATGTGGTTCAAGCGCGTTCGCACAAAAGAAGCGCTGAGAAAGTTGGACGCTTTTTATCCATATAACGAGCTTGTCACGGCTTTTTCTTTTAAACAGGATGAACACCCATTGGCAGATTCCATCCTGAATAAAGCGGCCAATGAGTCGGAAGAAGCCTATGAACGGTTTAAAAAACGCAAGAAACATTATTGGCGGCCAAAAACGTTGGTGGGTATATTAATCGCCGCCATTATAACGGGGACTTTGTTGATTTTTCCTTCAGAAACGCAGCAGAATGCGCAAGTGGCTGAAAAAGAAAAGGAAATCATCCGGGAAATTGAAAAGGAAGTAGCCAAACTGGAGAAAAAAGCCCAATCGGAAGATGCGAAAAAAGAAATGAAAGAGCTGCTTGAAAAGTTGAAAGAAGTGGAAACTTCCGAACAAGCCCTGCGTGAAGTGGTGAAAAAGCAAAAGGAATTGAACCTGCAAGAACAAAAGCTGCAAGATAAGAAACTGGCTGAAAATGGAGAAGGAGCAGGGTTGACGGATGAAGAAGTGCAGAAGCTGAAAGATATTGCGGAAATCAAGAATGCGCTTGCGAAAAGTGCATCCGGCACTCAGACGGCTTTAAGCAAACTGGGAAAGCCGATCAGCATTGATCTGCAAAACACCATCAGCAAAATGGCTGAATCTCAAAACGGCACAACCAGCGGAAAAACTTCCAACAATCCGAGCGGGACAGGAAATAACCAACAGCAAAATAACGGTCAGACAGGTCAAGGAAGTACCGGTTCCGGCAACAATCAGGGCCAAGGAAACAACGGCTCCGGCAACAATCAAGGGCAAGGAAGGACCGGATCCGGAAGTGGTCAAGGACAAGGAAGCGGCAGCGGGACAAGTGGCCAAGGACAGGGCGGCGGTTCCGGATCTGGTGGACAAGGAGGCGGAGCATCAGCTGGGAGCGGTGCCGGAACAGGAATGGGAGGCCGCAGCCTGCTCTCCATCCCTTCTGAACGGGTGGGAGAAAGCGGCGGTCCTACTGTAGACGGCGGTCCATTAGGTGAAGGAGACTCTGCGGGAGAACAAAAAGGAACGGTTCCGGTGACGAAAGGAACGGTACGGCCATATGAAGAAGTGGTCGGACAATATGAAGAGCGGTACATGCAAAGTACAAAACGTCTACAATTGCCGAGGGATTTACAAAATGTCGTGGAGTCGTATTTTTCATCGATTCAGTCTGAGGAGTAGGGGGAATTCGTTTGTTTAGTGAACAACAATATGCGGAAATGGCCGAACAATTGCAGCGGGTAAGGGAAGAAATCGGCAAGTTCATTGTCGGCCAGGAAGAGGCCATCGAATATACGCTGTTTTCCATCTTAGCGGATGGCCACGCCTTATTGGAAGGCTTGCCAGGCATGGGGAAAACGATGTTGATTCGGACGATTTCAAAGGTATTGGATTTATCTTTTTCCCGCATTCAATTTACGCCGGATTTGATGCCTGCCGATATTACAGGGACAAATATCATTCAGCGCACCGAAAGCGGCATGCAGCAATTTGAATTTCAGCCGGGCCCGATTTTCAGCCAAATGGTGTTGGCCGATGAAATCAACCGGGCGACGCCGAAAACCCAGAGCGCCTTATTGGAAGCGATGGGGGAAAAGACGGTGACGATTTTGGGCGATACAAAGCCTATGGCGAAACCGTTTTTCGTATTGGCGACGCAAAACCCGATTGAAATGGAAGGAACCTATCCTTTGCCAGAGGCGCAAATGGACCGATTTTTATGCAAAATATTGGTACCTTATCCTGGCAAAGAAGAGTTGATCGAAATTGTTAAACGGACAACCGGTTCGCAAAATGTGCAGTTGGAAAAAGTGATGGATGCGGAGCGGTTGATTGTTGCGCAGCAAATGGTCAAGGAAGTATTGGTGGCCGATGAAATGCTGGAATATGCAGCTGATTTGGTGGTGGCCACCCATCCGAAAGAGGACGGCGCCCTTCCGTTTGTGAAGCAATACGTCATGTACGGAAGCGGGCCAAGGGGATTCCAAAGCATCATTAAACTTGCGAAAGCGCGGGCAGTGTATAACGGAAGATTCCATGTAGCCATTGCGGATATTAAAGCTGTGGCCAAGCCGGCATTGCGCCATCGGATTCTATTGAATTATGAAGGGGAAGCAACAGGAAAAACGACAGACGCGTTAATTGAAGAAATTTTAAATGAGATTCCTCAAGGAGCTTCATCATGAGTCATTTCATTCTGCCGGATGATTTAATTGCAAAATTGGGGCGCTTATCGGTTGCCACATCTTCCAAATTGAGGGGACACCATAAAGGTTCCCATCGCTCCTCGCGTATCGGTTCATCCCTTGATTTTTCCGACTATCGGGAATATGCCTTGGGGGATGACGTGCGGCAAGTGGACTGGAATGTCTATGCAAGAACGGAAAAATATTTTATTAAGCGGTTTTTGGATGAACAAGAAATGAGGGTCCATATTTTGCTGGATTCTTCCCGCTCGATGGGGGAGGGGAAAAAGTGGCTGTTTGCAAGGCAGATTGCCTGTGCTTTAGGCTTTATGGTCTTGAACCGGGACGACCGGCTTTCCTTTTCCACATTAGAAGAAAATACGTTTTTCAGAAAAAAAGGGGCCGCTTATCGGAAAGCCTACTTGCAAATGGTGACAAACATGCAGGAGGCAAACATTAAAGGCAGTTTTGCCCGAAATGGTATAAAGGCCATTCCAAAAGACTGCACCGTCCTTTTTGTTGTGACGGACGGTTTGGAGCCTCTGGAAGAATGGGAACATTTTTTCCGCAAGCTCCCCCGCTTTTCAGGGGATGTCCGGTGCATTCAAATTGTGACGGAAGAAGAATTGCATCCAACCTTTACCGGAGATGTTCGGCTGATTGATGCAGAAAGCGATGAAGAACTGAATGTTTCGATGTCGAATAAGGTGCTGGAGCAGTATCAAAAAGAACGGGATGAGCATGAGAAAGCATTTTATGCCATCTGTAACCGTTTTGGCATTAAAACCATCCAATTAGTTGCGGAAGACGGGATTCAGCGGGCCATTTTTCATCAACTATTAAAGAATCGGTGGGTACAGTGAGGTGATACACTTTGGGTTTTAGTCAAACCTTCTTTCTATGGGCGATAATTTTCCCAATCATTGTTCTTTTATATTATTTCTTTCGGAAAAAATATAAAAAACAAGAAGTATCTTCCACCCTTTTTTGGGAACAAGTGATGCAAGAAACCAAAGTATCACCTTACTTAAAACATTTGCAGCGGAATGCGTTGTTTTATTTCCAAATGTTGGCGCTGCTCTTATTCGTCCTTGCACTGATGAATCCATATGTCAAAACGAAGGAAATCAGCGGTGAGCAAGTGATCTGGATTGTTGATACATCTGCGACAATGCTTGCGGGAAAAGAAAAAACGATATTTGAGAAACATCGGGATGAAATGCGTTCTCTCGTCAAATCGGTGGGTGAAAGGCCTTTAACCATCATTACAACCGGAAGTGAACCAAAGGCGGTTCTCCGGCAAGAAACCAATGCGCGGCAAATTGAAAAAGCCATCGATGAATTGGCTGTTACCTATGAAGAAGAGCAGTTAACGAAAGCGATTGATATGGCTAATGCCTTTGTGGGGAATACGCCAACAACGATTTATTTATTTACGGACGCCGTTTCCCGTACAGAATTGCCGATTGAAAGCGAACAGGTGAAATGGGTTGTAAAGGGGGCCGATGCAAAATTTGAGAATGTATCCGTTACCCGTTTGGCTGCAACGAACGTAAATGGTGAAACTCTTGCTTTATTGCAGCTGAAAAACGAAACGGAAGAAAATCAAACCGTGCGCCTCTCTTTTTCCGATGGAGATGGCAAGGAACTTTTGGAAAAAACGATTACGTTGCAACCAAAAGAAGAATGGATCAACACTTTTGAATCATTGCCTGAAAGTGATGTGCTTAATGCAGCGATTCAAGTCAACGATGATTATGAAGCGGACAATTCGATCATGACGATCGTTGGAAGCGATCCGTATGAAATTGCGATAGGGCAAGATATGCATAAATTGGTGCAAGTGGGATTCCAATCGTTGGGCGTAGATGTGAAATCTGTTCCGGAACAACAATTGAAGTCGTTGAAGGGAACCATTGTCGTGACGAATCAAACAGAACTTCTCGAACGGGTTGAACCGATCATATTGATTGGACGTGATGACGAGATAGAAAGCGAAGTAAGTGGAAAAGTGGAAGTTTCCCAAGATGAACTGTTTGCCTTCAGCTCATTGGAAGATGTATATGTAGGCGCCGTTTATCCTCCTTTTGAAAACTTTGAAACGATTGCCAAGGTGGATGGTCATCCGCTGATCCAACGGTCGCCGAAAGGGGATATCGTGATTTTGACGGATATCCAATCAACCGATTGGCCTCTACATCCTTCGTTCCCTTTATTTTTATGGAGTGTCCAAAATGAGCTGACGGAAGGGAAAGGTTCATTAGGCATATTCACACCAAATGAACAACGGGCCGTATCGTTGGTTCCGGGCGATTGGTCCATTTACACCGCGGATGGAAAATACGTGTCTTCCTTTGAACGGTCGCAGGAGTTTCGGGCGCCGGCAAAGCCTGGATATTATGTTGCACGTTCTGAGCATGAAGAAAAACCGTTTATTGTTCAATTGCCGAAGACGGAACGGACGATTCAGGAAGGGGACAGTTTTGAGTTGGGTAATGTCAAAGGCGGACAGGAGGAAGTAAGGAATGAATCCCTGGCGCGATGGATTGTGCCCGTCATTTTATTATTGCTCATCATAGAGTGGGAGGTGCAAAGAAGACGTGGATTTGCGAATTGATTATCCAATATTCCTGCTTTTGCTCATACCACTCTTGGCATATTTTATTTGGACGTGGCGGCATCACCGTGCGGTTTTGAAGAAAGAACATAAAATCGTTTTCGTTATCCGCATCATTGCTGTGACCATGCTTGTTTTCGCCGTTGCCTCCCCCTATTTACTTTTGCCGGTAAAAGAGGAGCAAGTATTGTTCCTGATTGACCGTTCCGCTTCGATGGCCGGCACGGAAGAAGAAGTGCTGGATTTCATTGAAGAAAGTTTGGAATCGAAGAAAGACAACCACTTGGTGGGAATCTATTCCTTCGCATCAAATTTTCAAACGGAAGCAATCCTTTCCAAAACATTGGAACATGCCCCAAAATTAAGTGAAATGGACGAAGTGGACGAAACGAACATCGAACAAGCCTTACAGCTTTCGTCGGGCATCGTTGACAAGGACAAGGCTGCACGTATCGTACTTCTGACGGATGGATTGCAAACAAAAGGGGAAGCACTGGAAAGCATAGCGAAAATGGCCGGTTCAAAAATTTCCGTTGATGTTGTCCCGCTCAGCAGAGATGTTGCTCACGATGTCGCCGTTCGGAGTTTTACGACGCCTCAAGTGTCCTATCAAGGGGAAGAACAGCCATTGACGGCGGAAATTGAGTCGACGAAAGATACAACCGGTGAGTTATTGTTGTATGAAAATGATCAGCTTATTCACAGGGAAAAGGTTCAGCTGCAAGAAGGAAAAAATGTGTTTACGTACCGCCATAAAGGAAGCAAGGAAGGTTTAGTGAAATACGAAGCGTCCATTCAAACGGACGAAGATGCGATTTTGGAAAATAATAAATTGACAAGCGTAACCATTGTCCAAAGCGCTCCCCGGCTGCTGATTGTGAGCAATCGGGAGGAAGGGTCGCCAATCGCCGATCTTTTGAACCCTTCTTCCATTCAGTTTGATGAAGTGGCTGCCGAAGAATTGCCAAGTTCCTTATCCAGCATCTTGAAGTATAACGCCATCATTTTTGACAATGTCCCCGGCCATCTTGTCGGGGAAGCGAAAATGGGCGTCATCGAACAGGCGGTGAAGAACTTTGGCGTAGGCTTTATGATGGTCGGCGGTGAAAACAGTTTCGGCCTTGGAGGATATTTTAAAACGCCGATTGAACGCCTGTTGCCGGTTGAAATGGAAGTGCAGGGGGAACATCAATTGCCATCTTTGGGCCTTGTTCTAGTCATTGACCGTTCCGGCAGTATGGCCGGAATGAAGATGGAACTGGCAAGGGAAGCTGCTGTTCGCTCTGTGGAATTGCTCCGGAACGGGGATACGTTCGGGCTTATCGCTTTCGACTCCGAACCATGGGAGCTCATTGAAACAAGCCCGTTAAAAAATAAAGAAGAAGTCATCGAAACGATCTTATCTATACCGCCGGGAGGGGGCACCAATATATATCCTGCCCTTTCATTGGCCTATGGAAATTTGTCGCATTTAAAATTACAGCGAAAACATATTATTCTGTTGACCGATGGACAGTCGGTCGCATCCGGAAGTTATGAAGCTCTCATCGAAGACGGAAAGGACAATCTAGTTACATTGTCAACGGTTGCCATCGGGGAGGATGCAGATCGGCGTTTACTGGAAAGTTTGAGTGAACTGGCCGGCGGTAGATTTTATGACGTGTCGGATGCAACAACGATTCCATCAATTTTATCCCGGGAGACGGCGATGATTTCCCGGACATATATTGAAGATCACCCTTTTTATCCGGTTATTTACCGCTCGGAAGGATGGAATCCATTGTTTGAAGAGGGCGTTCCACAAATGAATGCCTATATTGCCACAACGGCAAAAGCGGCATCCCATGTGATTGCGGAAAGCGAAAAGGAAGATCCGGTGCTTGTGGAATGGCAATATGGCTTAGGGCGGACCATTGCGTTTACATCCGATTCAACGGGTGCCTGGACAGGCGATTGGGCTCGTTGGGACAAATGGGTGGATTTTTGGCATACAGCCGTTTCCAGATTATTGCCGAATTATAATGAAATTGCGTACGACATCAAAATGGATCGGGACGGCTCGTTCGTCATTACGGATCCAACAAATCAAGCAGCCTTTATCGATGTGGCAGCCGTTGATGAACTTGGAAATGAGTTAGAAGTCCAATTGGAGCCGGTTTCGGCAAGTAAAGTCCGGGCAGTGGTGGATGCAAAACCGGGACTTGTGTTTTTCAGCATTTCCAAAGGGGACGATGTCTATCAAGCAGGATTGACGGTGCCGTATAGCGCGGAATATGATTTGCAGCCGGCGGACAAAGAACTGCTGAAAGAAATGGCTGAAAAAACCGGCGGAAAACTTATTGAAGAGCCGCAAGAAGTGTTCCGGGCCTTCAAAGACCAGGGTGCAACGCGTCAAAGTATTTCCACGATTCTCCTGTTTGCCAGCTTGTTGTTTTTCTTTATTGATATAACCCTTCGACGATTTGGCTGGTCTTTCTTCAAGCAGGTGGCGCAGCCAAAGAAAGATTCGCCGGATCGTGAAATTTCGGAAGAAGAAACGAACGTGGCTCAAATTTTAAAAGGGATGAAGAAAAAATAGATTTGGGATGGTGCCATGGAGAGGTGGCACCATCTTTTTCAATCATCCTTTGTTACCGCTTCGACAAAAAGAAGTGTTATAATGAAGCTACAAGTATGTCGAGAAAGTAAAAGGAGAGGAAATCGTTGACGTATCAAGCATTTTATCGTGTTTACAGGCCGCAAAGTTTCCGCGAAATGTCCGGTCAAACCCACGTGAAAAGAACGCTCCAAAATGCTCTCCTGGCAAATAAAACAACCCATGCGTATTTGTTCTCCGGCCCCCGGGGTACAGGGAAAACAAGTACGGCCAAAATTTTTGCTAAAGCATTGAATTGTGAAAAAGCACCGACAAACGAACCGTGCAATGAATGTCCCACTTGCATCAGCATAACGGAAGGTTCGCATCCGGATGTCATTGAATTCGACGCCGCCTCCAATTCCCGCGTTGAAGAAATCCGCGACATTATTGAAAAAGTAAGGTTCGCTCCGGCAAGCGCCCGCTATAAAGTGTATATTATCGACGAAGTGCATATGCTTTCAACGAGCGCTTTTAATGCATTGTTAAAAACGTTGGAAGAACCTCCAGCCCACGCGGTGTTTATTTTGGCAACCACTGAGCCGCATAAGCTGCCGGCAACCATCATTTCCCGTTGTCAACGATTCGATTTTAAACGCCTGTCATCGAGCGATATCGTGGAACGGATGAAATTGGTGTTGGAAGATATCCAACTGCCTTATGAAGAACAGGCATTGAAAGTGATTGCGCAAGCGGCAAGCGGCGGGATGCGGGACGCTTTAAGTTTATTGGATCAAGTCGTATCCTTCAGCGGAGAAAAGTTGACGCTGGAAAATGCATTGCTCGTGAGCGGTTCCATTAGCCAGGATGTGTTTTATGATTTGGCGGCCGCTTTAAAGGATAAGGACATCGCTCATGTTCTTTCCTTATTGGAAGAGTTGATTGCGGAAGGGAAAGATCCGCTAAGGTTATCGGAAGACTTGATTACTTTTTTCCGGGATTTATTGTTGCTTCAAACAAGCGGGGATTTGGAGGAATTGCTTGAGCTGGTTACGCCCGAGGAAAAATTTGTGGAGCTGTCCCGGGAGTTTTCGGCGGATAAGCTTTATGGATATATAGATATACTTTCGAAAACCCAACAGGATATGAGATTTTCCCATCATACAAAGGTGTATTTGGAAACGGCTTTGTTGAAAATGGCCCAAATATCAAATGCCGGCACGTCTAATGCACCGCAGGCGGATCCCGCTCTGGGCAATAAAGTTGCCCAATTGGAGAAAATGATTTTTCAATTGAAAGAACAACTCGAAAATGGAGCAACGATTTCTCCTTCAAACACACCGGCAAAAGAAGAGAATCGCCAAAGAATAAAAATCACGAATGGATACAGAGTGCCTGAGGGAAGAATAAAAGAGGTATTAAAAGCGGCTACGAAAAAGGATATTATGCAAGTGAAAAATGCCTGGATGCCGGCTTTAAACCAGCTGCAAAAATCCCAATCCGCCCTTTTCGCGGAAGCGGAACCAGTTGCAGCATCTTCTAGTGCATTTGTGATAAAATTCAAGTATGATATACATTGTCAAATGGTTGCTGAAAACAGGGATCTCACTGCTGCATTTTCACAAATTCTTTTCCAACAAACCGGGAACATGTATGAAATTTTATGTATTCCGGAAAGACAATGGACCGTTTTGCGGGAAAATTTTATCCGTGAGAACGGTTTAAACTCCAAAAAAGCCCAAAATACGGAAAACAAGGTTCAGGAAAGTGCTCCGGAAGCGCCCTATATCGATGATGTGAGAGAGGCGGAATCGGAAGATCCGATTGTGAAAGAAGCGGAAAAGATGTTTGGAAAAGATTTTGTTGAGGTAGTGGATGATTGAGGAGATTCAGCATCCCTTTTAATGAATGCAATGAAGGAGGACGTTTTCATGCGTGGAATGGGAAATATGCAAAACATGATGAAAAAAGTGCAAAAAATGCAAAAAGAAATGCTTCAGGCACAGGAAGAATTAAATGCAAAACAATTTGAAGGTACTGCTGGCGGCGGCATGGTAAAGGTAATTGTAAGCGGGGAACGCAAAGTGCTTGAGGTCAACATAGATCCTTCCGTTGTGGATCCGGAAGATGTGGAAATGCTGCAAGATTTGATTGTCGTTGCAACGAATGAGGCATTAAAGAAAGTGGAAGAAGAAACTGCTGCAACAATGGGCAAATTCACTCAAGGTTTAAACCTTCCATTCTAGGGGGCAATTTTTCATGTATTATCCTGAACCAATATCAAAGCTCATTGATAGCTTTATGAAATTGCCAGGCATCGGTCCGAAAACTGCGGCTCGACTGGCATTTTTCGTTTTAACCATGAAGGAAGATGAAGTTTTATCCTTCGCCAAAGCATTAGTCGATGCAAAGAGGGATTTGACCTACTGCTCGATTTGTGGACATATTACAGATGTGGACCCTTGCCACATTTGCTCCGACCAAACTCGGGATGTATCAACGATTTGTGTTGTACAGGATCCGAAAGACGTAATCGCCATGGAAAAAATGAAAGATTACCATGGTCTGTACCACGTTTTGCATGGAGCCATCTCACCGATGGATGGCGTTGGACCGGAAGATATTAATGTGGCGTCTTTAATCAACCGATTGAAAGATGAAAGGGTAAAGGAACTTATATTGGCGACTAATCCAACGATCGAAGGAGAAGCAACAGCGATGTATATTTCACGTCTTGTGAAGCCCTCGGGAATCCGGACAACCCGTATTGCACACGGATTACCGGTGGGCGGCGATCTTGAGTATGCAGATGAAGTGACGTTATCAAAAGCTTTGGAAGGGCGGCGTGAAATATAAGGTGGGTTTATTCAGTCGTAAAGGGAAATTGAAAAAAGAATTTGATGAACAACTGATTCGTTTGATAAAAGAAACAAAAGATGATTGGAATTATGCAAAGCAGCTTGAAGAACTGACGGAAGATTATAATCTGGATGTAATCGCTCAAAGCAAAATAGCGGAAAGTCTTCATTTTTATTTGTTCAAAGAAGCACGAATCAGAAAAATAATGATTCGTTAAATATGGATCATTTTTAATTAAGGAATTTGCCAATTCATAGAGACGGTGTTAAAGGCAAGCATTTCATACATGTCAAGGCAAAAAGGAATGTTTGTTGAAAACGATACTAAGAGTAGCCGTAATAGCATATGTTTCCTATGTACTTTAATTCGGAAGGGGATTGAATGGGTACATACTTTGGTTTGGGTGCTATATGCGTGCTACTCATGATTTTACTTTTAATGGGCAAAAAAATCGGTTACGGTCTAATCATTGAAAAGCTGACGGTTTTTTGGTTCCGTCTGGCATGTTCTTTCACTTTTTTATATATTGCGCACATTACATTGGATGGATTTGATATTATCATCCCTGTAAACTTTTTTTCGGCACTCACAATCACGATTCTGGGTTTGCCAGGCGTGTTATGCATAGCGGTCTTAACTTTATTGCAATAAATCCATAAAAAATGTTGCATCTTTTTGAATAAGTTGATACAATAGATTTCCCTTCGAGATGAAAGTCGAAAAGGAAATAAAAATGTTGACAACGGAAAGTAATTTAGCTACAATATAAAAGCTCGCTAAAAAAGAGCGAAAAAATACTTGAATTAATAAAAAAATGTGATATAATTTCGTAATGTCACAACAAATTACCTGGATGAACCTTGAAAACTGAACACCGAAACGTTAATGTTATAAATTTTTCCGATTCGTTAACCCTCGTTGACGGATTGGATACGGACAAAAGTTTGAGCTAATCAAATTTTCTTTTATGGAGAGTTTGATCCTGGCTCAGGACGAACGCTGGCGGCGTGCCTAATACATGCAAGTCGAGCGGACCAATTAGAAAGCTTGCTTTTTGATTGGTTAGCGGCGGACGGGTGAGTAACACGTGGGTAACCTGCCCTATAGACCGGGATAACTCGCGGAAACGCGTGCTAATACCGGATAACACACCGAAGCGCATGCTTCGGGGTTGAAAGATGGTTCTGCTATCACTATAGGATGGGCCCGCGGCGCATTAGCTAGTTGGTGGGGTAACGGCCTACCAAGGCGACGATGCGTAGCCGACCTGAGAGGGTGATCGGCCACACTGGGACTGAGACACGGCCCAGACTCCTACGGGAGGCAGCAGTAGGGAATCTTCCACAATGGGCGAAAGCCTGATGGAGCAACGCCGCGTGAGCGAAGAAGGTCTTCGGATCGTAAAGCTCTGTTGTAAGGGAAGAACAAGCGCAGCAGTCACTGGCTGCGCCCTGACGGTACCTTACTAGAAAGCCACGGCTAACTACGTGCCAGCAGCCGCGGTAATACGTAGGTGGCAAGCGTTGTCCGGAATTATTGGGCGTAAAGCGCGCGCAGGCGGTCTCTTAAGTCTGATGTGAAAGCCCCCGGCTCAACCGGGGAGGGTCATTGGAAACTGGGAGACTTGAGTGCAGGAGAGGGAAGTGGAATTCCATGTGTAGCGGTGAAATGCGTAGAGATATGGAGGAACACCAGTGGCGAAGGCGGCTTCCTGGCCTGTAACTGACGCTGAGGCGCGAAAGCGTGGGGAGCAAACAGGATTAGATACCCTGGTAGTCCACGCCGTAAACGATGAGTGCTAGGTGTTAGGGGGTTTCCGCCCCTTAGTGCTGCAGCTAACGCATTAAGCACTCCGCCTGGGGAGTACGGTCGCAAGACTGAAACTCAAAGGAATTGACGGGGGCCCGCACAAGCGGTGGAGCATGTGGTTTAATTCGAAGCAACGCGAAGAACCTTACCAGGTCTTGACATCCCGCTGACCGCCATGGAGACATGGCCTTCCCTTCGGGGACAGCGGTGACAGGTGGTGCATGGTTGTCGTCAGCTCGTGTCGTGAGATGTTGGGTTAAGTCCCGCAACGAGCGCAACCCTTGTCCTTAGTTGCCATCATTCAGTTGGGCACTCTAAGGAGACTGCCGTACAAATACGGAGGAAGGTGGGGATGACGTCAAATCATCATGCCCCTTATGACCTGGGCTACACACGTGCTACAATGGGTGGTACAAAGGGCAGCAAACCCGCGAGGGGGAGCGAATCCCAAAAAGCCACTCTCAGTTCGGATTGCAGGCTGCAACTCGCCTGCATGAAGCCGGAATCGCTAGTAATCGCGGATCAGCATGCCGCGGTGAATACGTTCCCGGGCCTTGTACACACCGCCCGTCACACCACGAGAGTCTGTAACACCCGAAGTCGGTGAGGTAACCCTCCGGGAGCCAGCCGCCGAAGGTGGGACAGATGATTGGGGTGAAGTCGTAACAAGGTAGCCGTATCGGAAGGTGCGGCTGGATCACCTCCTTTCTAAGGATATAAACGGAAAACATTAACGTTTTGGGTTCAGTTTTGAAGGTTCATACCTTCAAACGTTGCTCCTGCGCGATGCGTATTCGAGAAGTGAAATCATTACTCGTCGCAAGCCTGCATGGAGCTGATTCGCTGACGTAAATTCAAGTTGCGAACGAAGTCAGTAGGCTTGTTCTTTGAAAACTGGATAAACGACATTGAAAGCAAGAAATTTACTGTAAAGTTCTTACGCTTTTCTGATAGAAAAGCAAACCATCAAGGGTTACGAGGCGCAAGCAAATCGTAAGCCGCAAGGTTAAGTTAGTAAGGGCGCACGGTGGATGCCTTGGCACTAGGAGCCGATGAAGGACGGGACTAACACCGATATGCTTCGGGGAGCTGTAAGTAAGCTTTGATCCGGAGATTTCCGAATGGGGCAACCCACTGCTCGTAATGGAGCAGTATCTTAACGTGAATTCATAGCGTTAAGAGGGCACACCCAGGGAACTGAAACATCTAAGTACCTGGAGGAGAAGAAAGAAACATCGATTCCCTGAGTAGCGGCGAGCGAAACGGGAACAGCCCAAACCAAGAGGCTTGCCTCTTGGGGTTGTAGGACACTCTATACGGAGTTACAAAAGGATGGGTTAGACGAACCGTTCTGGAAAGGACGGCCGTAGAAGGTAACAGCCCTGTAGTCGAAAATCCATCCTCTCCAGAGTGGATCCTGAGTACGGCGGAACACGTGAAATTCCGTCGGAATCCGGGAGGACCATCTCCCAAGGCTAAATACTCCCTAGTGACCGATAGTGAACCAGTACCGTGAGGGAAAGGTGAAAAGCACCCCGGGAGGGGAGTGAAAGAGAACCTGAAACCGTGTGCCTACAAGTAGTCAGAGCCCGTTAACGGGTGATGGCGTGCCTTTTGTAGAATGAACCGGCGAGTTACGATTACGTGCAAGGTTAAGTCGAGGAGACGGAGCCGCAGCGAAAGCGAGTCTGAATAGGGCGAAAGAGTACGTGGTCGTAGACCCGAAACCAGGTGATCTACCCATGTCCAGGGTGAAGGTGAGGTAACACTCACTGGAGGCCCGAACCCACGCACGTTGAAAAGTGCGGGGATGAGGTGTGGGTAGCGGAGAAATTCCAATCGAACTTGGAGATAGCTGGTTCTCTCCGAAATAGCTTTAGGGCTAGCCTCGCGTAACGAATACTGGAGGTAGAGCACTGTTTGGACTAGGGGCCCACCTCGGGTTACCGAATTCAGACAAACTCCGAATGCCAGCTATTTAGACGCGGGAGTCAGACTACGAGTGATAAGATCCGTGGTCAAGAGGGAAACAGCCCAGACCACCAGCTAAGGTCCCAAAGTAACCGTTAAGTGGAAAAGGATGTGGCGTTGCTTAGACAACCAGGATGTTGGCTTAGAAGCAGCCATCATTTAAAGAGTGCGTAATAGCTCACTGGTCGAGTGACGCTGCGCCGAAAATGTATCGGGGCTAAACGGTTCACCGAAGCTGTGGATTCGTGCTTCGCACGAGTGGTAGGAGAGCGTTCTAAGTGCGCAGAAGTCAGACCGGAAGGACTGGTGGAGCGCTTAGAAGTGAGAATGCCGGTATGAGTAGCGAAAGATGGGTGAGAATCCCATCCACCGAATGACTAAGGTTTCCTGAGGAAGGCTCGTCCGCTCAGGGTTAGTCGGGACCTAAGCCGAGGCCGAAAGGCGTAGGCGATGGACAACAGGTTGATATTCCTGTACCACCTCCCCGCCGTTTGAGCAATGGGGGGACGCAGGAGGATAGGGAAAGCACGCCGTTGGTCGCGCGTGTCCAAGCCGCAAGGCGGGGAAGTAGGCAAATCCGCTTCCCATAACGCCAAGCGGTGATGGGGAGCCTCTTTGGAGGCGAAGTTCCTGATTTCACACTGCCAAGAAAAGCCTCTAGCGAGGCGGGAGGTGCCCGTACCGCAAACCGACACAGGTAGTCGAGGAGAGAATCCTAAGGTGAGCGAGAGAACTCTCGTTAAGGAACTCGGCAAAATGACCCCGTAACTTCGGGAGAAGGGGTGCTCATTGGGGTGCAAGCCCCGATGAGCCGCAGTGAATAGGCCCAGGCGACTGTTTATCAAAAACACAGGTCTCTGCAAAACCGCAAGGTGACGTATAGGGGCTGACGCCTGCCCGGTGCTGGAAGGTTAAGAGGAGGAGTTAGCGCAAGCGAAGCTCCGAATTGAAGCCCCAGTAAACGGCGGCCGTAACTATAACGGTCCTAAGGTAGCGAAATTCCTTGTCGGGTAAGTTCCGACCCGCACGAAAGGCGTAACGATCTGGGCACTGTCTCAACGAGAGACTCGGTGAAATTATAGTACCTGTGAAGATGCAGGTTACCCGCGACAGGACGGAAAGACCCCGTGGAGCTTTACTGTAACCTGATATTGAATTTCGGTGCAACTTGTACAGGATAGGTAGGAGCCGTAGAAGGGGGAGCGCCAGCTTCCCTGGAGGCGCCCTTGGGATACTACCCTGGTTGTACTGAAATTCTAACCCGCAAGCCTGATCGGCTTGGGAGACAGTGTCAGGTGGACAGTTTGACTGGGGCGGTCGCCTCCCAAAAGGTAACGGAGGCGCCCAAAGGTTCCCTCAGAATGGTTGGAAATCATTCGCAGAGTGTAAAGGCATAAGGGAGCTTGACTGCGAGACCTACAAGTCGAGCAGGGTCGAAAGACGGGCTTAGTGATCCGGTGGTTCCGCATGGAAGGGCCATCGCTCAACGGATAAAAGCTACCCCGGGGATAACAGGCTTATCTCCCCCAAGAGTCCACATCGACGGGGAGGTTTGGCACCTCGATGTCGGCTCATCGCATCCTGGGGCTGTAGTCGGTCCCAAGGGTTGGGCTGTTCGCCCATTAAAGCGGTACGCGAGCTGGGTTCAGAACGTCGTGAGACAGTTCGGTCCCTATCCGTCGTGGGCGCAGGAAATTTGAGAGGAGCTGTCCTTAGTACGAGAGGACCGGGATGGACACACCGCTGGTGTACCAGTTGTCTTGCCAAAGGCACAGCTGGGTAGCTATGTGTGGACGGGATAAGTGCTGAA
Organism: Ureibacillus sp. FSL K6-3587; assembly: GCF_038593165.1. Lineage (NCBI taxonomy): Bacteria > Bacillati > Bacillota > Bacilli > Caryophanales > Caryophanaceae > Ureibacillus > Ureibacillus sp. FSL K6-3587. The sequence continues at coordinate 1,099,033 of NZ_CP151969.1, read as the reverse complement.
AGCATCTAAGCATGAAGCCCCCCTCAAGATGAGATTTCCCATTGCATAAGCAAGTAAGATCCCTCAAAGACGATGAGGTAGATAGGTCCGGGGTGGAAGCACGGTGACGTGTGGAGCTGACGGATACTAATCGATCGAGGACTTAACCAAAAGAAAAGCTTTCAATGCCGTTATCCAGTTTTGAGAGAACAACCTCTCAACTAAATTTGGTGAAGTGACGATGGCAAAGAGGTCACACCCGTTCCCATACCGAACACGGAAGTTAAGCTCTTTAGCGCCGATGGTAGTTGAGGGCTTCCCTCTGCGAGAGTAGGACGTCGCTTCGCAAGAAAGCACCACTGCAAAAGTGGTGCTTTTTAATTGCCAAAAACGCCCTTAACTACCAAAGACCGGAGGTCAGTTCGGCGCGATACAGTAGCAGGAACCAAAAAGTGAAGCGGCAAGCCGATTAGAAGCAGACGAGAAGCACGGGGACCAAGAAGATCGAGGAAGCGAGGCGGCCCGGAGCGCAAGCGTCGGGTACGTGAGCACCGGACCGCCGAAGCTGACGAGAGTAGCCGGTCAACGTGCTTCGGAGTTCGCGCCGATGGTAGTTGGGGGGATCCCCTGCGAGAGTAGGACGCCGTTAATAAAAATCACTATATTTTAGTTTTCTGCTTTTTCATTCATTTATATAAGGAAACGGAATGGAATTAAAAACGATACAAGTTATTTAGAGGTTAATTATTTATTTGCCCCCTCCTATTAAAGACCGAAAGTCTATTCATTCTTAATTTCCAGTTGGCTGGTTATCTTTCCATTCGCCTCATGCTTTCTCTTCTCGCTTCAGGTGATTTTTTGTCTTCTGCCATTTTTCTTCCCCCTAGGATAAAAGAAATTCAATAGCTTATTCATAATTTTCGTTTCCTAATTTTTCTATATTTTATGCCAAACCGTCTTTGGTCATCAAATTTTTCATCGTGCCAAAAAAAATGGCATCTTAATATTTTGACAACGGGGATACAGTGAGCTTCCCCGAATGGATGAATTCATATTCAATGAATTCATTATCAGAAGATGAGTTTTTCTTCCATTCAGACTATAATAAAAGTCAGTAGTACAGGGGGGAAGACGATGAGAATAGGACGTCCATTAGTTGAAACACTAAAGAAATTTGTAGAAAAACAGCCCACATCCTTTCATGTACCGGGCCATAAAAATGGGTTCATATCCGGACTGCCTAAAGAATTGCAAGGGGCACTCCCCTTTGATTTAACGGAATTGACGGGCCTTGATGATTTTCATCATCCGGAAGGGGCCATCTATGAAGCGGAACAGCTATTGGCCCAAACCTATGGTGCAGATCGAAGTTTCTTTTTAGTGAATGGCTCAACGGTTGGAAATTTAGCAATGATTTATGCCACGTGCAAAAGAAATGAAAAAGTGATTGTGCAAAGAAATGCGCACAAATCGATATTTCACGGCCTTCAATTGGTGGGGGCTAAACCGATCTATGTTTCGCCGGAATGGGACGGGGAAACCCGGACGGCCACCCATGTGTCGTTATCGACTTTGAAAGAGGTGTTACTGCTTCACCAAGACGTCAAAGCGGTCATTTTAACTTCCCCAACTTATTACGGAGCCGTATCGAAGGAATTGAAACAGCAAATAGCTCTATGTCATGAATTGGGGATCCCGGTGCTGGTGGATGAAGCCCACGGAGCCCATTTATCTGCGAGCAAACGATTTCCGGAATCGGCATTGGATGTCGGCGCGGATATTGTTGTCCAATCCGCCCATAAAACATTGCCGGCAATGACGATGGCTTCATTTTTACATATTAAATCGAACATTGTGGATGCGGAACGGGTGAACCGTTATTTGCGCATGTTGCAATCCAGCAGTCCATCCTATTTATTGCTCGCATCATTGGATGATGCAAGGCATTATGTTCAAACGTATTCAGAAATTGATGCAAGCTATTTCTTTGAAAAACGGAACCAATGGATTGAGGCATTGCGCTCAATCCAGCCGCTGGAAGTTATCGAAGTCGACGATCCGTTAAAAGTGCTGCTTAGGGTGCCAGGCTACACTGGTTTCCAGTTGAAAGAATCGTTGGAGAATAGTGGGATATATCCGGAAATGGCTGATGTCCATCAAGTGTTATTGATCTTGCCTCTATTGAAGCAAGGTCAAAATTTCCCTTTTGCAGAAACAAGAATCCAAATAAAAGAAGCTGTTGCTTCTTTGAAGAAAAGGGAAAAAACAAACGTATTATCAAATCCGTTGAAAGAAATCCAGAAAATCTCCATTCCCGAGTACTCTTTCGATGAATTGGCGGATATGGAGACCGAATGGATTCCTTATGTGCGAGCCATGGGCAGAGTGTCAGCGGGCATGGTGATACCATATCCACCGGGAATCCCTTTGTTTATATCCGGGGAAAAAATTACGGTGTCAAAACTGAGTCAATTGGAAGAATTGATCGCAGTAGGAGCTGCGTTCCAAGGGGAAATTCGGCTTGAAGAAAAGCTCCTTTGTGTCGTAAAGCCTTAATCGGCATGAAAAAAAACATTCATTGGAGGAACAACTTGTGGGATATTTAATCAGTTTTGAAGGTGGAGAAGGTGCAGGAAAAAGTACGGTCCTGAAACGATTAGCGGAATACTTGGTTCAACAGGGGTATGAAGTCGTTTGTACGAGAGAACCTGGAGGAATTGAAATTGCGGAACAGATTCGAAATATCATTTTGGACAAAAAGAATGTAAGGATGGATGCAAAGACAGAAGCGCTTTTGTATGCTGCTGCAAGAAGACAGCATCTTGTAGAAAAGGTTATTCCAGCATTAGAAAAAGGCAGTATCGTATTATGTGACCGATATATAGACAGCAGTTTAACATATCAAGGATATGCCAGAGGTCTTGGAATAGAAGAAATATTGACCATTAACCAATTTGCGATTGATGGTTATATGCCTCATTTGACTTTATTTTTGGATGTCTCTCCCGAGGTGGGGCTTTCAAGGATACGGAAAAACGGAGACCGGGAAGTCAATCGTCTGGATTTGGAGTCGTTGGATTTTCACCGTAAAGTGAGAGAAGGCTACTATCATCTTTTAGAAGAATTTCCTGAAAGAATCAAAAAAATTGATGCCGAGCAGGACATGGAAACGGTATTCCAACTTGTTTTGAACGAAATATTAAATTATTTAAAACGGAATCATTAATAGAAGGATTCTGCTTTATGCAGGATTCTTTTCTTTTTGTTTTGAGGGTAAACTGTAAAAAACATTCGTGCTTCTTTATAAAAGTTTTAGGGATTCCCATCTGTTACGTGTGTGGTGCATGCAAAGATATCAAGATGCAGGACAAAATCATTGTTTCATTCATAAAATAAGATAAAAAATTTCCTTTTACGAATACGAACAATCCACCATCTGAATGGCGAATTTTTTTGAAAGCAGGAAATGAAGTGAAAATGGGTAATATGATATAATAAAAATACGCAATTATAGGAGTGAGTGAATGAAATTAATCGTTGCGGTCATTCAAGACCAAGATAGCAACCGGCTGTCGAATGCTTTAATGAAGCAAAACTTTCGCGCGACTAAGTTGGCAAGTACCGGCGGATTCTTGCGCTCGGGAAATACGACATTTTTGATAGGCGTAGAAGATCAAGATGTTTCAAAGGTGCTGGATATCATTCGGGATAATTGTCGGGCAAGGGAACAAATGGTCACTCCTGTTTCACCTCTGGGAGGAAATGCGGACACCTATATTCCGTATCCGGTCGAGGTGGAAGTTGGCGGCGCAACGGTATTCGTTTTGCCGATCGAAGCATATCACCACTTTTAATAAACCGAATTTCCAAAAAGAAGTGTGTAGGGGCTGAGTAACATGAAGATTAACCAAGATATACGGGTAGGAATCAAAACAAATTTACATGAAATGAAACAACCGGCCGAAACCAACAACCGCTTCGGAGAACTGGTTTTAAGGCAGGGACAAAAATTGCAAAACGAGCAATTGACCCGGCTGCTGGGGGATATTTCTGCGGCGGGCGATCGGGTCGCAAGGTCGAGAAACCTGCGGGATTTGGCTAGGTTTAAAATGCTCGTAAAGCGTTTTTTGCAAGAAGCTGTCGAATACGGCCTTGAATTGAAACAGTCCCACACTTGGAATCGATTCGGTGAAGGCAGAAGGTTGAAAATTATTAAAACGATTGATCAACGTTTGGTTGAACTTGCTCAGGATATTTTGGACGAAGAAAAGGATACGATTGATTTGCTCGATAAAATTGGCGAAATAAAAGGCCTGCTAATTAATCTATATATGTAAAACCCGTGTCTTTCCCCTTTTGATAGACACGGGATTTTTTCTAAAAAAATAATCGTCCAGATTGGGGAAAAGGTGAAAGAACATGTTTGAAACAATAGATGAGCTTATGAAATTGCAGCCCATTGTCATGAAACAATTGCAGATGATTTTTGAAAAAGGGCGCATTGCCCATGCTTATATTTTTGAAGGGGAAAAAGGGACGGGAAAAAAAGAAGTGGCAAAATTTTTTATCAAATTGATGCTCTGTCTGAATCCGTCGAAAAATGTTCCATGTGAAACATGCAGAAATTGTAAACGTGTCGAATCCGGGAACCATCCGAACATTTTACATATAGAACCGGATGGGCAATTTATCAAAGTGGAACAAATCCGGGACTTAATTTCGAATATGACAAGGACGGGCATAGAAGAGGGAAGAAAGATATATGTCATTCATCAAGCGGATAAAATGAATATCGCCGCCAGCAATACGCTGTTGAAGTTTTTGGAGGAACCGGATGGACAAGTAACGGCCATCCTCCTGACGGAACAATATCAATCCATATTGCCGACGATTCAATCCCGCTGCCAACATATCAAGTTCTCAAGCATTCCGAAAGACTTATTGATTCAACAGTTGCAGCAACAAGGGTTAACCTTTTCCATGGCTTCCACTGTCAGCCAAGTGACGAACAGTGTGGAGAAAGGTCTTGCTTTAGCGCAGGATGAGCAGTTTGCACTGGCAAGAAAAACAGTGTTAAAATTAGTTGAGACTGTCAGAAAAAATGTAAACGAAGCCTTGTTGATTGTATACGACGAATGGCTTCCAAACCTGAAGGAAAAAAGCGATTTTGAACTCCGTCTCGATTTACTTCTGTTGGCTTATCGTGATATTGTAGCAATAAAGGCAAATCCAGAAAGTGCTTGCACTTATCCGGATATGATGGATAGATGGAAAGAAATTGCATTAACTTCAACTTTTGAGCAGTTGTCGAATCAAATGCAAGCAATATTGCAAGCAAGACAAAATGTAGGTCGCAATATGAATCGCACGCTTTTATTGGAACAGCTGATGCTGAAATTGCAGGAGGGGTATTCCTTTGTATAATGTGGTAGGAGTCCGCTTTAAACGGGCGGGTAAAATATATTACTTTGACCCTGGAGAATATCAACTTGAAAAGGACCAATATGTCATAGTTGAAACGGCTCGGGGCGTCGAGTATGGAAAAATTGTTGTTCCGATGAGACAAGTTGGTGAAAATGATGTTGTTTTGCCTTTGAAGCAAGTTTTACGGCCTGCAACTGAGCGGGATAAAATCCAAGTGGAAGAAAATAAAGCCGAAGCTAGACGGGCTTTTGATATAGCGAATGTAAAAATAGCCGAACATCAACTGAAAATGAAACTTGTGGATGTTGAATATACATTCGATCGGAATAAAGTGATTTTCTATTTTACAGCAGAGGGAAGAGTCGATTTCCGTGAACTGGTAAAAGATTTGGCCGCGATTTTCCGGACTCGTATCGAACTCCGCCAAATCGGGGTGAGAGATGAGGCAAAACTTCTCGGAGGTATTGGTCCTTGCGGAAGAATGCTATGCTGTTCAACATTTCTGGGGGATTTTGATCCGGTCTCCATCAAAATGGCAAAAGATCAAAATCTATCACTAAATCCTACAAAAATATCTGGATTATGTGGTCGCCTAATGTGCTGCTTGAAATATGAAAATGATGATTATGAAACAGCGAAAGATGGAATGCCTGATATTGGCGAGACAACAATCACTCCTGATGGCTTTGGAACGGTTGTTGGAATCAATGTGCTGGAAAGAGTCGTCCAAGTCTATTTAGAAGAACTGGAACGCACGGCTGAATATACGCTGGAGGAAATACTTGAGTGCGAAAAGAATCTGATATAGATTAATACTAATGGGGTGGCTTGGTTGAGGGACCGAAATTTTTTAGATGCTATAATGGAATTTGAACAGCAACTAGAAACACTACAACAGCAGTTTCATGAAATAAAAAAATCTGTTGCGCACATGGTGGAAGAATATCAGTCACTTCAAATAGAAAATTATCATCTGAGAAGACGATTAGATGAATTGACAAAAGCAGCAGAAACTTCTGAACATGGTGAAAAGAAAAGCCATTTGGATATTGGGGAAGGCTATGATAATTTGGCCCGGCTGTATCAAGAAGGATTTCACGTATGCAATGTGCACTTTGGAAGCTCCCGAAAAGGGGAGGACTGCTTGTTTTGTCTTTCGTTTTTTAATAAAAATGCTTAAATCAAGGCTGATACCCGAAAATGGGTACAGTCTTTTATTTTCATGAGGAGGAGTGTAGGATTGGAAAATTGGTTAAAGGGCGACGAACGGCTGGATTATTTATTGGCGGAAAATTTGCGCATCATTCAAAGTCCTTCCGTTTTCTCCTTTTCATTGGATGCCGTTTTATTGGCCAAATTTGCGAGCATTCCCATTTCAAAGGGACAAATTGTTGATTTATGTTCAGGAAACGGTGTGATTCCCTTGTTTTTAAGCACTCGAACGAAGGCAAAAATCATTGGGGTGGAAATTCAGGAACGGTTGTATGATATGGCTGTAAGAAGCATTCAATATAACGGATTGGAAGAGCAGATTCAAATGATTCACGGCGATGTAAAGGAAATCCCTCCGATCTTGGGGATTGAGAAATACGATACGGTTACATGCAACCCGCCTTACTTTTTGGATATTGAAACAAGCGATAAAAACTTGAATGAGCATTATACAATCGCCCGCCATGAAGTGTTGCTCACATTGGATGAAGCCATTCATGCGGCCAGCAGATTGCTGAAACAGGGCGGAAAGGCAGCCTTTGTACATAGACCGGGAAGGCTTCTTGATATCATAACTTCCATGAGGAACCATCGATTGGAACCGAAACGCATCCGCCTAATTTACCCGAAAATGGGAAAAGAGGCGAATATGTTGTTGATCGAAGGAATCAAGGATGGCAAGCCGGATTTAAAAATTATGCCCCCGTTGTATGTATATGATGATGATAATAAGTATACAGCTGAAATGAGAGAATTGTTATATGGAGAAAAAGGATAGACATTATTTTTATGTGCTGGAATGTGCCGACTCGTCTTTTTATGCGGGATATACAAATGATTTGGAGCGGAGAGTGAATCAGCACAATGCGGGAAAAGGGGCGAAATACACACGATCGAAGCGCCCGGTAAAATGCATCTATTATGAAACCTACGATACAAAGGAAGAAGCGATGAGGGCGGAGTATGCCTTCAAACAATTAAAACGCAGTGAAAAAATGAAATATATCGGGAGAGAAAATAATGAAATCTCAAAAAAGCAGCTTACATGAACAAAGCGGTTGTCTATATTTGGTGGCCACACCCATCGGCAATTTGGAAGACATCACTTTGAGGGCATTACGAATTTTAAAAGAAGTGGATATTATTGCAGCAGAAGATACGAGAAACACAAAAAAACTGTTGTCTTATTACGACATTTCCACCCCTTTAGTCAGCTACCATGAACATAATCAGGAACAGGCTGGCGAAAAAATATTGCAATGGTTGGGGGAAGGGAAAACGGTCGCTTTAGTCAGTGATGCGGGGATGCCATGCATTTCGGATCCGGGTGCTGACATTGTCCGAAAAGCGGTTGAAGCAGATTTTGCAGTCGTTCCGATACCAGGGGCCAATGCGGCATTGACGGCTTTGATCGCCTCCGGTTTGTCTCCGCAGCCATTTTACTTTTTCGGCTTTTTGCATCGCAGCAGTAAAGAAAGAAAAAAACAGTTGTCCCTTTTAAAAAATCGGAAAGAAACGCTGATCTTTTACGAAGCGCCCCACCGGCTGCAAGATACATTAAAAGATATGGAGGTTGTGTTGGGCAATCGGAACATTGTGCTTGCGAGAGAATTGACAAAAAAATTTGAAGAATTTTTGAGAGGAACGGTAGAGGAGGCCGTCCAATGGACAAAAGACAATGAAGTAAGAGGAGAGTTTTGCATTATCATCGAAGGGTCGCAAGATGGGGAAGAAAGTGAAGACGAAGCCCCTTATTGGTCAAACATGACCATCAAAGAACATGTGGAGTTATTGATGAAAGAAAAACAACTCACTTCAAAAGAAGCGATAAAAGAAGTGGCCAAATTAAGAGGGATTCCAAAAAGGGAAGTTTATCAAGAATATCATTTATAAAAAAAGAAGGCTGTCTAATGTTCCAGACAGCCGAAATTTCGCCATGTCATCATTGTTGTTTGCGGGTGCTTCAACAAGACTTTCAGTTATGCTTTTGTCGATCTCAAATTATTTTCTGTTTAAATGTTCCTGGATTTCTTTCATTAAAATTTCCGCGCCTTCTGGGCTTAAAATCAACTTACCTCCAGCTAAACGGAAATTTTTGTCTGAAACTTCGCCCGTAATCGCACATGTCATGTTAGGCATGTATTTTTTGAGGATGATTTTATCATCATCTACATAGATTTCCAATGCATCCTTTTCATTAATGCCCAACGTACGGCGAAGTTCAATTGGAATTACCACGCGACCTAACTCATCAACTTTACGGACAATACCAGTAGATTTCATGACAATGTTTTCCTCCTATTTTTGCGTCATAATTTAGAATAAATCTCGTATTCGCCAAAATTCGACATCTATTCTTTGTCTGTCTAAAATAATACCAATAAAAGGAATAAACGTCAATTATTTAGCATTCAAGTTTTGAGAGATATTAATAAAAATTATAAAAATTCGTTTTTTTTAATAAAAAAGTATGATTTGTAATTGTTTAACAATACAATACAAGTGAATTAAGAATAGTATCAACAAATTTTTATTTACAACTTCAAATAAATTTCGACAAAATTTTAGTATAATATGTAAGCGTTGAAACAAAAATCGTTAATCGTTACAATTAATACTATATATCGTTGACAATGGAGGCAGTTTAGGTGAGTGAAAAAAAGACGTTTTATATAACAACCCCAATATATTATCCAAGCGGAAAATTCCATATTGGAACAGCCTATACGACAGTGGCTTCGGATGCGATGGCTCGGTATAAAAGATTGCGCGGATTCGATGTCCGTTTTTTGACAGGAATGGACGAACACGGACAAAAAATTCAACAAAAAGCGAAAGAAGTAGGAAAGCATCCCCAAGAATATGTGGATGAAATTGCTGAAGCCGCAAAAGAATTATGGAAGAAGATGGACATTTCTTATGATGATTTAATTCGGACTACACAAGAACGGCATGTAAAAAGTGTAGAAAAAATATTCAAGAAGTTTTTGGATAACGGAGATATTTATAAAGGAGAATATGAAGGCTGGTATTGTACGCCTTGCGAATCCTATTACACCGAAACACAGTTGGTGGATGGCAATTGTCCGGACTGCGGACGTCCTGTCCAAAAATTGAAGGAAGAATCCTACTTCTTTAATATGCAAAAATATGCGGATCGATTACTTGAATATTATGAAGAAAATCCTGAGTTTATTGAACCGGAATCCAGAAAAAATGAAATGATCAACAACTTTATTAAACCGGGATTGGAGGATCTTTCCGTTTCAAGAACTTCCTTTGACTGGGGAATTAAAGTTCCCGGAGATCCCAAACATGTCATTTACGTTTGGGTGGATGCCTTGACAAACTATATTACCGCTTTGGGATACGGTTCAGACAATGACGAGTTGTTTAAAAAATATTGGCCGGCTGATGTGCATGTTGTAGGTAAAGATATTGTCCGTTTCCATACAATTTATTGGCCAATTTTCTTAATGGCGTTGGGTCTCCCACTGCCAAAAAAAGTGTTTGCCCACGGTTTCATCATGATGAAGGACGGAAAAATGTCGAAATCGAAGGGGAATGTCGTTTATCCTGAAATGCTGATTGACCGCTATGGGTTGGATGCAACACGCTACTTTTTGCTTCGTGAATTGCCATTTGGAGCAGATGGCGTATTTTCTCCGGAATCGTTTGTGGAACGCACAAACTATGATTTGGCAAACGATTTAGGAAATTTATTAAATCGTACGGTTTCAATGATCAATAAATATTTCGATGGCGTCATTCCAACAGAAGGTTTGGAAGAAACGGAATTCGATGCTTCATTAAAAGCCCATGCAAAAGAAACAAAAGCTTTATATGAAGCGAACATGGAAAAAATGCAATTCAGTGTAGTACTTGCGGATTTGTGGTCATTTATTTCAAGAACAAACAAATATATCGATGAAACAGAGCCTTGGGTATTGGCGAAAAATGAAGAGAACCGTGGCAAATTGGCTCAAGTTATGTACAATTTAGCCGAAAGTTTGCGCCATATTGCAGTAATGTTACAACCGTTTATGACGCAAACGCCAAAACGCATCATGGAACAGCTTGGATTGGATGAAAAATTGTTGGCTTGGGAGACAATTGAGGGATTCGGAAATGTTATACCTGAGAAAACAAAAGTGGTAGAAAAAGGAATTCCTATTTTCCCAAGATTAGATCCGGAAGTGGAAATCGAATATATTCGCAATCAAATGCGTGCCAGTGTGAAAACACCGCAAGAAGAGAAAACAAATAAAGCGGAAGCACCGGAAGTACCGGAAATCACAATTGAAGATTTCCAAAAACTTGATTTGCGGGTAGGTACGGTGACAGCATGTGAGCCGGTGCCAAAAACGGATAAATTATTAAAGCTCCAAGTGGATTTGGGTTATGAGACACGTCAAGTCGTTTCAGGGATTGCCGAGCATTATAAACCGGAAGAATTGATTGGCCAAAAAGTGATTGTCGTTGCCAATTTAAAACCGGTGAAACTTCGTGGCGAGTTGTCCCAAGGTATGATTTTGGCGGGGTCGCATAATGGAGTGTTAAAACTCGCGACTGTAGATCCTGCTTTGGAAAATGGAGCAAAAGTGAAGTAAAGTGAAAGGGGCTGTCCGAAAAGTCGATTGAATCGACCTTGGGCTCAGCCCTTTTTTCTGTTTTTAGGGTACAAAAAAATCGTCCTTTTTTATAGAATGAAATTGACCAAAAAACATTCTAAAGAAAGGACGATTTTTTATGAATAATCAAATGACTATTCAAGAAAATTATAACACGCAATTAGAAATGACTCTAGAGGGTATTCAAAAAATAGAGGTTCAAAAGAATAAGAAACGCAAAAAACTAGTTTTCCAACCTTATTGCAATCGTCAAGTCATGAGCATTTTAGATATCGAAATGTATATTCCTGAAAATCATGTCGCCCGTTTAGTGGATGAAATGGTGGAATCGATTCCGGATGAAGTGTTGTATACTCATTATGTTGGTGGGGGTCGTGCACCCTATCACCCTAAAATGTTATTGAAAGTGATTTTATATGCGTACACTCAAAACGTTTATTCAAGTCGGAAAATGGCGCAAATGGTGAAAGAAAATCTTCCGATGATGTGGTTGGCGGGATTGCAAACCCCTGACCATCGCACAATAAATGATTTTCGTAGTGTTCGTATGTCAAACATGATGGATTCTGTATTTGAACAATTTGTCCTTCAACTAGTAGAACAAGGATTTATCGACCTCGACCATATTTTTGTGGATGGTACGAAAATAGAAGCGAATGCCAACAAATATACGTTTGTATGGCGAAAATCCGTAGAAAAATATGATCAGAAACTACGAGCCAAAATTCAATCGTTTCTACAAGAAGCGCACCAAATCGCCTTGGAGGAATTAAAAGAAGAACAATTAGAAGAAGAATTAGAAAAATCATCGGCACAACTTTCTGAGAGAATAGAAGCTTTGGAAAAAGATTATAAACAGGAAGAAGACAAAGAAAGAAAAAAAGAACTTCGCTCTAAAAAATCCCAACTCACCAAACAACTGAAAACGATTCAAACGGATTATCTTCCACGATTACGAAAATACAAAGTACAAAAACAGATTCTAGGTGAACGAAATAGCTACTCGAAAACCGACCATGAGGCCACTTTTATGCGAATGAAAGAGGACCATATGAAAAACGGCCAACTCAAGGCGGGTTATAATGTTCAACTCGCCACACAACATCAATTTATCGTGGGATTTGAAATTTATCAAAATCCAGGAGATACTCGCTGTTTCCAACCATTTATGGAAAAGTTATTGGAATCGATACCGAAGGAAAAGAAACTCAAGTATGTCATTGCCGATGCAGGATATGCGAGTGAAGAAAACTATTTATATGCGATTGGCGAAGAAAAAGAACCTCGTTTTGAATTATTAGCCCCATACCAAACCTATTTGAAGGAACAAAGTAAAAAGTTTAAAAAGGATTTATCAAAAGTACAAAACTGGAAATACATCGAAGAAGACGATTGCTTTATCTGTCCGAACAATCGGAAAGTCGTATTCAAGTATTATCAAAAAAGAAAAAATGCATCTGGATACATACAAGATTTGAAAGTGTACGAGTGTGAAGATTGTACGGATTGCCCGTTGAAGAATGGGTGTACGAAAGCCAAAGGAAATCGTCGAGTATATTGGAACACGATTTATGAAGAAATGAAAGCGAAAGCCAAAGCAGCTCTTGGTGACGAACAAAAGGCAGCTCTTTATGCGAAGCGTAAAGTGGATGTCGAAAGTGTGTTCGGGAACATCAAGGGCAATTTGCGTTTCACTCGATTTCTGTTACGGGGGCTTCATAAAGTCCGAACAGAATTCGGGATTGTGGCAATGGCCCACAACATACTGAAATGGGCCGCAAATTCCCAAACCAATTTCAAAAATAAGGAAACAGAGCGAATGGAAAAACTCATTGTTTTCTCCATTCGCTCTGTTTTTATGGACTTTTTAGACAAGCCCATTTTTGTTGTCAAAAAATTATTTTAAAATAACAATAAAAGTCGGTCATCAGAATTTGATGAAAACGGTTTAGTATAAAAAGACTAGTTTTGTTACAAAACGATATGAAGAATGTCATGAGTTTTGATTCTCGTAATGAAAATGTAACATTTTTGTGAAATCAGTAATATACCAGTCCAATACAATATACGGTAGGTGTGATTAATATGTTCATTGATACACATGTCCATTTGAATGCAGATCAATTTCAGGAAGATTTACAAGAAGTCATCGATCGGGCACATGCAGCAAAAGTAGAAAAAATGATTGTTGTTGGCTTTGATCGGAAAACCATCGAAAGAGCGATGGAACTCGTAGAGAAATACGAATCTCTTTATGCAGTAATTGGTTGGCATCCAGTAGACGCAATCGATTGTACAGAAGAAGACCTGGCATGGATTGAAGAGCTGACCCATCATCCGAAAGTGGTAGGGATCGGCGAAACAGGACTGGATTATCATTGGGACAAATCCCCAAAAGAAATCCAGCAGGAACTATTCCGCAAACAAATCCGTTTGGCGCAAAAAACGAATCTTCCGATTATCATCCATAATCGGGAAGCAACAGGAGATGTTGTAAGGATTTTAAGGGAAGAAAACGCCAAAACGGTTGGTGGAATCATGCACTGTTTTAGTGGAAGCGTCGAAACGGCACTGGAATGCATAAAAATGAATTTTATGATCAGTTTGGGCGGGCCTGTTACTTTTAAAAATGCCCGTATGCCAAAGAAGGTGGCTAAAGAAATTCCATTGGAGCATTTACTGATTGAAACGGACGCACCATATTTGGCGCCGCATCCATATCGCGGAAAAAGAAATGAGCCTTCTCTGGTGCCGCTAGTTGCCGAGGAAATTGCCCGGTTGAAAGAAATCCCGGTGGAAGAGGTTGCAAAGGCAACGACAGAAAATGCGAAGAAACTTTTTAAATTGGATGTATAAAACGAAAAATAGCCTCCAATACTGCAGTTTAATAGGATCATAAATTGCTAAACTAGTAATTGAGAACATTTATTAGTTGACATAATAAAAAGATACCCGTATAATTCAACGGGTGTTAAGGAGGCGTTTTTTAATGTCAAGTAGTCCCATAAAAAAACTTTTATTTGGGATCAAGCACCAACAATTATTGGTCACCATTTTGTTTATCGCGTTGCTTGCGGTGGTTACCACCTTTGTTCTGTATCAAGGAACAAAAACACCTGTGACAATTATAGCGAATGGTGAAGAAATGAACATATTAACTCATGCCGAGACAGTTGAAGAATTATTCGAAGAAGAAAACATCGATATAACGAGGCATGACAAATTATCCTATTCGCTTGATGCAAAAATAAAACCCGGCATGACGATTGAATGGATCAAAGCAAAACCGGTAACAATCATCGTTGATGGAAAAGAACAAGAAATCTGGACAACTGAAACGAAAGTCAAAGATATTTTGAATGCAGCAAACATCAAAGTATCGGATCATGATAAAGTTTCCATCGCTTTAGATAAAGACTTGGGCGATGAAGACAAAATCAAAATCAATAAAGCGTTTCAGGTGACACTTGTCGATGGTACAGAAGAAAAGCAAGTGTGGTCCACTTCCACTACGGTCGCTAACTTTTTAAAGCAACAAGGTATAACACTTAATGAACTTGATCGTGTCGAAAATAAATTGAGCGACAATGTGAAACCAAATGATCGAATCACGGTTGTTCGCGTAGAAAAGGTTACCGATGTAGTGGAGGAAGAAATTGACTTCCCGGTACAAACAAAATCAGATTCTTCCTTGCTGAAAGGGAAAGAAAAAGTAATTTCGGAAGGAAAGAAAGGCAAAGTTTCAAGAACTTATGAAATTACAAAAGAAAATGGCAAGGTTGTAAATAAGGTCATTAAAGATGAAAAAATCATCGAACAACCGAAAGCAAAAGTGGTTGCAGTGGGAACAAAAGTGGTGACTGCCCAAGTATCCCGTGGAACAAGCGCGGGCGGAAAAGAATTCTATGTGATTGCAACTGCATATACCCCATACTGTAACGGTTGTTCCGGCACATCGGCTTCCGGAATCAATTTACGCAACAATCCGAATTTGAAATTGATTGCTGTTGATCCAAATCTCATCCCATTAGGCTCAAAAGTTTGGGTGGAAGGTTATGGATATGCGATTGCCGGTGATACTGGCGGCGCAATCAAAGGAAATAGAATTGATGTGCTGGTGCAAACCAAGCAGGAAGCAAGCAGCTGGGGACGAAAAAAAGTCCGCATTAAAGTGCTTAACTGAATAATGGAAGATCGAGAGGCTGGGACATAACTAATAAAGTGAACGAGCTGCAAAAAGATTTTTTGTAAAAAATTGATTGGAGTGACGGGGCGAGTTTCTGTCGCGCACGCTTAGTCGCAAAGCAAAAGCTTTCCTGCGACGAGCCCTCTCGAGACCCCGCAGGAGCGAAGGATTGAGCTCCGAGGAGGCTCGAGCCGGGCCTGCGGAAAGCGTCCCCGGAAAGGAAATCAATTTTCTTCAATTATCAAAAAAACACCATTTTCTCCCGGGGGAAAATGGTGTTTTTTATCTTTTGTCCCAGCCTCTATTTTTTTGACATCGAAATAACGGACATTTCTTGTGAAAAAGGTTCAGGTTTTGTACAATTGTCCAAGATAAAAGGTAGAAGAGGGGTTCAACATTGGAAATCAAAGAGATCATCGTTGTGGAAGGAAAAGATGATACAGTTGCCATCCAAAGAGCAGTGAATGCAGATACGATTGAAACAAACGGTTCCGCCATATCTGAAGAAACATTGCGCCGTATCCAGCATGCCCAGGAAAAACGCGGGGTCATTGTATTTACGGATCCGGATTATCCCGGAAGACGGATCCGGGCGATTATCGAAGAGCGCATTCCGGGTGTAAAACATGCCTTTCTCTCAAAAGAAAAGTGCATCGCTGCAAACGGGAGAGGCGTTGGCATTGAACATGCAAGCGATGAGGATATACGGCAAGCCTTAAAAAACGTATATACACCGGCTGCGGAATTGCCGGAAACCGAAGAAATTACGGTGGCTGATTTGATGAATGCGCGGCTTATCGGACATCCATCAGCCAAAAATCGGCGCATCCGGTTAGGGGAAATATTGAATATCGGCATGACGAATGGGAAGCAACTCCATAAGCGGTTATTGATGTTTCAAATTACCTTTGAACAATTTGCGCAAGCGGTAGCGCAAATCGATCGGGAGGAACAAAATGAATAAAGATATTGCAACACCAATACGTACGAAAGAAATATTGAAAAAATACGGTTTTTCCTTCAAGAAAAGTTTAGGCCAAAACTTTATTATTGATCCAAACATCCTTCGAAACATCGTGAATTATGCCGGCTTGACCGAAGAAAGCGGAGCAATTGAAATCGGTCCTGGTATTGGCGCTTTGACGGAACATTTGGCGAGAAATTGCAAAAAAGTGGTGGCTTTTGAAATTGATGGCCGGCTTATTCCTGTATTGGAGGATACATTAAGTCCTTATCCAAATGTAAAAATCATCCATTCTGATGTCTTAAAGGCGGATGTGGCGAAGATCATTGAAGAAGAAATGCAGGACATCAAAGATATTATGGTGGTAGCGAATCTGCCTTATTACGTAACAACCCCAATTTTGATGAAATTGCTTAATGACCGTTTGCCGATAAGAGGGTTTGTTGTCATGATGCAAAAAGAAGTCGCTGATCGCATTACAGCAAAACCGGGAACAAAAAGTTACGGTTCACTGTCCATCTCTGTGCAATATTATACTCACGCCGAAGTGGTCATGCCGGTTCCAAAGACGGTATTTATGCCGCAGCCAAATGTTGATTCGGCAGTCATCCGGCTTACGATGCGGGAAGCTCCGCCGATTCAAGTGGTGGATGAAGACTTTTTATTTGTGGTAACGAGAGCCGCTTTTGCTCAACGGAGAAAAACGATACTGAACAATTTACAGTCGGGCCTTAAATCAGGAAAAGAAAAAAAGCAGCAAATTTTGGATGCTTTATTATCATGCGGCATTGAGCCTTCCAGAAGAGGAGAAACTTTGACCATTGAAGAATTTGGGAATCTTTCCAATGAACTTTATCCGCATTTTCACTAAAAATTGCGAAATTGCTAACAAAAACTCTCTTTTTTTATGGAAAAATAAGTTGACAAGAATAATTGACTGCTGTTAAAATAATATAATTTATTGACAGATTGGCATTTCTGCGCTATAATTGACTTTAGTGAGGTGTATGCGGAAATGCCAAAAACATTAGCGGAGATAAAACGTACAATGGATGAACACATTGGGAAGCCATTGAGGTTAAAGGCAAATGGAGGCCGTAAAAAAACGGTTGAGTGCAATGGGATTTTAAGTGAAACTTACAATGCAGTATTTGTCGTTGAGCTTGATCAAAAAGAAAATGCTTGTAAGCGTGTTTCTTATAGTTACACTGACATTTTAACGGAAGCCGTGGAAATTACTTTCCTGGATGACAATAACGAAGCACTCGCGGTAAAATAATAGTCTGCCCAGTTGTAAATTGTAGACAAAGCCGATTTTTCCATCGACTTTGTCTACAATTTTTTTTGGAACTTGCACATACTACGGTTGTCAACCTACTTATTTGAAGGAGGTAATCTCTATGGCACGGAGAGGCGGAGTCATGTCGAGTCGTCTAAAAGAGGAGATTGCAAAGGAACTCGGGTTTTATGATGTGGTCCAACGGGAAGGTTGGGGAGGAATCAGAGCCCGGGACGCAGGGAACATGGTGAAGCGAGCCATTGAATTGGCTGAACAAAGTTTGGCTCAGCAAGGGAACCAAAACAGCAACCAATAAGTAGGGTTGACAATGCCAATGGCTCTTATAAGAGCTGTTGGCATTTTTTTATTTTTTCGGAAATTACTTAATACTTTTATGTTTAATATTTAGCATCTATGGTGAACCCTTCATTATGGTACAATATACGGAAGGAATTTACCGTAATAGTCTGTTAGGAGGATCATCATGCTTTACATAAAAGCACCTGCCAAAATTAATTTAACGCTGGATGTACTTTATAAACGTCCGGACAACTATCACGAAGTGGAAATGGTGATGACGACGGTCGATTTGGCGGATCGCATCGGGCTTGAACGGAGGAACGATGGCAAAATTAAGATTCATTCATCGAGCGGTATAGTGCCGGAAGATGAACGAAATCTTGCCTATCAAGCTGCGATGCTTTTGAAAAATACATATAACATTGATGCGGGGGCAACCATTTCGATCGAGAAAGAAATCCCTGTAGCAGCCGGACTTGCAGGAGGCAGCAGCGACGCAGCCGCCACACTACGGGGATTAAATCAGCTTTGGAATTTAAATTTATCCATTGATACATTGGCGGAGCTGGGGGCAGCCATTGGATCCGATGTTCCGTTTTGTGTTTATGGCGGAACAGCCTTGGCTACTGGAAGAGGAGAAAAAATACAACATTTGCCTTCCCCTCCGACTTGCTGGGTCATCCTTGCAAAACCGGGAATCGGAGTCTCCACCGCAAAAGTTTATGAAGGATTGAAATTGGAAAATATAGAACATCCTGACACAAAACAAATGATTCAGGCATTGGAAAATAAAGATTACTCTTTAATGTGCAGGGCTTTAGGAAATGTTCTTGAATCTGTCACATGTGCATTATATCCTGAAGTGGGCTTTATTAAAGAACATATGTTGCGGTTCGGGGCAGACGCAGCGTTAATGAGCGGAAGCGGTCCGACGGTTTTTGGCTTTGTCAATAGCGAGTCAAGATTGCATCGGGTGTACAATGGATTGAAAGGCTTTTGTGATGAAGTTTATGCGGTGCGCATGTTGGGACAAAGGAATTCACTTGCCTAAATACGTACATTTATGATACTTTTTCTATAAAATATTCGTATTTTAATTTTCATTAGGAGAGGGTCTCATGAAATGGAAGCGTAGTGAACGCTTGGTAGATATGACGCATTATTTGTTGGAGCATCCGCATCAACTCATTCCGTTAACCTATTTTGCTGAATTATATAATTCTGCTAAATCCTCCATTAGCGAAGATTTGGCCATTGTGAAGGGAACTTTTGAAGAAAGAGGCATTGGGGAATTGATAACGGTTCCCGGAGCAAGCGGAGGAGTAAAATACATTCCTACCGTAACAGACGACGAGGTTCGGGAAACAATTCAAATTTTAATAGCCGAGTTAAGCAAATCAGACCGCCTGCTTCCTGGAGGATATTTGTTTATGACGGATTTATTGGGCAATCCCGGCCTGATGAATCGGGTAGGAAAAGTCTTTGCAAGCATTTTTAAAGATCAACAAATCGATGCCATTATGACGGTGGCAACGAAGGGAATTTCCATTGCCCATTCGATTGCCAGATATTTAAATGTACCGGTTGTGGTTGTGCGCAGAGACAGCAAAGTGACAGAAGGTTCAACGGTGAGTATCAATTATGTATCAGGTTCTTCCAGAAGAATCCAAACAATGGTATTATCAAAACGTAGCATGAAGAGCGGACAAAGAGTTTTACTGACAGACGATTTTATGAAAGTCGGCGGAACGATGAATGGCATGAAAAGCTTGCTGGAGGAATTTGATTGCACTTTGGCGGGAATCGCCGTTCTCGTTGAGGCGGAACATGCGGGTGAAACTCTTGTCGATGATTATTATTCATTGGTAAAACTCCATTCTGTAAATGAAAAAGAGAGAACGATTCAATTAAGTGAAGGAAATTATTTTTTAAAGGAGAGATCATGATGAAAGCAGTAGCTACTACAAATGCACCAAAAGCAATTGGACCTTATTCCCAAGGGATTATTGCAGGTGGTTTCTTCTTCAGTTCAGGTCAAATCCCTTTAACTCCTGAAGGCGAATTGGTGGAAGGGGATATTGTTGCCCAAACAAACCAAGTGTTCAAAAACTTAAAAGCGGTTCTTGCGGAAGCCGGGCTATCTCTAAATAATGTTGTGAAAACAACGGTATTTTTAAGCGATATGAATGACTTTGCAAAAATGAATGAAGCATATGAAGCGAATTTTGGCGATCATAAACCTGCCCGATCCGCTGTAGAAGTTGCAAGACTTCCAAAAGATGTAAAAGTGGAAATTGAAGTGATTGCAGCATTTGAATAATCGCCAGGCGGTGAATCCATCCATGGATTCACCGCTTTTTTGTATTCAGAAATAATTACAAAGAAAAACATCTATTTACAAAAATTAAAAACACTTAAAAATTATTTGAAAATTTTTTCAAAAATAAAGAAGGAATTTTTTTATTTTTGTAGAATTGTATAGCCTTAAAGGCATCCTAGAGGAAGAGAGGAGTGAAAGAATGGAAGTTACTGACGTGAGACTTAGACGTGTGCAAACAGACGGGCGCATGCGTGCAATTGCTTCCATCACACTAGATGACGAGTTTGTGGTTCATGATATTCGAGTGATTGATGGGAATAACGGTTTATTTGTCGCTATGCCAAGCAAAAGAACACCGGATGGGGAATTCCGTGATATTGCACACCCAATCAATTCTAAAACACGCAACAAAATTCAGGATGTTGTGTTGGCCGCATATCACGCTGCCGGTGAAGAAAAAACAGAAGATCAAAGCGAATCCCAATTAGAAGAAGCAAACGCTTAAAACAGTGTCCCAAGAGTAATGCATTTTACTTTTGGGACACTTTCTTTTTTTAAAGTCTGAAGGCGGTCCCTCTTTTTCATAAACTTTCACAAAAAAAATAATATGAAAACGGAGGCGAAAAAAATATAATAGAGAGGGAGAATAGATGTCTTGTCAGCTGATCATGCCTTGAAAATCGAACAAAATTACTATATAGTCATAAGAGAACATGAGCTGAAATTGGGGGACTTTGAATGACGAATATTTTTGCGATTGTATTGGCTGCCGGCCAAGGAACTCGCATGAAGTCCAAATTATACAAAGTATTACATCCAGTATGTGGAAAGCCTATGGTAGAACACGTTGTTGACAATATACTAACTTTAAATGTTAATCGTATTGTAACAATCGTTGGTCATGGTGCAGAAAAAGTGAAAGAACAACTTGGAGATAAATCTGAGTATGTACTTCAAGAAGAGCAGCTTGGCACAGCCCATGCCGTCATGCAGGCAGAATCATTGTTAGGTGATTTAGAAGGCGTTACATTTGTTGTTTGTGGAGATACACCTTTAATTCGCCCGGAAACGATGAAAGCGCTTTTCGAACATCACGTTGCTCAAAAGGCAAAAGCTACAATTTTAACGGCTATTGCGGATGATCCAACAGGTTATGGCCGGGTGATTCGCAATGAAGAAGGGCAAGTAGCGCAAATAGTAGAACATAAAGATGCAACACCAGAGCAGCGATTAGAAAAAGAAATTAACACTGGCACCTATTGCTTCGATAACAAGGCATTGTTTGAGGCATTAAAGCTAGTGAATAATAACAATGCGCAAGGTGAATATTATTTGCCGGATGTAATTGGAATTCTTAAGGAAAAAGGTGAAATTGTTACCGCTTACGTCTGTGAAGATTTCAATGAAACCCTTGGCGTAAATGATCGGATTGCCCTATCTCAAGCGGAAGAAATAATGCGTGAACGCATCAATCAAAAGCATATGGCCAATGGAGTAACGATTATTAATCCATCGATGACACATATTAGTATTGACGCTGAAATAGGCCGCGATACGATCATATATCCGGGTGTTGTCATTGAAGGAAAAACAGTGATTGGCGAAGATTGCATCATTGGTCCGAATAGCCAAATTATTAACAGCCAAGTGGGCAACCGGTCAGTTGTAAAACATTCCGTAGTGCAACAAAGCGTGATCGGAGAAGATACTTCTGTTGGCCCGTTTGCTCATTTAAGACCAGAAGCGGAATTGGGTAATCATGTAAAAATTGGAAACTTTGTAGAAGTGAAGAAAAGTACAATTGGAGATGAAACAAAAGTATCTCATTTGAGTTATATAGGCGACGCAGAGATTGGGAAAAATGTTAATATAGGATGTGGGTCTATTACCGTTAACTACGACGGTAAAAATAAACATAAAACCATTATTGAAGACAATGTATTTGTTGGATGCAATTCCAACTTAGTAGCTCCTGTTACATTGAGAACAGGGTCATTCATTGCGGCTGGATCCACGATTACAAAAGAAGTGCCGCAGGATTCACTGGCGATTGCTCGCGCTAGACAAGAAAATAAAATTGACTATGCAAAAAAATTAAGATAATTAGGAGGCCATCATGCCGTATTCATACGCTGACACAAAATTAAAAATATTCTCGTTAAATTCAAATTATCCATTAGCACAAGAAATTGCGGAACTAATGGGTGTGGAATTGGGAAAATGTTCTGTAAAACACTTCAGTGATGGGGAAATTCAAATCAATATTGAAGAAAGTATCCGCGGTTGCGACGTGTTCATCGTCCAATCTACTTCCTATCCAGTGAATGAACACTTAATGGAACTTTTAATTATGATTGATGCTGTAAAACGTGCATCCGCCCGCACAGTGAATGTGGTAATTCCTTATTACGGATATGCACGACAAGATCGCAAAGCAAAAGCGCGGGAACCAATTACTGCGAAATTGGTGGCGAATTTGTTGGAAACAGCCGGCGCAACCCGAGTAATCGTGCTCGATTTGCATGCTCCGCAAATCCAAGGATTCTTTGACATTTTAATCGACCATTTAATGGCGGTACCATTGCTTTCTGAATACTTCAAATCAAAAGGTTTCTCAGAAGATGATGTAGTGATCGTTTCACCAGACCACGGTGGTGTAACGAGAGCCCGCAAAATGGCTGAGCGCTTGAAAGCACCGATTGCCATTATCGATAAACGCCGCCCAAAACCAAACGTGGCAGAAGTGATGAATATTGTTGGTAATGTAGAAGGAAAAATCTGCATTTTGATTGATGACATTATTGATACAGCTGGAACGATCACAATTGGTGCCAATGCATTGATCGAAAGTGGAGCCAAAGAAGTGTATGCATGCTGTACACATCCGGTGCTATCCGGTCCGGCAATTGAGAGAATCCAAAACTCTGTCATTAAAGAATTAGTGGTGACAAACACGATTAAATTGCCAGAGGAAAAAATGATTCCAAAAATTACTCAATTATCTGTAGCCCAATTAATGGCGGAAGCAATTTCTCGTATCTACGAAAACAAATCAGTAAGTACATTATTTGATTAATTATAAAAAATGTAGACAAATCTTTCCGGATTTTGTCTACATTTTTTTATTTTGGGCAGAATAGTGAAGAACACATACTTTTCTTAAAGCTTGTGCGATGAATGGAAACTTTTCAAAAGTGGACTATAATAAGAATTGGGAAGTCCATCATTTTCTAAAGGAGGGGTAAAAAGCATGAGCACAGTATTACAAGCGACAAAACGTAAGACTGGTGTGCGTTCAGAGTTAGCCCAACTTAGAAAAGGAGGAAGAATACCTGCCGTTATCTACGGCTACAATATCGAAAATACTCCGATTTCAGTCGATTATAAAGAAATCGCGAAAGAAGTGCAAAAAAGGGGAAAAACGGGTATTTTCGATTTGGATGTGGAAGGAAAAAGAGTAAAAGCACTGATTCATGAAGTGCAAAGAGATTCGTTAAAAGGAGAAGTTTTGCACATCGATTTTTTTTCCGTCAACATGGATGAAGAAGTGGAAGTGGATGTTCCAATCCATGCAGTCGGTGAATCCATTGGTGTGAAAGAAGGAGGCGTATTGACGCAAATATTAAATACGCTAAGAATCAAAGTGAAGCCGGCTGAGATTCCGGAAAAAATCGACATTGATATTTCTACATTAGGCATTGGAGATACATTGTTTGTAAGTGATATTCGGGAGAGAGTCGATTATAAAATTTTGGAAGGCGATGATGTGACAATCTTTACCGTCACTGCACCGGCAACTGCCCGTGATGCCGGACAAGGCGATGATGATAATCAAGATATCAAAGCGACAGAAGCGCCTCAATCTCAAGCATGAGCCCATTGGGTTGTCTGAGCGGTTTTCAGCTTGGACAACCCTTTCTTACCTCTAGTCAAGTGTTTTTTATTAAATAATTTGGTTCACATAGATTTTATTTTGGAAGGAAGGGGTACCCCTTCCTTCCAAAATAAATTTTCGCATGACAAATAGACCTCACGATTTCCATTTTTTTCGCCAGGTCTTTGTGATATAATCTTACTTACGATTACTGATGCATTGTTGCCTTTTCGTAATCGTATTTCAGATTATGTGTGATAAGGTGATAAGCCGATTTCAAGAACTTATTCACGCATGCTATGGACGCAACTTTATGAGGTTTCCTCTGGGGTTGCGTTTTTAATTTATCATAATAATCTACAATATGATTTTGTGTATTTTTCCGTAGTTGGATCATGGTCTGGATCATGTAAAATAGAATCTTTCTAAGTTTGTTATTTCCTCTTTTATTAATCTTGTCTTTATAAAAGGTATTCCCAGATTGATATCTCATGATATCAATACCGACGTAAGCATTCAGTTGTTTATGGTTTTTGAATCGTCGAATATCTCCTAGTTCTCCAATTAAACGAACTGCAGTCGTTTCTCCGATTCCTGGAAATGAAATTAAAATCTGATACTCTTGTTTATCTTTCGATAATTTAACCATCTTTTGGACAAGTTGATCTCTTTTCTCCTTCAAGTCTGCAATCCGTTTGGCATAATCCCGCACTTGTTCACAGCGAATATCATCTTTTGAAATTGCTGGATACGCTTCTTTTGCTGCTTCGATTAAAGCGATCCCTTTTTCTTCAGCACGTGCCAATGATAAGTTTTTTCTTGTGTTGGCTTTTAAACGATTACGAATCACTGTTTTTGAACAAACTAACACATGATCCGGATGAGGGTATAATTGAACGACATTCAAAAATAAAGCAGAACGTTTACTGAATAGCTTTTCTAACTCGGGAAAACTCAATTGTAGAATCGCATGTAAACGACTATATAAATGCGTCATTTCACTACTTAATTCATCATAATATCTCGTCATTGCACGCATTTGTTTATAATAATCCTCTTCTTGATAAGTTTGTTCACGTTCAACTCTAAAGTGAGTTTTCGCAAGTTCATGAGCGTCGCTTTTATCTGTTTTTTGTCTCCTCATTGAAGCCATTTGAATATTCGCTTCGAGTGGGTTAACTCGATAATACATATAACCTTGATCACCTAAGAATCGTTCTAGTGGTTTTGAATATACGCCTGTTGCTTCAAAGACAATATCAGGTGCCTGTCCATCTTTTTGTGTTAAAGATATAAGGGTTTCGTTTAATTTCTTGAAAGAGTAACGGTTATGGGTTATTTCACCCTCATATTCGCATTGACGATAACGGTCGTAAATGACCATTGTACTTTTCCCCATACTGACATCAAATGCCACTACGTGTTTCATATTTTCTGCCTCTCCTTTTTAGCCAAACATAGAAGTTCTTCACATTGCCTTATCGATTCCATTTTCTTATACACGGTCTCTTCGGACCCAACATACTAAACTGATTCAAATAAGGATGTGAAGTTGGTCTGTTTTTAATACGGACTCTATTTGGTCCCAGGGGCTGTTCGACCTTCCTTCACTTCTACTATAAAAAAAATAGTAGCACAAACCTTGGCCTAGGTCTGTACTACTAATGTTAGTATGTTTTTTATGTTCAATGATCGACGGTTGCGTTCAGGTGCATTTCTTTTAAGTAGGAACTTTCTGATATTATGTGATAAAATAAGCAACGATTAGATATAATAAAAGGAATGGTTTCATGAAACTGATTGTTGGTTTAGGAAATCCGGGAAAACAGTATGAACGGACGCGGCATAATATCGGATTCATGTGCGTGGATGCATTGGCAAATAAATGGAATGCAACTTTAAGTGAAACAAAATTCAACGGCATGTATGCCATTGTCCATCGTCCCGAAGGAAAAGTCATGCTGTTAAAACCTCTCACGTATATGAATTTATCGGGTGAATGCGTCCGTCCGATCATTGATTACTTTGATATAGATATTGATGAAATCGTTGTCATCTATGACGATTTGGATTTGGAAACCGGAAAACTCCGATTGCGGCAAAAGGGGAGTGCCGGCGGGCATAATGGAATGAAGTCGCTGATCCAGCATCTTGGAACGCAGGATTTTAAACGGATTCGTGTTGGGATCAACCGTCCCCCGGCTGGCATGAAAGTGCCCGACTACGTGCTGTCCAAATTTTCGAAGGAAGAAGAACCGGTCATCGAGCAAGCGATTGAGAAAGTGGTTCAAGCTTGTGAAGCATGGCTGTCAAAGAAATTTATCGATGTAATGAACGAGTATAATTAAATCGTTTTATTGCTGAATTAATGAAGTGCATAATTGATTATGGAACAGTCTATACTTGGAATATACCCAGCTTTCAAAGGAGGTCCAGTATGACTGTTCGTTACCGTTGTAGATATTGTAATACAGAATTGGGCACTTTACCTTTTAACGAAGAAGAAACAATCCGCAAGATTCATTTATTTGAAGTTGGAGAAATCGAAGAGTTTATTGAGAAAGATGAACTTGGAGTAACGACAATACACTGTATTTGTGAACATTGCGAAGAATCGTTACGTCAGTTTCCTGATTACTACGCTTTAAATAAATGGATTCAATAAATGAAAACACGCTTTGGGCTCTTCAGTCCAAGGCTTTTCCAGTATTTAGAATTTTTAGTAGTGAGCGGCATGTTTTCATTGATTCATAGAATGGATTACATAAGCGAGCGCCTTGATGAAAGGAGGATCACTTCATGAGAGGAATTACTCAATTATTCTCTCAAGAAAAACATATAAACAAGTTGATCAATGACTTGAAAGAGCCAAAAGAGAAATCCCATTTGATTACGGGATTGACGGGAAGCGCGCGCGCCGTATTGATTAACTCCCTCTTCAGAGAATTAAATCGGCCTTTATATATTATTTCCCCCAATTTATTGCAGGCACAAAAGCTGGTGGATGATTTAACATCCCTTGTGGGAGAGGAAAAAGTGCATTATTATCCGGCGGATGAATTCATTGCCGCGGACATGACAATCGCATCTCCTGAGCTGAGAGCAAGGCGGATATCCACATTGGATCATTTAGCGAGAGAAGAAGCGGCGGTATATGTCATTCCGATTGCCGGAATGAGAAAATATATGACACCTGTGGCACAATGGAAACAAAATCTTTTGGAAGTACATGTCGGACAAGAAATGGATATAGACCACTGGCTTTCGAAGTTGGTAGAGATGGGTTATACACGAAGCCAAATGGTCACAACACCAGGTGAGTTTGCATTGCGTGGAGGAATACTTGATATCTATCCACCATATGCAGAGTCACCATTTCGTATTGAACTTTTTGATACGGAAGTGGATTCCATCCGTGAGTTTTCCGCAGATGATCAACGCTCCATTAAAAAATTGGAGTCATGCCGGATCCTGCCAGCCATAGAGCTCCTGCTCACCATGGAACAGCGCGTCCAACTGGCTGAACGGCTTGAAAAAGCGCTTGCCAAAAGCATTAAAAAGGTCAAAAAACAGGAAGTGCAAGAAGCGTTATATGAAAATATCCAGTACGACATTGAAATGTTGAAACAGGGGAATCTGCCTAACCATGTTACGAAGTATGGATCCTTATTATACGAAAAACCGGCATTTTTAGGAGATTATTTTTCGGAAGACGGCCTGATTCTATTCGATGAACTGGGACGGATCCAAGAGGTTTCCGAAGCTTGGGAGCGGGAAGAGGAAGAGTGGTTCATTTCATTAATTGAAGAAGGAAAAATGGTGCATGACGTCCACCCTTCCTATTCCTTAAAAGAAATCTTGTCCATGTTGGATCTTCCGAAAATTTACTTCAATTTATTTACACGTACTTTCTCCGGCATTCGCTTTGACCAAACAACGAACTTTTCATGTAAACCGATGCAGCAATTCCATGGGCAAATTTCCCTTTTGCAAAATGAAGTTGAGCGTTGGAAGAAAGAAAAGTTCACCGTGTTGATTGTAGCGGATGGGGAACAGCGTTTAGAAAAGATAAAAAATATGTTGGAAGATTACAAGATTGATGTGACGATCGGGCTGCCGAACGGAGAAGGAATTTTCCTGGTGGATGGCCAGCTGACCGCCGGCTTTGAATTTCCTTTGCAACGGATTGCCGTTGTGACGGATGATGAATTATTCAAACAACAAACAAAGCGGAAAAAATCCCGGCCTCAGAAAATGACCAATGCGGAAAGAATTAAAAGTTATACGGAAATCAAACCGGGAGACTATGTGGTCCATGTGCATCACGGAATCGGGAAATATGTGGGCATTCAAACCCTTGAAGTGAACGGCACCCACAAAGACTACCTCCATATCCGCTACCGCGGTGATGACAAATTATTTGTTCCTGTCGATCAAATTGATTTAGTCCAAAAATATGTTTCATCGGAAGGAAAGGAACCAAAACTCCACAAGCTGGGCGGTACGGAATGGAAAAAAGCGAAGGCAAAAGTGTCATCCGCTGTTAAGGATATTGCGGAAGAACTCATTAAACTTTATGCAAAACGGGAAGCGGAAAAAGGATATGCCTTTTCTCCGGATACAGATGAGCAGCGGGAATTCGAAAATGCTTTCCCGTATGAAGAAACGGAAGACCAGCTTCGCACCATTATGGAAGTTAAACGGGATATGGAACGGGAACGGCCAATGGACCGGCTTGTTTGCGGAGATGTGGGATACGGGAAAACGGAAGTGGCCATCCGTGCAGCTTTCAAAGCGATTATGGATGGCAAACAAGTGGCCTTTCTCGTGCCGACGACGATATTGGCACAACAACACTATGAAACCATTAGCGCAAGATTTGAGGATTATGCCATTAATGTCGGTTTACTGAGCCGTTTCCGCACGAGAAAAGAACAGGCGGAAACGATAAAAGGATTGAAAGATGGGACAGTGGATATCGTCATTGGCACACACCGCCTTCTTTCGAAAGATGTGGCCTTCAAAGATTTGGGATTATTGATTGTGGATGAGGAGCAACGTTTTGGCGTGGCTCATAAAGAGAAAATTAAACAGTTGAAAACGAACGTGGATGTGTTGACACTGACAGCGACACCGATTCCAAGAACCCTTCATATGTCGATGGTGGGTGTGAGAGATCTTTCGGTTATTGAAACGCCTCCGCAAAACCGTTTCCCTGTTCAAACATATGTGATGGAATATAGTCCAGCCTTGGTTCGGGAAGCCATCGAGCGGGAAATGGCGCGGGGAGGTCAAACATTTTATCTATATAACCGTGTGGAAGATATGACGAAAAAAGTCGAGGAAATTCAGACGCTCGTGCCGGAAGCCCGGGTGGCATACGCCCATGGCAAGATGACTGAAACGCAACTGGAATCCGTCATTCTCAGCTTTTTAAATGGCGAATTTGATGTACTTGTGACAACGACCATTATTGAAACCGGCGTGGATATGCCGAATGTTAATACGTTAATCGTTCATGATGCTGATAAAATGGGACTTTCCCAGCTTTATCAGCTGCGCGGCCGCGTCGGAAGATCCAACAGGGTCGCATACGCTTATTTCATGTATCAGCGGGATAAAGTATTAACGGAAGTTGCGGAACAACGCCTTCAAGCGATCAAAGAATTTACGGAATTAGGTTCCGGTTTTAAAATTGCCATGCGCGATTTGTCCATTCGTGGTGCAGGCAATCTGCTCGGGGCTCAACAGCACGGCTTCATCGATACGGTGGGATTTGATTTATACTCACAATTATTGGAAGAAGCCATTGTGGAACTGAAAGGCGAAAAACGGGAAGAGAAGGAAGAAGTGGAAATCATCCTTCATGTAGATGCCTACATTCCGGATCAATATATTCCGGATGGCTACCAAAAAATTCAAATGTATAAACGGATCAAAGCGATGGAAAATCCGGAAGATTATCATGAAATCCTCGAAGAATTGCACGACCGGTTCGGCGATTTGCCTCCTGAAACCGAAAGACTGTTGCGCATCGCAAGAATCAAGGCGTGGGCAGGCAAAGCGGGCATTGTTTCCATTAAAGAAAAACAAAAAATCATTTCCATCGTCTTTTCTGAAGAGGGGACTAAAAATGTCGATGGTTCCGTCGTAGTCGCTGAAACAATGAAATTTGAAAAAGCGGTCGGTTTCAGCATGGATGGACCTATTTTGACCGTGACGATTGATGAGAAAAAATGTGGGAAATATAATCCGCTGGACGTATTGGAACAAGTCGCTGAAATAATTTATAAGGCAAGGAAGAATAATGTAGTGGAACAAGAAGCAAAATAATACTGTAAACAATGACCCAAATTTGATTGGGTCATTTTGTTTACCAAAAGTTTTAGATTGATTTTGTTTTTCACTAAATTGTTATATTTTTAAAATTTTTGGGGCATATTAATTTTACAAATTTTTGACGAATTAAAAACATTTCACACAAAATCCTCCCCATGCATTTTTTGCATACTTTGCCTAAAGAGTAAACATACTATCTGTGAAATAAAACGAATTCAGAAAGCGAGGCAGCAAAGATGAAAGCAACAGGAATAGTACGTCGTATCGATGATTTAGGTCGTGTTGTAATCCCGAAAGAAATTCGCAGAACCATGCGAATTCGAGAAGGAGATCCTTTGGAAATCTATACGGATCGCGAAGGAGAAGTTATCCTAAAAAAATATTCCCCGATTAATGATTTAGGCGAGTTTGCAAAAGAATATGTTGAATCCTTGTATGAAACGATAGGGACACCTGCGTTGATCAGCGACCGTGATGAAATGATTGCTGTGGCAGGTTTATCGAAGAAGGATTACACAAATCGTCGCCTGTCAAGTTTTGCAGAGGATTTCATGAAACAACGTTCTGTCGTATTGGAAAAGAATGAAACGACGATTGAATTGGTGCCAGGACAATTTGAACAAGTCAAATCCTATTGTGTTGCACCAATTGTTGCAAACGGTGACACAATTGGGGCGGTATATTTGCTTTCGAAAGTGCACTTTTTAAGCGAAGTAGAACAAAAAGCGGCGGAAACGGCGGCTCACTTCTTAGGAAAGCAAATGGAAAACTAAATCAGTTTGAAAACGTCTCTTTGCATAAGAGGCGTTTTTTCTTTATTTAGGAAGACCGGCTCAATGGCTCAATTGGACGAATGAAAATGGAGGCATAGTAAATGAAGATGATTTGCGGTACTATGTTTTGGGAAATCCGATTTGATGGAAACCCGCGGGAATTTTTCCATTATCGTGGCATAGGAAAGTTCATTTTTTTATTTCAATGACTCTTTGGTATACTTTCTAGTATGTAGAAAGGATAGAGAATATAGGTATGTCGAATTCAATCGGAATGAAAGGATATATGAAAGGAGCATTGCTTCTGACAATATCCGCGATCATTGTAAAAATTATGAGTGCCATTTACCGGGTTCCCTTTCAAAATTTAGTGGGAGATGCGGGATTTTATATTTATCAGCAAGTTTATCCGTTCATATCCTTTTTCGTTGCATGGACATCAGGAGGATTTGCGGTTGCCATTTCGAAAATGTTGGCGGATGCGGAACTTTGTCCGGATGCTTCTTTGAAAAAAGGCCTGATTTCTCGGACGGTATTTTTATACTTGGCCGGATTATCCCTCGTTTTTTTCTCCGTTTTATTTTTTGGCGCAGAGTTGTTGGCGGAGTGGATGGGGGATGAACAGCTGTCGCCCTTATTGAGAACGGGTTCCTTTGTCACGTTGTTTATGCCATTTTTGGCGATTATGAAGGGCTCTTTTCAATCCCGTGGCGAAATGTCGCCCGTTGCCAAAGCACAGGTATTCGAACAATTCATCCGGGTAACGATTATTTTGGCAGGCGCTTTTTTTGTGATGGCGACTTCCCGCTCCCTTTATTCAGCCGGGCATATGGCTGTGCTGGGAACGGTCATTGGGGAAGTGGCAGGGGTGTTGTTGTTGGTTTATTTTTCCGGAAAATCCTTTTCCACCGTTCCCTTTAAAAACATAGGAAAGCATCATCGTGAAAAGAAGTGGCCCATCATTAAAGAAGTGACACTATTGAGTATCAGCATCAGCATGAGCAGTCTATTGCTTTTGTGTTTCCAACTGATCGATTCCTTCACGGTTTATTCATTGATGGTGGAAAACGGCATCGAATCCCAGTTGGCGAAAGAAATGAAAGGGATTTATGACCGTGGTCAATCTCTTGTTCAATTGGGGATTGTCATCGCTTCCTCATTATCCATTGCCATTGTTCCGCTGGTGGCGGTCCAGTCCAAAAAGAAAACGGGAAGAGGAGCAAAGCCTTTTATCCAATTGACTTACAGGACTGCCCTCCTTTTTGGAGTGGCCTCTTCTCTCGGACTGGTGATCGTCATGCCGTACGTCAATAAAATGCTATTTGAAACGAATGCATTGCAAATGGTTTTGACCATTTATGTTTTACAAATCATACCGTTGTCAATCATTTTGACATTTACAGCCATCTTGCAGGGGATGGGGAAACTGAAAGTGCCGTTTTTAATTTTAACAGGGGCCATTCTATTCAAAGGGATTGGAAATATGACCCTTGTCCCGTTATGGAATGTGCTGGGCTCTGCAGTTTCAAGCGGTGTCGTGTTATTGTTCGCTTCAATATTATTTATTGGATACTTAAAAAAATTGACATCCGTCCAATTTGCTCCTCTGCGTTTTTACATAAAATTGACCGGTGCCGGCATAGCGATGGCATTGGCTGTGCTTTTGCTGAATGAATGTCTGCAAATGAAGAGCGGTATGTTTTCCAGCGGCAGAATGGAAGCGGTCGTTTTCGGCTCTGTATTAATTGTGACAGGGGCGTTCGTATTTTTGACCTTTGTGGCAAAATCCCGGATGCTTTCCGAAAAAGAATGGTTTTTGATTCCATTTGGCCGCCGAATGGCCGCTTATCAGCTTTGGTTAAATAAAAGAAAGTAGGTGGATGTATGCATATCACAATCGTCGGTTTAGGCGCATCAGATTACGAGCAACTGCCGATGGGCGTTTATAAAAAATTGAAGGAAGCAAAAAAAGTGTATGTTCGCACAATGGATCACCCGGTTCTCCATGAACTGCAAGAGGAAGGATTGCAATTTAAAAGCTTTGATGAAGTTTATGAAAAACATGATTCCTTCCAACCGGTTTATGAGGAGATTGCCGAACGGTTAATCGAAGCGGCGAAGGAAGAGCCGGTTGTATATGCGGTACCCGGGCATCCATTGGTGGCAGAACAAACGGTGCAATTGTTGATTGAGGCTGAAAGACAGGGCAAAGTGCAAATCTCCTTTGCCGGTGGCCAAAGCTTTTTGGATCCCATCTTTACCGCATTAAAAATTGACCCGATTGAAGGGTTTCAATTGTTGGATGGCACAAGCTTTTCCATTCATGATGTCAATATGCGTTCCCATGTGCTGATTGCCCAGGTATATGACCAATTCAGCGCATCGGAAGTGAAGTTAACGTTAATGGAAAAATACCGGGATGATTATCCGGTGACGATTGTTACAGCGGCAGGTTCAATACAGGAACAGCTTAAAACGGTTCCTCTTTATGAGCTGGATCAGGCGGTGGAAATCAACAATTTGACGACCATTTATGTCCCACCGGTAAAAAGCGATCTTGATGCATTAAAAGATTGGAGAACGTTCAGAAGCATCATCGCAACACTTCGGGGGCCTAATGGTTGCCCGTGGGACCGGAAACAAACCCACGAAAGTTTGAAAAAATATTTGATCGAAGAGGTACATGAATTTTTGGCGGCGGTTGATGAAAAAGACGACTTTGGCATGGTGGAAGAATTGGGCGACATTTTGTTGCAGGTTTTCCTGCATGCCCAAATCGGGGAGGATGAAGGTTATTTCAATTTGGAAGAAGTGTTGGAGAGCATTTCCGAAAAAATGATCCGACGTCATCCTCATGTATTCGGCGACATCACTGTAAAAAATGCCGATGAAGTCGTAACGAATTGGGAGGAAATAAAAAAACAGGAAAAGGGAGAACAAAAAGGATCGCTGCTCAAAGGGGAATATCGGCCAAGCTCATCTTTGCAAACATCGTATAATTATCAGAAGAAGGCGGCATCTGTCGGCTTCGACTGGCCTGATGCGGGCGGAGCCATCAAGAAATTTGAAGAGGAATGGCAGGAATTTTGCCAAGAATTAGAGAAAGGTACAAGTGAAACCGTGTTGGATGAATTCGGGGACGTGTTATTTACGCTGGTCAACATTGCACGCTTTTATAAAATTTCCCCGGAGGAAGCGATGGTGCATGCCAACGAAAAATTCGCCAGAAGATTTCAATTTGTTGAAGAACAGGTAAGAAAAAGCGGTCAAACTTTTGACGATTTTACATTGGAACAATTGGATGAATTTTGGAATGAAGCAAAACGATTAGAGAAGGAGTAGGCTATGCGATTAGACAAATTTTTAAAAGTATCTCGACTCATTAAACGCCGTACGTTGGCAAAAGAAGTGGCTGAACAAGGCCGAATCACCATTAATGGCAAGGTTGCCAAAGCCTCTTCCAACGTCAATGCCGGTGACGAGCTGACGATCCGCTTTGGGCAGAAAATCGTCACGGTCCGTGTGGAAGAAATCAAAGAAAACGTCCGAAAAGAAGATGCTAATAAAATGTTCACGATATTGAAAGAAGAAAAACTAGATAAAATTGAACCGGAATTTATCGATGATGAAGAATAGAAAAATAGAAGCCCGAAATATTTTTTTATAGCATGACAACCATTTTTGTTGTCATGCTTTTTTTATTTCCCGCATAAAGTGAACAGAACAAACCATTAGAAGGAGGAACGATAATGACACAAATCCATCAAGAAAACAATTACACTATAACTTCTGGTGATCATCTTGTGACTGTGAGAAATAGAAAAAGAATGGACATGACATCAGTAAAGGAAATTGAGAGATTCGATCAGGAGGAATTTTACGTAAGAACTTCCCAAGGGCATTTGCTCATTCGGGGAGAGGAATTGCGCATTGTTCATTTAGATGTGGACAAGGGATTATTGACGTTAGAAGGCAATGTCAAAGCCCTCCAATACGATGATGATGAAAATGGGTTGACTAAAGGCTTCCTCCATAAATTGTTTGGATGACAGTTAACGAGCAATTTTTCAGCATCGTAATAATGACGGCAAGCGGGATTTTCATTGGCGCGGTGATTGATGCAACAAGAATTTTCACCAGCGCCATCTCACCCAAGTCATTATTGCGAAAGTTTTCGTGGATCCTCGAAATTGTTATATGGGCACTGTTAGGTGTGGCAAGTTTTTATATCATATTTTTAATAAAGGGTGGAGAGTGGCGTTTAGTAGACCCATTATCACAAATTTTAGGCATTTTCCTTTATGAATCTTTCTTACAGCCATTTTTCCGTTTCCTTGGCCGGGTATTTATCGTACTGGTCATCAGGCCGATCGTTGCCATCATCACAATGACAATAAAATTGGTACGGGGAATCATCAGGATGTTGACCCGCATAATTGCTGTACTGTTTAGACCTTTCTATAAACTTTTTATCAAGATAAAAAGGCCCTTTTATAGAAAAATTGCAAACTTTAAACGGGCAATCTTTAAAAAGCATTAATGATTAAGTTATAATGACGATACAATAAATAAACAGGAGGTGACGGATGTGAATAAGAGATACGGGAACAAAAATATCCGAAAAATCGAAAATGACTATGTTCGTACAGCGGATCGCCAAATGGAAAAATTGACGAAGAGAAAAATTGGGCTACGCAGAAGGTTAACAACGTTCTTCATTATCGCATCCGTCGTCATTGTCAGTTTAATTAGCACGCTGTATAACCAAAACCAAAGATTATCGGGAAAAGAAGCGGAAAAAGAAAAAATGTTGGCGGAACTCCAGGAAATGAAAGAAGAACAAGAACGGCTGAAGTTGCAAATAAAGAAACTTGAAGATGATGAGTATATAGCAAAATTGGCAAGGAAAGAATACTTCTTGTCTGATGATGGGGAAATCATTTTTACCATCCCTAAAGATGAGCGGGACAAAGACAAAGATAAAGAAGAAGATCATAATGACGAATAATTTTCTCGGCGGGTTAAAATATTATTGCACTAAAAAGAAAATTTTGTAAATAAAGCAGAATTAAAATTAAAAAAATTGCTGTTGAAAAAGAGTTGTCTTGTTGACACTCTTTTTTTGTCGGCTATAATAAAAGAGAGCATTTACAATTTTTAGGCTCATTTTTTATCATAATTATATTACAGGCTTTGTTTTAGCCGTTAAATTTTTAAGGAGGAGCATTTTTTTTATGTCAATTGAAGTAGGCAGCAAATTACAAGGTAAGGTCACAGGAATTACAAATTTTGGAGCGTTTGTTGAGCTGCCAGATGGTAAAACGGGCCTTGTCCACATTAGTGAAGTAGCTGATAACTACGTGAAAGACATTAACGATCATCTTAAAGTTGGAGACATCGTTGAAGTGAAAGTGTTAAACGTTGAAGAGGATGGAAAAATTGGCCTATCCATCAGAAAGGCTAAAGCACAATCAGAAAGACCTGAACGTCCTCAGAGACCACGTCGTGAAAACCGTTCAAATGAACGCAATGAACGTCAATCAAAAGAAAGTTTTGAACAGAAAATAGCAAAATTTTTGAAAGATAGTGATGAGCGTCTTGCTTCCTTAAGACGTGCAACT
The DNA here is from genome assembly GCF_038593165.1 of Ureibacillus sp. FSL K6-3587. NCBI lineage: Bacteria > Bacillati > Bacillota > Bacilli > Caryophanales > Caryophanaceae > Ureibacillus > Ureibacillus sp. FSL K6-3587. The sequence goes on along the minus strand of NZ_CP151969.1, from coordinate 1,062,131 downwards.
GAGTCCAAACGAGGTGGACGTGGCGCAAGAAGAGGGTAGTTTGCTGTCTATTAGATAATAGTGATAAAGAAGATTCGCATGTTTTTACATGTTTGAACGATAAATTTGTCAAAATCCAAATGATATCATCGGTTATTTGCAAAAAAAGAGTCGACTATGTTCCGTCAATAGTCGACTTTATTTTATTTTTTCGGTCCCCATTTTACGGAATGTAACCGGACAAGTGTTTTGTCAATGCAATGGCTATAATCGCTGCAAGTTTTCATCCGGTGAAGGTAATCCATATTCAAAAAGATATATTATCAAAGTTTTATTTTCTCCGTACTTTTTATAATGCCCTTATATCCCTTACTTTTCCTCTCCATTCTTTCTTGAAAACCCCTATTGTAATCAAATAAGCAAACTTCAAAGCGGCTGAACTTGCGGAAGCGAGTATTTTGTTAAGTTATTAAGTAATTCGTCGAACAATTTTTTTTAACTGGAACAGTACTAGACAAATTTTACATTCCCAATTTTTTATAATAGAGCGCAACGATATCTCTAAGGGGGATGGAAAATATGTCAAATATACAAATGCTGAATCAAAAATCAACATGGCAAGATCGGATCAGCCGTTATTCTATTAAAAAGATGAGCGTCATTCTCCATTTATTCTTTTTGTTCTTGGCATTCTTTCTATCGAGAGCGGTTATGTTTGAAGCGGCTGTCCCTTTCCTGTTGCCGTTATGGGCGGTTGTAAGACAAAAATATGAAAATGAGAAGTGGGCTGTGTTTGTTGGCGGGCTGGCAGGTGCGGTGAGTTTAAGTTTGGGACAAGGGTTCATATTGTTAATTCAGCTATTCATTTATGAATTGTTGATGCGTTTCCGGTATTGGAAGCCACCGACGGCGATTGCCGTAGCCCTTGCCATCTTTTTTGGTCAATTTATGTGGCAGGGAATGGTGCATATGGGCATCCCTCCTTTTATGGTTCAATTGTACGTTTATTATGAAATGATCTTGGCATTCTTTATGACCATCTTTGTGAAGCTGTTTTTTGTTGAGCCATACCGTTTTTGGACTGCTTCATGGAGTTATGAGCGCATCGGAGCGGGATTGGTCATTTTGGCGGTTGTTTTGACCGGGATGCATGCATTTACAATCTCCTATTTTTCGCTTTTTACATTTGTATTGCATTTATCCATTTGCATTGCCGCCATCACTGGAGGAGTGACCGTTGCTTCAAGTGTATCCACCATTATTGGGGCATTGGTGGGGATTTCCGAGCTTTCATTTACAGGGATGATTGCCGTTTATGCGTTGACGGGTGTTTCGAGCGGGCTGTTTAAAGGGATTGGAAGGGCAGGCGTTGTGTTGGGAAGCCTTCTGCCGAGCATTTTTTTCTTTTTTTACGATTCAACGTTGCCGCTTGATAGCGTATATTTTGTGTCGGTATTCATTGCGGGAGTGGTCTTTTTACTATTGCCCCAGAAGATGTTAGACTTTTTGGAGAATATCATCCATCCTAAACGGGATGAAGTGTTGCTGAAACGGCAGGAATGGTTGACAGAACATACGACGGAAAAACTGGAAATGTTCCAGCGTTTTGTCCTGTTCATGAAAGAGTTGGTTTTCGACCACTTCACCTCAACGGAAAATGTGAGCGGAATCCGGAAAATTGAACCTTGCGCCACTTGCATGAGCTGTTTCCGATACGAACGGTGCTGGGGAGAAAAAAATATCGGAATGGATGAAAATATTCGCAGATGGTTCATGGCAAAATCGGGATTGAATGAAGCAGAGCAAATCCGTGCGGAAGAACAAATTAGAGCGAGATGTGTAAAATCGTCAAAATTGTTGGAAGAACTTGATTATCAGTTGTATAACGATAAAATGAATGGGCAATTCTATCATGGGAAAAAAATGATTGCCTTGCAGTTAAGGGATTTAAGCAATCATCTAAATAAATTGATGGAAGATATGAAAAACGAGACACTATCTTTTAAAACGGTCGAGGAAGAATTAAGCCAGGAGTTTAAAAGGGCAAATATTGATTGTTTCCAAATTGACGTTTTAAATAACACATTGGGCGAACGGGTGATTGTCTGCTCCTTTGTGAACACCCAAAATAAAGATGATCTGTATTTATTGTGTGAACGGGTGATTCTTCCGGTGCTTTATGAAGTATTTTCCGAACCGTTCCAAGTGGATCGGATTTCAAATCATAAGACACCATTTGCTCACTTCCAAGTGAGATTTCGCTCTGCCGTTCGCTACAAAATTCAGTATGATATATATAGCAAAGCAAAAAATTCGAATATCGTTTCCGGAGATTCTCATGCCATCTTCCACATCCATCCGGGGCTGGTGGCTGTGATGTTATCGGATGGCATGGGGCAAAGCCGTGAAGCTAAACGGGAAAGCAGACGATTAGTAAGGTTGATGAGGGAATGTTTGAGCTATAATATGAATCCGGAGACAGCGATGCATACGCTTCATTACGTGTTGAGCTTGAACCGTGAAGTGGATATGTATGCAACGATCGATTTTGCACTGGTGGATTTGCAAAAGGGAGAATTATGGTCTTGGAAAGCGGGCAGCATGTCCACATATATTTTGAGGGGAGAGCGGCTGATCAAAGTGGAAGGTTCATCGGCACCGGTCGGTTTCATGCCTGTCTTTTCCATAGAGACGGAAAAGGTGAATTTGCTTGCGGATGATTATGTTGTAATGGTCTCTGACGGCCTGTTCTCCAGCAAATACGATTGGGATGAACAAGAACAGTATTTTGTAACATTATTAAAATCAAAAATCCGTTTGGGCATGCCAATAGAAGCGCTTCTTTACGATGTGATGGACAGTTATCGGAGCGAATACGAAGTGGAAGACGACTGTACGGTGATTATATTCAATGTTTCCCACGTGGCGCCAAAATGGGCTGTATTTAGTCCGGTCAGTTAATAAAAATCAATTGGGGTGAGAAGATGGCGACTTTTGAAAAGAAAGTGGAAAAATATATCGAGGAGCAGCAATTGGTCGAAGCGGGGGACCGTCTTCTCATCGCGTGTTCCGGCGGCATCGATTCCATGGGGTTGCTTCATTTTTTCATTCATTTCCAAAAACATTGGAAAGTGGAATTGTATGTGGCCCATGTGGACCATATGCTAAGAGGAGAAGTCTCCTACGAAGATCGGCAATTTGTGGAGCAGTTTTGCAAAGATCGGAATATTCCTGTTTTCAGCACGAGCATACCCATTCCGGAATTGTTGGCGAAAGAGGGAGGGAACTCCCAAGCCGTTTGCCGCAGAGAGCGCTACGCTTTTTTTGCGGAAATCATGAAACAACATCAAATCAATAAATTAGTAACTGCCCATCATGCGGATGACCAGTTGGAAACGATGCTGATGTCATTAACGAGGGCCGGAAGCGTCAACGGGTTCAAAGGGATATCTTCAAAACGGCCATTTACGGTCGGCACGGTCATCCGTCCTTTTTTAAAAGTGACAAAAGAGGAAATCGGAAAATATTTGATGGAGAAAGGCGGGACTTTTCGGGAAGATGCGAGCAATTTGAAAGATGATTATACCCGTAATCGGTTCCGCCACCATATTATTCCATTAATGAAAAAGGAGAATCATCAGGTTGCCATTCATGCGGCTGAACTCGCCCAGAATCTGCAGCAAGATGACGAGTATTTGAATGAACTTGCCAAAAGCCGCTTCTCTTCTGTTGTTGAAAACATCGGGGAGCGCTTTGTATTACATATTGATCGGCTTCAAAAAGAGCCACTTGCTTTACAAAGAAGAATCATTTTAATACTATTAAACTATCTTTATCATCATTCAGACGCCAAAAATTTTGCTATTTCCCGCGAAATTCTGGAATTGTGTAAGTCACAGGAAGGGAACGCAACGATTCATTTGCCGGATCAATATGTTGCAAACCGAAGTTATGGAATCATTACATTCTTTCAACGAAAGACATCTGAAGGAGAACAATATCCTTGTTCAATAGAAATGGGAGAGTGGAATGTTTTCAACGGTTTTCGTGTATACATAGGAAAACTCCCGGAAGACGCCGGCATTCAACAAAATGAAGCGGTTGTTTATTATTGCAATTCCAACACCATTGCCTTTCCCCTCAAAGTGCGGATTCGGAAAGAAGGGGATCGAATTCGGTTAAAAGGAATGTTTGAACCAAAACGCATATCCCGCCTCTTTATAGATGAAAAAATCCCTTTGATTGAAAGAGATACTTGGCCAATTCTTGTCGATTCAAATGATGAAATCCTAGCGGTATTGGGTGTTCGGGTAAACGATCACTTTTCGAAAAAGAAAAGGGCTGATGATGATATGGTAATGATCGTAGAAAAAAGTTCCTTATAATAAATAAGGTTTATTTTAAATATTTTTTAAAAATGGCTATAATTCTTTTTAAGAGCAATTAACACGAAATTATTATCCGTGTTGGTCAGCTTTTTTATCACAGTTTTGAAATTGTTATTCATGCTAGGAGGAACACTATGATTCAAAATGATATCGAAAAAATATTAATTACGGAAGAACAAATTCAAGAACGGATCAAAGAGATCGGCGCCCAATTAACCGATGAATATAAAGATAAATTTCCGCTGGCCATTGGTGTACTAAAAGGCGCGATTCCTTTTATGACGGATTTGATGAAACGTTTCGGTTCATACATTGAAATAGATTTTATGGATGTTTCAAGCTATGGCAATGCAACGGTTTCTTCTGGAGAGGTAAAAATATTAAAAGATTTGAATACGAGCGTTGAAGGCCGGGATGTCATCATTATCGAGGATATCATCGATAGCGGATTAACATTGAGTTATTTAGTGGACTTATTTAAATACCGCAAAGCCAAATCCATCAAAATCGTGACATTGTTGGATAAACCATCCGGCCGGAAAGTGGATTTAAAAGCGGATATTGTAGGATTCGAAGTTCCGGATGGATTCGTTGTGGGGTATGGTTTGGATTATGCGGAAAAATACCGCAACCTGCCTTACATTGGTATATTGAAAAGCGAAGTATATTCGTTTTGATTTTTATTAATTTTATAAAAAAATTGACAAAAAACCAAAAATGCTACATTATCAGTGCTTTTCATTGTATGATGAAATAATGGTATGTTAAGATTTTACTTATAGTTTTTGTGTCAAGTTGTGAGGAGGCTGGGGATGAATCGAATATTTCGATACACCATACTTTATTTATTGATTTTTCTTGTGGTAATAGGAATTTTTGGCACCTTTAATAGGGGTGCGAATCCTTCAAAAGAGTTAACTTATGGTGAATTCATTAACGCTTTGGAGAATGGAAAAGTAAAATCTTTAAGCATTCAGCCGGATGCGGGTGTTTTTGTTGTAGAAGGTCAGTTGAAAGGTGACGAAGATCAAACGTTCACCGTAAACCTTCCTCAAAATAACCCAGCGCTGATGGAAAAAATAGACAAAGTTGTGGACGAAGCCGTTCAGAACAACCCGGATATTGTTTTTTTGCCAGCCCCTGAAACAAGTGGATGGGTGCAATTCTTTACCGGAATTATCCCATTCATCATCATTATCATTTTATTCTTCTTCCTCTTGAGCCAAACTCAAGGCGGAGGCAATAAAGTGATGAACTTCGGCAAAAGCAAAGCGAAACTGTATGATTCGGACAAGAAAAAAGTTCGCTTTGAAGATGTGGCGGGGGCAGATGAAGAAAAGGCCGAATTGGTCGAAGTAGTGGAGTTTTTGAAGGATCATCGCAAGTTTACGGAAATGGGGGCACGCATTCCAAAAGGGATTTTGTTGGTGGGGCCTCCAGGTACAGGTAAAACATTGCTTGCCCGGGCTGTTGCCGGAGAAGCGGGCGTTCCGTTCTTCTCCATTTCCGGTTCCGACTTTGTGGAAATGTTTGTTGGGGTCGGTGCATCCCGCGTTCGCGACTTGTTTGAAAATGCGAAGAAAAATGCGCCATGTATCATCTTCATTGACGAGATCGATGCGGTAGGACGCCAACGCGGAGCAGGTCTTGGCGGCGGCCACGACGAGCGTGAACAAACATTGAACCAATTGCTTGTGGAAATGGACGGTTTCAGCGCGAATGAAGGTATTATCATTATCGCGGCAACTAACCGGCCAGATATTTTAGATAAAGCCTTATTGCGTCCTGGCCGTTTTGACCGTCAAATTACGGTAGGTTATCCGGACGTAAAAGGCCGGGAAGCGATTTTGAAAGTCCATGCACGCAACAAACCGTTGGCGGAAGAAGTGGATTTAAAAGCGGTTGCCCAAAGAACGCCTGGATTTTCCGGTGCGGATTTGGAAAACTTATTGAATGAAGCAGCCTTAGTCGCAACACGTAAAGGAAAACGAAAAATTTATATGGATGATATCGATGAAGCAAGTGACCGTGTAATTGCCGGTCCAGCCAAAACAAGCCGTGCCTATACGCCGAAAGAGAAAAAACTTGTTGCCTATCATGAAGCGGGTCACGTTGTGATCGGTTTAACGCTCGATTCTGCTGAAAAAGTCCATAAAGTAACCATTGTTCCGCGTGGCCAAGCGGGCGGTTACGCAATCATGCTTCCGAAAGAAGAGCGTTTCTTCCAAACAAAAGAAGAATTGTTGGACCGCATTACGGGATTGCTTGGCGGTCGTGCAGCAGAGGATATTGTATTGGGAGAAGTATCCACAGGAGCCCATAACGACTTCCAGAAGGTGACGGATATTGCCCGCCGGATGGTGACGGAATTTGGGATGAGCGAAAAATTGGGTCAATTGCAATTCGGCTCTTCCCAAGGCGGAAATGTATTCTTGGGCCGTGACTTCAATACGGATCAAAACTATTCTGAGGCCATTGCCTACGAAATAGATAAAGAAATGCAAAAGATTGTAAATGAGCAATATGAACGGGCGAAACAAATTTTGACGGAAAAACGCGACCTATTGGATAAAATTGCTCAAGCGTTGATGAAACACGAAACATTGAATGCGGAACAAATCGAATATTTGAGAGATCATGGCACTTTGCCAGAGAAATCCGATGAGGAAGAAACGATTAAGATTACAACGGTTGAGCCGAAGAAAGAGAATGGTGCTTCCGGTTCCGCACAAGCAAGCATCGAAAAATCCGGATCTGCCCAAATTCATCAAGAGGTGGCCGGCGAAGAAAAAGCTCCTACAACGGATGATTTGCCAAAAGAAAATTCTCCGGATCCGAATGGATTCCATGAAGAGAAAAAAGAATAACCGTTGCTTTCAGTAGTATCAGAAAATTTTCTGATGCTACTTTTTTGTTTCGAAGTTTAATCCTTTTGAGGAAAACAAATGCAATATGGTATGATTTCATCAAACGAAAAATGGAAGTGGTTTTCATGATCTTAGCCATCGATGTGGGAAATTCAAAAATATCTTTGGGCGTTTATAAAAATGATCAATTGATTCATCATTGGAAAATGGAAACGGAGAAAAATAAGACGGCCGATGAATATGCGATGCATTTATATGCTTTCTTTAACTATGGAGGGCTTTCCTTCAACGATATTCGCGGAATCATTATTTCCTCCGTTGTTCCACCCATCATGCACATTTTGGAAGACATGTGCCAAAAATATTTTCACGTTAAACCGCTTGTCGTTGGCCCAGGGGTTAAAACAGGATTAAATATCAAATGCGACAATCCGCGGGAAGTGGGTACAGATCGCATTGTCAACGCAGTGGCAGCCGTTCATGAATATGGAACGAAGCCGCTTATTGTGGTGGATTTTGGAACAGCCATCACCTTTAGTTATATTAATGAAAAAGGGCATTATATGGGTGGTGCCATAGCGCCCGGTGTCACAATCTCTTTGGATGCGCTATTTACAAAGGCATCGAAATTGCCCCGTGTGGAACTTGCAAAACCTGTGGATGTGATCGAGAAAAATACGATCGCTTCCATCCAATCAGGCATTTTCTATGGTTTCCTTGGGCTTGTTGAAGGAATCGTCAATCGAATGAAAGAACAAAGCGACAACGACCCGCTCGTCATTGCCACCGGAGGACTTGCGGAATTCTTTTCAAACGAAACGCCGGTGATTGATATAGTGGACAAATTTCTAACATTAAAAGGTTTATATATCATCTACAAAAGAAATCAATAATAGAAGAGAGGACAATTTGCATGCAAGATTATTTAGTAAAAGCGTTAGGATTTGATGGGAAGATTCGCGCCTATGCGGCTGTTTCAACCAATACCGTTGGGGAGGCGCAAAGAAGACATGATACTTGGCCAACCGCAACGGCCGCTTTGGGACGGGCATTGACGGCAGGTGCCATGATGGGTTCCATGATGAATGAGGATGATAAAATCACCATAAAAATTGAAGGCGGCGGTCCAATAGGAATCATTTTAATTGACGCCAATGGAAAAGGGGAAGTAAGAGGATATGTAACGAATCCTCATGTGCATTTCCCATTGAATGAAGCAGGCAAATTAGATGTGCGCCGTGCAGTTGGAACACAAGGCAATCTCACTATTGTAAAAGACTTAGGATTAAGAGAAATGTTTTCAGGACAAACACCGATTGTTTCCGGGGAAATTGCGGAGGACTTCACTTACTATTATGCAGCATCGGAGCAAGTTCCTTCGTCAGTGGGGTTAGGTGTATTGGTTAATACCGACAATTCCGTACTGGCTTCAGGGGGATTCATTATTCAAGTATTGCCGGGATGCGATGAAGAGACGATTGAGACGATTGAAAATCACTTAAAAACCGTCGAACCGATTTCCAAAATGATTGAGAAGGGCTATACACCGGAACAAATATTAGAAGCTGTTTTAGGTGAAGGAAATGTAAAAATTTTAGATACGATGCCGATTAGTTTTAAATGCCAGTGTTCAAAAGAGCGTTTTGGAGCGGCCATTATGTCATTAGGTGTGCAAGAGATACAAGAAATGATTGATGAAGATGGCGGAGCAGAAGCGCAATGCCACTTCTGTTTAGAAAAATATCAATATAGCCAAGAGGATTTGGAAGGTTTTATCCGTGAAATACAGTCAAAGAATGAATCAAAATAATATGCAAAAAGTGCCGCTGTCAAAACGTCGTTTAAAAACAAAACCGGTGTTGACTTTACTTGCTATTTTGTTTGCAGGAAATATCTTTTGGTTTGTCCTTTGGTTATTTGCGCTTGGAGATGATGGCGACAATGGCGACAATGAAACCGTTGTCGCCAGCGTAAGTGGCGAGAAAATTACAAGGCAGCAATGGATGGCTGAAATGGAACGCTATTACGGAAAAGAAACCTTGCAGCGCATGGTGAACGACAAAGTCATGAAGAAGGCTGCGAAAGAATACAACATTGACGTAACTGATGAGGAAATCGATCTGGAATTGTCTTTAATGATTTCATCAAGCGAGATGGATTCGTCAATGCGGCAATTGGGGGAAGATGAACTGAAAAAACAAATTAGATCCCAATTGATCTTGGAAAAAGTATTAACGAAAGATGTCATTATCGATGAAGAAGAAATGGAGAATTATTATAAAGAAAATGCATCGTTATATAATATCCCAGCGACGTACCGCGCAAAATTGATTGTGGTGAATACAAAGGATGATGCAGAAAAAGTATTGAAGGAACTTGATGAAGGCTCAAACTTTTCCGTATTGGCCAGAGAGCGCTCTGTTGAACAAGTGTCAGCAAGTCTGGGCGGGGATATCGGTTATATCACAAAAAACTCAAATGTGGATCCTGCCATTGTGAAAGCGCTTCAACAACTTGAGAAAAGCGAAATCAGCGAACCGGTCTTATTAAGAGATGGGCGGTATGGAATTGTTCAAGTAGATGAAAAGATCGAAGGGAAATCCTTCAAATACAAAGAGGTAAAAGAGCATATTAAAAGAGTTTTGGCGATGGAACAATTGCCATCAACCATTTCCACAGAAATGTTTTGGAAAGAGTTTAATGTAACTTGGTTCTATGGGGAAGAATGAATAATAAAACTTTAATAAATTTTTACAAAATTTCACTGGCATTTTCATTGACAAAAAACAATAATTGTTGTTAATATTAAAGCATGAAAACCTATAAACATAGTCGGTATTTGAAAGGGGAACCCGTGATGAGCAAATTATATAATTCTATTACTGAATTAGTAGGTCGTACACCAATCGTAAAATTAAATCATCAAACAACTGAAGATGAAGGAACAGTTTGGGTGAAATTGGAATATTTCAACCCAGGAAGTTCAGTTAAAGACCGTATTGCTTTAGCGATGATTGAAGCGGCTGAAAAAGACGGCCGATTAAAACCAGGCGGCACAATTATCGAACCAACTTCAGGAAACACTGGTATCGGGCTTGCAATGATTGCTGCCGCAAAAGGTTACCGCGCAATTTTAGTAATGCCTGAAACAATGAGTATCGAACGCCGTAAATTGCTTCGCGCTTATGGTGCTGAATTGGTATTAACACCTGGTCCTGAAGGTATGAAAGGTGCCATTGCAAAAGCAACAGCTCTTGCAGAAGAAAATGGTTATTTCATGCCACAACAATTTGAAAACCCTGCAAACGCAGAAATCCACCGTTTAACTACAGGTCCTGAAATTGTGGAAGCATTTGAAAATTCAGGAGTACAATTGGATGCCTTTGTTGCTGGGGTTGGTACTGGCGGTACAATCACAGGTGCCGGGGAAGTGTTAAAAGAAAAATTCCCTAACATTGAAATTATTGCGGTTGAACCTAAAGATTCACCAGTATTATCCGGCGGTAAACCAGGTTCACACAAAATCCAAGGTATTGGTGCAGGCTTCGTACCGGAAGTATTAAATACTGAAGTTTACAATTCTGTATTCCCGGTAGAAAATGAACAAGCCTTCGAAACAGCTCGTAAAGTAGGCCGTGAAGAAGGTATTTTATGCGGTATTTCTTCAGGTGCTGCCATCTACGCAGCAATCCAAACGGCAAAACGCTTAGGCAAAGGTTCCAACGTTCTAGCAATTGTTCCATCTAACGGTGAACGTTACTTATCAACAGCTTTATACAACTTTGAAGACTAATATGAAGAAAAATCGGCATTGTCCTTTTTGGATGATGTCGATTTTTTTTGCAAAATTTTAATTGGATATTGCACGGGAAATTTTGGGTGTTTCATCCAAGAGCGAAGAGAAAAAGTATTAAGTCCTTCTTCTACGGAAATGGTATACTTGTATCGAATGAATTTAGGACGAAGAATGATTTGGGGTGCGTTTTTCATGTTATCGAAATATCCTAAACCGTTAATGATTAATAATATAGAGCTCGATTATACAAAAGAGACTTTCGTGATGGGGATTTTAAATGTGACGCCGGATTCATTTTCTGACGGAGGGAAGTACAATTCCCTTGATGCAGCTATAGAGCATGCCAAACAAATGGTGCAAGATGGCGCGAAAATCATTGATGTCGGCGGTGAGTCGACCCGTCCTGGATATACCCGCATTTCGGATGAGGAAGAGATTGCCCGTGTCGTTCCGGTCATAAAAGCATTGAGAGAAGAAGTACCGGCCATCATATCCATTGATACTTATAAATCGGCTGTTGCCCGGGCTGCCATTGAAGCGGGTGCGCATATCATTAATGACATATGGGGCGCAAAGGCGGATCCGGAAATGGCCAAAGTCGCTTCCCAGTATAACGTTCCCATCATTTTGATGCACAATCGGGAGGATGCGAATTACACCAATTACTTTGAGGATTTTTTAAATGACTTAAAGGAAAGTATTGAGATCGTCAAAGCTGCCGGCGTGCCGGATGAGCATATCATTCTGGATCCGGGTATCGGCTTTGTGAAGAACTTGCAGCAAAGCATTGAAACGATGCAGCGATTGGACGAGCTCGTCGAATGGGGATATCCGGTGTTGTTAGCCACATCAAGAAAACGGCTGATCGGTACGATTTTGGGACTGCCGTTGCATGAACGGGTTGAGGGTACAGCCGCCACATGTGTATATGGTGTCATGAAAGGTTGCCATATCGTTCGGGTCCACGATGTGAAGGAAGTGGCAAGAACGGTGAAAATGATGGATGCTTTGATGGGAAAATTTGAAGTGAAGGGTGAACTCCCTGAAAGACATTAATTCTTTTAGGAGGAGTGTTATGGATTATATTCATTTGAGAGATATGCAATTTTATGGATATCACGGTGTGTTGCCCGAAGAAACGGTGTTGGGTCAACGGTTCCGGGTGACGGTATCTCTTGCGGTAAATACAAGAAAAGCAGGAGAAACCGACGATTTGCAATATACAGTGAATTATGTGGAAGTGTATGAATTATGCAAATCCATTATGGAAGGAAAACCTTATCAATTGATTGAAGCTGTAGCGGAGACGATTGCTTCAACCATTTTGGAAAAATACGAAGGACAAGTGTTTGGATGCAAAGTGGAACTCGTTAAACCGGATCCGCCAATTCCAGGACATTATAAGGAAGTGGCGGTCGAAATTGTAAGGGGTCATTACAGTGAATGATGTTTATTTATCTTTAGGAACCAACATGGGAGACCGGGAAGAAAATTTAAAAGCGGCAATTGAATTGCTTCGACGGAAAGCGGGGATTTTTGTCCAAAAGATATCTCCCGTATATGAAACGGCGCCAGTAGGATATGTTGATCAACCCTCCTTTTTAAATATTGCGATTTATGCCCGTACAACTTTAACTCCATTTGAATTGTTGGAAGCGTGCCAGTCCATTGAAAATGAATTGGGGCGCGTAAGGACAATCCGATGGGGACCAAGGACCATTGACCTTGACATTTTATTGTATAATAACGACAATATTGAAACGGAGAATTTAATCATTCCCCATCCGCGGATGTTTGAAAGAGCCTTTGTGCTCGTTCCGCTGAAAGATGTGGCAAGGAAGCCATTCACTGAAAAACTGGTTCAAGCGGAAGCCGCATTAAAGGACATGGATCTTGAAAAAGAAGGCATCCGGAAGTGGAAGGATTCGATCTCTTTGTAACGATGATTGACAACGTGTAATAGCAGGCGTTTATATACAATTGTTCGAACGGAAAGGGGGGACGGCGCGTTGAATGAGAAAAAGCCTTTTCAAATTGGGAATATTGTGATGGCAAACCGCGTGGTGCTGGCTCCAATGGCGGGAGTAAGCAACGTGGCTTTTAGACTCACGGTGAAGGAATTTGGGGCGGGTCTCGTTTACGCTGAAATGATCAGCGATAAAGGATTGGTTACCCGCAACAAGAAAACGTTGGAAATGCTTTATATAGATGAAAGGGAAAAACCGATTGCCCTGCAGATTTTCGGAGGAGAAAAGGAGACCCTAGTGGAAGCGGCCAAATTTGTCGATCAATATACAAATGCGGATATCATTGACATTAATATGGGCTGCCCTGTAAACAAGGTCATTAAATGTGAAGCGGGTGCAAAATGGTTGTTGAATCCGGAAAAAGTGTATGAAATGGTGGCGGCGGTTGTGGATGCGGTGAACAAGCCGGTGACGGTAAAAATGCGCATCGGTTGGGATGATGAACATATCTTTGCTGTTGAAAATGCGCAAGCCATTGAAAGAGCTGGCGGCAGCGCCGTAGCCGTACACGGACGGACAAGGGTTCAAATGTACGAAGGGAAAGCCGATTGGAATGTGATTCGCCAAGTAAAGGAACATGTCAACATCCCAGTCATAGGCAATGGTGACGTGGAAACGCCGCAAGATGCCAAACGCATGTTGGATGAAACCGGCGTTGATGCCGTGATGATCGGTCGGGCTGCGCTAGGAAATCCATGGATGATTTATCGAACAGTGCAATACCTGGAAACCGGCGAGTTGAAACCGGAGCCGTCCGTTCGGGAAAAAATCGATGTTTGTTTATTGCATTTTGAACGCCTCATCCAATTAAAAGGGGAATATGTGGCCGTACGGGAAATGCGTAAACATGCAGCTTGGTATTTAAAAGGAATCCGCGGCAACGGCAATGTTCGAAATGCGATTAATCAAGTGGAAACAGCGGATGAAATGCGTGCCATTTTACTCGGTGTAGTGGAACAATGGGAAGAACAGCCGCAACCGGAGTTTCTGGTTGTATAGAAATTATTCTCAATCTAAATAAAGTATGTGATAAAGCCGTCTCAAAACCTGAGACGGCTTGTACTGAATGTACATCTTTACGCCTTTGATTGTTCTTTTGTCGGTCCCATGACGCCAGGGACAGGCAAACCGGCTTGTCTCAATAATACTTGCATTTGCGCGCGGTGATGGGTTTGATGATCGACCAATGAGCGGAGTATTTCACCAATAGGCGTCGGTTTTCCGAGCATGTCCACTTCTTTTTCCAATGATTCATCCTTTAAGTTTTTTACATTCTTAACAACTTCATCGCTTACTTTTTTATATTCATTGATGATTTCTTTTATTGTCTGCGGCGGTGTGGACGGATTAAGCTGTACATTCAACGGCTGACCGATTAAACCGAAGAAGAAAGAAGGGGCATTCGTCAAATGCCAACTTAGGAACTCAAGGGAATTGTGGCCTTCCGCAATGGAAACATGTTTTTTATCCTCCGTGATGGATTCCATAATGGCAATGGTTCCGGCACAATTGACTTTCCAATCTTTGATGAAGTCATCAATTTTGCGATACATTGAAAATACCTCCTGAAAAGTATATTATTACTTCTGAATATAAGAACATTATATCCGAAAGTATTTATCTTTTTAATCGTCGGGAAAACGTAAAAAATCTTTCAAAATAGATGAAGAGAAGATAGAAATTGTGTACAATAGAAACATTGTGGACTATGAAAAGAACGTTTTAAAATTTATGAGGAGTGAAAGACGTGTCAAATATTGAAGAATTAAATGATCAGCTTTTGGTGAGACGCCAAAAGTTAAATGATATTCGTGCAAAGGGTATCGATCCATTTGGTCAACGTTTCGAACGCACACACTTGTCTTCTGGGGTTCGCGAAGAATTTGATGCATTTACAAAAGAAGAGTTGGAAGAAAAAGAGAATGAAGTAATTGTTGCTGGGCGTATCATGACAAAGCGTGGAAAAGGGAAAGCCGGATTTGCCCACATCCAAGATGTAGCTGGTCAAATTCAAATTTATGTACGTCAAGATCGGGTAGGGGAAGAAGCCTACGATTTATTTAAACATGCGGATTTGGGAGATATCGTTGGTGTTCGCGGAGTCGTTTTCAAAACAAATACCGGGGAACTTTCCGTAAAAGCGAATGAATTCACTTTCCTATCAAAATCATTGCGGCCAATGCCTGAGAAATTCCACGGGTTGCAGGACGTTGAACAACGCTATCGCCAACGTTATTTAGACTTGATGACAAATCCTCAAAGCAAAGAAACGTTTATTACTCGTTCCAAAATTATTCGTTCAATCCGCAACTTTTTAGATGGACAAGGTTATTTGGAAGTGGAAACACCAATTTTACACACAGTTGCCGGGGGCGCAGCAGCACGCCCATTCATTACCCATCATAATGCCTTGGATATGGATTTATACTTGCGCATTGCACTGGAATTGCATTTAAAACGTTTAATTGTAGGCGGACTCGAAAAAGTTTACGAAATTGGACGAGTATTCCGTAATGAAGGTATTTCAACACGTCACAATCCGGAATTTACGTTATTGGAACTATACGGTGCTTATTTGGATTTCCGCGATATTATGGAGCTTACGGAAAACTTGATTTCCCATGTAGCCCAAGAAGTGCTCGGCACAACAAAAATCCAATACGGGGAAGATGAAATCGACCTTTCACCAGGATGGAAACGGGTGCATATGGTGGATGCCATTAAAGAAGTAACGGGTGTGGACTTCTGGCAACCAATGACACTTGAAGAAGCAAGAAGCCTTGCAAAAGAGCATGGTGTGGAAATTCAAGATATGCATGATGTAGGCCATATCATTAACGAATTCTTCGAGCAAAAAGTGGAGGAAACATTAATCCAGCCGACATTTGTGTACGGTCATCCTGTTGAAATTTCTCCATTAGCGAAGAAAAATGCAGAAGATGAACGTTTCACGGATCGCTTTGAATTGTTCATCGTTCGCCGCGAACATGCCAATGCCTTTACAGAATTAAACGATCCAATCGACCAACGGGAACGTTTCGAAGCGCAATTAGCTGAAAAAGCTGCCGGAAACGATGAAGCACATGAAATGGATGAAGACTTCCTTGAAGCATTGGAATACGGTATGCCTCCAACTGGCGGTTTAGGGATCGGTATCGACCGTTTAGTGATGTTATTGACAAACTCTCAATCTATCCGTGACGTATTACTATTCCCAACAATGCGTCCAAGAGACTGATTGTTTTTAATAGAAAATAATAAGTTATTATGGCTGTCTGGAAACTTCCTAATTTTCCAGACAGCGATTTCTTTTTGCGAACGGGCAGGTCTTGCGGATTTCAATTCAAGACCATCCTTGTTTTCTTTTGACGGATAATAATATTTAAACGATCGCGAATAAATTTTTATATAGATTTGAATGTTAAGTGAAGGTTTTTTCATAGAGTTGTAATTGAATCGGTTACCTATTAACATAATAGTCAGAGAGCTTTGTTTTTGTGGATAGCCAAAAATCAATGTTTGATCGATGAAAAATACAAATAAAAAATAGCGAAAAGTGTTGACATCTGATTTTTCGGATGTTATTATATAAAAGCTGTCGCCGATGAAAGTTATTTTAATAAAATGCTTGGCGATTCATAAGAGAACGACTTAAAAAGTTGTTGACATACGAAAGTTTAAATGTTATATTATATAAGTTGTCTCTATTATAAATGAACCTTGAAAACTGAACACCGAAACGTTAATGTTATAATTTTCCAATTCGTTGACCCTCGTTGGCGGATTGGATACGGACAAAAGTTTGAGCTAATCAACTTTTCTTTTATGGAGAGTTTGATCCTGGCTCAGGACGAACGCTGGCGGCGTGCCTAATACATGCAAGTCGAGCGGACCAATTAGAAAGCTTGCTTTTTAATTGGTTAGCGGCGGACGGGTGAGTAACACGTGGGTAACCTGCCCTATAGACCGGGATAACTCGCGGAAACGCGTGCTAATACCGGATAACACACCGAAGCGCATGCTTCGGGGTTGAAAGATGGTTCTGCTATCACTATAGGATGGGCCCGCGGCGCATTAGCTAGTTGGTGGGGTAACGGCCTACCAAGGCGACGATGCGTAGCCGACCTGAGAGGGTGATCGGCCACACTGGGACTGAGACACGGCCCAGACTCCTACGGGAGGCAGCAGTAGGGAATCTTCCACAATGGGCGAAAGCCTGATGGAGCAACGCCGCGTGAGCGAAGAAGGTCTTCGGATCGTAAAGCTCTGTTGTAAGGGAAGAACAAGCGCAGCAGTCACTGGCTGCGCCCTGACGGTACCTTACTAGAAAGCCACGGCTAACTACGTGCCAGCAGCCGCGGTAATACGTAGGTGGCAAGCGTTGTCCGGAATTATTGGGCGTAAAGCGCGCGCAGGCGGTCTCTTAAGTCTGATGTGAAAGCCCCCGGCTCAACCGGGGAGGGTCATTGGAAACTGGGAGACTTGAGTGCAGGAGAGGGAAGCGGAATTCCATGTGTAGCGGTGAAATGCGTAGAGATATGGAGGAACACCAGTGGCGAAGGCGGCTTCCTGGCCTGTAACTGACGCTGAGGCGCGAAAGCGTGGGGAGCAAACAGGATTAGATACCCTGGTAGTCCACGCCGTAAACGATGAGTGCTAGGTGTTAGGGGGTTTCCGCCCCTTAGTGCTGCAGCTAACGCATTAAGCACTCCGCCTGGGGAGTACGGTCGCAAGACTGAAACTCAAAGGAATTGACGGGGGCCCGCACAAGCGGTGGAGCATGTGGTTTAATTCGAAGCAACGCGAAGAACCTTACCAGGTCTTGACATCCCGCTGACCGCCATGGAGACATGGCCTTCCCTTCGGGGACAGCGGTGACAGGTGGTGCATGGTTGTCGTCAGCTCGTGTCGTGAGATGTTGGGTTAAGTCCCGCAACGAGCGCAACCCTTGTCCTTAGTTGCCATCATTCAGTTGGGCACTCTAAGGAGACTGCCGTACAAATACGGAGGAAGGTGGGGATGACGTCAAATCATCATGCCCCTTATGACCTGGGCTACACACGTGCTACAATGGGTGGTACAAAGGGCAGCAAACCCGCGAGGGGGAGCGAATCCCAAAAAGCCACTCTCAGTTCGGATTGCAGGCTGCAACTCGCCTGCATGAAGCCGGAATCGCTAGTAATCGCGGATCAGCATGCCGCGGTGAATACGTTCCCGGGCCTTGTACACACCGCCCGTCACACCACGAGAGTCTGTAACACCCGAAGTCGGTGAGGTAACCCTCCGGGAGCCAGCCGCCGAAGGTGGGACAGATGATTGGGGTGAAGTCGTAACAAGGTAGCCGTATCGGAAGGTGCGGCTGGATCACCTCCTTTCTAAGGATATAAACGGAAAACATTAACGTTTTGGGTTCAGTTTTGAAGGTTCATGCCTTCAATCAAGAGTTTTGTTCTTTGAAAACTGGATAAACGACATTGAAAGCAAGAAATTTACTGTAAAGTTCTTACGCTTTTCTGATAGAAAAGCAAACCATCAAGGGTTACGAGGCGCAAGCAAATCGTAAGCCGTAAGGTTAAGTTAGTAAGGGCGCACGGTGGATGCCTTGGCACTAGGAGCCGATGAAGGACGGGACTAACACCGATATGCTTCGGGGAGCTGTAAGTAAGCTTTGATCCGGAGATTTCCGAATGGGGCAACCCACTGCTCGTAATGGAGCAGTATCTTAACGTGAATTCATAGCGTTAAGAGGGCACACCCAGGGAACTGAAACATCTAAGTACCTGGAGGAGAAGAAAGAAACATCGATTCCCTGAGTAGCGGCGAGCGAAACGGGAACAGCCCAAACCAAGAGGCTTGCCTCTTGGGGTTGTAGGACACTCTATACGGAGTTACAAAAGGATGGGTTAGACGAACCGTTCTGGAAAGGACGGCCGTAGAAGGTAACAGCCCTGTAGTCGAAAATCCATCCTCTCCAGAGTGGATCCTGAGTACGGCGGAACACGTGAAATTCCGTCGGAATCCGGGAGGACCATCTCCCAAGGCTAAATACTCCCTAGTGACCGATAGTGAACCAGTACCGTGAGGGAAAGGTGAAAAGCACCCCGGGAGGGGAGTGAAAGAGAACCTGAAACCGTGTGCCTACAAGTAGTCAGAGCCCGTTAACGGGTGATGGCGTGCCTTTTGTAGAATGAACCGGCGAGTTACGATTACGTGCAAGGTTAAGTCGAGGAGACGGAGCCGCAGCGAAAGCGAGTCTGAATAGGGCGAAAGAGTACGTGGTCGTAGACCCGAAACCAGGTGATCTACCCATGTCCAGGGTGAAGGTGAGGTAACACTCACTGGAGGCCCGAACCCACGCACGTTGAAAAGTGCGGGGATGAGGTGTGGGTAGCGGAGAAATTCCAATCGAACTTGGAGATAGCTGGTTCTCTCCGAAATAGCTTTAGGGCTAGCCTCGCGTAACGAATACTGGAGGTAGAGCACTGTTTGGACTAGGGGCCCACCTCGGGTTACCGAATTCAGACAAACTCCGAATGCCAGCTATTTAGACGCGGGAGTCAGACTACGAGTGATAAGATCCGTGGTCAAGAGGGAAACAGCCCAGACCACCAGCTAAGGTCCCAAAGTAACCGTTAAGTGGAAAAGGATGTGGCGTTGCTTAGACAACCAGGATGTTGGCTTAGAAGCAGCCATCATTTAAAGAGTGCGTAATAGCTCACTGGTCGAGTGACGCTGCGCCGAAAATGTATCGGGGCTAAACGGTTCACCGAAGCTGTGGATTCGTGCTTCGCACGAGTGGTAGGAGAGCGTTCTAAGTGCGCAGAAGTCAGACCGGAAGGACTGGTGGAGCGCTTAGAAGTGAGAATGCCGGTATGAGTAGCGAAAGATGGGTGAGAATCCCATCCACCGAATGACTAAGGTTTCCTGAGGAAGGCTCGTCCGCTCAGGGTTAGTCGGGACCTAAGCCGAGGCCGAAAGGCGTAGGCGATGGACAACAGGTTGATATTCCTGTACCACCTCCCCGCCGTTTGAGCAATGGGGGGACGCAGGAGGATAGGGAAAGCACGCCGTTGGTCGCGCGTGTCCAAGCCGCAAGGCGGGGAAGTAGGCAAATCCGCTTCCCATAACGCCAAGCGGTGATGGGGAGCCTCTTTGGAGGCGAAGTTCCTGATTTCACACTGCCAAGAAAAGCCTCTAGCGAGGCGGGAGGTGCCCGTACCGCAAACCGACACAGGTAGTCGAGGAGAGAATCCTAAGGTGAGCGAGAGAACTCTCGTTAAGGAACTCGGCAAAATGACCCCGTAACTTCGGGAGAAGGGGTGCTCATTGGGGTGCAAGCCCCGATGAGCCGCAGTGAATAGGCCCAGGCGACTGTTTATCAAAAACACAGGTCTCTGCAAAACCGCAAGGTGACGTATAGGGGCTGACGCCTGCCCGGTGCTGGAAGGTTAAGAGGAGGAGTTAGCGCAAGCGAAGCTCCGAATTGAAGCCCCAGTAAACGGCGGCCGTAACTATAACGGTCCTAAGGTAGCGAAATTCCTTGTCGGGTAAGTTCCGACCCGCACGAAAGGCGTAACGATCTGGGCACTGTCTCAACGAGAGACTCGGTGAAATTATAGTACCTGTGAAGATGCAGGTTACCCGCGACAGGACGGAAAGACCCCGTGGAGCTTTACTGTAACCTGATATTGAATTTCGGTGCAACTTGTACAGGATAGGTAGGAGCCGTAGAAGGGGGAGCGCCAGCTTCCCTGGAGGCGCCCTTGGGATACTACCCTGGTTGTACTGAAATTCTAACCCGCAAGCCTGATCGGCTTGGGAGACAGTGTCAGGTGGACAGTTTGACTGGGGCGGTCGCCTCCCAAAAGGTAACGGAGGCGCCCAAAGGTTCCCTCAGAATGGTTGGAAATCATTCGCAGAGTGTAAAGGCATAAGGGAGCTTGACTGCGAGACCTACAAGTCGAGCAGGGTCGAAAGACGGGCTTAGTGATCCGGTGGTTCCGCATGGAAGGGCCATCGCTCAACGGATAAAAGCTACCCCGGGGATAACAGGCTTATCTCCCCCAAGAGTCCACATCGACGGGGAGGTTTGGCACCTCGATGTCGGCTCATCGCATCCTGGGGCTGTAGTCGGTCCCAAGGGTTGGGCTGTTCGCCCATTAAAGCGGTACGCGAGCTGGGTTCAGAACGTCGTGAGACAGTTCGGTCCCTATCCGTCGTGGGCGCAGGAAATTTGAGAGGAGCTGTCCTTAGTACGAGAGGACCGGGATGGACACACCGCTGGTGTACCAGTTGTCTTGCCAAAGGCACAGCTGGGTAGCTATGTGTGGACGGGATAAGTGCTGAAAGCATCTAAGCATGAAGCCCCCCTCAAGATGAGATTTCCCATTGCATAAGCAAGTAAGATCCCTCAAAGACGATGAGGTAGATAGGTCCGAGGTGGAAGCACGGTGACGTGTGGAGCTGACGGATACTAATCGATCGAGGACTTAACCAAAAGAAATGCTTTCAATGCCGTTATCCAGTTTTGAAGGAACAAAAATTATTTAAAAAAAACACTTGTAATTCGTTAATAAAGTGTTATAATAATTCATGTTCCAAATTAAATAGTCTAGTGACGATGGCAAAGAGGATACACCCGTTCCCATACCGAACACGGAAGTTAAGCTCTTTAGCGCCGATGGTAGTTGGGGGCTTCCCCCTGCGAGAGTAGGACGTCGCTAGGCTATCAGATGGAGGATTAGCTCAGCTGGGAGAGCATCTGCCTTACAAGCAGAGGGTCGGCGGTTCGATCCCGTCATCCTCCACCATACGTGCCGGTGTAGCTCAATTGGTAGAGCAACTGACTTGTAATCAGTGGGTTGAGGGTTCGATTCCTTTCGCCGGCACCATCATGAGCCATTAGCTCAGTGGTAGAGCATCTGACTTTTAATCAGAGGGTCGAAGGTTCAAGTCCTTCATGGCTCACCATTTAATATTGCGGGTGTGGCGGAATTGGCAGACGCACTAGACTTAGGATCTAGCGCCTTACGGCGTGGGGGTTCGACTCCCTTCACCCGCACCATATTTTAATTTATGCGGAAGTAGTTCAGTGGTAGAACACCACCTTGCCAAGGTGGGGGTCGCGGGTTCGAACCCCGTCTTCCGCTCCAATTGCCGGGGTGGCGGAATTGGCAGACGCACAGGACTTAAAATCCTGCGGTAGGTGACTACCGTACCGGTTCGACTCCGGTCCTCGGCACCAAAATAAAGCGCCAGTAGCTCAATTGGATAGAGCGTCTGACTACGGATCAGAAGGTTGTGGGTTCGACTCCTGCCTGGCGCGCCATAAAATCAAAAGGAACGGGAAGTAGCTCAGCTTGGTAGAGCACTTGGTTTGGGACCAAGGGGTCGCAGGTTCGAATCCTGTCTTCCCGACCATTGTTATGTTGGGGCATTAGCTCAGCTGGGAGAGCGCCTGCTTTGCACGCAGGAGGTCAGCGGTTCGATCCCGCTATGCTCCACCATGAACCTTGAAAACTGAACACCGAAACGTTAATGATATAAATTTTCCAATTCGTTGACCCTCGTTGGCGGATTGGATACGGACAAAAGTTTGAGCTAATCAACTTTTCTTTTATGGAGAGTTTGATCCTGGCTCAGGACGAACGCTGGCGGCGTGCCTAATACATGCAAGTCGAGCGGACCAATTAGAAAGCTTGCTTTTTGATTGGTTAGCGGCGGACGGGTGAGTAACACGTGGGTAACCTGCCCTATAGACCGGGATAACTCGCGGAAACGCGTGCTAATACCGGATAACACACCGAAGCGCATGCTTCGGGGTTGAAAGATGGTTCTGCTATCACTATAGGATGGGCCCGCGGCGCATTAGCTAGTTGGTGGGGTAACGGCCTACCAAGGCGACGATGCGTAGCCGACCTGAGAGGGTGATCGGCCACACTGGGACTGAGACACGGCCCAGACTCCTACGGGAGGCAGCAGTAGGGAATCTTCCACAATGGGCGAAAGCCTGATGGAGCAACGCCGCGTGAGCGAAGAAGGTCTTCGGATCGTAAAGCTCTGTTGTAAGGGAAGAACAAGCGCAGCAGTCACTGGCTGCGCCCTGACGGTACCTTACTAGAAAGCCACGGCTAACTACGTGCCAGCAGCCGCGGTAATACGTAGGTGGCAAGCGTTGTCCGGAATTATTGGGCGTAAAGCGCGCGCAGGCGGTCTCTTAAGTCTGATGTGAAAGCCCCCGGCTCAACCGGGGAGGGTCATTGGAAACTGGGAGACTTGAGTGCAGGAGAGGGAAGCGGAATTCCATGTGTAGCGGTGAAATGCGTAGAGATATGGAGGAACACCAGTGGCGAAGGCGGCTTCCTGGCCTGTAACTGACGCTGAGGCGCGAAAGCGTGGGGAGCAAACAGGATTAGATACCCTGGTAGTCCACGCCGTAAACGATGAGTGCTAGGTGTTAGGGGGTTTCCGCCCCTTAGTGCTGCAGCTAACGCATTAAGCACTCCGCCTGGGGAGTACGGTCGCAAGACTGAAACTCAAAGGAATTGACGGGGGCCCGCACAAGCGGTGGAGCATGTGGTTTAATTCGAAGCAACGCGAAGAACCTTACCAGGTCTTGACATCCCGCTGACCGCCATGGAGACATGGCCTTCCCTTCGGGGACAGCGGTGACAGGTGGTGCATGGTTGTCGTCAGCTCGTGTCGTGAGATGTTGGGTTAAGTCCCGCAACGAGCGCAACCCTTGTCCTTAGTTGCCATCATTCAGTTGGGCACTCTAAGGAGACTGCCGTACAAATACGGAGGAAGGTGGGGATGACGTCAAATCATCATGCCCCTTATGACCTGGGCTACACACGTGCTACAATGGGTGGTACAAAGGGCAGCAAACCCGCGAGGGGGAGCGAATCCCAAAAAGCCACTCTCAGTTCGGATTGCAGGCTGCAACTCGCCTGCATGAAGCCGGAATCGCTAGTAATCGCGGATCAGCATGCCGCGGTGAATACGTTCCCGGGCCTTGTACACACCGCCCGTCACACCACGAGAGTCTGTAACACCCGAAGTCGGTGAGGTAACCCTCCGGGAGCCAGCCGCCGAAGGTGGGACAGATGATTGGGGTGAAGTCGTAACAAGGTAGCCGTATCGGAAGGTGCGGCTGGATCACCTCCTTTCTAAGGATATAAACGGAAAACATTAACGTTTTGGGTTCAGTTTTGAAGGTTCATGCCTTCAATCAAGAGTTTTGTTCTTTGAAAACTGGATAAACGACATTGAAAGCAAGAAATTTACTGTAAGCTCTTAATTTTTAGGTTAAGTTAGTAAGGGCGCACGGTGGATGCCTTGGCACTAGGAGCCGATGAAGGACGGGACTAACACCGATATGCTTCGGGGAGCTGTAAGTAAGCTTTGATCCGGAGATTTCCGAATGGGGCAACCCACTGCTCGTAATGGAGCAGTATCTTAACGTGAATTCATAGCGTTAAGAGGGCACACCCAGGGAACTGAAACATCTAAGTACCTGGAGGAGAAGAAAGAAACATCGATTCCCTGAGTAGCGGCGAGCGAAACGGGAACAGCCCAAACCAAGAGGCTTGCCTCTTGGGGTTGTAGGACACTCTATACGGAGTTACAAAAGGATGGGTTAGACGAACCGTTCTGGAAAGGACGGCCGTAGAAGGTAACAGCCCTGTAGTCGAAAATCCATCCTCTCCAGAGTGGATCCTGAGTACGGCGGAACACGTGAAATTCCGTCGGAATCCGGGAGGACCATCTCCCAAGGCTAAATACTCCCTAGTGACCGATAGTGAACCAGTACCGTGAGGGAAAGGTGAAAAGCACCCCGGGAGGGGAGTGAAAGAGAACCTGAAACCGTGTGCCTACAAGTAGTCAGAGCCCGTTAACGGGTGATGGCGTGCCTTTTGTAGAATGAACCGGCGAGTTACGATTACGTGCAAGGTTAAGTCGAGGAGACGGAGCCGCAGCGAAAGCGAGTCTGAATAGGGCGAAAGAGTACGTGGTCGTAGACCCGAAACCAGGTGATCTACCCATGTCCAGGGTGAAGGTGAGGTAACACTCACTGGAGGCCCGAACCCACGCACGTTGAAAAGTGCGGGGATGAGGTGTGGGTAGCGGAGAAATTCCAATCGAACTTGGAGATAGCTGGTTCTCTCCGAAATAGCTTTAGGGCTAGCCTCGCGTAACGAATACTGGAGGTAGAGCACTGTTTGGACTAGGGGCCCACCTCGGGTTACCGAATTCAGACAAACTCCGAATGCCAGCTATTTAGACGCGGGAGTCAGACTACGAGTGATAAGATCCGTGGTCAAGAGGGAAACAGCCCAGACCACCAGCTAAGGTCCCAAAGTAACCGTTAAGTGGAAAAGGATGTGGCGTTGCTTAGACAACCAGGATGTTGGCTTAGAAGCAGCCATCATTTAAAGAGTGCGTAATAGCTCACTGGTCGAGTGACGCTGCGCCGAAAATGTATCGGGGCTAAACGGTTCACCGAAGCTGTGGATTCGTGCTTCGCACGAGTGGTAGGAGAGCGTTCTAAGTGCGCAGAAGTCAGACCGGAAGGACTGGTGGAGCGCTTAGAAGTGAGAATGCCGGTATGAGTAGCGAAAGATGGGTGAGAATCCCATCCACCGAATGACTAAGGTTTCCTGAGGAAGGCTCGTCCGCTCAGGGTTAGTCGGGACCTAAGCCGAGGCCGAAAGGCGTAGGCGATGGACAACAGGTTGATATTCCTGTACCACCTCCCCGCCGTTTGAGCAATGGGGGGACGCAGGAGGATAGGGAAAGCACGCCGTTGGTCGCGCGTGTCCAAGCCGCAAGGCGGGGAAGTAGGCAAATCCGCTTCCCATAACGCCAAGCGGTGATGGGGAGCCTCTTTGGAGGCGAAGTTCCTGATTTCACACTGCCAAGAAAAGCCTCTAGCGAGGCGGGAGGTGCCCGTACCGCAAACCGACACAGGTAGTCGAGGAGAGAATCCTAAGGTGAGCGAGAGAACTCTCGTTAAGGAACTCGGCAAAATGACCCCGTAACTTCGGGAGAAGGGGTGCTCATTGGGGTGCAAGCCCCGATGAGCCGCAGTGAATAGGCCCAGGCGACTGTTTATCAAAAACACAGGTCTCTGCAAAACCGCAAGGTGACGTATAGGGGCTGACGCCTGCCCGGTGCTGGAAGGTTAAGAGGAGGAGTTAGCGCAAGCGAAGCTCCGAATTGAAGCCCCAGTAAACGGCGGCCGTAACTATAACGGTCCTAAGGTAGCGAAATTCCTTGTCGGGTAAGTTCCGACCCGCACGAAAGGCGTAACGATCTGGGCACTGTCTCAACGAGAGACTCGGTGAAATTATAGTACCTGTGAAGATGCAGGTTACCCGCGACAGGACGGAAAGACCCCGTGGAGCTTTACTGTAACCTGATATTGAATTTCGGTGCAACTTGTACAGGATAGGTAGGAGCCGTAGAAGGGGGAGCGCCAGCTTCCCTGGAGGCGCCCTTGGGATACTACCCTGGTTGTACTGAAATTCTAACCCGCAAGCCTGATCGGCTTGGGAGACAGTGTCAGGTGGACAGTTTGACTGGGGCGGTCGCCTCCCAAAAGGTAACGGAGGCGCCCAAAGGTTCCCTCAGAATGGTTGGAAATCATTCGCAGAGTGTAAAGGCATAAGGGAGCTTGACTGCGAGACCTACAAGTCGAGCAGGGTCGAAAGACGGGCTTAGTGATCCGGTGGTTCCGCATGGAAGGGCCATCGCTCAACGGATAAAAGCTACCCCGGGGATAACAGGCTTATCTCCCCCAAGAGTCCACATCGACGGGGAGGTTTGGCACCTCGATGTCGGCTCATCGCATCCTGGGGCTGTAGTCGGTCCCAAGGGTTGGGCTGTTCGCCCATTAAAGCGGTACGCGAGCTGGGTTCAGAACGTCGTGAGACAGTTCGGTCCCTATCCGTCGTGGGCGCAGGAAATTTGAGAGGAGCTGTCCTTAGTACGAGAGGACCGGGATGGACACACCGCTGGTGTACCAGTTGTCTTGCCAAAGGCACAGCTGGGTAGCTATGTGTGGACGGGATAAGTGCTGAAAGCATCTAAGCATGAAGCCCCCCTCAAGATGAGATTTCCCATTGCATAAGCAAGTAAGATCCCTCAAAGACGATGAGGTAGATAGGTCCGGGGTGGAAGCACGGTGACGTGTGGAGCTGACGGATACTAATCGATCGAGGACTTAACCAAAAGAAAAGCTTTCAATGCCGTTATCCAGTTTTGAGAGAACAACCTCTCAACTAAATATGGTGAAGTGACGATGGCAAAGAGGTCACACCCGTTCCCATACCGAACACGGAAGTTAAGCTCTTTAGCGCCGATGGTAGTTGGGGGCTTCCCCCTGCGAGAGTAGGACGTCGCTTCGCAAGCAGAAACACCACGAAAGTGGTGTTTTTTTTATTGCCCAAAATAAGCCCCCAACTACCAAAGGCCGGAGGTCAGTTCGGCGCGATACAGTAGCAGGAACCAAAAAGTGGAGGTTCTTTGTCAAATGGTGTTGGTGAATAAATTTTAGTGACATTATTTGGTAATATGTAATCGGATGGCTTAGGGGAAATTCGAGGTTCCCCTAAGCTGTTTTTATTTTCGCTAAGTTTTGGGTAATGAATATTCGGTTTCTAAAGTGATAGAAGGATCGATAACCGAAAGAAATGCGTTTAATCACTTTGATTTTGTTATTAATCCCCTCTAAAATGCCGTTGTTATAATCATATTTCAACGTATTCTCCACGTAATTGATGTATTTGTTGATTGTCTTGATGGCGGTTTTCATATAGCTGGAAACGATATTTTGTTTATTCTCTAATGTTTTCTTTAGGAGCTCAAAGTCTTTGATTTTTATGCAATGTTGCACGTATTGATATAACTCATAGGACGCTTTTAATTCAGAATCTAAATCAATGAGATAGTGGAGAATCTCCACCTCACACATATGCTTTTTAAAGCAACGATGATATTTATAGTTCTTATAATCAAGTTTTGTTTGATCTTTCAGAAGGAGCTTCCAGTATTTTTTTAATTTATTGTAATTCTTTTTATCCCGATTCATGACGTTGATGCGCGTTTTGTTTAAAGCTCTGCTAAATAGTTGGAGGATATGGAATTTGTCGAGTACGATTTCCGCTTTAGGGAAAACTTCGTGGATTAAGGAAATATAAGGGCTGTACATATCGATGACAATCGTTTTTACCGCATCTCTCGCCTTCTTGGAATACCGTAAGAAATACTCTTTGAGGACATGTAATCTCCGGTCCTCCACGATATCCACAATCTCCCCCGTTTCAGAGTCGCAGAAAATAAAGGACATCGCTCCAGCTGCGGATTTCACTGATTTAAACTCATCAAAACACAAATGCTTTGGAAGGTAGTGAACATTTGGTTGATAATAGCTATAAAAGCTGTCAATGACACGACTGACAGTGGCATGAGAAACATTATGTTTCATCGCAATATCTTTTTCGGATATTTTATCTTTGGCGTTTAAAGCAATCGCTACTTTAGTATTGTTGGAAATACAACAGTTTTTAGCCACGACGCTCGTTTTTAAAGTAAACGTGGAATGACAATGTTTACAGAAATAACGCTGTTTACGCAATTTTAAGTAGGTATGAAAACCTGAAATACTAGGCATTTTAATGAGAGACGTTTTAAAACCGTGTTTAATGATTTGAACATCAAAGACATGTCCACAAGCATAACAAGCTTTTGGTTGGTAAGTTAATTGGCCATAAAAGACTTTTGATTGGACCCCTTTAATGAGTTCTTCTGCACAAAAATTTTCATCAAATGTGATATTTTTGTCTTTTATATTGAGTAGGTTTCGTATAGAATGATGGTGAGACATGTGACACAACTCCTTTGGAAAATGTGTTTTGGCGATTACATTTTACCAGAGTTTTGTCACTGTCTCATTTTTTTTGTTCAAAAAAATTGGTGCTGGTTTATACTCACCAACACCAAATATTATAGAGCCAAAGTGGAGCGGCAAGCCGGATTAGAAGCAGACGAGAAGCACGGGGACCAAGAAGATCAAGGAAGCGAGGCGGCCCGGAGCGCAAGCGTCGGGTACGTGAGCACCGGACCGCCGAAGCTGACGAGAGTAGCCGGTCAACGTGCTTCGGAGTTCGCGCCGATGGTAGTTGGGGGATCCCCCTGCGAGAGTAGGACGTCGCTTCGCAAGCAGAAACACCACGAAAGTAGTGGTTTTAATTACCAAAAAAGTTCCTCCTATCTATTAAAGACAGAAAGTCTGTTTATTCTTGAAAATGAAGCACAACTATTACCACTCAAGTATTTAGAGAATTGTAAGAAAAAATTCCCCCCAAAATACAGAATCATAAAAAAATCGAAATAAGGAAGATATACCATTGCTTCATCCTTATTTCGATTCCATTGTCACAAAAATTATATACAATTAACTAAACTCTTTTAATATCCGTCAAAACTCAAGCACTCTACGCAAATCATTGATATAGGATTGGCTGACAGGCAATTCGATACCATTCTTCAGTTGGATAATAAAGTTGGTTGTGATGTCCTTCGTAATGTTTTTAATAAAGTAAATATTTAATATATAGGAACGATGAATTCGAATAAAAAATTCAGGCAACTTAGATTCCAATTCTTTTAATGTAAAGTTTGTTTTAAATTGTTCATTATTAGCATAAAACCAAGTCCGTTTTTGCAAACTTTCAATATGTGTAATTTCTTCGACCGGTACAGGTGTCCACATATCTTCCTGTTTGCCCGTTAAAAATTTATAAGTTTCCTTTTTTTCTGGTGTATAGGAAGATGGGAAAATAATAATCAGTGCCGCTTCTTTTTGATCCAAATAAATTGGATAACCCATCACGAAATATGGCTGCCCGAATATGGAAGAATCGATGACAAGATCCGTCTTCATACGGGTTTGCATCACACGGGCTGCTACACTGTCAGGATGAATTTTATCCCCAATTGTCAAATGCATATGTTCAACACTTGGGGAGTAATGAATGTAAGAATCTTCGCAAGCCAAAGCAATGGATGCGTTTTTGGGAATCCAATCTTTTAATATAATATTAAATTGCTCTAACCCCTTATTTGAAATAGCAACGCATTTCATCTCCACATGGACTTCCCCCTTTTTAAAAATTCAGAATCTTAAGTATTTATCCCCCAAAATAATTGTTTCATCCTGAAATTTCTGTATTTCGTCACAAAATTATACATTTTTGAATTGACTGTTATATATTAGTCTTACAATAAATATACCTGTTATGAAACAGAATGTAAATTACTTTTCTAACAGAGTGTATTGAAATAAAGGGGAAGGTGTTGAAAGAAATGTTATCACAACAAGAAAGAAAAGAAAGAGTAGAAGCGCTAAAAAAAGATTGGGCTGAAAATCCGCGTTGGAAAGGCATTGAGCGCCCATACTCCGCAGAAGAAGTAGTAAAATTACAGGGGTCTGTAGTGGTTGAGCACACATTGGCAAAACGTGGTGCTGCAAAACTATGGAAACTACTTCATGAAGAAGATTTCATCAATGCATTAGGTGCATTGACTGGTAACCAAGCAGTACAACAAGTGAAAGCTGGGTTAAAAGCTATTTATCTATCAGGTTGGCAAGTAGCTGCTGACGCTAACTTGGCAGGTCAAATGTATCCAGACCAATCATTATATCCAGCTAACTCAGTTCCAGCTGTAGTAAAACGCATTAACCAAGCATTACAACGTGCTGATCAAATAGAACATGCTGAAGGCCGCGACGATAATTTTGACTGGTTTGCACCAATCGTTGCCGATGCAGAAGCAGGATTCGGCGGTCCGCTTAACGTGTTTGAATTAGTAAAAGCAATGATCGAAGCGGGTGCTGCTGGAGTACACTTGGAAGACCAATTGGCTTCTGAGAAAAAATGCGGTCACTTAGGCGGTAAAGTATTGCTTCCAACTCAAAACGCAGTTCGCAACCTTATCGCTGCACGTCTAGCTGCAGACGTAATGGGTGTAGATACAATCCTAATCGCTAGAACAGATGCTGATGCAGCGGATATGGTAACTAGCGATATCGACCCTCGTGACCATGAGTTCATCACAGGTGAACGTACACCAGAAGGATTCTTTAAAACAAGAGCAGGCATTGATCAAGCAATTGCCCGCGGTTTAGCTTACGCACCATACGCTGACTTAATCTGGTGTGAAACATCTAAACCATCATTAGAAGAAGCCCGTAAATTTGCTGAAGGAATCCATTCTAAATTCCCTGGCAAAATGCTAGCTTACAACTGCTCTCCATCTTTCAACTGGAAAGCAAATCTTTCAGACAAAGAGATTGCGGAATTCCAGCGTGAAATCGCGAAGATGGGTTACAAATTCCAATTCGTAACATTAGCAGGATTCCATACGCTCAACAAATCAATGTTCGAATTGGCTGTTGAATACAAAGATCAAGGTATGGCAGCTTACTCTAAACTACAACAAGCTGAGTTCGATCTTGAGAAAAAAGGTTACACAGCTACTAGACACCAACGTGAAGTTGGTACAGGTTACTTCGATGAAGTATCAATGGTTATTTCTGGCGGTACTTCTTCAACAACTGCGATGGCAGGTTCAACAGAAACTGAACAATTCGTATAATTTTAATCTGGTAATAAAAAACTAGATTATTGATAAGGGGAAGGGGATTGGCATTGTTCCATTCCCTTCTCACCAAAAACTCAAAGGATCAGCGGTCGATCAGAAATTATCGATCGATGCAGTAAGTTCAGGCGTAATAATTTTCGTCATGTCAGTAAATTATCGCACGATGTGAACCTAAAATTATAATCAGCCAATCCTAATTTGTTTACTCCAAATCAATAGGCGTGCAAGTAACAGCTGCCAAATGGAAGAAGTTCCAACGGATGTATGAATCAATATATGTGTCGGGATTTAAACTATAACATCATCAAAATTCATGGTATGAGGGCAGCATTTAAAACATCGCTTTGAGAAAATGTCATAAACGGAAGTTTCAAAATGTATTCGCCATTAAAAGGTATTCTAGAAATGGTCAAAAGTAGCAAAGAATGGGGATAAAAGAATCATAAAACGGTCGTTTCGAAATTGCAGGTAAACGTACATTTTTGTTGATTATTCATTTTGGGAACGAATTCAATAAATCGCTTACATTTTACACAAAGGGGATCGTAAAATATCTATCTATAGGTTGCCTCCTATATTGATAGTGTTATTGCTAAAGGGGTTATGTTAAGGAATAATAGATTTTAGTAAATTGGGGATTTCACCTTACTTAGCTGGGATACTGAGCAAGTAAGGTCTTTTTTTTTACATAAGATAAGAAGGAAAAAACGGTTTTGCCGAGAATCTATTGTTAAAAATAAGATTAAAAAGGGGAACGAGAGAAAGATGCGAAATAAAGATATTCTACTAATTCCAGGACCGACTCCGGTAGTGGATGAAATTTATGATGCCCTATCCTCTGAAACAAGAGGACATACCGACCCGCGTTTTGTTGAAGTGTATAAAAATGCCTTGGAACAAACAAAACAATTGTTTCAGACGGATGGCGAAGTATTTGTCATTGCCGGATCAGGTACATTGGCCATGGAAATGGCGATCGTCAACACGGTGGGCAAAGGGGAACATTTACTCGTCATCAGCCATGGTTATTTTGGCGACCGTTTTACACAATTGGCAAAAGCTTATGATATTCAAGTGGATGTGTTGCAATCCGAGTGGGGGAAACAAGTAGATCCAAAATTAGTGGAAGAAACATTAAAAAGCAAACAATATAAGGCTGTAACTATTACGCACGCAGATACATCCACCGGCGTTTTTTCGGATTTGGATACATTGGTGCCGATTATTAAACGGGCTGGTGCCCTGGTCATTCTGGATGGGGTTGTGGCAACCGCAGCAATGGATGAAAACATGAGCAAAACATACGGACACAAGGATTATAAGCTGGATGTCGTGTTGACCGGTTCCCAAAAGGCGATTGGCATACCACCAGGTTTAGCCATTGTTGCGTTTAATCAAACGGCATTAAAGGCAAGGGAACAATTGGGACGGATTCCTGCTTACTATTGTGACATAGAAAATTGGAAGCCGATCATGCAAGATCCATCGAAATATTTTGCGACTCCACCGGTGAACTTGATTTATGCCTATAATGAAGCGTTGAAAATGGTCCTAAATGAAGGAATGGAAAGAAGGGAAAAACGCCATATCGCATATGGCCGGGGAATTCGGGCCGCATTGCGCACTTATGGAATGAAACCGTTGGCAGAAGAAGAGGTGGCCGCCCCTACCTTAAGTTGTATTTTCTATCCGGAAGGTGTGGAGGATGCCGCTTTTCGAAATAAACTTGCGTCAAAAGGAATCGTCGTTGCCGGTTCATTAGCCCATTTAGCCGGGAAAGCGTTCCGCATCGGTCATATGGGGAATACGACCCCTGACATGCTGGAGAAGGCAATTCGGACAATCGGGGAAGTGCTTCAGGAGCTGGGCCTTGCCGTAAATATTGAACAAGCGATTGAAGCTTTTCAAAAAGAAATGAAACAAGCCGTGATGAATTAGCAATTCATTCTGATCGAGAATGAAACCAAAATTATCATCCAGGCCGGATGATAATTTTTTATGACTTTTATGGATTTATGAAATGTAAAAGAATACTTGATAATAGTATACTAATATATAGATTAGTATATTTCTTGTTAAGGAGAGCTCGCTGTGGAACGGCCAATTGTGATCATACCGACTCTTAATCCCTTGCCGACATTCGTTCATTATATAAATACTTTATTAGAATTGGATATTCATCAAATTGTTGTCGTCAATGACGGCAGTGATTCGAAATACCAACCGATTTTCCAGGAAATTTCTGCGATGAATCAATGCATGGTATTACATCATGATGAAAATAAAGGAAAAGGCCGGGCGTTAAAGACAGGGTTTGGATATGTTTTAAACCATTTTCCCAAATCGCATTCCGTGTTGACGGTAGGGGCCCATGGACAACATACCATTGATGATGTAAACCTTATTTTGCAGAAGATGAAGTTATTTTCCGATGGTATTATATTAGGTGTGCGCAACTTCCGATCAAAAGATTTGTCCTTTATGAATACAATTGGCCAGCAAGCGGCTTCATGGCTATTTCAATTACTATTCCATCGCCGGATTTTAGATACCCAGACGGGATTGCGTTCGATTCCGACAAAAGAATTGCCATGGTTGATGAAAGTGCCTGGAAATTCATATGATTATGACATCAATATGCTGGTGGAGGCAATTAAACGAAAAATCCCGATTTACGAAATCCCGATTGGACGGGCAAAAATAAAAAAGAATTCCATTATTCATTACGATGAAATTGTAAGCACTCAAAAAATCATTCACCAAATCATTGCAAATTTCACTAAGTACAATAAATAAAAAAACTTGAGTGAAACTTTTTAAATCAAAAATCGTACATTTTGATAGTACTACCAAAAGGGCTACCAACTTTTTTATTTCGGTAGTACTTCTTTTTATTTTCATGGCAATACTTGTAATGGATTTGGGGAAAATTTTTTTCTATGAGCAGTTTTATCGATAGGTGGTGAAGGGTATTGTTAAAGCGTTTGACCATTTTCGTGATACTTCTTGTAATGATTAAACCCGCTTATGATTTGTCAAAAGATATCTGGGATGGCGTGCTTCAATGGATTGACGAAAACCAGGTTGCCGAAAAAATAGATAGCTTCAATATTTCAAATGTTGAAAAACAATCGGCAAAAGAACCGATTGATGAAACCACATCAACCATTACCGCTTTGCGAAATACCATTCACCTGCCGACAAAAGTGCAATCTGTTGAAGAATTGGCCGATGCATTTTATTATCATTTTAGCCAGTGGGAAACGGATTTTGAAATACAGTACGCGGGAAGTACAAGTGATATCGAACATCTGCTTCAACAAGCTGTGGAAGACGCAGCCAACCGGGATCATTACATTTTAGGCCATCTGGGCGACCGGAAAATTGAATATGAATACGGAAAATATAAAGCGCTGATCAAAGTGCATCAGGAATATTTAACCAATGCTGCCTATGAACAATATGTAGATGCACAAGTGGCAAGCATTTTGTCCAATGTGGATGCCAACTCCATGTCGGATTTTGAAAAGGTAAAGTTTGTGAATGATTACATCGTAAAAAATACCGTTTATAGCGAAGATACAACTCTAAGCCCGCATAGCGCAATCGCCGTTTTGAAAGAACATAAAGGCGTTTGCCAGGGCTATGCGCTTCTTGCTTTAAAAATGTTGAGAGAGCTTGGCATTGAAACCTTATATGTGGTGGGAGAGGTGAATACAGGACCTCATGCTTGGAATTTGGTGAAAGTGAATGGGGAATGGTATCACCTTGATACAACATGGAATGATCCGGTGCCTGACCGCGGTAATGCAGTAAGATATCAATATTTCCTTGTAGATGATGCGACAATGAAATTGGATCATCGTTGGGAAGCAGGGAACTATCCGAAGGCGACCAGCAAACAATACGCCTTTATGGAAAAAATGGATCATGCTTTTGAAAAAGGTGGTTATATTTATTACAGCAATCTTCAGGATCATCATCGCTTATATCGGTTGAATTTGGCTACCGGCGAAAATCAGCGATTAACAAGAAGCAGAGCACAATATATCGTTGGTGCCGGAGATTGGATTTACTTCAGCAACTATTCCAATGGGGCGTATTTAACAAGAATACGCACTGACGGCTCGGAAGAATCCATCATCTATCCGGAAAAGGTGAGTGATTTGCTGGTTGAAGATGGTTACTTGATCTTCGCGACGGATGATGGATTGAAAAAGATGGAGATTGAGACTTCTTGAAGCATAAAAAAAGGGGGCTTTTTCTATTAGCCCCAGTTACCAACGTACCGACCGACTAGATCGAAATTGAAAAACCATTATTATTTTAATGAACGAAGTGCCCTGTTGGCAATATAGTCTATCGGATTTTGATTGCATAAATGGAAGGAAATATGAGGATATAATTCTTTCACATAATCTTTATATAGTTTTAATATGACCGGATTATTTTTCAGTATGCCCCCGTTTAAGTAAACTACAAACTTCTCATGAATCGGCCCGATTTTCCGAAGTACGGCATCGGTCATAAGGGATAACTCCTTTGCAGCTTCACAAGCAATATCGATGGCCCGCTCGTCTCCAAGAGAGATGGCTTTTGAAAGGACGGCGGAGATTTTGGCCATTTGGGCATTGGTATAATTGGGATGGTATATCCAGTCGTTGAGCTGTTCGATATTGTTTATTTGCAAAAGGTCATATACCAAGTCGGTGAGGATGGTAGGTTTCGGGAGACGGCCGTCTTCATATCTGAAAATGGTATTTAAAATTTCCCTTCCGATCCAATAG
The DNA here is from genome assembly GCF_038593165.1 of Ureibacillus sp. FSL K6-3587. Taxonomy (NCBI): domain Bacteria; kingdom Bacillati; phylum Bacillota; class Bacilli; order Caryophanales; family Caryophanaceae; genus Ureibacillus; species Ureibacillus sp. FSL K6-3587. The sequence continues at coordinate 1,025,621 of NZ_CP151969.1, read as the reverse complement.
CCGCTCCCCTCATCTCCAACCCGGTGCCCCCAACCGCCGGAACGTTCGATTCTTCCTTTGCCATCGGTCGCATAAGCGGCTGAACCTGTACCTGAAATAACAAGGGCTCCCGCATTGTTCCCGGTTAATCCGATTAATGTGGACTGTACGTCATTTTCAACAATGGTGTGATGGATGCAAAAGGATGAATTTTGGCAGCTTCGATCGATTATGTTCCGTACGATTGCCAGCCCGTTTTTTGTATCGACGCCAGCCATGGCAAAAGCTGCAACGGCAATGTTCTGAATGCCCGTTGAAGTGTAGGCGTCTTCTAATAGATCGGTTAACACCTTTTCGACTTTTTCTGTGCCGATTGCTTGGTAATTGGTGCTTGTAGTGGTTTTTTCAAAATAGATTTTCCCCTCAGCATCCCTCAATGACAAAGTCGTTTTTGTCGCTCCTCCATCAATGGCTAAAACATATTGATTCATTTTTCCTTTCTGCTCCATTCATCCAAATATTGTCGTAATCGTTTTTCACTTTGTAAAATGGCATCCTTTTTATTCTGAACCCATTTGCAAAGGGCGGATGTTTCGCTTTTTGCCTTTAACAATGATTCGGTCATCGTCATTGGTGCAGGGCCGCCGGGCATTTTGCGGACATTGACGAAATGGGCGGGTTTCAAAGATTGATAGAATTCTTCCTTTGAAATCTTTAAAGGTTTCTTTGTGAGCTCAATACTTTTCGCATTGACCAGTTCCCAAGTCAAATCCTCAATGGAAGTCTTATTGTCTTTAAGCAGTGCGCGGACACATTCGGAAACGAGTTTATGGGACTGTCGGAAGGAAATATTTTCGGTCATGACAAGGGTATCCGCCAATTGAGTGACGTTGGCCAAACTTTTTTCAGCCCGTTCCAACAACTTTTCTTTATTCACATCCATGGTTACTACTAAACTGCCAAATAATTTGTAGATACCGCGCAATTTTTCCATAGCCCGCCAAATATAAGGCTGCATGTCATCTTCCGTATCCACAATATCTCCAAATGGCGTGTTATGAATCATTTGTAAGACGGTGGAAGCATCGCCTACAACGGATGAAAGCAGTGAACGGGTATGCTCAATGGAAACGGGATTCCGCTTTTGCGGCATGATGGAACTTACTTGAACATAGGGACTTGCAAGACTGATCGCGTTAAATTCTTGTGTGGCCCACAGCAAGAAGTCTTGCGCGGTGCGGCCAAGGTTCAATGCAGCCAGCTGCACGACACTGGCCGTTTCAGCGATATAATCGGCCCCCGCAACCGCATCCCACGCATTTTCCACCATATCATCAAAGGCGAGCAGTTCCTGCATTCTTGCGCGGTTAATGTTGAATCCTGTTGTTGTCAGTGCAGCCGCCCCCATACTGCTCCGGTTCACTGTCGCATAAGCGTGCTGCATGCGTTTAAAATCCCTTGTGAGCTGGTCAATCACGGCTTTCAAGTAGTGGGCAAAAGTGGTTGGCTGGGCTTGTTGGGTATGAGTATAGCCGATCATGATCGTATCTACGTGTTCTAATGCAAAGGTGATGAGGGAAGTTCTTAAGGTGACCAATTCGTCCATCAGGTCGAGAAGTTTTTCGCGGATGGTCATGCGATAAATGGCGATGCCCATATCGTTTCTGCTTCGTCCGATATGCAGATTTCCTGCTATATCACCAGCCATCTCCATCAATTTATTTTCAATATGGAAAAATAGATCCTCAAACTGCGGTTGATATTCTTGTTTTGAAAAATATTCCATGTCTAATTGGCCGATTGCAGCACCGATTTTTTTTGCATCTTCTTTTGAAACCAGTTGTTGTTCTTCAAGCATTTTTAAATGGGCAATATGTATTTGCACCATTGCTTTCAAAAAATGTTTCTTTGCTTCATCATAGGCAGGCTGTAGCACGATTTTACGATAGCTGTTTGAAGGGAACTGGGTACCCTCAGATTCATGGATGCGGCTTCTATACTCTTGGAACATCACAATCATCGCCCCCAAAAACGATTTCTATCAACAAAACATTCACTTCCGGACAAAACTTATTGTTTTTCTTTTTGCAATTTCTTTAACTGTTTTTCAGAAAGCATTGTTGGCAACGCAATTCCCCACAAAATAAGGACAATTCCGATGATTTGCAGCCAAGTAATGGCTTCATGAAGTACGATGACCGAAGCGAAGACCGCAACGGGTAATTCCATGGCGCTTAAGATGGAAGCAATACCGCCGCCAACCTTTGGCACAGCGAAAGCAAGCAGGAAAATCGGCAGGATGGTTCCGAAGAATCCGAGCACTAAACCGAATTGCCAAAGACCTTCTCTTATTAATATACCGTTCCACAGTATTTCTGGTGACAAGAATATGCTGATCAAAACAAGGGCAAAAAAGGATGTAAACAATGTTCGTTCAATGGTTGTAATCCCTTCGATGGATCTTGAATTAATTTGCAGGAATATGGCGAAGCTGATGGCTGAACAAAAGCCGAACAACCAGCCTTTCCATTGAAAGTTCGATAAATCCGCTTCAAACGCGACACCAGCGGCAAGGAGCGTTCCGACAAAAAGAATGGCGAGGGAAATCGCTTCAGGACGACTTGGCCATCTTTTTCTTAAAATGCAGTCGATCAACATGCCGATCCATGTGAATTGGAAAAGCAATACTACGGCGAGGGAAGCAGGCAAATAATTTAAAGATTTTCCGTAAACGATCCCGGTTGTACCGGTAAAAATTCCGGCGAAAAGAAGAAGCATGAATTCCTTTTTTCCGAGCTTAGGAATTTTGCCTTTCGTCAGGATGAAACATACCAAAGCCAGGAAAAAGCCGATTAAATATTGGCTTGTAACGGCTTCATCCGAAGTAAATCCACGGCCCATCGCCACTTTGATAACGGTCGAAAGGATGCCGTAACTGCTTGCTGCAACTATGATAAGTAATGGATAAATAATCTTGGTTTTCATGATGTTAACCCACTTAAAAAATTTGTCGTTAAATATTGATGAGTTTCTAATTTTAGCATGATTCGACTAAATCTGCTATTTTTCTTTGAAAAAAGTATAGCAAATTTTGATAATGCCTGAAATGCGCTTCCCAGAAGAAAAATAATACATAATAAAGAATTTTCTGCTAAATGAAAAATTAGAATATAATAGTAAGTAATAAAAATATGGAAAGGAGGGTTGTCCGTTGAAAAACTCCGAACGGTTTTTGGCGGCCTTTAACCGGATCACATTCACATTGCGGAAAATCGTAAAGGCAAAAGAATTTATGCCTTTTTATCGTTTAGTGGATTTTGCAAAAAAGAAAAGTCCGTTAGTAAGAAAATACGAGGATGAATTGCGTTCTTTTGCGGATTTGCGAAATGTAATTGTGCATTATCGGGTATCCGAAGATTTTGTGATTGCCGAGCCTCATACACAAGTGGTTGAACGCATCGAATACATAGACGAACTGTTAGCCCGCCCGGGTTTAGTGGGACAAGTTTTTCGAAAGAAGGTAGTGGCCTTTCAAACGTCGGATTCCCTAAAAGATGTTTTAGATATTATTCAGGAACGGAAATATACGCAATTTCCTGTTTACGAGGGGAGGGATTTTCAAGGGCTCATCACGACGGTGGGCATTACGAACTGGTTGGCGGATGTGGCGAACCAAAAGATTTTGGTTTACGACATGCCAACGATCAAAGAAATTTTGAATTACGAAAAAAAGCGGGTCAATTATAAGTTTGTCAGCAGAAATCTAACGGTTTATCACGCAAAGGAACTTTATAAGGAAAGTGTCGAAAAGGGGAAGCGGTATGATGCGCTATTGATTACGGAACATGGCAAGCCGCATCAAAAGTTGATCGGAATCATCACCCCTCTCGATTTAATGAAAGTGCATTGATTATACATACATAAAATAAGGTTTGTCCTTACTTGCTTTTTTTGGACAAACCTTGTCTATTATTAAAAAGGGAAACATAGAGGGAACCATCTTCAAGAACTTGTGCAAAAAACACATCCTCCACTTTTTTCACATTTTTCTTTTTAAGTTTGTTGAGCAGCCAATCTTCCGTTAGGTTTAATTCTGAAAGATTTTTCTCCACAATCTTCCCATCAGAAATAACTTCGGTTGGAAAGAGGGGTGAGTTTGGATAATCCGCTTTGACATCTTTTTTGGTGGCAGGGTTATTTTCAGGCTTTTTCATTACGCTGAGTTCACCGTTTGTTTCAAATACGGCATAATGGACTTCATCAAAGGAAAAGACGCCTTGTTCGCGCAAAAGCATGGCCAATTCATCGACATGAAGCCTTGCTTTTTTTAGCCCATGTTGATTGATCATTCCATTTTGGATCAAAATCGTCGGGCGATCATCGACAATGACACGGATTTTCGTTGATTTGATCGATATAAAACTCATGAGAAGGGTCAAAATGGTCCAACAGGATAAAGCGATGATACCGTCAAAAAAAGGGGTTTTTATTTGAGTGGTAATTTCACCGGCAATCGATCCGATTGTAATGCCTGTAATGTAATGGAAGAAGGTCAACTGACTCAATTGTTTTTTCCCAATGATTCTTGCCAATACTAGTATCACAATAAAGGTAATGACGCTTCGAAAAACGATGTCCAAAAAGTTTGCTTCCCAAAAGTTTTCCATCATCCAGAAGCCTCCTTTCGCCTCTCCCTTTAGCATGAGCGGAAGAGGAAGGAACTATACAAAAAAACAGAAGCAATCATGCTTCTGTCCAATCACACCAAATAATGTTTATATTCTTCCGGAATCTTTTCGGGATTTGATACAAAATCTTCCTCAACTTTCAATTCACACATTTTATGGTTGTGGGAAAAACGGAAAATGCCATTATCGAAGTCGGTACCGATTTCTTTGAAGAAAATCCCTTCGATATAGCGGCCTTTCGGGCACGTAAATACGATTTTATATCGTTCCCCTGCCGGAACGATAAAAGCCCGGACTCCTTTTTCATACATGCCGATTTCTTCATCTTCTGTAGGAGGGTTTACGGCCACAATATGAAAATCAACAAAAGGAATTTCTTTCAACAAGACATTCAATAAAGACCCTTTTGTAATTTCCTCCCATCGGCTTTGGGCGCTTTGCCCAACGATTATTTGAGATACGTTCAATTCCTTGGCCACTTCCGCAATCACTTTTTGAATGGGCCGTTTTTCATTATCCCGAATGATAAATTTTTCAACCCCGAGTTCCTTCGCCAACTCGTTCCATCGTTCAATATAACCGGACTTTTCGGCATCGAACTTGTCGAGAGGTTTCGAATCGACGGTTAATATATATAATGGACAATTGAGCAAAGAAGCGAGTTTATGGCCTCTTCGAATCAGCCGTTCTCCGTTTAAACCATAATAGACGCAAACCAAAATGCTTTCATCCGTTTGCTTTTTGATATCATTCACCATTATTATCGCACCTCTTAAATTTATGTAATACAAATTTTCAACATTCCGCAATCAAAATCCATGAAAACCATTTTGCTTTATTATATACTTAAAATTGTAGACTAAGGTTTATTTTTTCTAAAAAATACATATCAATTAAAATCATGTTGTTGACACAATATTATGCAATGCAGTTTTGTTTTCGTCAAGTGAATGGAATAAGTGAAGGGAGGAGAGAATTAAGTGACAACGGATGTTGCCATCGTCCTCACCCCGTTTATTTTTGCCCTGATGATTCCCGTATTTCACAGGTACATTAGCAAGAGATACATTGGCTGGCTTGTAATGACTGTATCTTTCATTTTATTTTTTCTATTAGCTGCTTATATTCCCCGTATTTCTAACGGCGAAGTCATTACTTTCACTCATGAGTGGATCCCCTCGTTAGGTATCAATTTCACCACTTATCTGGATGGACTAAGCTTAATTTTTAGTTTACTCATAACCGGAGTAGGAAGCTTAGTTGGTTTGTACTCCATTTTCTATTTATCTAGAAGTGAACAGCTATACCATTTTTATTGCTATCTACTCTTGTTTATGGGGGCAATGTTAGGGGTTGTTCTATCTGATAATTTATTAGTTTTATATGGATTTTGGGAATTAACAAGTGTTTCATCATTTTTATTGATTGCTTTTTGGCATCATCGGAAAGCTTCCAGAGCCGGAGCAAGAAAATCCATGCTTATAACGGTTGCTGGCGGTATTTCTATGCTTGCCGGATTTTTGATGCTTTATGAGGTGTCCGGTACATTGAGCATCCGGGAAATCATCGATAAAGTGGATCTGATTCGCGGCAGTGCCTTGTTTGTGCCGGCGCTTGTGTTGATTTTATTAGGAGCTTTTACAAAATCGGCCCAATTTCCGTTTTATATTTGGCTGCCGGATGCGATGGAGGCCCCGACACCCGTGAGTGCATATTTGCATTCCGCAACGATGGTAAAAGCGGGCATTTACTTGGTGGCTAGACTTACGCCTGTTTTTGGCGGAGAAGCGGTTTGGTTTTGGTTGGTAACGGGGGTTGGTTTATTTACGCTGTTTTGGGGCTCTTTCAACGCTGTGAAGCAAGTGGATTTGAAAGCGTTGCTCGCCTTTTCGACGGTCAGCCAACTGGGGCTCATCATGAGTTTATTGGGCATGGGTTCCGTGGCAATCTATCTGGGTTATTCCGCTGAAACGATAATCTACACGCAAGCGGCATTTGCTGCCATATTCCACTTAATTAATCATTCCACTTTTAAAGGTGCGCTGTTTATGATGGTCGGAATCATCGACCATGAATTGGGTACGCGCGATATTCGGAGACTGGGCGGACTGATGTCTTTCATGCCGCTCACCTTTACGATTGCGTTGATTGGCAGTTTATCGATGGCAGGGCTTCCTCCATTCAACGGATTTTTGAGCAAAGAAATGTTTTTCGCTGCGACTCTTCATATACAGGATTTGAGCATTTTTTCTCTCGACCATATCGGTTTCCTGATTCCAATCGTTGCATGGATTGCGAGTGTATTCACGTTCGTGTACTGCTTGATTATTGTCGGGAAAACATTCTTTGGGAAAGTGAAATCCCATTGGCTGGACAAACATCCTCATGAAGCGCCAATTGGAATGTTGATTTCTCCTTATACGCTCATCATTTTTGTTGTTGGAATTTTCTTTTTCCCGAATTTGCTGGGCCAATATATTTTAAGACCTGCAATGGCAAGCATTTATCCTTCATTTCCATCCACACAAGAATTGACCCCGACCATCCATGCCTGGCATGGATTATTGAGTCCGGAGCTTTGGATGACGATTTTTGTAATCATCGCAGGAATTATTCTGTATAGTATTTTGAAAAGCTGGAAACCGATTTATCGGGTACTTCCTCAAAAATTCTCATTGAATGAGATTTTTAATAACGGGATTTTATTGAGCGAATCATTATCGGCACGATTGACAAACCGGTACATGACAGGCAATTTGACAGATTATTTTGTTTATATATATCTTGCCTTTTTATTATTTGTCGGAGGATATTTTCTTCGCGCGGATCTTATGGTTTTAAGTCCAGTCCATCTTGAATCGCTGGAAGTGTTTGAAATCATTCTGGTGTTGATTATGATTGTGTCTTCCATCGGAATAGTGTTTGCGACATCCCGTATTACATCCGTATTTCTGAACGGGGTTTTAGGATATTCGACTGCCTTGTTTTTTATCGTGTTTCGGGCACCGGATTTGGCATTGACGCAGCTGGCGGTGGAATCTGTTTCAACGGTGCTGTATTTAATTTGTTTCAGACATTTGCCTGAAATAAAAAAAGAGATGCTTCCAAAATGGAAAAAGATAAGAAATGTTTTGATTTCGGCTGCTGCCGGGGCAACGGTTACGCTGGTCGGTTTTGCGGCCATTCACTACGAGAAATTTATGACGATTTCTTATTATTTTAATGATTCTTATGAATTGGCCGGAGGAAAAAATATCGTCAACACAATTTTGGGTGATTTCCGTGCTTTCGATACGATGCTTGAAGTGGTCGTGTTGTTTATTGCAGGTTTGGGAGTATACGCCATCATCAAGTTGAAAGCAAAAGGAGGGGGAACAAATGAGAATCAATGATGTGATTTTGCGGACGGTCGTAAAAGGGATCACTTTAATTATCCTGACGCTCGGTGTGTACTTGTTTTTCTCGGGCCACCATGCACCGGGGGGAGGCTTCATTGGCGGACTTGTTCTCGCCTCCGGGATCATTCTCCTTTATGTAACGTACGATATCGATACGATTCAAAAGAAAATCCCCTTTGATTTTAAGAAGGTGGCGGCCCTTGGCGTTTTGATTGCAACGGGAACAGGATTGGGGGCAATTTATTTTGATTTGCCATTTTTAACTCATACGGATGGACATTTTGCGTTTCCATTTATAGGTGATAAACATTTATCGACGGTGACTTTGTTTGAAGCGGGAGTGGCCTTAACGGTGATTGGCACGCTCGTTACAATGATTATAAGCATAAGTGAGGATGAGTAAATGTATGGAACAGGTCATGTTGGTTTTGATTGGGATACTCGTTTCAGTGGCTACCTATTTGATCCTCTCGCGGAATATGATTCGCGTCATTCTTGGCACGGCTGTATTGTCCCATGCAGTGAATTTGCTGATTATGACGGTTGGTGGATTAAAAGCCGGAAATGTACCTTTGCTGGGCCACGGGGAAGAACCTTTTACCGATGCCTTGCCGCAGGCTTTGATTTTAACAGCGATTGTAATCAGCTTTGCCACGACCGCTTTTTTGCTCGTATTAGCCTACCGCACCTATCAAACGAATGGGTCGGATGATTTTAACGAATTGAGAGGAATGTCCGATGAGTAACAACATCATTGTCTTGCCTCTGGTTATTCCCATATTTACAGCCGTTATTTTAATCTTTTTGCGAAAGCATGTGGTCGTGCAAAGGATCATCGCTTTTTTGACAATGCTTGCGGTTAGCATCATATCTTTCTTTTTGCTGGTGCTTGTGCAAAGAGAAGGGATTATAAGAATAGACTTTGGAGGATGGAAACCGCCATTCGGGATTTTGTTCGTTGCGGACGCTTTTTCGGTGTTGATGGTACTAACAGCAAGCATTGTCACACTGATTTGTTTGCTATATGCATTTTCGACGGTTGGCGAGCGGCATGAATACATGTTTTTTTATTCTTTTGTCTTGCTTCTGGTTGCCGGAGTCAACGGTTCCTTCTTAACAGGGGATATTTTCAACTTGTTCGTCTGTTTTGAAGTGATGTTAATGGCATCTTATGCATTAGTCGCATTGGATGGTGAGAAGGTTCAACTCCGGGAATCGTTGAAATATGTATTAATTAATGTTGTAGGTTCTTCCGTTTTCTTAATTGCCCTTGCATATTTATATGGAACGGTGAAAACGTTGAATATGGCACACATTGCCGAGAGGGTTGCTGAAGCGGGGCAAGATCCGATGTTGACAACCGTTTCCCTTGTGTTGTTTATTGTCTTCAGTTTGAAGGCCGGTTTAGTGCTGTTTTTCTGGTTACCGGGTTCCTATGTGGTACCGCCCGCAGCGGTGCAGGCATTGTTTGCGGCATTGCTCACAAAGGTTGGAGTGTATGCGCTGATTCGCACATTCACATTGATGTTCCCGCATCGTCCGGAGGTAACCCATACCATCATTGGCGTTTTTGCGGGTTTAACAATCATCCTGGGATGTTTGGGCGCATTATCATCCCGGAATGTGTTAAGAATCGCCGCTTATAATATTGTGATTGCTGTGGGCTTTATTTTAATAGGGTTGGCGAGTGGTACGGAAAACGCACTGGCAGGGTCCGTGTTTTATTTAATCCATGACATGATTGCGAAAGCGTTGTTGTTCCTGTTGGTGGGCTTGATGGTCTTTTTGACCGGCGAAAAGTTTATTGATAATATGAGCGGACTCATCCGAAACTACCCATTATTCGGATGGATCTATTTCCTGACGATGCTGGCTTTGGTCGGTATTCCGCCACTCAGCGGTTTTGTGGGAAAAATATTGATTGGCAAGGGGGCGATTGAAGCGGGTTCCTATGTATTGCTGTTCCTCGGGTTCGCATCCAGCCTTGTGGTGCTCTTTTCGTTGCTGAAAATATTCCTGAGTTCATTCTTTGGGGAAACGATTATTACCAATGAAGATAAAAAACCGCTTCCCATCGCTTCAATGGTTTCGCTTGTTGCTTTTGCCCTCTGCATTGTGGGGATGGGTTTAGGGGCGGAGCAGCTGATGGCCTATGTCAAAGATGCGGCAAAAATCCTCGTGAACCCATCCATCTATATTGATGCCATATTAAGCGAAAGCGAGGGGGTGTGAAGGTGTTTTTTGCCCAATTCATTTTAAACTTATTTATTGCGCTGCTTTGGCTCTTGTTTAAAGACGAGCCGAAGCCGACCCTCTCCACTTTTAATACCGGATTTATCGTCGGTATTGGAATCCTTTATCTCATGCATCGGTTTTTTGGGACGAGGTTTTATTTGATCCGGCTTGTGAAAATTCTAAAGCTTGCGCTTGTTTTCTTCAGAGAATTGATCGTTTCCGGATTTGTCGTCATGAAGCAGGTGTTGACTCCAAACTTGAATATCACACCAGGTATTTTTAAATATAAGACGATTTTGGAAAAAGATTGGGAAGTAACGGCCCTTGCCTTGTTATTGACATTGACACCCGGATCGGTGGTGATGGAAGTGTCGGAATCTGGCGATGAATTATATATTCACGCAATGGATATTGGACAGAAGGAAGATTTGATTCGATCGTTGGGGAGATTTGAGACTGTCATATTGGAGGTGTCCCGGGATTGATTGAAACGATGTTGCTGATTGCCTTGGCTTTGTTTATGATTGCCATTGCTTTACATGTCATTCGGATTATTAAAGGTCCGACAATGCCTGATCGGGCCATTGCCCTCGATACGATCGGGGTTAATTTGATTTCGTCCATGGCGATTGTTTCCATTTTGTTTGAAACGACTGCCTTTTTGGAGGCTATATTAATATTGGGGATTTTAGCCTTTATTGGGACGATCGCTTTTTCCAAATTTATTGAAAGGGGTGTCATTATTGAACGCAAGTCAGATCATTGAGTGGATTTGCGCCATGATTATGTTGTTGGGGGCAATCATCAGTGTCATTAGTGCTGTTGGAATGCTCCGTTTTCCGGATGTTTATACCCGGTCCCATGCGGTGGCCAAAAGCGCCACATTAGGGGTTTTATCTTGTCTGATCGGGTCTTTTGTTTATATATGGGTTCAAGATGGGTATATCAGTATCCGCATATTGTTGGGCATTTTATTTGTATTTATCACTTCTCCGGTTGCCAGTCATCTTGTCATCCGGGCAGCCTACCGTTCAGGGGTGCCTTTGGCGGAAGGTTCAGGCGAGGATGAGTTGAAGTCGGTCTTATTTGGCGGAAAAGATGCGGAACAACTAAAATGATGGCTTGAATCTCTCTATATAAACCCATAATATTATGAATGGATATTCCGGAAAATTAAAAAGAATTGAGCGAAACAAATTGAAAAAGTTGCTGAAAATCATATTATTGATTGTCGGAGTATATGTGTTTTTGTACGTAAACAATCATTGGATTGTCATCACGGAAAGAACCTATGAATCCGAAAAAATCCCAAAATCCTTTGAAGGCTTTCGGATTACCCAAGTTTCTGACTTGCATGATGCCCTGTTTGGAGAGAATCAGAAAAAATTAATCGAGAAAGTGCGGAACACCAAACCGGATGCCATTTTTATTACAGGCGATTTGATTGACAGCAACCGGTATGACTTGGAACAAAGTTTAACGGCTGTCCGGGGATTTGTTGAAATTGCGGATGTGTATTATGTCATAGGAAATCATGAAGTGGCCATTAATCAAGTGGACGAAATTTATGATGCGCTTCAAAAATTGGGGGTACATATTTTGCCGAATGCTGCCGTATTGCTGGAACGCGGCGGAGAAAAAATAGCCGTTGCCGGCATTGAAGATCCCCTCAATGGCGCTGATACGCAAATCATGTTAAATACTGCGATGGCCCATGTACCAAAAGAATTTTTTACCGCATTGCTTGCCCATCGTCCGGAAAAATTTGATATCTATACAAAAAATGAAATTGATTTGGTATTTGCGGGACATGCCCATGGTGGCCAAATCCGGATTCCTTTGGTAGGAGGACTCATTGCGCCGGGACAAGGATTTTTCCCTGAATATACAGCGGGATTTTATGAAGAGAATCAAACGACAATGAACGTCAACAGAGGGTTGGGAAACAGCGGCGCGCCATTTCGCATTTTTAATTTTCCTGAAATTGTAGTGGTTGAGCTGAAGGCGAAATAACGTGCGATGAAACCGTCTCAATCTGAGGCGTTTTTTTGTTGCAATCTGACAGGAGAAGATATTTGACCAAAAGTTATTTTTCATTATGATTGTAATTAGATTTCTTATGGAATTAAGCAAAGGAGACTACACAGATGGATATCATTGAATACACAATGGAAGAATTGATTGATCCGACAGGGATTATTCAGGGAAAACGCTATGAGTTTTTGTTGGACGTGGAAGTGGAAGAAGATGATGAACTTTATTCCGAAGCGGGAACACAGATCCGGCTATTGATTGGCAATGAAGGTGAAGGGCCGTTTATTATCAATTATTATATTATCGATAAAAAGGACGAGCGTTATATTGAACTTGCCTTGGAAGAAGAGGAGGAACAGGAACTTTTATCTTTCTGCAAAGAAAAGATTGAACTGGAAGGGTAAAAGTGGGCTGTTAATATCGAACGGAAAGAGGGTCCGTCCTGAAAAAAGTATCATCCAAACCGGTTTTTGGGTGATATTTTTTTGCTTTTTTTCAAATTCAGGGAGGTCAAGATGTGAAATTTTATTAATAAATTAAAGGAATTTTGATTGGATGCAAGATCTTTATTACCAAAATCTTTAATTTAATAATTTCTTACCTTCTTGCAACATATATAGTATAATAGGTTCACAAAATATTCAGATTATTTTAAAATATTAGTATAATAAAATTGTGGGGTAAGAAGATAGCGTTTTCAAAGGTTACTGCTGATTGTTCATTATATTGATATACGTCTGGTTCATAAAGGGGATGGGGAAATTGACAATACTAAAAGACTTGAAAATACTTGATTTTTCATCAATGCTTCCGGGAGTTTTTGCAACAATGATGTTTGCGGATTTCGGCGCGGATGTCATTCATGTGGAGTCCACGAGAAGAGTGGATCTGATGCGCATTATGCCGCCATATGATGAAAATAAAGAGTCCTATATTCATCAGCATCTAAATCGCTCCAAAAAATCAATCAAATTGAATTTAAAAACAAAGGAAGCCGTAGAAATCGTAAAAAAATTGATCCAAGAATATGACATTGTGATTGAAGGTTTCCGTCCGGGCGTGATGGAACGTTTGGGGCTGGATTATGAATCGCTGAAAAAAGTAAATCCAAGGCTCATTTATTGTTCCATTACAGGTTATGGACAAACAGGGCCATATCGAAATCGTCCCGGGCATGATAATAACTACTTATCGATTTCAGGCATCCTGGATTATTCCCGCCATAAAGGAAAAAAACCTGTTTCCATGGGAATCCAGATTGCGGATATCGCCGGTGGAACATTGCATGCGGCGATTGGTGTGCTTGCTTGTGCATTGCATCGGGAAAAAACGGGTGAAGGAAAATATATTGATTTATCCATGACCGATGCGGTATTCACGATGAATGCATTATATGGAACGGCCTTTTTAGGCAGCGGGGAATTGCCAAAGCCGGAAGAGGAAATTTTAAATGGCGGTACGTTTTATGATTACTATGAAACGAAAGATGGCCGTTATTTCTCTGTTGGCAGCCTGGAGCCGCATTTCCGCAAACTGCTTTGTGAAGCATTGGACATTCCCGAACTGATTCAAAGCACGTTTAATGATTCCACTTATACGCAAAAACGGTTTAAAGAGGCGGTGAAAGACGCTTTCTTGACAAAAACCTTCGATGAGTGGCTGGAAGTGTTCAATGAAGATTTCGAAGGTTGCGTGGAGCCGGTATTGAACTTTGAAGAAGCCTGCAATCATCCGCAAATCCGTGCAAGAAATATGATTGTGGAAGTGCCGAAAGAAGATGGCACAACGCAAAAGCAAATCGGCACAGCCCTTAAATTTGAAGGGGTGGAACCGACTTATCGATTTGTCGGGACAAAGGTTGGAGAGCATACAGATGAAATTTTACAATCCCTCGGCTATTCCGATGAAGAAATCAAATCATTGCATGACAATGGCGTACTTGAATAAAAAATCGTCCCAAAAGGATGGTCATTCCTTTTGGGACGTCTCTTTTTGCACAAAGCCTGCCACAAAATCCCGCAAATCCATGAAATCTTCCTGAAGGATCAAGTATTTCATATAGATGCTCATCAATTGCTCAAACAAATCAAATTGTTCTGTGGCAAAAAGGGTTTTTAAGAGATTGCACACATGTTTGGAAGTCATTTGGGCGATGGAATGGAAGGGGCTATCAACATGATGATATTCCTGCATCCACTTTTCAATCGACTGCTTTACGTGCTGATGGGATTGATCGACCACATAGGCGATATTCCGTTGAACAGCTGCCTCAATTTTCAACAATAAGTCCCGATCAAAATCCTTTGCGTTCAAAAATTCATAAATGCTTGTGCAAGAGGCGATTTCATATTCTTTCATCAATTGCAATACATCATAATATTGTTCGTTTTTCACAAGGGCATCAATGACAATATAAAAGATTTGTTCCAAATAATTTTGATCGTACCGTTTCACCAAAGATTCAGGTTCCGGCTTTATGTTCGGCAAAATTTCCCCATAATCGATCAATAATTCAATCGAGTGATTGATCAAGCGGTCATTCGTAATTAAATATTTGCCGTGGGCAATCGTTTTTTCCGTATCGGAATGTTTGGCTCCGTCAATCGCCAAAATATAAGACAACAGTGTTTGCTCTTTCTCTGTCAACGCCCATTCTCCAGCCTCCCACGTTCGGATCACTTCCGCTATCAATTTGTTGATTTTCTTATAATGCCGTTTCCCACCCATAAAATGGAGGGAGATATTTAACAGATGAAATTCTTTCAACAAATGTGAACGAGGATTTTTATAATCAATTTTTTGAATGAAATGATTCATCGTTGTGATGAGTTGATTTTGGGTCATGAAAGATTGAATAAATTGCTTATACTGCTGAATCAAATCAATAGGGTTTTGAATGGTATGTAGGGGCGCTTGCAAGAAAACAGAATAAATCTTTTTTGCATATAAATAGCGCCAAAAATCGATTTTATGATTATAAAGAATATGTATAAAATATTTTTTCCCTATTTTATATAAATAGATTTCATTTAATTTAGTGATTGATTTTGAGTAATCGGTCTTTTTGCCAAAAACGATTTCGACAAAGTGGGAAAAGTTGAACACATTTTTTATCAGGGCGTGTTCAAAAACGGTTTTTTTGCTCGATGGGGAAGAGAAGAAGGCATCGAGTTTCTTTTGAACATTTTGCAGTTCAATGTTTGATGAACGGAACATTTCTTGCGTAAATAAATCCATTTTGCCCCAATGCTGTTTGATTTCCTGGAAAATGACATTGGAAGCATCGGTTTTATTGAGAAGGATCTGTTCAAGCGGGATGAGGCGGCCAAAGATTTTCTCCTCTTCTTCATATCCGCCGAGTTGTTGTATGCCTTCTTCAAAGAGTTCTCCGATTTGACCTTTCGTTTTTTGAAAAAGCTGTTCATCAAATTTGAGCATTCTTACGATTCCCCCTAAAGCTACTTAAGAAGAATATACCAAAGAATGAAAAATAAAAAAACGTGGTGCTTGAAAAGGGGATATCCCAACATCCTGTCAGTTTATTATTCTATTATTAATATAATAAACTGAATCATTCTATAAAAACTTCTTCACGATTCATATACTTGTTGCTATTCAAACATTCTTCCGCATTCATTCCCCGGACTTGCCGCACATGTCCAGTTGATTCATCCTGAATTTCCTTTCGGTTTATACACTATAGTTGTATAATGTAATATTATGCATTCATACAAAAGGTTGAACTACAAATCAATTAAGTGAGGTCGCAAACATGCACTACCTATCGATGATCTTTTTCCAAATCGTGGCACCGATTCTCGTATTGCTTGTAGTAGGTGCGTTGTTGCAAAAGAAATTCCGCTTTAACTTAAAAGCATTGTCTCAACTTGTTACATATTGTTTCATGCCGGCAGCGGTATTTGTCAACATATACGAAACGACCATCAGCATGTCGGCCCTCGGGGAAGTTGCGGTTTTTATCGTTTTATTTATCGGAAGCCAAATGATCATCAGCCATTATGTGGCGAAAATACTTGGGCTTAACCGTTCGGAATCCGCTGTATTTAAAAATAGTATTGTTCTCATCAACTCCGGCAACTACGGAATTCCGGTGGCGCAAATGGTTTTTGCAACCCAGCCCATTGGTGTCGCCATTCAGGTCATCCTTGTAATTTTTCAAAACATGACGACTTACACTTACGGATTGTACAATTTGATTTCAGCAACGAAATCCGGGCTTGACATCATCAAAGATTTCTTAAAAATGCCGATTCTCCATGCATTAATTGTCGGGGTCATTTTGAATGTGGCAAATTTTGAAATCCCCCAAACCTTCCGCATTCCATTGGATCATGTGGCGGATGGGTTTGTCGCCGTTGCTTTGATTACCCTTGGTGCGCAACTATCACAGCTGGAAATGCGCACGATGATCAACAAAACGATCATTACCAGCTGCTTTATGAGGCTTTTTGTAGGTCCGGCGGTGGCGCTTCTCATCATATATCTTCTCGGCATCAATGGCGTTGTCGCCAAATCTTTATTTATTGCAAGCTCATTTCCTACTTCCCGCAACAGCTCAAGCCTTGCTTTGGAGTATGATGTGGAATCCAACACAGCAGCTCAAACGGTTTTATTTTCAACCATTGTCAGCTGCATTACTGTGACGATTGTAATTTATTTATCCAACCTTCTTTTTGGGTAAAGGAATGTTAAATAAAAGTTCAAAAAAATGCTTCGCTACGGGGAGTAAACATTTGTAAACTAATAATATAGAAGATAAAAGGAAGTGTTGAGTTGTGAAAGAAAAGCAACCTCAAAATCGCTCTCTGACCTACTACTTTTTCATTTTAATGGCCATTGTGTTATTGAATGCGCTCATTTTTCCGGGCATTCAGAAGCAAAAAGTGGAAGAGGTGGACTACGGCACTTTCCTTCAAATGGTTGAAGACGGGAAAGTGAAGAAAGTAACGATTCAAGATGATGCCATTACATTTACCGATAAAGACAATAAAGATGTCATTTACAAAACAGGTGTGGTGGAAGATGCTAAATTAGTGGACCGGCTATATGAAGCCAATGTCCCATTTACGAAAACCATCCCGAATGAATTTTCACCTTTAATTCGATTCATATTATTGTGGATTGTTCCTTTTTTGATTATTTTGCTAATCGGAAGCTTTTTCACGCGGGGACTCCGCCAATCAAGAGCGGACGTATTAACGTTTGGCAAAGCCAATGCCAAAATTTATGTTGAATCCGAAACCGGGAAAAGCTTTGACGATGTAGCCGGCCAGGATGAAGCGAAAGAAGCATTGAAAGAGATTGTGGATTTTTTACATAATCCGGAAAAATACCGGAAAGTGGGGGCAAAACTCCCTAAAGGGGTGTTGTTGGTAGGGCCTCCAGGAACCGGGAAAACGTTGATTGCCAAAGCGGTGGCCGGGGAAGCGAAAGTGCCATTCTTTACGATTTCCGGTTCTGAATTTGTGGAAATGTTTGTCGGAATGGGTGCGGCCCGTGTGCGGGATTTGTTTAAGCAAGCCCAGGAAAAAGCGCCATGCATCGTCTTTATCGATGAGATTGATGCCATCGGGAAAAAGCGGGGCGTGAATTTGACCCAAGGAAACGACGAACGGGAACAAACATTAAACCAATTATTATATGAAATGGACGGTTTCGATCCCAGCAAGGGCGTTGTCATTCTGGCCGCTACAAATCGTCCGGAAGTGTTGGACCAAGCTCTTTTGCGTCCGGGAAGATTCGACCGCCGAATTCCGCTTGAACTTCCAGACTTAAAAGGAAGGGAAGCCATTCTGAATGTATATTTGAAAAAGGTGGCGGCAGACGAGAATGTCGATGCGACTGCGATTGCAAAAGCAACGCCTGGTGCATCCGGGGCAGATCTCGCCAATATCGTCAATGAAGCGGCTTTAAGAGCGGTGAGAATGAATCGGGACAAAGTGATTCAGGAGGACCTTGAAGAAGCGGTGGAAATTACGATTGCGGGATATAGAAGAAAAAGTAAAATCCTGTCACCGCAAGAGAAGAAAATCGTCGCTTATCATGAAATTGGACATGCCATTGTTGCGGCGAGACAGACCCATTCCGCGCCGGTGCAAAAAATCACCATTATTCCCCGTACTTCCGGAGCTTTAGGCTACACAATGCAAGTGGAAGAAGAGGAACGATACTTATTAACAAAAGAAGAGCTGTTTAATAAAATTGTGACATTGACCGGCGGAAGAACGGCAGAAGAAATTGTTTTCCAATCCGTTACATCCGGTGCCGCCAATGATATTGAACAGGCGACGAAATTGGCGAGGGCGATGGTTACCCGCTACGGCATGAGCGAGCACTTTGGCATGATGGGCCTTGAAACGGTCTCCAACGTATATTTAGGAGGGGACAGTTCTCTCATCTGTTCCGATGAAACGGCAGCCAAAATCGATGAAGAAGTGCAAAACATTATTGAAAGCGCCCATGAAAAAGCGCGCCAAATTCTCACAGAGAACATCGACAAACTCCATGAATTGGCAGAGTATTTGTTGGAGAAAGAGACGATCAGCGGGGAAGAATTCATGAGCATTTTGGAAAACGAACCCGTTGTAAGCCAATAAATTATTGAAATAAAAACCAAGCGGCCTTGATAGTTCTACTTCAAGGCCGCTTGGTTTTTATATTGTTTGTTGAATGTTTGTTTTTGCCACGCTCATCATCAACTTGATGCGGTTGACTTGGTTCACTTTGCTGATGCTGGCATCATAATCGATGGCAACGAGATTGGCATTTGGATATTCTTTTTTGATTGCATTGAACATGCCTTTGCCGACAATATGGTTTGGCAAACATCCGAATGGCTGCACACAAACGACATTTTGCACTCCGGCATCCATCAATTCCGCGATTTCCCCAGGCAATAGCCAACCTTCGCCCATTTGGTTGCCAAGACTTAAAAACTTCGAAGCTTTTTCGGCAATTTCATGGATTTCAAGCGGTGCTGAAAAAAGCCCGCTTTCTTGCAGCGCTTTCCGTATAGGCTTACGGTAAAACTCAATAAATTCAATGGAAATATTGCCGAAGATGGAATCCATTTTCGGGAATCCAAAATGTTGCGCTTTGTATTTCCGGTTGTATAAACCGTATAAGAAGAAGTCGATAAAATCAGGAACGACCGCTTCGCCGCCTTCTTCTTCGATAATTTCCACCACTTGGTTATTGGCGAATGGATGGAATTTGACTAAAATTTCCCCCACGACTCCGACTTTCGGTTTCTGTTCATTCGTTACTTCAATGCGGCTAAAATCATCAATGATGTGTTGAATTAATTTTCTATATTCTTTCATAGAGAAGTTGGGAAGAATATATTTCGATTGTTCCAGCCATTTATGATAGACGGCTTCGGTGGACCCTTTCACCACTTCATAAGGTCTTACCGCCAGTTTCAAACGGAGCAGCAAGTCCCCAATATTGGCGGCAATGATCAGCTTTTTCGCAAGAGGCAAGGTGATTCTAAAACCTGTATGTTTCTTGCCGCTGATGGATTTGGCGCTGAGGGAAAGTACAGGCACTTGTCCCATGCCGGCGTTTTTCAATGCTTTTTGGAGTAATGCAAAATAGTTGGTCGCGCGGCATCCACCACCAGTTTGAGACATGATCACGGCCGTGCGGTCCAAGTCGTAATGGCCTTTTTTCAAATTGGCAATTAATTGGCCGATGGTAACGATGGCTGGATAGCAAGCATCGTTATTCACGTAACGCAATCCTTCTTCAACATCCTTTTCTGACACTTTCTCCAGCACCTTGATTTGATAGCCATGCTGATTGAAGGCTTCTTCAAACAGCTTGAAGTGGGTTGGAACCATTTGAGGCGCCAAAATGGTGTAAATTTCTTTTGCTTTCTTATCAAAAATGGCTTCTTCTTTTTCTACTGCATTTTTTTGTGCGATTCCCAGATTTTTATTGTTTTTCCGTTCTTCAATCGCCGCCTTCATGGAGCGGAGCCGGATGCGGGCGGCGCCTAGATTAGAAATTTCATCCATTTTAATCCAAGTGTAGAGTTGATTATCTTGTTCCAATATTTCTTGCACGGCATCCGTTGTAATGGCGTCAAGGCCGCAACCAAAGGATGTTACATGCAATAATTCCAAGTTCGGGTGTTCTTTCACGACTTCTGCCGCTTCATAAAGCCGTGAATGGAAAGTCCACTGGTTCACCACTTCATCCCGGGATCGCAACGGTGCCAAATGGCTGACGGAGTCTTCTGTCAAAACGGCCATGCCAAGCCGGATGATTTCATCGGGCAAATCGTGGTTGATGGCAGGATCGATATGATATGGATGTCCCGCCAAAACGATGCCGATTTGATCTTCCTCCTCCAATTGTTTAATGATTTCTTCTCCCCGTTGTCTTAGCCATGCGTTAAATTGGATGTCTTCCTGTCTCGCTTTTTGCAAGGCGTATTTAATTTCAACTTTTGAAATATCCGGGAAGACAGCGCATAATTCATTGAACAAGGCGTCCTCTTTATGGATTGATAAAAATGGATTTAAGAATTTCACGCCATTTTCCAAAAAGACTTGTTCCATATTGACGCGAATCACTTCAGGATAAGAAGCGACAACCGGACAGTTATAATGGTTTTGCTGCGTTCTTCTCTCCAATTCTTCATAGACGATGGAAGGATAGAATATGATTTTGACACCTTTTTCGATCAAATTCATAATATGGCCGTGGCTCAATTTGGCCGGATAACAAACCGATTCGGAAGGAATGGTTTCAATGCCTTTCTCAAACAGTTTTTTGCTCGATTTATTGGATAAGACCACTTCAAAGCCAAGCTCTGTAAAGAATGTATGCCAGAATGGATAGTTTTCATATAAATTCAAAACGCGGGGGATGCCAATTTTCCCTCGAACCGCTTCTTCCTCCGGGAGGGATGGGCGGTCAAATAATTTTTCGTATTTTTCCTTTGCCAAGTTTGGCAAAGTGCTTTTCGGTTTTTGTATTCCGGCGCCGCGTTCGCAGCGGTTTCCAGTGATGAATGTCCGCTTGTCAGGGAAGCGGTTGATCGTGATCGGACAACGGTTTTCACAGAGACCGCAACGGCTGTGGGTGATTTTTACTTGGAAATCATATAATTTTGTTTTTGGAATTAATGTCGTAGTTTCTTCCCCGTTCCAGTTTTTCTTTGCTACAAGGGCGCATCCATAGGCGCCCATGAGCCCGGCCAGGTCAGGACGGACCACTTCTTTGCCGGTCATTTTTTCAAAGGCTCTTAAAACCGAATCGTTTAAAAAAGTGCCGCCTTGAACGACGATTTTATTCCCTAATTCTTCGACAGATTTCAATTTAATCACTTTATATAAAGCGTTTGTCACGATGGAGTAGGCGAGTCCTGCCGAAATGTTATCAATACTTGCTCCTTCTTTTTGCACTTGTTTGACTCGGGAGTTCATGAAAACGGTGCAACGGGAGCCCAAATCCACCGGCGATTTGGCAGTAAGGGCAAGTTTCGAAAACTCTTGCACACTTTGGCCCAATGTTTCCGCAAAACTTTCCAGGAAGGAGCCGCATCCTGCTGAACAAGCTTCATTTAAATGGATGCTGTCAATCACACCGTTTTTGATTTTGATGCACTTCATGTCTTGTCCGCCGATATCGATGATAAAGTCCACATCGGGCTGGAATTTCTTTGCCGCTTGATAATGGGCGATGGTTTCAATGAGACCGTCATCCACTTGATAGGCGGTTTGAATTAATTTTTCACCATAGCCGGTAACAGCGGAGCGGCGGATCTTCACCTCTTTTGGCAGCTGTTCGTATAATTTGGCCAATCCTTCCCGCACTGTTTCAATAGGGTTGCCTTTGTTTTTTTCGTAGAAGGTGTATAACACTTCATCTTCTCCGCCAATCAATACCATTTTCGTTGTGGTAGAACCGGCATCAATGCCCAAGTAGGCGTTTCCTTGATAGTCTTTTAGCGGGGCTTTTGGCACTTTCGCTTTGTCATGTCGTTGTTTAAAGGCGGCATAATCTTCTTCTGTTTCAAAGAGCATGCCGTTTTTATTAACATTGGAAACGCTTACAACCGGTTTTGAGTGGCTGAGGATACCAATGATTTCATTGATGTTGATGGCGTTTTCCTGCTGGCATTCCAAAGCGGCGCCCAATGCCACGTAATAATGACCATTTTCATTATGCAAAACTTGTTCATCGGTCAAACGGAGGGTTTCGATAAACCGTTTCCGGAGCTCTGTCAAAAATGTCAATGGACCGCCGAGGAAAGCGACATTACCGCGAATAGGACGTCCATTGGCAAGGCCTGCAATGGTTTGGTTGACCACCGCCTGGAAGACGCTTGCTGCAATATCTTCTTTGCGGGCTCCTTCATTTAATAATGGTTGTACATCCGTTTTGGCAAACACGCCGCAGCGGGAAGCAATCGGGTAAATTTTTTCGGCACCTTTCGCCAGTTCATTTAATCCGGCGGCATCGGTATTGAGCAGGGCGGCAATCTGGTCGATAAATGCACCTGTGCCTCCCGCACAGGCCGTATTCATTCGCTGTTCAAGCCCGTTTGTCAAATATATGATTTTGGCATCTTCTCCACCAAGTTCAATAATGACATCGATATTCGGTTGAGTCGCCTTTACTGCTTCTGTACAAGCAATGACTTCTTGAATAAATGGAATACCTGTTTCTTCACAAATACCAAGTCCCGAGGAACCGCTGGCATTCATTTTCAATTTCGCATTCGGAAATTTTTCAGCCACCGTTTGAAGCAAAGATAAGGTTGTATTTTTGATATCGGAAAAGTGTCTTTGGTAAGCTTTATGTAAAATTTCTTTTTTGTTGTTCAGTACTACGAGTTTTGCTGTTGTTGATCCTACATCTAAACCGATTTGGAGTTCCACTGATATCACTCCTTCTGCAAATTTTACTGGTACTAACATGATTTAGAGAAATATTGCTGTATCAGAATATCCACCTGGGTTTCAATATTGTTTGAAAAGGGGTACCCCGTGACATATTCATAAATGGGGTCAATTAAATTTGGCAGCAAAGTAGCCCCTATCAAATGGGACATCATAATGGTCAACCTTTTTGGATCTTTTTCGCCAGAAGCTTCACTGATGGCGTTTTTAAATTTTTTCATTCCAATGGCATTGAGGAAATTGAAATATTCCATTTGGCTTTTAAAAATTAATGGATTCTCTTGCATCACCATATGGGCGATGAAAGGGTATTGTTGAAAAATGCGCGCATATTGGAGCAAAAACCCTTTTATTTGTTCCGTTGATGTTAATGAAGGGTCATCGAAAATGGTAAAGGTGTCTTTCAAAGAAGTAAGCAGGGATTGGATTGCTTCGCTTATTAAATTTTCCTTTGAGCCAAAGTAGTAATTGATTAATGCGACATTGACGCCGGCGATCTTTGCGATTTTCCGAATGGTGACCCTTTTGATTCCTTCATCCTTCATCAAGTCCAACGCGGCATTTAATATGGCCTGTTTTGTGGTGTAATCTTCTTTATTTTTCATTGCTTCCCCCCCGCTTCAAAAAAGTTAATCAGTGTTTTAAACGTTGTTTAACTAAAATATAACAAAATTTGACACGTATAGCTGTTAAACTTGTATGAAATTTCTGAATATTTAATATAATAAATGTAAAAACTATGAAAAAAATAATAACCTGCTTTGCATTTGACAGGCAAAGCAGGTTATGAGTATCAGTGATTAGAAGATTATTTTTTGTAAGCGATTATTAATAGGTTTCAGTCAGGCATGTTTATTTCTTGTATGGGTTGGATAGATCCATACCGTCCAAAGATAATCCAAGGGCTTTTGCGACACCTTCGCCATAAGCAGGATCTGCCAAGTAGCAGTGTAAGATATGACGGCGTTTAATGAATTCTTCGACACCTTCCATATTACGGGCAGTGTTTTCAAATAGGCGTTGTTGTTCATCGGCAGACATCAAGCGGAACAATTTTCCCGGTTGTTCGAAGTAGTTGTCATCGTCTTCACGGAAATCGTAGATGTCTGCATCGCCTTCAAGGGCTAATGGCGGCTCTTTTAAGTCCGGGTTATGTTGCCATTCGCCATAGCTGTTTGGTTCATAGCTTAATGTGCTTCCCAGGTTGCCATCGAAACGCATTGCACCATCGCGGTGGAATGAGCGGAATGGACATTTAGGTGCGTTGATTGGCAACAAATAGTGGTTTACACCCAAGCGATAGCGTTGTGCGTCAGCGTATGCAAAAATACGGGCTTGCAACATACGGTCCGGTGAATAGCCGATGCCAGGCACGATGTTGGATGGTGAGAATGCCGCTTGTTCTACTTCGGCAAAGTAGTTCTCTGGGTTTTTATTAAGTTCGATTTCACCAACTTCAATAAGTGGGAAGTCCTTTTTATACCATACTTTTGTCAAGTCGAATGGGTTGTAAGGCATTTCTTTTGCCTGTTCTTCTGTCATCACTTGGATGTACATTTTCCATTTCGGATAATCGCCGTTTTCAATGGCGTTGTAAAGGTCGCGTTGGTGTGAATCCGGGTCTTTTCCTCTTACTTCAGCTGCTTCTTCATCTGTCAAGTTTTTGATGCCCTGTTGCGTAATGAAGTGGAATTTCACCCAAACACGTTCGTTATCTTCGTTGATGAAGCTGTAAGTATGCGAACCAAAACCGTGCATATGACGGTAGCTTGCAGGGATACCGCGGTCAGACATGGTGATGGTGATTTGGTGTAATGCTTCAGGAAGCAATGTCCAGAAATCCCAGTTGCTGTTTGGATTATGCATATTTGTACGTGGATCGCGTTTTACCACGTGGTTCAAGTCAGTGAAGTGCAATGGATCGCGGAAGAAGAAAACAGGTGTGTTGTTGCCGACCAAGTCCCAGTTACCTTCTTCGGTATAGAATTTAATGGCAAAACCGCGGATATCACGGACTGCATCCGCATATCCCCGTTCACCGGCCACAGTAGAAAAGCGGGTGAATAGCGGAGTCTTTTTCCCGACTTCTGAGAACATTTTTGCTTTCGTATATTTTGTAATGTCATTTGTCACTGTGAATACACCGTGCGCTCCTGAACCTTTGGCGTGCATGCGTCGTTCAGGAATCACTTCGCGGTTGAAGTTTGCAAGTTTTTCGATTAACCATACGTCTTGTAATAATACCGGACCTCTTTTTCCGGCAGTCATTGAATCGTGGTTACTGATGACCGGAGCACCGTTCGCTTTTGTAAATTGTTGGCGTTTATTAAGATTGTTCGTCATAATATAGCCCCTCCTCATTTGTTCTTTGCTTGATTCTTAATATAGCATAGGTAAATTAAAATGTCTACTAAATTAGAATTATTATTTTTAAGAATTATTTACAAAAATATTAATATATTTTTAAGATTGATGAATTCTTCATTTTTTCTTCTGAAGTATGTAAAATCAAACGATAATTACAAATGTTCCAACAGTGATAATATTGATTGGAGGAGGGATAATTGAAAATGTAAAAAATTAAATGATAATAAAAGAGGGTGTCATCAATACGATGAACACCCATTATTTGGAATCTAAAATGATTTCAATTAATTCATCCCGGTCAATCAAGTAAACATCATTGGATTCCGCCAATTTTTGAGCCTGTTTTGTAAAATAGCTGTTAGTAATCACCCAGGCTTCCGTCGCATCATACATTTTTAAAGCGCCGATCACTTCTTGGACCGCTTTTACACCCACCGTACCGGAATATCTTTTTGCCTGGACGGCAATCGTACTTTCCCGATCTTGCAAAATAAGATCGGCGCCATAATCTCCTGAACTTTTTGTATAGGCCACTTTAAATCCACGCTTTTTAAAGAGCATCCCCAAATACTCTTCAAACTCTTCGCCGGACATTTCATCTATTTGTTTTATACCCGCTTTTCGAAGACGCAAAACCCGTCTTGTTTTCCACCATATTTTTATAAGAAAAAAGGTGAGCAGAAATACCCCTAAGGTAATCAGCGTGCCTTTCAAAGATTTTGTATAGTACCAACCGATGCAGGCAACACCGATCAGTAAAAGCCGAAACAAAGTCTTTCTGAATTTATTTTTCCTTTTCGTTCTTTTTGCCAACAGTCTTTACCCCTTACTACCATACTTATCATATATAGTACCATAAAAAGGGTACGTATGTTTGCGTTTGTTAAATATACCGTTCTTTTGCACTGATGAAGGAAAAAACAAATAAAATAAGGGATGTTGCCATAAAGATGATGTTTGGCACAGTCCAGCTTCCCGTGATTTCCTGAATGAACCCGAACAACACGGGACCGACCGCTGCGATCAAATAGCCAAAAGACTGGGCAAACCCGGAAATTTCGGAAGCTTCATACGCATTTCTGGTGCGCAAAGTAAAGAGCATCAATACAAGGCCGAAAGAGGCGCCTGCCGCAAATCCCAACAAAATCATCCAAAGAACTGCACCTTTTGTCCATTGAAAGAGCAGTCCGCTGAAACCGATAAGGTAACAAATTGTGAAGAAATAGACAATTGGCCGCTGGGATGACAGTTTTTCCGCTAATATAGGAATGAAAAACGTCATCGGCATTTGGGAAAGTTGAAATATCGAAGTCATTAAACCGGCCTTTTCCAGACTGAATCCTTGTGATACCAAGATTTCCGGAATCCAGGCAGTGGAGCAGTAAAACAATAAAGATTGCATGCCCATGGCAATCGCAATCGCCCAAGCGAGAGGGGATTGCCAAATTTTCTTTCCGCCTTTTTGACTTTGCCCGGATTCGCTTTTGCCGATTCGTTCGCCTCTAAGAATCGGAATCCAAGCGATCATTGTGAGCAAACCGAACAGAACGGTACAACCGAGAGCCCCTTGCCATCCGGTGAGCTCCGCAACCGGTTGGCTGAAGGCGAGGGATGCAGCTGCCGATATATTCATTGCCACCGTATAAATGCCTGTCAATAAGCCCACTTGATACGGATATTTTGCTTTGAAAAAGCTTGGGAATAAAACATTTCCGAAAGAAATGGCGACGCCGACCAAAACCGTGCCCACAATCAATAAGCTGATGGTTCCGATGGATCGTATCAGGATCCCGATGGACAAAAGAATTAAAGAATAAAACAGTGTATACTCCATGCCCAATTTGCGCGCAATCTTTGGCGCAAAGGGAGAAACGGTGGCAAAGGCGAGAAGCGGAATGGTTGTCAAAAAACCTGCCAACGTATTTGAAATGCCCAAATCTTCACGAATATATGAAATGATGGTGCCTACACCTGTGATCGGAGTCCTTACGGTTGTTGCGAAAAAGATGATGGCAATGAAAAAAAGAAAAGTCGCAAAAGTAAAGTGAATTTTTTTAGTGGGGTATTCCCGTTCAATCTTCATAATAAACCTCCAAAAATTCAAAATAACAAAAATAATGTTATATTAATAAAGTGCCTTTATGAATGGATACAAAAATAATAATAACTTCCAATTGTAAATTTTTATAGAGGAATGCTTGGAAAATAAATTAGGTAAGAAAAAATGGAATGAATTAACTGACTCAAAGGAGATTCATCATGAAGAAAGAGACAGATAATCAAAAACAACTGAAACGGGGCTTAAAAGGCCGGCACATAACCATGATCAGCTTAGGAGGAACGATTGGGACGGGCCTTTTTCTCGCAAGCGGCGCTTCCGTTGCGCAAGCGGGACCGGGTGGAGCATTGGTGGCCTATGCTCTCATCGGAGTGATGGTGTTCTTTTTAATGACCAGTTTGGGAGAAATGGCGGCTTACATGCCTTCCTCCGGTTCATTCAGTACATATGCGTCAAATTTCGTGGATCCCGCCTTTGGATTTGCGATGGGATGGAACTACTGGTATAACTGGGCCATTACCATTGCCGCGGAAATTTCAGCGGTCAATTTAATTATGAAATATTGGTTTCCGGACAGTTCATCCTTTCTTTGGACCATTCTTTTTATTGCGGTCGTGTTAACTTTCAACATTCTATCCGTCAATGTGTACGGCGAAAGTGAATATTGGTTTGCCATGATTAAAGTGGCAACGGTCATCATCTTTATTATCACTTCCTATTCAATGGTTTTTGGGATCATTGGGGAAGAACAAGTGGGTTTGTCCAATTTCTTCATTGGCGACGGCCCGTTTAACGGCGGGTTTCTAGCGGTAGTGGGGATTTTCTTGGCAGCGGGATTTTCCTTCCAAGGGACGGAATTATTGGGGATTACAGCCGGTGAAACGGAAGAACCCGGGAAAAATATTCCGAAAGCTGTAAAATCCGTTTTTTGGCGCATATTATTGTTCTATATTTTGGCCATCCTTGCAATCGGCTTATTGATCCCTTATACAGATTCACGCCTATTATCCGAAGATGTGGCCGTTTCCCCATTTACGCTAGTGTTCGATAAATTGGGAATCGCTTTTGCCGCATCGGTGATGAACGCCATCATTTTAACCGCCATGCTATCGGCGGGGAATTCCGGTTTATATGCCTCTTCCCGCATGTTGTGGCAATTGGCGGTTGATGGAAAGGCGCCAAGACTTTTTGCCAAAATCAATGGACGTGGAGTGCCGATTTATGCGTTGCTTGCCACTCTGGCGGTAGGATGTTTGGCTTTTTTATCTTCCTTTTTTGGAGATGGAGTTGTATATATATGGTTATTAAACGCTTCCGGATTATCCGGTTTCATTGCATGGGTAGGGATCGCCATCAGCCATTACCGTTTCCGGAAAGCCTATATAAAACAGGGGAGAGACTTGAAAGATTTGCCTTATAAATCGCCGGTATATCCATTCGGGTCATTGTTTGCGTTAATTTTATGTTTAATTGTCATCATCGGACAAAATTATCGCGCCTTTATCGGGACAATCGACTGGCATGGCATTGCCGTTTCATATATTGGGCTTCCGCTGTTTATCATCCTATGGTTGGGGTATAAGATAAAACATAAAACCAAAATCATCCCCCTTGAGGAATGCAAATTGGATGTTGAAAAACATGAGTAGACAGTACTCATCCATATAAACCGGGTAGTTGGAACGGGAGAACGTGAAGAAGTCAAAAGGATGAAAAGATTGGTAAAGGATGGGAAAAAATGACGGTCTCAGTGGGTTTTTTTAGAAAAATTAACGAGTGGATTGCAGACGGGCTCTCAGAAGAAATAAAGTATCGGCCATTTCAAGTGGACGGGAACCCCTATAAGTCGAAAGTGTTTTTAGTTGGACTATATCCGGAATCCCTTGCTTATTTTGATTTGGAAGATGCAAAAATATACGCCGATTCATTGGTGGATGGGGAGCTGTTTGAACAATTAAATGGGCTTGAAATCCTCAACGCTTCAAGGGAATATAAGGGAAGTTTGAATTTTGCCCAATGGATGAAAAAAATATTCAATGAAAACGTCGTGCTGACGAACGTGAATGGTTTTATGGCGGAAGATTATAAGCAATTTAAACAAATGAAAAAAGAAAATCATTTTCGCTATCTTGCAGGGAAAAAATTGTTTGAACAAGTGCTTTATGAATTCTCGCCGGAAATCCTTATCATTGAGGGTTCAAAGGCTTTCGATGAATTCAGGGAAAACTTTCATGACCGTTTGATTCATAAAGCGGATGTCTTTGATACAGGCAATGTGCAGGAACTGGAGCAATCAGGGGTTGTTGCGGAATTGCCCCTTCAAGAAGGGGAAAATGTGAAAATACTTGTGTGCCGCAATATGTCTTACTTCGGGAAAGAAGGGGCGGCTTTTGGTACGTTGAAAGAAACCATTGGCCGTCTATTGTGAACCTTTTGAAAAAACAGAAAATACGAACAATTTGATTGCCTGTTGGCTAAATTTGCAGTAATTTCCGAATAATAAGGGTGTTTTTTCATAGAAATATCTTGCATTCGACAATTGACGTGTTTATAATTATAAACATTCAAAAATAAATAATATCGCACTCATATAATCGCGGGAATATGGCTCGCAAGTTTCTACCGACTTACCGTAAATAAGTCGACTATGAGGGGATAGTATTAGATTTGTCGGATGCAGTACATATGCACAAGTCTATGTGCTTTCGATCGGCTCGAAAGGCTTATTCCTCATAGGAAAGGTCTTTCGGGTTTTTTATTATCAAGGAATGACGAAAGGGAGATTCTTTAATGGATCTATTGAAAGAAAAGATTTTAAAAGAGGGGAAAGTGCTCTCGGATACAGTGCTGAAAGTGGATTCTTTTTTGAACCATCAAATTGATCCGCTGTTGATGAAAGAAATCGGGGAAGAATTTGCCAACCGTTTCAAAGATGAAGTGATAACAAAGGTATTAACGATTGAATCTTCCGGCATCGCACCTGCAACCATGTTGGGGTTATCGATTGGTGCACAGGTCGTATTTGCCCGCAAAAAGAAATCTTTGACTCTATCCGGAGATTTGTATACTTCGCAAGTGTATTCCTTTACGAAAAGAGAAACGAATGAAATATCCGTTTCCAAAGACTTTTTATCTCCTGACGATAATGTGGTCATCATTGATGATTTCTTGGCAAATGGAGAAGCGGTAAAGGGATTGTTGGATATTGCGAAGCAGGCCGGATGCAAAGTAGTCGGGGTAGGCATCGTGATAGAAAAAGGGTTCCAAAATGGCGGAAAAATGCTGAGAGAACAAGGTGTCCGGGTGGAATCTTTAGCCATTATCAAGTCTTTGAAAAATAACACGATTGAATTTGCTGAATAATCGATTGTTGAATGATTTTGAGGAGGAACATCATTTCATGACAAATGGAAAAGCTATAACTCTAGGAATACAGCATTTACTGGCCATGTATGCAGGTGCGATATTGGTGCCATTGATTATTGGGGGGTCATTAGGTTTTGATGAGCAGCAAATGACATACTTAGTCGCAATTGACATTATGATGTGCGGGGTTGCTACATTGCTGCAAGTGATGAGAGGGAAAGTATTTGGGATTGGATTGCCTGTTGTATTAGGATGTACTTTTACAGCCGTATTCCCGATTATATCAATTGGCCAAAGTAAAGGAATCGGCGCCATTTACGGCTCCATCATTGCTTCAGGGCTGATTGTTATCTTTATATCAAGAGTATTCGGAAAGTTAGTAAAATTTTTCCCTCCTGTCGTAACAGGTTCTGTTGTAACCATTATTGCGATTTCCCTAGTTCCAGTGGCAATGAATAATATGGGCGGCGGACAAGGGGCTGAAGATTTTGCCTCAGCGTCCAACATTGCTTTAGCGATGATAACACTATTCATGATTTTATTGATTTATCGTTTTGCCACAGGTTTTATCCGTTCTATCTCCATATTATTAGGATTAGTATTTGGAACAATTGTAGGTATGTTTATGGGGAAAGTGGATTTTTCACCTGTCAAAGAAGCAGGATGGTTTCATATGGTTCAGCCATTTTATTTTGGCACACCAACCTTTGATTTAGCTTCCATCATTACGATGACCCTTGTTGCGATGGTGTCATTGGTGGAATCTAGTGGCGTATATTTTGCATTAGGGGATATTGAGAAAAAGCAGATTTCGGCAGAAGATTTAGCCCGCGGTTATCGTTCAGAAGGATTGGCATCCATTATCGGAGGAATTTTTAACGCCTTTCCATATACAACCTTCTCCCAAAATGTGGGACTTATCAAAATGACAGGGGTGAAGGAAAGAAAAATCATCGTTATTACGGGCGTTATGTTAGTTGCATTAGGCTTTTTACCAAAAATTGCAGCGCTCACAACCATTATTCCAACATCAGTTTTAGGCGGGGCCATGCTTGCCATGTTTGGAATGGTGTTGACGCAAGGGATTACGATGCTGGCTCCTGAAATATTAAAATCACCGGAAAATACAATGATTGTTGCGATTTCAGTTGCTCTTGGAGCAGGGGTTGCCTTTGTTCCGAATATTTTCGAAGTATTGCCAGAGAGCCTGTCCATTTTAACATCCAATGGAATTGTGTGCGGTTCTTTATCTGCCATCGTGTTAAACATTTTATTTAATATGGTTGGTCCGAAAAAAGCGAAAACAGTGGCCGCAACAACTGTGGAAGAATAAAGAAAAAATGCCGGCGGAAAAAGTTCCGCCGGCTTTTTCGTGCGCCCGGCATGTACATGAACTATAGGGTGTAAGTCCCGAACCCCGAAGACAGAAGTAGAGGTTAGCCAAGAGCAAGGGTGTCCGTGGTGACGCGGAATCTGAAGGAAGCTGGAGGCAAAACACCGGTCCGAGGAACACGAACCTCATATAAGGCTAGGTATGATTGAGTGAGTTTGCGAAACAAAACAAAGCTCTTTCTGCCAAAGGTGGTACAGAGTAAATGAAGCAGATAGATGGAAGGAAAGATTACATTCTTACCCGGGGAGGTCTGGCGGATATGTGAAATACTCTTCATAACCTACTTAGTGATAAGTAGCTGAACCGTCAGAAGTCAGCAGAGGTCATAGTATTAGTTGGTTTAGAACTACTAAGAAGGACCGAACAATGAAGAGAGAATAGCCCTTGGCATTCAGTGAGTCATGATGAACACAGAAAACGTAGTACCTCACTTGAGGAAGGAAGCGGTGAATCCCGTGGGAGACCTCTTGGAGGGTGGAGTGACCACTGGCATAAAGAGAACAGCTATTCACGGAAGTTATAAAAACTTGCGTCAATTATCTTAATTGAACCGCCGTATACGGAACCGTACGTACGGTGGTGTGAGAGGACGGGAGTTAATCGCTCCCTCCTACTCGATTGGGTTATGTCAAGGGATGGGGGATTAAGCATTTGGATAAATCATTTTCTTTGGATCCACATATTGGTCGAATTGTTCTTCGGTTAATAAACCTAGGGCAAGAGCTGCTTCTTTTAATGTTGTTCCTTCCGCATGGGCTTTTTTCGCAATTTTTGCCGCATTTTCATAGCCGATATAAGGGTTCAAGGCCGTTACAAGCATCAAAGAGTTTTCCAAGTTGCGTTTAAGCACTTCATGGTTAGGTTCAATGCCGACTGCACATTTGTCGTTAAAGGATTTCATGGCATCTGCAAGCAATCGTGCTGATTGCAGGAAGTTATAAATAATGACCGGTTTAAATACGTTCAGTTCAAAGTTGCCTTGGCTGGCTGCAAAGGCGATTGTTGCATCGTTACCCACCACTTGGGTAACTACCATTGTCAATGCTTCGGATTGCGTCGGGTTTACTTTGCCAGGCATGATGGAGCTTCCTGGTTCGTTGGCAGGGATCGTAATTTCGCCGATGCCGCTGCGAGGACCGCTGGCAAGCCATCTTACATCGTTGGCAATTTTCATTAAATCCACTGCCAATGCTTTCAATGCGCCATGAGCTGCAACGATTTCATCATGGCTTGTCAACGCATGGAATTTATTTGGAGAAGAAACGAATTTTTTGCCGGTGAGATTACTGATTTCTTCCGCCACCATGTCGCCGAATTTCGGATGGGCGTTGATGCCTGTACCAACGGCTGTACCACCGATGGCCAAGCTTTTTAAGTACTCCGTATTTTGTTTAATCATTTCTTCGGAACGTTCAAGCATGTAGTGCCAGCCGCTGATTTCTTGCCCAAGCGTTAAAGGTGTTGCATCTTGCAAGTGGGTGCGGCCGATTTTGATAATATCTTTGAAAGCCTCAGATTTGTCTTTTAATGTATTTTTCAATAGTTCTAACCGAGGAAGTAAATAGTCTTCCACCATTTGAACAGCGGCGATATGCAATGCGGTCGGGAATGTGTCGTTGGAACTTTGGCTCATATTGACATCATCATTTGGATGCACTTTTTCAGAAGAGCCTTGTTCCTCCAATAGCTGATTTGCGCGGTGGGCAATGACTTCATTCACATTCATGTTGGATTGGGTACCGCTTCCTGTTTGCCAAACCACAAGCGGGAATTGGTCATCCCATATGCCTTCAAGAATTTCATCAGCTGCTGTAATGATGGCATCTGCTTTGGCAGGTGACAGTTTATTTAATTTTTTATTGGCGAGTGCTGCGGATTTTTTTAAAATGGCAAAGGCGCGGATCACTTCTTTCGGCATTTTTTCTGTGCCGATTTGGAAGTTTTCTTTACTGCGTTGGGTTTGTGCACCCCAAATTTTATCAGCCGGAACACGTACTTCTCCAAGCGTATCTCTTTCAATACGGTATTCCATCTTTGATACAACTCCTTTATCAATATAATTGGTTGGTATCTGTATTTTAACCCAAAAAGAGAATCCATAATAGAAATTTGGCTGCAACATGCCAGTCAGTTGCAGCCTAGAAATGTCTATTCATATAGGGGGATATAGACATAGTTGGAGAAAATAATTTGGAAAATACTTTTCCGAGATATTTTTTGGGGGTACAGCTCGGAATTTTTTCTTTACGATAATGATAATCATTATCAATTGAAAAGTCAACAGGGAATTCAAAATAAATGATGAAAATTTACCACTCCGCTCTTTGCATTTCTTCGGCAATGGTTTGCAAATCGTAAGAAGTGATGGTCAAGAGCTCATATTCATTCCGCTCCATATATTTTTCCACAAGCCTTTTCAAATATTTCGGGGATCCTTCATGTTCTTCATCGCAGACAAGCAATAAAGCATCGGTGTTTTGGATGATGAATTTATCTTTCTCAACAAATTGCCAAGGGGCTTCATACGGCCTTTTTGTAACACTCGTCACAAAATCGGCTTTGCCCAGAATATAAGCGTATTCGGCTTGCTTTTCTTCATTCCAGTTTTTCTCCATTTCCAAAAAAGGAGAGATGACGGCATATTTTAAATGGGGAAATGCTTTTTTTAATTCAATCACGACTTCCGCAGTCCATGTTTCCACACCTGGTTGTCCGCTGATGATGACCCATTCCAGTCCTTCATCAATCAAAGTTCTCAATTCATGTTCGATTGCTTTTTTAATCACTTGAATGCCCGGATGTTTTTTGGTGAAAATGCCCAGCTCATGGGGTCTGTATCCGGAAACGTAAAGCGATTGAATCATCTTCATCCCTCACTTTTGTACCTTTACTATATCGAATGATCAATGGAAATTCAAAATTGGGCGCGCTGATTTTTGATCTTATATGTACCAATGGTCAGTTACGGGCAGTTTCAACAATGGCGATTTGGAAAAAAGGATTAATAAGAAAGGATAGATGCAAACGGGTATTCCTCCTGTGCATCTATCCTTTTCGTGCGCCCGGCATGTACATGAACTATAGGGTGTAAGTCCCGAACCCCGAAGACAGAAGTAGAGGTTAGCCAAGAGCAAGGGTGTCCGTGGTGACGCGGAATCTGAAGGAAGCTGGAGGCAAAACACCGGTCCGAGGAACACGAACCTCATATAAGGCTAGGTATGATTGAGTGAGTTTGCGAAACAAAACAAAGCTCTTTCTGTCGAAGGTCATATCGAGTAAATGAGGCGGATAGATGGTGTGAAAGTGCATGTACTTACCCGGGGAGGTCTGGCGGATAGGTGAAGTACGCTTCATAACCTACTTAGTGATAAGTAGCTGAACCGTCAGAAGTCAGCAGAGGTCATAGTATTAGTTGGTCTAGAACAACTAAGAAGGACTGAACAATTAAGAGAGAATAGCCCTTGGCATTCAGTGAGTCATGATGAACACAGAAAACGTAGTACCTCACTTGAGGAAGGAAGCGGTGAATCCCGTGGGGGACCTCTTGGAGGGTGGAGTGACCACTGGCATAAAGAGAACAGCTATTCACGGAAGGAGAATAACGATGCTTTTGAATCAAATCCTGTCACGGGAGAACATGCTTCAAGCACTAAAACGTGTAGAACAGAATAAAGGAAGCCACGGAGTAGATATGATGCCCGTACAAAACCTACGACAGCACATAGTTGAAAACTGGCTATCGATTAAAGAAGCAATTCTCAAGGGAACTTATGAACCGATGCCAGTCCGCAGAGTCGAAATCCCGAAACCTGATGGCGGTGCTCGTTTACTAGGAATCCCTACCGTAACAGACCGTTTGATTCAACAAGCAATCGCCCAAGTACTTTCAAAAGTGTATGACCCTACATTCTCTGAAAACAGCTACGGATTTCGACCAAACCGAAGTGCTCATGATGCGGTGAGGAAAGCGAAAGAATATATAAGAGATGGATATCGATGGGTTGTAGATATGGACTTGGAGAAATTCTTTGATAAGGTCAACCATGACAGATTAATGGGTACACTCGCGAAGAGAATCCAAGATAAACCATTACTGAAATTGATTCGTAAGTATTTACAATCGGGAGTCATGATAAATGGTGTGGTGTCAAGCACATTAGAAGGAACTCCACAAGGAGGACCATTAAGTCCGCTACTGTCTAATATTGTACTAGATGAACTAGATAAAGAATTGGAAAGAAGAGGACACAAATTCGTTCGATATGCGGATGACTGTAACATTTACGTGAAAAGTAAACGAGCAGGACTTCGCACAATGGCAAGCATTCAACGATTCATTGAAGGAAAACTACGACTGAAAGTAAATGAAAAGAAATCAGCGGTCGACCGTCCATGGAAACGTAAGTTTCTAGGATTTAGCTTTACCTATCATAAAGAGCCAAAGGTTCGTATCGCAAAAGAAAGCCTTAAACGAATGAAGAATAAAGTTCGTGAAATCACATCACGCAAGATGCCCTACCCGATGGAATACCGCATTCAGAAACTGAATCAATATCTAATGGGATGGTGTGGATATTTTGCGTTAGCAGACACCAAATCTACATTCCTTGAATTAGATAAATGGATTCGTAGAAGACTTCGAATGTGTCTATGGAAGAACTGGAAGAAACCGAAAACAAAGATGCGCAACCTTATTCAACTTGGCGTACCACAATGGCAAGCGTATGAATGGGGAAATACTCGGAAGAGTTATTGGCGTATTTCAAAAAGTCCAATATTACACAGAACCCTTGGTAACTCCTATTGGAGAAACCAAGGGCTGAAAAGTCTTGAAGCTCGTTATGAAAACTTGCGTCAATGATCTTAATTGAACCGCCGTATACGGAACCGTACGTACGGTGGTGTGAGAGGACGGGAGTTAATCGCTCCCTCCTACTCGATTTAATGCCGCATGAAGTTTCGGGTTGTTTTCCTGCTTACTCAAGAATTTCTTTAATCCGTTCCAACGCCCAATCCAGTTGTTCTTTTGTGATAATTAGTGGGGGAGCAAAGCGAATGACGAAATCATGGGTTTCCTTGCATAACAATCCTTTCTCCATCAGCTGTTCACAATATTTACGTGCAGGTTCATGAAGTTCAACACCGATAAACAATCCTTTCCCTCGCACTTCTTTAATGACAGGGGATTTGATTTTCAATAGTTCCCCTTTGAAATATTGCCCCAGCTCCAGCGAACGTTCCACCAACTTTTCTTCCTCGATCACTTCAAGTGATGCGATGGAAACTGCGCATGCCAACGGGTTTCCTCCAAATGTGGAACCATGGGAACCTGGATTTAATACGCCTAAAATATCGTCGTTTGCCACCACTGCCGAAATTGGCAAAACCCCTCCGCCGAGCGCTTTTCCCAGAATGTAAACATCCGGCACAACTTCTTCCCACTCGCAGGCGAACATTTTTCCGGTGCGTCCGAGGCCGGTTTGAATTTCATCTGCGATCAATAGCACATGATGCTGTTTACAAAGCTCCGCCGCTGCTTTTAAAAATCCTTCAGGCGGAACGACAATCCCCGCTTCTCCTTGGATCGGTTCCACGATAAAAGCCGCTGTGTTTGGCGTGATGGCATTTTTGAGCGATTCTATATCCCCGTATGGGATCAGTTTGATTCCGGGAATTAATGGGCCGAAACCCCGTTGGTATTCCTTCTCTGAAGAAAGGGAAACCGGAAGTATTGTGCGCCCATGGAAATTGCCTGTGCAGCCAATGATTTCGGCCTTGTTTTCTTCCACGCCTTTCACATCATAAGCCCAGCGGCGGGCCACTTTAATGGCTGATTCGACGGCTTCAGCACCGGTGTTCATCGGCAAAACCATATTTTTTCCCGTTATTTTGCATAACTTCTCATACCAAGGTCCAAGTTGGTCGTTGTGGAAGGCCCGGGAAGTCAATGTCACCCGATCTGCTTGCGTTTTTAATGCTTGAATAATTTTTGGATGACGGTGGCCCTGGTTCAAGGCGGAATAAGCGGAAAGCATATCCATGTACTCATTGCCTTCAGGGTCTTTTACCCAAACTCCTTCCGCTTCACTGATGACAACCGGCAGCGGCTTATAATTCCGGGCGCCATATTTTTCAGTGATTTCAATTATTTCTTTTGATGTCTTACTCATAGAAAATCCCCCCTTAAAGAGTGTACTGAAGCGCGAGAACGAACATTCCCCTGGTTTAGCAGGCTTCATCTACTTCATTATATATGATGGATTATATTTTTTGTCGAAAAGTATTATTTATTCTACAATACGGGTTTTATTTGTTTTTTTGCCGCAATTCTTTGCTCCGCCCCCCGCAGTTGGTCTTGGATGAATAAATCGATCATTGCTATGAGTTCCTCTGGAGTCTGTTCCAGCTCTCCATTCAGCCAGCTTTCAACAACGGCACCCAGAGCCAATGTAAAGAAATGGGACAGAAAAGATACATATTCTTCTTGGGCATGGAGTTTCATTCCGAATTCATGAACCACCCGATGAATGATGTTATGAATATCCGAATAGAAAAATCGTTTAATATGTTTACGGCCCAACGATTGCAGTGCACACAAGCAAATATCGCGGTTCTCATCCAAATAATGGAACAGTTGCAGCAATCCTTCCTGCCACACTTTTGCGCTTTCATGGGCATCAATCAGAACGAGAGCTTCCTGTTGGAAAGTCCACCTCATCAGATCGTAAATATCTTCAAAATGATAATAAAAGGTTTGTCTATTCAGCCCGGTCAATTCCGCAATTTCGCGGATGGAAATTTGTTCGACAGGCTTTTTCTTCATTAATTCTTTTAAGGAATTGGAAAGAAGTTTTTTCGAATTTTTCATATCATTGCCCTCCGGAATTTGCTTATTTTAAACAAATGGCGGATTATTGTCTATGTTCGGTTCCGCTGTTTCATGATAGTTTTATTATTAGAAATTTAATGATTTTCAAAAAACGATTGGGAAAGGAGTTTGATAGTTTGAAATTGAGGGAGTGGCTCAATGTTCGAACTGCATCCTTTATTTTTTGGCTCGTTATTTCTATTATTATGCTAATAACCATGCCAAATTTAGATATATTGGTTCGGGAAAAGGACAGGTTGAAATGCCTGCCTATGTTCAGAGCACCATCGCAAAGAATTTGCAAACCGGGATGGAGACGGACGGCAAGGAAAACTATCAATTTATTGCCGTATTTAATAGCAAAGAAAAATTGACGGATGAGCAGAAAAAAGAAATAGATAAAATCATCGAGGATTTCAAAGAACAGCGGGATGAACTTGGTATTACTAGTATTTTAGCTTATAACGACAGTGAAGAAACAGAAAAACAGCTTGTTTCGGAAGATGGCACGACGATTTTAACGCAAATTGCTGTGGATCAGAATGCCGGGACGGTGGAAGAAGTTGCGCAGCAATTAAGGAAACTGGCGGATACAAAAACAGTCGATGCTTACTTTACAGGTACGGATATCGTATTGGATGATTTTGCGAAGTCGTCCCAGGATGGAATTAAAAAGACGGAGATTATTGCTGTTGTTTTCATCCTGATTGTATTGGTCCTTGTATTCCGTTCCCCGATTGTGCCGTTCATTTCGCTCATTACAGTGGGGGTCGCCTATATCGTTTCCCTTGGTATTGTGACACAGTTGGTGGAACACTTTGATTTTCCGTTTTCAAACTTTACGCAAGTATTCATCGTTGTCATTTTGTTTGGTATCGGTACGGATTACAATATTCTTCTTTACAATCGGTTCAAAGAAGAGGTCAGCAAAGGCGGCCATATATTAAAAGCGATTACCGAAACTTACCGCACTGCGGGAAAGACGGTCATTTACAGCGGCATTGCCGTGTTTATCGGGTTTATGGCTTTATATTTGGCGGAGTTCCAATTGTATCGGGCGACTTCCGCTGTGGCCATCGGGGTGGCCGTGCTTTTGCTGGTGCTCATTACTTTGAATCCATTTTTCATGGCAGTGCTCGGTTTCAAAATGTTCTGGCCAGCCAAACAGGTAAATGGCCATCCAGAGAACAAACTATGGAAAGTTTTATCGAAATTCTCATTGTACAGACCGCTTTCCGCTATTGCAATTATTGCGGTAATCTGCATACCGTTCATTATCTCCAATTCAGGGGAGCTGAACTATAACGATTTAGTGGAAATTAATGATAAATATGAATCGAAGCAAGCAATTAAAGTCATAGAGGACCATTTCCCAGCCGGTTTTTCGGCTCCCTCCTATTTGATGATTCATTCCGATGAACCTCTTGCGACACAAAAAGCTTTGCAGGATATTGATGAATTGACAGAAGCCATTTCCAAGGTGGAAGGGGTATCGGAAGTATATTCGGTCACACGCCCTGCCGGAGAAAAAATTAAAGAATTATATGTACGGGATCAAGTGAATACATTAACAGAGGGACTTGGTACAGCAGAAGAAGGGATTTCTAAAATTCACGGAGGATTATCCGAAGCGGACCAGGAATTAGGCAAAGTGGACAAAAGCAAATTTGACAGCGTGCAACAGCTGATCGACGGCACGGAAGAAATGGAACAAGGCGTCGGCCAGCTGAATATCGCCTTGAGCCGGGTTTCCCAAGGATTGAAGGATGGGGCGCAAGGAGCGGAGGAAATCAGCAATGGTTTATCCGCTTTAATAGATAATATTCGGGAGTTGCGCCAAGGGGCAACGATGCTAAAAAATAGCTATGAAGAATTGGAGAAAGGATTCGGTTCCTTTGCGGACGTATTTTCAACGATTTCAAAGGCCGTTGAACAAAGTTATAGCAGCTTTTCTGCCATCCAACAATCACTGAAGGCGGCGGTGGCAACAAATCCCGGGCTGAATTCAGACGAAAATATCAAGCAGGCCATCACAATGGCAGAACAAGGAAAAGCCCAGACAGAAGCGTTGTTGGGCCAGCTTAAATCCATTACCCCGAAATATGATCAAGCATTGAAATCTTTCCAGGCAGCCAATGCTTCCATGGCTCAAATTACAAACGGGTTGAAAAAAATGGAAGAAGGCGTTGCGCAATTGCAATCCGGCGCTTCTACCCTTGCCGATGGATTACAATCCGGCGCAAAAGGGACATCCGCGATTGTTGAGAACACAAATCAACTGCAATCCGGCTTGAAGGCTGTAAACGAAGGACAGCGGCAATTGCAGCAAGGATTGACGGCATTACAGGATAAAATGGGCGATTTGCAATCCGGTTTATCCCAAAGTGCGGAAGGTTTATCACAAATCAAAAATGGCCTTGTGGATGCCCAGGATTATTTATCAGAATTGACATCCGCATCCGATGAAGTCTTCTATATCCCTCAAGAAGTGTTGGAGGGGGAAGAATTCCAGCAAAGCTTGGATCTGTATATGTCGGATGATCGCCAAACAACAAAAATCAATATTATTTTGGATGTCAATCCGTACTCAAAAGAAGCGATGTCCATTTTGAAAGATATTGACGAACAAGTAAAAGCGACTGTCAAAGGGTTGAGTTTCAGTGATGCGAAAGTGGCGTTGGGCGGAAAATCCGCTCAAAACGTGGATTTGCAAAATGTCTCAACAGGAGACTTTGCGAGAACCATCACCATCATGTTAATCGGTATTGCTTTTGTATTATTAATCATCACAAGATCTTTCTGGCAGACATTATTGATTATCGCATCCCTTGTCATTGCATATTTCACCGCTTTGGGAGCATCCGAATTCATCAGTGAACATGTGATAGGACAAGACACTTTCAGCTGGAATGTGCCGTTCTTCAGCTTTATCATGATTGTTACCCTTGGGGTCGACTACAGTATTTTCTTGATGATGCGATACTTTGAAAATGCGGATAAAGGTTATGAAGCGATAATTGACGCAGAGAAACAAATTGGAGGGGTTGTCCTATCGGCAGCCATCATTTTAGGCGGCACATTTGCGGCATTGCTTCCTTCAGGCATCGTCACGTTAATCCAAGTGGCGGTCATTGTGATTGTTGGATTGGTAATGTTAAGTTTGGTGATGCTTCCAT
Source organism: Ureibacillus sp. FSL K6-3587 (assembly GCF_038593165.1). Classification (NCBI taxonomy): domain Bacteria; kingdom Bacillati; phylum Bacillota; class Bacilli; order Caryophanales; family Caryophanaceae; genus Ureibacillus; species Ureibacillus sp. FSL K6-3587. The sequence continues at coordinate 983,124 of NZ_CP151969.1, read as the reverse complement.
CATTTATGCCGGCTGTCATGGGATTGACCCATAAAGTGAAGACATTGGCCGTACGGAAAAGGGAGTAAAAATAAAAGGTTATCCAGTTCAAAGGTTGAATCTGGATAACCTTTTTTATTCGGTCGATGGGGTTTGCTTTTTCCAAAATATTGCAATGGTGATGCTGACAACCAGGATAATGGTTGCAAAATAGAAAGGGAAATTAAAATTCATATCAAATAAAATACCGCCGATAATCGGCCCGAAAATATTTCCGATGCTTGTAAACATGGAGTTCATGCCGCCAACAAACCCTTGTTCATCTCCCGCAATTTTTGAAAGGTATGATGTAATTCCGGGACGAATCAAATCAAATCCGACGAAAACAATCCAGCAGGTTAACATGACAGACCAGTAAGAATCGACGATGGTCATCACAAAAACGAGTAATGCGGACAATATTAAGCTTAGACGGACGACCATGATTTCCCCCAATCGTCTCGTCAATTTATCAAACAAAAGAATTTGTGCAATTGCTCCCACTATTCCGCCCCCTGTCACGATGATGGCGATATCCCGAGGGGTAAATCCAAATTTGTGATCGACAAAGAGACTGAATAATGATTCAAAGGAAGACAAACTGAAAGTCGAAAGGAAAATGATGATGAAAGAGATGAAATACACTGGCATGAAAACACGTTTCCAGCCGACCTTTTGCCCTTTCATAATGTCCGGTTGCTCCCTGCGTTCCGGTTCTTTCAACAGGAAGATGGAAGCAATGGCGACAACCGCTCCTAAAACACCGGCGGCAAAGAATGGAACACGAATGCCGAATTCCGCCAAAAATCCCCCGATACCGGGTCCTATGATAAATCCTGTATTAATGGCGGCAGACATAAAACCAAGGGCTTTTGGGCGTTCGTTCTCTGAAGTGATGTCCGCAATAAATGCCGTAATGGCAGGCATGATGCAAGCGCCGCTGATTCCTCCCAATATCCGAGAAAGGAAAAGGATTTCAAGGGTCTTCCCGATACCAAATAAAAACTCGGAAAAACTAAATAAAAAAAGACCGACTATTATCATGATCTTCCGTCCATACTTATCGGTCCATTTGCCTGTTATAGGAGAGGCTATCAATTGTGCCAACGCAAAGGCGGCAACCATATTTCCCACCACGGTACCGCTTATGGATAATTCGTTCATCAGTGATGGCAGGACAGGGATGACGAGGCCGATGCCGACAAAGGTGATGAATATATTGCTGAGGACCAATGCCAATGCTATTTTTTGTGATTTTGAATTCATAAATATCCCCTTTAGAGTAAATTCTATCGATTTCTTGCAAGATGCTTATATATCAAGGTTTGGCGAAGAGAGTTGAAAAAGGTCTATTCCTATTTAAACCTTAACTAGGGGAAACAGTCAAGAAATTATAAATTCTTTGCATAAAATAGAACTTTCAATAAAAAAACTCAAAAAAAAGGATGGCGGTTCACCATCCTGACATGATATGGAGTTTGTGGAAGAAAATTTTTCATACGGACCATTCGTCGTCGAAAGGGGTGTTTCAATATTATGGGAATGCGAATTCGGAGAGACTATCCTATTTACAATGGAGGAAACAACATTGAATTTCAAAAAATCCACCATCAGCCAACGATAAGAAGTAACAGTTGAGGATACATTCGCGTCCAGACCATTCCGATTGTGAGGGGGCAGATATGAAACAAATACAGGCTCTTTCAATTGCATGATGAAAAGTGATGTTGACTTATTATCAAAGGCTGTATTTGCTCATATTCACAATGTCGGAAATGGGTATCCTTCTTTGATATTTAAAAGATGTTATTCATATCTGATTTTTTCTGAGAGATTACCGTACAATCTTATACTGATATTTTGTTTTCACCTCCTTTCATTTACATCATATTCACTTAATAGTTTTTTGAAGGGGCAATCAGCCAGATTTTTAATAATTAAAGAAAATTTTTACTAGATTGTTGAGAGATAAAAGTCTATAATTACTAAAATATGAGGGGAAAATGAAAGTGCTAAAGTTACATAAAAAAATACCATTTTTCTAAAATAGAAAAATGGTCGTTTACATTTTATCCGTCACTTCTTTAAATTCGCCTGTGATAATGAGCCTGTATTTATTTGAGTAAATTGGGTGACAAGTAATGAGTGTTACTAAAGATTGATCTTCCACTGGCAATATGACTTCAACGGCTGTAGGTTTCACAATTTGGCTGTTGATGACGTTAAAGGTATATTTTTTTGTTTTAGTCTCAATAATGAATTCATCACCTTTTTCAAGTTCGTCCAAACGGTTGAAGAACTTTCCAAATGTGGCGGTACGATGTCCGGCAATTGCGAAGTTGCTGTTTTTATCTCCCAATGAAGATAACGGGCTGCTATTAGTCAAATGACCGACAGCACTCTCCATATTTTTTTGGCTGGCTCCTTCGACGATGGGGGTTGTCAAGTCAATTTTTGGAATCGTAAGCTTTCCAATCATATCCCCATCATTGAAAGAAGTTGGCTCCGTATTGCCCAAATCATCTTCGGAAGTGGCGAACTCGATCGATGAGAATTCTTTCTCGAGCTTGTGCTGTTCATAATATATTTTTATTTTCGTAAAAGCGACAAATGCAAGAATGGCAAGACCAATCAATAACAATAGGTTTCCGATTTTTCTTTTCATGTTCTCATTCCTTTTTAATTGTAAAAAAGAAGAGGGCGGGGCACCCTCTCAAATTAGATTATTTCGTTGAAACGTTTTCTTAAAGCCAACCCCGATAAGATTAATAGCATTGAAGCGAATAGTAATACTGTTGAGTCAATAGCTGAACCAGTTACTGGTAATGTAGCTGTGTTGTTTGTACCGCCTTTTCCAGAAGGTGTGTTGCCGCCAGTTTTTCCGTTGCCAGATGGAGTAGTTTGGTTTTTATCGTTATTAGATCCACCGCCGTTGTTTCCGCCGTTATTATTGTTTCCGCCGTTGTTATTATTGTTGTTATTATTGTTGTTATTGTTGTTGTTATTGTTGTTGTTATTGTTGTTGTTATTGTTGTTGTTATTGTTGTTATTGTTGTTATTGTTGTCTCCGCCGTTGTTATTGTTGTTGTTATTATTGTTGTTATTATTGTTGTTATTATTATTGTTGTTATTGTTATTATTATTGTTATTGTTGTTGTTATTATTGTTGTTACCTTGTTGGTTTTTACTTACGTATTTTTCATCTTCTGCAACGCCTAAATGAACGTCTCCAAGAAGCGGAGTGTTTTTAGTGTCAACAATAACTAAACCGCTGTGAGTATAAATGTATTTATCTGTTTCAACTTCTTCTTTTTCAATTACACCAACGTGTGCATCGCCAAGAGGCGTATTTTTTAGGTTTACATTGGCAACGCCGTTGTAATTGTATTTGTAATCTTTATCAGTTACTTGTTTTGATTGAAGTACGCCGGCATCAATATTTCCAAGGATTGGATTGGAAACTTCGGCTAACACTAATCCGGAATTTTGAGTAGTATTAGTTCCTGATTTAGTTGTTGTGGATTCACCAACTCCAACGTGTGCATTACCTAATAATTTGGAATCTTTAATATCCACTTTTGCAATGCCAGAACTTGTGTAAGATCCGTCTTTGCTTTGCTCGGAACCTAGCACGTCAACTTTCACTTCACCTAACAATCCACCTAACAGATTTCCGCCAAGTCTAACTTTTACAAGCGCATTACTGTCGTCTGTGTCTTGAAGTTTTGTAGGATCTTTTGTCACTGTAGGTGGTAAGTTAGTGTTATTACCTCCTGTGCTGTTATTGTCGCCTTGTTGATTATTTTGTGTTGTATTTGTAGTTGTGTTTGTGTTTGCAGCTGTGTTTGTGTTGGATTTTGTATCTGTATTATTTGCTGTAAGAGAATTAGTTAAAGTTTTAACTAAATCTGTAGCAGTATTTGTAAGAGATCCAACTAAATCATTATTTTTTGTTGCTGTTTGATCTCCCGCTGTTGTTTCTTCAGCGTGAACATTATCAGAGAAAACTACGAAACTTAAAGTCAACACTAAGGCAAACAATGCAGCTCTTAGCGATTTAACAACGATATTGTTTTCCATTCATCATTCTCCTTCTTTTTTTATTTTTTTAGATTGAAAAGAAGGAGATTTGAATTGGAGGTTTATCTAACGGTGGTTTCAGCCATTGATCCGATAAGGCTATTTCAAGAGATTTTAATCTTGATTTATCAGCTATTGACTTTAATATATCTTGTGAGATATATCCAACAATTTGAGATTGGCCATCAAATCCATTGGAAGATGAACCGGAGGAATTGCTATTGGAATTCGAATGACTTTGAGTTGGTGCAATTTCTTTTGGTGATGAAAGATTTCCTATTCTCTCTCTTACTTCTCTTTGTGTTTCTGTTGCTCTTTCAATCGCTTGAATGAAATTGCTTGCACCACTAATGATCATTTGTTTTCCGTTATTTAACAACTCATTCAATAGTTGACCAACTGTAGGGTTTGAATTGTCTACAATTTTGTTGTCAACATTAGCGGATGGTTCATTTGCTGTTACGCCATCTTTGTTTGTTGAATCGTTTCCAGGCGTATTTGCAGAACCGTTTCCATCATTAGGGTTCGGAATGTTTCCTGTAGAGTTGCCGGAATCTTTTCCGGAATTTCCTCCAGAATTATTGTTTCCTGGATTGCCGGAATTTCCTCCAGAATTATTGTTTCCTGGATTGTTAGAAGAATCGTTGTTCCCTCCGTTGGATTGTCCGTCTTTTCCACCTTTTCCATCCTTGCCGGAAGGCGGTTGGATTGTTTTTTGATATTCTCCGATACCAATGTGGGTTTCATCTAATAAGTCGATGCTGACAATCCCACCTGATATGGACTTTGAGTTTTCTGTTTCGGTAATTGTTGTTCCTAGAACATCGAGACGGTTGTTTCCGAGTAATGAGTGAGTGAGATTAGCCGTAACAAGTACGGATTCGGTTTTTGTGAGAGTAGGTGATTGATACTGATTTACTTCCCCAACGCCAAGATGAAGGTCTCCCACGACATTGGATGAATGGTCGACTGCAACAATCCCGGATTGGGAAACCGTTACGTCTCCTTTTGTTTGTTTATTCGTTTCAAGGAGACCAACGTGATTGCTACCTAAAAGATTATTGTTCAAGTCTAATTGAAGAACACCTTTAGATAGCGACGATTCTCCTACCTTCTCTTCACTCTTACTAGAAACAACTCCTACACCTAAATCACCAAGCAGCATAGAGTCTTTCAAGCCTAAACTTAATAATCCTTGGCTGGATTTTTTCGTTTCTCCCTCTTGACTCTCGCTACCTGAAAGAAGACCTAAATTAACGTCTCCGGTGATCGGTTTCAATAACATGGAGTTTTGAATACCGACATTAAGAACGCCACCGGACTTCTGTTGTGCGTCGTTTTTTGCTGAAAGCAGCTTGACGTTTGCATTTCCTAATAATTTTGTATTTAATCCGAGGTCTAATACGCTTCCATCAGTCAATTTTCCTTCTGGTGTCGACTGGCCAGAAAGAAGACCGACTTCCAATAAATCGGATACTCCCAAGGAAAGCAAACCGCTTTTGCCACCCTCAGTCGAAATGCTGATTAGTGAGTTACTGTTCCCGATACTAATGTTTATACCTAACAGATTGACACTAAGCAGCGGTTTATTTGATTTCACTTTCACAACAGAATCGACGCTGTTTTGGTCAGCTTTTATTTGGCTATCAGCTTGGATGCTCGCTTCTTTTTGGCTTGTGGCACTTAAGTTTTCTTTTTCAACGGCAACGGCATTATTTGCATCTACTGTATTTTCGGCGGTTTTAATTTGTTCTTCAACTTTAGTGCCTAAGTCATTTAGAAGCCCTGCATCAGCAGCTGTTTTTTCCTGAGTTGATTCCAGTCCTGAATGGGTATTTACCGAATTATCACTGTTCCCCACATCAGTGTAGGCATATTCAGCAAGTCCTCCGTCAACATTCACTTCGTTTGACGAAACGCTCAATGTATTTGATCCCGCACTCTCATTGTCGGAAATCTCAAGATCTTTTGCAAATGAAATAGAAGGCGATCCTAACACGAGAACAACGGCTGCTATGATTACCGATATTCTTTTCATTTTCTCACCTCCTTTCATAACACAAGTATTACCATAAAAAATCATAATTTCAATACAAAATTTACAAGTTCATAATTTAGAAAAAATTACATTAGTATAGTCCGAAGGGTGTTGTTGGACATTTTTCTTATTTTTATAGTAAAAAATACCCTTTACAACGATATATAAACAATAATTAAAAATGATATATAATATTTTTTAATTGTAAGTGAAAAAACAGAGAAATGTAATTAGGAATATTGGAGTTTTTTTAAATTGGCCGTTTTATGATAAATGTAGTATAAAGCGGGTATTTCATTTCAACGAATTTATAACGATAGAAACATATGTTTATAAAAAAGGGGCAAAACAACGATGAAAATTAATAAAATTATTGTTCGTCACTTGAAAATGCCGATGAAACATCCATTTACAACAAGTTTTGGCACAATCAATGATAAATCATTTTTGTTATTGGAGGTCCATACGGAAGAAGGAATCGTCGGTTTTGGGGAATGCGTCGCTTTTGAGGCGCCCTGGTATACAGAGGAAACCGTAAAAACCTGCTGGCATATGCTGGAGGACTTCCTTATTCCAATTATTTTGCAGAAGGACATCAGCCATCCCAACGATGTAACAAAACTGTTTGAAAGCATCCGGAAAAACAAAATGGCGAAAGCTTCCATCGAGGGGGCGGTGTGGGACATTTATGCGATCGCATCCAATCAACCCCTTGCAAAAGTTCTTGGCGGAACCAAAGAAAAAATAGATGTGGGCATCAGCCTGGGGATTCAACCGACGATTGAAAAGCAAATAGAAGTCGTTGGTAAATATATTGCCGAAGGATATAGAAGAATAAAAGTGAAAATAAAACCGGGGTGGGATGTGGAAGTCATCAAAAAACTCCGTGAAACATTTCCGGATGTTCCGATGATGGCAGACGCCAATTCCGCATATACTTTAAAGGACATTGATATATTAAAACAATTGGATGAATTCAATTTAATGATGATTGAACAGCCGTTAGCCTATGATGATATCGTCGATCATGCGACATTGCAAAAACAGTTGAAAACACCCATTTGTTTGGATGAAAGTATATTATCTTTGGAAGATGCACGGAAAGCTATTGAACTGGGCAGCTGTGGCATCATAAACATCAAAATCGGACGGGTTGGGGGGATCTCGGAAGCAATCAAAATCCATGACTATTGCAAATCCAAGGGCATACCGGTATGGTGCGGGGGGATGCTGGAGGCTGGGATCGGCCGGGCACACAACATCGCTTTAACCTCCCTGTCCAACTTTGTTTTGCCCGGAGATACTGCCGGGTCAAGTCACTATTTTGAAGAGGATATCATCCAGCCGGAAGTGGTTGTCGAGGATGGGACAATTCGGGTGCCCCAAACAGTTGGCATCGGTTATGAGCCAAATCGAAAAGCGATTGAAAAATATACGGTCTCTTCAAAAACCTATAATTATATATGAAAGTTTTCCATATGTTTGAAAAGAAATGGGGGAAATGGTGAGAAATAGTATAAAAATTGGGGGAGCCTTTGTCGGATTAATGATAGGGGGAGGGTTTGCCTCAGGACAAGAAATCATGTATTATTTTCTCTCCCATGGTTGGCACGGACTTTTCGGTGTTGCTGTTGCGAGCGCATTATTTGCATTTTTGGGGATGAGCATTGCAATGCTGGGCCATTCTTTAAAAACCGCATCCCATAAAGAAGTTGTACTTTTTATCGCTGGTCCAACGATTGGATCCATCATCGATTGCCTCATCACAGTGTTTTCGTTTTGCATCACTGTTGCCATGTTTGCGGGGGCGGCAAGCGCTTTTGACGTGCTGTTTGGAATGAATGGTGTCATTGGCGGTCTGCTGATGATGGGGTTTTCAGTAATTACGCTGATGTTCAACGTGGAAAAAATTATTGCTATCCTCGCAATTACTGTACCGTATTTAATCGTCATTATCGCCATCATTGCAATTGCGTCCATTGGTTCCATGGACAGCGGTTTTACAGAACAGATGCAAATGGCGCAATCACCGTCCACAGGGCATTGGTTGATTGGAGCTTTGTTATACGTTTCATACAATTTGGCGGTCGGGCTGCCCATGCTTGCGGTAATGGGCAGCACGGTAAAAAGCAAGAGAGAGGCGGGGATGGGCGGAATCATTGGAGGCTTTTTGCTTGGTGTCCTCATTCTATTAGTTTTTGTTGCATTGCTTTCAAAAATGGATGCAATGATAGGGAAGCCGATGCCGATGCTATGGATTGCGATGGATGTTCATCCCGTCTTTGGCATATTGATGGCCATCACTTTAATAGTAATGATTTATAGCACAGCAGTGGGGGTACTTTATTCTTTTGTTGTGCGCTTTGTGTCTCCAAAATCCAAAAACTATAAACTGTTCGTCATTTTTTCCGCATTGGCCGCATATTTTGCGAGCTTTATAGGATTTACAACCATTGTAGGAACGGTATATTCCATCATGGGCTATTTGGGATTGATCATCATAGCGGTTATTTTATGGACATGGGTGAAAAGAAAAGGGATGTTGCCTGAGTGAAAACTCAAGCTTTTTTCAATAGAAGAACCAATTTGCCGGTATGTACATAACAATAAGTAATGGCATTTTAACTTTTAGGAGGAACAACTATGTTTCCATATCGGCAATATCAGTGGGAAAGCGGCATGTTACAACCTATTCCGCCCGCCTCCCAAACAAATGGCCCCTTTGTTGTCGCTTATCAATTCAGTGATGTAACAGGTGATGGAATTGCTGATGGGATTTTTTTGATAGCCACCAAACTGAATGACAGCCCTTTACTCAACAACATGAGCCTTGTTGTGCAAAATGGTTTTACCCATGAAATATCAGTCTATCATTTAAAAAAAGTGGCGGGTTATAATCCGACTATTTGGACGGGTGATTTGACAGGCGATCGGGTGGACGATATTTTGGTGACCGTTCAATCGGGAGGAAGCGGAGCGATTGTCTATGCTTATGTATTTTCATTTATCAGCGGTAAGTTAGGGAAAATTTTTGATTCAATAAAATTTCATGAAGATCGCCAATATGAAGTGAAGTATGGAAACTTTGCCGAAGTCGTTGTGACAAGCAGAAACCCAAATATGCGGTATATATTAAATATTCAATATAAAGGAAAAGAATATTTAGATGAAATTTACAACGGGAATGGAAAGCTGAAAGAACCGATTGAAGGGTGGGTAGATCCGATCAGCGGAATTTATCCGATTGATTTGGCCGGCGACGGGAAATATTCATTGTTGACGATGGAACAGATTGCAGGAAGATACCATGCGGACAGTTTAGGATTTGTTGAAAATGTATTGAATTGGAACGGTTTGGCATTTGAATCGGTAAGACAACAGGTTGCAATAAACGGAGCAAGTTTTTAAGGTATTTTTGGTTAATCAGTACTTAGGGATATAGTCAATAAAATGATAAAAGGCCGCTTCTCAATGGAGACGGCTTTTTTTGTGTTAAATAAAGTACTGCCAGGTAATCTGTTTTATTTTAAAATGGTAGTAAGCAAAGAATCATTCCTTATAATAACGGCGATAAAGAATAGCTTCTCCCCTGGTTGCAGCCCGGATGAAGAATCAAAGGTTAGGAAGTGGCGCTATGGAACAATTGAAGAGTTACAAAGAACTATTTCCTTTTTTTGAGGGTATCAGTGCAAATGAAATGAAAATAAATTATGTGAAGAAAAAGTTTCCGAAGGGCGAAACGATTTTTCATGAAGGGGACAGTTGTGCAGGTGTCCCATTTGTAACGAAAGGTTGCATAAGGGTTTCGAAGTTTGGAAAAAACGGGAAAGAAATGAGCGTTTATCGGGTAAATGCAGGAGAAACTTGTATTTTAACGGTCACAAGCATTCTTTCCAATGAACCCTATCCTTTGACAGCCACTGTGGAGAAAGATGCGGAAGCCATCATCCTTCCCTATCAGGATTTCAAATTATTAATGGAAGTAAACCCGCATTTTCAAGAATATATCTATAAAACGATAAGCCTCAGGTTCCTGGAAGTGATAAAAATAATAGATGAAGTGATTTTTCAAAGCATTGATGAGCGACTGGTAAAGCATTTATTAAGATATACAAAAAATGACGGCGATTTGATTGAAACGACCCATGATAAAATTGCGACGGAGATCGGTACAGTGCGGGAAGTGGTCAGCCGTCTATTAAAAGAAATGGAGAGAAAAGGGTGGATCCAACTCTCAAGGGGGAAAGTGACCGTTGTTGAAAGAAGTAAACTGGAAGAGTTGATGAAAGATAAAAAATTGTAAATTTCGTGAAATCGTGATTTTGTCACTGAGAAATCGGCCCCTGTTATTTACTATGAATAAAAATGGAAAAAGGGGGCTATCACATGGGTTCAAATGTTGGTACTGCCGATCGGGTCATCCGTATTATTCTTGGCCTGGCCATCCTGTCGTTACTGTTTATATTGGAGGGAAATCTTAAATATCTCGGATTAATCGGATTGATTCCTCTGATTACGGGACTGGTGAAGTATTGTCCGTTATATTCGCTATTTAAAATTAATACGTGTCAAAAAAAATAAAAGTGGCTGTGAAAGGCCACTTTTTGTATGGCTAAACAACAGGAAGGGAGCGCAATGCTTCCTCTGCACTTGGAAATGAAGGCTTCATCAAAAGCAAACGTTCAATATAGTTTTTCACTTCTTCAGGCAATTGCAATTCTTCTTGCCAGCATCTTTCTCTGCTTTCTGTCGGAGTATAGTCGGAGTATAGTAAAAAGAGCAGGAAATGGCCGAGGAGATATAGGTCACTGCAATGGTTTTCCGCCTTTTTCGGATTCTTGACCATATCGATGGTTTCATTCGGATTCAGATAAGTGGCCAACCCAAAATCAATGATGGAGAGTTTTCCTTGGTGTATTAAGACGTTGGGAATCCTTAAATCACGGTGTACGATTCCTTTATTGTGAATTTGGACAACCATTTGAAGAAGCAGTTTTAATATGTGTATGGATTCAGGAAGGGAGTAGACATTGCCTTCCTCGAAAATCGTTTGTTCAAAGGTGCGGCCTTCCATATAATCCATCACGAAGAAAGGGATATTTTCAAGTTCACCAACCACAATCACGGAGGGGACAAAGGGCAAATCCAATTCTTTAAGAATTTGAATTTCCTTTTGAAATCGATGGCGCATTTTTTTGGAATTGCGATGTTTTGTTTTTAAACGTTTCAGGACATATTTTTTTCCGGTATGTTCTTCGATTAATAGATAGGTTATTCCGTAAGCGCCACAACCGAGTACCTTTGAAAAAGAATAATTTGTGTGGTCACTTATATATGTTTGGAACAAACGGTGGTACTTGTTTTCAAGAAAATCCCGAATCATCGTTTAACTGCTGAAGAAACCTCTTGAACTGAAGAAGCTACCGGAACGGAAAAAACCGCTGCTTTTATGTCCCCGTTTATAATAATGATGTCCATAATAATTATGCTTTTTTGTGTATCTTCTATAGTTGGAAGAGGAGTTGCGTTTTTCACTGAAGGATTTGAAAAATTTTTCGATCATGCTCGGCTTCCTCCTTAACACGAACCTTTTATTAATATGTACGAATTAATTGAAAATAAGTTTCGCCATAAGCATGGATTCAAATAAGTTTCAACAATTTTCAAAATGGTTTGCAAAACGCCGAAAAAGCAACCTTTATAAACGGGTATTTTTTTGATATAATACCAATTAAACATATTAATAAACTAGGTATAAACGGTCGGTGTAGGAAATAGGTAATTTTGCATATTTTACAAGATCCATCTTTAAGCAAAATGTGATTTCGAAAAAAGGTTTTTAATACGGAAAAGCCCCCAATTTTCCATGGACCAGCATAGTTGCCCATGCAGTGATGGTTGTATGGCATACATTGAAAATAGTTTGAAGTAGAGGGGGAAAAAAATGTATCCATACAACAATGATGACTATAATGGGAATTTTTTTAATCAATTTCAAGATGACAATGTAAGTCGTCGAGGTTTTCAGGGAGGGCGACCAGGTGCTCCTGGAGGATCAGGCGGTTTCCCAGGCACACCCGGTGGGTTTCCTGGAATACCAGGCGGATTTCCAGGGGGGCCAGGCGGATTTCCGGGGACACCTGGTGGCTTCCCAGGGACACCAGGAGGGTTTCCGGGAGGTCCAGGCGGATTTCCAGGCACACCCGGTGGATTCCCGGGAACACCAGGCGGATTTCCAGGTTCACCAGGTATGCCGCCTTTTGGAGGTCAAATGACTCCTCCAACAGCCCCGCCACCAAGTTTTACACCTCAATTAAGCTCTTTCCAAGGAACTGCGGAATTTAGTCGCCGAAGCGGTGGCAGAGGAATAGGAAGATGCTTTTTCCGCAATACATTTATTTGGTTGACGAATGGCAATAGTTTCTGGTTTTATCCGGTGTTTGCTTTAGGAAACTCCATTTTCGGTTTCCGTTGGAGAGGAAACCGGGGCTGGGTATACGATGTTCTAAATCGCCAACGCATCGCATTCTTCCAATGCTATTAATCCATAAAAAGGAACCTATGTTTAAAGGGGAAGATTTTATGAATCCCTTTAAACATAGGGAACCCTTCATCATTATTCTACATAGTTCATTTTTTTGACGAATTAATGGGTTCTTTTTTTTATTCTCAAAGAATAATCATTAAAAAGAATGGAGGAGGGAAGACATGATTGAAAAAATACAGAAAGCCCGTGAAAAAGTTTTGAATAGTGTTCGCCACTTGTCTGACGAGCAGTTAAATGAGAAGCCCGGAAAAGGGAAATGGTCCATTGCCCAAGTTTTGGAACATCTGTATCTAATGGAAATGAATACAGTGGACGGAATCATGGAAACGCTATCAAAAAATGAATATAATCCTACCGAAGAAAAACCCATTCATCAAATGCTGGATCGCACAATAAAACGGGTGGCACCGGATGATTTGACGCCTTCTGACAAGTTTCAAACGTTGGATGAACTGGAACGAAAATTAAACAATTCAAGGGAAGCGTTGATAAAGAGCATTGAAGGGGTCAGCGAAGAAGATTTGGAGAATAAGTCCTTTATCCATAGAAGATATGGATTATTGTCCATACGTCAATGGGTTTTGTTAATCGGTTATCATGAAGAGCGGCATTTGCAGCAAATTGAAGAAATTAAAGAAAAATTATTAAAAAAGGTAAATTAAAATAACACCTTCGATTATCACAAGGAATAATCGAAGGTGTTTTGTTGGGCGGTTCTCACATACCGGCAAGGAATTCTCTGATAAGTTCAATAATCCCTGCAGCTTTTCCTTCATTAAGGTATAAGAGAAGATCTTGAACAAATTGCAAAAAATGTTATCCATCTTTAGACCCCCCATTTCCGAAATATAGTGTCTATTAATTTTTCTACAAGACTAAATTACTACTACTTTCGGATGGAAGTCAAAAGTTATTTTAGTAAAATTTTTGTGAACAAATAAAGTAACTAATAAAAGAAGATGAAATTCGCTTTTTGATCTGTAGAGAAAAAAGGCAGATTCCCCATCTGCGGCATTCATTTCCTCCGCTGTTTGACGTCCTTTTTCCCATGGTAGTCAGCAACAGCCGCTTTTGCCATTGCGAGCAAAAGGTTTTGCTGTTGCCCCCCTGTTTTAACCATAATTCTCTAAATTGATAAGGTAAACCAACTCGTTTCAAGTTGATCCTTTCATTGATAGAAAATGAAACTATAGAAGATAGTGTAAATTGATTACATGAACTATTTTTAGCCCAATCCGCCTGAATAGCGATTCTTAAATTCGACTTCCTAAAACGAATCTCACAAACTTGCAAAATTTCGAATAATTTTTCATTGAATTCAATATATATACTATAAAGTTGTGTCTATTTTGTTGCGAAGCAGGTAATTTTTTTTTACAGAACGAATAAGGGGGGGATTGGGGTGGCCATGGCTGCCATTGCTTTGACCGTTTTTGTTATGTTCATTCTCTCGCAGATGGTTTTATATATTCAAATAAAGAGAATGGAGAAAGCAAAAGAATATAAAGAAATAACCCAAGACTATATTTTGCCTTATTTAAATGAAATTTTTTTATTTCTGGAGCTGAAATTGGATGTGCGGAAAGAAACGGGTGTCCCGATGATCGATATCAATCCGGAAGAAATTGTAACGAAATTGCAGGAAAAGATCCGTTACGGAAATGCCAGGATTTTGAATGCGCTTTACCGCTATTTCAATTCGGCGGCGTATTTTGAAGGGCGGGGAGAGGCGAAAAACCTGGCAACCTATGATGTGTTTTATCATTTTTTGGATCACGCTTATCACATCATTGAAAAAAGCGGATTCAAAGATGGAGAATTATTGGGTAATATAGAAAAATGGCAAAAAATCTATGGCATGGCATTTGTTTTAACTTCGATATTGGGCAACGATGAAGCGATAAAAATCCTTTCCTTTCGATGGCTATGGAGTCCTGATTTTTTAAATAAAATTCCCTTCCATTTACTGGATGACTTAATCGATAATTATAACCATTCCACTATGGAAGAACATAAGCTGTTGGAGTTTTTGGCAATCCTCAAGAAAGATTTTCAAAAGTCGCCTGAAATTGATCGATTCCAAGAATTGAAGAATTATTTGGAAGAAGCGTTCATGATTGTGGAAAAAAGATGGCTGAATTATAGTAGCTGACTTTGGCTGCTTTTTTATTGTTGAAACTTCTATTTTTGAGAGGTTATTTATATATAATATTATAGGAAATTTTCGGACCAGTATTATTTAGTAGAAAGTAAGGTGAAACGATGAAAGCTTATATCTTAAAATTATCGTTTGAAGGGATAACACCAGAAGTTTGGCGACGGATCATCATACCCGCTGGAGCTACATTCAATCGACTGCATGAAACAATCCAATATGTAACGAATTTTAAAAGCCGCATGGAACCTTACCATGATTTTAGTTTTCCTATGGAGGACGTCATCATCACAAATAATACGGAACTTATTGAACAGAAAGAAACGGATGGAAAGAAGGTCAAGCAGCCAACTCGCATTAAAATTGATCCATATATTGAGAAACACGGAAAACTGCTTTATCAATACGATTTTGGAGACCAATGGAAAATTTCGGTTATTTTGGAGGACACAGTGGACGATTATTACTTTGGCTACCCGACTTTGTTGGATGGGGGAGGCATGGCGCCTCCTGAAGACGTCGGGGGAGCGGCTGGATATATGGAATTTCTGAAAATTATTCATGATCCCAATCATCCAAGATATACAATAAGCCGTGAATGGGCGGAGAGGGTCGGATATAAGCCGTTAAATATAGAAAGTATCAATCATTCCTTAAAACACGTGAAATTTAAAAAGACCGAATGGGAACAGATTCATCATGAAAATTACGTGGTGTTATCCGATAAATATCGTGGTTCGGAAGTGGTCGATGCGGAAAAAGTGGCAAATAAAGACTTGATTTTAGATTACATTGTCAGTTGCACGAATCTGTATGGCATTATTCCAAATTATAAAGTGATACACATTTACAATTTGCACAACAAGCCGAAAATTACAAACAAAGATTTGCAAGCCATTACAACAGATGCACATTATAAAAAACTGCTCGAGGAATCCAATGTCGTTGTAAAAATGGATCGGTTTATCCATAAAATCCTGGAAGAAAATAATATTACGGAAAAATTGGAGCAGGTTGTAGTTGGAAAGCCTTATTACATTCCGGATAAGGAAGAATTGCTTTGCTATAAAAATGAACTCTATTATGAAGAAACAAAATATCACCGGGAATTGGCAAATTGGCTTGAAAGGGCGGAAAGCCGGGAAAGCAAATCCGTTCAGGAAATTTTGCGTGAACTCAGTTGGAAAATGAAAGCCATGAATTATAAATTCAACATCACCATGAGGGAATTTTTAAATCAATTTGTGTTTGCGAATATCAATGAAGTGAACGAAGTGACAAGAATGTTATTTTCCGTGGCGAATGCAACAAGAACTTGGGACAATCGGGGATTTACCCCAAAAGAATTGTCGGAGCTTTCCAAACCTAAACAAACAAAAGTGGCAGTGGGCGCGAAAATCGGCCGGAATGATCCTTGCCATTGCGGAAGCGGGAAAAAGTATAAAAAGTGTTGCGGACGATAATAGAAAACCAAGGTGGCCTTACAAGTTCAAGTCTTACTATGGACTTGCAGGCACCTTGGTTTTTTGATGTCATTTTATTTCGATGGTACCGCTGGATACATCCAAATCGATCCGGTATTTACCGGAACCGTATGTTCCCCGCAAACGGTTATTTCCGCTTTCCTCATTTTTCAGAGGAAAACGATTTTTGATTGTACCGCTTGATATTTCACCGTTTAACGTAAAGTCGCTATCTTCCGGTAAATCGAGGACGATGCGTCCCGAACTTACTTCCGTTTCGATATTACCGACCAACTTATCCATTTGGACGGATACATTTCCGGATGCGACATCAATATCCAGTTCTCCGGTAAAATGTTTCATATCTATATTCCCTGAAGCCACTTCCAACGAGGCGTTTCCTGCATTTAATGATTCGATGTCAATATTTCCGGAACCGACTTCCAATTCCAATGATTGCAGTACAGTATCATCCGACAACTTAAAATCAATGTTTCCGGATCCCACTTCCACTTTTAAATCACGGTCGTAGTTTTCAGGAATCGTAACCGTCAATTTTGTTTTTCTTCCAAAATTCAGCAATGAAAACCACTGGCGATGATATTCTATTTCAATTGTATCACCTTTTTTGTTAAGGTTGACATTCCCTTTTCCTTTTAATTCCGCCTCCACATAGTCCTGATTTTTGGAAATGATGGTTGTATCCACACCTTTGATATCCAGCTCGATGGAATCGATTTTGTTTGTTACTTCCGCCCGGTGTTCCTGGGATAAGAACCAATTAGGGACATTGAAAGCCAAACTGATGAGCAGCAATAAAATGACGATGGCTAAAATGATTTTCTTCACAGGAGTTCTCCCTCCTAAATATTGGTTTATGTTTATATTAGACAAAAAAGGGAGGGACAACAACACCCTGCGGCTTTATTTCGCTCTAGGTCTTGAGATGTAGTTTTGTGAAGAGGGGGAGCCAAATTTTGAAACAATTGGATAAGAAAAGGATCAGTCATGTTGCTGAACCGGGTGTGTATCTTCTATGACTTTGATCGGGCGCATCATGTCGTGGTCTTCATGTTCAAGCAAGTGACAGTGCCAAATATAGTTGCCTGTATGTTCTTTCCAATGCATGATGACTCTTGTCACCATGCCGCTGGGAGCTTTTACTGTATCTTTCCAGCCTTTTTCAAAACCTCGTGGCGGCTCCGGGTCACCGGTAAACTCCAGAATTTCTCCA
This sequence comes from Ureibacillus sp. FSL K6-3587, assembly GCF_038593165.1. NCBI lineage: Bacteria > Bacillati > Bacillota > Bacilli > Caryophanales > Caryophanaceae > Ureibacillus > Ureibacillus sp. FSL K6-3587. The sequence goes on along the minus strand of NZ_CP151969.1, from coordinate 965,589 downwards.
TTGCTTTCTTGGTATAGCTCCAAATTAAATGGCTGACGATCGAGAATCTTGAATTGAACCAAATGAATATGCATTGGATGGGCAATAGGCGTCGCATTAATAAATTCCCAAATTTCGATGCTGTCCATGGACGGTTTTTCTGTACATGGATCGTGGTACATTTTGTTATCCAGCATCATCATGATTCGGCCGTATTTGTCACTGCCGACAGATAGGGGCAATTTTCGGATGACATGGGCATGATGATCATGTAATTCCATCATTTCTGCAAGTTTCGCCGGAATTTCACTCGTATCCTTTCCTTTTAATGGCTTCGTCACACGGAATTGCATAATATCTCTTTTCGGTTGGTCTTCATCAAATAAAGTATTGATCAATTTGATTTTTTCCCCTTTGAATCGGGAGAAATCGACAATGACATCGACCCGTTCTGCCGGCATCAATTCGATGGATGTGACTTCAACCGGCGTTTCCAAGAATCCTCCATCCGTACCGATAAGATACAAAGGCGCCCCGTTTTCGAGCTGAATATTATAAGTGGAGCTGTTGGAGCCATTCAAAATACGGAATCGATATTTTCGGGGTTCCACATCCAAATAAGGCCAAACTTTTCCGTTTACAACCATCAAGTCTCCGTTGAAAAATGGCACTATGGTTGGGATAAATGGAGTCGGAATAGGGAAGGGTGCATCTTCCGGCGGTCTGTCTGGATAAAACAGCGAACCATCTTCATTGAAAGACTTGTCTTGGAGAAGAAGGGGGTATTCATAATCACCCTTTGGCAAATTTAAACGGTCTTCCAATGAATCACGGATGATATAAAAACCGGTCAAACCCGCATATACATTCAATCTTGTCATGGCCATTGTGTGATCGTGATACCAGAGGGTGGTTGCCGGCTGGTGGTTTGTATATTCATGAACTTTTCTTTTGAACTTCGGTCCGGTATATTCATAATTTTGTGTATACCAAGCTTCCGGATGGCCGTCGCTTTCCCAATTAACATTGGCTCCATGGAGATGGACAACGGAACGGACTTCCGGAGAGTTTCCCACGCCGTGCAGTGAGCGGTCGACAGGAAGGAAATGCTTTTTTGGAAGTTTGTTCAAATACTTCACGTAAAGTTTTTTGTCTTTTCTTGCCTCGATTGTGGGGCCTGGGTAGAGCCCGTTATATCCCCAGACTTTTGTTAAAGGGAAGTCCCGATGAAATCGATGATATGCTTCCCTCATTGTGATTTCAACATAGGAATTGGCTGGATAGTCAGGATGAGGTGTCGGTTTGGCGACAGGCGGTTTGTGCAAAGGTGTCACAAATTTTGGAACTGTTGCAGGATCTTTCGGATTTACTTTCCTTTTTGACAATTTTCCACATCCTTTAGTCATATTTTATTAACTATCGTATTCATAGGCGGGAGTGAATGTTTCTGGGAAAATCAAAGACGGGTAAGAAAAATCATCAAAAGTATATAATTCCAATTAATTTTATAGAAATAGAAAAATATAGTTGACAATGTGAAGCCTTTTATTTATGATAAATATCAAATTCAATAATAATAATAAGCCAACTAAACCAATTAGAGGCTCCTTTATCAATGTGTTGATAAGGGAGCTTTTTATTTTGATTCGGAGGTGGGGATCATTGAGTGATCAATGTAGTATGGAGTGTTTCATGATCTAGGCGAAGACGAAAAGTGAATTACTGGAAATTTTGAATTATAAACAGAGTAAATTGATTGGGATAATTTATTTTTGGTGGCTGTAAAACGGAAAAGTGCCAACAGTTGTCCTTATAAAGTTATTATTCTATTTTGGCAAGTCTACTGTTGGGGCTTTTTCTTCAAAAGGAAAATAGCCGGGGATCGGTATACAAATGGATACAATCCTCATAAAAATACCGCATTAAATACAACTAAATTAATAGGAGTGATTAGATATGACAAAAAGACAATTGGCATTAGGCGCATTCGTTAATTTGCCAGGCCATCATGTGGCAAGTTGGAGAGATCCGAAAACAGAGGTAAGAAAAATCACAGATTTATCCTATTTGACGGAAATTGCCCAAATTGCTGAACAAGGCAAGTTTGATAACTTATTTTTTGCGGATGTTTTTGGGCAACCGATTTTGGAGAATGCCCACTCCGGTTTAAAGTTGGACCCTGTTGTGATCATTTCTGCGTTGGCGGCGGTGACGAAACATATCGGTTTAACGGCGACATTGACAACGTCTTATAATGATCCATTCCACGTAGCCCGTAAATTTGCGGCGATTGATCATTTATCAAACGGTCGTGCGGCTTGGAATGTGGTGACATCCGCAAATGAACGGGAAGCATTGTTATTTGGCCGCGATGAGCATTATGCCCATGCAGAGCGTTATGAACGGGCCAATGAATTTGTGGAAGTGGTGAAAAAACTATGGTTCTCCATTGATCAAGAGGCACTCATTATCGACAAGGAAAGTGGCCGCTATTATGACTTGGATAAAGTGACGGAAGTGAACCATGAAGGAAAATTCTTTAAAGTGAAGGGTACATTGGATGCACCTTCTACACCGCAAGGACATCCGGTCATTGTGCAGGCAGGTTCGTCGGAGGCGGGAAAAGAATTGGCCGCAAAAACGGCGGAAGTAATTTTCACCGCATGGCAGACACTGGAGGATGCGCAAAAGTTTTATCGTGATGTCAAAGGCCGGTTGGCAAAATACGGCCGCGATCCGGAAGACTTAAAAATTATGCCGGGTGCTTTTATTATAGTAGCGAAAACAGAAGAAGAAGCGAAAGCAAAACATGAACAATTGAACAACTATATTACGCCGGATGTAGGATTAGCATATTTATCCAATTATGTTGGATTTGATTTATCGGATTATGACTTTGATGGACCAATTCCGGATTTCGTAGGTCAACAACGTGATCGTACAAATCCAAACATTCGGACGAATATCGTCAAGGGCATTGTCGAAAGAAAAGGGCTAAAAACGTTGCGTGAATTATATAACAATATTGCAGGCGCCCGCGGTCATCGTGAAATTGTGGGGACACCGGAGCAAGTGGCGGATCAATTGCAAGAATGGTTTGAAAACGAAGCGGCGGACGGCTTTAATATCATGCCGCCAACATTCCCGGAAGGCTTTAAAGATATCGTTGAGCTTGTCATTCCGGAATTGCAGCGCCGGGGCATCTTCAAAACGGAATATAAAGGCACAACATTGCGAGAAAATCTTGGCTTGAAACGACCTGTCAATCCGTTTATCCGATCAAAAATTACACAATAGTAACCCCCTCTGAATTCATTGGAGGCTCCTTTATCTTAGGTGATGGGTAGGGGAGCCTCCGGTTTAAAAATATGTTTATCCTAAATGGTCCAGGTTGCCTTTCGTTGAGGGCATCATTCAACTGCAAATTAATTTGCTGGAAGAACCAAGTAGTCCCTCCTTAAGACACGATTATGGAGGGACGACCCAGCATTATGCACTATAAATATAGTGAATATATTGATAAATGTTTTTTAAGGAGGTAAGCAATGGATAAAATCAGATTCGAAAAGGTCACGAAAACCTTTTTTATTCGGGATGAAAAGAAAAAAGGCGCACAACGGGAATTTACCGCCATTCGGGATATCGACTTTTCCGTAAAAGAAGGGGAGTTCATAACATTAGTGGGTCCGAGCGGATGCGGGAAGTCCACATTGCTTGATTTGTTGACTGGTTTAACCCGGCCTACGAAAGGGCGCCTTTTGATTGATGGCCGTGAAATCACGGGTCCAGGGTTGGATAGAGGAATTGTGTTTCAACAATATGCGTTGTTTCCTTGGAAAACCGCGCGGGGCAATATAGAGTTCGGGTTGGAGGCAAAAGGGATTCCAAGAAGTGAATGGAAAGAGCGGTCGGAATATTATTTGGATTTGGTAGGATTAAAAAAGTTTGCCGACCGATATCCCCATGAACTCTCCGGTGGGATGAAACAGCGGATAGCCATTGCACGGAGTTTGGCATTTGACCCGGATGTGCTTTTAATGGATGAACCGTTTGCCGCACTGGATGCCCAAACCCGGGAAACATTGCAAAGTGAGTTGCTGCGGATTTGGCAAAAAACAGGAAAAACGATTATATTTGTTACCCATGGAATTGATGAAGCGGTTTATTTAGGGGAAAGGGTGGTTGTACTGACAGCGAACCCAGGCACGGTGAAAAAGATCGTGGATATTCCGCTAAAACATCGTTTGGAGGATGCGGATATTAAGTCGAATCCGGTATTTGTGGAGAAACGGCATGAGGTATGGAATCTGTTGCATGAGCCGGAATTTATAGGGGCACATATTTAAAAGAAAGGGGTTATGTAAATGGTATCATTTGACAAACCGGTTCAACTGGATGGGAAAGGGAAAATACAAAAGGCGTCCGCCCATTCAACATCATTTTTGGGAAAAGCCTTTAAAAAATCCATTGTACTCATACTATTTGTCTTGTTATGGGAAATTGCGCCGCAGTACGGACTTGTCGAAAAAACATTTTTACCGCCATTTTCGGAGGTGGTACGTGCCTGGTGGGACTTGCTGGTGACGGGAGAATTGTGGAGACACTTTGAAGCAAGCATTTTGCGTTCATTATTCGGTTTTATCCTGGCATTAGCAGTGGCCATTCCTTTGGGATTATTGATCGGTTGGTATCCGTTGGCGCGGGATTTATTCACACCGATTTTGGAATTGTTCCGCAATACAGCGGCATTGGCATTACTGCCGGTATTTATTTTAATTTTAGGAATCGGTGAAGTGTCCAAAATTGCCATTGTCTTATTTGCTTGTACATGGCCGGTATTATTAAATACGATTTCTGCCGTGAAAAATGTGGATCCATTATTAATTAAATCAGCACGTTCGATGAATATCTCATCTTTTAAATTGTTTTATAAGGTGATTTTACCCGCATCAGTACCGACAATTTTTACAGGAATCCGCATGGCGGGTACAGGAGCGATTTTAGTGTTGATTGCGGCCGAAATGGTGGGTGCAAAAGCTGGACTGGGTTATTTTATTACGTATGCCCAGTACAATTTCCTAATCGCGGAAATGTATGCCGGTATTTTGACAATCTCCTTGTTGGGATTATTAATTAACTATGGACTTTCAAGTGCGGAGCGATATTTTTCCCGTTGGAAACAATAAATTTAATACCAATTAAATTTGTAAATTTAGTTGCGAATAGCACCATAACTGGAATAGAAAGGTGAGTAAAAGAATGAAAAAGCTTTTGTTATTATTACTGGCTTTAGGATTGTCATTAACGATTTTAACAGCATGTGGCAGTGATTCGGAAAAAACAGCGGGAGCAAGCGGTGATGATAAAGGATCAAACGGCCAAGATAAAGTTTTGCAATATACGGGATCACCTGGCACTGTATCATATCCGGAATTGGCGGAAGCATTAGGATATTTAGGGGATCTTAAATTAGACAGGGTCAGTGACTCGACAGGAGGCCCTGAAAACATTCAGTTAACTGCAACGGGTGAAATCGACTTTGGTTCAGCATTTAACGGAGCGATCATTAAGTCTTATGCCCAAGGTGTAAAAATTAAATCTGTCATTGGTTCGTACGGAAGTGATGAAAATACCTTCATGGGTTTTTATACTTTGGAAGATAGTGACATTAAAACAGCAAAAGATTTAATTGGAAAAAAGATTGGCGTTAATACGTTAGGGGCCCATGCGGAATTTGCAATCAACCAGTTTTTGCGTGATAACGGATTAACGGAAGATGAAATCAAAAAAGTTGAATTGGTTGTTGTCCCAATGGCAAGTGCGGAACAAATTTTACGGGCTGGCCAAATTGACGTTGTGCAACTTAGTGGCATTTCAAAAGATAAGGCGCTGGAAAATGGCGGTATTCGCCCTGTTTTAAAAGATATTGATCTATTTGGCGAATTTACAGCAGGAGCTTATTTCTTTACAGAAAAATATATTGAAGAAAATCCGGACACAGTGAAAACTTTTGTGGAAGGTGTGGCAAAGGCGATTGAATGGGCAAGAACAACTCCACAGGAGGAAGTCGTTGCGAAATTGGAAGAAATCGTTTCATCCCGTGAAGGCAATGAACCGACAGAAAATCTGAAATATTGGAAAAGCACAGGGATAGCGGAAAAAGGAGGAGTAATTGCGGAGAAAGAATTCCAAATTTGGATTGATTGGTTAGTGCAAAACGGAGAGTTGAAAGAAGGGCAAGTGAAATTAGAGGATTTATACACAAATGAGTTCAATCCTTTTGCGAAACAATAGAATGAAATATTTACCGGAAAAGAAGAACATGAGAAGTTCGCGATAATCTTTTATCTGTACACTAGATATGAATTTTTCCGATAAACCCCCATTCCAATGTGGGGGTTATTGGAAAAGGGAGTGCGGAAAGTTGGATCAAAAGCTTTGGACAAAGGAATTTATCATTATTTCCTTAGTCAATTTTCTATTGACCATGATGTATTTTTTATTGATGGTCACAATGTCAAATTACGCAGTCGAAACATACGGTGCAAAGGTCAGCACCGCTGGACTGGTAGCAAGTATTTTTGTTCTTGGGTGTCTGGTAGGAAGGTTGGCATTGGGAAAGCTGGTAGAGCGGTTCGGCTTGCTGCAAGTACTCATTTTCGGGTTGCTTGGAATCGTGTTAGTATCGTTGGGCTACTTTCTTGCGTATAGTGTTGCGACATTATTGCTTATCCGTATTTTGCATGGTTTTACAGTGGGAGTTGTCAGTACAACGGCAAGCACCATTTGCGTTCGGATTGTACCTGCCGCCAGGAAGGGAGAAGGAATCAGCTACTTTAGCTTAAGCCATGTTCTCAGTTCAGCGATCGGTCCATTTGTTGGGATGATGTTAAACCATTTAAATAATGGATTTCAATGGATGTTTACTTTAAATATAGTGACCGTATTGATTTGCATGTTCATTATCAAACTGGCGGGATTACAAGTGCCAAATATGGAGAAAGCGGCAGTGGACGGAAAGCCGAAAATCTGGAATATCTCCAATTATATCGATAAACAGGCAATTCCAATTTCTTTGTTAATCATGATGTTCGGTTTTTGTTTTTCCAGTGTGACTTCCTATTTAATGTTATATGGAAAAGAAACGGGATTAATTAAGGCAGCCAGTTATTTCTTCCTCATCCATTCCTTATGTATCCTTTGTTCAAGACCATTTACAGGAAAAATCATGGACACAAGGGGAACAAATATTGTTGTATACCCCTGTATGTTACTGTTTGCGACCGGGATGTTTATTTACAGCCAATCAACAGCCAATTGGATGATTCTAATAGCGGCTGCTTGTATGGGGTTAGGTTTTGGCAACATCAATTCGGCCGCGCAGTTGATTGCAGTGAAAAATGCGGATCCTGACCGTTTGGGTCTGGCGACAGCAACGTACTTTATATTTATGGATTTAGGTTTTGGTTTAGGCCCCTATCTTTTAGGCCATATAATAGAAGGTATCGGCTTCCGGATGTTATATACCATGGCGTCCTGCATTGGACTAATTTGTATACCGATTTACTATAAGATTTATGGAAACAAAGAAATCATTCCTATATTGGAAGATAAATAAAAGAGGTCAAAAATAGCCGCATTCAAAGGAGCAGATGCGGTTACATCCCGTGTAAACGGTATGTCACATCAATTAAGGTGTTTTCACCGCCTTAGTTATTGCTTTCATTTTACACCAGCTTACTAGTTAACTAGAGGCTACTATTCCTTCGTAAAAAAGGAATGGTAGCCTTTTAAAATAAATAAAAAAAGGGAGAGATTGGAATGAGCAAAAGACAATTAAAATTAGGAGCATTCTTTAATGTACCAGGCCATCATTTCGCAAGCTGGCGTCATCCTTCAACGGAGCCGGAACGTACACTGGATTTGGATTATTTCGTGGAACTGGCGAAAATCGCTGAGCGGGGCAAGTTTGACACCATTTTCTTTGCGGACGGTTTTGGTCAGGAGTTGGAGGAATATTCACCATCAGGCATTAAATTGGATCCAATTATCATCCAATCCGCCTTGGCTGCTGTGACAAAGAATATCGGTTTAGTGGCGACGGTCACAACATCGTATAATGAGCCATTCCAATTAGCGCGGAAATTTATCGGCTTGGATCATTTGTCAAAAGGGCGCGCTGCATGGAATGTGGTTACATCTAACAGTGAAAGGGAAGCCCCACTTTTCGGAAGAGATAAACATTTGGCTCATGCAGAGCGTTATGAACGTGCGGAAGAGTTCGTAGATGTGGTGAAAAAGCTGTGGTTATCCATTGATAAAGATGCGCTTGTCATTGACAAGGAATCAGGAAGATATCTTGATTTATCGAAAGTTCAACCTGTAAATCACGAAGGCAAGTGGTTCAAAGTGCGGGGAACGCTGGATGCACCGACATCTCCACAAGGGCACCCGGTCATCGTCCAGGCGGGTTCCTCCGAAGCGGGGAAAGAGTTGGCAGCCCGTACAGCGGATGTCGTTTTTACAGCGTGGCAAACGTTAGAAGAAGCACAGGCTTTTTACCGTGATCTGAAAGGACGTCTGGCAAAATACGGACGAAATCCGGAAGAATTGCTAATTATGCCGGGTGTCTATATTACGGTAGCAAAAACGGAAGAAGAAGCGGTTGCAAAACGGAAAGAATTGGATCAATATATTCATCCAAAGGCCGGGTTAAAGTATTTATCCCATTTCTTCGGAGCGGATTTAACACGTTATCATATCGATGATCCACTTCCGGAACATTTCGATGGGGAGGATAAGACAAATCCGCGCATCCGTGCGAACATTGTGCGAAATATCGCCAAACGTCAAAATTTAAAAACCATTCGTGAGCTATACGAATTTATCGCAGGGGCCCGCGGACATCGTGAAATTGTTGGTACACCGGAGCAAATTGCCGATCAATTGCAAGAATGGTTTGAGCAGGGAGCCGCAGATGGATTCAATGTGATGGCGCCGACTTTCCCGGATGGACTTAACGATATTGTTGACCTGGTTATTCCGGAATTGCAACGCAGAGGCTTATTCCGGACTGAATATGAAGGAACAACTTTACGCGAGAATTTAGGATTAAAAAATCCTGCACGTACGGTAATTGAAAACGTGAAAGGTTAATGGATGATTTTCCCTACTAAATGGCTCACTAGGAAACTGGAGGCCATTTTTTTATTGAATGGGGTTTTCTTATTGTTGAAAAAATGGGAAGGGAATTTCCTGATTGCCGGATTTGCGGTTTGCATAGTGGATGTGCAATAACAATTATGAATGAGGTTCAGTGACGCTTATGGTATATAAGAAAAAAATATCCCACAGAAAGCCATATACTGCTATTCCGTGGGATTGGTTATGTAAAACCTTAAAGAGGTAACCCATCAATAAAGTTTTCAATTTCCTCTTGCGTTTTTCTGTCCCGGCTAACGAAACGCCCAATTTCTTCCCCTTTATTGTAGGCAATGAAACTTGGAATTCCAAAAACGTCCAGTTCGCCGCATAAATCAATAAATTCATCCCGATCTACTTTTACAAAAGTATATTGAGCATATTTTTCTTCGATGGCAGGAAGAAATGGTTTAATAAATACGCAGTCTTTGCACCAATCTGCAGAAAACACAAATATGATGCGCTCTTCGTTTTTCAGTTCATGAAATTGTTCAACGGATTGCAATGATTGCATTTATGACTCCCCCAAATATAAATATTATGATAAATGGTATCATATCATAATATTTACTACAAAACAAACAGATTTACTCTGAATATATAGGTGGGGAATTCCATTATGCTTAACATGAGTTGTTAAGCGTTTTTTATGTTAAAAAATCTTTGCATTTAATAAAAATTTTTCATCCCATAAAGGACTCATGGTTTGAAAAAAACGGGATATTCTAAGGGGGAAAGGAGGATTGATTTTGGTCCGAAAAATAATTCTCTCCTTGGTTCTTGCGCTTGCATGTTTAACGGCCTTTTCCTCTTTTGCAAACGCAAGCGAACATAAGGAAGATGTGTACAATGAGCGGATGAATTTGTATAAAAGCTATGAAACGCCATTTGTTCCCTGGTATCGTTTGGCGGCTGTCGATCAATATGAACGGAATATTCAGGAAGTGCGAAAGGATATTCCAAAGCGGGAAAGCGCCATCGCCATTCATTTTTCCCATGAATTCTGGGCAGGTGAACTGAATCCTGACACAGATGACACTACGCCGTTTACCATTCAGTATTTTGGCGGCAAGGGTCTTGATGGGAACGGCGATGGCAAAGCCGATCGGAATGATGACCAAGATATTTTATTTACGATGGCCACCTATTTAGGGAAATTTGGCCCATCGGAAGAAGATTTTAAAACGGCTTTATGGGAATATTACAAAGATGAAAAAATCATCAATCAAATTATAACTATTCAAACGCTTTATAAACATTTCAATACAATTCAATTGGACAAGCATATTTTTCCCCTCCCGGTCCGTGGATACAATTACAGTTATAAAGGGACTTGGGGTGCCAGCAGGGGATGGGGCGGAAGACGAATCCATGAAGGAACGGATATTTTTGCCGGTTATGGCACACCGGTTTTATCTACGTCTTATGGCGTTGTTGAAGTAATGGGTTGGAACCAATTTGGCGGTTGGCGGGTCGGCATCCGGGATCATCATAATACTTATCATTATTATGCTCATTTGGCGTATTTCAATAAAGAGTTGAAGGTGGGCGACATCGTGGAGCCTGGAACCATTCTTGGCGGTGTTGGAAGTTCGGGATATGGGAAGGAAGGAACGAGCGGCAAATTCCCTCCGCATTTGCATTATGGCATGTATAAATTCAACGGGCGGACTGAATGGGCTTTTGACCCGTATCCGCATCTTTTGCAATGGGAAAAGCAGACGAAGCAGGAACGCAAATAATAAGGTTGCTTTAGCGTGCCATTCGCTAGGGCAACTTTTTTGTTGCGAGAACATTTTGATAAAAGCCGCAAGGGATCTGTTGAAAATGCAAGTCCTCCAGCATCTCCTTGGATTTATCCAAAGTCGCAAAGTCTTGAAAAAAATTCCAAATAAATTATCCATTTTATCCTATTGAAATATTTTCTTGCCCATGTCACAATGATTGTAATTTCATAGTGCATTATCCAATCACTAGGGGTGCTTGTTTTAGCTGAGAGAGGCATTGCCTCAACCCTTTGAACCTGCACTAGGTAATGCTAGCGAAGGGAAGTGGTTGCTGGGACTCGTATTGTCTTTTTATGTTTTTTTACAGTTTGCCGATTTCGGGTTTTCAAGCCACTTCTTTCAGGAAGTGGCTTTTTTTCATGAACAAAAAAAGATGGGGGATAGGAATGCAATTCACAGATCGACTTTTTGAAAAGTATCATACCGTTTGGAGAAAAAATCATGAACATCCTTTTGTGAAAGAGTTGGGAGCAGGAACACTGGATCCTGACAAGTTCCGTTTTTACATGATCCAAGATTATTTATACTTAATCGATTATTCCAAATTGTTTGCATTAGGTGCTGTGAAAGCGCCAAATCTCGAAGTGATGACGGTGTTTGCCAACCTGCTTTATTACACGATGAATGAGGAAATGGCGTTGCACAGAAAATATGCCAGCCGTTTTGGAATCACGGAAAAAGAGTTGGAAGAGGCAAAACATTCCCCGGTAACCCTTGCTTACACCCACTACATGTTGGCGGTTGCCCAAAACGGCTCCATCGCCGAATTGGCAGCTGCCCATTTGGCTTGTGCATGGAGCTATTGGGAGATTGGATGTGAATTGGCTGAAATCCCGGGGGCAAAAAATCATGAATTATACGGCGATTGGGTAAAAACGTACAGTTCAGAAGAGTTTGGCCAGTCTGCGCAATGGAATCTCGATTTGCTCAATCAATTGGCGGAAGGAAAGCCGGAATCCGAACTTCAACGGCTGGAAGAAATCTTTTTAAATACAACCCGATTTGAATACATGTTCTGGGATATGGCTTATCATCAACAAATGTGGCCGATGGATGAACAGGTGACTGCATAATTTTTTGCGAAGGGAAGTCGTTTGGTTGGAACTGCACATAATCACCGATGGGAAAAAGACAAATGAAGAGTTGAAGGAAATCATCACATCGGTTTCTGCCGTTGTGGATTACATTCATATACGCGAAAAAAATAAATCGCCCCATGAGATTGTTGCTCTAGTAGAGGAGTTACTAAAGGCAGGGGTGCCGAAAGAAAAGCTTGTCATCAATGACCGGCTGGATATTGCTCTTGTGACTGGAATTCCGAATGTGCATCTGCCAGGGAAGGGGCTTCCGGTAGAAAAGGTCAAAACGGCATTTCCACATATGAAAGTGGGGGTCAGCATCCATTCCCTTGAAGAAGCGGAAAGAGCGGAAGAAGCAGGAGCTGATTACTGTTTATTCGGCCATGTTTTTGAAACGGACAGCAAAAAGGGATTAACGGGAAGAGGAACGGGTGCCCTTGGTGTAATTGTTGAACATGTAAAGATTCCAGTGATTGCCATCGGCGGAATTACTCCTGAGAATGCCGGAAAAGTGCTGGAGAAAAAAGTGGGCGGCATTGCAGTGATGTCTTACATTTTCTCATCGAAACACCCAAAAGAAGCGGCAACCCGTTTAAAACAAGTGTCAAAGGGGAAGGGGGATGACGTTGCAACTTTATATCAATGGACAGAAGACGGAAGTGGATAACAATGTGAAAAATGTGGCAGATTTGCTGAAGTCTTTTCAATTGCAAGGACGGATTGTCGTTGTTGAACAGAATGGAAAAATTATACTGAAAGAGCAATATGACAAACAGCCGGTAAATGATGGCGACAAAATCGAAATCGTCCATTTTGTTGGAGGGGGATAAACATGTTAAAAATTGCAGATAAAGTATTCCAATCAAGATTATTGCTAGGTACAGGGAAGTTCCCGAATTTTGAGGTCCAAAAGGAAGCGGTGGAAGCATCCGGAGCGGAAATTTTGACTTTTGCCGTAAGAAGAATGAATATTTATGAACCGTCACAGCCGAATTTTCTGGAAATGCTCGATCTTTCAAAATACACCCTCCTGCCGAATACTGCCGGGGCAAAAACGGCGGAAGAAGCGGTGAGGATCGCAAGACTCGCCAAAGCATCAGGACTGTGCGACATGGTGAAAGTGGAAGTCATTGGGGATGATAAAACCCTTCTTCCGGATCCGGTTGAAACACTAAAAGCTTCAGAAATGTTATTGGAAGAAGGTTTCATTGTCCTTCCTTATACTTCCGATGATGTAGTCTTAGCGAAGAGACTCGAAGAATTGGGGGTGCATGCCATCATGCCGGGCGCTTCACCCATTGGTTCAGGGCAAGGGATTGTGAATCCGCTGAATCTCTCCCTCATCATTGAGCAGGCGGGTATTCCGGTCATAGTGGATGCGGGAATCGGCTCGCCTGCGGATTGTGCCATTGCGATGGAGTTGGGGGCAGATGGCATCTTATTGAATTCAGCGGTGTCCGGGGCAAAAGATCCGGTGAAAATGGCAAAGGCCATGAAGCTGGCCATCGAAGCGGGAAGACTTGGATATGAAGCTGGCAGAATTCCGAAAAAACGGTATGCTGTTGCCTCCAGTCCAATAGAAGGGATGCTTCTTTCCTAATGGAACGGTATTCCCGGCAACGGTTGTTTTCCCCTATTGGTGAGGAAGGACAGAAGAAATTATTGGAAAGCCATGTGCTAATTGTCGGGGCAGGAGCGTTAGGTTGTGCCAATGCGGAGATGTTGGCACGGGCGGGCATCGGGAAAATCACCATCATCGACCGGGATTACGTTGATTGGACGAATCTCGGCCGGCAGCAACTTTATACGGAAGAGGATGCAAAACGGAACATCCCAAAGGCCATTGCGGCACAAAACCATTTACAAGTAATCAATTCAACGATTGATATTAAAGGGATTGTTGGAGACTTCTCTATTGATTCAGAAGAAATAGTGAAAGATGCCGATCTCATCATGGATGGGACAGATAATTTTGAAACGAGATTTGTCATCAATGATATGGCAATGAAACATGGCATTCCCTGGATTCACGGGGCAGTGGTAAGAAGTTATGGAATGACCGTTTCCATTGTGCCAAAACAAACACCATGTTATCATTGTTTGCTCCAAACGCTTCCTTCCGAGGGTTTAACTTGCGATACCGTCGGGGTGATCAGTCCGGCAGTGCAAATGGTTGCATCCTATCAAACGGCAGAGGCTTTGAAATATCTGGTGAGCGGAGAAGTGTCCAAAGAATCGGTTTCCTTTGATATATGGAAAAGGGAACACTCGATCATCGATGTATCATCATTAAAGAGGGCGGATTGCCCTTCGTGCGGGGAAAATCCCTCATTCCCATATTTGAGGAAGGGGACGGGTTTGAAAACAGCGGTGTTGTGCGGCAGAAATACGGTGCAGATTCGTCCGCAGCAAACGCAGCAATTTTCATTAGAAAGGATTTCAAAAAGGCTCCATACAATCGTTAAAAACTTAAAAGTGACCCCTTACTTAATGTCCTTCCAGGTGGAAGATGTCCAAATGGTTCTTTTTCAAGATGGCAGGGCATTGATCCATGGAACGAAAGAGGAAGAAAAGGCGAAAAGGATTTATCAACGGTATGTGGGGGCATGAAAGACCGTTGAATGCCAAAATAAAAAAGCTCTCCTGAACAGAGAGCTTTTTTACAAACCATTGTTTTACCAATGTTTGCAGTGAAAGCCGCCTTGCCGTAATATTAATAGAAAGTTTTAAAACCACGACTCCACCAGGTGGGTGTTCGCAGAAGATTTCCTGTCTATCGTCATTCACCGCAGTGTGACGCCCGCCATTCCATCTTCGATCTAAAACTCCCTTTTACAGTTCAAAGGTTAAAACTTAATATGTGTACGTACAACGCAGCTTTAATGTAATAGTAATGGAATATGTAGCTTGCCGCAAGTAAGTATCTTTTAATAAAAAAGTCAATTATTTAATATAAAAAGCGTTGGAGGTATTTTTTGCAAGCAAAAATAAAAGCCTCATTCGATTTAACCAAATCAATCCTGAGGCTTTATTTTGTCCAATATTTCATTAGTCAATTTTGCAACGTCAATTTGAGTGTCTTCTTTCATGACGTCTTTTAAAATTTCATTTCGGAAATAATTGACGCTCACCTTTAAAGGCATTTGAAGAAGTTTGGATAATGCTTGCTGATACATGATGATAAATTCTTTATCCTTATTGCCTCGCTTTAATTCAGCGAAGGACTCATAAAATTGGTCAAGCTTATCGGCAAACTCAAGGAGCCTTCCTTCCAATGTTCCATCTTTTCCTTCCTTCATTCGCTGAAAGAAGATTTCCTGGAATTCTGGTGGAATCTCTTCTTTTATAAATTTTTCCATCATTTTTTCTTCCACATGGGCAAGCATTTGTTTCAACTCTTCGCTGGCATGTTTGACCGGTGTTTTAATATCGCCGATAAACACTTCGGCAAAGTCATGGTTGATGGCTTTTTCATAAAGGGACTTCCAATTGACTTTTGCCCCGTGCAGTTCTTCCAAAGTTCCGAAAAACAATGCGTATTGGGCAACTTTCCATGAATGGGCGGCCACATTATGTTCTTCAAATTTAAAACGTCCAGGCGCTCGAAAAATTCGTTCCAAATCATTTAAACTTGTAAAAAATCTATGAATTCCGATTGTCAACACTCCTATCATGTATTGATGAAATATACACACTATTTTATCCAAAGTGTTTTCTTTTAAACAAATGAATTGTCACGAAATCTCAAATAAAAAGTATTTTAAATACATGTTATACTAAGAGTAGCATAAAGGAATGGAAGTGATGAACTTGTTGCATACCGTTTTTTTATATATCCATATTTTAAGCGCAGTGATTTCGATAGGACCTTTAGTAACTTTAATTCCCATCACAAAGAAAATGGAAACAGCTGATGAAAAAGAGATGGTCGGATTTGTGAAGTCGTTTCAACTTGCGATTACGGTGGTAAAACATGCTGGCCACATTCTTGTACTCTCCGGAGCGATTCTTGTCATGATTTCCGGATGGACATGGAGGGATTCGTGGATTGTGCTTACTTTGGCTATTATGTTTTTATCGATTGTGTTTTTGGCGAGAGCTTTTAAACCGACTTTAAATACTTTTGGAACAAATGCGTTTAAAAAAGAAGAATTTATTTCAAAATTGCGGAAAGCTACATGGAAATATATTTTTCTATTGCTCATTATGCTATGGTTAATGGTTTCAAAGCCGATGTTCTGGTAGGAGAATCAAAAGATTGTAATATTATACATATGATAAACTACAAAAAACGGTACTATTTATAGTATGATAAAGGTGTGTACTGACGAAGGGCAATATATGAAAAAAGCGAATGGAGAAAACGCACTGTTTTCCCGTTCGCTTTTTTATTGTTTATACCGAAACATCAATAATATTTCCTTTGTATGGATGATTTGCTTCAGGCTGAGGTTGTTCCAACATCTCTACAACACCCGCGGCTCCTAAATTGAGCGCTCTGTCTAAAATGCTCAATTGGACTGTTTGTTGTAATGAGGCAAGTTGGCTTGACATGATTGAATTGATATCCATAAAAAAATCCCTCCTTTCGAATAATATCGGCAAGTTTTTCAAGTTTCCCACCGGTTTTTGAATATTTATCCAATCCCTTGTCGAAACTTTTTTCGAAGGAGGGAAGCTATGTGAAAAAAATGATTTGTTATAGTTTACCATTCAGCCTGCTTCTTTTAGGGGGCTGCGGTTTTTTGGGAGCAACAAATGACAATTCTGAACAAATATCGACAAACGCACAAGCCGCTTTAACTGCACAAGCAACAATGATTGATACAGAAGGTAAGGAATTGGGGATTGTGAAATTTACCGAATCAAAAGAAGGTGTTCGAATCCATGTGAAATTGGAAAATGTGCCGGAAGGGGAACATGGTTTCCATATCCATGAAGTTGGAAAGTGTGAAAAGCCGACGTTTGAATCTGCTGGAGCCCATTTTAATCCTGGAGGAAAAGAGCATGGTTTTGAAAATCCAAAGGGCTTCCATGCAGGAGATTTGCCTAATGTGAAGGCGGACGAAAGCGGCGTTGTCGATGTGGAATTTATAGCCAAGCATATTACTTTAGAAAAAGGAAAAGAACATTCATTGTTTGATGAAGATGGCAGTGCTGTCATTTTGCATGAAGTTTCGGATGATTACAAAACCGATCCATCTGGCAATTCCGGCGTGCGTATTGCTTGCGGAGTTATAGAATCAAAATAATTTTATTTTTTAACGGGCTGTCTATAAGGGAAACTTTTTAGTTTTTAGGCAGCCTGTTTTTTGGTTCAAGAGTAACATTTTATTTTTTAAATATAATTTAGAAAAATAATATTATTTAGAAAATTAAAACTTTATTTTGTACTATAACAACGGATTGATCGCTAAAAACGTTGATACGAAAGCTATAAATTCTATTTTGATATTAATATATACTTTTTTAAACTCTATTATTCTATAAAAAGGATTTGGCACAGGCAAATAGTAATAGTTGCAATTGAACTGTGCTATTACACATTTGATAGAAGCAAAGAGGAGGGGTTATGTTTGAAAAGTAAAAAGTTTTTATTTTTAACGGTGCTAAGCATTATGCTGGTGATGCTTTTAGCTGCATGTGGTGGAAAAGAAGACGATTCCAGCACAAAAGATAGTTCAACAGAGGGGGATAACAATACATCATCATCAGACATCAAATTCTTAAGTATGGTAACAGGCGGTACACAAGGTACTTACTATGCTTTAGGCGGTACATTTGCAGAGTTGATTACAAAAGAAACAGGTATTAAAACAACTGCGGAAGTGTCGCAAGCATCTGCTGCAAACGTTAATGCTTTAAAAGCAGGAGACGCTGAAATTGCTTTTGTGCAAACAGATATTGCATATTATGCGAAAAATGGTCTTTTAATGTTTGATGGAGAACCAATGGATGATTTAGTGGCAATTGGCGCCCTTTATCCAGAAACAGTTCACTTAGTAACAACAGCGAAATCAGGCATTAAATCATTTGATGATTTAAAAGGTAAAAAAGTTTCTGTTGGTGCTCCTGGTTCCGGTACTTATGCAAACGCTGAACAATTGTTAGAAATACATGGTTTAACAATGAATGACATCCAACCACAAAACCTAGGCTTTGGTGAATCTGTAGACGGTTTACAAGCAGGACAAATTGATGCAGCCTTCATTACTGCCGGTTATCCAACTGCTGCTGTGGAATCTTTAAGTGCACAAGAGGATGTAGTAATTGTTCCAGTAGATCCTGAAAAAGCAAAAGCGTTAATTGAAAAATACCCTTATTACAAAGAAGATGTGATTCCAGCAGGTACATATGGCTTAGCGGAAGATGTGCCAACTGTTTCCGTACTTGCAATGCTTGCAGTGAAAAAAGATTTGCCTGAAGATGTTGCATACGGTATTGCAAAAGCAATCTACGACAATACAGACAAAATTGGACATGCTAAAGCGGAATACATTAAGAAAGAAAGTGCTTTAGACGGCATCGGTATTGATGTGCATCCTGGTGCGAAAAAATATTTTGAAGAATAATGGTTGTTTAACAAAGTGAAGGGCTTGAAGGCTAATGCTTCTTCAGGCCCTTTCTACATGGAGCGGTAATATGAAAAAAAACATGTTTGGCATCGTCATAGTTGCTGTTTTTATTATATTTTTCTTTATCCCTCTTTTTCCTGTTATTTCCTTTTCAGAAGCAAAGGCCGATGAGCCACAAATGTATTTTATAGACATTGATCAGAATACTACATTTCAAATTCGATTTACTCATTCTATTCATCGTACGGATGTTTTGGAAACTTATGAAATAGAAGATCACAAAATTAAACTAGTTTCAATGGAATATGAGGATGTATCTATTGGAATGCCAGCTTATGCAGAAGAGGGACAAATGCTCCTCTACGAAGATGGGAAATATAAACTTTATTCAAATCGGGTTTTGGAAAATTTTGTCCTATATGTTGGGGATATTAATATGGATTTGTTTTTTTATTACGGTGGTAAAGCATATGATTTAAAAAAGAACTTGCAAAGGGGAAATTCCTACACCGTTGAGATAAAAAGCGTCTCCCTTTATGACAAAATGAAAGGAGTACGAATGAAACATGGGAACTGAAATAAAACAGCCGGAGGAATTGAATCAAGAACAGTTGGCGCAAGAATTGTTAGAAAAGTTTGACGCTGAATCAAATTTAAGACAATTAGGTGGAATAGTGAAATGGGTTGTTTACGGTATCCTTATTGCCTTTTCGTTATTCCAATTATATACAGCTATTTTTGGTGCATTTACTGCTTATATACAGCGTAGTATTCACCTTGGATTTGCATTAACCATCATTTTTCTTCTTTTTCCGCCTAGAAAAAAGGGCTTTAAAACGAAAATTGCTTTCTATGACTATTTATTAGCTATTGTTGCAGCTATTTGTGGCATTTATTGGACATTGAATTATGAGAGGCTTGTTACAAGTTTAGGGACGATTAACCAAACAGATTTAATTATTGGGGGTCTCGTCATTCTATTAGTCTTGGAAGCTGCTAGAAGAACGGTAGGATTGCCGATTGTGGTGATTGCGATACTATTTTTGCTATATGCCTTTTTTGGACCATATATGCCGAACTTTTTGGCTCACCGTGGTCAATCGTTGGAACAGATTGTCAATTTGATGTACTTTTCAACTGACGGTATTTTAGGTACACCGATTAGTGTATCAGCCACATACATTTTTGCTTTCCTATTATTTGGCTCCTTTTTAGTGAAAACAGGTGTAGGGGAGTACTTTAATGATTTGGCGATTACCGTTGCCGGAAAACTGGTAGGGGGACCGGCGAAAGTTGCTGTATTCTCTTCTGCCTTACAGGGGACAATTTCCGGAAGTTCCGTTGCCAATGTAGTTACTTCTGGTGTTTATACAATCCCGATGATGAAAAGGCTCGGTTATAAAAGGGAATTTGCCGGGGCAGTTGAAGCGGCTTCTTCTACTGGCGGACAAATCATGCCGCCAATCATGGGGGCAGCAGCTTTCTTAATGGTGGAATTTATCGGACGCGGTGTAACGTATTGGGATATTGCAAAATCCGCAGCTATTCCTGCGATATTGTATTTTGCAGGTATATGGATTATGACTCACTTTGAAGCGAAAAAACTAGGTCTTCGCGGTTTAACGGATGAAGAATTGCCAGATCGTAAGGAAGTATTTAAGAAATTATATTTGCTAACGCCGCTTATTTTAATCATCATTATTATGATGATGGGAGTTCCGGTAATCCACGCAGCGTTATATGGAATTATTGCGTGTATTGTCGTTGGTTTCTTAAATAGAGACATAAAATTTGGTGTGAAAGAAATAATTGATGCTTTAGCTGATGGAGCAAGAACAGCGTTAGGCGTAGCTGCTGCAACAGCCTGCGCAGGTATTATTGTAGGGGTTGTGGTGAAAACAGGTCTTGGGTTAAGCTTGGCAAGCGGATTAGTGGAACTGGCTGGAGGAAATATTTTATTAACATTATTCCTAGTTATGATTGCTTCTTTAATCTTAGGAATGGGTGCTCCGACAACGGCAAACTATATTATTACTTCAACTATTGCAGCTCCGGCAATCGTTACATTGCTTGCACCTGATGTTCCGTACGCAGCTGTGCCTGTTGTAACACTTTTATCTGCCCATTTCTTTGTATTCTATTTTGGAATTATAGCGGATATCACGCCACCTGTTGCATTGGCTGCTTTTTCAGCTACGGCTATTTCTGGCGGGGATCCAATTAAGACGGGAGTTCATTCATCTAAATTGGCGATTGCAGCTTTCATTATTCCGTATATGATTATTTTCTCACCACAATTGCTTATGATTGATGTGTCAGTTTTAGAAGTCATTTGGGTTCTAATTACAGCAATTATGGGGATGATTGCCATTGGTGCAGGGGTCATCGGGTTCTGGTACCGACGCATTATATGGATTGAAAGAATCATCCTAATCGTTGCTGGATTGCTCATGATCTATCCAGAATCACTGTCTGATGTGATTGGATTAATCATCTTTGGCATCATGTTTGCCATTCAAATGTTTACAAAAAGTAAAGGGAACAATAAAATAAAAACAACTTTGGGTTAATGGTTTATATCCGTCTCTATGGGAGGCGGATTTTTTTTAAAATCTAAAAAGGAAGAGACGATGATATAGGTAAAGAAATGTGAAAACCTTTGAATGATTATTGCATGTGTGGAGTATTTGTTAAGGTGTGGGCAAAAGCAATTAATAAATATGGTGACTTTATGTATAATAGAGTAAGCAAAAGTATCGAGGTGCGAAAAAATGGGTCATGTTAAAACCTATGAAGAGGTCATCTTTAGTTGGTTTGATCTTTTTCATAGTTGTCCAGAAGTAAGTTGGAAAGAGTATCAAACGACAAATAAAATTGCCGCTATACTAGATGAGTTAAAAGTTCCGTACAAGCGTTTTACGGATATGACAGGGCTTGTGGCGGAAATTGGCAAAGGGGATGAAGTGATTGCGGTAAGGGCAGATATCGATGCCCTTTGGCAAGAAGTGGACGGAGAGATGAGAGCGAATCATTCCTGTGGCCACGATGCCAATATATCCATGGTGTTAGGTGCTTTACTAAGAATTAAAGATTACCCTTTAAAGAAACGGATTCGTTTCATCTTCCAACCAGCTGAAGAAATTGGGGGAGGGGCCATTGAAATGGTGAAGCGCGGAATCGTTGATGATGTGTCCTATCTCTTTGGCATTCATTTAAGACCGATTGAAGAACTGCCGTTTGGCAAAGTTTCTCCTGCGGTCCAACACGGTGCGGCATTGTTCCTGCAAGGTGAGGTGCGGGGGGTTGATGCCCACGGAGCAAGACCGCATCAAGGAAAAAATGCCATCGATGTGATTTTTGCCATCCAACAAATGTTGAAAAATATTTATTTAAATCCTTTTGAAGTGCATAGCGTGAAGTTGACAAAAGTGGTGGCGGATGGCGGCAGTGTCAATATCATTCCAGGTAATGCTACCTTTTCAATCGACATTCGGGCGCAAAAAAATCGCGTGATCGATGCGATACAATTCCATGTAGAACATGGACTTCGGAATATCAGCAAAATGTTTGAAACGGAAATAGTTTGGGATTGGTATGACAAAACACCAGGCGCAGAAGTGTCTGAAGAAGCGAAAAAAATTGCGGAAACAGCCATTATGGATACGGTCGGAGAAGGATTTTTGGCAGAGCCGGTTCAAACGCCGGGCAGCGATGATTTCCATTTTTATACGGTTTCCAAACCTGAATTGAAAGCGACGATGATTGGCATTGGTGCAGATCTGAAACCGGGCCTTCATCACCCGCATATGACCTTTAATAAAGATGCGCTCATTATCGGCGCAAAAGTATTGGCAAAAACATTATTCAATGCAACTGAGTATAAATAGAAGGAAGTAGGATTCAATGAACATCAAGAAAATAGAGATTTTTGCGGTAGATTTCCCACTAATAAAACCGTTTATTGTAAGTTACGGCACTTTTCCGACGATGCCGTCAATCATTATAAAACTTACAACGGATGATGGTTACATCGGCTGGGGGGAAAGTGTACCGGATGAACATGTAACTGGGGAAACATTTGAATCCACTTTTCATGTTCTAAAACATTCCTTGGCACCTGCAATGTTGAATGAGGACCCATGTCATTTTGAAAAAATCCATGACAAAATGGATCGTATCGTAAAAGGAGTGCCCAGTGCGAAGGCGGCCATTGATATCGCTTGTTTTGACGCAGTGGGGAAAAAGCTTGGGGTTCCGGTTTATCAGTTAATTGGCGGAAGATTTCATAAAAAATTCCCAATCACCCATGTGTTAAGCATTGATGAACCTGATAAAATGGCAGAAGAAGCGGAACAAAAAGTACAAGAAGGATACCGCTCCTTTAAGATGAAAGTTGGCACAGATGTGGAACGGGATGTAGAAAGGATTAAAGCGGTAAGAAAACGTGTTGGAGAACAAATCGCCATTCGAGTCGATGTCAACCAGGGCTGGGTGAACAGTTCAAATACGCTAAAAGCCATGCGATCTTTGGAATCCCTTGGCATCGATTGGTTGGAACAGCCGGTTCTTGCGGATGATATTGATGCAATGGTGGAAGTGAAGTCCAAATCCAACATTCCGCTCATGATTGACGAAGGTCTTTGCAATATTTTCGATATGCGGGAAATCATTGCAAAAAGGGCGGCAGATAAAATCAACATAAAACTGATGAAATGCGGGGGTATCTACCCTGCGGCGAAACTTGCCACAATGGCGGAAATGGCGGGCATTGATTGCCAAATCGGTTCGATGGTTGAATCTTCCATTGCTTCGGCAGCCGGTTTTCATGTAGCCTTTTCGAAAAAAAACATCAAGAGTGTGGAACTGACAGGCCCTCTTAAATTTAAAACGGATATCGGCGATTTGAATAAAAGTTATAAAATTCCGTTTATCGAGCTGGGTGACAAGCCGGGGCTAGGCGTGGAAATTGACGAAGAAGTTTTATCCCGATTAACGGTTTATTCTTGCAAAGTTAAATCATGAAGTAAGGTGGCTATTATGTGTGAAGTGATCGAAGAAGGCGTTTTAAAAGATATTCCTTATCATGTGAAAAAGTTGAAGGTTGATCATATACCCCAAATTTTTGATCTCCAACAAGCTGTCGTTGATTCGCTCCCCGATAAACAAACATTAGAACCCCTCTCTGATGAGGAATTCCGGTTTATTTTAGAGGGCAATGGATTGATGATCGGAGTATTTATTGAAGATCGCCTCATCGCATTTCGTGCGCTTTTGATTCCGGAAATGGACGACCAGGGTCTGGGGAAAGATATCGGGTTGACGGAAGAAGAGGATTTGAAGCGGGTACTTTACCAGGAAATTTCAAATGTACATCCCGATTTCCGCGGATATGGGCTGCAAAAGAAAATGGCCCAAATTATTATGAAACATATCGATATGTCCAATTTTGACTATGTGTTGGCGACAGTGATGCCTTATAATATCCCGAGCATTAAAGATAAACTGCATCAGGGGATGTATATCGCCGCGTTGAAAGAAAAATACGGCGGAAAATTACGGTATATTTTCTTCAAGCCGCTGCACAAAAAACCAAAATTAAAAAAAGAATCCTTCTTCATATCCATGGGGGATATTGAAGGGCAAAAGAACCTGTTACATAATGGGTACATTGGGGTCGCCATCAAAGAGCAAGGCGACGACTGGTTTGTCGAATATAAAAAAGTTTTGGATGAAGGCTTGGTGTAGACCAAGTCTTTTTATTATTTTAGGCACTTTAAGTGTTGAAAATAATATTGTAAAAAAATAAAAAACAACAAAGCCGAAAGACTTGTTGCTTTTTTAAGTTGATTAGTGGATATTTCTTTTCTTGAAATTTCCGCCCCGGACTTCTGCAATTTCGTCAAAGGTAACGAAAGCATCCGGATCTTTTTGTTTGACAATGGATCTTAATTTGCTTTCTTCCATTCGGTTGATGACACAATAAATAATTTCGACCGGTTCATTCGTATATCCGCCAACACCATTGATATAAGTCACGCTACGGCCGAGACGGTTGATGATGGCTTGACCGATTTCCCTCGAATGTTTGCTGATAATGGTAACGGATTTCGCATCTTCCAGACCTGTTTCAATGATGCTGATGACTTTTGAAGCGATATAGTAGGCGATTGCCGAAGAAAGGGCTCCTTCAATGCCGAATACAAAGCCGACAAAAATGAAGATGAATACATTGATGACTAAGATGATTTCACCTGTTGAAAAGGGTACTTTTCTGCTGATTAATACGGCCAGCATATCCGTGCCATCCAAGGCGCCGCCGTTACGTAAAGCTAAGCCCATACCTATACCAAGCAAAATACCGCCTGAAATGGTAACTAATAGTGAATCGCCATTGATAATCGTTGGTATATGATGCATCAAGGAAGTGGCGATGGATAATGTGGCAATTCCAATGATGGAGTTGATCGCAAAGGTTTTTCCGACCATTTTGTAACCTAGAAATATAAAAGGGATATTTAAAATCGCTAAGAAAAGACCCAATGGAAGAGGGGTGAGTGTGGACAGCATAATGGAAATACCGGTGATTCCACCGTCAGAAACGCTGTTTGGAATTAGCACAGCTTCCAATCCGTAAGCGGCGATAAATGCTCCGATGACAATAAAGATGATGTTTGTTATTCTGCTCAATAAAGCGGGTTCATGATTTTCATGCATTGCATTTGCGTTCATTTGATTCACTTCATTCATATGTATGGAATCCAATCCTTTCTCCACAGAGTGCTTTTTTATTTTAACAAAAAATAAAATCTCTTGCACTTGTGAACATTAACAAATTTTTGATGAATTTAGAAGATTGTGTGCAAAAAAAAGAAAAAGATTTCCAATGCTCAAATGAAGTGATCATAAACCAATATCCGTTCACACTTCATAGGCAGGAAATCTTGAAAGTTACTTCATTGGACAAAAGGTGCAAGCTTCAAGTCCCGGAATATCCTTCGAGAAGCAGCAGCTTTTTCTTACCGATTTGTTGATGAGATCCAACGGGCTTTTTCCGTTTGTGTATTGATAGAACCATGATTTGTTGGAGAAACGTTGCCATACTTTGGTGTCTTCCAGTATTTCTATGTCTTCAAAAGCCCGGTCTGCAAGCAACGGATTTTGAAGCAGTTCGTAATAATTCCACAACATATAGCCGAAAATGTTTTCCCAAAGAGTCAAAGGGGAAATGGTCGTCGTTTCGCGAAGCTGCATAATGATTTGATGGGCCTGATAAAGAATTTTGGAAATCACATATTCCCTTTCCTTTTCTTCCACATAACGATAGTCCGTCGGGGTAATGTAAGTGCCGAGCGTATCGATTCCGTATTCATGGACATGGAAGTAACGGACGTCTTCCAATTTGCCGTCCCAAATTTCATCATAGGCAGCAAGAAAATAAAATTGGGCCGCGACAAACATCCCGTAGCGCCGGCCGAAGTGGGAGATGGCAGCGGCTTCTGTTCCTGCTTGGGTAATTTCCATCATGAGCTTCAAAAAATCGGGCAGAAAGAATTCCTTATGTAAATTTTCCAAAGTGAATAAAGGAGTTCTTGGTTCCTCTGTTATGATGCCGTATGAATTCAAAAAAGCAAGCTGTTCATAGGTCAAGGCTGGCATAGACATATCACCTCGAATCAATTATAACATGGGATTGGAATGGCTATTATTTTTGCGAAGTTTCCCATACCCTTTCTCTGCCAAACAAGAAATGAAGGACTGCCCGAAAAGACTTTTCTTTCCAGGCAGCCCATAAAATCATTTCCCTTCCGCTTCAAAGAGTTTGACGATTTCAACGATGACTTTTGCAGCGAGTTCCATCGTTTCGGCGGATACAAATTCAAATTTGCCGTGCATGTTTTCGCCACCGGCAAAAATATTCGGTGTCGGCAGACCCATGTAGGACAATTGGGAGCCGTCCGTTCCGCCCCGAACCGGCTCAATGATTGGCGAAATGTTTAGATTTTCCATGGCGCGTTTGGCGATGTCGACAATTTCTTTCACCGGTTCAATTTTTTCTCTCATGTTGTAATATTGGTCTTCCAACTCAACAGTGATGGCGTCCTCGCCAAATTCTTCCTTGATGCGTTGCTCCACTACGCGGAAGTATTCTTTTTTCGCCTCGAATTTCTCCCGGTCGTGGTCGCGGATGATGTAAGAAAGGGTTGCTTCTTCTATGGAACCGTTGAAACTCATCAGATGGATGAACCCTTCGTAGCCTTCCGTTTTTTCCGGAACGGCTTCTTGAGGCATAAAGTTATGGAACTTGATGGCCATCGTGATGGCATTGACCATTTTCCCTTTGGCAGAGCCGGGATGAACACTGATTCCGTGTGTTGTCACTTTTGCAGCGGCTGCGTTGAAGCTTTCGTACTGCAATTCGCCAAGAGGCCCGCCGTCCATCGTGTAGGCAAAGTCCGCCCCAAAAGCTGCTACGTCAAATTTATGTGGTCCTCGTCCGATTTCTTCGTCAGGGGTAAAAGCCACCCGGATTTTCCCGTGCTTAATTTCAGGATGTTCCACCAGATATTCCATGGCGGTCATGATTTCCGCAATGCCCGCTTTATCATCCGCTCCAAGCAGCGTTGTGCCGTCGGTCGTGATCAATGTTTGTCCGACATAATTTTTCAGATTTGGGAATTGGTTCGGGGATAAAACGATTCCATCATTCAGTTGGATATCCCCGCCATCATAATTGTCGATCCGTTTCGGTTGGACATTCGCGCCTGAAAAATCAGGGGAAGTGTCGACATGGGCCAAAAATCCGATTGTTGGCACTTCTTTGTCTGTATTGGATGGCAATGTGGCGAATAAATACCCGTTTTCATCCAGAGAGATTTCTGTCAGCCCGATTTCGGCAAGTTCATCTTTTAAAATATTCAACAAGTCCCATTGCTTTTTGGTGGAAGGGGTTGAGGAACTTTCCGGATCCGATTGGGTGTCAATTTGGGCGTATCGAATCAATCGTTCAATCACTTTTTCTTTCATGACGTTGCCTCCTTCAACTTTTCTGCCCCCATTGTATCATTTTTCCTTTTTTCTGATGAGAAATATGCTGCGGGAATCGGCAAATAATTGAAACTATTTCTTCATCTCTTCCGTAGAAAAGTACAAGGAAGGTGAAAAGGATGACTCAACTGATCTTAACGACCCTAATTTTTTCAATCATTACAACGGTTCTCATTGTTCCGGTTACGAGGAAATTGCCGAAGGGCGATGTATTGCCGTTCAAACAATTGTTGCAGACTTTCGTTTTTGTTTTTATTACAAGCTGGATCCTGTATTTCCTAATTGTTTATTTGACGAAGATTGATGTGCAGTGGACGGTTGCCCTATACGCAATGCCGGTGATTTTGCTGTTCGGCGTTCTTGCATCCGGTGGAGCGGAACGGGCGCTAAAAGGGCTCCTGTTTTTTGCCAGCTTAATTGGACTCATTTATTTGTTGATTGTTCCGATTTTTAATGCGGATGAAAAGTACGAATCTGCAAAAATGGAACAAGAAGTGGAAATTGAACCCTTTGATGAAACAAAAACCCCGGCCAGCGTCCCTCCTCAATTTGCGGAAAACAAAATGAAGAAAGCCTTTGGGCAAGTGCCGAATACGAGTTATTATGAGCTTGGCAACTTGCAGATCCAGAAGGTGAATGGGGAGTTCGTTTATATTGCCCCTGTTGAGTTTTCCGGGTTTTTCAAATGGCTGAATGGAGATACGACGCCCGGCTATTTCAAAATGAGCGCAACGGATTCCAATGATAATCCTGTATTTGTTGCCAAGGAAATGGTCTATGTGCCGTCTGCATTCTTTAATAAAAATTTGGAACGCCATATCCGTCTGCAGTATCCAACGCTCATTTTCTACGGCGATCCGCAACTTGAGGTGGATGATGACGGAACCCCTTATTACATCCGTTCTTACGGTGAATTTATTTCAGCCCGGAATGGGTTTGATGTGAAAGGGATTGTCATGGTGGATGCATATTCTGGTGAAACAAAGAAAATTCCTTTGGAAGAAGTGCCGGAATTCATTGACGGGGCGGTTTCTCCGGAAGCGGTGAGCCTTCAGAACAGCTATTTTGGAAAATATGTTCATGGCTTCTGGAACAGCATCTTTGGCAAAAAAGACGTGAAATTGCCTTCCGATGAAGGGACGGAAGCGAATGTGAGCCCGGTCTTTAATCAGGATGGGGAAATGTATTACTTTACGGATTTTACAAGCCCGAAAGAAGGCGTAGATTCCATGCTCGGCTATTCCTTGACCCATGCGCGGACAGGGAAAGCGGTGTATTATACGGGGAATATAGAAGAATCTTATATGGATTCCCAAGGGGCTTTGGACATCATTGAGAAGAAATTTATCGAAAAAGAATGGCATGGGGCTATGCCAATCCTTTACAATTTCTACGGAGAAGCGAGCTGGCTTGCACCGGTTCTTGACACCAACGGCTTCTTGCAAAATTACTTTATTGTATCCGCGGTGAATCCGGAAATATCCGTATACGGTTCAACACCTAATGAAGCATTGAGACAGTATAAAACGGCTTTAACACGGGGGGCAAGTTCGGTGGATGGTTCAAGTAATGCAGAAGAAAAAACGATTACCGGAACGGTTCTTCGCGTTTACAAAGAACAGGTAGGGGATTATACGCTTGTTTCCTTCTTGCTGAATAATGGGCAAAATTTTGTGGTAAGTTCCCAAAACGAACCGCTGTCCATCTACTTGCGGGAAGGGGATCAAGTGGTCATCCGTTATTTTGAGACCGGTGAAACGTTCCTGCCGGTAAAAGCGTTGCAAATTGAAGGAGTCGTTAATATCGGCCAATCATAATGAAGATGAAAAAACCCGAAGCATCATTTGGCTTCGGGTTTTTCATGTTCAGAAGCGGATGGTTCGGAGCGATTTTTTATATAATCAAGCATCTCCTGTTTTCTTGATTGTATTTGTTCCGCTTTATAGGGATTGACTGTAAAAAAGCGCTCCTTCTGCTCTTCAAGCAGCTTGCGTTCCGTAGCAAAGCGATTCTCCGGTTCATGTTCAAAAATGTAATCCAAATGGAAAATCTGAAGGAGGGCCACTTCAGGGTTTTCCAAATTATAGACAAATTTAATATTCCAGACGTTTGTGTAGGAAATATATTGATTGACGTATTCCGTTGCATACCGGTATTTTTGTTTATCAATTCGTGGTTGGATGCTGCGGTGGATATTCCCTAAACACATGTTGATGTCCGCCAATGTTTTATAGTAACTTTTTACATATTTCAGATGTTGACGTTCAAGGGATAAAGCAACTTGTTTATGTTGTTTCATCTTCCTCTTCCCTTCGTGGTCATCATTATCCAATTAAGGAAATCTTTTCATTAATTTTAATCTATTTGAAATGTCAAAAAAAAGAAGTATACGACAAAATAGGAATTTTCCATCAGGGTAATTGTTGAATCTATGAGAAAAGATTCGATTTTTGTTATCCGATATTAAGATAATAGTCCTTTTCCCCGTACTGTTTCCAATCTATGTTGGAGTGGACGAAACGCCATTGCATTCATCCAAAATAAAAATCCCTATTAGGAGATAATTTTTTCAATGATCAGCCTAATAGGGATTTCATTTATTCAGGTAGTATGATTATTTCCAAGTGAATCCTTTGGAAGCTAAAAATTCCTTAATATGAGGACGGCGTTGATCGATTAGGAAATCAGCCATTTGTTTCGTCCAATTGGACACTTTTTGATTGGAGCTTCTGGATGCATAATATCTTTCCATAATGGCATCATATTCATCCAGAATTTCGTCGTACTTATCCACGTCGTATCCATTTTCGTGCACTACGGCTTCAACAGGAAGTCTCGGTTTTGTTTCATTTTTCTTTGTCGGTTTTCCAACGGTCATCGCGAAGAGCGGGAATACATGTTCAGGCAAGTTGAATAATTCGCTGATCGCTTCAGGATTGTTTCTGGCACCTCCGATATAGCAGATACCATAGCCTTCCGATTCTGCGGCAATGACAAAATTTTGCGCAAAAATCGCCACATCAACGACACCTACTAAGACATTTTCCGCTGTATCCACCGTAATATCGACACCGTGCTTTCTTCCTGCCACTTCCAATCGTTTGAAATCGACACAGAATAACAAAGCGGCTCCGGCCGTTTGGAATTGGAATTCATTGTTGGAAAGTTCCCCAAGCTTTTGTTTCTTTTCCTCATCCGTCACCAAAATGACGCTATAAGCTTGTACAAAGTGGGAAGAAGCGGCCATCTGGGCTGTCTGAATCAAGTCGATGATTTTTTCTTTCGGTATTTCTTCTCCTGTATATTTACGAACAGAAGTATGACTGCGCAATAATTCTTTTACACTCAATCTTTACACCCCTTTTATGTACTAATTGGTTGGAATATCGCTTCATCAAGCGATGTTTCTCTTCTTAAAGGTATCATATTATACTTTTTTGCCAATGGAAAAAATTTGAATTATTCAAACCACCGTCCCCAAAATACAAAGCTGAACATTGCAAGGGAGGAAGGCGGTGGCAGGAGGGGATCACCGTGAGAGGATTGTGCCGCTTGTGGGCATATTAAGAGGGTCGGGCACAGCGCCCAAAAAGCAAAAAGGAATCCATTGATTTGCAGGGATAAAGTTGTTTCAAGGGCAAAGGATTGATGATTATAAAATAGCGGTATGTATTGTTGAAAAACGAATACCCTAAATTGAAACAGTTCTCCCGCAAAGCGAGGTCGTATAAATGAAAAAATTGCTTTTCATTGTACTGCTCTTGCTATGTTTGATAGCCGTCCCTTACAAGGGGATCGGAGCTGAAGAGATAGTCCAAGCGGATTTGGTGATTGAATATGTCCGCGTATTTACGATGGATAAAGCCAATGAAGAGGCGGAAGCGGTTGCAGTGAAAAACGGAAAATTTGTTTATGTAGGAGACCGGGAAGGGGTGCAAGCCTATAAGGGCCCTCAAACAAGAGTGATGTATATGGACAACCGATTGATGTTGCCGGGGTTTATTGACGGCCACAATGCCGCTTATTTAAAAGCGGAGAAGATGTTTTGGTTGGATTTGAGTTCCTTTTCCACCTTCGAAGAATATGAAAAAGCCATATTTTCGTACCGTGCACAGCATCCACAATTAAAACAGCTGTGCGCAGTTGGATGGAATCAAAAAGTGACGGAAGAAGCATGGGGGAAAAGCGGAAAAACGCCAAGAGACCTTATTGACCAACTTGTGCATGATATCCCATTTGTCGCATTTTCCGCTCACCGAGACGAGCTATGGGTCAATTCCAAAACATTGGAAATATCCGGGTTAGATCATATTGAGCATGGCCTAACGGAAACTGGAGAAGCGTCCGGAATCATTCCGGGACAATTCACTGATATGGTCGTACAAGTGCTGCCGCAGCCGGACTTTTCCGTGGAACAATATAAAAAGGCGCTGATTAAATATCAAGAAGATGCAGCCAGATACGGTATTACGGCTGCATTTGTTCCCCTGGGAAACCATTCGGAAAATGTGCTGAAAGCCTTTGATGAACTGGATCGGAAAAATCTATTGACCATGACCTATGAGTTGGGAATCTACGTGGATCCCCTCAAGGATTTGGATCAGATCGAACTTTTTAAAGAGTGGAGGGAGATTTACCAAGGGAAAAATTACAGCGTCCAAACGGCAAAAATGAATTATACAGAAAATGCGGTTTGGGAGAAGGAGAAATTTCTTGATATGTTGGATTTGCTGGATCGGGAAGGTTTTCGGATTCATGTGGAAGCAGAAAAAGAGTTGCACATGATTTTTGAAGGATTTGAATATGCGCGGGTACGAAATGGAAAAAAGAATTTTAAACATGTCATTTCCCATATGCCGATCGTAACGAATGATGATTTGACAAACTTCCGGAAGTTTCGGATTATTCCATCCGTCCAGCCGGCCATCTTTCATCAATCCATAGATGCCGGCAAGGAAGACGAACTTAAAAACTGGCATCGAATGAAAAGCTACTTTGAAAAGGGATTGCCGGTCTCATCTTTCAGCAACTATCCTGATGGTGAGTTGAACCCGCTTTATGGAATTGAGACAGGAATGACAAGACTTCACTGGAATGATGAAAAAAGTCAAAAGCCTTTGTGGCCGGAAGAAAGCGCCACATTGAAGCAGATGCTCCGAAGCTACACCATTTATGCGGCGAGGCAAATAGGCTGGGAAGCGCAATTGGGAAAAATCCGGGTAGGCATGCAGGCGGACTTTATTATACTGGATAAAAATATTTTCAGGGTTCCGCCAGGTGAAATCAGCGAAGCAAAAGTCATACTTACTTATTTTAAAGGAAAAGAAACATACCGGGATGAATCGGAAATGGGCGGACAATAAAAAAGTATCTTCCGTAGCCAAGTGTGTTCAACGAATAACCCCTTTACGGAAGATACTATTTTTATACGGATGGGCCTTTCTTCTTTTTAAAGGCGGAACGGATCGTCGGTTCTGTGCCGCGCTTCATCCGTTTTATGTTTTCTAAATGCAAAATGATTGCGACCAAAAGAAGGAACAGAACAATGATAAAAGGCCAGAGGGAGGGCTCATAAAGCAAAGCGCTGATTGCAAATGCAAAATAAAAGAAAAACACGCCCAGAATCAAATAATTGGTCAATAAAGAGACAACGATAAGACCGACTACGGCAAGAAGACCCATTTTCCAATTGATCGCAACGAAAATGCCGATCAGGGAAGCGGTTCCTTTTCCTCCCCGAAAATTCATATGGATGGGAAAATTATGGCCAAAAATGACCGCCGCGCCTATCAAATAAAGGAATATGGAAATTTGCTCCGCATCCAATGAAGTGAAGTGATTTAAGAAATATTTTGCCAAGATTATGGCAAGGACGCCTTTTCCGATATCAATGAGGCCTACGAGTATGCCGTATTTCCAGCCAAGGGTCAAGGTGGCATTGGAAGCCCCCGCGTTTCCATGGCCCGCTTCTTTTAGATTCACCCCGGAAAGGTATTGGGCCACATTTGATCCATGGATGCAACCGATAAAATATCCCGCAATAAGTGAAATAATCAGCTCTATCAACATAATATTTGCTCCTTTTATAGAAAAAAACGCTTTAATCTATTATACTCAATAAAATAAAAAAAGATTTAAAAATTTCAAAAAATAGTTGACAGAGTGGGTTACTATGTTTTATAGTTAATCCAACGATGGAAAATTAATCATTACTCTTATCAAGAGTGGCGGAGGGAATAGGCCCAAAGATGCCCGGCAACCGGCAAGTATTTGCAAAGGTGCTAAATCCTACAGACGTTTGTCTGAAAGATAAGAGGAGGAAATGTACGTGTACAGAGCCCTCTTCTTATACGAAGAGGGCTTTTGTTTTTATCTTCGGTGCCTTCTCGAAACCTTCCATCTCAAATTTATGTTTAGGAGGAAATATCATGTCCGAATTCAAACCAGAAACGCTATTACTTCACGGTGGTCAACAACCTGATCCAGTAACAGGTGCAATTGCCGTTCCGATTTATCGCACGACGGCTTATGCCTTCAAAAACACAGAACATGCACGAAAATTATTTGCCCTTGAAGAAGTCGGAAACATTTATTCCCGCATCATGAACCCGACAGTCGATGTGTTTGAAAAGCGTGTTGCCTTGCTAGAAGGTGGCTCTGCAGCTGTTGCTCTATCTTCCGGTCAGGCGGCAGTTGCCTTCTCCATTTTAAATATCGCCAATGCGGGAGATGAAATTGTCTCTGCTGGATCATTGTATGGCGGAACATATAACTTATTTGCTAACACATTACCTCGTTGGGGCATTACAACAACATTTGTAGATGAAAGAGATCCGGAAAACTTCCGCAAAGCAATTACGGACAAAACAAAAGCAATCTATGCAGAAGTAGTAGGAAATCCTAGCTTAAATATTTTAGATATTGAAGCAGTAGCAGCAATTGCCCATGAACATGGCATTCCATTAATCATCGACAATACGTTCCCATCACCATATGGATGCAATCCAATTGATTTTGGAGCAGATGTTGTTATCCATTCAGCAACAAAATGGATTGGCGGCCACGGTACAACAATCGGTGGCGTTGTGGTAGATGCAGGAAAATTCGACTGGACACAAGGCCGATTCCCTGGATTCACAGAGCCTGACCACACTTATCACGGCATCCGTTACGGCATCGATACAGCAGGCGCAGCTTTTGCAACAAAATTGCGCGTTCAATTATTGCGCGACTTAGGCCCAACTTTAGGTCCGGATGCGGCTTTCAGTTTCCTTCAAGGATTGGAAACTCTTCACCTCCGCTATCCAAGACATAGTGAAAATGCGGAAAAAGTAGTGGCGTTTTTGAAAAACCACCCATACGTGGAATACGTGAATTATCCAGGAGATGAATCATTCGAATCTCACCATTTAGCGAAAAAATACTTGAAAAACGGTTATGGTTCTATGGTGACATTCGGCATTAAAGGTGGCCGTGAAGCAGGCAGTGTCGTTATTGACAACGTGAAATTGTTCTCTCATGTTGCAAACGTTGGAGATGCAAGATCATTGATTATTCATCCGGCTTCAACAACTCACCAACAATTATCTCCTGAAGAATTGAAAATTGCCGGTGTTGGAGAAGAGCTCATCCGCCTATCCATCGGCTTGGAAAACGCAGATGATATTATTGCGGATTTAGATCAGGCTTTAGCCAAAGCAGCAGCTGAATTTGGTGTAAAGAACGCTTAAGTTGATCATTTATAAAAGCCCCTCTATTTGCATATAAAAGAAAGAACGGTCATTTGATACCGGAAAATCCCAATTCGGCTCTCATTTGAGCTGAAGAACCCAGTGTCAGCGGATCAAAGCATGTAAATCCGGCACTGGCTATATGGATTCAAAGCTGCTCATTCGCA
Organism: Ureibacillus sp. FSL K6-3587; assembly: GCF_038593165.1. Lineage (NCBI taxonomy): Bacteria > Bacillati > Bacillota > Bacilli > Caryophanales > Caryophanaceae > Ureibacillus > Ureibacillus sp. FSL K6-3587. The sequence goes on along the minus strand of NZ_CP151969.1, from coordinate 930,026 downwards.
GCAGTTGCAAAATCCAAAAACAAATGCTGCCCATCCGTAGCAAAATAAAACGCTGCCCATTTGCAGCGGGTAAAAATCCAAAGCTCGTTACTAAAAAATGCTTACTCAGCGGTTTGAAGCAATAAATATGGTCGATTCCTATAAAAGCTGCCCATTCGCAGCCATGAAGACGCCCCTTTACAGAAAAAGTTCGCCAAACATCAAGTTGTTACTTTTGATGTGAATTGTATTCCCATTCGAATGCAATTCACATCCTAATTAAAATTGCTGACCCGTCATTTAGCAGGTATAGTTGTTCGTTATAACCCCTATCCCCTTTTGTTGAAATAAAACCTAGTAAATTAATTAGGATACTTGAAATTTTAAATTGGATCGTATATATTAGTTATAAGAGAATGATTAGATTCCATCGTATCTGATCCCCCCTAAAATAAAAACGGAAAGCCTTTAATGGCTTTCCCCCTTAACTTATAAAGGAGCTGGTCCGATGAGTAAGGTTTATAGCGCCCAAAATTTTGCGGCTTATATCATATATGAATTAAATGAAACGAATACCTTTGTGAATGCAAAAGCGTTGCAGCATTTGCTTGAAATCGTCGATAGACGCTGGGAAAGTGTTTTTGGGTACAGACCATATAAAGAACAGACATATTCCTTGCTAACCCATGATTATGTCGTCAAAGAAGTATATGATGAATACAAAGAATTTGGTGAGCAACATATTTCAGAGCCGGCAAAAGAATGGTATTTAAAATATGGAGATTTCCAATTGATTCGAAGACCTTACGGAGTTCCAGACTTTACAGCGGAAGAAGAAGAGCTGATGAGAAAAATTTTGGTCCAATACCGAAATGTTTTGTTGGCAAATGCATCGTGAACAGGTGAATGACAGGTCAGTACAATGTTTGTACTGGCTTTTTTTATTTTAAAAGTGAGCAAGTTTGCTATATTATAATAGTTGTATGCCCTTTCGTAGAAAACAAATGTCCATCTTGGGTAGAATTCCCTTGAGTTCCTTTCAAATATACGTTAAAATTTCTGTATGTTTCAAAAAATATTGAATTTTATTATTTTTTATATCTGCAAATAAAGAGTGTTTGTATAGTATAGAATTTCAGCACTCGTTGTTCAACAATGAAATTTCAATTCGAAAGAAAAGATGGAGGCGAAAAGGAAAATGGCAACAATCAAGGCGGCCATCTTAGGATTTGGCACAGTTGGCCAAGGCATTTATCATATATTGAACGAAAAACGGGAAGATTTGCGCAAAAAACTGGGTGTCGAGTTAGAGGTTGCAAAAATATTGGTTCGGGACACAACAAAAGAGAGAGTTCCAGGAACACGGCATTTGTTGACAGATAACATTGATGACTGCTTAAACGTTAAAGGTTTGCAAGTGGTATTCGAAGCGATTGTAGGCGAGGAGCCTGCATACACATATTTAAAGAAAGCGGTAATGAAAAAGTGCCACGTCATTACGGCAAATAAGGTGATGTTTGCAAAATACGGGCTTGAACTGCAAGAACTTGCAAAGCAAAACGGTGTATTTGTAGGCTATGAAGCGACGGTTGCAGGCGGGGTGCCTGTCATCAAGACAATGAAAAACATTTTGCTCGTCAACGATGTGACAAGAATTCAGGGAATTTTAAACGGCACTTCCAATTACATTTTGACAAAAATGCGCGCTGAAGGCTGGTCTTTTGATGAAGCGTTGAAAGAAGCGCAAGCCCTTGGATATGCAGAAGCGGATCCGTATATGGATATTTCCGGCCAAGATGCATTTAAAAAGCTTATGGTTTTATCGGCATTGGCCTTTGGTGAGCAGCCAAACTGGGCAGATGTAAAAGTTGTTGGAATCGACGGCATTACGCCGGAACAAGTGAAAGAAGCAAAAGAAAAAGGTCTCAGGTATCGTCACGTGGCAGAGGTGGAAAAGTTGCCTGATGGCACAATTTTTGCTCAAGTGGGGCCAATGCTTGTAAGCAAGGAGCATCCTCTATATCCGATTGATGATGTGTTCAATGCGGTAACAATGGAAACAAACTACATTGGCACATTGACACTTATTGGACCGGGTGCGGGGATGTATCCGACTGCCAGCGTGATGGTGGAAGATTATGCGGAAATTATCGGCAAACGTGCCGGTTTTGTAGTGACAATTTAAAAAGGGTGCTTCTTGGATGCTTCTCGGGGAGCTTTTTTCAAGAAGCATTTTTTCTTGATGTGCAAGAAAAAGATCATCCATATCCATGATGGATTTGGATGATCTTTTTGTTCATGAGAGGTCCATTCGGTTTCATTGAATTGCTTGTGAAAGGTACATGTTTTCAGGAAAAGCGTCCGTAATCGTTAATCTTCATCCCGGACATCCATGTCATCCGGGATTGGGGTGCTTTGCCAAAGCTCCATTTCTTCCTTCAGGAGTTTTAATTGTTCAAGGTACGTGTCAAATTGGTCGCTGTTGATGAGGAATTGCTCACCATCGTGGACAGCTTTGATGCGGCCTTCGTAAATGTAGCGCAGGACCATTTCTTCAGGCATTGAGAGATCTTTTGCCGTTTCGCTAACGGTTTTATACATATTACGACCCGCCTTTCATTTTATGATTTCACTGTGTAAACGATCCGTCATTTCTTACTTTTATTTTACATTATTATTATAGGAAACGGCGAGGATTTTAAGCGGTTTTCGAAATGATGTAATCATCTGAAAAATATGGTAGCATTACAGTAAAATAGCATTTCGGGAGGATATGCAATGAACATATTACCATATATATTCGTGTTGCTTGCGGCAATGTTGTGGGGAACCGTTGGAACCACCCAAACTTTTTTGCGGGAAGGCATTTCGCCAATCGCTGTTGCAGGAGTGCGTTCAGCGATTGGGGGAGGGGTATTGCTCATTGCAGTCCTCATCATGCGGAAAATCAATTTTAAAAAATGGTCTTGGAAATGGACCGTTTTTGCAGCACTGACGATCGCTTTATTCCAATGTTTATTTTTCACTTCTGTCCGCTATACGGGAGTGGCGGTTGGAACGGTGGTAACCATTGGCAGTTCACCGGTCTTTTCTGGAATCATTGAATGGCTGCTTTTTAAACGACGTCCGAACAGAGTGTGGGGAATTGCAACATTGCTCGCCATTATAGGCTGCATTTTGTTATTTGTAACGCGGGGGGATACAACGATTCATCCTTTGGGCATTTTGCTTGCTTTATGTGCCGGGTCCATGTTTGCCCTTTATACAAATTGCAGCAAGAAATTGACGGAAAGGGAAGAGACGTTGCCGAGCGTGGCGATGACCTTTACTTTATGTGCGCTGTTTCTGTTGCCCTTTTCGGGAAGTGGCGTTTCCTGGGTGTTGGAAGGGCAAAATCTGTGGCCAATGCTTTTTATGGGCCTATTTGCAACGAGTTTAGCCTACATCTTCTATTTGGCGGGTCTTGAAAAAATCAGTTCTTCTTCAGCGGTGACATTGTCTTTGGCGGAGCCTTTGACAGCGGCTTTACTCGGGGTCTTTTTGGTAGGGGAGTATTTAAGCCCAATGAGTTGGATGGGCGTGCTGCTGCTGCTTGGCGGGATTCTTGTATTGACCATTGGAAGCAGGAAAACCGTTAAATATTTGAAAGACGCAAGTTCACAATAAATCATTAAAATGAATTAAATGCCTGCAAAATTTTGCAGGCATTTATTATATGTATAGATGTTTCTTTAACGAATCAGCAGGAAATGCGTAAAATATAGGGACTAAGTACTGTATTTCGGAGTATGTAATAAAAATATAATATCAGAAAAGAAATTGAAATATATTTAACATAAAGAAATATTTGTCGAATCCAAAGGAAAACGACCTATTTGTTCGGTCGAATAATGGTATTTATTTGTATGTAACGGCAAATTTTTGAGAAAAGTGTAATTGAATGCTTATATTTAACTATAACAATTAACCATTTTATTATTAAAATATCGACATGTTTTATACATTTTTTTTATACTAGTTTTCATCATTTTTATATTATGTATATGGAAAGAATCATCCCTCCGCTTTTCTGTTCATTTTTTCCATCATTTTTTTATGCATTTTTTTGGGAGGTATTTCCGCTATTTTGAATAAATCGCTTTGAAAAAATTCATGCAGCGAAATACCGCAACCTTGGCAATACTTCGTTATTGTATCAATCTTAGGATGCTTTGATCTTCCTTGAAGGATTTCTGAAATGGTGGATTGTCTCAGACCACCCAGTTTGCCGATTTCTGCTGGTGTTTTGCCCCGTTCTTCCGCAAGTTCTTTCATCCGTAAGGCCAGAGCTGTATGTATATCCAATGATGCCGATCCTCCTTCCTTCAATGAAATCTTTTTCTCCCCAACACTGTATTTTTATCCACTCTTTAGAATGACAGCTTTTTTGAAACTAATATAACTATACATATTTCAAAATCCACATTCCAGCGAAACGAATCAAAGAAAATATAAAGAAAAAGATAAATTTTGCACAAATCGGTGCTTTTTGACTAATGGACCAATTTTTTTAGGAATTATGGATAAATTGACTAATAACAAAACTTTGTTAAAATTTAAATGCCAATTAATATTGAATATTCAATAAATTTTTAAATATTCATTGTTGTGCGGGATATCGTAACTAATAAATGGTGGTGAAATGTTTGTTACTCGGAGATTGGATGAAACGGGAACGGGAAAAGCGCAATATCACACAGTTGGAAGTGGCGGAATCCGTTGGTGTTTCGCAAGCAAAAATTAGTTTCTGGGAAAATAATAAAACACTGCCTTCTGTTTACGATCTTTATAAATTTTCTTGTCTGATCGGTTTAACTTCTTTGGGAGAGATCCCCTTCGACAAAATAGACTTTGATAAAGGTGAGAGAGTAATGGAAAGAATGAGTTTATATGAGTTGCCTGCAAATGATTCGATAAGAACTTTTGAAGGTAAAACATATGAACTTAAAGGCTTCGTGGGTATCGAAAAGGAAACGGGCGAAATTGAAAAAGTGACAGAGTTATATTATCGGGCAAGAACCGTTGTAAAAAACAATCATGTGATTGCAAAGCGCAAGAATGAAACAGATGAATTAAAAAAAGTGAAACCTAAAAAAATCAAAGCGAAAGCAAATGTATAAATAGATAAATATAAACTTAACCATTTGGGGCCGACAACACACTCAATAAGGACGGTTATTGAAAAAACAATTGAATAACGATGTGTCTGTTGCCTGGTAGTCGGGTAGACGGATATACATAAGTGAAGGTTCAACAAGTGATTCCTAAAACTTGTTCATGAAAAAGGCTACATGGATAGTTCTGTGTTATCTAAAAACACTGTGCATTGCAGCTATATGCTGCATAGAGTTTGTGAGTGAACGGCTATAAACTCACCGAATCCCCAAACTGTCCTTATTGAGTGTGTTGTGGGGGGCTCTTTTGCGGAATTTTTGAGAATCAGTTCAGGTGGAAATCAGGATGTGAACGATCGAAGCGGCACCTTGGAGAAAAGGGAGGGAAATGAGTGGAGAGTTTAATCGCTACGGGACAAGCCTTTCTTGAATGGCTGCAAATGCCTGCCGTTATAGCGACTGCCATTGCATTTTGTATCGGCGGATATTATTTGATTTTCGGAGGGGAACAAGGCCGCCAAAAAGCCGTCAAATGGTTTATTGGCGGGGTGGTCGGTTTAATTGTTGTTTTAGGCGCATATTCTCTTGCGAATTCGATCAGTTCAAATATTAAATTTTAAGATTTCAGAGCTACTCTAAAAATCATTGGGAAGAGTAGCTTTTATTGTTTGCGGGATATCATCACCAATAAATATGTTTAAGCCATCTATGCATGCGGGATGGCTTAAATTTTTGGAAAGGAGATTGCAGATGAAAGTAATTTTTTACAACGTTCCAAATTCAAAAATAAAGAATTTCGAACTCATGTCATTCGCTGAAGCGGTCAAATTGAGCCATAAAATTGAACACGAATGCCGCAAAGAAAAGGAGCAATTCACCAGCGAATTTCAAGTCTTGGGGGATAACAACAAAGTTTATTATAGAGGAACATTTGAATTTGGTTCTTATGAATTTCCGAATATTTATCACAAAGTTAAAAATATGGCCAACCGCATTAAGGTGGATAAACAATTTCAGGCCGATAAGCTGTATCTGTTAGATCAAATCGAGAAGTTGACACCGGAGAAATACAAAAAGGAAGAAAAGGTAGATAAATTCCTCGCCAAAGTGGATAAAAGTCAAATTTCAAAATTAAAAGGATGGCAGCGTAAAAGCGTTTATGCAATTGCCGTATTGGGTCTGACAGGATCTTTAGTGACAGGATTTACATACGTGGTTCAAAAAGACAACTATGAAAAAGCCCTCGCAGACAGCGGCGAAGAATTGAAACAATCGCAGGAATTAATAGCGATATATGAGAGTGCTTTAATGGGCGACAAAAACGAAATGTTTGCCAAACTTGAACAATTAGATAAGAAGAAGTTGACGGATAATCAAGTGCAAATTTTATTTCTTGAATATATAAACAATAACAAATTCCAAAAAGCGGTTGAGTTATTTGATGGAGATCATATTCAGGCTGAAACAATGATCATGAGTTCAACGCTTCCAAAGAAAACAAAAAGGGAAAAAATAGCGGCATTTAACGAAATTTATCCCACAAATGAGGCAAGATATGATTTGGCTTATTTGGACGGGGACTGGAAACTGATGCTGAACATCCAAAATGTAAGAATGAATGTGAAACGCTCCGAAATGAAAACTTATGCATTATTGAAACTTGGAAAAATAGATGAGGCGAAACTGGAATTAAACAATAACAATAGTGATGAATTATCTAAAAAGATTACGAAATATGAGGTTATCACTGCTGAAATTAAAACATTGGAAGAAAAATATAAAGTCATGGTGAATGAGCGGAAAATTAATGAAGCGAACCAACTGGCCAAACAAATTACAGATAAAAGAAAAGAATTGCAAAGTTTATAAAGAAAAGCAATGGAAGCCGGCGGGGCGCATTTTTGCAGCATAGATAATATTTAAACTGGAAAGGTCGGTTTCCACAAAAGCGGAATAGAAACGAAGGAAAATCATTAGGAAGGAGATCAAAGGTGCAAAATGCTTTATACCAAATTATCCAAAAAAATAAATCATTACTTGAGAGAGGCGGAAAAATAAGGGTTTTGTTAAACGATTGTTTCATCACCATTTTTAATGAAACGGATGAGGAAACTTCCGCCCAAAAAACAATCACCCTTGTGGACACATACGATTATAAAATCAATCGAAATCTTTCGGAAATTATTGAAATGTAAAAGATGAAACGCTGCGATCGAAGTTGATGCAAAATTGAACGGTAATAAAAGGCGGTGAGAAAATCACGTGAGTAATCAAGAAACCATTGATATTTTGGAAAAATTCGAGGATTTCCTTTCGATAGGAAATGTTTTTATGGATGGAATGCGTACGATTGGTTGGGTGGTCATCAAAGGTTTATCCATCTTAGTGGACGGGATGGAAAATGTCATTGACACCATATTATTGACGAAGCAATTTTTCCAAAACCCGGAAGTGGTCTCGTTTATAGATTCCATCAGACCGTTGTTATGGGTTTTATTGGCCCTTAGTTTAATTATTACCGGGTATATGTTGATTTTCCAAAGAAAATTGGATGCTGAAACAATCGGGATCAATTTAATCGTATCCATTTCCGTTTTAGTATTGATGTTCAGCGGGATGGAAAGGGTGAATCAGTTTACGGATGAAGCGATCCGCGCCATCAATAACGGATCATTATACAGTGTTGATAATGGAACCATATCGGAAAACATCATTTCCAGGAATATAACAGACTTAGTGGAGTTTGATAAAAATAACTGGGAGAACCCGGAGAAAATCCAAAGCTTGCCATTGAGTATCGTACGCAATATTAAAATTACAGAAAAACTCAAACATGAAGAATTGAATCTCCAGCATCCCGAAGTCGCCCAGCATTATTTGACATGGAAAAACGGCTCTGTCGAATTGGCCGAACTTGAACAAGACGGGGAAAACGGATGGAATGAAGAATACTACTATAGATTCTCGGTTGATTGGCTGACCATCGTCATTACTCTTGGCGCATTGGGATTCACATTGTTCGCCATTGCTTATAAGCTGGCAAGGCTGTCATTTGAATTGGTGTTTAATCAGTTGCTCGCAACGATTATCGCCCCTGTTGATATCCATGACGGACAAAAAACAAAAAAGATTTTGCAAAATATATTGGGCATTTTTATCGTGGTCATCTTAATCTTCCTGTCGATGAAACTTTATATGATCGGGACTGTCTGGTTGGAAAATAATTTGGATGGATGGGCGTATTTAATCGCTTTAATCGGTTTCAGTGTGGCGGTGATCGACTGCCCGAATATAGTGGAAAGGCTGTTTGGCATCGATGCCGGCCTCAGAAATGGTTGGGGATTGGCGGTCGGAGCGTATGCTACCGAAAAATTTGGAAACGGGTTGGCCAAAGCGATCAAAGGCAAATTATCAACGGAGCATACTCTTGAAGATATAAACCATGGCCAATCCAAAAATCAAAGAATTGAAACTGAACATGTAATCGGAAATCAATCGCCTTTAAGTAAATTGCAGCCCAAATCCCCATTTGAAAGTAATGTTAATCAATCGCTGGCAGGGCATTTGGCGGGCTCCGGTATGAAAGCTGTCAGCCAAACAGGAACAGAAGCCCAAGATATCAACCTTGCAATCGGGAAAAACCGCCAAGGCCATCTAAATGCGGCTAGTTCTCCTTACAGCGAAGATTTATCAGTGAACAATAAAGGGCAACAAACTTCAACTCAAAATGACCAAAATCATCAAACCAAAAAACATTCAATCGATTTCTCCAATGGATTCGCAGATGAAAATGAATCATTGGCATATGAAACGAATCGCCATTCCCAAGAAAACGGAAACGATCAACGAAAATATATTATTAAAAGTCAAAGTGCGGAAGAACGATTAAAACGAATCAAAAAACGTGAAAAAGTGAAGTCATAAACTGAAAGAAAGGTAGTGTTGCCATTTAAATACTACTTTTCTTTTTTAACGGGGTGTGATTATGCGCATTTATCGGATTCCTAGGGAAATTTCCAGTGAATTGAAAATTACGAAATTCATTTATTTGTTCGATTTACTTTTTATTGTCGGATTAATTTTATTCAGAGCAATCACCATCGAATATGTACACAGTGATTTAAAAGTCTGGTACACGGTTTTCTTGGTGCTGTTTGGCATATTTATGATTATTCGACCGAAAAGCAATCCGAACAAACGGATGTTTCATGCGATATATTATGCGATTGTGCGAAAAAAAAATACTTATTGTGCAATCGATCATTCTGAAAGTGAGTGACATGAATGGTATTTTTAGATGAAAAAAAGACGAAGCAGAAAAGTTCGCAAAACGGTTTTGCGATTCTTGATGAGAACAACGTCATTTCCGAAAAACAGGAGAAACAGAAAAAAACGGCCGTTAAATCTTCTTTCGCAGAAATCTGTCCAATTATTGATATCACCAACAATGATTTTTTCGAAATGAGGAGCGGCGAATATCTGGAAATTGTTCAAATCGAATCGAAGGACATTTACTCGCTTAATGAAACAGATTTGCAGAATGATATTAATACCTTGGCCATATTTTACGCCACCTATATTGACGATCTGAAAATCGTCCCGTTGGATGTGCCTTTGAGTTTGGAACGGCAAAAAGCCTATATTGCCCAACGAATGAGAAACAATAAAAATCCGGCCTACGAAACTTTTTTAAAAGCGAGAATGAAAGAATTGGAAAACCTTGAAAAATACCGTACGAACCGGGAGTACTTCTTATTTCTTTATTCTGACGATGAAAAGAAGTTATTGGAAAAGGTACAGCGGGTGAAAAGTTTGTTAAGCCGAAGCAATCCGGTGATTGGGATTCCTTTGGAGAAAAAGACCAATATTCTATTCCAATTGTTTAACCCTAACACAAAACCGTTGAACGAAAATGAATAAGGGGGCAGGAAGGGCATGGATCTGATTGAAAAATTGCAACGTATCATCCGAAAGAAATCCGACGAAGAAGTAAAAGTTGAAAAAGGCTACAACCCCAATCTGGTTGCGGCGATACAGCCACAAGGCGGGATTAAATTTGAACCGAATTATATACGTTTGGGAGACGGGTACATAACGTGTTTGCATGTCTATAAATATCAAAGCATCGTACAAGATTATTGGTTGGAACCCATTTTAAACATGCCCAATGTCATTGCCACAATTGATATAGCCAATGCCAATAAACATGAAGTGGTTGAAAAAATCAATCGTGCGATGGCCGAGCAGAACGCCCGTTTTTACAACGCCAAAGAAAATATTGAGCGCATTGATGCACGAAATCTGTATCAGGAATTGGATCAGCTTTACAATGACATAGCGCTCGGGGAAATTGTCAAATGTATTCATCTCCGTTTATACGTGAAAGGCAAAACTTTGGAAGAATTGGAGATTAATACACGCAGAGTAATGGAAGAATTGGAAGCGATGAATTTCCGTTCCGCTGTTTTTCTAAATGAACAGGAATGGGAATGGGAAAGTATGTTTACGAGCTATCATACACAATTGAAATATGTCAATAAACGAAAAGGAAAAGAAATTTCCGCTACCACATTGGCTGGAGGATATCCTTTCCACTACACCGCTTTGCACGATCCGAATGGCACTTATCTAGGCACAACCTACACTGGAGGAACCGTGCTGTTCGATCTTTTCCATAAAGACAAACAAAGGAAGCATTATAATGCTTTAATGGTCGGCGTGATGGGAAGCGGGAAATCGACATTGTTGAAAAAAATGGTTCTTGAACAGGCGATACGCGGAAACAAAGTTCGCATCCTCGATATAACCGGTGAATTCAGCGAGTTGGTGGAAGCCCTTGGTGGAAAACAGATTGCATTGGACGGTTCGGAAGGGATCATTAACCCTCTGCATGTATATAAAACAGCGGTCAATGATGATGGCAGCACGAATGAAGAACTGTCTTTCATGCAGCATCTATCCAAGTTGAAAGTTTTTTATAATTATCTGAAGCCGACAGCGACCGACGATGAAAAGTCGATGTTTTCTTCTCTATTATTAAAGTTATATATTCGAAAGGGTTTGTGGTCGGAAAAGAAAGTATTGCCGATTACAACCTTCAAAGCACATGAATATCCAACTTTCAGCGAGTTCCTTCAGTTAATCCGGGATGAACTTTACGAGGACTTTCCAAACAGAATCATCAAACAAAATTTGTCGGAAAGCAATGTGGCCATATTAAGCAGTATCGAGTTGACGATAAAAAATCTGATTGAAATTTATAGTCAAATTTTCGATGGACATTCATCCATCCGGTCCTTTGATGATGAACTGATTGTGTCGTTTCCTTTGCGTTCATTGTTATCATTGCAAGGGGAGATTTTCCAGGCGCAATTGTTCAATATCATGAACACCCTATGGGATGGAATGATTGTCAACGGATCCAACCAATTCAGAAAGTTCAATCACGGGGAATTGACGGTGGAAGATGCTGTCAAATACCTCATTATTATGGACGAAGCGCATAACATCATCAACACAAGGGATATTTCAAAGCCGGCCGTCCAATATATTGAACGGTTTATGCGTGAAGCCAGAAAATACTTCGGAGGCATATTCTTTGTAAGCCATTCGATTAATGACTTCGTGCCGAACTATGATGGGAAAATTACCAATGACAACGCTGAAAATATTAAAAAATTGTTCCAACTCACCCAATACAAATTTATCGCGCAACAGGATGCCATTACTTTGCCGATCATCAAATCCATTTTTGAAGGTCAGATAACCGATTCTGAATTGCAGCTCATTCCTAGGTTCGAAACGGGCCACTTAATCCTTTCCATTTCCGGGGTTAAAAATATAACGTTTAAAGTCGAAATTCCGCCTAATGAATTAACTTTATTCGGTGGTGGCGCATAATGGTAAAAGTCATAAATGCCACTGCCGCTGTCGGAAAAAAATCTGTAAAAAACCGAATCAAAGAAAAATATAGAGTTCTTACGGTCAGAAAGAAAATCATCCTTTGGAGCATTGCGATCATTGCTTTGCTCTTTTTTATTATCATGATCGGCATCATCGGGGCCATACAAGGTGTTTTAAAGACAGGGGAAAATGTGGAAATGTCGGCTTTTGGTACGGCTCAAGTATCGCCGGAAGTTGAACGGTATCGGGAACAAATCGCTTCCGAATTATCCAAATTTGAGCTTGAACAATATACAGATTTATTGCTTGCTTTAATGATGCAGGAGAGTGGAGGAAGAGGCAATGATCCGATGCAGGCAAGTGAATCAAAATGCGGGCGAATCGGATGTATCAAGAACCCGGACGAAAGTATTGTGTATGGTGTAAAACACTTCGTCAATGTTTTGCAAAAGGCGAATTACGATGTAAAATTGACGCTTCAAAGCTATAACTTCGGAAGCGGATTTATTGACTATGTGATGGCCAATGGAGGAGCGTACACAAAGGAATTGGCGATTGAGTATTCGCAAAAAATGTATCAAAAGTTCAAAAACACCGGGTTGTATAAATGCCATAGACCTGCCGCCATTCAATATCAAGCTTGCTATGGGGACATTGAATATGTGGATGCCGTATTGAGATACTTGCCTTCTGCGATGATGGGCAATTCAGCCACACTTTCAAACGGTTTCTCCTCTCCATTGAAACGGTCGTTGGAAATCACTTCACCTTATGGATGGCGCACTTTGGACGGGGTAAGAGAGTTTCATTTGGGAGTGGATTTGAGTTGCAATGAATCGAATACAGTCCATGCCGTTCAGGATGGTGTAGTGGTTTATGCAGGCGTAAGGGGCACGTACGGAAACCTGGTTCAAATCCAGCATGGCAATTTCATCAGCGCTTACGCCCATTTAAGTAAAATCAATGTAAAAAACGGCCAAAGTGTTTCAAGCGGGCAATCAATCGGTGCTTGCGGAAAAACCGGACGTGCTACGGGTACTCACTTGCATTTTGAACTCAAGACGGAAATGTGGGGTGGCCAATTTGACCCAACACCATTTTTATTCAAATAAGGGGAGAATCGCGGTATGCAAGCCAAATATCTCAGCATAATGGTGACGCTTGGTATTGTCCTTGTCCTTTCTCTTTCGGGAAACATCTACTCTTTTAAGAAATTGGCAAACAACGAATCGGAAATACATGAAAGATACGCGAAATTGCTGGAAGAAAAAGAAAAGGAAATCTCGGATTTGCAGCAGGAAGTCCTTGCTTTGGAGAATCAACCGGATATACAAAATGGGGAAAATACAAAGAAAAGTGATAATGGGGGATATTCATCCGGTAACCAGTCGACTGAAAACTTAAAGAATACAGCGCGGAGATTTATAGAATACGCCTATAACGTGAATTCGGAAAACTATGTGACCGCCAAACAAAACGCTTCACATTATATGACCGATGAACTGATCGAAACCCTTTTTCCCAGCGACGGCTTGGACGAATCCCAATTCAAATCCACCACGAAAGTGAGCAACATTCAGGTGTATTTAAACAGCGAAGATAATAAAAAAGTGATTGTCAGTTATGATTTGAAAATCGATTATAAGAATGGTTATGTGGAGAAAAGAAATGACTTTGTTTTACTTCACATGGTTGAAACTGGCGGAATTTATAAAGTGAAAGGGATAGAGCCCATCAATAATATAGGAGGTGTTTGACCGGAATGAAGAAGAAAAAGAGGAAAAATTTGACTACCCAATGGTCCAATTTATATATCGTCATCACCCTTTTCTTTATTGTAGGATTTGCATTTTTTTTAACAAGCAAAGTGTTCATTGCGGATGAATTGGACATTTTGAATACGGAAATCGGGAAAGAACATAATCTCAATTCGAACGGCAAATTCATCATCAAAGATTGGGTTTATGATGAAAAAAACCATAAAATGCAAGTCACTTTAATTACATCGAATATGAGAAGTTACTTATCCGAATTGAACTTCAGGGCTGTGGCGAGAGTAAACTTGGACAAGGAATTGCCGACGGAAGTGGTTTATTCCAGCAATGATATTTACATCATTGACATTCATGAAGTGCCGAAAAACTTCCAACAAGTAGCGTTGCGTCTGGTGAAAAAAGATATTTTATTGGGCGAAGAATTCGAACAGGAATCAACGGAAAATCATAATGAAGAAAAATTGATAACCAGCATTTATGCGGATGAAAGGGTGGTCAAAAGAGGTTCCATCACGGAAAGAAATGTTAAGGATTATGCCATCCAGGTAACGGATGAAATGATTGAAGAAAGTAAAAAAGAAATTGAAGAATTGAACAATAAAATCAAAAATGAGAAGAGTGTAATCAATCGCATCAATGAGGAAATTGCCACATTAAAAAATGAAATTATTTATCAGACATTGGAAGAGCAGGAGCAGACAAACAACAGCATTTATAATATGGAAAAGGAAATCCAAAAATCCAACAATACAATTGAAAATTTAGAGCTGGACATTAAATCGTTGGAAGCCAAAATAGAAAGGTTGGAACAACGGAAACGTGATTTGAAATATTTTAATTGATGCGGTTTTTCTTAAGCATCAGGAAAGACCTGTTTTATGGAAATGGAAGAATGAGCGGCCGGAAAGAAAAAGTCCGGCTGCGCTTTTTTTTTTACAAACTTGGATAAGTAAAAGTCCGGCTTCATTATTGGCCTCAAGCAAGCATCCTCTTTTGCAACCCCTCTTACGTTCCATGCTTATTCCCCATAAGCCTTCTTAAATGTCTTTCCGCATGCCAAGGGATCGTTTTTGCAATCAGCAGAGCGGACATGCAGGAAGATGGGCAAAGCCGCCGTCAGATCCCCCTTTTTTGATGTGTGATAAAGTTATCTTCATCGAACAAAAATGAAGAAGTGTTTAAACTTCTCCAACTTTTTTAATAGAGCTGCTATCAACCAAAATATACCAGTAAACGGCCTGTTTTCGTGTTAAAATTATATTTACATCTATACATAAAAATGAAGTGGGAATCTTAAGGATTTCTTAAGATTTTCCACCCCAATTTTGTAAGAAACATATTTTATGATTAAACTGTAAGAAAAAGAGATGAGGTGGTACGGATGGATTTGACTGTGCTTGTCACAGACGATGATCAGGACATTCGTGACGGCATCGAAATTTATTTAAAAAACGAAGGCTATAACGTGTTGAAGGCAAAAGACGGAAAAGAGGCGCTCGAGATTCTTTCCAAAAATGAAGTGCATCTGATTATTTTGGATATCATGATGCCGAATTTGGATGGCATACAAGCAACGTTTAAAATCCGGGAAGAGCGCAACATTCCGATTATTATGTTAAGTGCAAAAGCCGAAGAAACGGACAAAATTCACGGACTCTCGATTGGTGCGGATGACTACATTACAAAGCCGTTTCATCCACTGGAGCTGATTGCCCGTGTGAAATCCCAGCTTAGACGATACACCCAGCTTGGTACATACAACGGTGCGCCCCATTCGAAAATCGAAGTCAACGGTCTGTCCATCGATCGGGAAGCGAAAGAAGTGCGGCTCAATGGGGAGATTGTGAAGCTCACCCCGATCGAATACAAAATCACCGAGCTGCTCCTTACAAATGCGGGCCGCGTCTTTTCAATACAGGAAATCTATGAACGGGTATGGAATGAAGAGGCGTACAATGCGGAAAATATCGTTCCGGTGCACATTCGGAAAATCCGTGAAAAAATCGAAGCAGATCCGAAAAATCCAAGATATTTAAAGGTTGTGTGGGGAATTGGATACAAAATTGAAAAATAAGTTGGAAAACGGTTTGATGGGTATCAGCTTTATCGCTTCAATAATAGGAATCATCTTAATCATTCGTTTTACAATTCTCTTTTTGGCAAGAGAATGGGCTACCATTATCACCTTTATGGCAAAGGTGTTTTGAGAAGGAGAGAACCGCATGAAAAATAAATGGAAAACCCTCCTCTCTCTTTTTCTTATGACATGGGTTATATTTTCATTTTTTTTGCTTATTAATTTTGGTACGCAATATATCGGGAAATCTTATTTCGATTCAGGCAATTTTAATGCGAATCTGGGACGATTTAAAGATGGAATAGGCCGCTACGTCTTGGAACCTTTTGATTTGGAAGAGGCAAAAAAGCAGATAACGGTGACACAAGAAGAAATTGAATATCACCGGAATTATTATGGGTCATTGACCGATCAAGTGGCAAACATCAAAGCGCAGTACCAGGAGCGAATTGAACAGGCTGCCGATGACCCGGAATTGCAAAAGATGCTGACGGAAGAGCGGGATCGGAAAATCGACGATATTAAGAAAAACTTTAGCGATGATGAATATGTAGAAGAAAAAGTCCGCAAGCAAAAAGAAGAGATTATCGATAAGTATGCCGCATCGCAAAAAGAAGAAGAAAAAGTCTTTTTGGATGAATTTAACTATTTTGCATATGAGTTGCGGAATGTGGAGACGGGAGAAACCTTCCAGTCTGGAGATGTGAATGCGGATGCCGTTTTTACAGAAAGTTTTGGAAGAAAAAATGGCTATTTAGTCGTAAACAGTTCCAGAACCATTCAACCGGATTATTATGATGACACATTAATGAATCATGAAATTCCGGTGACTGGAAAAGTGTTCCGTTTTGAAGGGAAAATCACCATTCCGAAATCGATGATGAACAACGCCTACTTTAAAGAGGATTATCAAGCATTCATGCTGTCCAAAATGAGCCTTTACGGCATTTGGGCTACCGCCTTGTTAGCGATCGCAGCGCTGTTGACTTTCGCAAAACCTTCATTGGACAATTTATTAAGTCATAAGCGGGGAAAAGGATTATTTTTACAATTGCCGGTGGATGTCAGAATCGCAGTAGTCCTCATTTCCGCAAGTTTGGCTTATAAATTCATTTTGGATATGGGGAATTTGATTGTATATAACACCTATTATTTCCAAAACGAGTATTGGATACGATATATCTTTGATTTGGCTTATCATTTTGCATTCCTTTTCATTTTTGCGGCAGTGAGCATTTTGGGGGCTGTATGGATTTGGGAATCGTTGGACAATGAAGAAAAGGTAATAAGTGAATGGAAAAACGCCTTTCTGTACCGTTTGTCTGACGGTATCCAAGATTTATTTTTATCCCGTTCCATCGGGGTACAGGCGTTATTCATCTTATGCGTCGCTTTTTTTGCAGGGTTCGGCTTTGCGGTGGTGTTCATGGATCTCCAAGCAATCGTTGTTTATGTTCCATTGTTTCTTTTTATCGCACTGCCGGCCGTCATCGTTTTTTTAAGAAATGCAGGGTATTTAAACCGCATCATGAAGCAAACGGAAGAGATGGCGGAAGGGCGTTTGACGGCGGAGGTAGAGGTGAAAGGGAAGTCGCCGCTTGCCAAACACGCGCAAAATTTGAACGAATTGCAGGAAGGGGTTCGCAAATCTTTGACGGAGCAGGCGAAAAGCGAGCGTTTGAAAACGGAATTGATTACGAATGTCAGCCACGATTTGCGGACGCCTTTGACTTCCATTATTACGTATACGGATTTATTGAAAAATCCGGAGATAACGGAAGAAGAAAGGAACAGATATATCGAAATATTGGATAATAAATCCCAACGATTGAAAACGCTGATTGAGGATCTCTTTGAAGTATCGAAAATGTCCAGCGGGAATGTGGAGCTGAAGAAGGAACGAATCAATCTGACGCAACTGTTGCAACAGGCGGTTGGCGAACATAAAGAAGATTTTGAAAAAGCGAACTTGGAATTGCGTGTCGTGTTGCCGGATGAACCGATTTACGCCGATGTGGACGGTCAAAAATGGTGGCGGGTGATTGATAATTTGATTGTCAATGCATTGAAATATTCACTGAGCGGCACGAGAGTTTATGTAACGTTGAAAAAGGTTGGCTCCACGGCTGAATTTTCGGTGAAAAATATAGCCAATTATGAATTGGGAGATAATGTGGAGGAATTGAAGGAACGGTTCAAGCGGGCGGATGAGTCGAGACATACGGAAGGCTCCGGTCTTGGACTTGCCATCGCCCAATCGATTGTGGAGTTGCATCACGGGAAATTGGAGATTGGCGTGGATGGAGATTTATTTAAAGTCGTTGTGACAGTGAGCGCAGTGTGAGTTTAAGAGTTTGATGATGAAAGGGAGCAAATGGGGAAATTCTCCGTTTGCTCTTTCTTTTAATTTGTGTGGATATTTGTATTAATTGGTGCGGAAAGTACGTGATTTGGTGAGGATTAGCATCTAATTGGTGTGGATAACACCCGATTTGGTGCGGATGCAGCATTAATTGGTGTGGATAACACCCGATTTGGTGCGGACACAGCATTAATTGGTGTGGATAACACCCGATTTGGTGCGGATGCAGCATTAATTGGTGTGGATAACACCCGATTTGGTGCGGATGCAGCATTAATTGGTGTGGATAACACCCGATTTGGTGCGGATACAGCATTAATTGGTGTGGATAACACCTTATTTGGTGCGGATACAGCATTAATTGGTGTGGATAACACCCGATTTGGTGCGGATGCAGCCTCTATTGGTGTGGATAACGCCCGATTTGGTGCGGATGCAGCATTAATTGGTGTGGATAACGCCCGATTTGGTGCGGATGCAGCATTAATTGGTGTGGATAACGCCCGATTTGGTGCGGGTGCAGCCTCCATTGGTGTGGATAATACTTGATTTGGTGCGGATGCAGCCTCAATCAGTTCAGTCAACTTCCTTCCATTTTGAACGGTCATCCTCATTTAGTGGAACTTCGCTTATTCAATTTTCGAACGGAAATTTCAGGAAAATCCTATTCTTTTTTGATGGCATATTTTACTTTAACCGAAAATAGTGTATAAAGAGTGATAGATATGTTGCAACCAAATGAATAATAGAACGTTTTTATGGTGATAGACATTTTGGGAAGTATCGTGTATTGTA
The DNA here is from genome assembly GCF_038593165.1 of Ureibacillus sp. FSL K6-3587. Lineage (NCBI taxonomy): Bacteria > Bacillati > Bacillota > Bacilli > Caryophanales > Caryophanaceae > Ureibacillus > Ureibacillus sp. FSL K6-3587. Next base: position 910,982 of record NZ_CP151969.1, on the reverse strand, counting down.
GATTGAGTGATAAAGAGTGTAAGGGGAATAATGGTTTATGGAATTCATTGAATTGTTGAAAGCGATCATCCTCGGTTTTGTGGAAGGGATGACGGAATTCGCTCCGGTTTCGTCCACCGGCCATATGATCATCGTGGATGACTTGTGGTTAAAGACAACGGAATTTTTGGGGCAGGGTTCTGCCAATACGTTTAAAATAGTCATCCAGCTGGGCTCCATTTTGGCGGTTGTGGTCGTTATGTGGAAACGCATGTTGAGCCTTGTCGGGTTATACAAAATTGATGGACAAGAATATTCAAAACGCTTTAATTTATTGCACGTCATTGTCGGAATTATTCCAGCCGGCGTTTTCGGCGTATTGTTCGAAGATTTTATCGATGAACATTTATTCACAACAGAAACGGTTGTGGTCGGGTTGGTTATCGGCGCCCTTTGGATGATGATGGCCGATAAAATGGGTCCAAAACGCCCAACGGTCACTTCATTAGACAAGCTGTCTTACAGCAAAGCTTTTAAAATCGGCCTGGTACAATGCCTTTCTTTATGGCCGGGATTTTCCCGTTCCGGTGCGACGATTGCCGGAGGGGTAATCATGGGACTTGACCATAAAACCGCTTCCGATTTTACCTTTATTATGGCCGTTCCGATCATGGCAGGAGCAAGCGGATTGTCTTTAGTGAAAAACTGGGATCAAATCAACCCGGACCATTTTTGGTTTTATGTTGTCGGCTTTATAAGCGCCTTCATTTTTGCATTAATTGCGATTAAATTCTTCTTAAAATTGATTTCACGCATCAAATTGGTGCCGTTTGCCATATACCGTCTAGTGCTGGCGGCGGTATTGATTGCAATCTTGTTCATATAATAAAAAAATCCTTTCTCGAAACGGGAAAGGATTTTTTTATGGCCACCTTAATCGTTGAATAGATTAAACAACCCGGCGATGCCACGTTCACCGACATCTTTTCCTCCTCCGCCTTGGGACACAGGAGCAGCTGCGAATACGCGGCTTGCAAGTCTGGAGAATGGCAATGATTGAATCCATACAGTTCCGGGACCTCTCAATGTTGCGAAGAAGATACCTTCTCCACCAAACAGAGCGGTTTTAATTCCGCCAACCGCTTCAATGCTGTAATCCACTTCCGAAGTCATTGCGACAAAGCATCCAGTATCCACTCGGAGCACTTCACCCGGTTGAAGTTCCAATTGATGAATCGCACCGCCTGCATGAATGAATGCCATACCGTCGCCTTCAAGTTTTTGCATAATGAATCCTTCTCCACCGAAGAAGCCGGCGGAAATTTTCCGTTGAAATTCAACGCCAATGGAAACGCCTTTTGCAGCGGCTAAGAAGGCATCCTTTTGGCAAATCACTTTCCCGTTTAATTGGCTTAAATCCATCGGAATAATTTTTCCAGGGTAAGGAGCGGCAAAGTAAACGCGTTTTTTGCCCATGCCCACATTCGTGAATGTCGTCATGAATAAACTTTCACCAGTAATCAGCCGTTTTCCGGCACCCTTTAATTTTCCCAAAAGTCCTCCACCACTGCTTTGGGAAGAGCCATCGCCAAAAATCGTTTCCATTTTGATGCCATCATCCATCATCATTAAGTTGCCCGCTTCCGCAATCACCGTTTCATTTGGATCCAACTCGACCTCTACGTACTGCATATCATCGCCAAATACTTTGTAATCAATTTCATGATTATTCATGCCGTTTCCTCCTTTTGCATTTACTTAATATATACATTACTTGCATACGTATTCCCTTTGGAAAAAGTTTCAATTACATTTAGTCTTATATGAATTGGTGAGAAAAAAAGGGATTTAGCGAGAAAATGTTGAATTAATATTGCAATAATAAAAATAAGGAGGGTGTTATGAATTTAAAAAACTATATCAATGGTCGGTGGGTGGAAAGGAATTTAGAAGCGGCTGCAGTGATTAATCCGGCAACGGGGGAGGAATTGGCAAAAGTCCCTCTTTCAACGGGAAATGAAGTGGATGAAGCGGTCCGCTCAGCCAAACAGGCGCAAAAGAAGTGGGCTCTCGTCCCGGCTCCGAAGCGTGCGGAATATTTATATGAAATTGGTTATAAATTGAAAGAAAAGAAAGAAATGCTGGCTGAGATTCTTACAAAGGAAATGGGCAAAGTGATTGAGGAAGCCCGCGGAGAAGTGCAAGAGGGCATTGATATGGCCTTTTATATGGCAGGGGAAGGCAGACGGTTATTTGGCGAGACGACTCCCTCCGAATTGCCGAATAAGTTTGCCATGAGTGTAAGAAGCCCCGTAGGCGTAGTCGGTCTTATCACGCCATGGAATTTCCCCATTGCAATCGCCACTTGGAAAGCCTTCCCGGCGATTGTTGCCGGTAATGCAGTGGTTTGGAAACCATCCGTTGAAACCCCTCTGATGGCATATGAATTAGGAAAAATAATGGAAGAAGTCGGGTTGCCGGACGGTGTGTTTAATATCGTGTTTGGCTCAGGATCTACGGTTGGTACGGCGCTCATTGAACATCCGGATGTAAAAGTGATTTCTTTCACAGGTTCAAATGAAACGGGACGCAAAGTGGCCGAGTTGGGCGGCCGGCATTTGAAAAAGGTCTCGCTTGAGATGGGCGGCAAGAACGCCGTCATTGTCATGGATGATGCGGATTTAAATTTGGCGGTGGAAGGGATTCTTTGGAGCGCCTTTGGGACGACGGGGCAAAGATGCACCGCCTGCAGCCGGGTCATTGTTCATAAAGATGTGAAAAAGGAATTGGAAGAGAAGCTCGTTGCTGCAGCCCGTCAATTAACGATTGGCAACGGTCTGGATCCAAAGGTGAAAGTGGGGCCTGTAATTAACAAAGCCGCATTGGAGAAAATCGAGTATTACGTGCAGGTTGGAAAAAAGGAAGGGGCAAAACTGCTGACGGGCGGAGAAATCTTGATAAAGCCTCCTTTCGATAAAGGTTATTATTTTGAACCGACCATTTTCACCGATGTAAAGCCGGACATGACCATTGCCCAAGAGGAGATCTTTGGACCGGTGCTCAGCATCATTGAAGTGAGCAGCTTGGAAGAAGCGATTGAAGTGAATAATAGTGTGAAGTTTGGTTTATCCAGCTCCATTTACTCACAAGATGTAAATAAGATATTCCAAGCCAAACGAGATTTGGATACAGGGATTGTATACATTAATGCGGGAACAATCGGTGCTGAAATCCACCTGCCATTTGGAGGCACAAAAGGAACGGGGAATGGTCACCGTGATTCCGGTCAAGCGGCTTTGGATGTATTTACAGAATGGAAAAGTATTTATGTGGATTACAGCGGTAAGCTTCAACGGGCACAAATTGATACAGATTGAATGAAAAGAAAGGGGATGCGAGGAATGAAGGTAGTAGTGTTAGGTGCAGGACTGATGGGGAAAGAAGTGGCGAGGGATTTAAATACAAGCGATCGAGTGGAAAAAGTATTTTTGGCAGATTTAGATATAGCGGCAGTGGAAGAATTCATTAAAGAAGCGGATTTGCAAAAAACGGAAGCAGTGCAATTGAATGCGGAAAATGAGGAACAATTGCGCGAGGTCATTGCCAAAGGAGACGTGTGTGTGAATGCGCTCTTCTATGCATTCAATGAGCGGGTGGCAAAAGCGGCCATTGATGTAGGCGTTCATGCGGTGGATTTAGGCGGACACATCGGTGATATTACGGAAAATGTGCTGAAGTTGGATGAACAGGCAAGAGAAAAAAATGTAACGATCATTCCGGATCTGGGGTTAGCACCAGGAATGATCAATATTTTGGTTGGCTATGGCGCTTCGAAATTGGATAAGGTGGAGTCCATCCGGCTTTATGTTGGCGGAATTCCGGTAAAACCGGAACCTCCTTTGAATTATACACGCGTGTTTTCTCTTGAAGGGGTGATCGATCATTATACGCAGCCGGCCAAAATCATCCAAGATGGCCAACTGGTGGAAGTGGAGTCGCTTACAGGGTTGGAACCGATTTATTTTGACCAATTCGGCACTTTAGAAGCGTTTTATACATCCGGGGGAACATCCACTTTGTATAAAACATTCCCGAATGTAAAAACCCTTGAATATAAAACGGTCCGCTACAAAGGGCACGCTGAAAAGTTCCAACTGATGAGGGAACTGGGATTTTTCGACAGAGATAATGTTGTCGAAGTGGATGGCGTTCAGGTGAAAGTCCGGGATGTCGTTCGGGAAGCGTTAAAGAAAAAATTATATTTAGGGAAGAAACAGGATGCGGTTGTACTTCGGGCAATCATCGTCGGTGAAAAATCCGGGGAACAAGTCACTTATGAATATGAAACAATTTTAAAACGGGATGAAGATTCCGATGTAACGGCGATGGCCAAAGCGACTGCCGGAACGATCGCGTCAGCGGCGATCATGATCGCAGATGGCACGATTTCAAAACGGGGCGTGTTCCCGCCGGAAACGATTGTTCCAGGAAAAGAATATATCGAAAAAATGAATAAGCGCGGTGTTGTCATCAAAGAAACATCCCATCGTTCTTCCATTGTGAAATGGTAAATGAAATAATGTTGGGTCAACGAAAACGTGAAGCGATGCGGCTTCACGTTTTTTTAATTGCAGAAACAAAATTTACAAAGAATGTAACAAAAAAGAAGTTCAGTAGTCTAATCAAGTAAAGGGAGAAAGGAGTGAAAACGTATGAAGAAGAGAATTTGGATATCAGCAGGCGTATTGATTCTGCTCATTATCGCTGTAACAGTGGGATTCTTGCTGCGAGAGAGAAAAGTGGAAGTGACCGCAGCCTCCGTCATTTTTTCCGGTCATCCTTATCATGTGTATCTCACCCAAAGTGTGGATCTGCAGGCGATTCGGGAAGGTAAAGTGTATGTGACCGACGAAAAGGGAAACAAGTTGGATGCAGCCATTTCATTGAATGACAATCAACGGACAATCACCATAGAAGATTTGAGCATGGGAAAATATATTCTTCATATTGATAAAAAGGCCTTTAAAAGAGCCGCTTCAAAAACGACGTTCGAATTTCAGGTGATTGAAAAATTGGAATCGGTGCAATCCGTTGAAGAATTAGAAAAGTATTTCGAAGCGGCACTCGCCATTCGTAAACAAAACGACCAGAAATTCGAAATGGAAGATGGTGTTGTGGAAGAATCCGCCGCCGATACATCCGGTTCAGACCATTCAACGACGAATAATCAAGTGGAAGGAATTGATGAAGGGGATATTGTCATCACAGACGGCAAATATATTTACACAGCCGTCAATCAGAAAATTAACATTGTGGATGCGCAAGACCCGAAAAATTTGCGGCATGTGGCGACAATTCAATTAAAAAACAGTTACCCCCAATTATTGTTAAAGGAAGGAAATTATTTAATCGCCTTGCTTGATGAGATGGTGCTTAATTCAAAGGACAATAAGGAAAATTACATCTGGCAATCTTTCACCAAAGCGGCGATTTATGATGTGAGTGATGCTTCCAATCCGAAATTGGCAAAGGAATTTGGCCAGGAAGGATATATGAATGGCGTACGAAAATATAACGGGGTGCTTTACATGGTATCCGGCTATTCGCCAAATTATTGGTTTATGGAAGAGAGGGAAGTCGAGCTGAGGCCCTATATTTCTGACGGAGGCGAAACAACTCCGCTGGAAATAGAAAACATTTCGATTATTCCGGGATCATTGGAGCCATCCTATACCATTATTTCCGCGATTGACTTGAACAATCTGACATCCAAAGAAGTCATCACAAAGGGATATTTGGGCAGCAGTTCTGCATTATATATGTCCCCCAATGCCCTTTATTTGACGGCTTTTGATTATGGGGAGGGGGCCCCTATGCCAATCGATCTCAATATAACCGTTTCAGATGGAGATACCCCGGTCAGTTCAGGACAAACTGCAGATCAAAAAACAAATATTTATAAATTTATCATCAGCGGAACAAATATTGAGTTTGCAGCGTCTGAATCGGTGAAAGGGCATGTACTTAATCAATTCTCCATGGATGAACATAATGGATATTTCCGTATTGCGACAACGGAAGGAGTTGCCTGGGGTTCGCAACCAACTTCAAAAAATCATTTGTTTATTTTGAACGGGAACTTGGAGAAAGTGGGGGAAGTCACGGATTTGGCAAAAGGTGAACGCATTTATTCCGTCCGGTTTATGGGGGATAAGGCGTATATCGTGACTTTCAAAGAGACAGACCCTCTTTTTGTCATAGATACTTCTGACCCGGGAAATCCGACCGTTTTGGGCGAATTAAAAATTCCGGGCTTCAGCAATTATCTGCATCCTCTTGGAGACCATCATTTGATTGGAATCGGTTATGATACGGAACAGCGTATGGATTCCTGGTCGAAGGAACCGGTGACGGTGACGACCGGCATGAAAATTTCTTTATTTGATGTGTCCGATTTTGCCAATCCAAAGGAACAGGATACGGCAGTGATCGGCGGACGAGGAACGTATTCGGAAGCGCAATATAATCATAAGGCATTCTTTAGAAATGAAGAATTGAATTACTACGGCTTCCCGGTGATTTTGTACGAGGATGGAAAAAAAGACGAGATCCAGTATAAAGGATTGGGTGCGGTGATTTATGAAATCACACCAGAGCGCGGTATTCAATTGAAAGGGGATATCATCACACCGGCCAAAACAGGCGAATTATATGAAGATTGGAATACAAGCATTTTGCGGTTAGCGTATATCGGCGATGTGTTATATACGGTTTCTCCGAATGAAGTGAAAAGCTATGATATCAACACTTTCAATCAGATTGGGCAAGTGGGTATCCATAATTGAGGATGAAATCTGCTCTTGTTGTTGCAAGGGCAGATTTTTTGTTATATATGGGGATTTATGCACCGTATGTGCTATCCGAGCAAGTGAAGTTGGTATTTGAGCAAGCGAAGGGTTCATCCGAGCAAGCAGGGGAGGTATCCGAGCAAGCAGGGGAGGTATCCGAGCAAGCAGGGGAGGTATCCGAGCAAGAGGAGGGAGTATCCGGGCAAGCGGAGGGGGCATCCGAGCAAGCGGAGGGTTCATCCGAGCAAGCAGGAGAGTTATCCGAGCAAGAGAAGAAGTTATCCAAGCAAGCGCGGGGGGCATCCGCGCAAGAAGCGAAGATATCTCACAAGCGCGGAAGATATCCGCAATATAATTTATCCATAAAATAAAAAAGAGGTTGGGACAAAACCCCCTCTAAAATGGAAACAGCCCATGAAATTTTGGAATAAAATTTCATGGGCTGTTCTTCATTTTTTCAATAAAAATAAGGACATCTTCTGTTAAAATTTAAGTATCCAACCCCAAAAATTTTAACGAAAGAAGTGTCCTTATGTTTAAATATTATAACATGAATCAATTAGTTTTGCCTTTAGATTTAGAAATAAAATTACAAGAAAATGATATTGCCTTCCACATCCACCATTTAGTTGAAAGTATTCCAGATGAAGCCTTCCAGCCGTTTCTTCGAAATACAGGTTGTCCTGCTTATCATCCACGCATGATGCTAAAAATTATTTTGTGTGCCTATTCGCAGTCTGTCTTTTCAGGTCGAAAAATTGAAGCGCTATTAAAGGACAGTATACGAATGATGTGGTTGGCACAAGGATATGAACCAAGTTATCGGACGATCAATCGTTTTCGTGTGCATCCGGAAGTAAAAGAATTAATTCGTCAATGTTTTGTCCAATTCCGTTGCCAACTGGTGGAAGAAAAGTTAATCGATCAAGAAGCCATTTTTATCGATGGTACGAAGATTGAAGCGAATGCCAATAAATTTACTTTCGTATGGAAGAAATCCATTGAAAAATACAACCAAAGCTTAATTGAAAAATCCAATCAGCTCTACAACGAACTGTTAGAGAAGGAAATCATCCCTGAAATGGAGCGGGAAAATGAGGGAGAACTGTCCGTTGAAGAACTCGCTCAAATGGTGCAACAAGTCGATGAAGTGATTACGGAATATGACCAAAAGATAGAAGCATCGCCCGATGCCACAGAACGAAAAGCATTAAGAAGCGAACGGAAATATCCGAAGCGAGTGTACAAACAGTTGATTGACTTGATTTTACGTAAACAAAAGTATCAAAAAGACTTCGAAATCTTGGGTGAACGGAATAGTTATTCCAAAACAGACTTAGATGCGACGTTCATGCGAATGAAAGACGACTATATGAAAAACGGTCAATTGAAGGCTGGATACAACGTACAAATCGCAACAGAAGGTCAATACGCACTAGCTTATAGCATCTTTCCAAATCCTACTGATACACGTACATTAATTCCGTTCTTGAATAAGATAGAAAAGGATTATTTTCCGTTGCCAAAGTATATTGTCGCAGATGCTGGTTATGGTAGTGAACAAAACTATGAAGACATCCTTTCGAATCGAAAATGTGAGGCACTCATTCCATATACCATGTATGAGAAAGAACAAAAGAAGAAATATAAACAAAATCCATTTCATCCAGACAATTGGATGTACGACGAAGAAAGTGATACCTACATTTGTCCAAATCAGCAGCGAGTAACCTTCCGTTATCGTTCTGTACGTACAGATAAGACTGGTTTCAAACGAGAATTGAAAATCTATGAATGTGAAAACTGTTCAGGATGTCCATTTCGTTCATCATGCACAAAAGCAAAGGAAGGCAATCACCGAAAGGTCATGGTGAATGAAAAATGGGAACAACAAAAAGAATATGTAAGAGCGAAGCTTTCAGAAGAAAAAGCTGGTTCTATTTTCCGTCAACGTAAAATAGACGTAGAACCAGTTTTTGGATTCTTGAAGGCTAATTTGCGTTTCACTCGATTTTCCGTTCGAGGAAAATCGAAAGTGGAAAATGAAATGGGCATTGCCTTAATGGCCGTGAATTTACGGAAATACACGGCCAACAAAGATCAACTGACCAAAAATAATGGAGAGAAATGGAAAAAGGAGAATTTGAGTTGGCTCAAATTCTCCTTTTTCCTATTTTGAAGCTAGTTTTGTCCCAGCCTCTTAATCCATCCATTCTCAATTTTTTTCTGCCAAGATTTCGCTAACAGTTACACATTCGTAACCTTCCTGCTGCAAATAGGCCAATACGCTTTCGAGTCCATCGGCTGTTGATTGATGGATGTCATGCATTAAGATGATTGCGCCATCGTATAAATTTGCTTGAACGACAGGCAATATTTTATTTGGATCGCGGTATTTCCAATCATAAGTATCAATCGTCCATAAAACCACCGGCAGATTAATTAGACTTTCAACGGTTTGATTCGTCGCACCATAAGGAGGTCTGAATACAGTCGGATATTCCCCGGTTATATCATGAATTATTTGGCTTGTGTAATCTACTTGCCAAGCCACCTGGGAGTTATTCTGTTTTGTCAATACAGGATGATTGTATGTATGATTGCCGATTTCATGGCCGCGATTTAATACTTCATGCACAATGTCCCTATTTTTTTCAACTTGTTTTCCAAGCATGAAGAATGTGGCCTTTGCATTGTATCGATCCAAAGTATCCAGAATTTGCATTGTCACTTGTGGATGAGGGCCATCATCAAAAGTAAGAGCGACTTTCTTTTTAGGAGTGACAATGGTTACTGCGCTCGTTTCATTGCTTTGGAAATCGGATGACAAAATCGGGTTCAAGAAAGAGATCGGAATGCTGATGGCTGCTGAACCGGCACTTTCTTGGGCAAATTCTCCCTGGTTAAAATAAAATACAATCGAATCGTTTGTCACTGCAAAAAGATTGAAATGATTCCAACTTGGTGATGTCAATTCTTCGAGCTTTTCATCAATCACATTTGCACCATAATCATTTTCCAGTTCGGAACGTAGATAGTTTGCAAGCAAATCCAGATTTCCGATATCATTATTGAACAATGCCTGGGCATCAACGATTTCTCCTGTTGCTTTATGGAAGGTGAAAGTTTTAAAAGTTTCATGATAGGAAACTTGATCATATGACAATTGTTTCTTTAGTACGATTGAATAATATTTGTCATTCACATCATTTATTTCCGTCGTGATAGTCAAATCGCCGATCGTTTTGTTTTCGCTGTTTTCATTTTTTTCATTTAACGTTCGAATGTAAACGCGTTTTGCATCTTCTATGTATTGATTAATTTGTTCATTCACCAAATCGAAAGGAGTTTTCGGATACTCTAACGAATATGGTATTAAATCATCCGTGGATGATTCTGAGAAGATTTGAATGTCAGGAAACGGCGATTCTTTTTCTTCGGTTAGAGAGGAAACATCTAACGGATCTTCTGTTGTGGCCGATACGGTCGGCTGTTGAAATTTAAACTGGCCAGTAATGGAAACGGTAATAATGATGACTGTGGTTAATGCAATGATGGAACCAATCAATAGAAAGTCAATCCATGCACCACGTTTGGACTTGCGGCAGCGTTTCATCTTCGGTAGCTCTCCTCTCAGTAAACATCCTAAAATATGAAATAAGAAAAACTTGAGATTTGCCCTTCTGTTCGATATGATGGCAAGGAAAGAAAGGGAGAATTTGACAATGACATATGAAAAGAACGATGATTTGGCGCTAGATTGCTTGTTGTTGGCGGGACAAATAATGATGGAAAGCGGTGCTGAGACTTATCGGGTTGAGGATACAATGCTCAGAATGGCTCGCTCCCAAAACTTGGACGCCCAAAGTTATGTAACGCCAACGGGAATCATTCTTTCTCTCGGTGAACAACAGAAAACCAAAATTATATCTATATCAAATCGGATTACCGATTTGCATAAAATTGCGAAAGTGAATAACATTTCTAGAAAGCTTACACTTAAAATAATAACATTAGAAGAAGCCTATGACCAGTTAAGAATGGTACAAAAAACGAACTATTTTCTACCAATTTGGTTGCAGATTTTAATGTCCGCAGTGTCTAGTGCCTGCTTCCTAATTTTGTTCAGAGGTGTTTGGTCCGATATGCCTGCCGCGTTTTTGGCAGGGGGTGCCGGGTACCTTGCTTTATTGGCCATTCAACATGTATCAAAAGTGAAATTTTTCTCTGAGTTCTTTGCTTCCTTTATCGTAGCGCTTGTTGCCTTTTTTGCTGTCAGATTTGGGTTTGGATATGAGCTCGACAAAATAATCATTAGCGGAGTGATGCCGCTCGTTCCGGGAATTTTAATTACCAATGCCGTCCGGGATTTGATGGCCGGCCATTTGACGGCGGGAATTGCCAAAGGTACGGAAGCATTTTTGACCGCTTTTGCCATCGGATCGGGCGTGGCGGTTGTTGTGGTATTTCATTAAGGGGTAATGGTTATGGAATATTTGATTCAGCTATTTTTCAGTTTTCTTGCAACTGCAAGCCTTTGCGTCATTTTCAATGCACCGATTAAAGCCATTCCCTATTGCGGATGGGTCGGGGCCGTTGGATGGCTGATTTATTATATTGCTTTGGAGTCGCAATTGACGGAAGTTATTGCATCCTTTTTGGGAGCGTTTGTCGTTGCCGTTTGCGCCCAAATGTATGCGAGAAGGTTAAAAACGCCGATGATTGTGTTCATTGTTTCAGGAATCATTCCTTTGGTGCCTGGTGGACTTGCTTACAATACAATGCGTTACTTTGTGGAACAAAATTATACGCTAGGGCTTGAGACGGGCATTCGGGCGTTTTTAATTTCAGGGGCGATTGCAATGGGAATCGTATTTTCAGAAGTAATCTTTCAGTTATCCATAAAATTTATGAAGAAAAGTCTGACGTCGATGCAATCGTTTATACGAAATAAGAGGCAGCAATAACCGGACGAAAAAGGCTACTCAAAAGTGGAAAGATGAGTAGCCTTTTTTCTGTTATGAGGACAAAAGTTGCGGAATTTTATCTGCTGTGACAGGTTTGCTGATCAAGTAGCCCTGAATGGCATCACAATCATATTGCTCCAATAATTGTTTTTGTTCTTCCGTTTCTACACCTTCTGCAAGGACTGTCAGATTCATTGATTTTCCGAAATGGACGATGCCGTTAATTAGGCGCTGCGTTTTATCGGATTTTGTGAGGGACTGAATATACGTTTGGTCAATTTTTAAAATTTGGATCGGCAATAATTGCATGTAGCGGAAGGATGCATAGCCTGTTCCAAAGTCGTCCAATACAAAGGTGATGCCTTCTTCCTCCAATTTGCGCATTTGCTGGATGATGGATGTTTCCGCTTCCGCTTCCAATGCAAATTTTTCGGTAATCTCCAATTGGACAAGATTGGCAGGGCAACCGGTTTTCATCAATGTATCTAATATGAATTTCGCCATGTTTTTATCCCTGAATTCACGCACGGATAAGTTAATTCCCACTTTTAATTCAATGCCTTGCTGCTGCCACTGGGCTGCTTGTTTACATGCTTCTTCAATCATAAAGGAACCGATGTTGTTGATCAGTCCGGATTCTTCAGCAACAGGGATCAACTCGTCAGGGCTCACTACACCGATTTCTTCATCTTCCCATCTGACGAAAGCTTCCACCGCATAAATTTTTCCGGTTTTTAAATCTACTTGCGGTTGATACAATACTTTTAAATTATGCTGGTCAAGAGCAAGCAGCAAACGCTTTTCGATGATGGATTTTCGGCTCAATTTTTTATGGGCGGATTCGGAAAGGGATAAAATGTTATCTCCACCCGCTTTGCGAACATCCGCAATGGTTGCAAGGGAAGCGTTCATTAATTGGGTAAAGTTCGATTGATCTTGCGGGGAACGGGTGATTCCGCCGCTGATTGTAATCGGCATTGCACGATGGCCTATATAAATCGGATGTTGTTTCAAATAAGTCAAAAATCCCTGAATGAACCATTCGCCAAGAGGAGTGATGACAATAAAATCGCTCTCGTTCACACGGGCAAGGACGCTGTCTTGGAAATAAATTTTCAAGCGTTTTGTGAATTCCAAAATGAAGTTGCTTTCAACTTCAACATTATGAAGTTCTTTTAGCGTATAAAATTTGTCGATGCTTAAGTAAACAAAATAAAAATTTTGCTGTTCCGCAATCATTTTTTTTACGACGTTTTCTAAGCGGTGAACATTCATTAGGCCGGTTTCCGCATCAACATAGGCGATTTTTTCCAGTTTTTGTTGCAATTCTTTTTCATTTGTAATATCCTGCTCAATTAATATGTAGCTGTATTTTTGTTCTTTTTGAGAATACGTAGGGATGGCCGTCAAATGTACCCAATAAGTTTCGCCGGTTTTTTTCGTTTTTTGGACATCGCCTTGCCAAATTTTTCCCTTTGAGATGGTATTCCAAATGGTGTCGGCCATTTGTTGGCTTTCTTCATCTTCGGGGAACAATTGCCAAAAGTTTTTCTTCAGCACGCGTTTTGGAGTCCATTTGCTTGTTTTTAAAAACAATGGATTGCAACTGATAATGAATCCTTCGTGATCCAAATTCACTACCATAAAAGATGAAAGAATTCCGTTCTTTAAATCGTTCAGTTCCTGTTCCGAATCGCCCAAGAAGGCAAATTGCTCTTCCGGGAAACAATAGAACGCGATGGAATGCTCACCGTTTATCAAACATGGAATAATAATGATGTCCGCTTTGCTCAGCGTTTCATTTTTGTGGAGCAATTGTATATTATTGATTCGTATAAATTCTTGAGCATCCAAAATGCGTTGCCACATATTTTCAGATAAAGTAGATAATAATTGGTCCTTTAGGGTATTAATGTTCTTAAAATCTTCCTTTTTATAGCCTAAATATTGTTCACAGATTGGATTCCAAATGGTAATTTGTCCATTTTTATTTAATGCAAAAGACGGGAAAGGAGCATCCAGCAGCAATTTTTCTTCACAGCTTTGCATTATTTTAAGATTCATTATTCCTTCTCCTTGCGTATCGTTATTTTATACCATGTTCATTATAAATAATTTGAAGGAAATCGTCACTATAGTAAGTCAATCATTTTTTTAAAAAATTCAATAATATTACTTTAGAACTAAATTAATAGAAGTATTTTACAGCCTCATCCTTGAATTTGAAGAAAAGGAAGTTACTATGATGAAACATATAAAGGGAATCATGTTGATTGTCACCGGTGCAATGATGTGGGGGACAACAGGGCCGTTGACGGAGTGGATATTGAAAAGTTCGGGAATGACGGTGAATTTCCTGCTGACAGTAAGGCTGCTTGTAGCGGGGATTGGCATTTTAGGGTTCTTACAGATGACAAAAAAGCCGGTTTTTGAAGTATGGAAGACGAAATATTGGGGACGCCAATTAGTCGTTTATAGCATTGCCGGAATGCTCGGGCTGCAATATTCCTTCACAACGACCATTCAAGAAAGCAATGCGGTTTTTGCAACGCTGCTCCAGTTTTTGGGACCGCTTTTCATTGTGGCGTATACATCAATCAAAGTCCGGATGTGGCCGCCAAGATACCAGGTATTAGGGATTATCGGCACGCTTTTGGGATTGTTTCTGCTATTGACCAATGCAAAGTTTGATCAGTTATTGGTAAGCAAGGAAGCGATTTTTTGGGGGCTGATATTAGGGATCACTTTTGCCATCTATACGCTGTATCCCGTTCGTCTGATGGGCGAGTGGGGGGTTTTGCTTGTCGTTGGATGGGGAATGTTGATTGGCGGAATCGTGTTGGGAACCGGAACATTGATTTGGCGGAGTGAAGAATGGATATTGCTTTCCAATTTAAAAATTTTCCTTATTATGGCTTGTATCATTTTCTTCAGCACCATTGCATTCGTGTTGTTTTTGAGCAGCATGAAATATATCAGTCCGGTGTTGACAAGCATTTTATCCACCATGGAACCATTGACGACAATGGTGATTTCCGTTGCCGTATTTTCAACTTCTTTCGGGTTTTGGCAAGTGATTGGGATTTTCCTTATGCTGATATGCGTCACTTGGATTTCCGTCGCCAGTGAGAAGGATGAAAAATACAGCGATGGTGAACATATAAATTAAAGAAGTTTTTTAGTTGTTCAGGGAGCAGAGTCTCTTGGAATGGGGTGTGTTTGTGAAAGTCGTTTTAGGTTATTTGAAGCCATATAAATGGTACGCCATTTTTGCACTTGTTCTTATGTTGGCGGAGCTGGCGGCGGAACTGGTGCAACCGTTGATCATTGCAAAAATCATCGACGACGGGATTGTATTGAAAGATTTCCATGTCATTTCCCTATGGGGATGCATATTGTTGGGAATTGCGTTCATCGCCTTTACCTGCGGGATTATCAATACATATTATTCATCTCATGCGGCCCAAAGTTTTGCTTTTGATTTGAGAAATGCATTGTTCAGCAAAATCCAATCTTTTTCCATGGCAACCTATTTGAAATATCCGACATCCAGTTTAATTACAAGGCTCACGAACGATGTGCAGCAAGTCCAAAGCATTTTATTTATGAGTTTGCGTATAATGCTTCGCGCACCTTTATCCGTCGTATTAAGCCTGATGATGGCCTTTTTCGTCAATGCCAAGATGGCGATGATGTTAATGATTGGCACACCGATTCTTGCCCTCTTTTTATATGTGATTGTGAAAAAGGGGAGTCAGCTCTTCAGCGAAGTGCAACGGCGCATGGACAAGCTGAACCGGGCATTGCAGGAAAGCTTGCAGGCCATTTATCTGGTGAAAGCTTTCATGAGAAATGCATATGAAATGGAGAAGTTCCATCGGGTCGCAGAAGATTTGAAAGTGGATACGATGAAAGCTCTTCGGACGATGGAATTGATGATGCCGGTTATGACCTTTGTGCTGAATGTCAGTTTATTGTCCGCCATCTGGTATGGAGCACGGGAAATAAGCATGAATCAGGCGCAAGTCGGGGAATTGGTGGCAGTGGTCAACTACGCTTTGCGGATTACGGGATACTTTGGCATGTTCGCCTTTATTTTGAACGGTTTTTCCCGCGCAAAAGCTTCCAGTGAACGGATGGCGGAAATATTGATCATGGAAGAGGGGCTTGAAAGAGACTGTGAACGTAATGGGAAGAGCGTTTCACAAGATGAAAATGACATGGTTCGATTTAATGGGGTGTCCTTCACCTACCCGAATACGGACAAGCCCGTTCTTCAAAATATCACTTTTGAAGTGAAGAAAGGTGAAAAGTTGGCGATTATGGGGGCGACCGGTTCAGGGAAATCCACGCTGCTCAGTTTAATTCCACGTTTTTATGACCCGACGGAAGGGGCGATCGAGGTCAGAGGGAAGAATATCAAAGACTGGCCGTTAAAGGAATTGCGCAGCATAATCGGCTATGTTCCGCAAAAATCACTGCTCTTCACCGGTTCCATTGAAGACAATGTGAAATGGGGGAGACGGGAAGCGGCATTTGATGAAGTGGTGGCTGCCACAAAGATGGCGCAAATTCATGATACCATTTCCGCTTTTCCGGAAGGATACGGCACCATGGTTGGACAGAAGGGCGTCAATTTATCCGGTGGTCAAAAGCAACGGTTATCCATTGCAAGGGCGTTGATCCGGAAACCGCAAATCTCAATTTTGGACGATAGCGCAAGTGCGTTGGATGTGAAAACGGAAGCGGCGCTATGGGAGGCGCTTAAAGGTACGGAGGCCACAATGCTCGTTGTGACACAGAAAATCCATACAGCCAAAGGGGCGGATTGCATTGTATTGTTGGATGAAGGGGAAATGGCTGCCATTGGAACCCATGAGGAATTAATGAAAACGAGCAGGCTGTATCAGCAAATCGTAGGCTCCCAGGAGGAACAGGTGGGTGATGAATGATGGACATTTTAAAGAAACCATTTGGCTATGAACCGGCTTTGACAAAGGCAGATTTGAAAAATGCGGGTAAAAAGAAAGGCCCCCGGGCAAGCGATTGGAAGAAAACGCTCCTCCGCATATGGCAACTCGTCGATGAACAGAGGGGATTATTGATTGTCGTTTTCATCATGGTCATCATCAGTTCACTTGCGGGTTTGCTGGGTCCTTATTTGATTGGCCGTATGATTGATAAATATATCATCCCCAAAGAATTTCAAGGGATGCTTCCGCTCATCCTCCAACTCATTGGCATCTATGTTGTCTATGCAGTGACGCTGTTTATGCAAAACTATTGGATGGTCGGCATTGCGCAAACGGTCGTTTACAAAATGAGAGCGGGCGCCTTCAATCATTTGCTGAAGCTTCCGGTATCTTATTTTGATAAAAGACAGCACGGCCAGATTATGAGCCGTCTGACAAACGATATTGAAACGGTGAGCACGACGCTGAACTCTTCGTTTATTCAAGTTTTTTCAAGTATTTTAACCCTTGCCGGCACCATTGTGGTCATGCTTTCTTTAAGCCCTCTATTGACGTTGATTACGATGATTGTCATTCCGCTCATGTATTTTGCTATGAGATGGATTACAAAAAGAACGGGAAAGTTGTTTAAAGAGCAACAAGCGGCCCTTGGCGATTTGAACGGGATGATTGAAGAAACGATTTCCGGCCAAAGCATTGTTAAGGCTTTTTCCCAGGAAGAGTTTGTGAAAAAGGAATTTTATGAAAAAAGTAAACGTTTGAAGAATGTCGGATTTTGGGCGCTAGTTTATTCCGGCTATATTCCAAAAGTCTTTAACTTTCTAAACAATATGAGCTTTGCCATTATTGCCGGCATCGGCGGAATTTTTGCCTATAATGGATGGGTGACGATTGGGACGATTGTGATTTTTACAGAATATGCCCGGCAGTTTACCCGCCCGTTAAATGAATTGGCAAACCAAATCAATACGGTATTGTCTGCCATAGCAGGGGCGGAACGGGTATTTTCCATTATGGATGAGAAAGTGGAAGATGACGGAGGGAATCTTCCCGAAAATTATCGAATTCGCGGAGAGGTAGAATTTCGACAAGTCTCTTTTCAATATGACAAATCCGACACTCTGCAAAATTTGAATTTTCATGTCACTCCAGGTCAAACGGTGGCGTTCGTTGGTCCAACCGGTGCCGGCAAAACGACAACGATGATGTTAATTGCCCGTCTTTATGATGCAACAAGCGGCGAAATATTGATTGATGGACATAATATTCGGGAATTTAAGCGTTCCACCCTTAGACGTCAAATGGCATTTGTGCTGCAAGATCCGTTTTTATTTGAAGCCACAGTCCGTGAAAACATCCGCTATGGAAGACTGGATGCAACGGATGAAGAAGTGGTGGAAGCGGCGAAAAAAGCCAATGCTCATGATTTCATTATGAAGTTGTCAAAAGGCTATGACACGGTATTAAAAGCGGATGGTAGTGAAATTTCCCAAGGACAAAAACAGCTGCTCTCCATTGCCCGTGCCTTTGTTGCGAATCCCGCGATATTGTTATTGGATGAAGCGACAAGCAGCATCGACACAGTGACGGAAAAGAAAATCCAAGAAGCCTTGGAAGAGCTGATGAAAGGACGCACAAGCTTCGTCATTGCCCATCGGTTGAACACGGTCCGTCATGCAGATATGGTGTTCGTCATGAGGGAAGGAAAAATAGCGGAGGCCGGCTCACAACAGGAGTTGATCGAAAAGAACGGGATTTATGCCAATATGCTAAAACAATCAAAGGGGCTGTCTCTTAAATGAGGCAGCTTTCTTATTATTGGGAAAGGGTGGAAGGGGAAAACCAGTGAATCACGTAATTTATGGGAATGTGGCTAAGCTTATTGCAGTGTGCGGGTGCTTTGTCTAAAATGTTTAAAGGATGATGAAATAGAACGGAGCACTTTATGATGAACATTGCTTTTATGACTGCCTCGTTGCCGATTGATGAAGAAACCTTTCAAGAAATTAAAAGTTTATCCGGATTCGGAATGGAAATTGACCATTTGGATTATTCCTATGCATTAAATTTATCTGTATTAAATAAACCCTTCAGCAAGGGCTTTTGTATCTTGGCATATGATGAAGTCACCAATCATTTGGTCGGCGTCATTACAGCGGTGGACAAGATTGGCCTGGATACTTATGAATGGTCAATGCTTGTGGATCCAATGTACAGAAAAACGGGTATAGAGGATGCATTGCTCAGCTTGTTATCGAAAGCGTTTAAAGACAGACAAGCGGTTGGCGAACTGGTGGCGCTGAATGAAAAAGACTTGTATGCAAGAAAGATCATCGAAAACTACGGATATACATACAGCTTTTCGGAAGCGACTTTTGAAGCGGCGGCGGAAGAAACGGAGATGAATCATTCCATACACATAAGACCCTATAATGAGTCGACCGACTTGGAGCCGCTCATTGAAATTTTCAGGGAAACTTTTGGGGATCTACGGGATGAAACAGTTGAATTGATTGAAATGAATACGAGTGTCCCGGGAAGAGTCATTTGGGTTGCGGAGTTGGATGGAGAAGTGGTTGGAACATTAACGACAGCAAAAGATGGAATGAGCCAATGGATCACTTCTTTGGCGGTTCATCCACTTCATCAGCGGAAAGGGGTTGCGACCGCTTTATTAGGATGGGCGAAAGATTTTGCGTATCAGAGCGGGGAACAACAGGTTCTGCTCGAAGTGGAAATGGAGAATGAAGAAGCATTATCGGTGTATTTAAAGGCAGGTTTTCAAAAACGGCTGCAAATTGATTTTTATGCTTATGGGTGAATCGCAAGTCCACTAAGAAAGTGGGCTTCTTTTCATGCCGGATTAATGGATTTTTTTCCACTGTGGGAGCGAAGGATCTGCAGAATTTGTTATAATGGTTTCTGAATTGGAATAGCAACATTTTCTGAAAAGGATGAAATCATTTATGGAAAAGGAAAAAGAGATCTCGTCATTAAAACTGATGTGGCAAATGACCCGCCCGCATACATTGACGGCCACTTTTGCACCGGTCATTTTGGGGACGGTCATGGCACTTTATGATGCGAAGATTGATTGGTTGCTGTTTTTGGCGATGATGGTTGCATGTCTCTGCCTCCAAATCGCAACCAATTTATTTAACGAATATTACGATTTCAAACGTGGTCTCGATACGGAAGAATCGGTGGGGATTGGCGGAGGAATCGTCCGCCATGGCTTGAAGCCGAAAAATGTATTGATGGTAGCGATTCTTTTATATGTGCTGGCTGCTATCATCGGTGTATACATTTGCGCCAATTCCAGCTGGTGGCTGGTAGCAATTGGTGCATTTGGCATGGCGGTAGGATATTTATATACGGGTGGCCCGCTGCCAATCGCTTATACCCCATTTGGAGAACTGTTTGCGGGGGCGTTGATGGGAACCGCATTCGTATTGATCGCGTATTTTATTCAAACCGGGGAAATTACGTCTCTTGCTTTTCTTCTTTCCATTCCATCCGGGATATTAGTCGGCGGCATCAATATGTCGAACAACATTCGGGATATTGAGGAAGATAAGCGGGGCGGCAGAAAAACGCTGGCCATTTTAATCGGACGGAAAAATGCGGTGCGGTTATTGGCGTTCGCCTTTGTCATCTCCTATCTTTGGATTATCGGATTAGTGGCGGCTGGAAGCATCAGCCCTTGGGCATTGGTGGTGTTCTTAAGTGTGAAAAAACCGGTGGATGCTATCAAAGGTTTCCAAAAAGGTGAGAAGGAACCGCAATTTATGAAAGTGGCCATGAAATCCACAGCCATGACGAATACGATTTTTTGCTTCTTATTATCGGCTGGATTGTTGGTCGGATATATCTTTTAATAGGATCGCTTCCTTTTGGGAGGCGGTTTTTTTTATTAATAATTTTTTTGGTAGTATTTCTAATAAATAAGGTTGGAACCTGGTTTTTATGTTTTCTTTTTTTAAAATTCTTAAATTCAAAATCATATTAATATATTGACAAAATAAACATAGGTGGGTAGTATCTAAATTATCAAATTCCTAATTACTTTATAACATTAATAGGATAAAGCGTTTTTCGTTCAGATATGGTCGACGCTTTAGTTTTATTTTATTCCAAAATCATAGTAAAACAATAAAAATAAAATGATATATTATTTTAATAATTTTTAATCAGGTTTTCTTCATCCTGGTTCAAAAGAGGGAGCTTTATGATCGAAATTCAGAATGTAACAAAGGAATATGATACAAAGAATGGCACTGTTGTTGGGGTGGACAATGTATCTTTGACCATACGGGAAGGAGAAATTTTCGGGATCGTCGGTTATTCAGGGGCAGGGAAAAGTTCCTTGCTCCGGTGCATCAATCTGCTGGAACGTCCAACAAAGGGAACGATTAAGGTGGATGGGGTGGATTTGACGAAATTAAAAGGAGAATCATTGCGTCGGGCAAGACTTAAAATTGGCATGATTTTTCAACATTTCTACCTCATCAGCCAAAAAACCGTTTTTGAAAATGTCGCTTTCGCTTTAAAAGCGGCAAAGGTTCCGAAAGATCAAATCAAACCGAGAGTGGAAGAACTGCTGGAAATGGTGGGGTTATCTGATAAAAAGGATGTTTATCCTGCGCAACTCAGTGGCGGCCAAAAACAAAGGGTGGCCATCGCCCGGGCTCTTGCCAATAATCCAACGGTACTGTTATGTGATGAGGCCACTTCTGCCCTCGATCCTAAGACAACCAAATCCATTTTAAAATTGTTGAAAAAAATCAATAAAGAATTGAACATTACAATCGTTTTGATCACCCATGAAATGGACGTCGTAAAAGAAATTTGCGATCGGATGGCGGTCATGGAGAAGGGAAGAATCATTGAAGAGGGCCGCGTTTATGATATTTTCGCAAGTCCGAAAGAGCAACTCACAAAAGAGTTTATCACCAGCGTTATTTCTTATGATATTCCAGAAGCCATTCTTCTAGAATGCACCGGAACGATCGTGAAAGTGACTTTCAAAGGGAAAGTGGCTGGAGAGGGTGTCATTTCGGATACGCTAAAAGTACACCAAGTAGACGGCAACTTCCTACATGGATCCATTGAATATATTCAAGATGAACCACTGGGCATTTTTATAATGGAGTTAAAAGGGGAAAAACAGGAAATTGAAAAAGCCTTAAGATATATCGAAAACCGTGCCGCTCAAGTGGAGGTGATCAATTATGGAATTTGATATTAATCATCTAACCGAGCTGATTCCGGAAATCAATACCGCTTTTTTTCAAACCATCTATATGATTTCCATCTCATTAATTGTAGCTGTAGTGATCGGGTTGCCTATCGGGGTGATTCTTTACATCACGGATAAAGGTTTGTTTATGGAGAATGGGATTATACATAACATTTTAGGTTTTATTGTGAATTTGATCCGTTCGATTCCTTTCCTCATTTTGCTTGTCGCGTTAATTCCATTTACTAATTTTCTTGTTGGGACAACGATTGGACCAACGGCAGCAAGCGTTTCATTATCGGTGGCGGCCATTCCCTTTTTTGCAAGAATTGTAGAAAGTGCATTAAGGGAAATTGATAAAGGGGTCATCGAAGCGGCCATTGCATCTGGAGCAACCCCTTGGATGATCATTTGGCATGTATTATTGTTGGAGTCCCGTTCCGGCATCATATCAGGTATAACCCTTACTTTAATCAGTTTGATTGGATTTTCGGCAATGGCCGGTACTGTCGGTGGAGGCGGTATAGGGGATTTGGCCATCCGCTTTGGTTATTACCGATATGACGATACGATCATGATTACAACTGTGTTGATTTTAATTATTTTGGTTCAAGTAATTCAATTTGCCGGTGATTTTATCGCCAAATTAGTTGATAAAAGAAAATAAAAAGAAAGGAAGAATGATTGTGAAAAAGTTTTTAGCAACATTTTTAGTCTTTTTAGTTGCAGTACTTCTTGTTGCATGCAACAGTAATTCAAGTGAAAAAAGTAAAGCAGATTCAACTTCATCAGAATCAAAAGAAATTAAAATTGGGGCAACAGCCGGACCATACAGCGATATGGTGAAAAAAGCCATTAAACCAGGTTTGGAAGAAAAAGGGTATAAAGTTGAGATTGTGGAATTCAGCGACTATATCCAACCAAATAAAGCATTAAATGAAGGATCTATTCAAGCAAACTTATTCCAACACACAATTTATCTTGAAAACTTTGAGAAAGAAAACAATATGGATTTGACAGCGTTAATTACGGTTCCAACTGCGCCAATGGGCATTTACTCAAACAAATATAAATCTTTGGATGAAGTGGAAGACGGGGCTACAATCACAATTCCAAACGACCCGACAAATGCTGCCCGCGCATTCAATACACTTCAAGATGAAGGGCTTATTAAAATTGATCCGAATGCAGATCCACTAAAAGTGTCTGAAAAAGACATCATTGAAAATCCGAAAAACTTGAAATTCCAACCATTAGAAGCAGGACAATTGCCACGTTCTGTGGATAGCGCCGATTTGGCAGCTGTACCAGGCAATTATGCGTTGGCAGCCAATATGAACTTGTTGGATGCGTTGGCGTTGGAAAACATGCTTGATCAATACCGCAATGTAGTGGCTGTGAAAGCGGAGGATGAAGATTCCCAACTTGCCAAAGATTTGATTGAAGTTGTTCAATCCGAAGAATTTGAAAAAGTAATTGATGCAGAGTTCGAAGGTTTTGGAAAACCTGAATGGATGAAAAATAGATAAGTTTGAATTGAGGCAGCTTTCTCTAATTGGAAGCTGCCTATTTTAGTGCGCCTGGCATGGGTGTAATCTATAGGGTGTAAGTCCCGAACTGTGAAGGCAGAAGTAACAGTTAGCTTAACGCAAGGGTGTCCGTGGTGACGCGGAATCTGAAGGAAGCGAGCGGCAAACTTCCGGTCTGAGGAACACGAACTTCATATAAGGCTAGGTATGATTGAGTGAGTTTGCGTAACAAAACAAAGCTCTTTCTGTCGAAGGTCATATCGAGTAAATGAGGCGGATAGATGGTGTGAAAGTGCATGTACTTACCCGGGGAGGTCTGGCGGATAGGTGAAATACTCTTCATAACCTACTTAGTGATCAGTAGCTGAACCGTCAGAAGTCAGCAGAGGTCATAGTATTAGTTGGTTTAGAACTACTAAGAAGGACCGAACAATGAAGAGAGAATAGCCCTTGGCATTCAGTGAGTCATGATGAACACAGAAAACGTAGTACCTCACTTGAGGAAGGAAGCGGTGAATCCCGTGGGAGACCTCTTGGAGGGTGGAGTGACCACTGGCATAAAGAGAACAGCTATTCACGGAAGTTATAAAAACTTGCGTCAATTATCTTAATTGAACCGCCGTATACGGAACCGTACGTACGGTGGTGTGAGAGGACGGGAGTTAATCGCTCCCTCCTACTCGATGTGCGCCCGGCATGTACATGAACTATAGGGTGTAAGTCCCGAACCCCGAAGACAGAAGTAGAGGTTAGCCAAGAGCAAGGGTGTCCGTGGTGACGCGGAATCTGAAGGAAGCTGGAGGCAAAACACCGGTCCGAGGAACACGAACCTCATATAAGGCTAGGTATGATTGAGTGAGTTTGCCTAACAAAACAAAGCTCTTTCTGTCGAAGGTCATATCGAGTAAATGAGGCGGATAGATGGTGTGAAAGTGCATGTACTTACCCGGGGAGGTCTGGCGGATAGGTGAAATACTCTTCATAACCTACTTAGTGATCAGTAGCTGAACCGTCAGAAGTCAGCAGAGGTCATCGTATTAGTTGGTTTAGAACTACTAAGAAGGACCGAACAATGAAGAGAGAATAGCCCTTGGCATTCAGTGAGTCATGATGAACACAGAAAACGTAGTACCTCACTTGAGGAAGGAAGCGGTGAATCCCGTGGGAGACCTCTTGGAGGGTGGAGTGACCACTGGCATAAAGAGAACAGCTATTCACGGAAGTTATAAAAACTTGCGTCAATGATCTTAATTGAACCGCCGTATACGGAACCGTACGTACGGTGGTGTGAGAGGACGGGAGTTAATCGCTCCCTCCTACTCGATTGCGCCTGGCATGGGTGTAATCTATAGGGTGTAAGTCCCGAACTGTGAAGGCAGAAGTAACAGTTAGCTTAACGCAAGGGTGTCCGTGGTGACGCGGAATCTGAAGGAAGCGAGCGGCAAACTTCCGGTCTGAGGAACACGAACTTCATATAAGGCTAGGTATGATTGAGTGAGTTTGCGTAACAAAACAAAGCTCTTTCTGTCGAAGGTCATATCGAGTAGATGAGGCGGATAGATGGTGTGAAAGTGCATGTACTTACCCGGGGAGGTCTGGCGGATAGGTGAAGTACGCTTCATAACCTACTTAGTGATCAGTAGCTGAACCGTCAGAAGTCAGCAGAGGTCATCGTATTAGTTGGTTTAGAACTACTAAGAAGGACCGAACAATTAAGAGAGAATAGCCCTTGGCATTCAGTGAGTCATGATGAACACAGAAAACGTAGTACCTCACTTGAGGAAGGAAGCGGTGAATCCCGTGGGAGACCTCTTGGAGGGTGGAGTGACCACTGGCATAAAGAGAACAGCTATTCACGGAAGTTATAAAAACTTGCGTCAATCATCTTAATTGAACCGCCGTATACGGAACCGTACGTACGGTGGTGTGAGAGGACGGGAGTTAATCGCTCCCTCCTACTCGATTTTGAAAAGTTGCCTTTTTTATAGTTGGGGTTTACGGAGTTTTTGATTGGCGGAAATGTTTGTGATATTGGCGGATTATTTTATGAAAATGGCGAATAAATGCGCAAGATTGGCGGATATCTCGCTGTGGAGAAACCTAAATAATTCGGATGGCGGATATATTTGGGATATTGGCGGATTATTTTATGAAAATGGCGAATAAATGTGCAAGATTGGCGGATATCCCGCTGTGGAGAAACCTAAATAATTCGGATGGCGGATATATTTGCGATATTGGCGGATTTTCTTATGAAAGTGGCGAATAAATGCGCAAGATTGGCGGATATCCCGCTGTGGAGAAACCTAAATAATTCGGATGGCGGATATATTTGCGATATTGGCGGATTTTCTTATGAAAGTGGCGAATAAATGCGCAAGATTGGCGGATATCCCACTTCGGACAATCCTAAATTTTTCGATTGGCGGATATGTTCACATATTTGACGGATATCTAGCCAAGATTGGCGGAAATCCCGCACAAAAAAAGAGAGCGGAGGGAAAACATATCGCTTTCTTCTTCCGCTCGGTTAGGAACGACTTAATCCAATTTAAACAACTCATCAATTGCTTGAATTTCCTCTTTGCTCAAAGACACATCGGCTGTTTTTAAATTGTTCAACACCTGCTCAGCCCGCTTTGCCCCTGGAATAATGGCCGTCACGGCTTCCTGTGCCAAATACCAGGCAAGGACGATATTGGCCACTTCCACATTTTTCGATTGGGCGATTGGGCGCAGCCGTTCCACTTTTTCCACGATTTGATCGTAAACCTCTTTTTGGAAGAACTGCGAATTTTTCCGGTATTCGGGAATTTCCGTGTCCTTTGTGTATTTCCCTGTAAGCAGCCCCGAAGCTAATGGGAAGTAGGGGATAAAGGCGATGTTGTGCTCAAGAACATACGGGAACAACTCTTTTTCCGCTTCCCGGTGAATCAGGTTATAGTGTCCCTGATAAACGTCCACATAGCTGTCTTGATTGGCTTCCTGCAATTGGGCCAAGGAAAAATTGGAAACGCCAATGGCCCGAATCTTTCCTTCATCCTTTAATTCCTTCAATGCGCCAATGGCTTCGTTTTTTGGCGTATGTTCATCAGGGAAATGGATATAGAGCAAGTCGATGTAGTCCGTTTTTAAGCGGCGCAAGCTTTTTTCCACTTCCGCCTTCAAAAAAGAAGGGGAATTGTCCATAACCCTTTGACCATTCACCATTTTTGGACCAACCTTCGTTGCAATGACCAACTCGCTTCGGTTGCCCAGCTCTTGGATGACTTCACCGATGAGCTCCTCGGAACGTCCCAATCCATATATGTAGGCCGTATCGATAAAGTTGATGCCATTTTCGATGGCAACGCGGACCACTTCTTTGCCTTCCGCTTCATCCAAATTTGGGTGAATATTGTGACCACCTACCGCATTTGCTCCTAAGCCGACCGGATGGACGTAAAGATTGGTTTTGCCTAAACGCACTTTCTCCATAAAATCATGCCCCCTTTGTTTATTAATTACTTTACTACACTAGTGTCGCATAAATAGTTTCTGAAATTTCAGTTTTTATTTTTTCTACGAAATAGAAAAAATTGAAAATACCTAAACAAAGGTAGTAAACATCCATTTTTTTACTATAACTTGTGACTAGTGCAACAACAACAAATAAACCCTTATGGGACGCTTTTTCCCTCAATTTTTCGTAACCAAATGTGAGCGGATTTCCATAAAGAGGCCTTTAAATAGCGAGTAATTTGTATGTAGCTTCGATTGCTATTTGTGTTCAACTGTGCTAACACATTTAGACAATATACAATCATCGCTAGATACACTTGGTTGTGTACGGCTTGTTCACTATGTCCATAAAACTTTTTGATGTTCAAATGCTGTTTCATCCATTTGAAGAACAATTCAATAGCCCAGCGTGATTTATAGATTTCTGCGATTTCATCCGCACTCATGTCGAAACGATTCGTCAGTAGATGCAGTTCGTTTCCTTTTGTATCAACCAATTTCAGTAAACGGAACGCATTCTCAGAACGATTTTGTGTAGTGCCAATGACCACCATTTCATCAGACAAAACAGATGAATTTTCTGGTAGTGAAAAGGTCTCCAATACACGGACTACAGCGTTTTTCCGTAAACGGGAAACAAAGAAATAGCCATCATCCGTCATACGATCAAAGCGCTCGTAGTCTAAGTAGCCCCGGTCGAACACATACAGGCATTCTTGATCGTCGATGAATATCTCTAATTGCCCTCGATCATGTTCAATGGCGTTCGTCAATGTGGCTTTGTCTGGGTAAGAGTACCCTTTTTCCATGAAAACAAGGCGCAAGTGCAACTTGACACCTGATTTTGTTTTTCGAAACGTTGCCCACGGATAGTTGGCTAAAGGAAGTGGTAATGTACTCGAATCAACGATTTTGAGTGGTGTTGTCACTTTTCTTCGCTTTTGAAAATGAGTTTTCTCATGAATTTGGACCACTAAATCAAGAAAAATGGTTTGAAAGAAAACAGTAGGAATCGAATTGATGCGTCTTCCTAACTGTGAAAAGCTAATCGATTCTAATCCCGTTGCACGTTGTAATTCTTCGGAGAAAACAGCGTCGCTCAATGCTCGCAAACTCTCTGTTTCATGAAGTTGAGCATATAAAAGGAGTTTCACAAAAGAAGCCATATAAAGCTTCTTGGTATAGCGATTTAATTGATGTGTTTTCACCAATTCCTTAAATAAGGAAGAATTAATGGGTGAAAACCATTGTTCAAATGATGTTTTTCGTGTAAACTTATCCATACATGTGTTCCTTTATTTTGGATTTGGATAGGTTTACTACCACCAAACCATTATAAAGGATTTTTTTATGGAAAAGTTTACTAACAGAATATTCTGTATTATCAATCGAATTGTGTTATTTTAATGCGACGGTAGTGACTTTACTAAAATTCAAAAAATTTACAAGTATATGAGTTTCTAAGGAAATTTCAAAGGAAAATGGTGTCGATAAACCCTTGAATAAACAGCGGTTGTCGAATATTTCGCTTATTTTGTAAGTCATTTGAAAGTGGCCATCAGATTGAAAGATTTTTTATAGGAGCATTCGGACATTTATTGTCAACTTTAGTTGACAATGGAGGCGCCTCAAAGTACGAATCTTGTAAAAAATGCATGGAATTTTGATGCTTTTTTCATATAACGAACGGTTCATTGCAAGATTTCCTAAATACATTAATAAAGCTCCAACAATGAAGAACATCCACTCTTTAAATATCAACCAAGGTTTACAAAATTAATTTGGTAGAGAAATCTCTGTGTCGAAAATAACAGATAGTAATTTTCCTATATAAAAATAACAATCTTCTAAAAAATGAACAGGCAAAAAATAAATTGAAAATCCTTATAAAAGGAGTTTAATTTTTAAAAGATATCAACCAAGTTTACAAAACAAATTGACTGCCAAAAGGATATGTCGAATATAGAAGCAAAACAAATTGTTATTTCAAAAAAACAATTAAATTCGGTGAAATAAATATTGACACTAAACTTTGTTATATCAAAAAATCAATTCTGTCGTATCGTTTCGAATCAATCTTAAAGCCTCTTCCATCAGGAGCCTGTTGTCGAATGGAGGGATGATGAATTGCTCATCCTTTCCTGCAAATATGCAACAGGGATAAAGAGCCCCACTTGGCCAAATTTTTCATGATCCAAAGTGGCGAAGATGATGCCGATTACTTTCCCGTCATCATTGATTACTGGGCTGCCGCTGTTTCCCCGATATACCGGCGCATCGATCATATATACTTCCTCTTCCCAATCCGCAAGCAAAACAGGTTCCAGCACATGCCCT
Organism: Ureibacillus sp. FSL K6-3587; assembly: GCF_038593165.1. Classification (NCBI taxonomy): domain Bacteria; kingdom Bacillati; phylum Bacillota; class Bacilli; order Caryophanales; family Caryophanaceae; genus Ureibacillus; species Ureibacillus sp. FSL K6-3587. The sequence continues at coordinate 881,609 of NZ_CP151969.1, read as the reverse complement.
TCATTGGCGATGCCCGTAAAGTAAAGGGGATTGCCGATGATATAAATGGATTCTTGTTGGAGATATTGATATTTTTCACTCAGCGTCAAATAGGACAGGTCTTTTCCATCCACCTGCAATAAGGCCAAGTCCACTTCGGGATACGTGGCCACAACCTCTCCTTTATATAAGCCATCATCAGGGAAACTGACCTTAATCGTGAGGGCGTCGTCAATGACATGTTCGTTTGTAACGATCAAACCGTTTTCCGAAATGGAAAATCCTGTACCCTTTCCGTCCTCTGTCGTTATTTGAACAACCGCTTTTTTATAAGATTGAATTTCTTTTTGGGATGACAGTCTTGCCGAAGTCTTCAGAAACTCAATGGCGGGGATGGAATAGATTTCAAAAATCACGGCAAAGGTGCTGAAGGCAAGGATAATGGCCATCAACAAAGCCATCAATTTCCTGAATCTGCGGGGTTTTTTTTCTTTTAGCCGATCTTCCCTCTCTTTTTCAAGCGCCTCCTTTTGCGCCTCCAATACAATTTCTAAGAATTCCTCTTCATTCATCGGTTCTTGCTCATGTTTTTCTTCATTGGCCATGTCACCACTCCTTTTAAGGTCCGCTCCTTATCTTGGGTATCCTTAATTTCATTCTCCGAAAAAAGATTCGTTGACAAAATACCTATATGGGTATATTTTTTAATTAAATAATTGAAAGTGAACAAAAGTCTTCGATGTTTTTGTTTCTCAGATTTGCCACAAGGCGATCATTACCTTTTAGGGTATAAAGGACAGGAGTGATTACATGAAAAAAGTGTTGATTGTTGGAGGCGTAGCAGGAGGAGCCAGTGCTGCCGCAAGAATTCGCCGGTTGGATGAACAGGCGCGAATCATCATGTTTGAAAAGGGGCCACACGTATCCTTTTCCAACTGTTCCTTGCCGTATTATTTGGGCGGGGTGGTAGCATCAAAAGAAAAATTGGTGCTAATGACGCCGGAGAGTTTTAAAACGAAGTACAATATCGAAGCCCGCGTCAATCAGGAAGTCATTCACATTCATCGGGATGAAAAAACGGTGGAAGTGAAAAATCTGGAAACGAATGAAGTGTATAAAGAAAGCTATGATGTTTTAATTTTATCACCTGGAGCGAGTCCAGTCGTCCCTCCGTTTGAAGGGGTGAATCTGCCGCATGTATTTACGGTGAGAAATGTGGTGGATATCGACCGCTTGCATCAATACGTGAGCCGGTCCAATGTGGAAAGCGTCGCAATCATTGGCGGAGGCTTTATAGGTGTCGAAGTGGCGGAAAATTTAAGGGAAGCGGGAAAAGAAGTCACATTGGTGGAATATGCTCCTCAAATCATGGCGCCATTTGATGAAGATATGGTGCAAATTCTTCATAAAGAAATGATGGATCATGGCGTTCAATTGATTGTCGGTGATGGGCTGAAAAAAATTACGGAACATTCCATAGAACTCAACTCCGGAAAACAAGTGGAGGCCCAAGCGGTGGTGCTGGCCATTGGAGTGAAGCCGGAAGTGGCGCTTGCCAAGGAAGCGGGGCTTGAAATTGGGGAGCTTGGAGGCATTAAAGTCAATGCCAATTATCAAACGTCCGACCCATCCATTTATGCCGTGGGGGATGCCATTGAAGTATATCATCGCTTGACCCGCAGACCGACAAGGCTCGCTTTGGCCGGACCGGCTGTCAGACAGGCGAGGGCGGCTGCGGACCATATTTATGGCCATAAGCAGGAAAATAAAGGGGTTATCGGTTCCTCTGTCGTAAAAATTTTCGATTTAAATTGCGCTGTAACCGGGTTAAATGAGCGGGCGGCAAAAGAGGCGAACATTCAATATGACAGTGTTTATATCATCGCGCCGGATAAAGTGGGAATCATGCCGGACAGCCATCCGCTCCATTTCAAATTGATTTTTGAAGTGCCGACGGGAAGAATCCTCGGGGCCCAGGCCATCGGAAAAGGAACTGCAGACAAACGCATCGATGTGATTGCCACATTAATTACGTTGGGCGGCACGCTGGAAGATTTGAAAGAGTTGGAATTGGCCTACTCCCCGATTTACAGCACGGCGCGGGATGTGGTGAATATCGCGGCTCTTGTGGGACTGAACATCTTACACGATGATTATAAACAAGTGCATGTTTCCGAAGTGCGCGGCTTGGTGGAGCAAGGGGCAACCTTCATTGATGTTCGTGAGAAGAACGAATTTGAACGGGGGCATTTGGTGAATGCCATCAACATCCCATTGAGCGAATTGCGGGAGCGGGTCGATGAAATTCCCCGCGACAAGCCGGTATACTTGCATTGCCGTTCCGGTCAGCGGAGTTACAATGCGGTGAAAATGTTGCAAAACTTAGGATTTGCAAATGTCTACAACGTTTCCGGTTCCTTCTTGGGCATTTCTTTATATGAATACTTCATAGATGTGACCACTGGCCGGGACAAAATCGTCACTGACTATAATTTCAAATGATCCGTTCACTGAACATGATTAAATCGCTTACCATTGAATCTTTCTTGCCTATATGGCAAAATGATATACAACCGAACACGGGAAACGTTTTCTAGGGTTCCGCTGCATTGCAGGACTGGTCCGAGAGAAAACGGCGCATTTGCGTACACGGAAGGATAAAAGCCTGGGAGATAAATCTATCTCTTTAGGCTTTTTTTATTGGAGGAATGGAAATGAACAAACATTGGATGACCGTTTATGTTGCCGCATTATTTGAAGTGCTGTGGGTGATCGGCCTTGCCCATGCGGATCGTTTCCTTGAATGGGCTGGAACAGTCTGCGCGATTTTCTTGAGCAATTACTTATTGATCCGGGCATCTCAATTTTTGCCCGCAGGAACGGTCTATTCGGTTTTTGTCGGATTAGGAAGCTTAGGGGCGGTCATTAGCGATATTGTATTCTTTGGAGAGCCTTTTCATCTGTTAAAGATATGCTTCATTTTGTTCATTATTGCAGGGGTTGTTGGGTTGCAGCTTTTGACGGATGAAGATGCCGGAAAGGGGGATGAAGAGTGATGGCATGGGGGGCGCTTATACTTGCCGGTTTATTTGAAACATTGGTAGTTGCGTCGATGAATCAATTTGCCGTCCGCCGCAGCTGGCAGCCGATTGCGTTATTCATCGGAAGTTTTGGAGGGAGCTTGGTTTTATTGCAATATGCCATGCAAACGATTCCGATGGGAACCGCCTATGCCGTTTGGACGGGAATCGGTGTTGTGGGGGGTACCCTGGTAGGTATAATCTTTTACAATGAATCAGGAAATTGGAAGAGAATATTGTGCATTTTTGCCATTCTTGTGGCGACAATTGGTTTAAAATTGTTGGAGGGGTAAATACTATAATGAGTTCATTCAAGAGGAACGGGGGATTGCGTTGTCAAAGCACCATTATTTTTTTGCAGTGAAATTGCCGAAAGAAGCGAAAGAATTTTTATATGAGTGGATTCAAGCGAGAAAAGGGGATTTTCCATTTGCACGCTGGGTTCATCCGGAAGATTACCATATAACTCTGGCTTTTTTGGGGTTTGCTGAAAAGGAGAAGCTGGAGCAAGCGATAGAGAAAGTGAAGCCCATTTTGGAAAAGGAAGTTTCATTCACATTAACATTGAATTCCATCGGCGTTTTCGGTCCACAAAAAGCTCCCCGCATTTTTTGGGCGGATGTGGAATCTTCAGAACAGCTCTTTTCCATTCAAAAAGAGGTTTATCAGCAATGTGTGGAGACGGGATTTCAATTGGATAAAAAACCTTTCCGCCCGCATATCACATTGGCGAGAAAATGGAATAGCGGGGATGCTTTTGACATAAAAACATTGATGCAGATTCGTGAGGAAAACGGAAATACTTTCTCTTTCAACGTGACGGAAGTCGTTCTTTATGAAACCCATTTGGATCGGACACCGAAGTATGTTGAGTATGCAAATTTTCCTCTGGCCGTCCCGGGAGCCTGATTTCAATTCATAAGCTTGCCCCCTTTGAAATAGGATAGGGATAAGAAAGGCGAAGGGGCTGCAAATGAAATGAGACAAGCATGTATCTATTTCATTCTTTTATTTATACTTGCGTTCTTTTTTATCTATGATCGGGAACCGCTGCAATCCGTTCAGTTTTCCATCATCATGTCCGGGTTGTTATTGTTGATTCGAAGATGATCTAAGGGCTTTCTCACAAAAGCGAATCTGCTTATTAAAGGAAATAGAATATGTTTTGAAAAATTCAGAAATTATTTAGGAAAATTATTGAAAAAATCTCCCACCTGTTGTTTCGGAGTGTTAGTATAAAAACAAAACTCCTGGCGAGAGGAATTCAGTCAACTTCCGGTCTGTGGAAGTGATGTACTTCACTTCAATCAAACCACTGGATGGAAAGTGGCGGATCGTTCATGAAACACAAAAGGGGGAGATTAAGAATGAAAAAAATAGGGGCCATAGCAAGCGCGGTCTTAATCGCTTCTACAATTACGCCGGCAGTTTACGCGGAAAACAACGTTGCTTCAGAAAGCGCCAAATTTAAAGATGTTCAACTGTATAAAGAAGACATCAATTTTTTAGCTGAAAAAGGATTAATCAAAGGCTACCCTGACGGAACATTCAAACCCAACAATCCGATTACAAGATACCAAGCAATCAACATTCTACTGCGGGAAATAAAACCGGATGTGACGAATATTCCCGACGTTCAATATAAAGATGTGAAAAAAGGGGACTACGGTTACGAAGAGATTGCTTTAGCAACCGCATTGGGCATTGTTTCGGGGAAACCGGATGGCACTTTTGATGTTTCGGGCAATTTGACCCGTGCGCAATTGGCAAAAATGTTGGTCGAAACCTATAAAATTCCATTGAACGAAAAGAAAAAAGTATCATTCAAAGATGTTGATGACAAAGATTGGTATTCAAAATACGTCCATATTTTAGCTTCCCATGGAATTATTACAGGGTATGAAGACAAAACCTTTAAACCGAACAATAAAATATCGAGGGCACATTTAGCCTTAATCCTGAGCCGTTTTTTGAAAAACAAGGATAAAATATTGAGCAATGCAGATACAGATGGTGATGGTTTAACGGACCGGGAAGAATTGATTTTGCTGACGGATCCCAAAAAGAAAGACACTGACGGGGACGGGTTGGATGACTATTTTGAGTATGTGAGCAATGTGTATTCTCCGACAATGGCGGATACAGATGGCGATGGAATAAAGGATGGAGATGAGGATGCAGATTCGGATGGACTTTCGAATTTGCAGGAATTGGCGATAGGGACATCCCCTTATTTGAAAGATACCGATGGAGACTCTCTGCCTGATGGACAAGAAGTCGCAAACGGTACAAACCCATTGGCCGATGATACGGACCGTGATGGTTTGTTGGATTCGGAGGAAGGCAGATTCAATTTCAATCCCCGCAATCGGGATACTGATGGAGACGGGATTCTTGATGGGGATGAAGTGATCCAATGGGAAACAGCGGCTCCAGCCTATTTGAAAGGTGAACCGGCCTATCCGACTGTCACGATGAAAAGCAGGGCGAAAGATGCATTTTTTACGGAAATCCAACCGATTTCAACCGCCCATCCACTCTTAAATGACAGCATTCCCGGCCTGATCGGCAACGCATATTCTTTCAACACCGTCACTGATTTTGATTCTGCCAAAATCAAATTCCATTATGGCAATTCCGTTTCAAACAATGATTTCCAACCGGCCATTTTTTACTATAACGAGAAAAAACAGGCTTTAGAAAAGGTGCCAAACCAAATGCGTGATCCGCAAACCAATACCGTTGAAGCGGCGGTGGACCGTTTCGGCGTTTATGTGTTGATTGATGGCACTGTATGGGATCAGGCTTGGAAAGAAGCGCCCGGCATGTCAAACAAGGAACGGGCCCGTTCATCAGGTGATCTGGATAACCCAATCCACTTTACCTCTTCACTGTCCGTTGTCCCGGCAGATGTTGATCAAGCGGGATCAAAAACAATAGCCGCTGCAGAAGATTCCGAGCTGTTCACAAAAGATTCCGATCGTGACGGCATTCCCGACTATTATGAAACGAACGGGTTGATCATCGGAACGGGCAGCCTCATTAAAACGGATCCAAATAACCCAGATACAGATCAGGACGGAATCTTGGATGGAGATGAAATCAAATTCGAACAAGACAAGGAATATGCGGTGCTCATTTCAGATCCGAATAAAAAAGATTCCGATGGAGATGGGATTTCAGATGCCGATGAAAAACCGGCTGAAAGATTGGTTTATAACGTGACGGATGAAGCCTTGGCGGTATTTTCGGATTTGGCCTATTTGGATGTTGCCGGTATGTCAAATTCCACGGAACAGGCGCAAGGTTTGTTCGACTTCTCCAATAAAGATGTTCCGCCAATACCGCTTTCGAAAGAATCCATACAGAATGCCATCCGTTTGAAACAGAAAGCTTATTTAGTGAAAAATTGGGAGATCATTGGGTTTGAAACAGACGCAATTAGCGGACATAGCGGGGTTGTGTTCCGCAATTCCTATTCCAATGACATCGTAATAGCAGAACGCGGTGCAGCCGATTTGGCGGGAATCATAAATAATCTGGACGTACTTTTGACTGGCGATATTCCTCAGTTGGATCATGCGTTGGCGTTGGCAAGAAAAGCGATCGCCAACAATTTGTACAGCGATATTTACGTGACGGGCCATTCATTGGGCGGATTTAACGCACAAGTGATTTCCTATCATTTGATCAATGATTCATTAGCGAAAAATCAATTCCTTTCATCTAAAACAGCGAAAGCCATTCAAAAAGCCGTATTCGAACATTATCAAAGAACGGTGACATTCAACTCTGTTCCGCTTTTTAATAAAGATTCTTTGCGCCAATTGGGAATTGATCTGGATGTTTACACAAATCCGGAAATTCCAAAAGAAGAGATAGGAAAGAAAAAATACGAAGCGTATATTACAAATTACCAATTAAGCTACGACATCCTTACGATTTTGGGCAAATATTCAAAGTCCGGATATCTTGGAAAAACCGTCATGTTCAATTATCCAAAACAGGCACCGAAAACAGTGCAAAACGCGCCATTTGAAGCCCTTAAAACAATGATACAGGAGTATGGGAAATCCGCATCCGGCGGGGAGCCGAGCAACCCATTGGAATTGAAAAGATTCATCATTAATTTTTATCTGTGGTTTTCCATCAATGGACAGGAACAGTATAAAAAATTGGTCAACGAAGAGTTGGGGCAAGCAATGGAGGCGCACGGCATCAGAAATTTCGATCAGTACGATTTTTAAAATCATTGCCGATGTAATCTTTCATCTGGATGATCGCCAGGACAGTCGGGGAGTATCAATACAATAAAAGGCGACGTGCGGATTGCAGGACGTTCTAACAAAACCAAGAAATGTTGAAAAAACATTTTCTTGGTTTTTATTAGTGCGCCTGGCATGGGTGTAATCTATAGGGTGTAAGTCCCGAACTGTGAAGGCAGAAGTAACAGTTAGCTTAACGCAAGGGTGTCCGTGGTGACGCGGAATCTGAAGGAAGCGAGCGGCAAACTTCCGGTCTGAGGAACACGAACCTCATATAAGGCTAGGTATGATTGGATGAGTTTGCCTAACAAAACAAAGTCCTTTCTGCCAAAGGGGGTACAGAGTAAATGAAGCAGATAGATGGAAGGAAAGATTACATTCTTACCCAGGGAGGTCTGACGGATAAGTGAAGTACTTTTCATAACCTACTTAGCGATAGGTAGCTGAACCGTCAGAAGTCAGCAGAGGTCATCGTATTAGTTGGTTTAGAACCACTAAGAAGGACTGAACAATGAAGAGAGAATAGCCCTTGGCATTCAGTGAGTCATGAGGAACACAGAAAACGTAGTACCTCACTTGAGGAAGGAAGCGGTGAATCCCGTGGGAGACCTCTTGGAGGTTGGAGTGACGACTGGCATAAGAAGACAAGCTATTCACGGAAGTTATGAAAACTTGCGTCAATGATCTTAATTGAACCGCCGTATACGGAACCGTACGTACGGTGGTGTGAGAGGACGGGAGTTAATCGCTCCCTCCTACTCGATTTCTTGCTTACCCTCTATTCGTTTTTTGGTGCAGAAAATCGATAGTAAATAATCGGTGAACCGTCTGCTCTTTTATATCTCAAACCGTTTAAGAATTTTTTATTATAACTGTATACTTGACAGGGAGCAGTTCAGTCTTGGTTTATACTACTCATTTTTAGTATGTTTCAATTCATTAAAATAAAAGTTGGTATATCACAAAACCAATAAATAGTACTAAAATTAATATTCCTATACCTTTCCATCCTATACCTTCTCCTAAATTTCCCAAACTCCCATTTTCAGTTCGATTAAACCCATCATTTAGTGTACCTGTTGGATTTTTTTTAATTTCTTCAAATCTCATTCTTTCTCTTGTCTCTTTGGGAGATTCCCTATGTTTCATCTAAAAATCAACCTCCTTTATCTATCTAAATTATCCAAATTTAAAGCTTAATAAATTATAAATTACTCAACTTTCGCACACAGTAATATTTAAGCATTGCTTGATATAATTAGGTATAGTAACCAACCATTTATTCATTTGATTTTTAAAGATGTCCATGTTTAAAGAAACCTTGGATTCCGCCAAAGTTTGGAAAAGGTCAATAAGCGATTGAAGGGCAGTAATAAAATCTATGTCTTTTACATCTTCGCAAAGGATGTAAAAAAGGTTGCCAATCGTCTTAGGATCCTCCTCTTTTCGCATTTGCCAGGCAATGAGAATATATCGTGTAAAAACAATGGTTGTATGGCTAATTAACATGTCGTATGAACGACCCTGGAATTCTTTCCCTAAATTTAAAAAGGATTTATTGCATTTGAAGAAGACTTCAATGTCCCAACGCATGCCGTAAATACGAATGATCTCTTCATTTTCTAATGTTGTATCTGTGCTGAGAATAGCAAGCCATTCGCTCCGTTTATTACGGTTTCGTACAAATAGAATTTTTACTGGAATTCCATTGTCTAAAGTAGCATAAACGGATCCGAGAATGTCTTTTTTACCCATGTGCGTTTTTGCCAATTTGTAAAGTTGATTCAGTGTGAAACGTTCACCATTGTAAACGTATCGCTGCTTTAATTGCTTCACCATGCCAATGACAAATAACCCTTTGTTCGTAATCTTCTCAATTAAAGGCGCTTGTGTAAACCAGGAATCCATGAGAACATAGTCAGCTATAATCCCTTTTTCAAGCGCATGATCAAGTAAAGCTGAAGCCACGTCCGGTTTTGATTTCAGAGCTTCCTGGCGACGCTTATAGCCAGATGTTCGTTTATCAATATTGGTATTGATTTCTTGCAGGCGATTTTCCTTTTTCGGTGAACTTAGAAGAGCAAAATCAATAGGAATAAAAGTAAAACTATCGGTCCAGCCAAGGGTAAGCATTTGAAACCCTTTCAAGTACTGATGCGTAGAGTGATCAAAAACCTTAGCCAACAGTTCAACCGACTTACTACGGTTTCGTGAAAAGACAGAATCATCAATCACAAAAGCTGTGACACGATCTTTTGAAGTTAATGGTTGAAGCAGACGGATCATTTCACTGCTTAATGAAAGCAGAAACTTTCTCCAATGATAGGTTGGTGTATTTAAAAAGCGATAGACTGTATCCTTTCCGGGCAGATCCTGAGATCGTTTACTCATAAAAGCACGAAACCAGTTCTTATATTGGAAGACTAAAAGAAAAATCAGTTTGAAAACAGTAAGACAAGAATACCCGGAAAGTTTCGTAATATTCGCTTTTCTTATATGATATCCAATATTTAATTCGGAAAATCCTTGTTTAATTTCTTTTGGTAATTGCGCAAAGTAGTCTTTATTCGTTATCATAGTGGTGACACCTTTCTTTTGGATTTGGTTTCGTCACCAATATTTTACCAAAAGAATAGGTGTCTTTCTTTATGTTTTAAAAAATGTCAAATGATAATTTTGTACTTCCAAAACCCATTTACATCAAGCATTTAAACAAGATTTTGGACTGCGAAAGTTGAGTAAATTATTTTATAATAGATTGACATTTATTTCAAATATTATTACAATTTAACTAAATATTGGTAGCTTTTCAAATTATAGGAATAGATGAAGGATATGTTAAAAAAAATCGGTTTGGTTTTAATCTTCTGCACACTTTTTGTTGTTTTTTACAATGCAGGGTTAAAAGTTGGTGGAGCTGCAACAAGATATGATGTTGAACCTACCTATAACGATTCTACTGGAATGTATTCTATTCCTTATGTAAATCGAGGTGGTACTTATTATGCAATTATGTTACAAAAAAAGCTACATCTGGAAAAATAACAGCACGTTATTGGGTTGGACATAATAGCTCAAAAAAGGATATGGTTGGAACACAATTAATGTACGATCCTAAAAAAATGACTCTAAGTGGATTTGAAGAACCTTGTTCAACTTGTCACGGTACACCTATGGAGATAACTATTACATCAACTTCAGATGGATTAAGATGGATTATGGCGGAAGCAACTGTTCCGGCTTCAGATTTCGGTTTAACAGGATATCAATTTACTTTAAGTAGCAATACTTATTTTAATTTTACAGATATGGATGGTGTAACTCGACATAGTATGGCTGGACCTTCCGTAGGTTTTACGCTTGGATGGGTAAGTCCTATTACTAGAGTAAAAGGCAATTCCATGTATGTTTCTAAATAATTAACTTAATATATTCTGAAAGTGGGAGGTTCAAAATGAAAAAAATAATATTTTTAGGTTTATTTTCTGTTATTTTAGGTTTTACAGTTGGTATGACAAAAGAAACCTTATTTAATAAAACAGTTTCTGCAGATTCACCTTTATCATTTAAAGTAGAGGAATTTAGAAATGGAAAACCTTTCAATAACAACGTAGAACTTTCACCAGAAACAGGAACACCTGTGATAAAAGAAGGGGATATAGAATTAATTACTGTAGATTCACCAAAAGCTGAAAAAGTTAAAGTTCATTTAAAAAATGGTGTAACTGGTGAAGAAATTGAAACAGTAACAATGAAGGAGTTTTTAAAGAATCAAGATAAATATAACAAAAAGATGGACGATGCTGTTAAACAGTCTCAACTAAACAAATAACAAAATTTTATAGTTCTAAAGATGCTGTGTACAGAAACTTATTATATGAACAAGATTTTATTGAGAAATATTGGTGGTTATGCTCTTCTAAAAAAGAGCTAGCTAAAACATGATATTTTGTTTGGAATGCCCCGTATACAGTAAAGAAAGCCGAGTAGATTAATTTTCTACTTGGCTTTTATGTGTGCGCCTGGCATGGGGGTAATCTATAGGGTGTAAGTCCCGAACTGTGAAGGCAGAAGTAACAGTTAGCTTAACGCAAGGGTGTCCGTGGTGACGCGGAATCTGAAGGAAGCGAGCGGCAAACTTCCGGTCTGAGGAACACGAACTTCATATAAGGCTAGGTATGATTGAGTGAGTTTGCGTAACAAAACAAAGCTCTTTCTGTCGAAGGTCATATCGAGTAAATGAGGCGGATAGATGGTGTGAAAGTGCATGTACTTACCCGGGGAGGTCTGGCGGATAGGTGAAGTACGCTTCATAACCTACTTAGTGATCAGTAGCTGAACCGTCAGAAGTCAGCAGAGGTCATCGTATTAGTTGGTTTAGAACTACTAAGAAGGACCGAACAATGAAGAGAGAATAGCCCTTGGCATTCAGTGAGTCATGATGAACACAGAAAACGTAGTACCTCACTTGAGGAAGGAAGCGGTGAATCCCGTGGGAGACCTCTTGGAGGGTGGAGTGACCACTGGCATAAGAAGACAAGCTATTCACGGAAGTTATGAAAACTTGCGTCAATGATCTTAATTGAACCGCCGTATACGGAACCGTACGTACGGTGGTGTGAGAGGACGGGAGCTAATCACTCCCTCCTACTCGATTATAAGTTGACTTTATACCTAATAGGGTATAAACTGTTGGTAGAAATCAAAGTCATAGAAAGTAGGGATGCCTCATTGAAATACGATACGAAGACAATAAACCGTGTGAAGCGTATTGAAGGACAAATACGCGGGATTCTGCGCATGATGGAAGAAGGGAAAGACTGTAAAGAGGTCGTCACTCAGCTTAGCGCCGTCCGTTCCGCAGTGGACCGTACCATCGGCGTGATTGTGAGCAACAACTTGATCGAATGTATGAATAAAAGCAAAGCGGAAGATATGGATGAATTGGTGCAAGAAGCGATTAATTTAATTGTCAAAAGCCGTTAGTTCCAATAGCTGTTTACGCAGCTATTTATTTATAAACCGAAATATACCTATATAGGTATTTGTTTGGAGGTGAGAACATGGAGTGGATCCTCTTAGCGATTGTTGCCGCATTCATTATATGGCGCTTGAAGCCGGCGAATGTGAACACCATTTCCGCAAACGAATTGAAAAATATTCTGCAGGATAAGGACAAAATATTTATTGATGTAAGGACACCGGCGGAATACAGAGCAAAACATATTCCGCAATTTCAAAATTTGCCTTTGGGATCGGACTTTTCTAAACTTCCCAAAGATAAAGAAATCATTGTCATTTGCCAAAGTGGCATGAGAAGCGGTCAAGCCTGCAAGCAATTAAAAAAGTTGGGGTATGAGCGCGTCACAAATGTCCGTGGCGGCATGAATGCATGGAGATGAATGATGGAGGAGGATTTTTAAATGAAAGAAATTACACCGAAAGAAGTTCAGCAACGTTTGGAAGCGGGAGAGACATTGAATATTATCGATGTCCGTGAAGTGCATGAATATCAAGGAGGGCATATTCCGGGAGCCGTCAATATTCCATTAGGATTGCTTCCAATAAGAATGAATGAACTTTCCAAAGACAAACCATATATTGTGGTGTGTTTGGCAGGCGGCCGCAGCGCCCAAGCGACAGAGCTGTTGGATCGAAATGGATTTGATGCTACCAATATGTTGGGCGGCATGAGCGCCTGGGAAGGGGAAGTGGAATAGGATTAAGGAGTCAGCGGGACTTTGAAGAAATAGGGAGGCTGGGACAAAACCCCCTCTAAAATGGAAACAGCCCATGAAATTTTGGAATGAAATTTCATGGGCTGTTTTTCATTTTTTCAATAAAAAATAAGGACCTCTTCTGTTAAAATTAAGTTAGCACACAAAACCTAACAGAAAGAAGGGTCCTTATGTTCAAATATTATAACATGAATCAATTAGTTTTGCCTCTAGATTTAGAAATAAAATTACAAGAAAATGATATTGCCTTCCACATTCACCATTTAGTTGAAAGTATTCCAGATGAAGCCTTCCAGCCGTTTCTTCGAAATACAGGTTGTCCTGCTTATCATCCACGCATGATGCTAAAAATTATTTTGTGTGCCTATTCGCAGTCTGTCTTTTCAGGTCGAAAAATTGAAGCGCTATTAAAGGACAGTATACGAATGATGTGGTTGGCACAAGGATATGAACCAAGTTATCGGACGATCAATCGTTTTCGTGTGCATCCGGAAGTAAAAGAATTAATTCGTCAATGTTTTGTCCAATTCCGTTGCCAACTGGTGGAAGAAAAGTTAATCGATCAAGAAGCCATTTTTATCGATGGTACGAAGATTGAAGCGAATGCCAATAAATTTACTTTCGTATGGAAGAAATCCATTGAAAAATACAACCAAAGCTTAATTGAAAAATCCAATCAGCTCTACAACGAACTGTTAGAGAAGGAAATCATCCCTGAAATGGAGCGGGAAAATGAGGGAGAACTGTCCGTTGAAGAACTCGCTCAAATGGTGCAACAAGTCGATGAAGTGATTACGGAATATGACCAAAAGATAGAAGCATCGCCCGATGCCACAGAACGAAAAGCATTAAGAAGCGAACGGAAATATCCGAAGCGAGTGTACAAACAGTTGATTGACTTGATTTTACGTAAACAAAAGTATCAAAAAGACTTCGAAATCTTGGGTGAACGGAATAGTTATTCCAAAACAGACTTAGATGCGACGTTCATGCGAATGAAAGACGACTATATGAAAAACGGTCAATTGAAGGCTGGATACAACGTACAAATCGCAACAGAAGGTCAATACGCACTAGCTTATAGCATCTTTCCAAATCCTACTGATACACGTACATTAATTCCGTTCTTGAATAAGATAGAAAAGGATTATTTTCCGTTGCCAAAGTATATTGTCGCAGATGCTGGTTATGGTAGTGAACAAAACTATGAAGACATCCTTTCGAATCGAAAATGTGAGGCACTCATTCCATATACCATGTATGAGAAAGAACAAAAGAAGAAATATAAACAAAATCCATTTCATCCAGACAATTGGATGTACGACGAAGAAAGTGATACCTACATTTGTCCAAATCAGCAGCGAGTAACCTTCCGTTATCGTTCTGTACGTACAGATAAGACTGGTTTCAAACGAGAATTGAAAATCTATGAATGTGAAAACTGTTCAGGATGTCCATTTCGTTCATCATGCACAAAAGCAAAGGAAGGCAATCACCGAAAGGTCATGGTGAATGAAAAATGGGAACAACAAAAAGAATATGTAAGAGCGAAGCTTTCAGAAGAAAAAGCTGGTTCTATTTTCCGTCAACGTAAAATAGACGTAGAACCAGTTTTTGGATTCTTGAAGGCTAATTTGCGTTTCACTCGATTTTCCGTTCGAGGAAAATCGAAAGTGGAAAATGAAATGGGCATTGCCTTAATGGCCGTGAATTTACGAAAATACACGGCCAACAAAGATCAACTAACCAAAAATAATGGGGATAAATGGAAAAAGGAGAATTTGAGTTGGCTCAAATTCTCCTTTTTCCTATCTAGAAGCTAGTTTTGTCCCAGCCTCTTTTTTATTGTAAAATTTTACATATAACGCTATGGGAAAGCTCCATATCGTAGAAGAAGTGATTCAAAGGGGATGGAAGAATGTTGATCAATTTATTGGATGGTTTGGCCCTATTCTTTTATTGGACCTGGTTTGCATGGCCCTTTGTTTTTGTGTTTTCCCTCGTTTATTCCATTGCCGGTTTTGTGAAGGATGAACGGGCTTCCGCAATACCGGTGTTTATAGCAGGTTTCTCTCTATTGATGTTGTTATCGCCTTTGATAGCATTTACTGATTGATGGGGGCAGATAGGCAAAATCCGTGCATCATGTATGGGATGTACGGTTTTTTTTATTCAATCCAACTCGCAAAACACTCAAACATTCATTTGAATATAACGCAAGAATATCTTAAACTAATATTCAAACATATATTTGAATGTTGGAGGGGTGAAGCCGTTGCCGGAAGAAATCAGCATTTGTGAAGTGACGTATGTCGATGAAGAAAAAGTGGCGAGAATTCAAAATCAATTAGCCCATCAAAACCCTCTGGAAGTGGCGAAACTTTTTAAAGCATTGGCGGATGAAACACGGATCAAAATCGCTTATGCCTTGGCATTGGAAGATGAGCTGTGCGTTTGCGACGTTGCCAATGTTATTAACGCATCCACTGCAACCGCGTCCCACCATTTGAGATTATTAAAAAATTTGGGGCTTGCAAAGATGAGGAAAGAAGGGAAATTTGTTTATTATTCCTTGACGGATGAATGTGTGAAGCGATTGATTGAAATCGCCTTCCATCATCAACAAGAGGTGGCAATAGATGAGTGAAATGAAACAGATTTATCGTGTAGAGGGTTTTACATGTGCGAATTGCGCAGGGAAATTCGAGCAGAACGTGAAGACATTGCCGGGTGTGCAGGATGCGAAAGTGAATTTTGGCGCATCGAAAATTACCGTTGTTGGGCATGCGACAGTGGAAGAACTGGAAAAAGCGGGTGCTTTTGAAAACTTAAAAGTCTATCCGGAAAAACGGGCGGAAAAGCATCCGGAAACGGGGCATGAAAAACAAGTATCTTTTTTTGAAAAACATCATCCGTTATTATACTCCGGCCTGTTGATCGCGCTAGGAGCAATTTCCATATTCATCAATGGGGAAGAGAATCTAATCACCGCATTATTATTTATTTCTTCCGTCCTCATAGGCGGTTTTTCATTGTTGAAGACCGGGCTCAATAATTTATTCCGTCTCGATTTCGATATGCGGACACTGATGACGATTGCCATCTTCGGCGCAACGATCATCGGGGAATGGGCGGAAGCGGCGGTGGTGGTCGTTTTATTTGCCATCAGCGAAGCCCTTGAGCGCCATTCGATGGACAAAGCGAGAAAATCAATTAAATCATTAATGGAAATTGCACCGAATGAAGCGACTGTTTATCGAAATGGGAAAGAGACGGTTGTTCCCGTTGAAGAAGTGGTGATTGGCGACATCATGATTGTAAAGCCCGGGCAGAAAGTGGCAATGGATGGCATTGTCATAAAGGGGTCTTCTTCCGTCAACGAAGCCGCCATCACCGGAGAATCGATTCCGGCGGCAAAACAGCCAGGAGATGAAGTGTTTGCGGGAACGTTGAATGAAGAAGGACATTTGGAAGTCAAAGTGACAAAATATGTGGAAGATACGACGATTTCCAAAATTATTGAACTCGTAGAAGAAGCCCAGGCGGAACGGGCCCCTGCACAAACGTTTGTCGATCAATTTGCCAAATATTACACACCGGCGATTATGGCTGTTGCATTTCTTGTTGCGATTGTGCCGCCGTTACTCTGGGGTGGCGATTGGATGGATTGGGTATATCAAGGATTGTCCGTATTGGTTGTCGGATGCCCGTGTGCCCTTGTTATTTCAACACCGATTTCCATTGTTTCGGCCATTGGCTCCGCAGCGAAAAAAGGAGTGCTGATTAAGGGCGGCATTTATTTGGAAGAATTGGGGTCCTTGAAAGCAATCGCCTTTGATAAAACAGGGACGTTGACAAAGGGGGCGCCTGTGGTCACGGATTTTATCATGTTAAGTGATAAAATCCATGAGAAAGAAGCGCTGTCGATTGCCTGCGCTTTGGAAGAATGTTCGAATCATCCGATTGCCCGTGCGTTCGTCAAGAAAGCGGAAGAGCTTGGAGTGGAACCTCTTAATCATGATATAGAGAATTTCAAGGCCATCACCGGAAAAGGTGTTCAAGGGACGATAGCCGGAACAACGTATTCCATCGGCAGCCCTGTTTGGTTTGCCGGCCGGGTGACGGAAGAGATTGAAAAGAAAGTGGCATCCCTTCAAAACGATGGGAAAACGGTAATATTATTCGGCACGGAAAAGGAGATTTATGCAATTTTTGCCGCTCTTGATGAAGTGCGCCATTCCAGCAAAGAAGTTGTTCGTAAGCTCCATGAAATGGGTATCCAAAAGACGCTGATGCTCACGGGAGACAATGCAAAGACAGCCGCAGCCATCGGAAGGGCGGTCGGCATTTCAGAAGTGAAGGCGGAATTGTTGCCAGAGGAGAAATTGGAGCATGTAAAAGGATTGGGCAAAGCATACGGCAAGGTGGCGATGGTTGGAGACGGGGTCAATGATGCCCCTGCTTTGGCAGCATCCACAGTGGGAATCGCCATGGGCAGCGCAGGTTCGGATACAGCTTTGGAAACGGCCGATGTGGCGCTGATGGCCGATGATTTGGGGAAACTTCCTTTTGCCATCAAGCTTAGCCGGAAAACATTGGCCGTAATCAAGGCAAATATTGCATTTGCATTGGGCGTGAAGCTTCTCGCTTTGCTGCTGGTGGTGCCTGGCTGGCTGACTTTATGGATTGCGATTTTTTCGGATATGGGCGCAACGCTTTTAGTATCCTTGAATAGTATGAGATTATTGAGAGTAAAAGAATGACTTGAAACCATCAGCAGGGGATTCTTGCTGATGGTTTTTCTTGGTGCGCCCGGCATGTACATGAACTATAGGGTGTAAGTCCCGAACCCCGAAGACAGAAGTAGAGGTTAGCCAAGAGCAAGGGTGTCCGTGGTGACGCGGAATCTGAAGGAAGCTGGAGGCAAAACACCGGTCCGAGGAACACGAACCTCATATAAGGCTAGGTATGATTGAGTGAGTTTGCCTAACAAAACAAAGCTCTTTCTGTCGAAGGTCATATCGAGTAAATGAGGCGGATAGATGGTGTGAAAGTGCATGTACTTACCCGGGGAGGTCTGGCGGATATGTGAAGTACGCTTCATAACCTACTTAGCGATAGGTAGCTGAACCGTCAGAAGTCAGCAGAGGTCATAGTATTAGTTGGTCTAGAACAACTAAGAAGGACCGAACAATGAAGAGAGAATAGCCCTTGGCATTCAGTGAGTCATGATGAACACAGAAAACGTAGTACCTCACTTGAGGAAGGAAGCGGTGAATCCCGTGGGAGACCTCTTGGAGGGTGGAGTGACGACTGGCATAAAGAGAACAGCTATTCACGGAAGTTATGAAAACTTGCGTCAATTATCTTAATTGAACCGCCGTATACGGAACCGTATGTACGGTGGTGTGAGAGGACGGGAGTTAATCGCTCCCTCCTACTCGATTAGAATTACATTTTGAAGGTTGATAGTATTTCATTCCATAAACGAATGAAAAAAGCGCCTTTGTTCATTGAAAGTGCAAAAAATTATAAACTTTCTCTTTCTCTTTTTGGAAACACAACGTATGAAAAGCTGATGAGAAAGTCGATCAGCAATACAACGGTCCATCCGCTTATAACGCGTTGCAGCGGACGTGTTCCTTCACCGGTGCCGATATACAGAATCATGAGGCCAAGCAGGATTCCCCCGATGATATAAGCGATCAGATGGCGTCCCCACATTTTCATCTCATAAACGGCTTTCTCTTTGCCATACAAAACTTTTTTCCGCAAAGGGTTATTTAATACCCAAGTTTGGAATTTGCCGTCTGCCCAAGCAATCATGGATTTTCCGAAGGCGATGGAAACCCCGATATAGATGGCGGCCAGACCATGGGCAAAAGTGGCCGTTGCTCCATTTTTCAAATCGATGGCCGTGAGTACAAGCAAAGCAAAATCAATCAACGGGGTGAGCAAGAGCAGGAAGATGCTCAGCTTATCCCGTTTCAATATATATCTAGTGTAAAGCCCTGAAAAAATGACAATCCAGAAGGCGATTTCAGCAGTGATAATCCAAAAAAGCATTCAATCCATACCCCCATGAAAATTTATTTAATACAGTTGTATTAAAATAATACAGCATATTTTTAAATAATACAAGTGTATTAAATAATGCTATAATAAAAATATGCCAAAACTAGTTGACCATGAAGAGAGAAGAAAAATCATCGCAAAAGCAACGTGGAATGTGATTGCAAGGGAGGGGCTTGGCGGCGCTTCTGTTCGTTCCATTGCAAAGGAGGCGAATCTTTCACTGGGAGCAGTGCGTCATTATTTCGAGACGCAGGAAGAACTGTTGGAATTTGCGATGCAGCTCGTTGAAGAACAAGTAACGGAACGAATCATGGGCCACCTGCAAAGTCCGCTTCCACCAAAGGAACAAGTACTCAATATATTGATGGAGTTGATCACACCGGAAGAAAAGAAAGTGGAAATGCAAGTATGGCTGGAATATGTTTCATATAAAATCCGCAAAAAAGAGCTGCAAAAAGAATCGGTTCATGAAGCGATTTCGGAAATTTTGCATCGTTTAAAGAAAGCGGGGATGCTAAAAGAAGAAATTGTTTTAGAAGAAGAAATTGTGTTTTTGCATGCGTTAATTGATGGACTTGCGTTACATATTTTAATGGGATTGGTTCCTATTGAAAGGGAACGCATACGCTATTTATTGAGAAAAGAATTGGACCGCATTTTTGTGGAGTAGGGGATGTATTTCCCGCACTTTTTGGAGGGAGTTTCAATGCAAATTTTTGCCCATCGAGGCTATTCATCAAAGTATCCTGAAAATACGCTCGCA
Source organism: Ureibacillus sp. FSL K6-3587 (assembly GCF_038593165.1). Lineage (NCBI taxonomy): Bacteria > Bacillati > Bacillota > Bacilli > Caryophanales > Caryophanaceae > Ureibacillus > Ureibacillus sp. FSL K6-3587. The sequence goes on along the minus strand of NZ_CP151969.1, from coordinate 861,709 downwards.
GCCTTTCAAGCGGCAGCAAAACTGGACATTACCGGAGTGGAGTTGGATGTTCATCTGACAAAAGACCGGGAATTGGTGGTCATCCACGATGAAAAAATCAACCGCACGTCCAATGGAAAAGGCTTTGTTAAAGATATGACCCTGAAAGAATTGCGCAAGTTCGATTTTGGATCCTGGTTTCACAAAAATTTCCGCGGCGAAAAAATCCCGACATTGGCGGAGGTGTTGGATCTCTTTAAAGATACGCACCACAAAATTAATATTGAATTGAAGTCCGACAAATTGATATATCCAGGGCTCGAAGAAATGGTGCTGAAAGAAGTGGAAAACTTCCGGTTAAAGGACCGGGTCATTATTTCATCCTTCGATCATGAAGCCGTCAAGCGGATGGTCGGGTTGGCACCGGATATTGAAAGTGCCCCGCTGTTTTCCTACAGCATTTTGAATATGAAATGGTACCGCACTTTATTTCCTGCCAAGGCCCTTCACGTCGCATACAGGGCGGTGACCCGGCGTCCGGTGCTGGAGGCCATCAAAGCAGGGATTCCGGTTCGGGTATATACCATCAATAATAAAGAACAAGTGGAAGTGTTGCGGCATTTGGGAGTGGAAGGGATATTTACCGATTGTCCGGAAGAAATGAACGAAATGCTTAAACAGCCCAAATAAGGAAGTTCCGTCCTCTTTGAATGAGTTCAAAGGGGATTATTTTTTGTCATTTTATGGTTGATGAAAGTTCTTTTTTATTATACGCTTACCTTTAATAATGGAGAGGGGAACAGAAAATGAAGTCGGCCTCATATGCGAAATATATACTTGCATTGCTGCTATTCGGTTCAAACGGGATTGTGGCAAGCTATATTTTATTGAACAGTTATGAAATCGTTTATTTGCGGACGTTTATTGGCGGCATTTTCCTTGTGTTGATTTTTGTGCTGACAAAACAAAAGGCCAGGTTCTGGAAAAATAAGAAACACTTTCTGTACTTGGTGATTTCCGGTGTATCCCTTGGAGCAAGCTGGCTGTTTTTATTTGAAGCATACAATCGAATCGGGGTAAGCATTGCCACTTTGGCATATTATTGCGGTCCCATCATCGTCATGATGCTGTCGCCGCTCCTATTTAAGGAAAAGATGACAAGCTCGAAAGTCATCGGCTTTTTCTCTGTCATCCTCGGGCTGTTTTGCGTCAACAGCCATGCGTTTCTTGAAGGGGAAATTTCATGGGGATTAATTTTCGGAATCTTATCGGCCATCATGTATGCGGCCATCATAATCTTCAATAAAAAAGCTGTCAGCGTTTCGGGGCTTGAAAATGCCACATGCCAACTGGTCATCGGCTTTATCACGGTCGCTGTGTTTATGGGCGTGAAGCAGGGGTTTTTCGTCCATGTGGAGGAAGGAAATTGGCTGCCAGTCCTTGTTTTGGGCATTGTAAATACAGGAATCGGCTGCTATCTTTATTTTTCGTCCATTGGCCATTTGCCTGTCCAGTCGGTGTCGATTCTGGGCTATTTGGATCCCCTTTCCGCCCTGGTCTTTTCCGCTTTATTTTTGGATGAAACGTTAAGTTTCGTGCAAATGATCGGTGCCGCGTTCATTTTAGGAGGCGCGGCATACGGGGAATTGTATCGGCCGGGAAAACGCCAATGGGCAGTTGACGGGAAAAAGGCATAGCTTATTAATCAAATGGGGTGAAATGATGGATTGGAAAAAATATGTTGTACTGATCATACCGTTTCACTCAATTCCTTAATATTGTTTATGCTTCTTCCTAACGGTCAAAGATACTTGGTGCTTTAAGTGCCTCTCATTTTTTGGGGAGTTTATTATGGTTGGATTTGGATTGGAAAGAAAAAGGAAAAGGCCTGATTCAAGGTCTTTTTTTGTTGCATGCACCTAAGGGAAGCGTGCATCTTTATGATCCGGGATAGAACCTCTATTCCATAAAAAAGAAAAAGCGAATTAGAAAACCTATCGCTTTCTATATTCGCCCTTCAAGTTTCCCGCATTCGACAGAAAGATTTTAACCGGCTCACCACTTTGCCACATGTTCCTCAATGCATCCCAACATTTGTTGAATCATCAGAATGCTGCCATCTTCCAATTTGACTTTGCCGTTATAATAACCGACTAGCTGATGCACTTCTGATTGCACAAGCTTCAGGTCCGTTTTTGCCACTCTTTCAAAAAATGGGTGGAAAGTGAGCATGACGGCATCGGAAAATTTTGTCGTCACATACCATGGCTTTTTGAAATTGGAACGATCATATTCGAAAATTACGTCTTCGTGGATTTTGGTCATTTTGCCATCGACGAATATGGCGTTCTCCGTCATTCCAGTGCCATCCGTCCATTTGCCGCCAAAATTCAGTCCCACCCGATGATTGCGAAGGCGTTGTGAAGCATTTGCCCAATTCCAAACGACCTCCCTTGGCCAAACTCCCCGGCCAAAGTCCAATACGCTGAAACAATCGTCCTCATGAAATTCATAGCGCTTGTTTCCAAGTTTGACAAATCCTTTGGTAGGCAGGATGTGATGCTTGGCAGTAAATTGGAACGTTTGCCGGTTCCAAGGCACTACCACATTCAACGATTCATCGTCAACGGGGTGCAAAATCTTTAAATTGACGTTAAGGGGTTCGTTGTCAAAGTTATCACAATTGACTGTCAGCAAGGTTTGATTTTGGATATGCGAGATATTGACGTTCATTTCGCTTTTTGTAAACCGGACAGGGTCAAGCACCTGGGTAGGCATTTTTAGTTTTTTGACAACACCTAAAGGAATGGTGACCATTTTTTCAAAAAATCGTTGGGTTTCATACTCCAAAAAGTAGACAAAACAAGAAACGGCATAATCAAAGTGACAAACCGTCACGGAAAATAAAATATCCTCGCCGTAACAGCACCAATAATTCCATTTCTTTTTCCGCATAAAATGGCCCGATAGATTGCATTCAATAATTGGTTTTTTGGCATAACCAATCGCAGCCGGATTCAAATTTCCCTTTTTATCGCATAAACGGGTCCATTCACGGATTTCTCTTTCAGCATGCTGCACCAATGCCAACTTCCTCTCAATTCATATTACCTGAAATTAACATCATAAAAATCATTTCAAAAATTTACTGTAAAAACAAGAATTTGAACATAAATAGTGATATTTATTATTGTATCAGAATTTTACAGTTTTTTCTGAAAGGGGACACACCAATTATAGAAGTTCAAATTTGAACATCGGATTCATAAGATGATGAAAAAGGAGGTACAGAAATAGCGATTTATTATGATCGGGATGCAGCTGTCCAATACGCGAAAACTTGGTGGAATTCCTTTAATCCCAATTACCCCGTGTTTACGGTTGATTGCACGAACTTTGTCTCACAAGCGTTAAGAGCAGGGGGAGCGCCAATGTCCGGTTATCCGAACCGCGGCAAAGGTTGGTGGATTACGGATGGTTGGAAAGCTGGGGCGAGAGAATACCATTATCCCCGGGAAACCTGGAGTTATAGTTGGTCTGTTGCGCATAGTTTGAGATGGTATTTGGAAAGTGCCAAAACGGGACTGACGGCGAAACGGGTTTATTCGCCTTCCGAATTGGAACCTGGAGATGTGATTTTTTACGACTTCCAAGGGGATGGAGTCATTGACCACAGCGTAATCGTCACGAGTGTGTTTGACGGCGTCCCTTACGTTCATGCCCATACAGGACCCAGCGCCAATCGCCACTACGATTATTCAGATTCCTATGCTTATACGCCAAATATTCAATATTATTTCTTTAAAATTGATGATATATTCTATTAATATCGTTCTTTTGAAGCTGAGAAAGAAAAGGTGTATTAATATATAATTATAATAAGACCCAAAATAATGGATATTCAAATTCCACATTTTTTATGATATGGTTGTTTGGAGATAATAGTAAAATCGTTGAACTTCATTATTAAGGAGAGTAATGTTTGAATGAATGACCAAGCATTAATCGTAAGAGAAGCCATTATTGGCAGACGGTCAATAAAAAAATTCAACGGACAGCCTGTAGACCGAGCAGATTTGTTTCAGATCATAGATGATGCTGTATGGGCGCCAAACCATCAAAACCGGGAACCATGGCGACTCATTGTTGCATGCGGCAAAGAGCTGAAAAAGCTTCACGAATTGCTCAGAAATACGACGATACCGGATTGGAGAACGTTGCCGGAAGAAGAAGTGGAAAAGCGCATGCAAAAATTCACAACGCCAGGTGGTTATGTATTTGTCATCGTACCTGAAGATTCCCGTCAGAAAGAACGTTTGGAAGACTTTGCGGCGGCATGTGCACTGATTCAAAATATGATGCTGCTTGCCTGGGATTACGGCATCGGCAGCTGCTGGAAAACTCCGGAGTTTTTGGATAAACCATCATTCCGTGAAGCATTGGGCGTAAAACCTGGCGAACGCATTGTGGGCATGGTGCAATTCGGTTATTTCGATGAGCTTCCAAAAGGAAAAGAGCGTAAAAAATCCGATGAAATCGTAACAATCTTCGGTTCCGATGAAGAGGAAAATGAAGAAGAATAGTGAACTCAATAAAACTGCGCCTCCGAATGATGATGCATATGGTCATTTGGAGGTGCAATTTTTTATAATCAAAATGGAAGAAGGTGATTCAATTGATTCAAATGATCAGTAAAGGTCTTCAAATGATTTCTCCTGAAGAAAACATCCAGAAGATTTCCCCGGTTTCCGGCGGTGACAGTAATCAAGCATTTTATGTGCAAACAAATGAACGCGAATATTTCGTGAAGTTGAATCAACAGATGAAAATTGGGTATTTCAAATTTGAAGAGCGCGGTTTGAAAATGATTCAGGCGACAAATACAATTAATGTACCGGACGTCTTAGGCTGCCTGGAAGCAGAAGGGGTGCCAATGCTTTGGCTGGAATGGATTGAAGGGAAACGGACCCATGATACAGATGTGCTATTAGGCGAACGTCTTGCGGCCATGCATCTTGCTGAAGCGAAAGGGTATGGATTCGATGGAGAAAGTTATATTGGCAAACTGCCGCAGCAAAATCGATTGATGGATGATTGGGTGGAATATTACCGCGATGTCCGCTTAGCCGGCCAATGGAAGCGGGGCAAGGCGAATGGGAGAATTGGACAAGCCCGTGAGAAAAGGTTAGTGAAATTGATGGAAAGGCTGGATGAATGGATTCCAAGGAAACCAAAGTCCTGTTTATTGCACGGCGATCTGTGGGGAGGAAACTGGATGACGGGGCCAGGTGGAACTCCATATTTGATCGATCCGGCAGTCCTGTTTGGCGATCACGAAATGGATCTTGCTTTTACGGAATTGTTTGGCGGCTTTTCCCGGAAGTTTTATGAAGCCTATCAGTCGGTGTTCCCGCTTTCGCCGGAATATGAAGAAAGAAAAGAATTGTATCAGCTTTATTATTTATTGGTGCATTTGATTTTATTTGGGGAATCATACGGTCCATCGGTGGACCGGATATTGCGGAGATATGTGGGGTAAAGGAAAAAGAACCGCCCCCTTTTCAAAAAGGAGCAGTTCCAACGTTCAGTGATGTTTATGTTTCCGCATCCGATCGACAAGGAACCCGCCTTTGAAGGATTTCGGTTCAAAAGAAATGATGAACGCTTTAGGTTCGATGGAATTGACCAGCTCAAACAGTTCCTTCTCCCGATTCCGTTTGGCCAAAATCTCATATTTATAACGTTCGCTGTCCCGACCTTCCCCAACATAAGTCGTGATGGCAAAACCGTTGGAGCGGAGGGCGTTAATCAATTCCTGGTTTTTCGTTTGCGTATTGATGGTCACGTACACGTAACCGATCGCCAATTTATTTTCAATTTTTGTTCCTAAAAAAATGCCCAGTCCAAAGCCGACCGCATACACAATCATGGCAAGCAAACTTTGGTCTCCATTGAATACGAGGGAAAGCCCAAAGACGTAGATAAGCATTTCCAATGTTCCAATCATAGCTGCAAGAAATGTCAAGTTTTTCACCAAAAAGATGGTGCGTAATGTAAGCAACGGAACATAGATTAATTGCAAAACTAAGATTAGAAGAATATTCGTCATTTTGATCCCTTCTTTAGCGCGATTGTTGTTTCCAGTATGGCACCCATGCAATCAGGTATTTTTCCACGATGTTCCCCAAAATGCAGTGTCACCAATATTGGGGAATGCTTTTTTCAGGTGAAAGCGTTTTCCGAAAACCGTATGCAATAATATGGGTATTTAACTGATTATAAAATAAGAAAAGAGTGATGACAATTGAGTAAATTTGAATGGAAAAAACAATTAAAAGAACTTTACTTGCCCTCCACGCAACCGACAATCATTGATGTGCCGACCATGAAATTTTTTACGATTGACGGCAAAGGTAATCCAAACGAGAAACCATTCCAGGAGCATATCGAAATTCTTTATGCTTTATCCTATGCGATCCGGATGATGCCCAAAAAGGGGATTACGCCGGAAGGGTATTATGAATATACCGTGTTTCCATTGGAAGGGCATTGGGATTTGGATGAAGAAGGAAGAACGAAAGATTATTTGGATAAAAACCACCTCGTGTATAAATTGATGATTCGGCAACCGGATTTTGTAACGGAAGAATTGTTTCAATATGCTCGGGATACGGTGAAGAAGAAAAAACCGAATTTGGATGTGGATCAGGTCCGGTTTGAAACGATTATGGAAGGGTTATGCGTGCAAGCCATGCACATCGGCAGTTTCGATGATGAATGGAAGACCTTCGAACGGATGGAATCCTATTGCGCAGAAAACAATGTAAAGCGGGCAGAAAAAACCCATAAAGAAATCTATATTTCAGATCCGAGAAAAACGGCACCTGAAAAATTAAAAACGGTGTTAAGGTTTAAAGTGGAAGAAGTTTAATAGGTGATGCTCGGGTTTGTAGCATGGGATAAAAAGTCAGGGCTTTTTGTGCAAGGATATTTTGAAATTTTCACATGACTTTCGCTGATAGGATTTTAAGACCGGATGCTTAATAAAATGATAGGGGCATAGCAGAAGTAAACGGAACTGCTATGCCCATTTTATTTGGCAGGGTTGCGTTGAGAGCAACGTTTTTATTTTTCAATGGATGTTTCCAAGGAGCCGACCTCGATACTTCTGCTGCCAGTCCAGTTCACCAAGAAGATTCCGGTAAATATGCAAAGACCTCCGATGGTTACATACGAATTGATGGCTTCATCCAATAATACCCATCCTGAAAGAACACCGAAAAATGGGGCCAAAAACAAAAAGGCGCTTGTTTTGCCGGGATCCCCTTTTTGAAGTAAATAAAACCAGCCGGCAAATTGGACGATGGATGCCATAATGGCGAGCCACAATACGATAAAAATGGATGTGCCGGTTACTTGGAAGTGGGGATTTTCCAAAATCAAACTGCCAATAAGCAAGATGATGCCGCCAAATAACATTTGGAAGGCCGTCAATAGCCACGTATTGAAATCATTTCCCCATTTTTTGATGAGCAATGTGCCGATCGCCCATGAAACTGCGGAAAGAAAGGCGAGTAAAGATCCGATTTCAAAACTTAACTGTGCCCCAAGGGTTATAAATACCCCGATAAAACCTAATATCACACCTGTCCATTGGCGTGGGCTATAAGATAACTTCATGAAAATCGTGCCAAAGATGACGACTAAAAGCGGGTTCATAAATGTTAATATGGAAGACTGCCCCGCTGGAATTGTCCGCAAGCTGAGAAAGATGCAGGACATAACGCCAGCTGTTTGAAAGGAACCGATGACAGCGATCTTGACCCATTGGGAAAAGGATTTGGGATGAGGGATCCGCAATAATCGAACAGCAATGGCCATAATCACTCCTGCCAAGGAAAAGCGTATGCCGACTAATAAAAGCGGTGTAGTATAAGAAAGACCGATCTTTCCGACTGCAAAAGAAGAACCCATTAAAAAAGTGGTCAATACGACCAGAATACCGAAAAGCCATTTGTTCATTTGAAACCCCTCCCCATTATTGATTCAAGATTAATAGCGGGATGCATGTTTTGAAGATTATTAATATTCAAATAATTAAAATCAAGAGATAGATTATCATTATATATTCCTATTAGTCAACCAACAAACATTAAGATAAAAAAACCGTTGTGATGTCTGTTATCAGATGGCATGGCTTCTGTTCGTGACATCTTACCTCAACTCTTGGATTTCCTTCAGAGTAAGCCCGGTGATTTTTGAAATGTATTGGATCTCCATCTGTTCCGCCAACATTTTTTTGGCAATTTCCACCTGCAGCTTTTTCGCGCCCTTTTCAAAGGCTTCTTCTTCCCGGCGCTTTGCTTCCCGCACTTCCACTTCCACATCAAGGGTCTGCTTCAATCGTTCTTCATAGGCTTCCATTTCTTCTTTTGATTGGCTCAACTCCCGCCAACGGTTTAATGCCGCCCGAATATGGTCATCCCTTAAAGAGATCAAATCCAGCTCCTTGTAAATGTCGTGGTACACATTTCCATTGCGATGGTCGACGATGGAAAGCAAGAGAAGCCATCTTGCTTTTGCGTCGTTCCACGGGTCGACTTTTTTCGCTTCAAAATCCCGTATCAATTTTGGATATTCGATAAAGTGCAATTCAAAAGCATCACGGAGGGGAGTGCCGGCATGTTGCTCCTGCAATAGATAAACCGTTTGAAAGTTTTCTGTTTGATTGAATAATGCATAGCTTAAAAAGTTGATGAAAATGACGGGGTGCAAGTCGTTTTCCTTTTGGTCGGCATAGGCTTTTGTTGCGTAATAAAGAGATCGTTTCACGATATCGAAACGATTAAAAAAGTTGATTAAGATATGCAGTTTTTTGCCGTCTTTGGATATGCCGGTAAAATGAATGGGTGCCAGCGGATTTTCTTCAACAAAGGGATTGGAAATCATGGTGATGCGTTGAATTTTTTGTCTCGGTTCCCGTTCCAGGATTTCATTTAAAAAGGTGAGTGTCACATTGTGCAGCTGTTCCCAGCCAATCACCTTCAGGAAGGAGACATCAATTTTCAAATCCATCCATTTTTGAAGTGCCGCTTTTTTGTAGTGGCTCAAACGGAATCACCTCGAAGGAATCAGGAATTCATCATAATTTACTTTATCGTTTATGGTCCGGGGCTATGACAGCGGTCTGCGGATGAACAGAAGAAAGACAAGATTCCTTTGGGAGATGATAAGTTTTTGCCTTTGCAATTGTTGTATGGTTGAGTGATCACTTTTGAAAGAAATATGCAAAAGTGTGGCAGCTTTGAAACATGGATTGATTCGAATATGCTTATGATTGAAGCATTTGCATGTGAACATTTTTATTATATTTGGATAATCTTAAGCTTTGAAAAAAGAGAGGGTATGTCCATTCGGCATCAATAGTCTTGAAAGGGGATTTGGATTTATTGTTGTTTGATACCTTTTATTCATTAGGTCAGTCATATATGGACAAAAATGGATAAAAGTGCTATTGTAATAAAAAATTTTTTAAGGGGTGTATGGAATGGCAGTGGAACAAAAAGTTCGCGAGTTGCAACATTTCATCAACGGCACGTTGGTATCCGGCACCAGTGGCCGTTTTTCCAATGTGTATAATCCGTGCACAGGAGAAGTGATTGCTCAGGTGCCGCTGGCGACCCGTGAAGAAGTGAGACAAGCCATTGAAATGGCGAAAAAGGCATTTCCGCAATGGAAGGCGTTGTCAGGGGGAAAACGGGGAGAGATTGTACAGAAATTCCGCCAATTGGTCAATGAAAATGAAGAAGAGTTAATTGAAATCATCTGTGAAGAAAGCGGGAAGACAAAGGAAGACGCCCGCGGAGAAATTCAGCGTGGTTTGGAATCGGTGGATCTTGCCATTAACGCGCCACATATGGTCAAAGGGGAATATTCGGTGAATGTCGGCGGCGATATCAATATGTTTTCCCGGAAAGACCCGCTTGGGGTCGTGGCCGCCATTTCACCGTTCAACTTTCCTGTGATGGTGCCGTTAGCGCAAACAAGCATGGCGGTGGCTGTTGGGAATGCAGTGATTTTAAAACCATCTGAAAAAGTGCCGATTTCTGCCCTCTATCTTTCGAACCTTTGGAAGAAAGCGGGATTGCCGGATGGTGTATGGACGGTGATTCATGGCGATAAAGAGGCGGTCGATGAATTGCTTGAAAATGAAACGGTAAAAGCCGTCCACTTTGTAGGTTCCACCCGGGTGGCAGAGTATATTTATCAAACAGGAACAAAATTCAACAAACGGGTGGCAGCCCTTGGCGGCGGGAAAAATTTCATGATTGTCATGCCGGATACGGATTTGGAAAAAGCGGCGAACGCCTTCATCGGAGCAGCTTATGGAGCGGCTTCCCAGCGTTGTATGGCGCTTTCGGGGGCGATTCCGGTCGGCAAAGAAACGGCCGATCGATTTGTGGCCATCTTAAAGGAGAAAATTGGGAAATTGAAAGTTGGTCCATATACAGATGATGAAGTGGATTTTGGCCCGGTGATTTCAAAAGAGTCCAAGGAAACGATTCTCGGATATATTGAGCGGGCTTTGAAAGAAGGGGCAAAACCCGTAACGGATGGACGAAATCCGGAAATCGCAAAATCTTCAAACGGTTTTTATCTGGGTCCAACATTGCTGGATGAAGTGACGCCGGAGATGGAAATTTTCAAGGATGAAGTATTCGGCCCTGTGCGGATTGTTGTGAGAGCCGACTCTTTGCAGGAAGCGATTGATATCATCAACTCCCATGAGCTTGGAAATGGTGTTACCATCTTTACGAATAATGGCGCAGCAGCCCGCAAATTCCAGGATGAAATTGAAGTGGGAATGGTGGGTGTCAACGTGCCGATTCCGATTCCGGTGGGTTATCATAACTTCGCCGGCTGGAAGCGTTCGAATTTCGGCACGGGCGTTATGTTTGGACCGGAACAGGCGAACTTCTTCACCAAAAGAAAAACGATTTCCGAAAAATGGCTGGATGTGGGCGAGGACTCCCAAGCCAATTTCGCCTTCCCAAGCAAATAGCTGTTGGCCTGGTCAGTTATGAATAAAGCGGCCTGCTGGAGAGGGACACTCCTTCCAAGCGGCCTTTCATTTTGAGTAATATTTGATGAATGACAGTTTCGGGCATGTATGGGGAAATCTTATAGAATACGTCTATTTCCAACAATAACTTACACTAAGGGGTTTCACAATGAAAATAAGAGAGTTTACATTGACCACTGTGTTTTTGGCAATCATCCTATTATTTGCTCTAACACCTATTGGATTTATCCATTTAGGAGTGATCAAAGCAACAATCATCCATGTCCCAATCATTATCGCTTCGATTATATTAGGTCCGAGAATCGGGGCATTTCTGGGGCTTGCCTTTGGAATTTCGAGTGTCGTCACCAATACGATGGCTCCGACGCTTTTATCCTTCGCCTTTTCTCCGGCCGTTCCGGTTTTGGGGACAAGCCATGGCAGCATATGGGCGTTGTTTATTGCCATCGTGCCAAGGATGATCGTTGGGGTTGTCCCATATTATCTTAATAAAACGCTTCAAAAAGTATTGTCGAAGGAGAAATGGTCTTTATTTCTGACAGGTTTGCTGACCACCGTTTTGCACACTTTTCTAATCATGGGTTCGATCGCTTTGATCTTTCATGATGCGTATGCAAAAGCGGTCAATGCGGATGGGATAAACGGCATTATTGCGGCCATTTTAATGGTATTTTTCACAAACGGCATCGCCGAGGCGACACTGGCTGCCTTTGCCGCAGCATTGGTGGTTCCGCCATTGTTGAAAGTGTCGAATAAATATTGATTGGGTTGCTTGAAAACAGTACGGATGAAAAAAGGAAAAGGAGACGGGAATTCCGAAATCCTTTTCCTTTTTTGATGAACTTATTTTTGTTTGATTTTCTTCCGATAAAGATAAAATCCGATTCATAAGACCATGAGGATGGCAAAAACATAGTGACGAGTAGATTTGGAATATCATAAACTTTGGCACATCCGGCTTGCAAATAAAAAATTCTTCATGATTTTTGCTAATTCCTTTGAAAGTTTCAATAAATCTATTAAAATATGTAATTGCGTGTGGTTATGAATGAAGGAAATAGATGAAAAGGACCAGTCGAATTTTGTTCGGCTGGTCTCTTATTTTTGAGTAAAGAATACAGAAATCGTTGCAAATGGCAGAAAAAGAAATCCATTTCCTGTGAAAAAAGAGGAATTTTTGAATTATTTCCCGAGAAATGTCTTTTTGATTGTCGAAGGTTCAAGAATAAACCAAGCAGATTTTCTCGATGATTAAAGAAGAAAGCGGAAAGCCGTTTCTGGCATTGGCGGATTTGCGGAAAAACGCTGGAAACTTTATCAAAAATACTTAAATTTCTCCATAGAATCAATTTCATAAATCATAGTTTTTCTGAAGTATAGAGTACCCCTATACTAAAAACTTTGTTTTTTTTAAATTATGCAACTTGGTTTTGTTGCTGTAATAAAGCATTGATTCGATCAACTGCTAGTTTGCAGGTATTATAAATTAACGTCACCAGATTGAAATGCATTTTTGCTTTCTTTCCTGTACGATGACGGACATTGTTTAATTGAAAGTATTCCTTTAAATAAGCGTTAACGCGTTCGACTGCTGTACGTTCTTGATAAAGCTGTTTCCATCGTTCTGTCCCACGTGCTGGATAGGTAAATTTACGGATATCTATATCACATTTGATTTTGAAAACTTTTTGGCAAAGGGTGTCTTCTCGTAATGGGCAAGTTGCACATTCCTTTGGACGTGTGAATTTTAATGTATTGTACTTAGCGTCAAAGCTGTCATATTGGTAACTATGTTCACGCACACAGGTTGGACGAAAATGTTCATCGAATCCTATATATTCTCCTTCTCGGCGAACGTTGTAAGGAATCACGACTCGCATGGACTGTGATACGGCTTGACGGTAAATAGGTTCAACATCATAACCAGCATCAAATATAGCTATTGTAAATTGACCGTTTCCTAAGTGATGAAGTTTTTTCAATAATGGAATCGCAGCTTTACAATCACTTAAATTACCTGAGGACATCAAACGAGTGATGATATATTGACTTTTCGTCGAAACAGCTAAATGTGCTTTATAACCAAACCAGAATGTATTTTTTCCTTTACTATTCTTTTTCACACCCCATTTTGGCTCAATCGGTACATCCTTCCAAAGGGTTTCTAATGGGATATCCAGCTGTTCTTTCAGTTCTTTTTCATAGGTTGATTGATTTCCTTTTTTCTCTACTTGTTCGGCTAACCAAACAGCTCGTTCAGCTTTCGTTTTACGACCACGTTTTTTAGGAGTTTTAGGTGCTTTCTTTTCTGATGGTGTGAAAGCATCACGAGCTTCAAAGTGACTCGCATCGATGGCGACATGTTCATCATTTAGAAAGCCTTCCAACATCGCTGTTTTGATGAGTGTATCGTTCATTTTATCTAGCACATCTGATTCACTAATGACTTGAATCATGCGTGAATAAGAGCTTTCAGATGGTACGACATCAGACACAAGGAATCCACAGTCGAAACGAAATAAAGGATCATGAACCAAACGTTTGACTAAATCCTTGATAGTTGGAATACGTTCGACAATACGTATAATCAGCGATTGAATCATTGCACCATCATTCAATTCACGTGGTGCACCTTTCAATGTCTTTTTAGAAAACAATTGAAATATAGGCTGAATGTCGATCACACTAAAAATGGCTTCATAACGATGGGAACTTTCCATTTCTAATAATTGATGGATGTCAAAAAGAGAAATTTGTTTTACAATAGTCATAGGGTACTCACCTCTTTCGTATGGTTTGTTTGGTTACCTACCATTATAACGAAATTTGGGGAGGTACCCATTTTTTATTGTCTTGAATCCCTTGAAAATCAAGGGGTGAGAATTATGAAATTAACTCCATAAAATGATAAAAAATCTATTTTTGTCTTTACAATTCGAATTTACAGAATAAAATGAAAATTACGTAGATTTGAGGAAGGGGGAAATGAGTGGATGGTTCAATATAGAGCGGCAACGATGTCGTTGAATGGCATGGTAACTTCGCCACATTATTTGGCATCACAGGCGGGCCTCTCCATTTTAAAGGAGGGGGGAAACGCAATCGAAGCGGCAATAGCGATGGCTTCGACAATTGCGGTGGTTTACCCGCACATGAATGGCATTGGGGGAGACAATTTTTGGCTTATTTATAATGCCAAAGCGAAAGAAGTGAAAGCCGTTAACGGCAGTGGCAGGTCCGGCAAAAAAGCAAACATCGGATTTTACCGTTCCAAAGGATATGATTCCATTCCCGCCCGTGGACCGCTTGCGGCAAACACGGTGCCAGGAGCGGTCCGAGGGTGGGACACGGCTTATAAGTACGGACAAAAGGCAATGGGAAGCACACTATCATGGCGCAAGTTGCTGCAACAAGCGATCCACTATGCCAAGGAAGGATTCCCGGTAACGCCAAGCCAGCACCATTGGACGAAAGTCAATTTGGATGAAGAGGACCAAAATTTCCGGGCATTGGGCCGATTTGAAGAGTTTGCCCGCATCTTCCTAAAGGATGGCAAGCCATATGAAGTGGGAGACGTCTTCATCCAGGAAGATTTGGCGATTACGCTGGGGCTCATTGCAGAGAATGGGGCGGACTATTTTTACGATAGTGAATTGACGGATCGGATGGCGGAAGATTTGCAGAAGCACGGCGGCATATTGACGAGGGAAGATTTCAAAAATCATACGAGTGAATTGGTCGAACCGATTTCCTTGCCATATCGAGGATATATGGCCTATAATCTGCCGCCGAATACGCAGGGAATGGCGTCCTTATCCATCTTAAATATATTAAATCATGTGAATTTAAAAGAGATTGGGGAAGGTACAGCAGAGTACTACCATCTACTGGTGGAGGCCATAAAATACGCTTTCCGGGACAGGGACGCTTACTTGACAGATCCGGCTTTCCACGACATTCCGTTGAGGGAATTGCTGAGTCCGGATCGGGGTGCTGCGTTTGCCGAGAAAATAATGAAAAGCAGGCATGTTTCGACATTGTCCGCCTTGGATCCGAAAGGCGATACCGTATGGTTTGCGGCAGTGGATAAAGAAGGCAATGCGGTTTCCTGCATCCAGAGTATTTACCATGAGTTCGGTTCCGCCTTTATTCCAAAAGGAACAGGGGTGTTATTCCAAAATCGGGGCTGCTTCTTTTCTCTGGATGAAAAGCACGTAAATTCTTTGCAACCAGGTAAACGCTCCTTCCATACGCTCAATTCCGCAATGCTCATGAGGGATGGAAAGCCGGTGCTGCTTTACGGAACAATGGGCGGTGAAGGGCAGCCCCAAACCCAATCGCTGCTTGCAACGCGTATCATCGATTACGGCATGAATGTGCAAGAAGCCATCGAAGCTCCAAGATTTCTATATGGACGAACATGGGGAGCAACTTCCAATACGCTAAAAATGGAAAGCAGGATTCCGGAAAAAGTGCGTAAAGAATTGGAAGCGTTCGGCCATGAAGTGGAAACGATGGAAGAGTTGACGGAACTGATGGGCCATGCCGGAGCTATTTACATCGATGAAAAAGGCGTCAAATTTGGCGGTGCGGATCCCCGTGGAGATGGGGTGGCTTTGGGATATTAGCGGGAAATAAGAAACTGAAAATGGATTTTTTATTAAAACGATGGGCAAGTTGAGTATATCATTTGAACCCTAACCACAATAAAATGGAAAGTTTTCTGACTTGAAAGGGGATCAATCATGGCAAGGCAGAAAGAAATCTTTATTGCCTTCTTCCGTTCCGGCATATTGGGCTTTGGCGGAGGCCCTTCTTCCATTCCGCTCGTCAAAAAAGAGGTGGTGGATACATTTCATATGATGACCGAAGAAGAATTTGCAGATGTTTTGGCCATTGGAAATACCTTGCCCGGCCCTATCATAACCAAAATGGCCGGATATATCGGCTATCGGGTTGGCGGCTGGCCCGGTTTGATCAACGCTTTAGTCGCCACAATTTTGCCGACGGTCATTTTAATGATTCTTTTTTTGACTGTTCTCAATCAATATAAAGATTTTGATTTTGTTAAAGGCATGACGAACGGAGTGGTTCCGGTTGTAACGGTCATGCTTGGGGTGCTCACTTTGGACTTCCTGAAAAAATCGAAGAACTCCCTTGGTTGGAAAATTGGCGGAATCATTTTTGCCGCTTCCATCATCGGAATCCTGATTCTTCAGCTTCATCCAGGAATCATCATTGCGGCGTTGCTTGCCGTTGCGCTGATTCTTCCTGTTAAGAAGGGGGAGAAACAATGATTTACATCCAGTTATTTTTAGCCTTTTTTTATCCGGCGATTTTGGGGTATGGCGGAGGCCCGGCTTCCATTCCCTTAATTGAGCATGAAGTGGTGGATAAGTATGGTTGGATGACAACAACGGAATTCAGTGAAGTGCTGGCATTGGGAAATGCTTTGCCCGGGCCGATTGCAACGAAAATGGCCGGATACATCGGCTATGAAGTTGGAGGTATTCTGGGAGCGATTGTGGCCTTGTTTGCGACGGTTGGCCCTTCACTAATGGCAATGCTGATTTTGCTCAACATTTTATACCGCTATCGCCAATCCCAAAGGGTGAAAAGGCTGTCCAGCTTCGTGCTGCCGGCGATTGCGGTATTGCTTGCGGAAATGACTTTTGATTTTGCGAAAACTTCCTATGACATGATCGGATTGATTGCCACATTCCTACTCATCGCGGGAGCATATATTGCCCTTGAAAAATTCAACGTTCATCCTGTTTATGTGGTAATGATTGGACTGGGAATTGGCGGTATATTTTTATAAATAGGGAAATAGACAAGTTTTTGGGGGGCATCCATTCGGAGGCCTTCCATTTTATTCACTGTTTTTACTATAAAAAACATAAAAATGATAAAAACCATTATTGGTAGTAACAAAGTCTTTGTAAATTTTTAGTCATAGTAATAAAGTTTTAAAAAATTTTTACTAATTAGACATTTGAATTGAGCTGATAGTTATATATAATGAATGATAGTTGTTAATAAAAGCATGATTTTACTATCGAGCTGGCAAGGTCGATAGAATTTGAGTGGGCACGTGGTGAGATCGATGATTAATTTAAGATTCAAAATAATTGTGAGTATCGTTGTTTTATCCATACTTAGTTCGTCGTTGATAGCGGTCATAAACTATATACACCTAAGGGATCAAACAATAGAGGAAAATGAATTGGAATTTACCAGGATTGAAAAAACAATGAAAGATTCTATCGAAACTTATGAAAAAGCGATTCAACTGTTGGATAAAAACACCGCTGTTGCAATGGAAGAAAATACGGGCAAGATTATCCGGATGTATAATGAAAATCCGGATTTTGATGAATGGGATTTTCAGGAATTATATAAACAATTGGGGATGCACATTTATATCATCAACGAAGAAAATGTGATCACTCATGGCAGTTTTCCGGATGATATCGGACTCGATTTTAATGATTGTTGCCAAAAACTTGCGTCTTTATTGGATAAACGGAGAGAGTCGGGACAATTTTATCATGATACGATGGATATCGAACAAAAAACGGGGAATGTAAAAAAATATAGTTATATGGCTACGCCCGATAAAAAATATATTATTGAATTGAGCTACAATTTAAATGAAAACGCCGTTTACAATGCTTTCAATTTTTTTTACACCATTGATGAATTAAAAAAATTATATCCCTATATTTACGATGTCAACATTTTAAATATTGGCGGACTGGCTTTGGGTAAGTCGTTCAACGAAAGAAGTTTGACGAAAAAAGAGCGTGAATCCTTCGAAGCGACGTTGACTTCAAAAGAAACGAATGAACTAAAAGGGGATTGGCGGGGCAAAACGGCCACTTTCCGGTACATATATTACGATTCGATTTTTGATGAAGATTTCGCCCAGAACAAAGTCATAGAAATCATCTATGATGATCGACTTTGGAGCGCCAATCTGGTCCAATACAGAAAAATGTTTATCGTTCAACTGTTCATTATCTTCAGCTTTGTTTTTGTAATTTCCTTTGTCATTGCAAGACCGATGTATTTGGCCTACCATGACCGATTGACGGGACTGGCAAACCGCTCCGCCTTTGATGAATTAAAGTCAGCGGTAAAGGCGAAAAAAGGAAAGAAAACGGCATTTTTCATGATCGATTTGGATTATTTTAAAGTGGTGAATGATGATTTGGGCCATCAGGCAGGTGATACGCTTCTGAAACAAGTGGCCAATATTATCCGTTCGGTCATTCCAAAGAACGGTGCGGTTTATCGCTACGGAGGCGATGAGTTTGTCGTTATCCTGAACTCCACGACAGATGAAGAAGCGGAAGAAGTGGCGAGGAACATCATTAAAGAAATCAATGATTTCATTGAACAACATAAGGATGTGAATAAAACAGGGGTTTCCGCCAGTATCGGCATCTCCTTTTATCCGGATGATGGGGATACAAAGCAAATGCTGTATAAAAAGGCGGATATGGCTTTGTATGCCGCAAAGAAAAAAGGGAAAGGCCAATATGCCATCTTTCAAAAAGACCACGAATAATGGGAATTGGACGTCTATAAGGCGTCCAAATTTTTTTGGAATTTTTTATTGTAAAGGGTGCTTGATGTAAAGCTTATTTTACATTATCCTTTATATTAAGGGAGGAAAAAACTTGAAAAATCATCTAGCAAAGTTCAGACAAGAATTCGGATATTCGCAGGACAAGTTGGCTGAACTGTTGGGGGTATCGAGACAAACCATCATTTCCATTGAAAAGGGAAGATATAATCCTTCTCTTCCGTTGGCATTGATGATCGCCAAATTGTTCGATTCAAAGGTTGAAGATATTTTCATATTGGAAGAAAAAGATTTTAAAAAGTAGATGAAGGTGGTGAAACATATGAAGGGGGATAAAACAAGCCAAATTGTATTTTGGATTGTTGGATTTCTGCTTCTTTTATCCAGTGTTTTGATAAGCATAGTTTCGCTTACGTTTGGCAAGTTTCCAGCCGGGCATGAAATTATGTTGTTTGGGCTCAGTATCGTCACACTTTGCAACGCCTATTTATATCCCCAATTCAAGGCCAATGATGAACGTTCCAAACGGATTCGGGAAAAAGGAATGTTTGTAAGTTATTTTTTTATTATGGGATATATATTAGTATTGATGCTGCTGTTTGAATTTAATGCACTCCTTTTAAACGGTTATCAGACTGTGTGCGTATTGGCGACGTTGATCATGATAACGGTTTTTTCATCTTTCGTTGTACTGTCGAAACGTTATTGATAGTTCAAAGGAATATTTGTACTTTTTCTGCATGATAAAATAAAGAATATACTAGAGGAGCAATCAACATGGATTTACGCCAACAAATCGAAAACTACATTCCCTATAACGCACAGGAAGAGAAGGACAAAGAACTCATTCTCCGCTATATGGATACGTTTGATAATTTACTGACGAGGGAGAATGAATTCGCCCATTTTACCGCTTCTGCATGGATCGTGAACAGAGACCGTACTAAAGTGTTGATGATCTATCACAACATTTATCAATCATGGTCTTGGGTTGGGGGGCATGCGGACGGAGATGCCGACTTATTGAGAGTGGCCATCAGAGAAGCGAAGGAAGAAACGGGACTGAAGCAGGTGAACCCCGTATTGAATGACATATTCTCAATAGAAATTTTAGGCGTCGCAGCCCATGAAAAACGGGGAAAACATGTGGCAACGCATGTGCATTTGAATGCCACTTATTTATTGGAAGCCGATGAACTGGAAACATTGCACATCAAGCCGGATGAAAACAGCGATGTGAAGTGGTTTGTATTGGATGAAGCGGTGGAAGCGAGCACGGAAAGGGATTTGCAAGTGGTGTACCGCAAGTTGAACGAAAAATTGCGTTTATTACAGAATAAATAATAGATTTTGTAGAAAAATATTATACTGTGCAAAATAAAAAGAACCGCAATCGATTTTGCGGTTCTTTTTTATGGAGCATACCGGGCTCGAACCGGTGACCTCTACACTGCCAGCGTAGCGCACTCCCAACTGTGCTAATGCCCCGTTCATAGAGTATTATATGCAATTTCATAAAATTTTTCAATATGGTTAAACTATAAAAATTAGTTATTTCTGTATAACGATAGTTTTTTTCTATTATATTCATAAAAATCTTTTATTAGACGAACGTATAATACATCTTTACAATTGAAATTAAAGGGCTTGTTCATAAAATGTTCAAAAATTTGAAATGGAAAATTTTGTGTATTTTATGTTCGTAAATGGTAAAGTGAATTCTTAAAATTACTATATATACGAGGTGACTAGTTGATGGAAAAAGACTTAAGCCAATTTATTAGAAACAAAGCATTTTTAGACAAAATCGTTTCTGCCGAGGAAGCGGCGTCTTGGATCAAAGATGGCATGAACCTTGGTATGAGCGGATTCACTCTTTTTGGTGAGCCAAAAGTGTTCCCAAAAGCACTTTCAGAGCGCGGTAAAACAGAAAAATTCAAAGTGAATGTGTATACAGGCGCGTCTTTGGGTCCAGCTGCTGACCAGGCAATGGCGGAAGCGGATATCGTAAACTTGCGCGTTCCATATCAGGCAAACCCTGTAATGCGTAAGAAAATCAATTCCGGCGAAATGTATTATATCGACCAACATTTATCTCATACAGCGGAAGAAGTGCGCAAAGGCACTTTAGGAAAAATCGATTACGCGATTATTGAAGCGGCAGCAATCACAGAGGATGGACTTATCATTCCGACAGGTTCTGTAGGTAACTCTCCGATTTTTGTCGAAAAAGCTGAAAACGTTATCATTGAAGTTAACATTTCTGCTCCTAGAGCGTATGAAGGTTTACATGACATTTTTATCCAAAAGGAACAAGGTGAACGTAAAGACATTCCACTTTACAATGCTTCCGACAGAATCGGCGAAATTGGAATTCGCGTAAATCCAGAAAAAGTAAGAGGCGTTATTATTTCTGAAGAGCCGGACATTCCTTCGCCTCTATTCGAACCAAATGAAGAAACACAAGCAATTGCAGACCACTTGATTGACTTCTTAAATAAAGAAGTGGAAGAAGGAAGATTGCCAATTTCATTAGCTCCACTACAATCAGGTGTAGGTTCTGTAGCTAACGCAGTTCTTAAAAATATGAAAGACGCACAATTTAGAGATGTAGTTGTGCACTCTGAAGTATTGCAAGATGGTATCTTCGACTTAATCGATGCAGGTATCGTGAAATTCGCTTCAGGTACTGCGTTCTCATTATCTAAAAAACGTGTTGATTCCTTAGCAGAAGACTTAGAAAAATATAAAGGTAAAATTATGTTCAGACCACAAGAAATTTCGAACAATCCAGAAGTAATCCGTCGATTAGGTGTTATCTCATTCAACACTGCTTTGGAAGTGGACATTTATGGTAACGTAAACTCTACTCATGTGAGCGGTACACATATTATGAACGGTATCGGCGGTTCTGGAGACTTTGCGCGTAATGCAAGAATTACTATTTTCGTAACGCCTTCTTTAGCAAAAGGCGGAGCAATTTCGGCAATTGTTCCATTCGTTTCTCATGTTGACCATACGGAACATGATGTGGACGTAATCATCACTGAACAAGGTTATGCAGATCTTCGTGGACTTCCTCCAGTGAAGAGAGCAGAAAAAATCATTGAAATTGCTCATCCATCATACAGACCTCAATTACGTGCGTACTTTGAAGAAGCGAAAGAAAAAGTGGGTGGTCAAACACCTCATATCTTAGAAAAAGCCTTCTCCTTCCATCAACATTACAAAGAAAAAGGTACAATGTTATTTGAAGAAGCAGAAGTAAAATAATGTAAGTTGAGAAAGGGTTACGCATATTGTACAACGTAACCCTTTCTTATATTTTATAAGGAGAATAGAGAGGGGATATTTGGGGGTACTTAATGAATCTGAATCAAAAAGCGATTGAATATTATGAACGAAATGCATACGGGAAAGCGATGGACCTGTTCCATGAGGCATTAAATCAATATAGAGATGTGCAAGCATTGAATAATCTTGCATGGATGTATCTTTATGAAGAAGAGGACGTTGATCAAGCCTTTGAACTGATTCAAGAAGCGGTTGCATTGAATCCCGCGTCTCGTTTCCCTTATAACATTTTGGGGGAAATCCATATTAAACGGGAAAATTGGAAAGAAGCAAAAGAGGCATTGGAGAAGTCCATATCGATTCAACCTTCCAGTGAAGCGCGAATCAATTTGGCGGCGGTTTATTATCAACTGGGTGAAATGGAACCTGCTGCGAAATATTATTTGCAGTCATCGGAAGATCCGGATATTTCAGAAGAAGATGCCGACCTTTCAATGTATTGCTATATAAAATGTTTGATCGATTTGGGAAAATTCCAAGATGCAAAAGAAGCATTGGATTGTTTTTTCCGGAACAAAAAATCGGAGAGTTCTATAGGAGAAATTGAAATTGCCGATTTATATATTGAGATAAATAATTACAATGGAGCGATTTATTGGTTTGAAAAAGGATGCAATGATAGCTTGAGCAGTCCTTATTGGATCAGCAGATTCGCTTATGCTTTGTATAAGATGAACCGTTTATCCCGGCTGGATGAAGTGATCAAAGAGGCAATTGCAACAACAAACAAAAGAATAGAAGAAGTGTTGCAAGAGGAAACGGATGAATACTGGACGGAGAATGATCGGAAAGAGTTGATAGAAACCTGCAGGGAAGAAATCGATTATTATGGACAATTGAAAGAGAAGTTGGTTTCGGGGTATATTCCGAAATTCCTGTTTGCCGCTTATTTTACCGGCGGGTGCTATTTGTTTGGATGCAAGCAACATGGGCATCCTGAATACAAAAAAATATAAGCGGCAGGGAGTCAGACACAATCATAAATAGGGAGTGGATGATATGGTGGATGTACGATACCCGATTGGGGAATTGAAAGTTCCTGAAAAAGTGACTCTGGAACAGGTACAGAAATGGTTAAAGGACATTGAAACATTTCCGATTCGCTTGAGAGAAACGGTGGGCGTATTGAATGAGGAAGAATTGAATAAAACGTATCGCGAAGGTTCTTGGACTGTCCGCCAGCTAGTCCACCATATTGCGGATGCCCAAGTGCACATGTACATACGTTTGAAGCTGGCACTGACGGATGACAATCCCGATGTGGCGGTATTCGATGAAAATATTTGGGCAGTCTTGCCGGATACGGATCTTTCGGTGGAAAGTTCCATAAAAATCATCGAAGGATTGAATGAGCGGATTGTTTCATTGGGAAAAAGCCTGACGGAGGAACAAATCAACCGTACTTATAACCATCCAATCAACGGAAAAACGGCCGTGGGAGCTGAATTTGCGAAATTATATTGGCATGAGGAACATCATTTGACCCATATCAGAATAGCATTGTCATAATATCCGATGGGCATGTCAAAGTTCGGTGGCCGGGTTTTTATAAACAACCAGTCTGACACAAAAGGTTCAATATTGGAAAATCATCGGTTTTTTTCAAAACAATAAAGTTGACTATGCAAACCCCATTTATTAATGTTGTTCATGATTAAAATTTTAGAGGCGAACTTTATGAAACAGGAACTATATTGTGTGTTTTGCAAATTGATGAGAGAACTGGGCGAAAAGGATCCGCTGACATTTCATCATTCGAATAGAGTGACAAAAATCGCAGTGTTTTTTGCAAAGGAACTGGGTTTGTCAAAAAATGAGAGAAAAAAGTTGGAAGTTGGCGCTTTGCTGCATGATATCGGCAAAATAAAAATCGATGGTGATATTTTAAATAAAAATGGAAAATTGACAGATGAAGAATATGAACAGATCAAAAAACATCCTTTGTATGGATTTGAGATTTTGGAGAATAATGGATTATCCGATGAGATATCCCAACTGGCCTTATTCCATCATGAACGTTGGGATGGAAAGGGGTATCCGTATGGTTTGGCAAAGGAAGAAATTCCTTTTCTTTCCCGGTTATTGGGCTTGGCGGATACATTTGAAGCCATGACCGGATTAAGGCCATACCGTAAACCGTTCACATGGAAGGAAGCATACGAAGAAATCGAAAGAAATACCGGAACCCAATTTGATCCGACATTGGCGAAGGAATTTTTAAGATGGATGGAAAAGAAAGATTTTGAGAGCACGGTTCAATCCGTTTTTGTCAGATAGGCATTTTGTATTAGTAATCCAATTTCTAAGAAAAGTATTTATAACCACTTTCACTTTGAAACCTTTTAGATGGGCTTTCGTTAAGGGGAGGCTTTCCAATATGAGGTGACAGAAGTGCAAAAGTGGTTTTTTTATTGGCTTCAATAATCAGGCATTCAACCGTTTGCCAAAGCAGGTTAAAGGGTTTTTTGTTTGGAGGAAAAAAGTGATTGAAAAATATATCGGCACCTGATATATTTATATCAACAGACGATATATCGGATGACGATAGGTGGTGCGAAAATGGATGAAAAAACGCCTCTGACAGAAGGAGTCTATTATATACTTTTGGCCCTTTATGAACCACGGCATGGATACGGAATCATGCAATATGTTTCCGAACTGAGCAAAGGAAGGGTGGAACTTGGACCGGGCACCGTCTATGGAGCCATCAAATCCCTTGTGAAACGGAAATGGATCCAGCCATTGGAAGAGGAAGGACGGAAAAAGGAGTACGTCATTACGGAAGAAGGAAAGCAAGTAGTGGAAGCGGAAATCCGGCGGCTGGCGGAGCTGTATCATAACGGATTATTCATAACCAAAGGAGGGCAATCGGAATGAGAAAGGTGAAATATCGTTTTTTTCTGGACTATGAAAAAGAAGAAAAATGGATCAATGAAATGGCAAAAGAAGGATGGCACCTTGAGAAATTTACAACCGGACGTTTTGTATTTACAAAGGGCGAGCCTGGCACATTTATTTACCGTAATGAGTTTTTGGGGAACTTATCGAAGAAAGAGAAAGCGGAATATTTTGAGTTCCTTCAGGACAGCGGCGCGACGATTGTGCATGAATTCTTTGGCTGGATCTATGTGAAAAAGCCGGCAAGTGAAGGAACGTTTGAACTGTATACGGATGCAAGCTCCAAAATAACCTATCTTAATCGCATCTTAAATACGTTTCTTGTTCTTTTTTTGGCCAACATTGCCGGTGCAGGGACGAATTTCACGTTGTTGGGGCAATCGGACACAGGGGTTATGCATGGAGTGGTTGCCTTCTTCAATTTGTTTGTGGCGGTGCTTTTATCCATTCCGATGATGAAAATCAACAAGAATAAAAAGAAATTGCAGGAACTTTGAGGGAAAGAAAAAGCCCTCTTCCGTTGATGGAAGGGGGACTTTTTTGTGAAAAAATATGATGGATCACAGTTTGGTATAAAAAGTTGGCGGTTAATGGAATAGTTCCTTGGAAGTAAAAAGAAAAAAGAATTTTACAATGGCTTTGTAGATAGAAAAGAGGATGGAAAATTTATCAAACCTGCTGTATATTTGAGAAGATAGATTTCTCTTAATATAAGTAGGTGAATGATTTGCAATTATTGAAAATACTTCTTGGAGCGATTTTCATTTTGTCGGGATCGATATTGTTTGGGCTTGTCCATGCGGCCATCACCATTCATTCAGCAGGATATACGATTGAGAATTTTTTCTATAATGTATATTGGACGAGAAACTTGGTGCCGTATATATTGGGCGTTCTTCAATTAATCCTGGGTATCCTATTAATTGTTTTGGGATTAAGAGGGGAAAAGGCAGTGGAAGCGGAGGAAGCCGCAGGGCAAGAAAAATAGATTTCAGCCATCAGGAAGAAGAAAAAGGGTCAAAATATGAGGTAGATAATGTGCCGGTTTACTATAAGGCAACAAGGAGATTCAGCCATGGAGTATTATAAGTTTTTGAGACAATATGTAGGGACAAAACCATTGATTTTGCCGGGTTCAGTGGTAATCATCGGCAATGGCAAGGGAGAAGTGCTTTTGCAAAAACGCCCTGAAGGAAGATGGGGGCTGCCAGGAGGACTGATGGAGCTTGGGGAAAGCTTTGAAGAAGTGGCTGAGCGGGAAGTGCGGGAAGAAATTGGCCTCGAGATCCGAAATTTGCAACTCCTGCACGTCTTTTCAGGAAAAGAATTTTACACAAAAGCCCCAAACGGAGATGAATTTTACAGTGTAACCGCCGTGTTTTACACCGAGGAATTCGGAGGAACCCTTCAATTTCAGCACGCTGAAACCCTCGAAGTCCGTTTTTTCCATAGGGACCGTCTGCCGGAGAATATGGTGGGAAGTCATCGTATGTTTATTGAGCGACTCGGGAGTTTATAGTAAGTTTAGTGTATTGTTTGATTTCTGTTTTTGGGACGTCAAAAAGAATGCACCTTTTCCAACACCAGCGGCATTCGAACAGGTACATTCCAAAATTGAGAAAATTATATTTAGTGGCTCTTTTCTGTTTTCAAAAGCGATAAACCCGAATTCAAACAACGAATATCCATTGATTGGCACCTCTCTGTAAGAGTGATGCATTACAGAAGAGGTGCTATGGTTTCCAATCGATTACAAGAAAGTATCTGTAATTAAGAATAGGAGAGTAGGACACAATAGACAGCCTAAACCCGTATAGAATGTGGCTGTAACAGCGCCATAAGGAACCAACTTAGGATCGGTTGCTGCCAAACCGCCCGTTACGCCGGAAGTTGTCCCCATTAATCCGCCATAAACCATGGCAGACGTTGGATTATTTAAACCGATGAATCTGGCGACAAATGGAGTGCCAATCATCACTAATACGGATTTTACTAAGCCTGCTGCAATACTGATGGCAATCACTTCTGAACCGGCATTTAATGCGGCGCCTGTCACCGGACCCACAATATACGTAACGGTTCCGGCGCCGATGGTTGTAATGCTCACCGCATCCCGGTAGCCGAACACAAATGCAAAGATCACCCCTACAATAAAGGACAACACGACGCCGATAAACAGGGAGATGACGCCCCTAAAACCGGCTTTTTTAATTTCATCAAAGTTTGCACCAAACGAAGTAGCAACAATGGCGAAATCTCTTAACATACTTCCTCCTAAAAAGCCCATTCCTGCTAAAACGCTTACATCTGCAATTCCTTTCGAGCCGCCGGTGGCTACCCCACCAAAGTAGGCCAATACCAAACCAATCACAATGGCAATAGCAGAGCCATGAATCCTGCCTTTTGTCAATTTATCGGATATGAAATAAGCAAACCACATCGTTAACCCGACAACAACAAATGCGGTAATCAATCCATTGTTTACAAATACATTTTTGATTAAATCAAGCATCCGTTTCCCCCCTCACGATGGCTTCATGAAAAGTAGATTCAGAACGTTTTTTTCCGCTTAGTAGGGGAACGCATGCCCAACTAATTATAACAACGCCGATCCCCGCAATAATGGCTAATGGACCGCCTGTTAAAGCGCCCAATACGTTTTGACTGGCTGCCATCGCAATGACAACCGGAATATACATTTGATTCCAAAAACTTAAGCCTTCTAATGAAGGTTTAGAAATTTTCCCAGTTTTGATCAACTTATCGACAATAATGATCAAAAGCAGCATGGCAATTCCTACGCCACCAACATTTGAATCGACTCCCATTAATGCCCCAATGAATTCACCGACAATTGAACCAACCAAAAAACACCCAGCCAAAATGGCAACACCATAAATAACCAACATTTAACACCCCTTTTCGTGAATTAATAGAATATTCAGTCGACTGTATATTTGTAAGTATCATATTTCATGAAAAGAAATAAATCAATAATAAATTTGAACTAAACAGAAAAAAAATGAATTTTCGATTGAAAATGTGCATTTCCTGTATTATGATTTATGTACACAGTCGACTGTATATTTAAAAAATACAGAATATAGGATAGAGAAGTGATGAACATGGAATTTTTTATTAATTATCCATCAGATAACGCTTTATCAAGAATGGTTGCAGAAAAAATCATCGAGCAAATATTAAAAGGGGAATTAAAACCGGGGGATAAAATTGTTGAAAGCACTTATGCCGAATTGTTCAACATCAGCCGCTCTCCAGTCAGAGAAGCGATTTATTTGCTCACAACCGAAGGATTAATAGAAAGAATTCCAAGAAAAGGTGCTTTTGTCAAAGGTTATACACTATCCGAAATTCAAGATTTATTAGATATTCGAAATAATATCGAGCTATTATCAGCGAAAAAAATTCGAGATCCACATAAAAAACAAGATTTATTAAAAGAATTGAAGCTTATTTTGGATGAAATGGATGACTGTTGCAACCGACTGCAATACGTATATCTTAACTACGCATATCACTATACGCTCATCAAATTTAGCGAAAGTTCCGTATTAGAAGAAGTGTATAGTAAAATCAGCCTTCCTCTTATTCGAATTCAAAGCATTCACTTTTCATTAACGGAAGCGGTAGAAAACTCGAAAACAGAGCATCGAAAAATGTATGAGTTTTTAAAAGAAAATAGAGTAGAAGAATTTATTTCACTGCTTCGCAAACATACGGAAGATGTTATTACCAATGTCAGCAAAATTTTATTCTAGAGAGGAGGCTTATATTGAAAAGTGCTTTTCTCTTTCCCGGGCAAGGTTCTCAATACGAAGGAATGCTCTATGATTTGCCTGATGATCCGGCAGTAAAAGAAATCTTGGAAGAAAGTGAAGAAATATTAAATATTTCCATTGACTCATTGCATACGAAAGAAGCTCTCTCATCGACCAAGGCGGTACAACAATGTTTATTAATCGCTTCTGTCAGTGCATTGAAAGTGTTTGAAAAAAATGGGCTAATCCCCCATTTTGTTGCAGGCCATTCCGTTGGCGCATTTGGAGCTGCTGTAGCTTCCGGCGTTATTTCATTTGAAACGGCATTAAAGTTGGTAACGAAGCGGGGGGAACTCATGGAAAAAGCCTATGATTCCGGATACGGAATGGCTGTCGTATTAGGATTAGATGAATTTAAACTATCCGACATCGTTAACGGATTATTCGATGAAAAAGAGCCGGTATATGTCTCTAACCGAAATGCGCCCACTCAAATAACCTTGTCCGGTTCCATCAAGGGTTTAGAAAAAGTCATTGAATATGTTAAAGCCAATGGCGCTGCGTCAGCCCATCTGTTAAATGTATCGACGCCTTCCCACTGTCCGCTATTTCAACAGGTCAGTGAAGAACTGATGAAGGAATTGGATCATTGCGACTTGAAAAATCCGAAAATTCCGATTTCAAGCAACATCAATTCAAGATTATTAACGACGGCTGATGCGGTAAAAGAAGATTTGGCAAATAGTATTTGTTATCCGGTTCGATGGCATGATGCCGTCAACTTGCTATATGAGATGGGAGCAAAATGTTTGATCGAAATGCCGCCAGGGAATGTTTTATCGAAGTTGGCCCAACAAGCATTTCCTCTTGTTCAAACGCTGTCTGTCTCAATGAATGGAATAGATGATTGTTTATATGTCATGTCAAATCAATAAAGGGGTGTTCAGAATGGTGATTTCAAGTGTGGAAATGGAAAGGAAATCTTGGACTACAAGAGTCGAAGCGAAAAAGAAAACAATCGAAAGTGTCCAAGGTCTTGTTGACGGAGTGATTATTCCGACCGAGCGCATAGTAGAAGTATTGGAGCGCTTAATCAAACCTGGCGATCGGGTGGTACTGGAAGGGAATAACCAAAAGCAAGCTTCGTTTTTATCTAAATCTTTAGTGCAAGTGGATCCGAAAAAAGTTCACGATTTGCACATGATTATTTCAAGCATTTCAAGACCGGAACATTTAGATATATTTGAATATGGAATTGCCAGAAAAATAGATTTTTCTTATGCGGGTCCACAAAGTCTCCGAATCGCTCAAATGATAGAAGACGGAAAAATAGAATTAGGCGACTTGCATACGTATATCGAGCTGTATGGGCGATTGTTTGTAGACTTAATTCCGCAAGTGGCCCTCGTTGCGGCAGATAAGGCGGATCCATACGGAAATCTTTATACCGGCCCAAATACAGAAGAAACGCCGACATTGGTAGAGGCTACTGCGTTCCGAGACGGCATTGTCATTGTGCAAGTAAACGAAATTGTCGATGAGTTGCCTCGTGTTGATATTCCAAGTTCATGGGTGGATTTTGTGGTTGTGGCAGATGAGCCATATGAGCTGGAACCGTTATTTACGAGAGATCCAAGACACATTACAGATATTCAAATTTTACAAGCAATGATGATTATTCGCGGCATTTACGAAAAGCATGGGGT
Organism: Ureibacillus sp. FSL K6-3587; assembly: GCF_038593165.1. Taxonomy (NCBI): domain Bacteria; kingdom Bacillati; phylum Bacillota; class Bacilli; order Caryophanales; family Caryophanaceae; genus Ureibacillus; species Ureibacillus sp. FSL K6-3587. The sequence continues at coordinate 831,319 of NZ_CP151969.1, read as the reverse complement.
TAAATCGTTAAACCATGGCATCGGTTTTAATACGGCCGCTGTGGAATTGCTGTTGCCAACGTACGGTGAATCATTAGGGTTAAAAGGAAAAATCTGTACAAACTGGGTTTTGAATCCTCATCCGACACTGATTCCGGCGATTGAGTCCGGATGGGTCGAGAGCGTCTATTGTTTCGGCGGCGAGTTGGGGATGGAAAAGTATGTGGAAGCAAGAAGAGATATTTTCTTCACAGGAAAAGATGGCAGTCTTCGCTCAAACCGAACTTTAGCCCAACTAGCTGGCCAATATGCAGTGGATTTATTTATTGGCTCCACATTACAAATGGATGCATTAGGAAATTCCTCCACTGTCACAAGAGGGCGGGTTGCCGGCTATGGGGGAGCACCGAATATGGGGCATAACCCTGGTGGACGAAGACACGCAACAAATGCTTGGTATAATCTCAAAACTTCTAATGATCCGCTGGCAAGAGGCAAAAAGTTAGTCGTGCAAGTGGCTGAAACATTCCAAGAAGCAAACAAGCCGGTCTTTGTTGAATCCCTTGATGCCATTCATGTGAAAGATCAGGCAAAGCTACGAGTGGCGCCAGTGATGATTTATGGAGAAGACGTGACACATATTGTGACGGAGGAAGGAATTGCTTACCTTTACAAATCAGATAGTATGGCTGAAAGACGAGAAATGATTGCGGCGATTGCAGGGGTAACACCGATTGGCATGGAACATAATCCGAAATCAACTAAAAAGTTGCGAGAGAAAGGGCTGATTGCAATGCCTGAAGACTTAGGAATCCGCCGTTCTGATGCCAAACGTTCATTGCTTGCCGCCAAAAACATTGATGAACTCGTGCAATGGTCAGGAGGATTGTACAACCCACCAGCTAGATTCCGCAGTTGGTAAGGAGAGGGGGAGACAAGTGATTGACGTATACCAATTATCATCCACATTAGCTGAATTGGCAGTAGCCTCACTCATTGAGGAAGTCTCGCTAACTCCTAAACCCGGGCTTGTGGACCGAAATGACCAAGGTTCACATGATGATTTGACGTATCAACTGATGATTGAATCAGCGCAAAGTTTACGAGAAACCTTTTATCAAATGGCTTTTGAGTCGTATGGTGAAAAGCCTTCTCAATATTTGCGGGAAAGAATCGGTGAGATTGGCCGGCAAGGAGAAATGAGGATGTTTCAAGTGACAAAGGGCGTCAACACCCATAAAGGAGCCATTTGGTCCCTTGGATTAATAACAGCCGCGGCAGCCATCCATTTTGGAGCGTGCGATGAAGAGACCCTTTGTTTTACTGCGGGTGAAATTGCGCATTACGAAGATCGTTTTATTCCCTTTCAACGGACAAATGGCATGAAGGTGATTCAAAAATATGGAGTTTTGGGTGCGAAGGCGGAGGCACAATTGGGTTTTCCCCACATTCGCCATTACAGTTTGCCGGAATTCAAGTCATCGGTACAACGTTATAATTATGAGATTGCAAAGTTTCGCGCGTTACTGGCGCTCATGGCAAATTTAGATGATACGTGCCTATTGCACCGCGGCGGCATGGAAGGATTAACATTTGCCAAACGGTACGCAAAGAAGGTTCTGAAAAATGGGAATTTAGAAGAACTGGAAGACATGAATGAGCAATTTGTGAAGCGGCATTTATCGCCAGGAGGGAGCGCTGATTTACTGGCCGCCACCATTTATATCTATAAAATTTGTCAAACGCAATATGCACATCAAATGGCAGTTGTCACAACCAGCTAAAAAAGGGGAGAGGTAGAGTGGAGAAGTTCACATATTCGTTTCCAGCAACAAAGAAAATTACAAATCGAGCCCATGTTGGCGTTGTCGGATCAGGTGATTTGGAAGTGCTTGTGGAACCGACTGATGATAATCAAGCAGTATTTGAAATTCGTACGGGGATTACGGGCTTCCAAGATACGTGGAAAAAAGTCATCGAGCGTTTTGTCAGCCTAAATGATGTTTCAGCCCGCATTACGATTAACGATTTCGGGGCAACGCCGGGAATCGTTTCCCTTCGTTTGGCACAAGCAGTGGAGGTGAGTGGAAATGGTAAAGGTTATGACGAATAGTTTAGTAGAAAGTTTTGCGCGGGAAAGGGCATTCCAGCTGCTTGACCAAGGAAGCGCTTATGAAATTTTAGGCCCTTTTGATCGGTTTGGGTCTCCGCATTTGGAAAAACAAAACATCGTCCCTCAATTTGATGATGGCATGATTATTGTAAAAGGAAAACTGAATGGCAATGATGCCGTCGTGATCTCCATTGAAGGAAAATTCCAGGGCGGCGGAATTGGGGAAGTGTCGGGAGCCAAGTTCGCAGGCACATTGGAAAAAGTCTTAAAAGAATGCAAGAAGGGCAATAGGATATACCCTATTATCATTTACGATACAGGTGGAGTGCGTTTGCAAGAAGCGAATTACGGCTTGCTCTCCATTGCGGAAATCAGTGCGGCCATCGTGGAATTGCGCAAGTATGTGCCTGTTGTCGGCATCATTCCAGGAAAAATCGGATCGTTTGGCGGCATGTCGTTAACAGCGGGACTATGCAGTGCATTGATTATGACGCGGGAAGGCCGATTGGGAATGAACGGACCGGAAGTCATCCAGCAAGAAGCGGGCATTCGGGAACTGGATTCCAAAAATAACCCATTGATATGGAAAATGATTGGTGGAGCAGCACGTAAAGAAGCTGGATTGATTGATATTTTGGTGGAAGATGATGTACAGAACTTTAAAGAAGCGATTTTGAGCGTTTGGAACGGAGAAATTGAACTCAAAAATAGAACAAAACAAATTGATTATTATTTATCGTTATATAAATCTTGTACATTGGAAGAAAGAATATTGCCAGAAGTTGCAAGGGAATTGTTAGCGGCAGGAACTGAAAGGCAAAATACAGAATTGCCGGTTCCAACAGAAGTTGTACAAAGCACAGGGAGAAAGTGGTTCGACTTATTAACGGATGGGAAGCCGTCCATAAGTGAAGTTCCGTCGGTATTAGTAGCAGATACAGCGATAAATGGCATCAAAGCACGCGTCATTGCGGTTGTACCAAATCCGGAAAGCATTTATTACCGTGCCCGGAAAGGGGAAGTTGGTTTATTGGAAGGATGGACCATCGCAAAATATGTGCAGCAGGCGATTGATGAGGACTGCGATGCAGCCGAAAAACGGCTAATTATTCCGATTGTCGATGTACCAAGCCAAGCCTTTGGTTATCATGAAGAATTGCTCGGCCTTTATTTGGCTTGTTCCGCGGCAATCGATGCTTATGCAACAGCGAGACTTGCAGGGCATCCAATTGTGACGGCGATTGTTGGAAATGCGATTTCCGGGGCGTTCTTGTCCCATGGCATGCAAGGGAACCGATTAATCGCTTTAAATGATGATGGCGTCAACGTCCATGTGATGTCGAAAAAGTCGGCGGCAATCATCACGATGCGTTCCATCGAAGAACTGGATGAAGCAGCGAAGGAAGTTCCGGCGATGGCTTATGATATCCAGTCCTTCAATCAACTGGGAGCTCTTTATCAATTGTTGGATGGCGTTAATGCGAAAAATCCAAATGAGGAAGACAAAAAGGTGGTAATGGATGCCATTATAGATGCATATTACGACATTCAAAAGCACAAAGCCCGGGATTTATCTTGCCGGTTAACATCTGAAATTGCGAGAAGCGTCGGCAGAGCGGCTTCGATTAAGGTAAGAGAGATGATTGAGGCGCAATGGAATTGAAGGTACATGATATTGTGAAATGGGAAAGCATTGATCATCTCGAAAAAACAACGCCGATTCCGGATTGGGTGTATGATGCACCGGCAGCCAAAAACTATGGGGTAGTCAGAAGAATGCCGATTATGAACGATATGGTTCCCATCGGTTTGCGCGGCAGTACAAGGGAACAGCGCTTCGGAACGTTTATTCATCAAAGCCATATTGTAGAAGTGATGACGCCTGTGGATTTAGTGGATCGAATTGAAGGATATACCAATAAAATACATTTTCCTACTTTGAAAAAAATAAAAGAGGATTTTGAACAATTCAACTTACTATGGGGGCCGACTGGAAGCGTCGGATTTGAGCTCGCAACGGGTATTTCGGTGACGACAGAAAGAAGCGATATTGACGTATGCATTTATATGGATGTAATAGATAGGGAATTGCTAGTAGAAGTAGGGAAGTTTTTAAAAACGTTGGAGCGAAGAGTCGACGTACAGGTTGAACTGGCTTCTGTCGGTGCGTTTTTATTACATGACTTTTTAAAACACGAAAAATTAGGGTTTGTGATAAGAACGCCATTTGGTCCTCAATTATGCACGACAGTAGAAAACCAAATTCGATTACTTGTAAATCAATAAAAGAGATGCGAAAGCGTCTCTTTTTTTGTGAGTTGATTGCTTCATAAAGAAGGACAATAAGAGTGTTTTTGGCAAGTAGAAAATGGTTCTTACGCAATCTTGGTGATAGGGAGGGAGTAATTGAGAAAATCAGTGTGCAAATAGAATTTTTTAGATTCTCATTCTCAATTAACTCGACTTTTCACCAAAAGAATGTAAGAGCCATTTTTAGTTTGCCATAAACAACCAATGGCCAGGCAACATAAGGGAAATGCAAAACGTACTTGAGCATGCCGTCATATTCAGCGATTCTCCCGTTATTAAGTTAGAAGACTTACCGGCCTACTTAATGGAAAACAGGATGAGTCATACCCTCACCCACCAACAAAAGGACCTATCACTCATCGAAGTGGAAGAGCAAAAAGTGCTGATCCGACTTTTAGAAGAAACCGAATGGAATCTATCAGCCGTCGCCAAAAAAATGAATATCGCCAGGTCCACTCTTTATCGGAAGTTAAAAAAATATGAGTTAAAGCGGAAATAAGGTGAATTTTCCTCTGATATACGATATTAATAGAACCTTTACCGCGGTTGCAGATGTAAAAGGGGAAGTGTCAACTTTATGGCACTCCCCATCTTTTTTGATAATCATATATGTTTTATTTTCTATGCTCCTTTCAATTACCCATCAATTTTTGATAAATGTTGAAGCTGTCTAAACCTTTATCTTTTGTTAAAATAAATAAGAAATTAGAAAAAGGAGCGGTTTGATGAAGAAAACAGTCCGTGTTGTGGGTGCAGTGATCATGAATGAAAAAGATGAGGTGTTATGCGCGCTTCGTTCACCTGACATGTTGCTTCCAAACCTATGGGAGTTTCCAGGAGGCAAAATCGAGGAAGGCGAAGCACCAGAAGAAACGTTAGTCCGAGAAATCAAAGAAGAACTCGGCTGCACCATCCAAGTGCAAGAAAAAATCGAAGAAGTGCATCACGAATACCCATCCGTAATCGTCAATCTGCTAACGTACAAAGCGGAAATAATCAATGGTGAACCAAAAGCCAAAGAGCATGCAGAATTAAAATGGGCACCCCTCCAAGAGCTACACACTCTCGAATGGGCACCCGCGGATGTTCCGACGGTGGATGCTCTGTTAGCGGATAAGGTCAATAAATAGGTCTTCTGGTATGGGATGATGTAGTCGCCATTTAATGTTCATTGGTTTATCTCCGTGACTTGATACATAGTCAACTTCTCCAAGATACATAAATGGCAACGTCATCCCATGCATATTATCAAACTTTCGAACAAATAAATGAATATGGATCCCTCTTTCTTTGTGATAAATATAATTTTGACCTACTGTTGATTCATGGGATGTTTGGTTTTGACTTTGCCAATGGAAATGGGACTGGTCGATAAAATAATCCTTATATTTTAAATGCTCTTCAACAGAATCTGCTTTGTTTAAGTTCACAAAAAGAAAGTAATGATTACCTACTCGACTAACTCCTTCTCGCCAAGAACCTTCTTTTACCCCTGCTTGGAATAAGAAGATGATGTCGTTTCTCGTATAGTTCTGGTAAAGAGTAAGCTTTTCACCGCTTGTTAAAAACTTTTGAGGTTGATAGGTTCTTCTGTATTCGATAATTCCATAGTCTAATCGTTCTTTTAAATATTGATAAAAATCGGGATCTGCTGTTAGATGGAGTATCTTGTCATCTAAAATAAATATATCATCTTCTATAAATCCAAAGCTCCACTTCTGTTTTTTATAAGGGTTTGATAGTCGACGCATCGCATGTTCAATTAGAGAACGATGTTTTTCTTTTTGAATTGTTGTCGCAAATCTTTTTCCAAGTTGTATTACTACATCATCAACTGTTACTTTCTTTTGCAGAAAAGCAAGTTCAAGAATGATCATCTCATATGGCCATTTGATCGGAAATTGTCCTTCTATCCGCTCAAGTACTTCCACCATCAATGGATGATTTAATATTTTTTCATCTAATTCATTAGTATCTTTCATTTTTTCTTTTGTTTGTACCCAAGTTTTGTATTTATAGATGAAATACGTAAGACTTGGCGATTGATCAGTGTACAGAAAATCCATGATTTCTGGGGATTTACCAAGTTCATTTTTAAATTGTTGGTAAAGAGACTTGAGCATATCAACCGCATTCATTCGAATGGAATCGATTTTTTCGAGTATTTCTTTTTGTGAGATTGGGTCTAAATCTACGTATGAACCTGCTGGCAAATCGGCAAATTCATGCGTGATTGCAACTCTTAAGGAATCTTTATCAAATGCTTTCTGATTGATCTGGCCGGACAGTGCCAGCGGAACAACAAACGATTTTTGATAATTTCCGATAAAGTCTAAAATGGTAACAAACTCTTTCCCTTCTACTTTTCGAAGTCCTCGTCCTAATTGTTGAATAAATACGGTGGACGATTCCGTTGGTCGTAAAAATAGGATAAGGTTCACTTTCGGAATATCAATACCTTCGTTAAAAATATTTACTGTAAATAATATTTGTAACGGGTCCTGTTCATCCTCTAGACGTCGAATCATTTCTTCACGTTCCGCAATACTATGTTCACCTGTTAAATACGTCGCATTGAACCCGCGTTTATTAAATTCTTCGCTCATATATTTCGCATGCTCAATGTTAGTACAAAAACCTAGAGCGATCATTCTTTCTCCGTCGTAGCCATATGTATTAATCATCTTGATTATAAAGTCTGTCCGCTCATTCGTTTTTAATGCCTGGACAAGAATATCTTCTTGGAAGAAGCCATTTTTCATAGGAATTTGACTGTAATCTACCGTATGGTCGGATACACCAAAATAATGAAAAGGTGCTAATAAATCGGCGTTTAAAGCATCGCGTAATCGAATCTCATACACAATATTATGATCACAAAGTGCTAATACATCACGACCATCCATTCGTTCAGGTGTCGCAGTTAACCCAAGTAAAAACTTCGGCTGGAAATAATCGAGTACTTTTCGATAAGTTGGGGCTTCGGCATGATGAAACTCATCAACAACAATATAATCAAATTCTTTACTTGAAAACTGATATAATGTCTCATCCTTATGTAGAGATTGCACCGTACTAAAGATATATGGCTTTTCAAATTGTTTAACGGTCCCTGTAATTTTTCCATACAAGTGATAGTTTGGTATCACCTGTTTAAATGTTTCAATCGCATTATCTAACAATTCTTCACGATGTGCGATAAACAAAAGTCTTTGTGGATTAAATTCCTTTACATCAAAAGCAGATAAATAAGTCTTTCCGGTACCAGTAGCTGCAATAATAACTCCTTTGTTATTTCCATTTTTTCTCGTATGCTTTAAATTCATTAATGCCTTTTCTTGCATTTTATTTGGTGTAATTGGCTTTTTATATTTATAGGCTGGTTTTACTTCAGCTACTTTACTATTTATTTTTGATTTCTCTAATTGACGTTGTGCTTTTACTAATTGTTCATAAGATACAAGAAATGCCTCGGTTAAACGAACGGTTTCTTCATGGTTCCAAATGGAATCAAACACTTTTTTCGTTTCATTATAAATTGGTAAAAACGAAGTATCAGGAATTTTCACGTTTAATTCATGTCCATTTTTGAGAGCTGAATGTGATAGATTCGAAGAACCTACAATGACAGTATTTAATCCCGATGCCCGGTGAAACAGATAAGCTTTCGTATGAAAAGATTCTTTTTGTGTATCTACGACTCTAACTTCCACATTGGTAAACTCTAATAACTTTCTTAGTGCCTTTACTTCGGTAATCCCGAGATATGTTGATGTAATAATACGTACTGGAACGCCATTTTTCTCTAGCTCTTTTAATGGACGAATAAGAAGCTGTAAACCTGACATCCGGATAAAACTAACCATAAAATCAACTGCATCTGCCGTCAATATTTCATACTTTAAAGTTTTAAAGAAATTTTTAATTGTATGTTTTTGGTTATGTATCAAACTTAAACGAGAAAGAAATGTATCCTCCGTTACTGGTAATTCATGATGAGAATAACTATAAGTTATCATCGACAACGGAAGGGCTAACTCTTCTTCACGATCGGAAACAAGTTGAGTAAGCTGCTCAGTTAACTGAATAATCTCGCTATAACGATTTTTTTCCGCTAACTCTTGAAATCGTTCACTTAATTTCCGAGCCGCATGAAGAGTTAATACTTCAATATATTCTTTAGGTGACAGGTGTTGAATTAAGTTTGTTTCTGGGTAGAGTTTGTTACTTATTTTTAATTCTTCAAAGAGGCCTTTTTTGTTCATGAGATCACCTAGTACAAAATTTTTATTTTCCATAAAAAATGAGAAATTTATTGGGGAATTTTCTTTTTATATTCGCCCTTTTCTTCAGCTACTATAGGAACTTCTTTCAATTTAGTATTTTCATTGTAATAATCATGAATCATATTAAATCTTTCTAATAAATAATCTCCTAACCCCTTATCCACACAATACACAAAACAACCTTTCTGTCCTCTCGTTAGGAGAGTCCGATACGTATTTCTTATGATTTCATCCGCTAATTTTTTCGCTTTTATAGGTTGTTCTTTCATCATCTTTTTGATTCCTTTTAAAGAGTTGTCTGTTTTCGCTCGTTTCGTGTAGTCTGTTTGAACTTCACCATCACGGAAGATTAAGTCTTCTCCAATAATGACACCAACATAATCAAATTCAAGTCCTTGACATGTATGAATACATCCTGCTTGATGAACAGAGTTTTCGTCTATGGCCCACGTTTCGGTGTTCCCAAGATTCCAACTCATGCTGAAATTATGTTCTGGAATGACAATGTCATGATTGTCTGGATTGTTCTTACTTTCTTTTTTCCAATCCCAACAGTAGCCAGCGACAATACGCGATTTATTGTTAATTTTATTGAGTCGTTCGATTTCTTTTCGAAGCTCGTTTGGATCAGAATAAATCCGAAAATCATAGTTCGTATCAAAATAATGGGAATTAGCTGTTTCTCTAATTTGTAACACGTCATCAATCCAAGCCAAATAGCCATCAGAACCATTACAACGAAACTGTGATTCTAATTTTGTTCTCGTAATAGCTGCACCACAATCTTTTGCAAACTTTTCTATTAATTCAATACTACCGATATCCTTCAACGTAACACGTTGTCTTTCATCAATAAAGAAAATTGAAAGCTTAGATGCTTTTATGATTTCTTTAATTTGATGGTCCCCTAAGTTGTGAAACATACCGGACTTTTCATTTAACCGATGCGCTTCATCCACAATTAGAGCATCAAATTCGTTGTCAGATGCGTGTATAAAACTACCAGAACCAGTAAATAAATTATCGATATGTCCTTTCCGAAAGTCTTGACGTAGTTTTCTAGCATAAACATTACGTGGTGCAGCATTTTTCGTTACGTATTGGCAGACTAAATCTCGATTTGTTAGTTCTACAAGTAAATTGATGGCTAATACAGATTTTCCTGTGCCTGGGCCACCTTCTACGACTAATACTTGTTTCGTTTTCGTTCGCTCAGCTTCTTTTGCTAATTGTAAAGCGGTCTCGTATACCACTTTTTGCTCATCAATCATCGTAAACTCTTGATTCCCTTTTATCATGTTGTTGAGAGCATCCTGAAGTGACTTAGATGGACGAATTCGACCATTTTCAATTTTGTACAAGTTTTCTTTATTATCCCCATATTTAATGTAACGTTTAATGAATGAACGAAGCTTTGCAGCTCCTCCCTTAATAAATACAGGTGCTTTCTCAATGTAATATTGGTAGCTCGGATCAACTAACGGATCGCTCTCACCAAGATCTAAGTAATTATGTAAATAAGCGCATGGATAAAGATTTATTTGTTCTTGCTGTACGCTTTCGTTGTAGTCTTTTATAAGCGAAGCATAAGACCACGCTTGGTAGGATGGATGTGTCGTTTCTACTAAATTTCGATTTATTATCGTTTTTACGATTGCTTCTTTTCCATCGACTTTTTCGATGCTTTCCCACTGTTTTAACTCAACAATCACCACTGAATCACGTTTATGTTCATCAATGCCTGAAATCAAAAAATCGACCCTTTTAGAAGTATGAGGAATATTAAATTCGATGGCTACTCCTGCATCATCTGGAATTTCTTCATCATTCAACACCCGATACATATATTGCATCGAGTTATCCCACGCCCGGACTTCACGCTCATTCACTTTACCTACCTTTTGATTAAAATTTTCACATATCGTTGGAACGAGCTGATCTTCGAACACATCGGACATAAATTCAGCTTTTGTTGCTTCGTAGACGATCAAAAGGACCACACCTTTTTTACAAAATAAATTGCTAATTTTAATTATCCATAATTTGTATTTATCCTCAACTGAAAATTCTTTTTTCAAATAAGTAGATTTAGATTATTATATCGGACACAAATAAGTTAAGTAATAATTGATGCTAGCTCCTTAATTCTAATCAACTATAATCCACTGTGGGCGAGGGTTTTGTGAAGGGCGAAAGTAGTTTAATGCTTTCTTTCACAAGGACAATAGAGTGCAATGTCCACTACTCCAAATCAAGCCAGCGGGTTACGATATCGCCCTCATCCTATTTTAACCATTTAAAGCAGTGCGGGACTGTCCCTCAACGCTTTAAAGTAGTAGGGGACTGTCCCCAAATTACAGAGATCATTTTATAAATTTTGTAAAAGGAAGTCCCCAATTCCCGCTCTTCCTCCTATATAGCAGGTGAGGAGGTAGAGAGTATGATTCAACAAAAACCGATTGAGAATTTTAAAGAGTATAGTCAGTTTGAGTCGTTGAAGGATTTTAATAATAATATTGAGGCATTTTTGTTTGAGCACAAAAAAGATTTTACTCGTTCGGAGTTAATAGCGTTTAAAGGACTCGTCCGCTTTTGTGCGAAAGTGTACGGGGTGTCGAATGCGTCCATAAGTACAATTTTACGTGCCATTTCCGATCGGAATAACGGGCATGGGGTGTCTGAAAGTACGTTTCATCGGATGAAGCGTAAATGCGTCAAGTTAGGGATTTTAACCGTAAAAGAAACGGTCAGAAAAGACGGATCACAATCTAGTAACCTGTGGATATTTAATCGTTTTTTAAAGAAAGATGATTCTCGTTCAAACAGAAATGACACCCCCTGCAACCAACGTAAACAGGAAGAATCTGCGAAAAATCAACAAACAAATGATGAGCAATTAACACCCCATAAAACTAACCATCAAAATTTATTTAAAACTAATGATCTATATAATAAACGTAATGACGTTCAACTAAACTACACATATACTAGCAATCGAGTGCCGAAGGAATTTCGTAATCTCGTGAACTGTTTTTTTGACAATTACAAAATGATCAAAGAATTGTGGAAAATTATCACCATCCAAACACGGTGCTTAACGTATTACACACTTCAAGACAAAGTGGATCTTGCTGTGGACACATTTAAGCAATTAATCCGTAACTTAAAAAACGGCAGGAAAATCAAAAATATATTTGGTTATTATTGGGGAATTGTGAATAATTTCTTAGATGCTGAAATGTATGAACTTATGGCGACGTTAGGTGAAACGGACTAATTTACATTTGTTAATAAACGATTTCACCAGATAAACTAATATTTCTGCTTATCTGGTATCACCCCACGTACCCCGCCTCTTGGGTCGTTCATGTCTCCTTTATATCTTGGGATGAGGTGGACATGGACATGGAAAATCGTTTGGCCGGCGGTTTGGCCGCAGTTAATGCCGATGTTGCAGCCATCGGGTTGGTATGTTTCATCAAGGAACTGTTTGCTTTGAAATAAAAGGTCATCGATGGCTAGCCGTTCTTCTTCGGTTAAGTCAAAGTAATTGGCGGTGTGCCGTTTTGGGATGATGAGCAGGTGACCTTGGTTTACTGGGTATTTGTCGAATATGGCATAGGCAAGGTCGTTTTCGAGTACAAATTTTTCCATTGTACAAAAGATGCAGTCCATTTGGTTCCCTCATTTCGTTGTGTTTGCTTTTCGTTCAAAGTGGTAATGGAGACGGTATTCGCAAATTTGTTTCGTCCACTCAAATAAAATCGGTTCGTCTTCTTTTTTTACTTCTAAGTTTAGTTTAAAGTGATTGTTTTCAAAGAAGACAAGTCCGTTTGAACTGCCGCTCCATTTTTTCATCGGCATGTTGACGATAAGTTTGCTTACTTTTTGCTCGTCGTAGTCCCAAAGACGTTTCGTTTCTTTATCGGAAAAGTCGATACGCTTACGATATTCTGCTTCCGTTAAATATCGATGAAAGAATGGCGCGACTTGTTCCGGGGTAATCGGATCGTACCAGGCGGATACACCACGTTGTAACATCGCTAACAAGACGACCATTTTATAGCTTTTCGCCATTCCAGTTTTCTCGACTTCTATGTACCAAGGTTCATACCGATAAAATACTTCTCGTTCTCGCTCCGAAAGTTCCCCGGCCCAATGTAGGAAGCCTATATACGATTTAAATTCTTGTTTATATTCCACTGAGTTAGATTTCCCTTTTAAATGGAGCTCCAAATACGTTGGTCTTCTTCCTAGTTCTTGCTTGACCTCTAAATAATGCGCGTTTAACTTTTCTTTTCGCGGCTGTCGTTTCCGAGCCATTTCTTGAAGTAAGTTAATGACTTTCGTATCTAATTGAATGTCACAGCTTGCAGGAACGGTCGGATGAATGTTGGCTTTCCCTTTTCGGTTTGGTGCGGTATCAAACAGACTTAGCTTCACATCCGCATTCCGATAGTTACCGATTAAGTCGATGATCACACAAGCATCTTTTTCTGGATACAGGCGTAATCCACGACCGATTTGTTGGGTGAACACCGTTAACGATTCAGTGGGTCGCACAAATAATAACGTATCCACACTTGGGATATCGACCCCTTCATTAAATAAATCGACGGTAAAAATAGCATCCAGTTCTCCTTCTGTTAGCATGTCAATCGCTTGCTTTCGACTGATCTCCATTTGCTTCGAATGGAGACTAACCGTTTGATAGCCGTGTTGTTGAAAATAATGGGCTAAAAAGTCAGCTTGTTTAATGGATGAACAGAAGACGAGTGTGCGTGGTTGTTTATGTTTTTCCCAAGCCTGTAATATCTTATCGGCCATTTCTTTCCGCAGCTGAACTTGAAGAAGCTCCTGTTCATCGTACCTCGTTCCTAACCATGTGAGTTGACTATAATCCGTATCATCATAAATACCGTAGTAACGGAAAGGAGCGAGCCATTGTCGTTGAATCGCCTCTAAAAAATCGATCCGATACGCAACGTTTCCATCACAAATGGCGTACACATCTTTATTATCATGACGATCCGGTGTCGCGGTTATCCCGAGTAAAAAGGAAGGTTTAAAATAGTCTAATACGCGCTGATACGACTTTGCTGCTGCATGGTGAAATTCGTCGATAATAATTAAATCGAATTCATCTCGATCAAAAACTTCTAAATGCTGCTTCATACTGAGCGTAAAAATCGAAGCAAATATGTAATCGGCGTGTCGTTCTTTTTGTTTGCCATTATAGATACCGCATGTTTTTTCTATTGAAATACGCTGAAAGGATTGTTTCGCTTGATGTAAAATTTCTTCCCGATGGGCAATAAATAACACCCGATTGAATCGTTTGGCAAAAAAACCAGCTAAATACGTTTTTCCAAGACCCGTTGCCATGACGACAAGCGCTCGATTGTATCCTTCTTCTATAGTTTTCTCTAGTTCCTCGAGTGCTTCGATTTGAGCAAAACGAGGTTGAATCGTTTCATATGGCGCGGATGATTCATGGACAACTTCATAAGGGACTTTATTTTTCTTTTTCGTAGGAAGCATTAATTCGATTTCTTCTGAAGTGGTCAACGTTCTTACTAAATTGGGATGTTGTTGATGATACGTCTCATATTCTTTTTGATACGCCTTCACCGTGAATTCATTGACGGGCACGGTTTGTTCATGGTACATCAGCTTCGTAAATTCATTGAGCGCTTTTTCATAGACCTCTTTTTCCCCACTAACAGCCAAGTTCCACTCCACCCCTGTTGTCAGTGCCGACCTTGAGAGATTCGAAGAACCAACTATAAAATACCCATTGTTTTCAAACTCGAACATGTAGGATTTCGGATGAAAGGCAGTTCCATTGCTTTTGTATAATCGAACTTCTATATTTTCGTGGAGGTTGCAAAGAGCCTGTAATGCTTCCGGCTGCGTTACAAATAAATAATCGCCCGTACAAATTTTAATATCCGCCCCACGTTCCGCTGCTCGTTGGAGTGACTCTTTCAAAAGTTCTACGCCCGATTTCATCAGAAAGGAGACTAAGATACATATAGTAGAAGATTTTTCGATTCCATCAATCAAATGATCAATGAGTCGTTCGGTTACTAACTCAACGTCCCTCATCTTCCACCTCAATGAGAAAGATTTTTTCTTCGAATCCTCCCCGTTCAGCAGCTTTCTTTTTTCGGAATGCTTCGACTTCTTCGATGGTGGAGCCGTGACACTTCGCTAAGGCATGAATAAGTTCTAATAGATCTGCTAATTCTTCGATGGCTTGTTCAGAACTTTCGGCTTGTACGTATTCATTTAGTTCTTCTGTCATTTTTTTCTGAAGTTCTTTTCTATATTCTTCGTCCGTTAATATTTTCGTAACGCATTTTTTTCCTGATTGTTGAATGATTACAGGAATACGGTCACGTACAAGTTTATGGTAAACTGGCATGTGAATTTTCTCTCCCTTTAATTCAAGTATTCTACTACTAGTTTAATTGGATTTTTTATACATGACTAGTAACCAACTGTGACGAGTCGTTTGATAGATGAAAGATACCGCAAAAAACATATATGAAACCCAAGAATTTGTTGTACATATAGCGGATGATGACAATATAGAGCAATTCAATGCCGCAGCGGCAAATTTGCCAAGCGGTGAAAGTGAACTGGCATTTGCAAATATGACTCCGGCACAAAGTGAAATTGTCAGCGTTCCCGGTGTACAAGAAGCGAAAGTGCGGATGGAATGCAAGCTTGTGAAAGGCATTCCTTTAGGCGGGAGCAATGACGAAACACCTGCCTGCGATTTGTTTATAGGTGAAGTGGTATTCGTGCATATTGATGAAAAAATTTATGACCATTCGCATATAAAAATAAGGGAGTTTAATCCTATTTGCCGATTGGCTGGATCAAATTATGCCACAATCGGAAATATTTTTTTCATGGAAAGACCTAGGTAAAAACTTCTATTTTCCAATAGTGTTTTGGGAAGATAATTTTTTTGTCCGTTAGGAGAGAGAAATGAATGGTTAATAGACAATCTGACACCAGTGTTTTTGAAATAGTATGGAACAACTCCAATGATGCCTTATTCACCGTTGATTATGAGGGCAGAATCTTATTGGCGAATCCTGCCTTTACAAAGCTTCTTGGATGGGAACCGAAGGATTTGAAAACTCCCGATCATTTTATTTTTCAAAATAAAGAAGAATATGAAATATTATTGGACACGTTAAGAAGCGGAAAGAATGTCCCTCACTATATAACGAAAAGAAAAAGAAAAGACGGAAAAATATTGGATATTTTGGCTTCCTATGGTGCAGTAAATATCGGGAAGGTGCTTGCAGTGGGGATGTACAAAGATTTTACTGAACATATGGAAATGCATCGAAAACTGGAATTAAGCCAAGCAAGTTACCGCAATTTATTGGACCATTTTCCTTACGCCATTTTTTTGACAAATGATGATACCATCATTTACGCGAATCAGCCTGCCCTTGACATTGTGTGTGCGGACTCCAAAGATGCGATTATCGGGACGTCCATAGGGGGGTTGCTTCAAACGGAACACCCTCTCTCACTGAAAGAAGGGGAGCCGGCGACAGAAAAAGTGAAGCGGATCGATGGGGAAGAATTGTGGGTTGAAATCACGGTTCGGCGTGTTTTGTTTGAACAGGAATATGTGAATCAATGGGTGATAAGGGACGTCACCGAGAAGAAAACTTATGAAGAGCAGCTGGAGTATTTTGCATTCCATGATCCGCTGACAGGTGTTTGGAACAGGCTCCATTTTACAAAGGAAATGAAAAAAATCATGGATGAAGCGGGCAAGAAGAATTCCATGTTCGGCATCATGTTTATCGACTTGGATGACTTTAAACAAGTGAACGATACTTTGGGCCATGACATGGGAGACGAGCTATTGATCAAGGTGGCGGATCGGTTGAAAAAGAATGTGCGGGAAGGGGATGTTCTTTGCCGTATTGGCGGGGACGAGTTTCTCATTTTGATCCGGGATATCCGCGGAAAACAAACGCTTGTGGAAGTGGCAAAGCGGCTGCAAGATATCTTTCAAGTCCCTTACCAATTGGGAGATCGATCGGTTGTTATTACTTCCAGCATGGGAATCGCCATCTTCCCGCAGGATGGAACTGATGCGAAAACGCTTATATCCCGTTCGGATCAAGCTTTATATCGAGCGAAAAGTCAAAGAAATGGGGTCCAGTTTTACGAAGGTTGAGGAGAAGTGAGAAGTGCGGAGTTTTTAAGAAGCCGGGATATGGTCGGCTAAAACGGGATGGATTGAATTTCCCGTTTCCTGTCTATACTCTTGATGAGGTGAAGGAAATGGAAAACTGGCAATATGCCCAATTATCCGAAGAACAGTTGGCGGAAATCCAGGCTTTGGAGAAAAAGTTGGGATGTGCATTAATTGCCTTTGAGAGCGCAAACCGGCAGGAAGATAAAGAACCATTGGAAAACTGATAGGATGTATCTTATCAGTTTTCTTATTTTCAAAAGGTTTCTCTGGTGAAATATTCAACATATTGCAATCGGCTTGATATAACGGTTGATGCTCTCATCCCAATATGAACATTTGCGCCCCCGTTTGGAAAATTCTTTGATTCCCGTCCAAGTGAGGGAATTGGGTAAGTAGGCGGGTATTACGCATGTCCCAAGTTGGGGCATGCGATTTTTTATTTGCTTCTTTCCAACAAACTATGCGCAATTGATTCAAAGAGTACTCATTTTATCATCCGAATTGTATAAGATATAAGGAAACTTTTCAGAAACGGGGGATTAGCATGCTTATAGAAATGGATGAAGAGGTAAAAGAGCGGATCCGTTCAAAGGGCAATCAATTGACCGTGCAATTGTTGGAAGTGCGAAGCTGTTGCGCCCCGGATGTGCAAGAACTTGTTGTGCTTCTTTTCAAGCCGAAAAATATGCAACAATATCATGAAATCACCATCGGGGACATATCCGTTTATGTGCAAAAGCCCCTTCTCCTCAAAGAAAAAATGGCCCTTCAAATGAAAGGGTTCGGCATATTTAAGAGAATTTCCGCGGCGGTGAAGTAAATAATAGGGAAACACTTGGCATCAAGGTTTCCCTATACATCCCTTTTTATTTCTTTTTGAAGATCGTTGTATTTTCAATCCGAATGGAGGCCACTTCTCCACAGTGTAAACAAAAAGTATAAATTTTGTTGCTGCCTCTCATCGACATTTTGCTTGGTCTGACAGCGATAAAGTCCGAGCCTTCCGCAAATTCTGTTCCTCCGCATTTGCTGCATTTTTTCGTTTCCATCCCCTTTTCACCCCCTTATTAAATGGTACGAATGGACATCCCGTTTGTTTCAGAACCATCATATTTCTTTAGCAAAATCATGTATAAAAGAACAAAATTGACGAACCCTAAAAAATAAAAAAACAGGGTGATTTTATGAAAAAGCAATGGGCATTCAAAATCTTTTTATTCGGCTTCATTCTATTGCTTGCAGCTTGCGGGGATACTGCGGAACAATTGGACAAGAATGACGAACAAGAGGGAAATGTTGCCGAGCAAGAGGCACCAACGAAAGAGGCTGACGAAATTGAAGACAGCACCGGCTCTGTGCCGCTGAATTTGAAAATTGCAGAGAATGCGGCATTCCCGGTTGGCACCAAAGTGAAGATTTTCGCCAATCATATGGAAGGGATGAAAGGAGCGGAAGGAGTGGTTGTAGCCGTATATGATACAACGGCATACGAGATCTCCTATAGACCGACAACCGGCGGGGAGAAAGTGGAAAATTATAAGTGGGTGATTCATGAAGAATTGGATGGGGCAAGTGGAGCGCCGATGGAACCAGGAAGAGAATTGGTTATTAATGCAGACCATATCGAAGGGATGGACGGGGCAACGGCAACCATTGAATCGGCCGATGAAGGTCCTGTGTATGTAGTGGATTTCACCACAACAACCGGGGAAGAGGTGAAAAATTACAAGTGGCTTGTGGAGTCGGAGCTTGCCGCTTCCGATGAGTCGTCCCAGTAATGAAAAGAGGCTTAGTTCAGCTGGAGCTAAGCCTTTTTTATTTAAAAAAATACGGAAACCACTATACTGGCGGCAAATAGTAAATATGCGATATTAAGCGAAATCAACATCGCCCGTTCTGAAGGGGATAATGCCCTCTCTTTTCTTGTTTTTTCCAAGTGGCGCAAGTAAAAACCGGAAGCGACAATAAGAATGAATACAAAAATTGTGCGTAAAATTTCCGCAAAAGTATCCAAACGATTCAACTCCTATACTCAATAATAATTAGCTTTCACGCTCTTACAATTTCATTTTAATGAGTAAAGCGTAATTGGTGTCTTGAATCATTTGCTGAACGTCTTTTTCATCTTGAAAATTGTAAGTGGCCATTTCACCATCTGTTGCCCGATATACCGCTAATAAGTAAGATTGATTGTTTTCCAACGATTCCTCTTCTAAAGCATATTGCCAACCGCTCACGGAATATCCGGTTTGCGGAATGCCGATTTTTCTAGGTTTCATCGTGATACTTTCGTTATAAAGAAACAGATAGGCGCCATCTTCAGTTTCAAAAGCTCCAATGCCTAAAGGACCTTGGCTTGTTTCGTCAGGTTCCAGTCCATAGGAGATGAGCGTGACCGGTTCGGAAAGTGGTTTTCCATTCTGGTATTCTTCCGCCCAAACCGTTACCCAAACCAGATGATCCTCAGTTGCTATCTGAAAATCATAGTCGATTATTTTTCCAATTTTAAGCTTTTCAAAGGTGGTGCTATATTCAGATTCAGGATTGGCTTTAATTTTTGTCGAAACGTCGGTGTTGTCGGAACATGCTGCAAGGACCAGAAATGAAAATGCAAATAATCCGCAGAACAACCTAAGTTTCAAACGTATCCCACCAATATTTTCAAAATATGGTTATGAATGAGTGTAGCAGATTAACTGGATAAAATGAAGTTTCCAATGTCCTAACCTTGGGGAGATATTAAAGAAAGCGTTAAGTTTTTTGAAGAGAACCTCATTTCAAAAAAAGGAAGATTAGTAATAATAAAACAGACTGCCAAGCAAACTCGGCAGTCTGTTCATCTCCATCCATATTATAAAGAATCAATAAATTGTTTGATCCGTTTCATAGCCTCTCTTAATTCTTCCATCGATGTGGCATAGGAGCAGCGGATATGCCCTTCGCCGCTTTCACCAAAGACATCGCCAGGAACGACAGCCACGCTTTGTTCCTTCAATAATCGCTCAGCAAATTCCTGGGAGCTTAAGCCCGTTGATTCAATGGAAGGGAATGCATAGAAGGCGCCGCCAGGCATGTGGCAAGTAAGCCCCATCTCATTAAAGGAATTCACAATGTAATTCCGGCGGAGACGATAGCTTTTCACCATTTTTTCCACTTCTTCCTCACCGTTTCTTAATGCCTCGATTCCTGCATATTGGGAAGCGGTGGATGCACACATTAACGCGTATTGGTGCACTTTCAGCATTTCTTTTGAAATTTCTTTCGGTGCGCATACAAAGCCAAGGCGCCATCCTGTCATGGCAAATGCTTTTGAGAACCCGTTCACCAAAATGGTTCTTTCGCGCATGCCAGGAAGGGAGGCCATGCTTGTAAATTGCACGTCATATGTAAGTTCCGCATAAATTTCATCGGAAATTACTAGTAGATCATATTTTTTTACAATCTCAGCAAGCGCTTCCAATTCCTGTTTATTTAAAAGTGTGCCTGTTGGATTGTTAGGGAAGCAAATCATCAATGCTTTTGTTTTGTCGGTAATGGCCGCTTCAATTTGGCTTGGAAGAATTTTAAAATCGTTTTCTTTCAACGCCTGCACCGGTACCGGTACACCCCCGGCCAACGTCACCATCGGACTGTATGAAACGAAACAAGGTTCTACGACAATCACTTCATCCCCAGGATCTAAAATCGTTCTCATCGCTGTATCAATGGCTGAACTTGCGCCGACTGTTACGATGACTTCGGAAGGGGAGTACTCTACATGAAACCGATTTTTCACATAGTTTGTAATTTCTTCCCGCAATTCAAGGAGACCCGCATTTGGAGTATAGGAAGTATACCCATCTTCAATGGAGCGGATGGCCGCATCCCGGACATGCCAAGGTGTGACAAAATCAGGTTCACCCACACCAAGGGAGATGACGCCTTCCATACCTGCTGCCAAATCAAAGAAACGACGAATGCCTGAGGGTTTTAAATCTCTTACGGTTTTTGAAACATAGGATTTTTTTGTAGCCTTCATGTTATGACACCACAATTCTCTTATCTTTTTTCTCTTGTTCCAAGATGATTCCATCATGTTTATATTTTTTCAAGATGAAATGGGTTGTTGTTGAAACAACAGATTCCAATGTGGACAATTTTTGGGATACGAAGTTCGCCACTTCATTCAATGTTTTCCCTTCCACAATGACGGATAAATCATAAGTGCCTGACATTAAATATACTGATTGCACTTCATCATAGCGATAGATTTTTCCCGCGATTTCATCGAATCCGACTCCTTGTTTAGGGGTCACTTTCACATCAATCATCGCCCGGACGCCTTGATGATCATCGACTTTTGTCCAATCAATCATTGTTAAATATTTGACGATGACTTTATCATTTTCCAATTTTTTTAAAATGGATTCTGTTTCTTCCACACTCAAGCCCACCATTTTTGCGAGGTCGGCTGTTTCAATCCGTGCATCTTTTTCCAATACACTGAGTATTTCAAGTTCTTTTTCATTCAATTCCATGGAAAGACCTCCAGCTATAGTAGAGTTTAATTAGATTGTAGCACTATGAATTTAGAGTTCAAGATAAAACTGAGGAAGCGAAAAATTTTTTAAAGGATATTGGAAATATCTGTTGAATGTAATAAAAAAGGGGGTAGTCATGAAAAAAATTTATTTTTTCACACTTATTATGCTGATTTTAACCGCTTGCAATTCAACTACAATCAGCTTGGTCGAATTGGATGAATTGCCGGAAAATGTGGAAGAAAAAATGGATCAAAATGCCACATTGCAAAAAATCAATAGTGGAGAAAAGGTTTCTTATATCGTTTATAAATCCCGTTCGGATGTAGAAGGGACATTCGAAAAAGAGGGAACAAAATTAATCGTGAAATTGAATGAAAGTGGAGAAGGGGATGAAGAAAAAGCCCATTTCTTTAGGCTGACAAAATCCAAGGATGCCGATGTAGAATACATGGAAGTCCAAATAAATGGAGAGCCGGTACCCTTCGATGTGATTGTAATCTCGGGAGAATGATCGTGAATCTCGTTCAGAGGGCTGCGGCTCTTTTTTCTTTATAAAAAATTTTATTAATATTTATTGCATTGGGATCAGAAAAATTATAAATAAATGAAAGAAAAAGATTTATATTCCATTTAAATATCAAATAGTAATATAAGGAGGAAGACGAATGCAGATGATAGGGTCGGTCGTAGGAATTGTCTCTGCAGTGGCAAGCCTCGTGTTTTGGGGAATTTTTTCCTTCGATAATCCTTATCAGACACCGGATTCTGAAATCATCGGCAATTTATTTGTTGCGGCCGTCATTCCAGCCGCTTTTGTCATCATCGGACAATTTTTGAAACCTAAATGGCTTATGTTTGTCGCTTTTCTGTTGTCCCTTCCCATCGGTGTTTACTTCTTTATGACCCCGGGAATTTTCCGCGGTTTCAGCCTTGTTTCAGCAGGTTATTTTATCAGTTTCTTATTGTTTTTATTTGAAAAGAAAAGGGGAAGTAAAGTTCGTACGTTCACCCAATAATATAACCGTTTTCAACTCATTAAATCCAATAGCAAATAAACTGCGGTTCCCCAAATAAAAACGGCGGAACACTTATTGAAAAATGTTAAGATGCTGCCTGATTGATCCAACTTTTTGAAAATCGCACCTGCCACCGTCAAACCGAAGAACCAAATCCAGGACACCATGATACAGGCAAAGGTAAAGAAAAATTGTTCCATGCCGGCATATTTTATGGCGCTTGTTCCAATGACGCCGATTGTATCCAAAATGGCATGGGGATTCAGGATGGAAACGGATAAAGCAAAGAGGATCTGCTTTTTCGCCGGCAAAGAGATGTTCGATTCATTGGTTTTCGGCTGACTTTTCCAAATGGAGTATCCCATGTAAATCAAGAAAATGATGCCAACTGTCAAAAGCCCGGTCCGGAGCCAATCAAACTGCAATACGATGATGGACAAGCCGAAAACGGCAAGCAGAATCAAAAGTGTATCACATATAGCTGCGGTAATTGTTGCAGGCAGGGCCCTGATCAGACTCGGCTGCATGGCGCCTTGTGAAAAAACGAAGACGTTTTGGACACCTAAAGGCAAGATTAATCCGAATGCCAAAATAAATCCGTGTATAAATGGCAACACTTTCATTTCCCCCTCTTTCAAAATCTATCATACTGGGTATATCGGAAAGAAAACAGCCAATTGGACAGATTTTTTTCATCCAATTGAAAAGAGGGGATTGATTCGGGACGGATGCCAAACTGCATACGGGTTATAGCACCAACCACTATTCTCAAGAAATTGGCGCGCGATTTTGCGTTCAAAGATAAAGAAGCAATATATCGTTTAATTGGGAAGCTGGTGCATGGTGAAGATTTTATAGAGAGGTCCTTATTCATGGAAACTTTGATGCTATCCTAATTGTTGATGTCTTTTTAATGGAAAAATAGGGGCAAGTATATTTTGGATAATACAAAAGAGCGAATCGTAGTTCATTCGCTCTTTTTTACATCTTTTTAAGTATTGCGCGGCTTTCTTACTTCAGCAGGAGGATTGTTGTGGATTGCCTGATTGAACTCTTTGGAATATTCTTCTCTCTGAACTTTTTTATTCTTCTCCTTTTTCTCCTTTCTGAAGGTTGTCTTATTCTTCTTTGCCATCTGAATCACCTCCGAAATTTCTTGACTTTAATGTGCGACAATTTGAACAATCTATTCTTTAGCGCATATATAAATTTTCTGCATACGAATACTAAAGAGGTGACAAGGTGCTGATACTTTCGCAGCCATAGAGCGGGGAAGACAAAATGGAAAGATTCCCGTTGCAATGAAGAGAAATAAAAATGAATCAATGCATAAAAAAAGAGCGCGTTTCTTTAAATAGAAACGCGCTGATTCCCTTCAGCCATTCGTTTATGCCGCCAATTTTCTATATGAAAAGGGGTGTCTCCTTTGTGAGAAATTCAGGGGCACTCCTTTATAAGACATCCTTCATAAGAACGTCCATTCGATAGAGTCGTTTCTTTCGTGCGAAACGGATCTCTTCGTTTATACCCCTTTGTTTCGTGAAAAAATGATTACATATCCGCTTCCATTTCAAATCTGGAGTAAACAAAATCATACGTAGCTTCCAGCATGCGATCCGAAATATTTACAAACTGGATTGGCTCCAGACCAAAGTAAGTCACTAGAAATTGAATGATATTTTTACGTTCCGTATTGCTTAGCATGGCTTCCCCTCCTTTGTGATGTATAACAATTATATTCAATTAAAAACTGATATACAACAGATAAAAGTCTAAATTTTCTTAAAAAAATGTGAACGGTTTATTTTTTTAATTATGAAGAATAATGAAAAAGAATGTATCGAAGGGCAATCCGCTTCATTCCTTGGAAAATGTGGGGTGAAAGGTGATGAGTTTTTTTCGGGGCGATGCTCACAAAATATATATGCAGCTCAGGAAAAATCGTGATTCGATTCACGACTCCAAATATTTGAAGGAGCTTTATGAAGTCCGGAAGTTTTATGAGTCGCTGGATCGTGACGTGCTGCAATTGATTTATTACCGCTTGATCAAGGAGAAGAATGGTTCAGGGATGATTCCCATTTTTGTATCATCCATCCCATTTTTATTTTTGATTTTCTCCCAGCATCTCCAAAAAATTTTGTTCCAAGAAGGAACAAGAAATTGGATGATTTTTATTGTTTGTTATATTACAGGCATTACAGCAGCTTTGTTTTTTCATTTCAGGGAAAACGCTTGGGCTTCCTCCCATATTGAGATGATCAAAGATATTTTGGAGGAAAGGAAAAAATAAGTGTTCTTTCACAAGCAATATGTAAAAAATGCATTAAAAACTGTCCAATGGGGGAATAAAAATAATAGCTTTTCCATAATAGGGAAACACTGTTTTATCAAAGAGACAAGGAGGAAATCGGAATGACAGAAACGACATTAAACATTGGCATCATCTTGGGAAGCACACGGGAAGGCCGCGTAAGTCCACAAGTGGGAAATTGGATCAAAGAAATTGCGGATAATCGGAAGAATGCAAAATTTGAAATCGTGGATATTGATGATTACGACTTGCCTTTTTTAGGAAAAGCGGAGCCATCTGATCCCCGGATTGTGAAATGGAATGAAAAATTGGCAAGTTTGGACGGGTTTATTTTCATTGTGGCGGAATACAACCATAGTATTACGGGAGCTTTGAAAAATGCCCTCGACTTGGCCCGGGAAGTTTGGAATAACAAAGCGGCCGGCATTGTCAGTTACGGTTCGGTAGGAGGGGCAAGGGCAGCGGAACATTTGCGGGGAATTTTGGGCGAACTGGCGGTGGCTGATGTGCGTACGCATCCTGCATTTTCGCTTTTTACGGATTTTGAAAATATGACAAAATTCAAACCTGCCGACCACCATAAAGAAGTGGTGGATGATATGCTGGATCAGTTGCTTAAATGGACTGCGGCTTTAAAGACGATAAGAAACAATTATTAATATGAAAAATCTGCTCTTCCATCCAATGAGGAGCAGATTTTTTATTGAAAAGAAGGAGTGAGTACCATTAAATACAATCCTTTTAAAATTTAGTTGACTAATAGGAATTATTTGAATAAAATAATCTTAAAAATGATGTAGTTGATTGGACAAACCAAAGACTACAAAATTCTCGGCTCTTCTAGTGGGAATTTTGTGGTCTTTTTCTTTTTCAACTAGAAGGGAGAACAGTATGACACAATTTAGCTACATTTCACATTTGGAATGCCCTAAATGTCATAAACATTATGATGCAGGTCAAATTCAGCAGTTATGTAAATGCGGATCACCGCTGCTCGTTCGTTATGACTTGGAAAAGGCAAAAAGTGAAATTTCGAAAGCGGCACTTTCAAACCGGCCTAAAAATTTATGGCGCTATCATGAAGTGCTCCCAGTGGTACAAGAAGAACATATTGTCTCGCTTGGTGAAGGTGGGACACCCCTTCAACCGTTGCCAAAACTCGGTGCTGAATATGGTTTGAACCATTTATACATAAAAGATGAAGGCATTATCCCGACAGGCTCCTTTAAAACACGTGGGGCAAGTGTAGGTGTATCGAAAGCGAAAGAACTTGGCGTTGTCCGACTTGCGATGCCAACGAATGGAAATGCTGGTGCAGCTTGGGCTTTGTATTGTGCAAAAGCGGATATTCAAGCCACTATCGTGATGCCTCTTGATGCACCGCTTATCACAAGGAAAGAAGTGTACATAGCAGGCGGAGACTTGCATCTGATCAATGGTTTGATCAGCGATGCGGGGAAAGTGGTGGCCCATTTGGTTCAACAAGAAGGCGTTTATGATGCTTCGACATTAAAAGAGCCTTATCGAATCGAAGGAAAGAAAACAATGGGGTATGAAATTGTCGAGCAGCTTGGATGGAAAGTGCCAGATGTCATTCTGTATCCAACAGGCGGTGGTGTCGGAATCATCGGCATCTATAAAGCTTTACTGGAAATGCTGGAGCTCGGTTGGATTGAAAAGGGGAAACTTCCGCGTTTAGTTGCTGTGCAGGCAGAAGGATGTGCACCAATCGTGGAAGCTTGGAAAAAAGGCGAAAAGGAATCCGTGTTTTTCGAAAATTCGACTACGAGTGCATTTGGAATCAATGTACCGAAAGCCCTCGGCGATTTCTTGGTGCTTGAAGCGGTTTACAATACGGGCGGTTGTGCCATCGCAGTTTCAGAAGAAGAATTATTGGAATCGCAAAAGCAAGTTGCTTCTTTTGAAGGAAACTTCATCTGTCCGGAAGGTGCCGCTACTTTTGCGGCAGCAAGAAAGCTGCGTGAGGAAGGGTGGATTAGAGAAGAGGAGCTTGTTGTATGCCTGAATACAGGAGCAGGCATTAAATATCTTGAAACTGTGGATATACATGGTGTTCAAATCTTGCAACCTGGAGACACGTTGAATGCCAAATCTTCATCTGGCAATGGTGGGAGAGAGTAACCATGGATTGGCAATACATTATTGAAGTATTACCCTTCTACAAGACGGCGTTATGGTTGACTGTAAAGCTTGCAGCGATCGGCATCCTTTTTGCCACGATTGTGGGTCTCATTTGCAGCAGTATCCAATATTTTAAAGTCAAAATATTGGACAAACTTGTGCAAGTATACTTAGAGATTGCAAGAAATACGCCATTGTTGATTCAACTTTTTTTCCTCTATTTCGGACTGCCGAAAGTGGGAATCACTTTAAGCAGCGAAATGTGTGCCATTATCGGATTGACGTTTTTGGGTGGCAGTTACATGGCTGAAGCATTTCGTGCAGGCATGGAAGCTGTCTCAAAATCGCAGGTGGAAAGCGGTAAAGCGTTGGGATTGAGCAGTTTTCAACTTGTGCGTTATGTCATTTTTCCCCAAGCTTTCTCTTACAGCGTGCCGGCTTATGGAGCAAACTGCATTTTCTTGATCAAAGAAACATCTGTATTCAGTGGGATTGCCATTTTGGAATTGACCAATACAACGAAAAACTTGATGGGAATTTACTACAAGACGAATGAAGCGTTATTCATGCTTGTTATTGGCTATTTGATCATTTTGTTGCCAATCTCATTGTTTTTAATGTGGCTGGAAAGGAGAGTCCGCTATGCTGAATTCGGGCGTTAGTGTTTTATTTGAAGGAATCAATTTTATGCGATTGCTCGAAGGACTCTTCCATACGCTGCGGATTGCTTTGATTGCCATTGTCATCTCGATAGTGATGGGCATTATGATCGGTATGATCCGCACATCGAAAAATAAGTTTGTGCAATTCCCGTTCAAGTTGTATTTGGAACTGTTTCGCATCATTCCGATTTTGGTTTGGCTGTTTGTGATTTATTACATTGTGCCGGTGAATTTCAATGTGGAATTAAGTGCTGATATGGTGGCGCTGATTGTGTTCAGCTTATGGGGAACGGCGGAATTGAGCGATATTGTGCGCGGCGCCATTATTTCTCTGCCAAAGCACCAAGTGGAATCAAGCATTGCCCTTGGGTTGAGCAAATTTCAAATGTATCGCTACGTGCTGCTGCCACAAGCGGCCAAACGCTCCATTCCCCCGATGATCAATTTGATTACGAGGATGATTAAAACGACAGCCCTGCTCACAATGATTGGGGTTGTGGAAGTGATAAAAGTCGGCCAGCAAATTATCCAGCTTTACAACACACAACATCCAACCGTGGCTTTCTGGATTTATGGGATTATCTTTTTCTTCTATTTTTGCATTTGTTTTCCGTTGTCCCGGATTTCCAGAAGACTGGAACGGAAATGGGCTGCTTAAGGAGGGGAACAGATTATGGCGCCGATATTGGAAATCAACGGTCTTGTAAAAAAATTCGGAGACCGGGTTGTACTTGATGGAATTGACTTGCATGTAGAACAAGGAAAAGTGATTGCCATATTAGGGCCATCCGGATGCGGAAAGAGCACCTTTTTGCGATGCATTAATGGCCTAGAGGAAGTGCAGGGCGGCGAGATTATTTTTGAAGGAGAAGACTTAACGAAAACATCGAAATGGCGGGAAGTTCGCCAAAAAATCGGTATGGTGTTCCAAAGTTATGACCTCTTCCCGAACATGACGGTAATGGAGAATATTCTGCTTTCTCCTATAAAAGTACAAAAACGGAAACGGGAAGAAGTGGAATTGCAGGCGCTGGAACTTTTGGAAAGAGTGGGCCTTGCGGATCGGGCCAATGCGTATCCGAGGGAATTATCAGGAGGCCAAAAGCAGCGGATTGCCATTGTTCGTGCCCTTTGTACGAATCCCAAAATGATGTTATTTGATGAAGTCACAGCTTCCCTCGATCCGGAAATGGTCCGGGAAGTGTTGGAAGTCATTGCCCAGTTGGCCAAACAGGGGATGACCATGTTAATTGTGACCCATGAAATGAACTTTGCCGAATTGGTGGCAGACGAAGTGGTTTTCATGGATAAAGGAAAGATTCATGAAAAGGCACCTGCAAAGGAATTCTTTGCTAACCCGCAAACACAAAGGGCACAACAGTTTATCAATATATTAAAATTTTAGGAGGAAAGAATATGAAGAAAATTTATGCATTTTTAATCATTGCATTATTAACACTGGTGTTGGCTGCATGCGGCGCTAACAGCAGCAACGGATCGGAAGAAGAAGAGACCGCAAATGACAACGAACCATCCGAAAGCAAATCCGTTATCGATGAAATCAAAGAACGTGGAGTATTGAGAGTGGCCGTATTCAGCGATAAACCGCCATTTGGTTATGTGGATGCAAACGGCGAAAACCAAGGATATGATATTGCGTTAGCAAAACGGATTGCCAAAGATTTGCTTGGCGATGAGTCAAAAATCGAATATGTCATCACTGAACCGCAAGCTCGTGTAGATTTGTTGAAATCTGATAAAGTGGATATCGTGCTTGCCAACTTTACAGTAACAAAAGAAAGAGCGGAGCAAGTAGATTTTGTTCTTCCATATATGAAAGTGGCAATTGGTGTCGTTTCTCCAAAAAGTGCGCCAATTTCATCCGTTGACGATTTAAAAGGGAAAAAATTGATCGTGCCTAAAGGAACAACGGCTGAAACATTCTTTATGAAAAATCATCCGGATGTAGAGTTGGTAAAATTCGACCAAATCAATGAAGCCTTTGAAGCGTTAAAAGATGGACGTGGCGATGCGTTAGCGCAAGACAACGCATTACTGTTCAGTTGGGCAAATGAAAATCCGGACTTTACAGTGGCTTTGCCTACATTAGGGGATTTGGATTATATCGCTCCTGCAGTGAAAAAGGGGAATACGGAATTACTGGAATGGTTAAATGCTGAAATTGAAAAATTATATGAAGAAAAATTCTTTACAAACGCATATGAAGAAACGTTAAAATCCGCTTTCGGTGATACGATCAGCGCGGAAGAAGTAGTGGTTGAAAGCAAACCGGATAATTACTTGATCTTCAAATGAATATGAACAACGTAAACTTGCTGGAGGCTTTTTTCCAGCAAGTTTTTATGTTAGTATCTAAAATAGTTTTACGGGGTATGTAAATATTTACCTAATCATTGGTTGGAAAAATATTAGATAGTTGATAAACGTAGAGAAAGTTTTATATGATAGCAATAAATAAAAATTTTTAGAAAAACCGCGACAATAAGATTAGGGTGGTGGATTCATTGAAATTAGACAATTGGATAAATGAAGGGGTTCCGAACATCGCCAATTCATTGCTTGATGTTCATAAAAGTTATTTTCCAATTGAACAGTCCATTGGATTTGAAGGACAAGAAAAGATTATCAAAATTTTGAAGAATTTCCGCAAAGTGCTATATCCTTGCTTTTGCGACATATATAAAGATGAACTCCGGTTGGAAACAAATATAGGAAACATTTTAAGATCAACAGTACTCGATTTAAAAGACATTATTTCGAAAGTGCTGGAAAACAGCGGTGAAAGTAAACCTGAAGAAAAAGCGGAAGAAATCGTCATTGACTTAGTCAATAAATTGCCGCAAATCCGTGAAATCCTACAAACAGATATACAGGCGGCATACAATGGCGATCCTGCAGCCTTATCATTGGAAGAAATTTTATTCAGCTATCCTTCCATCACAGCCATTACAATACATAGGATAGCTCATGAACTTTACGAGGCCGGGGTTCCGATTATCCCAAGAATCATGTCTGAGCATGCCCATAGCTTGACTGGCATCGATATTCACCCTGGAGCCAAAATCGGGGAGTATTTCTTCATTGACCATGGAACTGGAGTAGTCATTGGGGAAACAAGCACCATCGGGAAAAACGTAAAAATTTATCAAGGTGTGACAATTGGTGCGAAAAGCTTCCCATTGGATGAACATGGAAATCCGATTAAAGGAATCAAACGCCATCCTGATATTGGGGACAATGTCATCATTTATGCGGGGGCAACGATTCTTGGCGGAGATACGAAAATCGGCCACGACTCCATCATTGGAGGAAACATTTGGCTCACCCAATCCGTTCCGCCGTATTCAAGAATCTATAATTCCCAACCGCTGCCAAACATTAAGCAGAAAAAAGAATAGAAATACTCGTCCCTTAAGCATAAGAGTGCTTAGGGGATTTATTATTTAAATAGGAGGAATGGACATGCCATTGAAAACAATCACGCCTGAACAATTAATGCAAAAAATGCAACGAAAAGAGCAACTTGTGGTATTAGATGTCCGGGATCAGGAGAAATATAACAATTTCCATATTGAAGGGGATAATATTCAATCGATTAATATCCATAAAAAAGAGATTTTTGGACTGGAAGAAAACAAAGAAAAAGAACTTCCCGCGTTGCCGCGAGGGAGTGAAATCATCGTCACTTGCACAACCGGCAACTCAGCAACGAAATGTGCAACCATTCTAGCTGAGCAGGATTATGATGTCGCAGTTTTAGAAGGGGGACTCACGGCTTGGAAAGAGTATTTAAAAATGGGGAATCAGAAAGAGAAATAATCGCCAAGCGCAAAAACCAAGTAATATAGAACACGGATAATCGCCAAACACGAAAAATACTGATATAGCAATAAAAAAGAGCGAAATCGAAAATTTTCGCTCTTTTTCTTTGTGCGCCCGGCATGTACATGAACTATAGGGTGTAAGTCCCGAACCCCGAAGACAGAAGTAGAGGTTAGCCAAGAGCAAGGGTGTCCGTGGTGACGCGGAATCTGAAGGAAGCTGGAGGCAAAACACCGGTCCGAGGAACACGAACCTCATATAAGGCTAGGTATGATTGAGTGAGTTTGCAAAACAAAACAAAGCTCTTTCTGTCGAAGGTCATATCGAGTAGATGAGGCGGATAGATGGTGTGAAAGTGCATGTACTTACCCGGGGAGGTCTGGCGGATAGGTGAAGTACGCTTCATAACCTACTTAGTGATAAGTAGCTGAACCGTCAGAAGTCAGCAGAGGTCATAGTATTAGTTGGTCTAGAACAACTAAGAAGGACCGAACAATTAAGAGAGAATAGCCCTTGGCATTCAGTGAGTCATGATGAAAACAGAAAACGTAGTACCTCACTTGAGGAAGGAAGCGGTGAATCCCGTGGGGGACCTCTTGGAGGGTGGAGTGACCACTGGCATAAAGAGAACAGCTATTCACGGAAGGAGAATAACGATGCTTTTGAATCAAATCCTGTCACGGGAGAACATGCTTCAAGCACTAAAACGTGTAGAACAGAATAAAGGAAGCCACGGAGTAGATATGATGCCCGTACAAAACCTACGACAGCACATAGTCGAAAACTGGCTATCTATTAAGGAGGCAATTCTCAAGGGAACTTATGAACCAATGCCAGTCCGCAGAGTCGAAATCCCGAAACCTGACGGCGGTGTTCGTTTACTAGGAATCCCTACCGTAACAGACCGTTTGATTCAACAAGCAATCGCCCAAGTACTTTCAAAAGTGTATGACCCTACATTCTCTGAAAACAGCTACGGATTTAGACCAAACCGAAGTGCCCATGATGCGGTGAAGAAAGCGAAAGAATATATAAGAGATGGACATCGATGGGTTGTAGATATGGACTTGGAGAAATTCTTTGATAAGGTCAACCATGACAGATTAATGGGTACACTCGCGAAGAGAATCCAAGATAAACCATTACTGAAATTGATTCGTAAGTATTTACAATCGGGAGTCATGATTAATGGTGTGGTGTCAAGCACATTAGAAGGAACTCCACAAGGAGGACCATTAAGTCCGCTACTATCTAACATTGTACTAGATGAACTAGATAAAGAATTGGAAAGAAGAGGACACAAATTCGTTCGATATGCGGATGACTGTAACATTTACGTGAAAAGTAAACGAGCAGGACTTCGCACAATGGCAAGCATTCAACGATTCATTGAAGGAAAACTACGACTGAAAGTAAATGAAAAGAAATCAGCGGTCGACCGTCCATGGAAACGTAAGTTTCTAGGATTTAGCTTTACCTATCATAAAGAGCCAAAGGTTCGTATCGCAAAAGAAAGCCTTAAACGAATGAAGAATAAAGTTCGTGAAATCACATCACGCAAGATGCCCTACCCGATGGAATACCGCATTCAGAAACTGAATCAATATCTAGTGGGATGGTGTGGATATTTTGCGTTAGCAGACACCAAATCTATATTCCTTGAATTAGATAAATGGATTCGTAGAAGACTTCGAATGTGTCTATGGAAGAACTGGAAGAAACCGAAAACAAAGACACGCAACCTTATTCAGCTTGGCGTACCACAATGGCAAGCGTATGAATGGGGAAATACTCGGAAGAGTTATTGGCGTATTTCAAATAGTCCAATATTACACAGAACCCTTGGTAACTCCTATTGGAGAAACCAAGGGTTGGAAAGTCTTGAAGCTCGTTATGAAAACTTGCGTCAATGATCTTAATTGAACCGCCGTATACGGAACCGTACGTACGGTGGTGTGAGAGGACGGGAGTTAATCGCTCCCTCCTACTCGATTTAATTTCCCAATGCTTGCAAAGGGGCCGGAATGCGTCCGCCACGGCGAATGATTTTGTCGGAGCTGAACGGATTGACCCCGATGACAGGTGCTCTTCCCAAAAGGCCTCCGAATTCCACCATGTCGCCTTCTTTCGCTCCAGGCACAGGGATGACACGGACAGCAGTCGTTTTTTTATTGATCATTCCGATGGCCGCTTCATCGGCAATCATTGCGGAAATGGTGCTGGCAGGTGCGTCGCCCGTGATGGCAATCATGTCAAGACCGACGGAACATACACATGTCATTGCTTCTAACTTGGATAGCGATAATGCGCCTTCTTCAATTCCACGGATCATGCCGTTATCTTCGCTGACTGGGATGAAGGCGCCGCTTAAACCGCCCACATAGGATGAAGCCATGGCACCACCTTTTTTCACCGCATCATTCATTAAGGCAAGGGCGGCAATGGTGCCGTGGGTTCCAACACGCTCAAGGCCAATTTCTTCAAGAATTTCAGCCACACTATCGTTCATCGCATTCGTTGGTGCAAGGGACAAGTCCATTATGCCGAACGGAACGCCTAAACGTTTTGCCACTTCTCGTCCGATCAACTCTCCGGCACGGGTAATTTTAAAGGCGGTTTTCTTGATGATTTCGGCCACTTCTCCCAAATCCGCATCCGGATAACGTTTCAATGCATTGAGTACTACCCCCGGACCGGAAACGCCGACATTGAGTACGACTTCTCCTTCACCGGATCCGAGGAAAGCGCCGGCCATAAACGGATTATCTTCCACGGGGTTGCAGAACACCACCAGTTTTGCGCAGCCAAGGCCGGACTGTTCTTTTGTCAGTTCAGCCGTTTCTTTGATGATTTCGCCCATTTGACGTACAGCATCCATATTGATGCCGGCTTTGGTTGTGCCGACAGAAACGGAAGCGCAAACCCGCTCAGTGGATGCCAAGGCTTCTGGAAGAGCATCAAATAACACTTGATCTCCCTTCGCAATCCCTTTGTGCACAAGGGCGGAATAACCGCCGATAAAATCGATGCCAAGGGTAACGGCGGCGCGGTCCAATGTTTTTGCAAGTTCCACAGCCTGTTCTTTTGTCGCATTGCCTAGAAGATCGGCGATTGGCGTCACGGCAATCCGTTTATTGATGATCGGGATGCCGTATTCTTTTGCCACTTTTTCAGCGGTAGGTTTTAAATCCTTTGCGTAATGGGTGATTTTATCATAGATTTTTTGTTTCATTTTATCGAAATCGGAATC
Source organism: Ureibacillus sp. FSL K6-3587 (assembly GCF_038593165.1). Lineage (NCBI taxonomy): Bacteria > Bacillati > Bacillota > Bacilli > Caryophanales > Caryophanaceae > Ureibacillus > Ureibacillus sp. FSL K6-3587. The sequence goes on along the minus strand of NZ_CP151969.1, from coordinate 796,642 downwards.
CGCGCAATCCCGTAAATTGATTCCCATTGTCACTGTACGGATGTCCAAATTTTCTGTCCGGACCATCCGGATGGTTTCCAACATTTCATGAATTTCAAAGTTCATGTTTGCACGTCCTTTCACACGCGATGCATTGCCCTGAAAATTTCTTCAAGTTGTACAGTAATGACAACACCGATTGATTTTCCAAGTTCATTGAGTTCCTGCTGCAAGGATTCAAGATCTTTTAAATTTGTCACGTCAATGACCATCATCATGGTGAAGAAATCTTGTAAAATCGTTTGGCTGATATCTAAAATGTTGATGTTTCGATCTGCAAGTACAGTTGTCACTTTTGCGATAATTCCAACCTGGTCTTTTCCGATAACGCTGACAATTGCTTTTCTCATATGTTTCACCTCTATTGATGTAATAAAAAAGAGATTGGTTTCCCAATCTCAAAAGCATAAGAACAATAACGGTATTATCATTCTTCTGTCCTTTTGCCTGAGATTGTGAATCCTTCGGCGCCACAGATGTGGTCTCTCCAGAAGCTGCTCCTGACTGTAGTGTTACCCACAGCATTCATCGCTACACCTATTTAATTCCAATACTAGACGATACTAACACCTTTGTCGAAAATGGTCAACTAAGATACACTGAAATTTTTAAAAATTTTGACCGTAAGGAGGGGGGATGAATGTTTTTTTCCGCTCAAACCGGGAATAAATTTACTAAAGTATGAGTCAGAAAAATGGGTTTGAATCCATTGACAAAAAAATTAATGCATGATATATTTATCTCGAATTCAAAATAATGAACTTCAAGATAAATATTCATAAATATCTCGGATTCAGAATAAAGTAAATCAGGAGGAATGAAAAATGGCGAAATGGGTTATTGACAAAGCTCACTCAGAAATTGGTTTTGAAGTGAAACATATGATGGTATCAAAAGTGAGAGGGCATTTTGATTCTTATGATGCGGAAATTGAAGCGGACGATTTGACAGATCTTACAAATGCAAAGATTTCATTCGCTTTTGATGTGGCAAGCATCAATACAAAATTGGAAGATCGGGATAATCATTTGAAATCTGCAGACTTCTTTGATGCGGAAAAATATCCTAAAATCACATTCCAATCAACGGAAATCAAGAAAACAGGCGATAGCGAATATGAAGTGACAGGAAACTTGACGATTAAAGATGTCACAAAACCGGTAACATTTGAAGTGGAATTCAACGGTAAAGGAAAAAACCCTTGGGGCGTTGAAGTGTACGGCTTTGAGGCGGAAACAAAAATCAATCGTGAAGATTTCGGACTTACTTGGAACGCAGTGCTTGAAACAGGTGGCGTGCTGGTAGGAAAAGACGTGAAGATCAAAGCCGAATTGGAAGTGAACCCTGCAAACTGAAGTATTATCAATGGCCGATTCCTATTGGAGTCGGCTTTTTTATATGTAGAACCGCTGTAAGGAGGTGCCGGTTCAAATCAAGCCGAACCATTGTGCAAAGAAAAAAGAGTGGGTGAGAAAACCATCATTTTCTTCATCCACTCTTTTCTTCGTTATTTATTCAATATGCTATGCTTTCTTCCATACACAAAATAGACGAATAAACCGATCAACATCCAAATGAAGCAGGTGAACATTGTGAAGGAAGATAATTGGGTAATCATGAATACGCAAAGGATAAATGACAGAATCGGCACAATTGGATATAAAGGCACTTTAAATCCGTCTTTCAATCCTGGAATTTTCATTTTTCTAACATAGATGACGCCGATGGAAACAGCGGCAAAAGCGACTAAAGTTCCGATATTTACAAGCTCCGCCAATTTATCGATTGGTATGAAACCGGCGAAAATAGATACAAACAGCGCATAAATCCATGTGTTTTTCAATGGAATTTTAAGTCGTGGGTGGATTTCTGACAGCACTTTTGGAAGCATTCCGTCCCGGGCGAAGGAGTACACTAAACGGGTCCCTCCATACATCATCACGAAAATGACCGTCATCATGCTGATTACCGCACCGAGGGAAATGATTCCAAACACCCAATCCAGATTTGCCAATTCCATCGCGTAGGCAACAGGGTTTCCGACATTCAATTCCGTATATGGGACCATTCCCGTTAAAACGAGGGAAACAGCCACATACAAAATTGTACAAATCACAAGGGTTCCGATAATTCCAATCGGCATATTCCGCTGTGGATTTTTGACTTCTTCCGCAGCAGAGGACACGCTGTCAAACCCCAAATACGCAAAAATCACCAATGCCGCACCCGTCAAAATCCCCTTAAAGCCAAACGGAGCGAATGGTTGCCAGTTTTCAGGCTTCACATAAAACACTCCGACGAAAATAAACAGCAAAATGATCCCCAGTTTAATGAACACCATGATTTTATTCAAGCGGTTGGATTCTCTGATCCCCAAAGATAAAATGGCGGCCAAAAGGACGATGATGAAAATCGCCGGCAAATTGATAAAGGTGCCTTCGGATGGATTTAATGGTCCGGACAGAGCTTTAGGTACATGAATTCCAAACCCTTCAATGAGGGATTGGAAGTATGCGGACCAACCGGTTGCCACTGCCGCAACAGCCAGCCCGTATTCCAGCAGTAGGCTCCATCCGATAATCCAGGCAATGAGCTCGCCGAAAATGACGTATGAATATGTATATGCGCTGCCGGCAACCGGAATTGCTGAAGACAATTCGGAATAACAAAGGGCGGAAAAAGCGCATACAATCGCCGCGAAAATAAACGAAAAAACAATGGCGGGGCCTGCATGTTCAGCGGCCACCGTACCAGGCAAAATGAAAATTCCTGTGCCGACAACTGCTCCAACCCCAAGAGCGATTAAATCAGAAGCATTCATCGATTTATTAAAATGTGCCGTGCCTTGTTTATTCAACAACTGATCCAATGGTAATTTCCGAAATAATTGATTTTTCATAAACCATCCATTCCTATATTGATATAATAATATTTTGATATTTCTAAAAACGCAAAAGCGGTATAAGTATAACACTTTTTCGCGTTGAAGTGTTGAAGAATCAAAAAGTAATAATTTTTAATTTATTAATAAATTTCTGATAATTATTCAATTCCATTATTATACAAAAATAATGATTTTTTGCCGGGTTTTACATCAAAACATCTTCCGTAATTAAGTTGTCCAACTTTTTGTGGCTTAAACATAACAGCGGGACATGTTTTGAAAGAAGTTCTCATAAGATAAGGGAAATGTTATAGAAGAATAAGAGCTGAAAAAAAGGGGATGGGCAGCAATGAATTTGATGATATGGATCGGCTTATTTCTATTGTTGTTCGGGGTTTTAATGGCCAAATGGACATCTTTTTCCTTGGTGATTTCCATCGTCGGTTGCACGGTCATTTTTGGAGGAATCATTCTGCAAGAAAAGCCAAAAATAAAAAAGCCATTAGAATCATTAGAAGACAATGGCTTTTATTGCAAACGATAAATGACAAAACGTTCGTTCCACACTTTTTCGTGAAGTGACGGGATTGGAATCTCCTTCAACTTCTCAAAAGGGGTATAGCGGTTCAAATAATCCAGGTAGTCGAGGGATGGATAATATAAAATCACATCCACCGTATGTTTCTTTTCTTCCGTCGAGCGCATGATATGATGCAGCACTTTCATGAAAATCGGCAAGGAGAAGGGATTAAAAAAATAAAATTTATTTTCCGCCGGTTGGATCTGGTATTCTTCGGCAAGGCAGCAAAGAAAGTGCATTCCTTCTTCCTTTTTCCGGAATTTTTTGCAAAAATGTTCCCGGTTTTTGATCGCTTCTTTGATAAATTGTTCGTTCATATCAATGCCTATGATTGACGCATTGGTTTTGTAATGAAGAAAAATGCCAACTCTCCCCAAACCGCATCCAAAGTCAATAATGGTGTCGTTTTCGTCGATGGTATAATGCTTCAATAATTCCTCCAGGGCGGAATAAGGGGTGGGCTCATAACGGTTGTAATGGGGGGATTGGTAAATGCCGTTTTTTATCCCGCAGGTTTCAATATGAAGAAATCGATCAAATTCCGCGTCGTTCATGATAATTTTCCCCCCAACTTTTTAAAAAATAACGGAACTTTCCGAACGGATCATTGGTTGAACGTTTATGAACATAGTATAATTGAATCAGCAATTGTTTTACATAGTGAGGAGAGCGCATATGTTAAAAAGTTTGTTTGGCCGGAAAAGCGAACCATTGAAAAACAGGGTGGAATTTTGCGTATCGAACGAAGCTTATGCCCATCCGGATGTTTATGATGTGTTGGAACAGCGGGAAGATGTCGTTGTGGAAGATTCGGGTTGCAATTCCTATTGTGAAATTTGCGAGTGTCATTATTATGCCCTTGTCAACGGCGAACCGGTTGTGGCGGACAGCGCCAAAGAATTGCTGGAGAAAATCGAGGAAGAATTGAGTTTAAATCCGATTAAATAGAAAAAAGTGTACGAAAATTGGCGGCCAATGAACCATGGATTGGCCGCTTTTTTTGATGGGCTTTGAACAATCCGCAAGTAACAGTTCAATCCTTTTTGCATATATCAAAGTGTGAACGAATTTTCTGCAACGGAGGGGAAGTTATGGGATATTATCCCGTGGGCTACGGATTTGAACAGCTCCTGATCGAAGCATTATATTTCTTCGGGATGTTTGTAATCGTCGCATCGATTGTCAGTGTTATTTACGGTTTCATTTATTCTTTTTTGTACGGAGTGGACGTTTAAGGGAGAACCTTAAGCGTTTTTTTAATTCAAAAAAATATGACAAACGCATGAAGATTTCGGGAAAAACCAGTTTTTTTAATCAATCTGTTGTAAAATAAAAGATGTAAAAGAAATACTTCTTTTAAGCGTAGTCCATACTATAATATTGGAGGAGAAATCCATGGAACAACACGACAAAGCAGAACGTTTAAAAGTCATGTTGGAGCAAGCGTTCCAACCATTGCATGAAAAAATTGACCGGCTTGAGAATGAAGTGAAAGCTTTGCGGGAGGAGCTAAAGAACGTTGTAAACCCCTCTTCTGACAAGGAATAAATTCTCCCGTATCGCACACATTAAAACTGCAACTTTAACCACATAACCTCTCTTTTCTATGGCTGTCCGCCTCCTTGCGGTACAGCTTTTTTTATGTTAAAAAATCAGAACCACTCGTTATGTAAAAAGTCCTATCAAAAGGATAAAATATATTCATTTCCATTTTTGATTGAAAAAAGTTGTGAATGTGGAATTAAAAAAGTGAAAATTAATGAAAAAAATTCGACAAATTTAATAAAATATTTTTTACATTAGAATTTTTATTATCTCCATGTTGTAGTATATTTATATTAAATAGTAAAAAAATCGCACGTTTCCCAGGAATGTTTCAGTAAGAATTGAAGTAAATAGTATTTTGGATATATTTTTTATTTACATAAAGGAGCATTAATCATTTATGAATGAAAATATTTCGAAAAGCTTTGGGCAATCCGATGAAATACAACGATTGCTGCAAGAGTTGAAAGAATTGAGAGAACTGAAATATGCCATAGATAAAACTTCCATCGTCGCAGTTACAGATGCCCAAGGAAGAATTACATATGCAAACGATCTCTTTTGCGAAATCACCCAGTTTTCCCGGGAAGAATTGATTGGCAAAACCCACCGGATCATCAATTCCGGTTATCACCCAAAGGAATTTTTTAAACGGATGTGGAGTGAAATCGGAAGAGGAAATATTTGGAGGGGAGAAATAAAAAATAAAAAGAAAGATGGAACTTATTATTGGGTTCATTCGACCATCATCCCTTTTTTAAATGAAAAGGGAAAACCTTATAAATATATGTCTATTCGAACGGATATCACGAAAGAGAAGGAATTGGAAGAAGAGCTGAAGCAGAGCTACAAAAAATACGAACTGATTGCGGAGCATTCCGATAATTTTGTGGCATTGATCGATGAAGAAGGGAAATTTCACTATATTTCGCCGACCTTCAACCTCCTCTTGCATTACGATTTGAAGACACTGGGACAACAAAATATGTTTGATCTGATCCACATTAAAGATTTGGATTCAATAAAAAGGGAAATTCAAAATTTGTTAAAAAATGGAGGAAGAAAAACTTCAACCAAGCAGGAATTTCGATTGCTCCATGGGGAAGGAAGGTATATCGATGTAGAAGCCAACATTAAAATCATTTATGATGATGAACCTTCTTCGAAAAAATTCATTCTGATCGCCATGAGCGACATCAGCATTCGAAAAGAAGTGGAACAAAATCTTTATCATTTGGCTTATTATGACAGTTTAACGAACTTGCCGAACCGCTCCAACTTTATGAAAGAGCTCCGTTCCTATGTGTTGGATATCCAATTGGCAAAAGAAAAGTTTGCCCTATTGTTCATCGATTTGGATAATTTCAAGCTGATCAATGATCAACAGGGACACGACATAGGGGATCTGGTCATTGTGAATGCGGCCAACAACATCAAAGGAGCAATTCGCGAGAAAGATGTTGTGGCAAGGATGAGCGGCGATGAATTCATTGTTCTGTTGAAAGGGATAGAGAATGAAGAAGATACGATGAACATTGTGCGCAAAATTATGGAGAAGTTTCGATTACCGATCCATTTGAATGGAAAAGAGTATGCCATCACTTGCAGTATTGGTATTGCGTTTTATCCCGAACACGGCAAGAGTCCTGAAGAACTGATAAAAAATGCGGATGCGGCACTATCTGAAGTGAAGCGAAACAGCAAAGACAACTATGCCATTTACGACAGGCAATTGGAAAATGTGTCACTGGAACGCCGCATTATCGAAAACGCCATGAGAAAAGGATTGAACGAACATCAATTCTTTTTGGAATATCAACCAAAAATCAATATTCAAAATAATCAGCTGGTTGGAGTGGAAGCGCTTGTCCGCTGGAATCATCCGGATCTGGGGGCGATACCACCTGGAAAATTTATTTCCCTTGCTGAGGCGACCGGATTGATTGTGCCGCTGGGAGAATGGATTTTAAAAGAAAGTTGCCGACAAGGAAGAGAGTGGCAAAATAAGGGGTTTGGACAATTGACCGTGGCTGTTAATGTATCCGTTCGTCAATTGCAAGATCCGAATTTTGTCCAACAAGTGGAACAAATATTAAAAGATACAGGGTTTAATCCAAAACTGTTGGAACTTGAATTGACCGAAAGCATCCTTGCCGATTTGAACAGCATCATCCCGGTGTTGAATCGCCTGCGGAACATGGGCATCCAAATTTCCGTAGATGATTTTGGCACGGGATACAGCTCGTTGAGTTATATCAAGCATCTTCCTGTTGACACGTTGAAAGTGGATGCATCTTTCGTGAAAGACATCCATAAAAACGAGGAAAGCAAAGCGATTGTGAAAGCCATCATCAACCTTGCGAATACAATCGGTTTAAAAGTGATTGCGGAAGGGATTGAAAATGAGGCGCATGTGATAACGCTACGAAATGATGGATGCATGTTTGGACAGGGATTTTATTATAGCCGTCCGCTGAAAAAGGAAGAATTTGAAGAGTTTGTTCAAAGTAGAGGCTTCATTCCGTCATAAACTTATAAAACCCGGTTTTTCATATTAAATGAAATTCTCCTGCTCATGGATTGGCAGGAGAGTTTTCTTTTTGATTCAAAATTTATATGACGATAATATTTTTTATGGAGAGACGGTTTCTAAATTTGAATATCTGCCAATATTGAAAGGAAATGGATCAAAAAAATTTAACAATAAATACTATTATTGAAAAACAGTTCATCAAACAGCAATTCTCCATGAAAATTAATCATAATTTATCGAAATATTCTTTTAACAATTAATCATAAAAGTATTATACTATTTTAATAACAGAAATATTTTTCTGAATATTCGACAAAATAATTGGGGGCTTTACATTATGACAGAAATCACTATAGAGTTAACCGATAGTCCAAAAGAAAAGCCATCTGCGGACGAGCTTGGCTTTGGGCACTATTTTACAGATCACATGTTTATCATGGATTATACAGAAGGGAAAGGGTGGCATGATCCACGCATTGTCCCTTACCAAAAAATTTGCTTGGAGCCATCCTGCATGGTGTTCCATTATGGACAAACAGTGTTTGAAGGGTTGAAAGCGTACCGCACACCAGACGGAGGCGTTCAACTATTCCGTCCGGACGCGAACTTCAGACGCTTGAATCATTCAAACGAACGTCTTGTCATTCCACCGGTGGACGAAGAACTTGCATTGGAAGCGCTCAAAAAATTGGTGGATGTGGACCGTGATTGGGTACCTGATGCACCAGGCACATCTTTATACATCCGTCCATTCATTATTGCAACGGAACCATTCTTGGGTGTTCATCCATCCAAAAACTACTTATTCATGATTATCATGTCTCCAAGTGGTTCTTACTACAAAGAAGGTATCAATCCGGTGAAAATTTTGGTGGAAGAAAAATATGTCCGCGCCGTTGTGGGTGGTACCGGAGAAGCGAAAACCGGCGGTAACTATGCAAGTTCATTAATCGGACAACTCAATGCGGAAAAAGAAGGATACGCTCAAACATTATGGTTGGATGGTGTTGAGAAACGCTATATTGAAGAGGTTGGAAGCATGAACATCTTCTTCAAAATTGATGGCAAAGTGATCACACCTGCTCTTACAGGAAGCATCTTGCCAGGTATTACGCGCGACTCTATGATCAAAGTGTTGAAATCCAAAAATATTCCAGTGGAAGAGCGCCGCATTACCATTGACGAAGTAATAGAAGCTGCTGATAAGGGTACATTGGAAGAAGTGTTCGGAACTGGTACAGCTGCAGTAATTTCTCCAGTTGGGGAGTTAAAATATTTGGATAAACACATTGTCGTAAATGACGGCAAAATCGGTGAAGTGTCTCAAATGTTGTATGATACATTGACAGGCATCCAATACGGAAAAATGGAAGATCCATTCGGCTGGACTGTACGTGTTTAATATCTTTTAACTTTGGGCTCGCATCTAATGATTAGGTGCGAGTTTTTTCATCCGTCCGATCGTATGGCTATTATTTTGCAAAGATTGACCATAATGGCTTGAGGATTGACTATTATCGTATATCAAGGAAGTCCGTTTTCCATTGGATAAAGAACTTTAAGTAGAGAGGAGACTTCAAATGCCTGGGATACCAATTTATCAAGTCGATGCTTTTACAAGCGAGCCCTTTAAAGGAAATCCGGCTGCGGTTGTTCCTCTTACGGAATGGCTTCCGGACAACGTGATGCAGCAAATAGCGGCGGAAAACAATTTATCGGAAACGGCTTTTGTAGTACATCGCCAAAAGGAAGAATACGAATTGCGGTGGTTTACGCCAAAAACGGAAATCGATTTGTGTGGACATGCAACCTTGGCAACGGCCTTTGTTGTGTTCAACTATCTGAATCCATCGATTGCTGTAGTGAAGTTTCATACAAAAAGCGGAATGTTGACCGTTACAAAGGAAAATTCATTGCTGACGATGACGTTCCCATCCCGGGAAGGAACAGCTTGTGACGTTCCGGAAGCATTGGTGAAAGGATTAGGGAAAAAACCGAAAGAAGTCTTTTTGGCCCGCGATTATTTGGCGGTGTTTGAGACGGAAGAAGATATAAGGAGATTGGAAATCAATGCGGAAGAATTAAAAAAATTGGATGCCTTTGGAGTGATTGCCACAGCAAAGGGGAAAGAGGCGGATTTCGTTTCCCGATTTTTTGCGCCAAAAGCCGGGATTCATGAAGATCCGGTGACCGGTTCTGCCCACTGCACCCTTGTCCCTTATTGGAAAAAGATTTTAGAGAAAAAGGAATTTGTGGCATTGCAGCTGTCTGAACGGGGAGGAAAACTGTTTTGTAAAGATGAAGGGGAACAGGTCAAAATTTCCGGCGAAGCGGTTGTCTATTTGGAAGGAAAAATTTATATCAGATGAAACAGAAAGCGAGTCAGGGTGGAAAAGGAAAAACTTTTCACCGTGGCTCTTTTTTATTACCCTTGGGCAAATAGACTATTGAAAAAATAAGGGAACAAAATCTATAATTACTAAAAGTTCACATTTCGTCTGGAAGGGATGGGGGAAAGTGAAAATCCGTGCGTTCATTTTGGCCGTTGTTGCAATGTTGCTTGTTGCTTGCAGCGATGGGGAGAAGACAACGAAAAATATGATTCAGCAAAAAGATTTTTCCGATGGGGATCACTTGTTAAAGGCGGTGGTGGGCGATAAAAGCTTTTATTATGAATACTCCGCGGAAAAAGGGAAATTTTTAAGAGTATGGGTTGAACGGTATGAATATGGGAAGTTGGCTGAGAAGGCTGGTGGCGTTGGAATTGGAATGACGGAAGATGCCAAGGGGGAAATGTTATTCTGCTTTCTGGAAGATTCCGAATGGGACAATTTTTACTTGCGCAAAGTGATCACAGATGAATCGGGCTATGCCATTTCAAACAGTCAAATTCCCAAACCGGACGAAAAGCTGGGTGCGGGAACATGGGGTCCGGTCATTAACGACAAAATGGAATTTACCGAAGACATGGTGTTGGGATATATGGCGTTTTTTGAAGCGGATGACGGAAATTCTGTGAGTTTCAGAACAAACGTGACAGACCCGAAAGAATTCATTGAAGAAAATGGGGATGTTCCTCTTCTTTACTTGATTCGGGCTTCTTTGTCGGACGAAGATGAATGGGATTGGAACAATGAAACAGGAAAGGAATGACGGAATGAAACCTTCAGAAAAGACGTTGAGAATTTGCGAAAAAGGGCACCGTTTTTATAAGAGCAGCGATTGCAACAGCTGCCCTGTTTGCGAGGCGGAACGGAAACCAAAGGAAGGCTTCCTTGCCAGTTTATCCGCCCCGGCAAGAAGAGCGTTGGAAGGGAAAGGCATCACATCGGTGGAAGAACTCTCGGACTACACGGAAAAGGAAATCATGTCCCTTCACGGCGTGGGGAAAACCGCGCTTGTGAGAATGAAAGAGGCATTGGACGAAGCGGGATTGAGGTTCAAAGAAGAATGAAACAGACTGCCTTACGGATTTTTTGAAACTTTTTGCAATGTTTGGGCGTAAATAAATGAAATAATTTCCGATTGAGGTGGATCAGAATGAAAAAATATCTTGTATTTATCATCAGTTTCATTCTTCTTTATGCCGTTTTCCAACTTTTCTCCGGTTTCATTTTGACAATCCTTAATACGCCAAACTTCTCAACCGGGGCTTCAACTCAAACGGTCACATTCGGTGAGACTTCCAAGTGGTCGTTTCTGTTAATGACGATCGCTGCATCCGTCGCCTTTTTTGTATCCACAAAATTTCAGAGAGGTGAAGACATTTGGAACTTTTTCAATTAAAGAAATCCATTTCCACACTAAACGAACAGGAAGCAAAAAGCCTGCTGCATTTACTGTTGATACGTTCGGAATACGGAGACTTTCCGGAATTTGTGCGGTCTGTAAAAGAAGCGCTTATGAAAAGAATGGAGACACCGGCCGGGAAAAATGTGCATACCGTACATATTGTATTTGGTAGCTCCGCGGCAGGCAGCTTGAGATATGCTTTTCGGGATACACCATACGAACAAACGGAGGAAATCATCGAAGTGCCAGATAACTTGGCGGAAGGTCCAATACATCATCTTCACACTGCGGAAGGGTTTGAGCGACGGTATCAGTGGTTGAAGGAAAACTACCGGTGGGAAAAGGACCAAGCAGAGTGGTACAAAAACAACATGCAACAAGCCTTTGAAAAGATCCGTTCGATTCCTCCGGAGCAGCGGGTGGTCATTTGGACTGGTGAAAATGCCAGTGAAGGGACGGGCCTTCGATTTTCGCTCTACTTATTGAAGGAAAAAACGAATGAAATGTCTGTTTTGAATACGTATGATGCCTATCACAAGTTTTACAATGGAATGCATGAAGATTTTCCTCGGCATACGGGAGAGTTGTCCCCTGAGCAGTTGCTCCTTTTTTATGAACTTGGGGAGCTTGAGGAATTGACGGAAGAACAGCGACAGGCTTATGCGAAAGAAGGGGAAGAATGCTTGCATTCCGATGCAGTGTTGCGGACTTACAATAAAGGCCAAATTTTCGGTGCGGAAAACCATCGGGATGATGCATTGATCATCGGAAAGATGAAGAACCTACAGGGCAATAAGAAATTCATTAAAGCAGCAAGAGTCATTGGAGAGGTGCTTGGCCACCTGGATCAATATACAAGCGATGAATGGATTGAGTATCGCTTGCGCCAGTTAATTGCACAAGGAAAAGTGGAGTATCAAGGTGAACTCCGCGAAATGAGATTTTATGAAGTGAAATTGAAGGAAGCATTCGATCAATAGGGCATGTTAAGACATGCCTTTTTTATTTTTGATGTAACTTTTTTCCGCGTTAAACGTGGATATAGTGAAAGGAGGGCGTGAGAGTGAAGCGATGAATTTGGAGCAAATGTATGTTTTACATGTTCAAGATGTGTATCGATATATTTTTTCTCTCTGCAGAAATCAGGACTTGGCTCAAGATATCGTGCAGGAAACCTTCTATCGCGCCTTCCTGTATCTTGAAAGTTACAAAGAGGAGCAAATCCGGCCCTGGTTGTTTAAAGTGGCCTATCATACGTTTATTGATTGGATTCGGAAAGAGAAGCGGTTGACCTATGTGGGCGATATGACAACGGTTCATCCAAAAGTGACCGAAGCAACAGAGGATACGGTCATGAACCGGCAACATATCCATGAATGGCTGGCGCTTATTGATGCCTTGCCGGTTCATAAGAGAAACCTCATTCTTTTAAGGGATTATTACCAATTTTCTTACCAGGAAATTGCGGAAATCCTCGGGATGCCCATTTCAAATGTAAAGGTGGCGATTTTCCGAATCAGAAAACAGCTGCGAACGAAAATGAAGGGGAGTGAGAAGGATGCGTTGCGAGGAAGTCAGAAAAAAACTTGAGGATTATCTTAACGGAACGTGCACAAATGAAGAAGAACGGGCCATAGAAGAACATTTGCAAACTTGCGAAGAATGCGAACGGGAAATGGAAGAACATATCAATCAGAAGAAGATATCGGCAAAGGATTGGAATGTTCCGGAGCTATCTTACATAGAACAGCGCAAAATTGTGCGCAAGGCGAAATGGAAAAATCGACTTTCCACTGCATTTACCGTTTTTGGCCTCTTCTTTATCATCAGCATTGGGTCGGCGATCGTTACGGGACTTTATTATAAAAATACCGGGTTGACAGCCAATCGGGTGATTCAAACGGCGATTCAAATGACGCTGCCCAATGTGTATAGTGATGGCGCAGGAACGAGTACGAATTTTTATTTTAACGCGGATATACAGGGGGATCTTCAGAAAAGTGTGGGCAGCGAAGAACGATATATCGGAAAATACCATGGAAAAATGATATTGAATTATTTGAACGGAATATCGAAGGAATGGGTGGACGGCCGATATGATTTAAGCTTAATTTTCCATTATCCACTTGGTTTCCTCAATGGCGCTTATGAAGAAAATCTTGAGGTTTATCGTCTTGGCGATGAGACTTGGGAAGCGTTGAATAAGTTGCCGGAAGGGACGGTTTCAGAGATAGCGGTCAGTTTGGATGGGGTTTATACCTTTGATGAAGTAAAAAGGCTGTTCAAGGATTATGATATCGATATTGTTTGGTATGCCATTGATACGGGTACGGCAAGGGACAATGATACGATTGATGTCAGTATAGGCGAAGATTTGTGGGGCATTCATGAATACGCTTGGTACAAACTGTTAGGTGATAATGTAGCCGATAAGGCCACAAAAGAAGATGCCTTTAAAAAAGGACTGGCATTTTTGGCGGAACATGCAACTTGGGCAAAACGCGTCATTTGGGATTTTGATCAAGAATCCATTAAGGAAATGCTGGATTATGTGGACGAACATGGCGTGAAATGCTATGGGGTTGTGTTGACGGGGCCGACAAAAGAGTTGGCAAAACTCGCTGACAATGAACATATTACCTATGCCGCTTTAGGGGAAGTGGATTTTTGGAACTGGACCGGAAAACAGACCGGCGGCGCACTTTATAATTGAATGTGCCTGCCATTTCATGAATTCCGCTCCTTGCGTAAACAATAATAATGAGGGGGGAGAACATGAAAACAGCCGTTTTTTTGGATCGGGATGGCGTCATCAATGAAGTGTTAACAGAACGGGTGAAATTTGTAAACAAGCCGAAAGATCTTCATTTTTTGCCGGGTGTACCGGAAGCGATCCGCAAATTGAATGAGCATTTTGATTATATTTTTGTTGTCACGAATCAGGGGGGAGTAGGCCTTGGGTTTATGAAGGAATCCCAGCTTCAAAAGGTGCATGAGCATATGGTGAATGAATTGAAAAAACACGGAGCCATTATCCATGATATCGCTTATTGCCCCCATAAACCAAAAGCGGGATGCGCCTGCCGCAAACCGGGTTCCAAAATGATTGAAGATTTGGCTGAAAAATATCAAGTGGATGTGTCCAACTCTTACATGGTGGGCGATACGGATACGGACATTCAAGCAGGAAAAAAGCGGGAACGAAGACGGTTTTTATCGGTGAAGAGGATCCTTTGGCCGATGCGGCATTTCCTGATTTGCAAAGTGCGGCGGATTGGATCATCAAGGATGCCCAAAAAAATGATTGTTAAGCTGCAAGGATATTGCGGAAAGCTGCAGATAATTTGCTACCCACTGCAAATACTTGGCTCAAACCGGCAAGTATTTGCAACTAGTCCCCGAACAGTAGAATAAAATCCAACTCCTTGAGCAAAAAGGTGTTCATTTCAATCCTGATTTGTTAAACTGCAAATAATTTATCCTGCACCGAAGAATAAACGATCGCACGATTGCAAAAATAAGAGAAAAAAGGAACGATTCGAATGAAGTTCAACCCGGGATGGAATTTCCAAAACAGCTACATTAAACTGCCGCCCATTTTTTATACATGGCAAGAACCGACGCCTGTGGCATCACCAAAGCTCGTCATCTTCAATGAACCGCTTGCTGAAGAGCTGAACTTGGACAATGAAGCGCTGCAAACGGAAGAAGGGATTGCAACCTTTGCGGGAAACCATATTCCGGAAGGCGCCGAGCCGATTGCCCAAGCCTATGCGGGTCATCAATTCGGCTATTTCACTATGCTTGGTGATGGGCGGGCCATTCTTTTAGGAGAGCATGTCACATCAGAAAATCAACGTTTTGATATACAGTTGAAAGGCTCAGGTAGAACCCCCTATTCCCGCGGAGGAGATGGTCGGGCGGCTCTTGGCCCGATGCTTAGGGAATACATCATCAGTGAAGCGATGCATGCCCTTGGAATCCCGACGACAAGAAGTTTGGCCGTTGTCACGACAGGGGAAACGGTCATGCGTGAGCAATATCTTCCAGGAGCCATTTTGACAAGGGTCGCTTCAAGCCACATTCGCGTTGGTACTTTTGAATTTGCAAAAATGTTCGGCTCAAAGGAAGATTTGCAAGCTCTTTGCGACTATACAATAAAAAGGCACTACCCGCATCTTTTAAATGAGGCGAATCCGTATCTCTCATTTTTAAAAGCAGTGATTGAGAAGCAGGCGGCGCTAATATCCAAGTGGCAGCTTGTCGGCTTTGTCCACGGGGTCATGAATACAGATAATATGGCAATCAGCGGAGAGACGATCGATTATGGTCCTTGCGCCTTCATGGACATTTTTCATCCGGAAACGGTTTTCAGTTCAATTGATACGTATGGCCGCTATGCTTATGGAAATCAACCGAAAATTGGCGGCTGGAATTTGGCGCGATTGGCAGAGGCGCTCATTCCACTATTGGATGAAAATAAGGAGAGAGCCGTTGGACTTGCCAAAGAAGCGATTGCAACCTATCCGGATCTTTACGTATCCCTTTATCTTGACGGTATGCGGAAAAAATTGGGGTTCGTTTCTGCCAAAGAGGAAGATGAAGAACTTATACAGCATTTGCTAGAATTAATGGAAACCTATGAGCAAGATTATTCCAATACCTTTAGAGCATTAACATTGCAAAAACTGGAGGAACCTTTCTTCAAAACAGCGGAATTTCAACAATGGCATCAACGGTATCAGGCGCGATTAAAAGGACAAAACCCGGCCGATACTGAAAAAATCATGAAGCAACATAACCCTTCGGTGATTCCGCGCAATCACCGGGTTGAAGAAGCCCTTGAAGCGGCGGTGGAACGGGGCGATTTGTCGGTGATGAAAAAGTTGGTATCGATTTTATCCGATCCTTATGCATATTCGGCGGAACAGGAGGAATACTGTACATTGCCAGTACATCCAAATGAACCGTATATTACTTATTGTGGTACGTAAATTTTGGAAGTGAATGGAGGAATCCATATGGAAAAAATCGAAGTAGGAGAAGTTTTTACAATTGGGGATGAAGAACAAGAAGAAGAAGTGGAAGTCGTTGCCGCGTTGACCATTGATGGACAGGATTATGTAGCAGTGGCTTTTGCAGATGATTTGCAAGAAGAAAACGAAGAGGATATCGAAGTGTTTTTCTTGAAAGTGGATGAAGAAGGGGACTTTGATGTAATCGAATCCGATGAAGAATTCGACAAAGTGGCGGAAGCTTTCGATGAGATGATGGACGAGATGGATGAAATGGATGAGTAAATCTTCAGGAGCGCGGAAAAAAATAGGCGCTCCTTTCTATTTTGCATTTTCTGGGGAAGCCATTTGACAGATTGGAACAAAAGGGGAACAATGCGGGTTTCTTAAAAAGACTGGCCACTTCGGCCTGAATACTTGAAAGAAAAAATGGATCAAACACTAGCCGCTTGTTAGATCCGCCAAAAGGGGCACTTTTGAATATGGGGATAATTATGATAGTCTAGATTTAAACAATCCTGAAAAAGGGGACTTCCAAAGTGCGCAATATTCAGTCAATGGGAATCGTTCTTGTCGTCAGTCTGCTCGGCGTTTGGATATTCAACTTGTTGCATTTGCCCGTGCCTTGGCTTTTGGGGCCGCTTTTTTTCGTGCTGATCAGCCAGTTTTTTATCAAAACGCACCTTTATTGGCCGTCTTCATTTCGCAACATAGGATTGATTGTCATCGGGATTTCGGTTGGGCAGAGTTTTCAATTTCACTTTTTCGAAAATATGGGCCGGCTCATCGGAATCATGTTGACGATGAACGTGATGATTGCATTATTCAGCCTTCTTTTGGCATATGGACTTGTGAAAGCGGGGCATATATCTTTAAAAACGGCAATGACATGCACCGTTCCCGGTGGTCTTTCTCAGATAGTCGCTTTTGCGGAAGAAGAGAAAGAAATTGATTTGGCGGTTGTCACGTATTTTCATGTGGTCCGGGTCATCACGATCGTTTTGGGGATTCCGTTGCTGTTACATGCCCATGCAGCAGGTGGGGGGAAAGGAGCGGACTTTTCCTTGTCATCCTTTGCGGAATTGGTCCTTTTGCTTGTTGTGGCAGCAGGTTCGGTATGGGTGGGAAAGAAACTCAAAATTCCTGTCCCCTATTTTTTATCCCCATTGTTATTGGTCATCGGCATGCAAATTCTTTCTTTTGAAACGCCGGAAGTCCCTGGGGGGCTGCTTCATATCGCCCAACTGATGATGGGCGCTTATATTGGGCAATTGTTGACCCCGAAAATGCTCGTTCTTGGAAAAAGGATTGTCTTATTAGGTGTTGCAACGACCATCCTCTTGATGCTTTTTACGATTGGACAAGGGTGGATACTGATGAAAATGATGGGCTATTCATTGGCGACAAGCATTCTGGGCACGGCGGCAGGGGGACTTGATCAAATGAGCCTGCTTGCGAGTGCCATTGGCGCAGATGTAACGATTGTGACCATATTTCAAATGTTTCGGATTTTATTCGTGTTTATCATCGTTTTGCCTTTATTGAAAGCCTTTTGCCGGCATATCGATGAAAGGGATACCGGAAGAATTTAAATTTTCTCAAAGGTTGTTTCTTCGGACATTAATATATGCTATTAATTAATAGTAGTATTTTCATAGGATGGGCATGAAAGCGATTCAGTACCGATTTTGGATGTACATACCGCAAAAACGACAAACAATAGTAAATAACTGTCGATTGTTGAAACCTATGAAAAAATGGTATGATATATATTAGTTTACGTCTTGAAAATTATTCTCAAAAATAATGGTTGTATTTGATAAGGGGAATATGACATAAAATGCAAAACAAGAATCTGGAATTATGGAAAAAAGCTGTAAAGACGGGAATTATCAAATCCAACCTGATTCCGATGTTCGCCGCCTTAATGCTTGCCCTTTATACGTATAATTTAAGTTTTATTGAAAATATACCGAATATGATTTACGCGCTCATCGGAACGGCATGTGTGATCGGTTCGGCCGGAATTTTCAACAATGTGTACGACCGGGATATTGATGCGAAAATGCCCCGTACTAAATTGAGGCCGTCCGTTACGGGAGAGATCAATATTCGCACAATGCTGATGGTGGGGATTGTTTTATTGATTGTGGGTCTCGGATTTTTGGCATTGACGACTTGGACAGCCGCTTTGCTTGGATTTCTTGGTGTGTTTTTCTACGTAGTTCCATATACGATGTGGACAAAGCGGAGAACGATTTGGAATACAGAGGTGGGAAGCATTTCCGGGGCGGTTCCGCCGTTGATCGGGTGGGCTGCTGTTGCACCGGACATTTGGCATCCGGCGTGCTGGGCGCTTTTCATCATCATGATTATTTGGCAGATGCCCCATTTCTACGCTTTGGCAATCCGCAAAAAAGATGATTATGCAATGGCAGAAATTCCGATGCTCCCAGTGATCAAAGGGGTCAAACGGACTTATATCCAAACCAATGTGTATTTGATTTTGTTGATGTTGACGAGTTTTTTGTTTGTCCCTTTGAGTTGGGGGTTGACGCTTTCTTCTCTTACGCTTGGAGGCATTTGGCTGTGGATCAGTTTGGTGGGATATCGCCAGATGGATGGAAAGAAATGGGCAAATAAAATGTTTGGCTACTCTTTGATTTATTTGACCGCTTTGTTTGCGACTGTCATCATCTATGCAGTGGTAGGAATCATATTCCGATGAAACCCGAATTGCGTGACAACCGAAAGTAAAATATTGCTTTCGGTTTTTTTAGTGCGCCTGGCATGGGTGTAATCTATAGGGTGTAAGTCCCGAACTGTGAAGGCAGAAGTAACAGTTAGCTTAACGCAAGGGTGTCCGTGGTGACGCGGAATCTGAAGGAAGCGAGCGGCAAACTTCCGGTCTGAGGAACACGAACTTCATATAAGGCTAGGTATCATTGGATGAGTTTGCTAAACAAAACAAAGTCCTTTCTGCCAAAGGTGGTACAGAGTAAATGAAGCAGATAGATGGAAGGAAAGATTACATTCTTACCCGGGGAGGTCTGGCGGATATGTGAAGTACGCTTCATAACCTACTTAGTGATAAGTAGCTGAACCGTCAGAAGTCAGCAGAGGTCATAGTATTAGTTGGTTTAGAACTACTAAGAAGGACCGAACAATTAAGAGAGAATAGCCCTTGGCATTCAGTGAGTCATGATGAACACAGAAAACGTAGTACCTCACTTGAGGAAGGAAGCGGTGAATCCCGTGGGAGACCTCTTGGAGGGTGGAGTGACCACTGGCATAAAGAGAACAGCTATTCACGGAAGTTATAAAGACTTGCGTCAATCATCTTAATTGAACCGCCGTATACGGAACCGTACGTACGGTGGTGTGAGAGGACGGGAGTTAATCGCTCCCTCCTACTCGATTGAACTGCAAGTATCAAAAATGGGACAAGATAGACATGCCGAAAAAGCGATGAAGTTAGTGAAGTTTATGGATTTATTGATAAAATGGATAAAAAATTAACAAAATATCTCTAAATTGTGACCGGGAATATGATAAAAATGTGACATATGAGTGGGGTGGGATACACAAAGGGATTTTTCGATGTTATAGTAGATTATGCAATGCAGAGAAAACAATGTTGTGTTTAAAAAATCGCTCTTTTAGTAATAGAAAAGTCGCTCATTTGAACCTTAATTTAAAGGCGTGTCCGACTGATACATAATACCTCCCCTAAAGTGCCAGGTTGTCAAAATGCCTGGCACTTTTTTTAACAATTTTCATTCGATAGATATACAATTTGGTTTTTGCCTTGCCTTTTTGCCATATATAGCGCCTGATCGGCCACTTTAAAGAGCTGGGCGAACTTTTTCGCATAAGGGAGGCTCGTTGTGCAAACCACTCCCATGCTCACAGTGACTTTGATTTCTTGGGATAGGTAGTTGACATAAAAAGAAGTGATTTCATTGTACAGTTTTTTCGCTTTTTCCATGATGTATTGGGGTTGGCCCTCTTTAAAGAGGACGATAAATTCATCGCCTCCGTAGCGTCCCACAATGGCATTTTCCTGATCTTCATTGGCCACTTTCAGACAGGCTTGCGCCACCCCTTTGATTACTTCATCGCCCATTAGATGTCCAAAAGTATCATTAATATCCTTAAATGAATCAACGTCAATAATCACACAACAGATGTGTTGGCCAGTGGATTTCGCTTCTTTCAACCATTTGTTGCATGTGGTTTCCAGAAAATAACGATTATAAACGCCTGTCAAACCATCTACATTTGCCCGCTTCTCAATTGCTTTAATGCTTTGCTGTACGTCAAAATCCCGCATTTTGGATGCAAGACGAATCGAAAACAGTTTTTCCGTAATTTTTATATATTCCTTCATCGCTTCGTAAGATTTTTTAAAGTTTCCAAGGGATTCATAAACATCTGCAATCGTTTTCAGTATCGATTTGAGTTTGATCTGATTCTTATATTCTGAATAAATATTGTAAGATTCATTCAATAGCCGCAATGCCTTGTCATAATCACCTTTGGCGCGATAAAAGGTGGCCTTCACGAAAAGGAAATTTGCTTTTTCATGTGGTAAATTATTAATATATTGATTGGGTTCTACATGTTTAATAACCTGTTCCGCTTTCTCCAATTCTTTCAGGCCGATATGAATGGATGCTATACTCAAATATATATGGCATTGCAATAATATTTCTCCAGGGCAATACTGTTCAGTAATTTTCAATGCTTGGTCGGCATAGTTTAAAGCTTCTTCATATTTTTCCTCGTGAATCAAATAATTGCAATAGGAGTTGTAGCTGCTGCTGACGGCATAATACATTTCCAATTCTTCCGCGATTTCTATACATTTTTGCATTGCCTTTTTTGCTTCATCATAATCTTCTTCATACTCGTAAATTAACGCGCTTAGACGGTATAAGTGATACTTGTCCCGATCGTCCCCGAATTCATTACATAAAATTTTATATTCCAGTATGTGTTGGAAAGCAGTTTCAATTTCACCTAAAAAATAATAGCAACCTGCAAGATGCAAATGGGCATTCATCATCCCTTTTACATCCACTGATTCTTTGGCCGAGTCCAATAATTCTTGCGCTGCCTTAATAGCTTCTGAATATTTGCCATCGGAAAAGAGGTTGTCGGTGAGCGATTCTAACCTGGTTAGATGGTATAATAGAGCGTTCATTCTAGATCACCTCTCTTTAAAAAAAAGGAAGAAATCCCGTGGCAAAGAAATGTTTAATGGGCATTTCTTCCTCAACTATATTATAAACGTCAAATGGAGACTAAAATGTATACAAACTTTGACAAAATTTGAGGTATATCAAAACATAAACACAGCACTAAATACTCAAATTTGGAGTGGAGGTTTCATATCGCAAGATAGATTCTGTGATAATATTCCTAAGTCTTTATAAGGATAATTTAGAAACTTCACATAAGTAATCGCAAAGCACACGCAATCCTTTATCAAAGTTTTCCAGGTGAAAGTGTTCGTTTGGCGCATGGAAGTTTTCCGTCGATAGACCGAATCCCATGAGCACAACAGGAACTTTCAAGATTTGATCAAAGGTTGCGACAATCGGAATGGAACCTCCACCGCGGGTGAATGCGGCAGGTACTTGATATACCTTTTCATAGGAACGGCTTGCTGCCTTGATTAACGGGTGATCAAAAGGTGTAAGGTAAGGAGCGCCGTTATCAAATTCATTGACACTGACTGTTACGCCTTTTGGAGTGTGTTTTTCGATATGTCTGCGAAGAAGGGCCACAATTTTGTCCGGATCCTGGTCCGGGACAAGACGGCAAGTGATTTTCGCGCCTGCTTCATTAGGCAAGACCGTTTTAATTCCTTCGCCGGAAAAGCCGCCAAAAATGCCGTTGATTTCAAGGGTAGGGCGGGCCCAAGTTCTTTCAAGGAAGGAGTAACCCTCTTCTCCAAATAATTCATCCACTCCAAGTTCCTTTTTCAAGGCTTCCTCATCAAATTGAAGATCTGCAAAGGCTTTGCGTTCTTCCTCTGTCAGTGGCCGGACGTCGTCATAAAATCCTTCGACAAGAATTTTCCCGTTCTTATCCCGGAATGAAGAAAGGATTTCGACCAAAGCATGAATGGCATTTTGCACACCTCCACCGTAGAGGCCGGAGTGCAAATCGCTGTTTGCTCCACGCACATCAATTTGGATTCCGGCAAGTCCCCGCAGTCCGTAGCAAATGGCAGGTTTCCCAGGTCCGTACATGCTAGTATCGGAAATCAGGACAAAATCCGCGGATAATTTTTCTTTATTTTCTTCAATATAAGCAGGAAGGTGGGCGCTGCCGATTTCTTCTTCCCCTTCATAAAGGAACTTCACGTTGACAGGCAATGTGCCGAGAGTGGCAAAAAGCGCCTCAATCGCTTTTAATTGCATAAATACTTGTCCTTTATCATCCGAAGCTCCCCGGGCATACAATTTATTTTCACGTATTTCAGGTTTGAAAGGTTCGGTCTCCCATAAGTTTAATGGATCCACGGGTTGAACGTCGTAATGGCCGTAAAATAATACGGTCGGTTTGCCTTCCGCATGAAGCCATTCGCCATAAACCACCGGATGGCCCGCTGTTGGATCGATGGACACGTTTTCAATGTTCAATTGCTCCAACTGATTTTTAAGCCACTGGGCTGCCCGTTCCACATCCTGTTTGTGCTCGGATAGGGAGCTGATGCTTGGAATGGATAAAAACTCAAACAGTTCTTGCAAATGCTTTTCCCGGTTTTCCTCAAAATAATCATGAAAATGTTGCAATTCCATGATAATCCTCCGCTCCTTTAATTTACTAAAAAATAGTATACCACATAATCAAAAAGTCCAACGAGATGTCAGAAATTTTTGAGAAAGGTAATAAACATTATGTGACTATAACAGGAATCTTACATGAATGTAATGTAATTGAAAGCTATTCATATAGAGTGTAATACAAAATTTTGGGAAAATATATGTAGAAAGTTTCTTAATACGGAGGAATTTAACGATGAGTAAAATTTGTGAAGTTTACGAAGAGTTTAATCGTTATATATATCATCTTTGTTTGAAATTGACACGCAATCCGTTGGAAGCAGAGGATTTAATGCAAGAAGTATGGGTAAAAGTTGTCCGCAATGAAAAGCAAGTGGAACAAGTTGATCATATAAAAGCATGGCTTACTACCATTACTATGAACACATTTCGGGACCGCTACCGGAAAAATGTGCGCCGGAGCAAATATGTGATGAGCCAACCTGAAACATTGGACGTTCCAATACTGGATTTGGTTCCGAATAATGAAGTTTCAACAGAAGAACAAATTGAAAAAGAAGTAGTGACAACAATCGTGCAGGAGAAAATGAAGCAGCTGGACAGTATTTATCAAAAAACCCTTTGGTACTTTTATGTGGAACAATATTCTTTGGCGGAAATTTCGATGTTGATGAAGGTGTCGATCGGGACTGTGAAATCCCGTTTATTCCGGGCAAAGCAAAGATTGAAAGAAATTTTATTGTCTGATCGCAATTTGGCTGATGTGGTCGTACCGGTATAAGGATCGCCGACATTCTTTCAGAAAATGCTTATCATGGGATTTGCAAAACTTGTGGTTTATTGCCGCAAGTTTTTTTTATGAAAATATAAATGCAAGCCGCTTTTTTTGGCAACTTGCATTTTACCTGATTTGTTGAAGAACGAACATATTCAAACCCCTTCCTTATTTTTGAGGAGAATGTTCCAAACATTTTTCGAAAATCTGCTGCAATGTTTGAATTTCCTCATTGGATAGCATGCCAAACATGGAATGGATTAAAGCCATCACTTGTGATTTGGATTCTTCCAACACTTTTTTTCCTTCTGGTGTAATGGCGATCTGTGTAACACGACGGTCTTTTGAGCTTTGGGTTTTTTCGATATATCCGCCATTCAATAGTTTGGATGTTAGTACGGTTACTCCGCCAGTTGTGATTTTTAAGCGTTCAGCAATGACAGAGGGGCGTTTTGGACCTTCCTTTGCAAGCAAGTCCAAAAGGAGGATATGGGTTTTTGAAAATCCCAAGTCATTAATTTGATTCCATTCATTTGACCATTTGCGCTCCAGCGAAGCAACGACTTCAAAGAGAGCGGAAATGTTATCATATCTTTGGTTATTCATTATTTTCAGCTCCACTTTCAATTTTCATCAAGCAACGCAGGGAAAACATCAGCTTACGATTTCCTCGGCATGTTTGATCAATTCATTTAATTCATAAGCGCGAACTTTACGTGGGATAAAGCGACGGATGTCCATTTCATTATAACCGACTTGGATACGTTTTTCGTCAACGATGATAGGGCTGCGAAGCATACGAGGGTGTTCTCTGATCAATTCATAAAGCTCTTGGATGGATAGCTGGTCGATGTCGACGTTCAAATTTTTGAAATCGTTTGAGTTGGTCGCAATAATTTCATCTGTTCCGTCTTCAGTCAAACGTAAGATGTTTTTGAACTCAGAGAGTGTCATTGGTTGAGATGTAATGCGTTTTTCCACAAACGGAATGTTGTGTTCTTTGAGCCATTTGATCGCTTTTCGGGAAGAAGAACAACTTGATTGAGTGTAGATGGTAACTGTCATAATTTACCGCCTCCAGAATGGTTTTTAAATTTACTAGGAAAATACAGCATTAAATATCTTACTGGTAAGATAATTGGAAGTCAAATAATTTGAAAGTGGATGAAAGAATAATGCAATAACCGATTTTCTATTAATAATTACGTTTTTATTGGGCGGAAGTTTCATTTTTTTAAAGAAATTTTGATAAAATTTTTTATTTGAATAAAGTTTTTTTGGCAGGCAATTCTCTTTTTGCGATATGGGGAAAAATGATTTTTTATCTATCTGATCAGGGCTCAAAATTTTATGTTTATTGGAAAAAAAACCGCCCGCGAAATCAAAGTTCCGCGAGCAGCTTATTAAGTTCGGCCAATTTCTTTTCCATTCGGGCAAGGCGTTCTTCGGCTTCCATGACAGAGTTGATATGGCCGGTATTTTCAAGCTTCTCGATATCGCCTTGTAAATTGATATAATCCATTTTTATTTCAGCGATTTGCTGTTCGATTTCCCGTTTTGTAAGCATAGATAACTCCCATCTTTCTTGTTCGTTGCGCAATAACGATATTTTAGCACAAAAATGGGCGATTTTCATTTATAAAAGGACTCGAAGGCAAATTGCTGTTTTATCATTGAATACGATTTTTTATTGAAATAAAAAAAGCCGATCCGAAACCCGAATCGGCTAGAGAAAAAGGAAAACTGGTTTGTAAAGAGGAATCATAATGAAACGATATTATGACGTTCGTATGCGAAATCCAGCAATAAGGATTTCAGGACTTCATTATTCTCTTGGATTTCCAGTTGGATTTGTTTTCGGACGGCTCTCTCCCGTCTTGCTTCATGGAGCAATAATTCCATTACGGCATTTTGAATGTTGGATTGCTTCATTTTCCGGCCAAGCCCCAGGTGGATAAAGCCGTTATTTTCGCGTGGGAAGACATTGTTCAGTTCCCGCTCATTTTGCGCGCAGACGATGCATGGGATACCAACGGCTGCCACTTTGTACGGCGTATAGTTGGCGTTGCAAATGACGATATCCGCTTCCGGCAACAATTTATCCAACGGTTTATCTTCTTTCAATATTTTCGTATTTCGGCTGCTTAATGCCATCAATTGCAGGTCGCCAATGGAATGCTGGTATTCCCGATCGATTGCTATTGTCACTTTTAACGGGATTTGCAGGTGGGTTAAGTGGCGCAGTGTGCGGTACGTCAAGTTGTTGGGGTCTCCATCTTCATATGCGACAACGATGTGTGGTGGATTGGATAATTCATTGGATACTCTGGATTCGGCAATGGATTTCAGTGTATCGGAAACAGCGAAGGCAAAACTGCCCGGTAGGATATTTTGAACAGATGTTTCTCGCGTTTCTT
This sequence comes from Ureibacillus sp. FSL K6-3587, assembly GCF_038593165.1. Classification (NCBI taxonomy): domain Bacteria; kingdom Bacillati; phylum Bacillota; class Bacilli; order Caryophanales; family Caryophanaceae; genus Ureibacillus; species Ureibacillus sp. FSL K6-3587. The sequence continues at coordinate 770,265 of NZ_CP151969.1, read as the reverse complement.
CCAAGATGGACAGTACATTGCAATCTGCAAGTTCCGCTCCTTCGCCAAAATCATCGAAATGCACAAGCGTTTTGCAGAAAGGTCGTATCGTTTCCACATATTCAATGTACGTATCTTTGCCTTCTTGTACAATCAGATCCGGTTGCAATTCTTTCAGGTGTTTTGTGAGTTCATCGATATGGGCGTATATTATGGGAGATAGTTGTGCGTCTGTGAACAGTTCCAACACTTCATCTTTCGGGTTTTTCAGAAATATCGAAACGTCCTCTTCATTTTTTAATAGCTTTGCAAGGATGCTGACTCTTTCAAATGGGTAATAGCCTTTCATCGCATTATATTCAGCAATAAAAGCGATTTTCTTCTTCTGTTTTTTACTCAATTCATTCTGCATGCAATCCCATCCTTTCCCAATCATTATTTAAAATATGGCGGAGTATTTGAAAGTATGTGTAAAAAAATAAAAGAAGAAAAAGATTTTCAGCATGATAGATTTGAAATATTGAATATTTTATGCCGGAAATAGGAAGAAAATGAGGATGTGCCGGGATTGCTTGCTGCGGGTGGGGGAAGTAATAAAGAGATAAACATTTCGCTCTTTATGTCAAAAAGTTTCATACCGCAACGGATCAGGAAATTTTCAGCCTTAAGACTGAACTTTTTCTTTTTTCATTCCGTTTCCTGTCGAATGATTTATGCATTTGTTACAATAAACAAATGGAAGAACACAATAGATGGAGGATTCACAACATGAAAATTCTGCTCGTAGACGGTACAGTTTTTGGTACAAAGACGGGTGCGCTGTTGAGACAGGTGGAACAATATATAAAAGAATTGGATTCCGGTTTGGAATTGGAAATCTTGTATTTTTCAAAATTGAAACATCAAATCCTTGATGGGAGTCCGCTCAATGATGATATGAAAATGATGATCAAAAAATTTGAAGAAGCGGATGGATATATATTTGCAACACCGATTTACCAAGCTTCCATACCTGGGGTGCTAAAAAATGCGCTGGATATGCTGCCTCCGAAAGCATTGCGCTACAAACCGGCAGCGATTGTGGCAAACGGTGGCACGTTCCAACATCATTTGGTGGTGGAAAACCAATTCCGTCCAATTTTGGATTATTTCCGTTGTTTAGTGACTCCAAATTATGTTTATACCCATACATCCCATTTCGGTGAAAACGATCAAATCATCGATCAGGATATCCATGAACGTTTGCGTGAATTGGCCCGCGTCTTTGTGCAATACTGCAAAATGAGCCAAACGTTGACAAAGGAACCGATCGACAAACATTAATCATATTCATTCATCCAACATCAGCGGAAAATAACTTCAGCCATTAAAGTCTTTAAATCTTTGCGAATGAGAGATTTAAAGGCTTTTTTATTTTTCAACGAAAGCGCAGAGCCAATTTTTGGTTCCACCACCTTGATCAGTGAATAAACACATGATCAAGAAGAAATGTAATAGTATGATGGCCAATTGGACATTCTAAAAAATAGAGCAGTTATTTCATCAAACAGATTGGAGAAAAGAACCAATGGTTTCAACAGAATCCCTTTCATGGATTGTCAGCCAATTTAAAGATACAAAAGAACTGACACAAAAAGAGTTGGAATTCGAAAATAAAAAAATGACGGTATTATACATTAAATCTCTGATCGATCAGGAATTGTTCCAGCAATACATTGTGAATCCATTTTTTGAAATGAAAACGGAAGAACAGTTCCGCGTTTATTTGACGGCATTGCCCCAATTTCAGGAAGTCCAATCAAAAGAAGAAGGACTTTTATATGTCATGGAAGGAAATATACTCGTTGCGCTTCAAGAAAATTTGTATGCCATCGATTTCAAGTTGGCCAAAAACAGCGATGTCCACTCCACCTCTGTGGAAACAACCATCCATGGTTCGGAATTGGCATTAAGTGATAATTTGATGACAAACGTTAACATCATCCGCTCGTTTTATCATCAACCCTCGTTAATCATTGAATATTATTTGAAAGGGGAAGTGAACAAGCCGAAAGTGGCGCTGATTTACGATCAGGAAAAAGTAAAAAAGAAGGCATTGGAAATCATTAAAGAAAAACTTCAGCAAATTGACAAGCAAATCATTACAGAAACTCCCCAATTCAATAATTTTTTAAACGATAAACGTTTCTCTTTATTCCCCCAAATGATTTTAACGGAACGTCCTGACCGGGTTGTTTATAATCTTGCGGGCGGAAAAGTCGTATTGTTGGTGGATGGCAGCCCTCAATCCATGATTGCGCCTGCGGTATTTTTTGATTTTATGACAACCATGGAGGACAACTACCATACCCTCTTTATTTCTTATTATTTAAAGATGCTGCGTTATTTCGGCATCTTTGTATGTATTTTGCTGCCCGGCATTTATATTGGGGCCGCTTCCTTTTCTCCTGAGGTTATCCGGACGGAATTGATGTTGACCATCGCCGGAAGCCGGATGGGGGTTCCGTTCACTTCCTTTGTGGAAGTGTTGTTCATGCTTTTCTTTATGGAGCTTTTGCTTGAAGCGAGTATCCGTCTTCCGAAAGCCATCAGTGCGACGGCCGCAACCGTTGGAGGTTTGATTTTGGGAACAGCTGTGACGGAAGCTGCCCTTGCTTCGAACATCATGGTCATTATCGTATCGGCCGTAGCGATATCCACTTTTGTCATTCCTGTCAATGAAATGGCCTTTGCCATCCGCATAGTGCGGTTGTTTTTGATTGTCATTGCCAGCATTTTTGGCTTGGCCGGTCTGACATTGGGATTATTATGTTTGATTATGTATCTTGTCAATCAGTCAAGCTTTGGGGAACCGTTTTTAAGAGTGTATAACTACGGAAAAGGGGATAAGAAGTCGGAGGGACAGGCTTGAGTCGATACTACTATTACCTGATTTTGATCAATATGATTGCCAATATTATTTCCGCTGTTCCTACTATTCTCTTGCATTATCGGCAAGAAGGGGCGGTTTCAGCTTTACTTGTTGGTATGGTGTTAGGAACAATCATCGTGTATGTTTATACGAAATTTTTCAATGCCTTCCCTGGGATGACTCTTCCGGAACTGTTGGTGAAAACGACATCCAAATGGTTTTACTACCCAATGTTATTTTTTATGGCAATCATGTGGTATATTGCGGGGGTAAGCACCCTGATCACTTACACCTTTCTGCTGATACGGTATCTGACCCCCGATATTCCCATCATGCTGGTTGGATTGACATTAATTATTTCCATCATTTTCGGGTGTTTTATGAAAACCGATCGGGTGTTGTATACAATCGAAATCATTTTTTTGATTAATTTTCCAATCATTGTTTTTATCATTATCAAAGCTTACACAAACGAAAGCTTGAATTGGGACTTTATCATGGAAGCCATGCTGCACGTTGTGGAGATGCCGAATCTCAATGTCATCGCTGCCTGCATCTTTTTATCGCTCGGCGTCGTGAACCTTGTCATTTTTAACCGTTTCTTTACGAATAAACAAAATTTCGGTTTGAAACAGATTATCGTGATCGCTTTTATCGCCGGTACGACGATTTTTACCACTTACTTTATCCCGATTGGTTTCCACGGTTATACGGCGATCGAAGAACTGGTTTATCCATGGGTTGCAACCAGCGACTCGATGAGAATGAGATATTTCTTGATAGAACGTTTAGTCTATGTGTTTTTGCTTCTTTATTTAGTAATGGCCTTTTTAAGCATCTTGATCCACTGGCATGTAGCTGTCGAACTGTTCAAGTTTATTTTTAAATTTGAAAGAATGAAATATAAAGGAATCCATTATGGTTATCTGATCATTGTCCTCTTTTTTACCGTTGCTTCACTATTCTTGATTGTGACTTTGACGGAGTATCAATTGTTCCAGTATTCGAAAATCTTTTTCAATCTGACCGCTGTCATTTTTTTTGCCATGTTTTTTGTACTTTTCTATGTTTCTAGGAGGATGAAGGGTGCGGATAATAAAGATAGTGAAAACTAAAGTTTTCATCCTGGCCACAATTCCATTACTGATCCTGCTTTCAGGTTGCGGTGAGTTTAAAGATATCGATAAGATGGTTTTTGTTTCGATGATCGGGGTGGACCGATCGGAGGATCCGGAAAAGCCTTATAAAATCATTCTAAAGCTTTATGTGCCGACAAGTTCTTTCAGGCAAAATCCCACTCCTGAATATTCATATCTTATAAAAGAAGGAGCGACGTTGGCCGAAACGATTTCACTGCTGGAAGCTTATATTGATAAAGAATTGGATTTTGGCCACTCGAGGTTGATTGTTGTCGGTGAGAAAATGCTGCAAGATCAAAAAAATGAGGTAATTTTGGACTTTTTGATCCGAAGACCGGATATTCAAATGATCTCTTACTTTACAGTGGGTAGACCGAATGCGGAAGAAATTGTCAAGTTTACCCCCGCCGGAGAAACGGCATTGCAACCAACCCTATTCAATTATTTTGATAATAATGGAGCGGAAAGTTCGTATATCGTAACAACCTTTCTGTTCGATTTCAGGAGAAGGATCAAGGAAGAAGGAATTAATCCCATTTTGCCGATTGTTGAAATGAACGAACCCAAAACCCATTTTATTGTGAATAAATCCATTGTATTGGCGGAAGACAAGCCTCCTTATGAACTGGATCCCGAAAAAACGTTGCTTGTCAAATTGCTATCAAATGAAGCAAAAAATGTCATTTTTGATGTGGATAGGGGAGGCGAGAATTTTGTTGCCAGATTAGATACCGTTAAAACCAAATATAATGTGGATGCCGGAAAAGATGGTAAAGTTTCGATAAAGGTTGAAATCAAATTGGCTGGGATGATTACGGAATCGAAAAAAAATTTGAGCAACAAAGAATTGCCAAGATATAACAAACTGTTGACCGAGGAAATGAAGGAGAAAGTGACAGCGTTCATTCAAGAACTGCAGACGGAAGGATATGATCCGATCGGTTTCGGTTTACAATTAAATTCCCATACTCTGCCGAAAAATCGGATGAGTGAAAATGAATGGCTGTCTGCGTTTAAAAACGCGGATGTGGAAGTGAGTGTGAAGGCGGGCTTGAAAAGTACGGGAAGTATTGAATAGGATGGGAAGGACTGATTGCAAAAAAATCAAATGGAAGGATTTCCCGCATTTGATTTTTTTGCATTATTCATGCTGGACGTTTTACATACCATACATGGGTATTGTATAATGAGTTGAAGGATTGGAGGTTGATGAAACTGGAAAAAATAAATGGAGAGCATTGTTCTCATCGAAGAAGCCACCATCCGGAACATGTGAAAAAGGATTTGATTACCCGTTTAAACCGGATTGAGGGACAAATTCGCGGCGTCAAAGGAATGATTGAACGGGACGAATATTGCGATGATGTCATCACACAAATTGCTGCCACCCAATCGGCTTTGAACAGTGTCGCCAAAATTTTATTGGAAGGGCACATTAAAGGTTGTGTCGTCAGCAGACTGAGGGATGGCGATGAAGAAATTCTTGATGAATTGATCGTAACGATTCAAAAATTAATGCGTAAATAAGAGGAGGATATCTAATGGAAACGGTAACATTGAATGTGAAAGGCATGTCTTGCAATCATTGTGTAAAAGCGGTGGAAGGAAGCGTTGGCTCTTTGGATGGCGTACAAGAGGTGAAAGTGAATTTGGAAGCCGGAGAAGTAAAAGTGACTTTTGATCAATCCAAAGTGAATTTGGATCAAATCAAGGAAACCATCGATGACCAAGGTTATGATGTGGAATAATTTCAGGGATTTATTGAACCATATCGGCTCATTTGATGGCAATAATTATTGATGATTTGAACATATCCCTTGTTTTCCCGACCATAATAACAGTGCCTTTTTTAATACATGATCCGGGCACTTTTCTTTTTAAATTCTATATACCCTATAATGGTATAAATGTGGGGGATCTTCGCGATGAATCATGAACAAAATCCAAACTTGAAAGAAACGACCCTTCAGATAACAGGCATGACTTGTGCGGCCTGCGCCAACCGGATTGAAAAAGGGTTAAAGAAGATGCCTGGAGTGGAAAGTGCCAATGTGAATTTGGCATTGGAAAAATCAACTATTCAATATGATCCAGGCAAGGTCAGCGTAAAAGATTTGGAAAAGAAAATTGAAGATTTGGGCTATGGTGTGGTGAAAGAGAAAAAGGAACTGGTCATAACAGGCATGACTTGTGCGGCCTGTGCCAACCGGATTGAAAAAGGACTCAACAAAATGCCGGGTGTCACAAACGCGGCCGTCAACCTGGCTTTGGAGAATGCGACGGTGGAATTCAACCCTTCCGAAGTGAGCGTGTCCGATATAATTCAACGGATTGAAAAATTGGGATATGGGGCCCATTTGAAAGAAAATGGGCGGGAAGCGACCGATTACCGGGAGCAGGAAATCAAAAAGCAATTCGTCAAATTTGTGGTGGCCGCCGTTCTTTCGTTGCCCTTGTTATGGACGATGGTCGGGCATTTTCCTTTCACATCCTTTATCTATATGCCTGATTTTTTAATGAACCCTTGGGTGCAAATGGCGTTTGCCACACCGGTGCAATTTATCATTGGATGGCAGTTTTACACAAGCGCCTTCAAAGCATTGAAAAACGGCAGTGCCAATATGGATGTACTTGTGGTCCTTGGTACGTCCGCCGCATACTTTTATAGTTTCTATCAAACAATAAAAGTGTTTGGAACGACTGTGCATCCGGATCTTTATTTTGAAACGGGCGCGGTGTTGATTACATTAATTCTGTTGGGGAAATTGTTTGAAGCAAAAGCAAAAGGGCGCTCTTCCGAAGCCATCAAGAAGCTGATGGGCTTGCGGGCAAAACAGGCGCGGGTGTTGAGAGACGGCATCGAGAAAGAAATTCCGTTGGATGAAGTCGTTGTGGGCGACATTCTTCTTGTGAAGCCGGGCGAGAAAATCCCGGTGGACGGAGAAGTGATCGAAGGAAATACCGCTGTCGATGAATCGATGCTGACGGGCGAAAGTATCCCGGTGGATAAAACCGCAGGATCATCCGTTTTCGGTTCAACCATCAATAAAAACGGATTTATCAAAATGAAAGCGACGAAGGTCGGAAAGGACACAGCCCTTGCGCAAATTATCAAAGTCGTGGAAGACGCCCAAGGTTCGAAAGCTCCCATTCAACGGCTTGCCGACAAAATTTCCGGCATCTTTGTGCCGATTGTCGTTGGCATCGCCATCATCACGTTTATGGTTTGGATTTTCTTCATAGCACCGGGAGAAGTGGCGGCAGCCCTTGAATCGATGATTTCCGTTTTAGTGATTGCCTGTCCATGTGCTCTGGGTCTTGCAACGCCGACATCCATTATGGCGGGTACCGGCAGAGCGGCGGAATACGGCATTTTATTCAAAGGCGGCGAATATCTTGAACAAACCCACCATGTTGACACGGTCGTAGTCGATAAAACCGGAACCGTCACAAAGGGCGAGCCGGCATTGACGGACGTGGTTGCGGCGGAAGGCAAAGATGAACAAGCATTCCTCGCCTTGATTGGTTCTGTAGAAAAACAGTCGGAACACCCATTGGCCCAAGCGATTGTGAAAGGGATTGAAGAGAAAGGGATCTCTTTCAGCGAAGTTCAAGACTTTTCAGCGATTCCCGGGCTTGGTGTGCAAGGAATTGTGGATGGAAAAAAAGTGCTTGTCGGGAATAGAAGATTTATGCAAACGAATCACGTAGATATTTCGGCTGTTTTACCTTACGTGGAACAGCTTGAGGAAAACGGGAAAACCGCCATTTTGGCAAGCATTGACGGCGAGTATGCCGGTATGGTGGCGGTCAGCGATACGGTGAAGGAGACGTCGAAACGGGCCATTCAGCGATTAAAAAATATGGGCATTGAAGTGATTATGCTGACGGGAGATAATGAAAGGACAGCGAAAGCGATAGGCGGGGAAGTCGGCGTCAATCAAGTCATTGCGGAAGTGCTTCCTGAGCAGAAGGCGGAAGAAATCAAGAAGTTGCAGGGGGCAGGCAAGAAAGTGGCAATGGTGGGAGATGGAATCAACGATGCGCCTGCATTGGCCGTTTCAGATATCGGAATGGCCATTGGCACCGGTACGGATGTGGCCATTGAAGCGGCGGATGTTACGTTAATCCGCGGCGATTTAAACAGCATTGCCGACGCGATTTTGATGAGCCGTAAAACGATGCGGAACATCAAACAAAACCTGTTCTGGGCATTTGCATATAACACGATTGGCATTCCCATTGCGGCAGCAGGTTTTCTTGCCCCTTGGGTGGCCGGCGCGGCAATGGCCTTCAGCTCCGTTTCCGTTGTATTGAATGCATTGCGATTACAACGGGTAAAACTGAACGGCTAATTTCATGAAATCACGATCAGGTTTGGTCGTGATTTTTTGTTTGCTTGAAAAAGATACAATTACTTGCGTTTATGAAGATAACTTGAAAGTTAAAATCATACTTGAAGCTTCCGCTGAATGACCTGAATTCCAATGCATAAATCCCTATGAAATGCAGATGCTGTAAATATAACAAATGAGGAGATTACCATAAATATTCAACATCAACAGGAGGAATTCCAATGAGAAAGCAGCTTCTTGTATTTACAGCATTTTTAAGCCTCTTTTCATTAACCGCTTGCGGGGATACGGAAAATGTATCGGTAAAAAATGAAAAAAAACCAACAGAATTATTAAATAGCGAAGATGTGGATGTGACAAACAATCAAGCGGACGGAGATAAAGTTCTCGGAGAAAACATGGACGGCAAAGGGCATGCGGATGTTACCCATTCTACGTGGGGCAAAATACCGGAAGGATTAAAAGAAGCAAAAAACCCAAAATTTAAAGTGGGGGACAAAGTCATTATCAATGCAGCCCATAATGATGATATGCAAGGCTCGGAAGGAACTGTTGTGGGCGCTTATGAGACTACGGTCTATTCGATTTCCTATGAATCAACCGTTGGAGAGCCGGAAGAAAACAAGAAATGGTTCGTACAGGAAGAAATCGATTCCCTTGGCGAAAGTAAATTGGATGTCGGATCCAAAGTCATTATCGAAACCGACCGTGAAGAAGGGATGCAAGGGGCGGAAGGTGTCATTGACACTGTTGAAAAAACGGTTGTGTATATGGTAGATTACGTTAATAAAGAAGGGGAAAAGGTGGAAAATTATCAGTGGCTCAAAGAAAGCGAGCTGTCCCCTGCAAAATAAAATGGCGCTATTCAAAATCTGAATTGAATAAAGCTTCTATCCGAAATCATCTCTTATCCGGAGATGATTTCTTTTGTCATGCCTATCGATTTATTTCTATAATGTGATTATAGAAATCTTTTTATTGTTTATAAATGATACAAAAGGATGAAGGCTATGAATATGAACATTCTTGTCACGGTCGATTCCAATTATCTCCACCCCTTAAAAGTCATGTTGAAATCATTGTTCATGAATAATCCAAAAGAAAGCTTCTCCATTTACCTTGTCCATTCATCCATACCCGTTCAGCAACTTGAATCATTGGAAACTTTTGTTTGCAGTGAAGGTCATGCGTTTCATAGCATTCAGATTGATGAGGATCTATTCAGTGAAGCGCCCACTCTGTTGCATTATACGAAAACCATGTATTATCGATTGCTCGCCCACAAAGTGTTGCCGCAAAATATGGAGCGCATCCTTTACTTAGATCCGGATATTTTAGTCATTAATCCAATTAGAGAATTATATGAACTTGATTTGGAAGGCTATCTTTATGCCGCGGCGGATCACCGGACAATGCCGATCACGGAAATCAACAAAATCCGGTTTAATCCTTTTGATTTGGAATGTTACTATAATTCCGGTGTTTTATTGATGAATTTGGCATTGCAACGGGAAGAAATTGATGAAAAGGAAATTTTTGAATTCGTAAGAAAATATCATTCCAAGTTGATCATGCCCGACCAGGATATTATGAACGCTCTTTATTCCAAGCGGATTAAAGGAATCGACGAAGTGAAGTACAATTATGATGCACGGTATTACAATATTTACAAGCTCAAAAGCAGCGGCGAAGTGGACATGGATTATGTTATGAACCATACCGTGTTTCTGCATTTTTGCGGGAAAAAGAAACCGTGGAAGAAAAATTATAGCGGAAAATTTCATTCCTTGTATAAGCATTATGAAAAAATTACGAATGACACGATTCAGACATTGGAAAGCATCCGTGCCGAATCTATCAATGAAAAAGTATTTTGATAGAACTTATCGATGCGGACAGTTCCAAAACCCTTGATAAAAAAGAGGCTTGATTCATCAAAAGAATCAAGCCCCTTTCAATAATCAGGATTCAACGCCTTCTTTTTTACAATACCTATGATCAGAAGCGTAATGCCAATCACACCGCCGATAAATTGATCAATGTAGAAATCGCCATCCCGAAACAATCGAATGAAAAATCCACCGCCAAAAATGACGGTTAAAAGAATGCCAAAAGATAATAAACCATATTTCAAAAAAACACCACCCGTTTCGATTCTCTTGTTCAATATGACAACATGCAATTCCCATAAGATACATTTTTTGGAATGTTGTATACATAAAACAATAGACTATCAATCAGGGAGAAATCAATAGTCTATTGTTGTACTTTTCCTTATGAAGAAAAAGTTTGATATCTTTTATTACATAGCTGTCAATCCGCCATCGATTACAAATTCAGATCCGGTAGAGTAAGAAGATTCATCGGATGCAAGATACAGCACTAAATTGGATACTTCTTCCGGTTGAGCCATGCGTCCCACAGGAATTTGTTTTGCAAATTCTTTGATGACTTCCACCGCATCTCCTTGCGTAACCATTGGTGTTTCAATAACACCTGGATGAACGGAATTGACGCGGATGCCGAGATGCGCAAGTTGGAGTGCAGCCGCTTTTGTAAATCCGCGAACGGCAAATTTGGAATCTGTGTAGCCAATTGCTCCACCGACGATTCCGTTGATGGAAGAAATATTGATAATGGAACCGCCGCCAGCTTTTTGCATGGAAGGGACAACCGCTTTTGTGCCAAGAAATACGGACACTTGGTTAATATCAATGATTCTTCGGTATTCTTCCTCTGTTATCTCCATTAAAGATTTGCTCATGCTGATGCCGGCGTTATTCACCAAAATGTTCACAGGACCAAATGTGTTTTCCGCTTCTTCAATGACTTTTTTCCAATCGTCCGCTTTTGTCACATCTTGCTGTACAAATTTTACGTTTTCTCCCAACTCAGCTTCCAATGCTTTTCCACCTTCTGCATTAATATCGGTGAAAACGACTTTTGCCCCTTCTTTAACAAAACGGCGTACATGGCTGGCACCCATTCCACGGGCTCCACCAGTAACAATTGCCACTTTTCCATCTAAACGCCCCATCACAACCACTCCTTTTTTAATTTGTATACGCTTACATTTATTATAATAGGAAAAAATGTAAGTTACCAATCAAAAGTTTCTAAAATGAATGATGCTCGAAGATATGCTATAGTAACTTTATGACTTACGAAAGGATGTAACCTATGGCAAAAAGTTTAGTGTTGGCCGAAAAACCGTCAGTGGCGCGCGATATTGCGCGGGTGTTGAAATGCAACAAAAGCGGCAACGGCTATTTGGAAGGAAATCAATACATCGTCACTTGGGCACTGGGCCATTTGGTGACCCTTGCCGATCCCGAGCATTACGATGTGAAATATAAAACATGGAAGCTTGAGGATTTGCCGATGCTTCCGAATGAAATGAAACTGATGGTCATCAAGCAGACAGCGAAACAATTCAACAATGTGAAAACCCAACTTCACCGGAAGGATGTCGGCGAAATCATCATTGCGACTGACGCCGGAAGGGAAGGGGAGCTGGTGGCGCGGTGGATTATCGAAAAAGCGAAAGTCCGAAAACCGATCAAACGTCTCTGGATTTCATCGGTGACGGATAAAGCGATCAAAGAAGGGTTCAAAAATTTAAAACCAGGGAAACTGTATGAAAACTTATATGCATCCGCCGTTGCCCGGTCTGAAGCGGACTGGTATATCGGATTGAACGCGACACGGGCGCTTACGACAAAATATAATGCCCAATTAAACTGCGGGCGTGTGCAAACGCCGACTCTGGCCATCATTGCCGCCCGGGAGGAAGAAATCAAAAACTTTGTCCCGAAAGAGTATTATGGAATCCAGGCAATCGGCGACAAAGTGACCCTCACATGGAAAGATGCTTCCGGCAACACGCGGAGTTTTCATAAAGAAAAAATCGAATCCATCATCCAAATGGTAAGGGGCAAAAACGCAGTTGTCACAGCCGTCGAGAAAAAGATGAAAAAATCCTACGCTCCCGCACTCTATGATTTGACGGAATTGCAGCGGGATGCCAACAAACTGTTCGGTTTTTCCGCAAAAGAAACGTTGAACATTATGCAAAGGCTGTATGAGCATCATAAAGTATTGACGTATCCAAGAACCGATTCCCGATATCTTTCATCCGATATCGTTTCTACCATTCCGGAAAGACTGAAGGCGTGCGGTGTTGGCGAATATCGGCAATTGGCCAATGAAATTTTGAAAAAGCCGATCAAAGCCAACAAAGCTTTTGTGGATGACGCAAAAGTCAGCGATCACCATGCCATCATCCCGACTGAACAGGTGCCGAATTTATCCAAATTTACCGACAAGGAACGCAAAATATACGATTTGGTGGTCAAACGTTTCATGGCGGTGCTTCTCCCTCCGTCAGAATATGTCCAATTGACGATTCATGCAAAAATCGGGGATGAAACCTTTATCGCCAAAGGGAAAAACATTTTGAATGCTGGCTGGAAAAAAGTATTTGCCAGCGATGTGTCGGAAGAGGATGATGAAGATGTTCGCGAACAAGTATTGCCGCCGATTGAAAAAGGGGATACGCTGTCGATTACGGGCATCCAGATGACAGAAGGGAAGACGAAGCCGCCTGCCCGCTTTACGGAAGCCACACTGCTTTCCGCAATGGAAAATCCGACGAAATATTTGGAATCGAACAACCGGAAGCTGGCGGAAACATTAAAATCCACCGGCGGACTCGGAACGGTGGCAACCCGCGCCGATATCATCGAGAAGTTATTCAACAGCTTCATGATTGAAAAACGCGGCGGAAAGGAAATCTACTTGACTTCCAAAGGCCGCCAGCTTCTGGACTTGGTGCCGGAAGATTTGAAATCCCCGGCTCTCACCGCCGAGTGGGAAATGAAGCTCGAGCAGATTGCAAAGGGCAAACTGAAAAAAGAAGCGTTCATCAACGAAATGAAACAGTATACAAAAGAAATTGTCCGAGAAATCAAAACGAGCGATAAAAAATATAAACACGAAAACCTTTCATCCAAAACTTGCCCGGAATGCGGAAAATGGATGCTCGAAGTGAACGGGAAGAAAGGGAAAATGCTCGTTTGCCAAGACCGGGAATGCGGCTATCGGAAAACCGTCTCCCAATTCACGAATATCCGCTGTCCAAATTGCCATAAGAAGATGGAATTGCACGGAGAAGGGGAAGGGAAAATTCTCGTTTGCCAATGCGGATTCCGTGAAAAATGGTCCACATTCCAAGAAAAGCGGAAGCATCAAACAAGCGGAAAAGTGGACAAGCGGACGCTCCAAAAATATTTGAAGAAAGAAAATGAAACCTTTTCGAATAATGCGCTTGCGGAAGCATTGAAACAATTGAAACTCGATCAATAAATGCATGAATGCATGGGCTAAAAAAGAAGGGGACGCTCCGAAAGGCTTTTTGCGGATGTCGGTGACGCTTCCGTCACAAAAAAATGGCGGAAAGCAGGAGGAGCGAAGGAAAGTTGACAAAAATTATAGGGGATCCGGAAAGTATTTGGCTTTCCGGATCCCCTTTTTTGAGTGCTTTGAATTTCAAACCAGGATGGGGTAAGAGTCCATGAATGGTTTGATGTTGACAGAGAGATTTGGAATGGCCAAAGAGTATCCATCATGTGCAATCTTTTCTATAAAGGATTTTTCAAAAATAAAGAAAAATCGGAGGGAAAACTCTTTCCCAACCGCTTTTCCTTTTTTTATTTTGTTGCATGAGGCAACCATAGAGTGAGGGAAGGTATATAGGTCAGAATCAACAAGACCACAACGGAAGTGACTAAAAACGGCCATAGAGATCTGACCAACTCGCCAATCGGCACTTTTGTAATGGAAGAGGCAATGAATAATCCGGAACCGACCGGGGGCGTTAAGATACCAATGGTCAAGTTGATGCAAATGATGATTCCAAAATGAATCGGATCCACATTATACAATGGAAGCAAAGGCATAAAAATTGGAACCAAAATAATCAATGCGGCAATACCATCCATAAACATTCCCAGAATCAAAAGGAAAATGTTCACGAGCATTAAAAATATCACCGTACTGTCCGAAATGGAAACCATCCATTCGGCAATGAGTTGCGGTACCCGTTCAAAAGCCAGCATCCATCCAAAAATATTGGCCATGGCAATCAAAATCGTAATGACTGCCGTTGTGGAAACAGTGTTAATTAAAATTCTTGGGATTTGTGAAAACTTAAGTTCCCGATAAAAGAACAGACCCACCAGCAGCGCAACGAAACTTGCAACGGCTGCAGATTCTGTTGCCGTAAAGGCACCGCTTAAAATGCCGACGATGATAATAAGCGGAACGGAAAGCGCCGGCAGTACACTTAAAAAGGAGCGAAACATTTCCCCAATCGATGCCCGCTTTTCTTTGGGCCAACTTTCTTTCAAACCAATGAAGGCAATAATGACGATGAAGGAGAGGCCCAACAAGATTCCAGGTATTACACCCGCCTTGAACATGTCCGCAATGGAAGCTCCAGAACTGACACCATAAATAATAAAGAGCATACTTGGCGGGATGATTGGCCCAAGAAGCCCAGCTGCAGCTGTTGTCGCAGTACTGAAAGATCTGCTGTAGCCCGACTTCTCCATTTCAGGCACCATTGTCCGGCTCATCATGGCAATTTGAGCTGTTGCGGAACCGATAATGGCCGCCAGCATCATGTTGGCGGCCACGTTTACATATGCGAGTCCGCCTCGAAAATGCCCAATGAACTGTTTCGCAAAATTCACTAGCCTTTTTGTAATCCCGCCGAAGTTCATCAATTCCCCGGCGAGCATGAAAAGGGGAATTGCAAGTAGTCCGTAGTTTTCCATTCCGGAATACAGCCGTTGAGGGACTGTGATTAATAATGTCAAATTATCTGTGGTGAAAATATAGATGACAGTTGTAATTCCAAGAACATAGGCAATTGGGACGCCCAACAATAGCAATACAGCAAAAGCAATGAGCGCAATGATCAATGTAAGGCACCCCCATCTTCTCCCTTAAAGGTCTGGATTGTGTTATTGATGACATGGATCGTCGAAAAGGCAAAGGAAATTGGGATACTTAAGTAAAAATAGATTTTAGGCCAATTTAAAGCTGTTGATTTTTGAATGAAAATATTCGGTTTCATAATCCAATCCATTGCCAAGTAGAGAACATAGGCAACAAAGATTAATAAGATGAGGTTGCTGATGATCGTCAAATATTTTTTATACGTTTTCGAAACCGCATCAATGAATAACGTGATGGAAGGTGAGCTTTTTTCTTTCAAAACCATGCTTCCGCCAATGAATGTAATCCAGATCAAGCAGAAGATGGCCAACTCATCTGACCATAATAAAGGGCTTTTCAACACATAACGGAAGAAAAATCCTCCAACCATCGATATTAACAATGTCATCGCAAGAGTAAATGCCAACACTTTCTCAATGAAATAAACGACATCGCTGATTTTGTTAATAACTTTCAAAAGAACACCCTCTATCTATTACAAGATTCATTGGTAATCCAAAAAAAGGGGACTTGTTCCACTTATCCTTCATTTATAAGTTAGAAAGTCCCCGACTCAAAAAACTATTTATTGCTTTCAGCCTCTTCAATAAATGCTTTGATAATATCTGATTTCTCGGAAAATTCATTTCGAACTTCATCTGTTACTGTCTGGAAGGCAGAAGTATTAATATTTTCCAATACTTCAACACCGGCGTCTTTTAATGTTTGCAAATTGGATTCTTCACGTTTAATGGCTTCTTGCACTCCCCAGTCAACCGCATTTTTCAATGCTGTACGGATCATCTCTTGATCTTCCGGTGATAATGAATCATAAACTTGTTTACTCATTACGATGACAGTAGGGAATGTCATTTGGTTTGTTAAGGTTAAATATTTAGCCACTTCATAATATTTCTCAGTGACTAGAGCATCCAAATCGATATCAATGCCATCGATTACGCCTGTTTGTAAAGAAGTATAAACTTCACTCAGCGGCATTGCTGTCGGTCCAGCACCAACTTTTTCCCAGTAAGATTGCATGGCAGGGCTACCGATAATTCGGATCTTTTTCCCTTTCAAATCTGCAGGAGATTTCGCAAAGCCATCCGTCATCAAAACATGTCGGTTTCCGGCAAACATAAAGTCCAGACCCACCAGACCCTGGGAATTCAATTCCTCCAGCATTTGTTTTGCCGGTTCAGATTCCCGCAGTGCTATAGCTTCCTCTATACTTGAGAATAAATAAGGCATAAACCAGGCATTCAATGAATCTTGACGGGTGCTCATGTAAGCGTTTGTCATAAAGCCAAAGTCAATGGCACCGGTTTCTAATTGTTGCACCATATCCGCTTCCGTTCCCAATGTTGAAGCAGGGTGAATTTCAATATCAAAACGTCCATCCGAAAGTTTTCTTAATTCTTCACCAAATTTCTCGGCTGTTACGTTCCAGACGTGATTTTCCTGCACAACGTGAGCAATCTTAAATACGCGGGTTTCCCCCTCAGCCCCCGCATTTCCGTTGGATTCGGAAGAGTCGTTGCTTCCGCATGCAGCTAATGCAAGAACTAATCCCCCAATAAGAAAAGAAAAAAATAATTTTTTAAAACTCATAAAAATCCCCCTTGTTTGAATAAAAAATAATATGTAAAAGACTATTTGCAATAAAATCAATCTATCAATATTACATGATAGTCTTTGACAACATATTCAATTTTTTAAGTAAACCAATCGTAAAATCATTGTCCTTAAATAGAAAATTTCGTTTACGAAATTAACGTCTATTAATAGTGAACTTGATACACTAATAATATAAATTTGTCACAATAGTGTCAATATTTTTCACATTTCCAACTTAGAAAAATTGAAAACTTATTAGAAAAAAATGAGATAAAAGAGCAGAATCCCATTTGGAGATTCTGCTCTTATTTGTTTCATCATCTGAATGCCGCTTTAAATTCTCCGGTGATTTCTTGGAATCCATTATTAGATTCATATTTTTGTTCAACTTCCAGGTCGAAGCGTTCCATAATCGGCAAGTCGTTGACAGAGAACAGGTAAGAGTCCTCGGATGCCACATGTTCATACCAAGCCCAGTTCGGTACTACAAAATAGTCGCCTTGTTTCCAGTCGAAGCGCACACCGTTGATCACCGAATAACCGGAACCTTTGTGCACGTTATAAACCGTTGAATGTGTATGACGCAACGCTTTTGTATGGAAACCTTTCGGCAAAAATTGCATTCGGGTACCAAGAGTAGGGTTAGCCGATTTGCCAGTGGATGGATTAATGTATTCCACTGCATAACCGTGGTTTGGATCCGGATCGAATTCCATTAATCCTTTGATGGCATCGACTGTTCGCTGCCATTTGAAGTTTGCCAGTGGTGCAATTGTATATTTGCCATCTCCCAATGGGCGAACCATGCCGCCTTGGTAACGTTTTTCGCTGAAGTTGTCCGGCACTTCCGGACGTTGTAAACCGTCTTCTGTATCTTCGTATGGGTCAAAGAATGTACCGCCAATCGCAAATACGGTTGGAATGTCTAATGCATCCATCCATAACATTGGCTCGGTGCCAACATGTTCATGGCCATGCCATAAACCTTTCGGAGTGATGAGGAAATCTCCTTCCTCCATGAATACCCGTTGTCCTTGGACAATTGTGTATGCACCAGAACCTTTTGAAATAAAGCGCATGGCGTTTTGAGAGTGGCGGTGGGATGGCGCCTTTTCACCAGGCAGCAAGCTTTGGACAGCTACATAGATTGTTTGGGTTGTGGATGCCCACCCCCAAGGTTTGCGATAGGTCAAACCAGGATTTTGGAAATAGATTGCCCGGCGTTCACCACCGCGTTCAGGTGTAAAAATTTGGGTAGCTTCCGCCATTTTCTTCTCAATCAATTCACTGCTCCAAAGATAAGCTTCCGCTTGCGGAGTCGGTGTGTGATGCATGATTTCTGGAATCGCTTCCCAAAGTGGCCCAAGATGATACTGCTGAATGTCTCTCGTGAAATCGGTTACAATGGAACTTTTCATAAATTCTTTCATTTCTTGACTTACTTCACCCATGGTCATTCTCCTTTTCCAATTATTTTTTAAAGGGAGCAGCCGATAAGCTGCTCATACCAAATGGCTGGCATTAAACGTTTGCCGGTTGTTTGACAGCTTTCACTTTATTTTCAAGTACTCCAATCTTCTCGATTTCGATTGTGACAACATCTCCGTCCTTTAAGAATTGAGGAGGGTTCATGGCAAAACCGACGCCTCCAGGGGTACCTGTCAATACAAGATCGCCTGGCTCAAGAGTCAATAAGCCGGATAAGAAGGAAACCAGTTTTGGAACATTAAATACAAAGTCATCGGTATTGGTAGATTGTCTCACTTCACCGTTTACTTTTAAGACCATTTCAAGTCCAGCCGGATCGCCGATTTCATCCGCAGTCACTAAGTGAGGCCCCAACGGTAAAGAGCCGTCCACTGTTTTTCCTTGCAGCCATTGAAGGGTGCGGCGTTGAATATCGCGATATGTGACGTCGTTGGCAATGGTATATCCTGCCACATAATCGAGCGCATCTTCTTCAGAAACATTCCGTGCTTGTTTACCAATGACGAAAGCGAATTCCATCTCATAATCCAGCTGTTCAGAAATAGGATAGTATGGAATGTCATCTTCCGGACCGATAATCGTGTTGGCAAATTTTGCAAAAATGACTGGATGGGTTGGAATTTCTCGGCCCATTTCTTGAATATGTTTACGAAAGTTGTGGCCTACACAAATGATCTTTCCAGGTTTTTGAACAGGTGCTTCAATTTTCACTTCACTGCGGTGGTAAACCGCTTTTTTATCGGAATAATCAGGGTTTTCCAAAATGAAATCGATGGCTCCTTGTGCAAGTACCAATGATTCTTTTCCACCCTGGAACAGTTCATCTGTTATGGCAGGTACATATGCATGGGCAATTTCTTGATAACGGTATTTGCCTTGTGCTTTAAGCTGAGCCTGGTAAGCGCAGTTTAAATCGATCACTTGATTGTTTACAATTGCACCGGCGCGGATGTGTCCGTCTGCTGTAAAATTGACTAATTTCATTAATCGTCCTCCTAATTATAATTATAGAGAATCAAGTTCACTATTTATATAAAAATATTAATCTCTTGTAAAAATGTTGTCAATATTTTTTGTTTTCAGAAATATCCATGTAGAAATAAAAAACTCCCACCTTTAAAAGCAGGCGGGAAAAGATTTTTAAGGTTATTCACTTGAAACGGATTCGGAAAAACCGTATTGAGAGGAAATTTCCTTGCTGATGTTGATAATGTATCGGCTAACCGGATGATCCGATGAAGTGGGAATAGTTTGCGTATAGCCGACAATGGTGATTGCCCCCAGTAATTCCTTTTCAAAATTTAAAATTGGGACGCTGAAGGAAGATACATGGGTTACTAATGGTTCAATTTTTGAGACAAAATAAGTTTTTCTTGCCGTTTCGAATTCTTTTTGCAGTTCTTTTAATTGTGCTTCATTCAATTTTTCCATTTCGGAATCAAGCCATTTTTTGACCAGTTCATTATGGAAGGAAGCAAAAATGACTCCGGTAGATGAATGTAAAGGCAAGTTTGTTCCAATTTGCGCACCGATGTTAATTCCATATAATGCGTCTGAAATATAGGAAACCAGAGGACCGCCGACGGATGGCACCGCAAGTAGGGCGGTAAGACCGGTTTTCTCGCTGATTTTTTTCAAATACGGAATCACCACTTCCACGATTGAAGTTTGTCCCTGGGCAAGATTCCCCAATTGAATCAATTTATGTCCCAAAGAATAAGTATTGTCGGGATTTCGCTGAATCGCCCCGAATTCATGCAAGGTTGTCAAATATTTGTGCAAATTGCTTTTGGTCATTGATGTGATGTTTTGTATTTCTGAAAATTTCAATGGCTTATTATAGGTTGCGATGATTTCTAAAATGTTTAAACCGATTTCTAATGATTGAATCTTGTTTTCTTTTGACATAATATTCCTCCAACTACATCTGATGTCCGATATTATAGCAAATAATTGATTTAGAAAGAAATTTTAGAATTTTTCGATTTAAATATTGACGGATATTAGAATTGTATTATAAAGTTTTCTTAAAGAGAACACTGTTCTCTAAAAATGGAACGATTGATTCAAACAAAGGGGTGGAGTTTTTTATGTCAAAAATTAGTGATGTGATTGTAGTAGGCGGTGGAATCGGGGGATTAGCCGCTGCTTTAGCTGCAAATGATGCGGGGAAATCTGTTGCGGTATTTGAACAGGCGCCGGAATTTGGAGAAGTGGGGGCAGGTCTGCAATTGGCGCCGAATGCACTTGAAGTGTTGGATCGCTTCGGGGTAAAGGAAGAAATATTAAAATATGCCGTATTGCCAAAAAGATTAGTATTAAAGGATATTTATTCAGGAAAAGAAGTGGCATCCCTTGATTTGGGAGAGGGATTCCAAAAAGAGTTTGGCCAACCTTATATCGTAATGCACCGTTCCGATTTGCACCGTGTGCTCTTTGAAGCATGTCAAAAACGGAAAAACATCAAATTTTTCACAAACTCAAGAATTCAAACTGCGGAACAAGAAAATGGCACTGTTACAATCATTTCTGAGAAAGGCGACAGATATTCAGCGGATGCCGTTATTGGTGCGGATGGGGTAAAATCGAATCTTCGCAAATTATTTGTTGACGATGCCCCGGTGAACTCGGAGTATGTGGCGTATCGTGGAACGATTCCGATCGAAGAAGTGAAAGATCAAGTGACGTTGGATGATGTGATTATGTGGATTGGTCCAAATCTTCACTTGGTGCAATATCCAATCCGCCGCGGAGAATTATTCAATCTGGTAGTGGTTTTCAAATCTTACGATACATCCGTGGAAGATTGGGGAACGCCGGAAGAATTATTCCGCCGCTTTGAAGGGGCGCATCCGGATGCACATTATTTATTAAAATTCATCAATCGCCAGTTCAAATGGCAGATGTTTGACCGGGAACCGATTGACACTTGGTCAAAAGGGGGCTGTCCGAAAAGTCGATTGAATCGACCTTCGGCTCAGCCCTTTTTTCTGTTTTTAGGGTACAAAAAAATCGTCCTTTTTTATAGAATGAAATTGACCAAAAAACATTCTAAAGAAAGGACGATTTTTTATGAATAATCAAATGACTATTCAAGAAAATTATAACACGCAATTAGAAATGACTCTAGAGGGTATTCAAAAAATAGAGGTTCAAAAGAACAAGAAACGCAAAAAGCTAGTTTTCCAACCTTATTGCAATCGTCAAGTCATGAGCATTTTAGATATCGAAATGTATATTCCTGAAAATCATGTCGCCCGTTTAGTGGATGAAATGGTGGAATCGATTCCGGATGAAGTGTTGTATACTCATTATGTTGGTGGGGGTCGTGCACCCTATCACCCTAAAATGTTATTGAAAGTGATTTTATATGCGTACACTCAAAACGTTTATTCAAGTCGGAAAATGGCGCAAATGGTGAAAGAAAATCTTCCGATGATGTGGTTGGCGGGATTGCAAACCCCTGACCATCGCACAATAAATGATTTTCGTAGTGTTCGTATGTCAAACATGATGGATTCTGTATTTGAACAATTTGTCCTTCAACTAGTAGAACAAGGATTTATCGACCTCGACCATATTTTTGTGGATGGTACGAAAATAGAAGCGAATGCCAACAAATATACGTTTGTATGGCGAAAATCCGTAGAAAAATATGATCAGAAACTACGAGCCAAAATTCAATCGTTTCTACAAGAAGCGCACCAAATCGCCTTGGAGGAATTAAAAGAAGAACAATTAGAAGAAGAATTAGAAAAATCATCGGCACAACTTTCTGAGAGAATAGAAGCTTTGGAAAAAGATTATAAACAGGAAGAAGACAAAGAAAGAAAAAAAGAACTTCGCTCTAAAAAATCCCAACTCACCAAACAACTGAAAACGATTCAAACGGATTATCTTCCACGATTACGAAAATACAAAGTACAAAAACAGATTCTAGGTGAACGAAATAGCTACTCGAAAACCGACCATGAGGCCACTTTTATGCGAATGAAAGAGGACCATATGAAAAACGGCCAACTCAAGGCGGGTTATAATGTTCAACTCGCCACACAACATCAATTTATCGTGGGATTTGAAATTTATCAAAATCCAGGAGATACTCGCTGTTTCCAACCATTTATGGAAAAGTTATTGGAATCGATACCGAAGGAAAAGAAACTCAAGTATGTCATTGCCGATGCAGGATATGCGAGTGAAGAAAACTATTTATATGCGATTGGCGAAGAAAAAGAACCTCGTTTTGAATTATTAGCCCCATACCAAACCTATTTGAAGGAACAAAGTAAAAAGTTTAAAAAGGATTTATCAAAAGTACAAAACTGGAAATACATCGAAGAAGACGATTGCTTTATCTGTCCGAACAATCGGAAAGTCGTATTCAAGTATTATCAAAAAAGAAAAAATGCATCTGGATACATACAAGATTTGAAAGTGTACGAGTGTGAAGATTGTACGGATTGCCCGTTGAAGAATGGGTGTACGAAAGCCAAAGGAAATCGTCGAGTATATTGGAACACGATTTATGAAGAAATGAAAGCGAAAGCCAAAGCAGCTCTTGGTGACGAACAAAAGGCAGCTCTTTATGCGAAGCGTAAAGTGGATGTCGAAAGTGTGTTCGGGAACATCAAGGGCAATTTGCGTTTCACTCGATTTCTGTTACGGGGGCTTCATAAAGTCCGAACAGAATTCGGGATTGTGGCAATGGCCCACAACATACTGAAATGGGCCGCAAATTCCCAAACCAATTTCAAAAATAAGGAAACAGAGCGAATGGAAAAACTCATTGTTTTCTCCATTCGCTCTGTTTTTATGGACTTTTTAGACAAGCCCTTGGAGATGCGGCTCATGCGATGTTGCAATATCTTGCACAAGGCGGCGTTCAAGCGCTTGAAGATGCTTGGTGCCTAAGAGAAAAACTGATCGAATGCGATACGTATGAAGAAGCGTTTAAAAAATATGAAAAAATCCGCGCTCCCCGTGCCGGCATGGTTCAACGTAGTGCCCGCAAGTGGGGGGAAATTATCCATGCGGAAGATGAAGTGTTAAAAATGGTGCGGGATGCAGTGTTCGAAAGACATAAACCTACAGATTATCATGTCGTAGACTTCCTATACGGCATTTTTAAAAAAGAAAAGGAAGTGTCCGGCATTCAGTGATATATGGAACAAAAATGAGGCTGGGACAAAACTAGCTTCAAAATAGGAAAAAGGAGAATTTGAGCCAACTCAAATTCTCCTTTTTCCATTTCTCTCCATTATTTTTGGTTAGTTGATCTTTGTTGGCCGTGTATTTCCGTAAATTCACGGCCATTAAGGCAATCCCCATTTCATTTTCCACCTTCGATTTTCCTCGGACGGAAAATCGAGTGAAACGCAAATTAGCCTTCAAGAATCCAAAAACTGGTTCTACGTCCATTTTACGTTGACGGAAAATAGAACCTGCTTTTTCTTCTGAAAGCTTCGCTCTTACATATTCTTTTTGTCGTTCCCATTTTTCATTCACCATGACTTTTCGGTGGTTGCCTTCCTTTGCTTTTGTACATGAAGAACGGAATGGACATCCCGAACAGTTTTCACATTCATAGATTTTCAATTCTCGTTTGAAACCGGTCTTATCGGTACGTACAGAACGATATCGGAAGGTTACCCGCTGCTGATTCGGACACGTGTAGGTATCACTTTCTTCGTCGTACGTCCAATTGTCTGGATGAAATGGGTTTTGTTTATATTTCTTCTTTTGTTCTTTCTCATACATGGTATATGGAATAAGTGCCTCACATTTTCGATTCGAAAGGATGTCCTCATAGTTCTGTTCACTACCATAACCAGCATCTGCGACAATATATTTTGGCAATGGAAAATAATGCTTCTCAATCTCATTCAAGAACGGAATCAATGTACGTGTATCGGTAGGATTTGGAAAAATGCCATAAGCCAGTGCGTATTGACCTTCTGTTGCGATTTGTACGTTGTATCCAGCCTTCAATTGACCGTTTTTCATATAGTCGTCTTTCATTCGCATGAACGTCGCATCTAAGTCTGTTTTGGAATAACTATTCCGTTCACCCAAGATTTCGAAGTCTTTTTGATACTTTTGTTTACGTAAAATCAAGTCAATCAACTGTTTGTACACTCGCTTCGGATATTTCCGTTCGCTTCTTAATGCTTTTCGTTCTGTGGCATCGGGCGATGCTTCTATCTTTTGGTCATATTCCGTAATCACTTCATCGACTTGTTGCACCATTTGAGCGAGTTCTTCAACGGACAGTTCTCCCTCATTTTCCCGCTCCATTTCAGGGATGATTTCCTTCTCTAACAGTTCGTTGTAGAGCTGATTGGATTTTTCAATTAAGCTTTTGTTGTATTTTTCAATGGATTTTTTCCACACAAAAGTAAATCGGTTGGCATTCGCTTCAATCTTTGTACCGTCAATGAAAATTGCTTCTTGATCAATTAATTTTTCTTCCACCAGTTGGCAACGGAATTGGACAAAACATTGACGAATTAATTCTTTTACTTCCGGATGCACACGAAAACGATTGATCGTCCGATAACTTGGTTCATAGCCTTGTGCCAACCACATCATCCGAATACTGTCCTTTAAAAGGGCTTCAATTTTCCGACCTGAAAAGACTGATTGGGAATAAGCACACAAAATAATTTTTAGCATCATGCGTGGATGATAAGCAGGACAACCTGTATTTCGAAGAAACGGCTGAAAGGCTTCATCGGGGATACTTTCAACTAAATGGTGAATGTGGAAGGCAATATCATTTTCTTGTAATTTTATTTCTAAATCTAGAGGCAAAACTAATTGATTCATGTTATAATATTTGAACATAAGGACCCTTCTTTCTGTTAGGTTTGGTGTGGTAACTTAATTTTAACAGAAGAGGTCCTTATTTTTATTGAAAAAATGAAGAACAGCCCATGAAATTTCATTCCAAAATTTCATGGGCTGTTTCCATTTTAGAGGGGGTTTTGTCCCAGCCTCATTTTTCACTCTTATTCATGATAGCCGTAAATTCTTGACATTTCCTTGCATATGTCGATGACTTTTTGAATCATTTCAACTTTTGGATCGTTCGGGATGTTTTCCGTAAACCCGATTACCGCAACAGCGGCTATAATTTCATTTTTGTAATTTAAAATCGGCACGCCGAAAGAAGATACATGATTGACAAGCGGTTCCTTCGCAAAGGCTACATGGGAGCTGCGGATTTCCTGCAATTCTTTATGAAATTGTTCCTCAGAAAAATTCGGAATCCTTTCTTGCTCCAGCTTAATCCATTGGGCCACTTCTTCGTTCTTTGAATAGGCGGCAAACACTTTCCCGGCGGCGGATAAAAGAGGCAGTTTTGTGCCGATTTGGGCACCGATATTAATGCCGTAATTGGTATTCCAAATATTTGTAATCACCGGGCAATCATTTAACCAAATGGAAAGAGAAGTGGACATCTGCGTAATATTGCTGATTTCTTTGAAGTACGGAGATAATTTGCTTGTGATATCATGATTTCTCATGGCTGCATTTCCGTATTCAAGGAGTTTGTAGCCAAGAGAGTAGGAACCTTGTCGATCCCGATATAACAGGTCAAGCTGTGTTAGTGTGTTCAAATATTTATAAAGGTTGCTTTTGGATATACCTGTTTTTTGCTGGAGTTCCGTAAATTTCACCGGAACGTCGCTTTGTGCGACGACATCAATGATTTTAATCCCTTGACTAAGTGAACCGATAGTTGAAGGAGATTTTGTCATAAAAATTGTTCCTTTCTGGTGTAGGTTGTATTCATTGCGTATTCATTAATAATAGTTTAATATTTTATGATATATATTATCAATATAAGGGGTAAAATTCACTATTTTGATAAAGGGGAGTTTGATATGGTTGTTCAAGTATTAAATGACAAACTGGTATCATTCAAAAACAGTATAGAGAAAATCATTGAAGTGCTGGAAAACACAGATGAAGAAAAGTTGTATATGAAGCCTTCCGAAAAGGAATGGTCCGCTATGCAAATTGTATCACATGTTTTGGAAGCAGTGGATTTTTGGGTGGCGGATTTAGAAGCATTGCTTATTGTACCAGGGGCCAAATGGGGACGCAATCACGAGCATGTTCGCCGTTTGGCAGCGGTTAGTGATCAGGTGGTATCCCAATTGAAAAAAGAAGAAGCGGTTGAAAAACTAAAAAATCTTGTTCCTAAAGTTGAACAGGTACTGTCAAAAGTGAAGGAAGAGGATTTAGAAAAAACCGCGCCCAGCTATAATCCAAAGTTTGATGGCAAACCGTTGTCTTTTTTAATCGATCACTTAATTATCGATCATGTGGAAAGTCATTACGGCCAAATGGTACGTCATCTTGAAAAAGTGAAGTAAGTGGCAAGGGGAAAGATCGTTTCGGTAAGGGACGGTCTTTTTTCATGAAGACGATCCAACCCGCTCCAGGAAAATCTGATATGATAGGTATTGCATGAATGGAAATTGAAGGTGATGAAAGGTGACGAAAAAGAAAATCGCAAAAACCAATGCTATTCGGTTATTGGAACAAAAAAAGGTGCCTTTTCAATCCATTGCTTATGAGTCGGAGGGGGCAATCGACGGGGTATCGGTGGCGAAGAAAATAGGGCATCCGGTGGACCATGTCTTCAAAACCCTTGTGACGACGGCAGGGGCTGGAAAAATGTATGTGTTTGTAATCCCCGTGGAAGCGGAGTTGGATTTAAAAGCGGCTGCAAGGGTGGCCGGTGAAAAGAAAGTGGAGATGTTGCCTTTAAAAGATTTGCTGGGGACAACCGGCTACGTGCGCGGAGGCTGTTCACCCATCGGCATGAAAAAGCTGTTTCCGACATTTATTGATAAGTCCGCGGAAAATCTTGATTACATCATCGTCAGCGGAGGAAAAATTGGATTGCAAATTCAATTGGCCCCAATGGATTTGGCAAATGCAGTAGATGCGGATTTTGCTTCTGTTACAAAAAAATAGATTTTTTCGTAATGAAGAAGGGGCAGGAAGTTCTGTTCCAGGAACGTGTTGACCATTCAAAAAATGCCGGTATGGCTCCAGCGGCATGTGGAAAATGTTTGTTTGGAAGCAGGGGTAGAAAGATTTAGATAGAAAGAAGGGCTTGAAGGATGAGGAAAGTTTATTCATGGCGTTGGGGATTTTACATCGCCGGTTTAATCATTATGGCGTTGGGAATTGCGATGGTGATTAAAGGAGAAGAAATCGGGGTCAATGCGTGGGATGTGTTGCATATCGCTTTATATAAAACAATCGGATTATCGATCGGTTCCTGGGTAATTATAACGGGGCTTATCATTGTTGCCTTTACTTCGCTCATGTATAAAAGTTTTCCAAAAATCGGCACATGGTTAAACATGTTGTTGACAGGCGTGTTCATCGACTTCTTTTATTGGCTTTTGCCTGAAGCGGAGAATTTTTTCTTCCAATTGATCTATTTTTTGATCGGCATTTTTGTTTTAAGTTTTGGCACAGGGATGTACATTTCGCCAAATTTAGGATCGGGTCCACGGGATGGATTGATGATGTGGATTGTTGAAAAATTGGGGGGAAGCATTAAAGTTGCCCGCATGTCCATTGAGTTGATCGTTGCTGTGATCGGATGGATATTGGGTGGCCCCTTTGGCATCGGCACGGTCATTATTGCGGTTGGATCCGGCTATATTGTGCAATTTGCATTGCCTTACTTCCAGAAACTGCTATTAAAATGTATAGGGGAAGAAGCGATGGAAGGGGAGAAACCGTTTATCCATTAGAAATGATTCACTGCTTTTTTAGAAAGAGACCCAAGAAATTTTTATCCCTTTCTTGGGTCGGATATA
Organism: Ureibacillus sp. FSL K6-3587; assembly: GCF_038593165.1. Lineage (NCBI taxonomy): Bacteria > Bacillati > Bacillota > Bacilli > Caryophanales > Caryophanaceae > Ureibacillus > Ureibacillus sp. FSL K6-3587. The sequence continues at coordinate 741,929 of NZ_CP151969.1, read as the reverse complement.
TTTATTTACCGTATTTTTTTGCCGAGAATCAGTAAATCCCGCTTAACCCCATCCAATTCCGCCACTTCCGGCAAATGCCCCCATTTTTCAAAGCCGAAACTGTAGAATAGTTTAAGGCTTGGTTCGTTGTGTCCAAAGATGAAAGCAAGCAGCGTGTCAATTTTATACTTAGGGCATTCCTCGATCACCTTGCTTAAAATCTTTTTCCCCAGTCCTTTTCCTCTATAGGTTTCATGAAGATAAATGCTGACTTCAACAGTGGCATCATAAGCAGGTCTCCCATAGAAAGACTGAAAACTTACCCAACCACAAATATCTTCTTCAAATTCCACCACCCATAAAGGTCTCTTTTCAGGATTATGGCTATAAAACCACTGTAATCGATCCTCCACTGTTACAGGTTCCGTATCCGCAGTGACCATTCTGCTTGGAATCGTCGAATTGTAAATCTCCACAATGATTGGCAAATCTTCAAGGGTCGCAATACGAAAAGTCACTTCATTCGTCACATTAATCATCCTTTATTATTCATTGGTTTTCATTCAATCAACGTTTGGATGCCGGTGGAAAGGGTTTGCACAAGCCGAACATATGAAATTGTTGTTTTCCTTCATTCCAATCGTTTCTATTACCAGTATAAAATAAAACAATTTCGAAAGGGAAATGGCTCCCCATTATTGTCCGCCATAACCGAAAGTTCCAGCAAGGGGGAATTTTTAAGACCTTTCAACAATTACGCTACCAATAGATAAATCAAAAATCGATGGACAATTCAATGAAGGGCGGGAGGGATGATATTGAAGGATAAAAAAATAATGCAAAAGGTGGGAGTTATTTTGTAAGGACTGGGGTTCTTCCTGGTCAGATGAAACTTTTCGCTTGCGCAGATTAAGATCCCCTTTGGACGCCAAGAAAAAGAAAAGAGGCTGGGACAAAAGATAAAAAACACCATTTTCTCCCGGGAGAAAATGGTGTTTTTTTGATAATTGAAGAAAATTGATTTCCGTTCCGGGGACGCTTTCCGCAGGCCCGGCTCGAGCCTCCTCGGAGCTCAATCCTTCGCTCCTGCGGGGTCTCGAGCCTCGGGCTGTTCCCGCAGGAAAGCTTTTGCTTTGCGACTAAGCGTGCGCGACAGGAGCACTCGCCCCGTCACTCCAATCAATTTTTTACAAAAAATCTTTTTGCAGCTCGTTCACTTTATTAGTTATGTCCCAGCCTCTTTCCCGTGTAACAGGGGGGTTATATTAAAGCGGACAACAGAATTAACTGTAGACCGCTTCAATACCTAAAGATTTCAGAATTTCCGCTTTCATGCGGGCAAGGGTTTCGCTGCCGCGGTTTCTGGGCCGCGCTTCCTCGATGCGGAATTCCCGCTCCACTTGCCCGGGTTTTCCGGATAAGACGATGATCCGGTCACATAAGTATAAAGCTTCATCGATGTCATGAGTGACAATCACCGCCGTTAACTGCTGCGATTTCCAGATTTTCAGCACCAAATCTTGAAGTTGCATTTTGGTAAACGCATCGAGCGCACTGAAAGGTTCATCGAGAAGGAGCAGGCCTGGATTTGTTACAAGGGCTCTGGCGATCGCCACCCGCTGCGCCATTCCGCCGGATAATTGTTTGACATATAAATTTTCCGCATGTTCGAGTCCCACTTCTTTCAACAGTTCCCGAGCGGCAGCGGTGTTTTCTTTTTTATTTCCATTCAGGCCAAACTGGACATTTTCAAGCACTGTCAACCATGGAAAAAGCCGCGGTTCCTGGAAGACGACCCCGATTTCTTCGTGGGGTCCCTGAATTTTATCGCCATTGATGAGAATGTCCCCGCTATATCCTTGATCGAGACCGGCAATGGCTTTCAAAATGGTACTTTTCCCCGAACCGCTTTTTCCGAGCAGCCCGATGATTTCGCCTTTTTCCACGGAAAAGGAGACATTCCGCACGCCGTTATCGCCTTCGAAAATGCGGTTGAGTCGATTGATGGTAAGCATGTTTAACCTCCTATCGCGCTAGTATCTCGCCATGCCAATACTTTATTTTCAATAATTTTCACAAACCAGTCCGTCAATTTGCCGACAATCGCGAACAACAAGATGCTGGCAATGATGATGTCGGGGGAGGAAGAGTTTTGCCCGATCACCAGGAGATATCCCAATCCTTCGCTCGCTCCCATCAATTCGGCGGCAACGACGAACATCCATCCCAACCCAAGGCCGCTACGGAGTCCTGTGAAAAAGGAAGGGAGGCTTGCCGGGAAGATGATGCGTTTGACCAATTGGAAATGGCCCAATCCATATACTTTTCCGACTTCAATCAATTTCCGGTCCACGTTCAAAATGCCGCTGACGATGTTCAAATAAACAGGGAAGAATACCCCGACGGCGATCAAGCTGATTTTCGATGCTTCCCCGATGCCCATCCATAAGATGAAGAGGGGCACCCAGGCCAAGGAAGGAATCGATTTGAATGCCTGGATAATCGGATCAAAAATTTTCTCGGCTTTGCTGTAAAATCCGACAATGGATCCCAACAATACGGCTGCCACAGTACCGATGAAAAACCCGATGCCCACCCGGTAAAACGTGATACCGACATGGGACCATAAAGAACCGTCTTGCACTAAACGCACAATCCGTTCAATGACATTTCTTGGGGAAGGGAGCTGGTAAGACGGAATAAATCCTGTTTCCGTTGCGGCCGTCCAGACGGCAAGCAGCAGGGCGGGCAAAATGAAGCCGAGCCATACATTCGAATTTCTTTTCTTTTTGGCTGATTTTTTCGTTTCAATAGAAAGCGGGATTGTTTGGGATATTCCGGATACTTTTTTACTCAATTTTAGTAAACCTCCTTATTTACTTACTTTTTTAGCGAAAGAAGGATCAATCAATTCATCGATATGTTTTGTCAAATCCGCTTTCTGATCGATGACGCCCGCTTTTTGCAAGATATCTCCGGCTGCATGAAGAGCTTCTTTTTGTTCATCGGATGGGATGTACGTATCAAATTTTGTGCGTTCCAATTGTTTTTTCGCTATGTCCAGATCAATTTGAGCTTCTTTTGCGATGATTTCCGCCGCTTCATCCGGATGCTCAAGGATCCATGCACGGGCTTTTTCATACAATTGAATCACTTTTTCCACCGCTTCCGGATGTTTCTCCGCAAACTCTTTCCGGACATTTAAGAAGTTATACGTATTGAAATCAATGTTTCGATAAAAGATCTTCGCACCGGATTTCAATTCGGCTGTTGCCATGATCGGGTCAAGGCCGGCCCAGGCATCCACATCGCCTTTTAATAAAGCCTGATAGCCGTCTTGGTGCTGCAAGTTGACAAATTGAATATCCTTTTCGGATAAACCGGCTTCATTCAATGCGCGAAGCAGGAAGATGTATGGATCTGTTCCGTAAGTGGCGGCTACCTTTTTACCTTTTAAGTCTTCCACGCTTTGAATGGAAGCATCTTTTGTGAGAAGAGCCGTCCATTCAGGAGTGGAGGTAATATAGATGTTTTTGATCGGCACATCTTTTGTTTTGGTAATTAGTGTCGCCGCACCGGCTGCCGATCCGAAGTCAATGCTGTTGGAAGTCAAGAATTCCAGCGCTTTATTGCTACCTTGGCTTAATGTCCATTCGACTTTGACGCCTTCTTTTTCAAATTCTTCCTCCGCCCAGCCGTTATATTTTAATATGAGACTGGCAGGAGAGTAATAGGCATAATCCAAACGGATGGTTTTCAATTCTTCATTCCCGGAAGCATTGCTTGATGAGCATCCTTGAAGAATGAGGGTAAGAGCAAGAATTAAGGTTAGCACTATGGCAATGTTCTTTTTCAACGAAAACACTCCTTCTAAATGGTTTGTAAGACTGCTTTTTGCAATGCTTGATTTAAGTCTTCTTTAATATCTTCAAAGTCTTCAATTCCGCAAGAGAGGCGGATCATTTCTTCTGTAACCCCGGTTTTTACCAAATCCTCTTTTGACAACTGCTGGTGAGTGGTTGTCGCGGGATGGATGATCAGGGATTTGGCATCCCCCACATTGGCAAGATGGGACCAGAGCTTTGTTTCATCCAGTACTTTCGCGGCCGTTTTCCGGTCTCCTTTCACACCGAAAACAACAATTCCGCCAAAACCGTTTTTAAAATACTTTTTGGCATTTTCATAGGATTCGTGACCGGAAAGTCCTGGGTATCGGACCCATTCCACCGCTTCATGCTGCTCTAAATATTGTGCAAGTTTCAGAGCGTTTTCACAGTGGCGCTGCATGCGGAGGTGCAACGTTTCAAGGCCGATCAATAACAGGAAAGCGTTAAAAGGGGATAAAGAAGCTCCATAATCCCTTAAAAGCTGCGCTCTCACTTTTGAGGCGAAGGCTTCACGGCCGAATTTTTCGTAAAAGCGCACACCGTGGTAAGTCGGATCGGGCTCCGTAAATTCCGGGAAACGTCCGGAGTCCCATGGGAAGTTCCCGCTGTCAATAATGACACCGGCAATGGCAGTGCCATGTCCGCCAATCCATTTTGTTGCGCTATGGATGACGATGTCTGCTCCCCATTCAATCGGCTTTGTAATATAAGGCGTTGTAAAGGTGCTGTCAATCACAAGCGGAATGCCATGAGCATGGGCCACTTTGGCGGTTTCTTCGATATCCAAAACATGCAGGCTGGGATTACCGATTGTTTCTGCGAAAATCGCCTTTGTTTTATCGGTGATTTTTTCTTCAAATTGTTTTGGATCGGTGCCCGGCACAAAAATGACGTTAATGCCGGCCCTTCTCAAAGTGGCATCCAACAGATTATATGTACCGCCATATATATTGGAAGAAGCGATGATTTCATCGCCTGGTTTTGCCAATGTCAATAAAGCCAATGTGATTGCCGCTTGGCCGGAAGAAGTCGCAATGGCGCTCACTCCGCCTTCAAGGGCAGCCATCCGTTTTTCGAAGACATCCACCGTCGGATTGCTCATTCGGGAATAAATGTGACCATCTGCTTCCAAAGCGAATAGTTTGCTGGCATGTTCGGCACTTTCGAAAACATAGGAAGTGGTTTGATATATAGGAACAGCTCTTGAACCATAGTCGCTGTCGGGCGCCTGGCCGTGGTGTACAGCAAGGGTATCAAATCGGTATTCAGTCATTGGAAATGTCTCTCCTTCGAGTAGTGAATTTTTTGAACATTTTGTTATCGACCATGATATATCACATTAATCCAATGTGTCAACTATGTTTTGTAAGAAAAATACTATTGAATTAAATAGAGTAATGTGATAGGATTAGTGCAATTAAAAAATTCAGATAGTTTCGAATAGAAAGAAAGGAAGGCGGAGCAAATATGAAATATGGCTTTTGGATGCCGGTTTGGGGCGGCTGGCTGAGAAATGTGGAAAATGAAAACATGCCCACTACCTTTGAATACTTAAAAACATTGGCACAAAATGCGGAACAAAAAGGGTATTCGATGACACTCATTCCGGAATTATTTTTAAATGATATAAAAGGAATTGAAGCGCCGTCGATGGATGCATGGTCCACAGCGGCAGCCATCAGCGCCGTTACGGAAAAATTGGAAATCTTAGTGGCTATCCGTCCGGGATTCTATAACCCTGCCACTTTTGCGAAAACGGCAACAAACATCGATCACATCAGCGGAGGCAGACTTTCATTGAATATTGTTTCCGCATGGTGGGAAGAAGAGGCGAGACAATATGGCGGACAGTTTACAGCCCACGATGACCGATATGCCCGCACGGAAGAATTTATTGAAGTGCTGAAAGGCTTATGGAATCACACGCCGTTTTCTTATAAAGGGAAGTTCTATCAATATGAAAATACGTATTTGGAGCCGAAGCCGCTGCGCAATCGCCATATTCCGCTCTATGCCGGCGGGGAAAGCGAAACAGGCAAACAAACGATTGCCAAAACTTGCGATTCTTATGTAATCCACGGGGGAACAGTGGAAGAAGTGAGAGAAAAGCTTGCTGATATGCAAAATCGAAGAAAAAATTTAGGAAAACCGCCTTTTGAAACCTTTGGAATGGCCGCATTTGTCATTTGCCGGGATACAGAAGAAGAGGCGAAAGAAGAATTGGCCCGCATTACGGATGTATCTGAGGGAAGTCCGGGCTATGCGGGATATCAGGATTTTATCAGCAAGTCTCAATTAAATGTAAATGTCAGCCTGGAAGACTATTCCGTATCCAACCGCGGTTTGCGTCCAAATTTAATCGGAACGCCGGAACAAATCGCAAGACGCATACTGGAATACGAAGATGCCGGAGTGAATTTATTGATTCTCCAATTCTCCCCTCAATTGGAAGAGATGAACCGCTTTGCGGAAAAAGTGATGCCGTTGGTGGAAGAATTGAGAAAAGAAAAATTAGGAGTGAAATAAATGTCAAAAATCTATGTCATCCATGAAAACGATGAATGGACAGTTCATCTGACGAAACGTTTGGAAGAATTGAATCTCCCTTATGAGTTGTGGCATTTGGACGAGGGGACGGTTGATCTGACGAAGGAGCCGCCGAAAGGGATTTACTATAGCCGGATGAGCGCTTCATCCCATACGCGCAACCACCGCTTTGCTCCGGAGTTGACGGGGGCGGTGCTTGCATGGCTGGAGCATCACGGCCGTACAGTATTGAATGGAACGAAGGCATTATCATTGGAGTTAAGCAAAATCAATCAATACATCGCTCTTGAAAAAGCGGGGATCCGCGTGCCAAAAACGATTGGGGCAGTCGGAAAAGAGCAGATTGTGAAAGCGGCGGAAAGCCTGGGAAAAACACCTTTTATCACAAAGCATAACCGCGCCGGAAAAGGGCTTGGTGTACAATTATTCCATTCCATCGACGCATTGAAAGAATATCTTGATGGACCGGCATATGAAGAGCCGGTGGACGGCATCACGCTGATCCAGGAGTATATTAAAGCGCCGGAATCCTATATTACACGGGCAGAATTCATCGGCGGAAAATTTTTCTACGCTGTGCAAGTGGATACTTCGAAAGGGTTTGAGCTTTGCCCGGCAGATGCTTGCCAAATCAATGACTTGTTCTGCCCGGTTGGCGAGCAGGTGGAACAGAAACCAAAATTTGAAATCATTGACGATGTGGATTTGGAGCAAATCGCAACGTATGAAGCGTTCTTGCAGGCCAATGACATCGCAGTTGCCGGCATTGAGTTCATCAAGGATGAAAACGGCGTCGTTTTTACGTACGACATTAATACAAATACGAATTACAACAGCGATGCGGAAGCAAGAGCAGGCAAATACGGCATGTTGGAAGTGGCGAAGTTTTTAGGGAAAGTGCTGGAAAGTGAAAAAGCATTGGTAAGCGGGGCCTGATGGGCATTTTTGAATCAGGCCGAAGTTTTTGGCGCACCTTTGCTTTCGGTGGAACAAAATCAAACGGCTTAAGCTTTTACGGGGGCTTAAGCCTTTTTTTATTGTAAAAATGAAATTTTTCCCGAGCATCGGTAAATCCAGTTTCACTTCATCAACGCCATTTTTTGTATTGAGCGGGGTGCATGCTTTTTCTAATATGAAATAACATCATTTCTTTCGGGAATTTGCGTTTCATCGGATAAGAATTGAAGGTTCCTGTCATATAGTGACTGTAAACAACCCAGTTGGAGGTGGAGAATTGGCAAAAGTTCTGGATGCATTTCTTGAGGAAAACTTGCAGCAATTAAAAAGCCAAGGATTATATAACCGAATTGATGTGTTAGAAGGGGCGAACGGGCCTGTCATTGAAATCAACGGCAAAAGGTTGATTAATTTATCATCCAATAATTATTTAGGTTTGGCGACGAATGAGCAACTGAAGAAAGTGGCCAAAGAAGCCATCGACAAATACGGAGTCGGGGCAGGAGCAGTACGAACGATTAACGGGACCCTCGATTTGCATCAGCAATTGGAAGAAAAGATTGCCGAGTTTAAAGGGACGGAAGCGGCAATCAGCTACCAGTCCGGTTTCAACTGCAACATGGCTGCCATTTCCGCAGTGATGGATCAGGACGACTGCATTTTATCGGATCAATTGAATCACGCTTCGATTATTGACGGCTGCCGATTATCCAAAGCAAAGATTGTTGCATATACTCATTCTGATATGGATGATTTGCGGAAAAAGGCCAAGGAAGCCGCGGAATCCGGGCGCTACCGGAAGATGATGGTCATTACCGATGGCGTTTTTTCAATGGATGGGGATTTGGCGAAGTTACCGGACATTGTAGAAATCGCGAAGGAATTCGATTTGATCACATATGTGGATGATGCCCACGGTTCAGGGGTCACCGGGAATGGAAGAGGGACGGTAAAGCATTTCGGATTGGAGAAAGAAATCGATTTTCAGATTGGGACGTTGTCAAAGGCGATCGGTGTTGTCGGCGGCTATGTGGCAGGGAAGAAAAGGCTGATTGATTGGCTGAAGGTGCGATCCCGTCCATTTCTTTTTTCAACGGCGGTGCCTCCGGGGGATGTGGCGGCAACCATTGCAGCGATTGATATGTTGATGCAGTCGAAAGAACTGACCGACAAGTTATGGGAGAACGGCAATTATCTTAAAGCGGGATTAAAAAAGCTCGGGTTTGATATCGGGAATTCGGAAACGCCGATCACCCCTTGCATCATTGGAGATGAAAAATTGACACAGGCGTTTTCAAAACGTTTATTGGAAGAAGGCGTTTATGCAAAAGCCATTGTGTATCCGACCGTACCAAGAGGAACAGGCCGCATCCGCAATATGCCAACCGCCAGCCATACGAAAGAAATGCTGGATGAGGCGCTTGCCATCTATGAAAAGGTGGGGAAAGAGCTGTTATAGGTGTCTGGCACTACAATCACCCGGAAAGGATGATCCATTGAAAGGTTCCATTACAAAATATTTTGGGCAGGCAATGACCGGACAGGGATGGAAAAATCTATATAAAGACATTGTACGGGAAGCCAAGGAAGTCTATTTTTTGAAAGGCATCTTCGGCTTCAATGTTTCCAATTTATTAAAAGAAATCGGCTATCATTATGTCAATAAAGGCCATGATATCGAATTTTTCTATGATCCCCTTTTTGAAAATACCATTCAGGCAACCTTCATCAAAGGCATCGACACTTTATTTCTCCAAAGCTCAAAACCTTCCATTGAACCAACGCAACTTGGCACCCGCGATAAAGTCATTTCCTTCTATGAATGTTTGGAAGAACCGATCCTCATAAAACATGGCGAACGATTGAAGCAACTTTCCGAGGAAGCCGAAAAATGGCATGATCAATGTTTTGCTTCTCTTCAACAAGCCATCCGGATTCACGATGATTGGGAAAAAGAGACGCAGGCCCATATGGATTGGAAGGCGTATGAACAGCAACAGGATGAATTCTTTGACCAAATATTTGACGGCATGCTTCTCAATAAATCCGGTGTTTTAACCCACCGCTTGTTCGGAACGCTGACGCCGGATGGGGCCAAAGATTTTCTGCAAAATATTACACGGAATATGGACAGAAGATATTTTATTAAGGGATTGCCAGGGACAGGAAAGTCGACCATGCTGAAGAAATTGACGCAGGATGCATTGAAAAGAGGGTTTGATGTCCAAAAGGTGTGGTGCGGATTAGATTCCAAATCCATCGATATGGTGATTTTGCCGGAATTGAAGCTTTGCATTTTCGACAGTACCGCTCCCCACGAATACTTCCCTGAAGATGGAAGGGAAGGGGATGTCATCTTTGACATTACAAAACATTGCCAACTATCCGATGAAGCCGAGGCGAAAATTGAAGAAATTTCAAAGGAATATCGGAAAGCGATTCTCCGTGCGACGAACTACGCCAAATTGTATGCTGAAGCAGAAAAGGAAATCCGCGAAATCATTGACCAAGCAACGAACTTTTCAAAATGGAAAAAACAGTCGTCCCTTCTGTTTTAACATGAAAACCCCTTGGATTCTCTTGAGAGGGTCCAAGGGGTTCAAAGTCAGGAAAACATGCATCAAACATATATAAAGAGGAAAGGTGAGTGAACCATTTTCTTTTTATAGAAGCAGACGATATGGGTCTTGCAAGTAATCGGCGATTTTTCCCAAAAATTCCGCGGCAGGAGCACCATCGATAATTTGGTGATCGTAAGTTAAACTGAGTGGCAATTTCAATTTCTCCACCACTTCACCATTTTCCAGTGCCAGTTCTTTTTGGATGGCACCGACACCTAAAATGCCCACTTCCGGTGTATTCAAGATAGGGGTGAAGTATTCGATTTCATAACCGCCCAAGTTTGTAATCGTAAAAGTCGATCCGCTGTAAAGGCTGCCGTCCAGTGTGCCTTGCCGTGCTTCGGTTGTCACCTTCTTGATGGCAGCGCCAAGTTGGGACAAGGACATGAGATGGGCGTTTTTGACGACGGGAACGACCAAGCCGTCTTCCACCGCCGTGGCCATTCCGATATGCACTTCTTCCACGCGGATATATTCGCCATTATGATACCAGGCGTTCATATCCGGCGTATCTTTTAGTGCCAAAACGACCGCTTTTGTCAGAAGGGTATTGATGCTTAGTTCATTATTGTCAAGCGGTTCTTTCACTTTCGACTTGATATCTTCGCGGAATTTCATCAATTCGGTGATATCCACTTTTCGATGGTTCGTTACTTGGGCAGTTGTTTGGACACTGCGCATCATTCGTTGGGCAATGGTTTTGCGCAAACCGGCAAGACCGGCACCATATGAAACTGCTGACGCGGATGGAACGCTGTCTGTTGCCGGAGATGCTTTCTCCATAGAGGCTTGATATCTCAATATATCCAACCGGGTAATTCGCCCGTTGCCACCTGTACCGACAACATTGCGAATATCAATGCCAAGTTCTTTCGCCATCTTGCGGGCAATTGGCGTAATAAAGATTCTTTCTCTTTCATCTTTTACATTTGATTCCGTTTTTGCAGGTTCATTTGCCACCGGTGTTTTGACGGTTTGTACTTCCGGTGTGCCGGCTGATGGAGAAGGGGAGCCGATCTGTTCACCAGGTTTTCCGATATACGCGATGGGCGCCTTACTTGGTACGACATCTCCTACTTGAGCGACAATTTTAATGATTGTACCGGACTCTGGTGCAACGACTTCACCGGTCAATTTCTCTGAACTGATTTCCGCCACTGCATCACCTGCATGAACTTCATCACCTTCATTTACAAACCAATGTTCTACTGTACCCTCTGTCATCGTCAAGCCTAGCTTAGGCATCAATATTTCCGTAGCCATGATGAATCACCCCTCTCTATTTAACTCTCAAGTCATCGATAATTTCTGTCGCTACTGTCAATACTTTATTAGCATCTGGGATATATAATTTTTCAAGATTAGCAGCAAACGGAACAGGTGTGTTTGGCGCGCATACGCATTTGATCGGTCCATCTAAATAATCAAAGGCTTTGTCTGCTACAACTGAAGCGATATCAGTTGCCGTGTTGTTGTGCGGATTGGATTCATCGATGATAATTAAGCGGCCTGTTTTCTTCACAGACTCCAGTACTGTTTCTTCATCCCATGGTGCAACAGTGCGCAAGTCAATGACTTCGACTGAGATATTGTCCTTTTCTAAAATGTCTGCAACTTCTAAGCCGACGTACAACATTTTTCCGATGGTCACAATTGTCAAATCTTTTCCATCCCGCTTGATGGCAGCTTTGCCGATTGGGATTGTGTAATATTCTTCCGGTACTTCGCCCTTCATTCCGTACAATGTTTTATCTTCCGAAAAGATGACCAGGTTATCATCTTCAATGGCGGAGAGGAGAAGACCTTTTGCGTCATATGGTGTTGCAGGGACAACGACTTTGACGCCTGGAATCGAACCGAACAGTCCGTAGTAGGAGCCAGAGTGTTGAGCGGCTGCGTTCACTCCAGCACCGTGCATCGTGCGCACCGTCATTGGAACTTTCGCTTTTCCGCCGAACATGTAGCGCATTTTTGAACCTTGTCCAATGATGGAGTCAAAGCAAAAGCCGATAAAGTCGCTGAACATTAGCTCGGCTACAGGACGCAAACCGGTTACAGCCATCCCTACAGCTGCGGCCATATAACCCATTTCGGATAGCGGCGTATCGATGACCCGTTCACGGCCGTATTTTGGCGCAAGGCCGCGGGTTACGCCCATTACACCGCCCCAAGCATCTTCGTTGGCCTCTTCCAAATGTTGGACTTCCGCTCCGCCTGCAATATCTTCACCTAATAAAATGATGTTTTCATCTTTTGCCATTGCTTGATCAAGCGCTTCATTGATTGCATTCATGAACAATATTTCTCTAGCCATTCTCTATAACTCCTTTCCAAGTTTTTTAGATTAGTCCGCAAAAACATCTTGATAGAGTGATTCAGGTGATGGTTCTGGACTTTTTTTCGCAAATTCAATCGCTTCTTCAATATCGCGAACGGATTCTTCCCTCAATTGATCCAACTCTTCTTCAGTCAATAAGCCGTTTTCGATGGCGTATTGACGGAATACTTCAAGCGGATCCACTTCCGCCCATTCTTTTTCTTCTCCGCTAGGCGCTTTGTAAGTTTGTTCGTCACCTTCAAAGTGTCCGTGGTTCCGGTAAGTGACGCATTCTATTAGTGTTGGTCCTTCACCTTTGCGTGCGCGTTCGATTGCTTCGCCGGCCGCTTCATAAACAGCGACAACATCTTTTCCGTTCACCCGAACCCCAGGCATATTGTAGGCGGCCGCTCTTTCCGCGATTGTACGGGAAGCGGAAGAATACCATTGTGGAGTGGATTCGGCGAAAAGGTTATTCTCACATACAAAAATCACTGGCAACTTCCAAATCGATGCCATATTCAAACATTCATGGAATACACCTTCGTTGGCTGCACCATCACCGAAGAAGCAAACGGCAACCCGGTCCGTTTTCTTATATTTGTTGCGCATGGCAGCACCTGTTACCAGTCCGAAACCGCCTCCAACCATTCCATTGGCGCCTAAAATTCCTTTATTCATGTCGGCAATGTGCATGGAACCGCCTTTACCTTTGCAAAGACCTGTGGCTTTCCCAAAGATTTCAGCCATCATTCCTTTTAAATCGCCGCCTTTGGCAATACAATGCCCGTGTCCTCGGTGGGTGCTTGTTATGTAGTCTTCATCTGTCAGGTGGGCACAAACACCAACAGCAATCGCTTCTTCACCGGCGTATAAGTGCACAAACCCCGGAATTTCCCCGGCAGCGAAGAAACGTTTTACATTTTCTTCAAAATTGCGGATATCCTCCATGGATTTATACATGGATTTTGCCTTATCTTTTGTCAACTCCGCAGTATCCGTAGCTGTGCGAATCTCTAAATCCACCAATTCTTTCACCGACGTATCAACACTCGCAAACAATTTAGGCATGCCTTTTGCTTTTTCCGTCATTCTTGATTCCTCCTTATGATTTATTGATGTTTTAATATTCTTTTGGCTGTATCCTGGATCAACTCAGAAATGGTAGGGTGGGCGAAGACTGTGTTTGCCAATTCATCAACAGTACCTTCCGCTTCATGGACGGCAAGAATTTGGTGAATCAGGTCCGCCGCATTGGGTCCGACAATCACGGCTCCCAATATTTCCCGATATCTCCTTTCGGATATGATTTTGACAAATCCTTCTGTTTCATTGGCGGCAATGGCCCGTCCATTGAATGAAAACGGCATTTTTTCGACAATTACGTCATAGCCCTTTTTTCTTGCTTCTTCTTCACTCATCCCGAATTCGGATACTTCCGGTTCGATGAATAGGGGGCGGGGGATGCTGTATGGCGATACGGGCCTTTCTTTTTTGCCGCTCATGGCCCGGACGGCTTTGATGCCTTCCGCGCTGGCCGCATGGGCAAGAGTATAGCCGCCGATTAGATCGCCAACGGCATAAACATGTTTCATGCTTGTTTCATAATATTCATTGACTTTCACAAATTGCTGTTTTTCATCCAACTCAAGTCCCATCGCTTTTGGAATCTCAAGGTTTTGTTTTCTCCCCGTTGCCACCAAAAGTTGGTCAAAAGGAATTTCCCCATGGCCGGAAAGGACAACCTTTCCTTTTTTCACTTGCTGTATGGATGCTTTTGTGATGATTTTTATTCCTAAGCTTCGAAGCTTTTCTTTTACAATGGCACGGGCTTCCAGATCAACCGTCAGCAATATGTCCGGTGCGGCTTCGATAATCGTGACATCGGCGCCGAAACTTTTCATGGCATAGGCCAATTCCACACCAATCACACCGCCGCCGATGATGGCCAATTGATTCGGTAATGTTTCCATGTCAAAAAAGGTGTTCGTCGTCAAATAATCTATATCGCTCAAACCTGGGATGTTCGGGATGAAGGGGGCACCGCCTGTGGCAAGCAACACATTTTTTCCGTAGTATCGCTCTCCATTCACTTCGAAAATTTTTCCTTCCACGTATTTCGCTTCGCCTGCAATATAATGGATGCCATTCTTTTTAAAGGTCATGTGAATGCCGGATTGTAAGGTGGAGATAATTTTGTTTTTTCTTTTCACAACGGATGGGAAATCGATTTGATTCACTGTTACGGATAAACCGTTTGCATTAAGGGCCTGTACGGCGGACAACCAGTGGCTGTATTGCAAATAAGCTTTGGAAGGGATGCAACCCACATTGAGACAGCAGCCGCCAACGGCATTTTTTTCAATCACCGCCACTGAATTCCCGAGCTGTGCCGCTTCTTCCGCCGCAACATATCCCCCAGGTCCTGCTCCGATAATGAGTACATCATAAGTTTTCAAGGAATCACCTTCTTTTTTTTGTGGGAAGAGTTACATAAGTAAGAATTTTCAGAATAATGAAAACGTTTATAAATTAATTGTAGCGAATTTCAAAATATCCGTCTATAGATTTTTTGAAAATTATTGGAACTTTGTTACAAAATATAACAGTTTTTAAGGTTTAATGGGATGAAATTTCGGGAAAGGAGAGAGGATAGGGGAAATCCTCTCCTTCATTGAAGTGGAATTATATCGGTTTATAATGGAAAACCGGTTCATCATTTTCGATGGAAATGGTAATACGGACATTTTCGCCGATTTGATTGGCGATGATATCCCGGGCGAGCGGTGTTTCAATGTGCTGGACGATAAACCGTTGAATTGGACGGGCTCCATAAATTGGATCGTATCCATTCTCCGCGATCCATTGGATGGCCTCCGGAGTTGCGTGCAGAATCATTTTGTTTTCATTTAATCGTTCATTGAGTTCTTTCATCATGATTTCTGCAATCGCTACCATTTGTTCTTTCACCAATGGGTTGAAAATGATGGTTTCATCGATCCGGTTTAAAAATTCCGGTCTGAAATGGGCCCGCAATTCGTTAATGACCGCTTCCCTTGCTTCAGGTGTAATGGCACCATAATTATCAATCGAATCCAATAGCAATTTTGATCCGATATTGCTTGTCATAATTAAAATCGTATTTTTAAAATCCACCGTCCGTCCTTGGGAGTCCGTAAGTCTTCCTTCATCGAGCACTTGCAATAGAATGTTGAAAACATCCGGATGGGCTTTTTCGATTTCATCGAGAACGATGATGGAATGGAGCCGATGCCGGACCGCCTCCGTCAAGTGGCCCCCTTCGTCATAGCCGGCGTATCCCGGCGGAGGACCGATGAGTTTCGCGACCGCATGTTTTTCCATATACTCTGACATGTCCAATCGCACCATATCCAGCTCGGTACCGAACAACACTTTTGCCAGCACTTTGGCCAGTTTTGTCTTGCCGACGCCGGTAGGGCCAAGGAACAGGAACGAGCCGGTCGGTTTATTCGGATTTTTAATGCCAGCCCTTGAACGCAAAACGGCATGGGTCACTTTTTTCACCGCTTCATCTTGTCCCACGATGTATTGGTGTATTTCGTCCTCCAAATGCAATAGCCGTTCCCGTTCATTTTCCATAACGCCAGTAATTTTGATTCCCGTCAGCCTTTCCACGACGCGCTCGATATCTTCGGCGGTCACTACATTATCGATAAAGGTTTTGCTTTGCTTTAATGCCTCCCATTGTTGTTCCAGCTCTTTCAGTCTCTTTTCGGATGCAGGAATGTCACCGGTTTCCAATTGAACGATTTGACCGACTTCATTGTTCTTTACCGCTTTTTCGTAAAACTTATGCAATCTTGCCAAATTTCTTTTTTCCCGCTGCGTGAAATGGAGCATTTCCAGCTCTTTGGCCCATTGCTTTTCCATTTTTTCCTTTTCGGTTTCCAAATTTTTTAGCTGTTGTTCAAATGTATGCCGGTCAAATGCCGGGCCGGGTTCCAACTCATGCTTATAAAGGGCGATTTTTGCTTGCAAAATTTGTTCGTTGATTTTTTTGATGGAGTGGGGGACTTCATTTAAGGAAATCCGTTTGACTGCGCTGGCTTCATCCATCAAGTCAATGGCTTTATCCGGCAAATACCGGTCGGTGATGTAGCGTTTCGAAAGTTTGACGGCCGCTTCGATGGCTTCATCGGTGATAAGGGTTTCGTGATACAATTCATAATCCTCTTTAATGCCCCGCAGAATTTCAATGGTTGCTTCAATCGACGGCTCATTGACGATCACCCGTTGGAAACGGCGCTCCAATGCTTTGTCTTTTTCGATATATTCCCGATATTCATCTTGCGTGGTTGCGCCAATGCAGCGAAGTTCTCCGCGGGCAAGCATCGGTTTTAAAATATTGCCGGCATCCATGGAGCCTTCTGTACGTCCTGCACCGACGATCGTGTGGATTTCATCAATGAAGAGGATGATCCGATTATTGGATTGTTTCACATCATTTAATACGGCTTTTAATTTTTCCTCAAATTCCCCGCGATATTTGGCTCCTGCGAGAAGGGAACTCATATCGAGATTGTAGACGACTTTATCGAGCAAATTATTTGGAACCTCTTTGTTTACGATTTTTTGGACCAACCCTTCAACGATGGCGGTTTTCCCGACCCCGGGGCTTCCTATCAATATCGCATTATTTTTATTTTTTCTTGTCAAAATGCGGATGATATCGTTGATTTCTTTTTCTCTGCCGACAACCCGGTCCACTTTCCCCTCTATGTATCGTTGATTCAAATTGACTGCATATTTGTTTAAAGAATCGTATAGCGCTTCCTGGTTGTCGGATGTGACATTTTGCCCGTTTCGCGTTTGATTCAATTTTTCATAGATGGATTCTTTTGTGACATGATGTTGGATCAGATATTTTGTGATTGGATTAAAATCTTGTTCAAATAGGGCAATCATCAAATGCTCGACGGAAATAAACCGGTCCCGCAGACGTTCCGCTTCGATTTCCGCTTGTTTGAACAACCTTTTTAGACGTTGGCTCTCTTTTTCTCCATAGGCGATTTCCGTACCGGTTAAAGAGGGGATTTTATCCACTTCCTTATTGACGAGTTGGATCAGTTCATCCATATCAATGTTTAATTCCCGGTAAAAGTTATAGGCAAAGTGGTCCGGTTGCAATAAAGCGGCCCAGAGATGGGGAATATCCAGTTGATAATTCAGTTTCTTTTGGGCAATTTTTTTCGCATTCAGGATTCCTTCTTTTACCGCGATTGTATATTTTGTTGTCATGTTATCACCCTTTGCTGTGGAATAGGCAAACTTTGTAAATCTATCGTAAGCGAAAAATCCTATGAAAATCAATCTTATTTTGAATTTTTCGCCAATTCCGTTCAGGAGAGCTTTATGGATGCAGGACAGGCAGAGGGTACAAAAATATTAACCCCTCCGCTTATTCAAAGGGGAGGGGAATGATGTCATTTTTGAACTTTCGCTTTGTCTTTTTGGAATATCCCTAATGCTTCAATGCGGCGGAGGGCTTCCCGGAGCCGGTCTTCTTCAACGAGCAGCCCCACCCGGATATAGCCTTCGCCGTGCTCGCCGAATC
Organism: Ureibacillus sp. FSL K6-3587; assembly: GCF_038593165.1. Taxonomy (NCBI): domain Bacteria; kingdom Bacillati; phylum Bacillota; class Bacilli; order Caryophanales; family Caryophanaceae; genus Ureibacillus; species Ureibacillus sp. FSL K6-3587. Next base: position 724,025 of record NZ_CP151969.1, on the reverse strand, counting down.
CGTTGCCGCTTGCGACTGCCACATCCGCCTTATCCAATAGGTAATCGGAAAATTCTTGGCTCGTAAACCCTTCCGGAACCGGCAACCATGCAAAGAAGGAGCCTTTTGGCGCTTTTACGTTCCATCCGATCCGGCGGGCTTCTTCCACCAGCACATTGCGGCGGGATTCGTAAATGTTTCGCAATTCTTCCACACAGGATTGATCGCCATTCAATGCATAGGCGGCCGCGCGCTGTACGGCAGGGAAGAGGCTGCAGAACAGATGGTCTTGCAACAAGTTGATGGCTTCGATGATGTCGCGGTTACCCACCGCAAAAGCAACGCGCCAGCCGGCCATGTTAAAAGTTTTGGATAATGTATAGAACTCTACGCCGACTTCTTTTGCCCCTTCCGCTTGCAGGAAGCTTACCGGTTTCTTCCCGTCGAATCCAAGGGCTCCGTATGCGAAATCGTGAACAACGGCAATACTGTGTTCTTTTGCAAATTGCACCGTTTTTTCGAAGAACGCCAAATCGGCTGTGGCGCCCGTCGGATTGTTTGGATAGTTCAAATACATCAATTTTGCCCGTTTTTTCACTTCATCAGGCAAAGCGTCATAATCCGGGAGAAAATCATTTTCCTCAAGCAATGGCATTGTATCAAAATGAACATCCGCCAACACCGGACCGGATAAATAGTCCGGATAACCCGGATCCGGAAGCAGCATATAGTCTCCTGGATTAAGCACGCACAACGGAAGCTCGACCAGCCCAACTTTTGCGCCGCCTAAAATGGCCACTTCTTCATTCGGATCGATGTCGGCATTGTATTCCCTTTTGTAAAAGTCGCTTACGGCTTGTTTTAATTCTGGCATGCCACGGAAAAGGGAATATTTATGGGTGGCAGGATCGGCTGCCGCTTCTTGAAGCGCCTTGACGATGTGAGGAGGCGTTGGCCGGTCCGGATTCCCCTGTCCGAGATTGATCACGTCCCGCCCTTCAGCAATCGCCGTATTCACTTTTTGCACAAGGGAAGCAAAAAATTGAGTAGGGAGTTTTTGGAGTTTATCGGATAATTCCATGTGCATCCTCTTTTCTTATTGATTTAGTCGGTTAAGGTACAACTTGATGGAATTCTCAAAATCTGTCATTCTGTATTTTAAGGAAGTTCCCGTTTATAATTATAAGTAGATATGTAGGAATATTATTATTTTTTTGAATAATTGTCTAGGGGGATTTGTGATGAAAATTGGTTGCATTCAAATGAATGTCGGGTTTGGGAAAGTGGAGGAAAACTTCGAGCGGGCGGAACAATTGATTCGGGAAGCGGCAAGTAAGGGTGCTGAAATTGTGGTATTGCCTGAAATGTGGAATACAGGCTATGCCCTTGAAAAATTGGAGGAGTTGGCGGATGAAAATGGAGCCCGCACAAAAGAATTCTTGCAAAATCTTGCCCGTGAGCTGGGGTTACATATCGTCGGCGGTTCTGTAGCGACTAAGCGAAACGGCAAGTTTTATAATACGATGTATGTGGTGAACCGCGATGGGGAATTGGTGAGTGAATATAGCAAAGTTCATTTATTCAGATTAATGGATGAGGAAAAATATTTGGAAGCGGGGGATTCCATGAACCGTTTTGATTTGGGGGATCTTCCGGCAGCGGCCGTGATCTGCTATGATATCCGCTTCCCTGAATGGCTTCGCGCCCATGCATTGGCGGGAGCAAAAGTGTTGTTCGTTTCCGCCCAATGGCCGACACCAAGAATTGATCATTGGAAAATTCTTTTGCAAGCCCGCGCCATTGAAAATCAATGCTTCGTTGTGGCAGTGAACCGGATTTCCCGCAAACCTGAAAACTTCAATGGGCAGTCCATGGTGATTGAACCTTGGGGTGAAGTGTTATGGACCGGCGCAGAAGATGAAGAGTTGGCGGTCATTGACGTAGATTTTTCAAAAGTGGATGAAGTCCGCACACGAATTCCGGTATATGACGACCGCCGCCCGGAATTGTACGGGAAAGTGGTGGAGCAAAAGTAAAGGATTGGATCTATGGACCGAGCAGGATGGGATGCTCGGTTTTTTTATTGGATTTATTGAAACTTGAGTGGACGTCATTTTTTTGAATGGTGTTGGCAATTATTGCATACCAGAAATAGAGGTTTTTTGACTGTCGATAAAAAACTTTAATCCTTTGAAACTTTTCCTTTATTCCGGAAGCTCTAATTAATGAAAGGAGGATTAAAAGAGTGAAACATGATATCGAACTAGTGGAAAAAGCAATCAAAGGGGATGCGCAAGCCTTTGAACAATTGCTTTTTAAAGAAGAACAAATGCTTTATTACAAAGCACTTTCCTATGTTGGAAGGAAAGAAGACGCACTGGACGTTATCCAAGAAACAACTTGCAAAGCGTTTTTAGCGATTAAAGATTTGCGAAATCCCGAATATTTCTCAACATGGCTCTTCAGAATTCTCATTCGTGAATGCTACCAATTATTGAAGAAACGCGATCGAATGATTCCGTACGATGAAATGGAACTGTTAAGGAAAATGGAACACAAACAGGAGCTGCCATCTGATTCTTTACATTTAGGTGAAGCATTATCAAAGTTAAATGAATCCTATCAAACCTCGATTATTTTATTTTACTATCACGACCTGTCTATACGGGATATTGCCGAAGTGATGGGAAAACCGGTTGGAACAATCAAAACCTATTTGCGAAGAGCAAAAAAACATTTAAAAAATGAATTGGAAAGGAGTTATAAGTTCAATGAAAGAACAATTTGATCATTTGGATGGGTTTCCACAAGACGAAGTTCGATTGGCGATTCGAACTGGAATTGCCCAAGCACAAGAGCAAATGGATGGAAAGGTGAAAACTCCTTATAAAAGAAAAATCACTTATCTTTTAAGCAGTGTGGCGGCGGTATTTGGATTATTATTTATTTCGGCTCAATATTCTCCTGCGATTGCAACGAGTTTATCGAAAATCCCTTTAATCGGTTCTGTTTTTGGCGATTCCGACTTAATTGGTTTACAAAATGCCTACCAAGAAGGGTTGATCGACGAAATTGGCGAAACACAAACAATTAATGGAATATCCGTTACGTTAAATGAGGTTCTATATGATCAAAGCAATATTACAATCGGCCTCATTATTGAGTCTGAAAGGGAATTGGGTGAACATTATTTCGGTTCAGGCATGGATATTACGATTAATGGAAAATTGCCTAAAGCAGTTTCAGGTTCTTATGGAGAAGAAATGATTTCATCAACCACTCGTACAGCCATTCAAATGATCGGCATTACCGAAGAGATGCCTGACCAATTTGAACTGGGGCTAACGCTAAAGGGAGAAAAAGGGGAAAAATGGCACTTCTCAACGCCAATCAAAAAAATAAAAGACATCAAAACAATTCCTGTTCAACATGAACAAACAGTAGATGGCATACAACTCAAGGTAACGGAAGTGTCCATAAGCAAAACAGGTGTCAGTGTATCTTTTGAGAGTGCTGAAAAAGTGGACGATTTTGATAAAACGAGAGGAAATTATATCGATTTGCAAGTAGTTGACCAAGATGGCAACAAAATTAAAAATCTTTCCGGAGCAGTGATAGGGGAAAGAATGAAAGATACCATCGTGTATAAAAGTAAAAAGCAATTTGACCCAATTGACTCAAAGGTGACGGAATTGACCATTACCCCATATTTGGAGATTCCATCGAGTGGTGGCGGGGTAGATGAAAACGGTCAATATATCGAAAAGGATTATAGTGGGCTAAAAGAGGTTAAGTTTGAACCATTTACAGTGAAAATACCTTAATGATTGAAAAGGGCATCCTGAATTTATAGACGTCCTTTTTGGTTATAGCCCAGTTTGGGCAAATCACCAATTTAATAATGGAGTAGTTAATACTTCTAATTTTGCAATATCAGTAAATATCGTCACCAATACGGTTAATAAAAATATGTTCACCACCCCAAATTTCAAAATGAATGATAATATACTTTTTGAGGTGAACAAATTGAATCTTCCACAAACCTTTCAAGAAAAAATGAAAAACTTATTGCAAGAAGAATATGATGCCTTTATTCGAAGCTATGAAGAAGAGAAGAATCAGGGCTTGCGAATAAACACGCTAAAAATTTCAATAGATGAATTCTTACAAATGAATCCTTTTACAACCGAGAAAATACCTTGGGTGAAGGAAGGCTATTTTTATCCTGGCAATGAACGGCCAGGAAAACACCCTTACCATGAAGCGGGGTTGTATTATATCCAAGAGCCAAGTGCGATGGCGGTGGGGGAGTTTGTCGACCCGAAGCCGGGGGAGATCATTCTTGATTTGTGTGCGGCGCCGGGGGGGAAAACAACCCATCTCGCATCCAAAATGGATGGGGAAGGGCTCTTGGTTTCCAATGAAATCCATCCGCAGCGGGCGAAAATTTTATCCCAAAACGTGGAGCGGATGGGGATCAAAAATGCCATTGTGACCAATGAAACGCCGGAACGACTGGCTGCACGGTTCCGAGGCTTTTTTGACCGGATTTTGGTTGACGCCCCTTGTTCCGGGGAAGGGATGTTCCGGAAAGATGAAGAAGCCCGCTTGCACTGGAGTCTGGAAAACGTGGCCCTTTGCGCAAGCCGGCAAGACGGGATTCTTGATCATGCCCAAAGCATGTTGAAGCCGGGAGGACGGCTTGTCTATTCCACTTGCACCTTTTCTCCGGAAGAAAATGAAGGCACGATCAGCCGATTCCTTGAAAAGTATCCGCACTTTGAGATTGAGCAGGTTGAAGTGTATGAAGGTTTCAACCACGGAAGAGCCGATTGGGTGGAAAATGCGGCGCCAAACATTGAACGGACGATCCGCATTTGGCCCCATCGCGTGAAAGGGGAAGGGCATTACATTGCGGTGCTGAAAAAGAATGACGGGGAAGAGCCGCCTCGCTTCAAATATGCAAAACAAAAACTGGATCCGAAAATGTTGAAAGCCTATCAGCAATTTGCCGGTGAAACGCTGAATATTTCACCTTCCGGATATTTCATCGCTTTCAACGACCAACTCTATGTTTTGCCTAAAGAAGTGCCATCTTTGGAGAAATTGAAAGTGCTCCGTCCAGGCCTGCATTTGGGAACATTCAAAAAGAACCGCTTTGAGCCTTCCCACGCCCTTGCCCTGGCTTTAAGCAAAGAGGAAGCCAAAAACGTGATGGATCTTTCCGCAGGTTCGGATGAAATCATTGCCTATCTAAAAGGGGAAGTTTTGCAAGCAAATGGTTCAAAGGGTTGGCACTTGATCACCGTCGACGGCTACTCCATCGGTTGGGGGAAACTGGCAGGGAATATGATGAAAAACCACTATCCCAAAGGATTGCGTTGGATGGGGAATGAGTAGACTAAACCGGGTTTCCCATCCGGATTAAAAATTGAAAATCCTGTTACAGGCAGCAACATATTCAATTTTTCACATACATTAGAATTAACCTCTTGAGGCTGCAATTGCGGCTTTGGGAGGTGTTTTTATTTGGTAAAAGACTTTAAAAAATGGTTAAACAGACACTGATTATTTTGTAGAATTAATTACAGAAAAGGGGTGTATTTCCTAAAATTTTGATTCATTCATCATGTTAAGGGGGATTAATATGCAAAAGATCAATATTTCCATTATAGTGCTCAGTATTTCCATTCTATTGGCTGCATGGATGGTATCAAATGCAATTAAAAATTATATGCATCTTAATGCCGGTTTTCCATCAGTTGTCGAAACTCATAATAATGACAAATATGAGTTGATTGTAAACGATGGTTGGCTTTATCTTTATGACAAATCCGATGGCCAAATTTATAAAAAGCCGGATACATCTGATAGCTCATGGGAAACAGTCAAGTATTATACAGAAGACTAGGAATGATTGCTGTTTATATTTAATGATATAAAAAAGCCACAACATCACCTTTTCGATTGACCGGAAACAGCAGGTTCAGAAAAGGTGTGTTGTGTCATTGGTTTTCAATTCATCTGAACTTCCATCTTCTTTTCCTCTGCCGGCGCTTCATTTATCGGCACCGCATCTTCTACCACAACCGGTTTTTCTTCCTCAGCCGGTTTTTCCTCTTCAATCGGCTCAGCTTCTTCAGGCGGTTTTGTTTCCGTATTACCATTTGGCGCTGGTTGGTTATGTTGAGCACCTTCATTTTTCGGTGGATTGGATGGATTTGAACCGCCATGATTGGATGCGCCATTGGAAGGAGCATTACTGCTGGAAGTCTTTTCCGCTTCAGGTGGATGTTCCGGTGGGGTATTGCCCTGGGATTCAGTTGTTGCTTCTTTTGAAACGGGCACCGCCTTTGCCGCTTTTTCCCGTTTGATTTTTTCTTGTTTAACCAGCAATTTTTTTCCATCCATTTGGTGGGCGATTTGTATCTCGTAAAAAATTTCAGGCACCAATTCTTTGATACAGCCGCTTCTTGCTTCTTTTGACACTTCGCCTGTGCTTGGATTTTTGTACATCCAGGCCAACCGTTTCTGGCTGAAGCCGATATCCTTTAATCCTTTATGGATCTGCTCCGAATACTCCTTCCAAATGTGACGGGATGGATCATAATTCGGTCCCATCGGTTTCGGAATATCATATCCGGTCCAGACAACGGTTGAGTGATAAGGGGTAACCCCCGCAAACCATTTATCATGATAATCATTGGTTGTACCGGTTTTGGCAGCCGTCGTCATGCCGCTTAAACCAAATCCGTAAGCTGTGCCGTTCGGCTGATTCACCACATCTTTCAAAATCTCCAGCATCAGATTGGCGGCTCCGGCATCATAGATTTTTTTCGTTTTGCGTTCATTTTGATACAGGACTTCATCGTGTACGATATCCACTATTTTTTCGATGCCTGTCGGTTTGATGAAATTGCCGTCATTGGCCAATGTCGCATAGGCGCTTGCCATTTCCAGCGTATTGGTTCCGTATGTGAATCCGCCATAAGCGATTCCCACATGATCATCTTCCGGAACGAGACCGGAGAATTCCATTTTGCGCAAATAAGCCAACATCTTCTTAGGTCCCATTTCCATTCCCAATTGATAGGGGATGGTGTTGACGGAGCGGGCTACAGCTTCTCGCAATGTCATATAACCCGCATAAGTTCCGGTTGCATTCTGTGGACCGTTATCCATTTTTTGATCATTCATGACAGAAGACGCCAACCGGTTCCCTTGAAACACCGGTGTATAGACAATGATCGGTTTGATGGTCGATCCCGGCTGACGATAAGATAAAAACGCCCGGTTGTAGCTGTTCGGAACGTCTTCCTGTGTGCGGCCGCCGACAATGGCGAGCACATCGCCCGTTTTGTTTTCAATGGTCACGGCTGAACCTTGCATTTCGAAAATGCCGGTTTCCGGATTTTTGGATGTAAATGGGGCAAGGTGTGTATTAATCGTTTCCTGCAACAGCTTTTGTTTCTGTGAATCGATCGTCGTATAAATCTCATAACCGCCGTTCCGGATTTTTTGATTCCATTCCAAAAAACGCTCATTATAGTCTTTCATATATTTTTCGCGTTCCGCATGGCTGTCAAACCAGTACTGAAATTTGAACCCTTCCTTTTCCATCATGATTTTTGCCGCACTGCTCAATGCAAAAGAGACTTCATAGGTTTCCGGTTCCATGATTTTTTCAGGCATATTCAATTTGATTTCTTCTGATATGGCTTTCGAATACTGTTTCTCATCTATCATTTCATATTCCAACATTTTTTTCAGAATTAAATCGCGTCTTTTCAGCGTATTTTCCATATGATGAACCGGATTATATTTGGACGGATTGTTCGGAATGGCGGTTAAAAAGGCGATTTCGGATAAAGTCAAATCTTTGACCGATTTGTTGAAGTATGTTTTTGCCGCCGTTTCGATCCCGTATGCGCCGTTTGCATAGTTGATATTGTTCAAGTAAAACTCCAAAATTTGCTCTTTATCAAATTTTTTCTCCAGTTTTGCCGCGATTAAAATTTCCATGATTTTGCGTTTATATGTTTTCTCAAGGGATAAAAATTCCAGTTTCACCAGCTGCTGCGTGATGGTGCTGCCGCCTTGCGTGATGGCGCCCTTATTTTTTACCAATTCCACACCTGCGCGGAGAATCGCCTTCAAGTCGTATCCTTTGTGTTCATAGAATCGGATGTCTTCGATTGCGATTGTTGCATCTTGCACCGTTTTTGGGACATTTTCTATTTCGATATAGTCATAATCGTGGGGCGCCACTGTGGCAATGACATTTCCATCCCTGTCAAAAATGACCGTCTCTTCTTTGTTTTTGAATGTATTTTCTGTCGTGTTTTCCACTTTTTCACTTGCTTCATTCATCATGGAAAGTACATCGTCTTTATAAGTTAATGCGATGATTAGTGCTATTAAAATGAATAGTGCTGTTCCCAATAGGGAGATTTGAAGGGATCGGATCATCAACCTTTTCAATTGTTCATTTTCTCTTAATTTTTGATAAAGTTCCGGTAGTTTGCGTTTCAAATTACCTTGCTCCTTTCGCAATTTGAAACTTTCTACCCCCAGTTTTTTTAGATTTTCATATTTTTATACTTCCAATCTAAAAATTATTTTTTTTGATGAACATCCAATCTTTGAATCAAGGGTTCTCACGTACAGATGCTATGTATATTCTTTGAAAATCGGTTTATCACAATCCTGTTTGATGTTTAACAGAAAATACAAAAACCGTCATGGACACAAAAACTGACAACATGATTCTTCTGAAAACTGGCTATTTCGATTTTTTTCCATTCTGTTACAATGATTAAAACTTAGTAAACAAATAAGAATTTAAGAATAAAGGGGAATGGAGAATGAAGGCAAAAAAACTTTTGGCGATTGTGCTTGCTTCCGCAGCGCTTCTCGCTGCTTGCGGGGACACGACGGAAACGGGAACTGAACCGGCAAAACAAGATACTGAATCCAAAGAAGTCAAAAAAGTGAAAGTCGCGTTTTCCCAAGATGGAAGACCGATGACGTATGTGGATGAAAATGGCGAACCGGCCGGCTATGATGTGGATGCGATGCGCCTTGTCGATGAGTACTTGGAAGATTACGAATTTGAATTTATCCCGACAAGCTCTGAAGATATTTTTATCGGCGTTGAGCAGGGAAAATATGATGTCGGTGTGAAAAACGCCTTTTATACGGAAGAGCGTACAAAAAGCTTCCTTTATCCAAAAGAATTTTTGGGGCTCAGCAGTGTGGGGTTTGTGTTGAAAGCCGATAAAGCGGATATTCATAGTTTGAGCGATTTTGCTTCCGCAGGATATACCCTTGCGCCAATCGCTGCAAGCAGTGCCCAATATACATTGGTTGATGAATATAATAAAGCCAACCCGAACAACCAAGTGAAACTGAAAGCAGGGGATGAGTTCAACCTGGATGTGGTGCAATGGGTGAATGAAGGACGGGTCGATGGAGGAATTATCATCGAAGCCATGTACAATGCGCAAGTGACCGATGAAAATGGGCCATACCACCAATTCAAAGATGATCTCGTCTACAATGAATTTGCCGTGATCAAAACGTGGCCGCTTTTCAACAAGAAAAACACAGAGCTTGCTGCAGCATATGACGAAGCGATGAAGGAGATCAAAAAGACGGACAAATTGAACAAATTAATGGAACAATATTATGGCAAAGATTTGTTCCCGCTGCTTGAAGCAAGCCAATGATATTTTGATGGCACGCAGTTTCGTGCCATTTTTTTATGGAAGGAATCACCTGTCATGGCCACAAAATTTCAGCTTGTTCATGATAAAATAGATGTAAAGAATAATATGGAGGTAGTGTCAAAAAATCTATGAAAACTTAGTTTTGGAGGGATGTGATCTAGCGAAACTAGAGGAAATGCCGCCGCAATCGCTCTTGACAAACACGTCAATGGTTTGATTTCGAACCAACAAGGGCGAAGGGAACAAAAAGAAGGCACACCAAAGAAGCCCTTGCCAATTCCCATTTTAAACCATTGACTGGTTCGGTTTGTCAAGAGTTCGCTTCGCCGATGCTGGTAAGGGCTCTGCTAAACAAAAAGTTAGGCAGTTTGCTCTACTAGCCATTGTTGAGCTAAACCAATCAGTTTTGTCCAACGTGCAGGCATATTCGGCAGTCCTTTTAGCTCTGGAATAACTACAGGCACTTTGCCTTCCAGGGCTGAATGTGGCCGCAAGAAATTAAAATAAGCCACAAACAAAGTCACATAAGAAACGGATCCGTGATCGGATCCAAATCCGTGTGTCGATCTGTAATTGCCCTTAAATGTTCGATTCAGTCTTTCAATAATTTGTTTTAGCGGTCTGTATTCCGTTGAAACCTGGTCTTCGTTGGTTAGTCCAATGACCTGCTTCACATCAAACGTAATACCGTGCTGGGCAAAAAAGTGTTGTGCTAAAAGGTAAATCGGATTGCCATCTACGACAAAGGTGAGGTCTTCCGGGATCTCTTTCATCTTCCATAAGGCCTCATCAATCGCACGAATGGCTGATACCGTATCACGATTTGGAGAAACAGGGTAGGACAGAATAATTTTCTTTACCGCATCAAAAAAGAAAAAAAGATAATGCCAACGACCATTCACCTTAATGTATGTTTCGTCTCCGCAGAATTGATCAGAAAGCTCGTAAGGATAATGATCCACATAAGGTTTGAGAAGAAGTGCTACGCTGTTTTCGTAATTCAATATACTCTGGTGAGAGATGGGTACGCCATGAACATCCTTCATCAGTGCAGCTGTTTTCCGAGCCGATAAGCCATAGTTTACATGGTAGGTTAAAATGAGCCCCAATGTGTGCGGTGACACATGAAGCCTGGACAAATCCACTTTTGGCTTCTTAGGTGAATGTTTGGCTAACGGCTGATAATCAATTTGAAACTGACGAAATATGTATCGAACTTTAAAAGACGGAGAATCCTTTTCGAACTGCTTTTTCTCTTTTTTAGACATTCCTTGCAGTTTCTTTTTGTAATACGGACAGTCATTGTTTTTGCACTTAAATACGAGAAAATCTTTTCTTTCCTTGATCTTCTCGAGTGTTTTCGAACAGTGTGGACATTTTAGTATAGCCTCCTTGGCATATTGATTCTTTTTATTAAACAGACACGCACACACCTTGCATTGATACTGTCCTTTACCTCCGTTATTGGCATAAAGATAATCTGACGGAGCACCACACCTTGGACATTTCATGGATGAAGGTACTTTACCTTTTGAATTGGAACGCCTCTGAACAGGTTTGAGAGGTTTCCCGTTCTTCTCCAAATATTCTTTGAGAAGAATTTGATAATCGAGCTTTTGTAGAGTTTCAATGATTGGCAGCTCATCCACCTGGAGTTTTTGATAAGGCTTATTGACAGGCTTTTCAGTTGGCTTATCAAACATGTTTTTTCCAATCAGAAGGGTAAGTAATGTTCGAATCATTTGATCTTGGTACTTGATATATTCAAGCAAATAGGTTAATAATTGAGGTAACAACTTGTCACTTCCTTTATTAGGGATTTTTGAGTGTGTGGTTACCTCATAAATACCCTAATTTTAAGGGGGTGGCAAGTTTTTTTTATATAAAACTAGTTATATCAACAAAAACGTAAGTTTTATTAAGTAATTTTTGACAATACGAATATGGAAAAGAAGGTGTCGGTATGAAAGAGGCGTTGTTGATCGTGGATATGAGCAATGACTTTGTGGCGGATGACGGCAGTTTGACAGCGGGAAAACCAGCACAGGAAATTGTTCCATATATTGTGGAAAAAGCAAATGAATTTTTGGAGAAGGATCATATTGTTGTTTTTGCCATGGATGCCCATCAAGAAAACGACCCGCATTTTGAATTATGGCCTCCCCACAATGTGGTGGGCACAAAGGGACAGCAGTTGTACGGAGAGCTATATACCTGGTATGAAGCCCATAAAGACCATCCCAATGTCATCATGCAGCCGAAAGAAAATTACAATGCGTTCTTCAACACAGGGCTTGCGGACAAGTTGCGTTCCCGTGGTGTTGTGAAGGTTCATGTGTGCGGCGTATGCACGGACATTTGCGACTTTTTGACGGTTGCAGGGGCTGATGCGGAAGGGTTCAAAACGGCCGTTCATAAGCGGGGCGTTGCGACATTTACGGATCAAGGCGATTCGTTTATTGAACATATGAAAAGATGCTTCTTTACGGAAGTGGTGGAGTAGACAAACCTCCGAAGCTTGAATGCTTCGGAGGTTTTTTACATAAATATTGGTACCCTAGGAAACAATTATATATATATCTATCTACCATAAAGGAATAAAATTGACTAGTAATTAAGTTGTGGTTGTGATATGTTCATCCCCATTTATTGGAGTGGTTGTTTGTTGAGAAAAGGAATGATCTTCATCATCCTTGTATCAATTGTTTCAATGTCCTTTTTTGGCATCCGGTTTATGGAAAATAAAGAAACTATTGATATGAAGGAAGAATTGGCAGCCGAACAATTTATCAAAAAGCATCTTTACGAAGAAAACGGCCTGATCAAAACCGATTTGAAAGGACAATCGAATGTCTATTTGGCTGAAACGACCGGATTGTGGATGGAATATTTGGTGAAGAAAGATGATTATCTTGAGTTCAAAAAACAGGCAAAAGTATTAAAACTTTTCAAAGAAGATAGTCAGTTGATTTCATGGAAAATTGACGGAAATAGGAAAGCACCTGCGAATGCCTTGATCGATGATTTGAGAATCATTCAGGCGCTTGAAGAAGCGTCGGATCGATGGGGGATTCCGAAATATAGAAAAATGGCGCGTCAAATGGGGAAGGATATTGTCCGCTACAACATGGAAAATGATTATTTTATTGACCATGCGGATATAAAAACAAAGCATAAGGCGGATTTTATCACATTAAGTTATTTAAATCCAAAAGCGATCCATTTTTTTCTGGAAGAAGAATTGATCGATGAATCCCAGTACCTGTTGAATCGGGAGGTTCTCGTCAATGCGCCGGTATCAAAAAACGGATTTTTCCCTATCACCTATTATCCTTCAAGGAATGAATATGAATTTGAGCGAGAAGTGAATTTGATTAATCAATATTACATCGGCTATTACCGCGCTTTATGGGGTGGCGATGTTTCTTCTTTGATCCGGTTCACAAAAGAATCTTTGGAAAAGTATGGAGGCGTTCTTTATGGAAGATTTTCCAGTGAAACGAAGGAGCCGGCTGTGGAATATGAAGGGGCTTCCGTTTATGCCCTGGCGATTTTAATGTGTTTGCAAGCCGGTGAAGATGATTTGGCAAGACAGCTGTTTTACAAAATGAAAGAGTTGCAAGTACTTGATGCTTCCACGGAATATTACGGGGGATATATCAACTTGGACAGCCTTGAAACCCATACGTTTGACAACCTTTTACCTTTAATCGCAGAGAGGGAGGCCATTGATGAAGGGGTTTTTTACTAGAAAAGCATACATATCTTTGAAAATCTTTTTTCTCATTGTCAGTAGTCATTTAATGCTCATTTATCTATGGCCGAAGGGGAATTCAAGTAAGCTGCTATTTTTAACTTATCTGGTGATTACTTTATGTTCCCTGTTTTTTGGCACGCTGGCCAGTTTAATCATCACGTTGATTTTTATCTTTTTTTTGGGCTCGTTTTATATGTTTGACAGCATGCATATAGTGAATTCAGCTTTTATTGAAAGATTTTTGCATCCCCAAACTTTTCTCATTTATGGTTTCGGTTTGCTGATTACAAGTATGCTTGGCGGCAATATTCAACATGAAATCCGGAGAATGGTGAATCAAATCGATCTGTTAAAGCAAGAGGTGGAACAATTTGTGGCGATTGATACGGAAACTTTTTTCGATAATGCACAAAGAATGGAAATTGAATTGCAGAGAGAAATGAAACGGATCGACCGCTACGGAGGGAAATTCACTGTACTGTTTTTTGAATTGGATTATTATAAAGAGTTTTTAAAGGCTTACGGGCAAGAGGAGATGGAGCATTTATTAAAGACGATAGGAGAAAAGGTAAGTAATAATTTGCGTTTATCTGATAAAAAGTTTCGATATAGCGAAAACAAATTTGCCTTTTTTTTAATTGAAACGCCGAAAGAGCATGTTGATATTGTGGCGGAAAAGTTGGCGAATTGTTTAAAAATCCATCAATTGAAGAACGGTAAAACTGTTACATTGAATTTCCATGTCAGTTATGGGGAGTACAACAGTGAAATGAAAGAAATCAATTACAAAAATTTCATTGAAGAAATAGAACGGGAGACGGTCTTTTATGACCTTTGACAGACGTGTGTTGTACAGTGCCACGTTTATGGTTTTGCTACTCATTTTCAATCCTCTGACGGCTTTTGCGGAAGGCCGATTCATTTCATTGGATGAAAGAAAAGTGACGTTGATTTATTACGGTTCGGATGAAGGGTCGATGAAAAATGTGCATTTTCTTGATGGCACATTAAGCGGATTGTTTGAACATGTAGAGCTTGTCAATTTGGATGATGTGAACGCAGAGAAGCTCAGGAATTCAGAAATCATTGTTTTTTATTCGGCCTATGAAATCGATGACCAAAAGAAATTAAACCTTTTTTCCGATTATGAAGGATTTGTTTTGGGGATCGGTGACGGAGCTTTACATCTACCGCAATTTTCTGATTGGACCATTTCAGGAAAACAATCCGTTTTTTCCATAGGGGAAAAAAAGTTGGAGCGCCCAATGGAAATTTTAAAAATTGAACCTGCAGAACAGATGGAAGTGATCGAATGGGGGCAAAAGTTTGAGGAACGGTTTCCCGTCATTTTAAAGAATTCGGCGAAAGGGTTTGTGGATTTTAATACGTTTGATTCGGAACGGAGATTTATTTTCTCGAAAAGTTTATTCAGCCTTTTTCAGTTGGAGGAACCCGAAATTCATCCGGCTTATATAAGACTGGAGGATATATCCCCGGTATCCGATCCGAAGCAGGTTTCAGAGACGGCCGCTTATTTATTGGATAAAGGCATTCCGGTGTATTTAGTCATTATTCCTGTATACATCAATCCTGAAACGGGAAAAAAAGTCACCCTTGATGATGCCCCGGATTTGAAAAAGGTGCTGGAGCAGTTGGTGAGCCGAGGCGCTTATGTCATTTCCCACGGTTATACCCATACATATCATTCTACTGAAACGGGTGAAGGATTTGAGTTTTGGGATTCGGTCATGAATCAGCCGATTACAGCTTTAGCTGCTGACGAATCGGTGGCAAAGATCAAGTCGCGTGATGAATTTTCGAGTTTGGAAGAATATGGGAAATATTTGCGTTCGTTGCAACAGATTGAAAGTCAATATACGAAAAATAAATTGGAAAATTCCATCCATTCTTTGACGAATTGGGGGCTTCCACCCACGGCTTTTGAGGCACCACATTATGCAATGAGTTCAAATGGTTATCGGGTGGCATCCCAATATTTCTCGGCCATTTTTGGACAAATGCAAGTTTCTGATACGGACTGGAAAGTGATGACCGCCCCTTTATTTATCAGTTCTCCGGCGATTTTAAACGGTATGACATTATATCCGGAAACGATCGGGTACGTAAATCCGGATAGCTTAGATCCGATTGGTGAAGTGGAAGAAGTATTGGATGAAGTGGCGGAAGTTCCGGGGGCGGTCATTGGCGGAATATATCACCCCTATTTGGGAATGGAGTATTTGGAGGAGTTTGTAAGTTTATTTGAAAAAGTGCCAAATCTACAGTGGATTGAATTGGATCAATATCCTCATTCAGTTCAAACGGATTACGTTCAAATAAGTATGCCTGGGGATGGGCGCATTTTGGTCAAGGAAGAATTCCCGTGGCAAACCAAAATCACGAATTATTTCAAGGACAATCCGGTAGAAGCTTTGCTTTGGGTGATCGTAGCCGTTACGGGAATATTTTTGAGCATTTTTATAGTGTATATCTTCTTTTTAAGAATCCGTTACCGGAAACAGCTGTTTGAGGAGAGAAACTGATGGCAAATTATTTATTTTATATATCACTCGCATTTATTTGGATCATGCTGCTTTACCATATGTTTTTGGCCCAGGGCGGGTACAGGCATTTTAAAACTTTTGAAAAAGTGATCCCCAAATGGGAACAAAAAATGAACGAAATGGACTTGCCGACAGTAAATGTGTTCATACCTGCGCATAATGAAGAAGTGGTGATTAAACAAACGTTGACGGCGATGTCCAGATTATATTATCCAAAAGACAAATTGGAAGTCATTTTGATTGCGGATAATTGCAGCGACCGAACGAAAGAAATAGGGGAGGAGTTTGCGGCGCAATTCCCCTTCATCCGGGTTGTTGAAACGGTGGGCGAATATAAGGGAAGAGGAAAATCCAGTGCATTGAATTTTGCATTAAAAGAATCAAAGGGAGAAATCATTGTTGTTTATGATGCGGACAACACGCCGGAGAGAAAAGCGGTATGGAATTTGGTGATGGGGCTTGTCAATGACGAAGGTGCCGCCGCGGTTGTAGGGAAGTTCCGGGTCATCAATGCGGCCAGCACATGGCTTACAAAGTTTATTAATATTGAAACCATCACTTTTCAATGGTTGGCCCAAGCAGGGAGATATTTTTGGTTCAAAATCGCAACCATTCCCGGAACCAATTTCGCCATTCGCAGAAGCATCCTGGATCAGCTGAATGGGTGGGATACCTCCGCATTGACGGAAGATACGGAATTGACCATTCGAATCTATAATCTCGGTTACTATATCCGGTTTTTCCCTGCCGCTGTCACGTGGGAGCAAGAGCCGGAAACCTTTAAAGTATGGTGGCGGCAGCGGACGCGATGGGCGAGGGGAAATCAATATGTTGTACTGAAATTTTTAAAAAATCTGTTGCGCTTGAACAGCCGAAAGATGATGTTCGACCTTTTTTACTTCTTTTTCACCTACTTCATTTTTTTCTTTGGCGTCATTTTATCCAATGCAATATTCGTCGTGAATTTATTTCACGAATTGGATTTGCAAATCGGTTCAGTCGCCCTCGTGCTTTGGGGAATGGCCACTTTGCTATTTTTGACGGAAATTATGATTGCCTTGAGTATTGAAAAGAATCAGTTAACGACAGGAAATATCTTCTATACCCTGCTCATGTATTTCACCTACTCGCAAATGTGGATTGTACTGGTAATCAATGCACTATTTTTGGAACTGAAACGGATCATTAGAAAAGAGGAATCTGTTTGGTATAAAACGGAACGGTTCTCTGTAAATAAAAAGGAGGAAAAGACGGTTTGAATAGAGCTCTACATTGGATAATTCTTCTCGGGTCCTTTTTCATTTTTTTCTCTATTCATATAAACGAAACCCAGGCTGTAGAACTTCAGGGGATCCCTATTGAATTATCCGGAGAAACCAAAGCAGTTTTGACAGATACGCCTATTGAGCTTTTTGGTCCCACTGCCGAAACCAATTTCTACTACAATATTTATTCAAAATTGGAAGAGCGAGATTATTATGTTCAATTTGAAGTTTCGAATTCAGAGTTATTGATTGAGCCATCCACACTGACCATCAAAATTGATGGCGAACCGGTCCAGTCGGTATCTCTTGCAGGGACCACTTCACAAACAATAAAAGTAAATTTGAACCATGCCGCATTAGAAGAAGGGACGCATACAATCACCGTTGTTTTTTCCGGCAATATTGCCGCCGGGGTCTGTTTGCCTCAAAATACAACCGGGAATTGGGTGAAGATTCTTCCATCTTCTTTTATCAACTTATATCCGTATAATAATCAGCATGGTCTCAGTTTAAAAGACTATCCTGAACGGTATTTGGGCTCTGAAAGTCAGGAAGTATCGGTTATTATTCCGACGAAACCGTCTACGGAAACATTGCAAAGTGCATTAATGGTGGCCAACTATTTATCCGGGTTATCCTCTCAGGATCATATTTCCATAGTAAACGAAGATGAGGTGGAAAAAATCACCGGCAATATGGTGGTTGTGGGAGGCGTAGAGGAGTTCCAAGCCGGATGGATGAGAGAATTGCTGCAAGCAAATGGCAAGGAGCCGGTGGAACATTCACTCTACATTTCCCAGCTTCCTTTGACCCAAAACAATCATGCGATTACGGCCTTATTGATTTTAGCCAAACAGCCTGAAGAGATTTTAAACAAAATTTCGATCCTTACAAATGATTACTATATTGAGCAGTTATCAGGGGAATCGATTGAAATTGAACAGTTGCCGGAGATGATTGAAGAAAATGATGAAATTACGTTAAGCAGCTTTGGACTGGATGACCTATTATTGGACAGTAATGATTCAAAATCGCAAACATACTTTTATTATTTGCCTGTAGATAAGAAATCTGTAAGCCAGCCATCTTTGGAATTGAAATTAAAGAAAACGCAATCGATTAAAAACGCCAAATCCGCTGAAGAATTATCGATATCAGACACGCAAGTGGAGTTGATAGTCTACATTAACGACATCCCTCATTCCATTGATATCAACTCTTTGAAGGAAGACAAGGAGGGGAATATCACAGTCCGTTTGCCTTTTGATAAAAACATATTAAACGATAACCGATTAATTTCCATTCAGTTTGAAGCGACAGGTTTACGTGTGGAAAATCCATGCGCCGCAACGGATCAGAACCGCTGGATTTATTTGTTTGCCGACAGTGCATTCCATTTTCCAATGAAATCCTCAAATCAGGATATGGATGCGGAACTGTTCTTTAACAGTTTCCCAGTTCCTTTTTCGGATAAAAACAAGGACTTATTGATTGTGCTGCCGGACGAGGAAATTCCCAACAAAGATTTGCAAAATTTGTTCAGCGTTTTAACGTTGAATGGCAAGCTGCCTTCCATCCGGCTGCTTTCTTCTTCAGAAGTGACAGAGGACTTGTTGAATCAGGGGAACGTGATCTTTATTGGTTCTGTCAGTCAACATGACGTATTAAAAAAAGTGGTTGACCGGCTGATCGTCAATTATGAAAATTTAAAACCGCAATTAAGCCGGGCCGGTTTTATTGAGGAAAGCGTGGAGTATTACAGCTTCATGCAAAAAAATCCATGGAATGACGATCATTATATGGCAGTATTCGATCATCTCAAAGATACCGATCATTATTTCAGTTTGGATTTTCTGCAATTTTTATCCGGCTCCAATAACGCCGCTTCCATCGCTGTGCAAACAGGACCGGGTTCTTATTTTACAAATGCACAATTATTAAAAAATGAGGCCGGCCAACAAACGGAGGAGCCGGCGCAATCAAATGAACGGATCATTTGGATTTCCAGCTTCATTGCATTAACCGTCATTTTAGTAATCCTCATCCTGTTTTATTTGAAAAAACGGAAATATTCATAACGCCCGCCTTTGTTGGGAACGGATTGCAAAAATATAAATATTGGCAGAAAGCCGAGGTTGACTTCATCACCTCGGCTTTTTGTGTGCGCCTGGCATGGATGTAATCTATAGGGTGCAAGTCCCGAGCCGTGAAGGCAGAAGTAACGGTTAGCTTAACGCAAGGGTGTCTGTGGTGACGCGGAATCTGAAGGAAGCGAGCGGCAAACTTCCGGTCTGAGGAACACGAACTTCATACAAGGCTAGGTATCATTGGATGAGTTTGCACAACAAAACAAAGTCCTTTCTGCCAAAGGTGATACAGAGTAAATGAAGCAGACAGATGGAAGGAAAGATTACATTCTTACCCGGGGAGGTCTGGCGGATAGGTGAAGTACGCTTCATAACCTACTTAGTGATCAGTAGCTGAACCGTCAGAAGTCAGCAGAGGTCATAGTATTAGTTGGTCTAGAACAACTAAGAAGGACTGAACAATTAAGAGAGAATAGCCCTTGGCATTCAGTGAGTCATGATGAACACAGAAAACGTAGTACCTCACTTGAGGAAGGAAGCGGTGAATCCCGTGGGGGACCTCTTGGAGGGTGGAGTGACCACTGGCATAAAGAGAACAGCTATTCACGGAAGGAGAATAACGATGCTTTTGAATCAAATCCTGTCACGGGAGAACATGCTTCAAGCACTAAAACGTGTAGAACAGAATAAAGGAAGCCACGGAGTAGATATGATGCCCGTACAAAACCTACGACAGCACATAGTTGAAAACTGGCTATCGATTAAAGAAGCAATTCTCAAGGGAACTTATGAACCGATGCCAGTCCGCAGAGTCGAAATCCCGAAACCTGATGGCGGTGCTCGTTTACTAGGAATCCCTACCGTAACAGACCGTTTGATTCAACAAGCAATCGCCCAAGTACTTTCAAAAGTGTATGACCCTACATTCTCTGAAAACAGCTACGGATTTCGACCAAACCGAAGTGCTCATGATGCGGTGAGGAAAGCGAAAGAATATATAAGAGATGGATATCGATGGGTTGTAGATATGGACTTGGAGAAATTCTTTGATAAGGTCAACCATGACAGATTAATGGGTACACTCGCGAAGAGAATCCAAGATAAACCATTACTGAAATTGATTCGTAAGTATTTACAATCGGGAGTCATGATAAATGGTGTGGTGTCAAGCACATTAGAAGGAACTCCACAAGGAGGACCATTAAGTCCGCTACTGTCTAATATTGTACTAGATGAACTAGATAAAGAATTGGAAAGAAGAGGACACAAATTCGTTCGATATGCGGATGACTGTAACATTTACGTGAAAAGTAAACGAGCAGGACTTCGCACAATGGCAAGCATTCAACGATTCATTGAAGGAAAACTACGACTGAAAGTAAATGAAAAGAAATCAGCGGTCGACCGTCCATGGAAACGTAAGTTTCTAGGATTTAGCTTTACCTATCATAAAGAGCCAAAGGTTCGTATCGCAAAAGAAAGCCTTAAACGAATGAAGAATAAAGTTCGTGAAATCACATCACGCAAGATGCCCTACCCGATGGAATACCGCATTCAGAAACTGAATCAATATCTAATGGGATGGTGTGGATATTTTGCGTTAGCAGACACCAAATCTACATTCCTTGAATTAGATAAATGGATTCGTAGAAGACTTCGAATGTGTCTATGGAAGAACTGGAAGAAACCGAAAACAAAGATGCGCAACCTTATTCAACTTGGCGTACCACAATGGCAAGCGTATGAATGGGGAAATACTCGGAAGAGTTATTGGCGTATTTCAAAAAGTCCAATATTACACAGAACCCTTGGTAACTCCTATTGGAGAAACCAAGGGCTGAAAAGTCTTGAAGCTCGTTATGAAAACTTGCGTCAATGATCTTAATTGAACCGCCGTATACGGAACCGTACGTACGGTGGTGTGAGAGGACGGGAGTTAATCGCTCCCTCCTACTCGATTTATCCAAATAATCCCACTTGCCGTCTCAATGGTCTCATTCTAAAATAAGTTATAGAACATTTGTTCTGTTCATATAATAAAAGTGCGGAGGTGGTTGGCATGCGCATAAGCGAACTGAACTACACGAACTTCAGCCCCGAAGAATTGCATCGGCTTCTTCCGGAACGCTCGATCATTTGCATTGATATGCGCTGCTTTTATGCCAGCTGCATGGCGATGCTTCACAATCTGAATCCAATGGAAGTGCCCATTGCGGTTGTAGGAAACTTTGAGCAAAAGGGAAGCATCGTGCTTGCTGCATCACCGCCGATGAAGAAACGATTTGGCATCAAAACGGGCTCCCGCCTTTATGAAATCCCAAAACATCCGGACATTCGGCTGTTTGAACCAAAAATGGAATTTTTCGTGCAAATGTCTATGGAGATTACCAATTTAATCAATCAATTCGTACCGAAAGAAGCGATTCACGTCTACAGCATTGATGAAAGCTTTGTCGACTTGACGGGCACCGAAAAACTTTGGGGTCCTCCTGAAAGAACAGCGAAATATATTCAAGAAAGGATCTATAGCCAATTCCAAATTCCAAGCGCGGTGGGGATGGGGCCGAATATGCTCATGGCAAAGTTGGCTCTTGATTTGGAAGCGAAGAAAACCGACTTTGCCCACTGGACTTATGAAGATGTTCCGAAAAAGTTGTGGCCTGTTGCGCCCCTTTCCGACATGTGGGGGATTGGGCGACGCATGGAACGCACGCTGAACAATATGGGCATTTTCAAAGTGGGGGACTTGGCCCGAACCGATTTGCAACTGCTGGAAAAACGCTTCGGCATTTTAGGAAATCAATTGTACTACCACGCGTGGGGAATTGATTTATCTCCCCTTGGCGCCCCTCTTGCGGAAGGGCAAATCAGCTTCGGAAAAGGGCAGGTGCTCATGCGGGATTATCGGACCCGCAGCGAAATCCTTGCCGTCATTTTGGAAATGTGCGAAGATGTGGCGCGCCGGGCAAGGGAAGCTTATCAGGCGGGAAGAACGATTTCCCTCGGTGTAAGCTACAGCAAAGATGCCTTTGGGGGAGGGTTTCATCACTCCCGGACGATTGATGAACCGACGAATGATACGATGAAAATTTATGAAGTGTGCAAAGGGTTGCTTGATGAATTTTATGCGGAACGGCCGGTACGGAAACTTTCCATCAGCCTCTCCAAACTGGAAACGGAACGCTCGATGCAATTGAGTTTTTTCGATCAGCAAAAATGGAGAAGGAGAAAACTCGGTGCAGCGATGGATGCTTTGCGCTCCAAATGGGGGCCAACCGCCGTGCTTCGCGCAGTTTCTTATACGGAAGCGGGAACGGCTCTTGAGCGGGCGCAACTCTTGGGTGGACATAAGAAATAAGGGAGAGGGAAACTCCTTGCCGGAAAACGAAAACTTCATCCAGCCACCTCCAAAGTTCTGCGAAATCAAAGAGGTGAAGAAAATGATCCGAGACCGCGGAAATATCAAATGGAATGCGATGATGCTTCCGGAACATGTGAAAATGCTCCGGGAATGGAGGGAAAAAGACCGGTGCGAAGAAAAGCCGGTTCTTGATGAATGGGCATTGCAAGATTTGAATGAACAGCTCCTCATTGCCTGCACCAATCACTATGAAGTGGAATTGAACATTTGGCAAAACCATCGCACCTCCAAAGTGGCAGGGAAGATAGCCAAACTTGATGACAAACGGCGCATCTGCACATTGGAAGATGGCCGCTCCTTCTCCTTTGAATCCATCTACGGCATTACCATCATGGAATAAAAAATAAAAATCCCCCTCTGGTCGAATGAATAGCCCGCCGGAAAGCACTGGCATATAAATAGGTTACAACATAATCTATATTGTTCGCGCAGTGGTCTTGAATTCACAAGAGGAGGGGCGAGATGAAGAGAATACTTGTCACAGGCGCGCTTGGACAGATTGGTTCGGAACTGGTGAGAAAGCTCCGGTTTGAATACGGAAAAGATAATGTGCTGGCGACGGATATCCGGGAGGACAAAAACCATGACGGTCCCTTTGAAGTGCTGGATGTGCTCGATGCATTAAAAATGTACGAAGTGGCGAAAAAATTTAATGCGGATACGATGATTCATTTGGCCGCATTGCTTTCCGCAACGGCTGAAATCAAACCCATTCTTGCATGGGAATTGAACATGGGCGGTTTGTTGAATGCATTGGAAGTATCAAAAGAATTAAATATGCAGCTCTTTAATCCGAGTTCCATTGCCGTCTTCGGGCCCACAACGCCGAAAATCAATACACCGCAAGAAACATTGCAACGGCCTACGACGATGTATGGCGTGAACAAAGTGGCGGGAGAATTGTTATGCGATTATTACCATTTGCGCTATGGCGTGGATGTGAGGGGGCTTCGTTTCCCAGGATTGATTTCACCGGGGACGCCGCCTGGTGGGGGAACGACGGATTATGCGGTGGAAATTTATCATAAAGCGGTGAATGAAGGAAGTTACACTTCTTATATTGCAGAAGGGACTTATATGGATATGATGTATATGCCGGATGCATTGAACGCCATCGTTGATTTAATGGAAGCTGACCCCGCCAAATTGACCGCGCGCAATGCCTACAATGTTTCCGCCATGAGTTTCGACCCGTCGGAAATTGCGGCGGAAATCAAAAAACATATCCCGCACTTTGAAATCAAATACGATGTCGATCCCGTTCGGCAAAGCATTGCAGAAAGCTGGCCCAATTCCATCGATTCATCCCGGGCCATCGCGGATTGGGGATTCAAAGCGAGGTATGATTTAGAAGCGATGACGATTGACATGCTCGATAAAATCGGCGGAGGCATTACGAGCAAAACACCGCTTTAAAGGACGATGATCATAAAAAAGAGCGCAATAAAAAAAGGGGAGGTTCACAGCAGGAACGTCCCCTTTTCTCATCTTATTTATTTTTGAGCAATTCAAATACTTGTTGCACGTCTTTGTCGCCGCGGCCGGAGATATTGACGATAATGGTATCTTCAGGTGATAAAGTTGGTGCAAGCTTCAATGCATGCGCGACTGCGTGGGAACTTTCAAGGGCGGGAATAATGCCTTCTGTTCTTGATAACACTTGGAATGCATCCAGCACTTCTTCGTTTGTGACAGTGACATATTCTCCGCGGCCTGTTTCATGCAAGTAAGCATGCAGCGGTCCCACACCCGGGTAGTCCAAGCCGGCAGCGATGCAGTCTGTTTCGAGCAAGTTGCCTTCTTCATCTTGAAGGACGTAGCTTTTGAAACCGTGAAGGACGCCTGGAGTCCCTTTGGTAAGCGTTGCGGCGCCTGCAGGTTCCACACCGATTAAGCGCACACTTTCATCGTTGATATAATGCGCGAAAGCACCAGCCGCATTACTGCCGCCACCAACTGCCGCCACAACCGCTGTCGGAAGTTTTCCTTCTTTTTCTAAGTGTTGTGCGCGGCTTTCCCGGCTGATCACGGATTGGAAATGTTCAACGATTTCAGGATATGGAGTAGGGCCAACTGCTGAACCTAGCAAATAGAAAGTATGATCATGGTTTTTCACTAAATCAAGGAATGCTTCATCCACCGCTTCTTTCAATAAGCCGTTTCCTTTATCGACAGCAACCACTTTTGCGCCGAGAAGCTCCATGCGGAACACATTCAACGCTTGGCGTTTCGTATCTTTTGCCCCCATGTAGATTGTGCATTCCATTCCAAACATCGCAGCCGCCGTCGCAGTGGCAACCCCGTGTTGGCCTGCTCCCGTTTCAGCGATGATTCTTTTTGCCCCCATGCGTTTGGCAAGCAGAATTTGGCCGAGTACGTTGTTCAATTTATGGGATCCTGTATGGTTCAAATCTTCCCGTTTTAAGTAAATTTTTGCTCCGCCCAATTTTTCTGTTAAATTTTTGGCGAAATAAAGAGGGGTTTCACGGCCGGCATATTCTTTCAAGTAATAATTGAGTTCTTCATTGAAAGCCGGGTCGTCTTTGACTTTTGCAAATTCTTCCGCAATTTTCTCCAGCACTTTTTGCACTTCTTCTGGAACGAAGCTGCCGCCATAGTTTCCGTAGTAACCGTTTTGAATTAAAGTTTGATTCATGTTTTCCAACTCCTTTTTTATATTATTGTCAGATAAGTCATGAAATTCAATAGGGAAAATATAAGAAGGCTGTCGATAATGCCACAAAACCTGTCAATAATGCCACAAAACATGGCAATATCGTCACAAAAAGTGTCAATATTGCCATAAAAACCGCCAATCATTAAGCCAGAGGAACCGTCTTCGAAGCTTTCACCAAGTGTTCAATCGTATCCCAATCATCTTTGGTCAAACAGTCGACAATCTTGCTTCCCACGATGACGCCACTTGCAAAGGAGCCGAATTGCTTCACGTGTTCAGGAGTGGAGATGCCGAAACCCGCCAACACCGGGGTATCGGTATAGCTCTGGATTTTTTTGAAATGGCTCTCCAAATCTCCTTCGAAAGTGGAGCGGGCGCCGGTGATTCCGTTGACCGTCACCGCATAAATGAATCCTTCGCTCGCTTTGGTCAATTTTTCGATCCGCTCCGGCGTACTTGTCAATGAAACAAGCTGCACTAAATCGATGCCGGCTGCCTTCAAGGAAGGATGGACAAGGCCGCTTTCCTCCAGGGGCATATCCGGAATGATAACGCCACGAATCCCTGCATCATAAGCATCTTTTGCGAACTCGCCAATTCCGTAGGCCAAAACCGGATTTAAATATGTCATCGCCACCAATGGAACGGTAATTTCCTCTGCAAAAGCGGCAAGGGTTTCAAGCACTTTTCTTAATGTCACGCCTTTCGCCAATGCCCGCATGCCAGCCTCTTCAATCGTCGGTCCATCCGCGACCGGATCGGTGAAAGGGATGCCCACTTCAATGGCCGTGACGCCGAGTTCCTGCAATTTCAAGATGGTGGGTTTCAACTTTTCAAGTCCACCATCACCGGCCATAATGTAGGGAATAAACGCTTTATGGCCTTGGCGGGTTGTTTCTAAAATCGCTTCTGTAATTCGGCTCATGCCAAGTCACCTCCAAAGGCATCGTAGATTGTGTGCACATCTTTATCACCGCGGCCGGATAAACAAACGACGATGATTTGATCTTTATCCATCGTTTTAGCCAGTTCCGTTGCATAGTGAACGGCATGGGCGCTCTCAAGGGCAGGGAGGATTCCTTCTGTCCGGCATAGAAGTTTCACTGCCGCAAGGGCTTCTTCATCCGTTGCCATCACGTATTTTGCGCGGCCGGTTTCATGCAGATAGCAATGTTCCGGGCCGACCCCGGGATAGTCAAGGCCCGCTGAGATGGAGTAGGCTTCCTGCACAAATCCGTTGTCATCCTGCAATAAGTACATATAAGCCCCGTGCAGTACGCCCGTTTTCCCGCCGTTGATGGCGGCTGCGTGTTTGCCGGTTTCAAACCCTTTTCCTGCAGCTTCCACACCGTACAAGGCAACTTCTTGATCTTCCACAAAAGGATGGAACATGCCGATGGAGTTGCTGCCGCCGCCGATGCAGGCGACAACCGCATCCGGAAGGCGGTTTTCCTTTTCTAAAATTTGTTTTTTCGTTTCATCCCCGATGACTCTCTGAAAATCGCGAACGATGGTAGGGAAGGGATGTGGTCCCATGGCGGAACCTAAGATGTAATGGGTTGTTTCCACGTTTGTCACCCAGTAGCGCAAGGCTTCGTTCACCGCATCTTTCAGCGTTCTGGATCCTTTTTCAACCGCAACCACTTTTGTGCCCAACAGTTCCATTCGGAATACGTTCAGCGCCTGGCGTTTCACATCTTCAGCCCCCATGAAGACGACGCATTCCATACCAAGCAGGGCGCAGGCGGTTGCCGTTGCCACACCGTGTTGGCCGGCACCTGTTTCCGCCACGATTTTCGTCTTGCCCATTTTTTTGGCGAGCAATGCCTGGCCGAGGGCGTTGTTGATTTTATGTGCGCCGGTATGGTTTAAATCTTCCCGTTTTAAATAAATTTTGGCGCCGCCGCAATGTTCCGTCAGCCGTTCCGCAAAGTAGAGGGGTGTCTCCCGGCCGACATAGTCTTTTAAATAATAGCGGAGTTCCTGTTGGAAGGACTCGTCGTGTTTATAATGTTCATAGGCTTCTTCCAGTTCTTGTAAAGCGGTCATCAATGTTTCCGGAACAAATTGTCCGCCGAAACGGCCGAATTTGCCTTTGATTGTAGTCGTCATGTCAGTTAGCTCCTTTTACGGTTTGTTGTGAAGTTTTTACGGCTTGGATGAAGGATTGGATCAGTTCGCCGTTTTTTTCGCCATTTTGTTCAACACCGCTCGATACATCCACAGCGGAAGGCCGGACGGTGGCGATGGCTATTTGCACGTTTGAGGCATTAAGCCCTCCTGCCAAAATCACTTTCTCCCTTGGGATGGAAAGTTGATCCAAAAGCGACCAGTCAAATACTTTTCCGCTTCCGCCTGCGTAGTCCGTTCCGGGTGCATCGAACAAATAGTAATCTACGTTAAACTTGCCGGCTTTCTTCACATCTTCCTCATCCCGAATGGAAAAGGCTTTGATGGAAGGGTAGCCCAATTGTTCAATAAAGGCCGGATCTTCATTGCCATGATATTGCACATAATCGAGCGGTACGTTTTCAAAAGCCTCTCTCACTTCGTTCTCAGTGGGATTGACGAAGACGCCCACTTTTTTCACGTGGTTCGGCACCAGTTTCGCCAGTTCCCGGGCTTTTTCAATGGAAATTTGCCGCTTGCTCGGCGCAAACACAAAGCCTACAAAATCAGCTCCCGCATTGACGGCACAAAGTACATGCACCGCTTCTTTCAACCCGCAAATTTTCACCTTCGTCATCGCTCTACATCCTCTAACGCCGGAAGTTGGATTTGAAACGATCTTAACGTGTCTTCCGGATTTCCGCTTCTCATCAATGATTCACCGACGAGGATTCCCCGCGCACCGGCGTTCGCCACCCGCTCAGCATCCGCTGTTTCAAAAATGCCGCTTTCACTGATGAAGGCGATGTCCGGATAACGGTTGATGGTTTCTGCAAGCTTTTCCGTTTGGGCCAAATCCACATGGAATGTTTTTAAATCCCTGTTGTTGACGCCAAGAAGTTTTGGTTGAATGCGGAGGGCACGCTCCAATTCTTCTTCGTTGTGCACTTCCACCAGAACTTCAAGACCCAGGTTTGTTGCGTACTCATGCAATCCGGCCAACGTTTCGTCATCCAAAGCGGCTACAATCAGAAGAATGACGGATGCACCGGCATGAAGGGCATAGTCGATCTGAACTTTATCGATGATGAAATCTTTATTTAAGATAGGGAGATGGACGTTTCTTGCAATGTCCGCCAAATCCTCAAAAGAACCTTTGAAATATTTTTCTTCCGTCAATACCGAAATGCAGGCGGCCCCTGCCTTTTCGTAGCGCTTCGCCTGTTCCACCGGGTCCACATCCGCATTGATGATGCCTTTGGAAGGGGAGGCGCGCTTCATTTCAGCGATAATTTGCAAAGTGTCCGATTTTCTGAGTGTCTCGTACAACGATGGCCGCTTTTTGATTGGCGCGTTCAAGTCGGGCGTTGTTCTTTTCAATTGAGGCAGGATGGATTTTTTATGTTCAATAATCGTATCTAAAATCGTCATCAGAATGTTTGCTCCTTTATGATGTTTTGGCTGAATTCAACGACTGCTTCAAGTTTCTCGCAAGCGCGTCCGGATTCGATGGCATCGCGGGCCATGCAGACGCCATCTTTCAGAGAATCAACGGCGCCATAAGCGAAGAAACCGAGCGCCGCATTCAAAACGACTGCATCATAATAAGGCGTGCGTTTTCCTCTTAATAAATCTTTTAAAATTTCCGCATTTTCTTCCGGCGTACCGCCACGGAGATGGGTGATGGATGCGGGTTGCAATCCCAATTCTTCAATGTTGATCGCCAATGGTTTAATTTCCCCATTCAGAAGCAGCACGGAGCGGTTCCGATGATCGAGGGAAGCTTCATCCATCCCTTCCGATCCCGATACAACAATTGCGCGTTTCCGTCCTAAAATGCGCAACACTTCCGCATAGTGTTCGACAAAATCCGGCCGGTTAATGCCGACGAGCTGACTGTCCAAGTCCACGGGATTTGTCAATGGACCGACCAGGTTAAAAATTGTCGGTTTTCCGATGGCCCGCCGAACTTCACCGATGCGTTTCAATTTCGGATGAACGGCAGGGGCGTAAAGAAAAACGATGCCTTCCCGCTTCAACAATTGGACGGATTCTTCGACTGTAAAATCTGTATGGATGCCCAATGCCTGAAGAACATCGGCGCTGCCGGAAGAGCTGGAAATTTTACGGTTGCCGTGTTTTGCCACTTTCACGCCGCTGCTTGCCAACACAAAAGCGGAAGTGGTGCTGATGTTGAAAGTTTGCAGACCATCGCCGCCGGTACCGCAATTGTCTATATAAGTCCCTTCCGGAACAGGAATTTTGATTGCATTGGATCTCATCACGATGGAAAGGGCGGCAACTTCTTCGGCTGTTTCTCCTTTTTCGCGGAGGGCCAGCAAAAATTCCGCAATGGCTTCTTTTGGCGTTTCGTCGTCAAAGATGATTTCCACCGCTTGAATCATTTCATCGTAGGGCAAATTTTCCTTTTGCTGAACTCGTTTTGTAAAAGCTTGAATGTTCATTCTATCATCCTCCAAATTTGATAAATTTGAAGTTTAGATAGAATAGCCGCAATAAAAAAACCTCTGCAAACGGGCGTGAAATCCCATTTGCAGAGGACGACCGTGCTGCCGCGTTGCCACCTCTGTTGAAGTAACGACTACTTCCACCTCAGTGTGCCCAGCTGTGTGGGGCACTTCCCGATAACGAGGGAAAGACGTCAACCACTTGCGCAGTTGCTCTCGTAAGGCCCATTCACGAATGGCATGCGCCAG
Source organism: Ureibacillus sp. FSL K6-3587 (assembly GCF_038593165.1). Classification (NCBI taxonomy): domain Bacteria; kingdom Bacillati; phylum Bacillota; class Bacilli; order Caryophanales; family Caryophanaceae; genus Ureibacillus; species Ureibacillus sp. FSL K6-3587. Next base: position 693,721 of record NZ_CP151969.1, on the reverse strand, counting down.
TTTTCACCGTCCACTGGCTCTCTTAAGCGATGCACAGTTCGTTACTTTTCCTTACTCATCAATTTTGGCTCGGCTATTCTCTACTAAACTCAGGCTCAACTCAACTCGTTGCGGTGCTGTGCTTCCACAGCCTTTCTCCGCCACGAACAATTTAATTGATGACTATTTTATTCAGAAATTGTATGAATGTCAATAATATTCACGCAATTTCATGAAAAAGAAACACAAAACCCGGGGCATTTCCCTGCACCCCGGGTTGATATCACTTATCGATCAGATGTTTGAAATCCAATCGTTTGTCCAGCAATTTCATGATTGGTATGCCAATTAACAATACAACTGCCTCCCCGACGGCTGTAGTCAGCCATGAAAGCCAGAACGGTAACTCCAACGCCAATTTCAATTCCAAGGCGATGATCCACATCATGAAGGTGAAGACAAATGAGTTGATCAACATGCGGACAACGACGTTTTTCACAAATTTGCCCACGATGATCAAAATCGTCAAACAAATAACGGAGTGGGCCACCCCGAACACCAAATCAAACCAGCCAAGGGGTGAAAACAGATTTGAGATGAACACCCCCAAAACAACCCCTAACATATAGCGGGGGTTGAAAGCGATCAAATGGTTGAAGATTTCGGCTATGCGAAATTGGATATCGCCGAAGCTCAAAAAAGACAGCGTATAGGTTACGGCAATATAAAGTGCGGCAATAATCGCGGTTACTGCCATGAATTTTGGTTTCATTATTTTTCACTCCTTAGTTTTTTATCGTGGGATTTCGCGAACCACGGTGTGTTGAACACACAAAAAAATATTATATTACATTCGGGAGAAAGAAGCAAATTGAGTGTTGGAATGATTTACCTTATATATAGGTGCTTTTTATCATAAAAAAATTTTACGGTTATTTCACAAAATATTCATTATTTTTATATAACATTTTCTCTGGAAAACCCACGTAATTTACTGGTTTAAAGCGTTAAATTGTTATTATTGAAAGAATAAAATGAATATTTTTGAATTCAGAACATTCCTAATGTTATTGACTGTTCTTTTATGAAAATGTAATATAACGTTAAACTTCGCTTTATTCGAATAAAGCGAAAATTTATGTTAGAAATAGTCAGAAATTTTAAAGAATATCGGGGGGAATTTGATGAAAAGTAGTATGAAAAAACTATCATTTTTATTGTTTGGTTTATTATTGCTTCTAGCTGCTTGCGGCGGCGGTAATGACAATACATCTGACTCGGGTGACAGCAAAGATAAAGAAGCGACGGAAGAAACAAAAACTTACAAGATTGGTGTTACACAAATCGTTGAACACCCATCTTTGAACGCGGCATACCAAGGATTCCAGGATGCGTTGAAAGATGCGGGACTAAAAGTTGAATATGATTATCAAATTGCGCAAAACGATAACAGTTTGAATACACAAATTGCACAAAATCTAGCAAATGCGGGAGTAGATTTGATTTTTGCGAACTCCACTCCATCTGCACAAGCTGCGAAAAACGTAACATCCGATATTCCAATCGTGTTTACGTCCGTAACAGATCCGGTTGCAGCTCAATTGATCGATTCCATCGAATCTCCTGGCGCTAACGTGACTGGTACAATCGACTTGCATCCAGATGCAATCAAAACAACGGTGGAATTCATGAAAAATGAATTGGGCGTTGAAAAAGTGGGTATGGTTTACAACGCCGGTGAACAAAACTCCGTGGCACAAGTGAACCAAGTGAAAGAAATTGCGGAATCATTGGGAATGAAAGTTGAATCCGCAACAGTGGCACAAAGTTCAGAAATCAAGCAGGCAGCGGAATCTTTGATTGGCAAAGTGGATGCCTTCTATATCATCACAGACAACACAGTGGTATCCGCTCTTGAATCTGTAATTCAAGTAGCAGACAGCAACAAATTGCCGCTTGTTGTCGGAGAATTTGACTCTGTAAGACGCGGCGGATTGTTGGCATTTGGCTTTGAATACTACGATATCGGTTACCAAGCTGGCGAAATGGCTGTGAAAATCTTGAAAGGTGAAGCGACACCGGCAGATATTCCTGCAGAATATCCAGCGACATTGAAATTGGTAATGAATAAAGATGCTGTTGAAAAACTTGGCCTTGAAGTGAAAGAAGAGTGGAAAGCAGAGCTTGTAGAAACAGAAAAATAATGAATTTCGACATGTTAGGAGAGATGATTCAATATGTTTGCAGCAATGTTCGGTTCAGTTGAGCAAGGAATCATCTACGCGATTATGGCACTCGGAGTGTATCTAACATTCCGAGTGTTAGATTTTCCGGACTTAACGGTAGATGGTAGTTTTGTAACGGGTGCGGCCACGGCTGCGACGATGATCGTGCTGGGGTATCATCCCATTTTGGCTACGCTCGCTGCAATTGTTGTAGGATTTATAGCAGGATGCATCACTGGTTTATTACATACAAAAGGGAACATTAATCCGCTCCTTGCCGGTATCATTATGATGATTGGCCTCTATTCCGTAAACCTGCGAATCATGGGTCTCTCAAATGAAAATGCAACGAGCCTTCCGAACGTTCCCCTCCTGAACAGTGAAACCATCTTCACGCAGTTTTTAAAATTCTGGGAACCATTAGGGATTGATTCGACATTAAATAATCTCCTTTCGGGTTTAGGAGTAAGCACACTTCCGAAAACTTGGGGAATCCTTTTTATCATGATCATCCTGACAGCCGCACTGAAGTTGGTAGTCGACTGGTTCTTGAAAACAGAAGTGGGACTTGCCATTCGTGCGACAGGGGATAACAAACGGATGATTCGCAGCTTTTCGGCAAATACGGATCATTTGATCATTTTGGGGGTTGGGCTTTCCAACGCGCTTGTCGCATTGGCCGGTGCGCTAATTGCCCAATATTCCAAATACTCCGATGCCACAATGGGTATTGGGATGATTACAGTGGGCCTTGCCTCTGTCATTATTGGGGAAGCGATTTTTGGAACGAAATCCATCATGCGCACAACGTTTGCCGTCGTGATCGGGGCTATTATTTATCGTATTGTGCTGGCGCTCGCGTTGCGGATCCAATTCCTCGATGCAAGTGATATGAAGTTGATTACGGCGATTATCGTTATCTTGGCATTGATTGTTCCGCAAATGATCGAAAAGCAAAAAGATAAGAAGCGGAAAGCGAAACGGCTCCAGGCAAAAATATGACATCAACAACGGAGAAAGGGGGGCGAACAATTTGCTTAAACTGGAAGGCATTACAAAAATCTTTAACGAAGGAACTCCGGATGAAAAAGTGGCATTGAAAAATATCAATCTCCATTTAAAACCGGGAGATTTCGTAACGGTCATCGGAAGTAACGGTGCCGGAAAATCGACGATGATGAACATGATTTCCGGAGTGTTGACACCGGACGTCGGAAAAGTATGGATTGATGGAAAGGATGTAACGGGTTTGCCCGAATATAAGCGTTCCCATTTTATTGGACGCGTCTTCCAAGATCCGATGGCAGGGACGGCGCCAACGATGACGATTGAAGAGAATCTTGCCATCGCTTATGCACGAAATGCCAAACGCACGTTGCGTTTAGGGGTGAACCGGGAGCGTCGTGATTTCTTCCGCACGGCTCTTGAAAAATTGCATTTGAATTTGGAAAACCGGTTAAATGCAAAGGTCGGTTTATTGTCCGGCGGGGAAAGACAAGCCTTGTCCTTGTTGATGGCAACTTTTACGAAACCGTCCATCTTATTGCTTGATGAACACACGGCAGCCCTTGACCCTTCCCGGGCGGAATTGATTACAAATTTGACAAAGCAATTGGTGGAAGAAAATCATTTGACAACGTTGATGGTAACCCACAACATGCAACAGGCCATCGATTTGGGGAACCGATTGATTATGATGGATAAAGGGCAAATTATCTTGGAAGTGGATGAAGAGCAAAAACCAAACTTGACAATCCCTGACTTAATGGCGGAATTCGAACGAATCCGTGGTGAAAAAATGACCACTGACCGAACATTGTTGGGGTGATTGGATCAGTTTAGAAACCAACTCTTGGGAACAAGGGTTGGTTTTTTAGTGCGCCTGGCATGGGTGTAATCTATAGGGTGTAAGTCCCGAACTGTGAAGGCAGAAGTAACAGTTAGCTTAACGCAAGGGTGTCCGTGGTGACGCGGAATCTGAAGGAAGCGAGCGGCAAACTTCCGGTCTGAGGAACACGAACTTCATATAAGGCTAGGTATCATTGGATGAGTTTGCTAAACAAAACAAAGTCCTTTCTGCCAAAGGTGGTACAGAGTAAATGAAGCAGATAGATGGAAGGAAAGATTACATTCTTACCCGGGGAGGTCTGGCGGATAGGTGAAATACTCTTCATAACCTACTTAGTGATCAGTAGCTGAACCGTCAGAAGTCAGCAGAGGTCATAGTATTAGTTGGTTTAGAACTACTAAGAAGGACCGAACAATGAAGAGAGAATAGCCCTTGGCATTCAGTGAGTCATGATGAACACAGAAAACGTAGTACCTCACTTGAGGAAGGAAGCGGTGAATCCCGTGGGAGACCTCTTGGAGGGTGGAGTGACCACTGGCATAAGAAGACAAGCTATTCACGGAAGTTATGAAAACTTGCGTCAATGATCTTAATTGAACCGCCGTATACGGAACCGTACGTACGGTGGTGTGAGAGGACGGGAGCTAATCACTCCCTCCTACTCGATTTTTTGAAAGGATTGAGGAAGTGCTGATTTTCAAGGTTTTTTGGAGTCCAAAAATCATTTTTGGAGCACTTTTTGCGGTTGCGGGAAAGGGAGGGGGATTATGAAGATTTTCCCCGAAATGCAATTATAAGGACAAAGGGGTGATAATCGAGTCTTTGCATGATGATGCATTATTAATTAAACCTTGGATTACGGATGCAGAATTTGGCCGTTTTTTCAACATTCCATCAAGAACAGCTTATGAAGAAAACTCCCTCTTCAGCAGCAAGGGGAAAAGAGAGGGGGAGTTTATATCATCTCTAAAACATTTAGGAGTGGAAACAATCATTCCGATAGAAATCTCCTGTCGATATTGTCACAAAAATGGGGAATATGTTCTCAAAATCAGGTGATATTGTCACAAAATCTAAAGATAAAAATATCTTCTCCTAAAAAACCCGAACTCTTTTTCGCCCGGGTTTTGCCATGATCAAATCAACAATCCAAATAGTGTGCTGTCTTTATTCACTTCTTTAAATTCAAAACCATTGACGCGCATGCGGTCGATCAAGCCTTCATAATCTTCCGGTTTGCTTATTTCGATTCCGACTAATGCAGGTCCCTCTTCTTTGTTGTTTTTCTTTGTATATTCAAAACGGGTGATATCGTCATTCGGACCAAGAACCACAGTCAAGAATTGACGCAACGCTCCCGCCCGTTGAGGGAAGTTGACGATGAAGTAATGCAACAATCCTTCATATAATAAGGACTTTTCTTTGATTTCCTGCATGCGGCTGATATCGTTGTTACCGCCGGTGATGATGGCGACGGCCGTTTTTCCTTTCAAATGATCCGCATAGAGATCAAGGGCGGCCACCGGCAATGCACCGGATGGTTCTGCAATGATGGCGTGTTTATTATATAAATCCAGGATAGTTGTACTTACTTTTCCTTCTGGCACTGTAATAATATCGTCCAAATATTTGCGGCAAATTTCATAGGTTTTTTGCCCGACACATTGAACAGCTGTACCGTCGCAGAATTTATCGATTTTTTCCAAAGTGGTTGGGCCTCCGTTTTCAAAGGCGGCTTTCATACTTGGAGCGCCTTCCGGTTCCACGCCGATCACTTTCGTATTTGGCGAAATGTTTTTAATATAGGCAGCCACTCCGCTCATGAGTCCGCCGCCGCCGATTCCGCCAAACACAAAATCAAGGGGCTCATCGATATCATTTAAAATTTCCACGCCGACCGTCCCTTGTCCTGCGATAATATCATAATCGTCAAATGGATGGATGAAGATCATCTCATGTTCCAAGCAGTAATCCATTGCCGCATTGGCGGAATCGTCAAATGTATCGCCGGCAAGCACAATTTCCACATAATCGCGGCCGAACATGCGCACCTGATCGATTTTTTGCTTTGGTGTGGTGAGCGGCATAAAAATAGTCCCTTTAATTTTTAAATGGGAGCAGGAATAGGCGACACCTTGGGCATGATTGCCCGCACTGGCGCAAACGACGCCCCGTGCGCGTGCTTCATTTTCGATTTTTTTTATTTTATAATAGGCACCCCGCAGTTTGAAGGAGCGCACTGATTGCAAATCTTCGCGTTTTAAATAAATATTGGCGCCATATTTTTCAGACAAATATTCATTCTTTTGCAATGGTGTGTGAGTGACGACATCTTTCAACTGATGTTGTGCTTTTAAAATGTTCTCCACTGTAAAACTTTTATCAGCAACTTCCATTTTATTTTAAACCTCCATGAGCATTCAGCATTAATATATTTTAACATAAGATTCGATATTTTATGAAATTTATTAACACTGTCACAAAATACTACCGATTATGTATGCGAATTTTCAGAAAAAACTTTTTAGATATAAATAATATACAGAATAGTCTAAAGACAGCTTTCAAAAAAATCAAGGAAATCTCAATAAAAAAAAGAAAAAATTTATTTGTTTAAATCGTTAAAGCGTTTACATGGTATAAACAATAAAAAAACACCATTTTCACAAAGGGAAATGGTGCTAACCGTGTCAAAAAATGAGATGGGCAATAAGGGCGACAATCGGAATCGAAATGATTGTGCGGATTAAAAAGATGACGAACAAATCCCATAATTTTAACGGAAGTTTTGTGCCTAAAATCAAACCGCCGACTTCAGACATGTAAATCAATTGAGTGACGGAGACCGTTGCAATGAAGAAGCGTGTCAATTCCGACTCGATTCCTGCTCCGAGGATTGATGGAAGCAGCATGTCCGCAAAGCCGATGATCATCGTTTGGGCCGCATCATCTGCAAAAGGAATTTGGAACAACTGTAAGATCGGTTCAAACGGCATTCCCAACACTTTAAAGAAGCTTGTATATTCCGCGAGAATCAAGGCAATCGTACCGAATGACATGATGACGGGCGTAATCGCAAACCACATTTCCAGCACATTTTTAAAGCCGGAGCCAATGACCTTTAATAAATTTTTATTGCTTTCGGCTTTTTCCAATGCATTCTGCAGACCGAAAGAAAACACATTAAAACCTTTTGGAATATGTTCACGGTGAGCTTCGGGGGAAGAACCGTCGAAATACGTATCCGGTTTATTTCTCAAAGGATAAATTCTCGGCATAATCACCGCCAAAATCAGCCCAACCAAAATGACTGTCCCGTAAAACTGCAAGAAATATTGGCTGAGCCCCGCCGTCTCGACAATCACAAAGCAGAAGGTGATGGAAACGACCGAGAACGTTGTCGCAATGGCCGCCGCTTCCCGTGCTGTATAGTTTCCTTCCTCATATTGTCTGTTAGTTAGAAGGACCCCGATGGTTCCGTCGCCGACCCATGATGCCAAACAGTCGATGGCTGCCCGTCCAGGTATTTTGAAAATCGGGCGCATGATTTTCACCATCATGGAGCCGAAAAATTCCAATAATCCGAAATCCGTTAAAAGGGGCAGCAACAACCCGGCAAACAGGAATAACGAAAACATCATCGTCACCAAGCCGCCATCCGGATTCAATAACAAACCGGCTGTATTTTCGCTTGTGAACGCTTCCGGCCCGGTTTGGAACAAATACAATGTCGCAAAAATCACCGCCAAAACCCGCATGATCGTCCAAAACAAACGGGTGCGGAATAACGCATCAAAAATCGTCACTTTCCCTGATTGCGGTACAAAGTGCATCACAATCGATCCAACGGCTGCAATGATAAACACTACATATGCAAACCAGTGGATAAAAGAAACGACTTTAGCCGAAAGTCCGTTGGCAAAAATTGCAACAGGAACTTTAAGTCCATCCGGCGTGCCCACCGGAATAATAAATAAACAGATTCCCAATATTGAAAGACATATAAAAAGAAACCATATATATGGATTGAATTTTTTTGTCATAAGTACCCCTCATTTAATTTGGATTGCATATTTATACACTATAAATGCTATTTATACGATTGTCTATATATTGAGAAAAAGAAATTATATTCCGAAATTTTATACTTTTTGCACAGTTTTTCTGCAACACGATTGAAAAATGTGAATCAATGCAAAAAAACACACCATTTCTTGTGAAAAAATGGTGTGTTTAGTATGAAAATCTACTATTTAATATTAATGATGTGATACTTCGGATACTGCAACGCCGGTATTCGCTTTAACGCGGATTTCATTGTAGATTTTTTCGGCGTCTTCCGCTTTATTTGAAGTGAGTACAGTACCCAAATATCCAGCGATAAAGCCTAAAGGAATAGTAATGATGGCTGGAACTGAAAGAGGAACTAATGGATCGCCGACAAAAATTGCCGCGCCTTCCACTGGGCTCCATACGTTTGGTCCCAATGCCCCCAATACCAAGCAGGAAATCAAACCTGTTGCCATTGCAGCAATAACCCCGTTTGATTTGAATCTTTTCCAGTAGATTGTATATAAAATCACCGGCAAGTTGGCTGATGCGCCAATGCAGAAAGCAAATGACACAAGGAATGAAACGTTTAAGCTTTGGGCAAACAGCGCCAAAATGATTGAAATCACGGCAATTGAAATGGAACCGATACGGGCTGCCAATACTTGTTGTTTCTCAGTCAATTTTCCGTCTTTGATAATTTCTCCATAAATATCATGGGAAATTGCAGAAGCGCCAGTCAATACCAACCCGGACACTACCGCCAAAATTGTGGCGAATGCAACGGCTGCAACGAATGATAATAGAATGTTGCCGCCCAAATATTCCGCCAATAGTGGAGCTGCCGTATTTCCGGCGGCGTTTTCCGCCTTGATCACGTCAATACCGACAAAGTGCATTGCACCGAATCCCAAGAAAATTGTCAATGAGAAGAAAATGGCCGTAATCCAAGTTGTCCAAGAAATGGACGTGCGGGCCGTTTTCGCATCTTTTACCGTAAAGAATCTCATTAAAATATGCGGCAGGCCGGATGTTCCCAATACCAACGCCATCATCATCGATACAGAATCGATCATGGAAGTATATTTGATTCCCGGAACTAAGAATTGATCCCCGTGTTGAGTGGAGATGGTGTCAAACATTTTCATTAAACTAAAATCAAATTTCCAGAATACTAAGAATGCCAATATTGTTGTACCGAACAATAACAGGCAGGCTTTGATAATTTGCACCCAGGAAGTGGCAGTCATTCCGCCAAACAATACGTATGTTGTCATCATGACGCCGACGATAATCACGGCCAACCAATAATCAATGCCGAACAATAATTTAATGAGAGCCCCTGCACCAACAAGTTGGGCAATCATATAAAGGATAACGATTGTAATCGTGGAAGTCGCTGCGATGCCGCGGATGCGCTTTTCCGTGAAACGGGCAGTCAACATGTCCGCCAATGTGTAACGTCCCAGATTGCGCATTGGTTCAGCAATAATGTAAAGAAGCACCAAGTTTGCTACAACATACCCGACAGAGAAGAAGAATCCATCGAATCCGGTTAGCGCAATCGCACCGGATACCCCTAAAAACGCAGCTGCCGATAAATAGTCACCGGCAATGGCTAGCCCGTTTTGTCAACCTTTTAATCCGCCGCCGGCTGTATAGAAATCACTGGCCGAAGATGTGCGTTTGGCGGCAACATACGTTACGACCAATGTCAAACCTACAATTCCCAAGAAGAATATTACTGTCACTAAATTCATTACTCTGCACCACCTTGTTCATATTCGCGTAAAACATCAGCAGCGATTTGATCGAATTTTGGTGCCATTTTTGTATATAAAGCGCAAAGCACCGCTGTCATGACGAAAAGGCCGGCAGAATAAACCCAAACACCAGTAATGTTGCCAATCCACTTCTGTTGTAATACAGGTGTGAACGCTAAAATTGGCAATAAGATGTAGAGGAACAAAAATATCCCAGTTGTACCGAATAAAAAGGCGTTTTTCTTTCTTACAAACTTGTTGAAAGAATCCATATGATTGATTTTGTCGTAATTTATGGAAACATCTTTAGCCTTTTTTACCGATACTTCCTTTTTCTCTTTTGTTAAATTCGGTTTTTTTACTGTTGATACATTCACCATATCAAATTCCCCCCCTTGCGAAAAATTATTCTGTTTAAAGCGAATTATTTCTGCTCCATCCCTTTCGCATGATACTATTCTAGGAGACAGAATCTTATAATTCAATACTAAAATTTTGTGACATTCAACTCTCAAAATATTCCATATCAATTAACTATCTTTGAGTTATCAATAATTTTTCTTTAAATTTTTCGGCAAGGAGGGGGGAGGGAAAGTTTTACTCAAAGAATATTCGACGATTTATTTGTATAAAAAGATAAAAATAAACAAGATGCAGAAATGTACTTTTTGGGCAGGTCGGTATAATAATTTGTGAAAAATATAACATAATTCAAATTTCTGTTATACAACAATTTCGGTATGATAAAAATTTGATAACTCGAAAAATTAAAAAAATTTCTCTTGACAGAGAATTTAACCTCGATTTTGTAGGAAATTATTAACTGTTGCGAGCTATCAAGTGTCTGAAAAAAATGAAATTTACAGTGAGATTTTTATTATTTTTGTACAAAAAAAGTAGCACAAACCTTGTCAGCGGTTTGTACTACCAAACAGTTCCGTTTACTCTTCGTCAAATGTAACCGTATAAAACTTTTCGTAATGGAACCAGCTATCACTTAACGGCTGGCCTTCATCCACTCGTTTTTGGTTCTCTTCGATCATCCATGCCGTTTGGGAAGCATGGGCTTGCAACGCTTTCAATTTATCCTCTTTGACGCTTGAAACATCAATGACGACATCGGGTTCTCCAATTTCGGCAACGGTGTTGTTTGCAAAGGCCACGCCGTAAACAACCGGACGCTCACTCTTCGGCATGCGGCGCACCGCTTCGACAACGGCCCGGCCAGTCGCTTCATGATCCGGATGAACGCTGTAATTCGGCAAGAATGTGATGATGAGAGAAGGATTCAGTTCCTCAATTAATTCTTGAACGAGCTTCACCATTTTTTCATCGTCTTCAAATTCCACAGTTTTATCGCGGAAACCCATCATCCGTAAATCTTCAATGCCCATTGCTTCACAGGCTTTTTTCAGCTCTTTGCGGCGAATTTCCGGCAACGATTCACGGGTGGCGAAGGGAGGATTCCCCAGATTGCGTCCCATTTCTCCCAACGTTAAGCAGGCATATGTAACCGGAACTCCCATATTTCGGTGTAGTCGGATAAGACCGGCCGATGAGAAAGATTCATCATCCGGGTGCGGAAAGACCATTAAAATATGGCGTTGAGGTTTTAAAGTCATGTTTGATCCCTCCTTTAAGCAAATGGCGTTTCACTGATTTCCAGTGCGATGGCCAATTTTCCTTCCTGATTTAAACCGGCCATTAATAACCGTCCTTGTTCATCTAATTCATAATGGGTGATCCCTTGCGCATAAACCCATCCATTTTCCAATTTCAATCCAATTCGGTGGGGATTGTCATCGATGACTTTACCATGCTCATATCGGATTTTCGCATTGCGGATGAATGCGCTCGCGTTGAAAAATTGTTCATTGTAATGGGTGGCATATGAGCCGTTGGTTGTTTCCAGGTGTATATAGACGTCTTTGTTTGCAAAAGAATCAATGATCTTTTGAAGCTCTTGCACATCTACTTCTTTCACTTCACATTCCCCTTTCCCGAAAGACTATGTCAATAGTATAGTAAAAAATTCCACATTATGAAAAGAAAAAGCAACATGAATTAGAATCGGGCGAATAAAAAGAAACACCCATACAGTTTCATTGTACGGGTGATTCCTGCATCTCATGCTATTTTTCATGAAAATTCTCTAGTGAAAGGGAGCGATGAGCTTAGCAATATGAGCGGTCAGATTTCCTGGATGGTCACCGTTGGAGCGCCGTATACGTTTTTTGCCCCGTGCATGACCGGTCCAACGTATTGATTCAATTTCCAGCCGTGTTGGATGGCTGCAGAAACGAACGCTTTGGAAGCGACAACCGCATCTTTTACAGATAAACCGTTTGCCAAATTGGCAGTAATGCTTGCCGCAAAGGTGCAGCCTGCGCCATGATTATAACTTGTGGCTATCGGATCTGTTTCCAATGCATAAAACTTGTTTCCATCAAAGAATAAATCGAGCGCTTTTTCTGTACCGAGGGAGCGGCCGCCTTTGATTACCACATTTTTTGCGCCCAATGCATGGATTTTTTCCGCGGCCGTTTTCATTTCATCAATGGTTTTTGGCGTTTTCATACCGGCCAATTGTCCCGCCTCAAAAAGATTTGGCGTGGTTACCAAAGCGAGGGGGAGAAGATACCGAATCATTGCGTCCACATTGCCCGGATTCAAAACTTCATCTTCGCCTTTGCAGACCATGACCGGATCGATGACTACATTGTTTGTTCCGGATGCCTGAATCCCTTCTGCGGCAACCTGGATCACTTCCTCATTTGGAAGCATTCCGGTTTTCAAGGCATCAATGCCCGTGGAAATCGCAGTTTTTAATTGGTCTTTTAACACGTCTATCGGTATGGTATAAACGCTATGTTTCCAGCCTTGGTCCGGATCCATTGTGGCGATGCATGTTAAAGCCTGCATACCGTAAGTGCCGTATTCCTGGAAAGTTTTTAAATCGGCGTGGGTTCCTGCACCGCCTGATGCGTCAGACCCGGCGATCGTTAACGTTTTTTTCAATGACAATTTCCTCATCTCCTGCTTCATTCTCTGCAATTTTTATTATATCCATCTCCTGACTTTATAAAAATGGTCAGAATACAGAAAAATGATGATGTCAGAATGTGGGGGATGAAAAGGAGGCTCGGCGTGAAGTATCGGGTTCTTTTAAAAATCAACTATTGATTCTCTCCGCGTATTAGAGTAGGTTGAAAATGAGGTGTTTCGACATGAAGAAAGTTTTCGACAATGATTGGCAGGAGATATTGCAGGAGGAATTTGAAAAGCCCTACTATCAAAATTTGCGGAAATTCATTGCCAAAGAATACAGTACAAACATCGTGTACCCGCCCATTGATGAAGTGATGAGCGCCTTTTACACCGTTCCATACAAAGAGGTGAAAGTGGTGATTCTGGGTCAGGATCCTTACCACGGCCCCGGACAAGCGCACGGCATGTGCTTTTCCGTAAAGCCGGGGGTGCCGCATCCGCCGAGCCTTCGAAATATTTTCATCGAATTGCAACATGATTTGGGATGTCCCATTCCAAAAGATGGGTATTTGATGAAATGGGCGAAGCAAGGGGTGTTCCTGTTAAACACGGTTCTTACCGTAAGACAAGGGCAGGCCAATTCCCATCAAGGGATGGGTTGGGAGCAATTCACCGATGCGGTCATTGAAAAATTGGCACAAAGGGAAGATCCGATTGTCTTTGTTTTATGGGGAAGACCTGCGCAAATGAAAAGGGCCATTATCGAAAAGAACGGTTCCCACCACACCATTTTGCAAGCGCCCCATCCAAGTCCGTTAAGCGCCCATCGCGGGTTTTTCGGGAGCAGACCTTTCTCGAAAATCAATGCCCAACTCATCGCCTGGGGCAAGGAACCGATTGACTGGTGTTTGGAGTAATGTCTTCGTTTATAACGAGTTTTTGAACAAAATTCATTCAACTTTTCACTGTCTATGAAATTTGGTACATTGGAATAAAGGTGGGATTCCCATGAAAGTTGACTGTTTTAAATGCAAATTTTTCAAAGTAACGTGGGATCCTAATCATCCCCGTGGCTGCGCAGCGTATCAATTTAAGACGAGGCAGCTTCCATCCGTTGTCGTTAAACAATCTTCCGGAACGGATTGTTTAAAATTTGAACCGAAAGAATTCAAAGGGGGGAGAAAATGATTTCCTATAAAAGATTGTTCGGGGAAATTGAACGGTATGCTTTAAAAGCGAGAGAAACGGAAAATGAACAGGAACTTCGGGAATTGTTGATCGCCGTTCGCGCATTATGTGATGTGGCGTTGAATGAACCGAAACATCCGGCGGTGACAGAACAGGGCCAACCCCAACTGTATGCAACAGGCGGAAATCGTCTTCTCCCTTCAAGGAAAATAGAGGACGAGGATGCGAATGGGGATTCGATTTTTGATTTTTAAAATTCAGAAAAAGAGGTTATGTAGATGAAAGGTTCCATCATTACAGGTGCGGTTTTCGGTTTTCTGGCTGTCGCATTGGGGGCATTTGGCGCCCACGCATTAAAAGGTGTTTTGGATGCATATGGGGAGTCAATTTGGGATACGGCAGTCCAATATCAAATGTTTCACGCGGCAGGAATCATTCTGGTCGGCATTTTAATGCATCCAAGATTAATCGGTGATACATCTCCGTTAAAATGGTCATTTCTCGCAATGACTTTCGGGATTCTATTCTTCTCAGGCAGCTTATACGTTTTGGCTGTGAGCGGCATCAGTGTATTGGGCGCAATCACGCCAATCGGTGGAGTGCTGTTTTTGATCGGATGGACATTGGTGATCGTCGGCGTTGCAAAAAGCCGAATCTATTAATCTGTGAAGGGCGGTTTAAAGTCGCATGCATGACTTTAAGCCGCCATTTTATTTTGTGTTCCAGGGGGCGGTTCGACCCGGTGCGGCCATGAAAAAAGTAACGAAATTTGGTGAATAAATTCATAAGATTTCGACACATTTAATAAATGTTTCATGTTACCATAGAACATGGAAGGAGTATTTTTGGCAACTCGGAAAGGGGTACATACATTGGACAGTCTATTGTTGGCATTGGACAAGTATTATGAGGAAATGGTTTCCATTCGGAGATATTTGCATGCAAATCCGGAGCTATCTTTTGAAGAAGTGAATACGCCAAAATATATTGCGAACTTTCATAGAGAACTGGGTCTTGAGGTTCGTGAAGGAGTAGGCGGAAGAGGCGTGGTGGCCGTTTTGCGCGGAGGAAAGCCGGGAAAAACGGTGGCGTTGCGTGCGGACTTTGATGCATTGCCGATCCAAGAGGAAAACGACATCCCTTATAAATCCAAAGTGGACGGCGTTATGCATGCATGCGGCCATGACGGACATACAGCCACTTTGCTGATCTTGGCGAAAGCCCTTTATGAAATGAGGGAATCCATCTGCGGGAATGTGGTGTTTATCCACCAGTTTGCGGAAGAAGTGTTGCCGGGCGGTGCCAAACCGATGATCGAAGACGGCTGTTTGGATGGGGTGGATGTGATTTTTGGAACCCATCTTTGGGCTCCAACGCCATTAGGGGAGATTCATGTAAAGAATGGTGCGATCATGGCGGCTCCGGACATGTTTGAAGTGACGATTCAAGGAAAAGGCGGGCATGGCGCAGAGCCCCACAATGCCGTTGACGCGATTGTCCTCGGTGCGCAGTACGTCAGCCAAGTGCAAACCATTATTTCGCGAAGAATCAGCCCTTTGAAACATGCGGTGGTCACTGTGGGACAATTCGAAGCGGGAAAAGCCTACAACATCATCGCGGAAAAAGCGACAATGAAGGGAACTGTCCGGACATTCGATGAAGATGTAAGAATCCAAATCGAAAAGGAACTTGAATCCCTGGCAAAGTCCATTTGTGACGGCGCCAATGCGACTTATGAATTTACATATACGAGAGGTTACCCACCGGTGGTCAACCATCCGGAAGAAACGGCATTGCTTGCGGATGTTGCAATGGATGTGCCTGAAGTGAAAGAAGTGAAAGAATGCGTCCCGCTCATGGTAGGAGAGGATTTTGCCTATTATCTGCAAAAGGTGCCGGGCACTTTCTTCATCACCGGGGCCAAACATCCGGATTGGGAAACGGCCTATCCGCATCACCATCCAAAGTTTAATTTTGATGAAAGAGCGATGTTGATTGCTGCAAAGACGATGGGACTGGCAACTTTGAAATATTTAGAAACTTTTTGTAATAAATGCGAAATTTAGTGCAATTTCTAGTTAAAAAAGGGAAATGAAGTAGTATAATAGGCTTAAAATAGATTTTTTTGAAGAGGTGACCGGGATGAGCATCGGGGGAAAAATGAATGTTGCTTTTTATTCATTGATGGGACTTTTATGTATATCGATGATTGTCAGTTTTATCAATTTTCAAAGAATCGATCGCCAAGTGGATGTGGCGCTGAATGAGCGGGTGACGGCAATCCAGGAAATATCATCCGTGCGCTACCAAGTGGCCCAGCTGGATAAATCCGTAACAAAATACATGCTAATAGAAGATAATGATGATTATGAAATGGTCAATACATATATGCAGCTGATCGATCAGCAAATCGAGTCGCTTGAAAAATTGGCGGTAACCGATACAATGAAGGGCTATATCAATGAATTGAAACAATCCAAAGACAATTTTGAACAAGAATTCTCCAAAGTGGCTGAAAGAGTGAAAAATGGGGAAACATTATCGGAACATGAAAATATTCAAATCATCAGCCAAAATCTGATTGATACAACAGACAAAATGATCGAATATCAAACAGGCCAATTGGAAGATATCAAGAAAGGGGCAAATAGGGCGATTTCCTCATCCAACATTACGGCGGTAATCGTGTTAATAGCCAGCTTAATGGTCAGCTTTGTTTTAGTTTATTTCGTTAGGAAAACGATTACATTGCCTTTGAGAAAAGTGGTGGATGCGGTAAAGGTGGTTTCTTCCGGCGATTTGACGGAAGAGAATTTGAAAGTGATCTCCAAAGATGAAATCGGCCAGCTTTCGGAAGCTTTCAATGCAATGAAAAATAACTTGAAATCGCTTATTCGGAATGTGCAGCAAAATGCGGAACAATTAAGTTCAGCCGCTCAACAGCTTTCCGCAAGCACGGAGGAAATTTCCGCTTCTGCCGAAGAAATGACTCGCCGGGTAAATTCCACAGCGGAAGTGGCCCAAACGAATTCCCAAGCGGCCAATGATTCGGCCCGTGCGATGGATGAAACGGCGATCGGCGTGCAAAAAATCGCGGAATCCACTCAAGTGCTGCATTCCACTTCATTGGAAACAAGCGATATGGCTTCCCATGGTGGAGAGATTATCCGTCATGCGGAAAAACAAATGGACACCATTAACCAGTCTACAAATCTTGTGAATGAATTGGTTCAAAAATTGAGCAAACAAACGGAAGAAATCGAAAATATTTCAAGAGTGATTGCAGAAATCACCGATCAAACGAACTTGCTGGCATTGAATGCGGCCATTGAAGCGGCCCGTGCCGGTGAACATGGGAAAGGATTTGCCGTTGTGGCTGAAGAAGTCCGCAAACTGGCGGAGGAATCAAAAGAATCTGCAAGCCAAATTACCGATTTGACGGTAGAAATCAAGCGGGATACAGAAAATGTGGAAAAAGCGGTATCCGATTCCTTGCATTCGGTGGAAGACGGTGTAAAAGTCATTACAGAAGCAGGACAATCTTTTGCTGATATTGTGAAGGCCATCGAAAAAATGAAATGGCAGATTGAGGAAATCTCTGCCACAAGCGAACAAATTTCTGCAAGTGCAGAGGAAGTTTCAGCGGCGGTCAATGAAATTTCGAACGCTTCTACAGAATCCGCAAGCGAAATTCAAATGGT
The DNA here is from genome assembly GCF_038593165.1 of Ureibacillus sp. FSL K6-3587. NCBI lineage: Bacteria > Bacillati > Bacillota > Bacilli > Caryophanales > Caryophanaceae > Ureibacillus > Ureibacillus sp. FSL K6-3587. Next base: position 675,978 of record NZ_CP151969.1, on the reverse strand, counting down.
TGCCGCCAATATTGAAGAACAAACGACGACAATCGAACAAGTGAATAAAGTGGCTGCGGAATTGAGCGAAAATGCCCAAAATCTGCAGATGGAAATCCGGAAATTCCGCTTATAATCAGGCGGGGGGCTTGTTCAAATAAAGTTCATAACAAAATGGCAAATTAGGAACAATGCCTCGATGGGCCTGTACCTTCATTGATGGATGTGCAAAGATATATACAAGGTTAATAAAAAAAGAGGCTGGGACAAAACCCCCTCTAAAATGGAAACAGCTCATGAAATTTTGGAATGAAATTTCATGAGCTGTTCTTCATTTTTTCAATAAAAAATAAGGACCTCTTCTGTTAAAATTAAGTTACCACCAAAACTAACAGAAAGAAGGGTCCTTATGTTTAAATATTATAACATGAATCAATTAGTTTTACCTCTAGATTTAGAAATAAAATTACAAGAAAATGATATTGCCTTCCATATTCACCATTTAGTTGAAAGTATTCCAAATGAAGCCTTCCAGCCGTTTCTTCGAAATACAGGTTGTCCTGCTTATCATCCACGCATGATGCTAAAAATTATTTTGTGTGCCTATTCGCAGTCTGTCTTTTCAGGTCGAAAAATTGAAGCGCTATTAAAGGACAGTATACGAATGATGTGGTTGGCACAAGGATATGAACCAAGTTATCGGACGATCAATCGTTTTCGTGTGCATCCGGAAGTAAAAGAATTAATTCGTCAATGTTTTGTCCAATTCCGTTGCCAACTGGTGGAAGAAAAGTTAATCGATCAAGAAGCCATTTTTATCGATGGTACGAAGATTGAAGCGAATGCCAATAAATTTACTTTCGTATGGAAGAAATCCATTGAAAAATACAACCAAAACTTAATTGAAAAGTCCAATCAGTTATACAACGAACTATTAGAAAAAGAAATCATCCCTGAAATGGAGCGGGAAAATGAGGGAGAACTGTCCGTAGAAGAACTCGCTCAAATGGTGCAACAAGTCGATGAAGTCATTAAGGAATATGACCAAAAGATAGAAACATCGCCCGATGCCACAGAACGAAAAGCATTAAGAAGCGAACGAAAATATCCAAAACAAGCGTACAAACAATTAATAGACTTCATTCTACGAAAACAAAAATACCAAAAAGACTTGGACATCTTGGGGGAACGGAACAGTTATTCCAAAACAGATCAAGATGCGACGTTCATGCGAATGAAAGACGACTATATGAAAAACGGTCAATTGAAAGCTGGATACAATGTACAAATCGCAACAGAAGGTCAATACGCACTAGCTTATAGCATCTTTCCAAATCCTACTGATACACGTACATTGATTCCGTTCTTGAATGAGATTGAGAAGCATTATTTTCCATTGCCAAAATATATTGTCGCAGATGCTGGTTATGGTAGTGAACAGAACTATGAGGACATCCTTTCGAATCGAAAATGTGAGGCACTTATTCCATATACCATGTATGAGAAAGAACAAAAGAAGAAATATAAACAAAATCCATTTCATCCAGACAATTGGATGTACGACGAAGAAAGTGATACCTACATTTGTCCAAATCAGCAGCGAGTAACCTTCCGTTATCGTTCTGTACGTACAGATAAGACTGGTTTCAAACGAGAATTGAAAATCTATGAATGTGAAAACTGTTCAGGATGTCCATTTCGTTCATCATGCACAAAAGCAAAGGAAGGCAATCACCGAAAGGTCATGGTGAATGAAAAATGGGAACAACAAAAAGAATATGTAAGAGCGAAGCTTTCAGAAGAAAAAGCTGGTTCTATTTTCCGTCAACGTAAAATAGACGTAGAACCAGTTTTTGGATTCTTGAAGGCTAATTTGCGTTTCACTCGATTTTCCGTTCGAGGAAAATCGAAAGTGGAAAATGAAATGGGCATTGCCTTAATGGCCGTGAATTTACGAAAATACACGGCCAACAAAGATCAACTAACCAAAAATAATGGGGATAAATGGAAAAAGGAGAATTTGAGTTGGCTCAAATTCTCCTTTTTCCTATCTAGAAGCTAGTTTTGTCCCAGCCTCTTTTTCAATTGGCTTTTTTCCATTATCGCTGGGATCTTGGCCGGGCTGAATTAATATATCTGAACCCTTCATCGAATCGGGCATAATCGAAATAAATCATCGGTAATAAATAAACGTGATTTGTACTTTCTTCACGAATTACCGCATGATCTCGGCCCGCTTGCAATACGGTACCGCGAACCCGGAGTACATTTCCGCGGGTTTCTCCCGGTAACGTTTCCGAAGATGGAAATGTGAAATAGAATGTGCCGGGCACGCCGATATTTTCGCGTAAAATGTTCTCGATATACGATTCTTCCGTTTGTCGTCCAGTGGAAGGTACTACAGTTCCGGAAGGTGTCATGACGTTTCCGCTTTGGGCAGAAAGCGGCGTTTGTTGCACTTGCCCTTGACCGAAAAACGGTTGTTGATAATATTGATTTCCCGACGCACCGGGACCCCAATAATAATAAGTCAATCATAACATCCTTTCTTATCAATTTTTAGATGCCTGGACAAGCACCTTCAGCAGGTGCAAAGAAACAATGGGATTTGAATCGGCCGGAATTCCATTGTCCATACCACTGGGCAGGGCAGCTTCCTTCAGGCTTGAAAAACCAAAGGGCTCTGTCGGCAGGAACAAAGCGTTCACCGTTGATGACTCTGCGCGCCAACGCAATATCTTGTGGACGCGCCCGCTGATAAAAGTAGCTTTTTTGTACGGCTTCAAAGCCACCAGGACTTTGATACACCATATCTTCGATGCTGCGTATCTGTTTGAAATCCAGACAGTCTGCTCTTACGCGATTGACGCCGACATTTCCGACCAACAGCATGCCAAGGTCTCCATCGCCTTCCGCTTCCGCCCGCATCAATCGGGCAAGTAAGGCAACATGTGCTTCGTTAGCGGCAATAACAGCGATTTTTCATACCTCCTCAACATAATGTATGCATTCAATCAAGAATCAGAATAATAATTGAAAAAAATGTTTAAATTGATTGAATAAAGTAGATGAAACGGGGTGAAGCCTGTATAAAGTACGCTCCATCGCAATAAAATAGAATAGAAACGATTGACATGTTTCGACATGCAACACTATTGAATAGAATATGAGTAACGGTGTTAGTTGGTGACAATTTAGGGAATAGTTAATTAAAAAAAGGGGAGAAGGGAGCCAAAACGATTAATCTGGAGGTTGGTTACATTGCAACTTGGAATTTGGGTTGGGATAGTCGTCAGTGCGATTTTGTCATTTGTGATTGCGGGATTATTCAATCAACCACTCCATTGGTATCTCTTCATTTTGATACTTTTCATCGGTTTCTTCACGCAAACGGTGATTTTGATTTTGCAAACGCCTGATGAACATGAGTAAGCGAGACGCCCAAAAGCGTCTCGCTTAAATTTTATTATTGAACTTTCACAAGTTTAGCGAATTTTTCTTTATCCAATAAAGTACCTACAAGGAATTCGCCAAATTCCCCGTAGCGGGCGGAAGCTTCATCAAAACGCATTTCATACACAATTTTCTTAAATTGTAGCATATCGTCAGAGAAGAGTGTTACGCCCCATTCATGGTCGTCCAAACCGGTAGAGCCTGTGATTATTTGTTTTACTTTACCTGCATATTTGCGGCCGATTTCGCCATGGGAGCGCATCAACTCGCGGCGCTGACTCATCGGCAACATATACCAGTTGTCATCCAATAGGCGGCGTTTGTCCATTGGATAGAAGCAGATATATTTTGTTCGCGGAAGTTCTGGATATAAACGGGAGCGAACATATGGGTTTTGATATGGATCTTCGTCAGAACCGCCTAAATAGTTGGAAAGTTCCACAACCGAGAAATAAGTATATGTCGGAATTGTATAATCGGCAATTTTTAATTTGTTGAATTCCGTTTCCAATTCGTGAATTTCATCTGGCGTTTCGCGGAGAATCATGAACATGAAATCCGCTTTTTGGCCAATTGTGGAATAGAAGGCGTGGGAACCGGTTTTTGCTTCGTGTACTTGTTCCAATTTATCAAGATATTGATAAAATTCTTCCAATGCGGCTTGTCTTTCTTCTTCAGAAAGCAGTTTCCAGGAAGTCCAGTCCATCGCACGATAATCATGCAGGCAGTACCAGCCGTCTAAAGTAAATGCTGCTTCGCTCATTACATTAACACTCCTTCGATTGATAATCGTTCAAAATAATCTTAGCATAAATCAAGAAATTTTCCTCCCGATTAAGCTTTAAATTTAATGAACCTTTCATGAAATCGCCCACTTTTATTCACAATTGTTTTTGTGTATGCTTGAACTGTAGAAGGCGCAACCGAAAGCAAATTGTGCTGAACCTATTGTGAGGAGCAAACAAAATGCATTCATTATTACAGCAAAAAACGTGGCGTTTTATCGATCAATCCCTTTCCATGGACCGTACCCCCCTTGAATCGTTTGCGATGGATGACACGCTCTGCCATTTGGTGGGACAAGGGTTGTCGGTTCCGGTTGTCCGCACATGGGTGCACCACCCATATGTCGTGTTGGGCATTCAAGATCACCGCATGCCTTATATCCATAAGGGAATCGAGATGTTGAAAAAAGCCCATTATGAAGCGATTGTCCGAAATTCCGGCGGGCTTGCGGTCGTGCTGGATAAGGGGATTTTAAATATTTCCATCGTCCTTTCGGAAGCCCCGGGTTCCATCAGCATTAACATGGGTTATGAAGTCATGCTGCAATTTATAAAGCTGTTGTTTTCCGAAGCCGCAGAAAAAATTCAGGCCTATGAAATTGTGGGTTCTTATTGTCCCGGCTCCTATGATTTGAGCATCGGGGGAAAGAAATTTGCGGGGATATCCCAACGCCGTTTGCGCAATGGGGTGGCCGTCCAGATTTATTTATGTATTGAAGGCAGTGGAAGCGAGCGTGCGGAACTGATTAAACATTTTTATGAAACCAGTTTGAAAGATGCAGAGACAAAATTTCAATATCCGAAAATACAGCCTGATGTGATGGCCAGTTTAAGCGAATTGTTGGACCGTCCCATCACCGTTCAGGAAACCGTCATCCAAGTTCAACAGCTGCTCGCTTCACTTTCTGGGGATGTATTGTTCCAGCCTCTGGAAGGCGATGAATTGCAATTATATTCTTTTTATTTAAAGAGAGTTTTGGAGCGGAATGCAAAAATGCTTGGAAATACGTAGATGGCGAATCAATTCGGCACATCTACGTTTTCTTTGCTAGATTGTTGTTGCATATGGGAATAATCGGCAACTAAATTCCCGTTTTTCTCCATTTTAAATACCGGTGCAATGCGCGGTTCTTCATCTTCCAATGTAACGAGTCTGCGGGCGCGGTTCATGATTTGAACAAATTGCTCGTAATCTTCGCGGATTTGTTTGTTTTCCTTGCGCAGTTTTTCCACTTCTTTTTCCAATTCTTTTATTTTTTCAGTAGCGGAGTTTGCAATTTGACGCCATTTTGTCGCTTCATTGTCGTTGCCTCCCTGGGATTGCAGGCGCAACAAGTATGCAATGACAATATCTAAATTCATATCAGATAAGGAAATAGGCTTGGATTCCCCGTTTGATCCCGGAAGCAAATACACACCCGGCGAACGTCTTCTGCCGTTCACACCCAACAATTTCATCCGCTCTTTCCGGATTCTTTTTGCTTCTTCCAGTTCTTTTTCATAACGTTTGCGAACAACGGCATTCCATCGGAAACCGCATGCAGCAGGAGTCCGATTCAATTTATCTCCGGCTTCTTCAAAAGCGTTCAATTGCGTACTTCCTTCTTTTACATGTCTTAATACCGCTTCGGCGAGCAGTTCGTCGTTTTCTTTTAACCATGCATCCTGTCTGACTTTTGCCATTGTTTAACCCTCCTGTTAATGTAGTAGTTTCTTATTGTCAAAACATATCGTGTCCAACAAGTTCCAATTTTATTCATTTTTCTGATGAATTTTTTATATGAATTTAGCAAAAAAGGCGGAATTCAGTCCTTTGTTGGATATTTGTCCTTTTTACTTGAATGGAAGTGTGGCTATAGTCTAAAATATCTTTTAGGCTAAAAAATGAATTTGATTGATAGAAAGGATTGTTGATCATATGGCGGCAAACGAATTTAGAGTTTGCGATGAATGTCAAGCCGTCAATTTAAAAACGCTCATTCCGAAATTGAAAAAGTTGGATCCCGATGCAACGATCGTCATCGGTTGCCAATCCTATTGCGGACCCGGCCGCAAAAAAACTTTCACTTTCGTCAACGGCAGACCGGTAAACGCATTAACGGAAGAGGAATTAATGGAAAAAGTGAAAGCCAAATTGAAGATGGATTAAACAAAAGCTACTTTCTATCGTGGTAGAAGGTAGCTTGTTTTATTTTTTATCAGCTTTGGCCATAAGAGGTTGTTTTAATCATCGGAGTTTCAAATATAATCGTTTTTATTCAATAAAACCTGTGGTGGATGGGGATACATGGAAATTTTTGCGGCTTTCCGGGATTTCCTTGCGGTTTTGGGAAAATGCATGCCTCCGCCAAAAGCCGCACCCGAAATTCTCCCGGCTTCCACAACAACAATGGCGTGTAAAAAATTAGAAAATTTCTTATAATAGATAGTAAGAATTGGAAGGAACGAGGTGCGGTAATTTTGGTGGAATATGCAAAACAAAAACTTCCGGAAGAAAAAGTGTTCAAAGATCCCGTGCACCGATATGTTCATGTTCGAGACCAAGTGATTTGGGATTTGATTGGAACAAAAGAATTTCAGCGTTTGCGCCGGATCCGCCAGCTGGGCACGACATATCTCGTGTTTCATGGTGCGGAACATAGCCGATTCAATCATTCGCTGGGGGTTTATGAAGTCGTCCGCCGCATTGTGGATGATGTATTTCACGGAAGACCCGATTGGAATGAGGATGAACGCCTTCTGGTGCTATGCGCGGCGCTGCTCCACGATTTGGGCCACGGTCCATTTTCCCATGCGTTCGAAAATGTGTTTAAAACGGACCATGAATATTTCACGAGAAGAATATTGCTGGGGGAAACAGAGGTAAATGCGGTTTTAAAGCGGGTATCGGAAGATTTTCCTGAAAAAGTGGCCCAAGTGATTGAAAAAACTTATGAGAACCAGCTCGTTGTCAACCTCATATCGAGTCAAATCGATGCCGACCGGATGGATTATTTGCAAAGGGATGCTTACTATACCGGGGTAAGTTACGGCCATTTCGATATGGAACGAATTCTCCGCGTCATGCGTCCAAGAAAGGGGAAAGTCGTCATTAAATCCAGCGGCATGCATGCGGTGGAAGATTATATCATGTCCCGCTATCAGATGTACCTGCAAGTGTATTTCCACCCCGTTTCACGCAGTGCGGAAGTGTTGTTGCACAACATCCTCAAAAGAACAAAACATTTGTATGAACAAGGATATCAATTCACCTTTGAACCGGTTCATTTTCAATCTTTCTTTGAAAATAAGATTACGGTGGAAGATTACCTTGAACTGGATGAGTATTTATTAGTGACCTATTTCAAAATGTGGATGAAGGAAAAGGATCCGATATTACGAGATTTGAGTACGAGATTTGTGAACCGCAAATTGTTCAAATACATCAATCTCAACCCGGAAGAAGAGCCGGAACGTTTCGAACGATTAAAAGAGCTTTTCCGTCAAGCGGGTGTGGATACGGATTACTATATTTATCACGACTGCACATCGGACTTGCCTTACGATTACTATGAGCCGGATAAAGAAACGAACCGATTCCCGATTTTTTTGGAAATGCCGAATGGCGAAATCAGGGAATTGTCCCAGGAGTCTTTCATTGTGGATGCCATTGCCGGCCGCATGAAAAAGGACCATAAAGTTTACTATCCGAAAGAGGCGCTGATGGATCCAACCTTAGATCAAAGTTTAAAAATCGAAATGGAAAAGCTATTGAATAATGCAAAATAATTGGATGATTGATGTGGCTCGCATAGATTTTTGTTAAAAAACCATAATAATGGGGAAACATTCCGTATTAAAAATTCTTAAAATATTCTGGAAGAAAGAAGAAGTTATATTATAATAGAGTTGACTACCTTAAAGAAAGGAATGCAGCATGAAAAAATATCTTAGAATTTTTTTATTGATGTTTCCCTTGTTATGGATTGCCCCAAATTTGGGGGAAGCAGCAAGCAAGGTGAGTTATGCCGTTCCTTTGTATGACAATGTCAAGGTTTACGATAACCGCACCGGCTCACTGGTACCGATCGCAACGATGAAGAAAAATCAGCCGCTGGTCATTGACAAAGATTATGGCCAAAACTGGTGGCAAGTCAAATTCGGAAATGGCTACGGCTTCATCGCCAAAAGGGATGTGTATCGTTCGGTCACTTGGACAACAAACAACGTCAATACGAAGGCCAAAAATTCGAATACGACGGTGTTGATCAACAGTGATGTGGAAGTGTTTGACAACACCTCGGGAAAATTGGAACCGATGATCACGATTCATGCTGGTATCCGTTATCCGATCATCAGTGATTACAGCAAGAATTATTGGAAAGTGGATGTAGGTGGCAGAATCGGTTATATGCCGAAATATCGGACAAGCTTGGACTATGGTGTGCCGATTTTAATGTATCACCACATTTTAACTCCGGGAGAAAAAGCGAATTCCCAATTCGCCAATGCCAATACAACCGTGACCACAATCGAATTCAGCAACCAAATGCAATGGCTCAAAAACAATGGTTATCAAACCATCTCTCTCTATGATTTGGAAAGATATTTGAGACGACAAGTGAATCTTCCGGCAAAAGCGGTGGTGCTTACTTTTGACGACGGCATAACAAGCACAAGGGAGTATGCTTATCCGATTTTGAAGGAATATGGCTTTACCGCAGAACAATTTATCATTACCAGCAGAATTCCTTCTGAAAAGCAGCCTTTCCAATGGGATACCCTGCGATTCTTCAGCAAACAGGATATGGATGAATTGAGCGATGTCTTCCGCTACGGAAGCCACACTCACGATTTACACAGTCTGGTAGGGAATAAAGCAAAGGGAGTCACGATTTCATATAAGGCCTTATATAATGATTTGGCCAAGAGCAGAAACATTTTAGGCACTTATTATTTTGCATATCCATTTGGCCAATATAATCAAAACTATTTGAATGCGGTGAAAAAAGCGGGTTACCGGATGGCTGTTACGACAAGAAAGGGTAAAGTAAACTTGGGAGAAGATTTATATACTTTGGAACGATTGGGCATCGAACCAGGGCTTTCGATGGATGAATTTGCAAAAAAAGTAGGCAATTACAAGTAGAGGGTGACGAAACGGTCACCCTCTGCTTTTGTGAATATCTGATAATTTGAAACGGAACATCCCGCCATTTCACATCGGGATGGCCCGCTTTGCCGTTTACTTGTCGGAAGCCCGTACGCCGCCTGTTGCATAGTGATTTTTAGACATTTCTTCAATGATGATTGTTACGGCTTCAGGCTTTGCTTGAATCGTTTCAACAAGCGCTTCCGTCACTTTTTCAACCATCGCTTTTTTCTGTTCATCTGTGCGACCTTCCAACATTTTGATTGTTACTACCGGCATGACGCAACCTCCTAGTGGATAAATTGTAAGTATAGTTATTATAATAGGTTTAAACGGAGGGGATGACAATATGACAAATCAAGAAAAACCGAAACAAAAAATGTCTTTCACCATCATTAAAAACGACCCGACGGATGGCCACAAAGGGTTTGGAATCGGCACAATCTCGCTGGAAAATGTCACTCCGGTATTCATTGATATAGAAGAAAAACAGGCATTTATTGATATGGGAGCCATGCACGCCAAAAGCGCGGTGGAAAAGGGCATCAAATTCACGACAAACCGGGAAGATTCCGCCGGCGGAAAACCTTACTGGCTTGTATGGGTGACGGTGGACGTGAAAGAAGACGGACCGTATTACGCAGGGGTTGCCGCTTGCGAAATGGTGGTCAATCGGGAAAAACGGAGAGGCTTTAAAATTTTGGCCGACCATGTGAACAAAATGGACAAATCCTTGAAGCGCAAAATTATCGTAGATCATATGGATGATGAATCAAAGAAAGTGCTGGCGGAATTTCTTCAAAATCATGATCAGGGCATGTGGGAACGCAGCAGCCAGCAATTGAAAGATGATTTGACGGTGCAGGAATAAATTTTTTGCGTTGTCAATAATTATGATAAAAAAAATAATAGTTTATGGCGGAAATGTGACGAAAAGTTGTAATATTCGTTCCTTTGTTGAAACCATTCTAAAAAATAAGTACACTGAAGTTATAATGATAAATAGTATAACTAGGACACTCAGTAGATAGGGTTAGGTGCTATGCGGTATTTGAAAATCCCAAGCCAAATGCCACATAATAACTCTATTTACAAAAGGCTTTCTCTTTCATAGGGGAAGCTTTTTATTTTTTATTGACCTTTTGAATAAAAAAGATGCTGGTTTAAAACCAGCACCCGATCAATGAAACAGCCCTTTGATGGAATCAAACGGGAACAGTTCAAACAAACCTTTCCATGTATCTTCATTAAAGAAATCAAGATCCGTACATTTTTTCGTTGGAACATCCTCTTCTTTTAAATACATGAGCCGTTGTTTCGGACATGCATCAGTCGCCAGTTTGCCCGTTTCAATATCGATGACGACCCCTTTTACGCCATCCGGCACTTCGAAAGATTCATCCGGTTTTTCCCGGTGAACGGCCTCCATGAAATCGATCCACACTTGCTTATGGGCCGACATTTCCGAAGAGGTCGACAACGTTTTCCCTTGGTCATAACCGTTCCAAACGCCGGCTGTCAAACTTGGACTGTAGCCGATGAGCCATTGATCCGAAACGGTTGTCCCCGATTTCGCCGCATACGTATGGGTCATTCTGGAGCGGAGGGAAATGCCTGTTGCCGGTGAGTAATCGCTGAACACCGGATCGAAAATGCCTGTCATCATTTGCGTTAGGATGAACGCATCCTGTTCGGAAATGATTTGTTCTTTCGGCGGCTCTTCATACTCGTAAACAATTTCGCCTTCTTCGTTCTGAATGGATAAAATCGTCGTCGGTTTCCGGTATTCCCCTTTGGCTGCAATGATGTTGAAGGCGTTCGTCAAATCATACAGCGAATTTTCAATCGTGCCCAGTGCCATGGATGGATTATCTTTGTTGGAATACCGCAAATTGAACCTCTTCGACATTTCACGGAATTTATCATACCCGATTTGTTCCAGCGTTTTTACCGCATAAATGTTGTCTGAGATGGCAATTGCCTGAGCCATGGACATGTCGCCATCCGCGAATTTCCCGTTGACGTTTTGGGGTTTATAAGTGGCCCGTCCATTGTCGTACGTAAAGATCGTTTCACCCACGTCCAAGAAAGTGAGCGGTGTAAAACCGTTTTCCAATGCCGCCGCATATAAGAACGGCTTGATGGCGGAACCCGGTTGGCGAAGGGCCTGTGTTACACGGTTATAGGAACTTTCTTGATAGTTGCGTCCACCGACAAGGGCCGTTACTTGGCCGGTTTTGACATCCATGCTGACAAGCCCCACTTGCAGGTCGTTGTCCGGCATGTTTTTCTCGATGGCTTCTTCCGCCGCTTTTTGATGGGCCTGGTTCAACGTCGTTTTAATGACCCAGCCGCCGGAACGGATATTCAAGTTTTTCTTTTCCAAAATGTCCGCCGCTTCTTGCCAAGCGACGTCCAAGAAATAAGGCGCGACTGTTTTGGAAGCGGTCCATTGATCGTTTTTCAGCACGATTTTTTCCGACAATGCCCGTTCCTTTTCTTCCGCCGAGATTTTATTTTGATCTTCCATCAAAGCGAGTATTAAATGCTGCCGTTGGACGGCTTTGTCATAATTATTGAGAGGGGAATAAATACTTGGCCCTTTCGGAATGCCGGCGAGCATGGCGGATTCCGCCAACGTCAGGTCGCTGGCGGATTTGCCGAAATAGTATTTGCTCGCCGCTTCGACCCCATACATGCCGTGGCCGTAGTTGACCGTATTCAAATAGGCTTCTAGTATTTCATCTTTAGAATAAAAGATTTCCAGACGGTAAGCATAAACGGCTTCCATTATCTTCCTTGTCCAAGTTTTATCCAATGTCAAATAAAGATTTCTAGCCAATTGCTGGGTGATTGTGCTCGCCCCTTGCACTTTGCTGCGGGTTTTCAAATCCGTCAAAATGGCGCTGGCGATTCTTGGAATGTCAAACCCGTGATGTTGATAAAAATCTTTGTCTTCCACAGCGATGGTTGCTTCTATTAAATAAGGTGAAATTTCATCAAGCTCTTTCCAATAGCGGCGTTGATCCGTGAAATGATCCCCGATTTGATGGCCATTCCGGTCCAAGAAAACGGATGCTTTCGGTATCGTGAGTGGAGGAGCTCCGGCAATTTGCGCATACAATCTCAAACCGCCCAGGGCCACAACCATTGCGCATACAAAAGCGATCGTGTAGAAAGCCATCCGTTTTTTCCGTTTTTGCCGTCTCATTTTCCGCTGATAACTCCGTCTTCGATCCATCCATTTCACCTCATTTCTTCCAATTACCCATAGTATGGACTTGAAAATGGCAGTTTAATCGAGAATGCGCTTAAAAAAACTGTTGCCTTTTGTCTAAAAACGTCTATACTTTTTCTGTATGAAATGCAATTTTTGAAAAGGGCAATTTTCTTGGGATGCATTTTGATTTCCCGAATCTATAAGTGAATACGAAAAATGTCGAAAAAAGTTCCGAATTCCTTTGAATTCGAAATTTTCAGCTTTTCCGAAAAAGATCAATAGAGTAGGTGATTCATATGCGTTTTGATGAAACATATTCCGGAAATGTGTTTATAAAAAGCCATCCAAATTATGAAGAGTCCAAAGCGGTGTTATATGGAATGCCGATGGACTGGACGGTCAGCTTCCGACCAGGCTCCCGGTTCGGCCCGGCAAGAATCCGCGAAGTTTCTGTCGGCCTGGAAGAGTACAGTCCATATCTTGACCGTGAATTGGATGAAGTGAAATTTTTCGATGCGGGCGACATTCCGCTTCCATTCGGAAATGCCCAAAAATCATTGGATGAAATTGAGAAGTTTGTAAAGAAAGTTTTGGCAGATGGAAAAATCCCGGTTGGAATGGGTGGAGAGCATTTGGTGACATGGGGTGTGGTGCAAGCCGTTTATGAAAAATATCCGGATATAGCCATTCTTCATTTTGATGCCCATACCGATTTGCGCACGGATTATGAAGGGGAACCATTGAGCCATGCAACGCCGATCCGGAAAATTGCGGAAATGATTGGTCCAAGCAATGTATATTCTTTCGGCATCCGTTCAGGACTGAAAGAAGAATTTGAATGGGCGAAAGAAAACGGCATGTATATCGCAAAGTTTGAAGTCCTCGAACCGTTGAAAGAAGTGCTTCCAACATTGAAAGGCCGCAATGTTTATATCACAACGGATATTGACGTGCTGGATCCGGCCTTTGCTCCTGGCACAGGGACAGTGGATTGCGGCGGCATTACGTCCAAAGAACTGCTTGCGGCCATCCATGAAATTGCAAGAAGCGAAGTGAATGTCGTTGGATTTGACTTGGTGGAGGTTGCGCCTGTTTACGACCACTCCGAGATGACCGTGAATACGGCTTCCAAATTATTAAGAGAAATGATTTTGGGATGGATCAAGTAAGATATTGATAGAAAGGGGATTAAAGTTTTTCATGAACTTTAATCCTCTTTTTTTGGAGCGGGAGAGGGGAAACTGTTCACAAATCAGGCGGTATGGACAAAATAGGCTTAAAATCTGCAAAGAAAACGGGTGCCTTAAGGCGGTTAAATAGAATAGAACAAACTCCACTTCCATCTTGATAAGGAATGGAAAATCATCCTATAATAAATAGGTTATAGTATTACATAAGGAGTGCCCACAGGAAATGAGTGTTGAAAAAAACGTAAAAATCAAAGTCATTTCAACGATCCGCCCAATCGAAGGGGACGAGGAAACCTACGAACTGTGGATTCAGGGAGTTTGGTTGAAAAAGAACGATAAAATGTATTTGCGATATGAAGAAATAATGGAAGACCAAACAATCCGCACAACGGTGAAAATGAACAACGACCATGCACTCATTTTGCGCAGTGGAGCTGTCAATATGCGGCTGCCATTCAGCCTGGAAAGCAGACAAAACGGTCATTACGACACAGCCTTCGGAACGTTGCCGCTGCAAACGAAAACGCATCGTCTGGGGTTTGAACATACGGAAGAAAATAATATCAGTGGCAGATTCAATGTGCAGTATGATTTAATAATTAGTGGACAATCAGTCGGTCATTATACATTGGAAATTCAATATACGGAGGGACAAGCATGAATGCGGTAGAACAATTGCAGGAAAAACTGAAAAACTTGTTAAAGGCGGCTGTAGAAAAAGCGCAACTTTTGGAAGAGGGGACGGATTTTCAAGTTCAGATCGAAGTGCCAAAAGATCAAACGAAAGGCGACTTCGCCACAAACTTGGCCATGCAGCTGACGAAACTTGCGAAAAAACCTCCCCGCCAAATTGCGGAAGCGATCGTTGGCAATCTTGAAACAGAAGGCACAGAAATCGAAAAAGTGGAAATTGCCGGACCTGGTTTCATCAACATTTTTGTCCGCAAAGATTTCCTTGCCGATATTGTGAAAGCGGTGTTCGATCAAGGTGAAAATTATGGCCGGTCAAATGCTGGAGGCGGCGAAAAAATCCAAGTGGAGTTTGTATCCGCGAACCCTACAGGCGACCTTCACTTAGGACATGCCCGCGGTGCTGCATTCGGCGACTCCCTATGCAATGTGCTGGATTTCGCAGGATACGATGTCACTCGCGAATATTACATCAACGATGCCGGAAATCAGATCAACAACTTGGCCTATTCTTTGGAAGCCCGCTACAAACAAGTGCTTGGACTTGAGGCGGAAATGCCTGAAGATGGCTACTACGGCCAGGACATCATCGAAATTGCGAAAAAACTCGCTGAACAATATGGGGATTCCATCCTGGAAAAATCCGATGAAGAACGCTTCAACTTCTTCCGTGAAAATGGACTCGCCCTTGAACTGGAAAAATTGAAAAAAGACTTGGAAAACTTCCGCGTGCGCTTTGACGTATGGTATTCCGAAACTTCATTATATAAAAGCGGAAAAATCGACAAAGCATTGGATAAATTAAGAGCAAACGGCCACATCTATGAGAAGGACGGGGCAACTTGGTTCCGTTCCACAACATTCGGTGATGACAAAGACCGCGTGTTGATTAAATCAGACGGTTCCTACACTTACTTGACACCGGATATCGCTTACCATGAAGATAAAATTCAGCGCGGCTTCGACAAACTCATCAATATTTGGGGAGCAGACCACCATGGTTACATTCCGCGCATGAAAGCGGCCATCGAAGCCCTCGGTTATGACCGGGATAAGTTGGAAGTGGAAATTATCCAAATGGTGCAGCTTTATAAAAACGGCGAAAAATATAAAATGAGCAAACGGACAGGAAATGCCGTAACCATGCGTGAACTTGTGGAAGAAGTCGGTTTGGATGCGGTCCGCTACTACTTCGTCAAAACGGCCTGCGATTCCCATATGGACTTTGACTTGGATTTGGCCGTTGCCGAGTCCAACGAAAATCCGGTGTATTATGCCCAATATGCCCATGCACGCATTTGTTCGATTTTGCGTGCCGCAGAGGAACAAGGCTTCCAACCATCATTGGAAAACCTCGATTTATTGACGGATGCAAAATCAGAAGAAGTGCTAAAAATCGTGGGCACTTTCCCGCAAGTAGTGGCGGAAGCGGCAAAACACCGCACACCTCACCGGATCGCGAACTACATTCAAGAACTGGCGGCATCCTTCCACAGCTTCTACAATGCGGAAAAAGTCATCAACCCGGACAACAAAGAATTGACAGAAGCGCGCCTTGCATTAATTCAAGCCGTTCGGGTTACCCTTGCCAACGCTCTAAGATTAATCGGCGTGTCAGCACCGGAAAAAATGTAAATCTTAATACCCAAACACCAGCTCCAACAGATGGGCTGGTGTTTTTGGTGCGCCTGGCATGGGTGTAATCTATAGGGTGTAAGTCCCGAACTGTGAAGGCAGAAGTAACAGTTAGCTTAACGCAAGGGTGTCCGTGGTGACGCGGAATCTGAAGGAAGCGAGCGGCAAACTTCCGGTCTGAGGAACACGAACTTCATATAAGGCTAGGTATGATTGAGTGAGTTTGCAAAACAAAACAAAGCTCTTTCTGTCGAAGGTCATATCGAGTAGATGAGGCGGATAGATGGTGTGAAAGTGCATGTACTTACCCGGGGAGGTCTGGCGGATAGGTGAAGTACGCTTCATAACCTACTTAGTGATCAGTAGCTGAACCGTCAGAAGTCAGCAGAGGTCATCGTATTAGTTGGTTTAGAACTACTAAGAAGGACCGAACAATGAAGAGAGAATAGCCCTTGGCATTCAGTGAGTCATGATGAAAACAGAAAACGTAGTACCTCACTTGAGGAAGGAAGCGGTGAATCCCGTGGGAGACCTCTTGGAGGGTGGAGTGACCACTGGCATAAAGAGAACAGCTATTCACGGAAGTTATAAAAACTTGCGTCAATGATCTTAATTGAACCGCCGTATACGGAACCGTACGTACGGTGGTGTGAGAGGACGGGAGTTAATCGCTCCCTCCTACTCGATTCTTATAATTATTATTAAAATTATAAGGTTTATATTGACAAGGAAAATGCGGTCCAGTAAAATGATAAACAATTCCAACCTATAAAGTTGGCATTTAGTTGACAGAGGAAAATTTTCCCGTCTTATCACGAAAAAATAGGTTTTTTCGAGAAAAACAATTCCAACTAAAAAACTCAGAATATGTTATGGACTAATAAAGTCGAAAAATGTAGAATCATATCATAGTAATTTAATCATATTTATTGGATTAGTTAAATTCCTTTTCTTATTGAAAGGTTGTGAAAATTCCCGTGAAAGAACTATTTATCAAAACGGAAGAACAGCGGAAATGGTTAGAAAAATTGGGAAATCTGGAGCAATCCATTAAAGAGCATGCCAAAGAAAACGATGAACAATCCCTTTTTCCTCATGGCAATATAAACAAATTGCGTGAAATCGGGTACACAAAAGTGACGCTGCCAAAGGAATACGGCGGTGAAGGGTTCAACGTTTACGATGCCATCTTACTGCAAGAAACATTGGGCAGTTACGATGGAAGCACTGCCCTTTCCATCGGTTGGACGCTGCTTACGGTAGGGGATGTTTACGAAACGAAAAGCTGGCCAAAAGAGAAACTGGCTGATTTTGCAAAAGCGGTGGAAAAAGGGGCGATCATCAACAAAATCGTCAGCGAAGTCATCACAGGGAGCCCGATCCGCGGAGGACGTCCCGGAACGAGCGCTGTGAAAAAGGGCAATAAGTGGGTCATCAACGGCCGCAAAGCCTATGCCACTTGTTCGCCGGAATTGGATTATTTTTTGGTGACCGCTTGGATTCCGGAGATTGAAAGCCCCGGAAACTTTTTAATCCATAAAGATGCAGCAGGGCTATCCATCGAGGAAACATGGGATACCGTTGCCATGAAAGCGACGGGAAGCCATGATTTGGTATTGGAAAATGTGGAAGTGGATGAATCCGACCTGGTGGAAATTCCGAATTACCAAACGGGATTTAAATTGAATGGCTGGTTGTTGATCATTCCGGCAACTTATCTCGGCATCGCCCAGGCGGCCCGGGACTATGCGGTGGAATTTGCCAATCATCATTCGCCAAACAGCATTCAAGGAACCATTGCAACTTTGCCGAATGTGCAATCACTTATCGGGGAAATCGATTTGCTTCTTGCACAAGCACGCTTCACCCTTTACGGCGCAGCCCAAAGCTATATCGAATTAATCAACAAAGGAAATCTTGCTGCACAAGAGGCGGGCAACATCGTCAATGCGGTGAATGTTGCCAAATATACGGTAACCAATAATGCGATTGCCATCGTCGACAAAGCGATGAGAGTTGTGGGGGCAAAAAGCTTGCAGCGCAACAATCCGTTGCAGCGCTATTATCGCGATGTCCGCGCAGGTCTTCATAATCCGCCGATGGATGACTTGACCATCAAAAAATTGGCGGAATCAGCATTAAAATTATAAATTTAATCATAATTAGGAGGAATCAACAATGAAGTTGAAAAAATTATTGAAATTAGGGGCTATCGGTTTACTTGCGGCTTCACTGGCTGCCTGCGGAGGAGAAGATGTTTCCGATTCGGAAAATAAAAAAGCGGAAGAATCCGGTTCAGATGTGAAAAAAGTAAAAGTGGCCTATGCAATTTCCTGGAAGCCGATTACATACCAAGATGAAAAAGGCAATCCTGCCGGCTATGAATTGGATATGTTGAGACTAGTGGATGAAAAACTGGAAGACTATGAATTTGAATATATCGGAACAACAGATGACGATCTGCTCATCGGGGTCGAACAAGGCAAATATGATTTGGGTGTCAAAAACATTTTCTATACGGATGAAAGAGCGGAAAAATACATTTTCCCTAAAGAATTTACAGGACTCAGCAGCGTTGGTCTATTGTTGAAAAAAGAAAATGCCAATATTAAAGATTTATCCGATTTTGCAGCTGCCGGTTTGGAACTTGCGCCGATTGCCGCCAATAATGCCCAATACACAGTGGTGGCGAAATACAACGAAGAACATCCTGACAATCCAGTGAAATTGGTGGCAGGCGATACGTTTGCTGTGGATGTTGTGCAATGGGTGAATGAAGGACGTGCGGATGGCGGAATTGCTTTGGAGCCGGTGGTCGACAAACAAATAAACGATCCGGAAGGTCCATATCATAATTTGAAAGATGAATTGGTATATAACGAATTTACAGTGATTAAAACTTGGACGCTGTTTAACAAAAACCAACAAGAATTGGCAAATGCTTTTGATGAAGCGGTAAAAGAAATCAAACAAACGGATGCACTCAATAAATTGATGGTAAAACATTATGGCCGCGACTTATTTGAAGTGCTGAAAAAAGTGGAAGCTGAGTCTAAATAACTCGTGATGGGCTGTTGGGTAGATCACCTTACAGCCTTATTTTTTAAGTCGATAGGGGTGAAAGGATGTTTTTTGAAAAGTACTTTGATATCGATTATTTATGGGGAGCTTTTCCTCAACTCTTGCCCTACTTGAAAATCACTTTTGCGGTGGCGGGATTGGCGGTGCTATTTGGCACTTTGCTCGGTTTGTTGCTGGCCTTTATGAAAATGGGGAAAAGCAAAATGTTGCAGATCGTTGCCCATGGTTATACAACGGTTATGCGTTGCACCCCTTCCATCGTGCTGTTGTTCCTTGTTTACTACGGTGTTCCTTTCTTATCGGAAGCATTGTTTCACATTCATTTGCAGGATATTTACACAGGGGTGTTTGTTGTCATCACATTCTCCCTGCAATTTGCGGCGATGATGTCGGAAGTGATCCGTTCCGCCATCCTGGCCATTGATAAAGGACAGTTTGAAGCGGCAGTAAGTGTGGGGTTAACGCCTTGGCAAGCTTACAGACGGATCATCTTCCCCCAAGCTTTTGTCGTGGCCCTTCCAAACTTCGGAAATGGCCTCATTGCCATCTTGCAAGAAGGGGCATTGGCGTATACCATCGGATTCATCGATATTGTGGGGAAAGCGAATCTCATTATTTCCAGCAACTTCAATTCCCATGCACTGGAAATTTACATCGCTTTAGCCGTCATTTATTGGGTGATTTCGATCGTCATTGAAAAAGTATTTGACCTTTTAGAAAAAGCGTTCAGCAAAGGTTCGCGTTCAATTAAAGCATCGTAGGAGGTGGAGAGCGGATGCTGGATATGGAATTTCTCGTTGATACATTTTTTGTTGCCTTGTCCGGGGTGCCAGTGGCATTGCTTGTGACCATTGTTTCCTTGTTGATTGCATTGCCGGTGGGATTTTTGCTTGCATTGACGAGAATCAATAAGATTCCCGTTTTGAATCAGCTGGCAAAAATCTATGTTTCTTTCGTCCGGGGCACGCCTGTGATTATACAAATCTTTGTTTTATATAGCTTTATTCCGATTGTTTTAAATATGACCTTTGAAAAATACGGCATCGATTATGAAGTGTATAAGATTCATCCAATCTGGTATGCCTTCGTGATTTTCGCTTTCAATAAATCCGCCGTACTAATAGAAGTGTTCCGCTCCGCATTATCGACGGTGGAGAAGGGGCAATTGGAAGCGGCGTATTCAGTGGGGCTCACGACAGCCCAGGCATACCGGAGAATCATCATCCCCCAGGCTCTTGTCTCCGCAATGCCGAATCTTGCGACAACGACAGTAAACTTGATTAAAGCTACCTCATTGGGGTATGCCATTTCCTTGCAGGAGATCACGTTAAAGGCAAAAGTGGCGGCCAACTTCGGCTATAACTATTTGGAAGCATACATCGACATTTTCATCGTCTATTTGATCCTTTGTATTGCCGTTGAACAATTGTTCAAGTATTTAGAAAAACGATTGAGCCGATACAAAGTGGCAAGCGTTTAAAGGAGGCACAATATGCTGGAAATTAGAGGAATCCATAAATCCTTTGGAAAAAACGAAATATTAAAAGGGGTAGATTTGACGATCAATAAAGGGGACGTGGTCGTCATCCTTGGCCCGAGCGGTTCCGGGAAAACGACGCTGCTCAGATGCATCAACTTTTTGGAAAGAGCGGATCAGGGAACGGCAAAATACGGGGATCTGGAAGTGGATTTGAAACATGCGAAGAAAAAAGAAGTGCAAGAGGTGCGGAAAAAAACGGCTTTCGTCTTCCAAAACTACAATTTATTCAATAATAAAACGGCCATTGAAAATGTCATGGAAGGATTGGTCGTTGCCCGCAAAGTGCCGAAACAACAAGCGCGGGAAATGGCGAAAAAAGCATTGGATAAAGTGGGGTTATCCGATAAATACGACTATTATCCAAGCCAGCTGTCAGGAGGCCAGCAACAACGGGTCGGAATCGCCCGTGCCGTTGCGTTGAACCCGGACATCATCCTATTTGACGAGCCGACTTCCGCCCTTGACCCGGAACTTGTTGGAGAAGTGCTGAATACGATGAAGGAAATTGCAAAAGAAGGCACGACGATGCTTGTTGTGACCCACGAAATGGGCTTTGCCAAAGATGTGGCGAACAAGGTGATTTTCATGGACGGCGGAGTGATTGTGGAAGAAGGGACGCCTCATGACATCTTTGTTGCGCCGAAAGAGGCCAGAACGAAACAATTCTTGCGCCGCGTATTGCCAGGTTCCTTCGATTATGAAATCTAAAGGAGAAACGCCCTCAATTGGAAGTTTTGAGGGCGTTTTTTCTTATTTTTCATATTCAACCTATGATTTGATTGGGAATTCGCTATAATAAAAAATATTGAACATTTTGAAACATTATGTAGTCAGAAAAAAGGGTTGCATTTCTCGTTTGTTGCGGGAGATGTTTATTTTTAATGAAGAGTTCAATGGAGGAAATATGGAAACTTTTCTTAACTATTTGAAGTGGGCAGAGGATGTGGAATGAAGAAAAAGATGTTTCTCGCATATGGTTCCACTTTTCTTCTATTATTGGTGAGCATCTGGCTTGGCATATCGGTTGGCACTGTCGACATTCCCTTTTCCGCTTTATGGGATCAAGAAAGCAATCCCAGAGCTTACAGCATTTTATGGAATATCCGCATGCCCCGCGTGATGCTTGCCGGGCTTGTCGGCGCGTCCCTTGCCATTGCCGGGGCAGCCTTCCAGGGATTGTTAAGAAATCCGTTGGCGGATCCGTATACGATCGGCGTTTCATCGGGTGCTTCGGTCGGGGCAATCTCCACGATTTTTTTCGGCATCTCCTTGCCGATGCTCGGTTCCTATACCCTCGCCATGTTTGGGATACTTGGGGCCTTTATCACACTGTTGGTCGTCATCACTTTTGCGCGCCTTGTCGATAAATCGATGAAAATGGAAACCCTGATATTGACGGGAGTCATTTTCAGCTCCTTTTTGTCCTCCTGCATTTCCTTATTGACCGCCTTGTCCCATGAAGAATTGAAGGCCGTTGTGGGCTGGCTGCTTGGAAGTGTGGCCATGCGCGGGTGGTCTTATGTATACATACTCGTTCCTTTTTTGATTCTCGGTTCGGCGATTTTATGGTTCAACCGGAGAGAATTGAACGTGATGATGTATGGAGATGAGCGGGCGACTTCCCTAGGCGTGAATGTCGTCCGGAGAAAATATGCCGTGCTGATTGGCGGATCCGTGTTGACGGGAGCCGCTGTCAGCGTTTCGGGAACGATCGGGTTTGTCGGTTTGGTGGTGCCGCACATCACCCGGATGGTTTGGGGAACGGATCACCGCCATCTGTTGCCGCTATCGTTTTTGAATGGCGCGACATTGTTGATTGTCTGCGATTTGGTGTCCCGGACCATTGTGGCGCCGCAGGAATTGCCGATCGGCGTGGTCACCGCCTTTATCGGTGCACCGGTGTTTGCTTATATATTCTTTAAACAGCGACGAAAGTAGTGAGGGGGGATACGGGTGCTGAAGGTAGAACATATTTCCGGCGGCTATCATCAAACCCCGATTATTCATGATGTGTCCTTTCAAGTGAATCAAGGGGAGTTCCTCGGCATACTGGGTCCGAACGGGTGCGGGAAGTCCACTCTGATCAAAATGATCAGCGGCATTTTGAAACCGTCTTCAGGAACGGTCGCCATTGATGATGTGCCCATCGAAAAGCTTTCTTCCCGGGAACTGGCGAAAAAGATGACGGTGTTGCCGCAAATACAAAGCAACGCCTTTTCGACGACCGTCCGGGAAACCGTTGAAATCGGCCGTTATCCTCATCAGTCCGGATTTTTCTCCAGCTGGTCGGAGGAGGACGAAAAAGCGGTCCAAAAAGCGATGGAACTGACGGATGTATTGAAATATGCAGATAAGAATTTGGAGTTTTTATCCGGCGGGGAAAGGCAGCGGGTGTTCATTGCCCAGGCTTTGGCCCAATCTTCCCGGCTGCTCATATTGGATGAACCGACAAACCACCTGGATATCGCCCACCAAAAACAAATATTGGATATGATTCGCCGGGAAGTGACGGAAAATGGATTGACCGTTGTTGCGGTTTTTCATGATATCAATTTGGCGTCCCTCTATTGCGACCATTTGCTATTGATGGAAGCGGGAAGGGTAAGGGCATATGGCGAGCCCCATGAAGTCATTATTGATCGGCAAATCATGGAAGTGTATGATGCGCGCATATCAACGCAAGCCCATCCGGAGAAGCCGAAACCGCAAATGTCCATTTTGCCGGATTTTGATGAACAGACGAAGGAAAAAATGGTTTCTTTATCCAATATACAAAAGGGTGATGATTACATCGCCTTCATTGCGGATTTTCCTTTAAAAGTGCTGTCTTCCGCGGTGCATAATGCCGGTCTTGGATGGTACAGGGCATTCATCAATCGGACGGTTCCGCCCGAGTACGATATCGAAAATGTAAAAAATGAATTTCTGCATTATATCGTTCATCATGGGTTTTCCCCGACGAATACAGTGGGAATGATGACGGCGGTGGATACGAAAAAAGCGGTGATGAAAGAATACCCTGCATCTTTCGGAAGCTTGATCGTCATTGTGACGGCCGGCGTGGGCAATGCCATCGATGTTTCCCATGCATACGAACGGAAGGCATTTCAACCTATCGGCACCATCAATACATGGGTGGTCATCAATGGGAAATTGTCCGATGAAGCCTTCGTGCAGGGGATGATGACCGCAACGGAAGCGAAATCGAAAGCCCTTCAATCTGAAAATGTCATGGATAAATTATCGAACACCATTGCCACAGGAACACCGACGGACAGTCTCCTTATTGCCGCAACGCAACAGGGGGAATATATGCAATATGCGGGACCTCTTACAGAAGTCGGAAAAATGATCGGCAAAGGGGTTTATGAAGCGACGGTGGAAGCCATTCAAATTTACAAAAGGGAGATGGAACAATGAAAATTTACACGAAAACAGGGGATCAAGGAAAAACGAGTTTGATTGGAGGACGTGTTTCCAAAGATCATCTCCGGGTGGAAGCTTATGGAACAATCGATGAATTGAATTCCTTTATTGGAAAAGCGGTGACGGAATTGGATCCCGGCAAATTCAAAGATATCCTCGGAGATCTTGAAACAATCCAACATGAACTTTTTGATTGCGGCGGAGATTTGGCCAACGTGATGAAAGAGAGAAAGTATAAATTGCAGGAAGCTTCTGTGGAGGCGCTGGAAAAACGCATCGATGCGCTTTCCGAAGAATTGCCGCCTTTGAAGCGTTTCATATTGCCGGGAGGGTCACCGGCAGCAGCGACGCTCCATATTGCGCGCACGGTGACGAGACGGGCTGAGCGCCAAGTGGTGAAGTTGATGAATGAGGAAGAAGAAGTGCCAGGAGTGATTCAAAAATATTTAAACCGTCTATCGGACTACTTTTTTGTGGCCGCCCGTGCCGTGAATTTCCGGTTGAACGTGAATGATGTGGAGTATATCCGGGGCGGAGACGTGTTTAGATGATACTGAGAAAGAAAATCCGGGCATTCTTTGGTGTGAATTTGCCCGGATTTTTCTCATTTACGCGCGAATATCGGTGATTTTTGCTGTTTCTTTAATGAACCTTCCAGATTTATCATATGTAATTAATATAAATTTTATAGTATGATAATTTCAAACAGCGAAAAATTTAGAAATTTTCGAATAGTTGTTGACTGAATGCTCATTCATATTTTAAAATGAAGCATATAAACGGATAAAGTAAGAGGGATGTGTTCAAGCAATAATACTTGGGGGGAGTAGAAATGAATGGTCTATTGCTGGCGAACTTGATATTATTCATCGCCGTTGTCGTGTATGCGGTTTCTTTGTTTGCATATGCAGTAATTACGAGATTACAATATATCAAGCTCGGAAAACCGGAAGAGTTGAATTTGAGTTTTAAAGATCGATTCGAAAATTTCTGGGTCAATGTGCTTGGACAAAACAAGTTGTTCAAAGATCGTAAAAGCGGTATCATGCACCTTGTTTTGTTTTATGCATTCTTTATCATTCAGTTGGGATTAATTGAATTAATTATAAAAGGTTATGTTCCAGGCTATACATTCCCTCTGGGCAGTTTTCATGAATTTTTCACTTTCATGCAAGAGTGGACCATGTTTTTCATGCTATGTGCGTTGATTTACGCCGCTTATCGCCGTTATGGCGAAAAGCTCACGCGCTTGCAATGGAAACGGGATAAGAAAGCCGCTTTCGTCTATATTGCACTGATCACATTATGTATTTCCATTTTCCTTGCTTTGGGCTTTGAAACGGTGGCCCATGGAGATGAACCGAACTTTGTGATTGCTCCGTTTTCAGGTTTCATTGCGCTGATTTTTGGCGGCTTGAGCCCGGATGTGGCGAATGCGCTCTTTTATGCATTCTGGTGGGTGCATATGCTTGCGGTGTTCACATTCCTGGTATTTGTGCCCCAATCCAAGCAATTCCATGAAGTGTTTGTCACAATCGGCGCCTTCTTTAAAAGAGCCGGAAAAGCGGGCCGTCTTCGCAAAATCGACTTTGAAGCGGAAGAAGAAGCGGAATCCTTCGGGGTTGGAAAAATTCAAGATTTTACCCGCATTCAATTGTTGGATTTATATTCTTGCGTGGAGTGCGGACGCTGTACGAATATGTGCCCGGCAACCGGCACAGGAAAAATGCTTTCGCCAATGGATCTGATCGTCAAATTGCGTGACCATTTGACTTATACCGGTGCGGTGGTGACGAAGAAAAAGCCATGGGTGCCGACATTTGTTTGGAATCAGACAAAAGGGAACCAATTGGCTATGGCGGCAGGCGCGGAAGGTGCAAACATTGAAGAAATCTATTCGCCTTCTTTGATTGGCGATGTCATTACAGAAGAAGAAATTTGGGCTTGCACAACTTGCCGGAACTGTGAAGATCAATGTCCGGTCATGAACGAGCATGTGGATAAAATTATCGATTTGCGCCGTTATTTAACGATGACGGAAGGAAGAATCAATCCGGATGCCCAACGCGCATTGAACAATATTGAACGCCAAGGAAATCCATGGGGTCTGAACCGCAAAGAAAAGGAAAACTGGCGCGATCTTGATCCGACAGTCCATATTCCGACAGTCAAAGAAGCCAAAAAATCCGGTGAAGGTTTCGAATATTTATTCTGGGTCGGTTCCATGGGTTCATTCGACAACCGTTCACAAAAAATCGCGTTATCTTTTGCCCGCCTATTAAATGCGGCAGGCGTGAAGTTTGCCATTTTGGGTAACAAAGAGAAAAACTCCGGCGATACGCCAAGACGCCTTGGAAACGAATTCTTATTCCAAGAATTGGCGCAAGAAAACATCAGCGAATTCGAAAAATATGACGTGAAAAAGATCGTGACCATCGATCCGCACGCATACAACATTTTCAAAAACGAGTACAAAGATTTCGGATGGGAAGGGGAAGTGTACCACCATACGGAATTGTTGTACAAGTTGATCCAAGAAGGAAAATTGGTGTTGAACCACCGTGTGGATGAAACGATCGTCTTCCATGATTCCTGCTATTTGGGCCGCTACAACAACGTGTATGATGCACCGCGGGAAATTTTAAAATCCATTCCTGGCGTGCAGTTGGTTGAAATGGAACGCAACCGCGAAACAGCGATGTGCTGCGGTGCCGGTGGAGGACTCATGTGGATGGAAGACCGTGTGGGTAACCGCATCAATGTGGCCCGTACGGAACAGGCCCTTGCCACAAACGCATCCGTCATTTCAGCGGGATGCCCGTACTGCTTAACAATGCTTACAGATGGTACAAAAGCAAAAGAAGTAGAAGATCAAATCAAAACATACGATGTGTGTGAATTGTTAGAACGCTCTGTTTTTGGCGAAAGAGTGAAAGAAGAAGCGGCAGAAGAAACAGTTGCTGTGGAGGAAGAAACTGTAGAATTGCAATAAGCGGTAAGAGTGGATGGAGGAAACGGAAGATTTCCCCATTCGCTCTTTTCAAATGAAACTGGACGATGCGTTTTTTTGCATAGGGTGAGGATCAAAGTTGACTTTCTGCAACAATAGTCAGCGGAAATGGGAATAATATACTAAAATAATAAATTGTTTGAAAAATAAGAAAAATAGAATTGCTAATCTTCTATAATTTCAGTAAAATAGAAAGGAAGGCAACGAAAAGGAGTTCTAAACGGCTCCGTTTTTTCTTATATTAATACCGAGCGAGCGTTCACTCGATTAATTATTTATTTTCTCTTTTTTGTAATTTATTTCTATTTTTTGATTCATTGAATCGGAGAAAGGTACGTTTAAACAAAGGGGTGGAATTTTTGAAATCAGTCATTTTAGAAGGGGCAAGAACGCCTTTCGGAAAATTTGGAGGCGCTTTATCGTCACTTTCCGCTTCCGATCTTGGCGGTATCGCCATTAAAGAAGCATTGAAACGGGCGGCTGTTCAACCGGATCAGGTGGATGAAGTCATTATGGGAACGGTTCTGCAAGCGGGGCAAGGCCAAATTCCTTCCCGCCAGGCAGCCAACAAAGCGGGCATTCCATGGTCTGTG
This sequence comes from Ureibacillus sp. FSL K6-3587, assembly GCF_038593165.1. Classification (NCBI taxonomy): domain Bacteria; kingdom Bacillati; phylum Bacillota; class Bacilli; order Caryophanales; family Caryophanaceae; genus Ureibacillus; species Ureibacillus sp. FSL K6-3587. The sequence continues at coordinate 648,245 of NZ_CP151969.1, read as the reverse complement.
AAAACGGAAACGATCAACAAAGTATGCGCTTCGGGGATGAGAAGCGTGACCCTTGCAGACCAATTGATCCGTCTTGGGGAAGAAGAAGTGATCGTTGCCGGCGGTATGGAATCCATGTCCAATGCTCCGTATTATTTGCCAAAAGCCAGATGGGGATTAAGAATGGGAGACGCCGCTATCATTGATGGCATGGTGTATGACGGCTTATCTTGTTCTTTCCATCCGGAGAAAGTCCATATGGGAACATACGGAAACAGCACAGCGAAAGATTTCAACATTTTAAGGGAAGAACAGGATGCTTGGGCATTCAGAAGCCACAAGCGGGCAATTGAAGCGATGGATGAGGGGAAATTTGCCGATGAAATCGTTCCTGTGGAAGTGCGCACGCGCAAAGAGACCATCATCGTGAAGGAAGATGAAGCGCCACGCAGAGATACATCTTTGGAAGCGCTAGCAAAGCTGCGGCCTGCTTTTGACAAAGACGGGTCCATCACCGCCGGAAATGCGCCGGGAGTAAACGATGGTGCCTGTGCGCTTGTATTGATGAGCGAAAAGAAAGCGAAAGAAGAAGGACGTACACCACTTGCTTATGTGCTCGCCCATGCGGAAGTGGCTGTTGAGCCGGAAAACTTCCCGCAAACGCCAGGACTTGTGATCCAGGAAATTCTGAAGAAAACAAACAAGTCGATTGAAGAAGTGGACTTGATTGAAATTAATGAAGCCTTTGCGGCCGTGGCCCTTGTCAGCAACCAAATTGCAGGGCTTGATCCGGACAAAGTCAATGTCAACGGAGGAGCGGTTGCATTGGGCCATCCGATCGGCGCTTCAGGAGCAAGAATCATCTTGACTCTCTGCTATGAATTGAAACGCCGTGGCGGAGGAATCGGCATTGCGGCCATTTGCTCCGGCGGTGGCCAAGGGGATGCCATCATGGTGGAAGTGCCAAAAAATTAATTTCACATAAATGGGGGATACGATATGGCAATTCAGAAAGTAATGGTTGTAGGCGCTGGACAAATGGGTTCCGGCATCGCACAAGTTTGCGCAACAGCAGGATTTGAAGTAAAACTGAACGACATTAAAGAGGAATTTTTTGAGAGAGGTCTTGCGACAATTACGAAAAACTTGTCCCGTGATGTGGAGAAGGGACGCAAAACGGAAGAGGAAAAAGAAGCGATTTTAAATCGGATTACAAAATCGCTCAGCCTGGAAGATGCCCATGACGTGGACATCGTCATCGAAGCGGCTGTTGAAAACATGGAAATCAAGCAATCGATTTTTAAACAACTGGATGAAATCGCACCAGAACATGCCATTCTTGCAACGAATACTTCATCCCTTCCAATTACGGAAATTGCGGCGGTGACAAAACGTCCGGAAAAAGTGATCGGCATGCACTTCATGAATCCAGTGCCTGTCATGAAACTTGTGGAAATCATCCGTGGTCTTGCAACAGCTGATGAAGTATATAAAATTGTAGAACAAATGTCCGTTGATTTGGGCAAAACACCGGTGGAAGTGAACGATTTTCCAGGATTCGTATCAAACCGTGTCCTTCTTCCAATGATCAATGAAGCGATTTATGCATTGTATGAAGGGGTTGCAACAAAAGAAGCGATTGATACGGTTATGAAACTGGGCATGAACCACCCAATGGGCCCGCTGCAACTGGCGGATTTCATCGGATTGGATACATGCTTGTACATTATGGAAATCTTGCATGAAGGATTGGGAGACAGCAAATACCGTCCTTGTCCTCTGCTCCGTAAATACGTGGCGGCCGGTTGGTTAGGCAAGAAAACAGGCCGTGGCTTCTACACTTACGAATAAGGAGTGGAAGCGGATGAATCTGAACTTCAGCGAAGAACAACTGATGATGCGTGATATGGTTCGTGATTTTGCGCAAAAGGAGATTGCGCCGTTCGTTGAAAGAATGGAAGCGGGGGAGTTCCCGAGGCCTGTTTTGAACAAGATGGCAGAACTCGGGTTGATGGGAATCACCGTTCCGGAAGCGTATGGCGGTTCAGGGATGGACTTCACTTCCTACATCATCGCCATCAACGAGCTCTCCAAAGTGAGCGCGGTTATCGGTGTGATTTTATCCGTCCACACTTCCGTAGGCACAAACCCGATTCTTTATTTTGGAAGTGAAGAGCAGAAACAGAAATATGTTACGAAGTTGGCGAAAGGCGAGTATTTGGGAGCCTTCTGCCTGACAGAACCATCGGCGGGAAGCGACGCGGCTTCCCTAAGAACAAGGGCTGAGAAAAAAGGCGACCGATACATCATCAACGGTTCAAAAATCTTCATCACCAATGGCGGGGAAGCGGATGTGTATATCGTCTTTGCCAAAACGGATCCATCGAAAGGCGCCAAAGGGGTTACGGCTTTCATTGTTGAAAAAGGCACACCTGGCCTCATCATCGGGAAGGATGAAGAGAAAATGGGGCTGCATGGTTCCAGAACGGTGGAACTGAGCTTTGAAAATATGGAAGTGCCAGAAGAAAACCGCCTCGGCGAAGAAGGGGAAGGCTTTAAAATCGCGATGGCGAACTTGGATGTGGGCCGCATCGGTATTGCAGCCCAAGCACTCGGCATTGCAGAAGCGGCTTTGGAGGCGGCGGTACAGTATGCCAATGAGCGCCATCAGTTTGGAAAGCCGATCATTGCCAATCAAGGGGTAGGCTTTAAGATCGCCGATATGGCAACGGCGGTGGAAGCGGCAAGGCTTCTCGTGTACCGTGCGGCGGATTTGCGTTCAAAAGGGCTTCCTTGCAGCAAAGAAGCATCGATGGCGAAGCTGTTTGCATCCCAAACGGCGCGGGAAGTGGCGATTGAAGCGGTGCAAGTTTTTGGCGGATATGGTTACACAAAAGACTATCCGGTGGAACGCTATTTCCGCGACGCCAAGATTACCGAAATCTATGAAGGCACCAGCGAGATTCAAAGAATTGTAATCAGCAAACATTTATAGAGAAAGAAAGGGTGCCGGGTATCCGGCACTCGGAAATATGAAGGAGGACTTTGAATGAATTTCCAATTATCCGAAGAACACCAACAACTACGGGAAATGATCAGAGATTTCGCAGAAAATGAAGTAGCGCCAACAGCAAAAGAACGTGATGAAGAAGCGCGTTTTGACAGAGAAATTTGGGATAAAATGGCGGAGCTTGGCCTTACAGGAATTCCTTGGCCGGAAGAATACGGCGGTGCCGGTTTTGACTATTTGGCTTATGTCATCGCGGTGGAAGAATTGTCCCGCGTATGCGCATCCACGGGGGTAACTTTATCTGCCCATACATCCCTTGCCGGCTGGCCTGTTTACAAATTCGGTACGGAAGAACAAAAGCAAAAATACCTTCGTCCGATGGCGGAAGGGAAAAAAATCGGCGCATACTGCTTAACTGAGCCGGGTTCAGGCAGTGACGCGGGCGGCATGAGAACGACAGCTGTTTTGGATGGGGATGAATATGTCATCAACGGTTCCAAAATCTTCATCACCAACGGCGGCATTGCCGACATCTATATCGTCTTTGCATTGACAAATCCGGAAGCGAAAACAAGAGGGGTTAGCGCGTTTATCGTCGAATCCAGCTTCCCAGGTTTCCAAGTAGGGAAAAAAGAAGATAAAATGGGTATCCGTTCGTCACCTACTGCAGAAATCATCTTTGACAACTGCCGCGTGCCAAAAGAAAACTTGCTTGGAGAAGAAGGGCAAGGATTCAAAATCGCCATGCAAACGTTGGATGGAGGACGGAACGGTATCGCTGCCCAAGCGGTCGGAATTGCCCAAGGCGCGTTGGATGCAGCCGTTGAATATGCGAAAAACCGCGAACAATTCGGAAAACCGATCGTTGCAAACCAAGGCGTTTCTTTCAAATTGGCGGATATGGCTACAGCTGTTGAAGCATCAAGATTACTCACATACCAGGCGGCTTGGCTGGAATCCAACGGCTTGCCTTATGGTAAAGCGAGCGCAATGGCGAAATTGATGGCGGGAGACACAGCGATGAAAGTGACGACAGAAGCCGTGCAAATCTTTGGCGGATATGGCTATACAAAAGAATATCCAGTGGAACGCTTCATGCGTGATGCAAAAATCACACAAATCTATGAAGGTACGCAAGAGATTCAAAGACTTGTAATCTCTCGCATGTTGACGAAGTAATCTATGAGCAAGAAGGAAAAAATTATCGTACAAACTTCCGTCAAAGATGAAGGCCTCATTGAATTAAGGCGCCAGCAAATCATTGAAGCGAGCGTGAAATTATTTAAGGAAAAAGGCTTTCATCGCGCAACGACAAGGGAGATTGCCAAAGCTGCCGGGTTTAGTATAGGAACCTTGTACGAATACATCCGGACAAAAGAAGATGTGCTCTACTTAGTTTGTGACCACATTTATAACAAAGTGACCGAGTGCTTGGAAGAGATTTCCACGAAAAATGGAACCTTGGAGGAATTGGAAGAAGCCATTCGGCAATATTTTCTGTTGATTGATTGCATGATCGATGAATTCACCGTCATGTATCAGGAAACGAAATCATTGCCGAAGGAAGCGATGCAATATGTTTTAGAGAAAGAGCTTGAGATGGTTTCGTTGTTTGAGAAGATCTTGCAATCTTGCGTAAAATCGGGGGAAATAGAGCTGACGGATCAAGAAATCTATTTGGCGGCAAACCATCTCGTCATCCAAGGCCAAAGCTGGGCATTCCGAAAATGGGCGTACCATAAGGAATACACCATCGAAGAATTTATTGCCATGCAAACGAGATTATTCTTGAAGGGGATTCTCCATTTTCGCGATTAATAAGGGAAAACACCGCTAATTGCATACGACCATTTCGTCTGCAAAGCGGTGTTTTTATCACCTTGGCTGTTCTCAAGCGGGTTTTCCTGCGGCACACGTTTTGCAAGTTTTATCACTGGGGGATATTGTTCATTTTTCAATGAAAGGGGTTAATCATATGGTTCAAGTTCAAGCAAAGGCAAATCGTTCAAAGACGGAAATTGATCGTCCGAAGACAGAGGTGTATCGTCCGAAACATCATGTCCGTTTTGTTACGGCATCCAGTCTGTTCGACGGACACGATGTATCGGTGAACATTATCCGAAGACTTCTTCAGGCAAGCGGAGCGGAAGTCATTCATCTTGGGCATAACCGCTCCGTGGAAGAAGTGGTGAATGCCGCAATCCAGGAAGATGTGCAAGCGGTGGCGGTGTCTTCCTACCAAGGCGGACACATGGAATACTTCAAATATATGTATGACTTGCTGAAGGAAAAAGGGGCGCCCCACATCAAGATTTACGGCGGCGGTGGAGGCGTGATTTTGCCGAGGGAAATCAAAGAGCTCCACGACTATGGAATCGCAGGGATTTTCTCTCCGGAAGACGGGTTGCGCCTCGGACTGCAAGGCATGATCAACGTGAAAATGAAAGGGGCGGACTTCTCCACACTGAGAGGCAATTACTTGGAGCTTCTTGAGGAGTTGTCGGCGGACCGTCCAGAAATTTTGGCGAACTTGATTACGGCAGCGGAAGTCGGTGGAGATCCGGAAATCGATGAAATGCTGAAACGGGCGCGCCAAAGATCGAAAGGCACTCCGGTTGTCGGCATTACGGGTACAGGAGGAGCCGGAAAATCTTCCTTGACGGATGAACTGGTGAGAAGATTCTTAAGGGAGTTCCCGGATAAACGAATCGCCATCATTTCCGTTGACCCGACGAAACAAAAAACGGGCGGTGCGTTACTTGGAGACCGCATCCGCATGAACGCCATTTTCGATAAGCGCGTCTACATGAGAAGCTTGGCAACACGCGGTTCCCGTTCGGAACTATCCGCTGCGATCGGCGATATTTTGGATGTGGTGAAAGCGGCCGGCTTTGATTTGATCCTTGTTGAAACAAGCGGAATCGGTCAAGGGGATGCGGAGATTACGAAATATACAGACCTGTCCATGTATGTCATGACAAGCGAATTCGGCGCACCATCTCAATTGGAAAAAATCGACATGATTGATTTCGCGGACTTGATCGCCATCAACAAATTCGAGAAAAAAGGTTCCGAAGATGCCCTTCGCCAAGTGCAAAAACAATATCAACGGGCGCATGAATTATGGGATCAAAAGTTGGATGAAATGCCGATCTACGGCACAATCGCAAGCCAATTCAACGACAGAGGCACAAACGCTTTATTTGCAGCCCTTGTCAACAAAATCAATGAAAAATTCGGCTACAATTGGCAAACTTCTTACGAAATCGTTTCAACTACTGAAAAGCAGGACGTCATTATTCCAAATGACCGCCGATTCTATTTAAGGGAAATCGTCGAAACGGTCCGCAACTACCATAAGAAAGCGGAACAACAATCCGAGCTTGCCACAAGACTTTATCAAATCGAAGGAACCATCAAAGAACTTCAAGCGAAAAATCCGGATGCGGCTCTTATCAAATCCCTTGAATCATTGGCGGAAGGCGTCAAAAATGAACTGACACCGGAATCAAAACGCATTTTGGAAAACTGGGAGAAACTGAAAGAAGCCTACTCAGGGGATGAAATGGTCACAAAAGTGCGGGATAAAGAAATCCGTACATTGCTCACAACGACCTCTTTATCCGGAACGAAAATACCGAAAGTGGCATTGCCGAAATTCAAAGACTATGGCGAAATTTTGCGCTGGGTGTATAAAGAAAATGTGCCTGGTTCTTTCCCGTATACAGCGGGGGTATTCCCGTTCAAACGCCAAGGGGAAGATCCGAAACGCCAATTTGCCGGAGAGGGGACACCGGAACGCACCAATAAACGTTTCCATTATTTATCCAAAGATGATCCGGCAAAACGTTTATCCACGGCTTTCGACTCCGTCACATTATACGGGGAAGATCCGGCTGAGCGCCCGGACATTTTCGGGAAAATCGGCGAATCCGGGGTAAGCGTCTGCACATTGGATGACATGAAAAAACTGTTCGACGGCTTTGACTTGTGCGACCCGTCCACTTCCGTATCGATGACGATCAACGGTCCGGCACCGATTCTTTTGGCGATGTTCATGAACACGGCCATTGACCAACAGGTGAAGAAGAAAGAAAAAGAATTGGGCCGCATCTTGACATTAGAAGAATTCACGGAAGTGAAGGAAAAAACATTGCAAGTCGTCCGCGGAACAGTCCAGGCGGATATTCTGAAAGAAGACCAAGGCCAAAACACTTGCATCTTCTCGACGGAATTCGCCCTCCGCATGATGGGGGATATACAGGAATACTTTATTAAAAATAAAGTGCGCAACTACTATTCTGTATCCATCTCCGGCTATCACATTGCGGAAGCGGGGGCCAACCCGATTACCCAATTGGCCTTTACGCTGGCAAACGGCTTTACGTACGTGGAATATTATTTGAGCCGCGGCATGCACATTGACGATTTTGCGCCGAATTTGTCCTTCTTCTTCTCAAACGGCCTTGATCCGGAATATACGGTGATTGGACGGGTGGCCCGCCGCATTTGGGCGATTGTGATGCGCGACAAATACGGTGCAAATGAACGCAGCCAAAAATTGAAATACCATATCCAAACATCCGGCCGCAGCTTGCATGCGCAAGAAATCGACTTCAACGATATCCGGACAACGCTTCAAGCATTGATGGCATTGCAGGATAACTGCAACTCGCTGCATACAAACGCATACGACGAAGCGATTACGACGCCGACGGAAGAATCCGTAAGAAGAGCGATGGCCATCCAAATGATCATCACGAAAGAGCACGGTTTATCCAAAAATGAAAACCCATTGCAAGGCTCCTTCATCGTGGAAGAATTAACGGATTTAGTGGAAGAAAAAGTGCTTGAAGAATTTGAGCGCATCAATGACCGCGGCGGCGTGCTTGGCGCGATGGAAACGCAATATCAGCGCGGAAAAATCCAGGAAGAATCCATGTACTATGAACAATTGAAGCATTCCGGCGAACTGCCGATCATCGGCGTGAACACGTACATCAATCCGAATGCTTCCATTGAAGAAATCGACAAATTGGAAGTGGCCCGTGCGACGAAGGAAGAAAAAGAACAGCAAATCAAAAACTTGAGAGCCTTCCAGGAACGCCATAAAGGGGAATGCGAAAAGGCGTTGAAACGGCTCCAGGAAGTGGCCTTGTCCGGCGGGAACATCTTTGAAGAATTGATGGAAACGGTCAAAGTGGCAAGCCTCGGCCAAATTACGAAAGCGTTATATGAAGTGGGCGGCCAATACCGCAGAAATATGTAACCTTTCGAGTAGGAATTTTTTACAAATAGGATCAGAATAGATAAAATATGATAAGGTAAGAATGGAAAGAGGAACGTTCGAAATTGCCCGATTTCGAGCGCTTCCTCTTCTTATACATATACATAATAAATTTTTATTTTTTTCACAAAAACTTTGCAAAATTCTATCATCTATGGAGGAAAATTGGCTATAATGTGTTTTACAAGAAGTGGAGGGTTGCATATGAAACAATACATACATTATTTAGTGATTTTATCATGCCTCATTGCAACCTTCTTTTTGTATAATAAACAATTGGGAGCCATCCCCTTGCTCATTTTATCGGGATATCTATTTTTTATGGCTTTCAGAGAATTTTATAAAATAAAAAACAACAAATGAATCTAGCATAGTATACAATTATATGTATATAATGGATAACATGTGTAATGTATGTAAAGAAAGGGCGTGCACGAGTTGAAGATTCGTGAATTGACAAAAGAGCAAATGACGGAAGAATCGTTGATTGACTTAGCTTATGCAATTTTGGAAGAGAAAAAGACAGCCGTTCCATTTTTCGATTTATTGGAAGAAATCAAGCAATTAAAAGGCCTTTCTGATGAAGAAGTAAAACAAGTATTGGTGCAATTCTTCACGGATTTGAATGTGGATGGCCGTTTCCTCCTGAACCACGAAAACATGTGGGGGCTCCGCGAATGGTATAAAATCGAAACAGTCGAGGAAGAAACAGCTCCTACGATTAAAACCCGCAGACGCAGAGCGAGACCTGCTTACTTTGATGATGAAGAGGAAATCATCGATGAAGAAGATCTTGTATTTGAAGAAGAACTTGAAGAGTTCCTGGATGAAGAAGACGAAGATCTTGACTTCGATGATGAACTTGTGGACGAGTTCGAAGAGGATTTGGGCGATATCGATGCGGAACTAACTGATGAGATTCCGGAAGTCGATGATGACCTTCTCGAAGAAGATGAAGAATTCTTGATGGACGATGAAGAAATCGACGCGGAAGTCGAAACGGAAGAAGAGGAAGAGTAATAATTTTCTGAGAATATGTAATTTTTATGGTTTTTCTATAAACCACTTGACTTATGGATTACTTCCGTATAATCTTTTATTTGGGCTCCTTCAAAAAGGAGAATGAACGTGATTGATTCACGCTCCCCCTGCGAATAGGCAGGAGGAGCGTTTTTTATTTTTTAACCCATCAGGAAGCTTATTTTCATTGCACAATGTTTCAAACAAGAAAGGGCATAATACAAGCCATAAGTACTTTCGTTCTATAGGTTTATCCTTTTTTCTTTTGGTAATGTTGCTTGTAGGCACGGAAATCATGAAGAAAAAAGCGCCGATCAATGGAAACATGTTTTGAATGGACATGCGGCAATGATTCAAATAGGCTTCTTCATTCGATAAAATGTGGAAATAGTTTGAGGAGGAATTATACAAATGACAAAGTATATTTTTGTAACGGGTGGAGTAGTTTCGTCCTTAGGAAAAGGTATTGTTGCAGCATCCCTTGGCCGTTTATTGAAAAACCGCGGATTGCAGGTGACGATTCAAAAATTCGATCCATATTTGAACATAGATCCAGGTACAATGAGCCCATACCAACATGGGGAAGTGTTCGTAACGGATGACGGTGCCGAAGCGGACTTGGACTTGGGCCACTATGAACGTTTCATCGATATCAATTTGGGAAAACATTCAACAGTCACTTCCGGAAAAATTTATCAAACAGTCCTTGCGAAAGAACGCCGCGGCGACTACAACGGAAAAACGGTTCAAGTCATTCCGCATGTGACAAATGAAATCAAAGAACGCATCCAACGGGCCGGAAGAGAAACGAATGCGGATATCGTCATTACGGAAGTCGGCGGAACAGTGGGGGATATTGAAGGACTTCCATTCCTTGAAGCGATCCGCCAAATGAAATCCGATTTGGGTCCGAATAACGTGATGTACATCCATTGTACGTTGATCCCATACATTCGTGCGGCAGGAGAATTAAAAACAAAACCGACGCAACATTCCGTCAAAGAATTGCGCTCTTTGGGCATTCAGCCAAATATTATCGTTGTGCGTACGGAATTGCCGGTCGCCGATGACATGAAAGAAAAATTGGCGCTATTCTGCGACGTTTCTCCCCGCAACATCATCGAATCCCGTGATGTGGAACATTTATACGAAGTGCCATTGAATTTGCATGCGCAAGATTTTGATGATATCGTGCTCGAGTATTTCGGAATCGAAGCGCCTGAAGCGGATATGTCCGATTGGCAAGAGCTTGTGCATAAAGTGAAAAACTTGAAACATAAAACACGCATCGCCCTAGTCGGAAAATATGTGGAATTGCAAGATGCGTATATTTCCGTTGTCGAAGCGTTGAAACATGCAGGATATGTATATGATTCCGATATTTGCATCGACTGGATCAACGCGGAAGAAATTACGGAAGAAAATGTGCATGAAAAATTGAAAGACGCGGACGGCATTTTGGTGCCTGGCGGATTCGGAAACCGCGGTACGGAAGGGAAAATTACCGCAATCAAATATGCCCGCGAAAACGATGTGCCATTCCTTGGAATCTGCTTGGGCATGCAGTTGATGGCGATCGAATTTGCCCGCGACGTGCTTGGTTTACAAGGTGCGCATACAACAGAAATCGATAAAGACACACCATACCCAATTATCGATTTACTGCCAGACCAAAAAGAAAACATGGATTTGGGCGGCACATTGCGTTTAGGTTTATATCCATGCAAATTGTTGGAAGGATCCCGCGCTGAGCAAGCATATCAAAACGAATTGGTTTATGAACGCCATCGCCACCGCTATGAATTCAACAATGAATTCCGTGAAGCGATGGAAGCGGAAGGACTTGTGTTCTCAGGGACAAGCCCTGACAACCGTTTAGTGGAAATCATCGAATTGCCGGAGAAAAAATTCTTCATCGGATGCCAATTCCATCCTGAATTCGTATCCCGTCCGCAACGTCCACAACCGTTATTCCGCGAATTCATCGGAACAGCGTTTAAATATCGTAAAAACCAATAATTCCCGGGAATGTAACAAGTCCGGACTGTCTGGAAAGGAAAACTTTTCAGGCAGCCCGGACTTTTTTGTCATGGATGGGATAAGGATTTAAACGGTTCAAAGGATGGAGTTGAATTTGGCTGGAGAATAAAATGGCCACCGCGCAAAATCGGCTTTCGTGGGGAAGGGAAAGGATGGTGGCCAATCTGTGAAAAATGTCGTTGGGGGGAACGAAAATGGTCCTGAGTTCGGCCTTTGACATAAAAAAAGAGCGAAGTTTCATCCGTTCGCTCTTCAAATAGAAACGTCCAATATTACATTTCATCTTCCAAAATTTCATCGTAAACCAGCTTGATGGCTTCATAAACAAAGAGGGCAGCGTGCAGATGGGGAACAACGACCCGTTCGCCCAATTTCGTCGGATGGGGGATTAATCCGCCCCGGACATGCGTGGATATATAAGTATAAGCAAGATTGCTCATCTCATTATCATCACTTGCCGCTTCGCCTGCCACAACGGCAAAAGGAATAAATTCGTCATATAATTTTTTCGCCAGTTGCAATGCTTCCGGATGTTGGGCGCTTTTCGCGAAGATTAACACCCGATCCGCTTCCTGGATTTCAACATCGGGCGTCCATTTGGAAAGCTTACTAAATGGCTGTTTTTCACTGTTTAAAGCGTAGAGTTCGATCGCCTGCAGTTCATCAAAGCAAGCGAAATAAACGTTTCCTTCCCCGACGCTCGCTTGTGCCAGGAGCCTTGCCGTTTGTTCAATCGAATCCTCTTCATTTTGCACAATTTTTTGATATAACCCGTTTAATTGAGTAGCTAGTATTTTTGACATATTTCCACCTCAACCCAATTATAAATGCCGGTATTTTGAATTGCAAAAGGACATGGTTAGGTTGTCCATTTTTTTGATGCATTGCAAAAAACAGGTTTATTATAATAAAAATAAGGGAATTGGATTGATGCAGAGAAAAATTGTCTTACATTAAGGGGAAAAGATTGTGAAAAAAATACTAATTGTGGATGACCAAAAAGGAATCCGTATGTTGCTTGATGAAATCTTCACGAAGGAGGGAATGGAAACTTTTCTGGCAGCGAACGGACGGGAAGCGCTTCAAATATTGGAAGAACAGAAAATGGATTGTGTACTGCTTGATATGAATTTGCCGGGGATGGACGGAAGTGTGATATTGGGTGAAATGAAAGCGCTATATCCTGATATGCCGGTGTTTATCATGACGGCCTACGAAGATGCGGAGATGTTGGATGGAGAAAATGGATATAAAGCAGATTCTTATTTTACGAAACCTTTTAATGTGTTTGAGTTAAAAGATGCCGTCATCAATGCTTTGCAAAAAGGGAAAGTTTTATCTGAATAAAATACCGTTCCAATTTAGATGGGGCGGTCATTTTTTTTGATGTGGCCGCTTTAAAAGGCAAGTTCTTTTGGGCAAGAGGGGTGGTCTTCTAGTTAGTGGAGTGCCATTTGTGCAAGAGTGGTGGTAATCTGTGCAAGTGGAGGAGTAATCCAATCAAGCGAGGGCGTCATCCGAGCAAGAGAGAGTGTTATCCGTGCAAGAGGAGGAGACATCCGAGCAAGCGAGGGCGTTATCCGAGCAAGCAGAGAGTTTATCCGAGCAAGCGAGAGTGTCATCCGAGCAAGAGGAATTTTCATCCGCTCAAGAGGAAAAGCCATCCGAGCAATCAGAAAGTTCATCCGCGCAAGCAGAAGCCTCATCCACGCTAGAAGGAGTTGCATCCTCCCAGGAAGCGGCCGTATTCATCCTTTTTTATCCCCAAGAATACACCGTTCCTATCCATAAAAAAGTGTCCAATCATGCAAAAACGGCTGTATCCGCCAATTCCGGATAACCGGGAAGCCAACATTCTCTCCGTACTTGTGGGCATATCTTGAATTTGGTACTATTATTACGGAAAAAGTTATTAAATTAACCATCCTGAGGAGGATTTGTATAATGCCATTAGTATCAATGAAAGAAATGTTGATTAAAGCGAAAGAAGGAAAATATGCGGTTGGTCAATTTAATATTAACAACCTAGAATTTACTCAAGCCATTTTGCAAGCGGCTGAAGAAGAAAAATCTCCTGTCATTCTTGGCGTTTCCGAAGGCGCTGGAAAATATATGGGCGGTTTCATCGCTGTTGTCCACATGGTGAAAGGCTTAATGGAAAGCTACAACATTACGGTTCCTGTTGCCATCCACTTAGACCACGGTTCCAGCTTCGAAAAATGTAAAGAAGCTGTTGACGCAGGTTTCACTTCCGTCATGATCGATGCATCCCACAAACCATTTGAAGAAAACGTAGAAATTACAAAAAAAGTTGTTGAATATGCCCATGCGAAAGGCGTTTCTGTCGAAGCGGAACTTGGTACGGTAGGCGGACAAGAGGACGATGTGGTGGGCAGCGGTATCATTTATGCGGATCCGCAAGAATGTAAACAACTTACTGAACTCACTGGCATTGACTGCTTGGCTCCGGCATTAGGATCTGTACACGGACCATACAAAGGGGAACCAAAACTAGGCTTCAAAGAAATGGAAGAAATCTCTAACTTGACAAACCTTCCACTTGTTCTTCACGGCGGAACAGGTATCCCAACAAAAGACATTCAACGCGCCATTTCATTAGGAACAGCCAAAATCAACGTAAACACAGAAAACCAAATTGCCGCAACAAAAGTGGTTCGTGAAATTCTTGAAAAAGATCCGAAACTTTACGACCCACGCAAATACTTGGGACCTGCCCGCGAAGCCATCAAAGAAACAGTGATCGGCAAAATCCGCGAATTCGGAAGCTCCAATAAAGCGTTTGAATAATCGGTATCCGAAAAATTTTGCGCTTCCAAGTCAAACGAAAATAATATGCTTCCTTTTAACAGTACCACGACAGCATAAAAAAGATTTCGAATGATGGCATAAAAATAGTTCGAAATGATTGTTTATTTTTTACCAAGAAGTGTCTAGTATAGTCTTTAACAATAAAAAAGTTCACTTCGAAAACGGTACAAGGAGAAGTGTCGGATGGCGACCTTCTCTTCATTTTTAATGAAACAGGGGAGTGCTAATATGAAATTTTTTATCGATACAGCGAACTTCGATGAAATCAAAGAAGCATACTCATGGGGGATTCTTTCAGGCGTGACGACGAATCCTTCATTGGTGGCAAAAGAAGAAGGGATTTCCTTCCATGATCGTCTTCGCGAAATTGCGGAACTTGTCGATGGATCCGTCAGCGGAGAAGTCATTTCATTGGATGCGGAAGGAATGATCAAGGAAGGGCTTGAATTGGCAAAAATCGCACCAAATATCACAATCAAACTGCCAATGACGCCGGAAGGATTAAAAGCTTGCAAATATTTCTCTGAAAAAGGGATCAAAACCAATGTCACATTAATTTTCAGCGCAAACCAGGCGCTTTTGGCAGCCCGTGCAGGCGCTACGTACGTTTCTCCTTTCGTTGGAAGGTTGGATGACATCGGACAAAACGGTGTGGAATTGATTGCGCAAATTGCGGAAATCTTTGACATCCATCAAATTGAAACTGAAATCATTGCGGCATCCATCCGTCATCCGCAGCATGTCATCGATGTCGCATTGGCGGGTGCGGACATTGCCACAGTTCCGTTTAAAGTGCTCAAGCAAATGTTCAACCACCCATTGACAGACAAAGGAATCGAAACATTTTTGGCCGACTGGGAAAAACGCAATCAACAATAAAAATACAGGTACCTTGTTTAGTTTCCCGAAAGAACAGAAAAGAATAAAGATAAGATGAAATTGCTATCAACTTTTGCGGGACAGAAATAAACTATAGTTAATGAATTTGTTTTTCTAATGCGTATTTAAGTGGAAAAAAGACCATAATAAAGGAAACTTTCCAATCACGAGGGAGAACGCGTATGGATGTTTATAAAATTATTGGCGGAAATCGATTAAAAGGAACAGTTAAAGTCAGTGGAGCTAAAAATAGTGCCGTTGCGTTAATACCCGCATCCATCCTTGCCAACTCGCCGGTGACGATCGGCGGGATCCCCGAAATTTCGGACGCTTTTACGTTGAAAGCATTACTGGAGGAAATAGGCGGAGAAGTCGTTTTCCAAAATGGACAAATGACGATCGATCCCACAAATATGACGCCGATTCCATTACCAAACGGCAATGTGAAAAAACTTCGTGCCTCCTATTACCTCATGGGTGCAATGCTTGGACGGTTCAAAAGGGCGGTCATTGGACTTCCGGGCGGATGTTTCCTGGGACCGCGCCCAATCGACCAGCATATCAAAGGCTTTGAAGCTTTAGGGGCGAAAGTGACCAATGAGCACGGCGCTATTTATTTGAGAGCGGAAGAATTGACCGGTGCCAAAATCTATCTGGATGTTGCAAGCGTGGGGGCAACAATTAACATTATGCTTGCGGCTGTTCGCGCCAAAGGGAGAACCATCATCGAAAACGCCGCGAAAGAACCGGAAATCATCGACGTTGCCACACTGCTTACAAACATGGGGGCGAACATTAAAGGGGCCGGAACAAGCGTCATCCGGATCGAAGGGGTCGACGAACTTCATGGAACGAATCATGTGATCATCCCGGACCGAATCGAAGCGGCCACTTTTATGATTTACGCAGCGGCTTTGGGAGATGGCGTGACGATTGACAACATCATCCCGCTCCATTTGGAAGCTGTCACTGCAAAATTGCGTGAAATGGGCGTCAAAGTGGAAGAAGGCGAAGAGAGCATCTTCATTCCGAAAACGGACCTTTTGCAAGCGGTTGACGTGAAAACCCTTGTTTATCCAGGGTTCCCCACTGATGTTCAACAACCCCTCTCCGTATTGATGACACAAGCCATTGGTGCCTCAAAAATTACGGAAACCATCTATACATCTCGCTTTAAACATATTGACGAATTAAGACGCATGAATGCCAATGCAAGAGTGGAAGGCAATACGGCCATCATTCAAGGGCCTACAAAATTGCATGGCTCCAAAGTGACGGCAACCGATCTTCGGGCAGGTGCCGCATTGGTGCTGGCAGGTCTTTTGGCTGAAGGGGAAACGGAAATTCACGATATTTATCATATTGAAAGAGGCTACAGCCACTTTGTAGAAAAATTGCGCAGTCTCGGAGCGGATATACGCAAAGAATCGATCACCGTAAGTACGGTGGAAAGAGCTGAGTAAAATCGAATTATATGATACAATAGCATTTGGAAACGAAAGTCACGGTTATTGTAGTAGGAGGAACCAGTTATAATGGAACGTAGTTTAACAATGGAAATCGTACGCGTCACAGAAGCAGCGGCAATTGCATCCGCCAAATGGATGGGACGCGGTTTGAAAAACGAAGCCGACCAAGCAGCGACTTCAGCCATGAGAGCTTTATTTGATACAATCCCAATGCACGGTAGAGTGGTAATCGGCGAAGGTGAAATGGATGAGGCGCCAATGTTGTATATTGGCGAGGAACTGGGCCTTCGCAACGGCGGTCCTGAAGTGGATATCGCCGTCGACCCGCTGGAAGGAACAAACATTGTCGCAAAAGGCGGCAATGGGGCCATTACGGTAGTTGCCATCGCAGACCGCGGAAATTTATTGCATGCACCGGATATGTACATGGAAAAAATTGCGGTTGGTCCTGAAAGCAAAGGAAAAATTGATATCAACGCCTCCGTCACTGAAAATTTGAAAGCGGTGGCGGAAGCAAAAAATAAATCCGTTTCGGACGTTGTGGCCATCATCCTTGACCGGCCACGCCACCAACATATCATTGACGAAATTCGTGCTGCCGGCGCCCGCATCAAATTCATCCAGGATGGAGATGTGAGTGCCGCCATCAGCACAGCATTCGATGAAACGGGAATCGACATCATGTTCGGTACCGGCGGAGCTCCGGAAGGCGTCCTTGCCGCTGCCGCATTGAAATGTTTGGGTGGAGATTTCCAAGGAAGACTTGTCCCTCAAAACGACGAAGAATTGAAACGCTGCATCAGCATGGGTCTCGATGTTTCGAAAGTATTGTATTTAGATGACCTCGTCAAAGGGGACGATGCGATTTTTGCTGCAACAGCAGTAACGGACAGCGAGTTGTTAAAAGGTGTTCAATACAAAGGAGAATACTGCCTGACAAACTCTCTTGTCATGCGTGCCAAAACCGGCACAGTCCGCTTCATTGAAGGCCGCCACAATATGATTAAAAAACCGAATTACGTAAAAGAATAATGCTTCTCATTCCGGAGATGTCTGATAGTATATTAAATATATGTCAGGCATCTCTTTCACCCTTCAAATCATTCCAACCAATCATTTTCCAAAACGTATAGACAAAATAATAAAAAGACTGGAGTAATGCTATGTCTCTCACGATTGCTCAATTAGAAAACATGACACTGAAGGAGTTATATAATCTCGCACGAGAGTATAAGATTTCCTATTACAGTAAATTAACAAAGAAAGAATTGATCTTTGCCATACTGAAATCCCGTTCAGAATTGGAAGGGTACTTCTTTATGGAAGGGATACTGGAAATCGTCAATTCGGAAGGATTCGGATTCCTTCGACCGATCAACTATTCGCCTTCCAAAGAAGACATTTACATCTCTGCTTCACAAATTCGCCGTTTTGACCTTCGAAATGGTGATAAAGTTTCCGGTAAAGTACGCCCGCCTAAAGAAAATGAACGATATTACGGATTGCTTCAAGTCGACGCAGTCAACGGAGAAGATCCGGAAATCGCAAAAGAACGCGTTCACTTCCCAGCTTTAACTCCACTCTATCCGAATCGACAAATCAAGCTTGAGACGACACCTGATAAGTTATCGACAAGAATCATAGATTTGGTGGCACCGATTGGATTTGGACAACGCGGTTTAATTGTGGCGCCGCCAAAAGCGGGTAAAACGACGTTATTAAAAGAAATTGCCAACGCCATCACAACCAACCATCCGCAGGCGGAACTCATTGTGCTGTTGATTGACGAACGTCCGGAAGAAGTGACGGACATTGAACGTTCCGTGAAAGCGGATGTGGTAAGTTCGACATTCGATGAAGTGCCGGAAAATCACGTGAAGGTGGCCGAATTGGTATTGGAACGTGCCCGCCGCCTTGTGGAGCATAAACGGGATGTTATCATTTTGATGGACTCCATTACAAGACTTGCCCGGGCTTATAACTTGGTGATTCCGCCAAGCGGAAGAACGTTATCCGGCGGGATTGACCCGGCAGCGTTCCACCGTCCAAAACGGTTCTTCGGTTCCGCCCGTAACATTGAAGAGGGCGGCAGTTTGACGATTTTGGCCACAGCGCTAATCGATACCGGTTCCCGAATGGATGAGGTCATTTATGAAGAGTTCAAAGGGACGGGGAATATGGAATTGCATTTGGACCGCAACCTGGCAGAACGCCGCATCTTCCCGGCATTGGATATTCGCCGATCCGGCACGCGCAAAGAAGAACTGCTCATTCCGCAAGAACAATTGGATAAGCTTTGGGCGATCCGGAAAACTTTCACCGACGCGCCGGACTTTACGGAACGTTTCTTGAAAAAACTCCGCTCAACGGAATCCAACGAAGAATTTTTCGAGATTTTAAATGAAGAAATGAAAAAAGTGAAAGGCAAAGGGTTGCTTTAACGGTTCAATGATTTGATTTATGATTTGATTTGCATTATACTTTAACTTGAATGTTTAAAAATTGTATGTTATGATGATTCAGTATGTGACGTGTGCATATGTAACTGGCATATTCGGGTTATGTAAGGCACAGTACGATTAAATAACTCTGTTCCAGAAAAAATGGTTCAGGGCGGGAGGTAAACGAATATGAAACAAGGAATTCATCCAGAATACCACACTGCAACAGTTACATGCTCTTGCGGTAACACATTCCAAACAGGTTCAGTGAAAAAAGACATTCGCGTTGAGGTTTGCAACGAATGTCACCCATTCTACACTGGACGTCAAAAATTCGCGACTGCTGCTGGTCGTGTGGATCGTTTCAACAAAAAATACGGTCTCAAATAAGAAGTTTAAAATGCCTGCCAAAAAATCTGGCAGGCATTTTTTTAAGTCAAATAGAGATTTCCATTATCTTCAAAACATCTGGGATAAAAAAGAGGGAGAACGATGGCTCAATTATTTTTTAAATACGGGGCAATGAACAGCGGAAAATCCTTTGAAATTTTGAAAGTTGCACATAATTATGAAGAACAGGACAAGCCGGTGCTAATGTTCACTTCCGGCATCGACAATCGGGATGAAGTTGGATACGTGTCAAGCCGCATCGGCATGCGACGAAAAGCCATCCCCGTTTTTGATGATACCGACATGTTTGAAATCGTGAAAAATTATCCTGAAAAATTGTATTGTGTCCTTGTGGATGAAGTGCAATTTTTGAAGAAACATCATGTGCTCCAATTGGCAAAAATTGTGGACGTATTGGACATCCCGGTAATGGGCTTCGGATTAAAAAACGACTTTCGCAACGAATTGTTTGAAGGCAGCAAATACATGCTCCTTTATTCGGATAAAATCGAGGAAATGAAAACGATCTGCTGGTTCTGCCATAAAAAAGCGACGATGAACTTGCGGATTGATGAAAGTGGCAAACCGGTTTATACCGGCGAACAAATCCAAATTGGCGGAAACGATACATATTATCCCGTTTGCCGTAAATGCCATGCGAATCCGCCGTTGTGAGTGCTTGAAGATTATAAAATGAGGCGGGATCTACACCAAATGAGGAAGTAAACGCACTAAATGAGGCCATATCCGCACCAAACGGGTAAGTAAACACACTAAATATGGCGGCATCCGCACGAAACGGGGAAACAAACGCACCAAATGAGGCGGCATCCGCACGAAACGAGGAACCAAACGCACCAAATGAGGCGGCATCCGCACGAAACGAGGAACCAAACGCACCAAATGAGGCGGCATCCGCACGAAACGAGGAACCAAACGCACCAAATGAGGCGGCATCCGCACGAAACGAGGAACCAAACGCACCAAATGAGGCGGCATCCGCACGAAACGAGGAACCAAACGCACCAAATGAGGCGGCATCCGCACGAAACGAGGAACCAAACGCACCAAATGAGGCGGCATCCGCACGAAACGAGGAACCAAACGCACCAAATGAGGCGGCATCCGCACGAAACGAGGAACCAAACGCACCAAATGAGGCGGCATCCGCACCAAAATTAGAACCAAACGCACCAAATGAGGCGCATCCGCACCAAAAGTAGAACCAAACGAACTAAATGTGGCTATATCCGCACTAAATGAGAATGTATCCGCCCAATACAGAGGCAACTTTGGCCCAAGCCGAAACTTAATCAACCAGTAGCACAACCTATGCATTTTCTTTATACTAATAAAGTCAAAGAAATTACGAAGCGAAGGCCTTTTCATATTAATCGAACTACAAACGAGGTGAACTACATGTTTGATAAACTGCAAGCAGTAGAAGATCGCTACGAACGTTTAAACGAATTGCTCAGCGATCCCGAGGTCGTAAACGATGCAAAAAAGCTCCGCCAATATTCAAAGGAACAGGCGGATATCCAGGAAACAGTGGAAGTCTATCGGGAATACAAAAAAACTAAAGAAGAGCTTGAAGATGCCAAACAAATGCTGGAAGAAAAGCTCGATCCGGAAATGCATGAACTGGTCAAAGAAGAATTCAATACATTGAAAAATAAAATCCAAGAGCTGGAACAACGATTAAAAATCCTTCTTCTTCCGAAAGACCCGAACGATGACAAAAACGTCATCATGGAAATACGCGGAGCTGCGGGAGGGGATGAAGCAAACATCTTCGCCGGGGACCTTTTCCGCATGTACACGCGCTATGCCGAATCCCAAGGCTGGAAAGTGGAAGTGTTGGAAGCTTCCCCAAGCTCAAGCGGTGGATATAAAGAAATCATCTTCATGATCAACGGAAATGGCGCCTATTCCAAATTCAAATTCGAAAACGGTGCCCATCGCGTGCAACGGGTGCCGCAAACGGAATCCCAAGGGCGCATCCACACATCCACTGCGACGGTGGCCGTTCTGCCGGAAGTGGAAGATGTGGAAATCGAAATCAATGAAAAAGATATCCGCGTTGATACATTCGCCGCATCCGGAGCAGGTGGGCAACACGTCAATACAACGATGTCGGCTGTCCGCATGACCCACATTCCAACAGGGATTGTCGTATCCATGCAGGATGAACGCTCCCAAATCAAAAACCGCGAAAAAGCCATGAGAGTCCTTCGTGCCCGTGTGGCGGACTTCTACAACCGGGAAAAACAAAAAGAATTGGATGCAGCAAGAAAATCCGCCGTTGGTACAGGGGACCGTTCCGAGCGCATCCGCACTTACAACTATCCGCAAAACCGCGTCACTGACCATCGAATCGGCTTAACGATTCAAAAACTGGACCAAATCATGGAAGGAAAGCTTGATGAAATCATTGACGCGCTCATCATGGAAGATCAAGCTTCCAAATTGGCGAGATTAAATGAAGAAGCATAATACTGTCTTTGAGGCCCTCCATTGGGCTTCTTCTTTTTTAACGGAACATGGCCGTGACGCCAATGCGGGAAGAATTTTGATGCAGCACCTATACGGAACGGACTACACAGGCATCACCATGCGCATTCATGAAGAAATGCCGGAGCAAAAATGGAATGAATTTCGGGAAATGGTGGAACAGCACGCAAAAGGAAAACCCGTTCAATATATCACCGGAACGGAAGAATTTTATGGAAGAACTTTTCATGTGGATGAATCCGTCCTTATTCCGCGGCCGGAAACGGAAGAATTGATCGTTGGCGCCATCGCTAGGATGAAAAAACTGTTCGGGGAAAACGTGGAGCTGAAACTTGCGGACATCGGCACAGGCAGCGGCATCATCGCGATTACGATGAAACTGGAATGGCCCCATGCCAAAGTCACGGCAACGGATATTTCGGAGGCGGCCCTTGAAACGGCCAAACGGAACGCGGCACATTTGCAGGCGGATATCGATTTCCGCCTCGGTGATTTGACGGAGCCGATCGCAGGAGAAAAATGGGATGTCATTTTATCCAATCCTCCATACATCGCCTATCATGAACGGGAAGAAATGTCGGATGTGGTGTTGGAACATGAACCCCATCTCGCCCTCTTTGCGGAAGAAGACGGGTTGCAATGCTACAGAAGATTGGCGGAATCTTTGCCCAATCTATTAAATCAACCGGCCTTGATTGGTGTTGAAATCGGATACCAGCAAGGGGAAGCGGTGGCAAAACTCTTCCAAGCCAGTTTTCCACAAGCCGAAATCGAAATTGTCAAAGATATTAACGGAAAAAATAGATTTGTTTTTTGTATAATCGATGTATAAAAATCTTCCTCCCTGTCCATGATGATGGCAGGGAGGGAAAATACAATGTTAAATGATTACGAGATTATCAGAAAAGAAAATGACCGAATTCATCCGATCATCAGCATATTAAAATTGATTGCGTCAAGTCTTGCGGTCTATTGTTTTCTATTAATGGTTCCGGATTTGGTGGATCAATTCTATGAAGCTCGTGAAAATATGATAGATGATTCATTGAAAATCCGCGTGATTGCCAACAGCAACACAAAGGCGGATCAGGCGTTGAAAAATGAAATGGTCGCAAGCCTCGAGCCGATTTTCTCAGAAATCCAGTACAATGAAATGCATCAATTGGATAATGATGAAGCTTTCGCGAAGTTGGCCACTTATATTGGGCAACATTATTCAGAGGTGGATGTGAAAATCAACAGGGGCGAACATTTAATACCACCCAAATGGGATGGACATGCATTTTATCCACAAGCCTATTATGATTCGCTGGTGTTGACGATTGGCGCAGGCCGTGGGGATAACTTCTGGTGCAGCATTTTCTCCAATTTGTGCGAACGTCCGAGCGACCAGGAAAAAGAAGAAGCGGAAAAAGAAGAGGAAAAAGAGGTCCGGTTCCTTGTTTGGGAATGGCTGAAGAAATGGTTTGCATAAAAGCATTGACGAGGCGAAATATGATCACCGCTGGAAGGTTATTCACAGCAATGGGTACCCATTCGAGAAATTTCGACAAGTTTTCCACTATTTTCAGAAAAGTTATACACATTTTACACAAAATTATCCACAAAATGTGGATAAAATTTCAGAATTTCAGTTTTTTCAGGAGATGACATACATGGAAACAGTCCAACTTATTGTGGATAAAGAAGTGGATAAAGAAAATATTTATTCACAAGCTGTGGATTTATTGAATCAGGGGGAAGTGGTTGCCTTTCCGACTGAAACGGTATATGGTCTTGGGGCGGTGGCAATCAATGAAGAGGCTGTGAAGAAAATTTTTGAAGCGAAAGGACGTCCTTCCGATAATCCCCTTATTGTACATATTGGAACGATTGAAGAAGTTTCGGCGTATGTGGAAGAAATTCCGGAAAAGGCGAAGAAATTGATGGAACGCTTTTGGCCAGGCCCGTTGACGCTCATACTGAAAGCGAAACCGGGCGTGCTTGCAAAGAACGTGACAGCGGGTTTATCCACGGTCGGGATTCGCATGCCCGATCATGAAGTGGCCCTCGGACTCCTCAGAACTTTGAAAAAACCACTGGCGGCTCCCAGTGCCAACCGCAGCGGAAAGCCAAGTCCGACAAAGGCTGAGCACGTATATGAAGACTTGCAGGGCCGTATTCCTTTAATTTTGGATGGCGGTACGACGGGGATTGGCATTGAATCCACCGTATTGGATGTGACGGTGAATCCCCCGGTGATTTTGCGTCCGGGCGGTGTCACAAAGGAAATGCTGGAAGCGGAAATCGGGGAAGTGATAGAACCGACTCCGAAAGAGCAGCAACTGGAATCCGCACCGAAAGCCCCTGGGATGAAATATACCCATTATGCACCGGAAGCGCCAGTCTATTTAATAGAAAACGACTGCAAAAAAATTGAACAAGCCATTGAGGAGCTGAAGAAAAAAGGGCATAAAGTGGCCCTTCTCGCGCCGTCCCATTGTGCGGCAGCTTCGGCGGATTATTTTTTCCCTTTTGGCGAGGAGGAAGATCAACAGCAAATGGCTGCCAAACTTTATGATTCACTCCGCGCATGCGATAAAACCGATGCGACCATCATTTTGGCGACCACCACTTCAGCAGAAGGCGTCGGCGCAGCCATCATGAACCGGCTGTACAAAGCGGCAGGGGGGAAATATATGGAGGTGCCGGGCACATAATAAGTGTTCGGCATTTAAAATGATGGTTGCTTATCCCCCTCCATAATATTCCTGCACCGAAAATCATATGATAGAGTGCCTGACAGTTTCATAAAGAAAAGAGGAAATGACTTGAAGGAAATTTTTTCTGGACTTATCGTCTCATTGGATGTGGTCGCACTCTATTTATTGATTTCGGATGTAAAAAGCCGCTTTTTGCTCTCCATGTGGACAGCCATCCTTCATATGCTTTTTCCAATCATCGGTTTCACATTAGGCAATTGGATGCTTCAAATTTTAATGCAATGGTCGAATATTGTATCGAGCGCTCTTTTATTTTTTATCGGGCTGCAAATTATTTTATCATCAAAGAATGCCCATTTCTCCATCCCCATTGGATTATTGGCGATTACAGCCAGTTTAGACACCTTTTCAGTGAGTATTTCTTTTGGTATGCTTAACTTACAAAAATATTATTTTATAGCAAGTGCAGGAATATGGACTTTTATCCTATCATATATCGCTTTATATGCAGCAAAAGCCGGCATTTCAATAAAAAGTACACCATTTAAATGGATTGCGGGCATATCTTTAATTACAATAAGTGTATATACATTATGGGAACAGTAATAAGAAAGAGTGAGAGGGTACCATGAACATTTATTTTGTTTGCACAGGAAACACATGCAGAAGTCCAATGGCTGAAGCGATTTTGAAACACAAAAATATAGAAGGCATCAATGTAAAGTCAGCAGGAATTTTTGCGTTGGAAGGGGGAAAAATGTCGGAACATTCAAAAACCGTTTTGGAGCAGGAAAATATCGATTTCCAGCATACCACAAGACAAGTCAATGAAGAGGATATCGAATGGGCGGATCTGATTTTGACCATGACCACAGCCCATCGCGATATGATTATGCAATTTTATGAAAAAGCAAAAGGAAAAACGTATACGCTTAAAGAATATGTTACACCGTATAGTTCTTTAGATGTATCTGACCCCTATGGCGGCGATTTGAACACTTATAAAAACACATATGAAGAATTGAACAGACTGATTGATGAATTAGTCAAGAAAATCACTGGAGGTGATCAACAGGATGAAGAAAATGTTTAGTATCCGCAAGAAGCTTGTGCTGTTTGTCGGCATTTTGGCGGTCATTACATATTCCACAAGCTTCGTCTTTATTCGCTTTTTGCATCCTTATTTTTTCTCTCAATTCATTCCGAATGAATTGCTCTTTGAAATTATTACATACTTATTGGGGATCACATGGTCATGCATACTGGCGGGAATCTTCAGCGTTGTGTTGACGAAACCGTTGGAAAACCTGGAGAAAACCGCAACAAGGGTGGCGGAAGGAAAGATTGGGCAAGATGTGGAAATGCCAAAAACCCATGACGAAATCCGTTCGGTGGCGGAAGCTTTCCAATTGATGCTCCAAAACTTGCGCCAAATGGTGGAAAGTATTGATATCAACTTCCAAAAAACGAATGAAACAATCATTGAATTGTCCGAGCAGACTTCAAGAGCCACAAGAAAAGCGGAGATCATTGCCGATACGGTTGGGCAAATTTCATCGGGGGCGGAAGCATCTGCCATTGCGGTGACAGAAACTGTTGAAGCGATTGAAGATGTGCGCCAACTGGCTACGGAAGTCAATGCGAAGGCTTTGAATTCAAAAGAAGAATCATTGCAAATGCTGGAAAACTTGAAAGTGACCTCCAGCGCGTTCAACAATTTGATTGAGAGCATTCAAAAAATTACATACGGAAACGAACAAGCCCTTGAAAGCATTCATCAGTTGGAGAAAAATGCCGAGCAAATCGGAAATATCATCAGTCTGGTCGGGGATATTGCCGCGCAGACCAACTTGCTCGCATTGAATGCCTCCATTGAAGCCGCAAGAGCAGGGGAACATGGAAAAGGCTTTGCGGTGGTGGCTGAAGAAGTGCGCAATCTGGCGGATGAAAGCGCGAAGGCGGTGCAAGGAATCACCGACTTGATCAAAACGATGCAAGAAAATGTGGTTATCGTTGTAAATCAAATGAACGAACAAGTGACTTTTGCGAAAAGTGAATCCGCCAAAATTTCGGAAGCAACAGTGATTGTCGAGCAAATGGCAAGCAAAGTCCGCGGCATGGCAGATACAGTGATTCAAATTTCCCGGTTGATTGAAAAGCAGATGGTGAATATCGAAACGACTGCCCATCAGTCCCAGGAAGTTGCGGCGATTGCGGAAGAAACATCGGCTGGCGCAACGGAAGTGAAAGGTTCAACGGTTGAACAAGCGGCAAGCTTGGAACAAGTGGAAAAACTCTCAGAAGAATTGAAACGACAATCCGAGCAATTATACAAATTCATTCAACAATTCGATCGTTCAAACTAATACATACTAATACTTATCAAAGGGTTCCTGTTTTTAAGGGGGATGAAGGATGAGAAAGTTCAAAGGGGTCATTACATCCGTATTCACTGTCGGGCTCATCATGGGGCTTGGTGCATGCAGCGGTGATACCGACGAAGCGGCAGTAAAGAAAGAAACCCAGGAAGAAAAGGTGAATGAAGCTTTGGCGGCGGAAGGGGAGAAAGTCGTCAAATCCAGCTGCACAGGCTGTCATGGTATCGATTTAACAGGAGATCTTGGACCAAATTTACATAATCTCTCACTATCCAAAGAAGAAATCATCGAACTATTGATCAAAGGCCGGAAAACCATGCCGCCTGGAACTGCAAACGGCATGGAAGAAGAAGTGGCCGAGTATTTATTGACATTAAAATGAAGATACATACATTCCTCTCGAACGGCATCTTTCGCCGTTCGAGTTTTTTTAGTGCGCCTGGCATGGGTGTAATCTATAGGGTGTAAGTCCCGAACTGTGAAGGCAGAAGTAACAGTTAGCTTAACGCAAGGGTGTCCGTGGTGACGCGGAATCTGAAGGAAGCGAGCGGCAAACTTCCGGTCTGAGGAACACGAACTTCATATAAGGCTAGGTATCATTGGATGAGTTTGCTAAACAAAACAAAGTCCTTTCTGCCAAAGGTGGTACAGAGTAAATGAAGCAGATAGATGGAAGGAAAGATTACATTCTTACCCGGGGAGGTCTGGCGGATATGTGAAATACTCTTCATAACCTACTTAGTGATCAGTAGCTGAACCGTCAGAAGTCAGCAGAGGTCATAGTATTAGTTGGTTTAGAACTACTAAGAAGGACCGAACAATTAAGAGAGAATAGCCCTTGGCATTCAGTGAGTCATGATGAACACAGAAAACGTAGTACCTCACTTGAGGAAGGAAGCGGTGAATCCCGTGGGAGACCTCTTGGAGGGTGGAGTGACCACTGGCATAAAGAGAACAGCTATTCACGGAAGTTATAAAAACTTGCGTCAATGATCTTAATTGAACCGCCGTATACGGAACCGTACGTACGGTGGTGTGAGAGGACGGGAGTTAATCGCTCCCTCCTACTCGATTGGGAGTGGGGGGATTGGTGGGATTTGAGGGTTTGGCGATTATTTTTTTCGTATGGGCGATGATCCCTTCTACGGCAGGCATAATTTTTTCGCTTGGCTATTATTTTGGTGATTGTGGCGAATATGTTTGATAGGTTGGCGATGATCCTTTCCGGAGAGGCGATGATTCCGGCGATTTGGGCGATGATCGGCCAAGAAGCGCCCTTTATTCTCCCGTGCGCTTTTATCCAAAAAATAGGCTCACCCTCACGAGGCTGAAGAAATTGCGCCAAAAAAATCGCAGTACAAACCAAATGCTTGGTCTGTACTGCGATGGGTTGGGATAGTTGAGCAGCGGGTCGTTTTTGGAATCCCTGGTGCAATCGCCCTTGTTCTTATTCAGTAATTTTAAACATTGCACGGATGGCAGGAATGCCTGTGCCAGGGTGATCATCCCGGTACGTCAACATCGGTCTTAAATAATAGTCCGGTTGAATCTGCTGACCTTTATAGATGGAAGGGTAGATATCGATGAATTGGTAGCCCGGTTCGCCCGTTGCCACCAGCTTCAATGTGACCGTTCCTTGGGTGTTGAAACCGCAAATATATCCAACGTAACTGTTGTTGTATAAAACGGCCAAGGCATTATCGAATTCCGTCCAACCGGAACCTTTGATTGTGATCACGAATTCCGTGCCAACCGGTCCTGATGATGGGGAGATGGACGCAATCGATGGCAAAATTCTTAAATACGTTTGACCGTACACTTCATCGCCCACTTTGACATCGATCAAGTGAGGCAGCCCGCCCAAATCATCCGGTACCGCAAACTCATATTTCAAGTTTCCTTTATCATCCGTTTTTGCTTCGCCCAAATCGAATATTTCCGGGCCATATCCTTCCGCTGTGACGCGCGTTCCGACCATCGTATGCCAGTCAAATGTCACTTTCTCGTTTTTCGGAAGTCCTGAAGCTGTCAAAACGACCCTTTCACCGACAGTGCCTTCAGACCGATCGAGTGTGACCTTTACACCCTCTTTGTTTTTCGGTTCTGACATCTTGATGCCGCCTTCCGCCGCGTCCGGCGCCTCTTCCACATAAGATTCGGTTGTGACCGGCTCATCGGAAGTAATTTCGAATGTGAAATAATGGGTGCTGATATAGTTGATGGCGGAACTGCTCCGGCTTAAATATGGAAATCCGCTGGCGCCGCTTTCCACCGTGATGCTGTGAAGGCCTTTCTTTCCGGCTGCCCGGAATACGGCTTCCGCTTTGCCGTTCGTTGTGACCGCTGTAATCATGCCGGTATATTTATTATCCCAGTTCACGTGCCACAAACTGCCGAACATTTTCCAGCTCAAGCCTTCTCCCTTGATTGTGACTTCCGTTCCGGGAGGGCCGGATGCCGGACTCATGGTGAATACGGTTTCGACGAAGAAGTTGGCTTTTGCGACCACTTCATCGTCCTGATAGATCAGGATATCGTGGTCATCTCCGAAACCATCCGGAATGGAAAAGGTTCCTTCCCATTTTCCATCCGCATCCGCCTTGCCTTCCGCAACCACTTTTTCCACCGGTTCATAAGCCGATCCGATGAAAGAGTAGTTATCTTCAATTTGGAAAGTGCCAACCATGTCGACCCAAACGGCTTTTAACGGTTTATCCGGTTTTAAGGAGTCGACGGTGAGAGTCACTTCATCGCCGATGCGTCCGCTGCTTTTGCTCAGCGAAATATTTCCGATGAGATTCATTTCTTTTGCTTCTTCTGAATTTTCTGCGGCATTTGCCTTGTTGTCATCCGATTTTTCGGATTCTTGTCCGGCTTCTGTGCATCCTGCCATGATGATTGCGACAAAAAGTAGGAAGGTCATGAGTCGAAGGCGATTCATCATGAAGCAGTTTCCTCGCCTTCAGAAGATGCCGACTCTTCCGCCGCCTTTTCTTGTGCGGCTTGCGTTAATTTCGCTTCTTCGCCTTTTTCAAGGATTGTCAACTTCGATAAAGAAACATCAAATGGTTGGTAAGTATACTCTTTGCCATCCACTTCCGCCACAATCTGATAATCCAATGTTCCGGTAGGGAAATCGTCCGGAATTGTCCAGCTCACGGTATAAAGCAACGTTCCTTCTTCCCCGTGCGGCCCAAGCTTCATTTCATACTCGTCCCCAGTGGCCAAAACCACTTTCACCTTTGCATCTTCAACGGTTTTATTAGTCGCCTGATCCAACACATTGGCGCGGAACACGATTGTGTGGCCCCGTTCAAATCGGCTGTCCACTACACATACGGCATCCGCTTGCAGGTGGGAATTGATGGTGTCACCTAAAACGACAATTGGCGGTTCCGATGTTTCAGTTTTTTCCGGCTCTTTTGAAGAATCGTCTTCGCTACACCCCGTTACAAGCAGTGCCGCAAACAACACCCCTGCCAAAAAATTTCTTTTCTTCATCCTTCTCCATCCTCCTTTGTTCATTAAACTTTCTTCCTATTAAAATATAAAAAACTGGAAGTTACATTTATTATATACCATTAAGTAGCTTAAATGAAACAGAAAAAAAAAGATTTATAGATTAAAAATGGGACTTAAAACAGAAAGGGTAGGAACGACGCACCACGTTTCATCCATTGGTGGGGA
Organism: Ureibacillus sp. FSL K6-3587; assembly: GCF_038593165.1. NCBI lineage: Bacteria > Bacillati > Bacillota > Bacilli > Caryophanales > Caryophanaceae > Ureibacillus > Ureibacillus sp. FSL K6-3587. The sequence continues at coordinate 617,620 of NZ_CP151969.1, read as the reverse complement.
ATAAGTTTTATCCGGCGGAAAAAATTCCGAATAATTCTGTTTGAAAACAAAAAAAATATTCATTCATCCATTGAAAAATGAACGTTTTTTATGGAATTTAGAAAAAACATTCGTATTTTAATAAAAAGTCGGTTCAAAAAGATGTGAAAATCCGTGTTAATCTTTTATAATTAGTGGTACACTGTTGTTATCAAGAAGCTTGAGGAGGTAAACATGTGAAAGTAGCCATTTCATCAGACCATGGCGGCAATCGTTTGCGCAAAGAAATCATGGATCTGTTAGATGAGTTGAATATTGAATATGAAGACTTTGGCCCAAAAACAGACGATTCCGTTGATTATCCGGACTATGCTCTTCCAGTGGCTGAAGGTGTGGCAAGCGGCAAGTTTGACCGGGGCATTTTAATTTGCGGAACCGGCATTGGCATGTGCATTGCGGCGAATAAAGTGAAAGGTGTCCGCTGTGCATTGGTCCACGATGTGTTTAGTGCAAAAGCGACAAGATGCCATAATGACTCCAACGTCCTTGCGATGGGGGAAAGAGTCATCGGTCCTGGACTTGCGCGGGAAATCGTGAAAACATGGCTGAACACGGATTTTGAAGGCGGCCGTCATGAACGCCGCGTAAAAAAAATTGCGGAACTTGAAGGGTGATCCTTCCTATGACTCTTGAAGCCATTCGAAATCAAATCACGCAATTGCTTTCGGAATTTGAAGAGCAAGTGGAACTGTTGCCGGGGCAATTATTTGTGGTCGGCTGCTCCACATCGGAAATCAAAGGCTCAAAAATTGGCACAGCCGGTTCCATGGAAATTGCGGAAGTGTTGTATGAGGTATTGGATGCATTCGCCAAACAACATGGGGTTTATCTCGTTTTTCAAGGATGCGAACATATCAACCGCGCATTGACATTGGAACAGGAAGCCGCTGAAAAATATGGGCTTGAACCGGTATCGGTCATCCCTGTTCAAAAAGCGGGCGGTTCCATGTCCGCATACGCATACCGGAAAATGAACAATCCCGTTGTCGTTGAACATGTCCGGGCACATGCCGGCATCGATATTGGCCAAACGTTCATCGGCATGCATTTGAAGGATGTAGCCGTTCCTGTCCGCACATCTGTCCGCCAAATTGGTGAAGCGATTGTGGCGGCGGCCAAAACCCGTCCAAAACTCATCGGAGGCAGCCGCGCCGTTTACGAACTGCAAGATGGAACGACATGTCATTGAGCAGCTGGGCTGTTTTTGGCAACATGTCATAAAATATATATTTTTTCAAATGGATGTTTATGCAACTTTCAACATAGTCAATAATCCATATTCTTCATGCTGAATTTCGGGCGGATGACATTTTAGTTGAATGAATGCCCGGCCGTTCAGCATGGGGGATTTTTCCTGCGTTTTTTGCCGTTTAGGGAAGCATTCGTTGGATTCCCACAACATGGCTGGGGAGATCTTCCCTGAAATGTTTATAAAAAAATATTAAATTAGTAGGAGGAACTTTGATGGCTTACGAAAAATTGGCAGCCCAAGACAAGGCTGTACTTGAAGCAATTTTAAATGAAAAGAAACGTCAACAGGAAAACATTGAATTGATCGCATCTGAAAACATCGTTTCCGAAGCGGTGATGGAAGCGCAAGGATCTGTTTTGACAAACAAATATGCGGAAGGCTATCCTGGCAAACGTTATTACGGCGGATGCGAATACGTGGACGTAGTGGAAGACATCGCCCGCGACCGCGCGAAAGAATTGTTCGGCGCAAAATTTGCGAACGTGCAACCGCACTCTGGCGCCCAAGCGAACATGGCGGTTTATTTCTCCGTGTTGGAACCGGGTGACACTGTGCTGGGAATGAATTTGGCCCATGGCGGTCACTTGACGCACGGTTCGCCGGTCAACTTCTCCGGTATCCAATACAATTTCGTTGAATATGGCGTAACAAAAGATACAAATGTCATTGATTATGATGATGTCCGTGCAAAAGCGTTGGAACATAAACCAAAATTGATTGTTGCAGGCGCTTCCGCTTATCCTAGAGTGATTGATTTCAAAAAATTCCGCGAAATCGCTGATGAAGTGGGCGCTTACTTCATGGTGGACATGGCGCACATCGCCGGTCTTGTGGCTGCCGGTGAACATCCATCTCCTGTGCCATATGCGCATTTCACAACAACGACAACACACAAAACATTGCGCGGTCCTCGCGGCGGTTTAGTGTTGACCAATGATGAAGAATTGGCGAAGAAAATCGATAAAGCGGTATTCCCTGGAATCCAAGGCGGTCCGTTAATGCATGTCATCGCTGCTAAAGCGGTAGCATTCGGTGAAGCGTTGAAACCTGAATTCAAAGAATACGCAAAACAAATCAAGAAAAATGCCCAAGTGCTTGCGGAAACTTTGATTTCTGAAGGCCTTCAAATCGTATCCGGAGGAACGGACAACCACTTATTGCTTGTGAACGTGAAATCTGTCGGCCTCACTGGTAAAGTGGCGGAAAAATTATTGGATGAAGTGAAAATTACTGTAAACAAAAACTCCATCCCATTCGATGAAGAAAAACCATTTGTCACTTCCGGTATCCGTATCGGAACACCTGCCATCACAACTCGCGGCTTTAAAGAAGAAGACGCGAAAGAAGTCGGCTTGATCATCGCGAAAGTATTGAAAAATCCTGAAGATCAAGCGGTGAAAGAAGAAGCCCTTGCCCGCGTCAAAGCATTGACGGACAAATATCCAATTTACGAAGATTTAGTGGTAGGCAAATAATTTTATAAAATCCCGCTCAAGCTGTTTGAGCGGGGTTTTTTTATGGAAGAAAGGGTTTTTTGGGCCGTTTCATTTGCCGGACGGCGGATTGTTGTGTTGGAGGGGGATAAAATTTTGGGTTGGCGGGAAGGAAGGCCCTTAAAGAAAAACGGAGTCATTCCCGTCCCAACGTAATCTCCTTTCAAAAAAAGCGCAAATCACGCACCATAAGGTCTCACTGCAAAAAATCCAACCCAAACTGCTGGACTTTATCGCACAGAAACTGTAATAATTCATATGGAAACTTGCAAAAAATACAAAAACCCCTCACGGAATGTACATAAACTTCCAATAGAAATTGACAACTATGTTAATGGTGTGATTATTGGTTTTCTAATGTAATGTTTTTTGTTATACTAGGTTGGATAAAGTGGAACAATAATGCCACTGTGAGTCCGTAATAGACATCAAAAATTTAATCTTTGTAGAAGTTAGGAGCGAATTACATGAGCAGAGTATATGTATTTGATCATCCATTAATCCAACATAAGTTAACGTATATTCGCGATAAAAATACCGGCACAAAAGAATTTCGTGAACTTGTTGATGAAGTTGCAACATTGATGGCATTCGAAATCACACGCGATCTGCCTACGGAAGAAATCGAAATTGAAACACCGATCACAAAAGCGAAAACAAGAGTGCTTGCAGGAAAGAAAATCGCTCTTGTTCCCATTTTGCGTGCGGGAATCGGAATGGTTGACGGCGTATTGAAATTGATCCCGGCTGCAAAAGTGGGCCACATCGGTTTATACCGCGATCCTGAAACGTTGAAACCGGTGGAATATTATGTAAAACTTCCGCAAGATGTGAAAGACCGCGACTTTATCGTAGTGGACCCGATGCTTGCGACAGGGGGATCCGCGGTGGAAGCGATCAATGCGTTGAAAAAACGCGGGGCGACCAACATTAAATTCATGTGCTTGATCGCTGCACCGGAAGGCGTGGAAGCTTTACAAAAAGCTCATCCGGATGTGGACATTTTCATTGCCGCCCTTGATGAAAAATTGAACGAGCACGGCTACATCGTTCCTGGTTTGGGCGATGCGGGAGACCGCTTATTCGGTACAAAATAAAAATGGCCGCCGCTTCAATCAAATGAAGCAGCCGCCTTCTTGAAAGACACAACAAACCATGAATAGAAGCGTCCTTCATTTTGAAGGGCGTTTTCCACTGTTCAACGAATCCTTTATCGCACTGATTAAGAACGGTTCAAACTCAGGTTTGCACCTTTGGAAGGGAGAATCATCCATTGCAAAAAATCAAAGTGATGACCATATTTGGCACAAGACCAGAAGCCATCAAAATGGCGCCGGTCGTGTTGGAACTGCAAAAGCACCAGGACCAAATCGAATCCATCGTCACAGTCACGGCACAGCATCGCCAAATGCTCGACCAAGTGCTGGAGACATTCGAAATCACCCCTGACTATGACTTGAATATCATGAAAGACCGGCAAACATTGATTGATGTCACAGTCAATGCCCTTCAAGGGTTGGACAAAGTCATGAAAGAAGCAAAACCGGACATCGTGTTGGTTCATGGCGATACAACGACAACCTTCGTCGGAAGCCTTGCCGCATTCTACAACCAAATCGCCATTGGCCATGTGGAAGCGGGCCTCAGAACCCACAATAAATATTCGCCGTATCCGGAAGAAATGAACCGGCAACTGACAGGGGTCATGGCGGATCTCCATTTTGCGCCGACGGAACAGTCCAGACAAAATCTGCTGAAAGAAAACAAAAATCCAGAAACGATTTTTGTCACAGGAAATACGGCGATCGATGCATTGAAAACAACCGTGAAGGAACATTACACGCACCCGATCCTTGAGAAAATCGGAAGCGACCGCATGATTCTCTTGACGGCCCACCGTCGTGAAAACTTGGGCGAACCGATGCGTCACATGTTCCGCGCCATCAAACGCCTGCTTCAGGAACACGATGATGTGCAAGTGGTTTATCCGGTGCATTTGAATCCGGCTGTAAGAGAAGTGGCGAATGAAATTTTGGGGAACGATCCGAGAATCCATTTGATCGAGCCGTTGGAAGTGTTTGATTTCCATAACTTCGCAGCCCGTTCATACATGATATTGACAGATTCAGGCGGCGTTCAGGAAGAAGCGCCATCACTCGGAAAACCTGTGCTTGTCTTAAGGGATACAACGGAGCGTCCTGAAGGGATTGCGGCAGGCACTTTGAAACTGGCGGGAACAAACGAAGAAAACATTTACCGTTTGGCGAAGGAACTGCTGGAAGATGAAGAGGCTTACAACCAAATGGCGAAAGCGTCCAATCCTTACGGAGACGGTTTTGCATCCAGACGGATCGTTGATGCTTTACTGACATATTTCCATGAGAAGAAACAATAAATCATTTCAATAAAAAAAGCTATTTGAGTATAAAAATATAAATAATTATTGTAACAAATATCAATAATTTCTAAAACAGATTTTCATAAGTAAATTTGTCAACATTTTGACAAAATAATTTCGCTGTGAAGTTTTTCACTAAAACGCATTGACATCAAAAATTCCCTATTGTATGCTTACAAAGTGTATGAATACTAAAGGGATTCTTTCACAAAATGATACTCAAACCCTTGTAATATCAAGTTTCTACTACAGATACGGTGGGAACGTGGAATGAGAATTTTGGGAACGTGGAAGAGTCTGAATACAAGAGCCAAATAAGGGTAAAAATACTTAGCGGTAAAAAATTTTGCCCTTATATGAAAGATGTTTCCATTTTACACCATGGTTGAATGGTGAGGCAAATAATAGGATTCAGGAGATTATACGATGTTGGATTTGCACCGGATTTTCGATAAGCAGAAAAAAGCTTTATTTTTTTTGCTTGCCCTCTGTGTATTGGGATGGTTCTTTACACCATATCCAACGATTTTTTCTGGGTTGGGAATCGGTGCGATTTTTGGTACTTACAACTTTTGGATCCTTGTTCGTCGGATGGACAAGTTCGACCGTTCCTATCGTGAAGGTAAACGTTCAGTGTCTCTTGGTTCAGGTTTGCGCTTTGCATCTGCAGTTGCTGCAGTCGCAATACCAATCTCGTTGCCAAACTACTTTAATGTTGTTAGCTCAGTCATTGGGTTAATGATACCTTATATCTTCCTCTTTATTGAGGCCTTATATAGTTTAATAAAAACTAGGAATTAGGTCCATTTGAAAGTGAGGTGAGTGCAAAAAATGGAACATGGAGCACCGGAGTATACTCTGCATTTAGGAAATATTCCAATTACATTCAACTTGGCTACAATCTTAACTTTGTTAGTTACAGCGACTATTGTATTTATCATCGCGTTCATCTCTACAAGAAATCTCCAGTTGAAACCAACAGGTATGCAAAACTTCATGGAATGGGTAATGGACTTTGTTAAAGGGATTATCAAAAGCAACATGGACTGGAAAACGGGTGGTCGATTCCACGTATTAGGAATTACCCTCATTATGTTCATCGCTGTTGCCAACATGCTAGGTCTCCCATTCTCAGGTATTTACATCCATGGCGATCTATGGTGGAAATCACCGACCGCAGATCCTGTTGTCACTTTGACTCTAGCTTCAATGGTAACTGTGCTTGCAACATTTTACGGTATTAAATTACATGGTACAGGACATTATTTCAAAACATTCGTCCAACCAAAATCATTCTTATTACCACTGAAAATCATCGAAGAATTCGCAAACACTTTAACTCTCGGTTTGCGTCTTTATGGTAACATCTACGCAGGTGAAATCCTTTTAGGATTGCTTGCAGGTCTAGCCAGCTCATCAGTTTTAGGCTTCATCGGAGCCATCATCCCAACAATGGCATGGCTAGGGTTCTCAATCTTCATCGGCTTTATCCAAGCCTTTGTATTTACTATGTTAACAATGGTTTATTTATCACACAAAGTGAGCAAAGACCATTAATTAATAAATTCATAGTGTCTATACATTATGAGTATCAAACAAAAAATTAAAAAATAATTCCAAGGAGGAAATATAAAATGGGTCTTTTAGCAGCAGCAATTGCAATCGGTTTAGCAGCACTAGGTGCAGGTATTGGTAACGGTTTAATCGTATCTCGTACAGTAGAAGGAATCGCACGTCAACCAGAAGCGCGTGGCGTACTTCAAACTACAATGTTCATCGGGGTAGCGTTAGTTGAGGCCTTACCAATCATCGCAGTAGTTGTTGCGTTCATCGTAATGAACCGATAATTGGTTCCATGTGGCGAAGGATGATTTACAAAAAGAAACTTCGCCATTCCTTTTATTTTCAATGTTTAAGCTGAACAGTTTTTAATAAAAATGACTGATAGAAAAGCAATGAAAAGTTTTGAACATAAATGGCTCTCTTCAAATTTCGGATTGGAAATGGACTGAAGCAGGGCAAGTAAAAAGGAATTTGAAGCTCTTGAAGGGAGTGAAACAATCGTGAATTTAGAATATTTGGTATTAGGTTCCAGCGTGGAAGCAGTAAACCTTGGAGATATTCTTGCAACGCTCGTAATCTTCCTCGTATTGATGGCATTGTTGAAGAAATTTGCTTGGGGTCCGTTGATGGGCATCATGCAACAACGTGAGGAATTAGTTGCAAGTGAAATTGAAGCGGCTGAAACTGCCCGCAAAGAAGCGACAAAAACTTTGGAAGAGCAAAAAGCCCTTTTAAAAGAAGCTCGCACTGAAGCTCAAAAAATTATTGAAAGCGCTAAGAAACAAGCAGAAGCACAACGTGAAGAAATCGTGGAAGCAGCTCGCCAAGAAGCAACTCGCTTGAAAGAATCAGCTGTTCGTGAAATCGAAACTGAAAAAGAAAAAGCGATCGCTTCATTGCGTGAAGAAGTGGTTTCCCTTTCTGTTCTTGCCGCATCCAAAGTGCTTGAAAAAGAAATTTCTGAAGAAGATAACAGCGCATTAATTAAAGAAACGATTGCTAAGGCAGGCGAAGCGAAATGAGTAATTACACTGTAGCGAAACGCTATGCCGAAGCATTGTTCTCTGTGGCACAAAAACAAAACGTTGTGGATGAAGTGAATCAAGATCTTCAGGAAATCGCGAAAGTGATCAAAGAAAACAAAGATTTCCTCACTGTCTTGACGAATCCGAAATTCTCTTCTGATAGAAAAAAACAAATCGTTTCTGAATTGTTCAATGGAGTCAATCCGGTTTTATTGAATACACTTCAACTTTTGGTTGATAAAAAACGAGTAAATGAATTGATAAACATCGCAGAAGCATTCAAAGCGTTAGCAGCTGACGCTCAAGGCACTGCGGAAGCTACAGTTTACTCAACTCGCGAATTGACGGAAGAAGAGAAAAACAACATCTCCGCTTCCTTTGCGAAACTCGTTGGCAAAGAAACGCTGAACATCACAAACGTAATTGAACCTTCAGTTATCGGTGGCGTTCGTGTTCAAATTGGCAACATCATTTTCGATAACACTGTAGCAAGCAAATTAGAAAATCTCAGACGCACGTTAGTCGTTAATAATTAGAAAAGTGAGAGGTGACATTCATGAGCATCAAGGCTGAAGAAATCAGCGCTCTGTTAAGAAAGCAGATTGAAAACTACCAATCTGAATTGGAAGTTAACGAAGTTGGTACTGTAATCACTGTTGGTGACGGTATCGCACGCGCTCATGGCCTCGACAACTGTATGGCAGGAGAACTAGTTGAGTTCGAAAATGGTGTAATGGGTATGGCTCAAAACCTAGAAGAAGGCAACGTCGGGATCGTTATTCTAGGTAACTACCTTGGCATCAAAGAAGGCGATACAGTTCGTCGCACAGGTCGTATCATGGAAGTTCCAGTCGGCGAAGAATTAATCGGTCGCGTAGTAAACCCACTTGGTATTCCAGTGGATGGAAAAGGACCTATCAATACAACAAAAACTCGTCCAATCGAAAGTCCAGCTTTCGGTGTAATGGCTCGTAAATCCGTACATGAACCATTACAAACTGGTATCAAAGCGATTGACGCATTAGTGCCAATCGGCCGTGGTCAACGTGAGTTAATCATCGGGGACCGTCAAACAGGTAAAACATCCATCGCAATCGACACAATCTTGAACCAAGCTGACCAAAACATGATCTGTATCTATGTTGCAATCGGTCAGAAAGAATCTACAGTTCGTACAGTTGTTGAAACACTTCGTAAACACGGTGCGTTGGATTATTCCATCGTTGTAACAGCATCCGCTTCCCAACCAGCGCCACTATTATACTTGGCACCATATGCTGGGGTTTCAATGGCTGAATACTTCATGTTACAAGGTAAACACGTATTGATCGTGTACGACGATCTTTCTAAACAAGCGGCAGCTTACCGTGAGCTTTCATTGCTATTACGTCGTCCTCCAGGCCGTGAAGCTTATCCAGGTGACGTATTCTACTTGCACAGCCGCTTGCTAGAACGTGCTGCAAAATTGAGCGACGCAATGGGTGCAGGTTCTATCACAGCACTTCCATTCGTTGAAACACAAGCAGGGGATATTTCTGCATATATCCCAACAAACGTTATCTCTATCACAGACGGACAAATTTTCTTGCAATCCGACCTATTCCACTCAGGTGTACGTCCAGCGATTAACGCCGGTCTATCCGTATCCCGTGTAGGTGGTTCCGCGCAAATCAAAGCGATGAAAAAAGTTGCCGGTACACTACGTCTTGACTTGGCTGCATACCGTGAACTTGAAGCATTCGCTCAATTCGGTTCAGACCTTGATAAAGCGACACTTGCGAAACTTGAACGCGGTAAACGTACAGTAGAAGTATTGAAACAAGACTTGAACAAACCAATCAAAGTGGAATATCAAGTTGTAATCATCTACGCTCTAACTCGCGGTTACTTGGATGATATCCCAGTTAAAGATATCCGTCGTTTCGAAAACGAGTTGTACAGCTGGTTAGATGTAAACCACACTCACATTTTAGAGCATATTCGTACTACGAAAGATCTTCCATCAGACGAAGACTTCGCTGCAGCTCTTACTGAATTCAAAAAACAATTCGCTAAATCAGAAGAATGATTCTTTCAGCTTTGCTGAAAGATCTTCTGATGATTAGTAGCACGAATGATGACTAAAATGAAAAGGTGGTGAAATACCAGTGGCAAGAAGTTTGCGCGATATTAAAAACCGAATCAACTCAACGCGTAAAACAGGGCATATCACAAAAGCGATGCAAATGGTGTCCGCTGCGAAACGTTCCAAAGCGGAAGAAAATGCGAAATCTTACGTTCCATATATGGAAAAAGTGCAGGATGTTGTTGCATCCATCGCCAGTGGCGCATCTGATGTCACTCACCCAATGCTTGTCGCACGCCCTGTGAAAAAGACGGGTTATATCATTATCGGTTCTGACCGCGGTTTGGCTGGACCATATAACTCAAACGTGATTCGTGAATTGGCACGTGTAGTCGAAGAACGTCATAAATCCAATGACGAGTTCGTGATTTTTACAATTGGTCGTGTTCCTACAGAGTATTTTAAAAAGCGTGGGTACAATGTAATTGATAGCGTTGTCGGCCTTCCTGACCAACCATCATTCTCCCAAATTAAACAAATCGCTCGTAAAGCTGTTGGTATGTTCGCTGATGGTACATATGATGAACTTTATATGTACTACAACCACTACGTGAGCGTCATTTCACAAGTCGTAACGGAGAAAAAAGTATTGCCGATCACTGATTTGGCACCAGCATCAGAAGGGCTTCAAGCAACTTATGAGTTCGAACCAAGTCCGGAAGCGATTTTGGAGGTTCTATTGCCTCAATATGCTGAAAGCTTGATTTATGGTGCATTGCTCGATGCGAAAGCAAGTGAACATGCTGCGCGTATGACTGCCATGAAAACAGCGACAGATAACGCGAATGAACTTGTTAAAACACTTACACTCGAATACAACCGTGCTCGTCAAGCATCGATCACTCAAGAAATTACAGAAATTGTCAGCGGAGCGGAAGCCATCCAATAGGCTAGCTCCTTGTTACGTATAAATGTACGATAGGAGGGTACACAGGAATGAACAAAGGACATGTTGTTCAGGTAATGGGTCCGGTTGTAGACGTAAAATTCCAAAACGGACAATTACCAAATATCTACGACGCTCTAAAAGTTAACATAAATCGTCCTGGTGAAGAAACTGTTACTTTGACATTAGAAGTAGCGTTACACCTAGGAGACGACACTGTCCGTACAATTGCCATGGCCTCAACTGACGGTCTTCAACGTGGCGCGGAAGTAACTAACACAGGTGCACCTATCTCTGTCCCAGTCGGAGAAGTAACACTTGGACGTGTATTCAACGTTTTAGGTGAACCAATTGATGAAAAAGATGATATCGCAACGGAAGCTCGCCGTGATCCAATTCACCGCGAAGCACCTAAATTTGAAGAACTTTCAACAAAAGTAGAAATCCTTGAAACAGGTATCAAAGTAGTTGACTTATTGGCACCTTATATCAAAGGTGGTAAAGTAGGTCTATTCGGTGGTGCCGGAGTAGGTAAAACCGTATTGATCCAGGAGTTAATCCATAACATCGCACAAGAACACGGTGGTATCTCTGTATTCGCCGGTGTAGGTGAACGTACTCGTGAAGGTAACGACTTGTACCATGAGATGAGCGATTCCGGAGTTATCAGCAAAACTGCCATGGTATTCGGACAAATGAACGAACCACCTGGTGCTCGTATGCGCGTTGCCCTAACTGGTTTGACAATGGCAGAATATTTCCGTGATGAACAAGGACAAGACGTGCTATTGTTCATCGACAACATCTTCCGTTTCACTCAAGCAGGTTCGGAAGTATCAGCCCTACTTGGCCGTATGCCATCAGCCGTTGGTTACCAACCAACACTTGCTACGGAAATGGGTAACTTGCAAGAACGTATCACATCTACAAACAAAGGTTCCATCACGTCAATCCAAGCGATTTACGTACCAGCCGACGACTATACTGACCCGGCTCCGGCTACAACATTCGCTCACTTAGACTCAACAACAAACCTTGAACGTAAATTGTCTGAGATGGGTATTTACCCAGCGGTGGACCCACTAGCTTCCACTTCCCGTGCGTTGGCACCTGAAATCGTGGGTGAAGAACATTATCAAGTGGCTCGCGGCGTACAGCAAACATTGCAACGTTACCGCGAATTGCAAGATATCATCGCCATCTTAGGTATGGATGAATTATCTGAAGAAGATAAGAAAACAGTTGAACGTGCTCGTCGTATTCAATTCTTCTTATCTCAAAACTTCCACGTTGCGGAACAATTCACTGGTCAACCAGGTTCTTATGTTCCTGTTAAAGATACAGTACGCAGCTTTAAAGAAATTCTTGAAGGTAAATATGACCATTTACCAGAAGATGCATTCCGTCTTGTGGGAAGCATTGAAGACGTAATCGAAAAAGCTAAAGCAATGGGCGTAGAGGTATAATGTTACGGACGGAGGAGGAAAAAATATGAAGACAGTTCAAGTCAATATTGTCACTCCGGACGGCCCAGTATACGATTCAGAAATCGCAATGGTCATTGCAAAAACTGTTTCTGGAGATATCGGTATCCTTCCAGGTCATATTCCTTTAGTGGCGCCGCTGCAAATCAGCGCGGTCAAACTAAAGCTTGCAGACGGTTCGCAAAAAGTAGTAGCCGTTAGCGGTGGCTTTATTGAAGTTCGTCCAGACAAAATCTCGATTTTGGCTCCTTCTGCTGAAGTGGCTGAGAACATTGATCTCGCTCGTGCTCAAGCAGCGAAGAAGAGAGCTGAAGAACGTCTTCAAAGCAAGTCCGATGAAATCGACTTCAAACGGGCTGAATTGGCTTTGAAACGTGCGATCAATCGTATCAACGTTTATGAGGGTAGATTTTAATAGATAAGCGGGCAGTATGACTGTCCGCTTTTTCTATAAATGGATATGGAATTATTTTACTTTGAAAGTTGTTGTTTCCCAGATTTTTTTTCCTTATAAAAATTTGGATGTTTCATGATCAAAAAGGAGGAGGCGCGCATATGGGTATGGGTACGAATATTTATCAGACAATGGGCGTTCAGGCGGGCATTGAAATCTTTTCCCACATTCTATTCATCGCCATCGCTTTTTACGCATTGCAATCCGTCCGGTTGGAAGTTGTTTTCAAAAAAGGGAAGACGTTTCAAATTCAGCTCATGTATATCTTGCTGAGCATTGCATTAGGCTACACGGTGTCGGATTTTCTGATCGATTTTACCGGTTTATCCCGACAACTTCCTTACATCTTTTCCAAGTACAATTAGCGCTTATTTCCCGATTCGATGGATCGATAGATTGATAGGTTTTAATCAAAAATTTGTTTCCCTTCGGATGATATATGATTTGTAAGGGCAAATGACAAATTTTGATTCTTTTGTCGTTACAACACATATACCGTGTTATTTCCTGGGCAATCATGTAGAGAAATTTGTTACAGAAATGACAAAAAGCTATGAAAAAGTTAGTAATTTTTGATAATCCGTTAAAATTCACCATATTTCCCTAACGTGCGTAATATATAATTGTAGATATATGTTGAAAAATATTTGAAATTAGTATTTTTAGTCACTTGTAAATTAGAGAATTAAGCATTACTATTGATATGGTTTGTTTTTTAGTGACTAAATGCGTAAGGCATCTTTGGATAATGGATTCGGAGGGACGATTTGTGGAGAAAATGATTGTTACAGGAGGCCGAAGATTACAAGGAAAAGTTAAAATAGAAGGGGCAAAGAATGCTGTATTGCCGATTTTAACTGCTTCATTGTTAGCTTCGAAGAATACAAGTGTAGTAAAAGACGTCCCAAATTTGGCGGATGTTCATACGATAAATGAAGTATTGAAAAGTTTAAATGCCGAAGTACAATATGACGTTGAAAATAATGAGATTCATATAAATGCAGAAAAACCTTTATTAAGTGAAGCACCATTCGATTATGTCAGTAAAATGCGCGCCTCAATTTTGGTGATGGGATCATTGCTTGCCCGAAACGGCTATGCCCGCGTTGCCATGCCGGGCGGTTGCGCAATCGGTTCCCGGCCGATTGAACTGCATTTGAAAGGCTTTGAAGCAATGGGCGCGAAAATTACGACGGGCCATGGATATGTGGAAGCAAGAGTGCAGGACCGTTTAAAAGGGGCAAATATTTATTTGGATTTCCCAAGTGTTGGCGCAACGGAAAATATTATGACCGCTGCCGCATTGGCTGACGGTACGACAGTGATCGAAAATGCGGCAAAAGAACCGGAAATTGTGGACTTGGCCAATTTCATCAATAAAATGGGCGGTCGTGTCATGGGGGCTGGAACTGACACAATCCGCATTGAAGGTGTGAAAGAACTGCACGGTACGATTCATCATGTCATTCCTGACCGGATCGAAGCCGGGACATTTATGGTGGCCGCTGCGATTACCCGTGGTGATGTGTTAATTGAAAATGTGATTCCGGAACATTTGACCGCACTGATTGCCAAAATGCGTGAAATGGGCGTGGAAATCACGGAAGAAGGCAATGGACTTCGGGTACGTGCGAAAGATCCTTTGAAGGCGGTCGATGTGAAAACGATGCCATATCCGGGATTCCCTACAGACATGCAGGCGCAAATGATGGCGTTGATGCTGACGGCTTATGGAACGAGCATCATTACGGAAACGGTATTTGAAAACCGCTTCATGCATGTGGAAGAGTTTCGCCGCATGAATGCGTCATTGAAAATTGAAGGCCGTTCGACGTTTATTGAAGGACCGGTGAAACTGCAAAGTGCGGAAGTGGCTGCAACGGATTTGCGTGCGGCAGCAGCGTTGATTTTGGCTGGATTGGCGACGGATGGAGTAACGCGTGTAACGAAGCTGTATCATTTGGATCGGGGTTACGTGAACTTCGAGAAGAAATTGCGTGCGCTTGGGGCAAATATTGAGCGCGTTTCCGGCGATTCATCGGAAACGGATTCAAAGAAACCGAATGTTGCCACAGGGACTACGCTGAATGTTTAATTTCGGGCATTCTATTTTTCTAATGTACCATATGATGGGCGTGTTTCATTTATTCATAGAGAGATGCTTAGAACGACAAAATCCTGTTCAAGAGGTTTTGTCGTTTTATTTTTTTGGATGATGCAGCCGGATTGAAATGCCGGTTATTTTTTTGAAAATTTTGTCTTTATCCAAATAGATGGGATTGATATATTTAAGTAAAAAGTGTTGGCAGGGATGGAGATGAAAAATAATTTAAAAAGCGGCAAATTTTTGCTTATCTTCGTTCTTGGCGTATTTTGATGGGATGTGAACAGAAAGGGAAGGACTATGAAATCAACGGGTTTCATAGTGAAATAACCGATGAGGGGGAACCACTTGCAAATTATTTGGGAAGTGGAAATTGCGAATCATTCGGAGGAGGATTATTATTTCAAGTTAATGTCTTATATCGAAACGGCACTCCTTTCACAAGCGGAGGCAACCTACTTGCCTCCTGAAAGTTCAACCCATTCCGTGTTCCCCCTTTGGATTGATATAGAAGGGCCGGAAATATCGGAAGAAACGATTGGGGCGTTATTGAACGGCAATCTTCCGCATATATCGGGAGTATTCATCGGAAAAATGGAAAACTTGCAGTAGCTGTGAAGCATAGATGAAATGACTGAAAAACTATGCATTTCTGGTAGGGGGCGGGAAAGATGATAAAGAAAGCCATTATTTACGCAGTTTCGTTTTTTTAGCATTATCGTTTGTGCAGTGGATCATGTCGAAAGAAATTCAATGGGGATTCAATCTCGGATCAAGCTTCATGGCCTTCTTGTTCATGCTGCTTTTCAACTGGGCAAACGTGCCGTACCAATGGAAAAAAGGGGATAAAGGAAACTGATTTGGAAAAGAGCGTCCGAAACTAGCGCAACATTCAGGCGTTTTTTTGATCCCATTTCAAATCAGTCTAAGAATGAATAATAAAAAACTTCCACAAAAAAGATATATTTCCCTTTCTCCAATCATAAGTAATATGTATGAAACGAATAGATCATCACAAAAACCTGGCAATCATGATTTCCATCACATTATTTGTCGCAGCGCTGTTTTTCTTCCCGTTTCTATTCAAAAACTCCGAAAAAACGTTGAAAGAAGCATCGGGGCCGTTGGTGACGACGGAAGATTGCAATATTTTCATCCGCATCTCCGGCCAGAAGGATCCAATTCCACTGGAAGAATATGTGGTCGGGGTCGTGGCGGCGGAAATGCCGGCCAACTTTCATCCGGAAGCCCTGAAAGCCCAGGCCATCGCCGCAAGAACCTACGTGCTGAAATCGACGAACTATGGCCAAACCCCGATCGAGCCGACTGTGCTGAGACAAGTATTTTATGATGAAGATACGAGAAAAGCCAATTGGCAGACCACTTTTGACGAAAACGAGCAAAAAATCAGACAAGCCGTAGAAAGTACGAAAGGAGAAGTGCTGAAATACAACGGCGAACTGATTACGGCCATGTTCCACTCCATGAGCAACGGCAGGACGGAAAGCTCCAAAAATTACAGCGGGGTTGATTTGCCGTATCTTCAATCCGTCGCCAGCGCGGATTTTCAGGCGGAAAACTATGTAACGAAAAAGACGTTGACGTTGGAAGAATGGAATCGTCTATTAAAAGTCAACATGACCTTGGACGAGGTCAAAAAAATCCGTACCAAACTGAACAACACGGGGAGGGTGGAGAAAGTCATATCCGGCAACAAAGAATGGACGGGCCGCGATTTCCGCGATTTGTTGGACTTGCGTTCGACCGATTTTACAATCCAAGTGGCCAATAACAAAATCGAAATTACAACGGAAGGCTACGGACATGGTGTGGGCATGAGCCAATACGGAGCCGATGCGATGGCGAAACAGGGAAGAACCGCCCATGAAATCCTCGCCCATTACTACAAAGACACAACCATTGAAAAAATGATGTGTACGAAATGAGAGCCGCCAAGCGGGAAACGTAACTGAAAGCACCTTACTACACAAATATTACGTCTGGAAAAAATTTATGCAAAAAATAGTGGAAATTTCCAAAAAACTTGTTTAGAAATTCCAAAACTTGTTCATCCTTCATATTGAGGTGATGAACAAATGAGAGAAGATAACAACAAACAAAATAATACTTCTCAAAATCCAAAAACGAACTGGCAACAAAAGCCATGGTTTTGGCCGGCAATATATGGGGGCATTGCAGCAGTACTTATTGTCTTAATTGTGACTTATTCTGTACTCACAAGCAAAGAAGAAAGTGACACGGTGGCTGAACCGACTGTACAGGAAGAGGAATCACCGGTCATTGAAACAAATGCGCGCACTGAAACACTCAAATATCCATTTGATGAAAGCCAGCTGCAAAATGTGAAAGTATTGCAAGATTTCTATGATATCAATGCGGATGCAAAATCTCGCGAAAATGCGCTGCTTGTATTCGATCAAACATTCACAACATCCTCTGGAATTTCCATTTCCATCAACAATGAGCCATTCGAAGTACTGGCTGCAATGAGCGGTGAAGTGAAAGAAGTGAAGCTGGATGCGTTCACTGGAAATAAAATCATCATCGAACACCCTAACGGAATGGAAACACACTACAGCTCTGTAACGGATATCCTTGTGAAAAAAGGGGATTTGGTGGAACAAGGCCAACCAATCGCCACAACAACGGAAAACGATTGGAATCCGACTGCCGGCATCCATCTCCACTTTGAAGTGTTGGAAGATGGAAAACATGTAAATCCAAGAAATTATTTAAACTTCTAACAAATGAAAGCGCAGCCTGGACGGAAACACCCGTCTTTCCAGGCTGCGCTTTTGACTTTCCCGGGAAAAAAAGTTCTGAAAAAGTTGGAACATACATATGGTGAATAAACGTTAAATCGCTGATTGCAAACGTCAATGAAATACATGTATCAGAAAAACGTCGAAATAGATTGTTTATTGTAGGCAAAACTGCACTTCTTATATCCGAGAGAAAGGAAGAGAACGTGCACGAGCACATTCGGCACCGTTGCGTACGACTGGGAAAGCTGCTTGTGGAGACGGGTGAGACGGTTCGGGTCCTTGCGAAAATGACAGGATATTCCAAAAGTACGGTGCACAAAGACTTAACAGAGCGGCTACAATTAGTGAATGAAGAATTGGCAAAAGAAGTGAGAGAAATATTAGCCTACCACAAATCCGTTCGTCATTTGCGGGGGGGCGAGGCGACACGTAGAAAGTGGCAGTCCCAAAAAAAACAATGAAAAGGCATTTGGTTTGACTTTGGCCAGAAGTCAGGCTGAATGCTTTTTCATTTCATCCTGGGGCGGAAGTTGGCCGCAAGACGGATCGGGTGTATATGAAGCGAAAATGTATGCGTTTTCCATCTTATAAAGGATGCGCAGACGCTTTCCACCCCATAAGGGTTGTGTTTATCCAAGATGGATTTGCGGCAACGTCGGGGGCAATTCCGCCTCGTGCGGCTGCATTTTCACAAGGCGGAAACTCCATTCATCCAGTCCGATATTTCCGGTTTTTGGCGCAAAGATTGTGATTTTATTCAGAGAATAATGATTTTATAAAGTCAATATTGACCCGAAGCTAAATTTTGAACAATTTGTAGAAAAACGGTGAAAAACGTCAAATTCCCCCAGAATAAAGCTGTAAATAAGATTTTATTATGATAAAATATTCTAGATAAAATGTATAAATTATGAACGTAGTAATAGAGTCGCAAAATGTTGGAAGGAGAAATTAGATTATCATGTTTTCAAAGGATATAGGGATCGACTTAGGAACTGCTAATGTACTGATTTATGTGAAGGGGAAGGGAATTGTTCTAAACGAACCATCCGTTGTGGCAATCGACAAAAAAACCAACAAAGTGCTGGCGGTTGGTGAAGAAGCTAGAAGAATGGTAGGGCGTACGCCAGGAAATATCGTGGCCATCCGTCCATTGAAAGACGGGGTTATTGCCGATTTCGATTTGACGGAAGCGATGTTAAGACATTTCCTTAATAAACTTGATGTAAAAGGATTCTTCTCAAAACCGCGCATTTTAATTTGCTGCCCGACAAACATCACAAGTGTCGAAAAGAAAGCGATTCGTGAAGCGGCTGAAAAATCAGGCGGTAAAAAAGTGTACTTGGAAGAAGAACCGAAAGTGGCTGCCATCGGTGCAGGCATGGACATTTTCCAACCAAGCGGAAACATGGTGGTCGATATCGGCGGCGGTACGACAGATATCGCGGTGCTTTCCATGGGGGATATTGTGACGAGCGAATCTATCAAAGTGGCGGGAGATACGTTCGACAATGATATTCTTCAATATATTAAGAAGGAATATAAACTGTTGATCGGTGAACGTACGGCGGAAGCCATTAAAATCAACATCGGAACGGTTTTCCCTGGCGGCCGGGATGAATCGATGGAAATCCGCGGACGCGACATGGTGACAGGACTTCCGCGCACCATCACGATCCATTCCGCCGAAATTGAAAAAGCATTGCATGAATCTGTCCAATTGATTGTTCAATCCGCGAAAAATGTATTGGAAAAAACGCCGCCGGAATTATCCGCAGACATCATTGACCGCGGCGTGATTTTGACAGGCGGCGGCGCATTGCTTCACGGCATGGACCAATTGCTCATGCAGGAATTGAAAGTGCCGGTGCTTGTTGCGGATAATCCAATGGACTGCGTGGCCATCGGAACGGGTATCATGCTTGACAACATCGACCGTTCACCTGGTTCAAGATTTTAACTTCCAGCGTTCCAACACGAAATAAGCGAACCCTCGGCTGGAAAAAGAAACAGCCGAATTTCATCCAAAACGACATGAATATGCGGGTAGAAACACAGCAATTCCCAAGTTGCATCCGACCTGAGAAAACTTAGTGATTCTAAGTTTTATCCAAACGATGGGCAAAATGACTTATTCATGGCACCATTGCATCCATTCTATCCGCACATTCCCGGAAATGATGAAGGAAAAGGATCTTGCAAAAATCCGTGGAAAGCGAAAAACGAACTATAATCGATTGGCGACTTCCCACCGATATAAAAAGGAGAGGCATTTTGACCAAATGAAGGGGGAAAGAGCATGTTTAGAGGAATCTATACGGCAGCTTCCGGCATGCTGGCGCAGCAAAGAAAGACGGAAATTTTGACGAACAATATGGCGAATGCGAACACACCGGGGTTCAAAGCGGAGCAGACAACGATCCGCTCATTCCCGGAAATGCTCATGTCCGCCATTGATGATACCAATGTTCCGACGAAAAAAGGATTAAACCTGAACTTGATCCGCCCAATCGGCAATCTTTCAACCGGCATTTACTTGCAAGAAACAATGCCGAACTTTGCGCAAGGCAATGTTTACGAAACGGATTACAATACTGACCTTGCCTTGATGAACGGCAACCTTCCTGCGGGGAGCAGCATCTTTTTCCGTCTGGCCCATCCGGATGGAGGCGAGGCCTATACAAGAAACGGGAACTTTGCTTTGGATGGACAAGGCTATTTGGTGAATGGGGACGGATATTACGTTTTATCCGAAAACGGAGACCGCATCCAGCTCCCAAATGAAGAATTCCAAGTCACTGAAGACGGTGCCGTGTACGTAAACGGACAACAGGTGGCGAGAATCGGGGTGGCTTTTGCCCCAAATGCCAATGACCTGGTGAAACAGGACAATGGATTGTTCCGGACACAGGACGGACAAGCGTTGCCTTCCGCCTTTGCAGAAGGCGATGTCACGTTTTCCATCAGACAGCGGTTCTTGGAAGGTTCCAATGTTGATGCGGCGCAATCGATGACGGAACTTCTGACGGCATACCGCGCCTTCGAAGCAAACCAAAAAGTCGTCCAAGCTTATGACAAAAGCATGGACAAAGCGGTCAATGAAATAGGAAAAGTATAAGGAAGGAGGCGGAAACATGCTACGGACAATGCTGACGGCTACCAACACATTGAATCAAATCCAGCTTCAAATCGACACGATCAGCAACAATATCGCCAACATCGGCACAAACGGGTATAAAGCGAAAGAAGCCCGCTTTTCCGAAATGCTGTATCAGGAATACCACAACACGAGAAAAGATGAGCAGTCACCGAGATTGACACCGCAAGGAATCCGCTACGGTGTCGGTGCGAAAATTTCGCAAATCCAAACAAACAATGCCCAAGGAACGTTGCAGACGACGGACCGCCCATTGGACTTTGCATTCAAAAATGCGCGCCAATATTTTAATATTTTAATGCCGGATGAAAACGGCGACATGAATGTGGTGTATACACGAAAAGGCGATTTTTATGCAACCCCGATGAATAATGGGCAAATGATGCTCGTCAATGCGGACGGCTATGCAGTGGCGGACATCGATGGAAATCCGATCGTGTTCGATGAAGAGGTGAGCAGTTTTTCCCTCGAGAATGGCGGCAGATTGGTCGTCAATTTGGAGGATGGCACGCAGCAAGCCTTTTTGTTGGGTGTCACTGAAATCCATTTGCCACAACTGATGATGAAGATTTCCGACGAATACATAGACGTGCCTGATAACTTGAATGAATTGGGCTACGAATTGAACGATGTTTTGACGGATATGCAGGGAAATGCCCGCCAAAATATCGGCCTTGAAAATTATCAATTGGAATTGTCCAACGTGAATATGGCCAAAGAAATGACCCAGTTGATCCAAGCGCAAAAATCCTATCAATTTAATGCCCGCGCCATCACCATCGCGGACCAAATGTTGGGGTTGATCAACGGAATCCGTTAATGGTCATGATCAGGGAA
This sequence comes from Ureibacillus sp. FSL K6-3587, assembly GCF_038593165.1. Taxonomy (NCBI): domain Bacteria; kingdom Bacillati; phylum Bacillota; class Bacilli; order Caryophanales; family Caryophanaceae; genus Ureibacillus; species Ureibacillus sp. FSL K6-3587. Next base: position 596,017 of record NZ_CP151969.1, on the reverse strand, counting down.
ATCCGTACTTGTGAAACAATGAACGAACCCTTTGTTTCATCCTTCATCCGCGCTTTGACGAATGGTGCAAAGCGCGGAATGAAGCGAGTTCGTTTGATCCCGGGCAACCCCGCAAAGGCGAAACTTTAGATGCGGCTGTTGCGTTTATTTTATCAAGAACGATGACGAATCATGCGAACAGAAGCAAATGCTGGCGGAATTCTGTTGATTCTGACGGCACCTTCATAATCGTGTGAACCCATGGGCAAAATTCGTTTACCAAAAATACTTGAATGAACAGGGAGAACAGACAATGGCAAACGAAATGAAAAGCGGCTCCACTTTGACGGAAAAAAGAACGAAACGGCAAGAGAAGGATCCAAAAGCATCGGGCGTTCTACTTTCAAAGTGGCTGAAGCGGAATAAAAGAGAGAACGAGAAGAATGAGGAAGCTCTGCCAAATGACGACAGTTTTATAAAGAACCTGAAAATTTACCGCACCAGAATGTTTCCCATTTGGCTGCGGATTGTCATTGTGCTCGTGCTGTTGTTGCTCGCAGCCATATTCGGGCTCATGATCGGTTACGGCCTCATTGGTGACGGCAAGCTGATGGATGCGTTAAAATGGGAAACCTATCAGCACATTCTGGACATCATGAACGGAGAAGAATAAAGTATGTTCCGCCATTTTTTGTGGAAAGCTGAATTCATGATGCATGCTGATATTGGAAATGGCGCTTTTTTGGCGTCCGGATGCCTTCAAATTCTGAGAATCATGTTGCTTTGCCGCTTATTTCGTATGCTTGATTTTGATAATGGGGGGAAATGTTATGTTGAATGTTGAACAAATTCAGGCGATTTTACCGCACCGATATCCATTTTTATTAGTAGACCGTATTCTTGAACTGGAAGAAGGGAAACGGGTGGTGGGTATCAAGAATGTTTCCATCAATGAACCTTTCTTCAATGGCCATTTCCCTGGCTATCCGGTCATGCCCGGCGTTTTGATCGTGGAAGCGTTGGCGCAAGTTGGAGGGGTTGCTTTATTAAATTCCGAGCAATTCAAAGGGAGATTGGCATTTTTGACAGGTATTGACAACGCCCGTTTCAAGCGCCAAGTCGTGCCAGGCGATCAATTGAAATTGGAAGTCGAATTTGTCAAATTGCGCGGCTCGATGGGGAAAGGCCATGGCATTGCCACGGTTGACGGCGAACTCGCTGCGGAAGCGGACATTTTATTTGCAATCGGTCCGGAAGCACCAAAAGTAAAATAAACTCCTTCCCGAAATACACACGTCCAAAAGGGTTCCAATCATGAATAGAATGATTGGAACTGTGCACCCTTTTATAATAAGTGTGTTCCCTTAATTTGAAATTCATTAACCAAAGAGATAAAATATAACAGTTGAATTTTTTTAGGTTGTAGGTAGAGAGAAGTATATGCACCCTTGGCTCTTTTAAACATAGGAGGTTTTATTTTAGAATGTATAAACAGCTGTCATCGGGCGTAAAAATCAGTATCACACGATCCATTTCGATCGCATTCGAGCAATACTTGGCAAGCATCGGCTGGGATGAAGACCGTTTTTCAATGGAAGAATTCATGAAGAGATGGCAACAATATTTTTTGGAAAATGCCGCATGGTTTGAAAAAGTGCCACAGGACATATTGCTGAGCCCCGAATTTCATGAAGAAATTGCCCATAAAATTGACGAAGTGATCGCCAAAATTTTGAACGAAAAGCCGACGAAAAAACAAATTGAGACCATCGAGAAAATGCAGAAACAGCTAGGCACGAATTATACGTATGGATGCAAAGCGGAAGCCCATTATGTGGAACAGCTACTGAAAGAACAATTGAAGGAAAAAGAACGCCCATGAACTTTTGAACCGGAAAATGGCAAAAGTTCTAAAATCGATAATGGATAGTTCCCTCTTTTTTCGCACAAATTAAAATCAGTCACTTTGCAGGTGACGATTAGCGAAGAAAGGAGGGGATTTTTTATGAAACCGTTCATCTATGCGTTATTGTTAGGGTCCGCTTTATTAGTGGGCTGTAATGATAACGACGATGAGAACGCAATCAATGAGGTAGGCAATGACGTTGAAGAAGGCGTAGAAGATGTGGGTGAAGGAGTCAAAGAAGGCGTAGAAGATGTGGGTGAAGGAGTCAAAGAAGGTGTCGAAGATGTCGGTGAGGGAGTCAATGATGCCCTTGACAATGACACGATCAATAATGACATCAATGACAATGACAAACGGACAAACCAAGGCCTACGCAATGAAGACGTCATGCCGGATGATAAAGGTGTAACCGGGGATGAACGCGGTAACCAGGAAGATATCGTTGAGGATGCCAAAGACATTCGTGACGCTGATACGAAGGATGAATAATGGTTGCGCATCCAGTTCCCATCTGGGGTAAAGGAAGCCACGAGACAAAGTCCAAAGCCTCTTCTGGTATTTTAGACTCGAGAAATTCAAAAAATCCCCCTTGCCCTTTTCGGAGCTATCAGGTTTGGATAGCTCCATATTTTTTGATTCAACGGTTTTGATTTTGGACAAGCGCCCTTTGTTTGGATGGGGGGAGAAGGGGGAAATGGAGATAAAATTAAAATGGGAACTGGCGAAATGGCACAAAATCAGGTGATATGAGACATAAAATCTGTAAATAAAATAGGCACTGGTGAAATGGACACAAAATCAGGTGATAAGTTCAAAAAATCTGTAGATAAAATGGCCTGTGTCGAAATGGACACAAATTCTGGCGTTATGTTCACAAAAACTGTAGATAAAATATGGCCGTGTCGCTATGTTCATAATATTTATAGAGAAAGACACAAAACCTGTAAATATAACGCCTGCTCCTTGTTGAAATCCGTGATAGAAAATCAGCCATTTTCCCCCTTCAATAATGGACGTTCCCTCATCCCTTTCCGGAACTCACTCAATAATTCTTCCTTTGATAAGTTTTTCTCCAGCAACGTTTGCAACAATTGTTCCGCATATTTTAACCGCACCGTTCGCACATGTCCCTTCATTAAAACCGAAAGCCGATCTCCAATTTCTTCAATCGTTTCCACTTTCACTGTGAAGGGGGCGGGTTCATTGTCAGGGGAAGTGATCGTCACTTGCACATCAAAAGATTCCCGGGTTTCCCACAATCTTTCAAAATGCTTTCGATATGGCTGCTCTGTAAACAACTCCAAAATCCACGTCTTTTCATGATTTTCCTGATTAATGATGATTCCGTCGATCAGGGGGATTTCCACACCATCGTGTTCAAATTGAAAGGAAATCATTTTAAAAGTTTTCAAAGGTTTCCCTCCCATGATAATCGAAATGCCCTCTTTCATCATTATAGCAAAGGAACGCTTTCAAACATCGGGTAAAGAAAAAAATTAAAAAATTGCCAAACTTTTATTTTGGACATTTTTAAAAAATGGGGATAAAAGCAGGCATGATCTAGTTTGAGTTAAATTTTACGAACATTTGTTTCGTTCGGAAAATGAAAGTTTGAGATAGAAAAATGCGGTCATTTCTTGATTTTGGGATTTTGTCAAAAGAAGGGGTTACCGCTATGATTGAGAAAAAGGAGGTGAATGGATGAATCATGTCGGACTAGTCGGGCGATTAACGAAAGATCCAGTTCTTCGGGAATTTGGAGAACATCGTGTGGCTACGAGTTTTGTACTGGCGGTTAATCGCAATTACCGCAATAGCCAGGGCGATGTGGATGCCGATTTCGTCTCCATTACCGCATGGGGAAAGCTGGCGGAACTGATCGTCCAATATTGCGGCAAAGGTTCACTGATCGGAATCAACGGACGATTGCAATCACGCTCCTATTTAACAAAAGCAAATGTAAAAGTATATACAACTGAAGTCGTCGCCGATGATGTCCGATTTTATTCACTCAAGCCACCAAATAAGCAAACGGAAGTTGAAAAGGATTTCGTTCTTCCGGAAACGGAACAAGAATTACCAGTTACGCAAGGGTCTTCAATTTGAAAATCGGCTGAGAGTTTTGAGGATGGTTGCATTTTGCAGGAAAAAGTGGAGGTTAGCAAAGCAAAGGATTCCGGGTAACACATAGTGGCAGGTTTTCTTTTACAATGGAAGGTTTTGTTGATTTTGTTGGAGCGAAAGGCAAAAAAATTGTTGGGAATGGAAAATGAATGGGAATGGCCTAAAATTGTTTTGGAGTTTGAAGGGGAGTACAAATAAAGAAAATGGGGGGTGAGAAAAACACTGCTGGTTTGTGACCGCCCAGCAGTGAAGGGATACATGGTAATGCATAATGGATCATGATTACAATTGAATATGATAACTGGATAAAGGTAAAGTGAGGCTACATACGAATAAACGAGGAAATCAGAACACACCTATCTAACTTCCTCCTATGGTTAGTTGTCAGACTGTCTAAGAAAGGATGACTTTCTGGGCAGTCTTTTTTGTGTGTATTTGGTTTTGGCGTGGATAGGTTCAGCTTTGGGGTCCGTCTTTTCCTTTGGTGCGGATAGATTTTATATTAGTGTGAATAGGGCTACATTTGGAGCGGATGGTACCTTCTTTAGTGCGAATAGGGTTCCGATTGGTGCGGATGGTTCATTCTTTAGTGCGCATACGACTCCGATTGGTGCGGATGGTTTATTCTTTAGTGTGAATAGGGCTTCATTTGGAGCGGATGGTTCATTCTTTAGTGTGAATAGGGTTCCGATTGGTGCGGATGGTTTATTCTTTAGTGCGAATAGGGCTACATTTGGAGCGGATGGTACCTTCTTTAGTGCGAATAGGGTTCCGATTGGTGTGCATGGTTCATTCTTTAGTGCGCATACGACTCCGATTGGTGCGGATGGTTCATTCTTTAGTGTGAATAGGGCTTCATTTGGAGCGGATGGTACCTTCTTTAGTGCGAATAGGGCTTCATTTGGAGCGGATGGTACCTTCTTTAGTGCGAATAGGGTTCCGATTGGTGTGCATGGTTCATTCTTTAGTGCGCATACGACTCCGATTTGTGCGGATAGATCTGCCTTTAGTGCGAATAGGGCTACATTTGGAGCGGATGGTACCTTCTTTAGTGCGAATAGGGTTCCGATTGGTGCGGATGGTTTATTCTTTAGTGCGAATAGGGCTTCATTTGGAGCGGATGGTACCTTCTTTAGTGCGAATAGGGTTCCGATTGGTGCGGATGGTTCATTCTTTAGTGCGCATACGACTCCGATTGGTGCGGATAGATTTGCCTTTAGTGTGAATAGGGTTCCGATTGGTGCGGATGGTTTATTCTTTAGTGCGAATAGGGTTCCGATTGGTGCGGATGGTTTATTCTTTAGTGTGAATAGGGTTCCGATTGGTGCGGATAGATTTGCCTTTAGTGTGAATAGGGCTACATTTGGAGCGGATGGTACCTTCTTTAGTGCGAATAGGGCTCCGATTGGTGCGGATGGTACCTTCTTTAGTGCGAATAGGGCTCCGATTGGTGCGGATAGATTTGCCTTTAGTGCGCATACGACTCCGATTGGTGCGGATGGTTTATTCTTTAGTGCGCATACGACTCCGATTAGTGCGGATAGATTTGCCTTTAGTGCGAATAGGGCTCCGATTGGTGCGGATGGTACCTTCTTTAGTGCGAATACGACTCCGATTGGTGCGGATAGATTTGCCTTTAGTGCGAATAGGGCTTCATTTGGAGCGGATGGTTCATTCTTTAGTGTGAATAGGGTTCCGATTGGTGCGGATAGATCAGCCTTTAGTGTGAATAGGGCTTTATTTGGAGCGGATGGTACCTTCTTTAGTGCGAATAGGGATCCGATTGGTGCGGATAGATCTGCCTTTAGTGTGAATAGGACTTCATTTGGAGCGGATGGTACCTTCTTTAGTGCGAATAGGGTTCCGATTGGTGTGCATGGTTCATTCTTTAGTGCGCATACGACTCCGATTGGTGCGGATAGATTTGCCTTTAGTGCGCATACGACTCCGATTGGTGCGGATAGATTTGCCTTTAGTGCGCATACGACTCCGATTTGTGCGGATAGATCTGCCTTTAGTGCGAATAGGGCTTCATTTGGAGCGGATGGTACCTTCTTTAGTGCGAATAGGGTTCCAATTGGTGTGCATAGTTCATTCTTTAGTGCGCATACGACTCCGATTGGTGCGGATAGATTTGCCTTTAGTGTGAATAGGGCTCCGATTGGTGTGGATGGTTTATTCTTTAGTGCGAGTAGGGCTTCATTTGGAGCGGATGGTACCTTCTTTAGTGCGAATAGGGCTCCGATTGGTGCGGATGGTTTATTCTTTAGTGCGAATAGGGCTTCATTTGGAGCGGATGGTTCATTCTTTAGTGTGAATAGGGTTCCGATTGGTGCGGATGGTTCATTCTTTAGTGCGAATAGGGATCCGATTGGTGTGGATAGATTTGCCTTTAGTGTGAATAGGGCTTCATTTGGAGCGGATGGTACCTTCTTTAGTGCGAATAGGGATCCGATTGGTGTGGATAGATTTGCCTTTAGTGCGAATAGGGCTCCGATTGGTGCGGATGGTTTATTCTTTAGTGCGAATAGGGCTTCATTTGGAGCGGATGGTTCATTCTTTAGTGTGAATAGGGTTCCGATTGGTGCGGATGGTTCATTCTTTAGTGCGCATACGACTCCGATTGGTGCGGATAGATTTGCCTTTAGTGCGAATAGGACTTCATTTGGAGTGGATGGTACCTTCTTTAGTGCGAATAGGGTTCCAATTGGTATGGATGGTTCATTCTTTAGTGCGCATACGACTCCGATTGGTGCGGATAGATTTGCCTTTAGTGTGAATAGGGCTCCGATTGGTGCGGATGGTTTATTCTTTAGTGCGAATAGGGCTTCATTTGGAGCGGATGGTTCATTCTTTAGTGTGAATAGGGTTCCGATTGGTGCGGATGGTTTATTCTTTAGTGCGAATAGGGTTCCGATTGGTGCGGATGGTTCATTCTTTAGTGCGCATACGACTCCGATTGGTGCGGATAGATTTGCCTTTAGTGCGCATACGACTCCGATTGGTGCGGATAGATTTGCCTTTAGTGCGCATACGACTCCGATTGGTGCGGATAGATCTGCCTTTAGTGTGAATAGGGCTACATTTGGAGCGGATGGTACCTTCTTTAGTGCGAATAGGGTTCCAATTGGTGTGCATGGTTCATTCTTTAGTGCGCATACGACTCCGATTGGTGCGGATAGATCTGCCTTTAGTGTGAATAGGGCTTCATTTGGAGCGGATGGTACCTTCTTTAGTGCGAATAGGGTTCCAATTGGTGTGCATGGTTCATTCTTTAGTGCGCATACGACTCCGATTGGTGCGGATAGATTTGCCTTTAGTGTGAATAGGGCTCCGATTGGTGCGGATGGTTTATTCTTTAGTGCGAATAGGGTTCCGATTGGTGTGCATGGTTCATTCTTTAGTGCGCATACAGTTTCATTTTGTGCAGGTGACATTCCCACTTGCTCGGATAATCTTTCATCTTGCTCGGATGGTTCCATCACTTGCTCGGATGACGCCCTCTCTTGCTCGGATGGTTCCATCACTTGCTCGGATGGCTCCACCTCTTGCTCGGATGGTTCCATCACTTGTTCGGATAAGCCCTTATCTTGCTCGGATAACGCCCTCTCTTGCTCGGATAATCCTTTCTCTTGCTCGGATGGTTCCATCACTTGCTCGGATGGTTCCATCACTTGCTCGGATGACGCCCTCTCTTGCTCGGATGGTTCCATCACTTGCTCGGATAAGCCCTTATCTTGCTCGGATAACGCCCTCTCTTGCTCGGATAATCCCTCATCTTGCTCGGATAACTCCACCACTTGCTCGGATGGCTGCTCCACTTGCTCGGATAACTCCTTCTCTTGCTCGGATGACGCCCTCTCTTGCTCGGATACACTCCCAACTTGCTTAGATAGCGCCACTCCTTACGCGGATGAATCCCACACTTATCACTAACCTGCGCGTTTACGAACAACTCGATCAGATAAATCATGGATCCCCAGCTTATATCAAAAAACCCACTGCACAAAAAATGCCCGGCACTTCAAAGTCCAGTGAACTCCAAAGTGCCAAGCATCTCATACCAGCGATTTCATGTAACCCCAGCAAAATCGCTATATCCACATACATCCAGAAAAACCCTCACCATCATCCCTGCTGCACACTTGAAGGCAATTGAAGCAATTCCATCAACTGCGCTTCATCCAGCTCCGTCAGCCAGTTGCTTGCCTGAATCAATTCTTCCGACAAGGCGGACTTCATCTCCAGCATTTGGTCCACTTTCTCCTCAATCGTGCCGATGGTGATAAACTTATGCACCTGCACAAACTGCTTCTGCCCAATGCGGTACGCCCGGTCCGTCGCCTGATTTTCCACAGCCGGATTCCACCAGCGATCCGCATGCAGCACGTGGCTTGCGGCCGTCAAATTCAATCCGGTTCCTCCCGCCTTCAGCGACAACAAGAACACGGGGAATTCCCCAGCTTGAAAGGCCTCCACCAAGGCATCCCGCTGCTCCTTGCGCATGCTACCGGTCAAAAACGGCACGTCCCAGCCGTACAGTTCAAAGAAACAATGCTGCAATAATTGCCCCATCCCAATATACTGGGTGAAAATCAAACATTGCTCGCCGCCATCGACAATTTCCTTCGCCAGCTCCACAATCCGCTTCAACTTCACCGAACGGGAAAGCATCCTTTCTGCATCCCCAAACGGCTCCTTCAAATACAGCGCCGGATGATTGCACAATTGCTTCAACTTGCTCAGCATCTGCAAAATCCGTCCTTTGCGTTCAAAAGGGGACAGTTTCTCCAAATCCGCCAAACTGTCCTGGATATATCCCTCATACAGCGCGGCCTGTTCTTCCGTCAACGGGCAGAACTCCTTCGTTTCCTGCTTATCCGGCAAATTCAGCATCAAATCCGGATCATTTTTCGTTCGCCGCAGCAAGAACGGCCGGATTTTCGCCCGCAGCAGCTGCTTGTGCCGTTCCGAATCATCCCGTTCAATCGGCACAATGAATTCCTCTTGGAACTTCTTGTAACTTCCCAAATAGCCCCGGTGGATAAAATCAAAAATCGCCCACAGTTCCGCCAACCGGTTCTCAATCGGCGTGCCCGTCAACGCAATATGATGGTCGCCTTGCAAACGGCGGACGGCCTTCGATTGCTGGGTCTGCATATTTTTAATATTTTGCGCTTCATCCAGCGTCACCACCGCCCAATCGACGGCCTCCAAAAACGCCACATCCTGCGAAATCGTGCCATAGGTGGACAACACCACTTGCGGCGCTTCCGTTACCAAAAACTGATGAAAGGCTTCATCCTTCAAACGCCCCGAAGCATAGTGGGTATGCACCTTCAAAGATGGGGCAAAGCGTTCCAATTCCTTCTGCCAGTTGCCCAAAACGGAAGTCGGGCAAACGATGAGCGACGGTTTCTTCTCTTGCCAAAATTCATACACATACAGCAAATAACTGATCAACTGCACCGTTTTCCCAAGCCCCATATCATCGGCCAAAATGGCGCCAAACTGCTGCGTGCGCATAAACGCAAGCCACTCATAGCCCTGTTGCTGATAAGGCCGCAATGTCGCCTTCAAAGACGCGGGCACTTTCACAGGAGGCAGACCTTGCTTTTCCTGCAGTTGATTCACATACGCCTGCAACGAACGCTGCATCTCAAAGGCAAAGAGCGGGTCGTCCCGGTCTTCATCCTCTTCATCCCATTCCGGATTCAACAGCTCCTCTGGCATCTCGCGGAACACCAATTCCTTCACGGTCCAGTTTTCTTTTTCCGCCTTGTCCATCAACGCCCGCACTTTCGCCATCCAATCGCTGTCCAAGCGGAACCATTCATCGCCGATCCGCACAAACTCCCGCTTTTCCTCCACGATTTTACGGAACTCTTCGGGACTGATTTTTTCGCCGCCGATGGAAAGCTCCCAGCGGAAGGATAAAATGTCATCCAGCCCGGCCATGGACTTTTTCGGAACGTTTTGTGCACTGACGCGGACCCGCATTTTCGTCCTTTTCAATTCTTTCAGCCAGGCAGGAAGAATCACTTCAAATCCAAGTGCCGTCAACTTGGCAAAGCCGTTCCGGATTAAGGTGCGCACCTCGGCATCGCCCAACGGAATATACAAAAACGACTCATCCGAAACCACGTCCAATCCAAGCAGCTGCACCATTTGCTTCTGCGTTCGCGCGATTTCATCCGCAAACTCTTTCCATTTATCAGGAAGCGCCTCCCGGATTGGGAGATGGCGCTTCCTTGCAGCAGGCGTCCAATGTTTGGCGGATGCCGAAGATAAAATCACCGTTTCCAGCACCCAGTCATCCGAAGAATCTTCAGGTTCATTCAAACGGAGGGCGACTGTCAAATGGCCGATGGAACGGTCCTGCTGAAGCGGCCAACCGCCTTCTTTGAAGAAAGGCAGCAAGGAAGGCACATCGGAAAGGGGCAAGCCGTTTTGCCCCAATTTTTGATAAAGGGCGGTTGTCAGCAGCTCCTTCCGCAACGGGTCGCCTTCCAAATGCACTAAAAGAGACGGCCCCGTTTCATCCTCGGACACTTCCGCCACATCCCATAAGGAAGGGCTGTTCCACAATGGCTGTACGGCATATAGATTTTCAAGCAACATTGCATCCTCAGCCCTTGCCCCTTCAAACTTTGCAAAAGGATGCTTCCACTCGGGGGACAAAGCTTCCATCAATTCGACCGCCGAAACGATCAGCGCATCCCCGTCCATCTCGGCATGCAATCCGTAAAAATTCGGTTCATACCGGAAAAAGAAAACCGATGCGAATTTTTCGGCGGTAATGGCTTTTCCGTTTTCAAAAGCCCGGACGGCATACAATCCCTGTTTCAACGGCTCGAAGGTCAATTGATAAACATTGGCAAAAGGATTGACGTTCAACGCATGTTTAACTTGCAACTCTTTCATAGAAATTTCCTTTCTCCAGCTCGGCATTCCAAAGTCTCATCTTGATAATTTCTTTTCTCAAATCCGGCATCCCGGTGCTTCATCCGAATATTTCCTTCACCCTGGCATCCCGGTGCTTCATCCCGAAAATATTCTATCTCCACCCCGGCATCCCGGTGCTTCATCCGAATATTTCCTTCACCCCGGCATCCCGGTGCTTCATCCCGAAAATATTCTATCTCCAACCCGGCATCCGGTGTCTCATCCGAATAATTTCCTAACCCGGCATCCGTTGTCTCATTCCAATAATATTCTTTCTCCAACACGGTATCCCGGCGCCTCATTCCGATAATATCCTTTCTTCAACCCGGCATTCCGGTGCCTTATCCAAATATTTCCTCCACTCGGCGTCCCGGTGCTTCATCCGAATAATTTCCTTTCTCGAACTCAGCATCCCAAATAGTCTCATCCCAATAATTTCCCTTTCTCCAATTCTTCCTGCAAAGCCCGCAGCCGTTTGTATTGATCGCGGACGGAAGCGATATAGTCTTCCCAAAAATTCATTTTGCCCGCTTTTTTCGCCGCGGCTTTCATCTTCTTCCAAATCCGGACCGCCTGCTTGTAATTGTAACGGGACTTTTCCTTGATTTCCCCCATGGCGTAAAAATGATAAAGGGGAAGGACAAGGGCGGGGGCTTCCTCCGCAACTTGCTTCAACCCGTTGTACTCCAAATGCTCGATGGAGGAAGGATACATTTGCTGCAACGCCACCCATTCCCCGTAACGCTTATGCTTCAACAAATATTGGGAATATTGATGAATCCCGTCTTTCCCAAAGGAAGAATATAATAAAATTTCCTCATCTTCCGATAAATCGATATGCTCATATAATGAATAAATCGAAGAAACGACGGAGGAACGATACACATTCTTCACCCTTTGGATGAACGCTTCCAAATGGGGGAGGATGGCCCGCAAAATAAGTTCTGCCGCCCGTCCGTTCTGCTTGGCGTAAGCGAATTTCACAAGCCCCAAATGGATGTCCACATGTTCAGGATTGATATGCTGGATATTTTCTTCGATTGCGGAATCATTTTTCAAAATAATATAGAACACATTGAGCACTTCCGGAACGGGCATTTCCCGCTGCTCCTGCAAATACACCAGCTCTTCCAAAGCGCGCCGTTTTTCCGTAAACACTTCATCCCAAAACAGCAGATACAGGTTCATTTTCCGGTTGATGAAGCCTTCCTGTTCAAACAGCAATTCCCGGAGGAGGAACTGCATTTGATCAAAAAACGGATCCGTTGCAAAAAGGCGGGAAGTTTCGGGGATTTCATGGACGATGTTTTGGATGGATTGAAATCTTTTATGAAAAAAGTTTTCCAGCAAATGTTCATCCACAGAGCGGCTTTTCGTGAATCGAAGGGACAATCGATTCACAACGGCCAGTTCCATAAATAACTTGTAAATCGGTTGCCATTCCCGTTCGAAGGGCATTTGTTTATTCAATTTTTCCAATGCATTCTCCGCAATGTTGGTGTACATGAAGGCGGGAATTTCTTCATCCCCGTGAAAATAGTGGCTGAGCACTTCATCGACCATTTTCAGCCAGCTTTCAGGGGTGCGGATATTCGCGAGGGCTTGCAGATCCACGGATTTTTTCGAACGCCAACTGCCCACCCATTCTTGCACGGAATCGATATATTGATATAACGACAGCAACACGCTCACCTGATGCCGGCACCAGCCTTCCTGAGGGCATGAGCAGGAAATTGTGTTGCCTCGGAAATCGATAATCACTTCCGCCGCCCGTACATCCCGGACCGTCGTCGTCAAAATGGAGAAGACGGATATATAGCGATGGAAAACCACCGCCTGATTCCGGACGGCAAAAAGCGCCCGCCGAACGATCTCCTCATCTTCCGTGACGGAAGGATGAAGCTCCCTCGCAATGATTTGCAATTTTTCACGGATAAATGCCTCTTGCTCTTTGGCCACATTTGCAACTGATAACACCATTCCATTCGCTCCTAAAAAAGTCTTTCTTTCCATTATACCGCGGCAATCCATCTTTGATAAGGGAAATCCTTTGAACTTGCGCGGAACAGATTTAAAAAAACAGATTAAAATGTTATGAATTTTTCGAAAAAAAGTATAAAATAATAAAAAATAGTATTAATATTAGATGAAATAAGAAGCCTACACCCCTTTAAAATCCCATTTGTTTACAACAATTGAATTTTTATCAACCAATGGAGTTCTTTTAAACATGAAATTTGGGGAATATAAGGTAAATAAAATTCGTATGATAGATTACAACCATTTTTACATGGCAGTTTCGTGAAAATTCATCTCTTTCGGGCATAAGTTGTTTGTCTCGCGCATAAAATGAAAATTTGTTCTTTTGACGATATAATTTTTTGTGATTTCCAAAAAATTCAAGTCCACAATTGATTAAACACCGGCTTTTTTGGAAAAACCTAAGGAAGTTTCAAATTCGGGGAAAAGGGAAATTTTGATGTAAGCTTTCGGTCAAAGGAAATGAGTGAAATAGGAGGGATATCGATGATCCAAGTCCAATACATGAAACCGTTTTATTCCAAAGTCTCGGGCGAAACGTTGCGTTTAGTGTTTGCGTATCAATATTTTTCCATCATGAAGGACAATGAAGTGTATCATTTTGTGCCGATTGAAGGGAAGGAAATTATCGTAAACTTAAAAACGATGCAAATCGAAAACCTCTCTGAAATTTTTGTTTTCCAGCGCGGAAACCGGTTTCTCCGCCTGCCGCTTTATCAGCTGCTGTTGATTTCCAACATCCACGAACATCTGGCACCGATTTTGGAGGAAGCGTCCAATAAGTCGGAAAGCATCCATCTCGTTCCTCATGAGGAAAATTCGGAAATCGCGGACCTCATTCGTGCATTGGAAAGCCAAAATTTAGATCGCCTCATCGACGAAGCCCTCTCCAATCGCGACGAACAACTTTTCTACGAATTGGTCGAAAAGAAGAAAAAAATGGAATAAGGTGCCGGGTACTTGATGTGCCTGGCACTCTTACGAAATTAACAAATAGATGATTCCCACTGCAATCCCGGATCCAATGATTCCAAACACCACGTCTTCCAACGAAAATGCCTTCACATGTTTCATTCCGACTCCTCCTTATTCTTCTTATGGAACCATTATTTCCTAATCTTCAAACGATTAAACCTAATCTCAACCAATCTATTCATTGAAAAAGATAAATATTCGGAATTTTGAGGGGATTCTTTTTAAAGGAGTTGCCGATATATTGAATTTTTCTGAAATCCGCCGATATGTAGAGAAAAGAGGTTTTTAATAGAAAGTTTTGAAGGATTTCTGTCGGTGGCACTTTATCCAAAAAAGAAAAGGAGGGGGAAGATGTTCGGGCAATGGTGGGCAACAGGAATGATGATTATCAATAATCTTAATCAAAACTGGATGATGGCCAATAAAGCGCTTCTGAGAATTTCATCCGGCTACCGCATCAACAGCGCGGCGGATGATGCGGCAGGCCTGGCCATTTCCGAAAAAATGCGCGCCCAAATTCGCGGGCTTCAAATGGCGGGCAAAAACATTCAGGACGGGATTTCCCTCGTTCAAACGGCGGAAGGGGCACTCAATGAAACCCATGCCATCATCCAGCGTATGCGGGAGCTGGCCATCCAGGCGGCAAGCGACACGCTGACGGACGATGATCGCAAATTGATCGATATTGAGTTCCAACAATTGAAAGAGGAAATGACGAGGATTGCCAAGCAAACCGAATTCAACACACGCCCCCTCTTGAACGGCGATTATGAATCCAATCCGTTGAAAATCCAGGTGGGCGCGAATGCCGGTCAATATATGGAAATCTATATCGGCGGTGTGGACAGCAATCGCCTTGGAATCGGCGGTGTGGACATTGCGACACGGGACAACGCCGATGCAGCGATTGGCGCGCTGGATCAGGCATTAAAGCAAGTTTCCGGTGAACGTGCCCGCCTCGGCGCGTACCAAAACCGGTTGGAACATGCGTACAATAATGTGCTGAATACGGCGGAAAACTTGACGGCCGCCGAATCCCGCATTCGGGATGCAGACATTGCCAAAGAAATGATGAACTACACGAAAGCAAGCATTTTGGCCATGGCTGCCCAGCACGTCCTCGCCCTTCATATGCAGCAGGCCCAATCGATCTTGATGTTGCTGAATGGCGGGAAGAAGTAGTGGATGGTTTCGTTTATGGGGAGTGGGGGATGTGGTTGATTCCCTAAATTCCTCCCTCAAGGCCGATGCCATTCTGGGAAAACTGGAGTAGATCCATTTGCTTTGAATCCCGAGGAAATGCGGGGGTTGGTGCTATTTACGTGTGATTGAAGCGTCCCCCTCAGCGAATGGATGTCTGCTGCTGATCAAGGCGGCAAGTGGTTCACTTGGCGATTGCATATGCCTGATACTCTTGGGAGTGCCAGGCATTTTTTATGTCAACTCAATCCTCCAAATTTTATCTTTCACCCAAAAAAACCGTCCAAAAATTAATTTTCTGGAAATCACTTCCTAGAACCCCTCATTTCTGCTAATTTATAAGAAAGAACGGTTCAACTGCATGAGGGGGGTGGAATTTTGCTGATAAAACCATTCCAAACCAGCAACTATAAAATCGCCCTGGAATCCCTACGCAAACGCCTAAGCCCTCGCCACGAAAAATTCCTGAAAATCGAAGAAGAACTCTCTTTGCAAGAAGCCGGAGAAAACGGCGAAAAACATGTATTGACCATCCTGACAGAAAACCAGTTGCCAAAGAACACCTTTATCCTCCATAACGTCACAATCGACTCCATCATCAACATCCAAATTGACATCATGCTGATTTCACCGGGCTGGTGCCTTATCCTGGAAGTCAAAAACCTCAATGGTGAACTGACATTTATGAACAACCCGCCACAATTGATTTGTGTAAAAGAAGACCGGAAATTGATCTACCGCAGCCCGGAAGCCCAAATCGACCAATACCTCTTCGGCCTCACCCGATTTTTTGAGCAACATCAACTGAAAATGCCCATGTATGGAGCCATCGTATTGCCTTATGCCAACGCCATCATAGACAAGCCTCCATCCAAATATCCACTGCTCATGGGAAGGGGCATCATCAACCACATTTGGACACTGCCAAAAAAAGACATCATCCCATCCAAACAAGTGGCGGAACTCATGATCCGGCATACGAAAGAACCATCCTGGAACCATTTTCCTCTTACCGAGTACTACAACATTGATTCACAGGACATCCTGCGCGGCGTCGAATGCCCGAACTGCGGCGCCATCCCCATGAAACGCCTGAAGCGGACATGGCTTTGCGAAAAATGCAACAAAATGGATATGCACGCCCATGTAAAAGCGTTGAGGGAGTATTACATGTTGATTGATAAGACGATTTCTACTAAAGAAGCCATGGATTTTTTAATATTAAGAAACCGCTTTGAAGCAACGAGAATATTGAAAGCTAACAGCAAAGAACGTACCGGGAATACAAGAAATAGTAGATATGATTTGGCATTGGAATAAATCAGGATGATGCGCAAGAATAAGTAAGATTAAGAGCGTGCTTGATTGGTGCGCTCTTTTATATTTATTAAGGGATTATTTCAAAAAATGGATGCTGCTACAAAGGGAGTGGAAACTACATCATTGGAAGCGCTAAAAGGGAAAAAAACAGTATCTGCATCTGGAAAAGGCAAATGAACTAAAGGGAATGCTATTCGCACTAAAGAGGATGCCATCCGCACCAAAAGGGGGAGTAACTGCACCAAAGGGATGGCCATCCGCACCAAAAGAGGGAGTAACCGCACCAAAGGGTTGGCCATCCGCACCAAAAGGGGAGTAACCGCACCAAAAGGGGAGTAACCGCACCAAAGGGATGGCCATCCGCACCAAAAGGGGGAGTAACCGCACCAGAGGGTTGGCCATCCGCACCAAAAGGAGGAGTAACCGCACCAAAGGGATGGCCATCCGCACCAAAAGGAGGAGTAACCGCACCAAAGGGTTGGCCATCCGCACCAAAAGAGGGAGTAACCGCACCAAAGGGTTGGCCATCCGCACCAAAAGAGGGAGTAACCGAACCAAAGGGTTGGCTATCCGCACCAAAAGAGGGAGTAACCGAACCAAAGGGTTGGCCATCCGCACCAAAAGGGGGAGTAACCGCACCAAAGGGTTGGCCATCCGCACCAAAAGGGGGAGTAACCGCACCAAAGGGTTGGCTATCCGCACCAAAAGGAGGAGTAACCGCACCAAAGGGTTGGCCATCCGCACCAAAAGGGGGAGTAACCGCACCAAAGGGTTGGCTAACCGCACCAAAGGGTTGGCTAACCGCACCAAAGGGTTGGCTAACCGCACCAAAGGGCTGGCTATCCGCACCAAAAGGAGGAGTAACCGCACCAAAGGGTTGGCCATCCGCACCAAAAGGGGGAGTAACCGCACCAAAGGGATGGCCATCCGCACCAAAAGGGGGAGTAACCGCACCAAAGGGTTGGCCATCCGCACCAAAATAGGGAGTAACCGCACCAAAGGGTTGGCCATCCGCACCAAAAGGAGGAGTAACCGCACCAAAGGGTTGGCCAACCGCACCAAAAGGAGGAGTAACCGCACCAAAGGGTTGGCTATCCGCACCAAAAGGAGGAGTAACCGCACCAAAGGGTTGGCCATCCGCACCAAAAGGGGGAGTAACCGCACCAAAGGGCTGGCCAACCGCACCAAAAGGAGGAGTAACCGCACCAAAGGGTTGGCCAACCGCACCAAAAGGGGGAGTAACCGCACCAAAAGGGTTGGCCAACCGCACCAAAAGGAGGAGTAACCGCACCAAAGGGTTGGCCAACCGCACCAAAAGGGGGAGTAACCGCACCAAAGGGCTGGCCATCCGCACCAAAAGGAGGAGTAACCGCACCAAAGGGTTGGCTAACCGCACCAAAAGAGGGAGTATCCGCACCAAAGGGTTGGCCATCCGCACCAAAAGAGGGAGTAACCGCACCAAAAGAAGAAGTATCTGCACTAAAAGACCTCTCCGCACCAAATAATACCCCTCCCCTAGCAAAAAACGGTAGATAATGTGAAAATAATTCACAGTTTCCCGTGAAAGTTGTATACTAAAACTCGTATGATTAAATTCAACACAATACAAACCGACGAATAAAACATTCTAAATCAATACACCCTAAAACAAACGGGTCGTGGAGTGCATAGGATTTGAAGTTCCCTCAATAAAGCGCGGAACACAAAGTGGAGCCGACAATCCTGGGCTCCTTCACAACACCATCAAGAACCATAACCAAATCTCAGCACTGTCAACACTCCATCCACCCGTTTCGGAACATTGAAAGGAAGTAACGATTAACATGACAAAAACAATGTGTGTGATCGGACTAGGTTACATCGGATTACCAACAGCGGTCACTTTTGCAAACCATGGAGTCAAAGTTCATGGAGTAGACGTCAACCCGAATGCCGTTCGAAGCATTCAAGAAAAAAAATTACATATTGAAGAACCAGGCTTGCAAGAACGGCTCAACAAAGCGGTGGATGAAGGATATTTGACTGCTTCCACAACACCGCAAGAAGCGGATGTATTTATCATCTCCGTACCATCACCAATCAATCCGGACAAAACAGCCAACCTTGAATACGTGCGGGAAGCCACAAAATCCATCGTGCCTTACGTAAGAAAAGGCAACTTGGTGATTCTGGAATCCACAGTGCCGCCAAAAACAGTGGAACGCGTGATGATTCCTGAACTGATCAAAACAGGATTGGATATCGGAACAGAACTCTTTGTTGCCCACTCACCAGAACGGGTAATTCCGGGACGCATCTTTGAAGAATTGATCAACAACGGCCGCATCATCGGCGGGATCAATAAAAAATCTGCGGAAATGACAAAAGAACTTTACGAACTCTTCGTGAAAGGCCCTATCCATTTAACGGATGCCACAACAGCGGAACTTGTGAAAGTCATGGAAAATACATACCGTGATGTCAACATTGCGTTCGCCAACGAATTGGCCAAATTGGCTGAAGAATGGGATGTCAACATTTGGGAAGCGATCCACTATGCGAACTTCCATCCTCGCGTGAACATCCACTTCCCAGGACCAGGTGTGGGCGGACACTGCATCGCCGTTGACCCATGGTTCTTGGTGGAACTTGGCGGAGAAAAAGCGCAAATGATCCACCTTGCGCGCAAAATCAATGATGGCATGCCGTTGTTCACAGCCCAAAAAACGCAAAAAATCTTGAATGAAAATAAAATCGCGGGCGGCAAAGTGGCAGTGCTTGGCCTTGCTTTCAAAGGAAATGTGGACGACATGCGCGAAAGCCCATCATTAGAAGTGATCCACGAACTTCAACAACTTGGCTTGGAAGTCGTTTCCTTCGACCCGCATATTAAAGAAAACAAACACCCAACCCAAACACAAAGCTTGGAAGAAGCCGTAAACGGTGCGGACATTCTGCTTGTGTTGACGGACCATAAAGAATTCAAAGAATACAATCCATTAACGATCACGCCAAAACACAAAATCGTGCTTGATACGAAAAACTGCTTGGATCGCGAAAAATGGAAAGAAGCCGGATTCCAATGCCATCTTCTCGGCGATTCAAAAAATAAATAAGAAGAATATACGGCAGGGTAGAAGCTCTGCCGTTTTTCTTTTGGTGCAGAGGATGGAACGGGGCTCCCGCGGATGAAGTCTCCCGCGTCTAAAGGCAATAACCCCCGCCTCAAAATGCATATCCTTCCACCCCCGTGCCAAAAATAAGGTGTAACACCTGTAAACGCCATGTCACCAATTTTTAACTTTCAAATTCTGTACATTCTCATTTTTTTTGGTATGATGATAAACGGAAAAAATACAATCGAAATGGATGAATGGAAATGAAAGAAACAGTTTTAGGCATACAAGTCAACACAGAAACCTACGACGAACTGATCGAGCAGATTTTTGACCGCATCGAGAAAAAAGAAAAATCACTCATTGTCGCCATCAACCCGGAAAAAATCATGAAAGCGAAAGACGATCCGGCTCTCAAAAAACTATTGAACGAAGCTGAATTCCAAATTCCTGATGGCATTGGTGTCATCCTGGCCTCCAAACTTCAAAAAGGGAACATCATCGAAAGGGTTACGGGCATCGACATGATGATGCGCATTTGTGAAGAAGCGGCGAAAAAACAAAAACGGATTTTCTTATATGGAGGAAAACCGGGAGTTGCCGCATCCGCTGCGGAAAAACTGAAAGAACTTTACCCTGGCATCCAAATCGCCGGCATCCAGCACGGTTACGAAAAAGACAATGCAAAAGTCGTAGCCAACATCAATGAAGCCAAACCGGATATCCTCTTTGTCGCAATGGGCAGCCCAAAACAGGAAAACTGGATCAATGCCAACCGCGACCAATTATACCCAATCATCTATCAAGGGGTGGGAGGATCCTTCGACGTGCTCGCAGGAAATGTCAAACGGGCGCCGGAATTTTTCCAAAAAATAGGGCTTGAATGGTTTTACCGGTTGATGCTGGAGCCAAAAAGAATCAAGAGACAAATGGCATTGCCTAAATTTTTAATCGAAGTCATCCGCAGCAAAAAAGCGAATTAGCAACATTTCCCTCAACTCCACAAAATTATGCAATAGAAAATTATTTTGTAATCTTTGTAATAATTTATTGTGTATTTACACTGATGGTGTTAAACTGAAGTAAGTAGTAAGATTTCCTCTACAAAATAGATGGAAAAATTTTCCCTGCAAGAAAAAATGGTTGGTAGCCCAGGAAAGAGGCCTCAGCAATTCACTGCTGGGGCCTTTTTCCTGCTCACCAACCCTTATTTATAATAGGAAGAAAATCCAAACGGTGCCACAAGATGCTTCCATTGGAATAAATTCTATCCATCCGATCGCGCCAACTCCTACCCAAATAAATCCCAACCCCAACAAAAAATCAGTCATAAATCCAAATAGCCACCAATATACTAGGTGTCGGGTGAATGAAACGGAACATGAATAAACAATTGGAACAAAAGAACCAATCAGCAAAAATTAGCAAATCATCCCCAATGTCATGAAAAAATGGACCAACATTAGTAGAAATGAAAAAAATCTAGAAAAAATATGAGAGAATTGCTGATTGAGGTTGTTTTTTACAAATAACTTATGTCATAATATAAGAGATTGTTAGTTATCCTTAATTTCATGAATGTGACAATCATATAACCGCAATGGAAATGTTGCCAAAAAAAGATTGACAACCCATTCGCAGACTACTAAACTTTTACTTGTAATAGTTTATAGTTCTCATATGTTTTGAGGATAACTAAAAATATTATGTGAAATAAGAGGAGGAAATCTTTCTATGGCTAACCAACCAAAGAACTATAAAAAATTCGTAGCAACAGCTGCTACAGCTACATTGGTTGCAAGCGCAATCGTTCCTGTTGCTTCAGCTGCCAGCTTCTCTGACATCGAAGGCAACACTCATGCTGATGCAATCAAAGCTTTATCAGACGCTGGTATCATCAAAGGTTATGAAGATGGTACATTCAAACCAAACGCAGAAATCAACCGCGGACAAACTGTTAAATTATTAGGCCGTTGGTTAGAAACTAAAGGTTACAAAGTTCCAGAAAACTGGAATACAGTACAACGCTTCAACGATCTTCCAGTAAACGCAGCTGACTCTGAATTAGTAAAATACGCAGCACTAGTTAAAGATGCTGGCGTATTCAACGGTTCTAACGGCAACCTAAACTACAACCAACCAATGCAACGCCAACAAATGGCACTTGTATTAGTACGTGCTATCAAAACTGTAGAAGGCATTGACTTAATTAAAGAATACAAAGATGCTGGATACACTTCAAAAATCAAAGACTTAGACAAAGCTTACTCAACTGAAAACGTTGAAGCAATCACTGCTTTAGAATACGCTGGTATTACAGTTGTAGAAAACTTCAACCCAACAAGCGCAATCACTCGCGGTCAATTCGCTTCATTCTTAAACCGTACAATCAACTATGAAGCACCAGTTAAAGAAGCAAAAGTTGTATCTGTTAACGTAATTAATGCTAAACAAATTCAAATCAATTTCAGCAAAGAAGTTGATAGTGATACTGCTAAAAACTTAGGTAACTACTACATTAAAAATGCTTCACAAGCAAGACAAGCAGTTTCAACTACAGATTCTACAGCAAAAGTATCAGTTTCTGATGACAAAAAATCTGTAACAATTACAGCGTCTACAACTATAGAAGCTTTAGCAAAAGTTACTCAATCAGGTACTCCATTCGTATTCGAAGTTGATGGTGTAAAAGCTACTGACGGTTCTGCATTCCCTAAATACACAGCAGAATTAAAAGTTGACGATAAAGTAGCACCAACACTAGTAAGCGCAGAAGCTAAAGCTATTACAACAACAAAAAATGTGACTCTAAACTTCAGTGAACCAGTAGACCCTGCTACAGGTGTTTACAAAGTTAATGGTAAAGTTGCATCAGTAACTGCTGGATCAGAACCAAATCAATTAACTTTAACTACTGTAGACAGCTTAGAAGCTGGAAAATCTTACACATTAGAAATCATTAACGCAAAAGACTATGCTGGTAACATTATTAACCCAGTAAGCACAAACTTCACTGTTGTGAAAGATGATGCTGCTCCAACTATCTCTACGGTTACAACTATTAGCGATAATAAAGTACGTGTAACATTTGATAAATCAATGAATGCTTCAACTTTAGCATCATCAAACATTACAGTTGTTAGAGGTAATGGTGTATCTGTGTCAGTTGGTGACTACAGAGTATCTGCAGTATCAAACACATCAAATAAAACATTTGATATCACTTTCACTGGCGGTTTATATTCTGGAGTTGATTCCGAAGCTTTAACTCTAGTATTCAGCAGCAACATTAAAGACAGCGTAGGTAATGTACTTCCAACAACAACAAAAACTGTGACATTAAATAAAGATACTCAAGCACCTACAATTCAAGCTGTTAGAGTATTACCAAAAGGTGACACATACGACGGAAATACTTATGCAAATGGTGCATTAGTATTAACATTTAATGAAGATGTCGTTGACCCAGGAACAAGTATTCTAGCTGGTTCTTCAGTTACAATCATTGACCAAGATGGAACAGATATTTCTAGTAATGTAACTCCTGGAGATCCTGTTTTGGATTCTAAAAACTCAAAAATTTTAGTGATTCCTTTTACTACGAATACTATTCCTACAACATCTAAATCAGCAACAGTTCGTATTTCTGCAGGAATTACTACTGATGCTTCTCTTGGAGCAAACAAAAACGCAGGGGCAACATTCAACAATGTTAAATTAGATGAATCAATCACTGACACAACAAAACCTGTAGTTTCAAATGTTGCTGGTAATAATACTAATAATACAATTTCATTTACTATTACTGAACAAAACCTTGACAAATCTACTGTTCAAAACATCGATAACTATCGTTTAGATGGAAAACCATTACCATCTGATTCATATGTAACAATTTCAGGTACTGCTCCAAACTATACAGTAACAATCCACTTAGGAGACGAAGCTGTATCTGAAACTCGTACAAACTATGCATTTACAATTTCCGGAGTTAAAGATACTTTTGGAAATATTGCTGATACAGTAGCTGTTAACAATGTAAGCTTAAAAGATAATGTTAAACCAGTATTAAATGTAGCAAAAATCAATTCTGACAATACAATTACATTATCATTTACTGAATCTGTATCAGGTGTAGTTAAAGGCGACTTTGAATTCTACTTAAATGGTTTAGGCACACCATTAAATACAAATTCATATACAGTAACACCAGTGACTGCTGGTTCAGATGCTGGTTCAGTTTTAGTAGATTTTGTACTTTCATTCGATAGCGGAACTGCATTAGCTGGAGATGAAAAACTATATGTTGATGTGGATGGTGACGGATTATATAGTGCAACAGTAGATATCTTGTTATTACAAGGTACATTTGCTGACAAAGCAGCAGCTGAAGCTGTATATGGTTCTAGCAAAGTTGCTCTAGCTGATTTATCTTCAATCAAAGTAAAAACTGCTTCTTCAACAACAGGCGCAGATGCAGCTGGTAACAAAATTAAATCTGGTACGT
The DNA here is from genome assembly GCF_038593165.1 of Ureibacillus sp. FSL K6-3587. Lineage (NCBI taxonomy): Bacteria > Bacillati > Bacillota > Bacilli > Caryophanales > Caryophanaceae > Ureibacillus > Ureibacillus sp. FSL K6-3587. The sequence goes on along the minus strand of NZ_CP151969.1, from coordinate 571,926 downwards.
TAATCACTGTAAAATAATAATTAGTATTAATATCTGATAAAAAGTCTTGTGGAGAGTAATTCTCCGCAAGACTTTTATTGGTTCTTTGTCAATTGGTGTTGGTGAATAAATTTTGGTTCTTTGTCAAATGGTGTTGGTGAATAAATTTTAGTGACATTATTTGGTAATATGTAATCGGATGGCTTAGGGGAAATTCGAGGTTCCCCTAAGCTGTTTTTATTTTCGCTAAGTTTTGGGTAATGAATATTCGGTTTCTAAAGTGATAGAAGGATCGATAACCGAAAGAAATGCGTTTAATCACTTTGATTTTGTTATTAATCCCCTCTAAAATGCCGTTATTATAATCGTACTTTAGCGTATTCTCGACGTAATTGATGTATTTGTTGATTGTCTTGATGGCGGTTTTCATATAGCTGGAAACGATATTTTGTTTATTCTCTAATGTTTTCTTTAGGAGCTCAAAGTCTTTGGTTTTGATGCAATGTTGCACGTATTGATATAACTCATAGGACGCTTTTAATTCAGAATCTAAATCAATGAGATAGTGGAGAATCTCCACCTCACACATATGCTTTTTAAAGCAACGATGATATTTATAGTTCTTATAATCAAGTTTTGTTTGATCTTTCAGAAGGAGCTTCCAGTATTTTTTTAATTTATTGTAATTCTTTTTATCCCGATTCATGACGTTGATGCGCGTTTTGTTTAAAGCTCTGCTAAATAGTTGGAGGATATGGAATTTGTCGAGTACGATTTCCGCTTTAGGGAAAACTTCTTGGATTAAGGAAATATAAGGGCTGTACATATCGATGACAATCGTTTTTACCGCATCTCTCGCCTTCTTGGAATACCGTAAGAAATACTCTTTGAGGACATGTAATCTCCGGTCCTCCACGATATCCACAATCTCCCCCGTTTCAGAGTCGCAGAAAATAAAGGACATCGCTCCAGCTGCGGATTTCACTGATTTAAACTCATCAAAACACAAATGCTTTGGAAGGTAGTGAACATTTGGTTGATAATAGCTATAAAAGCTGTCAATGACACGACTGACAGTGGCATGAGAAACATTATGTTTCATCGCAATATCTTTTTCGGATATTTTATCTTTGGCGTTTAAAGCAATCGCTACTTTGGTATTGTTGGAAATACAACAGTTTTTAGCCACGACGCTCGTTTTTAAAGTAAACGTGGAATGACAATGTTTACAGAAATAACGCTGTTTACGCAATTTTAAGTAGGTATGAAAACCTGAAACACTAGGCATTTTAATGAGAGACGTTTTAAAACCGTGTTTAATGATTTGAACATCAAAGACATGTCCACAAGCATAACAAGCTTTTGGTTGGTAAGTTAATTGGCCATAAAAGACTTTTGATTGGACCCCTTTAATGAGTTCTTCTGCACAAAAATTTTCATCAAATGTGATATTTTTGTCTTTTATATTGAGTAGGTTTCGTATAGAATGATGGTGAGACATGTGACACAACTCCTTTGGAAAATGTGTTTTGGCGATTACATTTTACCAGAGTTTTGTCACTGTCTCATTTTTTTGTTCAAAAAAATTGGTGCTGGTTTATACTCACCAACACCAAATATTATAGAGCCCAAATATATTGCTGCATTAAAGATATTTTTTTCATACTTAACTGAGACCGGCCTGATAAAAGATAACCCAATGAATCGAATCAAAATGGAAAAAATCGAGTATGCTCAAAGTTCCAGCCAAACAAAATGGTTAACCAAAGAAGAACAAGAACGGTTTATAAGCTATGTTGAATTAGAAAAAATGAGTTTAAACGCCTCCGTAACCTTGCGATCATCGATCTAATGCTTTATGCAGGTTTGCGGGTTAACGAAGTAGCATCCTTAGAATTAAGTGATATTCAAACCAAAGGAAATGATATTGAAATTACTGTTCGTCAAGGGAAGGGAAATAAATATGCCTCTGTTTTGCTCGTTCAAAAGTATTCAAGAAACCTGAGAAAGTGGTTAAAATACCGTCAAAGACTTGAGAAGAGCATTCATAAGGAATCTCAACGTTTATTCGTATCGGAAAGATCCATGTTTCTAACAGAGCGGGCCATTCAAAAAATGCTAACGAAATACGCGGATTTAGCCAACATGGAGAACATTACCCCGTACCGCTTCCGTCATAGTTTTTGTAAAAACCTAGCCAATGCTGGAACGCCCATTGAAATTATTAGACGGCTTGCTCGGCATGAAAGTATTCAAACAACCGCTATTTATGTAGACACATCACGAGAAGAGCAGATGCAGGCGTTAAGGAGAATGTAATTCGATGAGTAAAAAACGTGTTGTACTTGATTATTTTTATGAAAAGGTTGCTGATGAAGCTTGTGATACAAAAATTTGAAAAAAGGAATATAAAGAAGAAGTTATTTTAGTTTTAGAATACTCGAAAAGCTAATGAAGATAACGATTTTTTATTTTTGTGCAATTAGGAAGAACCCCCTGACCTCTTAGCTAAAAAGTTATAAGGGAAGGAGGCAACATATAGCAATACATTCCTCTTTTTAAGAAAAAAATAAGTTTGATCAAGAACTTTTTAATAATTTTTTGCATAAAATAATCATATATTCCGTTTTTTGAGGAAAATATATAGAAAATCATACATTCTTATTTATAATTTATTGTAGATACGGAGGTGAAGCGTATGGTAAATACAAACAAAATTGTAGGTCAGAATGTCAAAAAATATATAGAAAGTAAAGGTATTAAACATTCATGGGTGATGGAACGCACTGGTATTAAGAAGACAGCTTATTATAATTTCTTAAAAGGCGAAGGAAATGTGGAGGAGTATGTTGCAAAGATCAATAAGCTATTCCGCATTAAAGATCCGTTCTTTTTTTACAAGGCAGATATGGAATTCAAAGAAAAAACGTTTGACCGTAGCCGATCTGATGCCTTTATGAATTATGTGGCACTTTCGTTTCACGGTACAGTGGACGAAGAATTAAAAAAGGGTATGCATCTTTTTAGCGAATTTGTTGAACTGATCGATGTTTTAAAATCAGTCACAAATTCGGAAAATCCAAGGGGGCAGTCCATTGATTACAAAAGATAATCTTGAAATGATTCTAGAGCATAACAAAACACATTTGCCGAAAATTAAAAAGGCAATGGACCGTATTTACTCCCTCGGAGATCCTCTTGCTCATGTAAAGCCGCTTGATTTTATAAAAACTTATCTTTACGAGCATGCAAATGTATTGCAGTTTCCGATTCAAAATGCTGACTATGGTGGGCTTGTGTATTACTATAACGGTGATTATTATGTCCATATTAATACCGCACAGCCGAGAATATATGAAAATTTCATGTGGGCGCATGAGTTTTATCATTTCTTTTTTGACAGAGATAAAATTAAGAACCCTGACCAAAATTTTATCATGATTGATCATATTTATGATGAAAAAGAGCGGCTTCCTAATCTCTTCGCTTCCGAATTTTTAATTAATGACTTTGTGTTAGAAAGAAGCTTTCAATTTTTAGAAACCGCTCACATGAAACAATCTCTTCCGGAAAAAATTATGCGATTAATCAGTATCTTCCAGATCCCGTATAAAGCGTTAGTTGTGAAACTTGCTCAAAACGAATTGATCACGATTAACGAAGCGAAAAATGCATTGGACTATGATTATAGAAATCGTATTCCTCATGATATAGACAAATCATTTTTCGAGCCTAGTTATACAATAAACATCAGCGGGTTTGATGAATTGTATGAAAAAGCAAAAGGGTTGATGTATGAGGAGGATCTTCAATCGATTAAAAAATCTTATGATAAGCTATATGAACAAGTGTTGGCGTCAGTGCGTGATCAAAGGGGGACTAAAGGATGAAGGTCCTCGATTCTCCTGTTTTAGAATCTGTTCGTCCGTTTATTTCAGATAATACGGAGCAATTGTACCAGTCACTAAACGAACACCAAACATTTTATATGTTAGATAATATGATTTTAACGAAATTAAGAAAACAAATATCAAATTTGCCGCTTTTGCTGCAGGCGTTTAATCAGTCCCCGGTTTTTCTTATTCCTGATGCAGTGTTAGAAGAGTCTTTTAGGAATATACCAACCAAAGAACGGTATGACTATTATTACTTTGAGCTTTTCAAACAATTATCGGCGAAGAAACAGCTGTACATTATATCGATGGAAACCATTTATCAATTATTAGAAAAAGGAATGACGAAAAAGCAATACATATTTGATGCGATGAAACAACTAGCTTTGGAAGCTTTCAGAGTAAATAGAGATATTATTAATAATCTGGAACGATGTGAATTATCCTCTTTTTCGGATCTTCCGAAATTGAGACAAATCATTTTACATAACGGAAATCATGCAGGAGAGCGCTTTATTTGTTTTTTCTCATTATTGCTTGTTCATCAGTACTACGGTCCTGCCTATATATGTAGTGATGACGGCAAAGGTGTATATACGATGTATAATACTTTTGTCAATAACGAAAGTTTATTTCGAATATTAGGTGTCGATGATTTTTTGATGTTTAAAGAGCAATACATCCTGCTGTCTTATGACTGTATTCTACAATTATCCATTAAGAATACGGAATTAAGCTCAGAAGAAATCTATGCTTTTGTGCAGAGTAGCGGTCGAAACGAGTCAAGGAAGGTCATTTATTCGTTAGATGGACAGTCATTCCATACAGAAATTAAAAATGCAAATTTCGCCAAATGGATAGAAGAGAGGAAAATAGAGATTTTCTTTTAATTCTGTTGTCAATCATGAAATCTTTAAAATGAATTTTAGAGTCGGATTCATTTTATCATCGGCTTTAACACAGGTAAATGAGGTTTCTTCATTAAGAAATAAACGACATCATAACTAAAGATAAAGATGTTCAAGTGACCATTCGGGAGGACAAGCGGATAAGTTTGCAACTGTAATACTGGTTCAAAATTCAAAAGTCATACTGCTTCATTATTTCGACAAGTAGTATAACGGAGCGATAAGACGAGAGGATATTGAGCCTGCCGAATCAGCATATGAAAGTTATTGCGCTTTTGATCCTTGCCTTTATTAATCAACTGGGAGGAAAAAAGAATGAGTGATTTTTTTAAGAAATATGCAGCTATTCGAGGTGAGCTGCATGTTCAAAAACTTCAATTAGAAGGAACGATAGCTGCACAGATCAAAACAAGACGGAAGCAGCTGAATATGTCTCAACAGGAACTTGCAGATCGTATTGGAGTTCCAAAATCCACAATTGGAAGGATTGAAGCAGGGCTTACGAGTCCGAGAGTAGGGACACTTTTTAAAATCTCGCAAGCATTGAATACTGCTTTCATCATTGACGGTAGTAGTAAACAGGATCATGACCATAACCTGCATGTTCAAGTTTAGCGTATCATTCATACGCTTATATTATCGAAGTTGTTCCTTGGAGAGAACATTCTCCAAGGAATTTGTTTTTGGAGGAAGGGATCAATGTATGTAAAATTTCGTATCTGTCAATCGTTGATCTCTCCTTATGTGCTTTGATGTTTAGATAAATATGAAAAGTATAAGATGAAAAGGTCGTGAAAAGTACAAAAAGGTCCATAAAGGTCTTTTTTTATATTATTAGGTTTAATATTAGTGATGATTAGGTTAAAATATTAGTATTAAGATATATAAAGGTGTGAAAAGGAGGAATATGGTTTGAGAAAGCTTCGTTCTAATGAAGTGTTCAAACCGGGATCATTTCCGAAATACACATACGTTTCTAGAAAGTCTTCGGGTTTCGGTTTTACGTATGAAACACGTTTGAAGCAAGCTCTTAATACACCGGGATATTTAACGTCCATTATTGGTCCATCTAAAACAGGGAAGACTGTCTTATGTGAAAAAGTGATCGAACCGCAAAATATGGTTTCTTTAACAGGTAGTGATTTTAAAAATGCAAAAGACTTTTGGGAAGTTGTTGCAAATAAAGTCGGTTTGCCTCTTGAAGGAGAATACTCAGAAACGACTGTGCTAAAAGGCACTGATAATAATCCAGAAGATAAATCAATTTCTACTCGAGAAAAGTATGGATCAAATAAGGATAAAGTGATTGAATTTTTTAAAAAAAATAACTTTGTGTTAGTTCTGGATGATTTCCATTATGCTCCTGAAGAGGTGCAGTTAGATATCGCTTATCAATTAAAAGATGCCATTAGAAGAGAATTTAAAGCTGTGGTTATATCACTACCTCATAGAGCGGATGACGCTATTAGGAAAAATCCAGATTTGAGCGGCAGATTAAATTTAATTAATATCGAACCATGGCAAGAAGATGAGTTAAAGGAAATTGCGATTACTGGTTTTGAGCAGCTTGGCATCAAAATAAGTGATGAATTGGCTTCAAAAATGGCTTTAGAAAGCCTTACATCTCCACAGTTAATGCAGTCAATTTGTTTGAATCTGTCGCTTATTTTAAATATTGATGAAGATGAAAGTATAAAGGAAATAAATGACGAAAAAAAATTGGAAGAAAGTTATCGGTTCACTACTATTAACTTACCGTATCAAGAAGTGGTTAAAAAGTTAATGGCCGGTCCATCCACAAGGGGACAAGAAAGAAAAAAATATCAATTAAAAAATGGAGAAAAAGCGGATATTTATCATATTTTATTAAAAGCAATTGCTCAAAATCCACCTGTCGTTAGCCTGTCAGTGGACGAAATGAAAGAGAGAATCGATCAGCTGCTAGTAATTAATTCAAAGGAAAAAATCGAGAAGAACAAGATTAGAGATTCTCTTCAAAAATTGCATGATATCATGTTTTCTAGTGAGCCTATTTATCAAGTCTTTGAATGGAAAGATAATCAAATATTCATTCTAGATCCCCTGTTCCTGTTCTTTTTAAGATGGGGTACTTATTGATCGTGAAGGGGGATTTATATGTCGATGATTCGAAAAGAGCCGGATATAGTTATAAAAGAAATAAATGAAAGAATAGATGATCTCGAATCAAACGTGGACTTTACCGTTATGCTGAATTTGAAAATGATCAAAATGAAGAAGTGGTTGAAGTATCAAAAGTTGTCCCGAATGGTGTTCTTTGTCTTTTGTCGGCGTTGTCTTTTTATGAGTTAACAACTTATAACCCGTGGGAGTACCAAATTGCTATTGAAAGAAAATCAAGGAAACCCAGTTTGCCTGATTATCCACCGATTAAAATTTTCTACTTTTCAAAAAAACAGTTTGAATATGGAATTGAAGAAGTGGAGGTAGGTGGCCATAAAATAAGCATTTATAATCGTGAAAAAACGATTTGTGATATTATTCGATACAGAGAAAAAATAGGAATCGATTTAATGAAAGAAGGTTTGCGAAATTATTTACAAAGTCCTGAAAAAAATATAAGTAAATTGGTGGAATGTGCTGAGAAAATGCGCATCAAGACCGTTTTATTAAAATACTTAGAGGTGCTTTTATAATGGGAAATGTTAAAAATATACCTGCTTCAGTTAGAGAAAGACTAAAGAATATTGCCAAACAAAGCGGAAAAACCTTTTATTTAATTTTATTGTTGTATTTTCAAGAAAGGTTACTATATCGACTTTCCATTTCTAATTATCGGGATAAATTTGTTCTAAAAGGCGGTCTCGTTTTATTTTCCTTAACACAATTTAAATCTAGACCAACCAAAGATATTGCTTTTTAGCCAGACAAATTTCGAATGATATTCAATATATCAAAGCTGCGTTTGAGTCCATTTGTATGTTAACCGCTGAGATTGACGTGGTGGTTCAACATCTCTGCCACTTCTTTCCCAAGATAGCCTTCCATGATCCATCGGACGGCGGTCACTCGTTGACGCAAAGAAGCATCTTTGATTTTCCGTTCTTCTTTTCGTAATTTCCGAGCTGTGAATCCGTGGTCATCTGTGATTTTCAATCGTTTCATCGGTGATGCTCTACTCCTTTTCCGTTCGCTTTCTTAGGAGCAGTATCGACCAAATGAACCAATATTATACGGAAGTTGAATTTCTAAGTTACATTTATATAGATGCTTTAGATTCTCCTTGAAGGTCCTACCTTTTTTGTTATGGTAAAGCTTTATACATCATTTCGCAGTTCAACATTTGTACCTATACTTGTTGATTTATGCTTTTGAGTCTGAAAAAAGCATTTTTAATTAATCGATTCAAATGATCGCCTTTGCAACGAGAATATTTGTTTGTCGAAAAATCAGGGGTATCATTTTTCGGAAGAATGTATATACTATGTATATACATTTTGGGTTGGGGGTGATATAATGAACTCAAAGGAACATTCAGAAAGCAAAATAAACCAAAGTAAAGGAGGGGACTATATGTCTACAGTTGTTGCTCAAAAATGGGGAAACAGTTTGGGCATTCGTATCCCAAAAGATGTTGCTGATAAAATAGGGATTAAACAAGGTTCCGAAATAGAATTAAATGTGATTGGAAATGAAGGTATCATCACATTAAAGCCAAAAAGAACACGGAAGAAATACACACTGGAAGAACTAATATCACAGATTACACCTGAAAATCGACACGAGGAAATTGATTTCGGGATAGAAGGGCGTGAATTGATTTAATGCCAGCAGACGTACCAGAGAGAGGCGATTTCGTTGTTTTAAACTTCAATCCACAAGCTGGTCATGAGCAGGCTGGGAGAAGGAATGCTATTGTTTTATCGCCTAAAGAATTCAATCAAGCAACAGGATTTATAGCTGTTTGTCCGATTACCAATCAAAAGAAGGGTTATCCCTTCGAAGTGGATTTACCAAAAGAAGGAATATCCCCTGATGGCGATGGCTATCCAATAACAGGGGTAGTTTTAACTGATCAAATTAAATCATTGGATTGGAAAGCTCGTAATCTAAAAATTTTAAAGAAGTATAATCCAGAAGATGCACAAATTGAAGAAATAGATAAAATCATTGATGAATGCCTGGCGAAAATAGAAACATATCTGACTTGACATAATCCTTTCTATTTCAGAAAGGGTTATTTTTTGTACTTTAAAGTTTCTTACTAATTTTTGAGAAGCTAATTTTAGTTGGACAGGTGTCGAAAAAACGAAATTAGTAAGTTGATCGTTTTATTTTAATTACGGAAGTTGTGAGTCGAATGGGCATTTTACTTGCTTACTTTTGTCATTAAATCCACAAGAAACATAAGTCCAGTAAACTGTTCAACATAGCAAAAAACTAGGCCTATTCAAGGATTTGGTTCTAATCATAAGTATTCAGATATAAAAAATATGGTTTCGTTCTCTTGGCACCAAAAGACCTTCAATCCGACCATATTGCGTATCTCGATTTCGTTGATCGTAGCCGTTTCTCATATTGGATGTGTCCGCTGGTTCGATTTCGAGGAAATGTTTGATTTCTTTCCGCATGATCAGTTCGAATTTTTCCTTCACAAAGCGACGAATGGCATTTTCCAGTCGATTTGCCCAGTCGACATTCGGTATCCTTTTAGTCATAGGTAGGGTACTCCTTTCTCTAAGATTTTTGGTCCAATCAGAAAATCCCCTACCTTTTTCTTTTGGTCTAGCAAAATGCTTTACACAAACTTTTATCCATCATCTTGTTAAGAGAGAGGTACACAAAATTAACCTTATCTTAATAATGTCTCTCTTGAAAAACACCATGTAGACGTGATACGATGCTATCGATTTTCGATATCGAAATTCGATCATGAAGGGGAACGTTGTTTATGGCAAACTAAAAATGGCTCTTACGTTCTTTTGGTGAAACCATATATGTACAGTCCTTCATCTCTTTATTAATTTTTTAAAAAACATTTTATAAATGATATAACACTCGTTTTTCAAGTAAATCCAGCTTTGCCCGGCCATACATGATTCGTTTCATCAGCTTCAATCGGTGAACATGGCCTTCCACAACTCCGTTACTGTAGGAAGTACTAAATGCCAGCTTAATCGACTGTAAATCCCTACGGAGTCGAAGTGCACAATCATATAAATGATTGTTTGGAGAAGACAATTGTTTTTCCAACCATTTGAAAAATGCCGGATAGTTCCGTTCATCAAATGCTTCTCTAAATGTTTGAACCATTTGGTGGAAAGAATGAAGGGATGGGTACATCTTAAAGGATTGTTCAAGAAGTTGCAGTTCCTTTTCTAAAAGTCTAGATTTTCGTTTCCAAACATATGAAATCATTTGCCGTCTGGAAATTCGAACGGAAGATTCCTTAATCCCCTGCCGTTTTCTTTCTTTTCGTATGCTTTCGACTGCAACGCGGACACCTGAAAGTGTCCCCGTATATCCATATTTACGAAGTTGCGCATCAATTTCACGGATGGTCTTGCCCTCTTGTTCGAGTTGCTGAATGTATTGCTCAAAACCATCGGTTTGCCGTTTTCGCTTTCTTTTTACTTGAACCGGCATCTCGGTTATGTTGAGATATTTTGAAATGGTTCGGGGATCCATATGAAATTCTCTGGCCAACTCCGCTTTTTTCTTTCCTTTTTTGTATTCCTGTTGAATGCTTTTGATCATCATCCATTTCTTTTCGGCTCTTTCTTTTTGTCTCCTTTGCAGTTTGGTTTCATGCGGAAAGGTTTGTTGGTCCGTTTCTTCTTTTTCCAACGTGATGACGGAAGGAAGAATCGAGGTGAGGCAAGCATCGATCTGCTTCTTTACCGCCCGGACAAAATGCCATCGGTCATATACTTGCAAAATACTTTGCGAAGCGTTCTGAATCCCTTTCCGAAAAGCCTGATAGCCATCACGACTGACAACTTGGATGTTTTGATGATTTTTTAGCCATTCTGATATGGTTTCCGGATAACGTTCCGGAAGTAATGCAACAGGCTTGTGCGTGCTCAGATCACAAATGATCGTGCCATAGCTGTGTCCTTTCCGAAAAGCAAAGTCATCGATTCCGATAAAAGGGGGACACCTCTTGATGAATCTCCGTTTTCCGAATAAGGGAGAGCAATACGTCATGGCTGACAGGGAGAGACAGGGCTTTCGCTACTTTTTCGCCATTGAGGCAGCTGGTGGAAAACGCGATTTTACGTAATACTTCTTCGGACCGTAAAGTTCGGCGTCCATTTTTGGAAATCCAATCATACCGTTCAGTAAAAATTTTTTGGGTGCAATTGGGTTGGTCGCAAAACCATTTTCTTGTGATAAGCAGGATGGAAACAGCTTTTCCGGCAATCGGCAAATCTTGAATCATGCGTGTATATCGGCTGTGTGGACGTGTGGAAGGCACTTGGCAATGAGGACAAGGGCAGGATTCATGAGTGCTTCGAACAATAAAGGTAATGGAGGATGGTTCTTCTTGAATATCGAGAACTTCTAGGAAAGGATCTGGTGAAGACCAATGGATTTGACGATTCATCATTCATCACACCTTTTCTTTTATTATACTATAAAAGTAAAATTATGGACCTTCACCAAATATACGTAAGAGCCCTAAAAATGTAACGTTTGGCAATTAATTTATGCAGGTCCTATAAAACAAAAAACCACTTGCCAACATTCCCCAAATACACTACCCTCCTAGTTGGACAAAACAGTTCAACGGGAGGTATTCAAGGAGATGTTAGCAGTGGCTGAAATTCATTATATCAGATATGAAGCAAACCAAAAAGGATGTTCCTATTCCGATATTGCCAAAAGAATGAATCGTGATCCAAGAACAGTGAAGAAGTATGCGGAAATGGAAGACTTCAATCCCTCAAAAGTTAAACAAACGAGAAAAGCGAAAGTGATGGATCCAGTGAAACCGATATTGGATCAATGGATTAAAGAGGACTTGACAAAGAAGAAAAAATATCGAAGAACTGCGAAACGAATGTATGAAATCTTAAAAGAAGAATATGGATTTACAGGTTCAGATCGTTCTGTTCGGCTCTATGTATCAAAAAGAAAACAAGAACTGCTCGAACAAAGTGAACCAGCTGCGTTACCTTTAGAATCGAAACCTGCAACGGCTCAAGTTGATTTTGGAGAAGCTCCTTTTCTCTATCAGGGGAAATACGTCGATTTTCCTTACCTGGTCGTTTCATTCCCTTACAGTAATGCGGCCTATGTGCAAGTCATGCCAGCTCAAAATCAAGAATGTTTCTTGGAAGGATTAAAACGAATCTTTCACTATATGGGAAGGGTTCCAAGGGTCATTCGTTTTGATAATCTCTCCCCTGCCGTAAAAACGATCTTGCCAAACGGAGAAAGAGAATTGACAGAGACATTTCAACGATTCGTTTTACATTATGGCTTTGAATGCGAGTTCTGCAACCCAGCCAGCGGAAATGAAAAAGGGAATGTCGAATCAAAGGTGAAATATATTCGAAACAATTTCTTTTTACCTGAACAAACAATCTATCAACTAGAAAGTTTTAATGAATCTTTATGGGAGAAATGTGAGAAGGACTGGAATCGTCCGCATTATGAGAAGGAGCGACTCATCGCTGAATTATTTGAAGAAGAACAAGCGTTATTTCTTCAATTGCCAGCCAAAGAATTTGAATGTGTCCGATATGAGCAGGTCACGGCTGATAAGTACGGTTTCATCCATTTAGAAAACAATTTATATTCCACGTCTCCCCGTTTTGCCAAACAAAAGGTTTTGGCAAAGATCTCTTATCATGAGATTGCCATTTTAACAGAAGAGCATGAGCTGATTATCAAGCACGAGCGTTTATATGGCACAAAACAAAAATCAATGAAATGGCAACCATATCTTACGTTAATGGCCAAAAGGCCAAATGCATTAAAATATACGGATTTCTATGAAAAGATGCCGGAAGAATGGAAAAATTATTTTTCCAATTGTACCGTTCAAGAAAAGAAGGAAGCATTACAACTACTAGCTGTTTTACTAAAAGAACATGATTTCGAAGTTTCGACACAGGCTTTGAGGATTGCCTCCCAGTATGGTCATCCGAAAGTAGAATCGATTAAACAGGTATTTTATCAATTAATCAATGGAAGAGGTATACGAGAGCCAATTCAACCGAAAAAACACGTTCCAGATATGCCGGAAGCCATCCGAGGAGTAAGGCATTATGACCGCCTATTCGAATCCCAAGGAGATGTGGCATCATGGAACAAATGATTAAGGAATATGCCAAAAGACTAAAATTAAGCTGGATTCCAGCCAATTACCATACCATCCATGCGGAAACAAAGGAGGAATTTTTACTGAAGCTGTTTGAACGAGAAGTGCAGCATCGAGATGAGAGAAGGATAAATTTACTACTAAAACAGGCGACATTGCCGAAAATTCCAAATAAACCTTATGATTGGCGGGAGATTCAACTAGCCCCAGGCATCACAAAAGATTATATTTTAGAAGGTGAGTTTACGAAAAATCAGGAAAACCTTATCTTCTATGGCGGAGTGGGAACCGGTAAAACATTCCTTTCCACTCTCATCGCCCTCAATTTGATGAAAAAACAAGGAAAAAGAGTGAAGTTCTATACGGCCGCCTCCATTGTCAATGCTTTATTGGAGGCCAATGAAAAAGGTGACCTTGGTAAATTTCTCAATCAAATCGAAAAGTTGGATCTCTTGATTCTTGATGAATTGGGCTATATTCCATTGCATAAACAGGGGGCAGAGTTATTATTTCAAGTTATTTCCATGTGTTATGAAACCAAAAGCATCATTGTGACAACCAATTTACCGTTTAGCCAATGGAATAATGTCTTTGGCGATCCCATTTTAACAGAGGCCGTCATTGATCGGCTGATTCATCATTCTCATTTAATCATCTTCAATGGTGAAAGTCACCGATACAAAGACTCAATCTCTCAACGTTAACCATGGAATTTGGCAAGTGTATGTATGCATTTTTAATTGCCATTTCATACATTTTCTACTTGCCAAAAACAGGGAACGTGATGGAAAATAAAGTGTTGCGTAAATGGCTCCTTGGTTTTATTCACATACACATTTTATATCATGCTAAAGAAAGAACCCATATTTGGTTCATGGCTGTTAGAAGAACTGAAGAAACACGGCTATCAGATGAGCGCGGGAACCTTGTATCCTTTACTGCACAAGATGGAGTTAGCGAATCTATTAGAAAGAGAAGAAAAAACTGTGGAAGGGAAGATTAGAAAATATTACAGAACAACCGAAAAAGGAAATGAGGTACTTATGAAAGCGAAAGAAAAAGCTTATGCGCTATTTAAAGAAATAAAGGATTAACGCGCTTAAACTTGGTGAGTTTGTTACATGTGGTACAGTACGTCATAGCAGTAACAAGATATTATATCATTAGGAGGAATACGCGTTGAATCAAGAAATTAAGTTGCAACAGGAACAAAGAGGTTCTGTTTGGGAAGTGTTGAAAACAGCTACCCGGTTAGGATTGACTTCTTTCGGGGGGCCTATTGCTCATTTAGGATATTTTCGCGAGGAATATGTGAATCGGCGAAAATGGTTAGATGAAAAAACATATGCTGATTTGGTCGCGCTGTGTCAATTCTTACCGAGTCCGGCGAGCAGTCAGGTTGGAATGGGGATTGGATTTATGCGGGAAGGATGTACCGATTGAGCCAAAATGGGGTGTGAAAAAAGAATAGTAAAGGAAAAAATACATTCTGGTTTGGTTATAAAGCCCATTTAGCTGTTTCGACGAAAAGTCAATATATCATCACTCGTTTGATGTCCTCAGGTAATTGAAGTGATTGTAAAGCTGCGATTCCATTATTGAAAAAACTTCATCACTTCGGAAACGGTCAATTTACAATCGCTATATTTGATGCTGGTTATGATGTTGAACCTATTTACCGTCAAGCCGTATCACAGTCCATGCGAGTCGTGATTCCTTACAACGTTCGTCGAGAAGGAGAATATATAGGATTCGATGAACATTTTCGCCCAACCTGTGTGCGTGAACATAGTTACCAATAGGACAGCTTTGACGCTAAGTACAATACATTAAAATTCACACGTCCAAAGGAATGTGCAACTTGCCCATTAAGAGAAGTTTGCCAAAAAGTTTTCAAAATCAAATGTGATATAGATATCCGTAAATTTACCTATCCAGCACGTGGGACAGAACGATGGAAACTGCTTTATCAAGAACGTACAGCAGTCGAACGCGTTAACGCTTATTTAAAGGAATACTTTCAATTAAACAATGTCCGTCATCGTACAGGAAAGAAAGCAAAAATGCATTTCAATCTGGTGACGTTAATTTATAATACCTGCAAACTAGCTGTTGAAGAATCAATGCTTTATTACAGCAACAAAACCAAGTTGCATAATTTTAAAAAAAAAACAAAGTTTTTAGTATAGGGGTACTCTATACTTCAGAAAAACTATGATTTATGAAATTGATTCAATTAGTAGAAAAACTTCTTTCTAGACAATGGAAATATTATCCTTCGAACTATTATGCTTCAACTTATTTATTCCAAAGCTCTGAAACTTACTTTCTAAAAATTCCTCACCATATTTTTTCTTTACCTCTTTAGTAACAAAAATCAATAACTCTTTTTTAGATCTGGTTAAAGCAACATAAAGATAATTTAGCATTTTCTTTTTGTCTGCTTTTTCTTTAAAAAAGTATGGAGCTAAACTTGTAGTCAAAATAAAAATGCAATTATCACCTTCTAAACCTTTAATACTATCTATAGAGTTAACTAATATACCTTTTTGGTCGGATTTCTCCAGAATTAAATCGAATGAGAAGGCTAGTCTAGCTTTATCCTTATCTGACAAATTAATTGATAGGATTCTTTCTAGCCATGAAAAAATTATATAGTATTCTGATCTATATATTTTGTTTAAGACTTTTTTCTTTAATAAGTATGTAATTTTATCTATCTTATTTTCCATTAAATTTGTCTTAGCTATCAATGATTTAAGTTCATATTCTAAGTTTTCTTCGCCACTATTTTTGTCAGCTTTATTAGTAAAGAAACGTTCATTTTTATTATAAATATAAGTATAGTCCCATTTTTTAGAACGCAAAATTTCTTCTATATCTACCTGATCTTCATAACAATAATTTAGTAATCCAAGTGTTTCAGTCATAGGTTTTTGTTTCTCTTTATCAAATATATAAGAGTTAGAAAATAAAACATGAGAAACTGGACATCTATGATTTTCTGGCTTATATGTAACAGAATCAGGAAATGTATCTATTAAATCATTAAATGCAAATCGTCCGCGTAAATCTTGTTTTGGATCCCCAACTAAACAAAGATTAATTCCTTTTTCTTCTAGTACTTTAACTATTTCCAAAAAGTAATTGTCCATGTCCTGAGCTTCATCAACAAATACAGAATCTAAAAACCTTGTAATTATTGATAACACTTCTTCACGTTTTTTTTTCACATCTTTTTTATCATTTGACTTACCATATACTATCCATTTAGCTACCTCTGTAACTTTTTCAACATGAATAAATTTCTGTAAACCAAGTTCTTTAATTTTCATTGCCTTAAGTCGATTATCATGAGGAAGTTTAATTTGTGAAACTCTTGTAAATTGTTTCCCATAAAGTAAATGGTGATAAGGAAATATAAATTCCCTTAATAAAAAGGCATGTATAGTTTCAACCAGAATTCTTTTCGGAAGATGACCATTTAACTTTTTTATTTTATCCTCGATATGATTTTTAGCTGCATTAGTATATGTAACCACATATATTATTTTAGATTCAGTTTCATTGTATCTATCAAGTACCATCTGAGCCATTGAGCTTGTTTTTCCTGCTCCAGCACCGGCAACTATTATTTTCATTGTTTTTCACCGCTTTGCAAAAAATGTAGTACTCTACTAATATGCTGTGGTAGTTCTATTTCAGATAACTCTTCAATTCCAATATCTTTACAGAACTTCAGCATTGTTTCAGCTTTAGCACCTTGCCATTTCTCAGATAAAGATTTAGGTGTATCAATATTTGTCCATCCATGGAATTTTTCAAAGTATGCTTTTAATTTTTTGTAATTATCCCCAGTTGAAACTATTTCTGGTTCCAAAGTATATTGCTCGGTTGTAGTTACATACACATTTTTATATTTATTGTATTTTTCATGTTGTTCCTGAGCATTAGGTTGATTATCGAAATCTCTAATTATACCTAAACGATTTGTAGAATCTTCATTGACCTTTAACCAGATATCTATCATTTTAGTAAATCCTTTATGTAAAGATATAACTTCAATATCATGTAAAGAATTAGTTTGAGAATTGAGATAAGATCTTATAAAAATTTCTTCTGAAGGCCCCTCTACTAATACACAACGACGTGAAAAAAGGAATTTAATAAAATCTAAATTTGGTTTTTTAGCTAAATAATCTAATTGTTTATCTTTCAATTCTGATTTTAATGAAAAAGCCTTACCTTGAGACACTATACATACATTTTCTAATTTAAGTTTATTTAAAAACATGGTGCTATGAGTAGAAATAAAAACTTGCAATTGACTACTAGAGTTTACTAAGGAATTTAAATAACTGGCTAACATTAACTCATTACTGGTAGACAAATGAGCTTCTGGTTCCTCTATTGTTAATATATTTAAAGCCATGTCAGAACTTATTTCTAATGAATTCATCATGACAAATAGGTAAATTAAATTTCGATATCCTAAACCTTGTGTATTTAAATATTCATCACCATATCCGAGCTTCACATTATTTAACAGAGAACTCATACTAGGCATATTTGGAAGCAAAGAAATTTCATCAAAGAAATCCTTAGCATTTTCAAGTTCAGAGTTTTCTTGCCAATTGAAAACTCCTTCAATATTGCTAATCTCCTTTAATTCATCAAAAAACTTGCCATATGATTTCTCTATTTTAACTTTATCTTCATCGGATAATTTATTATGTAATAAATTTACCAACGACTTAGATCCAAGCCTGTTACTATTATTTGAGAAGTCATCTCTTTCTGCTGCTAAGGAATTATATTTAAAATTTGCAAGTTCATTATATGCAATTTGTTCTCCTGTCGTTGGAATCATAATAACGTATTTAAAAAACTCAATGGGCAATAAATTCATTTTTAAATTCTCAATTGAATCTGTTTCTTGTTTAAGAATGTTTTGGATATGAGTCAATAAATCTTTAGGATTTTCTATATAATATTTATAACATATAGAATATACTGGTTTCTCATCATCTAAAGAGTTAATCCATCTATGTACATAAAACTCATCAGCCCCATCTGGTTCAAAAGTAGCTTCTACCATTACAAAAGGAATAATATCCTCAAACTCATCCAAGTTTACATTACCATTTATTATAGTTTGAATATTTTCCTTAATAAAAGCGAAATATCTTTCCTTAGCTAAATTATTTATATCGTTCCACCCTAAATTCTTATTAATACTACCTACTTCATCGTTCATAAATGGTAATGTTATCGCTCTTAGTAAATTACTTTTTCCACTATTGTTATCACCTATAAAAACGACTACCCTATTTAATTCGATATTTACATCCGTTAAGTTTCGATAATTTTGTATTTTCAATTTGGAAATTTTCATGAATTACCTCTCCTAATACATTATTATAATTATGTAAGTTTCCCTTATTAAAAATTTTATTATTTTTCCACCAACACTTTTTAACCTAATTACAAATAACTCATACAGAAAGTCAAATTTATTTTTTTTCGGAATCTTCATAACAACTCATTCTAGCTTGAATGGAAATATATACCTGTTGACCTATCAAGAAAACCAGTACGACTGTTTCTCATTCTTTTATTGTTCTTACCAGTATGATTTATTTTTTTATTGAGCTTAAAAATGCTTTTAGTAACTAAAAATAGTTACCATGAACAACCCTTACGTGCTTTACATTTATTCTCTTATTTATCCACTTAATTTCTATCCGTCTCTAATATTGGTAAATATTAATCCTTACCATTAAATAATTCTCCTCATATTCAATTACAGAACTATAAGGTCCCAAAATACCAATACTTACTTGAACAAAATAAGTTATAAAAATCTTGCTTTTTTATGAGATATTATGGTAAAAAAGTAGTATTCATTTCGATATTGTGAAAAGATAGTATTGAATTTCCATGTGATATTAATACAACCAAAAATATTCTAGTTTTATCAGTATAACTAGATATAATTAATAAAATTATATTGAAATAAAGGATTGGGTATAATGACAAAAAGAGCGCTAATTGGATTAGGGCAGAGTGGATCAGCCATTGTAGAAGATATTATTTCAATGGAAATGTTAGAAAAAACAGAGTTTTTTTGCATTAATTCTTACAAAAATAACATAACATTTTCAAAAAACATTCCGAAAAAAAATTGGTTTATGTTCGATTTGGATAGTGGGTTTAGTCAAGAACCAAAAAGTTGTTTTGATTTCCTAGAACAAGAAAATGAACTTCGAGAAAAAATGATTAGTTGGGTTAAAAATATATTAGAAGAATTTGAGGAAGTATTATTAATTACTTTCTCTCCTTCTGGTACAGGACTAGGAACTTTGAGTACAATTCTTAATTCCAACATCAGGATCGCCAAAAAAGCTATTGTAATAGAAAATTCAGATTCAAGTTTTTACCAAGAAAAATTTCACGAAAATCGAAAGTGGATTGAAGGTATTTCATCTGAATTTGACACATTAACTTTTATTTCCTTTGATGCAGAAAAAGAATTAAAGATTAAGGAGAAACTTGGATATAAATTAGATTTCGCTAACATGAGATACACTTTAATAAACGAACTGGTAAACAATAAAAACCATAATTTTAATTAATGCAAATAATGCGAAATAATTACGGTGTAAAGTTATTGTCTTATACCGTCTAGTACAGACATGTTGAACGTGATGATTATTACGAAAATAATTCTAAAATGGAAAATATTACAGAAATAGTATTATCAAAACATCGAAATGGACCAATTGGAAATGTAAAATTAGATTTTGTTAAAGAATATGGTAAATTTTTAGATTTTTATCATGGAACAATTTAAATAGAGTAAATATTAGTTTAATCACAGTAAATAACTCATATTTTTAGGATATTTTATAAATAGCTTTCATTTCTTCCTAGGTATGGTTTAAGACAATTTTTATAAAAATAATGATAAGAGTGCGATATTGGCTATTTTGCACTCTTGTCATTAACTGTTTCCCTCCATACAAACTCAAATGCATTTCGTCACTAAATACAGGAATTTGAAAAAAGATTCTCTATTTATTCCCTAATCATCCCTTGATTGTCTAAGGAGGGACACAGCAGAATAAATTGATATTAAAACCATTAGTTTAGCTTTTCACCTTTTCTAATACTATTATAGACCTTTATTCGAATATTTGGCTAAGAAATTTGAATCATTTCTAATTCATATGAATACTAATTTTCACTTATTACCGTGTTTTGTTTAAAAATAAAATATTTTATTATTATTCGAGTTAATTTCATAATTCTCACCCCTTGATTTTCAAGGGATTCAAGACAATAAAAAATGGGTACCTCCCCAAATTTCGTTATAATGGTAGGTAACCAAACAAACCATACGAAAGAGGTGAGTACCCTATGACTATTGTAAAACAAATTTCTCTTTTTGACATCCATCAATTATTAGAAATGGAAAGTTCCCATCGTTATGAAGCCATTTTTAGTGTGATCGACATTCAGCCTATATTTCAATTGTTTTCTAAAAAGACATTGAAAGGTGCACCACGTGAATTGAATGATGGTGCAATGATTCAATCGCTGAACGTATTCCAACTATCAAGGATTTAGTCAAACGTTTGGTCCATGATCCTTTATTTCGTTTCGACTGTGGATTCCTTGTGTCTGATGTCGTACCATCTGAAAGCTCTTATTCACGCATGATTCAAGTCATTAGTGAATCAGATGTGCTAGATAAAATGAACGATACACTCATCAAAACAGCGATGTTGGAAGGCTTTCTAAATGATGAACATGTCGCCATCGATGCGAGTCACTTTGAAGCTCGTGATGCTTTCACACCATCAGAAAAGAAAGCACCTAAAACTCCTAAAAAACGTGGTCGTAAAACGAAAGCTGAACGAGCTGTTTGGTTAGCCGAACAAGTAGAGAAAAAAGGAAATCAATCAACCTATGAAAAAGAACTGAAAGAACAGCTGGATATCCCATTAGAAACCCTTTGGAAGGATGTACCGATTGAGCCAAAATGGGGTGTGAAAAAGAATAGTAAAGGAAAAAATACATTCTGGTTTGGTTATAAAGCACATTTAGCTGTTTCGACGAAAAGTCAATATATCATCACTCGTTTGATGTCCTCAGGTAATTGAAGTGATTGTAAAGCTGCGATTCCATTATTGAAAAAACTTCATCACTTAGGAAACGGTCAATTTACAATAGCTATATTTGATGCTGGTTATGATGTTGAACCTATTTACCGTCAAGCCGTATCACAGTCCATGCGAGTCGTGATTCCTTACAACGTTCGCCGAGAAGGAGAATATATAGGATTCGATGAACATTTTCGTCCAACCTGTGTGCGTGAACATAGTTACCAATATGACAGCTTTGACGCTAAGTACAATACATTAAAATTCACACGTCCAAAGGAATGTGCAACTTGCCCATTACGAGAAGACACCCTTTGCCAAAAAGTTTTCAAAATCAAATGTGATATAGATATCCGTAAATTTACCTATCCAGCACGTGGGACAGAACGATGGAAACAGCTTTATCAAGAACGTACAGCAGTCGAACGCGTTAACGCTTATTTAAAGGAATACTTTCAATTAAACAATGTCCGTCATCGTACAGGAAAGAAAGCAAAAATGCATTTCAATCTGGTGACGTTAATTTATAATACCTGCAAACTAGCAGTTGATCGAATCAATGCTTTATTACAGCAACAAAACCAAGTTGCATAATTAAAAAAAAAAAAAACAAAGTTTTTAGTATAGGGGTACTCTATACTTCAGAAAAACTATGATTTATGAAATTGATTCGTTAAGAGTTACTCCCATGAAAATTTTTTCGTTTATTATTGCCTTGACCTTAGCATGGACGGTAGTATCTCTGGCCGTAGCTACCATCCTGCTTATTGGGGGGCTGGTGCTATTGGCATCAGGATGCAGTTTGGGACTTTGCTGATCTTTTATGTAACGCTGGTGACTGCAACCATATGCTTTACTTTAATAAGCTTTGTAGTGGCTAATATAAGCAAAAATGAAGGGCAAGCCAGTATATATTCCAATATTTTCGCAATGCCGATGCTGTTTTTGAGCAGTGCTTTTTATAGTCTGGACACAGCACCTACCTGGATTAAGACGCTAAGCCGGCTCAACCCTTTTTCCCATTTTGTAAGTGGGCTTCATAGTACGATAGTTTTCGATTTACGGGGAGCGGCGGCGAATTTGATTATCCTGCTTGCTTTCGGCGTTCTTGCGCTGATAGCTGCAATCCTGACTTTTCGCTGGGATTCGGACTGAGTTGAAACATTACCTCCATGATAGACCGTCATTCAGGAGATATATTCTCTTGGTTGGCGGTTTCTTAAATTATATAAGAATTTAATAAAAAGGCACTTGAACCTCACGTTACGTTATGTTATATAATGCGTGCATGGAGGTAATGATTATGAAGAAGAATTTAGTGAAATTATTAACAAAAGATAAGGAAATAAGACTTTTTATTGTTGATGCAACGAATATTCTGGAGCGTAGCAATTTAAGAGATATGAAAACAGATTTTGCAAGACAGCTTTATACGAACATATTTATAGATTGTTGTCTATTACGTGGCTTTTTAACCGAAATCGATCAGCGTATAAATGTAAGTATTCGGTTTAAACCAGCTGGGTATACGGCTTACTGTGATGTAGATGGAAGAGGCAATGTTAATTGTATTTTTTCTTCCCGACTAGCTTCTTTTAATGGTGATTTTGCCGATTTAGTCGGAGAAGGGACATCTCTCTCTATTACAAGAGGGAGTTGGACAGGAGGAATGTTTACTGGAACGGTAGAATTAAAGTCTGCTTCTATAGATTCGTGCTTTTCATATTTCTATTTTAAAAGTGAGCAGACAAAAACAATTTTTCGAACATGGATTGAAAACGGAATTGCAAGAGGTTGTTTGATACAACCACTGCCTTTTTACAATATTGATAATTTAAAATTTGTAATGGATGGTATCGACAGTGCAAAGAAATATATAGTTACAGAGCAATGGGCAGAACTGCCCTTGAAGGTTTTCCCATATGCAACAGTAGTAGATGAATATATCGTGCAAAGTGAATGCAATTGTTCAAAAGAGATGTTTTTTGGTATCCTAATGTCTGTTGAAACCGATGAGCTAAAAAAATCAATTAAAGTTGGAAAAAATGAAGAACTGGAATGTGGTATATGTGGTAAGAGGTATATATTTAGAACAAATGATTTAGAAATAATTGTAAAAATGAAGGAAAGTGAACAAAATGGATAGATTTCTTAAGATTGGGGAATTAGCAAGTATGACAGGTATAACTGTCAGAACTCTACATTATTATGATGAAGTCGGTTTATTAAAACCATCTAAGATTACTGAAACAGGGCATAGATTATATGACATACAGAGTGTTACAACATTATATCAAATAATTTCTTTGAAAGACATGGGATTTAACCTTGATGAGATAAAGGATCTGATTCATGATAGATATATAGATATTCGAAAATTCGTTGAGATCCAAATTTCAAAAGTTCAAGAGGAAATTGCCCAGAAGCAGTTACTTTTCAGTAAGCTACTAAAACTAAAACAGGAGCTTAAAGATAATAAGAATATCTCATTAGATGATTTTAAAGCAATCGTCCCATTTATTAATTCCTCAGCAGACAAATACATTACTAAAGAACAGTTAGATAAAATAAAAAATAACTTAGAAAGAGATAAAGCAGAATCAGAAGGAGCAACAGAATGGCTGGAATTCATTTCAAAACTTAATTATTGTTACAAGAACAAATTGCCTAATACAGATTTAAATGCAATTGAATGCATTAATTACTGGAAAGATTTTACGAACAAGTCAATAGGTGAAGATGAGAAACTTAAGAATTCCATATTCTCATTTCATGCTTCTTTGGATAATTCCCAGCTTAGATATGGACTTACTGATGATCTATACAAATATCTAATGGAGTTAATGAAATAAGTAAAGCTTAGTGGATATGTTCACATCTACAGATAGTGCTTAAGGTGCCGTCGATATGTTTCCAACTACCGACAAGTTAAAAGAGTGTGTGTAAAGATTATTTATATAATCCAATATTAGAGATTATAATGAATAATTGGGGGGAGAGTAGGTTAAAGGTGAAACATAGTAATCCGGAGGGATTATTTGATTCAAGAGTTTTTAGTCAAGTGGTTACAGTTAGCGGTAATGCAAAGACAATATATATCGGTGGACAAAATGCTATTAACTCTGAGGGACAATTAATAGGTCGGGACAATTTAGAACTGCAAACAAAACAAGTTTTAGAAGTAAGCGCCAAATATCCCACACCTTCTAACCATTTTGATGTTTTGTGATAATGAGATCAACATCAAAAGTTAGGAGGTTTTTATTTTTATGTCCCCAGATGAACGAAAACAATTGTGGCAACAACGAATTGAATCTTATCGATCTAGTGGAGAGTCAAGTGTAAAAGCTTGGTGCAAACAAAATCAAGTAGGTCACCAAAGTATGTATAAATGGATGAAAAGACTAGAGTTAGAGACAACTGAAACTTCACGGACTTCCCCTCAATGGCTAACTGTTGAAGTATCCCATCCGTTGGATGAAAAAAACTCCCCGCTCATCGTTAACATTGGGGAATTTTCCATCGAAGTAAAAGAAGGTTTCAATCCACTCCTTTTCAACGAAGTGGTTCAGGTGCTGAAAACACATGTTAAGTAAAACACCCATTCAACATGTTTATTTAGCAGCGGGGGCAACGGATTTACGCAAGTCGATTGATGGATTAGCAGCCATTATTCAAATGAGCTTTCAGTTAAATCCTTTCTCTTCTAATCTCTTTGTTTTCTGTAATCGGAAACGAGATAAATTGAAAATTCTCCATTGGGATCACAATGGGTTTTGGTTGTACTATCGTCGTTTAGAGAAAGGGGTCTTTCAATGGCCTGATGAAAGAACTCCCGGCCCTTTGTGCATCACTCCCCGCCAATTCAGTTGGTTGCTCGATGGTCTTTCATTTGAACAAAAACAAGCACATGAACAAGTATCAGCTAAAATCATGGTTTAAAAGGAATTTGACATTGACCTGTCAATTCCTTTCCTTTATTCTTTAACTTATGAACAAACACAAACAAACCAATGAATCAACAATTGAAGAACTGCAAGCGAGAAATGCGGAACTCAAAAAACAAAATGAAGCCTTACAGGCTAAAATCAAATGGTTGGAAGAACAATTCCGCCTTAGCCAACATAAAAAATTTGGGGCTTCCAGTGAAAAAACGAATCCGGATCAACTCGAACTTCCTCTTTTTAATGAAGCTGAAATCACAGCGGATACAGAAGTGGAAGAACCTACACTTGAAACCATTACTTATAAACGGAAGAAGTCTGTAGGACAACGCGATGCGAAACTAGAGAACTTGCCGACGGAAACGATTCACTATCGTTTAGCCGAAGAAGAGCAGGTTTGTTTGTGTTGCGGTGGAACCGTACACGAAATGAGTACGGAAATACGAAGAGAAATCAAGATTATTCCTGCTCAAGTAAAAGTCGTTGAGCATGTTCAACATATTTACAGTTGCCGTCAATGTGAACGGGAAGGAATCGAGACACCGATTGTCACAGCCAAAATGCCAACACCAATTTACCCAAAAAGTTTGGCATCTGCATCGGCTATGGCCTATATCATGAACCAAAAATACGTGGAAGGAATGCCTCTTTATCGTCAAGAAAAGCAGTTGGAACGATTCGGTGTGTATTTATCACGCCAAACGCTCGCCAACTGGATGATTTATGGTGCAACCAATTGGCTTTCCATTCTATATAAACGGATGCATGAGCTATTACTCGAAAACGATATTCTACATGCGGATGAAACTACACTTCAAGTTCTAGCAGAACCTGGACGAAAAGCGGATTCGAAGTCTTATATGTGGATGTATCGAACAGGACGAGACGTACCGCCAATCATCTTATATGATTATCAAACGACTCGTCACAGTAAACATCCGAAGGCTTTTCTAAAAGGATTTAAGGGATATCTGCATGTAGATGGATATGCAGGATATCATGAATTAAAGGATGTCGAACTGGTAGGGTGTTGGGCACATGCAAGGCGAAAATTCGATGAAGCACTGAAGGCATTACCAGCCAATGTGGATAAAACATCATCAACCGCTGCAGAAGGAATTCAATTCTGTAATCAATTATTCCAGATTGAAAGACAAATCAGTGAAAAATTTGAGAACTGTACTCCCGAACAGCGCAAAGAATACCGTCTTGAACACAGTAAACCTGTGTTAGACGCTTTTTTGGCATGGCTAAAAACAAAACGCCCTCAAGTTCCCCCAAAAAGCAAATTGGGAGAGGCAATTACATATTGTATAAATCAATGGAGTAAGCTCATAGTGTTTTTAGAAGATGGTCGACTTGAAATCGATAATAATCGTGCGGAACGATCGATTAAACCATTCGTGATGGGCCGGAAGGCATGGCTATTTGCACAATCGATGAAAGGTGCATCAGCCAGCGCTATTATTTATAGCATTGTCGAAACAGCTAAAGAGAATCAATTAAATCCATTGAACTACTTAACCTATCTTTTCGAACAATTACCATTGATAGATCACAATGATGTAGAAGCCATCGATCAACTCCTTCCTTGGTCGAAGACAATTCCAGAAGAATGTCGCGTACCAAATAAAACTAAATAGAGCATATAATAAACGCCCACGAAAAAACACGTGGGCGTTATTTTACGCTTACAAATAAAAAATGTGGGAAGACTGATTTAGACTCTGATCAACTTATTATAAAGGTGAATAGGCTGTTTTCTAAAGGATATAGACATGAAACTGCTTCATATACTCTCTAAATTGTGGAAAATAAAGAAACTTTATGGTGGAATTCGGTGTATTTGACACGAGATATGAAGAATTTGAACCATGCAAGAGTTACCTAAAAAATGATTAAAATTCCCTCTAGCTTGATAAGAAATAAAATGAGCTTGACGTGAAATCTGGGGAACTTGACGCGGGGAAGAAAGAGCTTGTCAAGGGAATTCAAGGATTGTCTTTAATATTGATCAATGATGATAGCATTGATTTAATTGTTGTGTCAACGCAACATAATAGCCATGCAAAATTTGTAGTTGAAGCACTTAATGCTGGAAATTTTTGAGGCATCTTTTTCCCTGTTGTTCGCTGATAAATCTGCAGATCAAGATGACGTTAATACTATCGCATCATTGTTTTCTTGTCAACAAAAAAACGCAAAATCCAATGCAACGACTTTTCAGCCAGCTTCCAAAAAACGCTTCCCACTTCAAACGAAGCGAGAAGCATCCATTTTCCCGATTTCCCCGCTGACTAGACAACCAACAGAAATGGGTGTTTCTTATACTTTCCGAACAGTAAAAAACTTTCGCACTAACCATGGGCCTGGCGCAAATCGCAGCCCCAACTCCCATGCACCGATGCCCGCAATCTGAAATTGGCGGGCCAATTTCATTTTCTGTCCTATGCTTCTGACATCTTCAAACCATACCTCATGAATGTTTCCAAGTTCATCCGTATATCGAAAAAAGGGGGATTCATATTGAAACGAATATTGAATCGGCGATTGGTAACGCATGGCGGTTAAAACCGCCTCTTGGTTGGAGAGGGCCTTCGCCAATGTCCCAGGCTGGTACGGAATGATCCAATCGTATCCATATAAAGGGAGTCCGAGCAAGATTTTTTTTCGGGGGACGCGCTCGACGGCAAACTGAAGCGTCGATCTCACCTCACTAATAGGAGCGACTGGACCAGGTTCACTTGTTAAATGGTGCCAATCGTACGCCATAATAAACATATAGTCGACGACAGCACCAATGCCGCCGTAATCGTAGCCCCTGAGCCAAGGGATCTCCTCGCTCGTTTTCGCTGGAACGGCGATCGTCAAAACATACCCAGCCGGTTTTAACCGATCGCGCAACTGGCGCAAAAAACCCGTAAACAAATCACGATCCTCTCCGCGAACCTGCTCGAAGTCAATATTGACGCCACCATAGCCTTTCCGTGATACTAAATAAAAGATGTTCTCAACCAAGTTCGCCCTTGCTTCCGTATTGTTCAGCACTTGGCTTGCCAGTCTCGCACTAAATCCTTCTGATGTTAGGTTCGTCACTACCGCAATGGGTGTGACGCGGTTTTGCCATGCTGTTTCAATCGCTGCGGCGTCATCCCGCGTAGTGACAATGTCGCCATTAGGGGCAAAGTGATATTCGAACAGGGCAATGTACGATGAATACGGGGCAAAATCTCGCACGAACGTCCGATCTAAGTTCGGTTCGCGGAGAATGTAATAGGCTAACGTTATAGCTTGATACCAGGAAATATCAGGAATATAAATTTTCATTCCCGGATACATCCTGTACGGATCCACCGCCGGATTGGCTGCCCGCAACTGTTCGACCGTCACAAATGCTTTCTGTGCAATGGCGCTTAGCGTGTCTCCTGGCTGCACTGTATACGTATAGCTAGGAAAAAGCAAAGCTTGACCAGGAACAATATTCGTTTCAACTAAGCCATTGACAAGGCGCAGACTTTCCAGCGGATAATCGTATCGCCTGCTGATTGAAAAAAGCGTATCTCCAGGTTGAACAATGTGGATAAACATGACCATCCCTCCGTTGAATCAACAAAGCTTCGGCGCTGGCATCATAATAAATATATATATGCTTAATAAATATATATATGCTATCGACCGCAACCGCACCTTGTCTTGACATGGCTAGTTTGCGATTCTTTTGCATGTTCCTAACGCGCAAGTCCTCCACGCACACCAATGCTCTCACGTGGAAGCGGGTGTCTTCTCGGTTCAGGATAATAAAAAGCGGCCAAAAAGCCGCTATTAAAGCAAGGTAAAAAATAATATCCAAACAATCCGGTGATCAGCAGCAACAGAGAAGCCAAAAGCCAAATAAGCGGGCGCGACGGCCGGAACGTTTGTTCATTAATTTGTTTGGTCTTCATGACATAACTAATGGTGGAAAACACAATCGTGCAGATGGAAATGACCACAGCTAATGCTCCGATCAATTGGACAATGGCCGTGGACAATGCGTTGCTTGTTGATTTTTCATGCAAATTGATCAATGAACCTGAGGGTGTCCCATTTTTCTGCTTTTGGGACATCCTCTTTTTTTAAAGATAAGACTCTGTTTAAATTTTAATGTTGATTTTTAGACTGCAGAAAAAGACCAAACTAAAGGTTCTTGCGCTATTTTAGGAGGTGACTTTCTATTAACTACAAGTTAAGTCCATATAATTGTGTAAAAAGGGAAATAGAAAAAGAGCCATGTTGCTTCCCCTTTGGTAGAATAAACAGTGGACAAACAAACACCAAACATAAGGAGGAATGCAACAACGGCTCAATATCATGAGAGGGGGCATTTCTTACTTATAATTAGTTATATAATATACGTTGAGTTTATTGTAATCCCCCTGCTTAGTCCCCTGTCCTTCATGTCAACTTAGACTTAACTAAGATTTCTAAACAATCATGTAAAAAAATTCAAACATAACCCGTGGTGCTAGATAAAATCAGACAAGCATAAAAATAGCCCTTGCATGAGGATCTCCTTAAAATGAAAGTGCGACCAAACATTTAAAAGGAGAATTCACATGCAAGAGCACTTTCATTTTACAACAGATCGAGCCAAACTTCAAAAACAATATGTATCGATTTTGTGTTTTGTATCAGCTCAACTATTGAATCTACGTCAAGTTTTTGGACACAAAAAGATTAAGTTTTTTTGCACAACAACCATTCATGGATTGTTCCACATCCCAAGTAGATTGTCAAAGTGAAAAGAGCCTTTGACAATCTACTTGGGACGTGGAGAAATAAACCCATGGCTGTTGTGCCAAAAAATGTGAAGGGGGAAAGTGTTCTGTACCCCATGTTTTACGCTGCTATTCGGCACATTTTTTCGTATTCATCCGGTGTCAAATAACCAATGCTTCCATGAATTCGTTTTCGATTATACCAACCTTCGATGAATTGAAATAACGCAATTCTCGCTGTCTCAAAGCTTTCGTATTTGGTTAGATACACTTCTTCTTTTTTCAATATGGCATGAAAAGATTCAATACAAGCGTTGTCATATGGACATCCTTTTCGACTAAATGACGGAACCATTTCATGTTTTTTTAGTAGTTTTTGAAAGGCTTCACTTGTATATTGTGTTCCTAAATCCGTATGCACGATAAGTCCAGGATTAGGCTTTTGGTCTTGAATTGCATTTTGAAGTGCTTCCAGCACAATTTCTGTTGTCATTTTGCGAGAGAATTTATATCCAACTACTTTTTTCGTATGTAAATCAAGAACGGACGCTAGATAACACCAGCCATCACGAAGGGTGTGGATATACGTAATATCAGCTACCCATTTTTCATTAATCGTTGTGGTAGTGAAATCTTGATTTAATACATTTTCTCGTTCTTCTACTGGCTTTTGTGTTGGTGTTGGGCGAAACTTTTTTGCAATACAAGATTGGATGCCTGCTCGTTTCATCAGACGTTGAACTCGATTGATACTGCCTGTATAACCTTCTTTTTTAAGCATTTCATAAATTTTGGGTGCTCCATAACGTCCTTTACTTTCTTTATGAATTGCTTGAATGCGTTTAAGTAGCTTTTCGTTTGCGACATGATAGCGATTCGGCTTCTTATGAAACGACTCATAATACGTGCTTTTAGGCATCTTTAAAACACGACACATCATTTGGATTGGATGATGTTCACTTTCTTCTGTAATTAAGTCAATCAGTTCTTGCTCATCTATTTTCTCTCGAATATGGTCATAGCCTTTTTTAGAATTTCGATCTCCTGTTTTAGTCGAAGATTTTCTTTTTGAATGGCTTCTACATCAGCCAAAGTTAACTCCTGTTCTCCTTCAATTGGAGAGAATTGCTTAATCCATTTATAAATCGTTACTTCAGAAACACCATATTCGCGCCGGTAGGACTGACTGGAGTGCCAGAGCGATAAAGCTCAACTACTGTTTGTTTAAATTCTTGATTATACCGTTTTTGACTCATGATTCGGACACAACCTTTCGTTAGTTTAATATTAATGACTTAACCAAGTTGTGTCCATAAATCTATACTACATCTAAGTTAAGTCTAATAAAGAAATCGAATTAAAATTAGTAGGAGCTGTAGACTGGAATAACAATCTTTTATCACCAAACCCAGCATCTATTTCACTTACTAAAGGTGAAAGTGATGGCAAAGCTCCAGAAGTAACTGATATTACAGTAATTAACCCACAAAAATTAGAAATCAAATTTAGTGAAGAAGTTGTAAAATTCGGCACTGCTGCAGTTACTGTTTCTGGAAATACGGTTACTAAAGTTGAACAAGATAAAAATGATAAAACTAAGTTTATCATTGAGCTTATTTCACCATTATCAGTTGGTTATGTAAATGTATCAATTGCTGCAGACGCAATTATTGACTTTTCTGGTGAAGGTATTAAAGCATTTAGTAAAGCAATTCAAGTAAAAGAAGATACTGAAGCTCCAGAATTAACATCTGCTGTAATTCAAAAAGATGGTAGAGATGGTTACGAATATTTAGTAGTTAAGTTTAACAAAGATGTATACAAAAATAGTAATTTTTCATCTGGAAGTATTTATCAAAATAGTAATAATCAGTAATTTTTATAAGCCTATTTACTCCTATACATTAGGAAAAACGTAGTTGGTTCATTAAAATTATTTTTGATTTTCCACCCGGAAATGCCCCTGAATCATCGTATTTTATGAAAATATTGGTAGATTTCTGATAGAACGTATTGTATAATGTCAAATAAAGAGAAACATTGGTTGTGAATAATTGATTCACAAATGGAAATGGTTCTCTTTTTTTGTTGAATCTTGAACGATTAGTGCGAAATTCCTGGACTTTTTTACTGAAAATAACTAAGAAAATAGTGCGATTGATACAAGAGAAATATATAATATAATAATGTATAGAAAGTTTCGTTTTAACGATATGGAAATTTTATTCAAAACTTATAAATAGTTCTAATATTTCGAGTAGACAGAATATTCTTCGTTTAATATTTCCAGTGTTCTTACGGTAGTAACGCCGCTCAGCGGGTTGTCGATAGAGGCTATTCATGTGATGGGATTTGTCGAAACGGATGGTTTTTTGAACGATCAGTACGAATCACTGGTTCAGTGGACAAGCCTCATTTAAAATCGCTACGCCGTTGAGGGTTCGGCCACAAAAAACACTTACCTTTGCTCAATGAAAACACTCGAACCCTACTTAACATTTATAACGAAAAAGAAGTTTCAAAGGTTTCAAAATGGTCAATAAAAATACAAAACGCTGCTCATCGTTGTGGATCAACATGATGAGCATTGATTTCATATAAACAAAGCCTTGATCAAAAGTCCGTTCAATGATGACACCAGCTTTTCGACATAACACCCAATCCGCAGCCCGAACACCAACATCAAAACTGGGCACCTCCGATTAATAACGGTTACACAAATAATTAACAAGGGAAACCGGTTGAAATAAATGATAGAAGGAATTAATCACTTGAATTCACATTCTATGAACGAACATTGGGTGCATGTTCAAGCGGTTTACTAGTAGCATAAGATATCCTATTAAAACACTTGAAATGCTCGGTTATACATATCAAAGACCTCTAAGAATTTCTCGCAATCGACACTTTTGAAATTTAGTAGAAAGAAGGTTGACTTTTTATGAGCTATCAAAAGCGTTATCTCCTATTTTTTACCATCGATTCATGCATTGTCCTATCAGCAATCTTTATCAGCTATTGGCTGCTGCATCCGACACTGAATGTCTATGACAACAAATTAATCTTACTCAGTGCGATAACGCTTTTGATTAGTCATCACATTGCGGCTTACTTTTTCCATTTATACGACCGGATGTGGAGTGTGGCTTCGGTCCGGGAACTCCTCATCATTTGCGTTGCGGTGACCATTTCTGTAATGACCGCCAGCTTCATGCAATACATCATCAATCATGATGTTTATTTCCGTGTGATGATGGTCACATGGATGTTGCATATCATTTTGATTGGCGGATCCCGTTTTATTGTCCGAATGCTCAATGACCGGGAATCCTTCCGAAGAGTGGACAACTTGAAACGGGTTTTGATTGTGGGGGCAGGACAAGGCGGCGCGATGCTCATCCGCAACTTGAAACGGGCACCGAATCCGGAATATCGGCCAGTTGCGATTGTGGATGACGATCCGAAAAAACAACATTTAAAAATCCTGGACGTCACAGTGAAGGGCACAACCCGCGATATACCCGAAATTGTTAAAAAATACAATATCGAGGAAATTTTTATCGCCATTCCATCATTAGGACGTTTTGGCATCAAAAGCATCTATGATCGTTGCGCGCAAACCAAAGCCAAGGTCAAAATCATGCCGAATATTGAAGATGTCATGACGGGGAAAGTGTCCGTCAGTGATATGAAAGAAGTGAACATTGAGGATTTGCTTGGACGGGATGAAGTCAAACTCGACATGAATGCCATTTCGAAAAAATTGACGAATAAAACTATCCTGATTACAGGCGCTGGGGGCTCCATCGGTTCTGAAATTTGCCGGCAAGTGATGAATTTCAATCCGAAAAAATTGATATTGTTGGGCCATGGGGAGAACTCCATCTACACCATCTTGATGGAATTGAAAGAAAAACATGGAAACAGCCAAACCGAATTAATCCCGGTGATTGCGGATATCCGGGATCGCAGACGGATCTTTGAAATCGTCAAACAATATAAACCGGATGTGATATACCATGCGGCGGCCCATAAACATGTGCCGTTGATGGAATACAATCCAACAGAAGCGGTTGAAAACAATATTTTTGGTACGAAAAATGTGGCGGATGCCGCCCATGAATTTGGCGTGAAAAACTTTGTCATGATTTCGACGGATAAAGCCGTCAACCCGACAAACGTGATGGGAGCGTCGAAACGCATCGCTGAAATGGTGGTCCAGGACTTGGCAAAACGGAGCAACACCAATTTTGCAGCGGTACGTTTCGGGAATGTACTAGGTTCCAGAGGCAGTGTCGTGCCTCGGTTCAAGGCGCAAATTGCCAAAGGTGGACCGGTCACGGTGACACATCCGGACATGACAAGATACTTCATGACCATTCCGGAAGCATCGCGGCTTGTACTCCAGGCCGGCGCGCTGGCAAAAGGCGGAGAAGTGTTCGTATTGGATATGGGTGAACCGGTCAAAATTGTGGACTTGGCGCGAAATCTCATCCACTTGTCCGGATTCACGGAAGATGAAATCAAAATTGAATTTACCGGCATCCGTCCGGGTGAAAAAATGTATGAAGAGTTGCTCAATCCGGAAGAAATCCAGGAAGCCTCCATCTTTCCGAAAATCCATGTCGGCAAAGCCCACTGCATGGAACATCATCAGTTGATGATGCTGTTGGGGCAATTGAAAACGTTGAAAGATCCTGACGAAATCAAACGGATCACCATTGATGTGGCAAATAAAAAATGGGATCTTGTTCAGGAACAAGATGAAATCCACTATACACCGACTCAATTATCCATTATTTAATTGTAGGAAAGGAAGCTATGTATCATGACAGAAAGAATTTATCTCTCTTCACCCCATATGAGCGATGAAGGGTACGAAATGCAGTATGTAAAAGAAGCTTTTGAGACCAATTGGATTGCTCCATTAGGAGAGAATGTCAATCAATTTGAAAAGGAACTTGCGGAAAAAGTGGGCTCAAAAGCTGCGCTAGCGCTTTCATCCGGAACCGCCGCGATGCATCTTGCATTAAAGGCGGCTGGAGTGGGTGAAGGAGATATTGTATTCTGTCAATCTCTCACCTTTGCAGCAACTGCGAATCCTATCATCTACCAACATGCGATTCCAGTTTTCATCGATAGTGACCCGGAAACTTGGAATATGTCGCCGGAAGCTTTGGAAAAGGCCTTTGAAAAATATCCAAATGTGAAGGCCGTCATTGTAGTCCACCTATATGGATTATCGGCAGATATGGATAAAATTTTAGAGATTTGTCATAGACATAATGTACCAATTATTGAAGATGCTGCCGAGTCTTTGGGCGCATATTATAAAGGGAAACATACAGGTACTTTTGGCGATTACGGAATCTTTTCGTTCAATGGCAATAAAATCATTACCACATCCGGTGGCGGAATGCTTGTTTCCAATCATGTGGATAAAATTGAGAAAGCGCGATTCTGGTCCACCCAATCCCGCGATCAGGCAAGACACTATCAACATAGCGAATTAGGTTATAACTATCGCATGAGCAATGTACTTGCAGGGATTGGTAGAGGCCAATTGAAAGTATTAGACGACAGAGTAGCAAAAAAGAAATATATTTTTGATTTTTATAAGAGAGAACTAGGCGAATTAGAAGGGATTGAGTTCATGCCAGTTAATGAATGGAATGAACCGAACTATTGGCTTAGTGTCATCCAACTGACAGGAGACATCCGACCAATGGATGTCATTGAAGCGTTGGAAAAAGAAAACATTGAATCAAGACCTGTATGGAAACCGATGCATTTGCAACCGTTCTATGAAAAATATGATTATATCCATCTTGGAACGGATGTCGCAGCGAAATTATTTGAAAACGGTGTTTGCCTGCCGTCTGATACGAAGATGACGGATGAACAGTTATCAAAAGTTGTTGAAGTTATTAAAAGCTTATGGTGATTTTTTATGAGAAAAATAAATTTGATTATCAAGAGATTAATTGATTTTTTTGGAAGTCTATTAGGATTAATTATTTTATCACCTATCCTGATCATAATAGCAATTTTAATTAAAGCTACATCAAAAGGTCCTGTCTTCTTTAAACAAGAACGATTAGGTAAAAACGGAAAGGTGTTTAAAATTATCAAGTTTAGAACGATGGTTGTGAATGCGGAGAAAATAGGTTCAGGTTTATTTCTTAAGTCTGAAAATGATAACAGAATAACAAAAATAGGAAAATTTCTTCGCGCAACCAGTTTAGATGAGTTACCACAATTAATTAATGTATTACTTGGCCAAATGAGTCTTGTTGGTCCAAGACCGCCAGTACCTTACCATCCATACAAATATGAAGATTATAACGAGTTCCAACGTAAGAGATTTTTAATGAAACCGGGGATGACGGGTTTAGCTCAAGTAAAAGTAAGAAATTCGGTATCATGGGATGAAAGAATTCGATATGATGTTGAATATATAGAAAAATTTAATATCTTATTTGATTTCTCAATTTTATTTAAAACTTTCTTAAAGGTCGTTAAGCCTGAAAGTATTTATTTACAAGATAATGCACAAAAATAAAAAGTGGTGGATATATGGTGATTTCAATAAGGAAATTTAAAGAAGAAGATATTCCATACAAAGTAAAGTGGATAAATGATGAAAGAAACAATAAATATCTTCATTATGATTTACCATTAAGAGAGGATAAAACATTAGAATGGTATAACAAAATAAAAGATAGAAATGATAGAGCCGATTTTACAATTACTTATGATAATGAACCGGTTGGATTAATCGGATTATTAAACATTGATCATAATAATAAAAAAGCGGAATATTACATTTGCATAGGTGAAGATTCGTATAAAGGAAAAGGAATAGCAAAAAAAGCTACTGATTTATTAATAAAGAAAAGTTACGAAGAATTTGGTTTAATAAAAATTTACCTTTATACAGAAGTTGAAAATATTGCGGCTCAAAAGTTGTTTGAAAAAGTTGGATTTGAAAGAGAAGGCCTTTTAAAAAATGATCTTTTTTATAAAGGGAAAAAAATAGACAGATATGTCTATGGCCTGGATGTAGAAGAATACTTAAATGAGTGATTTGATTATGAGAATTAATGATTATAAAACGCCAATTCAAAAATTAAATTTAAAAATAAATAATAATGACATTTATATAAAAAGAGATGATTTATTTCCGGTTTCATTCGGAGGAAACAAAGCGAGAAAGGCCATACTATTTTTTGAAGATTTGAAGCAAAAAAATAAAGATTGTATAGTTACTTACGGAAGTAGCAGTTCTAATCACTGCCGTGTAATAGCCAATATGGCAGCATCTTATGGAATACCTTGCCATATTATTTCTCCCACTCAAAATATTAAAGAAACTGCAAATAGTAAATTAATCGATATATTTGGCGCTTCCATAACATTTTGTGATGTCAAAGAAGTTCGCGACACAATTGATGGAAAAATTGAGCAATTAAAATCTGAAGGTTATGATCCATATTTTATTCAGGGTGGAGGCCATGGTAATATTGGTACCCAGGCGTATGTAAATGTATACAACGAAATTAAGAAGAGTGAAAAAGAAAATAATATTGATTTTGATTACATTTTTCATACATCAGGTACTGGAACAACACAAGCTGGTCTTATATGCGGAAAATTAATCAATGGCGATGAAAATAGGAAAATAATTGGAATAAGCAATGCACGAAAAAATCCATATGGCAGCCAAGTTGTTTTGGATAGTGTGAATAATTATTTAGAAAGTATAAATATGATGCCAGTATCTTCTGAAGAAATTACATTTATTGACGATTTCGTTCTTGATGGATACGCATCTTATCATGAAGATATATTGATTACAATACTGGAAGTTTTGAAAAATGAAGGTATTCCGCTGGATACCACTTATACAGGCAAAGCTTTTTGGGGCATGAAAGAATATATTAAAGAAAACAATATACAAGGGAAAAATATATTGTTCATTCATACCGGAGGAACACCTTTGTTTTTTGATGCTTTGGAGGATCTGAAAAATGTCAAATGATATAAATATCTTAATTTTAAGTTGTGGTTCTAGAAACAAAATAATTCAATATTTTAAGAAAGAACTTGAAGGCAAGGGGAAAGTGATTGCCACTGACTGCAGTGAACTGGCTCCTGCCTTATATGATGCGGATAAATATTATATTGTTCCAAGGATAAATGAAGAAGGGTATCTAGATACAATTCTTGATATTTGCAAGAATAATAATGTAAAAGCCGTGTTATCCTTAATTGATCCCGAACTCAGTTTACTAGCAGAAAACAAGGAAATATTTTTGCAAAATGGAATTATCCCAATTATTTCTGATTTTGAAGTTGTTGAAATGTGTTTTGATAAATATAAAATGTATCAATTTTTAGTTGCAAATGGATTTAATACCCCAAAGAGTTATATAGATAAAGAAAAGTTTTATCAAGATGTTGAAGCAGGCATTATTAGTTATCCTGTATTTGTGAAACCGGTCAAAGGCAGTGCAAGTATCAATATAAATATCTGTTCAACAAAAGATGAAATTGAAGTATTGTTTAACCGTTTCGATAATTTAATGATTCAAGAATATATGAATGGTACGGAATATGGAGCAGATGTTTATATTGATATGATAACTCATGAACCTGTTGCCATCTTTGCGAAGCAAAAAATTAAAATGCGTGCAGGGGAGACAGATAAGTCTGTTTCTGTAAAAGATCCTTCATTATTTGAGTTGATTATAAAATTTGTTCAAAAAGCAGGATTTATAGGAATAATTGATATCGACATTTTTAAAGTAAACGATCAATATTATGTTTCTGAAGTAAATCCCCGATTTGGTGGGGGATATCCTCATGCTTATGAGTGTGGGGTAAATGTACCAAGGATGATAGTTAATAATATTGTAGATGTTGCAAATGAAAATGTTATTGGAAAATATGACAAAGAAATTTATATGATTAAATATAATGAATTAAAAATATTAAAATAAGTTACTCAACTTTCGCACACAGTAATATTTAAGCATTGCTTGATATAATTAGGTATAGTAACCAACCATTTATTCATTTGATTTTTAAAGATGTCCATGTTTAAAGAAACCTTGGATTCCGCCAAAGTTTGGAAAAGGTCAATAAGCGATTGAAGGGCAGTAATAAAATCTATGTCTTTTACATCTTCGCAAAGGATGTAAAAAAGGTTGCCAATCGTCTTAGGATCCTCCTCTTTTCGCATTTGCCAGGCAATGAGAATATATCGTGTAAAAACAATGGTTGTATGGCTAATTAACATGTCGTATGAACGACCCTGGAATTCTTTCCCTAAATTTAAAAAGGATTTATTGCATTTGAAGAAGACTTCAATGTCCCAACGCATGCCGTAAATACGAATGATCTCTTCATTTTCTAATGTTGTATCTGTGCTGAGAATAGCAAGCCATTCGCTCCGTTTATTACGGTTTCGTACAAATAGAATTTTTACTGGAATTCCATTGTCTAAAGTAGCATAAACGGATCCGAGAATGTCTTTTTTACCCATGTGCGTTTTTGCCAATTTGTAAAGTTGATTCAGTGTGAAACGTTCACCATTGTAAACGTATCGCTGCTTTAATTGCTTCACCATGCCAATGACAAATAACCCTTTGTTCGTAATCTTCTCAATTAAAGGCGCTTGTGTAAACCAGGAATCCATGAGAACATAGTCAGCTATAATCCCTTTTTCAAGCGCATGATCAAGTAAAGCTGAAGCCACGTCCGGTTTTGATTTCAGAGCTTCCTGGCGACGCTTATAGCCAGATGTTCGTTTATCAATATTGGTATTGATTTCTTGCAGGCGATTTTCCTTTTTCGGTGAACTTAGAAGAGCAAAATCAATAGGAATAAAAGTAAAACTATCGGTCCAGCCAAGGGTAAGCATTTGAAACCCTTTCAAGTACTGATGCGTAGAGTGATCAAAAACCTTAGCCAACAGTTCAACCGACTTACTACGGTTTCGTGAAAAGACAGAATCATCAATCACAAAAGCTGTGACACGATCTTTTGAAGTTAATGGTTGAAGCAGACGGATCATTTCACTGCTTAATGAAAGCAGAAACTTTCTCCAATGATAGGTTGGTGTATTTAAAAAGCGATAGACTGTATCCTTTCCGGGCAGATCCTGAGATCGTTTACTCATAAAAGCACGAAACCAGTTCTTATATTGGAAGACTAAAAGAAAAATCAGTTTGAAAACAGTAAGACAAGAATACCCGGAAAGTTTCGTAATATTCGCTTTTCTTATATGATATCCAATATTTAATTCGGAAAATCCTTGTTTAATTTCTTTTGGTAATTGCGCAAAGTAGTCTTTATTCGTTATCATAGTGGTGACACCTTTCTTTTGGATTTGGTTTCGTCACCAATATTTTACCAAAAGAATAGGTGTCTTTCTTTATGTTTTAAAAAATGTCAAATGATAATTTTGTACTTCCAAAACCCATTTACATCAAGCATTTAAACAAGATTTTGGACTGCGAAAGTTGAGTAAGTTAATTATTTAATATTAATTAAATTTAATGATTGGAGAATTAAAAATGAAAATATTATATGTGACTACTATATCTAATACAATAAATGCATTTTTAATTCCCCATATAAAAATGCTAATTAATCAAGGCCATCAAGTTGACATAGCTTGTAATGTAAAAAGGGATATAAATAGAGAATTGATGGATTTAGGATGTAAAGTTTATAATATTGAATTCCAACGATCCCCATTACAGAAGGATAATATAAAAGCTTTTAAAAAATTAAAAAAATTAATACAAGATAAAAAATATGATCTTATACACACCCATACCCCGGTTGCTTCAGCATGTGTAAGGTTAGCTTGTAAAAATCTGGAAAATGTTAAAGTATTTTATACTGCGCATGGTTTTCATTTTTATAAAGGTGCTCCAACTAAAAATTGGTTAATTTATTATCCAATAGAGAGATATTTGTCTAAATATACGGATGTGATTATAACGATAAACAATGAGGATTTTGAAAGAGCACGAAAAAAATTAAAAGCTAATAGTGTTGAATATATACCAGGAGTAGGACTTGATATTTCTAAGTTCAAAGAGAATAAAATTGATAAATTATCAATAAGATCAAAATTAGGTTTACCCGAAGATAGCTTTGTTGTACTTTCAGTAGGAGAACTCAACGAGAACAAGAATCATGAAACTATTATAAAGGCTTTAGCAATTTTAAATAATCCAAAAATCTATTATGTGGTATGTGGAAAGGGAAATAGGTTAGATTATTTAAAAAAATTATCAAAAGATTTAGGTGTTATGAACCAAGTTAAATTATTAGGTTTTCGAAGTGATATTGCGGATATTTGTAAATCTGCAGATGTTTTTGCTTTTCCTTCATTCCGTGAGGGACTTGGTATGGCAGCACTCGAAGCAATGGCTTCTGGGTTACCTATTATCACTTCAAATGTTCATGGAATTATTGATTATTCTATTAATGGTGTTACAGGGTTTAATTGTAAACCATCTGATGTAAAATGTTTCGCAAAAAGTATAGATAGACTTTATAAAGACGAAAAACTAAGAGAGAACATGTCGAAGAATTGTTTAAATATTGTTGAAAAATACGGGATAAAAAATTCTTTATGTGCTTTGGAAGTTATATATAAAAAATCAATAATATAAATTTCCTTTTTTAAGTAGTTTGTAGTTTCCTTGATTGGTGGGAGAAAGCAGTTGTTTATTTCAATTATTATTCCTGTTTATAATGCAGAACCATTTTTAGATAAAACTATTCAATCTATTCTTTCACAGACATACAAAAATTTCCAACTTATATTAATTGATGATGGATCTAAAGATAATAGTTTACAGATTTGTTATAGATACCAAAGAGAAGATAGTAGAATTTTGGTACTATCTCAAGAAAATGCAGGTTCATCTGCAGCAAGAAATTATGGATTAATAAAAGCTACTGGTGATTATATAATGTTTGTAGATGCAGATGACTGTATTGAAGAGAATATGCTTGAAGAGTTAGTAAAGATTGCTAAAGAAAAAAATCCTGATATTGTAATGTGTGGTTTATATAAAAATTTTTATGATAAAAATAAAAAACTAATTGAATCTAAAGTATTTAGACTTAAACCTAGGTATATTAAAGGTAATAAAAGTATTGCAAATGGTATCATTGATTTATTTGAAAATGAAAAAATAAATGGTCCAACATGTAAATTAATTAGAAAAAAATTAATTATTGGAAATGAAATAATGATGCCAGTTGGAATACATTTGCAAGAAGATTTATTGTTTAATGTAAAAGTTCTTTGCTTTGCAGAATCAATTTATGTAACAGATAAATGTTTCTATCATTATAATAACTATAATGTTGAATCCGTTACAAAAAGATACTATCAAAACAAATTTGAAATGTTAAATTATGTTCATAATTATGTTGTTGAATATTTTGAACTACGTACAAAAAACAATGATATACTTGCAAGAGCCTATTACTTGTATATTAAAAATGTATATGCGGGATTTTTAAATCTTTTTCATGATGATTGTGTGTTAAGTAGAAGGGAAAAGATCGATTATATTGAGGGAATTATAACATCAAATGAATATAATGAAAAATTAAATAAATCTAAAAGAAGTGGTTTTAAATATACCGTTTTAAAGTCTTTTTTGCAAACTAAAAATAAATATATAATATATTATTTTACCAAGTTATTATATTATTTAAAAAAATATTTAAAGATGAAATATTAATATTATGATTGTTCGAAAGTAGAGGCGAATGAAAATAAGCACCCAAAATATCTACTTAAAAAAAATATATAATCTTACTTTTATTCTCTTACTAATAACATTATATTTTGTTGTTTTAGCACCACTGCAACAAATGAAAGTATTTATTTTACCTTTCACTTTTATTATTTCTCTAATAATGATTTTATATAATGGTTATATAGCAAAACTAAGATATTATCAGTTGTCTTGGTTATTAACTATTTTCCCCGTTTGCTTTTCGTTATTTTATACAACGAGTTTTTCTAATTCACTTGTTTTTATATTAATATATTTAGTTTCAATTTTAATTTTTGTTACTTACTCCATTCTGGATATAAATTTAAAATTGTTAATGAAAGTTAACTTGTTTTTATCTTCAATAATAGTTATTACAACTTTAATTTCTAAATTTTTACCC
The DNA here is from genome assembly GCF_038593165.1 of Ureibacillus sp. FSL K6-3587. Taxonomy (NCBI): domain Bacteria; kingdom Bacillati; phylum Bacillota; class Bacilli; order Caryophanales; family Caryophanaceae; genus Ureibacillus; species Ureibacillus sp. FSL K6-3587. Next base: position 528,754 of record NZ_CP151969.1, on the reverse strand, counting down.
GAAATTTACAATAAATTTCTATTCCCTTTAATGACACAAGGAGCACAGAGTGCAACTATATACTTTGAAAGAATTGGTGTTTATTCAGGTATTAGTGGTCAAACTGGTACAAATGCCTTTTTAATATCAATAGGTCTTGGGATACTTTTATTTCAAAGAAAAAAGAATATTTATAGTTTATTTTTTATTTTTAGTTTTATTTATGCATTAGTTTTGACTGAGAAGAGGGGAATTATTTTAGCCGATATTCTAGGAGTTATTATTGTCTACTTATTATTCTTTAATTTTAAAACTTTTTCGAAAAAATTGATTATTATTACAATAATGTCATTAATAATTTGTTCAATGATAATAAGCAATATTGAAATCATAATTGATTTTTTTGGTATAACTAGCCAAAAAGATATTACAAGTGGAAGATTAGGATTATATATGACTGCTTTATCCTTATTTTATGAGAGACCAATTTTCGGTTGGGGAATTAATGCATTTGTTGATAATCCAATCTATAAAACATCAGTAGATGTACATAATATATACTTACAGCTACTTGCGGAATTGGGTTTATTTGGTTTTGTACTATATATGGGTGCAATAGTATTAACATTAATTTTGACATTATTATTAAGTAAAAAGAATTATAACGCAGAAAACGACAGTATAAAATCATTTTTATATACTTCTGCTTTTGTACAGTTGGTTTTTATTTTTTATGGGGTTACTGGTAATCCTTTGTATGATTATAACTTCTTTTTATTATATTTGATTTTTATAGCTCCTTTAGCTAATTTAGGTTACTACAGATATAAATGAAAGGAAGAAGTCGATGAAAATTGGAATATTAACATTTCATAATGCTATAAATTACGGTGGGGTGTTACAGGCTTTCGCCTTACAAGAAACATTAAAAAAGGAAGGATTTAATGTACGAATAATAGATTATCAAAATGAATCTATTATGAAATCGAATAAGTTAAAAAGAGAAGTAAATTTGTATAAAGGAGCAAAACATAGAGTATTAAAAACTGTTTATATAAAAACTAGACATCTTATGACAAACAAACAATGGGAAAAAAAGTTTAAACAGTTTAATGATTTTAAAAAAAAATATTTAAATTTAACTGAAGAAAAATATTTTTCACTAAATGAAATAGAAAATTTAAATTATGATGCTTATATTTCTGGAAGTGATCAAGTATGGAATCCGAATATTACTGGTGGATTAGATCCAGTGTATTTTTGTAATTTTAATAATAAAAGTACAAAAATATCCTATGCAGCAAGTTGTGGTAGTTTACATACAATAAGTGGTGTTGAAAAGGAATTTTTAAAACTTGTATCAAAACTGGATTATATATCAACTCGAGAATCGCAATTAGCGGAGTTTATAAGTAATAAAGGAGGTATAGATGTTCAACAAACTTTAGATCCTACCCTTTTACTTAATAAAGAAGATTATATGTCTGTAAAAAAAGAGGCATTAATAGAGGAACCATATTTACTAATATATAAGTTACAAGAAAACAAAGATATATATAAAATAGCTAATAGAATTGCAAATCAGAACAATCTGAAAATTTACGAAATTGGGTTTAATCCTATTTTTTTAAAAAAAGGTATAAATTATATTCAATCAGCAGGACCTGATGAATTTTTAGGGTTATTCGAAAAGGCAAAATTTGTTGTGACTAATTCCTTTCATGGCACTGTTTTTTCGATTTTATTTGAAAAAAACTTTATAACAATTCCACATAGAAGTGTTGGACAAAGAATGGTTGATCTACTTTATAAAGTTGGATTAGAAAACAGATTGATAGAAAGTTATAAGGATTTGGAAAATTTTAATCTTACTGATATAGATTTTAATAATGCTAAAAAAATAATTGAAACTGAAAAAGAAAAATCATTGCAATTTTTAAAATCATCACTTATTAAATTCTAATAAGTCATTTTGAGGACGGGCGAGATATATTGAGTTCTTTATGGAGAGAGAAGTTAATAAAAAATGTGTTTTTAAAAAAAATTTTAGACTCAATTGTTGGTAAAGGTGCTTATTCAATTTTTACCTTATTATTCTCATTAGTTTGTACAAGATTATTTGGAGCCGAGATTTTTGGTGAATATACGTATGCTTTTACAATTATTACAATTCTATCAATAGCTGCGAAGTTTGGTCTTGATAATGGGTTAATTTATTCTTTACCTAAAAATAAATACAAGCATGTATCTTTTAGTTTTTTGGCGAATTTTGTTATTTCAATATTGCTAATAGTAGTAGTATGGTTATTAACAGACAATAAAATTCTTAAATTAATGCTACCTATAGTTTGGCTATATTCGGTTGAATATTTATTTTTTAGTTTATATAGAAGTGATGGGAAATTTAAAGAATTTTATAAAATAAATGGCTTTTTAAGCATGGTAATAAGAATAGGATTTGTTGTGTTGCTATTTTATATTCTTGGACAAAACATTTATTCTATAATCATAGCAACATATATTTCTTTTATTTTCTCTAATATAATTTACTTTATTCAAAATAAATATAAGTTTGAGAAATTAATTTTAGATGTAGGTTTACTTACATATTCTTTCCCTCTACTTTTGTCAAATATGGTATCTTTATTAATGGGAAGAATAGATATACTAATGTTAGGCTCTCTTGGTACGAAAACTGAAGTTGGGATATATCAAATAGTTGTTCAAATATCAGGTTTAATTAGTGTTATATTAGTAATTTTTATCTCTGTATTTGCACCTAGGGTTGCAAATTATTATCATAATGGTGAAATAGAAAAAATAAGACAGCTCTATACCAAAACGACACGTGTTCTATTTATTTTATCCTTAATGATAACAATGATGATAATATTGTTAAGTGAATTTATTTTAAGTATTTTTGGTAAGGATTTTATAAATGGTCAGATGGCTTTAATTTATATGTGTATTGGTCAATTTGTAAATGTGGCAGTAGGTGCGGTATGGACATTAATGTCTATGACTGGAAAACCAAAGTTTCAGCTTTATTCTAATATAATCTCGTTAATTTTGAGTGTAATATTAAATTTATTACTTATACCGAAATTTGGCATGAATGGTGCAGCTATATCAACTATGTTTACTATAAGTTTTACAAATATCATTGGTTATGTTGTTGTAAAGAAAGAATTTAAAGTAAAGGTATTTAAATTTATTTAGCAGGAATTTAATACTTGAATATAAAGAAAGATCCATTTTTTTAATGTAGAATAGATAGCCCTTTAATCCTATATTTTGGATTAAGGGCTATTTTGACGAGTTACTTATCGTTTGAGACAAAGAAAATGGTTCTTTGTCAAATGGTGTTGGTGAATAAATTCTAGTGACATTATTTGGTAATATGTAATCGGATGGCTTAGGGGAAATTCGAGGTTCCCCTAAGCTGTTTTTATTTTCGCTAAGTTTTGGGTAATGAATATTCAGTTTCTAAAGTGATAGAAGGATCGATAACCGAAAGAAATGCGTTTAATCACTTTGATTTTGTTATTAATCCCTTCTAAAATGCCGTTGTTATAATCATATTTCAACGTATTCTCCACGTAATTTATGTATTTGTTGATTGTCTTGATGGCGGTTTTCATATAGCTGGAAACGCTGTTCTGTTTATTCGCCAATGTTTTCTTCAAGAGCTCAAAGTCTTTGGTTTTGATGCAATGTCGAACGTATGTAACCGTCAAGTTGTTTTTGGCAAGTAGAAAATGGCTCTTACGTTCTTTTGGTGAAACCATATATGTACAGTCCTTCATCTCTTTATAATTTTTTAAAAAAACATTTTATAAATGATATAACACTCGTTTTTCAAGTAAATCCAGCTTTGCCTGTTTATGGCAAACTAAAAATGTAACGTTTGGCAATTAATTTATGCAGGTCCTATAAAACAAAAAACCACTTGCCAACATTCCCCAAATACACTACCCTCCTAGTTGGACAAAACAGTTCAACGGGAGGTATTCAAGGAGATGTTAGCAGTGGCTGAAATTCATTATATCAGATATGAAGCAAACCAAAAAGGATGTTCCTATTCCGATATTGCCAAAAGAATGAATCGTGATCCAAGAACAGTGAAGAAGTATGCGGAAATGGAAGACTTCAATCCCTCAAAAGTTAAACAAACGAGAAAAGCGAAAGTGATGGATCCAGTGAAACCGATATTGGATCAATGGATTAAAGAGGACTTGACAAAGAAGAAAAAATATCGAAGAACTGCGAAACGAATGTATGAAATCTTAAAAGAAGAATATGGATTTACAGGTTCAGATCGTTCTGTTCGGCTCTATGTATCAAAAAGAAAACAAGAACTGCTCGAACAAAGTGAACCAGCTGCGTTACCTTTAGAATCGAAACCTGCAACGGCTCAAGTTGATTTTGGAGAAGCTCCTTTTCTCTATCAGGGGAAATACGTCGATTTTCCTTACCTGGTCGTTTCATTCCCTTACAGTAATGCGGCCTATGTGCAAGTCATGCCAGCTCAAAATCAAGAATGTTTCTTGGAAGGATTAAAACGAATCTTTCACTATATGGGAAGGGTTCCAAGGGTCATTCGTTTTGATAATCTCTCCCCTGCCGTAAAAACGATCTTGCCAAACGGAGAAAGAGAATTGACAGAGACATTTCAACGATTCGTTTTACATTATGGCTTTGAATGCGAGTTCTGCAACCCAGCCAGCGGAAATGAAAAAGGGAATGTCGAATCAAAGGTGAAATATATTCGAAACAATTTCTTTTTACCTGAACAAACAATCTATCAACTAGAAAGTTTTAATGAATCTTTATGGGAGAAATGTGAGAAGGACTGGAATCGTCCGCATTATGAGAAGGAGCGACTCATCGCTGAATTATTTGAAGAAGAACAAGCGTTATTTCTTCAATTGCCAGCCAAAGAATTTGAATGTGTCCGATATGAGCAGGTCACGGCTGATAAGTACGGTTTCATCCATTTAGAAAACAATTTATATTCCACGTCTCCCCGTTTTGCCAAACAAAAGGTTTTGGCAAAGATCTCTTATCATGAGATTGCCATTTTAACAGAAGAGCATGAGCTGATTATCAAGCACGAGCGTTTATATGGCACAAAACAAAAATCAATGAAATGGCAACCATATCTTACGTTAATGGCCAAAAGGCCAAATGCATTAAAATATACGGATTTCTATGAAAAGATGCCGGAAGAATGGAAAAATTATTTTTCCAATTGTACCGTTCAAGAAAAGAAGGAAGCATTACAACTACTAGCTGTTTTACTAAAAGAACATGATTTCGAAGTTTCGACACAGGCTTTGAGGATTGCCTCCCAGTATGGTCATCCGAAAGTAGAATCGATTAAACAGGTATTTTATCAATTAATCAATGGAAGAGGTATACGAGAGCCAATTCAACCGAAAAAACACGTTCCAGATATGCCGGAAGCCATCCGAGGAGTAAGGCATTATGACCGCCTATTCGAATCCCAAGGAGATGTGGCATCATGGAACAAATGATTAAGGAATATGCCAAAAGACTAAAATTAAGCTGGATTCCAGCCAATTACCATACCATCCATGCGGAAACAAAGGAGGAATTTTTACTGAAGCTGTTTGAACGAGAAGTGCAGCATCGAGATGAGAGAAGGATAAATTTACTACTAAAACAGGCGACATTGCCGAAAATTCCAAATAAACCTTATGATTGGCGGGAGATTCAACTAGCCCCAGGCATCACAAAAGATTATATTTTAGAAGGTGAGTTTACGAAAAATCAGGAAAACCTTATCTTCTATGGCGGAGTGGGAACCGGTAAAACATTCCTTTCCACTCTCATCGCCCTCAATTTGATGAAAAAACAAGGAAAAAGAGTGAAGTTCTATACGGCCGCCTCCATTGTCAATGCTTTATTGGAGGCCAATGAAAAAGGTGACCTTGGTAAATTTCTCAATCAAATCGAAAAGTTGGATCTCTTGATTCTTGATGAATTGGGCTATATTCCATTGCATAAACAGGGGGCAGAGTTATTATTTCAAGTTATTTCCATGTGTTATGAAACCAAAAGCATCATTGTGACAACCAATTTACCTTTTAGCCAATGGAATAATGTCTTTGGCGATCCCATTTTAACAGAGGCCGTCATTGATCGGCTGATTCATCATTCTCATTTAATCATCTTCAATGGTGAAAGTCACCGATACAAAGACTCAATCTCTCAACGTTAACCATGGAATTTGGCAAGTGTATGTATGCATTTTTAATTGCCATTTCATACATTTTCTACTTGCCAAAAACAGCTTTGCCCGGCCATACATGATTCGTTTCATCAGCTTCAATCGGTGAACATGGCCTTCCACAACTCCGTTACTGTAGGAAGTACTAAATGCCAGCTTAATCGACTGTAAATCCCTACGGAGTCGAAGTGCACAATTGTAAACGATAAAATAAAATCAACAGATTCCGCTCATTTGGATTGAACACTTTTTCACTATCAAATACACTTCTAATAAACTAGTTTATTAAGTTTATTGGAGGTTGTACTAGTGGAGGAGAAGCTTGTGTTATATATTGAAATCCATCAATTACGTACTAAAAGATTGCGAATTTCACAAATCGCAAGGAAATTGAAAATCTCACGTAATACAGTTTATAAGTATTTAAATATGACATTTGAAGAAGCGGTGGAGGAGTTTGGCACGATTGAGCGAAAGAAAAAGTTAGATCCCTATCGGGATTGGATTGTGACATGGTTACAAGAAAATCCAAGCATGAGTGGAGCACAAATTTTGGACTGGCTTCAAGAAAAGTTTCCTGACTTACAAGTTGGAGAAAGTACAGTTCGTCGGTATGTCAAAGAGATGAGAGAAATTTATCAAATTGAAAAAACGGATGAACCCCGAGAACATGAAGCTGTTGATGAATTACCACCAGGAAAACAAATGCAAGTAGACTGGGGACAAACCATTCAGAAAACAATAGATAATAAGGACATCAAACTTTATTTTATTGCCTTTGTATTATCTCACTCTCGACAAAAGTATATGGAATGGCAAGACCGCCCCTTTACAACCAAAGACACCATTCGTTGTCACGAAAATGCCTTTAGATATTTTGGGGGAATGACTGAAGAAATTGTTTATGATCAAGACAATCTTATTGCGGTAAGCGAAAATGCTGGAGATCTTATCTTAACAAAGAAATTTCAGGCATATGTGAACGAACGTAAATTTCAGATTTACCTATGTCGAAAAGCAGATCCCCAATCGAAAGGAAAAATTGAGAACGTTGTGAAATATATCAAGTATAATTTCGCAGCACATCGTATCTTCTCAACAATCGGAGATTGGAATGAAAAAGCCTGGAATTGGCTAGAACGTACTGGGAACTATAAAGTGCATCAAACAATAAAAAAGAGACCTTACGAAGTGTATCAACTGGAAAAGAAACACTTACGAAAGATCTCCTCACCGCTTTCTTTAACAGAAAGCAACCCTATTGAAATTATAACAAGGAATGTGAATAAGGACAACACGATTCGTTACCAATCGAATCGCTATTCAGTACCTATCGGCACATATACGAAATGCCCTACAGTGAATCTGCAAATCAATAATGAAAAATTAATCATCATAGAACCTACAACTGGTGAAATACTTGCCAAGCACACGATAAGTTTAGAAAAAGGAAAGCTAATTAAAAATACGAATCATGCACGAGATCATACAGAATCGCTTGATATGCTTAAACAAAGAGTGCTTCATTTATTTCCTACTGGAGAAGCATCGAGACAATATATTGATGAAATCTGCCAGAGATATAAGCGCTATCGCCGTGATCAATTACTCATTTTACAAAGGGTTGCCGAAAATGATCCTCATTGGATTCCAATGGCGTTAGAGAAATGTATCCGTGAAAAACTGTATAGTGCAAATGCTTTTCAAGATGTCGTAAATTACTTAAAGCTACAAGAATCTAATCCCATTCTTGAAATACAGGTCAATTCTACTAAACTTGTTTCTTCGATAGCTGTAGAAACAAGGGATTTCAATACATACATTCAAAGAATGGGAGGAAAAACAAATGAATAAAAGTGTTCCAGAAATTCAACAAGCCTTTAAACAATTGAGATTATCCGAAACAGCGGAGGAGCTCCCAGAGCTCCTTCGGAAAGCAGAGAAATCATCTTGGACATATTTAGAGTTCTTAGAACAGATAACTACGTATGAACTAAAAAGACGTGAGGAGAAAAGTATTGAAAGACGAATGAATTGGGCTCGTTTCCCGTTCTATAAACCTTTAAGTATGTTTAATATAGATGAGCAAACAGCCATTACAGAGCGGCAATTAAGGCAATTACGTGAATTTCAATGGTTAGAACAAGCATACAACTTAATATTACTTGGACCACCTGGAGCAGGAAAAACTTTATTATCCGTTGGCCTTGGAATTGAAGCGATTCAAAAAGGCTTTCAAGTGTATTTTGTGACCATGGGGGAATTAATTCAGCTATTAAAAACAGAAGAATATGTCAATAAGTCAAAAACTAAGTTAAAGAGACTGCGTGCATCAGATCTTGTGATAATTGATGATGTCATGTATATGGCAATGGATCAACGAGAAGGCACATTGTTCTTCCAGCTTATTCATCAATTATATGAACGAAGTTCGTTAATTTTAACATCCAATCGAAGCCCAGAACAATGGATAGAACTCGTAGATAATCCAGGGATGATGACTGCAATACTTGACCGTCTGTTACATCGAGTTGAAGTGATTCATATGAACAACGAAAGTTACCGATTAAAACATCAAGAAACAATTTTTTCTTAGCAAAAAGTGTTCATCCGAAATGAGCAAAAATTGTTCATTTGGGGTTGACGTTTACAACAATCATATAAATGATTGTTTGGAGAAGACAATTGTTTTTCCAACCATTTGAAAAATGCCGGATAGTTCCGTTCATCAAATGCTTCTCTAAATGTTTGAACCATTTGGTGGAAAGAATGAAGGGATGGGTACATCTTAAAGGATTGTTCAAGAAGTTGCAGTTCCTTTTCTAAAAGTCTAGATTTTCGTTTCCAAACATATGAAATCATTTGCCGTCTGGAAATTCGAACGGAAGATTCCTTAATCCCCTGCCGTTTTCTTTCTTTTCGTATGCTTTCGACTGCAACGCGGACACCTGAAAGTGTCCCCGTATATCCATATTTACGAAGTTGCTCATCAATTTCACGGATGGTCTTGCCCTCTTGTTCGAGTTGCTGAATGTATTGCTCAAAACCATCGGTTTGCCGTTTTCGCTTTCTTTTTACTTGAACCGGCATCTCGGTTATGTTGAGATATTTTGAAATGGTTCGGGGATCCATATGAAATTCTCTGGCCAACTCCGCTTTTTTCTTTCCTTTTTTGTATTCCTGTTGAATGCTTTTGATCATCATCCATTTCTTTTCGGCTCTTTCTTTTTGTCTCCTTTGCAGTTTGGTTTCATGCGGAAAGGTTTGTTGGTCCGTTTCTTCTTTTTCCAACGTGATGACGGAAGGAAGAATCGAGGTGAGGCAAGCATCGATCTGCTTCTTTACCGCCCGGACAAAATGCCATCGGTCATATACTTGCAAAATACTTTGCGAAGCGTTCTGAATCCCTTTCCGAAAAGCCTGATAGCCATCACGACTGACAACTTGGATGTTTTGATGATTTTTTAGCCATTCTGATATGGTTTCCGGATAACGTTCCGGAAGTAATGCAACAGGCTTGTGCGTGCTCAGATCACAAATGATCGTGCCATAGCTGTGTCCTTTCCGAAAAGCAAAGTCATCGATTCCGATAAAAGGGGGACACCTCTTGATGAATCTCCGTTTTCCGAATAAGGGAGAGCAATACGTCATGGCTGACAGGGAGGGACAGGGCTTTCGCTACTTTTTCGCCATTGAGGCAGCTGGTGGAAAACGCGATTTTACGTAATACTTCTTCGGACCGTAAAGTTCGGCGTCCATTTTTGGAAATCCAATCATACCGTTCAGTAAAAATTTTTTGGGTGCAATTGGGTTGGTCGCAAAACCATTTTCTTGTGATAAGCAGGATGGAAACAGCTTTTCCGGCAATCGGCAAATCTTGAATCATGCGTGTATATCGGCTGTGTGGACGTGTGGAAGGCACTTGGCAATGAGGACAAGGGCAGGATTCATGAGTGCTTCGAACAATAAAGGTAATGGAGGATGGTTCTTCTTGAATATCCAGAACTTCTAGGAAAGGATCCGGTGAAGACCAATGGATTTGACGATTCATCATTCATCACACCTTTTCTTTTATTATACTATAAAAGTAAAATTATGGACCTTCACCAAAATTGCGTAAGAGCCATTTTTAGTTTGCCATAAACAAAGAAGAAGTTATTAATTTGTTAAATCACACTACCGTCGCATTAAAATAACACAATTCGATTGATAATACAGAATATTCTGTTAGTAAACTTTTCCATAAAAAAATCCTTTATAATGGTTTGGTGGTAGTAAACCTATCCAAATCCAAAATAAAGGAACACATGTATGGATAAGTTTACACGAAAAACATCATTTGAACAATGGTTTTCACCCATTAATTCTTCCTTATTTAAGGAATTGGTGAAAACACATCAATTAAATCGCTATACCAAGAAGCTTTATATGGCTTCTTTTGTGAAACTCCTTTTATATGCTCAACTTCATGAAACAGAGAGTTTGCGAGCATTGAGCGACGCTGTTTTCTCCGAAGAATTACAACGTGCAACGGGATTAGAATCGATTAGCTTTTCACAGTTAGGAAGACGCATCAATTCGATTCCTACTGTTTTCTTTCAAACCATTTTTCTTGATTTAGTGGTCCAAATTCATGAGAAAACTCATTTTCAAAAGCGAAGAAAAGTGACAACACCACTCAAAATCGTTGATTCGAGTACATTACCACTTCCTTTAGCCAACTATCCGTGGGCAACGTTTCGAAAAACAAAATCAGGTGTCAAGTTGCACTTGCGCCTTGTTTTCATGGAAAAAGGGTACTCTTACCCAGACAAAGCCACATTGACGAACGCCATTGAACATGATCGAGGGCAATTAGAGATATTCATCGACGATCAAGAATGCCTGTATGTGTTCGACCGGGGCTACTTAGACTACGAGCGCTTTGATCGTATGACGGATGATGGCTATTTCTTTGTTTCCCGTTTACGGAAAAACGCTGTAGTCCGTGTATTGGAGACCTTTTCACTACCAGAAAATTCATCTGTTTTGTCTGATGAAATGGTGGTCATTGGCACTACACAAAATCGTTCTGAGAATGCGTTCCGTTTACTGAAATTGGTTGATACAAAAGGAAACGAACTGCATCTACTGACGAATCGTTTCGACATGAGTGCGGATGAAATCGCAGAAATCTATAAATCACGCTGGGCTATTGAATTGTTCTTCAAATGGATGAAACAGCATTTGAACATCAAAAAGTTTTATGGACATAGTGAACAAGCCGTACACAACCAAGTGTATCTAGCGATGATTGTATATTGTCTAAATGTGTTAGCACAGTTGAACACAAATAGCAATCGAAGCTACATACAAATTACTCGCTATTTAAAGGCCTCTTTATGGAAATCCGCTCACATTTGGTTACGAAAAATTGAGGGAAAAAGCGTCCCATAAGGGTTTATTTGTTGTTGTTGCACTAGTCACAAGTTATAGTAAAAAAATGGATGTTTACTACCTTTGTTTAGGTATTTTCAATTTTTTCTATTTCGTAGAAAAAATAAAAACTGAAATTTCAGAAACTATTTATGCGACACTAGTGGTTAAATCAGGGTGTAATCCATATAGAAGAACCAGGCTTACAAGAAGCATTAAATGAAGTAATTGAAAAAGGCACTTTTAGGGCAAGTATAAAACCTGAAAAGGCAGATGCTTTTATTATTGCTGTTCCTACACCAAATAATGATGACACTTATAAATCTTGTGATCTTACTTATGTATTAGGTGCAGTAAAATCAATTATCCCCTATTTAGAAAAAGGAAATGTAGTAATTGTTGAATCGACGATTGCGCCTAGAACAATGGATGATTATGTAAAACCATTAGTTGAAGAAAATGGTTTTACAATCGGAGAAGATATTTTCCTAGTACATTGTCCGGAACGTGTATTGCCAGGACAAATCTTACATGAACTAGTTCATAATAATCGAATTGTTGGGGGAATTACACCTCAATGTACTGATGCTGGTGCTAAAGTATACAGTACTTTTGTTAAAGGAGAAATCATAAAAACTGACGCTAAAACTGCAGAAATGTCAAAGTTGATGGAAAATACATTTAGAGATGTCAATATTGCGTTGGCTAATGAACTGGCGAAGATTTCAAATGAACTTGGAATTAATGCATTAGAAGTAATTCAAATGGCGAATAAGCATCCACGTGTGAATTTGCATAGCCCTGGTCCTGGAGTTGGCGGACATTGTTTAGCGGTTGATCCGTATTTTATTGTTTCAAAGGCACCTGAAACGGCAAAACTAATTAATTTATCTCGAGAGATTAATAATTCGATGCCGGGCTATGTGATTGAAAATGTTAATAAAATAATGCAAACGATAAATGGAAAGAAAATTTCAGTATTAGGACTAGCTTATAAAGGTAATGTTGACGATATTCGAGAAAGTCCCGCAATGGATATTTATCATGAGTTGTTAAACCAAGGGAATTACGAAGTTTGCGCATTTGATCCGCATGTTAAAGCTGATTTTGTATGTAAGAACCTTTCAGAAGCACTTTATGAATCAGACTTAATGCTTGTATTAACGAATCATAATGAATTTAAAGTACTTGATAATGAATTGATAAAAAATATGAATCATCAAATTATTTTTGATACGGTTAATATTGTTGATAGTTCATGTTTGGATGAAGAAATTGAATATTATAATTATGGAAGTTTATTCGAATTTGAACAAAGAAAACAATTGGTGGAAAAATAATTTTGTAACAATCAAAGTAGTACAAACCATAAGTGAAGGTTTGTGCTACTATTTTTGTTGAATATTTTAAGCAATGGCTATAAAGCATATATGGTGTAGGTTTTTAATTTTACTCTTATATAGGATAATAAGTTATTTATTGAAATTTTTAGAAAATTAAGTATAATGATAATTGATGGACTGATTGAATATAATGGAGGTGAAAATAGAATATCGAAGTAACCATATCAATGATTAAAATCAACCATCTTTTGAAGCTGAAAAAGGAGGAATAAAGTGATGATGTTGATTTCAGAAGAAAGAATGAATATCATTAATGAAGTTTTGAGGCTATCAAAGGAGAGGGATTATTATTGGGAGATTTTGAAAAATGAAAAACATGTGATTCCACCTGATACAAGAGAGCAATGTTTGGAAGCTATAGATGAATATAAAACAAGGATTTTTGAGTATCTGGCATCTTTGAATCGTGAGGATTTATTGTTTATTATGGAGTTGGTAAATATTGTTGAGAAAACATTGGATCCCGAAATGTTTGATGACTACATTCCGAACGAAGTGATTGCGCAGTTGCTATCTGTTCTTGGAGATTTCCGTACATATTTAGAAAAAGGCCTTGAAAAAATCTTAGTAAACTAGCAATTTTTCATGCATTGGATGGAGTGCAAATTTATTATGGCATTTCAATAAGATTTCGACATTCCTACATAATATCATTGAAGCTACTGAATACCGGGAGCAGAGAAGCCGGGTGTAGTAACCTCACTAGATAAATTTTATTCTAACGGTTAATGCACCTTTTGAGAAACACAAATAGTGAATAGGAAAATCAAAAGTGAATGGCAGTGTTTCAATTGCTCTTGACGATATGACATTTGAAAAGAAAACATGGATGCCGCCTTCCAAAACAGAGGCGGTTTTTTCGTAAGATGAGAAAATATGAAGAATCTAAAATGTAAAGTCAAATAAGTCCTTTATAAAAGTTTAAAAAATAGATTATGTGTTTTCTACAATTAAAAATAGACTGAACAAAGAATTTGATGGATAATTATGTAAGGATGGATCAAAGTTTGGGGTGAAACGATTGATTTCTACACGGAAATTAAAACTGGCAATCGTATCAGACAACAAAAATGAAGCCTATTCCTTTATCCGCAACGAAAACAGAAACCAAAATCGGGCCTTGAATGTTGCTTATAACCATCTCTACTTTGAATATATCGCTCAACAAAAAATCAAACAGAGCGATCAAGACTACCATGAACACCTGGAAAAGTACAAGACACGAGCAAAAGAAAAGTTCGATAATCTTATTAAATTAAAAGAATCGGCTGCAGATGAGAAAAAGATTGAAAAGGCCCAAAAAGATTATGAAAAAGCGCAAGAAAAAGTATACAAAATCGAAAGGGAATACAATCAAAAGGCGGCAAAAATCTACCAGGAAGCGGTAGGGTTAGCGAAACAAACACGCGTTAGGAAGGTAATTGAACGCGAATTCGATTTGCATTATGACACGTTGGATCGTATTACAAGCAAGGTGGTTTCCGATTTCAACACAGATTGCAAGATGGGATTATTAAGCGGTGAACGGAGCCTGCGCAATTACAGAAATACGAATCCTTTGATGGTCCGTGCGAGAAGCATGAAGTTGTATGAGGAAAACGGTGATTTTTATATCAAATGGGTGAAAGGGATAACGTTTAAAATCATCCTTTCCAGAGGCAGTAAGCAAAAGGCGAACATCAACGAATTGAAATCGATGTTATCCCGAATCATTGAAGGTACTTATAAAATGTGCGATAGTAGCATTAGCGCTGGCAAAGATTTAATTTTGATTCTATCAGTCAATATTCCTGTAAACAAAGAACACACATTCATTCCGGGCCGTATCGTTGGGGTGGATTTGGGGTTGAAAATTCCGGCTTACGTTTCATTAAATGATGTTCCGTATATTCGACGAGGAATAGGTAGTATTGACGACTTTTTAAAAGTCCGTACAAAATTGCAGAGCCAACGCAGACGACTACAGAAAGCATTGCAAAGTACTCGAGGTGGGAAAGGCCGAGAGCGTAAATTGAAAGCATTGGAACGGTTAAAAGAAAGAGAGAAGAACTTTGTTAATACCTATAACCATTTTCTGAGCAAAAAGATTGTGGAATTTGCGGTAAAACACCATGCGGGCATCATTCACATGGAAGAATTGAAACTAGACCGTTTGAAACACAAATCATTGTTGCGGAATTGGTCTTATTATCAGTTGCAGAACATGGTGGAATACAAAGCGGAAAGAGAAGGGATAGCGGTTTATTACGTGGATTCCTCTTACACTTCCCAAAGATGTAGTCAATGTGGGAACTTAGAAGAAGGGCAACGAGTGGATCAAGAAACATTTATCTGCAAGAATTGCGGATTTAAAACCAATGCGGATTACAATGCGAGTCAGAATATCGCCAAAGCTGAACCGTTGAACATTGAAAAGAGAAAAGAAGAAGCAGAAGTTTAGACAGCAATAATGGAGAAATCCGTTATTTGCTCGGTCGTATTTCCGGCCGTAGGGGGAGGGCAGGCATTGGGAAAGAGCCGTTACTACCACTCCCCAAAGGGTTAAGCCTTAGTGTTGTGTTACCGCTAAGGCAATCCACGCTAAAAATGCAATATGTGGTGCTAATGTGAAGTGAACATGATTTTACTGGAAGATTAGCACCGAAAACCGAACATATTAAGTTGAGGTTTATAAGTAATTCATCATTACTTATATGTAAATGTTTGTTAATTAAATATTAAAATTAACTATTTTTTGATGAAAATGGCAGTTGCATTACATGTAATTGCGTGGATTGAAATTTTAAAACTACTAACTCTCAAACAGCACTGGGTAGAGTTGCATTACATGTAATTGCGTGGATTGAAATAAGCGACATTGGAAATGTACGAGTTGCCAGAAATGTTGCATTACATGTAATTGCGTGGATTGAAATTTGAATACGTTTAGTTACACCTACAAGTAAGTGGTTGCATTACATGTAATTGCGTGGATTGAAATAATATATTTCTTAAACTCTAAATCTCCGGTATCTGGTTGCATTACATGTAATTGCGTGGATTGAAATTTCTTTCTCGCTGATTGTGTTATCCAACACTTTCGTTGCATTACATGTAATTGCGTGGATTGAAATAAGACCGGATGATTGGCGGAGTTGTTTGATTACCTGGTTGCATTACATGTAATTGCGTGGATTGAAATTTTCAATCATCTAAAAAGTATGATCATATAGATAGTTGCATTACATGTAATTGCGTGGATTGAAATTACTACAAATTTAGTTCGTTCTGAACCAACTGCTTGTTGCATTACATGTAATTGCGTGGATTGAAATTTTTTGATGAACGTGTCTGCGTTTGTTTGTTTACCGTTGCATTACATGTAATTGCGTGGATTGAAATTGATGAGTATGGTAAACCTTATCGGCCTGATTCTGTTGCAGTTGCATTACATGTAATTGCGTGGATTGAAATATTCCACCCTTTTCGATATTTTTGAAATATAAAGGAATGGCATCGTTATGGTTTACTAACCAATGATAAAAACCTATCAAACTGGGTGATTCGCACGGCAGAAGATTGGCTTCTTCCATTATATAATCGAATGAAAGAAACCCTCATGAAAAAATCAATTCTTCATGTCGATGAAACCTATGCCCAAGTATTGAACCGCTCAGATGGAAAGCCAGCTCAATCTAAAGCTTACAACTGGGTGTTCCGTAGCGTTGCTTCCCAAGGACCGGCAATTGTTCTGTTCCATAGTGCTTTATCCCGTAGTCGGGAAATTTTGACTGACTTTATGAAAGGCTTTAAAGGGACGATGATCTGCGATGGATATTCTGCATACCATGATGTACCAAATATTCATTTTGCCAACTGCTGGGCTCATGTTCGTCGATACTGGTTAAAAGCCGAAAGTAAAAATGGACGGATTGGTGTCGATTATTGTGATCGACTTTACCGCCTAGAACGGAAATTTAAGAAACTTCGGCCGAGCGAACGGAGAAAAGCTAGACAAAAAGAGTCCAAACCTATTGTCGAGGCATTTTTCAAATGGATTGAAGAATCTCCTTTCTATGGGAAGAATGCCCTTGCCAAAGCTGCGGAGTATACATTGAAGCACGCCGAAGGTCTAAAAGCTTTTCTGTATGATGGGCGCATTGAAATGGATAACAATCCAGCTGAAAATGCGATTCGCCCAAATGTCATTGGACGTAAAAATTGGCTGTTTTCCGTCAGTGAATCGGGAGCCGATGCGAATGCCATCTGTTTAAGCTTGGCTGAAACGGCAAAAGCTAATGGCATTGATTTTTATCAATACCTAGTGAAAGTATTGTCGGAACTCCCAAGTTTACCAATCCATCAACAGCCAAAAATATTAGATTGCTATTTACCATGGTCGAAAACCATTCGTGAATCATGTGCAATAGCAAAATAGCCCTCAATCCGAAAAACTTGGGATTGTAGGGCTATTCGTTGTGCGTACCAGAAGGGTGCGCATTTTTTATTTATCTCCTATATTTCGGGCTTACAGTAAGTTAACTCCCTCCCCCCTCCAACGTACAAACATAAACCGGGAATTTCACATACTCCTTCATCAGTTCCCGGAATGTGCTTGTCCGTTTTGTTTCTGTATTGTAGATTCCCATATCCATCATCTTGTTGTAAGCATCGATCACTTTTCGCACTTTTTCCCCAAAAAGTTGGTAGTGGAGGAAGGCGGCTTCTTCCGGGGTTTTGGCAAAGTAAAAATCGTAGAGATGTCCGTTCCGTTGGATGGCATATAATTTAATTGGCCGCATTTGCAATACATCCCGTCTTTTCATTTCTTGAAATTCCTCATATTCTTCCGGTGTCAATTCGATTTCGTAGAGCTTTTCGATCTTGTCCTCCAATGTGACTTTCTTTTTCTGCAACGTATAGTAAATAAAATGGGCGATGTAAGGTTCATCATATATGAGGGCATTGTGAAATAGGGAAGCAACCGTTCCTTGTTTTGTCATGTCCACCTCCCAAGCTTGTCAATTTCACGCGGTGTTTCTATTTGGGTTCCACGTCTCTTCCAAAATCCAGGCTTCCAATGGGAAGGGGCGGCAGTAATTCCTCACGATTTCCCAAAATCTAGGCTTCCACCGCCTCCTCTGCGATTTTTCCAGTGGATTTATTGTAATAAACATAGGCTGTGCCTGTGGGACCGTTCCGGTTCTTGGCAACGATGAATTCCAGCTTTTCATAACGTGATTGGGGTTGCCGTTTTTCTTCCGGCTGCAGTTGTTCATAGTAAGCATCCCGGTACAGGATGATAATCACATCCGCATCCTGCTCGATGTTGCCTGAATCCCGAATGTCGCTCATCACCGGGCGTTTGTTATGTCTGGCTTCCACTGCCCGGTTCAGTTGGGCGAGGCAAACGACAGGGCAGTGGAAGTCTTTCGCCATTTTCTTCAGTTGGGCGCTGATGTAGGCGATGTTGAGATATTGGTTGTTGCGGTATTCTTCACAGGCGATCATTTGCAGATAATCGATGAAAATGACCGGTTTCTTGTCCGGATGTTTTTTCATCAGCTTCCGGATTTGCGCCCGCATCTCATTCACCGTGATTCCGGCTCGGTCGTCAATGTGGATGTTGGCTTTTTTCAGTTCGGAAAGGTGGTCCATCCATTTGTCTTTTTCTTCTTGGGTGAAGGTTTGAAAGGGATTCCGCATTTTGGTCCGGCTGATGTTGCCGCAGAGGGCGATCAGCCGTTCCACGAGCATTTTCCGGTTCATTTCCAAAGAGAAAATGATGGGCAAATGCCCCGTTTTGCCTGTATGGAGCGCAAAGTGGTTCATTACATCCGTTTTTCCCATCGATGGCCTTCCCGCGATGATGGTCACTTCCCCCTGTCTGAAGCCGTTCATCATTTTCTTTAATTGTTTGATGTCGATGGGGATGTAGTCGCTCTCGTCTTCGGGAAAGAATGGCCGTTCTGAAAGTTGGACCAAATCCTGGTCGATGCTGGTTTCAATGGTTTGGTTGCCGGTGAAGAGTTGATCCAGCTTCGTTTGGATTTGTTCGATGGGCCAGTTTTCCGCCTGGGCTTCGGCAAGGAGGGCGATTTTCTGCCGCTCCCTCCAGGCTTCCACCAGCAAGTCCGTGTATTGCTCGAATTTTTCATGATTGGCATAGGAAGCCAGGGTGATTAAATAATTGGCCCCTGCCTCCCCGACCTCCACTTCGGTCAGGAGTGTCACACAGTCCGCGGGTTTTCCTTGGTTTGCCAAATGCCTCATCGCTTCAAAAATCACACGGTGGGCTTCGGAAACAAACATTTCCGGCTGGATGCCCGCTTCATGGATCAAATGGTTTTCTTTCATCATCGTGCCAAGAATGCTTTTTTCGAGCAGTTCGGTGTTCAGTGGCTGCATTTTCATCTCCCCCTTGTGTTGTATTAAAGTGGTGAAGGAGTTTTGTTTTTAGGTTTCTGTGATCATGAACAGATTCTAAACTTGGGATTTATGTATTGGTTAGGATTATCAAGATGATTAAGTTAAAATTTTATAGATTTGTATTAGGGTTAAAGATTATTTAAGTTTTAGAGTTAGGATTTAATTATTAAATTATTAGAATAACTTGTATTTTTATTTAAATAATTACTAAACGCCTGGGTGATGAAATGGTATTGTTCGATGTCGGCCTGTTGGGATTGGGCCAAAGCGCTGCCATTTGCCTTTTTTGCCATTTCGGAAGATGCATTTTCGCATTTGGCAACACTGGATTTGCCATTGTTGGAAAATCGACTTACTGATGTAATTTCGGTCAATGGATAATGCGGTTTTGATTGGCAAAGCGCATTGATTGAAAAACCATTTTTGGGATTTGGGAAAGGATTGGCATTTCCGGTCAATGGGGGATTGGCTTCTTCCGCCAATTGGCAAAGTGCATCTGTTGAAAAACCGTCTTTGGCATTTGAGCTAGCATGGGCATTTCCCGTCAAAGGGTTATCCGGTTGGCAAAGTGCATCTGTTGAAAAACCGTCTTTGGAATTTGAGCAAGGGTGGACATTTTCCGCCAAAGGGTTTTCTTTTTTGCAAAGTGCATCTGTTGAAAAACCGTCTTTGGCATTTGAGTTAGGATGGGCATTTTTCGCCAAAGGGTTTTCCTTTTTGTAAAGGCCATCTTCCGAAAATCCAATTTCGGATTTTGCAAAAGGCATTTGGCCATTTCCGGTCGATGCATTTACATTCTTTTCCTCTGACGGAACGGTATCCGGAAAAATGTCCTTTCCCAACGTTGCGATTAACTCATAATGGATGCGATACCATTTTGTCCGGTTCAAAGGATCATCGTTCAATTCATTCGTCGAGATAATGAATCCTTCTTGCTCCAGCCTTAAAATGATGCGGACAATTTTATCTTTTGACCAGAAGGGAAATTTTCCCCGCCACTCTTCATAGGTGTGGGGAAACCAACGATGGCCGTTGAATTTGGTTTGGCACTGAAGCAGTTCTTCATGCAGCCTTTGCAGGACAATGGCTGCATCTACCCCCAGCCTGTTTGCCAGTGTCAACGAGAATGTAAGATGGGAGGCTTTCATTTTTCCGCCACCTTTCTTGCCATTTTTTCAAAGAGTTCGTTGAGCACGTTTTGCCAGTCTTCCTCGGCGCCGTAAAAGTAATGGATGCAGTTGCAATAGCCTTGCCATGCTTTCAAGCCTTTGAAGGATTGCGCGATTTTGAAGGCTCCTTGATCCGTCCAAAGGTAGAGAAGGGAAGTATGTTTTAATCCCGGAAGGTGGACGGATTTGCTCCATTCTTCAATGTCCTTTTTGGATAGCAAAAAGTAGTCTTTTCCCTCCTCGAATTTTTCTTTATAGCGGTTAAAAATGGTATAAATGCGGGTTACATTCGTGTGGAAGAATGTGGCCAGCTGCTTTGTGGTGATGACGTTGATGCCGTTGTATTCCATCAGAAATCCCTCCTATTGATTGGTTGTTCTATTGAATATATAGCTTCGAGGAGGTGAAAAAGAGACAGGGGTGCCAAAAAAATTTTTATACCCAAGCACCTGAGCAGCACATTCCCGGCGCGCGGCAAGGATTTCAACGCTTCCGTTTCTTGATGCGGAAGCGGATTTTTTTGCCCATTCCTCATCCTGAAATCCCCACACCTTTCCCAAAAACGTACATATGCTACAACTGTCAGCAATGTATTCAAACCCCAATCTCCAACCATATCCATCCAACCATGCTGTAACAAAGCCGGCACCTGTAATAGTTCGTCTGTTCACCACCAGTCGGACTGCGGACCTCTCCCGGAATCATGCATAAATTTGGAACTGGAAAGGTGATCTGTTTTCATGCTGTTTGAACAATTGAAAAGGAAAGAAGCGAAAATTTCCGTCATTGGATTGGGCTATGTCGGCCTGCCGTTAGTCATTGAACTGGCGAAAGTCTATGATGTGATCGGGTTTGATATAAACCAGTCAAAAATCCAAAAATATTTGGATGGGATTGATGTGACAGGGGAAGTCGGAAACGAAGCGGTGAAACAAACGGCCATCCGCTTCACTTCCGATGAAAAGGACCTGAAAGCGTGCAAGTTCCATATCGTGGCCGTCCCCACGCCCATCCATTCCGATAAAACGCCGGATTTGAATCCCATTATCCGTGCCAGTGAAACGGTGGGCAGGAATTTGGCAAAGGGATCGATTGTCGTTTATGAATCCACTGTTTACCCGGGCACAACCGAGGAGATTTGCGTGCCCATCCTCGAAAAGGTGTCGGGATTGGCATATGGAAAAGATTTCAAAGTGGGCTACTCGCCGGAGCGCATCAATCCCGGGGATAAAATCCATACGTTGACCAACATCACCAAGGTGGTTTCCGGTTCCGACCCGGCGGCGCTCCAGGAAATTTCGGCGGTCTATCGTTCCATCATCCATGCGGGGGTCTTTGAAGCGGAGTCGATCAAAGTGGCCGAAGCGGCGAAAGTGGTCGAGAACTCTCAAAGGGATATCAATATCGCATTCATGAATGAACTGGCCATGGTGTTCGATCGGATGGGCATTGACACGAAGGCGGTGCTTGAAGCGGCAGGGACGAAATGGAACTTCCTCAAGTTTACCCCCGGTTTGGTGGGCGGGCATTGCATCGGGGTGGATCCTTATTATTTCATCTATAAAGCGCAACAATTGGGCTATCATTCTCAAATCATATTGGCCGGGCGAAAAATCAATGACGACATGGGCAAGTTTGTCGGCACCAGCGTCATTAAACAATTGATCAAAGCGGAACAGGAAATCATCGGCGCCCGTGTTGCGGTGCTGGGATTCACTTTCAAAGAAAATGTGCCGGATGTCCGCAACACAAAAGTGATTGATGTGATCCGCGAATTGGAGGAATATGGCATCCAACCGATTGTGTACGACCCGCTGGCAGAGTCTGGGGAGGTGTATGAGGAATATCAGATCCGTCTGGCCGGTTTGGATGAGGTGAAAGAGCTGGATGTCATCGTGTTTGCCGTCCCCCACAATGAGTTGTTGGAAACGTTCCCCCTTGAAGTGCTGGAACAACTGTACAGAAGCGGCAAAAAAGTGCTGGTGGATGTCAAAAGCGTGTTTGATCGGAAGGCGTGCGAAGAGAGAGGGTTCTTGTATTGGAGTTTGTGAGGGTGTCGGCAAGGGGATTCGGTGAAGATGGGGTTCTGTTGGGATGGCGCAGGTATTTTTGAAAGGGAATTGGTTAAGACGCGCTGCCCGTATGGGAGTTGATGGTGGCATTGGGATTGCCAAAGAGAAGGTTGTCGTTGTTCATTGCGCAAAAATCCGCCTCAGTCATGGGGCGGGTTTTATTGTTGGGAGGAAACCCCTTGCATAGATCGGATGCAAAGGTTCAGCATCCCATTGTGTGAAGTTGCAGACATGAGGGCATTAGTGGCAAGTTTCATTTGGGGAAAGGGCGTGGAGTTGGGAAAGTTCCATGCGCTTAAATAAAGTCCGGGAGTTTTTGAATTTGTTGCAAGTATTGATACATTTGGATCGATATGGACATGAATTGGGGTTGGTGAAGGGGTTGTCAAATGTAATTTTTCGGTACTTTTTCCACTTTCATCAAAGTATATATTAATATCATAGGTTCTGCGATAACTCAAGATAATCACTCCTCTTGGAATGTCTCTTGCCAATAAATTAGTTTTCATGTATAATTGTAATACAAAGTTACATACTACTTTATGATATTTTATTGAACTGCACATGCAGTTTTCCGAATATCATATGAAAGGCACTATTGGCTAGCATATGCAGCTTGTAGTGCCTTTATTATTTCTTATTAATATAATTATATATACTGGAGCTAAGTAATACAATCTGTTGAAAAAATAATAAGGTAATAAATAGTGTTTCTGTTTCTATTTTTTGAACTAAAAAGATATTGGAATAGGTTAAATCATGTAGAAGGCCAAAAAAACCTACCCATTTGGCAAACCGATGCTATTCGGTTGTGTTTGAGATTTTGGTGGGAATTGATTATTTTAATTATTTTTTGGCCGGACCGGACTTATGGGAATGGATTAAGTACGTATTGATTTATATTGCTTATGTTGTCATCGTTCCTTTTTTGATGATGCTTTTTATTACGTTTTTTGTGAGAACTTTAGCGGAAAGGAAGCGGATGCGCAATGAAAAACCCTTTGAGTGCTAAGGGTTTTTTATTTTGTTTTTTGGGGAGATTCGCGCGGACGGAAATTATCTTAGGGGAAGATGGGGAAGTCTTGGGCAGATAGAGAATCAACATGGGCATACAAAGTTATCCACTCGGCGGATAGATTATACACTTATGGATAGCATCCTAAATCCCATATATCCCAACTTAAGCAAATAAAAAACACCAGGCACCCCGCAAGTACCTGGCGCTCCGAAAGCCACTTTACTCCTCATCTTCCACATATTCCAATATGTCGCCGGGCTGGCAGTTCAGGGCTTTGCAGATGGCGTTTAATGTGGAGAATCGGATGGCCTTGGCTTTGCCGGTTTTTAAATTGGATAAATTCACAATAGAGATATCGACTTTTTCAGCCAGCTCGCTTAACTGCATTTTCCGGTCGGCGAGCATCCGGTCTAATCGAACAATGATTGCCATTTTCTCACTTCCTATACTGTCGCATCATATTCTTCTTGTAAAAATGTACCATATCTAAAAATATAGCCAATCGTCCAAATCACCAATCCGCACAACAACATACTCCAATGGATGCCGAAAAATTCGAAGGACACCGACTCCACCCATTCAACCTCTTGAAGCAAATCGGCCAGTTGGACCATTTCATTCATGGAATAAAGGAAATAGGCGGCGATGCCTTTTATCGTCACGCTTAAAAAGAGGATGCAATAAGCGATCCATTCGATCCTTCTGCTGTTTTTCAAGGTGAAAATCCCGCCATTGATAATTGATTGAATGAATCGTTTGACGAGCAATAGAATGGCAAAAATGACACACCCATATAGGAAAGCCAGCAAGACGGAAATGACCATCAAGGTTTTATCCTAATGAAAGGTGGTTTCTTCCATGAAGATTTTTAAGCCGTTGAATCCGATGGAAGCGCTGATGCTTCCTTGATTGATGAGATTTTGGATGAAGGATTCCGATGTGAACAAGGTTCCTCCCAAAAATAACAGAATTAAGAGGTTGCCAATGCCGGTCAGGATCAACAAGAGGCTGAATAGAACATCAAGACTTTAAGCAACGTTTGAAACTTTTTCGCTTTTAAAGATTTTTCCATGTTTTTCATCTCCCATGCTTCCCATTACACGTCTTTGGAAAAGATTATTTCAAAATAAGGGGTTCCACCGTAGACCGAAGTAGGCGGTGTGAAGATTTGGACCAATTCCCATCCTTCCTGTGCGTGATTTCGGATGATATCCCGGTAGTCTTCCTTTGCTTTTGAATAAAGCCCAGGCAATCCCTTTACTTCCACCCGCTCGAATTTGTACTCTTTCATTTCTCATTCCTCCTTTTCCGTTTTGTAGCCTTCGATCGAACTGTTGCGATTCATGGATGCCTCTATGGTTTAAATTATACAGAAAATTTTATGAATAACAATAAACTTTTTATAAATTTCATTAATTTTTTTAATGATAAACATTAAATGAAGAAGTGGGATGCAACCGCGGAGCAACTTTAGAATTTTTCGTACATTTGGTGTAGTTTCTACTTAGGCGGGGAGTGCGGGCGGTGTCCAAGCCGTTTCCTTTATCGGTGTATAAGCGGATGGTGAAGGGTGGGTTTTTGGAATTTCCGGAGTTTTTGAAACAACATGATTTCGTTTTTTCGGAAGAGAGTCCGTTTGGAGTGGGAGTGACAGGGGAATCGGAAAGGGGGAAGGACAGCGAGTTGTGAACATAGTCTTTTGGTGCGCTTTTTCTTTTAAAACAGGGTTTTTTTGATTAGCATTTTTCGTGTCTTGAATCCTTAAGGAACAAGAGATGGAAAAGATTACCCCATGAATAATACCAAACCCCTGGACCAAACAACTTTGGCATCCTCCAAAGCCCCCAACAAAAAAACCAGGCACCATTGTAAGCGCCTGGCTCCTAACTTCTTCTTTCCTTTTTGATGGTATTCGATTCGATGTCGGCGATTTTGAAGAGGCCGTCGTTGTTTTGCAAGGTATATTTCTTTTGCCGTTCGTAGTACCAATCGCCTTCATCTTCGGAATGATATTCAAAGGCTTCCCGGGTTTCAATCAATATGCTGTTGTCTGAAAGAATCGCCGCATGCAAAATCTCGTTTGACAGGAAGTTGTATTGATAGCCGGCCCTATTTTGGTGGCCTTCCACAAAATTCCGATACTCTTCTTCGGCCGGGCTGCCGGGGATGAAATAATCGGCCACGTAGTCAAAGTCTGCAAGGTTGACGGCCTTTTCATAGTCCCTGCGGAAAATTCCGATCCACGTTTCCGCATCCGTCGCGGGGGACTCATAAAACGCCCGGTTGGATTTTGCATCAGGAAAGGTGATGTGCGTTGCAGACTTTGTGAGATGAAGTATGTTGGATTTGATTTTTTCCCCGTTTTTATTGGTTGCCACTGCATAAATTTCCACCGATCCATCCAAAGGCACGGTGGCCAATTGGATTTCCTCAGCCGTTTTCTTCGTGTTTTTTCCATTTATATAAACAATCGCATCCGGAATGTCCGACGTCAATTCAACGGGTTGCAGTTTCAGATGGATGGGAAATTCATATTGTTCCCCCGATAAATACACTTCGACCTTGTCTTCTTTCACGAAATAATCGTCTTGATAGGCAATGGTGAATTCATAAGGGCCTGGGGCGAAATAGCCGACGTTGACCCGGTCCTTATCGATGGGGACGGGTTCTTTGTTTCCCACCGTGATGGTCGCGCCCAGTTCAGGATCGGTAGTGGACACTAACGCTTTGACCGGCCTTACCCGGAATTCATATTTTTTGTAAAAGAATAAAAAGGGTTGGTTGGAGATGGAAATGATGCGATTGCCCGATTCATCTTTGATTTCCGCTCTGCCAAGTTTTTTCGCCTCTTTCGCAGCGTGTTGCAACTCTTCCAATATCCATGGATTATCATGAAGATACGTATAAAAACTTTTTGGATTGACATAGGTCTTTTCCGTGTACGTGAATGCGGCGGCCAGTCGGTCAGGTTTATTTTTCTCCACATATTTGGCGATGTGGGTGGCTTGGGTTTGCGGGTTTAATGCATGTTGAATGTACAAGTGCGCTCCCGTGAGTAACAGGATCGTCAGCAGTATGGAGATGAGCGCGATATTTTTGTCTTTGCAGAGAAGGTTGCTTTGTTTCAAAGATTGGATGGCGGGAAGGACTTGGGTTTGGATGAATGTAACGGTTTTGGAAAACAGGTTGGTTTGACTTGATGTTGTGGATCTGGAATGAAATTGGCTCCGTTTCCGGATCGGTTCTTCCTGAGCTTGAGCGCCGCAATCGTTGTTGTTGTTCTGAAGTTGGGCGATTGCTTGCCTGTATAGGGAGCGGGTTTGGTTGGACGTTCGGATTGAGTTGGCGGATTTGGCGGATGATACAGGCGCCGGATCCCGCTCAGGAAATTCCGTGCCGCAACGGATACAGAACGTTTCATTGCCGTTGATGACTCTTTGACAATTTGGACATTTCTTCATGTCATGGTGAACCTCCATTCTGGCAGGAGTGCCTGGGCATTGCGGGGTGCCAGGGGAGCGCCGGTGTTTATAAACTCCTGGCTAGTGCTTTCGGTGTCAGGCTTCAAAGAAGTGCCGGCTTTTGGTGCCAGGGGAGCGCCGGTGCTTCTGAAGCCGGTCCCGCAGGCAAGGCACCCCAACAAAAAGAGCCTCCCGTTCAGCATCAATTCCCACCAAAATTACATTATGAAAGTGTTTATGGATTTATTAGTAAATCAAATGGAAATTATTTGGATGAAATTTTTGTGAAGAAGTTGGTGATGAGGTATATGGAATGGGAAAAAGCAGTAATCAATGAAGAATAAAAGAGATGATTATCCCAGCAATCGTCGCCTTCCTTTTCACTATAAAGATGAGGCAATGAGTATTTGATTCATATTCTAATAAAAGGATAATTCAAACATAGATGGATTCCCTTTTTTATTATTGTCAAATAAGTACAAAATCCATAAAACTATATAGTACTTACACCATCTAGTGAAAATGGATAATAAAAGATATAATGTTATTGTAAAATAATAAAATTCAAATCCTACAATCAATCTTTGGGGTGATTAGGTTTTGAAAAATCTGTGGTGTATTGTACTAGTCATTAGTTTTTTTATTTTTTCGATAAACAATGTAAACGCCCATCCAGGTCGTACAGATAGTTCAGGTGGACACACATGTCGAACAAACTGTGAAAAATGGGGGTTACAGTACGGAGAGTACCATTACCATAATGGTGGCAGTAGTTCATCAAGCAGTTCATCGGGCAGTTCGTCCAGCAGTTCATATAACGATTATAAAAGTCAGGAATATAGATCGAACGAATACAATAATGGTTACTCTTCAGGTTACTCCCAAGGGGAAATGACATATAAAGCAGGAAAGACAATAAATGATTATGACTATTCTGGCTCAGAGTATTATGAAAAAGGGTACAGAGATGGTTTTAATGCAGGGTATAATGTAGCCAAACAAAAAGAATATTACTATAAACTTGGACAAGATAAAGGTTATAACATGTTGGAGTTAAACACATTGCTAAAAAGCATTCCAAAAGACTACCAAGAATCTTTCACAAATGGATACAATGTGGGATTGGAGCAAAAAAAGAAGAATTGAAAAAACAGGCGAAAAAACAAGGGTATGAAGATGGAACAAAACTTGTTGAAAAGAAGCCTCCATACGATGACCCTGGTTTAATCGAAATCTATAATACCCAATATAAAAAAGGGTATGAGGAAGCAAAAGAAAAAATTCAGCACGAAGCTTATGAAACGGCATATAAATTGCTTCCTATGAAATCGTTGGAAAGCGAAAATGAAAATTATAAAAGTATTTATACGAAAAGTTATGAATTGGGATATCAAGATAAATTGGCTTCAATTGAAAAAGAGGGCTATCAATCTGCTTATAAACATGATCAATTGATGGTCCCAAAAAAATATAAAAATATAAAAGTTGCAGCAGAACGGTATAAAAAAGGATTTAAGAAAAATAAAAAGGCTAAAAAAATAAAAGAAGAAGCCTATGATGATGGATTTTGGTTCATTGTAAGCAATAAAAAGAACAAATTGAATGAGTATGACTATGCAAAAACAATTTATGAATTATATTATGATAAAGGAAAAAAAGCAGCGTTAGAATTATATGGGAATATCGCCTTTGTCGGTTCTCCTATAGCTGCGATCGCCGCTGGTGCGATTTACTCTCGAAAAAGAAAACTGAAGTAGGGCCGGGCATTTGGATAGTTCTCGGCCCTTCATATTATCAAACACCCAAGGAGCCGGCATCCGAAACATCCCCGTTGCACCCGTCTTTGGCATCCGCAACACATCAGCCCGGGCGCCGATTCCTTCCCATCTCACACCAGCTTTTCCCGCAACCGCTTCATAAGCCGGTCCCTCCGTTTTCTGATGGCATGGGCGGTCACACCGTATTTTTTCTCCAATTCTTCAAATTTATATCGGTAATAATAGATATCCATCAGCAGTTCCATTTCCTCCTTCGTCACCAAAGCAGCCAGTTCCAAGAACAGGTCCGGACAGCCGGATTCGCCGCTTTTCCTTTGCTTTTGATGGGCCAAAAAGGTGAGCGTGTCCTTTTCGTAGCTGGCATAGTGTGCCGCATATTGATTTTCCTTGCTCATTTCCCGGTAAATCGTGGTGAGCATCGTGCGGTAGGCAAATGGCGCAAAAGGTCCGTATGTCGGGTCATATTTTCTCCAGGCTTCCCATAAGGCAACCGTTGCACAATGGCGGTAATGCTCATGGTTTTTGTAGATTTTCGCTTTTTTCATCACGCTGTAAATCATGGGCGTATATTGTTCGAGCACTTGATCAAAGGTTTCCATTCCACTTCTCCTGCGTGATCAGCACTGATCCAATATTCCCGGGTGCTTTTATCGTAAGAGAAGCGGCCCATTTTTTCGAATCGGCTATTCCGGGGATTCTCCAATGGTATCCTGGGGATTGCTCCCAACTATTCTTTTCAAATTATAGAAAATTTACAAAATTCTATATTTTATATTGTATTTTTTTGTTTATAATGTATAATTTTACTTAAATATAGGAAAAACGTTTCATGACCTTTATCATCCTTTTGGGCAGTCCTATATTTTCAAAATTGGTGAGGCAACTGACTATAGGGGGGATTGAATGAACAGGAACGGAATCAGTGAAATTGATGTCATGAAGAATTTCAATGTTTTCGCGATTGCTCCTTTCTATAATGAAGTGCATTCATCTCAAATTTTGACCTACGATTATGGGAATTTTGCTTCGGTGAAGAACGTGTATCAACTGTTGGATGACATTTGCATTTATTTCGGATCCGATTTGAACGGCCGGCTGAAATCGGCCCGGAGAATCTTGAGGATCCGGAAAAATCCGCCGCTTGTCATTTCAGAAAAACGGGAAATTGTTGCAATGCAATTGCCGTGTGCGGGTTTCCGCGAACCATTATGGGCGATTGATATGGGCTTTGATGTGAAGCCGGTCGATAAGAACCACTGTTATGTCATTTTTCGGAATCATGAACGGTTCCTCATCAGGTTATCCGCGGAAAAAGTGTGGGAAAGAAGAAGACTCGCCTTGGCGCTTTTGTATGAAACGAAGTACGTCACCGGCAAGCCGAGCTTTATCAGTTTATAGAGGGTTGGATACATATTTTTGTTCGGATACATACATTATTTTTTTATGGCTGCAACTCCGGGTTGTCGATATTGTCACAACATCCGCCAATAACTTCATAAAAAAGGCGGATATGTTCATAATAACTGTTATTATCTCCCATTCATATATTTTTTGCTTTGCTTGGTAACCAACCTCCCCTTCCAAAATGCCAATTCTGCCTGTCGGAATTGGCATTTTCATTTTTTCTATGCCATAATAGCCATGAAATCCCAATTAAGAAGGTGTTACGATGAACGTGACGGAGCTTTATCAAGAATGGCGACAGGCGGATCTGCCCGACGATTTGAAAGAGGAATTGTATCGGATTGAGGGGGATCCGGCGGCGATCGAGGACCGGTTTTATCAACATTTATCCTTTGGAACGGCCGGGATGCGCGGCGTTCTTGGGGCCGGCACGAACCGGATGAACCTTTTTACCATCCGTCGGGCTGCGGAAGGATTGGCTTGTTATATCGAATCAAAAGGGGAAGAAGCGAAAAAGCGAGGCGTGGTCATTGCCTATGACACACGGCATTTTTCCAAAGCGTTCGCGGTGGAGACGGCCCGGGTGTTGGGGGCGCATGGAGTTTCTACTTATGTATATAAGGAACCCCGTCCAACGCCGCAATTGTCTTTTACGGCCCGGGCGTTGAATGCCTTTGCCGGGGTGGTCATCACAGCGAGTCACAATCCGAAGCAGTACAATGGTTTCAAAGTGTATGGGGAAGATGGGGCGCAACTGGTTCCGTCGGCGGCAAAGGAAATTGTGCGCCATATGGAAAAAATCGAAAATCTCTTTGGCATTGAAGCGGCCGATGCGGAAGTGCTGGAAACACAAGGCTTGTTGCATTGGATTTTAGAAGAATTTGATGAAGCGTATTTGGAACGGTTAATGACATTGAAAGAAAGAAGCGACTTGGATTTCGGGCTTCGTATTGTATACACGCCATTGCACGGGACAGGCTACGTGCCGGTGACGAGAGGATTGCAGGCTTTTGGATTTGCGAATGTGCATGTGGTGGAAGCCCAGGCGAGTCCGGATGGTTCATTTCCGACAGTGGCTTATCCGAATCCGGAAGAGCCCGCCGCCTTTGAGTTGGCGATGGAGCTGGGGCAAATAACGGGAGCGGATTTGTTGCTTGCGACGGATCCGGATGCCGATCGCCTCGGGGTGGCCGTTTGGAACGGGGAGCAGTATGTGCTGTTGACGGGAAATCAACTTGGGGCGCTGTTGTTGCATTATTTGCTGGAGACGAAGAAGGAGCAGGGGACGTTGCCGGAAAATGGCGCGATGGTGAAAACGATTGTGACTTCCGAAATGGGTGCGGCGATTGCGCGGAAGTACGGTGTTGACACGATCAATACGTTGACCGGGTTCAAATATATTGCCGAAAAGATTGAAGAGTTCGAGAAAACCGGTGCGCATACGTTTCTGTTCGGCTATGAGGAAAGTTACGGATATTTGATTGAACCTTTTGCCCGGGATAAGGATGCGGTCCAGGTGGCGATCAAGGTGGCGGAAATGGCGGCCCACTATGCAACGAAAGGGAAAACGCTGCTTGATGTGCTCGAGGATCTGTATAAGGAGTTCGGTTATTACCGGGAGGCTTTGGTATCCAAAGTGTTTGAAGGAAAAGACGGACAAGTTGAGATGCGCGTCCTTTTGGATGGATTGCGTTCGCATTTGCCGAAGGAGATTGCCGGTGTGCGGGTTGTGAGGGTGGAAGATTATTTGAGCGGCACGGCCCTGTTGAAAGATGGCTCCACTGCGGCGTTGGCATTGCCTCAGGAAAATGTGCTGAAGTTTGTGTTGGCTGATGAATCATGGGTGACCATCCGCCCGTCCGGAACCGAGCCAAAATGCAAGTTTTATTTTGGCGTAGTGAAGGAAAGCAAGGAAGCGGCGGAGAAGCGGCTGCAAGAGTTGACTGGCTGGTTTCAACATTTCATAAGTTAAGAAAATCGATGCCTGGCGATAGAGATGCCAGGCATTTTCAAATTTGGAAAAGGAATTTATTTTCCAAAAGAATATTGACAAATTTTTATCGCGATTGACAATTTTTTATAAGAACTGTCCATTTTTTCTTATCAAATGTTGCTTTATGACTAAGACCGTCCTTGTTTCATCACGTTTCTTCCATTCCACTGAGCAAAATTATGATGTTTCCAGGGGAGTGTGTTCAGAGAATCCCCATCAATCCTGTCGAATAAGAACAGGAAAAGCCGGTTGCCGAAATATTGGGCCTATCAAATTTTTCGCAGATTCTTATGTGCATGCGATTGCATTGAAAAATGGCGTCATTGTCGGGGAATTAAAAGCCCATTTGGATGTGGATGAAAAAACGGTAAGTCATGATCCGTTCCCAATCGTTAAGGAAAGAGGAAGAGAAATAACTCCTCAATATGCTTATACAAAGAATGGCCAGCTTGTAGTGGAACAAACCGTTGGGGTCTATGAAAAAGCATCATTCGAGTTGATCCCAAGGGAAGGAACAACCATCTATCTGTTAGATGGAAAAAATGTGGATCTGAACAAAATTGATTACAGTTCCTTAAGAAAATATAATGGGGAAATTTTGGATTCCGGCTTCCATGCCATCATTGTGAAAGATAACGCGATTGTTGGAGAAATGATTATTGATATTGCAGTGGCAGTATCGTGAAGAAAATAGGCGTGGATATTGAGGTAATCACACAGGGCAACAGCCATAGGGAAAATCTTACAAGCCCATTGCTGTAAAAAAACATTCATTTATTTTTGAGGCAGGGTGCCTGGTACTGAAGTTGGTGCCAGGCACTTTACAATAAGGGGAGGATATTGAATGAGAAGAAAGAAACAAAAATCCTATTTCCATGCAGCCCTTGCGGCGACAGTGGCTGTGAGTGCAGCGATTGTGGCACCGACGGGATTTGCTGAAGCTGCGTCGTTTCCGGATGTGAAATCAACCGATTATTTCTATGAAGCTGTCACAAGTTTGACAGAACGGGGCATCATAAAAGGTTTTCCGGATGGCACCTTCAAACCGTATCAATCCGTCACGCGCGGGCAAGCGGCCAAAATATTGGCAGGGGTGTTGGGATTGGATACGAACAATGTGAAAAATCCGGGATTTACCGATGTTTCCACGTCCAATGAATATTACGGGGCCATTGCAGCACTGGCGAACGCCGGCATTATCAACGGTTATCCGGACGGCACCTTCAAACCGAATGCACCGATTCACCGGAATCATATGGCCAAAATTCTGGCCCTTGCCTTTGGACTGAAAGCTTCCCCAACGGCCACAACACCGTTTACGGATTTAAACCATCAAGAGTATGAAGGGTACATTAAAGCCTTATATGAAAACAAAATCACCACGGGCATGACACCGACGACTTTCGGTGGAACGTCCAATGTGACGCGCGGCCAGTTTGCCACTTTTGTATTCCGCGCTGAGAAAGTGACGAAGCCGACAACGGACACAACGGACACAACGGAAGTGACCTTTACGATTTCCGATATCAATGGGAACCATATCATTGCCGGAAGCCAACAATACAAAGTGGCGGGCGGCATTCAAGGCTTATTGGATGCCTCCAATAAACCCGCATTGCAAACATACTAACATTAGTAGTACAGACCTAGGCCAAGGTTTGTGCTACTATTTTTTTTATAGTAGAAGTGAAGGAAGGTCGAACAGCCCCTGGGACCAAATAGAGTCCGTATTAAAAACAGACCAACTTCACATCCTTATTTGAATCAGTTTAGTATGTTGGGTCCGAAGAGACCGTGTATAAGAAAATGGAATCGATAAGGCAATGTGAAGAACTTCTATGTTTGGCTAAAAAGGAGAGGCAGAAAATATGAAACACGTAGTGGCATTTGATGTCAGTATGGGGAAAAGTACAATGGTCATTTACGACCGTTATCGTCAATGCGAATATGAGGGTGAAATAACCCATAACCGTTACTCTTTCAAGAAATTAAACGAAACCCTTATATCTTTAACACAAAAAGATGGACAGGCACCTGATATTGTCTTTGAAGCAACAGGCGTATATTCAAAACCACTAGAACGATTCTTAGGTGATCAAGGTTATATGTATTATCGAGTTAACCCACTCGAAGCGAATATTCAAATGGCTTCAATGAGGAGACAAAA
Organism: Ureibacillus sp. FSL K6-3587; assembly: GCF_038593165.1. Lineage (NCBI taxonomy): Bacteria > Bacillati > Bacillota > Bacilli > Caryophanales > Caryophanaceae > Ureibacillus > Ureibacillus sp. FSL K6-3587. Next base: position 494,234 of record NZ_CP151969.1, on the reverse strand, counting down.
AACAGATAAAAGCGACGCTCATGAACTTGCGAAAACTCACTTTAGAGTTGAACGTGAACAAACTTATCAAGAAGAGGATTATTATAAACAAATGCGTGCAATGACGAGATATTATGATGAATTAAGTAGTGAAATGACGCATTTATATAGTCGTTTACATGCGATTCTACAATTGAGTTTTCCCGAGTTAGAAAAGCTATTCAGTAAACGTTCTGCTTTATTTTTGAATGTCGTTCAATTATACCCTCATCCGGATCATGTGTTAGTTTGTTCAAAAACAGTGATTCGTAATCGTTTAAAAGCCAACACAAGAAAAAACTTATCATTGGCACGTGCTGAAGAAAAAGGGATCGCTTTAATCGAAGCAGCAAAAGAAGCGTATCCAGCAATTTCAAAAGATGATATTCGCTGTGAACAAGTGCGGGATTATGCCAAACGGATTGCAGACTTGAAGGAGAAAAGAGATCAACTTGTCCAAAAGATGGTTAAATTATCGAAAGATAAACAAGAGTATCAGATTTTAATTTCATTTCCAGGAATCGGAGAAACGACTGCAGTTCGTTTAATTGGAGAACTAGGAGATATTCGACGATTCAAAAACCATAAACAACTGAATGCTTACGTCGGTATTGATATCATGAGATATCAATCTGGGAATACCTTTTATAAAGACAAGATTAATAAAAGAGGAAATAACAAACTTAGAAAGATTCTATTTTACATGATCCAGACCATGATCCAACTACGGAAAAATACACAAAATCATATTGTAGATTATTATGATAAATTAAAAACGCAACCCCAGAGGAAACCTCATAAAGTTGCGTCCATAGCATGCGTGAATAAGTTCTTGAAATCGGCTTATCACCTTATCACACATAATCTGAAATACGATTACGAAAAGGCAACAATGCATCAGTAATCGTAAGTAAGATTATATCACAAAGACCTGGCGAAAAAAATGGAAATCGTGAGGTCTATTTGTCATGCGAAAATTTATTTTGGAAGGAAGGGGTACCCCTTCCTTCCAAAATAAAATCTATGTTAACCAAATTATTTAATAAAAAACACTTGACTAGAGGTAAGAAGGGGCTGTCGTCAAAGCCGAAGTTCAAAATGGCGAAATTGTTTCGATTCGTTCACTTGAATTGAATAAATCCGGAAAATCAGGTGAACTTATCACATTAGACGGAAAAAATACAAATATTGCCGGCAATGTGACGATCAATGCGGACTATGTGGCTGTGAAAAACTTGAATGTGGAGGGCAAGCTGTTGTTAAGCAACAAAGTGGCATCCGTGTTTTCCGCAAGCCATGTAACCGTAAAGGATGAATTGTATGTTGCCGACAAACAGGATACACAAAACGCGCCGACTTTGACCATCCATTTAACGGATGTTTCCCCATCGAAACTGACATTGGAACGGAAAAGAAGCGTCATCACATCCGATAAGGCCATCTCCGAGCTTGTATTGACCGACGCTGTGTATTCGGTCGAAATCAATGGCATTGTGGAATTGCTGAGGGTCCATGATAACAAAGAGATAAGCGGGGAAGGCATCATTTTAAAAGCGGTGGTTTCAAAAGCGGCGGACCTTTCATTGAATTTCACAGGAAAAATCGGAGAATTAAGGATTGAACAGAAAGAAGCCAACGTGAAATTGGGATCCGACATGGAAATTAAAAAACTGGCCATTCCGGCGGGGGCAAGTTTGGAAAAGATCATCCGGAATTTTGCTGAAATCCGTTATTCAATCAAGATTGGAGAATTGATGGATTTACAAGGACAACCGGTTTCATTCCCGGCATATGAAATATTCCCTGTTGTGCGGAGGAATGGGGTGGAACAACCATTTACAGTGGTATCGAACAAAGACGGCCAGGTAGCGGAGTATAAAAATATATTTGCCTATCCAGGCGATCGAGTGCAGCTTACGCCAAGGGAAGGAACGAAAATTCATTATCAAGTGGAAAGTTATCCGAGACCAAATATAAGTTGTCCTCCTGAAGGATGTGAAAAGCACGTCCCTGATCCATTGACTTATCCGGTATATACAGGCCCAATTGAAATTAAGACGGATTCCACCTTAATAGCGGCAGTTGTAAAAGACGGAGTGATTATTGGTGAATTTACGGTAAATATATTTGTCGGCTGGGATGATGCAATTAGTTGGGGGCAATTCCCAATCCTCAAGGTCAATGGGAAAGAGAAAATTATCAATGTTTCCACCCAAAAGAAAAATGGTTATGAGGTAGGCGATTATGGGGACGTTTCCGCATTATCCAAAGCGGAAGTGGAGTTCATTCCTAGAGAGGGGACGGCCATTTATTATTGGCTGGGTCAATCTGAATATTACGATAACGACTATGATTATGCAAGCGCCAGAAAATATACAGGGCCAATTGAAGTAAGAAAAGCCACACATTTGAGTGGGATTGTCATGAGAGGTCACAAGGTGATTGGCGAATTTTCGGTGAATCTATGGATTTTTGATAGATAAATAGGTTTCGGAAGGTTTCAGACATCAATTTTGCGCGGATGGGGAGTCGTCTTGCGCGGATGGGGAGTCGTCTTGCTTGGATAGAGTGTCGACTTGCTCGGATAAAGAGTCGTCTTGCTCGGTTAGGATGCCAACTTGACCGAATCGAGTGCTGACTTGCTCCCCTCCTGAATAACCAAAAAAGGGTGCCCCGTTCTGAGGCACCTTATTTTTTCTTCTCCATTTTTTTGGATTGGGTTTCGATATATTCTTTTTCTTCTTCAGGCGAAAGCAGTCCGTAAGCTTTTCCGATATTGCCGCCTTGCCATTTCCAAATTTTATTATGAACTTTGACCGCATTGGAGAAATCGCCGTTTTTCCAGGCGGTCAATGCTTCGCGGTAAAACTTTTCATGTTGAAAATCGTTTTGATCCAATATCGCCAACATTCGGTCGATTTGTTCTTCCGTCATTGGTGTGTACCCCCACTTTGTATCGGCTTTCACTTTCTGATGGGTCATTTCGTGCATGATTTGCATGAACATCTCTTCGTCCATGACAAGATTCCCATCGTCCACGGGGGTCTGTACCGGCTGTTCCGTTTCAGCGTTCACCGTTTCCGTTTCTGGCGGTTCCGCTTCTTCTTTATTGGAAAGATAGACGGCGACTCCGATCCCCAACAGGGCAATGATGCACACGCCTACAGCCTTCAACACTTTCTTCATAAGAGATGGATTGATTTTCTCCCTTCAAAACATCTTATTTGGATAATAGGATAACAAATTTATAGATACTGTCAAATGAAGCGCATAGGCATTTTTGGGGCGAATTTGGCGGAAATTTTGTTTTTTGCATCAATGTGGACCGAATCTGCTTTTTTTGTGTTACCGGCATGATCGAATTTTATTGACCTAAATGGAAGGAAGCCGTTCCCAACCTGTTCAAAGCCGTTTCTTTTTGCTTGGCGGAATCCGGAACTGGTACGGAAAGCGCGTGGCACCCATTTCCGGTTTTTGCTATAATTAGTGCGAATTATCTGGAAAAAAATCCGAAGTGACGTGCATTGCACCAAGATAGGGGGATTATGTTCATGAACATTCACGAAATCGCGGTCATTCCAGGGGATGGAATCGGGAAAGAAGTGGTGCCGGCAACGCTGGAGGTGTTGGAACGGTTGGCGGAAATCCATGGGGGAATCAAATTTCAATTTGCGGAATTCCCATGGAGTTGCGAGTATTATTTGGAACATGGCGAAATGATGCCGAAAGATGGCATTGAGACGTTGAAAAATTTCGAGCAGATTTATTTGGGGGCCGTCGGAAATCCGCAATTGGTGCCGGATCATATTTCCTTATGGGGACTTTTGATCAAGATTCGCCGCGAATGCGAGCAGGTCATCAACTTGCGCCCGGTGAAAAGCCTCAAAGGGGTGCCTTCCAAATTGGCGAGTGATGAGCCTTTCGATTTTATTGTGGTGCGCGAAAACAGCGAAGGGGAATACAGTGAAGCGGGAGGAAGCGTCCATCACGGCGGGGATGAAATTGTCATCCAAAATGCGGTGTTCACGAGAAAAGCGACGGAACGGGCGATGCGTTTTGCCTTTGATTTGGCGATGAAGCGCAATAAAAAGGTCACAAGCGCCACCAAATCCAACGGCATCGTCTACAGCATGCCTTTCTGGGACAAGGTGTTTCATGAGGTGGGCAAGGACTACCCGGAAGTGGCGACGGAATCCAATCACATCGATGCATTGGCGGCTTTTTTTGTACTGAAGCCGGAGCAGTTTGATGTGATCGTGGCCAGCAACCTGTTCGGCGACATTTTGACGGACATCGGCGCGGCCATCATGGGAAGCATCGGCATTGCCCCAGCCGCCAACATCAATTTGAACGGCAACTATCCTTCCATGTTCGAGCCGGTGCACGGTTCCGCCCCGGATATCGTTGGAAAAGGTATTGCGAACCCGATCGGCCAACTCTGGACGGCGAAAATGATGCTGGATCATATGGGCTATGATGAATTGGGCGACCTGTTGATGAAAGCCATTGAAGAAACAACGGCATCCGGCGTGAAAACACCTGACATCGGAGGAAAATCGACAACCGCGGAAGTGATTGGGGAAGTGTTGAAGCGGCTTCCGTGAGAGGCCTGGTCTTTTCGGGTGTCGGGCTTTCATTCGCATGTAAATCGATGGAATACGCGCATAACCCGGTTAATTCCTTAGGCGGAAATCATTTACAACGGAACCTAGAACACCATCAATCGTATTTCATTTCGCAAATTCGGAGGGAAAACATTTTTGAAATCGAGCGCAAAATCGATGAATGGATCGAACAAGCGGAAAAGTTGAGGGAAGCAAATAGTTGATTCAAAAAGCATCCAACATACATTAGGATGGAAGCCATGTTCTTTTGAATGGGACATGGCTTTTTGATATTGCCACAAAACTTGATGATATTCCTGGAACATGTGGATATTGTCGCAAAACCGGTTGATATTGACACAAAATCAGTGGATATGTTCACAAAACTTGATGATATTTCCCCAACTTGACGAGAATGTCACAAATTCCGCAAATATTCCAATCCCCACCTGGCCACTCACAAGCCCTGTCAATTCTGCTACAATAACTGTAAATCAGGTGCCTAACCAATTGCCAGGCATCAAACCAACTATCAAGGGGGGATTCGATGCCACTCAAAATAGTGCAAAAGGATATTACCACCATGAAAGTGGATGCCATCGTCAATGCGGCAAATACCCGATTGCAAATGGGCGGAGGAGTGTGCGGAGCGATTTTCCGCGCGGCTGGCGTGGATGAGTTGCGGAAGGCCTGTGACCAAATCGGGCATTGTCCCGTGGGGAAAGCGGTCATCACAGATGGCTTCCGGCTGCCGGCAAAACAGATCATTCATACAGTTGGGCCTGTTTGGCAGGGAGGTCACCAGCATGAAGCCGAATTGCTTTCATCCTGTTACAGGGAGTCGTTGAAACTGGCAATGGAGCATGGCTGCCGTTCCATCGCCTTTCCGGTCATTTCTTCGGGGATTTTTGGCTATCCAAAAAGAGAAGCGCTCCAAGTAGCCATCACGACAATCCAAACATTCCTCGAAACACATGAAATGGATGTCTATATCACCATTTTTGACGAGGAAATGGCGCGCATCAGCAAAGAACTGCTGAACGGGTAGCGGAACTTCCATCATTGAAAACAAAAAAAGCGGGAACTCCTCAAAGGAATTCCCTTCATGAAAAGTGTGGTTAGGGGACAAGAATGCTTGGATCAACACTCAATTGATCCTCTTTTTTTGCAATTGATTTAAGGGGACAATTGCATGAGTACTTCTGAATCTATTGTATTAAGCTAAAGGGGGCAATTGTATGAAAAAATCACCAATTGCAATTGGAACATCTTTGAACGGAGAAAAAATGTCTCCGAAAAGAAGTCCCGAATACAAATCGAAAAAGTATTGCTTAACCATATTGTAACCGCTTTCAAAAATTTAATCAAGTATAATATTATTCAATTGACATCTTGCCTGCAGACGCGCGATTCGGGGACCATTCGATTTCGATTTCAAACTCGTGTTTGTCGCCTTTGACCGTGTATTTATAATCGACTTTCACTGGATCGCCCGGGGCCACTTCCACTTGTTCCGTCCCTTGTACGAAGGTGAATTTTCCTTCCTGTTTCAGCTTCTGGGCCATTTTTTCAAGCATCGCCGCAAAGGCTTGGACACTCTGCACTTCCTTGTGTTTAATGAGCACTTGGGGTTGAGGTTTTTGTTCGTTCATGGTTTTCTTTGTTTCGTCCATTTGGCTTTCCTCCTTTGAGCTTGTTTTCTTTATTATACCATTTTTGAGAATGGTGGAGGCGTGATCAAGAAGGAAAGCGCTGGGCTATCCACGTTCAAACCTCATGAAAGCCAGAAACACCCTTAGTGGATGTCTCTGGCTCCGTTTATGTGCCAACAAGCATCAACCGAAGCGCCTTTCCGCCCTCAGCATTACTCAGCAACAAATTTTTCGCTCTTTTTGATCAAGCCATAGATATAGAAGAAAATTCCGAGTGTGATGAGGGACAGGATCACAAACAGCACGGCTTTTCCTGATTCGCCCGTCCAGCGGTAGAATAAACGGTACAAATAGTAAACGAATATGGCAAGAAGCGCCAAATTGGCCAACCAGCCGATCAATGGAATGAACGAAATGACGAGCAATACGGCATAAATGACTGCCCAAATCAAAGCATCCTTTTTAATTTCATCCGGTTCTGTTTTCTTTGATCCGAACGCAAAGAACAAATAATAATTGATAATCGGAATCCATGCCAAGAATGCGAGGTCATTCGGGCCGTTTGTTTTTGCAGTATAATAATAAATGATGGCAGTAATGATATAGCAAATAAGTGCGAGTACAAGTAATACAAAGAATCCTCCTATCAGTCCGACAATGACATTATCCTCCCAATAGGAACCCATGTTTTCCCTCCTTTCCATCGGCTTAAAAATCATTGTCATTATATGAACGTTTTTTTAAGAAATGACATCAGCGGGCAAGAAATGGGAATAACGGAGCATTTTATTTTCCGTGAATATTATTCTTTATAAAATCCCATCCGCCGAGAAGATCCGGGCGTTTATTGCAAACCATTCGGGGTAAAAATGATTAATGGAAGGGGGCGTGGCTTTCGGGGAATTGTTACGGAATTACGAAGATTTTTTGATAAAAAGGGAATAAAAGATTGACAAAAGTATGATAAAAAAATGATAATTTTGTATCTTTTTACATGCAATTCAAATGCAAATACAACCAAGGTGTATAATATAAATGTAAAAAGTACCTGTACAAATATTTAAAAGGAGGAGATTGAAATGTTTGATTTAAGACCATTCAGAAGAAAAAATGAAGATTTATTTGAACGTTTTAAAAAAGCTTTTGAAGATGTATTCGACGACGACTTCCTACCAGATTTAGGACCAGATTTCAAATCTCTCCGCACAGATATCACAGAAACAAAAGATGCCTACATTGTACAAGCTGACTTGCCTGGTTTCAACAAAGAAGATATTCAGATTGATATAGACAACAACTATTTGACCATCCGCGCAAAACGGGATGACCACACAGAAGAGCGGGATGAAAATGACCGGGTGATCCGCAAAGAACGCCATTTCGGCGAATTCTACCGTTCTTTCTATATCAACGATGTGGATCAAGAACGCATCGAAGCGGAATTGGATAACGGTGTATTGAAAATTACCCTTCCAAAACTCCATCCTGGTGATGATGGCAATTCTAAACGCATCCAAATCAAATAATGCGGGAATCGGGCTATGAGCGTTTGCCATAGCCCGTTTTCTGTAAGGGTTTTCATGGAATTTATTTCAAAATATTTTTTTGGATTGAATATATTTGGGGCCGGAAACATATGGATTGTTCTTTTTTTTTATAAATGGTAGACTATTAATGTATATAGGATTATTTCCTCTATAACAATAGATTACTATTCCCGTAAGGAAATACCAGGTTGGTAGCCCAGAGAAAGAGCACAAGCGTCATCGTTTGTGCTCATTCTTTTTGTGCGCCCGGCATGTACATGAACTATAGGGTGTAAGTCCCGAACCCCGAAGACAGAAGTAGAGGTTAGCTCAACGAAAGGGTGTCCGTGGTGACGCGGAATCTGAAGGAAGCTGGAGGCAAAACACCGGTCAAATGTTAGCGGTATTAACTAAACGTGACGATATAGTAACGGCACATATGATTTATTTGTCAAAATTAGATGATATGGGCGTTAGTGAGAAAGAAAATGAGGAAACAATTCGCTTTGAAAGTCCTTTCAAATTTAATGGGGAAAAAGTTGTCGGATTAGTATTACCTAGGGTACAAAATTTAAAAAAAGGAAAAAAGGATCTACTGGAACTTTTAGTTTACTTTGCTGACATAGAGAAATGGAAATTAGAAGCTATGGAAGAAGTGAAGTACGATAAGATCAATATCTTGTTTTCTTAACTTGATTTTTGCAGAAACACGTAACGGATTTCAATAAAAAGTCTCGGAATTACTTTTCCCAGTATAACCATTTAAAGGTGGATCTACGTCAAGTTTTTGGACACAAAAAGATTAAGTTTTTTTGCACAACAACCATTCATGGATTGTTCCACATCCCATGTAGATTGTCAAAGTGAAAAGAGCCTTTGACAATCTACTTGGGACGTGGAGAAATAAACCCATGGCTGTTGTGCCAAAAAAAATGTGAAGGTGGGAAGTGTTCTGTACCCCATGTTTTACGCTGCTATTCGGCACATTTTTTCGTATTCATCCGGTGTCAAATAACCAATGCTTCCATGAATTCGTTTTCGATTATACCAACCTTCGATGAATTGAAATAACGCAATTCTCGCTGTCTCAAAGCTTTCGTATTTGGTTAGATACACTTCTTCTTTTTTCAATATGGCATGAAAAGATTCAATACAAGCGTTGTCATATGGACATCCTTTTCGACTAAATGAAGGAACCATTTCATGTTTTTTTAGTAGTTTTTGAAAGGCTTCACTTGTATATTGTGTGCCTAAATCTGTATGCACGATAAGACCAGGATCGGGCTTTTGATCTTGAATCGCATTCTGAAGTGCTTCCAGCACAATTTCTGATGTCATGGTACGAGAGAATTTATATCCGACCACTTTTTTTGTATGTAAATCAAGAACGGACGCTAGATAACACCAACCATCACGAAGCGTATGGACATATGTAATATCAGCTACCCATTTTTCGTTGATTGTTGTTGTAGTGAAATCTTGATTTAATACATTTTCTCGTTCTTCTACGGGCTTTTGTGTTGGTGTTGGGCGGAATTTTTTTACAATACATGATTGGATGCCTGCTTGTTTCATCAAACGTTGAACTCGATTGATACTGCCTGTATAGCCTTCTTTTTTAAGTATTTCAAAGATTTTAGGGGCCCCATAACGACCCTTACTTTCTTTATGGATTGCTCGAATTCGTTCAAGCAGTTGTTCGTTGGCGACATGATAGCTATTCGGCTTCTTGTGAAACGATTGATAATACGTACTTTTAGGCATCTTTAAAACACGACACATCATTTGGATTGGATGATGTTCGCTTTCTTTTGTAATCAAGTCAATCAGTTCTTGCTCATCTATTTTCTCGCGAATATGGTCATAGCCTTTTTTAAGATTTCGATCTCCTGTTTTAATCGAAGGTTTTCCTTTTGAATGGCTTCTATATCAGCCAAAGTTAATTCCTGTTCACATTCAATTGGAGAGAGTTGCTTAATCCATTTATAAATCGTTACTTCTGAAACACCATATTCGCTAGAGAGTTGACTGACTGGAGTGCCTGAGCGATAAAGCTCAACTACTGTTTGTTTAAATTCTTGATTATACCGTTTTTGACTCATGATTCGGACACAACCTTTCGTTAGTTTAATATTAATGACTTAACCAAGTTGTGTCCATAAATCTATACTACATCTAAAAGTTATTCTAAGTTGAATTCGAGGTGTTTGTCGTTATTAAAAGTTATCTTCGCTCTTTTGAAAATCAGCAAACTATAAAAGTAAAATCTTACTAGCTTGCCTTTGCTCATACTCTGGAAATGGTATTTTTTTACCGAACTTTGATGGTAGTAATTGTTCATTTCATATAATTTTTTAATTTCGAACACACTATTTAAACAAATTATGGTAATGTTGGGTATATAATACAAATGGAGGGATGTAGTATGAGGAAACTTATGAGTATCTAGGTTTCTTGAAACTCTTTTATATGGACTCCATTCATAAGTAGTTGTAACGTTTTTCTTTCTGTATCTGAAATCATTAATAAAATTAGGGGTAACCTCCTGCTCTCCAGGATTAACAGTAATAGGGGTTGTTTGGTTAACTGGTAAATGAATTTCTTTTTGATCAAACAGTGCTGGGGGTGCTATTACATCTGATAGAGTTGTTGAATTTAATGTTGAAGTTTCTGGTGATGTTTCAGGATTAGGTTTTTCACTTAATTTATCTGTTAGCAATGCTAAAGGTTACACATTAAATGTTGCTCCTGATAAAGTAGTTTATATGGGATACAGAGTAAGATATAAAGTGGAGAAAGGTACTAGAGAATTATACGATATTGTTACAGGAAAGGTAATTTCCTCTAACAAGTACACTATTAAGACTCCAATGTACGGAGAATATAAACTTATAAATTATTAAAATAATTTATGAATGAATTCATAATCTTAAAGACTAGAGATAATCTAGTCTTTTTTCATTAACATATAGTACCCAAACTTTACAATCAAATAAAAAGTGAATATCGTTACCAAAGTTCTAGATATAACATAACCATCAATAGCCAATTCGTAACCAGCAGGCAATAATAGTGACTCACTATTAAAATTAAAGTAAATAAGAATAATAATAGGTATTATAATACAAAAAACACCTATTATCTGTTTAAGTTCTTTTCCCATCCATTAATCACCGCTTTTTGAATTTTGTTCAATGTATTAATATTATCGTATATTTACGAAGATAACTAAAGTTCAAATTAACATACTTTCTAAGTATTTTAATTCTCTCATGGGGTTATTGTCAACTTACTTCCATTTTTATGGTATTTTTTCTTTAACCTAGTCTGAAATCATTAAGTGTTTCTTCTATTTTGGATCTACGTCAAGTTTTTGGACACAAAAAGATTAAGTTTTTTTGCACAACAACCATTCATGGATTGTTCCACGTCCCAAGTAGATTGTCAAAGTGAAGAGATCCTTTGACAATCTACTTGGGACGTGGAGAAATAAACCCATGGCTGTTGTGCCAAAAAATGTGAAGGGGGAAGTGTTCTGTACCCCATGTTTTACACTGCTATTCGGCATATTTTTTCGTATTCATCCGGTGTCAAATAACCAATGCTTCCATGAATTCGTTTGCGATTATACCAACCTTCGATGAATTGAAATAACGCAATTCTCGCTGTCTCAAAGCTTTCGTATTTGGTTAGATACACTTCTTCTTTTTTCAATATGGCATGAAAAGATTCAATACAAGCGTTATCATATGGACATCCTTTTCGACTAAATGACGGAACTATTTCATGTTTTTTTAGTAGTTTTTGAAAGGCTTCACTTGTATATTGTGTGCCTAAATCTGTATGCACGATAAGACCAGGATCGGGCTTTTGATCTTGAATCGCATTCTGAAGTGCTTCCAGCACAATTTCTGATGTCATGGTACGAGAGAATTTATATCCGACCACTTTTTTTGTATGTAAATCAAGAACGGACGCTAGATAACACCAACCATCACGAAGCGTATGGACATATGTAATATCAGCTACCCATTTTTCGTTGATTGTTGTTGTGGTGAAATCTTGTTCAAGTACATTTTCGCGTTCTTTCACTGGCTCTCGTGTAGATGCTGGGCGAAATTTTTTGACAATACATGATTGGATGCCTGCTTGCCTCATAAGACGTTGAACTCGTTTAATGCTACATGAATAGCCTTCTTTTTGAAGTATTTCATGGATTTTAGGTGCGCCATAGCGACCTTTACTTTCATTGTGAATCACTTTAATCCGGTCAAGTAGCACTTCATTGGCGATATGATAGCTATTGGGTTTCTTATGAAATGAATCATAATACGTACTTCTTGGCAACTTTAAAACACGACACATCATTTGAATTGGGTGATGTTCGCTTTCTTCTGTAATAAAGTCGATCAGTTCTTGCTCATCTATTTTCTCGCGAATATGGTCATAGCCTTTTTTAAGATTTCGATCTCCTGTTTCAACCGAAGGTTTTCCTTTTGGATTGCATCTACATCTGACACAGTTAATTCCTGTGTTCCTTTAATTGGAGAGAGTTGCTTAATCCATTTATAAATAGTTACTTCTGACACACCATATTCGCTAGAGAGTTGACTGACCGGAGTACCTGAGCGATAAAGCCGGGCTACTGTTTGTTTAAATTCTTGATTATAACGTTTTCGACTCATATTACGGACACGACCTTTCGTTTCAATAATAATGACTTAACCAAGTCGTGTCCATGTATCTATACTACATTCATCGAACAAGTAAACAAAATATTAGAAGAAGTTAATGCACATTTACAAACAATGAAGTTAGAATCGAAAATATATAACAAGTATTCATTAGAAACTAACGGGGATACAATTATTGTTTCATTAAACAAAGAATCATTAAACAAACCACTGAGTTCAGTCAAGACGGCTTCTTAAAGTGAAGAAGGAAAAAGAGGTATAAAAGTATATTGGAATCATGTGGAAATTTACCTTACAAAAACCGATGTTAATGCTATACTAAAAGGCGAGTATCAGGTGGAACTGCTGCTTTAGGTGCTTTAATTGGTAGTTATGGTGGCATCCCGGGAGCTATTGGAGGTGCTGCTATAGGTGCTGCTGCTGCAACAATTATTAATGAATATATAGATGCGGTTCCACTAGTGATTTATATCCCATATTTGAACCCGACTACCGGTGTAAGAGTTTATAAACAGTAAATTAATTTTAAGTGGAAGGTGATTAACATAAAAAAAAGACTTTATCCTGCAATTTGTGCTGCTCTAGCTGTATTTTTAGTTAATTCCATCTTTGAATATTTCTTTAATGATTTATCACTTTCAATTAAAATTATATTAAATATGATATCTGCAGCAATAGGAGCAGTTTTCGGTGTTGCTATATTAAAAGAAAAACAAGACTAATACAATCAAGTAAGAGAGAATTAATCACTCTAATACAAAATTATAGGAATTAGAGAAAGAGGTCGGGACAACCCCCTCATCTAAACACATTATTTACACAGAACCCTTGGTAACACCTATTGGAGAAACCAAGGGTTGGAAAGTCTTGAAGCTCGTTATGAAAACTTGCGTCAATGATCTTAATTGAACCGCCGTATACGGAACCGTACGTACGGTGGTGTGAGAGGACGGGAGTTAATCGCTCCCTCCTACTCGATTTGAAAGAAAAGGATTTATGTAAAAAGGAAAAAATTTTTATAATTCTTCCAATATTTTCTTCTATATAATATTTGCCTAAGATGAATCCATTCTTAAACATAATATTTATTTTTGTATTGCAAAAATAATATTACTTTTTCCTTCAATAGTTTCTACAGTTTTACCATTTGCAGTAAATGTTTCTGGTGGTACTACTCCATTATGGAAATAATCATTCAAATAATTGAATGGTATCATGTAATCATCTTCAAAGAATAATTTCAAGAACTCTTTGGCTACGATTGGAATTCGATAGGCTTGAGGAATTAACCCTCCAGCATCTCCGTCCCACATGTAAAAGTTAATATATACTTCGTATTGACTGCTTGGAGATGTTTCAATAACTTGAATAGCTCCTGGTCTACCTTGAATGTTGTAACTTGTTCCACCATCGCTAAATCCAAGTTCATTCTGTAAAATCTTAAAGTTTTCAAGAGTATTAGGGCTCCATTTTGACTTTAACACGGGAGGAGTCCAATTATCTGAATTTACTTTCTTATTATTTGATATTGAATTGTTATCATCTATTTGATTGTTGATTGGTTTATTTATTTTTTTATTGTTTGTTTGTAACTGATTTGTTTCATTACTTTTTTTAATTATTGAATCTTTTATCGATTCATTATTTTTTTCTTTTTGATTGTTTGGATAGTTTTTCCCTACATAAATAATCTTTTCTTCTTTTTGAATAGGGTAGTTGAGTCCATTTTTTGATGAAATAAATGATAACGGAACATAAATTTCATTTTCTTTAAAAAACAATCATGAATTTTCATTCACAACCCTGGCATGAAAATGGATATTTCTTTCCCATAATGTAGATAACACAAACAGTTAACAATACGTAGGCTTTTATGGTGGATGATACCCTGAATAAAAAACTGTTTGAGTGGATTTGGTGAACAACCCATTGTTAGCTCATTCATTTGGAATGATGACTACGTACAGAAAAATGCTTATATTTCAAATTCACTCGCTGTTTGTGAATCTACTTTATGGGAGGGATTATATTGGATGTACTGATGACACGTTGTGCAGGATTAGATGTACATGCTGAAACAATTGTTGCTTGTGTCATGATTGGCGAACAGGACGATGAATTATTCATTGAAACAGAAACTTTCCCCACTTTAACAAAGGATCTCTTTCGTTTACTAAAGTGGTTGGAAAACCATGGCATTACGCACATTGCGATGGAGAGTACTGGAGTTTATTGGAAACCTGTTTATAACATTTTGGAGGATTACTTTGATATTACATTAGCGAATGCTCAAAGAATCAAGAATGTCCCTGGAAGAAAAACAGATGTTTCGGATGCAGAGTGGATTGCGAAGTTATTGCGTTATGGACTGATTGAAAAAAGTTTTGTTCCACCAGAAGATATACGAAACCTTCGTGATTTAACTCGGCTTCGTAAAAAATGGATCGGCCATTTGACTTCAGAAAAAAATAGGATTCTGAAAGTATTAGAATGCTCAAATGTTAAACTAAATTCAGTTATTTCAGATGTGTTTGGTGTTTCTGGAAGAAAACTTCTATCCAAATTAATTCAAAATGGATATGTTGATTCCATTGATGTAGAAATTAGTATTCACGGAAGAATGAAGCACAAAAAACAAATGATTACAGACTCTTTATTCGGTACTTTAAACGATCATCAAATCTTTCTAATCAAACAATCTTGGCAACACATCGTTTATTTAGAATCATTAATCAGCCAAATCGAGGAAAGAATAGATGAAATTCTGAAGAATTATAAAGAAGAAGTGGAGTTATTACTAACGATTCCGGGTATTAAAAAGGATTCCGCAGCAATTATTATTGCAGAGATTGGGGTGAACATGGAACAATTTCCTACCTCTCAACACTTAGCGTCTTGGGCCGGAGTTGCTCCAGGAAATCATGAAAGTGCAGGAAAACGAAAGTCAACTAAAACGACTAAAGGGAATCCTCATATCAAAACTGTACTGTGCGAAGTAGCATGGGCAATCTCTAGAAGTAGGAATCGTTGGTTAGCTGCTAAATATTGGTCGATTGCTGCAAGAAGAGGAAAGAAAAAAGCACTCGTTGCCATATCGCATCGAATGCTTCGAATCATTTACTCCATGCTAATTAATAAGGAGCCTTATAAAGAACCTTTAATTAATTAGTATAACCAAAGAAGAATAAGTTTAAACAAAGTTACCTTCCATTAGGTAGCTCTGCTTTCTTATTGTCTTTTTTAGGTTATTTATATATTACCCTCAATAGATTGAAGCTATTCATGGGCTAAGTGGAATTAAATTATTTTCACAGAAAAAGCCTTTGTATTGATTGGAACATTAATGTTGTTTATTTTTTTGGTTTCTAATGGAACAATTTTGCCCATTACAATTGCACGTGATTGATTGGAAGTAACACTAATTGTTGTTCCATCTTTTTTCTGTATTACCACTTCATATCCGTTATGAATTGAAGTTACTTTATCTCCTATATTTTCTGCGATTTCATTTATTGGAACATATGTAACTCCATTTTGAATTATTCGATACTCAATAATAATATTTGACTTTTTATTTTTCTTATTATCATAACATTCCTCCTTTTATTTTATATAACATTAAATATTATACCTACATTAATTTAATATAATCAATAATTGTAAAATTATTTTTTATAGTCAACAAAAAATAAAAAGCTGAGAGAAAAATCTCTCAGCTTCAGACTGTCGACAAACCCCAACTCAAATGTTTCATTTGAGTTGGGGTTTGTCTTTTTTTGCTCATCATTTTCTAAGATTCTTCTCTTATTTAGGCTGGACATGGGCTTTTCCATGTCCAGTTTGCCATTTTCTTTAAGTTCATGGCAGCGAAAGTAAGCATCGCCTGCATGGACAATTTTTCCAATCCTCGTAGAGTTGTCCATCGCATGCCATGCTTCTCTTTTCCATCGGCAAAGACCCGTTCAATCGTTTCTTTGCGCTTATCATATATATTTCTATTGATCTCTGTATGTCTTAAGTGGTCGACTTCTTCCACATAGTGCTCCCAAATGTGGCGATGAATAAATTTAGTGTGATCTTTACTTTGGGTACACTTTTCTAAAAATGGGCACGTTTTACATATTTCCGGTTTCGAAGCGTACTGTCGATATCCTTCTCTTGTTGTTGTTCGGTATTCAAGAGTTTGGTTGTTTGGGCAGATGTAACAATCATAATGCTCATCGTATACATATTCATACTTTTTAAAGAAACCGTCCTTTGTTCTAGGCCTTGTATATGGCATGACTGGGCGAATCTCTTTATCCAATAGACTTTTCGCATTCGCTGGGGTTTTGTATCCGGCATCTACGGCTACTGCAGTTGGTTTGCCTACTTTTTCGATGACTTGTTCGAGTAATTGACCAAACACCTGACTATCATGAATATTCGCTCCCGTTACCTTGGTAGCTAAGACAAAGCCTTTTGCATCACAGGCGGTATGAAAAGAATAGGCAAACATCTTTTCCCGTTCATCTTTTACGTAATAGCCACTATCAGGATCGGTTGTACTGACCTTTATTTCCTTGGTTTCTTCATTCTCTTTCGGGGGAAAGGGCTTTTTTCCATGGTTTTCACGGTCTTGGTTAATCTCTAACTCTAATTGCGCTTGATAGCTTTTTGTTTCTGCCCGGACAATTTTCTTATCGAACTTCTTTTTATTGGCGCTCGCTTTGACATGTGTTGAATCAATAAAGGCAACAGATGCATCCACTAATCCTTTATTCATCGCTTCTTTTAAAATACGATAAAAAATCTGTTCAAATAAATCAGTACCTTGAAAACGACGAACATAATTCTTGCCGAACGTTGAAAAATGAGGAATTTTCTCTGTGAAACCATATCCTAAGAACCATCGATACGCCACGTTGGTTTCAATTTCTTTGATCGTTTGACGCATGGATCGAATACCAAATAAATACTGCACAAAGACCATTTTAATGAGCACAACAGGATCAATACTAGGCCTTCCGTTATCTAGGCAATAGGTATCTTTGACAAGATCGTAAATAAAATCAAAGTCTATGGCTTGTTCAATCTTCCTTACCAAATGATCTTCTGGAACCAATTGATCAAGAGCCACCATTTCCAATTGATTTCGATTATTGTCAGTACGCTTCGATAACATCCTAAATTTCCCCCGTTAACCAAGAATTCTATCCCTATTATACAAAAAAAGCCTGTAGATTTGGCCCCTAGTTAGGGACTTTGTCTACAAGCTGAAGCTGAGAGAAAAATCTCTCAGCTTAAAAATTACTTACGACCAACTTGTAATACCAAGCAACCACTATTCTCAACATAAAGAGCATGAACTTTGCGACCACCAGCACTAAAATTGTCTGGAATGTCATTTTTATCAAAGTAGTTCCAAACCGTCATATAATCCTCTTCAAAGTATAATTTAAATAACTCTTTGGCTACGATTGGAATTCGATATGCTTGAGGAATTAACCCTCCAGCATCTCCGTCCCACATGTAAAAGTTAATATATACTTCGTATTGACTGCTTGGAGATGTTTCAATAACTTGAATAGCTCCTGGTCTACCTTGAATGTTGTAACTTGTTCCACCATCGCTAAATCCAAGTTCATTCTGTAAAATCTTAAAGTTTTCAAGAGTATTAGGACTCCATTTTGATTTTAGTGTTGGGGCAGTCCAGCCATCTGGATAGGTTTTGCCAGGTGTATTTTGGTTTGAATTGCTTGGTGGCGTTGTTGGAGCGAATGACTCATCTAACAAACGAGCCATCATTAACGCAAACTGTGTGCGTGTAATAGGGTTGTTAGGGCCGAATGTTCCGTCTCCATACCCGATAGTGATTTTATTTTGTGTTAAGGTTTGAATCGCATTGTAAGCCCAATGAGATTTTGGAACATCTGAATACGTAATGTTCGAAGTGCCTTGTAAATTGTAGGCATTTACCAAAATCGAAGACATTTGGGCACGGGTCAGTTTGCCGTATGGATCAAAGAATTTTTGACCTTGTGCATTGGTTTTTCCTTGGATGATCCCCAATTCAACCGCTTTGGCCACCATCTCGTAACCATAAGTGCCAGGTTTCATATCCATGAAACCGGGATCTTTCACATCAGAAAAATCCGTAATGCCTTTTTCCCGCAAAATCATGGTCAAGGCTTGGAGGCGCGTAATGTTATCATTCACGCCAAAATGGCCATCGGAATAACCTTTGATGATTCCTTTTTCGGACAAGTATTGGATTTCCTGATATGCTCTGAAATTTGTTGGCACATCTTTGAAGGGTTGGGTTTCCGCAAAAGCTGAAGTCGCAATGGATGCGGATAAAGCAAACGATCCCGCCAATACCATCGCTTTTTTGCTGAATCCTTTCCAAAGTTTTTGACTCACTTTTTCCTACCTCCAGTTTTTAATAAACAATATATTTTTTTGATATAGAATTTTGAATGTTCAATGACATTCCGTAGTCAATATCGACAATATTTTGGAAATATTTATAAGATATTGTAAAATAATATAATTTTTTTTGTAATTAAATTTTGTGGCGCTACCGGAAAGTTCGTTTGAAGGGTTGGAAGAAGCTGACTTAAAGATGAAAACTCAAGATTCCTATAAACATTCCGGTGAAATTTGCCGATGAGAAATAAGGGCGAGCAATTTTAATAATACAAGTCTTTTTTGCTCTTGTACGTTAGGCTGCCAACCAAAATGGAATTTGATTGGCAAACTTGCAGGGGAATTTGGATCAAAAGGGCTGAATGGAAAGTATTTGGATTTTCATTCGGCCTTTTTGTGTTCTGATTCCTATAATCGCAAGGCGCTTTCCTGGGAGGGATCATCGCCAAAACCGGAAAGAAAATCGCCAAACCGGAAGACATCATCGCCACAATCATGAAAATAATCGCCAAGCAAAAAAATAACCTCTTCCAAAGAGGAAATCATCACCTCACTCGCCGACATCATCGGCAATCGTCCAATGAAAATTCTCCTACGCCTGGGAAATCGCATCCTCGAATTCCAGAAAAAATCGTGCCAATTTCCCTCATCCAAATCTTCATTTTGAATTATGATAGAATCATAGAAATAACTTCGCTCAAAGAAAGTGCGAAATAGGAGGAAAATCAATGACCATACTGAAAAAATGTTGGATATTCGTCATCGGGATCATCACCGCTTCCATCCTTGTTGCGGCCCCTGCCAATGCGGCGACGAACCCATTCATCGATGTCACGACAAAAGATACCCACTATCCAGCCATCGTGGAGCTGTACAATAAAGGAATCGTTGAAGGGACAAGCAGCAACACCTACGAACCGTACAAGCAAGTCACACGCCAGGAAGCGGCTTTATTTATTGCCAATGCGTTGAAGCTGGATACAGTGAATGTTCCGAATTCCAAATTCACAGATGTGCCGAAATCAAGCAAATACTATGGGGCCATTGCTGCGCTCAGCTATAAAGGCGTAATCAGCGGCTTTCCGGACGGCACTTTCCGCCCGACAAACACATTGACCCGTTCCCAAATTGCCAAAATGATCACATTGGCTTTTGAATTGTCCATCTCCAAAAATACCGTGACACCATTCAAAGATGTCAATTCCATTTCCGACATCCCAACAAGACAATACATTCAAACCCTCGTTGACTATAAAATTACAACGGGCACAACGCCTACCACATTCAGCCCTTATACTGCGTTGAACCGCGGACAATTGGCCACATTCCTGAAAAGAGCCATTGATGCGACGGGCGGAGGGGATTTCGAAATCATCGGCATCGAATAAGCGTGAAAAAAGCATTATCCCCGGCATCTTTATCTTCCGGGGATAATGCTTTTTATTCACCCTCAAAAAATATTGCAAATTTTGGACATTTTGGCAGTTGAAAATTAATTTCTATGAATCCACGAAAGGTTATTGCAATTGAAATAGAGAATCAATAATATATTAACATTGGGTATAATCCAAATTGCTTAGAGTGGAGAGATATAATGAAACGAAAAATTGTGTTGGCCGCCTTATTTCTATTTTTGCTTGGGATTTTTTCACACACTGAAACGACAGCACTGGGAGCTTCCAACCAAACATATAAAGATATCAATAGCAACTTTTGGGCATCGACATCCATTTTGGAACTGACCAAAAAAGGGTACATAAGCGGATACGCTGATGGGACTTTCAAACCAAATCAGTATGCGACCCGTGCAGAGGCGGCAAGCGTCCTGGCCCGGTCACTGGAGATCCCGCTCGACTCCAATTTCGTACTGAAAGCGAAGGATGTTCCGGCAAGCCATAAGTATTATAAAGAAATCCGAAAGCTGGCGGAGTTGGGAATCGTGCAAAACAACGAATCTTTCCGCCCCGAAGAGCCGCTGACAAGAGCCCAAATCGCCAAAATGATCGCCCTCACTTACAATGTAAAAGTGGATTCAATCAATAAAACCACTTTCAAAGACTATCCGAAAAACTTTTGGGCAAAGGATTACATTGAATCCCTAGCGGATGTGGGCATCATCAAAGGGACTACCTCCACCACATTTTCGCCCAATAAAAACGTCACAAGGGCGCAAATGTCGGAACTTGTTTACAGAGGCATCGATTTCAAGAAAAAAATCAATTCTTATCAATTGGCCTACGACTATTTATCTAAACATTACGTTTCGACAGTCAATACGGCGGCCGGCTGGACAAATGAAGTCGTCAATTTGGTGAATGAAGAACGGAAAAAAGCGGGGCTTCCCGCATTGAAACAAGACTTGGCCCTGAATCAACTGGCGATCATCAAAGCCCAGGACATGATTCAAAGAAAATATTTCGACCACTATTCCCCATATTACGGTTATCCGTGGGACATGGCCACTCTCTTTGATTACGAATTTACGAGATTTGGAGAGAACATCGGCCGCAATTTCAAAAAGCCGAAAGATGTCGTCAATGCGTGGATGGCATCCAAAGAGCACCGGGACAACATTTTGAAAGATTCCTATACCTATATCGGAGTGGGAATCAAAGCCGATGCCAATGGAAACTATTATTGGGTTCAGCTGTTTTCTAGTAAATAACTTGTAATAAAGTATACCTATTATTACAGGAATATTACAAACATCGACATAGTAATATTATATTTTTCTGTTATAAGTGCCGAATTTCCTCAAATAACAAGGATTTCGGCACTTTCTGTTATAACCGGAAAAAGTTACACAAATGAAAAATTACGAGAGTTCATTCTATGGTAGTCTATTAACTGTGAGTGTATAGAGAACGGAATAGTTAGTTGAAAGGGGCCAAGTGTTCGTGAAGAAGAAATGGATATTGCCAATGTTTGCATCATTTATGCTTGTATCAGGAATTGGAGTAAGCGCGGCAGAAGCTGCAACAGTGAACGAATTAACTAGTACAGCGAAGCAATATATCGGAGCGCCATATAAATATGGTGGAACAAACATTCAAACGGGAATCGATTGTTCCGGATATACGCGCTATATATTCTCAAAATTCGGAATTTCTTTGAAACGCTCTTCAAGAGAACAATTCACTCAAGGAACACCTGTATCCAAAAGTGATTTGAAACCTGGAGATTTGGTGTTCTTCAATACATCCGGCTCAGGCGTATCCCACGTCGGCATCTATTTGGGAAGCAATCAATTCATTTCCGCTACGACTTCCGGTGGCGTAGAAATCGACAACATCAATGACCGTTACTATTGGGGCTCCCGTTATGTCGGTGCAAGACGTGTGGCGGAATTTACAAATGAACAAGCGGAACAAGTAAAAGAAGCCGCAATCGATTTCAGCGTTTATGCATCCCGTGGTGAAGCTGCAATCCGCCTTGCCGCTGCGTTAGGTTTGGATACAAACGACACAGCTACGCCATTCGTTGATGTGAAACCTGATTCAAAATATGCTGGCGCGACAAAAGCATTAAATGAATTACAAATCTTCACAGGCGATGCGAGCGGAAAATTCAACCCTGGTTCTCCGATCACACGCGCCCAATTGGCCAAAATTTTGGTGAAAGCTTATGGTTTACAAATGAAAGGTGAACCAAAAACATTCACAGACGTGCCAGCAAACCACTGGGCATATGAATATGTTCAAATTTTGGCATCCAACGGCATCACAACAGGCAAATCGGACGGTTCATTCGGCGTGGATGATTACGCAACATTGGAACACTTGGACATTTTCATTGAACGTATAAAAAATAATTTACAATAATCATCAATCGCTACCAACTTCAACTTGTAGGAATTGAAATACATCCATAAAAATAGGAGAGAGGTCATTACGAACCTCTCTTTTTTATTTTTCAAGATTTATTTGGAGCCGAATCTTGATATTTCATTAATACCCAATGAAGCGGAAAATTACACCTCCCTTTTCATTTTTTGTTGAAAATTATTTTTTTGGGTCGAAATTATTGGGTCATCCGAGGATGAAATTGGGTAATAAGGTAGAAAAGACGGATGTATGCAAATAATTCTTTTGGTAGAATAAAATTACTATCTTAGAAGGGCGGGAAGATAATTGTTTAAGAAAAGAGCAGGTTTTTTGTTCACAGCTTTTGTCCTGTGTTTGTCGTTCCTATTGAATATACATACGGCTAGTGCAAAAGTACAATTTGTCGATGTGCCGACAAACTACGATGCTTATGAGGAAATTCAGTATTTGATCGGTTTGGGGGCCATCAAAGGGTACGAAACGAAAAATGGTACATATTATAAGCCGCATGAGCCGGTATTGAGATGGCAGGCGGCAAAAATGGTGGTAATCTCCAAAGGGCTGGGAACGCTGACAGTCAGCAAATCTTCATTCAAGGATATCCAAGCGGGCACCGAAGTTTCGCAATACGTGGAAAGGGCCGTGAAAGCGGGATATTTCACAGCTTATAACAATAATGGCGAATTTAAGCCTTATGTCAATTTATCCCGTAAGGAAATGGCGAAGGTTTTGGCGGTCGCCTTCCAGTTGGATGCGGATAAATATGCCAATTTATCGGTTCCGTTTAAAGATATTTCGAAAAACCATCCATATTATAAATACATTGCGGCCATTTACTACAACGGTATCACGCAAGGAAGCCCTTCCGGCAATGATCGCGTCTTTATGCCGGATTCTTCCGTTACCCGGGGGCAATTCGCATCCTTCATCGCCCGGGCAAAAGAATCGCGTTTCCGTTTGCCATTGCCGGTCCAAGGGGTGCAAGTGCCAAATGAAAAAGATGCCATTGGTACGGTGATGTCTACGACGGACAGCTTGAATGTGCGCAGTTCCAAAGATACCTCCTCCAATGCCAATCGGATCGGGCAAATCAATAAAGGGGACAAGCTCCCTTTATTTGAAATTCAATCCGGCTGGTTCAAAGTGATGTATAAAGGGCAATATGCCTATATTTCCAGCAGCTACGCCCAAGTGGTGGATGATTCGGGGCAACCCCTCGGCAAAGTGCAGAAAAATGTCATCGCCACACAAAAGGTGAATGTTTATAAAATGGCAAATACCAGTTCCAAAGTGATCGGTTCTTATAATGCCAACGAACAGATTCCGGTGTATAAAACCGTTGGAAATTGGTATTTGACGCAAAAAGGAGGCGTTCCGGGCTATGTTCCAATTTCATCGACGAAGGAACAGGCTGCAGAAAAGCCTAATCCGGGAGAGACGCCTGTCTACACAACCAATACAATTGGACGGGTGACAACGAACGGATTGTACATCCGCCAGAATGCCGACGCTTCCTCCAAATCCCTCGGCACCCTCAATAAAGGGGATGTGGTGGCCGTCCATTCCATCAGCGGAAACTGGGCGAATGTGACGACAGCCAAAGGGACAAAAGGCTATGTGCATAAAACCCATTTGAAATTGATCAACCAAAGTGGCAGTCCGGTGAAAGGGCGCATCATTGTCATCGATGCGGGCCATGGCGGCAAAGACCCTGGCGCATCCGATGAAGGCGCGGTGGAAAAAGAGATCACCTTGAAGGTGGCGACCGTTGTCAAAAATAAATTGGAAGCGGCCGGGGCCAAAGTCATCATGACGAGAACGGGCGATACGTACCCAACCCTTGAAGACCGGGTGAATATCGCATTGAACCACTATGCGGAAGTGTTTGTGAGCATTCACGTCAACTCCGCTGCAAGCAAGAGCGCCAAAGGAACAGAAACGTACTATAGTGTACAGGGAAATGTGAATGTGGAAGAAGATGCAACGTTGGCGAAAGCGATCAACAATCAAATTGTGAAAAATGCGGATATGTACAACCGCGGCGTTAAACAAGAGGATTATTATGTGATTCGCAATATGCTGCTTCCATCC
The DNA here is from genome assembly GCF_038593165.1 of Ureibacillus sp. FSL K6-3587. NCBI lineage: Bacteria > Bacillati > Bacillota > Bacilli > Caryophanales > Caryophanaceae > Ureibacillus > Ureibacillus sp. FSL K6-3587. The sequence goes on along the minus strand of NZ_CP151969.1, from coordinate 469,417 downwards.
GTATTGGTGGAATTAGGATTCATTACCAATCCGGAAGATCGCGCGAAATTGACAAACAGCGAATACATCGAAATCTTTGGCGATTCGATTTATAAAGGAATTGTGGAATATTATCAAAATTGATGTGAAGGCTCAGTAGGCTGCTCGGTGCGGCCGTTGGGTAATGAATTATTTGACTGTCTGGAAGGGGAAGTTTCCAGGCAGTTTTTCTTTTGGTTGGGCGTTTCAGGCTGGGGGCACTACCTTGGGCGGATAATCGCTGAGGACTAAAATAGGGGGTTCTTCCCCGAACAATAATAGCCAAAGTCGCGGGAATAATCGCCACATTGGGAAGGATAATCGCCAAAAGGAAGAAGATAATTGCCGCGGGGCAAAAAAGAGGCACCTCTGCAATAGGATCATCGCCAAAGTTACGAGAATAATCGCCCCATCGGGAAAGATAATCGCCAAAGGGATAAAAATAATCGCCAAGGGACAAAAAAGGAGCCCCCGCCCCAAGGGATCATCGTCAAAATGGCCGAAATAATCGTCACATCAGGAAGGATAACCGCCAAAGGGATAAAAATAATCGCCAAGGGACAAAAAAGGAGCCCCGCCCCAAGGGATCATCGTCAAAATGGCCGAAATAATCGTCACATCAGGAAGGATAATCGCCAAAGGGATAAAAATAATCGCCAAGTGACAAAAAGCCACCAGCCAAATCAATCGGATCATATCCTTCCTTCAAATGCGAAAATCCTTCCCTAAATCAAGCCACCAAAAAGCGTTTCAACCATCTTCCATCCAAATCAAAAAATTACTTTATTTATGTTAAAAATCCAATATTATCCTTGATTTCCTTTTAAAAAATATTATTTTTTTAATAGTAATATTACAAACGCATTACATTTTATCACTTTTTGTAAAACGGAATGTTGTTAAATGCGTTATTTTCTTCCTTAGACGTAATTTTTCTCAAAAATCGCAAAACAAATCGTTACATAAATGAAAAATCACTGGTCCCAAATTTATGGTAGTCTCGAAATAGATTGCGAAGTGAGGAAATTGAAGGAGGATTTGACAGTGAAGAAGCGATGGCTAATACCGGTTTTTGCATCTTTCATGATTTTTACATCACCCATCGTGGAAGCGGAAGCGGCAACTACACAAGAATTAGTAGCAACAGCAAAACAATACATAGGGGTCCCATATGTATGGGGCGGCACGACAACACAAGGATTTGATTGTTCCGGATTTACGCAGAAAGTATTCGCCGATTTGGGTTATCAAATCAACCGGACATCCGCAGCCCAATATACACAAGGCACGCCCGTTTCAAAAGCAAATTTGCAGGTTGGGGATCTCGTATTCTTTAATACGTCCGGAAATGACGTTTCCCATGTAGGGATTTACATCGGAAACAATCAGTTTATCAATTCTTCTTCAAGTAAAGGGGTCAGCATTGCTTCATTGGATAACAGTTACTGGAAGAGCCGTTATGTTGGAGCAAAACGCATCGTGGATTTCTCAAAAGCGGCTCCTGAAGTGAAACCGGCAGCGGTCGATTTCAGCTTTTATGCTTCTCGCGAGAAAGTGGCTTTGCGCTTGGCGGAAGGGTTGAGCCTTGATACTTCCAATACCAATTCGCCATTCGTCGATATCAAACCGACCGATTCAGTGGCTGGGGCCGCAACAGCCCTTCATCAATTGAAAATCTTTGAGGGGAATGAGCAAGGAAAATTCAATCCGAATTCTCCGATCACCCGCGCCCAAATGGCCAAAGTGCTCGTAGTGGCTTTCAACTTGCAACCGACTGGCAAAGCGGTGCAATTCCATGATGTACCTCAAAATCATTGGGCTTATGATTATATTACGATTTTGGCGCAGCATGGCATCACCATCGGAAAAGGCAATGGCTTGTACGGACCGAACGATTATGTGACGCTTACTCAGTTGGAGACTTTCTTAAGCCGCGCAACGAATCAATAATATAGGCATTTAAAGCGCCATAATGGCAAGAATTTCTGTAATTTTACAAGAGATTCTACAATTGATGCATTGCTCGGAAAGGGAGGGACAGTTCGCTTTCAAATGATCCCTTTCCCGCAGCAATGCTTCAATTTGGCTTGTTTGCGGAAAATTATTCCATGATTCATCCAAAGAGATTCCGATCCGTATAGAAACCAGCAATTTTTATCAACCGGAAAGAAAATTAACAAAAACTACTAATTATCTGTTGCTTTATCATTAAAAAATGAAAAATGCCTTTAAATCACATCAAAAAAGTGCTATTTTTGAAAATACCAGTTACTATTTTGTACGAATTTGGAAGGGGGAGTTGGAAACGAAATGTTTTTGAAAAAATTCGGCTTCTTATGTGCATTATTGTCGCTTGTAATGATGGCGGCATTCAGTACGGAAGCATCCGCGAGTCAACGGTTTGCCGACGTTCCTGCAACGCATGAAGCCTATCAACCAATCAATTATTTGGCGGATCGGGGCATCATTAAAGGCTATAACGAAAATGGAAAGCAAGTGTTCAAGTTATATAACTCTGTCACTCGTGGACAAGCCGCAAAAATGGTTGTGCTGGGTGCAGGTTATCAACCGCTGAAAGTTTCGCAATCTTCCTTTGTGGACGTCAATCCGAAAGCGGATCCTGAATTATCGGGATTTGTGGAAAGAGCGGCCAGTCTGGGGCTTTTCAATACTTCCAATAAACGGTTCAATCCGTATGCCCCGCTTACCCGTGGAGAAATGAGCATGGCGGTGGCAAAGGCATTCAAATTGGATGTGAACAAATATGCGTCTTATCCGTCGCCATTCTGTGATGTTCCAACCAACCATCCGTATTTTAAATATATAAATGCCTTATACTACAATGGAATTGCCCAAGGAAGCAACGGAAAATTCAATCCGGACAGCTATTTGACAAGAATGCAATTCTCCTTGTTGGTGGCACGGGCCATGAACGCCCAATTCCGTCTGGATGTGAAACCGGTGACGGGCCAAAATCCATGCCAGCATCAAACGGCTCCTGAAAGAACGGATACCATTGGACGCGCGACGGTGAATGATTTGAATGTCCGGAGTGCGGCGAATGCAAGTTCCTCCATTATCGGAAAATTGAATCGCGGCGATGAAGTGTACGTCATTTCCATTGATGGTTGGTGGGCCAAAGTGAACTATAAAGGTTCCGTCGGCTATGTGCATAAAACGTATTTGAAATTGATCAACCAAAGCGGAACGGCCGTGAAAAACCGGATCATCGTGATTGATCCAGGACATGGCGGAAAAGATCCGGGGGCAGTAAACGGCAGTTATGCGGAAAAACGCATCGCTCTGGCGGTGGCCAGCACGGTGAAACAAAAGTTGGAAAGAGATGGCGCGGTGGTGTATATGACGCGCGAAGGGGATACATATCCTACATTGCAGGATCGGGTGGATTTTGCTCAAGGGAAATATGCTGAAATGTTCGTAAGCATTCATGTCAATTCCTCATCCAGTTCCAGCGCCAAGGGAACGGAAACGTATTACAGCATTACCGCAAATGATAATGAACTCGAAGACAAAGCGCTTGCGACAAACATCAACAACGAGATTGTGAAGCAGGCGGATATGGTGAATCGTGGAGTGAAACGCGAGGATTATTACGTGATCCGCCACTCGGTCTTCCCGTCGGTGCTTGTCGAGTTGGGCTTCATTACGAATAATGAGGACCTCTCCAAACTGGTCAACAGCAACTATCAAGAGATTTTTGGAAACGCGATTTATCAAGGAATCGTCAATTATTATAGTAATTAATGTGGGTGGGCTGCCTGAAGAGATGAAAGCTTTTTGGGCGGCTCATTCTTTATATTGCTTTGGGATTGCGGGGGGAATTCTTTAGGGCAACAATGGGAAATTTGGCTTTGTAGCGGAATCAGTGCATTAATCCGCCATGCTGATGAGAAAATCCGCCAAACGAAAAATTGAGTCTTCATAAAAGAAGGAAATCCGCCAAATTTGGGAACAAATCCGCCATGCTGATGAAGAAATCCGCTAAACGAAAAATTGAGTCTTCATAAAAGAAGGAAAACCGCCGAATTTGGGAACAAATCCGCCATGCTGATGAAGAAATCCGCCAAAGTTCAAGGAAAATCCGCCAAACGAAAAATTGAGGCTTCATAAAAGAAGGAAATCCGCCAAATTTGGGAACAAATCCGCCATGCTGATGAAGAAATCCGCTAAAGTTCAAGGAAAATCCGCCAAACGAAAAATTGAGTCTTCATAAAAGAAGGAAATCCGCCAAATTTGGGAACAAATCCGCCATGCTGATGAAGAAATCCGCTAAACGAAAAATTGAGTCTTCATAAAAGAAGGAAAACCGCCGAATTTGGGAACAAATCCGCCATGCTGATGAAGAAATCCGCCAAAGTTCAAGGAAAATCCGCCAAACGAAAAATTGAGGCTTCATAAAAGAAGGAAATCCGCCAAATTTGGGAACAAATCCGCCATGCTGATGAAGAAATCCGCCAAAGTTCAAGGAAAATCCGCCAAATGAAAGATTGAGGCTTCATAAAAGAAGGGAATCCGCCAAATTTGGGAACAAATCCGCCATGCTGATGAAGAAATCCGCCAAAGTTCAAGGAAAATCCGCCAAACGAAAATTTAAGGCGTCGCAAAAGAAGCATACCCGCCGAATCAGTGCATCAATCCGCCATGCTGATGAAGAAATCCGCCAAAATCCAAGGAAAATCCGCCAAATGAAAGATTGAGGCTTCATAAAAGAAGGGAATCCGCCAAATTTGGGAACAAATCCGCCATGCTGATGAAGAAATCCGCCAAAGTTCAAGGAAAATCCGCCAAACGAAAAATTGAGGCGTCGCAAAAGAAGCATATCCGCCGAATCAGTGCATCAATCCGCCATGCTGATGAAGAAATCCGCCAAAGTTCAAGGAAAATCCGCCAAACGAAAAATTGAGGCGTCGCAAAAGAAGCATATCCGCCGAATCAGTGCATCAATCCGCCATGCTGATGAAGAAATCCGCCAAAATCCAAGGAAAATCCGCCAAATGAAAGATTGAGGCTTCATAAAAGAAGGAAAACCGCCAAATTTGGGAACAAATCCGCCATTCTAATGAGAAAATCCGCCAAAGTTCAAGGAAAATCCGCCAAACGAAAAATTGAGGCGTCGCAAAAGAAGCATATCCGCCGAATCAGTGCATCAATCCGCCATGCTGATGAAGAAATCCGCCAAAATCCAAGGAAAATCCGCCAAATGAAAGATTGAGGCTTCATAAAAGAAGGGAATCCGCCAAATTTGGGAACAAATCCGCCATGCTGATGAAGAAATCCGCCAAAGTTCAAGGAAAATCCGCCAAACGAAAAATTGAGGCTTCATAAAAGAAGGAAAACCGCCAAATTTGGGAACAAATCCGCCATTCTAATGAGAAAATCCGCCAAAGTTCAAGGAAAATCCGCCAAACGAAAAATTGAGGCGTCGCAAAAGAAGCATATCCGCCGAATCAGTGCATCAATCCGCCATGCTGATGAAGAAATCCGCCAAAATCCAAGGAAAATCCGCCAAATGAAAATTTAAGGCGTCACAAAAGAAGCATATCCGCCGAATCAGGGAACAAATCCGCCATGCTGATGAAGAAATCCGCCAAGTTCAAGGAAAATCCGCCAAACGAAAAATTGAGGCTTCATAAAAGAAGGAAATCCGCCGAATCAGGGAACAAATCCGCCATGCTGATGAAGAAATCCGCCAAAATCCAAGAACAATCCGCCAAACGAAAATTTAAGGCGTCACAAAAGAAGCATATCCGCCGAATCTGGGCATAAATGTCCCAATCCCATAAGAAAATTCGCTTATCAAAAACTGATCTGCCATTAATAAATCCAAATATGGAATGGCACTGGCCAAGACTTTCGTTTACAATGTACAAAGTAGAGAGAATTTGCGAAAAACACAGTTTATTGTCGATTTTCACGGAAAACAAATGCATAGTATTGGGGTAATACGATGGTATTTAGTAGCTTAGTGTTCTTATATTTATTTTTGCCGTTAGTCATTATCGCTTATTTCATTTCTCCAAAATATTTCCGCAATATGGTGTTGTTGATTGCGAGTTTGTTTTTCTATGCCTGGGGAGAGCCGAAATACGTTTTTTTGATGCTGATTTCCATTTTGGTGAACTATGTGATGGGGATTGTCATCGATCAAACGCCTCCTTCCGCGAAAAAGAAGCGGTTGTTGATACTGACGCTGATCGTCAATATTGCGATTTTGGGCTATTACAAATACGCGGGTTTCTTTATCGGCATATGGGAAGACCTGTTTCATGTCGACATTGAATTCGAGGAAGTTCCGCTTCCAATCGGGATTTCCTTCTATACCTTCCAAGCCATGAGCTATATCATCGACGTGTACAGGCAGGAAGTGAAGGCGCAGCGGAGCCTCACCGATTTGTCCCTGTTTATTTCCCTGTTCCCCCAGCTCGTTGCAGGGCCGATTGTGCGTTATCAGACGATTGCCGAGCAAATCAAGCGACGGATCATTAAAAATGAAGATTTAATGATCGGGACGCGCAGATTTATTCAAGGGTTGGCGAAAAAAGTGCTGATCGCCAATCCGATGGGGGCTGTGGCGGATTATTGTTTTGCCCTTTCCGGCGACAACTTGACGACGGGGACGGCTTGGCTGGGCATCCTGGCTTATACGCTGCAAATCTACTTTGATTTCTCCGGATACAGCGACATGGCGATCGGACTGGCGCGCATTTTCGGATTCAAGTTTTTGGAAAACTTCAATTATCCGTACATCAGCCAATCCATTACGGAGTTTTGGCGTCGTTGGCACATTTCGTTAAGCCAATGGTTCAGGGATTATGTGTATTTCCCGTTAGGCGGAAGCCGCGTCGATGCCCAATGGAAAGTCTACCGGAATTTGTTGGTCGTGTGGACTTTGACCGGATTTTGGCATGGTGCCAGCTGGACGTTCATGGCATGGGGGTTCTACTACGGCGTGTTGATCTGTTTGGAAAAATGGGTGGTCTTGAAATGGCTCGATAACATCCCCCGAGTGTTGCGCCATGTGTATGTGCTGTTGATTGTCATGATCGGCTGGGTCTTTTTCCGGGCGGATGATTTTGCTTATTCCTTTAATTACATCAAAACCATGTTCTTCTTGAAAGACGTTCCATTATATGATTATCGAACATTGCTGGTTCTGAATGATTATGGCCTTTATTATGTGGCGGGCATCCTCTTCTCAATCCCGGTTTATCAATGGTATGCAAAATGGAGTGAACAAAAAGCGCAAGAAAACAACGGCTTTTATGTGTCGCTCCGGATTGTCCAAACCGCTTACTATTTATTGATTGTGTTCATCGTGACGATGTTTTTGGTGAATTCAACGCATAATCCGTTTATTTATTTCAGATTCTAGGTGATATGATGAAAAAATTCGAATTGCTGTTGCCGATAAGTTTCTTCATCTTCATATTTGGCATGCTCATAGTGCACGTATGGATGCCGGACCGGGCAGTTTCCCAAATGGAGAACCGCAATTTGACAGTGCTGAATAAACGGCCCGGATTGGAACAAATATTTTCTGGGGAATATTCGAAGCATCTTGAGGACTATTTCACCGACCAGTTTCCAAAGCGGGACGGCTGGATCAGAGAATACGTGCTGTTGCAAAGACATATGGGGAAATTGTATTTGAACGATAAATATTATCTTGCCGGAGATGGCTGGATTGCTGTATCGCCGGTGGTGGAAGTGGAGGAAGAAGCTGTCGAGAAGTTCGTTGATGAATTGTCCGGGCTTTCCCACGATTTGGCACAAGCCGGCATCCCGTTCACGTATTATTCATTCCCAGCCAAAGCCACATATATTTTGAAAGCTCCCGAGTTCATGCCAAAAGATGTGGGGCAGGAACAAAACCGGAAAGTTCATGAGCTGTTGAAGGAACGAAATGTAGATGAAGTTCGTCTAATGGATTATATGGATCCATCCATTCCTGTGGAAGAAATGTATTATAAAACGGACCACCATTGGACGATGAGAGGGGCGTATGCGGCATATGAAGCGTTGATTGGCACGTTGAGCGAACGGATGGACGAATCTTTGTCCCCGTTCCCTTATGATGAGCGGAATACCGTATGTTTGAAAAATGAATTTTTAGGTTCTTGGAACAAAATCTTGGCGATGACGGTGGAAAATGATGATCATGTTTGTTACAATGAACCAATTGATTTTTCAGAGATATTGACCATTTATGAAAGAACGGCCACGAGGGAATATCAGGCGGATGTGGACAAGCTTTACGGAATCGCCAAAACTTATGAGGAATCAAGACCGGTCGAATACAGCGAGGGATACAGCCGCGATTTGATCGAATTGAATATCTATAATCAAAAGCCCCAAGTGGACAAGCATTTGGTGGTGATCAAGGATTCCTATTTCAACCCGATCCAACTGCTGGTGGCATCCCATTTCCGCCGGTTGACCATCATTGATTTACGCTATTTCGATAAACCTTTGATCGACTATTTGAAGGAAATTCATCCGGATTATGTCCTATTGGCCTATAATGACCGGAACCTGAATGTTTATCTAAAAAATGAATAAATTGTCCGGCGGTACGTTTTCATAATCCGGGATCCTTGGCCCATACTGAAACTATCGCCGGAATGGGATGAAATGTTTCTCCAATTCCGAATTCTGACCGGGGAATTGCGTTGCGGTTTCAAATCATGTAAAATGCATGAATGTGAATGAGGTTAGTGAGTAGGTGATTTGATTTTGGCGCTTTCTCCGCGCCAAATCCAATATGGAATCTATTGATTTTTTAATAGAAATGTTTAATTTCATGGCGCTATCTTGTGCTATAATTACCTTTGATTTGCTGAAATAATAAAATACATAATGAAGAGAGGGAAAGGAAGAGCATCTGCAGGGAAATCGATGTTCGGGAAGTTATATGAAAGATAGGATAAAAGCGACGATTAACAATATAAATAAAATAGATACGTTCTCGCCATATTTCTTTTTGCCGTTTATTTTGATGGCTTACTTCGTCGTCAGTTTGTTTGATTTTTGGCGGTTCGATTTATTCAATGTGAGAAAATCGATTTGGCCGGCCGTGATTTTGTCGGTGGTTTGCTATTACATCGGCGTTTATGTGGTGGATCGCAAAAAATGGACATTGCCGACGTTCGGGTTGTCCAAGTTGAGCAAATATATCGTCCATTTTGTGGTGCTGTTGACGGCCATCGGATTGGTGGCGTATGTGATGATGATCGCCCAAGGGATGATCGGGCTTGAAGACGAGTCCGTGCGCCGGAATTTGGACCCGAAATTGAATTTCTTCAGCCACTTGTTGTGGTACGGGGTATTGCTGCTTCTTTCTTATAAAATGATCAAAGAAGAAACGATGACGTGGAAAAAGGCGATTGTGTACGCCATTTTATTTGCTGTGGTCATGTTCCTGTTTTTATTGATGGGATATCGGACACCATTGGCATTGATGTTGTTTACAGGCATTATTGTATTTCATTATGTGGTGAAACGCGTCAAACTGACTTGGTTCTTGACATTCCTCGCCGTTGTGGCCATTTCCTTTGCATTGTTCGGGTTTGTGCGCGTGTTGATGGAAGATACGTCCAAGGAATTCAACATGCGGGATCAACCGGATCGTGAGCATTTGGAAGAAGAAGAGCTGGAGAAATTATTGACAGCTGAACAGCGCGTCAATGCGACGCCAAAATGGATCTTGGCATTGAACGGCGAAATGGTCACTGGCCATATCGTGTTGAGTAAAATCATTGAGTATACTGAAAAAGAAGGCTATCTCAAAGGAGAAATCCATAAAGGCATTTTCAGTACCGTCTTGCCGGGAGAACAAATTTCTCCGCGCATGAAAGTGACAGAAGTGGTGAACTCATTAAGCGTGGAAGAAGGAAAATACATCACCCGCCCAGGCAGAACGACAACGCCGACGTTTATCGGCCAATTGTTCCTGGATGGGGGATATGTGCTCGTGGCCATTGGCTTCCTGCTCTATGGAGCCATCGTATCCTTGCTTTATAATAAAATGAAACAAGCCGGAGTGAAAAGTTTCCATACAATCGCATACGCGTTTGTCATCACCTTGTTTACCGTTTCGATTCATACCGGATTGTTGGATTTGATCTTCATCCTGATGCTGGGATTTGTGATTCTTGCTTCTGCAATCAGTAAGACGGAGAAAGCGGAAGTGGGAATTGGCGCGGAGGCTTCTCTTGGAAGCACAAGAAGTTTATATGGGAAATGATGAAGTTTGAAATTGAGGCACCTTTCGAATGAAGCGATTCATTCGGGGGTGTTTTTTGTTTGGGAAAAATTTAAGGGGCGCTTTTTTACATGGTATATGCGAGCGAGGGACGGTATCTAAGCGAGATTGGGGATTATGTGAGCAAGCACGGGTGGTATCCGAGCAAGAGGGGATGCCATCCGAGCAAGAGAAGAAGTTATCCGAGCAAGAGAAGTTGCCATCCGTGCAAGAAGAGGAGTTATCCGAGCAAGCAGTGGTCGTATCCGAGCAAGCGGGGATGCCATCCGAACATGCGAAGAAGCCCATCCACCCCAAAGAGTTCCCCATCCGCACGAAATAAGAATGTATCCACACCAAAGAGCCCCCCATCCGCACGAAAAAAGAATGTATCCACACCAAAGAGCCCCCATCCGCACGAAAAAAGAATGTATCCACACCAAAGAACTCCCCATCCACACGAAATAAGAATGTATCCACACCAAAGAGCCCCCCATCCGCACGAAAAAAGAATGTATCCACACCAAAGAGCCCCCCATCCGCACGAAAAAAGAATGTATCCACCCCAAAGAACTCCCCATCCGCACAAAAGAAGAATTCCTCCACCCCGAATCCCCCGCATAGCAAAAGCGAATCCCCCGCATAGCAAAAGCGAATCCCCCGCATAGCAAAAGCGAATCCCCCGCATAGCAAAAGCGAATCCCCCGCATAGCAAAAGCGAATCCCCCGCATAGCAAAAGCGAATCCCCCGCATAGCAAAAGCGAATCCCCCGCATAGCAAAAGCGAATCCCCGCATAGCAAAAGCGAATCCCCCCTCACTCAACCAAATCCCCATAACCCCCCTCAAAACAAAAAAAAAGCACCTGGCTATTGCCAGGCGCTTACACCAATCATTATTTCACAGTATCCAAAATATCGACGTACTGTGCACTTACGTAGGCCACTTTATGGTTGCGGCTGTCCGGGATGATTTCGTACCATCCGCTTGAAACAAGGTTGGTGCTTGAAATCAACACTGGGAGCATTGAACGGTTATATCGGTAAATAGCAGGGAAACTTGTGGATGCGCCCGTCCGGACATTCAATCCCGTCGTATTTGTTAATCCGACTTTATAACCTTTATTCGCATCTTTGGCGCCCAAGTATTTATCCGCACGGTAGTAATGTCCTGCCGCTTTTGCGCCCCAATACGGATCGGATGCGTATTTCACGTTGAATCCGATGCGTTTTGTTCCAAATACAGCACCGTGGGCAAAGGAAGCATTGGCCGGAATATAGTTTTTCCACCAGAATTGATCCATCAATTCACGGATGCTTGCTTCCGGGGATGCGAATTCTTTTTTCAATGGATTTGTGTCATAGACGTACAAACCAAACAAGTTGTTGTAATTTTGCGCATAATCGCTCATTCCAAAATCGCTTTCATGGAAGGCGAGCGCCAAAATCATCATGGCGTTGACGCCGTATTCTTCTTCAAAGGCTTTCAACTTTTTCCCTAAACCGATTAATTTACTTTTCTTCGAAGCGTTCGTATAGCGTCCGCCTTGTTTTTCCCGCTCTTTTAATGCGTAGTCGATATATCTGTCCAATTCATCAGCTGTATATTGGGTTTTCGTATGAACAGGAAGGAACTGATAATAGTTGTAATATGTAAATTTTTCCTCACCTGTATAGAACGTGATGCCATCCCAGCTGTAATACTTGACGCCGGCTCTCATTTGGCTTGGCGCTTTGCCGAACGTATAACTTGCCGTTTCTTTGCCGGTTTGCGGATTCACCAAGACATGCACGATTTCTCCGCCCACATTTTTATAATAGTTGCGGCCTTTTGACAAGGTGTAAGGGTACAACGTCAATGTGTTTGCATCCACATAGCCCACTTGGCCGGCCAAATCCACTTTCACTTTATTTCCTTCCGAACCAAGATATTGCATTTGTGATCCGGTCGCCACGCTGACTTGATCCCCGATTGTTTGGGAGTTCAACACGCTGTAAGCTTTCGCCACTGCGAAACCGGCACCTGGATACATATAAACGATGTTGCCGTTTTTCGTAATGACTTGGTTGCTATTTTGAACGCTCGGCTTGATGGCATTAAAATCATAGGATTTTGTGTTGGTTGCCGCCAGCGTTCCATTTTGGATCACGCTTAATTCATATGGGCCGAAATTGATCGCCTCTTGGTTTCCAGCCACTTCCATCATCCGAATAATAAATGTGGCTGCTTGGGCAACTGTTGTGTTTTTTAATGGATGAAAATACACGCCATCTTTTTCGGTAGACCCTTGGATAATCCCTTTTTCCGCCCCGGTTGCGACAGCGGAATAATAATCCTTGTAGATTTGATTTTTGTCTTTAAAGGTCAAATCTTTCGCTGTGCTTGTAGGAATCTTCAAATATTTCATCGCACGCTCAATCATGACCGCCATATGTTGGCGTGTGATCGGATCATTCGGTTTGAATGTGCCGTTTTCATATCCCGTCACGATTCCGGCTGATGCGGCTTTTTGAATATCCTGATAATATTTGTTGTTTGACGGCACGTCGCTGAAAGAGATCGGATCCTTTCCATTCGACAATCCGATGACTCTTGAAATGAATGCCGCGAATTGAGCCCGTGTCACCGTCGCATTCGGGTTGTATTTCCCATTCTCGTCCGGCGTCAAAGCCCCTTTCGAAATCAGATAGCGCAGCGAACGTTCATGATAGTTGCCAGTCACATCATCCGCCGCTTCCACCTGGTTGATGGAAAAGAGCGAGAAAACCAGCAAAATGGTAAACATCATTCCTACTAATTTTTTCATCTTCCTCCTCCTCTCTATTTCCAATACTATCAAAATATTACTAAGTTATTAAGGGGTGAATTGATATAAATGAAATAGAAATATTATGAAAATAGCAGGGTAGAAAGTAGTGTTTTTGAATTCTCTTATTTTATCTTCCTCTTTTATAGTTTAATATGGTTTAATGGAAAAAGATGAAAAGGGAGGAAGGTGAGTGCTCTTTTTTTGAGCGAGAGAGAATGAAAAAAGTATTATCAATTGTTTTCGCATTGTTGCTATTGATCGGGACTGTAGCACCAGTACAAGCGGCCCGAACGGTCAATGAGCAATATCCGGTTTCTTCCGGAGTGATGTATAGCCAATATACATACAAAGACAGCTATACGAATGTGATCAATCATCTATCAATCAATTTGAATGATTCATATACGAAAGTCGATGTTGGATTGCCAAGCGCCTATAATAAACGGGAAACGGTGCTGGCCATCGCAAACCGCGATTCCCGAGACGGAAATCGGGTGGTCGGTGCGATCAACGCGGCATTTTTCAATATGAGCACGGGCGTTCCCGCATTTTTGATTGCGAAAAATAACCGCATCATCAACGGCGGTCTTGTGTCGGAAGGCGCGGATCAATACATGAACGTTCCGACGGCATTCGGCATCGGTAAAAATGGACAAGGCATCATCGATTATTTTGATATGAAAATTACAATGTCGACCAACGGCAGCACTTATGATCTTTCTGGAATGGACCGTGTCCGCAACGCCAATGAAGTCGTGGTTTATACACCAAATTATTACCTCGGCTATACGAACAACAATGAATATGGATTCGACGTAATCATCGAAGGCGATCAACCGGTGGGACCCATCTATTTTGGCGATACCATTTCAGGAAGGGTCAAAGAAATCGCCCCTTATGGACAAACGAAACATGCCATTCCGAAAAACGGATTTATTCTGTCTGTTCAGGGAGGCTCACCATACAGCAAAACTTTCTCCAATTTGCAAATCGGACAGCAAATCAGCGTGAATTTTGATATCGACGCCCAATGGAAAGATGCGCAATTCATCCTTGCTTCAGGGCCATTCTTGGTGCGTGACGGCAAACCGTACATCATGATGAGCACTTCTTCCAGCCGCGCAAGAGAAGTGGCTCCAAGAACGGTTGTGGCGTTAAGCAAAGATAAGAAAACGGTCCATTTCATTACGGTGGATGGAAGACAGTCCCACAGCAAAGGAATGAATATGACGCAACTGGCCAATTATTTGGTCTCTTTGGGCGTGGATACAGCCATCAACCTGGATGGCGGCGGCTCCACAACGATGGGGATCCGGAAATATGGAAGCAATGATGTTGTTCTGATCAATAAACCATCGGGCGGTTCTCCGCGTGCGGTCCATGCCATTTTGGAAGCGATCAGCACCGCACCATTGGGAGAAGCGAAAACACTCAAATACTCCCGCACGAACGTAGGTACAATGCTTGTCGGAACAAGTTCGACGGTCAACGTCCAATATGTATTGGATGAATACTATAATCCGCTTCCGCTTGCTTCCGATTCTATCAGTCTTGCATCCCAAAACAAAACTTTGCAGGTGAACGGCACGACATTTACAACAACGAAAGCGGGAGAAGACCGGATTTATATCATGTATAAAGGAAAAGTCCTCCAATCCTTCCCTGTGACCATCGTGGATGCCCCAAGCTCCATGACGATCCAAGGGGCCAAGGAAGTCACAGTGGATGAAACGCAAAACTACACGGTGAATGCAAAAGATGCGGAAGGGAAAACACTCATCTATAACGCCAATCAAGTGAAATGGTCGGTGGAAGGAAACATCGGCACAATCACTTCTTCCGGCCAATTTAAGGCGACAAATCCGGGCAGCGGAAAAATTGTTGCGACATTGGGGTCAAAATCGGTTTCCATGGCTGTGCAAGTGAAGGACAAATCCATCTTCAAAGATGTGCCTTCAAATTACCGATACTACAACGAAATCGAATACAGCGCCAAAAATAATATCATCACAGGTTACAGCGATGGCACATTCAAACCGAAAGAAAACATTTCCCGAGAGCATGCGGCCGTCATTTTGGCGAGAGTGCTCAATTTGAATACAAACAATGTCAAAGATCCAAACTTCAAAGACGTTCCAAAAACGCATGTTTACTACAAACAAATTGCCGCGGTGGCAAATGCAGGCATCATGAGCGGGAAAGAAAACGGCACATTTGATCCGAAAGGGAAATTGACCCGCGCCCAAATGGCCAAAATCATTTCCGAAGCCTTTGAATTGGATCATACGAAAGTGCAAACAGCCAGCTTGAATAACCAAAAAATCAGTTTTGCCGATGTTCCGTCCCAACACTGGGCCGTTTCCTACATTCAAGCATTGGCATATCATAACGTAACAACCGGATACCAGGACGGCACATTCAAACCGAATGAAAACATCCGCCGGGAACATTTCGTTCTGTTTGTTTACCGCGCGATTCATCTGTAACATCCTATGCTCTCCTCTGCTTTTAGCGGAGGAGAGTTTTTTATTTGCAAGAAAATGCGTTGGAAGGGCAACATTGGCATTATTAAAACGGACTGACAATGCTGCCAACCGAACATGGGTGTACAAACTTCCGATTCAAGCCTATAATGGAGCCTTGAATGAAACTAAGGGAGAAGAATAATGAAGAAAATTTTATCGACCATCTTATCAATGATACTCATCCTATCTTTTGCGGTTCCGTCCTATGCGCAAACATTCCGGGATGTTCCAAAAACCCACTACAATTATTCGGACATCGAATATTTGGTGGATAAGGGGGCCATTGATCCAGCGGCAACATTTGCCCCTGCCGATACGGCGACCCGTATGGATGTCATCGTCATGCTGGCGAAGGCGTTAAAATTGGATAATACGCCTAAGGCAACCGGCTTCAAAGATGTGCCGAAAAGCCATAAATACAGCGGCTATATTTATGAGGCAACGAAAGCCGGAATCATCAACGGGTATCCGGACGGCACATTCAAACCGGACCAAAAAGTGACCCGTGGCCATATGGCAGCCTTCATCGCCCGGGCTTACAAATTGCCGAACGGGACGCAAACTTTCAAAGATGTGCCAAAAGGGCATACGGCTTATGAAGCGGTCAAACAATTGGCCAAAGCGGGCATTACGACAGGATACACCGACGGCACATTCAAACCGCAAAACAACTTGACGAAAGCCCATTTGGCGACGTTTGTAGCCCGGGCTGTCCGTTACAAAGAAACCGGTTCAACCGTATTAAAAAATATGAAAGTCCATTTCCTTGATGTTGGACAAGGGGATTCCATCCTGATTCAAACGCCAAATGGCAAAACCATATTGGTGGATGGCGGTCCAAAATCGGCAGGGGATGAAGTGGTCGCGTATTTGAAATCATTGAAAATCAATACGCTTGACTATGTCGTTGCGACCCATCCGGATGCCGATCATATCGGCGGCTTGCTCGACGTATTGGCCGCATTCCAAGTGGAACACTTTATCGACAGCGGGAAAGTGAGCGCAACAGACACGTATATTGCACTATTGAACGCCGTCAAAAATGAAGGATCCGATTACCGTCAATCGGTCATGGGCGAGTCTTTAACCATTGATCCATCATTAAAAATCCAGGTGCTCAATGTGAATGCCTATGCGGAAGAGACGAATGAGGCAAGCATCGTATTAAAAGTGTCTTATCAGGATGTGGATGCGCTGTTGACAGGGGATGCGGACACAGCCATCGAATCGCAAATGATGGCGAAATACAATGTGGAATCGGAAATTTTGAAAGCGGGGCATCACGGCTCAAGCACAAGTTCAAGTTTGGCGTTTTTGCGCGCGGTGAAGCCTGAAACGGTCATCCTCAGCTACGGCGAAGGAAATTCATACGGCCATCCGAACAGCGGCGTGTTGAGCAATATAAAAACGGTCGGCGCCAAAGCATACAGCACGGCGGCAAGCGGCAATATTGTCATCACATCGGACGGCTATTTGTATACGTTGAATGCGAAACCGTTTGAAAACACCTCCCAAACAACACAGAACAATAATCAATCCACTGTCGTGCCGGGAGCACCGTCAAGTTTTGCCAATTGTACAGAGATGCGGAAGTATTATCCGAACGGGGTTCAATCCGGCCATCCCGCCTACCAGGCTAAAATGGACCGGGACAACGATGGATGGGCATGTGAAAAATAGTTTGAAAAAACCAGGTCAACAATGGCCTGGTTTTATTATTTGATGGTATTAGGCTTGTGGCAATTTTTATGTTATTCTATACAACGGAATGCTATAATTGTTCATTATAACAACAAAAGGATGTAGGTTCATGAAAATCGGAATCGTAGGCAATTACGGTAATGATAATAACGGGGATGAATCGATTTTGCTCAGCATCATCATGCAGCTGGAGCAGGTGTTCAACGTTTCCCGTGACGACATTATTGTATTCAGCAACAACACGCAGCAAACGAGCGAACAATATGGAGTCAAAAGCTATCCATTATACTATAAAAGCAAAAATTTATATAAAACTTTTTACACTACATACCAATCCAATAAAAAATATGTTTCGAAATGCGATCTGCTCATCATTGGCGGCGGCGGCATATTGATGGATTTTTACCGCCGGGAAGCCCACCTTTACAGCACCTATGCGTTGATGGCCAAAAACGCGAAAGTGCCGTACATCGTGTATGGATGCGGTGCGGGCCCGCTTGATACCATCTCAGGCCGTCTGATGATCCGATTCATGTGCAAACATGCTTCCAATATTTCGGTGAGGGATCCCGAATCGAAAACGTTATTGGAAAAAATCGGCGTTAAAAAAGAAATCAAAGTCATCGGCGACCCGGCCTTCACTTTATACCATCCGAAAGCCGGTTACCGGGAGGAGCCGATGGAAGTGGCGGTTTCCTGTGTGCCCATGTATAACGCGAACTACTGGCCATATGGCGACGTCGATAAGTATGAGAATTACGTGTCAGGGATGGCGAAAAATTTGGACCACTTGATTGAAAAGGAAAATGTCAACATCACCTTTTTCGCCACCAAATATCCTCAAGATGTGTATGTGACGAAAGATATCCAGAAGAAAATGAAGCATCAAGCGAGGACAACCATCATTGATGAAAACTTGAAGCCGCAAAAATTATTGGAGCTGGTGAGCAAGTATGATGCGGTGATTGGCACACGGTTGCATTCATTGATTATTGCGACCTGTTCCGCAACACCGGTGATCGGCATTTCCTATCATCCGAAAGTGACCAATTTTATGAGATTGACCGGCATCGAAAACCGCTGTCTTGCCCTTGAAGAGATCGAAACGGATGACATGATTTTATATCGCGCCTTTCATGAACTCCACAAGAATTGGAAAGAGGTTGTGGATGAAACGAAAACCATCGCCCGAAAGGCATATGAAGAAGCGAGCAAAGGCAAAGAATTGATGATGAAGGCAGTGAAGGACAAATGAAAAAAGTGTTTGTAATCAGCAATATGTATCCTTCAAATGAACATCCGTCATTTGGCATTTTCGTCAAAAATCAGGTGGAAGCGCTGAAAAATGAAAACATGGACGTCATTGTTGCCGCAAACCAAGATCCGAGAACGGGCAAGAAAAACACCTTATTGAAATACGGCAAATGGGCGAAAGAGGTTCTTGGGAAAGCGTTGAAATATAAAAAGGACATTTCCGTTACCCATGCCCACTATGTATTCCCGTCCGGCGTCTTTTCATTGATGATGAAAAAGTTGTTCAATATCCCGTATGTCGTCACTGCCCATGGCGGCGATATTGAGCGGATGGCGAAGAAAAGCGCCATCATCCGCAATTGGACGGAGAATATTTTGCGGGAAAGCAGCCATGTCATTGCCGTGGGACCGGTGCTTGCCGAGCAAATTGAAAAGGAATATGGCATTCCGCGGGAGAAAATCCTCGTTTGCAGCATGGGCGTAAACCGCAAACAATTCAAGCCCGGCAACAAGGAATCGGCGAGAAAACAATTGCAGCTGGATGAAGATGCCTTTATCTACTTGTTTGTTGGCAATGTCATCAGACAAAAAGGCGTGGAAGAGCTGCTCATCGCTTTCCAGCAAGTGAAAAAGGCGTCGGATCGAAAAATCAAGCTTGTCATTATCGGTTCTCAGCGGGATACGAATTTCGTCAACAGTCTAAAACCATTAGTGGATGAAGATGTGCTGATGGTCGGGCCAATGAAGCAGCAGGAGCTTGCGACTTGGTATCAGGCAAGCGATGTGTTTGTGTTGCCTTCCCATTTGGAAGGGTTCGGGCTGGTTGCCCTGGAAGCCGTCGCGACAGGAATTCCTGTCATTGCATCGGATGTCGGTGGACTGACGTATTTGCTCGGGGACGGAGCCGGCCGTCTGGTGGAACCGGAAAATCCGAATGCCCTGGCGGATGAAATGTTGAAAGCTCTGACGACTCCAAAAGAACAATATGTGAATCAGGAAGCATGCGAAAGGATTTTGCATATCCATGATGCGGATGAGATCACGAAACGGGTCATCAGGCTGTATGAATCTGCGGTCAACGGAGGTTCGGGCTTATGAATAAATTTTTAAAAATCGTCGGAGCAGTAGCCATCATCAATATCGCAGCCCGGATTTTCGGATTTTTGAGGGAAATGGTTATCGGTTACCAATACGGATTTTCCTTCGCAGCCGACAGCATTTTTACGGCGTACATGGTGCCGAACTTCTTGTATTTGGTCGTTGGCGGCGCCTTTACAACGGCGGTCATTTCGTTGTATACACGAAAAACAACCGACCAGGCGGAATTTGTCAAGCAGTCCTTCACGATTGTGTTGACATCCGGAATCGTCATGACGGCGGTCGTGCTTCTGTTCACCGATCCACTTATCAAGGAGTTATACGAAAACAACAAAGAAATTACACCGGAAGCCATTGAGTTGACGAAGCATTTGTTTTACTGGATGATGCCTTCATCAATTTTCTTGATTCTTGCTTCGTATTACAGCGGTTTATTGAATGTTCATAATAAATTTCATTTATCCAGCTTTTCCATCTTGATTTATAATGTCGCCTTTTTGGTCATCGCGGTCGGCCTATCTTTCTTCATCGGGCCAATCGCTTACGGGGTCAGTGCGATGGTCAGTGCGGTGATCATGATTTATTTCCTGATTGCCGGCTATCGCAAGCTGAAATCCCATCCGATCGGCATCTCCTTTAAGCGGGATATGACGACAAGGGATTTGTGGATCATGGTGGTGCCCATTATGATCGGCGGCGGAACGATCCAAATTTATGCGATGCTGCAACGTTTCTTTGCCCAGCTTCTGGGATTTGGGGAAAGCGCCATTTCCGTTGTCAACTATGCGTCGAGATTGACGCAATTCCCGCAAACCATTTTGATTACAGCGGTGACGACGGTCATCTATCCCATTTTAAGCCGGAAAGAAGCCGAAGATGATCATGAATCCATTCGGCACTTATACAGCAAAGGATTGCGTTATTTGGTCTTATTGATGGTTCCTGTATCCATCTTCGCCTATTTCTACGCGGAAAATATCATCCAAGTCATCTTTGAATACGGAAACTTTACTAAAGAAGGAACGAAATTGACGACGCCGGTGATGCAAATTTTCGTATTGTCCATGTTCTTCCTGGCGGCCAATACGTATATCACGCGATTCTATTATGCAAAAGGGGATTCCCTTGCACCGGTCATCTTCAGCATCATCAACGTGTTCATCGTCAACATTGCGGTGATGTATTGGATGGCGGACTCGACAGGCGTCGCTTCCATCGCTTGGGGTACGCTGATCAGCTCGATTGTGAACACGCTGTTATTGATCGTTTATGCGCGCTTCAAATACGATTTGAAAGTCGGCGGGGGACAGCCGTCCAAAGAGTCCATCAAACTGCTCATTCCACTTATTTTAATCGGGTGCATTACATATTTTTCAAGCAAATACCTGGTGTTTGATTATAAGTGGATCACCTTCCTTGTCGGATTAGTCATTTTCGGCGTGAGTACAATCGGATTGTTGAAGCTGTTCGGCATCCAAGAGGTGGAAGAATACTGGAATAAAATCAGGGGCAAATTGAAAGGGAATAAATGAATATTATAGCGGTATGAGGGGGGGACAAACTCCCCTCTAAAAAAGGGGCTGGGACAAAACTAGCTTCAAAATAGGAAAAAGGAGAATTTGAGCCAACTCAAATTCTCCTTTTTCCATTTCTCTCCATTATTTTTGGTCAGTTGATCTTTGTTGGCCGTGTATTTCCGTAAATTCACGGCCATTAAGGCAATCCCCATTTCATTTTCCACCTTCGATTTTCCTCGAACGGAAAATCGAGTGAAACGCAAATTAGCCTTCAAAAATCCAAAAACTGGTTCTACGTCTATTTTACGTTGACGGAAAATAGAACCAGCTTTTTCTTCTGAAAGCTTCGCTCTTACATATTCTTTTTGTTGTTCCCATTTTTCATTCACCATGACCTTTCGGTGATTGCCTTCCTTTGCTTTTGTGCATGATGAACGAAATGGACATCCTGAACAGTTTTCACATTCATAGATTTTCAATTCTCGTTTGAAACCAGTCTTATCTGTACGTACAGAACGATAACGGAAGGTTACTCGCTGCTGATTTGGACAAATGTAGGTATCACTTTCTTCGTCGTACATCCAATTGTCTGGATGAAATGGATTTTGTTTATATTTCTTCTTTTGTTCTTTCTCATACATGGTATATGGAATGAGTGCCTCACATTTTCGATTCGAAAGGATGTCTTCATAGTTTTGTTCACTACCATAACCAGCATCTGCGACAATATACTTTGGCAACGGAAAATAATCCTTTTCTATCTTATTCAAGAACGGAATTAATGTACGTGTATCAGTAGGATTTGGAAAGATGCTATAAGCTAGTGCGTATTGACCTTCTGTTGCGATTTGTACATTGTATCCAGCTTTCAATTGACCGTTTTTCATATAGTCGTCTTTCATTCGCATGAACGTCGCATCTTGATCTGTTTTGGAATAACTGTTCCGTTCCCCCAAGATGTCCAAGTCTTTTTGGTATTTTTGTTTTCGTAGAATGAAGTCTATTAATTGTTTGTACGCTTGTTTTGGATATTTTCGTTCGCTTCTTAATGCTTTTCGTTCTGTGGCATCGGGCGATGTTTCTATCTTTTGGTCATATTCCTTAATGACTTCATCGACTTGTTGCACCATTTGAGCGAGTTCTTCAACGGACAGTTCTCCCTCATTTTCCCGCTCCATTTCAGGGATGATTTCTTTTTCTAATAGTTCGTTGTATAACTGATTGGACTTTTCAATTAAGTTTTGGTTGTATTTTTCAATGGATTTCTTCCATACGAAAGTAAATTTATTGGCATTCGCTTCAATCTTCGTACCATCGATAAAAATGGCTTCTTGATCGATTAACTTTTCTTCCACCAGTTGGCAACGGAATTGGACAAAACATTGACGAATTAATTCTTTTACTTCCGGATGCACACGAAAACGATTGATCGTCCGATAACTTGGTTCATATCCTTGTGCCAACCACATCATTCGTATACTGTCCTTTAATAGCGCTTCCATTTTTCGACCTGAAAAGACAGACTGCGAATAGGCACACAAAATCATTTTTAGCATCATGCGTGGATGATAAGCAGGACAACCTGTATTTCGAAGAAACGGCAGGAAGGCTTCATCGGGAATACTTTCAACTAAATAGTGAATATGGAAGGCAATATCATTTTCTTGTAATTTTATTTCTAAATCTAGAGGTAAAACTAATTGATTCATGTTATAATATTTAAACATAAGGACCCTTCTTTCTGTTAGTTTTGGTGGTAACTTAATTTTAACAGAAGAGGTCCTTATTTTTTATTGAAAAAATGAAGAACAGCCCATGAAATTTCATTCCAACATTTCATGGGCTGTTTCCATATTAGAGGAGGGTTTTGTCCCAGCCTCCTTTTTCTTGAACCCGGTTTTCGCAGCCTCAATTTTTTATTGGATTATTCGTTCAAACCCAAGCATAATAATAAGAAATATAATATTTTATCAAAAAAATGTATTTACATCAAAAAAATACTATGACCTTTGTTAGCAAAATAATTGGAATGATGTTGTGAAGCATGATATTTTAGTATAGAGTAGAGAAATGCTGTTTAGGTCACATCCTAAATCGGCAAAAATTATCATTTATTTACAAATTATGTTAATCATTGCTCGTATAGTAGCAAAACTTTTAACCTAAAATAATATTTTGATAATTTATACTATTTACACTGTGTTTATAGTCAATTGACACTATTTTACCTACTTTTATGTTTGGATTTTGTAAAATTATGATAATATTATTTAGCGTAAACAGAATTTACTATATATGAAAATGCTGTGAAGAATATGGATGGGGGTAAGTACATTGCCTAGAGGTAGAAGAGTAAATTCGAGTGGTGAAAGAAGTAAAAAACTACTTCTAGAAAAGGCTACAGAATTATTTTCGAAAAATGGATATCATAAAACAAAAATTAGTGATATTGTGAAGTCTGCTAATTTGACACAGCCAACGTTTTATCTTTATTTTGAAAATAAAGAGTCATTATATAATGATTTGATCTCACAGTTTAAAAATAACTTCCTAGAAACAATCAACCGCATTCAATCGGAGGCTGATGAGGGAAATATCGTTGAAAATATACATAGAAATTTGACGATTCTGTTCCGTTTCTTTGAAAGTAACCCGCATTTAACCAAAATCGGTTACTATCAAACAGAAGAAGCAGACAAATTAAAAGAAAGATTTTCCGATCTGATCGAAGAAGTGTTGAAAGATCGGACAGAATTTGCCGATTATGATATCCGTATTGTTGCTCACAGCTTGGTTGGCGCCATCGAGCGTCTCACATTGACTTTGCTGTTTACAAAAGAAAGAGAACCGGAACAACTGGCTTCTGAAATCATCAACATGTATTTTGCGAGAAACTTCGTAAAATAGTGGTGAAATTTTTTGGAAGCGATCGTATAGAATGACTTCCCAATCCTTAAAAGTTCGAATACCGTGCTTTTTAAGGATTTTTTTTTTAACGATAAAAAGAGCCATATTCATTCAAGAATGAACATGGCTCGGTCAGGTGCCGGAAATTAATTGTTTCTTACTGTCACGCGCAAATAGGCCCCTTCTTTTAATGGATTGTTCTGTTTGTCCTTCAATGTTGGATGGACGAGAAGCATATACTCGCTACCTGCTGATAATGGCTGATTAGGCGTCACAATCAATTGATTGCCTTTTGTTGATAGAGAAACATCCACTTTATTTCCGCCCAATTCCACCAGCTCGACATCATTTCCATTGACTGGGCCCAATTGGCGGTTCAACGTGATTGTAAATGTTTTTGTTGTCGGCACATTCGTCAAAGCTTTCATCTCTTTATAGTTTGCGAGTTTTTCGGCAATGGCATCATAATGCGCCTGATAAAGCGGATCGGATTTCGTAATGATATCCGGTGTGATTCCGGTATTGCGGATCACGGTTCCATTCGGGCCGAAAAATTCGCCGATGGTCAGTTTTAATACACCATTGTCGGATAGTTCATAAAAGGCTTGCATCGTGCCTTTTCCGTATGTTTTTTCCCCGTAAATCACTGCCGCTTGATAATCTTTCAACGAGGCGACGGTCATTTCGGAAGCGCTGGCACTATAACGGTTTACAAGCACTTTCGTATGATTGTCAAAAATTCGTTGCGGCCCAACCAGTTTCACCAGCAAAGAGCCGTCGGAAGCCAGCTGGTATTTATTTCTTTCCCGGTCGTAATATAAATAATATTGGTTATTCACTTTGCTGTATTTCACTTTATAGGCATATTCCGTATTTTGGAATAAACCGATCAGATCTTCCGCCGCATCCACATATCCGCCGCCATTGTTTTGCAAATCGAGGATGAAGGAAGTGGCTCCTTGTTTTTTCAATTTGTCATACTCTTTTTTCACAAGCTCGGCAGCGTTTTCTGAGAAGGATTGGAGCTGGATGTAGCCTACATTTCCGTAAAGAAGCCGGCTTGCTGTATTCGGGATGGAGAAAGGTTTTCTTGTCAACGTTTTCTTCACCGTTGAACCATTGGCTTTCAACACTTCAACGGTCACTTTTGTATTCTCTTTCCCCAAAAGCAATGCCTGACCTTCCTCAACGGTTTTTCCTTGGAGGGAAACGGAATCCACTTTTGTGATAATATCTCCAGCTTCCAGCCCCTGTTCAAAGGCACTGCCGTCTTCGATCACATACGTAATCAACATGCCTTTTTCATGTTGGAGCATGACCACCCCGATTCCAACTTGTTTCATGTTCACCGTGTTCATAAAACTGTCATATTCTTCCTGTGTAAAATAGCTGGAATACGGGTCAAGCATATTAATGGCTTCATCAATGGTCGTTGCCTGATCGATGTTCCCTTTGATCTCGCCGTAATATTCACTTTTTACAATCCCTTTTATTTCTTGCAATACATTTGCTGCTTGTACATTCAACGGCAATAATAGAATGAAAAGCAGCATCGGGATGACTGAAAACCATTTTTTCATGTGGTACACCTCTACTTTCTGGATGTCTCTATTATAGCAATTGGAGCTGGATGATATAAACAGTTTCTGAGAGATTGATAGAATAATATTTTAATCGGTGAAGGGAAGGGATGGAGGAAGCATAGATGCCCTTCACATGTGGAAATGGAGTGCAAACTTGCGGCAAAGCATCGGAGAAACATTTTGCCGGCTTGATGGAAGAAACTGGAAGTGTATGTATCGTGCCCGACAAAACAAGGTTTTTCCTTTGTTACAACATATGTACATGAAAGACTAAATAAAACGAAAAGGGTAATGTTTTTGAAATATTTTGTAATGTTTTTGTAACAAAAGGAGCGTCCATGTTTCATTGTTAGGGATGAACGATTCGCCAATCCAAGGCAGGAATCCGCCAAGGGGGAAATTCTGAGCAAAGCGGGAATGGAAAACCGCCGAAGATATTATTATAGAAGTTTCTCAAAAAAAAGGGAGCCGCCCGGAAAGCCGTTGCTCTCCAAACAGCTCCTATTTTTAATTTGCCGCTCCTTTTCCAGACTTCATTATGAGATGGATAATCCAGCCGATGACAAGTCCGACAATGGCTGGAACGAGCCATCCAAGGCTTTGTTCATATAATGGGAAAGAACTTACCAATTTTTCATACCAGCCGATGCTGAATCCGGCCCCTTTAATTCCATCGTATAAGCTTACAAAGGCTGTTGCAATCAAAGCTAACGTGTAAACAATTGGTGCCCGGTTCCAAGCTTTGTCGAACATGACCATAAACATGAGCACGATGGCGATAGGGTAGATGAATAAAAGCACCGGCAAAGTGATTTGAATCAATTTTGCCAACCCGAAGTTTGAAAACAGGAATGAGAATACAGTAAAAATCACGACCAATACTTTATAGGAAACTTTCGGGAAGAGGTTCGCAAAGAATGTCGCATTTGCTGTAATCAATCCGACTGAAGTCGTGATGCAAGCCAAGATGATGACCAATGATAAAATGATGCTTCCCGTGTTGCCGTACAATGCTTTTGAAGCGGCCGAGATGACGCTGCCGCCTTCATCAAAATAGCCTGTCACCGTCGGACTGGATGCCCCGATCCAAGATAAAGAAATGTAAACGAACGCAAGTCCCAAAGCTGCAACGATTCCGGCAAAAATCGTGATGGTCACTTGTTTCGCCCGGTCCATGATCCCTTTTGCCTGGATGGATTGGACAACGACGATACCGAATACAAGGGATGCAAGCACGTCCATTGTCAAGTACCCTTCAACAAACCCTTTTGAAAAAGCTTTCGTAATGTAATCACCTTGGGCTTCTTGAAGTGGCCCCATTGGCGTGATGACGCTTTTTAACGCAAGCAATAAAATAACGATCAATAAAGCGGGCGTCAAGATTTTACCGATACGGTCCACCAATTTAGTTGGATTCAAGGCCAGATATAAACTGATGGCAAAATAGATCAACGAACTGATAAATAAAGGCACCCAACTTTCAGCCTGCGCTTCTGATAAGTATGGCGCAATCCCGATTTCATAGGTCACGGCGCCGGTACGGGGAATCGCAAAAAGCGGCCCGATGGATAAATAGACCACCGCTGTGAAGATGATGCCGAACAACGGATGGATCCGGCCGGCCACTTCTTGAAGGTCCCCTCCATTTTTAGCGACGGTCACGATCCCTGTAAGCGGCAAACCCACACCTGTAATAAGGAATCCGATGATGGCGGGAAGGAGGTGTTCACCTGCTTGTTGTCCCAATAGCGGCGGGAAAATGATATTACCAGCTCCCAAAAACAGAGCGAATAGCATAAACCCTACAGCCAAATTGTTTTTAATAAAACTACCAAGATTATTCATGATGCATTTTCTCCTTCAGTTATTTAAGAATAGAGTAAAATTTCTAAAAATTTAAAATAGTAACTTGACACCAACAATGTCGAATTCTATCACATGTTGTCGAAAAAGACAAACACAATTTTTTAAGATTTTTGGGAACGGTTGGCAAGATATTTAAAATTTATAAGCTTTTTGCCGAAATAGAAAATAAGTAGTATGTTAGAATCACAAATTTCCTTTTGAAGGAGGGAAAGGGATGTATCCTCGAAAGAAGTCGATGCTGATCGGTGCGGCCATATTGGCGAGCTGCATTTTCTCGCCGAGCGTTTATGCGACGACAGATGACGTTGTGAAAACAACCGTCGCCCATTCTAACATAAAAAGTATGATCATGTCTAATCATATCGCCAATTTGGATCGTTCCGAAACGAGAAAAGAAACGTTATCCAAAGCCCGAATGACCAAATTGAGCTACCAGCAGATTGCGTCTTCCATTACATATAAAGTGGCTGCAGGCGATACGTTAACAAAAATCGCGAAAAAATTTAATGTATCAGTGGAAGAGATTGTTCGATGGAATCAATTGCCTTCCGCCGATAAGATTTATGTTGGGCAAATATTGAACATTTATGCTTCTTCAACGGGTGTTGTGGCAGGAAATCCCGGCAATAGCGCGGGCAATCAGACGGATACTTCCGCAAATGAGGAAGCGTTGAAGGATAAAGCCATCGAAGCCCAGTTGGCAAAAGAACGGTTAATCGAAACAAATCCTTCCGACAAAGGACAAGCCATCTACAAAAAAGCGATCGAAATCGCCAAAACGTATTTGGGTGTGCCGTATTTATTCGGAGGCAACACACCGGATGGATTTGATTGTTCCGGATTTGTCCGTTACGTGTATGCGAATGCCGGCTTGGATATCTTGAGAAAAAGCAGTGAAGACTACTTCATGCAAGATACGACAAAAGTGAAAAATCCAGTCCCTGGCGATCTCGTTTTCTTTAAACATACATACAAAGCAGGGGTTTCACACATGGGCATTTATCTCGGCGACGGAAAATTTATCCACGCCGGGAATGATGGGGTGGAAATTTCAAATGTTTCCGCTGATTATTGGAAAAAACATTTTGTAGCGTACAAGCGATTCAACGGAATCAAGTGAGAATAGGTTTTTTGCCGTCTGGAAAGGAAAGCGTTCCAGTCGGCTTTTTATTTGAAGGCATGTTTTTTCAATAGGGACGTACGAAAGGTGAATTCATCCGCACTGATAGGGAATGCATCCGGACTAAATGGGGGAGTATCCGAACCAAAAGGATGCCCAAACGCACTAAAGGGAATCGCATCCGAACAAAATAGGGGAGTATCCGAACCAAAAGGATGCCCAAACGCACTAAAGAGAGGAGTATCCGAACTAAAAGGATGCCCAAACGCACCAAAGGGGATCGCATCTGAACTAAAAGGATGCCCATTCGCACTAAAGGCGACCACAAATGCACTAAATAAGACAGTATCCGCACCAAAGGGGAACGCATCCGAACTAAATAGGGGAGTATCCGAACCAAAAGGATGTCCAAACGCACTAAAGGGGATCGCATCCACACCAAAAAGATGCCCAAACGCACCAAAGGGGATCGCATCTGAACTAAATAGGGGAGTATCCGAACCAAAAGGATGCCCAAACGCACTAAAGGGGATCTTATCCGAACAAAATAGGGGAGTATCCGAACCAAAAGGATGCCCAAACGCACTAAAGGGGATCTTATCCGAACAAAATAGGGGAGTATCCGAACCAAAAGGATGCCCAAACGCACTAAAGGGGATCTTATCCGAACAAAATAGGGGAGTATCCGAACCAAAAGGATGCCCAAACGCACTAAAGGGGAACGCATCCGAACTAAATAGGGGAGTATCCGAACCAAAAGGATGCCCAAACGCACTAAAGGGGATCGCATCCACACCAAAAAGATGCCCAAACGCACCAAAGGGGAACGCATCCGAACTAAAAGGATGCCCAAACGCACTAAAGGGGATCGCATCCACACCAAAAAGATGCCCAAACGCACCAAAGGGGAACGCATCCGAACAAAATAGGGGAGTATCCGAACCAAAAGGATGCCCAAATGCACTAAATAGGGGAGTATCCGAAGCAAAAGGATGCCCAAACGCACTAAAGGGGAACGCATCCGAACTAAATAGGAGAGTATCCGAACCAAAAGGATGCCCAAACGCACTAAAGGGGAACGCATCCGAACTAAATAGGAGAGTATCCACACCAAAAGGATGCCCAAACGCACTAAAGGGGATCTTATCCGAACAAAATAGGGGAGTATCCGAACCAAAAGGATGCCCATCCGCACCAAAGGGGAACGCATCCGAACAAAATAGGGGAGTATCCGAACCAAAAGGATGCCCAAACGCACTAAAGGGGAACGCATCCGAACTAAATGGGGGAGTATCCGAACCAAAAGGATGCCCAAACGCACCAAAGGGGAACGCATCCGAACAAAATAGGGGAGTATCCGAACTAAAAGGATGCCCAAACGCACCAAAGAGAGGAGTATCCGAACTAAAAGGATGCCCATTCGCACTAAAGGCGACCACAAATGCACTAAATAAGACAGTATCCGCACCAAAGGGGAACGCATCCACACCAAAAGGATGCCCATCCGCACCAAAGGGGAATGTATCCACACCAAAAGGATGCCCATCCGCACCAAAGGGGAACGCATCCGAACTAAAAGGATGCCCAAACGCACCAAAGAGAGGAGTATCCGAACTAAAAGGATGCCCATTCGCACTAAAGGCGACCACAAATGCACTAAATAAGACAGTATCCGCACCAAAACGCCCTCATCCGCACTAATCAAACAATTGGACTCCTCCCGGCAATGCCGTTTCCCGCCAATCACACATCAAAACAAAAAAAAGAACGAATCTTTTACATTCGCTCTTTTCAAACAAACCCTATTGAACATGCCTATACAATCCCTATTACTGCGGCACTACAGCTCTCCAGCGGGATAAATCCGCGCCATCCGCATCCACCAGTTCCGCCGGGAAGATGAATGACCATGGCTTCGTTGTGCGGGGTTGCACCGTCAAAGGCGGTTCAAATTTGAATGTTCCTTTGGCCACCCGCTTACCGTTTGCATCAATGATTTCCAATGGCAATTGCTCAAAATTGATGGCCCGGTCGCTTCCGTTCCGGATAAAGAGGGAAACCGTAAGACTCCGGTCATCCCGGAATTTCGCCTGGAAGCCCGTGAAATTCACTTCATTTTGTTTCAATTCAGGCAATTGGCTGACGATTTTTTCAAGATATTCCTGCTGCTCCGCGGACAGTTGGCTTTTCCAGGAATCATCCAAATCCAATGTGTGTTTTTTCAATGTATTCAAATTAAAAGCGAGTTTCCATCCTTTGCCAGGAAGTTCATCCGCCTGGATATGTTCCTTCTCGAACGTAAACACCCAAGGCCGGCAGCTTTCAGGAGGAATGGTCCCCAATTCTTTGAAATCAAACATTTTGGAAGCTATTGGATGATTGTCTTTATCCAATAAAATCAGCCCGACTTCCCCTAATTCAATCTCTTGGGGAAGGGATGAACGGAAGAAGGCGCGCACATACCAATTCCCTGTATTTTTATCCGCATCGATATCGATGGCGGCAAGGGATAATTGGTTTGGACGGAGCGGCGCCAATTGGTTCGCCAGGAAGCTGAACACATATTTCTGTTCTTGCGGCACGATCCAGTTTGGATGCAAGGAAAGTTTCGTTTTGACCAATTTTGTTTCGGTTGATGTTTCCGCATCTTCTATTAAATTGCTTGAGTCGATTGCACTGTCGGATTTCACTTTATCGTTTTTCTTAAAGAAATCAAATAGCCCCATTCTCTGTTTCCTCCTCGT
Source organism: Ureibacillus sp. FSL K6-3587 (assembly GCF_038593165.1). Classification (NCBI taxonomy): domain Bacteria; kingdom Bacillati; phylum Bacillota; class Bacilli; order Caryophanales; family Caryophanaceae; genus Ureibacillus; species Ureibacillus sp. FSL K6-3587. The sequence continues at coordinate 438,015 of NZ_CP151969.1, read as the reverse complement.
TCCGGCGAATTTTCATAAATGCTGCCAATTCTGATACGATTTGACGGCGAAGTTCTTGGAAGTTTTTGCCGAATAATTTCAATCCTTCCCGTTGATAGATCCGCATCGGGTCTTCGCCTTGATAGCTGCGCAAGCCGATTCCTTCTTTTAAATACGTCATTTGCGCCAAGTGGTTGATCCACATCCGATCGATGTAGTTCAGCATCACTTGTTGGGAAGTGGCAATGACACTTTCATCGTTTTCGAAGGATTGGATGAATTCCTTCAATTGTAAGTGACTCGGTTCGACTTGGTCAAATATTTGTTTTGTTTTTGTGACGGAGCGGTCCAAGACGATTTTTTCCGGGAAGATGGAATTCAATGTGTTTTCGATTTCATCCCAATTCCATTCTTCATGGCCAAGCCCTTCGTCCGCATTTTCACGGATGGCAAAGTCGATGGCATCCGCAAGCAGTTTTTGAATGATGTCGATAATGTCTTCCTGATGGAGCACTTTGTTACGCAATGTATACATAATTTTCCGCTGGTCATTGATGACATCATCCAGCTGCAAGTTGTATTGGCGCATGGAGAATTGCGCACCTTCGACGATGCGTTGCGTGCGGTCAATCAATTCCTGCACATCTTTGTTGAGCACCAGCTTTTTCTCGTCCACCGTCATTTTCTTTTTGAACTTTTCCACGTCCTCTTTGGCGAAGCGGCGGAACATATCGTCTTCCAATGAAATGATGAAGCGGGTTTCCCCAGGGTCCCCTTGTCGACCGGAGCGGCCACGAAGCTGATTGTCGATTCGGCGGCTTTCATGTTTTTCCGTTCCGATAACATAAAGTCCTCCAAGTTCATGGACGCCTTCGCCCAATTTGATGTCCGTACCGCGTCCTGCCATGTTGGTGGCAACGGTGATTCTTCCTTTTTGTCCCGCTTGGGAAATCAATTCCACTTCCTGCTCGACGGTCTTCGCATTGAGCAATTGGTAATCCAATCCGTATTTATCCAAATATTTCGCCACTTCTTCCGATTGCAGAATGGAAGTGGTTCCAATCAAAATCGGTTGTCCTTTTTCATGGCGGCGTTTTGCTTCCTGGGCTACGAATTCATATTTGGCATCCCGCGTTTCAAACACCATGTCCGGCTGGTCGATACGGATGACCGGCCGGTTGGTAGGCACTTGGACAACCCGCATGTTGTACACTTCCTGGAATTCTTTTTCCTGGGTTTTGGCCGTACCGGTCATCCCGGAAAGAATCGGATACATGCGGAAGTAGTTCTGGATGGTGATTTGGGCTTGGGCTTTGTTTTCATCTGTAATCGTTACCCCTTCTTTTGCCTCGATGGCCTGGTGCAATCCATCAGACAAGGAACGCCCTTCCAGGATACGCCCGGTGAACATGTCCACCAGCTCGATTTTATCGTCCTTCACGATGTAGTCGACGTCGCGCTCAAACATCACGTGGGCGCGCACCGCCTGGATGACATAGTGGTACAATACTTGGTGATCCAAATCATACAAGTTGTCGACGCCGAACGCTTCTTCCACTTTATCGATGCCTTGATCGGTGAGGGAAGTCGCTTTTGTTTCTTCATCGTATTCGTAGTCTTCATCTTTTTTGAACGTTTTCGCAAGCATGGCGGCGATGCGGTGCAATTCTTCCTGGGAAGGGGTTTTTCCGGCGATGATGAGCGGTGTTTTCGCTTCGTCGATGAGAACGGAGTCCACTTCGTCAATGATGGCAAAATGATATGGGCGTTGCACTTTATCTTCCAATTTATAGGCCATGTTGTCGCGCAAATAGTCGAAGCCGAATTCCGTACCGACACCGTACGTGATATCCGCGTTGTAGGCTTTTTTCTTTTGCTCCAAATCCATCATTGGCAGGTTCAGGCCGACCGTCAATCCCAAAAATTGATGAATTTGTCCAATTAATTCGAAGTCCCGTTTTGCCAGGTAATCGTTGACGGTGATCACGTGTACCCCTTTTCCTTCGAGGGCTCTCACATAGGATGGCAGGGAAGCGACCAATGTTTTCCCTTCGCCGGTTGCCATTTCCGCAATGTTTCCTTCCGTCAAAACAAGACCACCAATTAATTGAACGTCAAAATGGCGCATGTCAAGAACGCGTTTGGAAGCTTCCCTTACGACCGCAAAGGCGTCAGGGATGATGTTTGTGAGCGGTTCGCCCTTCGCCAGGCGTTCTTTGAATTGAACGGTCATATGTTTAAGCTCATCGTCGGACATGGATGAGTATGTAGGTTCCAATTGATTGATTTTATCCACTATTTTATAGTAATGTTTTAATTCCCGTTTACTCGTTCTTTCCTTGTTTTTGAAAATAGAGAACATTTTTTTACGCTCCTTCTAAAGGTCTAATATAGACACCCATGTTATTCTATCAAACTTTTGGGGGTATGACTACTTTAATCCCGGGGAAAATAAAGGATGAAAAGGGCTTTTGGAAATTAGTATTTTCGATGCAACGCCATTTGATTCTTCATTTGAAATTTATTGGATTTTTAATTACATTTTATAGTAAAGACTAGGTTTTCTTTTATAATCGTGCTATAATAGCATAGGTTTATATGATGGTACGTATCATTTTTTGAGGAGGATAGACATGGTTTACGTGTCTTTAGCAGTGGCGCTTGTTGCGTCCGTAGTACTGACTCCTATCGTTAGACGATTAGCGTTTCGCATAGGTGCAGTGGACGCACCGAATTATCGGAAAGTGCATCAGAAAATCATGCCACGTTTAGGTGGTTTAGCTATATTTATATCGTTTTTAATGGGACTGGCAATCCTGAGACCTGCCAGCCCTCCCTTTGAAAGTTCATTGATGCCTTTATCCCTTGTGTTGGGGGCAACGGTGATTGTGATTACGGGCATTTTGGATGATAAGTACGAGATCAGCGCGAAGGCGAAAATGTTGGGACAATTCATCGCCGCTTCGATTGTGGTGTTTTTGGGCGGTGTGCAAATCGATTTCATCAACTTGCCTTTCGATAATGGAATTTTGAATTTTGGATTTTTGAGTATTCCATTGACGCTGTTGTGGATTGTCGGAATCACGAATGCGGTAAACTTGATCGACGGTTTGGATGGACTGGCAGCGGGTGTGTCAACGATCGCGTTGATCACGCTTGCAACGATGGCCTTCATCATGGGCAACGGTTTCGTACTTGCCGTTGCTGCAATATTAGCATGTAGTACGATTGGATTTTTATTCTTTAACTTTCATCCTGCAAAAATTTTCATGGGAGATACAGGAGCCCTGTTTTTAGGGTTTATGATTGCGGTACTTTCTTTGTTGGGTTTCAAAAACTTGACATTGGTATCATTCATCATCCCGGTTATTTTGTTGGGGGTTCCGATTTCAGATACATTCTTTGCCATCGTGCGCCGCGTACGCAATAAGCAAAAATGGTCCGATCCGGATAAATCCCACTTGCACCATTGTTTGATGAAAATGGGCTTCTCCCATCGTCAAACGGTGTTGATTATTTATGGAATTGCCGCAATGTTCGGTGTGGCGGCCATCATCTTCTCCATGGCGAAACTTTGGGGGGCCATTTTATTGATTACCGTGATTTTGGTTGCCCTCGAATTGTTCGTGGAAGTGATCGGGTTGGCGGGCAAAAACTACAGACCGCTGATTAATTTAGTGAAGATGTTCAGCAAGTAATTGGATAGCGTTTTTGAAATGGACGGGTTATATGACCGCTGCTTCGTGGGAAGTGGCGGTTTTTTAGGTGCGCCCGGCATGTACATGAACTATAGGGTGTAAGTCCCGAACCCCGAAGACAGAAGTAGAGGTTAGCCAAGAGCAAGGGTGTCCGTGGTGACGCGGAATCTGAAGGAAGCTGGAGGCAAAACACCGGTCCGAGGAACACGAACCTCATATAAGGCTAGGTATGATTGAGTGAGTTTGCCTAACAAAACAAAGCTCTTTCTGTCGAAGGTCATATCGAGTAAATGAGGCGGATAGATGGTGTGAAAGTGCATGTACTTACCCGGGGAGGTCTGGCGGATATGTGAAGTACGCTTCATAACCTACTTAGCGATAGGTAGCTGAACCGTCAGAAGTCAGCAGAGGTCATAGTATTAGTTGGTTTAGAACTACTAAGAAGGACCGAACAATGAAGAGAGAATAGCCCTTGGCATTCAGTGAGTCATGATGAACACAGAAAACGTAGTACCTCACTTGAGGAAGGAAGCGGTGAATCCCGTGGGAGACCTCTTGGAGGGTGGAGTGACCACTGGCATAAAGAGAACAGCTATTCACGGAAGTTATAAAAACTTGCGTCAATTATCTTAATTGAACCGCCGTATACGGAACCGTACGTACGGTGGTGTGAGAGGACGGGAGTTAATCGCTCCCTCCTACTCGATTGTGGAAATGAATGTGAGGGACTCATCCGGCAAGTGGAATCTGCATCGGGGCAAAAGAGAGTTTTTTCTGTGCAAGAGTTGAAGTTATCCGCGCGTGAGGAGTAGTCATTCGCGCAAAGTGGTCGTATCCGGGCAAGAGGAGTGATTATCCGAGCAAGTAGTGGTCGTATCCGAGCAAGAGAAGGAGTTATCCGAGCAAGAGTAGTGCTTATCCGAGCAAAAGAAGTAGTTATCCGAGCAAGAGAAGTGCTTATCCGAGTAAGCAGTGGTCGTATCCGAGCAAGAGGAGTGCTTATCCGAGTAAGCAGTGGTCGTATCCGGGCAAGAGGAGTGCGTATCCGTGCAAGAAGGAGTACCATCCAAGCAAAAAGAGGAATCATTTGAGCAAGAGGGAGAGTCATCCACGCAGGAAGAGGAATCATCCGCACGAAAAGAAGTCTCATCCGCACTAAAGAAGCCGCCATTTGCACAAAAAGATGTCTCATCCACACCAAAGAAGCCGCCATCTGCACGAAAAGAAGTCTCATCCGCACTAAAGAAGCCACCATCCGCACGAAAAGAAGTCTCATCCGCACTAAAGAAGCCACCATCCGCACTAAAGAAGCCACCATCTGCACAAAAAGAAGTCTCATCCACACCAAACAAAACCTTGTCTACACTAAACGAAACACCATCCGCACCAAACGAATCCCCATGCACGCTTAATGAAGCATCAACACCACCATATCCGCCCCCAATCCCCAGCGCCATCAAAATATCCATTTTTTTCAATGAATAGCTTCACTAATGCCCGTTCAAACTGGAAAATGAAAAAACTACTCCCCTTTCCAAAAATAAAAAAATACACTCTCAAGCAACATTGAGAGTGTATTTTGCTGATGGCCACTTTTTATTTTATCTCATGGTGAAGCAGATCATTCTGCCAATTTATCCGATAAGCCAGTCCATTTTTGATGAATCGAAACACTTCATTTACCGATTAAGACTGGATGAATAGGAAAATGAATCGGAATCGACTTGCTCTTCATCCCCGCTGCTGATTTCTGAGATGCTTGATTTCGATTTGCTTGGGATGAGGCCCAAATGACTTTTCAAAATTTGTGTTGTTTCTTCCAAAGATTCTTCATCCAACATGTAATAGTAAATTCCCGTTGACATGTCGCCTTGTCCTTGCAAGGTGAGTGTATCGATTTGTGGCATGCCGCCGGAGAAATAGGTCAAGAAAGATTTCATTTCATCAAAGGTCAAGTTGGTTTTCATGTTGTCACCGATCGCCAGGATGACATCATCATATTTTGAGATAGAGGATAAAGAAAGTGCTTTATTGGCAATGGCTTTCAAAATATCCTGCTGGCGTTCGCCGCGGGCAATATCCGTATCGTGTTTGCGGGTACGGGCAAGAGCCAACGCTTCACGGCCATCCAAATGGTGGTATCCTGGTTCCAAATAGATGGAATATTTGTCATTTTCGTCTTTTTCGTAGAAGGCATATGGAATATTCACATCCAGATCAATACCGCCGAGTGCATCCACCACATCAATGAATGCGTTGAAGTTCATTCGAACATAATAATCGACCGGAATGTCAAACAGTTCTTCCACCGTTTCGATTGTTGCCGCAGTGCCGCCAAAAGCATGGGCATGGGTGATTTTATCCTCATAGCCCACTTCCGGGATGTATACATATGAATCCCGTGGGATGCTGACCAATTTCACCGTTTTTTCCTCACGATTCAACGTCATCAACATCAATGCGTCGGAACGGGAATGATTGGAACCTTGCGCGCGCACCTCACTGTCATCGACGCCGATGAACAGAATCGATATGTTGTCGCTCAATGCTTCCGCTTTTGCGTCCCTTTTCGGGGAGGACTGTCTATCCTCAATCTCTTCGTATGATTTATTCGCCGCATATTCCGCTTTCTTCGTCAAATAAATTCCATAAGCAGTTGCGCAAATCAGGAATGAAGCCGCCAAAATTGCAAATACTTTAAGTACCAAAGAAAATTTTGTCGGCCGTTTCTTTCTTTTTTCCGTTCTTTTCATAAAAACTCTCCTCTATCGTACGTAGGAATGTTGGTTTTGTTAGGCTTATTATGGCTTCAAAAATAAGAATCATCACAGGGAAATCTTATGCGAAAAGCAAAATCATTCAATCCTTTAAATTATACTACTTTGTCGAATATCAGTAAATTACAAAAAAATGACAAAGTGTTTTTTACATAAAAATACATATTTTTTGTGAAATCGCACATAAACGGATCAGGAAACCACTTTTTCAATGAAAATTTTGTCGATGCATGCAATTTTTGCTTGCCCGTTTGTCAATTCCGTCATCCATTCCGTAAAGGCCTGTTCATCATCTTTCAATACATGGATGATCATATCCACATTCTCAGCATATTGTATGTCGGCTAACGTATATTTTGAATTGCGGACTTCATTCTCCACTTTGCCAAGCCAAGTGTAATCGATTGTCACTTTCATGACGTGATGCAGTCTTCTTTCCACCACTTGGGCGGCGGCAATCCCTTCCGATGTGGCTTTTCCGTATGCACGGACGAGGCCGCCTGCGCCAAGCTTGATGCCCCCAAAGTACCGTGTCACCACAACCACCGTATCTTGAAGGCCCTGTTTTTTCAGCACTTCCAACATAGGGACGCCGGCTGTTCCGCTAGGTTCCCCATCATCATTCGCTTTCTGAATTTGATTATGCTCGCCGATCAAGTAACATGAGCAATTGTGTGTTGCATTATAATGAAGTTTCTTTATTTTATTGATAAAATTAATGGCTTCCTCTTCCGTTTCAGCCCGATCCACATACGCGATAAAGCGGGATTTGGAAATGACAATTTCCTTTTCACCAAATCCTTTGACAGTTTTGTAGTCCTTTCGCATTACAAATACTCCTTTATCTTCCAAAAAAACAATGTGCATGTAATAGAATTTTTTCTTAAATCTTCTTTGTAAAATGGTATAATAATGTTAAAATAATATACTCATTTAACTATTAATACTGACTTATATAGTTTTATTATATTACACCAATTGGGTTGGGGACAAATTATGTATTTAGATGAAAAAAACAAAATTGACTTCCAATCAATTGATTTTATTTTTAATCGAATGATTGAGAACATCACCAATTCGAAAAATGATATTTTCCTCATTTGCGAACAAAGTCGCAGAACTTATGAAGAAATGAAAATTGAATTGGAACTGATCAAACAAAAATTGAAAGTCGTCATCGCGAAAAGTGATACTTTGGCCAGACAAACACAAATGGCCAAGCAACGGCTGGTGGAAGTCAGCAAGAATTTCGGCAAATATTCGGAAGAGCAAATCAGGGAGGCCTATGAATTGGCCCATGATTTGCAAATGCAGTTATCCCTGTCCGAAGCGGAAGAGAAAAGCTTGCGGGAAAAACGGGATGATCTTGAACGCCGGTTAAAAGCCCTGTACGATACGATCCAACGGGCGGATCATATTGTAAATCAAGTGAATGTCGTGTTAAATTATTTAACATCCGATCTGAAAAATGTAGGCGCCGCTTTGGAAGAAGCGAAAATCAAACATGATTTCGGCATCAAAATCATTGCGGCCCAAGAGGAAGAAAGAAAAAAATTGTCCCGGGAAATCCATGACGGCCCTGCCCAAATGATGGCGAACGTGTTGATGCGGGCGGATTTGATCGAACGAATCTATCGGGATAAAGGGATAGAAGAGGCGATGAAGGAAATTTCCGAGCTCAAAGCAACCGTTCGGGAAGCGTTGTCTGAAGTCAGAAGGATCATTTACGATTTGCGCCCGATGGCTTTGGATGATTTGGGAATTGTACCGACATTGAAAAAATATCTATCTACCATAATGGAATATAATAAAGGTGTGGATATACATTTCCAGTCATATAACAGCGAAATCCGTTTGCCGTCCAATTATGAAGTCGCCATATTCAGATTGGTGCAAGAATGTGTGAATAACGCTGTGAAGCATGGAAGCCCTACAGAAATTTGGGTGAAGCTTGAATGGAATAAAAACCACCTAAATGTGATTGTGAAAGATAATGGTCGCGGTTTCGACATTGACGAGAAAAGGGAACATTCCTTTGGCATTATCGGCATGAGAGAGAGAGTAGAAATTTTGGACGGCTCGATGGAGATTAAAACAAAAATTGGCAGTGGTACGATTGTAATATTTAAGATACCATATCCAAATAACTAACCGAATTTAAAACAGTCAAACGGTTGAGGGGGAATGCTTTGTGACAAAAATCATCATTATCGACGATCATCAATTGTTCCGTGAAGGGGTCAAACGTATTCTGGAGTTTGAAGAGTCTTTTGAGGTTGTTGCTGAGGGGGATGACGGCAGCGATATCATCGGTTTATATAAAGAACATATGCCGGATGTAGTCTTGATGGACATCAATATGCCAGGAAAAAATGGTGTGGAAGCGACTGCGGATTTGATTAAAGAATTCCCGGATGCAAAAGTTATCATGCTTTCCATTCACGATGATGAATCTTACGTTACACATGCATTAAAATCCGGTGCATTGGGCTATATGCTGAAAGAAATGGATGCGGATGAAATTGTGGAAGCCATCAAAGTGGTGGCCAATGGAGGTTCCTACTTGCATCCGAAAGTGACGAAAAACTTGGTGGCTGAGTTCCGCCGCTTAAGCGAACATGAAAATAAAGGCAGCTTCCATCAAACAGAAGTGCGCCGTCCATTCCACTTGCTTACGAAACGTGAATGCGAAGTGTTGCAATTGTTGACGGATGGACAATCCAACCGCGCAATCGGCGAAACATTGTTCATCTCTGAGAAAACAGTGAAAAACCATGTTTCCAGCATTCTGCAAAAAATGAATGTAAACGACCGTACCCAAGCGGTGGTTACAGCAATCAAAAACGGCTGGGTGGAAGTAAGATAATTTGGTTTATGTAGGGTTGAAGATGGGATACTTGGCAGCAGGTTGCCGGGAGGAAGTAAGACATTCTACATAAGGTATGTTCAGGATCCAATTGACGATGAAACATCGTTGATTGGATTTTTTTATGCGGTGATTGATCCCGAAAAGGAGAAGCGCCCGATATCAACCGAAAAGATTTTTATTTTTTGCAACTAAATCGGAAGTGGTTTCGTCTTATGAACTGCGATTTCGACAAAAGCAGCCAGCAAGAGGCTGATCAGGATAGAAGATTGGGCAAATTGGTTAACTTCGGCATCCATGATGCGCAAGTTCCCGGACCAAAAATCAATGCTGATAGAAATGGCAGTTGCACTTATGCTACAATATTGCGCGGGGAGGTAAGAGTAATGAAGAACTGGCTAATCTTAACAGTTGCAGCACTATTCCTGCTAACTGCTTGTAGTAATACAAATTCAAAAGAGACACCGGAAGAAACTTCATCCGAAGAAAATACGAAAGTGCAGTCAGAAGATTCAGTCGGCTTTGAAATGATTGGCGATAAATTTGTGGAAGCCGAGAATGTTCCGGCAGATGAAAAAGTGAAAATTCTCGCTGCCTTTGATGAATATATCCATTCATTTAATGCGAAAGACATCAATCGCTACGGAAACGTTCTTTCCAAACATGCAACCGGTTTTGATTATGATGAAGAAATCGAAATGGTGAAAGCAACGTTTAAAAATCATGATGTGAAGTTGGTCGAATCGGATGCGACAATCATTAAATATAGTGAAAATGAAGCACAGGTGGCGGCCAATATCGACTATCATGTGAAAGAAAATGGCACCGATGCGACACTGAATCGAACAGTGAGACAAGTGACCATCTTCGTGAAAGAAAATGACGGCTGGAAAATCACCCGGATTGTGGGCATGGAGAAATTGGATCAGTAATGGTGGATCAGGAATCATTCAATCAGTTGATTGGATGATTTTTTATTTTGGACAGGTTTGGGGGAGGGGAGGAGATCCTGGGTGAGAGGGAGTGTATCTGGGGAAGGGGAGGGGATGTCCTGGGTGAGAGGGAGTGTATCCGGGTAAGAGGGGGGATATCTGAGGGAGAGGGAGTGCATCTGGTTAAGAGGAAGGGGAGGGAGTATCTGAGTGAGAGGAATGCTTATCCGCGCAAGCATGGGTTGCATCAGGGTAAAGGAGGGGATGTCCTGGGTGAGAGGGAGTGCATCTGGTTAAGAGGAAGGGGAGGGAGTATCTGAGTGAGAGGAATGCTTATCCGCGCAAGCATGGGTTGCATCCAGGTAGGGAGGGGATGTCCTGGGTGAGAGGAATTGCATCTGGGCAAGGGGAGGGGGGAGATCCTAGGTAAGCGTAAAATAATCCCCACCTTTTAATGATAGGGATTAAATACTATTATTGTGATAAGTTATTAAAAACCCGACAATTCAAAGGAATTGTTTTGGACCAAGGAAGTAGTTGATCAAGCTCATCCATATTGCTTATATCCATATTGGGAAGCCTTTCAAATAAGTAGCGAAGATAATAAAATGGATTTAATTTATTCTCTTTTGCTGTCTCCACAATACTGTAAATGATTGAGCTGGCCTTAGCTCCTTTCGGAGTATTGCTAAAAATCCAGTTCTTCCTTCCGATCACAAATGGTTTAATGGATCGTTCACTTCGATTATTATCGATTTCTAAACGTCCATCCTCTAAAAATGCCACGAGTTTTTCCCATTGGTTGAGGCAGTATGTAATGGCTTGACCTAATAGACTCTTTGGTAAAACATTGCTTTTCTCTGTTTTTAGCCATGCTGAAAAAGCCTCCAACAATGGTTGGCTGTGTTTAAGTCGTTTTTTATATCGTTCTTCTGGTGTACATTCTTTCAAATCACGCTCGATGGCAAATAGCTGATTACAGAAATTGAGTCCTTCCCGAGCTGTGACTGCTGAATGACGTTTGGATTCAGGAAGTACGTTTAAAGCCTCATCGAACTTTCTGCGGGCATGAGCCCAACATCCAACTAATGTTACGCCGGATATCTTATGGTATCCTGCATATCCATCGACATGCAGGTATCCTTTAAACCCTTTTAGGAATTCTTTGGCATGTTCTCCTGCTCTAGTTTCCTGATAGTCATAAAGGACAAGTGGTGGATCCTCTCTTCCAGTCCGATAAAGCCACATGTAAGATTTCGATGTACTTGACCTTCCAGGTTCATGTAAAACCTGAACAGTTGTTTCATCCGCATGTAGAATGTCTTTAGAGAGGAGATGCTCTTTCATTCGTTGATAAATTGGCGCAAGCCATTTTTCGGCACCATAAAGCATCCAATTGGCCATGGTTTGCCGGGATAAGATCACACCTAATCGTTTGAACTGTTGTTCTTGGCGATATAGAGGTAGCCCCTCTACATATTTTTGATTCATAATATAGGCCATGCTTGACGGTGAAGCTAAACTTTTTGGATACACAGATTTTGGGGCAGGTGCTGTAACGATTGGTGTCTCTATTTCATTACGCTCACAATGACGGCATCCATAGACATATCGAACGTGTTTTAAAACTTTGACTTGAGCCGGAATAATCACTAATTCTTGTCGTACTTCTGTGCTCATTTCGTGTGTTTTTTCACCGCAACACGAACAGACCTGCTCTTCTTCGGGTAAACGATATTCAATCGTTTCCATAGGCAGGTTTTCAAACGTAGCTTGACGTTGACCACGTTTCTTTTTACGACGATATGTAATTGTTTCAACAGTTGGCTCTTCGGCTTTTACATTAGACTCTACCTCTGCTTCATTGAATAAAGGTAGTTCTAATTGATTAGGATTTGTTTTTTCGCTTGAAGAGCCAAATTTTCGTTTTTGACTAAGACGATACTGTTCTTCATACCATCGTAATTTCGCCGTCAATTCAACGATTTGCTGTTGAAGTTTTTCAATTAATTCAAATGGGTTTTGGTTAGGATTCTTTAAATTTTTCATCATGTAGTAATAATTCGACGGTTTTAGCTATTTTCCTCCAAGGTTTTTGTTAAAAGTAAAAAATTCATATAACTGTTCTAGCCTTTACTTCTGGGTGTGCTTTCTTTTGCTCCATTGGAAGACCATCCAATAACCAGCGTAATTGCCGATAACTAATTTGTATCGTTCCAGTGTCATTTTCATTTGGCCATTGAAATTTTCCTTTTTCCAATCGACGATAATAAAGCCAAAAACCATTATAGTCCCAGTGAAGAATTTTTAATTTATCTCGCTTTCGATTACAGAACACAAAATAACTTGATGAAAAGGGATCTAAATCAAATCCCTCTTTCACCAAAGCAGCTAATCCATCAATGGATTTTCTCAAATCAGTACTTCCTTTTGCCAAGTAAACTCGTTCAGCTCTTGTACCAACTAACATGTTGATTTCAACGTCCTAACCACTTCTGAAAGAAAGGCCGGATCGAAACCAGGTTTTACTTCAATTGAAATCCCACTAATTTCAATCCGTAATGAATTTTCAACTGTTTGTGAATGATCTTCTAGGGTAACGGATGCCCATTTTGTAGACTTTCCTTGATTTTTTATTGGATTTTCAATTTTTCTTAACCAGTATTTAAACTGGTGAATACTCCATTGATTTTCCTTGCACCAGTTTACTTGAGTTTGACCGCTTTTACGATAGTCAGCGATTCGTTGTTCCCAAACCTTTCGTAATTCAGGATTCTTAGGCATAAAAAAACCTCCTTCAATTTCATCATGAGGAGATTATCTCATGAAATTAGCACATCAAGAAGGTGTGCAAGATTTGACGCTTACGATCCTAGGGGAGAGGAATGCTTATCCGCGCAAGCATGGGTTGCATCCGGGTAAGGGAGGGGATGTCCTGGGTGAGAGGAATTGCATCTGGGCAAGGGGAGGGGGGAGATCCTAGGGGAGAGGAATGCTTATCCGCGCAAGCATGGGTTGCATCCGGGTAAGGGAGGGGATGTCCTGGGTGAGAGGGAGTGAATCCGGGTAAGAGGGGGGAGTTAGGGATGCTATCCGAGCAAGAGGAGGAGTTATCCGAGCAAGAGAAGGAGTTATCCGAGCAAGAGGGAGTGCTATCCGAGCAAGAGGGAGTGCTATCAGAGAAAGAGGGAGTGCTATCCGAGCAAGATGAGGGCTTATCCGAGCAAGAGGGGATGTTATCCGAGCAAGATGAGGGCTTATCCGAGCAAGAGGAGGAGCTATCCGAGCAAGCAGGGGCCGCATCTGAGCTGGAGTAGGAATCATCCGCACCAAACGAGGCCGTATCCACACTAAATGAAGTAGTATCCGCACCAAATGAAGTATCAACCGCACCAACCGAGGCCGTATCCGCACCAAATGAAGTAGTATCCGCACCAAACGAGGCCGTATCTGCACCAAATGAAGTATCAACCGCACCAAACGAAGCCGTATCCACACAAAATAAAGCCGTATCTGCACCAACCGAGGCCGTATCCGCACCAAATGAAGTAGTATCCGCACCAAACGAGGCCGTATCCGCACCAAATGAAGTAGTATCCGCACCAAACGAGGCCCTATCTGCACCAAATGAAGTAGTATCCGCACCAAACGAGGCCCTATCTGCACCAAATGAAGTATCAACCGCACCAACCGAGGCCGTATCCACACTAAATAAAGCACCATCCGCACCAAGCCCACCCCAAATGAGAAGGTATCCCCACTGAATAAAGCAGCACCAAACCAAAAAGCACCCCCCCACCCCAAAGCACAACCTGCCACACAAATAAAAAAAGAGCGAATCATCACCATTCGCTCCAATCAAAAAGTGTGCGCAAAGCAGAGAAGCTCCGCGCCACCATCCACCTTATAACTTCGATTTATTTTTTTCCACATACTTGAACAGTTCCTGATCGGACCATTGCAATTTGTTTTGCAGCGCAATGAAAAATGCTGCCAAAATGAGCGGGCCTTCCGAATTCATTTCAAACTGCATTCCTTGGGAAGAGAGATCTTCCAACTTGTCCAAAAGATGTTCCTGTTCATCCCGATACAGTTGTTCCGCCTCTTCCACGATGCATTCCACAAACCGGAGCAATTGCCGGGACGCCAATTCTTTTCCGACACCTTCATTGATATGAAGATACGCGCATTCAAAAATCAGGGAAATTTCCTGCTCCGAAAGAAAATCAATGGAACCGAAAACCGCTTTCACTTCTTCCTCCAAATCGCCAATCAACGGAAATTCCCTCTTTCTTCGTAAAAGCGCCTTCACAATGCTTGAATAATACCAATGCTGCTCCCGCTTTCCCCGATTGAACCGTTGCCAAATGGCATCCCCCATCACATCCAAATCCTCGTGAATCGTCTGCAAATTATGGAGTTTATCAGCCACAATGACTTGCAGTTCTTCCAAAGAAGCGTCTTTTATATGCTCAATTGTGTGCTGCTTTCTCACTTCCCAAGGCAAGCTTTTGTACTGCTCGGAGGCTGATTGCACGAGATTTGCGATGCGGAGTCCGAATTCATCTTTCAATTCCTCAAATGTCGTATCTGTATCTTCCAGCGTATCATGCAAAATTCCGGCAGCAATCACTTCTTCGGAACAGTTCGCCCGCTGCAGCATCATCCCCACTGCAAAAGGGTGTGTTATGTATGGGATATCCGTCCCTTTCCGCACTTGATTTCTATGTACTTTCGCAGCAAATACAATCGCTTTGTCTACAATGTTCATTTTCACCCTCCTGTCAGTTTTAAGAATATACCAAAATTCGCTCCAACACAATTTGAGTGGTGAAATTCGGCCATGAAAAAATTCCTGGTGGAAACCTTCCCCACTATTCACAGAAAATTTATAGGATTATCGAGAATGAAATAATCAATTCACAGAAAATTTTTTCGTATTAACAAGTAAGATATCTTTTTGTATGATAGGTTCATAGGAGAGTGGAAATATGAGCATTGCAGTCGTAACAGATAGTACTGCCTATTTATCGCCCGAAGAACGTAAGCAACACAATATTTACATGATTCCATTAAGTGTCACGCTGGAAGATGGCGTTTATGAAGAGGAAGTCGAAATCCAGGCAAAGGAATTTTACGATAAAGTTCGGAATGCCAAAGTGTTTCCAAAAACTTCTCAGCCGTCCATCGGCAAATTTGTCGAGTTGTTTGAAACGCTGGCAAAAGAGTATGATGAAGTCATTTGCATCCATTTATCCAGTGGAATCAGCGGGACATATCAAAGCGCGATGCAAGCCGGAAACATGGTGGAAGGCATCAAAGTGCGCGTCTTTGACAGTGAGATTTCCTGTTCGCCGCAAGGATATTATGCTTTGCAGGCGGCAAAAATGGCGGGCGAAGGGAAATCGTCCGCGGTAATTCTGGAAACTTTGGAAGCTTTGAAACGCCGGATGCGCGCTTACTTTATTGTGGATGATTTGTCCCACTTGCAACGGGGAGGAAGGCTTTCATCCGCGGCGGCCATCGTGGGCGGATTGCTGCAAATCAAGCCGATTCTTCATTTTGAAAATAAAGTCATCGTTCCTTTTGAAAAAATCCGCACGAAGAAAAAGGCGATAAACCGCGTGGAGGAGCTGCTTGCACAGGATGCGGCCCAATATGATCGCATTTATGCCATGCTGATTCATGCCAATCGAGAGGAAGAAGCGAGGGAATGGATGGCGAAATTGCAGGAAAAGTTTCCAAACGTGGAATTTGCATTGAGTTATTTTGGCCCGGTAATCGGCACCCACTTGGGAGAAGGATCTTTAGGATTGGGATGGGTGCCGGAAATCAGTGAATAAAAGAAATACATGCAGCCTCTACTTGCCATAGTAGGGGCTTTTTTATTTGCTCAAGACAAATCCAGGAAAGGAGAATGCCATGAAATACATCTTAAAAAACAGTCAAGCCAAACGGTACAAAGGAATCATCGTGGAACCGGAAATCCGGGATTTCTTCATCGGGAAAATTTGGTCGAGAGAAAATCCCCCTTTTCCAAGAACGAAAATGGAACAATATATCAAGAAAAACTTTTTTAAAATAACACCTGCTATATCAATCAAACATTCCTCTTCCATATTCGCCAATAAGAAATATGTTTGCAATCGATGCCACAATGACAACCGGCATGAATTTGTGGAATTTGACTGTGCCCGATGCGGAAAAATTTGCGTTTATTGCAGACATTGCATCAACATGGGGAGGATGTGCAGCTGTACGGATCTCCTAAGTTGGAATGGGCCTGTCGGGAAATTAAATCGGCGCCACATTTTCGACTGGAATGGCACTTTTACCGAATTGCAGCGGCAAGCTTCGGAAGAATTGTTGGAAAGTCTCAACCGGCAGAGGAATCACCTCGTCCATGCGGTTTGTGGCGCCGGGAAGACGGAGATCTTGTTTCCGGCCGTTTTTCATTGCTTGCGGAAAGGATGCAGAGTTTGTATTGCAACCCCAAGAACCGATGTTGTATTGGAATTATTTCCACGTTTTCAAAAGGTTTTCCCAAATACTATTATCCATGCTTATTATGGGGATGCCCCCAAACAAACGGGATTTGCGCAGCTGGTCATTGCAACGACCCACCAACTGTACCGTTTCGAGAAGGCGTTTGATGTTGTCATTGTGGATGAAGCGGATGCGTTTCCGTACACCTTCGATCTTTCTTTGCAAAAAGCCGTTTGGAAGGCGCGGAAGGAAAGAGCTCCCGTTGCGCTCGTCACTGCCACGCCGTCTGTCGGGATTTTGTCCAAAGTAAAAAAAGAGAATTGGGGTTATTCGTTCATCCCGAAAAGGTATCATGGCCATCCGCTCCCGGTGCCGCGTTTTGAGCCCCTTTGGTTTTATGAAAGGCAAATGATGAAAGGAAGAATCCCGAAAAAATTGGCTCAATGGACGAAAATGCGGCTTGAGCGCGGGGAACCGTTTTTCATTTTCTTCCCGACGATTCAGCTGATGCAGAAGGCGGCACCTTCCTTTCAACATATTCACCCTGGCATTGTAAGCGTCCACGCAAATGATCCGGAGAGGAAAGAGAAAGTCATGCAACTGCGGAAGGAAGAAGTTCCCGGATTATTGACGACGACGATTTTGGAGAGGGGCGTGACAATCAAAAATGTGCAAGTGGCGGTCGTTGGGGCGGAGTCGAAGATATTCACTTCCAGCGCTTTGGTCCAAATCAGCGGCCGCGTCGGAAGGAATGCGGAATTCCCTGATGGGGAAATCGTCTTTTTCCATCATGGAATCTCCGCAGAAATGGACGCGGCCAGAAACGAAATCCTCCGATTGAACAGGGAAGCGTTCGGCGTTACGGAATGAATGGCACCGCTCCACTCAATCAGGATGGAATCAGGAAGGGCAATTAAAAATATGGAAGGGAGTTTAGAGGCAAAACCGCCTTCACCCGAAAAGAAAGAAATTCAGTCGAAAGGAGGATCCAATGAACCGTTCCGAGATAGAAAATTGCCTTCTTTGCAACTCTCCGTTAAACACCCAAATGGACTGGAAAGGGCTTTTCTTCAACCGGTTCCCAAAAACCCTCTGCCATGAATGCGAAGAAAAATTTGTACGGTATAATCATGACAAAGATGAAGAAGTGTTTTCGTTATATGAATATAATAAACCGATGCAAGATTATTTGCATCGATATAAGTTCATGCATGATGTGCTGCTGGCCAAAGTATTCGCGGAACCGATCCATCAGTGCCTGAAAAACAGGAAAGAAATGATTGTGCCGATTCCAATGCATCCCCAAAAATTAAAGGACCGCACTTTTGCCCATGTGGATGAATTGCTGAAGCAGGCGCAAATCCCTTTCGTCCACATCCTTGAGAAAACCACGTTGGAAACGCAAGGGGGGAAAACGCGGGAGGAGCGGATGAACACGCCCCAGATTTTCCGGTTAAAAGAGAATGCCCAAATCAAAGACAGGGACATTCTCCTGGTTGACGACATATATACGACCGGAACGACCATCCGCCATGCCATACGGGCGCTTATGGAAGGAGGGGCCAAATCGGTAAAAGCCTTTACGTTAATCAGGGTAAGCGGTTTCCATGACCAAACAATTGACCGGTCCAGCCCCGCAAATCAAAAAATCACATCGTCGCAAGTCCCGAAAAATATTAAAAAATGGTGAACAATATTTACAAATTTAGTTACTAAATAATAGTATGAATTTAACGAAATATGACAATTTTCATTGTTGGTGTATAATGAAAACAAGGAAATC
Organism: Ureibacillus sp. FSL K6-3587; assembly: GCF_038593165.1. Lineage (NCBI taxonomy): Bacteria > Bacillati > Bacillota > Bacilli > Caryophanales > Caryophanaceae > Ureibacillus > Ureibacillus sp. FSL K6-3587. The sequence goes on along the minus strand of NZ_CP151969.1, from coordinate 419,494 downwards.
CGGCTTATACGAAGCTCATTGGAATCCGTGTTTTTGAAAGCCGTTACATGAAGAAATTCTGCTTGAGAGGGGGACCGGTCATGGGAGAAATCCGAAATTGTCCGAGTTGCGGTGAATTTTTCAACTATGTGGGAATACGGGATGTTTGCTATAAGTGCGCCCAAAAGGAAGAGGAAATGTATCAAATCGTTTACCGTTTTTTGAGAAAACGGGAAAACCGCGCTGCGACAGTGGACCGAATTGTGGAAGCCACTGGTGTCGACCGGGAATTGTTGTATAAATGGGTCCGCAAAGGCCGCCTTCATCCCGCCGTTTTTCCGAACTTGGGCTACCCTTGCGACAACTGCGGACGTTTGACGACGCAAGGGAAACTTTGTGAACGTTGTACGGAAGAATTAAAAACCGACTTGCGCACGTATGAAGCCGCGAAGGAATTCAGGGAAAATGTTCAGAAAAATGAACGCGCTACATATTTGGCGGATAAAGGGAAACATGCCAAAGAGAATTAATGGGTCAAAAGTTGCTCACATCACCATTATTGGTATACTGATAATGGTGCAATATGTGAGTTTTTTATTTTTTTATTTAACATTTTCGTGAACAAACCGAAATAAGAATTAGACAGGTTATGAAGGGGGCTAACTTGTGAAAATTAATCCAATCAATACGAATTCGGTAAATCCTTATACCAAACAGATTCGGAATATGAATGCTCCAAAAACAAAATCAACGAATATGGATAAAATCGAAATTTCGGATGCGGCGAAAGAATTGCAAGTGGTGTCCGACTACAGCACGGAACGCGCGGAAAAGGTCCAACGCTTGAAACAGCAGATCCAGCTTGGCCAATATAAAGTGGATCCCCACAAAGTCGCGGAAGATATGTTGAGATTTTATCGTTTGAAATAAAAGGAAAGTTGTGCGGAGCTTCATTCATGAAAACGAATTTATTCAAAGGAGTCCAAAACCATGTCAGTTCAACCGATCATAACAATATTGGAAAAGCTTGAAAAAATGCATAAAAGTTTGCTCGAACATGCATACAGAAAGACGGAGCTTGTGAAAAACAATGACATGGATGAACTGGATCAAATGTTGAAAATCGAGCAATCCCACGTCGCGGCGATCGAACAGTTGGAAGCGCAACGGCAGCAAAAGGTCATGGAATATTTTCAGGAAAAAGGCATTGCGGTGTCCAACGCCCCAACGGTTGAGGAGCTGATTGAAGCGGTGGAAGATGAGGAAGAGCGAAAGCAGCTTGAGGATGTCCGCAATCGGTTAATGAAAATCATTGTGGATCTGAAGCTGCAAAATGAATTGAACCAACAGCTGATTTTCAATTCATTGCAAGTGGTGAACGTCACGCTCAACATGTTGCGTCCTCAGCAGGAGCAAATCAATTATTCCGATAAAACGGTGCGCGGAGGAAACGCTCCACGGCAATCGCTGTTTGATTCGCAGGCGTAACTGTCGGATTTGTTGAAACGCTAGTGAAAATTGGTGATTCACGCTTTGCGGCGGGGCGCAACTTCTACAGTCTGCCGCAAGCTTTTATACATAGATTTGCAAAATTGGATGCAGGTGCATAAAGCTTCACCTTGGTTGAAAGAACATCATCCAATGGTATCACGAAATGTTTTCCCCCCTTTTTAAAAATTGATTGCGGAAGGGGACCTGAATTCCCTTCCTCCCATTTTTTCATACATATTTTCAGTAAGGAGGAGACCCTTATGCGCTCCACATTCATGGGACTGGAAGCAAGCAAACGAGGTTTGTTCACGCAACAAACAGCTTTATATACAACAGGCCATAACATTGCGAATGCCAATACGGAAGGGTATTCGAGACAAAGAATCATTATGTCGCCAACTTTGGGTTATCCCGGTGCAGGCTTAAATGCCCCGATGACACCCGGCTATATCGGAACAGGGGTAAAAGCGGAATCAGTACAGCGGGTCCGGGATGAATTCATCGACCGCCAGTACCGCCAGGAAACGAACAAACTTGGCTATTGGGAAACGAAAGCCAATGCGATTTCACAAATGGAAGATGTCATGTCGGAGCCTTCTGAATATGGTTTGGATGAAGCATTCCGCCTGTTTTGGAGCGCCCTTCAAGACGTCAGCGCCAACCCGGACGATACAGCGGCCAGAAAAGTGGTCGTGCAACGGGCGATCCATTTGGCGGATTCCTTCAACTATATTGATACGCAACTGAAACAGATTCAAGGAAACCTGGGCAACGAAATCAAAGTTTCCGTTGAACAAATCAACTCCATCTTGGAACAAATCGCAAACATCAATAAAGAAATCCAAGCCGTTGAACCAAATGGCTATGTGCCGAACGATTTGTATGACAAACGGGATTTGTTGGTGGATCAATTGAATGAATACTTCCCGGTTTCCATCGAGCGGGTCCCTTCTGGAGGAAACGCTTCGAAAGTGGCGGAAGGAAGCTACACCATCAAGTTGAATGTCAAAGATAATAGTGGCAGCTATTCGGAAATTGTTTTGGTTGAGGGTGGAAACTATGCCACTTTGCGGGCACTTGATACAAGCGGGAAGCTTGTAGACGGGGACGAAGATACGGATCCTGCCAATCCCCAATTGGCATATCTGCCGTTCCATCAATTAGAGATCAGCATGGGCAACAAAACTCAAACGATAGGACAAGAAAATTTCCAAGAGTTCAAAGGGAAATTGTTGTCGCTGATCGATTCCTTTGGGTATAGCACAGATGGCACCAACAACACCATCCAAGGCTATTTCCCGGAAATGCTCCAAAGTTTGGATAAATTGGCGAACGCTTTTGTACAAGCTTTCAATAAAGTCCATGAAGCAGGGTATACGTTGGGGAAAAGTGACGATCCGGACACATCTGTGAATGGAATTTCATTTTTTGATCCAGCCGGACTTACTGCGGGCACGATCAAAGTGAACGACGCGCTTGTAAAAGATCCGAACCTGGTGGCTGCATCCAGCGTTCAAGGGGAAGAAGGAAACGGCAAATGGGCGCTGATTCTGGCAAATCTGCAATCCATGCCGATCAATAATAAAGAATCCATCGGCAAGATCAAGGATAAAGACGGAAACGAAACAACGGTGGAATTGCCTGATAATCTGGGATTGGACGGCGCAACTTTCCAATCCTATTACCAAGGCCTCATCGGACAACTTGGGGTAGACGGGCAAAAGGCGAACTTGCTCAAAACGAACACTGAAACGATCCGTCTGACTGTTGAAAACAACCGTGCTTCGATGAGTTCAGTTTCCCTTGATGAAGAAATGACGGATATGATCCGTTTCCAGCAGGCTTACAGTGCAAATGCCCGGATGATCACGGTGATTGATGAATTGTTGGACAAAGTCATCAACGGCATGGGAAGAGCAGGATTATAACGGTTTAATGTTCTTCAACGAATGAAGAAAGGAGAAAGAACATGCGTGTAACTCAATCAATGTTATCGAATAATATGCTTCGAAACTTGAGCAACAGTTATTCCAAAATCGGGAAATATCAGGAACAAATCACGACCGGCAGAAAATTCACACGCCCGTCGGATGATCCTGTTTCTACGGTAAAAGGCATGGCTTTCCGCACAGATTTGAATAAAGCGGAACAATTCACCCGCAATATCCAGACGGTCAACAACTGGCTGGATACGACCGATGACGCCCTTGACCAAGCGGGTACCGCCCTGCACCGCATAAAAGAATTGTTGGTTCAAGCGGCGAATGATACAAACACATCAAGCGACCGGACAAAAATAAAAGAAGAAATCGAACAGATAAAACTGCAATTAAGAGACATAGCGAATACGAAAGTCGGAAATAAATACATATTCTCAGGAACAAAAACATTGGCACCCGTTTTTGACGAAAGTGGCATGACGGGCCATATCAACGAAGAGATTGTCCAAATCGAGGTTTTTGACGGGATTAAACTGGATGTGAATATACCGGGAAAAACATTGTTTGGGAATATTGATAATTTTATGAGCAACCTTTCAAACCTTCTGAATGACGATACAAAAACCGGGGAAGATATTTCGGAGATGTTGGGTGATTTGGATCAGCTGTATGAAGACGTTCTCGCGGCGCGTGCGGATATCGGCGCCCGTCAAAACCGGGTGGAATTGATGACAAATCGTCTGGCATTGCATGAAACGAATGTGACAAAACAGCTTTCAGAAAATGAGGATGTCGATTATGCGAAAGCCATCACGGAAATGATCACAGCGGAATCCATTCACCAAGCCGCTCTGTCAGTCGGTGCAAAAATCATTCAGCAAACATTGGTAGATTTTATTCGATAATTAAACCACTTTATAAAAAGAAAAATCGATCAGCGTTTGGACGACCCGGTTCAAACGCTTTTCTTGAAATGCAGGTGATTTTATGAGGTTCCCCGAAATTCATATCCGCACATACGATATCATCATGGATTGGAACATTCAAGATCCGGTCCAAACGATCCGCCAACCGAGAGCGGATCAGCATATCGAGCAGCCGGCTGCAATTCTGGAAATCAACTCCACTCGCGCCCAATTGCATCTCGATACAACACAGGCCCGCCGTGATCTTGGTTTGGTGGGGCCATTAGAGTCCATTGACAATTATGCGAAAGAAGGAAAAAAAGCGGTTCTGGAAGGGATGGCAAGACGGGCAAAGGAAGGGCGCCAAATCATGGAGAATGCCGGAAAGGGCATGGGGCGTCAAATCATTCAAAACATTGCCAAAGAAAAATTTGGTCCGAAGCCATTGCAATTCAACTTGAAATTCGTGCCTTCCATCGGCTCGGTAAAAGTTGATTATATCCCTGGCGAAACGGAAATAAATATTACACCGCAGAAACCGAAGATTGATGTGCAGATGAATAAACCGATCCATGAATATACGCCTGGAAAAATTACAGGTGAAGTACTACAATATCCTAAAGTGGAAATTGATGTGACTTTATAGATGGGAGATAACACGATGCAAATTCAAACGAAATTTTTAGGCGAAGTGGAAATCCAAGAAGAAGAAATCATCACATTGACAAGCGGGCTTTTGGGATTGGAAGATTATACGAAATACGTCTTGCTGCCATTGGAAAAAGACAGCCCCCTTGCATTTTTCCAATCAGTGGAAGAACCGCAAGTCGGGTTTGTTGTCGCCTATCCTTTTGCTTTCAAAAAAGATTATGCTTTCGATATCAGTGAAACCGATAAAGAAGACTTGCAGGTTGAAAAAGAAGAAGAACTGATTGCCTATTCCATCGTCACTGTAAAAGAGCCTTTTGAGTCATCAACTTTGAATTTACTCGCCCCAATCGTGATCAATAGCGTAAAAAAATGCGGAAAACAAATTGTGTTGCAAGACAACGAAGCCTTTCCGCTGCGCTTCCCGATTGCTGAGCCAAAAGGAAGTGTGAAATAATGTTGGTCCTTTCCAGGAAAATCAATGAATCCATCATCATCGGAGAAAACATCGAAATCAAGGTGCTGTCCATTGACGGCGATCAAGTGAAACTGGGAATCGTGGCACCGAAAAACGTCAAAGTCCATCGAAGCGAAGTATACGAGGCGATTCAGGAACAAAATAAAGCGGCGTTGAATATTAATGCGGATATCATTAAGAAGCTGAAAAAAAATCTTGAGTGAGCACCGGCTGCCGTATTTTTGGCAGCCGTTTTTTTATCGCTTCTAAAATTATTTTAGTAAAATAATTAAACATTGTAACAAACTTACGATAAATATGTAGTAGTAGCTTTATAGCTAGAATACATGGATGTGGAAAATTAACCAGCACGGAGGAAAATGTATGATTATTCAACACAACATCACAGCTTTAAACACAAATAGAAATCTAAATTCCAATAACACACAAGCAAGCAAAGCATTGGAAAAACTATCTTCCGGTTATAAAATTAACCGTGCTGGAGATGATGCGGCTGGGCTTGCAATTTCTGAAAAAAATGCGAAGCCAAATTCGAGGATTGGAAATGGCTAGCAAAAATGCGCAAGATGGGATTTCATTGATTCAAACGGCGGAAGGAGCGATGAACGAAGTCCACTCGATTTTACAAAGAGGCCGTGAACTATCGGTGCAAGCAGCTAACGATACAAATGTTGAAGAAGATCGGGAAGCAATTCAAAAAGAAATTGAACAAATAAAAGAAGAAATCAATCGCATCGGCTTAACTACCGAATTCAACACGCGAAAAATTCTTCAAGGTGCTAATGCATTAGGAACTGGGGACCCAGAAATTGAACAATTTTTATCGGATTTAGCAAATTATATGTTTGAAACAGCGGAAGATATGGTAAGAAATGCTTACGGTATTGAAACTCCTGCCAATACGCAAATCACCATTAAATTTGAAGAAGGCGAATCTGATTATAATGCATATTTCAACTCGTATCCATCGAATCATATAGTGTTTAATTTAACGAATATGTTCAAAAATAGTTCATCTGATTTTGAACCTGATACTTCAGTTGCCCATGAAATGACACATGCCATAATGTCTGCTTCAGGTATATGGTTGAGCAAATCACCAAACTGGTTTGTAGAAGGGACAGCAGAGTATTTATCAGGTGGTAATGACCGGGTTCGTTATAAATTGGGTGCGAAATTAAATGACCCGGCTCAAAAAGCACAAGCACTCACTGATTATGTTAGTGGGGAGTTGGCAAAATGGACCGATCCAGACAATAAAGATTCCCTTGACTACGGCGCAAGTTATTTGGCTGTACGTTATTTGGAGAAATTTTTAAATGACAATGGAAAGGATACGGATCATGCTGATTTACCGGATTTAATGAAGGAATTGACAAAGGGTGGATCACTGGCAGATGCACTTAATAGTTTAACCGGTAAAACTCTTGATAATTTTTATGATGAGTTAAAAGATGTAACCAAAGCCGGTGCTTATTTAGCAACAATCGACTATGATACAGTTGGAGCTATTTTATCGCCAACTGAAACAGATAATACAAAAACAGTGCCTGATGACAAAAATCCCATTGATACATAAGATCAATTTACATATATTTGGGATGCAAGTACAGGCCACTCATCCACTCAAGATTCAAACACATCGGAAATTCATTTACTTATTGGGGCAAACGAAGGGCAAAGCATGATTGTTCAATTGCCAAATATATCGATTTCAGGGTTAGGAATTACAGACGTCGATCTTTCTACACAAGAAGGTGCCAGTGAGGCAATTACAAGCTTTGACAATGCCATCCAAAAGGTTTCAGAAAAACGGGCATATTTGGGAGCTGTTCAAAATCGTTTGGAACATACCATCAATAACTTAGGAACTGCTGCAGAAAACTTGTCTGCTGCAGAATCCCGTATTCGAGATACGGATATGGCAAAAGAAATGATGGACTTTACAAAACAAAATATTTTAATGCAAGCTGCTCAATCCATGCTTGCGCAAGCCAACCAGCAGCCTCAAGGTGTATTACAATTATTGCAGTAAAATATTTTCAAATTTACTATTAAACAAATGAAACCGGTGTCGATAATAATACTGTAAAGCTTGGGAGTGAAAAATTATTTTTCTGCCAAACTTTGCTTACCACAAGGATGTGGGACATCAAATACATATTTCAAGGAGGAATTCCTTATGAGAATTCAACACAATATTTCAGCATTAAACACACATCGTAACCTAACAGCTAACAACTCTCAAGCTTCAAAAAACCTTGAGAAATTGTCTTCCGGTTACAAAATCAACCGTGCAGGCGACGACGCAGCAGGTTTGGCAATTTCCGAAAAAATGCGCGGACAAATCCGCGGTTTGGACATGGCATCTAAAAACTCTCAAGATGCAATCTCTTTGATCCAAACAGCAGAAGGTGCGTTAAACGAAACACATGCAATCCTACAACGCATGCGTGAACTTGCAGTACAATCTTCAAACGATACTAACGTAACGGATGACCGTGAAGCATTACAAAAAGAAATTGACCAATTAACTCAAGAAATTGACCGAATTGCAAACACAACTGAGTTCAACACGCAAAAATTATTAGATGGTTCCTTCAAAGGTACGTTCCAAATTGGTGCCAACGAAGGTCAAAGCATTAACTTGAATATTAATAAAATGGGTGCAGCAGCCCTTGGCTTAACTGCAACTACAACTGTTCAAAGTGATGTGGAAGTTTCTAAAGTTACTGGAGCGGATCCAGATGCAACAGCAAAAGCATTAGCTGATGGTGTTTATACTGTAGATGGTACAAAAGTATTGGATAGTAATGGAAATCAAGTTGGTACTGTCGATGGTACAGCAGTAAAATTAACAGATACTGTTTCTCAATATGATTTTGATGAATCTGCTGCTGTTACTGATGGCTCTACTATTACAGTGAAAAATGGTAAAGCAACATTAGAATCTAAATTTGATGATGTTGTTGAAACGGTAACAGGTTCTACTACTGATAAATCAATTGCTGATGGGGAATATACAGTAAGTTCTGATGGTACTAAATTATTAAATAGCTCTGGTACTGAAGTAGCGGATGTAACCGTTTCAGGTAATGTAATTACTTCTACTGATGGAACTGATACAACAACTTATACTTTCACTGGTAACTTAAATGCTGGAGATAAAATCACGCTTGACAGCAATGATGCAACAGCTACAATTGCAAATGGTGCAAAAGAATTAGCAGCTGGTAGCTATGAAATCTCTGGTTCAAACGTAATTAAAGATGGTCAAGTAGTAGGTACGTTTGATACTACAAAAAAAGAAGCAACTATAAAAGTTGGAGATAAAGATATTAAGGTTGATTCTGCAAAATTAAATTTAGATACAGCATTAGCAAATGGTTCTAAATTTGAAATTAATGGTGTGAATGTTTCTAACCGCGAATCAGCTTCATCAACAATTTCAAAAATCGACGATGCAATTAAATCCGTTTCTGAACAACGTGCTACACTTGGTGCTGTTCAAAACCGCTTAGAACATACAATCAACAACTTAGGTACAGCATCTGAAAACTTAACAGCTGCTGAATCCCGTATCCGTGATACAGATATGGCGAAAGAAATGATGGAATTCACGAAAAACAACATCTTAATGCAAGCTGCTCAATCTATGCTAGCTCAAGCAAACCAACAACCTCAAGGTGTTCTTCAATTATTACAATAATTGATGATCAATACAAAGAGGCTGGGACAAAACCCCCTCTAAAATGGAAACAGCCCATGAAATTTTGGAATGAAATTTCATGGGCTGTTTTTCATTTTTTCAATAAAAAATAAGGACCTCTTCTGTTAAAATTAAGTTAGCACACCAAACCTAACAGAAAGAAGGGTCCTTATGTTCAAATATTATAACATGAATCAATTAGTTTTGCCTCTAGATTTAGAAATAAAATTACAAGAAAATGATATTGCCTTCCACATTCACCATTTAGTTGAAAGTATCCCCGATGAAGCCTTTCAGCCGTTTCTTCGAAATACAGGTTGTCCTGCTTATCATCCACGCATGATGCTAAAAATTATTTTGTGTGCTTATTCCCAATCAGTCTTTTCAGGTCGGAAAATTGAAGCCCTTTTAAAGGACAGTATTCGGATGATGTGGTTGGCACAAGGCTATGAACCAAGTTATCGGACGATCAATCGTTTTCGTGTGCATCCGGAAGTAAAAGAATTAATTCGTCAATGTTTTGTCCAATTCCGTTGCCAACTGGTGGAAGAAAAATTAATTGATCAAGAAGCAATTTTCATTGACGGTACAAAGATTGAAGCGAATGCCAACCGATTTACTTTTGTGTGGAAAAAATCCATTGAAAAATACAACAAAAGCTTAATTGAAAAATCCAATCAGCTCTACAACGAACTGTTAGAGAAGGAAATCATCCCTGAAATGGAGCGGGAAAATGAGGGAGAACTGTCCGTTGAAGAACTCGCTCAAATGGTGCAACAAGTCGATGAAGTGATTACGGAATATGACCAAAAGATAGAAGCATCGCCCGATGCCACAGAACGAAAAGCATTAAGAAGCGAACGGAAATATCCGAAGCGAGTGTACAAACAGTTGATTGACTTGATTTTACGTAAACAAAAGTATCAAAAAGACTTCGAAATCTTGGGTGAACGGAATAGTTATTCCAAAACAGACTTAGATGCGACGTTCATGCGAATGAAAGACGACTATATGAAAAACGGTCAATTGAAGGCTGGATACAACGTACAAATCGCAACAGAAGGTCAATACGCACTGGCTTATGGCATTTTTCCAAATCCTACCGATACACGTACATTGATTCCGTTCTTGAATGAGATTGAGAAGCATTATTTTCCATTGCCAAAATATATTGTCGCAGATGCTGGTTATGGTAGTGAACAGAACTATGAGGACATCCTTTCGAATCGAAAATGTGAGGCACTTATTCCATATACCATGTATGAGAAAGAACAAAAGAAGAAATATAAACAAAACCCATTTCATCCAGACAATTGGACGTACGACGAAGAAAGTGATACCTACACGTGTCCGAATCAGCAGCGGGTAACCTTCCGATATCGTTCTGTACGTACCGATAAGACCGGTTTCAAACGAGAATTGAAAATCTATGAATGTGAAAACTGTTCGGGATGTCCATTCCGTTCTTCATGTACAAAAGCAAAGGAAGGCAACCACCGAAAAGTCATGGTGAATGAAAAATGGGAACGACAAAAAGAATATGTAAGAGCGAAGCTTTCAGAAGAAAAAGCAGGTTCTATTTTCCGTCAACGTAAAATGGACGTAGAACCAGTTTTTGGATTCTTGAAGGCTAATTTGCGTTTCACTCGATTTTCCGTCCGAGGAAAATCGAAGGTGGAAAATGAAATGGGGATTGCCTTAATGGCCGTGAATTTACGGAAATACACGGCCAACAAAGATCAACTGACCAAAAATAATGGAGAGAAATGGAAAAAGGAGAATTTGAGTTGGCTCAAATTCTCCTTTTTCCTATTTTGAAGCTAGTTTTGTCCCAGCCTCTTTTTGTGCGCCCGGCATGTACATGAACTATAGGGTGTAAGTCCCGAACCCCGAAGACAGAAGTAGAGGTTAGCCAAGAGCAAGGGTGTCCGTGGTGACGCGGAATCTGAAGGAAGCTGGAGGCAAAACACCGGTCCGAGGAACACGAACCTCATATAAGGCTAGGTATGATTGAGTGAGTTTGCAAAACAAAACAAAGCTCTTTCTGTCGAAGGTCATATCGAGTAGATGAGGCGGATAGATGGTGTGAAAGTGCATGTACTTACCCGGGGAGGTCTGGCGGATAGGTGAAGTACGCTTCATAACCTACTTAGTGATAAGTAGCTGAACCGTCAGAAGTCAGCAGAGGTCATAGTATTAGTTGGTCTAGAACAACTAAGAAGGACCGAACAATTAAGAGAGAATAGCCCTTGGCATTCAGTGAGTCATGATGAAAACAGAAAACGTAGTACCTCACTTGAGGAAGGAAGCGGTGAATCCCGTGGGGGACCTCTTGGAGGGTGGAGTGACCACTGGCATAAAGAGAACAGCTATTCACGGAAGGAGAATAACGATGCTTTTGAATCAAATCCTGTCACGGGAGAACATGCTTCAAGCACTAAAACGTGTAGAACAGAATAAAGGAAGCCACGGAGTAGATATGATGCCCGTACAAAACCTACGACAGCACATAGTCGAAAACTGGCTATCTATTAAGGAGGCAATTCTCAAGGGAACTTATGAACCAATGCCAGTCCGCAGAGTCGAAATCCCGAAACCTGACGGCGGTGTTCGTTTACTAGGAATCCCTACCGTAACAGACCGTTTGATTCAACAAGCAATCGCCCAAGTACTTTCAAAAGTGTATGACCCTACATTCTCTGAAAACAGCTACGGATTTAGACCAAACCGAAGTGCCCATGATGCGGTGAGGAAAGCGAAAGAATATATAAGAGATGGACATCGATGGGTTGTAGATATGGACTTGGAGAAATTCTTTGATAAGGTCAACCATGACAGATTAATGGGTACACTCGCGAAGAGAATCCAAGATAAACCATTACTGAAATTGATTCGTAAGTATTTACAATCGGGAGTCATGATTAATGGTGTGGTGTCAAGCACATTAGAAGGAACTCCACAAGGAGGACCATTAAGTCCGCTACTATCTAACATTGTACTAGATGAACTAGATAAAGAATTGGAAAGAAGAGGACACAAATTCGTTCGATATGCGGATGACTGTAACATTTACGTGAAAAGTAAACGAGCAGGACTTCGCACAATGGCAAGCATTCAACGATTCATTGAAGGAAAACTACGACTGAAAGTAAATGAAAAGAAATCAGCGGTCGACCGTCCATGGAAACGTAAGTTTCTAGGATTTAGCTTTACCTATCATAAAGAGCCAAAGGTTCGTATCGCAAAAGAAAGCCTTAAACGAATGAAGAATAAAGTTCGTGAAATCACATCACGCAAGATGCCCTACCCGATGGAATACCGCATTCAGAAACTGAATCAATATCTAGTGGGATGGTGTGGATATTTTGCGTTAGCAGACACCAAATCTATATTCCTTGAATTAGATAAATGGATTCGTAGAAGACTTCGAATGTGTCTATGGAAGAACTGGAAGAAACCGAAAACAAAGACACGCAACCTTATTCAGCTTGGCGTACCACAATGGCAAGCGTATGAATGGGGAAATACTCGGAAGAGTTATTGGCGTATTTCAAATAGTCCAATATTACACAGAACCCTTGGTAACTCCTATTGGAGAAACCAAGGGTTGGAAAGTCTTGAAGCTCGTTATGAAAACTTGCGTCAATGATCTTAATTGAACCACCGTATACGGAACCGTACGTACGGTGGTGTGAGAGGACGGGAGTTAATCGCTCCCTCCTACTCGATTAGAAAAAAATTTTTTATAACTATTAAATTATTAATAGTTTATCCGATACAAATGTTGTAAGGACTAGGACATGAATTCTCCCTAGCCTTCTATTCCACAAGGATGTGGATTTATTGAGAAATAAAAATTCAAGGAGGAATATATCATGAGAATTCAACACAATATTTCAGCATTAAACACACATCGTAATCTAACATTCAACAACTCTCAATCTGCGAAAAACCTTGAGAAATTGTCTTCCGGTTACAAAATCAACCGTGCGGGCGATGATGCAGCAGGTTTGGCAATTTCTGAAAAAATGCGCGCGCAAATCCGCGGTTTGGACATGGCATCCAAAAACTCTCAAGATGCAATCTCTTTGATCCAAACAGCAGAAGGTGCTTTAAACGAAACTCACTCCATCCTTCAACGTATGCGTGAACTTGCAGTACAATCTGCTAACGACACAAACGTTAAAGATGACCGTGAAGCATTACAAAAGGAAATTGATCAATTAGTACAAGAAATTGACCGTATTGCAAAAACAACAGAATTCAACACACAAAAATTACTGGATGGTTCATTTAAAGGCACTTTCCAAATTGGTGCGAACGAAAGCCAAACAATGGAATTGAACGTTGGTAACATGGGTGCAGCAGCATTAGGTTTAACTGCCTCAACAACAGTTCAAACTGGTGTTGCAGCAGCTGATACTACAAAAGCATTAGCAGATGGAGTATATACAGTATCAGGAACAGATTTAAAAGATGCTGATGGTAATGTTGTTGGTTCTATTGCTAAAAATGTTGTGACTGCTAACGGCACTACTTATACTTTTGATAAAGCGCAAGCAGTAGCCAATAACAGTACAATCATTGTTAAAGACGGTGAAGCAACGCTAGTAACAAATTTTGGAGATTCTGATGATGCAAAAAAATTGTCTGCTGGTACTTATGAAATCAGTGGAACAAATGTATTAAAAGATGGAAAAGTAGTAGGAGAATTTGATACTACTAATAAAACTGTTAAAATTGGTGATGTAGAATTAGCAGCAGCTGATTTAAATGTTGTAGGTAGCGATGATGGAGATTTCCAAGATGGAGATCAATTTGTAATTAATGGTGTAAACATCTCAACACGTGAACAAGCAGAAGGAACAATCTCAAAAATCGACGAAGCTATCAAATCAGTATCCGAACAACGTGCAACTCTTGGTGCTGTGCAAAACCGCTTAGAACATACAATCAACAACTTAGGAACAGCATCTGAAAACTTAACAGCTGCTGAATCTCGTATCCGCGATACAGATATGGCAAAAGAAATGATGGAATTCACGAAAAACAACATCTTAATGCAAGCTGCTCAAGCAATGCTAGCTCAGGCAAACCAACAACCACAAGGTGTTCTTCAATTATTACAATAATTGATTTACTCACAAGTCACTCTCTGTTGGAGAGTGACTTCAGACTGTCGGCAAAGAGGCTGGGACATAACTAATAAAGTGAACGAGCTGCAAAAAGAATTTTTGTAAAAAATTGATTGGAGTGACGGGGCGAGTGCTCCTGTCGCGCACGCTTAGTCGCAAAGCAAAAGCTTTCCTGCGACGAGCCCTCTCGAGACCCCGCAGGAGCGAAGGATTGAGCTCCGAGGAGGCTCGAGCCGGGCCCGCGGAAAGCGTCCCCGGAACGGAAATCAATTTTCTTCAATTATCAAAAAAACACCATTTTCTCCCGGGAGAAAATGGTGTTTTTTATCTTTTGTCCCAGCCTCTTTGTCTTTTTTTGCTCATCATTTTCTAAGATTCTTGTCTTATTTAGGCTGGACATGGTCTTTTCCATGTCCAGTTTGCCATTTTCTTTAAGTTCATGGCAGCGAAAGTAAGCATCGCCTGCATGGACAATTTTTCCAGTCCTCGTAGAGTTGTCCATCGCATGCCATGCTTCTCTTTTCCATCGGCAAAGACCCGTTCAATCGTTTCTTTGCGCTTATCATATATATTTCTATTGATCTCTGTATGTCTTAAGTGGTCGACTTCTTCCACATAGTGCTCCCAAATGTGGCGATGAATAAATTTAGTGTGATCTTTACTTTGGGTACACTTTTCTAAAAATGGGCACGTTTTACATATTTCCGGTTTCGAAGCGTACTGTCGATATCCTTCTCTTGTTGTTGTTCGGTATTCAAGAGTTTGGTTGTTTGGGCAGATGTAACAATCATAATGCTCATCGTATACATATTCATACTTTTTAAAGAAACCGTCCTTTGTTCTAGGCCTTGTATATGGCATGACTGGACGAATCTCTTTATCCAATAGAATTTTCGCATTCGCTGGGGTTTTGTATCCGGCATCTACGGCTACTGCAGTTGGTTTGCCTACTTTTTCGATGACTTGTTCGAGTAATTGACCAAACACCTGACTATCATGAATATTCGCTCCCGTTACCTTGGTAGCTAAGACAAAGCCTTTTGCATCACAGGCGGTATGAAAAGAATAGGCAAACATCTTTTCCCGTTCATCTTTTACGTAATAGCCACTATCAGGATCGGTTGTACTGACCTTTATTTCCTTGGTTTCTTCATTCTCTTTCGGGGGAAAGGGCTTTTTTCCATGGTTTTCACGGTCTTGGTTAATCTCTAACTCTAATTGCGCTTGATAGCTTTTTGTTTCTGCCCGGACAATTTTCTTATCGAACTTCTTTTTATTGGCGCTCGCTTTGACATGTGTTGAATCAATAAAGGCAACAGATGCATCCACTAATCCTTTATTCATCGCTTCTTTTAAAATACGATAAAAAATCTGTTCAAATAAATCAGTACCTTGAAAACGACGAACATAATTCTTGCCGAACGTTGAAAAATGAGGAATTTTCTCTGTGAAACCATATCCTAAGAACCATCGATACGCCACGTTGGTTTCAATTTCTTTGATCGTTTGACGCATGGATCGAATACCAAATAAATACTGCACAAAGACCATTTTAATGAGCACAACAGGATCAATACTAGGCCTTCCGTTATCTAGGCAATAGGTATCTTTGACAAGATCGTAAATAAAATCAAAGTCTATGGCTTGTTCAATCTTCCTTACCAAATGATCTTCTGGAACCAATTGATCAAGAGCCACCATTTCCAATTGATTTCGATTATTGTCAGTACGCTTCGATAACATCCTAAATTTCCCCCGTTAACCAAGAATTCTATCCCTATTATACAAAAAAAGCCTGTAGATTTGGCCACTAGTTTGGGACTTTGTCTACAAGCTGAAGTCACTCTCTGTTGGAGAGTGACTTTTCTTTTATGGAAAGATAATAATTTGAAGGAGGATAAAAATGTCCCATGAACTGAAAAAATTAATCGAAGAAACCCAACAATCCTATTATGAATACGTCGCAAAAATTCCTGACGGTTGCCAACTCATCGCTTCTTGCTTACAATCTGGTGAATTGGATCAAGCTTTTTCCATGATTGCGGATTTCGGTGAGGGGCTTGAATGGCTGCTTGCAGTTGAAACCTATATGCTCTCCTACCACTACCAAATCCATAGCCGGATTGAAGAAGCCGTGGAGTTGTTAAATGAAGTGAATGCGGCGTTGGAAAAACAAGATATCCCTGTTTTGACCCGTCTTTTTGACCCGCAGTTGGCTTCCATTTTTAACAGTGCATCGGAATGGATTTTTGAACGGGTTGAACATTGATTTGGTGAGGTCTTAACTATGAAGACTTGTGCAAAAGGATTGAAAAATTGGAAAAGAAAATCGATGGTTTGCCAAATCAGAATGAGATTGAGAACCAATAAATTGCCTTACGCCCAATCGATGCTTGCACAAGCCAATCAAACGCCTCAAGGGGTTCTTCGGTTTTCGCAATAATTAAAAAAGGGGCCTTTCTTCATCAGAGGCTGGGACAAAACTAGCTTCAAAATAGGAAAAAGGAGAATTTGAGCCAACTCAAATTCTCCTTTTTCCATTTCTCTCCATTATTTTTGGTCAGTTGATCTTTGTTGGCCGTGTATTTCCGTAAATTCACGGCCATTAAGGCAATCCCCATTTCATTTTCCACCTTCGATTTTCCTCGGACGGAAAATCGAGTGAAACGCAAATTAGCCTTCAAGAATCCAAAAACTGGTTCTACGTCCATTTTACGTTGACGGAAAATAGAACCTGCTTTTTCTTCTGAAAGCTTCGCTCTTACATATTCTTTTTGTCGTTCCCATTTTTCATTCACCATGACCTTTCGGTGATTGCCTTCCTTTGCTTTTGTGCATGATGAACGAAATGGACATCCTGAACAGTTTTCACATTCATAGATTTTCAATTCTCGTTTAAAACCGGTCTTATCGGTACGTACAGAACGATAACGGAAGGTTACTCGCTGCTGATTCGGACAAATGTAGGTATCACTTTCTTCGTCGTACATCCAATTGTCTGGATGAAATGGGTTTTGTTTATATTTCTTCTTTTGTTCTTTCTCATACATGGTATATGGAATAAGTGCCTCACATTTTCGATTCGAAAGGATGTCCTCATAGTTCTGTTCACTACCATAACCAGCATCTGCGACAATATATTTTGGCAATGGAAAATAATGCTTCTCAATCTCATTCAAGAACGGAATCAATGTACGTGTATCGGTAGGATTTGGAAAAATGCCATAAGCCAGTGCGTATTGACCTTCTGTTGCGATTTGTACGTTGTATCCAGCCTTCAATTGACCGTTTTTCATATAGTCGTCTTTCATTCGCATGAACGTCGCATCTAAGTCTGTTTTGGAATAACTATTCCGTTCACCCAAGATTTCGAAGTCTTTTTGATACTTTTGTTTACGTAAAATCAAGTCAATCAACTGTTTGTACACTCGCTTCGGATATTTCCGTTCGCTTCTTAATGCTTTTCGTTCTGTGGCATCGGGCGATGCTTCTATCTTTTGGTCATATTCCGTAATCACTTCATCGACTTGTTGCACCATTTGAGCGAGTTCTTCTACGGACAATTCCCCATCACTTTCCCGCTCCATTTCAGGGATGATTTCCTTCTCTAACAGTTCGTTGTAGAGCTGATTGGATTTTTCAATTAAGCTTTTGTTGTATTTTTCAATGGATTTTTTCCACACAAAAGTAAATCGGTTGGCATTCGCTTCAATCTTTGTACCGTCAATGAAAATTGCTTCTTGATCAATTAATTTTTCTTCCACCAGTTGGCAACGGAATTGGACAAAACATTGACGAATTAATTCTTTTACTTCCGGATGCACACGAAAACGATTGATCGTCCGATAACTTGGTTCATAGCCTTGTGCCAACCACATCATCCGAATACTGTCCTTTAAAAGGGCTTCAATTTTCCGACCTGAAAAGACTGATTGGGAATAAGCACACAAAATAATTTTTAGCATCATGCGTGGATGATAAGCAGGACAACCTGTATTTCGAAGAAACGGCTGGAAGGCTTCATCTGGAATACTTTCAACTAAATGGTGAATATGGAAGGCAATATCATTTTCTTGTAATTTTATTTCTAAATCTAGAGGTAAAACTAATTGATTCATGTTATAATATTTAAACATAAGGACCCTTCTTTCTGTTAGTTTTGGTGGTAACTTAATTTTAACAGAAGAGGTCCTTATTTTTTATTGAAAAAATGAAGAACAGCTCATGAATTTTCATTCCAAAATTTCATGAGCTGTTTCCATTTTAGAGGGGGTTTTGTTCCAGCCTCTTTTTTGATAAATAAATGTATGTATGCCCTTTTTTCTTCAAAAAAACTATAAATTTTTACAACCCATCCGATATAACTATTAGAAAAATTCTCTTTTGTTCGATTTCGTTCGAGGAGGAAGATGTATGCAAATTTCAGCAAAATCAGCTGTTGAAGTTTCACCGGTTGTAAAAACGAACGATAATGCCCCTTTGGAAAAAGTCGGAGCGCAAGTAGATTCGGAAAATGCGGACATTGCAAAAGAAGACCGTATCGAAGTTACAAAAGAAAAAATCGAGCAAGCGGTCAATTCCATGAATGAATTTCTGGAAATCAATCATCGCAGCACCAGATTTGTTTACCATGATGAGTTGGAATGCTACTATGTCACGGTTATCGATCAGCAAACACAGGAAGTCATCAAAGAAATTCCGCCGAAAAAGCTGCTTGATGCCTTTTATGAAATGCAAAAACTCGTGGGAATGATCATAGACGAAAAAATTTAAGGAGGGGTTACAATGGCAGACTCAGTTTCTTCAACGTCATCTTATTCCTATTTGCAGACAGCCAATAAACGGTTGTCTGGACTTTCTTCAGGGATGGATATCGATTCGATTGTGGAAAAGCTCATGAAAGCTGAAAGTGCCAAAATGGAAAAACTTCAGCAACAAAAACAAAAATACGAATGGCAACGGGATGCTTATCGTGAGATCGACTTGAAGTTGGAGACATTTTCCAAAAACCTTTTCGACCAATTCGGTTTGCAAAAAAGTTTGCTTGTCCGCAAAACATCCGTCAGCGACGAAAGCAAAGTCAGCGTCACTGCAGACAATACGGCTGTCGGAACGTTGAATCTCTCTTCCGTTTCCCAACTGGCGACATCCGCATCCAAACTGGGAAGTCAATTGATGACATCCGCCATTAACGGCCAACATAAATTATCCGATTTCGGAATTAATGGAAGCTCCGAAGGCACAGGCAGCTTTACGATCAAATTGAATGGCGAAGATGAAGGGAAAACGATCACTTATACAAAAGACGATACCATTGATACGCTGCTTTCCAAATTAAAAGATGCAGGCTTAACAAATGCAAAAATAACTAATGGAAAATTATACCTTGGAAGCGATTCGGTAATAGTCGAAAACAACCCTAATTTTTTTATGAAACTGGGATTTTCGGTTGATGGCAATACGTTATCCGAAAGCAACGAGGAAGCAACAATCAATATTAAAGCCAATTCCGCTACGCTTTTAAAAGATATAAAAAATTTTGGTAATACCAATGGATCGTTCACTTTAAGTGTCATCCAAAGTGATGGCTCGATGAAGGATACAAAAATCAACTATTCCAGCTCGGATACCATCGAAGATTTGGTGAAGTCCATCAATACTTCCGGTGCGGGGGTTACGGTTGTATTCGGCAACGGCCAGATGTCCATCACTGCCAATGCTACGGGCAGTGTGGCAGGAGGCGCCATTCAGATCAAAGAGGATAATGAAAATTTATTTAACGTTCTTGGATTCACTTCAGGCTCTTCAAAATTCGTTGCTAATGGAACGAATGCCATCTACACAATCAACGGCATCCAAAAGGAAAGCACATCCAATTCCATCAAAGAGTCGGGATATTCAATTACATTAAAACAGACATTCAATCAGGCCAATGATCCAAATTATAATGGCACGGTTACCATTTCTTCTTCCATTGATACGGACGGCATGGTTGAAAAAATCAAATCATTCGTGAACATGTATAACGAAATTATTGAAAGTATCAACACGCCGTTAAAAGAAAAGAAAAATTTGAATTATCCGCCGTTGACTGATGCGCAGAAAGCGGAAATGACCGAAGAGCAGATTAAAAAATGGGAAGAGAAGGCAAAACAAGGGTTGTTGCGGAATGACACCATCCTCAGCACGGCGCTTTCCGGAATGCGGAATGCGATTTATACGGTCAGTGAAAATAATCCATTCAAAGGTTTGTTCAATATCGGTGTTACAACCACTGCCACTTATACGGATGGCGGAAAACTTCAATTGGATGAGGACAAACTGAAAGAAGCCATTGCCAAGGATCCGGAAGCGGTGGTAAAACTTTTCACCGATTCCGAAAATGGCGTTGTTGCAAAATTGCGTACAGCCGTGGATACGGCAAGTAAACAAATTGATGACAAAGCGGGTAAAACTTCTTTTGCCGATAATACTTATTCCCTTGGCAGAACCATCAGTTCGTTGGATGATCAAATTGAAGCATGGAAAGACCGTTTAAAAGCCATCGAAGAACGTTATTATAATCAATTTACAAGAATGGAAGAAGCCATCAATAAAGCCAATATGCAATCGAGTCTGTTTATGCCATCGTACTAATCAGATACTTATGCTTTTTGGTCAGGAGAGTCGTTCAATGGACTTAATTCAACAATTGCTGCAAGTGTCAGCGAAACTTTACAAACATTTATCCGCGTTCCCTTCCGGCGAGGAAAGGACCGAATACATTGATGAAGTCAATGGGTTGCTGGATGAACGGGGAACACTTGTGAAGCAACTGCGGGAACAAAATTTTCAATATGATGAAACCGATGAAACCCATGTCACTTTATATAAGTTGGACAAAGGGATCCGGGAAAGGTTGGATCTTTTGTTCAATGAAGTCAAGGCGGATTTAAAAAAATTCAACGATACCAAGAAATATGAAAAGCAATATATCAATCCATATGCGAGTGTACAGGCAATGGATGGCAGATATTACGACAAAAGAAAATAATGCGGATTGCTTTTTATAGCAATCCGGTTATTTCCAAAAAGGAGAGTCTTACATGGCATTACAAAATACTGCATACAACGCTTATAAACAAAACAGCATCAACACCGCTTCCCCAGGCGAATTGACGCTTATGCTATACAATGGCTGCATTAAATTTTTGAATGTGGCAAAAAAAGCCATCGAAGAAAAACACATGGAAGAAAAAAATGTCAATCTTCAGAAAGCCCAAAATATCATTAACGAACTGATGGTTACACTCAATATGGATTATGAAATTTCAAAACAAATTCTTCCATTATATGAATATATGAATCGCCGATTAGTGGAAGCAAACATCAAAAATGATCCGGAGATTGTGGAAGAAGTGATCGGGCTTGCTACTGAGTTCCGTGACACTTGGAAAGAGGTCATTAAATTGAATCGCCAACAGCATTATCAAAATGTACAACAAGTGTAAGTTGTTTTTGAAACAGTTCCTTATTTTATTTCCCCTCAAAGACCCCTTACATTCGACTTTAGGATGTAAGGGGTTTTTCTATTGAATCCAATGCGTATCGGTGGATTATGGGGCAAATTTTATTCATTCGATTCACCTTGTAAGGGAATATCGCTTTTCCAACTTTTTTAATGTTGTGCCCTTTTATTCAAACAAATTTTTATAACAAAATACACGAATTCGCACAGGTATCATATCAGTTTAACTTGTACATGGGATGGGCGTTGTTTCATATTCGAAGGGGAGAATGCATTTGATTATTCATCATAATATTGTGTCAATCAACATTATCGGGCACCAGACTCGGAATCATAGTGCCCAATCGAAAGTGTTGGAGAAATTATCGTCCGGTTTCCAGGTAAACAGGGCTGGAGACGATGCGGCAGGATTGGCCATTTCAGAAAAAATGAGAGGGCAGATCCGCGGCCTCCAAATGGCGAGCAAAAATATTCAAGATGGAATCTCCCTTGTTGATGTAGCAGAAGGCGGTTTACATGAAATCCATTCCCTGTTGCATCGGATGAGGGAATTAAGTGTCCAAGCCGCAAATGATACTTTGACAAAGGAAGACCGCCAATTAGTGCAAAATGAAATCGATCAATTGAAACAAAGTATAGACAATATTGCCAACAATACAAATTTTAATGGAATCCACTTGTTGAACGTGAAGAAGGACCCTTCTTATTACGATCAATATTTCCAATCCATTGATGATGAACTGCTGATTCCTCCCATTGATGAGGAGGATTTGCCTGCCAATCTGGTGCCGATGCGGTTTTATCACATACGGCAAGAGGAACTCGGTATTAATATACTTTGGGATCACTATGGTGTCGAGTATAATGGGGACCTATTAGTCATTGTTGGACAAGATGGGGTCATCCGATATGACGGCACCAATTGGTCGAAAGGGGCTGTCCTGAAAAACATGGATGGCGATGAAATCACTCTTGGGTCGAACTACTTCAAGGATGTCGTGTGGGATGAAGATAACCGGCAATTTGTTGCGGTGAGTAATCAAGGAGGCGTTTTTGTCTCTGAGATGCTTACGAATGGAAACAAACCATACCGGATATTGTGCTCGAAAGTCCGTATACAGGTATAGAAATTTCGAGCATTGCTTCGAATGGAAGTGCCTATGTCGCGGTTGGCTGGAAACAGACGGGCGCATACGGGAACAACTTGAAAATTTATATGACCATGTATTCTTCAACCGATTTGAAAACATGGGATGAAATGGCGGTCCCCAATGATGGGACGAATCGAAGAATAGTGGATGTCATATGGAATGAAGAAACCGATGAATTCTTTATTTCCGGCACATCATTGACCGGCGTCTCAAGCGACGGGGTGATTTGGGAATTCCGCAAGCCTATATCTGGAACGTTTTCAAGTGTCGCGTATGGCAATGGAAAATATGTCGCCGTTACTGGTTATGGGACACTTGGCAAGATCTATTATTCCACGGATGGGATTAATTGGTCGGATGAAACTGAATTTATAGGCCCTTCAATCACCAATTCTCCGTTAAATAAAGTTCGATGGACAGGTGGGCATTTTGTGATAGTTGGTTCAGAAACGTTGGGCCACGCAATTTCTTTGGATGGCGAAACCTGGATCCGTGTGCCTTCAAATTACTGGAATAACGGATTATATGACGTTGTCTCTATGGGGGATCATTTCATTGCGGTCGGAGATGCCGTTACCAATAATTCAGGGATTTATATCTCAGGACCCTATGATCTTGATTCTCCCGGCTCTCCTTCTGATGATGCAGACAGTGGCAGCGACTCGGGTTCTGAAGCGACTAAACAAAATTCTGTATTAGGTTTAATTTTGCAAGTCGGCCCAAATTCGGGAAATGAATTTATTGTCGATTTGACGGATGCCACAACGGCGAGTTTAAGAGTTGATTCCGTTGATGTAAAGTCTAGGGATCATGCGAGTCAAGCAATTGGAAAAATAGATATTGCCATTCAAATCATCTCGGATGAGCGGGCAAAATTTGGGGTGTATCAAAATTCCCTGGACCATATCGCGAATAATGTAGTGAACTATAATGAAAATATGACCGCATCCGAATCCCGTATAAGGGATGCAGATATAGCAAGCGAAATGTTGAAACAAGTGAAATACAGCATTTTATCTCAGGCGGTGCAAGCCATGTTGGCCCAATCCAATCAACAATCTTCCGGGGTTTTAAATCTTCTTGGTTAGTCAGGTTCGGATATTTTAGGAGGTACTAGATTCATTAGTATCTCTTTTTTCTTTATGTAAAATGTCCGGAACAGAGGGGCTGGAACGACAATACATTACGGATCATCCATTTACAGTATTAAGATAAAATATCTACAAAATACCAAAAATACCACTAGCGTCGCATAAATAAGTTTTGAAATTTCAGATTTTATTTTTCTGGAAAATTAGCGAAAAACGAAAACACCTAAATAAAGGTAGTAAACATCCATTTTTTACCTATAGCTTAAGACGAGTGCAACAACGACAAATCAACCTTTAAGGAACGCTCATCCCTTCGATTTTCCGTAACCAAATGTGTGCAGATTTCCATAAAGCTGCTTTCAAATATCGACTTATTTGTAACGTACTTCGGTCACTATTAGTGTTCAACTGAGCTAACACATTTAAACAGTATACAATCATCGCTACGTATACTTGGTTGTGTACGGCTTGTTCACTGTGGCCGTAGAACTTCTTGATATTCAAGTGTTGTTTCATCCATTTGAAAAAGAGTTCAATGGCCCAACGTGACTTATAGATTTCAGCGATTTCATCTGCATCCATATCAAAACGATTCGTCAGTAAATGAAGTTCATTTCCTTTTGTATCCAACAATTTGATGAGACGGAACGCGTTTTCAGAACGATTTTGCGTGGTTCCAATAACCACCATTTCATCGGAGAATACAGGCGAATCTTCAGGTAACGAAAATCGTTCTAACACACGGACGACAGCGTTTTTTCGTAAACGTGAAACAAAGAAATACCCATCATCCGTCATACGGTCAAATCGCTCATAATCTAAGTATCCACGATCGAACACGTACAGGCATTCTTGATCATCAATGAATACCTCTAATTGACCACGATCATGTTCGATTGCGTTTGTCAGTACGGCCTTGTCGGGATAAGAAAGTCTTTTTTCCATGAATACAAGACGCAAGTGAAGCTTCACGCCCGATTTTGTTTTTCGGAACTCTGCCCATTTGTGGTTCGTCAAATTCAGTGGCAACGTACTCGAATCAATGATTTTTAGTGGCGTTGTCAGCTTTCTTCGCTTTTGAAAATGTGTTTTCTCATGAATTTGAGCCACTAAATCAAGAAAAATCGATTGAAAGAAAACCGTTGGAATGGCATTGATTCGTCTTCCTAATTGGGAAAAGCTAATCGATGGAAGACCTGTTGCACGTTGTAATTCTTCAGAAAAAACAGCGTCACTTAAAGCTCGCAAACTCTCGGTTTCATGTAATTGAGCGTACAACAGTAATTTCAGAAATGAAGCCATATAAAGCTTCTTTGTATAGTAATCTAAATGATAGGCTTTCACCATATCGTCAAATAAGTTGAAATTAATTGGTGAAAACCATTGTTCAAATGATGTTTTTCGTGTAAACTTATCCATAATCGTGATTCCTTTATATTGGATTTGGATAGGTTTACTACCACCAAACCATTATAAAGGATTTTTTTATGGAAAAATATAGTTACAGAAAATTCAGATTTATTATGTCTATTGATATTTTTTATGCGACACTAGTGCAAAAATACGATAAAATGATAGTAAAATAATCGTAGTTCTTTATATGTACGTTTAAAAGGGGAGTCGTATATGTCGTTTCAACTTAACGCTTACAAGGCGTACAAACAAAACAGTGTGAACACTGCATCTCCTGGGGAATTGACATTAATGCTTTACAACGGCTGCATTAAATTTTTAAATTTGGCGAAAAAGGCAATGGAAGAAAAAAACATTGAAGAGAAAAATACGAATCTTCAAAAAGCCCAAAATATCATTACGGAATTAATGGTTACGCTCAACATGGAATATGAAATATCCAAACAAATTTATCCATTATATGAATACATGAACCGCCGCCTGGTTGAAGCGAATATAAAAAACGACACCGAAATGGTGGATGAAGTGATTGGGCTGGCAACAGAGTTCCGCGATACTTGGAAAGAGGTCATCAAGCTGAACCGACAACAGCAATTTCAAAATGTGCAACAAGTGTAGATCGCTTTGAAATATCCTGCTTGTTTCCTATTTCCCCCCAAAAACGCTTTGCATTCTTCCGTTTGGCTGCAAGGCGTTTTATAAATCAGGAAAAATGGAAAGTTTCCTGATGCGCACCTCCGCATTTCCTGTATGTAAATTAGCGGAAAAAGGAAAGATGTTTCGACAATGCTCCAGGTATGGATCCAATCTTTTTATTAATATACAGTAATTTTTAGCAAAGGGTGTTTGTCCGTATGTACTTAGGGTATAAACGTTATAAACACTGAAGGATTTCGGCAGTTGTATTCCGGTTGCGGATGACAGATCAATGGCGGTTGAAATCGGTCATGGAAGGGCATCTTTGTCCAATTTTCCTTGATTTATTCATTCCTTTTTTGGATTTTGAAAATTTGTCGAATTCCTAAAAACATCACATAAATTATAGAAGGAATTTGCAAACTTATGTAGAATATAATTTACATAGGGTAAGTAAAGGAGGAGTTTACATGCTAAACTTTAACATTCGTGGTGAAAACATTGAAGTAACTCCAGCAATACGTGAATACGTTATCAACAAAGTTCAGAAAATTGAAAAATATTTCAATGAAGGAGTTAACGCAACTGCCAATGTAAACTTGAAAGTATACAATGACAAGAAAGCGAAAGTGGAAGTAACAATTCCGTTGAAAAACTTAACGCTCCGTGCTGAAGAACGCCACGATGATATGTATGCAGGCATTGACTTGATTGTGGATAAACTGGAACGTCAAATCCGAAAACATAAAACAAAAGTCAACCGCAAGCTCCGTGACCGTGAAGGTGTAGGCGTTTACTTCGCCGGCACTTCTGTTCCAAACAATCATGAAAACGGAAAAGAAGAAGAATTTGAAATCGTTCGTACAAAACAATTTGATTTGAAACCAATGGACGAAGACGAAGCCATCCTTCAAATGAACCTGCTCGGCCATGACTTCTATATTTACACTGATGCGGAAACAAACAGCACTAACATCGTTTACAGACGCAAGGACGGAAAATACGGCTTAATCGAAACAACTTAATTCTTTTCCCAAACCGAATCCAAGCTCTCTGCTGCATGTCAGCAGGGAGCTTTTTCACATTAACGATAATGCATGGGGGGTTCAGAGAAGGGGTGTGACATGCTTTCACATAAGCTGCCGTAGTCATTACGGAGGCTCCTGAAGGTTGCGCTTCATACTTCCACACAAGCCACCGCAAAATCGTACAGCGCTCCTAAAGGTTGTGCCACACTGCTGCACAAGCGCCGCAGCACGTACAGCCGCCCCTAAAGTTTTTGGGTTAGCCGCCCAAAATCGTATAGCATCCCCTAAAGTTTTTGGGTTAGCCCCCAAAATTCGTACAGCCCCTAAATATTATGTCTGCTCCCCCATGAAACACTTTCCCTTATCCCCGGCTTGAAATGGAGAAGTCCCCTTATCTGTTATTCTTCAAGTGATGACCAGTAGCTGCCCCCGTTCCGATGTTGCGATTCACCAAATAAATGCTTGAACCGACCAACATCATCCCGATAAACAAATTTTTCGTGATGGCTTCATCCAAAAAGATGGCACTGACGAAGACGGAGATGATCGGCACTAAAAACGTATAGGCGCCGACTTTGCTTGCTTCCCCTTCATTCATCAGTTTAAAATAAATCACTTGCCCCGCAGCCATTCCTGCCGTTCCGCCCCAAACGATGGTGCTGATCAAATCCACGTTCCAAACGATTGCATGGACGCCTTCAAAGAAGTACCCGGAAAGGAGAAGCGTTCCGCCGCCAAGGATCAATTGCATCACGACCATCCAATAGAAATCGATGCGGGTTTTTAATTTCTTGACAAAAATGACCCCGCTGGCCCAAGCAAGTGCCGTGGCAAGGGCGAGAATCACCCCGATGGCCGAGAGATGGATCATCAAGCCATCCATGCTCACCAGCACAATCCCGGTAAAGCCGAGCACCAGGCCTGCCATTTTGGCGATGGTCATCTGTTCATTCAAAAGCCACCAGGACAAAATGCCGAGCAGCACCGGCTGGATGTAGACAAGCACGGAAAACAGTCCCCCCGGCAAATACACCATCCCGACCGTTTGCAGACCAAGGTAAAGGATATTATTTAAAATTGCCGAGATGACGTAAAACTTCCAATGTTCTTTGAACCGGATCAAATGCCGCGATTTCCACGCGAAAATGAACAGGAGGATTCCCGCGATAAAGGAACGGATGCCGGCGAAGAGGAGCGGAGGCATAAATTGAACCCCATGTTTATAGATGGGCCAGCTCACACCCCAAATGATGATTAACAAGGCAAGAAGTATATAGGAAACGGATGGATTTTTCCTTTCTGACAATGGACAACCTTCTTCCGTAGCGTAGTGGCTTTGATGGGTGCCCATTAGTATATGTGGAAATTCCATGATTGGTGCCTTTTTGGAGAGGCAGGCATTTGGCCTTTTCCTGCCTCCTCCATCTGACCTTATACAAATTGCCGGTTTTGAATATTTTCATCCATGCCATAAAAGAATTAAAATAAATTTAAAATTCTACTAGGGTTTGACAAAAGGAGCAAAAGTCATGACATTACCTAAAGCATGTACAGTGGCAGGAGCAGCGGCCCGCAGTGGTGCCGGCATCCAGGCGGATTTGAAAACCTTCCAGGAACTTGGGGTGTACGGGTTTACGGCCATCACGGCCATCAACGCCAAACATCCAAGCAAAGAACAAGGCTTGTTCATCCAGCCTTTAGATGCCATCGAAGCGCAACTTCTCATCATCAATGAACAAGAGGACATCGATGCATTGAAAACCGGCATGCTCTTTTCAAAGGAAATCATTGAATTGGTGGCAAATTGGCTGGAAACCGCTTCAATCGAAAACATCGTCGTCGATCCGGTGATGTTCGGGAAATTCGGCTCGCCACTCCTTGATTTTGATGCGATGGAAACGCTCAAAACGAAGCTGATTCCACAGGCGACCATCATTACGCCGAATATGCCGGAAGCCACTTATTTGCTCGGCGGCCAGGAAATCAACTCCATCGGGGATTTGCAGGACGCGGCAAGAGACCTTCTGCAGCTCGGTCCAAAATATGTGCTTGTGAAAGGCGGCCGTCTTGAAGGGCCGGCAGTGGACATTTTGTACGATGGGAATAAAATGATCCGATTGGAAGCCCCTCGAATTGATACCATCCATACTAATGGCGCAGGTTGTTCCTATTCGGCAGCCATCACGGCGGAACTGGCGAAAGGAAAACCGATTGAAGAAGCGGTGGCGAATGCCAAAAAGTTTGTCACAGCGGGCATCAAACGCTTCATTCCTTTCGAATATGCCCCTGGAATGATTGATCATCGCGCCTATAAGCTGTATGGGGAAGAGGAAGTGCAAATAACGGAAGTTTAATTGGTGAAAGGCAGTGTGTGTTGGTGTCCCGACATAAACTGCTTTTCTTATTTGTGAGAATCCCCATTCCCCCAATCCATTTCCATTCATTTTCTCCCTTCCAATTTATTGTCTTTTGAGCAATAATAATTGTGGTTCATACTGTCATCTTTCTCCCGATTAAATCTGACAACTTCTTTAAAACAATGGCGCTTATTTGCACCAATATTCCACGAATGATAAAATGAAAGTTAAGACTGAATGGGAAGTGAAGATTTTCGATGGCAAATATTTTAAATAAATTATTCGATGTTAACAAAAAAGAATTGAAACGGTTGAATAAAATCGCGGATGAAGTGGATGCATTGGCTCCACAAATGGAAAAGCTTTCTGATGAAGAACTTCGCAATAAAACAGAGGAATTCAAAGCGCGTTATCAAAACGGTGAAAGTTTGGACGACTTGTTGCCTGAAGCTTTCGCTGTTTGCCGTGAAGCCGCGCGAAGAGTGCTCGGCTTGTACCCTTATCGCGTGCAAGTGATGGGGGCCGCGGTGTTGCATGACGGAAACATCGCTGAAATGAAAACCGGGGAAGGGAAAACATTGACTTCCACAATGGCTGTTTATTTGAATGCCCTTCCAGGCGAAGGTGTCCATGTGGTGACAGTCAATGAATACCTGGCAAAACGTGACGCCACAGAAATGGGCAAACTGTATGAATTTTTAGGTTTGACGGTTGGGCTCAACTTGAACAGCTTGACGAAAGAAGAAAAACGCGCGGCTTATGCAGCGGACATTACATACAGCACCAATAATGAACTTGGTTTCGACTATTTGCGCGACAACATGGTGCTTTATAAAGAGGATAAAGTGCAACGGCCATTAAACTTCGCCATTGTCGACGAGGTGGACTCCATCTTGATCGATGAAGCGAGAACACCGTTGATCATTTCCGGACATGCAGGGCGTTCCGCCAAACTTTATGTTCAGGCGAATGCTTTCGTCCGCATGCTCAAAAAAGATGAAGATTATACGTATGATGAAACGACAAAAACCGTTACACTTACGGAAAGCGGTATTACGAAAGCGGAAAAAGCGTTCGGTATCGACAACTTGTACGATTTGTCCCATGTCCGCTTGCTCCATGCCATCAACCAATCCTTGAAAGCCCATGTGGCGATGCACCGGGATGTGGACTATGTGGTGCAAGACGGGGAAGTCATCATCGTCGACAGCTTCACTGGCCGTTTGATGAAAGGACGCCGTTATTCCGACGGGCTTCATCAGGCGATTGAAGCGAAGGAAGGCGTGGAAATCCAAAACGAATCCATGACAATGGCAACGATCACCTTCCAAAACTACTTCCGTATGTACAAAAAATTGGCCGGTATGACCGGTACAGCGAAAACGGAAGAAGAGGAATTCCGCAATATCTACAATATGAACGTTGTGGTGATTCCGACAAACAAACCGGTTGCCCGTATCGACAAACCGGATCTCATTTATGCCACAATGAAAGGGAAATTTGAAGCGGTGGTCAGAGACATTGCGGAACGCCATGCCAAAGGGCAACCGGTGCTTGTGGGTACGGTGGCCATTGAAACCTCTGAAATCATTTCGGAGATGTTGAAAAAACATAAAATTCCGCATAACGTATTGAATGCGAAAAACCATGAACGGGAAGCGGAAATTATCGCCCAAGCCGGACAAAAAGGCGCCGTGACCATCGCGACCAACATGGCCGGCCGTGGTACGGACATCAAGCTCGGCGAAGGGGTCAAAGAGCTTGGCGGACTTGCGGTCATCGGGACAGAACGCCACGAATCCAGACGTATTGACAACCAGTTGCGCGGTCGTTCCGGACGTCAGGGGGATCCTGGGGTATCCCAATTCTATTTGTCCCTTGAAGATGATTTGATGCGCCGCTTCGGTTCCGACAGCATGAAAGCCATGATGACGAAATTGGGGATGGACGATTCCCAGCCGATCCAGTCAAGAATGGTGTCCAAAGCGGTGGAATCCGCCCAAAAACGCGTGGAAGGCAACAACTTTGATGCCCGTAAACGTTTGTTGCAATACGATGAAGTGTTGCGCCAACAACGGGAAGTGATTTACAAAGAGCGGAATGCGGTGTTGGAATCCGAAAACATGCGCGAACTGGTGGAAAACATAATCCGCGAATCCATCGAAAACATGGTGCATACGCATACGGCAGGCAATAAAGATGACTGGAACTTCAAGGCGATGGAAGATTATATCAAAGCCAATCTCCTCGATGAAGGCGAGATTACGGTGAACGATCTTCAAGATAAATCCCCTGAAGAAATGATCGAGTTCATTTACGATAAAGTGATTGAACGCTATAACGAAAAAGAACAAGAATTGACGCCTGAGCGCATGCGCGAGTTCGAGAAAGTCATCTTGCTCCGTTCCATCGATACGAAATGGATCGACCATATCGACGCAATGGACCAATTGCGTCAAGGTATCCACCTCCGCGCTTATGGACAAACAGATCCGTTGCGTGAGTATGAGCAAGAAGGTTTCGCGATGTTTGAAGATATGGTTGCCGCCATCCGCGAAGATGTGACAAGATATGCGATGAAAGCACAAATCCGCAGCAACTTGGAACGTGAAGAAGTGGCAAAAGGACAAGCGGTGAATCCGAAAGAAGACGGCGAAAAGCCGAAACGCCAACCAATCCGCAAAAAACAGGAAATCGGAAGAAATGACCCATGTCCATGCGGCAGCGGCAAAAAATATAAAAACTGCCATGGCGCAATATCCTAATGTGATTTTGCATAAGATGGGTTTGTGAAATTCAGGTTTTACGTACAATGGTATTTATCCAAAACCGTTGTCATCTTTCCGATGGCGCGGTTTTGTTTCGTGAGGATGTGCATGGCGGCGGGATGCCGCTATTGTTCCCATTCAAAATCAAATGGATAAATGGAGGAACTTTTATGGAATTATCAGATGTGAGAAACACGTTGGAAAATACAGCCGAAAAATTGGCGGATTTCAGGGGGTCTCTTTGACTTAGAAAACAAAGAAGCCCGCATTCAAGAGTTGGAAGAAATCATGATGATGCCGGATTTCTGGGATGATCAAAACAAAGCCCAAAGCATCATTAATGAAGTCAATAGTTTAAAATCCATCGTGAATGAACTGAATGATTTATCTTCCACTCAAGAAAATTTGGAAATGACCCTTGAACTGTTGAAAGAAGAGCCGGATGAAGATTTGCAGGCAGAGCTCGTCCAGGAGTTGAAAGAGTTCGAGGAAAGATTGGAAAACTTTGAGTTGCAGCTTTTATTAAGCGAACCTTATGATAAAAACAATGCCATCCTGGAGCTTCACCCGGGAGCAGGCGGTACGGAATCCCAGGACTGGGCTTCCATGCTTCTCCGCATGTATACGCGTTGGGCGGAAAAACATGGCTTCAAAGTGGAGACGCTGGATTATCTTCCTGGGGATGAAGCCGGAATCAAATCGGTGACATTGCTCATTAAAGGCCATAACGCATACGGTTACTTAAAGGCGGAAAAAGGGGTGCATCGCCTCGTGCGCATTTCGCCTTTCGATGCAAACGGCCGCCGTCATACTTCTTTCGTTTCTTGCGAAGTGATGCCTGAGTTCAATAATGAAATTGAAATCGAAATCCGTCCGGAAGATTTGAAAATCGATACGTACCGTTCCACTGGTGCAGGCGGCCAGCACGTCAACACGACGGATTCCGCTGTCCGCATCACCCACATCCCGACAGGCATTGTGGTGTCTTGCCAGGCGGAACGTTCCCAAATCAAAAACCGCGAAAAAGCGATGAACATGTTGAAAGCGAAATTGTATCAATTGGAAATTGAAAAGCAGGAGCAAGAATTGGCCGCACTCCGCGGGGAGCAAAAGGAAATCGGATGGGGCTCCCAAATCCGTTCATATGTGTTCCATCCATATTCCATGGTAAAAGACCACCGCACGAATGTGGAGACCGGAAATGTCCAAGCGGTGATGGATGGCGAGATTGACATGTTTATTAACGCATATTTGCGCTCCCAAATCGCATCGAAAAAATAATGGATGGTTGAAAGCGTGCAGAATCAATGGATGGTTCTGCACGTTTTTTTGTTTGAATAGGAGCCAATTTTGGCGAAGCACATTGAAAGATGTTATTTGTGCAAGTGGTGATGGGATTTGAGGTGCTATCCGAGCAAGCAGAGGTGCTATCCGCGCAAGTGAAATATGCATTGGCAGGAGTTGAGAGTGAATCTGCACGAAACGCTCCCCCATAAATGCCCTTCATCCCCCAATCCCCCTTCATCCCAATGTCAGAAACTTATACAACCAATAATTTACAGTTAGTAGGCAACCATCTGGTTGTCTACTTTTAAAAATACTATTCAACCCACTAGCGTCGCATAAATAAGTTTTGAAATTTCAGATTTTATTTTTCTGGAAAATTAGCGAAAAACGAAAACACCTAAATAAAGGTAGTAAACATCCATTTTTTACCTATAGCTTAAGACGAGTGCAACAACGACAAATCAACCTTTAAGGAACGCTCATCCCTTCGATTTTCCGTAACCAAATGTGTGCAGATTTCCATAAAGCTGCTTTCAAATATCGACTTATTTGTAACGTACTTCGGTCACTATTAGTGTTCAACTGAGCTAACACATTTAAACAGTATACAATCATCGCTACGTATACTTGGTTGTGTACGGCTTGTTCACTGTGGCCGTAGAACTTCTTGATATTCAAGTGTTGTTTCATCCATTTGAAAAAGAGTTCAATGGCCCAACGTGACTTATAGATTTCAGCGATTTCATCTGCATCCATATCAAAACGATTCGTCAGTAAATGAAGTTCATTTCCTTTTGTATCCAACAATTTGATGAGACGGAACGCGTTTTCAGAACGATTTTGCGTGGTTCCAATAACCACCATTTCATCGGAGAATACAGGCGAATCTTCAGGTAACGAAAATCGTTCTAACACACGGACGACAGCGTTTTTTCGTAAACGTGAAACAAAGAAATACCCATCATCCGTCATACGGTCAAATCGCTCATAATCTAAGTATCCACGATCGAACACGTACAGGCATTCTTGATCATCAATGAATACCTCTAATTGACCACGATCATGTTCGATTGCGTTTGTCAGTACGGCCTTGTCGGGATAAGAAAGTCTTTTTTCCATGAATACAAGACGCAAGTGAAGCTTCACGCCCGATTTTGTTTTTCGGAACTCTGCCCATTTGTGGTTCGTCAAATTCAGTGGCAACGTACTCGAATCAATGATTTTTAGTGGCGTTGTCAGCTTTCTTCGCTTTTGAAAATGTGTTTTCTCATGAATTTGAGCCACTAAATCAAGAAAAATCGATTGAAAGAAAACCGTTGGAATGGCATTGATTCGTCTTCCTAATTGGGAAAAGCTAATCGATGGAAGACCTGTTGCACGTTGTAATTCTTCAGAAAAAACAGCGTCACTTAAAGCTCGCAAACTCTCGGTTTCATGTAATTGAGCGTACAACAGTAATTTCAGAAATGAAGCCATATAAAGCTTCTTTGTATAGTAATCTAAATGATAGGCTTTCACCATATCGTCAAATAAGTTGAAATTAATTGGTGAAAACCATTGTTCAAATGATGTTTTTCGTGTAAACTTATCCATAATCGTGATTCCTTTATATTGGATTTGGATAGGTTTACTACCACCAAACCATTATAAAGGATTTTTCTGTGAAAATAATTTAATTCCACTTAGCCCATGAATAGCTTCAATCTATTGAGGGTAATATATAAATAACCTAAAAAAGACAATAAGAAAGCAGAGCTACCTAATGGAAGGTAACTTTGTTTAAACTTATTCTTCTTTGGTTATACTAATTAATTAAAGGTTCTTTATAAGGCTCCTTATTAATTAGCATGGAGTAAATGATTCGAAGCATTCGATGCGATATGGCAACGAGTGCTTTTTTCTTTCCTCTTCTTGCAGCAATCGACCAATATTTAGCAGCTAACCAACGATTCCTACTTCTAGAGATTGCCCATGCTACTTCGCACAGTACAGTTTTGATATGAGGATTCCCTTTAGTCGTTTTAGTTGACTTTCGTTTTCCTGCACTTTCATGATTTCCTGGAGCAACTCCGGCCCAAGACGCTAAGTGTTGAGAGGTAGGAAATTGTTCCATGTTCACCCCAATCTCTGCAATAATAATTGCTGCGGAATCCTTTTTAATACCCGGAATCGTTAGTAATAACTCCACTTCTTCTTTATAATTCTTCAGAATTTCATCTATTCTTTCCTCGATTTGGCTGATTAATGATTCTAAATAAACGATGTGTTGCCAAGATTGTTTGATTAGAAAGATTTGATGATCGTTTAAAGTACCGAATAAAGAGTCTGTAATCATTTGTTTTTTGTGCTTCATTCTTCCGTGAATACTAATTTCTACATCAATGGAATCAACATATCCATTTTGAATTAATTTGGATAGAAGTTTTCTTCCAGAAACACCAAACACATCTGAAATAACTGAATTTAGTTTAACATTTGAGCATTCTAATACTTTCAGAATCCTATTTTTTTCTGAAGTCAAATGGCCGATCCATTTTTTACGAAGCCGAGTTAAATCACGAAGGTTTCGTATATCTTCTGGTGGAACAAAACTTTTTTCAATCAGTCCATAACGCAATAACTTCGCAATCCACTCTGCATCCGAAACATCTGTTTTTCTTCCAGGGACATTCTTGATTCTTTGAGCATTCGCTAATGTAATATCAAAGTAATCCTCCAAAATGTTATAAACAGGTTTCCAATAAACTCCAGTACTCTCCATCGCAATGTGCGTAATGCCATGGTTTTCCAACCACTTTAGTAAACGAAAGAGATCCTTTGTTAAAGTGGGGAAAGTTTCTGTTTCAATGAATAATTCATCGTCCTGTTCGCCAATCATGACACAAGCAACAATTGTTTCAGCATGTACATCTAATCCTGCACAACGTGTCATCAGTACATCCAATATAATCCCTCCCATAAAGTAGATTCACAAACAGCGAGTGAATTTGAAATATAAGCATTTTTCTGTACGTAGTCATCATTCCAAATGAATGAGCTAACAATGGGTTGTTCACCAAATCCACTCAAACAGTTTTTTATTCAGGGTATCATCCACCATAAAAGCCTACGTATTGTTAACTGTTTGTGTTATCTACATTATGGGAAAGAAATATCCATTTTCATGCCAGGGTTGTGAATGAAAATTCATGATTGTTTTTTATGGAAAAATATAGTTACAGAAAATTCAGATTTATTATGTCTATTGATATTTTTTATGCGACACTAGTGTATTCAACCTACAAAGTGTTGATAATTTTCTAAAATCGGCTAAAAAAGGCAATAGGATGCCCGGGGCTTAAATTTTTATTTTTTTAAGCCCCTAATTTATTTACATTTAATAAACAAATAGGTTATATTTATCCTACGTATTGTTTATAGACACCTTTTTTGGTTTAGGGGATACTTTGTTGAGGACAGACCATTCCTTCGTGGGTAGCTTCTCCCAAACCGAATAGGTGTCTTATTTCTTATAATCACTTTCATGATTTTTGTAAACATTCTCTCTCTTTTGATTGGACAATCTTCTAATAATAAGTGAACCATCCTATCTTTTAATTTTCCTATTAAGATATTTGTGTTTACTTGATAATCATGTTTTCGTCTTTTTTTCTTACTCTCCTCATTAATTGTTTCATTGGCATCATTTCTCAATAAACTGACCATATTCGATAAATATATTGATGCATAGAAATCTTGTTCAATTGCGATTTTCGAACTACCCGTGAAATTTTCTATTTCGATTTTATTTTTCACATCATTATATTCTGTTTCAATTCCCCAGCGTTTAAAATAAAGAGATTTAAACTCAGAGATATCAAACTCTTCCTCGGTTAAATTTGTGACAAGTATTTCTTCCGTGCCAGAATCCAGTGGGAATCTAACTACACGAGCAGTAATCACTTGTTTCCTATGTATTATATGAATGTTTTGATCAGCATCTTTCGCTTCGACAATTTCCTTTATCGTATTTTTTTGACATCGCATCACATATTTGATACCAAGGGCATCTAAATAGGCAATAAAATCTCTCGATGGATACCCTCGATCAAATAAAAAAAGATCATTTTTTAATCCAATTTGTACGAGTTCTTCAATCATATCCTTTGCACTATCTCGCTCAGCTACCTTATATGGATTGATTCTAGAAGTAATAATGATTCCATTCTCAAGATCGTAAATACAAGAGGCACTAGCTCTTGCATAACTTGTCTTATGATTTTTTCCATACCCAAAATAATTTCGAAGCTCCTCAGTATCAGGAATTTGGAGCACACTTCCATCGATTGCGCAAAGTCTAAATCCACGATAAGTTTTAAAGGAATTTTCTTCATAATACCAATTCACAATCGCTTTTGTAAGTTTTACAAAAGCGAGAGGAGAAATCTTTTTTCGTGCGGCTGAATAGCCTTGTTTGGAAATACTAATTTCTGATAAATTAAATTTGTCGAAAAAGTCGTCAAGTTCAATTTGGAGGCTCTTTTTAACAAAGTTTAAGCTAAATAGAATAGTATTTTTAAAATTTAACTTCTTTTCTTTTCGTGTAAAATACGTTTCTTTTGTCCGAGATTCAAGCATAAACATCACATCATTCAGCAACTTTCGAGTAATCTCAATTGCCCCTAAAAAAGTACTTTTTGTTTTCAAAAAAACCACCATCCTCGTTTTATTAACCAAAAATTGGATTCTAAAACGATTTTGGTGGCCTTTTTAAAATTACAAGAGGCTTATTACCTAATTTTATAAAAGTTAAATTAAATATTATTTTCCATTAAATGTAACGTTAAGTTGATGACATTGCCCTTCATCCCCACTAAATAAACCATCATCTAACCCCATTTAGGCAGCATCCACACCAATAATGGATTTTATCCCCACAAAGTGGCCTCCCATAGTTCAAAACCGCACCCTCCATTTAAAAAAGAAAAAAGCTGCCAAAAAGTCGATATCAATCCACTTTCAGGCAGCCATTTCATATGAACACGGAGCCCACCCTTTTTACAGGGGGAAGATTGGGTGAGCTCCGAATCACACCCTCTTCAGAAAGTAATGTATTTTGATCAAATTGGCTTCTCCCCAACAAATCCACAATTGCATTTTTCATGGAATATGTTCTATAATAGAAATAGAACATTTGTTCCTATCCAAAGATTTTTATCAGGGAGGAATTTGTATGGCGCACATCCCGATTGAAGCTGTGCCGTATTTGGAATCAGCCATTTATTTGCCGATGTTGCTCATCGTGTTGGAAAAAGATTATGAACTTATAGAGAAAGGTCCGTTTAAATTAAAGCGGCCGTATGTACACTTGATTGAAGAAGCCAAAAAGTTGGCCGAGAAAGATTTGCAAAACACCAAATCCTATTTGAAAAAGAATTCTTTAAAGGTCGTTCAAGGGAAAAGGGACGACCTGTTCACAGAATACCTGTTTTATTACAAGCAGGTTTCCGAAGTCAGAAGGTATTCCAATATCCGGTTGCGAAATCGTGTTGAGGAATTGTTGAATGATTATTTGTCATCATCCGGGTCATCCAGAAAATCCAGTTCCCTTTGAAAAAGCTTTCTCTGTTTTAACGCATATTTTAGAAGCATTGTGGCACATGCGTATTGTGCGCAGAAAGAAGTGTAGTGGATGGGCAATTCGATTTCCACTTCATTTTTTAAAGTGATGATGGTGCCATCTTTGCCTTTTCGGATGTTAATAATCGCATGTTGCGCAATCCAAATATTTTTTGAAGAAGAGGGTGATAGGACCGGTAAAAAGACGTAAGGTTGATCATAAGACAAAACGATTGGAACTTTATGTTTCCCCTTCCCCAAAAACCTTTTTGAAAAGTCCATAGACGCTTTGTAAGTGGTGCCCAGCTTTCTGAAAGTGTCATTGAGGAGTTTCAGCGGTTTCTTATCGATGTAAAAAATTTCGAATTTGTCATAGACCCGTGAACAAGATTTGCCGTTATACTCGACAGGTTCTACGACATACGTATTAGGAGTAATGTAATACCAATCGAAATCTTTCAAATCAGCCATTTTTTTCACCCTTTCTAAAAATATGGTAATTTGGTAGTTCTAATATCATAATAATAGGAAAGTGCTAGAAAATCAATACAAATTTTTGAAAATAAAGAATAAACTGAAAAACGATATTTTAACCCGTTTTTGCGACCAAAATCAAAATTTCGGCATTCCATTTCGCATAATGATGCGGAAAATCAAAAAGTGAATTCATGCACATATATGCTTTTTTACACATAATAAAAAGGAAAAAGAAAGTAGAAATGACTAAAATTATACTGCAAGAGTTTTATTTTTCTAAAAATATTGAAAATTCACACCCGATTTTTTATAATAGAAAAAAGGAATCGGGGTGATATCGATGGATAAAAATAATTTTTACGCAAACTTCTCTAGTGCAGCAGGGTCAAATCCAGCAGTAAACGATTCTGAAAAATTGTTGAACGAAATTTACGTAGACTTGTTCTTGAACCGATTACAAAGATTACATCGGATTGAACAATTAAGGAATTTCATCGATCAGGCGTTGGATGAAAGAAATGAAGAAGCGTTCCATAAATATGCGAAGGAATTGAATGAGTTGCAGGAGTCACTGAACTGAGCCACCACTATCCATATAAAAAAAGCCGCCTTTTGCACAAGCTTATACAAGCATGCAAAAGGCGGCATTTTTTGTGCCTGTAAACACGTTTTTCAGAATGTACGTTCGCGAAATGAATGATATTTACAGTAGGATATGCTAAAATATTCATACGACATATTGGGAAAGGACGAGTGAAATATGGCCGATACTTTTGAATTGCACGCTCCCTATCAGCCGAGTGGCGATCAGCCAAAAGCGATTGCCCAGCTTGTTCAAGGCATCCGGGAAGGCAAAAAGCATCAAACGCTGCTCGGTGCGACAGGAACGGGGAAAACCTTCACCATTTCGAACGTCATCCAGGAAGTCAATAAACCGACGTTGGTCATTGCCCATAACAAGACCCTCGCCGGACAACTATACAGCGAATTCAAACAGTTTTTCCCGAACAATGCAGTGGAATATTTCGTCAGCTACTACGACTACTATCAACCGGAAGCGTATGTGCCGCAATCGGATACATACATCGAAAAAGATGCCAGCATCAACGACGAGATCGATAAACTGCGCCACTCCGCCACAAGCGCGTTGTTTGAAAGAAGAGATGTCATCATTGTGGCATCCGTTTCCTGCATTTACGGTTTAGGGGATCCGGACGAGTACCGCGAGATGGTGGTGTCCATCCGAAAAGGGATGGAAATCGAGCGGAATCAGCTGCTCCGCCGGTTAGTGGACATCCAGTACGAAAGAAATGATGTGAACTTCCAGCGTGGTACGTTCCGGGTGCGCG
The DNA here is from genome assembly GCF_038593165.1 of Ureibacillus sp. FSL K6-3587. Classification (NCBI taxonomy): domain Bacteria; kingdom Bacillati; phylum Bacillota; class Bacilli; order Caryophanales; family Caryophanaceae; genus Ureibacillus; species Ureibacillus sp. FSL K6-3587. The sequence continues at coordinate 378,547 of NZ_CP151969.1, read as the reverse complement.
GGGACGTAGTGGAAATCTTCCCGGCTTCCCGGGATGAACATTGCATCCGCATCGAATTTTTCGGGGATGAAGTCGACCGTATCCGGGAAGTGGATGCATTGACCGGAGAAATCATCGGGGACCGCAATCACGTCGCCATCTACCCGGCTTCCCACTTCGTTACAAGAGAAGACAAAATGAAAAAGGCCATTGAAAACATCGAGAAAGAGTTGGAAGAACAACTGGAAAAATTCAGAGCGGAAGGAAAACTCCTGGAAGCGCAGCGTTTGGAACAGCGCACAAAATACGACTTGGAAATGATGCGGGAAATGGGCTACTGCTCCGGCATCGAAAACTATTCCCGCCACTTGACATTGCGGGAACCGGGAGCCACTCCGTATACGTTGCTGGATTATTTCCCGGATGATTTCTTGATTGTTGTGGATGAAAGCCACGTGACATTGCCGCAAATCCGGGGCATGTATAACGGCGACCAGGCCCGGAAACAAGTGTTGGTGGATTACGGTTTCCGATTGCCTTCAGCCCTTGACAACCGCCCGTTGAAATTTGAGGAATTTGAACAGCATATCCATCAAGCCATTTATGTATCCGCAACGCCTGGACCGTATGAGAAAGAGCATTGTCCGGAAATGATTGAACAAATCATCCGGCCGACGGGACTGCTTGATCCGACGGTTGACGTCCGTCCAATTGAAGGCCAAATTGATGATTTGGTGGATGAAATTCAAAAGCGGACGAAGAAAAATGAACGGGTGCTTGTGACCACATTGACGAAAAAAATGGCGGAAGATTTGACGGATTATTTGAAGGAAATGGGCATCAAAGTGGCCTATCTTCACTCTGAAATCAAAACCCTTGAGCGGATCGAAATCATTCGCGAATTGAGAAAAGGGACTTATGATGTGCTTGTCGGCATCAACTTGCTGCGGGAAGGTTTGGATATTCCGGAAGTATCGTTGATCGCGATTCTGGATGCGGATAAAGAAGGGTTCCTGCGCTCGGAAACATCCTTGATCCAAACGATTGGGCGCGCAGCCCGGAACGCCAATGGCCATGTCATCATGTATGCCGATACCATCACGGATTCGATGAGAAAAGCCATTGAAGAAACGAAACGCCGCCGTTCCATTCAGGAAGCTTATAATAAGGAACATGGCATCACACCAAAAACGATTCGAAAAGAAATTCCTGAACTGATCCGCGCAACCCATGCGGCGGAAGAGGAAGAAAAATATATTACAAAAGTGACAAAAGGCAAGAAATTGACGAAATCCGAATTGGAAAAATTAATTGAAGCATTGGAGAAAGAAATGAAAGAAGCTGCCAAGGCGCTGGACTTCGAACGGGCAGCGGAATTGCGGGATACCATTTTTGAATTGAAATCAGAGATGTGACAGAATGGTCCGGTCAAAAAGAACAAGGGGGAAGGAAAATCCCCCGCTACTCGAAAACAGAAAGGTGACGAATGTGGAAAATAAGCAAATCGTCGTGCGAGGTGCACGTTCCCATAACTTGAAAAATATTGATGTAACGATTCCCCGGGACAAGCTTGTCGTGTTGACGGGCCTTTCCGGTTCCGGGAAATCTTCTTTGGCCTTTGATACGATTTACGCGGAAGGGCAACGTAGATATGTGGAGTCTTTGTCCAGCTATGCCCGCCAGTTTTTGGGACAAATGGACAAGCCGGATGTGGATTCCATAGAAGGGTTGTCCCCGGCGATTTCCATCGACCAGAAAACGACAAGCCGCAACCCCCGTTCAACGGTGGGGACGGTAACGGAAATTTACGACTACTTGCGCTTGTTGTTTGCCCGCATCGGGAAGCCGGTCTGCCCGACTCATGGAATTGAAATTACATCCCAAACGATTGAACAAATGGTGGACCGCATTATGGAATATCCGGAGCGGACAAAGGTGCAACTGTTGGCGCCGGTGGTTTCCGGGAAAAAGGGAACGCATGCGAAGCTTTTGGAAGATTTGAAAAAACAAGGCTATGTCCGTGTCCGCGTCGATGGGGAACTGCGTGACTTGGATGATAACATTGAACTGGATAAAAATAAAAAGCACAACATCGAAGTGGTGGTGGACCGCATCATCATCAAAGAAGGCGTTGAAGCGCGGTTGAGCGATTCGTTGGAGACGGCGCTGAAACTTGCCGATGGACGGGTCGTCGTGGATGTGATGGAGCATGAGGAATTGTTGTTCAGCGAGCACCATGCGTGTCCCATCTGCGGATTTTCCATTGGAGAACTGGAACCGCGCATGTTCTCCTTCAACAGTCCATTCGGGGCATGTCCGGAGTGCGATGGACTTGGCTCCAAATTAAAAGTGGACATCGATTTGGTGATTCCTGATTGGAATAAAACCCTTGAAGAAAATGCCATCGCGCCATGGGAACCGACAAGCTCCCAATACTACCCGCAGTTGCTGAAAGCGGTGTGCAGCCATTACAACATTCCGATGGACGTGCCGGTATCCCAATTGCCGAAGGAACAATTGGACATCATTTTATATGGTTCAAACGGGGAAAAAATCCATTTCTATTACGAAAGCGAATATGGCAGCGTCCACAATAAAGATATTGTCTTTGAAGGCGTCGTGCACAACATCGAACGCCGCTACCGGGATTCCACATCCGATTGGGTGCGGGAGACGATGGAAAAATTCATGACGGAGCAGAAATGTTCAACCTGCAAGGGGCAACGGTTAAAACCGGAAAGCCTCGCCGTCAAAATTGACGGAAAAAATATTTCGGAAGTGACGGATTTATCCGTTGCGGAACTGTATCAATACTTTTCCGATATTCAATTATCGGATAAGGACATGCAAATCGCCCGTTTGATTTTGAAAGAAATCAAGGACCGCCTGGAGTTTTTATTGAATGTCGGTTTGGAATATTTGACATTGAGCCGCACAGCCGGAACGTTATCCGGGGGAGAAGCCCAGCGCATCCGTTTGGCGACCCAAATCGGCTCACGGCTCACAGGGGTATTGTATGTGCTGGACGAGCCATCAATCGGATTGCATCAGCGGGATAATGACAAATTGATCCATACGTTGCAACAAATGCGGGATCTTGGCAATACGTTGCTTGTGGTGGAACATGATGAAGATACGATGCTTGCGGCGGATTATTTGATCGATGTCGGTCCCGGAGCCGGTTCCCGCGGCGGGGAAATAGTGGCAGCCGGAACGCCGGAAGAAGTGATGAATAATGAAAAATCCATCACAGGGCAATATTTGAGCGGCAAGAAATTCATCCCACTGCCCCGCGACCGGAAAAAACCGGATGGCCGTAAAATTACGATTAAAGGCGCCGCGGAAAATAATCTGAAAAACATCAAAGTGGACATTCCATTAGGCATGTTTGTGGCGGTGACCGGTGTATCCGGCTCCGGAAAATCCACATTGGTGAATGAGATTTTATACAAAAAACTGGCCCATGAATTGAATGGGGCAAGAACAAAACCGGGGAAACATAAGGAAATCACCGGCCTTGAATATTTGGACAAAGTGATCGACATCGACCAGTCGCCAATCGGACGCACGCCCCGTTCCAACCCGGCCACATATACAGGCGTATTTGATGACATCCGCGAAGTGTTTGCTTCAACGAATGAAGCGAAAGTGCGCGGCTATAAGAAAGGCCGATTCAGCTTCAACATCAAAGGCGGACGGTGCGAAGCCTGCTCCGGCGATGGCATCATCAAAATCGAAATGCACTTCTTGCCGGATGTGTACGTTCCATGTGAAGTCTGCCATGGAAAACGGTACAACCGCGAAACGTTGGAAGTGAAATACAAAGGCAAAAACATTGCCGATGTATTGGATATGACCATTGAAGAAGCGACGGAGTTTTTTGAAAACATTCCAAAAATCCACCGGAAGCTTCAAACATTGGTGGATGTCGGGCTCGGTTATATGAAATTGGGACAGCCTGCCACAACCTTGTCCGGTGGGGAAGCGCAGCGGGTGAAGCTGGCTTCTGAATTGCATCGCCGCTCAACAGGAAAATCTTTCTATATCTTGGACGAGCCGACGACCGGACTTCATACGGACGACATTGCAAGACTGCTTTCGGTGTTGCAGCGCCTGGTGGAAAATGGTGACACAGTGCTTGTGATTGAGCATAACTTGGACGTGATCAAAACGGTGGATTATATTATCGACTTGGGTCCGGAAGGCGGGGACAAAGGCGGCACGGTGGTCGCGACAGGCACACCTGAAGAAGTGGCCGAGCATGAGAATTCGTATACCGGCCGCTACTTGAAACCGATTTTGGAACGGGATCGCAAACGGATGGAAAAGCTGTTGGCCCAAGCCGCGGATAAGTAAGCAATAGGAAATAGTAGCACGCAGGACAGTGCTACTATTTTTTATTTGTATAAAAGAAAAATATTTATTTTGAAGATGCACTCATTTCGGGAAGGTGAAATTTTTCCCCTAGGCGATTATTCTTCCAAATGTGGCGATAAAATTCATCCCCTTGGCGAATAAATACTCCACTTCGCGATGATCGCATTGAAAAAAAGGGAAAATGTTTTCTTTTCCCAAACACCCCATCAAACTGACATGGTCTTATTATTAATAATTGACACTTTTATAGATGTCAATCTTCTGCTAATGTAATGATAAATTTCATTGCGCTAAAGGGGATGAAGAATATGCAAAATTCAAGGACAAAGACCGTTGATTTGGTCATCCAGGCGATGTTGATTGCCCTTGTATTCATATCCACCGTATTTTTGAATATTAAATTGCCGATTGCTTCAAATGGCGGGTTGGTTCATCTGGGAACGGCGATGCTATTTATTGCATCCATTTTATTTGGCCCCAAAAAAGGAGCGATTGCAGGGGCGGTTGGAATGGGGTTATTTGATCTTGTTGGCGGCTGGCTTGTATGGGCCCCAATTACGATTATATCCAGAGCATTACAAGGATATATTGTCGGAAAAATCGCTTGGTCAAAGGGAAGCCAAGGGGAAAGCCTTCCGAAAAACATTTTTGCGATGATTGTATCCGTTCCTGTGATGATTGGTGTATATTACATCGGGGAAGCCATCATGTTTTCAAGTTTGATTATTCCACTGACTTCAATTCCAGGGGATCTGGTGCAAAACGCGATCGGAATGATGATTGCCATCCCGGTTTGCCTCGTATTGAAAAAAATTCCGTACATTGCATCCTTCGCTCGATAAAAATGTGCTAGATTCCGTTTACATCCGTCTTATATTTCTAAAATTCGGAGGAATAGGTTCACTTAACCTATTTATTCATCAATAAAGTTGCCAATCCCGGTTAGAGAAGGGAGATCGGCGGCTTTTTTTTATTTGTTGATAAATCATAAACGGAACTGAACGGCTCAAAAGCTTTCAATCCAATTGTCACATCATCCGTCACCACATGGGTTAGTCTTAGAAAGAAATTGTAGACAAACCATTAGAAGATCGGGATAAAAAATTAAGATTAAATTAAGATTTATATCGCTTTAACTTAAGAATTTTCCGCTAGCATAAAAGTTGGAATACAGAATTTTGGGGGAATCTTAAATGAAAAAAATTTTTAAACATGGCTTATTGGATTGTTTTAGTATTTTATTCGTATCTGCTGATTGATACGGTATTTTTGGCAAGAGATGTCCGCCGAAGCATTAACATCGTTCCCTTTGACATGATTTCCGAACAAGGATTTACGATAAATGTATGGGGAAATGTCTTGATGTTTATTCCATTGGGAGTCTATTTTGCAGACAATATGAAACAGTTCCGTTTTTGGAAAGTGTTAGGGGGAATCATTGGGACAAGCTTGGCCATTGAAGTGCTGCAATATATTTTTAAATGTGGGGCAAGTGATATCGATGATTTAATATTAAATACCATCGGTGGCTTGCTGGGAATATTTATTTATCTGTTATTGAAAAGCATATCCAAATCAAAAGAGCAGGTACATATCGCCGTTTCCATCCTGTCCATTATAGTGGGTGTTCCCGTGATTTTATTGATGATCATCATTTTTGCCTATAACCATTAAAGTATATGGTTTTCAGAAAAACCGAATGAAAATGTCAAATTTTTGCCCCCTCATCAATCCTTTGAACCGTATGCCGTCACCGAAAATGGTTCATAATAATCCAATGTATTCTTAACATAAAATTGAAAACTTTATAATTTTGATAAAACAGGAAACTTTTTTGGGAATTCTAACGTATATGATGATATAGAACTATGAGGGAGGCAGTAAATATGGATAACGAACGCAAACGGATCATCAAATTAGTTGAAGAAGGAGCCATCTCTGCGGAAGAAGCGATCACTTTGCTTGAAGCGCTCAATAAAAAGCAAAGTTCCACAACGACCGAATCTCAATCCAACGCAGTTCCATTGCCACCAACAAACGAACAGTCATCCCACCAAGAGCAGCAATCCGAGTCGAAAAAAACAACAGGCTTTGAAGATATTTTTGGAAAAAACTTTAACAACAAAGAGTTCAGTAAAAAAATGGACGAGATCGTGAATGAAGTGAAAGAAGACTTGACGGAATTCTCCAAAAGCATGATGGGCGTCATCGGTACCGCTTTCAAAAAATTGAAAGAATTGGACATTGAATTTCCTTTGAGTAATCCAAAAGTGGAATTTGAAAAGCAATATTCCTTTAACGGCGATGAAGTGAGAGGCATCCAAATCGAAATTCCAAACGGGAAAGTGGAAGCGGTACGCTCCGATTCCAATGAGCTGAAAGTCGTGGCGAAAGTCAAAACATTTGCCATCGACAATGATGAGGATAAGACGATTGCCGAATTTGAGCGGGATTTTGTCCGATTTAATGATGGCAAATTGGAATTGAAATGCCCATCCAAGTTGACGCAAGTGAATGTGCAACTTTCCATTCCGGAAAAACAGTATGATATTGTGTTGATGAAGCTGTTGAACGGCGGCGTGTCCATTGACGGTGTGAATGCGAAACTCGTAAAATTGCGCACGTACAACGGACCAATCAAATATGCGGTTGGCCAATTTGAAAATGCGAATGTGGAATCCGGCAATGGCCCGATTGAAATTGTGCATGTAAAAGGGGAAGATTTGGAAGTTCAAACGGTGAATGGACGAATCTATATAGATGGAGAACTCAGAGAAGTGGAAGCGGAATCGGCAAACGGCGCGGTCATTGTTACAACAAATGATAAAAACGCGCGGAAAGTGAAAGCTCAAACGGTTGCCGGCGCTGTGGAGCTGTACGTTCCGAAAAACGTTTCCATCAACGGTACCGCATCGACCAATGTAGGAAAAATCGACCTCGGCCTGCAAGATGTGGTGACACGTACGGTGGAAGATCAATTCTTCGCCAAAACGATGCACTTCGATAAAATCATCGAAAATGCCCCAGTATTAAAATTGACAGGCGAATCCCGCACAGGAAGCATCATTATCCGATACACGACATTAGGTCAGGAATCCTGATATTTTCAGGGTTCCCGACCCTTCTTTTAGCCGATCCTAAACGGACTCGCTAGTACCTACGATTCGTGGGCACTATTGCAGTCGCTACTAAAGGAAAAATTTCCTTCAGTTAATTATCACGGTCAGAAATTGGACCCGTTAACCAACCGAAAATTCGGCTCGTTAACCGGCTCAAATTTGAGCTCGTTAAAGCTCATTCCCAGCAAAATGGGAACGTATCAAAAAGTGCGGAATTCGCCAAACATATTCAAAAAGTCACAGTCATACTTTGTATTGTAAGTGTGTATGAATTGCCTATTGGACATCTTAGGGGCTAAAGTTACCTTTTAATAGGTATATGTTTATCACGCAGAGGGTTTTTGGCATAAAATAAAATATCTAAATGATGTTTGGTTAAAAATATGATTGATTTGATATATTTTTATCACATTCAGCCTAAATAGTAGAAAAAGTAAAAGAAAATGTGTATCATTTCATTAAAAAAAGTATCGAAATTTAAAACAAAATAATAACAAAGGTTGCAATTTCTCTAGTAACTTAACTGTTTGAATTAAATACCATTATTTAAGAAGTTGAAAGTTGTGATGTTAATGTTGAGGTCGTTTATAGGTTATCACGGAACAAGTTCAGCATGCAAAGAAAAAATATGTAAATATGGTTTTAATATTAAAAAATATACGTTTAATAAAGCGAGTTTAGAACAGGTTCCTGGAGATTTAGGTGCTGGTGCATATTTTTATTTAGATTCCATAGAAAATGCACGTAAATTTGCTGAAAAACAAATTAAAGAGGAAGATATTGCAATTCTTAAATGCGAAATTGTAGTAGCTGAAGAAAATATTTTAGATATGGATGAAGAAGGAAATGCGGAGATTTTTAACGAATTACGTAATAATGATAAAGAACTTAAAGCACTTGCACGTAGATACAAATCGAATATTGGAGGTAAAGGTAGGCATAATTTAGATGGTGTAATATTAGAATCTCTTATACATAAATATAACTTAGATGTACATCTGGTTAAAAAAAAGACGTATACACCTTTTAAAGGATTGCCGAGAAATTCAAATTATTTTAACGGAACGGAATTATGTGTGAAAAAAAAGGACATCATTAAAACGATGGTTAGTGTAGATTATAAGAAAGAGGTGTAAAATATGGGAATTAAATTAAGTGATTTTATTAAAGATCCTCATAACGTGTTTACTCAAGAAGAAGCTGAAATGATTTATTTAGCAGCAGGTTATGTTGATTTAGGGAATGAGTATCCGGGTTATATTGAAGCATCAATTGATATTGATCAAGAAGAGGATTTTGATTTTGATAATCTGTTCACTTTAGATTCTGACAACTACAACTTTAATTTTAGTCAGACATTATTTTACAATAATGATAATTCAAATTTAAGATTTAATAGTAAATCAAAAGGTATAAAAATCAAGATTAGTCAATTAAAAAGCAATGCATTAGAAGGGGCAGCTTAAAAATGTTAAGTGAATTAAAAATAGAAAAAATTAGGATTGATAAATCTGAATTTCATTTTAATCCAAATTTTAATAATACTTCAGAAGAAACTCCATTAAATGTTAGCTATGGTGTTGAAATGTTAATAAACAAAGAAGATGAACGCAGTGCTATTATTTTGTTAAGATGTGGCATTAATTTGGAAGAAAAATTTGAGAATGTACCTTTTACTGTTGACACTTTGACAGTGGGGTTTTTCAAAGTAGATAAAGGAGATATTAAAGAATATTTAATTAACGCAATCAGTATTCTAATTCCATATTCTAGATCGCATATAGCAACTTTAACAGCTATTTCCGGAATTCCTCCTGTTACTTTACCAGCAATAAATGTACTTCGTTTGTTGGAAGAGTTAAAAGAACAAGATGAGGAATAAATCCTTATGTCTAAACTCTAGGCATAAGGATTTTTACTTTTTTATCTCACCTATTTCTATACACACGCTCGCCGAATTTTTGTCCCAAAATTTGCCCCAATTAGCCCCAAAATCATTCGTTTTTATCTATCATTTTGCTAAGTAAAGTAAACGAAAAAGTGCTTAAAATCATTGGAATATCAATATTCCTGTTGTTTTTCATTCATCGCTTTGCTAAATAAAAATATCATTATCCGATACACGACATTAGGTCAGGAATCCTAAAGGGTCCCCGGATTTTCCCAGACATCTCTATCCAACGCCAAACTCTTTTATATAAGGGTTTGGTTTTTTTTGCCGATTTAAAGGAGCAATTTCCGATTTGTAATATATTCTTTATCTTGAATTTTCAGGAAACTCATAGTATTTTAGAATAGTGATCAACATGATCGATTCTACTATAAGTACATAAGTATTTTTACGTATGTAAAGCATTCAATGAATTAGGTAGGTGGGAGCAAGTTGAAAAGAAGTATTACTGGAAAAATGATTGCAGTTTTTTCTTCCATTATACTGCTTTCCTGCATCATTATTTCCTACACGAGTTACAGATCGTCCGTGAAACTGGCGGAAGAATCCTTGAGCGATGTGGCGCGGAATATTGCGGAAAGCGCCGTCCGTCTGATTGATGCGGAACGATATCAACAGGAAATTACGTTGGCGAAGGGGCCTGATACCGCTTATTATAAAGAGCTGCGCGAAAAATTGAATGATTTGAGGGAAAGTACGGGGCTTACATATCTCTTTACCATGGGAAGAGAAAAAACAGGTGATGATTATACATATTTTTATATGGTGGACGGTTTCCCTCTGGATTCGGATGAAGCATCGCAAATGGGGGATGAGGAAGACGTAACCCTATACCCGAATATTGTCAAAGCTTTTGAAACTGGTAAAGCGCAAGTGCAAATCTCCAATACAAAAGAATTCGGGGCGCTTGTTACAACCTATGTGCCCATCCGATCCGAATCCGGGGAAGTCATCGGAATTGTCGGTGCCGACTTGGATGCGGCCACTTTCTTTGACGTCATGAATTCCAACCGGACACAATTAATCATGATTACCGGCATTATTTTACTTATAAGCATACTTGTCGTATATCTTTTCTCGGTTTATTTGATTAAACCATTAAAGAAATTAACCAATGAAATCGAAAAAGTGGGAAATGGCGATTTATCCGTCAAATTTGAAGTGAAACGCAAGGATGAGATTGGCGCATTGACCAATGCATTCCAAAAAATGATCGGCGATTTGAAACAGATCATCCATGGAATCAATGACAGTTCAAGCCGGTTGGTGGATTCATCCGATCATTTATTGGCGAGTGCCAGTGAAGTGAAGGAAGGGAACGAACAAATCAATGCTTCGATGACGGAACTGTCGGAAGGGGCGGATCATCAAGCCAATTCAACCAGCCAAGTGTCGGAAATCATGGTTCGATTTACAAATCATCTCCAAGAAGCGCGGGATGAAGGAGTCAAATTGGCGCATTCATCCAATGACGTCATTGAAATGACCAAAACAGGCACGGAGTTGATGGCCGACTACGAGAAACAAATGGAATCCATCCATCAAGGGGTGAAGCGCTCCATCGAAAAAGTGAAGGTTTTGGATGCCCAAACCAACATGATTACAGAACTGGTCAAAATCATCCAGGATATTGCGGAGCAAACGAATTTATTGGCATTAAATGCGACGATTGAAGCGGCACGCGCCGGAGAACATGGAAGGGGATTTGCGGTTGTTTCCGAAGAGGTACGGAAACTTGCGGATGAAGTGTCCAATTCCATTGGCAATATTGTGAAGATTGTTGAGGGCATTCAACGGGAATCAAAAGAAACGGTGCAATCCCTTCAAGACAGTTTCTTGCAAGTGACGGAGGGGACATCGAAAATAAAAACAACAAGAGAAACATTCAATGACATCAACCAATCGATTTTACAAATGCAGTCGAAAATCGAAACCATCTCCAATCATTTGCAGGAGGTATTCCTTGAATGTGAACAAATCAATGATGCCGTCAACCATATCACGGCGGTGGCACAGGAGTCTTCGGCAGGAATCGAGCAGAATACCGCTTTGATCCAAGAATCAACCAGTGCCATGGATGAAATCGTCTCCTATTCGAAAGGAGTCGCCGATTTGGCCAAAAACCTCAACCAATTGGTCAGCCGATTTAAAATGGAAAGCTGAGATGGGATGGAAATCTTTACAAAAAAATAGAATCAAGGGCGGGACAACCCCAATGTCAGAAACTTATACAACCAATAATTTACAGTTAGTAGGCAACCATCTGGTTGTCTACTTTTAAAAATACTATTCAACCTACAAAGTGTTGATAATTTTCTAAAATCGGCTAAAAAAGGCAATAGGATGCCCGGGGCTTAAATTTTTATTTTTTTAAGCCCCTAATTTATTTACATTTAATAAACAAATAGGTTATATTTATCCTACGTATTGTTTATAGACACCTTTTTTGGTTTAGGGGATACTTTGTTGAGGACAGACCATTCCTTCGTGGGTAGCTTCTCCCAAACCGAATAGGTGTCTTATTTCTTATAATCACTTTCATGATTTTTGTAAACATTCTCTCTCTTTTGATTGGACAATCTTCTAATAATAAGTGAACCATCCTATCTTTTAATTTTCCTATTAAGATATTTGTGTTTACTTGATAATCATGTTTTCGTCTTTTTTTCTTACTCTCCTCATTAATTGTTTCATTGGCATCATTTCTCAATAAACTGACCATATTCGATAAATATATTGATGCATAGAAATCTTGTTCAATTGCGATTTTCGAACTACCCGTGAAATTTTCTATTTCGATTTTATTTTTCACATCATTATATTCTGTTTCAATTCCCCAGCGTTTAAAATAAAGAGATTTAAACTCAGAGATATCAAACTCTTCCTCGGTTAAATTTGTGACAAGTATTTCTTCCGTGCCAGAATCCAGTGGGAATCTAACTACACGAGCAGTAATCACTTGTTTCCTATGTATTATATGAATGTTTTGATCAGCATCTTTCGCTTCGACAATTTCCTTTATCGTATTTTTTTGACATCGCATCACATATTTGATACCAAGGGCATCTAAATAGGCAATAAAATCTCTCGATGGATACCCTCGATCAAATAAAAAAAGATCATTTTTTAATCCAATTTGTACGAGTTCTTCAATCATATCCTTTGCACTATCTCGCTCAGCTACCTTATATGGATTGATTCTAGAAGTAATAATGATTCCATTCTCAAGATCGTAAATACAAGAGGCACTAGCTCTTGCATAACTTGTCTTATGATTTTTTCCATACCCAAAATAATTTCGAAGCTCCTCAGTATCAGGAATTTGGAGCACACTTCCATCGATTGCGCAAAGTCTAAATCCACGATAAGTTTTAAAGGAATTTTCTTCATAATACCAATTCACAATCGCTTTTGTAAGTTTTACAAAAGCGAGAGGAGAAATCTTTTTTCGTGCGGCTGAATAGCCTTGTTTGGAAATACTAATTTCTGATAAATTAAATTTGTCGAAAAAGTCGTCAAGTTCAATTTGGAGGCTCTTTTTAACAAAGTTTAAGCTAAATAGAATAGTATTTTTAAAATTTAACTTCTTTTCTTTTCGTGTAAAATACGTTTCTTTTGTCCGAGATTCAAGCATAAACATCACATCATTCAGCAACTTTCGAGTAATCTCAATTGCCCCTAAAAAAGTACTTTTTGTTTTCAAAAAAACCACCATCCTCGTTTTATTAACCAAAAATTGGATTCTAAAACGATTTTGGTGGCCTTTTTAAAATTACAAGAGGCTTATTACCTAATTTTATAAAAGTTAAATTAAATATTATTTTCCATTAAATGTAACGTTAAGTTGATGACATTGGGGACAACCCCGCCCCAAAATGGAAAAAGGAGAATTTGGGAAGGCTCAAATTCTCCTTTTTATCTTGAAGTTTCTCCGCTCCGCAGCATCGGGCAGAAAAAAGGTGCCTAGCTTTGTTGCCTGGCACCTTAATAAGTTACGGTGATCGAAACGAGGTAGTCTTTCTCTTTCGTGCGTTGAATCTCACTCACATTCCAGTTCAAGTTCTTATATTTTAGTCCGTTTGTGGCTGCGGAAATGATCTGTTTGAAATTGTTAAGTACATTTGGTTTGTTTGTTACGTACCGGAACGTGAAGTTCTTTTCTTTTTTGGAAATCTTTGTTTTTAAATATGTAGAGAATTTATTGTCATCCACTGTATAATCGGAAGTCAAATATTGGAGTCCTAAGCTCTCCATCAGCTTCTTGTCGTCGCGTTTTGTCAGTACTTCTATATAATATGTATTTGCGCGTGGATATGTCTTTTCGATACCGGTGGATCCTCCATCTTTCCAGCTGTGGCTTTGGCGGATCTCATCATCGGCCAACAGATAATAATCGTATGTAACTTGCCCTTTTTTATCCGGAGTAGGATCGTCCCAAGTAACATCCAAGTGATACCACTTGCCATCCAGTTGAACGAGATTCCAGGCGTGGCTATCGCCTCCAGCTTTACCGCTGATCAACCGGACCGGAATATCCAGTTCCTCCAACATTTTATAGACCAACATCGCATATCCATTGCACAGTGTTTTCCCTTTCGTCAAAGCGAAGTATGGTGCATTGTTCGCCTGATTGTAAGTTGTGTCATATGCCACATTTGATACGACATAATCATGGACGGCTTTCACTTTTTCGTGGTCGTTCATCGATGATTTGATGATTTTCGCTAAAATTTCCTGAACCCGCTTATTCACATAATCCACTTGTTCTTTTGTTTGATAAAACGTTGCTGTGAAATTGATGGTCGCTTCATTTCCCTTTCCATTCCAGGTAAAGCGATAGTTTCGGTAGTCATAAAACAAATATTCATCCTCGGATAATACTTCTTCCACCGTCTTTGTAATTTTGTCCGTCAAATTGTTCAGGTCCCCGTTATACTTGATGGAAAAAGAGGTTTGCCGATTTTGGAATGCGGTTCTGATTTGCTCTTTCAGCGGATTTAAAGAAGAATCGGCAGTTGCTGTCAGCGAAGCGACGGTTTTTGTATGATGGTTGGATGCGTCCGAATTTGCGGTGGCATTTTTAATGGTAAAATTCATCTGCAATTCATTTGTTAATGGCTTTTGCTTTTCCGATAAAACATTGTCCGTCACAACCAACCGGTATGTTGAACCATAAGCATAGCCGGATTCCGGTGCCTCCACAACGACTTTGTATCCTCCATCGACCACTTTCGGTTCTTTATCCGTCACTATTTTTCCATTTTGATCAATAACGTGGATGTTTTTTATATGGACAGTCCCTTGATCGACTTTCTGATTAAAATAGACCGTAAAATCATGATGCGGATCCACATCCTTCTTATCAATCGGGGATGCTGCAAAAATTTCAGTTGATCCGATGAACAATAAAACAATAAATAGGATGATGGAAACAGAGCCTCTTATGAATTTCATAGTATCCCTCCTTTTATTATTTGGGAGTATTCTATCATAAACGTGAATAAAAATTGAAAAGTCTTTAGAATTAACTTAAGATTGAAACAACATCCATACGACTACTTAATTAGTTATATATTGGTATAATTGGTTATATAAAAAATTCTTATTATTCAAACTTTCATCCTAAAACGAGGTAATTATAAAAGCCCTCCTCCAAAGGTCAAGGGCTTTTGAAGCGAAGATATTTTAATGTTTGCAAAGTTTCTTCCATTTATAATATGAAAATGACATCCTTCCAATAAGAGCGCTAAAACTTGCCGGATCGTCCTTCGCCAATCCTTGACTTTACCGGCGGGAATTCGAATATTTGAAGCTCGCTGACGGGCGGAAACTGGAGGATGGATAATGGAGAAACTTATCAACAGCTCTTTTTTGATGACTATTCGTAATACAATTCGCTTTTTTCAGGATTGTACGGTGGAGGAATCGGTCCGGTTATTGTTGGGGGAGATCCATAAATGTAAAAAATGCGGAACATCCATTCCTTCCAAAAGAAAAAATACGGGCAATTTCATTTGCGGAATATAAATCCGGTTCATTGACAAGGCCTTTATTACTGATAGATTGATAATTAATTTGTATTTTTAAAAAAATAATGATAGTCAATGAAAAGAAAATGTAAAATTATTAACCACATAAAGTGCTATAATAGAAATTGTTGAATGACTATAGATAGAACCAAGGTGATTATATTAATGATACAAATGAAAGAGGTTTACAAAAAATACCCAAACGGTGTGGTGGCTGTAAACGGTATTTCTGTCGATATAAAACAAGGTGAATTTGTTTATGTGGTAGGCCCTTCCGGTGCGGGGAAGTCGACCTTTATCAAGCTGATGTACCGCGAAGAGATTCCTACTTCCGGTGAAGTGATCATCAACGGAATCAATACTTCCAAATTGAAGAAAAGGGAGATTCCCCATTTTCGAAGGAAGTTGGGGGTTGTTTTCCAAGACTTTAAGTTGCTTCCGAAGTTGACCGTTTATGAAAATGTCGCTTTTGCAATGGAAGTCATTGAAGAGCAGCCGAAAACCATTCGGAAGCGGGTATTGGAAGTGTTGGATTTGGTCGGATTAAAACATAAAATCCGCATGTTCCCGAACGAGCTGTCCGGTGGGGAACAGCAACGGGTTTCCATTGCCCGCTCCATTGTGAATATGCCGAAAGTGGTCATTGCGGACGAGCCTACTGGAAATCTGGACCCGGAAACTTCCTGGGATATCATGAAAATCTTTGAAGATATCAATTCTTTGGGGACAACCGTTGTCATGGCAACGCATAACCGTGAAATCGTAAACAAAATCCGCAAGCGGGTGATTACGATTGATGGCGGCATGATTGTCCGGGACGTCTTTGGAGGTGATTACGGTTATGAAATTTAGAACCCTCCAGCGGCATTTCCGTGAAAGTCTAAAGAGTTTAAGCCGGAACGGATGGATGTCTTTCGCCTCGATCAGTGCGGTTACGGTGACGCTCATATTGGTCGGTATTTTCGCATTGGTGATGATGAATTTAAATCATATCGCGGATAATATCGAAAATGATGTGGAAATCCGCGTTCTAATCGATATTATCAACGATCCGAAAGAAATGAAGGCCGCTGAAGACAAGCTCATGAAACAGGTGGAACGCTTGCCGGAAGTGGCGGAAGTCAAGTACTCTTCCAAGGAAGATGAATTGAAGATTTTGATTGAAAACTATGGCGAAGATTTCAGTTTATATGAACAAACCAATCCATTGCGGAACGTTTTATATGTAAAAGCGAAGGATCCGGAGCAGACGGCGGATCTTGCGAAAAAAATTGATAAGCTCGATCATACATATGACGTCATTTATGGGGAAGAAAAAGTTGAAAATCTGTTCAATTTCTTAAATACTGGCCGCAACATTGGCCTGGTTTTAATTTTGGGTCTTTTATTTACGGCGATTTTCTTAATCTACAATACGATCCGTATTACCATTGTCGCCCGCAAAGACGAGATTGAAATTATGAAACTGGTGGGAGCGACAAGCTCTTTCGTGCGCATTCCTTTCTTATTTGAAGGATTGTGGCTTGGCGTGCTTGGGTCCATCCTTCCGATGATTGTTGTATCGGTCGTTTACTATAATGTGTACAACAAGTTGACTCCAAAAATTCAAGGAAACATGTTGCAGCTGCTTGAAGTGACCCCTCTGGTTTATGAAGTGAACCTGATCGTCTTGGCACTTGGCATTTTCATCGGTGTATGGGGCAGCTTCATGTCGGTTCGGAAATTCTTGAGAGTTTATTAGAAACAAGGAGGCACTATTTGATGGGAAACTTTTTTAAACGCCATTTCAAAATCATTACGGCGATGATCGCTGTACTGCTTTTCATACAGATACCTGTTACATATGCGGCAAATCTGTCCGATTTAAAAAGCAAACAGCAGCAAGTGGAACAACAGAAAAAAGAATTGAATAGTCAAATCAATCAAAAATCCAGCGCAATCAAATCCAATGAATCCAAACAGAAACAATTGTTAGCCCAAATTGATAAATTGATAGACCAAATTTCAAAAACAAATCAAGAAATCAAACAAGTAGAAAATGAGATTGGACAAGCCAATCAAGAAATTGCCGCTTTAAAAGAAAAAATTGAAGCATTGCAAAAAAAGATTGATGAACGGAATGCATTGTTGGAAGAACGCGCCCGTGCATTGCAGGCAAACGGTTCGGTTTCATTTTTGGATGTGTTGTTGGGCGCCAACAGCTTCGTTGATTTTATTGACCGTTTTTCAGCGGTCAATACGTTGATCGATGCTGACCGCCAAATCATCCGTGAACAAAAAGAAGACCAAAAACAATTGGAAGACCAAAAAGTGGTATTGGAAAATACAAAAAGAAAACTGGAAGAAAAACAAAACCAACTTAAAAACTTAAAAGCTTCTTTGGATTCCCAAAAACAAGAAAAAAATAAATTGATTGCCGAACTCGAAAAAGAGCAACAAAAACTATTAAGCGAGAAAAAATTATTGGAGAAACAATATTCCGAGTATCTTGAAATCAGTCAAGACTTGGAAAACCAAATCGCGGAACTTCAAAGACAACAATTAAGCAAAGCTCAGTCTTCCGGAAATTTACCGGTTTCATCCAGCGGTTTCATGAAACCGACAAATGGTGTGTTGACAAGCGGTTATGGTTGGAGAAATTTAGGTTATGGTCCTGAGTTCCACTATGGTGTTGACTTGGCTAACCGTGCAGGAACGCCAGTCCTAGCCTCAGCAGATGGTGTGGTCACTTATGCATCCGCCCTAAGCACGTACGGAAATGTGATCATGGTTACGCACAATATTAACGGCCAAATCTATACAACATTATATGCCCATTTAAGAGCATTTAATGTCGGCGTTGGCGATGTGGTAAAACAAGGCCAACAAATTGGTGAAATGGGAGCCACTGGACGCGCGACAGGTCCTCACTTGCATTTCGAAGTGCATATCGGTACATGGCGTGGACAAAAAGCGGGCGTACAAAATCCGTTAAATTATATTTCCCTATAATGTAGGAAACAAGCTGTTTAGAAAGTGAAATTCTTTCTAAACGGCTTTTTTAATTGAAAAATTTATTTTTCAATCTTGTCAAACATTATCAAAATTCATTGGCCGGATTTTATGATATGCTATAAGATAGAATAATTTCAAAGGAAGCAGGCTGGAGGGGTTCAATGAGCAACAACATGAAAAAAGCGCTTGGGGCAATTGTGATCATCGCTTTGGTCGCGATTGCGACGGGCATGTTTATCCATGATAAATTGGAAGAAAACAAAAAAAATGCCCTCGATGATGATACACCGGGATATGAAGTGGGCAAGGGCAGTCCCCAAAGTGTCGGATTAGGAAAGCCGGCGCCGGATTTCACATTAAATACATTGGATGGAAACCCGTTGACCCTTTCCGATTTAAAAGGGAAGAAAGTGATTTTGAACTTCTGGGCGACATGGTGTCCGCCTTGCAAAGATGAAATGCCGCATTTCCAGGAGTATTACGAAAAGTATGCGGAAGAAGATAATGTGGAAATTGTCGCGGTGAATTATACACTCAACGACAAAATGGCAAGTGTTGAGAATTTCGTGAAAAGTTATGATTTAACCTTCCCGGTGCTGTTGATGGAGGAAGAAGATGTCAGGGAGACATACAAAGTTTATACGCTGCCATCCACCTTTTTCATCAACTCCAAGGGCGTAATTGAAAAGCAAGTATTGGGACCGTTGGATTTGGATACATTGCGAAATTATGTGACGGCATTAGAATAAAAAAATCGCTCTTTTGCATGTGTTATTGCTCCTCTTTTCCACATAAATTGAACGAGAGGAGGATAGTGAGTGCGAAAGAGTCGATTTTTTTTCATTTTTGCCATCATCTGTGTGTTGTTAGCCATCATTGTGTATTGGAAAAGCGTGACAAAGCAGGAAACGGATTTGAAAGGAAGCAATATCCCGGTCATTGACCAGGCTTTTACCCTGATCAAAGAGAAATCGGTGTTTGATACGAAAGATGAGGAATTGATTGAAGGTGCCTTAAGGGGAATGACGGAAGCGATCAAGGATCCATACAGCACCTATTATACGGAAAAGGAAGCGGCCATTCATCGCCAGTCTTTGGCAGGGCAGCGGGTAGGCATCGGCATTGAAATTACGGAAAAGGATGGGCGATTTATCGTCGTTTCACCTGTGAAATCATCTCCCGCTGAAAAAGCAGGAATCCGTCCGTTTGATGAAATCGTGGAAGTGGATGGCGTCCGTTTGGAAGGCAAAACCCTTGGAGAGTTGCTGCAATTAATTCAAGGAGAGCCCGGTGAAAAAGTGTCGCTGGTCATTTATCGTCCAAGCACAGACAGGCATATAAAAATCACGGTGGAGCGGGCGGAAATTGATAACCAGACAGTGAAATGGAAAGTCATTCCAATAGAAGAATCAAAAATCGGCTATGTTTCCATTTCGATGTTCGGGGAAGACACGGTGGAAGAATGGGTGGAAGCAACGAAACGGCTGTTATCGGAAAAAGTGGATGGCATGATAGTTGATTTGCGAGACAATCCTGGAGGTTATTTACATAGCGTCGCGGGCGTCGTAAGTAGCATCGGGAAAGAAGGGGACATTTTCGCATATATGCAAAATGCGGAAGGAACGATGGAAGCATTTAAAACGGCAAAGCTGGATGTGGATGACGATTATTTAAAAAGAATGAAGACGATTCCGTTGGTTGTTCTCCAAAATGAGGGCAGTGCATCGGCCAGCGAAGTGATGGCGGCAGCGTTAAAAAGTTGGAACCGGGCAATCATTGTAGGACTCAAGAGCTTTGGAAAAGGAACGGTGCAAGAAACGTACGATTTGGAAAATGGCGGGGAATTGAAATTATCTACAAATAAATGGCTGACTCCTGATCGGGAATGGATACATGGAAAAGGCATCGAATCGGACATTGAAGTGGAGCAACATCCATTGTTTGCGATGGAAATCATGCCGCTCCGGGGTGAATTCGCGGAAGGGGATTATAGCGAAGAAGTGGCCTATGTTCAAAAAGTGTTGAGCGGTTTGGGATACAACTTGTCAAGAACGGACGGGTTTTATGATGAACAAACGGCGGAAGCGGTGGCCTCCTATCGGGAGAAACACGATCTCGAAAGCGGACGGCATATGGATGATGAATTCTTCGCAAGCATCCGCGATCAAGTGGCTTCATATAAGGAAGACATGGAACATGATGTGCAGTTGAAAATGGGCTTGAGCGTCATGTTGCACAAAATCAAAGGGAATATATAGCGGATTTGTGAGAGAAGGGCAAATGGCGGAAACAATGAGGTTTTCCCATTTGCTCTTTAATGTTTGACGGGTTTTTTCAGATCTTTAGGGCGGTGAATGTCTTTATGGATTTTGCCTGGTTGTAAATATATTTTAGTGATGAAATTACCTTTGTTTCAAAGAAATCCATAAAACTCCTGTCATTTTCTATATGGAAATCATTTCTGTTCACTAGTGTCGCATAAATAGTTTCTGAAATTTCAGTTTTTATTTTTTCTACGAAATAGAAAAAATTGAAAATACCTAAACAAAGGTAGTAAACATCCATTTTTTTACTATAACTTGTGACTAGTGCAACAACAACAAATAAACCCTTATGGGACGCTTTTTCCCTCAATTTTTCGTAACCAAATGTGAGCGGATTTCCATAAAGAGGCCTTTAAATAGCGAGTAATTTGTATGTAGCTTCGATTGCTATTTGTGTTCAACTGTGCTAACACATTTAGACAATATACAATCATCGCTAGATACACTTGGTTGTGTACGGCTTGTTCACTATGTCCATAAAACTTTTTGATGTTCAAATGCTGTTTCATCCATTTGAAGAACAATTCAATAGCCCAGCGTGATTTATAGATTTCTGCGATTTCATCCGCACTCATGTCGAAACGATTCGTCAGTAGATGCAGTTCGTTTCCTTTTGTATCAACCAATTTCAGTAAACGGAACGCATTCTCAGAACGATTTTGTGTAGTGCCAATGACCACCATTTCATCAGACAAAACAGATGAATTTTCTGGTAGTGAAAAGGTCTCCAATACACGGACTACAGCGTTTTTCCGTAAACGGGAAACAAAGAAATAGCCATCATCCGTCATACGATCAAAGCGCTCGTAGTCTAAGTAGCCCCGGTCGAACACATACAGGCATTCTTGATCGTCGATGAATATCTCTAATTGCCCTCGATCATGTTCAATGGCGTTCGTCAATGTGGCTTTGTCTGGGTAAGAGTACCCTTTTTCCATGAAAACAAGGCGCAAGTGCAACTTGACACCTGATTTTGTTTTTCGAAACGTTGCCCACGGATAGTTGGCTAAAGGAAGTGGTAATGTACTCGAATCAACGATTTTGAGTGGTGTTGTCACTTTTCTTCGCTTTTGAAAATGAGTTTTCTCATGAATTTGGACCACTAAATCAAGAAAAATGGTTTGAAAGAAAACAGTAGGAATCGAATTGATGCGTCTTCCTAACTGTGAAAAGCTAATCGATTCTAATCCCGTTGCACGTTGTAATTCTTCGGAGAAAACAGCGTCGCTCAATGCTCGCAAACTCTCTGTTTCATGAAGTTGAGCATATAAAAGGAGTTTCACAAAAGAAGCCATATAAAGCTTCTTGGTATAGCGATTTAATTGATGTGTTTTCACCAATTCCTTAAATAAGGAAGAATTAATGGGTGAAAACCATTGTTCAAATGATGTTTTTCGTGTAAACTTATCCATACATGTGTTCCTTTATTTTGGATTTGGATAGGTTTACTACCACCAAACCATTATAAAGGATTTTTTTATGGAAAAGTTTACTAACAGAATATTCTGTATTATCAATCGAATTGTGTTATTTTAATGCGACGGTAGTGATTTCTGTTAATAAATTCCTGATTTCCCCCTACGCAAATTTTTATTACTTTGATACAATGAACAGTAGTTAGTAGGAAACGGCGGTGGGATGAGTGATTGAGATTTTATTGGAACTGTTGAAGGCAATTGGCAGAATGTTTATGAATCCATTATTATATCTTTCCATATTGATGGCGATTGTACTGGGATACGTCCGTGTCAAAAGGGAAAGAAAGTTCTTTAAAATCCGGATTTTGTGGGGTTGGACGGAATTGATTGGCCTCATCAAGGAAGGAATCTGGTTCGCACTTATGATTTCAGTGCTTACCCTGCTTTTCGGATTAACTCAATCCATCGAATTGTTATTCTTTGTGACGGCCTTCAGTATCCTCGGCCTGCTCCTTTACAATTTCCATCTTCTTTCGCCTATCGTCCTGATGGGATTAAGCCTCGGCTCTTTAATGGTGATGTATGATCAACATTGGTCGTTTGAATGGCTGGGGTTGACGATCCAGGGCGTGGACGTGATGGAAGGTGCGGCTGTGACAAGCGCTTTGGTCGCAGGATTATTGCTGATTGCGGAAAGCCGTTTAATCAAGAAACATGGCATGAATTACGCATCACCGATGATTGAAAAATCGAAAAGGGGATTGAATGGCGTCGCTTTCTTTACGAAAAAATTGTGGCTGTTGCCGATTTTTTTCGTTGTGCCCGGACAAGCAATTGATGCTTATTTTCCTTGGTGGCCGCAATTTTCATTGAACCACCATCAATTTTCTTTGGTTTTATTCCCTTTTGTTGTAGGATTCCAACAGTTGACAAGACGTTCCTTGCCGCTATATGTTTATCCTAAATTATCAAGGGCGGTTCTTATTTTAGGAGAATTGGTTCTCATCGGCGGACTTGTCGGCTATTTTTATCCAATCGCGGCGGTAGTGACGGTGTTTGCAGGGGCATTCTTCCGTTTATTGATTTCATATATTTTTAAAGTTCGCGAACGCCGGGATGTGTATGCGGTTTCTGCCCATCCAAGCGGCGTGATGATTGCAGCGGTATTGCCGGATTCACCGGCGGAAAAAATGGGGCTGCAGGCCGGAGAGATTATTCGCAAAGTGAACGGAATGGAAGTGCATAATGAATTGGAGTTGTATAAAGCCCTTCAAATCAATGCCGCCTACTGCAAATTGGAAGTGTTGAATCATAAAAATGAACTGCGCTTGACGCAGCATGAAGTATATAGCAAAGACCATTACCGGATCGGTTTGCTGGTGGTTGAATAGAATGTGCAAGATGGCTTAATTCCTGAAGATGGGAATTGAGCCTTTTTTTTTATATAAAATTGGGGTGTTTATGGCATATCTGAGCAAGAGGATGATTTATCTGAGCAAGGGTGGACCGCATCCGAGCAAGAGCATAAATTATCCGAGCAAGCGGACAACATATCCATTTAAAAACAAACCCGCCCGCGCAAGATCGCACACCACAGCCATAAAAACAAAAAAGAGCGAACCTTCTCCATTCGCCCTTTCCTATCCAATATCCCCTTCTAAAAGAAATTCCGCAAAATTGCCACCGTCAAAACCCCGACAATCACCGTTTTCGATAAACTCTTCGTCCAAAGGGCAACGAGCAGTGTAGGCACAAAAGCAACCGTGTTTTCCCCATTCAACGTGACGAATTTGCCTTCCGTATTCAACAATGATTGAAAAACCAGCGCGCTCAGAATGCAAACAGGAATAAATTGCAGCCAGCGCAACACCACTTGCGGCAATTCAAGATTCCGCACCAAAATAAATGGAATGACGCGGGGCAACCAAGTGACGAGGGCGCATCCCAAAATTAATAAAACCATCAATAACGTTGTCGTCATTTTTCCGTGATCACCCCAATCGTCGCCACGATGACGGTGGATAAAAGCACCGCCAAATGGCTCGGCATGAAATAAGAAAGAATGTACATGGCGCCAAACACACAGCCAATCAACTTCAAATAATGCATGAGCTTCCCTCTGCTTGCATTCGCCAAATTCAGTACAAGCAGCGCGATAAACATCGCCACCAAGGCATAATCAAGGCCCCATCGATTAGGGTTTGGAATCCAGTTTCCGACAAGTCCCCCAAGAACACAGGCGGCAATCCACGTCAAATAGGCGGTCAAATTTAAACCATCCATCCAGCGGCCGCCCAGCTGTTTTTCCCGCCCCATTTTCGTCACTGCAACGCCAAAGGTTTCATCCGTCAGCAAAGAACCGAAACCGACATTGCGCAATGCGGAATAGCGGGTGAAGTATGGGGCGACAGTCAGGGACATGAGGAAAAGTCTCAAGTTGACGATAAACGTGGTGATGATGATGACGGACATCGGTGCGCCGGCCACATACAACCCGGCAAAAATGAACTGGGCGCTTCCGGCATACACAAGAGCCGACAGGAGAAAAATCTCCAAAACGGATAATTTTGAAGCAATCCCTACGACTCCAAAGGCAAAACCGATACTTATGTAACCTAACAATGTGGGAATGCAATCTTTCATTCCCTGGAAGAACGAATCTTCCGTCGCAGTTTTTGCAATTTCTTTCATTTCCTTGATTTCCGTTGCCACGCCATCCAACCCTTTCATCCGAATTTTCGAGATACATGATCCCCTGTTGCAACTTTATGAACACCGATTCGTTACAGTACAATGGGATCCATTTGTGTACTATAATGATGAAGAAAATCGGTCTAAAGTTTACCATTTAATGCTAATTACGTATTATAATTAAATCGTCAGAATATTCTTCTTTCGTTTTATATAGTATACATTTGTCTTTTAAAATAGACAATAGGGTGGAACAAAAAATGGAACAAATGAATCGCTACATTGGCATGCAATTAAAAAAAATCCGGAAAGAGCGCAGTTTAAGTTTGGATGATGTGGCAAAAGCTACTGATGTAAGCAAAGCTCAGCTTGCCCAAATTGAAAAAGGGGAAGCGAATCCGACCGTTTCGACTTTATGGAAAATTGCCGCGGGATTAAAGATTTCTTTTTCATCCCTCCTGCAGCCGCCAAAAACGTTTTTTCAAAAATATAGCGTGGATCCAACTACATACGTTTCGGAAGAGGACGGAAAATATCGCGTTTACTCCATCATTCCCTATGACCCGGAAAGGGGATGGGAATTTTATAAAATTGAAATGGATCCCGGGGTGACCCATAAAAGTGAACCGCATACGGAAGGGGTGGAGGAAACGGTGACGGTCATTGCAGGACAAGCCGTAGTCCAATGCGGGGATATGAGGGAAAGTTTGACGGAAGGGGAAACCCTCCTTTTCTCCGCCAATCAGCCCCACCAGTATGAAAATCCAACCGATCATGTGACGGTCTTGCATTTAATTATTCAGTATCGATAGAGGTGGAACATGTGAGTGATTGGTTTACCATTGAAAACATCGAAGCTTTGGAAGCGCAGTACAGGACCCTGGGACCAATTATTGGTTTACTTTTCCCCTTTTTGGAAGCCTTTCTTCCATTCCTGCCTTTGGTGGCGTTTGTCGTGGCAAATGCCAGTTCCCATGGCCTTTGGATGGGATTTTTGCTTTCCTGGGTTGGAACCGTATCGGGATCCTATTCGGTCTTTTTGCTTGTCCGGCAATTTGGAAAATATCCGAAAGTGCAAAAATTCATCAAATATAAGAAAATGCAGAAGCTCATCCGTTGGGTGGATATGAAAGGGATCGCCCCGCTGTTTATCTTGTTGTGTTTTCCCTTCACCCCGTCGGTACTGGTGAATATTGTCGCGGGACTATCCGATATAAAGAAGAAAATCTATTTGGTTGTATTGTTGACCGGAAAATTTGTCATGATTTTGACCATCAGTTTGCTCGGGTATGATATTGGGGCATTGTTGCGCAGCCCAATCAAATTGATCCTCGTCATCGTGGCCATTGTCCTGTTGTGGATCATAGGAAAAATCATTGAAAAATATTTGAATAAACGCGTTGAACGAGAGCTGAAAGAAGTTTCGAAAATCAGAAAACAAAAGAAGCTGAAAATGACGCCCAAAGAATGAGCGGTGTGGCAAAATTTCCGCAATGTCCCGAAAATCAGACATTTTCGGGGCTTTTTTCATTAACGTTAGATGACGAATCGATGAAAAAATATACTATAATTATATTACGATTTTCATAAAGAAGGAGGAGCGACATGTCATTACGAATCATCAGCGGACGGGCCGGGACAGGAAAAACGGCCTTAATACACCGTGAAATTGTGGAAGAAGTGAAATCCAATCCTTTTGGTCCCCCCATTTATTTGATCGTTCCGGATCAAATGTCCTTTTCGACGGAATACCAGCTGACGAACCACTATGGGATCGAAGGTTTGATCCGGGCCCAGGTCATGACTTTCAAGCGATTATCCTGGCATATATTGCAGGAAACCGGGGGCATCGCCAAAGATAAAGTGGATAAAATCGGCTATCGCATGCTCCTGAGACGGCTGCTGGAAGAGAACAAAGACCAATTTGCTTTATTCGGCCAAGCTGCGGACAAACCGGGATTTACGGAAGAAATTGAAAAGATGATCAGGGAATTTAATCAGTTCAACATCGATAACCAGGCGTTGAAAGTGGCGATCGACCAATTTGAACAATCGGAAGCTCCTCATACATTGATTGCGAAAACGAAGGACTTGCAAATCATTGTTCAAAAATTGGAAGAAATATTAGGAGACAGGTATGTGGAAGGGGACGGACTGTACCCGTTTTTAATCCGGCAAATGAAGAACTCCGAAAAATTGAAAGATACCCATGTATACATCGATGGATTCACTTTCTTTACCGTCCGGGAGTTTGAGATCATCAAGCAGCTGTTGACACTGACCAAACGGGTGACGGTGGTTCTTCCATTTGAAGATGAAAAGGATAAAGATGATGAGCAGGCGGTGTTCCATCGCGCGGCGTTGATGTACGACAAATTGCGGCAAGAAGCGATAAATTTTGGGATTGAAATCGAACCGCGCATACATATGCAAACGGTGCATCGTTATCGAAATAAAGATTTACGGCATGTGGAACAAGAGTTTCATGAGCCGGTTCCGGATAAGATGGAAGCGGAAGGTTTTGTCCAAATCATTGAAGGATCCAACCGCCGGGCAGAAGTTCATGGAATTGCCCGGGAAATAAAACGGTTGGTGCAAGAGGAGGGCATTCGTTATCGTGATATAGGGATTATGTATCGGCAAGCGGAAGTGTATGATCCGTTGATTTCGACAATTTTCGCCCAATACGACATTCCTGTTTTTACGAACGAGAAAAAGCCGATGCTGCATCATCCATTAATAGAATTCAGCCGTTCCGTTTTGGAAGTGGTCACATCCCGTTGGAAATATGAGCCGATTTTCCGCAGTGTGAAAACGGATTTATTTTTCCCCCTCCATTCCGATGTGAAAGAAATGCGGGAGAAGGCGGATCTATTCGAAAACTTCGTCATTGCCCAAGGAATTTACGGGGATCGGTGGATGCAGGATGATCGATGGTTTTATAAAAAATACCGCGGCCTGGAGTATGTTTCAAAAAGACAGACCGATGAAGAACAGAAGGTCCAAGCGATCATTGATGAAATGAAAGGGTATGTCCGGGAGCCATTGCTGAAATTGGAGCGGGAATTGAAGAAAGCCCGGAACGGGAAGGAAATCGCCTTTGCTTTATTCTCCTGCATGGATGAATTGCAAGTGTTCGAAAAACTCCAGGCGTTGAAAGATAAAGAGCTGGAAAGCGGCCGTTTGGAAGAAGCGATGGAACATGACCAGGCTTGGAACCAATGGGTGAATGTGCTTGAACAATTCGTTGTCATGTTTGGTGACCAGCCTTTGACGGTGGAGGAGGCCGCAAAAATTTTGGATGAAGGTTATAATACCCTCACTTTCTCCAAAATTCCTCCGGCCATCGATGAAGTGACGGTTTCCCAATTGGAGTTTTCCCGCTTTGACAATATGAAAGTCGTGTTCGTCATCGGCGTGAATGACGGGGTGTATCCGATGCGGATCGACTATGAAGGGCTGATGAACGACTCGGATCGGGAATGGTTTTCAAGCATTGATATGGAATTGTTCCCGACTTCAAAACACCGTTTAATGGAAGAAAACTTCTACATTTACCGTGCCTTTTCTTCTCCGACGGACCGGTTGTATGTGACTTATTCAAGCAGCGACGAGGAAAGCAAGGCGCTATTGCCATCCCTATATGTTCAGCGGCTGCTCAATTTGTTTGAAGTGGATGGTGAAAGCACGCTGCCTCAACAACGGATTTTCGTCGATCCGATTGAAGAGTGGGATCGGTCCCATGTGCTTTCATATTTGCGCCATCCGAGAACTTCCCTTGCCTACCTGATGACCCAGTTGAAGCAGGCGGAATCGGAGGAACTGGCACCGGAATGGCAAGCGTTGAAGGCATTTTATGAACGGAGCGAAGAATGGAAACCGGTGCTTGATCTTGTGATGAAGCCGCTCAAACAGAAAAATGTTTCGGAACCGTTGCAAAAGCCGTTGACGGAAGCATTGTACGGGGATGAATTGACTTCCAGCGTGTCGCGCATTGAAAAATATTTCAGCTGTCCATTTGCCCATTTTGCAACTTATGGCCTCCGCTTGGAACAGCGGCCGGAGTTCCGGCTGGAAACCTTTGAAATGGGGGACTTGTTCCATGAAGCATTGAAATGGATTTCCATGGAAACGAACCGTTTGAATTTGCCATGGAATAAATTGACGCGGGAACAATGCGCATATCTTGCCCGTGAGGCGGTGGAACGGATTGTGCCGGCCTTCTCCCACCAAATCTTATTAAGCAGTTCCCGTTACCGTTACATTCAGCGGAAACTCATGCGCATCATCGAAAAAACGATGGTCGCCTTGACGCATCATGCGAAAAGTTCATTTTTCAAACCGGTTGCCGTGGAAGCTTCTTTTGGTCCGAAAGAACAATTGCCGCCATTGGAAATTCCGTTAAGAAGCGGCGGACGAAGAATGCAATTGCGCGGCCGCATCGACCGGATTGACTATGCAAAAGTGGGGGACAAAACGTATTTGCGCGTCATCGATTATAAATCATCGGGCAAAGATTTGGATTTGAATGAAGTGTACTACGGCCTATCTTTGCAATTGTTGACGTATTTGGATGTGGCGGTGGAAAACTCGTTCATCTTGTTGAAAGAATCGGCATTGCCGGCAGGAGTGCTCTACGTCCATGTGCAAAATCCGCTATTAAAAATTGAGAAAGAATTAAATGAAATGCAGGTCGAAGAAGAACGGCTGAAAATGTTCAAAATGAGAGGGCTGCTGGCGGAAGACCAGGAGGCTGTGATGGCAATGGATGAACGTCTGGAAGTGGATGGCAAGTCAATCATCATTCCGGTATCCATTACGAAAAAGCAGGAATTTGCCAAAACTTCGAAAGTGGTCCCTCCTGATGCGATGCAGGATTTGCGCCGATTTGTCCGCAAAAAACACCAGGAAGCGGGGGAATCCATTTTAAGCGGTGACACCTCCATCCGGCCGTTTAAGTTGAAAAACAAAACGGCCTGTGATTATTGCCAGTTCAAGTCGGTGTGCCAATTCGACCCGACGGAAGGCGAATATCTGCGGTTGCAGGCGGACAAGCTGCCGAACGTGATTGATAAAATTCGAAAGGAGTTGAATGTTGATGAATCCGATTCCTTCTAAACCAAAGGACGCCACATGGACTGACGAACAATGGAAAGCCATTTGGGCAACGGGGCAGGACATTCTCGTTTCTGCTGCGGCCGGTTCAGGGAAAACGGCTGTGCTGGTCAACCGGATGATTGAAAAAGTCATCTCGAAGGAAAATCCGATTGATGTGGACGAACTGCTCGTCGTGACCTTTACAAACGCCGCAGCAGCGGAAATGCGCCATCGACTCGCCGGTGCCTTGGAAAAGGAAATTGCGAAGAATCCGCATAATGCCCATTTGCGGAAGCAGTTGAGCCTTGTCAATAAAGCGCAAATTTCCACATTGCACTCCTTTTGTTTATCCATCGTTCGGCAATATGCATACATGATTGACATTGATCCGGGATTCCGCATTGCCAGTGAAGGGGAAATCTCTTTATTGCGGGATGATGTGATAAAAGACGTCATGGAAGAAGCCTACAGTGCGGAAGAGGACTCGGACGTGAACCGCATTTACCGGTTGGTGGACAGTTTCACCTCCGACCGGGATGACCAGGAAATTGAAAAGCTCATCGAACAGTTGTATGACAATGCAATGGTGCATCCGGAACCGAAAAAATGGCTACAATCCCTTGTGGAGCAATACCGGCTTCCGGATCACATCACGGTGGATGAGCTGCCTTTCATCGGACATGTGAAAAATGCCATTGAATTTCAGTTGGAGGAAGCAAAGTCTCATCTCTTGTCGGTCAGAAAATATGCTTTGATGCCGGATGGTCCGTACCCCTATGGGGCGACGGTGGAATTGGATTTGGCGCTCATTCAGGAGGCGTTGCGGCGCATCCGTTCTTCCTGGCAAGAAGCGTACGATTTCTTTACAACGTTGAAATGGGAGACCCTTGCCCGGGTGGCGAAAGATTCCTGCGATGAGGAATTGAAGAAGAAAGCGCAGGATAAACGGAATAAGGCGAAAGAGGTCGTAAAAAAAATCCAGGAAACGTATTTTGCAAGAAAGCCGGAGCGGCTCATTGAAGAAATCCGCCTCATGGCACCGGCGATCGAAACATTGGTCGAACTCACTCTGAAATTTGGCGAGAAATTTAAGCAGGCAAAGCTGGAAAAAGGCATCATGGATTTTTCGGATTTGGAACATTTCGCCCTGGAAATATTGACGGTGGAAGAGGATGGACAGATCAAGCCGTCTCCTGTCGCGTTGGAATTTCAAAAGCGGTTCAAAGAAGTGCTCGTGGATGAATATCAGGATACGAATATGCTGCAAGAAACGATTTTGCAACTGGTGAAAAGCGGCGATGAAAGCAATGGCAACATGTTCATGGTCGGGGATGTGAAGCAGTCCATTTACCGTTTCCGTCTGGCGGAACCGATGCTCTTTTTACATAAGTATTTAACCTTTGAGGAAGAGCCGAAAACAAGCGGTTTAAAAATCGATTTGAATGCCAACTTCCGCAGCCGGAAGGAAGTCCTCCACGCAACGAACTGCATCTTTGAGCAGGTGATGGGCGAAAAGGTCGGGGAAATCACTTACGACGAGAAGGCGGCTTTGAAACCGGGCGCGCCGTACAATGAGGAAGAAGTGCCGGTGGAATTGGCCATCATCCACGAAGAACAGCCCGATGCTTCATCCGGAAGTGACGAGGAAGAGGATTTGGAAGCCATCTTGGAAGAAGAGATGAAAAAATCCCAGCAGGAAGCCCGCTACATCATTCAGCGCATCAAAGAATTGATGGAGGCCGGGGCGACCGTTTATGATACGAAACAAAAAGACCCGGCGAAAAGAACCCGCCCGTTGCGTTACAGCGACATCGTCATTTTGATGCGTTCCATGACGTGGTCAAACGATATCATCGAGGAATTCAAGGCGGCCAATATCCCGTTATATGCGGAAAGCTCGAAAGGGTATTTCGATGCTTTGGAAGTCATGATCATGATGAATTTGTTGAAAGTCATCGATAACCCGTATCAGGATATTCCATTGGCATCGGTTTTAAGGGCGCCATTTGTGGGGCTTACGGAAAATGAATTGGCGCTGATCCGTTTAACCGAAAAGAACGCGCCTTTTTACGAGGCGGTCAAAAAATTTGTTGAACAGGGCCATTCAGGACTTGAAGCCCAAGCCCAATCCAAACTTGAGAAGTTTCTGCGGCAGCTTGATACGTGGAGGGATATGGCACGGCGAGGCAGCCTTTCCGATTTGATTTGGAAAATTTATTTGGACACCCATTACTATGAAATGGTTGGCGCCATGTCCAACGGCAAACAGAGACAAGCCAATTTGCGTGCCCTCCATGACCGGGCATTGACTTTCGAAAAATCTTCTTACCGCGGTTTGTTCCGCTTTTTGCGGTTCATCGACCGGATGAAAGCCCGCGGAGAAGATTTGGGCATCGCCAAAGCCATTGGAGAAAAGGATGATGTGGTCCGATTAGTGACCATCCACTCATCCAAAGGGCTTGAATATCCCGTTGTATTTGTGGCGGGACTGGGCAACAAATTCAATCTGAAGGATTTCAACGAACCGTATCTATTTGATCAAACTTACGGTCTTGCAGTGAAAGCGATCGACCCGGACAACCGGATCATGTACACTTCATTGCCGTTCTTGGCCATGAAGGAAAAGAAAAGATTGGAAATGATTGCTGAGGAAATGCGGATTTTATATGTGGCGATGACCCGGGCGAAAGAGCGTCTCATTCTCGTCGGCTCCGTGAAAGATTGGGAGAAAACGAAACACAGTTGGTGTGAAATGCAAAGCTTGCCCCACCATGAGATGCTGCCGGACTATGTAAGGGCGGGAGCAAAAAGTTACCTTGATTGGATCGGTCCAGCCATCAGCAGACATGAGGCTTTTAAAGAATTCAGTGATGAAGAATACATGCCGATACCGCATCCGTCCGCCTGGAAAGTGAGTGTCATCTCCAATGAAACGTTCCTGAAAAAACCGTTGGAAGCGGAAGAGTCGGCAACCAACGGACAAATGGAAGAAGTGGATGAACACTTGCTGCAAGAGCTCAACCGCCGATTTACTTACGCATACCCGTTTGAACGGGCGACGAAGAAAAAATCGAAAACAAGCGTATCCGAAATGAAGCGCATTGAAAACTTGCGGCAGGATGAAGAGCAGGATGCGGAGATCATGAAGCTCATCTTAAAAAAACGCGGTAAATCCCTTGTGAAGCGGCCATTGTTTATGGAAGAAAAACAGTTGACGGCGACGGAAATCGGGACAGCGATGCACACGGTGATGCAACATGTGCCGCAGCAAGGGTTTGAAAGCATGGAGGAAGCGCAGCAATTCCTTGATGGGCTTGCCAATAAACAATTGATTACGGAAGAAGAACGGAAAGCAATCGAGCTGGAAAAACTGTTGCATTTCTTCCAGACTCCAATCGGACAGCGGTTCAGCCATGCGCAAAAATTGTACCGGGAAGTGCCGTTCACATTAAACGTGAAAGATGCGGACGGCGATTCCCAAATCATTCAGGGGATTGTCGATTGCCTGATGCTGGATGAGGATGGAAGATGGGTGCTTCTTGATTACAAAACGGATAAAATTTTGCCTTCCTTTGAGGAAGAAGAGGCGCTGATCCGTGAAGTGACGAAACGCTATGGGGTACAAATCCGACTTTATACGGAAGCGGTCGAAAAGATTCTTCGCATCAAAGTGGATGAAAAGATGCTCTACTTGTTCGATGCCGGGAAAGAGGTGCAATTGGGGTCGCTGGTTTGAAACATCATTCGTCAATTTTTCTTGTAAGTTATTTAGGAAAATGGTAGTTTAATTGTATTTAGGAGGTCGAATGAAATGTTTCAACCAACGACGTTAAACGAAAGAATCCATACCCTCGATATTATGCGGGGAGTGAGTCTGCTAGGCATTTTGCTTGTCAACATGTTCGCCTTTTCCCAACCGCTTCCCCATGTCCATGATTTGAACAGTTGGTTCACGGACATTCATGATCAACTGAACTATCAATTGCTTGATATATATGTGCAAGGAAGCTTTTATCCTTTGTTTTCCATGCTGTTCGGCTACGGCTTGGCGATGCAGTACATGAAAGCGGAACGGACGGGGACGAATTTTTATCCGTTTGCATTGAAGCGCCTCCTTGTGCTCTTCATCATCGGTTTGCTGCATGCCTTTCTCCTTTGGTGGGGCGACATCATTACGATGTATGCGGTTTGCGGCTTTTTTCTGATTTTGCTGCTGAGATTGAATAGCGGCTGGATGCTTTCCATTGCATTGGTTTTGAATGGACTTTTCCATACATTGATCATTTCCGTTTATGCGATGGCGGAGATTGCCAATGATGAGTATGAAACGTTTGTCGATATAAGTGCGATAGAAGATGCCATTACTGCCTACGGAATCGGGACATGGAAAGATGCATTCATGCAGCGCCTAAATGATTTGGCGATCCAAATGTCTCCATCAATGTGGATCAGTGCCATGTTTACAATCCTTCCATATATGTTGGTCGGAGCGGCAGCGGCAAAATGGCGACTGGTGGAAAGGGCAAAAGAGTTGAAAGGGAGATGGATTATCCTTGCCATTGTTTGCATTGCGGGGGGGCTGTTTTTAAAAAGCTATCCATTCCATACAACGCGGACTTACTTATGGGAATATGTCCGGGTTTATATGGGAGGACCGATTGTCGCAGTCGGATATGCATCAGCCATTGTGCTCCTTTGCCTCATCCCATTCCTTCCGAAGCTGTTAAGCCCAATCGCCAAAGCGGGCCGCATGTCCTTGACCCTTTATCTCATGCAGTCCGTCATTTGTACGTTGTTGTTCTACAATTACGGTTTCGGCCTTTACGGCAAAGTGGATGTCTTGATGGGAATAGTGATTGCCATCAGCATTTATGTGATTCAAGCCGCCTTTGCCGAGCTATGGTTCATCAAGTTCCGGCAAGGTCCGCTGGAATACCTGGTCAAACGGATCACGTACGGAAAAACGTTAAAGAAAATGGAGCAATAACGGTTTTTTTCATGTAATATTGTTATTAATATCAGAAATAATTTGTGAAAATGAAAAGGGGCTATTACTGATGAAGATTCTATCCTTTAAATTCAATAATCAATTGAAATTTGGTCCAAAAGTAAAAAAAGAAGAAGCCGTTTGGGATGTATTGGCGATCCAGGAATCCCTTGAAGTGTTTCCATCCTTCCCGCAAACGATTATTGAAGGCGTTGCATTGGGGTATGATTTTGTTGAGAAGATCCGCAGATTGGTGGAAGTAGCGGAAAAATCGGACAAACCGGATAAGTTCAAATTATCTTTCAGCGAGATTGAATGGTTGTCGCCGATCCCAAGAACCCCAAAAAATATTATTTGTGTGGCGAAAAACTATGATGAACATGCAAAGGAAATGGGAGGAGAAGCTGCTCCGTCCGATTTGGTCATTTTCACAAAATCTCCGACAGCGATTGCGGCTGACAATCAAGTGCTGTCCATCCATGCGGACAAAACCGACTCCCTTGACTACGAAGGGGAGCTGGCGGTGATCATCGGAAAAGTTGGCAGAAACATTCCTGTCAATTTGGCCTATGATTATATTTTCGGCTATACGATCGCCAATGATCTAACAGCCCGTGATGTTCAAGAGCGCCATCAACAATATTTCTTGGGCAAAAGTTTGGATGCCACTTGTCCGATGGGCCCTTACATTGTGACGAAAGATGAAATTCCAAATCCTCAAAATTTGACGATCGTGACAAAGGTGAATGGGGAAGTGCGGCAAAACGGAAATACCGCAGATATGATGTTCCCGATCGATCGATTGATTTCCATCATCTCCCATCATGTAACGTTGGAGCCCGGCGATGTCATTTTGACGGGAACGCCTAAAGGGGTCGGGAAAGGCATGAATCCTCCACAGTTCTTAAAATCCGGGGATGTCGTGAGAATCTCCATTGAAGGAATCGGTACATTGACAAACCGTTTTGAATAAAAACCTTTGAATTTCGCTAAAATGAATGGAAGAACCCGTAAATATTTGCAATAAAATGCAAAAAAACTTGCGGGTTCTTTTTCTATATATTAAAATGACTTCCAAGTAATAAAGGTTATTATATTTGAATTAAACTAAATCCCATGATAGCATGGACAATGAATGAAAAATGAACATGAGGTGGGAGAATTAATGGATTTTTTGACTAGCTCGACACATTTACACATTACAACATGGTTTATCGGAATCATCTTGTTCCTTATTGGGGCCATCAAACCGAATAAAGGGTTACATATGGCATTGCGTCTATTCTATATTTTAATCATTATCACGGGCGGCGCTTTATTTATTGAAGCGATGGATTACGGCCAAGGCATGAACTATGGCATTAAGCTCATTTTGGGCATTTTGGTGATCAGTATGATGGAAATGGTGCTTGTCCGCCAATCCAAAGGGAAATCAGCGACTGCATTTTGGATTCTGTTTGTCATTTTCTTATTTTGGACATTATTCTACGGATTCAAATTGCCGATGGGTATGAACTTCTTAGCTTAAATGATTGCGATTCGCAAAGTACAAGGATTCGTACTTTGCGTTTTTTATTGGAATCTTTGGTCGTTGCGCAAGAAATGGAGCGGAAGTAATAGAAATTCTTTCTCAATTCCTCTAAAATGAATTCAACTGAGAAAATGAAGGGGAATGGATGATGATTTCAATTTTCATGCTTGTATTCACCGCTTGTCTGATGATATTTTTCCTTGTTTTCGCTTTTTTGCAAAACCCGGTGCATCCCCGGAAGGAAGAATGGGATGAATTGGAGGAAGAGCAAGGCGGGCACGGGAAATGGCCGTGATTATTTGTCACAATTTCGTCAAATATACAAGCGGATTTGATAAAACTTTTCTTAATTATGGAGAGCAGTGTCCACATTTTTGGTAAAATGTCGTTGATTGGTTTTAAAGGAGAGGGATTATTTTGAAACTCAAGAAATGGATTCAAACGACAGCAATGGCTACATTATTATCCGCAAGTGTATTGACGCCAGTAGCAAGCGCGGAAGAGAAGCGCTCAATTGCTGATGAAAGCATATACGATGTATTGGTTGACCGGTATTTTAACGCCACGAACAGCAATGATGACAGCTCAAAAACCGATCCGAAAAATGTAGAGAAGTTTGCCGGAGGGGATTTCCAAGGAATCATAGATAAATTTTCCCAAATCAAAGATATGGGATTTTCCATCCTTTCCCTTGGACCGGTCTTTGCAACGGAAACTTATAATGGTTCATCTGTGACAAGTTACCGTGAAATAGAGCCAAACTTTGGCACGGAAGATGAATTCAAGAAGTTGATCCAATTCGTGAAAGACAATGACATGTCCGTCATGGTGGATTTCCCGCTTTCCAATGTGAGCGAAAATCATGAGTGGGCGAAGGATCCATCCAAAGCTTCCTGGATTTTGGAGAAAACGGATGGAAAAGTCCGCTGGGATTTGGATAATGAAGAAGTGCAACAGGCATTGATCGATGCGGTTGTTGATTTCGTTTCCACATTCGGGTTGGATGGTGTCCGCTTAACCAATATGGAAGATGCGGATACAGACTTTTTGAACGAAATGATTGATGCCATCAAATCCATCGATGAGTCGATTTATGTGATTTCCAACAGTGAAAGCGATGCACATTTTGATGCGGAATATTTCAATGAAGTGAGCGATATTTTCCGTTATGCATTCAAAAATGTGGATGAAGATACGGCGGATTTAATGAAATATTTCAATGCGTTCGCCAAGGGGGAAACGGACATCCCAGCGCAAATCATGATCGATCATATCAATTCGGACCGCTTTTTATATACTGCTGAAATTTATCCTCCGACACGGTTGAAAATGGTATTGGGTGCGGCTTTGCTTTTGCCGGGGGTACCTGTCATGCAGTATGGTACGGAAATCGCCATGAACGGAAAGGCGGGTCCGGAAGCGCACCAACTTTATAATTTTAAAACGGATACAGAACTGAAAGATTATATTGAAGATATTCAAACATTGAGAAATCAATCGGAAACCCTCCGCAAAGGGGAGTTTAATCTCATTCAGAACGACAGTGGATTAATCGTTTTCCAACGCAAATCCGATAAAGAAAATTGGATCGTCGTCATCAACAATACAAGCGAAAGAAAGAAAATTGAAATTCCAAAAGAGCTGGTCGGAGAGAATAAAGAAATCCGCGGAACTTTGGAAGGTGAAATATTCCGCGAAGGCGATGACGGCATTTTCAGAATTGTCCAGGATCGGGAAGTTGTTGAAATTTATCAAGTGATTGATGAACAAGGCATCAATATTTCATATATCATCGCATTGGCATTTGTTTATATTATTTTCATCGCCTTTGTCGTGGCATTGATCAAACGGGGAAAACGTCAACGATCTAAAGCGGAATAATTGAAATGAAATAAAACAGCGAAATCCAAATGGTTGGGTTTTCGCTGTTTTATTTTTTCCGGAAAAGATGCTTTTGTATTAGGGTGGAAAAATCTGGTGTGTTTAGGGGGATGTCCATTCAATTTTCCCCTTGTAACCGGTTGCCCAAGTTAATGATTTTCCACTTCGATTCATACAATTCATTAACATCGATTGCAAGGGAAAGGGGAATTTCCCAATGGACTTGTTGGCCGTCCGAAATTTGCATGTCGGATTCCGGATAAATGACGCATTTTACGATGCGGTGGATGGGGTTTCCTTCACGTTAAAAAACAACGAAATTCTTGCCATCGTCGGGGAGTCTGGCTGCGGGAAAAGCACCCTGGCCACTTCCATCATCGGGCTCCATCACGGGCGGAATGTGCGGGTGACGGGAGAAATCCTTTACGGGGAGCGCAATCTGTTGGCATTGTCCGAAGAGGAAATGGACCATATCCGTGGGGCGGAAATTGCGATGATTTTCCAGGATCCTTTGTCCGCTTTGAATCCGTTGATGCGAATTGGCGATCAAATCGAAGAAGCGTTGACCTATCATACGGAATTGTCAAAAGTGGAACGGGAAGAGAGAGTCTTGCAATTGTTGAAGCAAGTCGGCATCCATCGGCCGGAACAGACGGCCAGACAATTTCCCCATCAGCTGTCCGGGGGAATGCGGCAGCGGGTGATGATTGCGATCGCCATCTCTTGCAAACCGAAAATCATCATTGCCGATGAACCGACAACGGCTTTGGATGTCACGATTCAGGCACAAATATTGGATTTGTTGAAGGAGCTGCAAAAAGAAACCGGTGCAGGCATTATTTTAATCACCCATGATTTGGGGGTGGTTGCGGAAATGGCCGACCGGGTGATGGTGATGTATGCGGGAGAAATCATTGAAGAAGCGCCGGTGCAGAAGTTGTTCTCCAATCCGAGACATCCATATACAAGATTATTATTCCACTCCATGCCACAACTTCACTCCACAAAGAAACGCCTCCATGTCATAGAAGGAATCGTACCCTCTCTGATCAATTTGCCGAGAAACGGATGCAGATTTTCCCATCGCATTCCATGGATTCCAAAAGAAGCCCATGAAGAACAGCCGAAGTTTCACAAAATTTCAAAGGACCATTTCGTCAAATGTACGTGCTGGAAGTATTTCCGTTTCCGTGATGAAAAGGGGGAAGCTGATTGAGCTTCATGCAAGTCGTTGATTTAAAAGTGCATTATCCGATCCGGGGGGGATTTTTTAATTCCGTCATCGATTGGGTGTATGCGGTGGACGGGATTGATATGGAGTTTGAACAGGGAAAAACGTACGGGCTTGTGGGGGAGTCGGGCTGCGGGAAGTCGACGACGGGAAAAGCGCTGATCGGCCTTGAGAAAATCACATCAGGGAAAATCCTTTTTGAAGGGGAAGATGTGACGAAGGATCGGAAATCGCGCACCTCCCATTTTCACCGGGAAGTGCAGATGATTTTCCAGGATTCCCATTCCAGCTTAAATCCGAGAAAACGGATCGCGGATATCCTTGCAGAACCGATCCGGAATTTTTTGCATTTGCCGCCAAGGGAAGAAATGAAGAAAATCGATGAACTCCTTGAAATTGTGGGGATGCCCGCCGATTCGAAAGAGAAATACCCGCACGAATTTTCAGGAGGGCAAAAGCAGCGCATCAATATCGCACGGGCCCTTGCCACGAACCCGAAACTGATCATTGCCGATGAGCCGGTTTCCGCCCTTGATCTATCCGTACAAGCACAAGTGTTAAATTTTATGAAAGATGTGCAGAAGGAATTCGGATTGACCTATTTGTTCATCTCCCACGATTTAGGGGTCGTAAAACATATGTGCGACTATATTTACATCATGTATAAAGGAAGGTTTGTGGAATGCGGCACGAAGGAGGATATATACGAAAATCCGAAACATCTATACACCAAACGGCTGCTTTCATCCATACCGGCATCAACACCGGTCGGAAGGGAAAAACGGAAATCCGCCCGGCAAGCCTTTGAAAAAGTGTATGAAAAGCATATCCATAAAGCCTTTGATGAAAATGGACGAGTGTATGACCTGATTCCCCTTTCGGATACCCATTACGTTTCCGCTTCAAGCAAAAAAGAAATTGTATGATTATGGAATTTCACGTTCAAGGGAGGTCGGGACAATGTGGAAAACGATTATAAGGCGTCTCCTCCTGATGATTCCCCAATTGATTGCACTGAGCATCCTTGTGTTTGGGTTGGCGAAGATGATGCCGGGGGACCCGTTCACTGGCATGATCACGCCGGAAACGGATCCTGCGCGGATTGAAGAATTGAAGGAAGAATTGGGATTGAACGATCCGTTGCCGGTGCAATACATCCGGTGGGTGAAAAATGCGCTGCAGGGGGATTTCGGCAAGAGCTACACCTTTCAGCGGGATGTGGCTTCCCTCATTGGAGAGCGGGCGTTGAACACTTTTTGGCTGTCTTTTGTCAGCGTCATTTTATTGTATCTGATCGCCATTCCATTGGGGATTTTGGCGGGAAGGTACCAACAATCGAGGTTGGATAAAACCATCGTGTTCTACAGTTTCATCACTTATGCCATTCCGACTTTTGTGCTCTCCTTATTGTTTTTATATATTTTCGGCTACAAATTGCAATGGTTTCCGACGGGCGGAAGCGTGGACATTGAAGTGGAACCAGGAACCATCCAGTACATATGGAACCGATTCTACCACATCCTTCTGCCGGCAATCACCTATGCCATTTTAGGGACAACCGGGGTGATCCAGTATTTGCGTTCGGAAATTATCGATGCCAAAACGATGGATTATGTACGAACCGCAAGAAGCAAAGGGGTACCGATGAGAAAAATCTATACGAAGCATATTTTTAGAAACTCTTTTATTCCGATTGCCGCTTTTTTGGGGTTTACCATCACCGGGCTTTTGGGCGGCTCCATTTTTATTGAAACGATCTTCGGCTATCCGGGGATGGGACAGTTGTTTGTCAGTTCCATCGCTTCAAGGGATTACAGCGTCATTTGCGCTTTGGTCATGCTCTACGGATTTTTGACTTTGCTTGGAAGTCTGCTTTCCGACATCATTTTAAGCATTGTGGACCCCCGCATTCGTATTGAATAGAGAGGAGGGGATGGTGGAACAATGAGACGTAAGAAGAAACGATATCGCAAAAAAGGGCGCGCCCGAGGCATGCAGGTGGTATTTCGGGAGTTTCAGAAGGATCGTATCGCGATGACTTCATTCATGTTATTAGTATTCTTCATTCTATTTGTTTTTATTGCCTCTCTCTTCATCGATCAGGAGCAGTTGATGCGCATCAATTTGTATGACCGTTACAGTCCGCCGGGGGAAAAGTATTTGTTGGGTGCGGACCAGGGCGGCAAAGATATTTTAGGGCAGCTCATCATCGGGGCCAGAAACTCCATTTTCATCGCCCTTGCCATCACGCTGATCACCGGTTTGATCGGGATTGTTGTGGGGCTCATTTGCGGTTATTTCGGCGGCTGGGTCGATTATATCATCATGAGGATCATCGATTTCTTCGTTACGATTCCTTCATTATTGTTCATCATCGTTTTTGTGACCCTTGTGCCAAAGTATTCGGTCACAACGTTCATTTTGATTATGAGCCTGTTTTTATGGACAGGGACGGCGAGGCTTGTCCGTTCAAAGGCGTTGTCCGAAAGCAAAAGGGATTATGTGAGCGCATCAAAGACGTTGGGAACGGGCGATTTTGCCATCATCCGGAGGGAAGTGGCGCCAAATTTAAGTTCTTTGTTGATTGTCGAGATGACGTTGAACTTTGCGGGAAACGTGGGGATTGAAACGGGTCTTTCTTATTTGGGATTCGGTCTGCCGCCAACCACCCCTTCATTGGGCACATTGGTAAGCTATGCGAACAATCCGGCCGTGTTGCAACAATATTGGTGGGTATGGCTTCCGGCATCCCTATTGATATTATTTATGATGCTCGCCATCAACTATATCGGCCAAGCATTAAGGAGATCCGTGGATGTGAAACAGCGGTTGGGCTAATGGAATATAACAGCATCAAGGGAGGACATCATGAGACGAATCATTTCACTCTGCATCGCAGTCTTACTGATCACAGCACTGACGGGTTCAAATGCCTTTTCAAAAAACGTGACGCTCCCAACTTCCGTCACAAATGAAGGGACACCCATCAAAGGAGGCATCTTAAAAGTAGGGATTGTCAAAGATGAACCTTTCCAGGGGGTGTTTTTGGCGGAACTATATGAAAACCGCTATGATGGCGCGATTATGAGCTATGCCTCAAACGCCATTTTTGAAATGGACGGCGATTTTTTGATCAATGATGAAGGCATCGCTTCCATGGATGTGAACCAAAAGGAGAATAAAGTGACCATCACCATCCGGGAAGGTGTCCGGTGGTCCGATGGGGAGCCGCTGAAAATAGAAGATTTGATTCTGCCTTATGAAATCATTGCCCATCCGGATTATACGGGCGTCCGCTACGATACGGAATTCAAGAATATCATAGGGGTGGAAGAATACCACGAAGGAAAAGCGAAAACCATCTCCGGCATCCGGAAAATTGATGAGCGCACATTGGAAATCCGGTTCAAAAAGTTGTCGCCTGCGATATTTTCCGGCGGGGACGGTTTATGGACCTATGCGGCGCCCAGTCACCAGCTGAAAGGCATTCCTGTAAAGAAGCTGATTGAAAGCGACGCCGTGCGGAAAAACCCCGTGACCCTCGGGCCATTCAAATTTCATAAAATCGTTCCCGGCGAATCGGTGCAATTCGTGAAAAATCCGTACTATTGGAAAGGCGAACCGAAGCTGGACGGCGTCTTTGTGGAAGTTGTTCCATCCAGTTCCGTATCTGTCGCGATCGGCTCCGGAAAGTATGATATTGTGTCGGGATTCACCGCAACCAAATGGCCTGAAATCCAAAAATATGACAACATCGAGATTTTGGGGCGTCCGGAATTATATTATTCTTACTTGGGATTCAAGCTGGGAAAATGGGATCCGAAAAAGCGGGAAGTGGTGACCGATTTAAATTCGACGCCGGTGGGGGATCAGGCTTTACGGCAGGCGATGGGGTACGCATTGGATGTGGAAGCGGTTAGCGAAGTGCTCTTTTTCAATTTCAGGCAACGGGCCAATTCATTGATTCCGCCAGCCTTTAAAACCTACCATGATGCAACCTTGAAAGGATATACGTATAATCCCGAAAAGGCAAAAAAGATTTTGGACAAAGCAGGCTACATCGATATTGATGGAGACGGTTTCCGGGAAGATCCAAAAGGGAATAAGCTGGAAATCAAATTTGCCACAATGGCGGGGGATACGATCCAGGATGAAATTGCCGCTTACTATTTGCAAAACTGGCGGGATGTCGGTTTGAACGTCACTTTAACAACAGGAAGGCCGATTGAAGTGAATGCTTTTTACGATAAAGTGGAGGCCGATGATCCGGAAATCCATGTCTTTATGGCGGCATGGGGAACGGGGACAAACCCTTCGCCATCCGGATTGTACGGCAAATCCGATGCCTTTAATTTTAGCCGGTTTACTTCTGAGTTTTTAGAAGAAACAATCCAAAAAATCGATTCACCGGAAGCCTTTGACCAATCTTACCGCGCGGAGCAGTTCCGCATTTGGCAGCAATATATGGCGGAAAAAGCGCCGGTGATTCCCCTTCAGTTCAGCTATGAAATCGTTCCGGTGAACAAGCGGGTGAAAAATTACAGCATCGATTTTGAAAATCCTACTGAATTGCATGAAATCGAGCTGTTGGCGAAGGAGCCGATCAAGAGTAAATAATGGACAACGGTCATGATGTATACAAAATCAGAGGATATTGTCACAAAAATGGTCGATATGGACACATTCAGCGTGGATATTGTTGAATATAGCACAAAATCAAAAGGGCTTGTCTAAAAAGTCCATAAAAACAGAGCGAATGGAGAAAACAATGAGTTTTTCCATTCGCTCTGTTTCCTTATTTTTGAAATTGGTTTGGGAATTTGCGGCCCATTTCAGTATGTTGTGGGCCATTGCCACAATCCCGAATTCTGTTCGGACTTTATGAAGCCCCCGTAACAGAAATCGAGTGAAACGCAAATTGCCCTTGATGTTCCCGAACACACTTTCGACATCCACTTTACGCTTCGCATAAAGAGCTGCCTTTTGTTCGTCACCAAGAGCTGCTTTGGCTTTCGCTTTCATTTCTTCATAAATCGTGTTCCAATATACTCGACGATTTCCTTTGGCTTTCGTACACCCATTCTTCAACGGGCAATCCGTACAATCTTCACACTCGTACACTTTCAAATCTTGTATGTATCCAGATGCATTTTTTCTTTTTTGATAATACTTGAATACGACTTTCCGATTGTTCGGACAGATAAAGCAATCGTCTTCTTCGATGTATTTCCAGTTTTGTACTTTTGATAAATCCTTTTTAAACTTTTTACTTTGTTCCTTCAAATAGGTTTGGTATGGGGCTAATAATTCAAAACGAGGTTCTTTTTCT
Source organism: Ureibacillus sp. FSL K6-3587 (assembly GCF_038593165.1). Classification (NCBI taxonomy): domain Bacteria; kingdom Bacillati; phylum Bacillota; class Bacilli; order Caryophanales; family Caryophanaceae; genus Ureibacillus; species Ureibacillus sp. FSL K6-3587. The sequence goes on along the minus strand of NZ_CP151969.1, from coordinate 333,609 downwards.
TCGCCAATCGCATATAAATAGTTTTCTTCACTCGCATATCCTGCATCGGCAATGACATACTTGAGTTTCTTTTCCTTCGGTATCGATTCCAATAACTTTTCCATAAATGGTTGGAAACAGCGAGTATCTCCTGGATTTTGATAAATTTCAAATCCCACGATAAATTGATGTTGTGTGGCGAGTTGAACATTATAACCCGCCTTGAGTTGGCCGTTTTTCATATGGTCCTCTTTCATTCGCATAAAAGTGGCCTCATGGTCGGTTTTCGAGTAGCTATTTCGTTCACCTAGAATCTGTTTTTGTACTTTGTATTTTCGTAATCGTGGAAGATAATCCGTTTGAATCGTTTTCAGTTGTTTGGTGAGTTGGGATTTTTTAGAGCGAAGTTCTTTTTTTCTTTCTTTGTCTTCTTCCTGTTTATAATCTTTTTCCAAAGCTTCTATTCTCTCAGAAAGTTGTGCCGATGATTTTTCTAATTCTTCTTCTAATTGTTCTTCTTTTAATTCCTCCAAGGCGATTTGGTGCGCTTCTTGTAGAAACGATTGAATTTTGGCTCGTAGTTTCTGATCATATTTTTCTACGGATTTTCGCCATACAAACGTATATTTGTTGGCATTCGCTTCTATTTTCGTACCATCCACAAAAATATGGTCGAGGTCGATAAATCCTTGTTCTACTAGTTGAAGGACAAATTGTTCAAATACAGAATCCATCATGTTTGACATACGAACACTACGAAAATCATTTATTGTGCGATGGTCAGGGGTTTGCAATCCCGCCAACCACATCATCGGAAGATTTTCTTTCACCATTTGCGCTATTTTCCGACTTGAATAAACGTTTTGAGTGTACGCATATAAAATCACTTTCAATAACATTTTAGGGTGATAGGGTGCACGACCCCCACCAACATAATGAGTATACAACACTTCATCCGGAATCGATTCCACCATTTCATCCACTAAACGGGCGACATGATTTTCAGGAATATACATTTCGATATCTAAAATGCTCATGACTTGACGATTGCAATAAGGTTGGAAAACTAGCTTTTTGCGTTTCTTGTTCTTTTGAACCTCTATTTTTTGAATACCCTCTAGAGTCATTTCTAATTGCGTGTTATAATTTTCTTGAATAGTCATTTGATTATTCATAAAAAATCGTCCTTTCTTTAGAATGTTTTTTTGGTCAATTTCATTCTATAAAAAAGGACGATTTTTTTGTACCCTAAAAACAGAAAAAAGGGCTGAGCCGAAGGTCGATTCAATCGACTTTTCGGACAGCCCCTTTAAACATTTATTCCTGATAATCTTTATCCGTAAAGAAGATCGCCAATGTGCCAGGGCCGGAATGGGAACCGATCACAGCGCCCACCATCGTGACATCAAAGCCTTTCGGACGGAGCTTGTCTTCAATCAACTTTTTCACTTCTTCCACCGTGTCCAAATCATCCCCGTGGGAGATTCCGACGATTTTATCCGAAAAATCTCCGCCGCGTTCCGCCATGATGTCAACCATCCGGGCAAGGGCTTTTTTTCTTCCTCTTATTTTTTCAAGAGGAATGAGCTTCCCGTCCTCCACATGCAGGATGGGCTTGATGCTCAATAAGCCGCCGAAAAACGCGCTTGATTTTGAAATGCGCCCTCCTCTTGCCAAATAATCCAGATTTTCCACGGTGAAAATATGTTGCATATGTTTTGCGTAATGTTCCACTTTTTCAACGAGCTCATCGAAAGGGACTCCAGCATCTCTCAATTCTACGGCTTTTTTCACAACAAGGCCTTGTCCAAGGGAAGCGCATTTCGTATCAATGATTTTTAATTTGAAATCCGGATACTTTTCCTGCAATTGTTCGGCAATCATGACAGCCGTGTTGTAAGTGCCGGACAGTTGGGAAGAAAAGCTGATATAAACCCCTTCTTCACCGCTTTGGGCGTATTTTTCGAAGGTATTGTAGAACATTTCAGGCGATACTTGGGAAGTTTTTGGTGCAGCGCCTTTTCTCATTTCATCGTAAACTTCTTTTGGATCAATGCCGATGACATCATCATATTCTGTATCATTGAGGTGGACTCTCAGCGGGAAAAAGACCACATTATGCTCATCATAATAAGCTTTTGGCAAATCGCTCGCGCTATCTGTGAATAGAATCATTTTACTCTCCTTTCCATCCTTTATAAAATTATTACACCCTTCTCAAAAATTGGTAAGGAAGGGTGCCTCATGATGGAATCATGTTATGATAATTTTAATCTTTCTGATAAGAAATTTGCAATGCCATCTTCATTGTTTGTTCCGGTCACTTCGTTGGCGATGCTTTTTAATTCGTTGATGCCGTTGCCCATTGCAACCCCGATGCCGGCATATTCGATCATTTCCAAGTCGTTGTCTTCATCCCCAAAGGCGATGATGCGGTCCCTTGGGATGCCCAAATCTTTTGCAATGAGGGAAACGCCGACCGCTTTATTTAATCCTTTCCGCACCACTTCGATAATATTGAAAGGTGCTCCCCAGCGCCGATGTTCAATGAGTTCCGCATGCACCTCCTGCAAATGCCGGCGGATCAAAGGCACGTTGTTTTCATTGGCGTGGATGAGCAAACTTGTTGGATTTTCATTCAAGTTGCCGCGTAAATTTCCGATGGTCACTTTAGGATCCCCCATTTTGAAAATGTTCATCATCGTCGGATCTTCCACATGTATATACACATCATCAATGACTTCGGCAATTAAGTTTTCATACTGGTATTTATCCACTGAATCTATGACGTCGTGCACCACCCGCATATCGATGGGGGAGTGGATGGCCTGCCAAGACGGATTTTTTGGATGATGTATATAAGCTCCGTTGAAATTGACAATCGGAGTGGTTAATCCCAATTCCTGATAATAAATATTGCTCGCCCGGAATGGTCTTCCTGTGGCGATCATGATTAGATGGCCGGCTTCTTTCGCCTTCATCAAGGTTTGTTTTGTTTTAGGCGAAATGGTATGATTGTCCGTCAATAGAGTGCCATCCAGGTCCAAAACAATTAGATGTTGTTTCATGGAAAGTCCCCTTTCTGTCTTTACGATTTTATCGCGACGATTGGAGTTCGTCAAAATTTTGTCACCAGTTATAATTTTTGGTAACATAATTGATTAGAGAGAGTTGTTGAGGAGTGAAGCGTTAATGTTAATAGATGAAGAATTATGGCAGGATATTCCGCTGATTCATTTTTATAATGAAGAAATGAATGAATGTTCACCCGTTCTCATTTTTTTACATGGATTTACAAGTGCGAAAGAACACAACTTACATTATGCCTATCAACTAGTGAAAAAAGGGGTTCGCGTGATTTTGCCGGATGCCCTATTGCATGGCGACAGATGCGAGGGATTATCCGAAGAAAAAATGAATTTGCAATTTTGGAACATCGTATTGAATTCTATACATGAGGTTGGGGAGTTATACAATGAAATCCGGTCCCGTTTCCAACCGAAAAAATTGGGTATTGCAGGAACAAGCATGGGCGGAATTACAACATGCGGCTGTTTGAAGAAATATGATTGGATTGATGCGGCCGGCATTTGCATGGGTGCACCGGGATACAACGCCTTTGCGGATTATCAGCTGGCGGAGTTTGAAAAAGCGGGGATTCCGCTTCCTTTGAGCGATGAGCAAATCGAACAGATACATACCGCTCTTTCTGAATATGATATATCAAAAACGCCGGAACGATTAAACAATCGCCCTGTGATATTCTGGCATGGAAAAAAAGATGTGACCGTCCCTATGGAAAACGCGGTACATTTTTATGAACAGGCCCGTCCATACTATCAACAGCCGGAACATTTGCAATTGATCATTGATGAAAACCAGGGGCATAAAGTGAATCGGGAAGGGATGCTGAAAGTGACAGAATTCCTTGCGAAACATTTGACAGAAGACGAAACTTTTGTATTTTGATTTTTAGTATAGTATGATGATTGAGAACAGTTATCATTTTCGGATTGAAAGGAGCGATGGCTGATGGCAATGGATGCGGATATGAAAGAAAGTATTCTTGGTGCTTTGGAAAACGTCATTGACCCTGAATTGGGAATCGATATCGTCAATCTCGGTTTGGTATATGATGTGGATATGGATGATGAAGGTGTCTGCAAAATTACCATGACACTGACTTCATTGGGCTGTCCGCTTGGTCCAATCATTGTGGATCAAATTAAAACGGTGTTGAGCGAACTTCCGGAAATCAAAGATGTGGATGTCAATATTGTATGGAATCCGCCATGGAATAAAGATATGATGTCCCGCTACGCAAAAATGGCATTGGGAATCCGATGATTGCAGTGATCAAACGGATGTATTGAATCATATAATTTGGTTAAAATATAAGCGCGAAAAAGGCATTTCCGACACCTCGTTTGATTGTAAATGCAGAGCGAATTGGAAAAACGTTGAGTTTTCCGGTTCGCTCTTTTTGTTTGGAATGAAACGGGCATGCAACAAAATTGCCAATTTTATTTCTCATTTTTTTAACAGACACTTTCATCTTTTTTCACAACTTCTTAGTAAAGTAATAGGCGTAGAACTTATACTAGTAATATTTTGGAAGGAGTCTTATCAGAATGAAGAAATTATTGACACTCATGATGTTGCTCGCCTTGTTCACATTGGCTGCTTGTGGACAATCGGATGACGCAAGTAACGATTCAAAAAATGCAAATGACGACACAAAACAAACGGAAGTAAGCAAAGACAAACAAGATGAGAAAGTTACCGTATCCAAACCGGATGCACGCCTTGAAGAACCGACTGCCGATACGAAATGTGAAATGTGTAATATGAAAGTTTATGAAGTGACAGATGATTTAGGAAAATTCAGCGGTCAAGCGATCAAAGAAGATGGCACGATTGCTTTCTATGATGATATCGGTTGCTTATTGAACGCGGAGTTGGCGCACAATGAAAAGAACCAAAAATATGTGCGTGATTACAATACATTGGAATGGGTACTTGTGGATGATGCAACGATCGTAAAAACAGATTTAAAATCTCCAATGAACTGGGGTTACGTATTCTTTAAAAACAAAGAAGATGCAGATCAATTCATCGCAGACAACCCTAGCTACAAAATCACAGCGCTTGATGTCGTAAAACAAGAAGCAAAAGAAAGACGCGAAGCTAAATTGAAAAAACAAGCGGAACAACAACAACAGCAACAACAAGGAAATATGCAAAACATGCAAAATATGTCACACGATGGACATAACCATTAATGAAATCCATCTTGAAAAATCATTGAAAAAAGAACTAAAGTAAAAATTGTGAAGGCCGTCTTTAGAGTTTTCTGGACGGCCCAATACCGTTTGAAAGTAGTTGATCAGCGTGCGTTATATAATAAGCCACCTCGTATTCTTGATTTGCTTTGTAGCCTTTGTCCATGAAGCGGACGCCAACATGGATCTGCAGCAAATCATCGATGATGCCGGGGAAGGGGCAACGATTCATCTTCCGGCAGGTACATATGAAGGGAATGTATCCATATCCAAGGGGATTACATTGATTGGGGATGAGAAAGTCATCCTTCTTCCCAAAAATCCAGAAGAACCGGTCATTGCGGTTACGGGGGCAAAGGATGTGTCCATTCAAAATTTGCAATTGCGCACATCCGGAACAGGGATTCTCATTAAAAATTCGGAAAATGTTCAGCTCTCAAACGTATCAATGAACCATGTATACAGCGGGGTCGAAATCTACAATTCCAAACAAATCGATATCCGGCAAGTTGCCGTTACGGGTAATGATCAAGATTTTGCCAATAAACGAAACGGCATCGCCATCTATGACAGTTACGACCTGTCCATCAAACATAATAAAATTTCCAAAGTGCAGGACGGAATTTACATTGAAAACGCAAAGGGAATCACCGTAAAAGGCAATAGAGTGGAAAACAGCCGGTACGGAACCCATTTTATGTATAGTGAAGATGCTGAAGCATCAGAAAACAAGTTCCGGAAAAATGTGACAGGTTTTATGATCATGATGACGGAAAATGTAAGCCTATTCAATAACGATATTTCCTATCAAAATGGGTTTAACGGGACGGGAATCACCCTATATGAGGTCAAGAATATCGAAATACAAAAACATACCGTTTCAGGAAACCGGGTTGCCCTTTCCATTCAAAAATCCGATGGAGTCACGATTTCCGACAATATTTTTCAAATGAATCAAACGGCGATTGAATCCATTCAATCGGGCACGAACCAGGTTGTCAAAAACTATTTTGTAGGGAATTTGGTGAATGTCCGTTCAGATGTGAAAGGCATTCAGCTGCAGGAAAATTATTACGATGACTATGCAGGGATTGATATCGACGATGATGGAATCGGGGACGAGTCCTATGTGGCATTGCAAAGCTTTGGCCAGTGGATGGTGAGAAAACCGGTGTACCAATATTATGTGGAAGCGCCGAGCGTGGTTTTATTGAATCAAATCGATCAACAAACCAATAAAACCGCCAAACAGCTGTTGGTGGATGAAACACCGGCAACCCAATTTGAAAGGGACAAAGCCTTCCATTTTCAATTCCATTTGCCTCAACTCATCATTGGATTGATTCTTACAATCGGATGCATCGCTATTTGGAGAAGGAGTGTCCTAATATGAAATGGAAAACGTTTATTTTCATTCTATCATTGAGCTTGTTTTTAGTCGGCTGCTCGGAAAAAGCCTATGAGCCGAAAGAAATCAATGTGGAAACGGATATTTGCAAAGTGTGCAACATGGGGATTGCCCATGAAGATTATGCGGCGGAACTGATCTTTAAAAACGGGGATTATGAAGTGTTCGATGATTTGGGATGTTTGGTGGAATTTATGAAAGATGTCGAGGAATCGGAAGTGGGTGCCGCTTATATAAAAAGTGCTGACGGCAACGAATGGCTTCCTGTGGAAGATGCAACCTATGTTTATTCCAAAGACTATTGGACACCGATGAATTATGGCGTGCTCGCCTTCCCTTCCAAAGATGCTGCGGAACAATACATGGAAGAGAACGGTGAAGGCGAAGTGTATTCCTTTGAACAATTGGACGATTTTCAATGGGGAATCCATTTCTGATGCTGGGCAAATTCATTTTATTGGAATGGAAACAAATGCTCCGCAGCAGATGGCTGCAACTGGTGGCCATCCTCTTCATTTTCGTTTTTGTCGCCATCGTCATGATTCAGCAGCTGGCACTGCCGGATATTGAAGGATTTACGAGACAAACGGCATCTTTTTTGAATTTGCTATTGTTTTTATTGCCGCTGTTCACGCTCACCATTGGAGGAATGAGTGTGGCGGGGGATGTGGAATCCGGCTGGTTTTCTTTATTGAAAACCTATCCGATGAAAATTGTCCAATATGTATTGGGGAAATTTATTGCGCTGATCGGTTCCTTCATATTTATAGTCCTATTGGCCCTTGGGGTGGTTTTTACCCTTGGAGGGTTATTCGGCGGCGTCAAAGTTCCTTTTGAATTGTTGATCATCGCTTTCGGTTTGATTTTCATTTTCTCATCGATTGCCATATTGCTCGGAAGTTTGGCGAAAAACCGCCTGCATGCCCTTGCCATTTCCCTTGTTGTGTGGGCATTGTTATTATTGCTTCTATCATATTTGGTTATGGCTGTCGGCACGGTTGTTCCTGGACATGTGTTGCAAAAACTCACGATTGTCATGCTGCATATCAATCCGGCAGATTGGCTGCGGTTTGGATATTTCCTCCTTTCCCATCAGACGGCGGTTCTTGGTCCGACTTATTATGATTTGATCGCCTTTTATGAGTCGGCGTTTGGAACAATAGTGTTTGTGGCAGTGACGTTGTTATGGATTGCACTTCCACTCATTGTGGCAACCATCAAATTAAAGAAACTTGGTGTTGAAAAATGATCGTTGAAGCGAAAAATTTGCAGAAAATTTATAAGAACAATCGGGGAATCCATGATGCCAATTTCACCATTAGAAAAGGCCGCATCGTCGCTCTCGCGGGAGGCAACGGTGCGGGGAAAAGCACGCTGATTCGCCTGCTGACAAAGCAGGAGAAGCCGACGAATGGGGAACTGATTTGGCATCAGGATGACTTTGTGCGTTATATGCCGGATGATGTGGATTTTCCTTCCACGCTGACGGCGCAAGAAGTGCTGGGACTCCTGGGTTCACTAAAAAAGGTTGGAAAAGGGGAACAAGATGAAATATTAAAAAAGGTCGGACTTTTTGAAGTGAAAAAGCAGAAAGTCTCTTCCTTTTCAAAGGGAATGCGCCAGCGCCTAAATCTGGCCCAGAGTCTCATTGGAGGGGATGGGCTGATCATCATGGATGAGCCTACGAACGGTCTTGATCCCTATTGGATTGCACAATTGAAAGATATGATGGCCCAAGAACGGAATCGGGGGGCAACGGTATTGTTTTCAACCCATATGTTGGCTTTCGCGGAACAGTTGGCTGATGACGTCATTATTTTGCATGAAGGAAGAATATTGGCGGCGGGGGAAGTGCAACAATTATTAAGGGATCATCATTGCGGACATTTGGAGGAACTGTGGCTGCAAAAAATTGATTTATAAAGAAAGGCTATAAAAAAAGGGGACTGTAAATGATTACAGTTCCCCCATGTTCAATCGATGCGGCAAATAGTGAGCGGGCATTCTTCGCAACAGATTTCTTTCTTCAAATAGTCCAAATCGTGGATTTTGATGATGCCTTTATCAAATGAAACAATGCCTTGTTTTTTCAAATCGTTCAACATCCGATTGACCATCTCGCGGCTTGTGGAGCAAAGGTTGGCAAGATCGGTATTCGTTAAATTGATGTCAATATAGATATCATCATTATCGTCTGATTTGCCGAAAGTATTCGCAAGGCGGATGAGCGTCGAGTAGAGCGCGCCCTTTTTGCCATTCAGCACTAAATCCCGCAAAATGCTTTGGGTTTTCAAATGCTCCGTTTGAAGCCACCGGATATATTCGATCATCAATGTTGGCTGCTCGGTCAACAACATTTCCAAATTATCTTTTTTTATCGATAAAAGCTCGGTATTCATCAGAGCTTTTGCTGACATTGTATGGATGGCGGGCGGTCCAAAGATGGTGCATTCACCGATCATGGAGTTGGGGCCGCAAATTCTGAGTGTCAATTCCTTCCCATTTTCCGTTTCTTTGCTTATTTGGACGGATCCTTTCAAAATCAAATAAAGATCATCCGCATTTTCGCCTTCCTGAAAAATGGAATTCCCTTTCTCGATTTTCAACAACAACCCGTGTTCTTCAAATAACGTATGAAAATCCATCGGAACCTTTTCCATTAAAACCATTCATTTATCACATCCTTATAACTGATGTACACTTCCCACGAGGTTCCATTAAACGAACAAAAAACCTATAAATATAATACCACATTTCTCCCGTGTAAATATTGAATATTTTTGGAGAGATTTTTTGCTTTTTCCGGTTAATAAAATTATAATCAAGTTAGTCAAAAAAGGTCAAACCGTTTTGAAGAGGTGGGTTGTATGCAATTACAACAGGAAGATAATCGCAACGCTTTAGAAAAATATGGACGTAATTTAAATGAAGAAGTGAAAAAAGGAAAAATTGACCCTGTGATCGGTCGTGACGAAGAAATCCGGAATGTGATCCGTATTTTATCCAGAAAGACGAAAAACAATCCGGTGCTGATTGGGGAACCGGGCGTCGGCAAAACGGCGATTGTTGAAGGGTTGGCGCAACGGATTGTCCGGAAAGACGTGCCGGAAGGATTGAAAGACTGCATCATTTGGGAATTGGACATGAGTTCATTGATTGCGGGTGCCAGCTTCCGCGGACAATTTGAAGAGCGGTTAAAAAGCGTATTAAAAGAAATCCGGGAATCGGAAGGGCGCATCATTTTATTCATCGATGAAATTCATACGATTGTCGGCGCCGGAAGAGCGGAAGGTTCGATGGATGCCGGGAATATTTTAAAACCGATGCTTGCCCGCGGTGAACTCCATTGCATCGGCGCAACCACATTGGATGAGTACAGAAAATATATTGAAAAAGATCCGGCTTTAGAACGTAGATTCCAACAAGTGATGGTGAGGGAACCATCCGTTGAAGATACGATTTCGATTTTGCGCGGCTTGAAAGAGCGTTTTGAATTGCATCATGGGGTCAGAATCCATGATCGGGCCATTATCGCGGCCGCCCAGCTGTCCAACCGCTATATTACGGACCGCTTTTTGCCGGACAAAGCCATCGATTTGATTGATGAAGCATGTGCGATGATCCGTACGGAAATCGATTCCATGCCGCAAGAATTGGATGATGTCACACGCAGAGTTATGCAATTGGAAATCGAGGAACAGGCGTTGATGAAAGAAACGGATGAAGCAAGCAAAAAACGGTTGGAAGCTCTGAGGGAAGAATTGAAAGAATTGAAAGAAGAACAGGCGGAACTCCAAAAGAAATGGCAGTTTGAAAAAGAAGGATTGGAACAGCTTCAAAAGAAACGGGAAATATTGGATGAATACCGCCGCCAGTTGGAAGATGCGGAAAGCAAGTACGATTTGAATAAAGCGGCGGAACTTCGCCATGGAAAAATCCCGGCTGTGGAAAAGGAAATCAAACAATTGGAAGAAGCGTTGGCGAATGCTTCGGAAAACCGCATTTTACGGGAAGAAGTGACGGCGGATGAAATTGCGGCCATCGTTTCCCGTTGGACCGGAATTCCGGTGACGAAATTGATGGAAGGCGAACGGGAAAAACTGTTGCGCTTGAAAGATACCCTTCATGAAAGAGTCGTCGGACAGGATGAGGCGGTCAAACTCGTGACAGAAGCGGTATGGCGCGCCCGTTCCGGCATCAAAGATCCAAACAGACCAATCGGTTCCTTCATTTTCCTGGGTCCGACAGGCGTAGGGAAAACGGAACTCGCCAAAGCGTTGGCAGCCCAATTATTTGATTCGGAAGATCATTTTATCCGGATCGATATGAGTGAATATATGGAAAAACACAGTGTATCAAGACTTGTCGGCGCCCCTCCTGGATATGTCGGCTATGAAGAAGGCGGCCAATTGACGGAAGCGGTTCGCCGCAATCCTTATGCCGTCGTCTTATTGGATGAAATCGAAAAAGCCCATCCGGATGTGGCCAACATTTTGCTTCAAATTCTGGATGATGGACGCATCACCGACAGCCAGGGACGTCTTGTGAATTTCACCAATACAGTCATCATTATGACATCCAATATCGGTTCCCACTATTTATTGGAAGCCGGTTCCCATTTCAATGAAGACGTGGAAAAAGTCGTGATGGGAGAACTTCGCAAACATTTCAAACCGGAATTGTTGAACCGCATCGATGACATCATTTTATTCCATGCCTTGACGGACGAACATTTCAATGCCATCGCCCGAAAATACATCAAACAATTGCAGGAGCGGGTTGCGGAAAATGAAATCACACTCGTTGTGGATGATGAAGTGGTGGATTGGGTTGTTGAAAATGGCGTCGATCCGCAATTCGGGGCAAGACCTTTGAAACGGTTTGTGCAACGTCATGTGGAAACGGCAGTGGCCAAAGAGTTGTTAAAAGGGGAAATCCTTCCGGGAGAAACGATGAGAGTGTCATTAAAAGATGGACATTTGGTCGTTGGAAAACCTGCGGCTTGAGCCGATTGTTCGGCCCGGCCGCCTTTTTTTATCCGGAGGCGTTGGCTGGCCGGAATGCCTAGTACCTTTCGGGGAATGGCGGCGATCATTCCGATAATGGCTGAAGAACACAAAAAAACCGGATGGGCTCCCTTGTCCCATCCGGTTTTTTGCTATGCATCAATATTAATGTTCATCAGATTTAAGTTCTTTTGGAGACTCGCCTGGAATGATTGCAGCTATAATCCAAACAAGGATGATAAAGATCACTGCAATAACAGCAGTTGTGACAATATCAAATGTTGTTACGCCCAAAATGGAACCAACCACGTAACTCAACATTGAAATCAACATGATTCCCCAAACGAATGACATAATATATTGCATTTCGTTTCACCTCTATTGCACTTTAATTACTATTATATGCCTTGTTCATCTTTATAATCATACCATAGTATGTCAATAATAAACAATAAACTTTTTACCTAGTCAAATTTTATATTGTGGAAAATAAAATTATGGTCTATAATTAAGACCAACTACTAATCGTAAGTATAAAAATGGGGGTTAAGTGACCATGAATGCTGGAATTCTCGGATTAGGTAAATATGTTCCTGAAAAAGTTGTGACGAATTTGGATTTGGAAAAAATTTTAGATACAAACGATGAGTGGATCCGCACGCGAACAGGAATCCAGGAAAGAAGAATTGCCCGTGAGGATGAACATTCTTCCGACATGGCCTATGAAGCAGCCAAGCAAGCCCTTGAAAACTCCGGAATTTCACCGGAGCAAATCGGATTGATTTTGGTTGCCACGATTACGCCGGATCGTGCCTTCCCAAGCGTGGCATGCCAACTCCAGGATCGATTGGGGGCCATCAATGCGGCTGCCATGGATGTTTCAGCCGCTTGTTCCGGATTTATTTATGCCCTTGCAACAGCGAAATTGTATGTTGAAAGCAACACTTATGACTATGTATTAATCGTTGGTGTAGAAAAATTATCGAAAATTACGGATTGGAAAGATCGCAATACGGCGGTTCTGTTTGGTGATGGCGCAAGCGCTGCGGTTGTCGGCAAAGTGTCGGAAGGACGCGGCATTTTGGCCTTTGAATTAGGGGCGGATGGCACTGGCGGAAAATATTTGCATATGAACGATGAAGATTTTATTTATATGAACGGCCGCGAAGTGTTCAAGTTTGCGGTGCGCCAAATGGGGGCGACGGCATTGTCCGTCCTTGAAAAGGCGGGCCTTTCAAAAGAAGATGTGGATTTCCTTGTGCCGCACCAGGCAAATATCCGCATCATGGAAGCGGCGAGGGAAAGACTGGAACTTTCGGAAGATAAATTGTCCAAACGCATCCATAAGTACGGAAACACATCCTCCTCTTCCATCGGCATCGCTTTGAAAGATGAACTGGATGAAGGAAAAATCAAAGATGACGATATCGTAGTTCTTGTTGGATTCGGTGGCGGGCTCACTTGGGGCGGCGCTGTCATCCGATGGGGAAAATAATAGATTTTCATACCGGTTGTAGTAATTTATAATGGTGATAGTGATTCGTAAGGGGGTACTAGAGATATATGAAAAGGAGAGTAGTCGTTACCGGGATCGGCGCGGTTACGCCGCTTGGTAACACAGTTGATGAAACATGGGCAGCCATCAAAGAAGGGAAATCCGGCATTGGGCCGTTGACAAGGGTGGATGCTGAATTATTCCCTGCGAAAGTTGCTGCGGAAGTAAAAGATTTTGATATTGAACAATTTATTGAACGAAAAGAAGCAAGAAGAATGGACCGGTTCACTCATTTTGCCCTCGCATCGGCTTTGATGGCGGTGAAAGATGCGGATTTGAAAATTACCGATGAAATTGCCGATCGCGTCGGCGTTTGGATCGGCTCCGGAATCGGCGGAATGGAAACCTATGAACAGCAATTTGAAACATTCATGAACCGGGGTCCCCGTCGTGTAAGCCCGTTCTTCGTCCCAATGATGATTCCGGATATGGCGAGCGGACAAGTTTCCATTTATTTGGGAGCCAAAGGTCCAAATGCATGTACAGTGACTGCATGCGCATCAGGAACAAACTCGATCGGCGATGCGTTTAAAGTGATCCAGCGCGGTGATGCGGATGTGATGATTACCGGTGGGACAGAAGCACCGATCGTTAAAATGTCGCTTGCCGGTTTCTGTTCAGCCACGGCTCTTTCATTGAACCCGGATCCAAATACGGCATCCCGTCCATTTGATAAAGAACGCGACGGATTTGTCATGGGTGAAGGGGCAGGTATTCTGGTATTGGAAGAGTACGAATTTGCGAAAGCCCGCGGAGCAAAAATTTATGCGGAAATCATTGGCTACGGCGCAACAGGTGACGCGTACCATATTACAGCTCCGGCGCCAAATGGGGAAGGTGCCGCCCGCGCGATTAAACGTGCGATTCATGATGCGGGAATCGATCCGACAGAAATCGGCTATATCAACGCTCATGGTACAAGTACGCCATACAATGATTTATATGAAACGATGGCGGTGAAAACGGTATTTGGCGATTATGCCTACAAGCTCGCCATGAGTTCCACAAAGTCAATGACAGGGCACTTGCTTGGCGCTGCTGGCGGTGTGGAAGCGATCTTTACGGTATTGGCATTGAAAGAGGGCATTTTGCCTCCGACAATCAACTTGCAAAATCCGGATCCTGAATGTGATCTTGACTATGTGCCAAATGAGGCCCGCAAAGCGGATATTCAATATGCGATGAGCAACTCGCTGGGATTCGGCGGACATAATGCGAGCCTTGTGTTTAAAAAAATCGAAGAATAAATAGGTAAATAAAAATGCGTTTAGCCTGGTGCTAAACGCATTTTTATTTTCATTGATGAATAAAAAGGGTATGAAAGGATGGTGGCATGATTTTTCGGTTTATGCTGTTTCTGTTCAGCTACGGCATATGCGTCATCTCGGTGAGCAATCTTCTTTTATATTTGAATTTCCGGACGCTCGGATATTCATGGCGCGCCGTTTTTTCCTTCATATTAGGCGTTCCGGAGCTGTATTTGATGATCATTTCGCTGGCCGTGCTGTTTATCTTGATATTCGACCTATTCCCATCGCGATCTCCATTCTCTTAACGGTTTCGTTGGCGATCGCATTGGCCTTTTCAGCACCTTCATCCAGAATTTTATCCAATTCATCCGTTTGGATAAGTTCGTTGAAGCGTTCTTGAATTGGCGTCAAATGCTCGATCAAGGCAGTCGCCACACCTTCTTTAAAGGCGCCATAGCCAAGCCCTTCATATTTTTTCACGACTTCATCGATGGATTTGTTTGTAATGGCCGCTTCGATGGTGAGCAGGTTGGAAACGCCCGGTTTCTTTTCTTCATCGAAGTAAATCTGGCCTTCGGAATCCGTCACCGCGGATTTGATTTTTTTCATAATTTCTTTTGGCGTATCCAATAAGCGGATGGTCGCTTTTGTGTTCGGGTCGGACTTGCTCATTTTTTTCGTCGGATCCTGCAAGGATTTAATGCGGGCTCCCGCCTTTGGCAATTGGATTTCCGGAATTTTGAACACTTCGCCAAAGCGTTTGTTAAATCGCTCCGCCAAGTCGCGGGTCAATTCAAGATGTTGTTTTTGGTCCTCTCCGACAGGGACGATATCTGTATTATAAAGCAAGATATCTGCCGCCATTAATGGAGGATATGTCAAAAGACCGACTGAAACGAATTCTTTTCCGACTTTCGCCGATTTATCTTTAAATTGCGTCATTCGTTCCAGTTCCCCAATGGATGTGATGCATTGCAGCATCCAGCCGGCTTTCGTGTGGGCAGGAACTTCCGATTGGATAAATAACGTCGCTTTTTTCGGATCGATGCCCGTTGCAAGATAAGTGGCAGCAAGAGTGCGAATGTTTTGCCGCAATTCTTGGGGATCTTGCGGAACGGTGATGGCATGTTGGTCCACGATGCAGTAAATGGCGTTTCCTTCATCTTGCAGCGCAGGGAATTGCATGAAGGCGCCGATATAATTTCCCAAAGTAATAACGCCCGTTGGTTGAACTCCTGAAAAGATTGTTTTCATCAATATTACCTCCTATTTTTATCCATAAAAAAACATCAAACGGCCAATACAGTTGTATTGGGACGAATGATGTGTATCCGCGGTACCACCCAGTTTGCCTAAAGAGGCCACTTGGTTCTTCGTAACGTGAAGTGTACGAGCTTTACTACCTTCATTTTCGCAAAGCCAACTCGGAAGTCCATTCCATTTGCCCTGTCATCTGTTTGCACCAACCACAGACTCTCTGAACACAGGAATCAAATGTACTACTCTTCGTCATTGTTGTTTAACTTATGATCGTAGAATTATGAATGAATTATAAAGTAATTTATGGGAAAAATCAAACGCGAAAATTTTTTCAATTTGGAATGAGATTAAACAGAATTGGGTAATACTGTTGTAGGTCATAAAGAATGAAATTTGTCAATAAATTAAGAATATTCTCGGTTATTGTCGTCTAAATGAGAATAAAAAGGGAATGGAATAAAGGAGGTATCCCGTTCAGCAAATTTTGGAGGCAAAAGAATTTTTTTATGGTTTTAAGCAAAAATAACGAATTTTTTTAGAAATTCAACATAAAATATATTATTTTTTAAAATATCCTATATTCAAAATGAAAAGAATGGTGTATAATTGATACAGAATTTAAAATAATACTAATTCTAAATTAATAAAATTTGACATAGATGCCTATCATGAACATAGACAACACTCATCAAATGGAAGGGAAGTGTAACAATGATTGTAACATTATATACATCACCAAGCTGTACATCATGCAGAAAAGCGAAAGCTTGGCTTGAGCAGCATGATATTCCATATAGAGAACGCAACATTTTTTCCGAGCCTCTTACAATCAGTGAAATCAAAGAAATTTTGCGAATGACAGAGGATGGAACAGACGAGATCATTTCCACACGCTCAAAAGTGTTCCAAAAGTTGAATGTGGATGTAGAAAGCTTGCCTTTGCAAAAATTATATGAATTGATCCAGGAACATCCAGGACTTCTTCGCCGGCCAATTATTTTGGACGAAAAACGTCTACAAGTCGGTTTTAATGAAGATGAAATCCGTCGGTTCCTGCCACGGAAAGTTCGTGCTTACCAATTGATGGAAGCCCAAAAAATGGTCAATTAATCATATAGTTTTCCTTGGAAAAAGTGTAAATTCAGTCAACTTTGTTTGACTTGTTTACGCTTTTTTTATTTGCAAAGAAAATTCATCATTTTTCACTTAATACTTGATTTAATTGATGTTGTCATCTACAATTTTGAATAATTCAAATAATTTTATTTGAAGGGTGTTTTTCCTTTTCATTTTCTATTAGTTCATCATACAATAGAATCATAGAATAGACATATATATAATAATAAGCGTTTTGTTCTGTATACCAAGGGAAAGAATAAGGGAAAGGCACTATCGAATTGGAGTGTATTTTGGCTCCGATTCAAACATACTAAGTACACGCTTTCGGGTTTTCAACCAATGACTGTGAAGGGAGTTGAAGTCTCATGGACATCGAACGCGTAAATGAAAATACAATCAAGCTCTTTATCACATATCGTGATATTGAGGATCGCGGTTACAGCCGTGAAGAAATCTGGTATAACAGAGCAAAAGGCGAAGAATTGTTTTGGGATATGATTGGTGAAATCAACACGGAAGAATACTTCGATTTGGACGGTCCAATTTGGATTCATGTGAACGCCTCTGAACAAGGTTTGGAAGTCATTGTCACACGTGCCAATGTTTCCGATTCAGATCCAGGCTCACTGCTCTCCAGTTTTGAAGAACACGAAGCAACAATTGGCCATAAAGACCCATTCAATCCCTTCGACGAAGATGATGTGTTAAATCATGAAGGAATTGTCAATATGTCCATATATAAATTCAAAGATATTGATGAAATCGTGCCAGTAGCGAACCGATTAGTCGAGTATGGGTTAAACAGCTCTTTATATAAATATGAAGATTATTACTACATTGCCATTGATTTTGCCGGTGTGAATGATAGTGCAACCCGTCAAAATATCCGTTCCATTTTGAATGAGTATTTAACAAGCTCCAAAATGACGATTTATCGTCTGCAAGAATATGGAACAATCATCATGGAAGAAGATTGCTTCGAAACGATTGTTCATTATTTTGATTAACATGTGCCTGAAAGATGGCACTTTTTTTTGTTTTTGCGGCACTTTTTCCGTGCAAATTAAAACTTTCCGGCACCCCCTTGCGAACAAAAAAGTCTTTACAATAAAATGGTTCAAAAAGGGGGTTTTTTATGCTGGTCGCATGCACGGAAAACAAAGAACCTTTTGTGATCCATTCAAAGATTTCCCATGCAACGTTAAGAAGGATAAAAGAAGAAAAGAATTTTTTTTGTCCCCAATGTGGAGAAATGGTCCAATTAAAGATCGGGAATATCAAAATCCCTCATTTTGCCCATTATTCCAAAAGCCGTTGTGAATCCCATTTTTCAGAAGGCGAAACGGTCGAACATCTGTCAGGAAAACAGCAGCTGTTTGAACTGTTCAAATCCCTTCAGCTCCATGCGGAACTCGAGCCCTATCTAAAGGAGTTAAAACAGCGCCCGGATTTATTGATTTTCAAGAATGGTTCGGCTTATGCCATCGAGTTTCAATGCAGCCCAATCAATGAGAATCGCTTTTTTGAACGGAACCGGGGGTACCTCCAAAAAAGGATTGCCCCGATTTGGATTCCGCTGACACCCGGTCAAAAAATAAAAGAAACTCCCCTCCAAAAAATCAACCTTTCCCATCAGCTCCAACTTTTCATTGCCCATGCCCAAAAGCCCAAATATTTGATGACTTACGACCCTGCCAACAAACAGTTTGTTTATTTGTCCAACCTTATTCATTTCAAGGGGATCAGTTTTTTCGGAAAGGTGAGCAGACTCCCGCTTTTCAAACAGCATTTCCCGTTTTATATCCCAAAGCCGTTGACCAAAGATGAATTTTCCTTTGTCTTTAAAGCATATCATCATTTTATAAAGCAATTTTTGAAATCCAGGGTTTTAGTTAGCCGAAAAGGTGTCAATGATTTATTTTTGAGAAGTGTTTATGAACTCCGATTGAATCCAGGGCAGCTTCCAACTTTTCTAGGAGTCCCGATCTCAGGGAATGAAGCGCTCCAGGCATGTGCCGTTGAATGGCAAACGGAACTTTTGTATTTCATCCGGCTGAATGGCATAAAGGTACATGCAGTCAATGAACAAGTGATAATGGATTTTTTTCAATGGTCCGGTCGGGCAGATACGGATGGGGCGGTTCAAACGGTCTTTCAATATGTGGAACTTCTCAATGAATTGGCCATTGAAGATGAGAAGTGTCCTGTAGAGGAGCGGCAACTGGAAGAGGTGCTTTACAGCCAATTTCTTGCAACGACAGGTAAATATTGAGAAAATAGAATTGACAAAAAATTTTCATTACGGGGGCATTCTTATGGCAAAAAAACTGATGACACGCGAAGAAGTGCCAGTGGAACTGACTTGGGATTTATCGACGATTTTCCCTTCAGACGAGGCATGGGAACAAGAATTTAAAGAGCTTGAACAACTAATAGGAGAAGCGGAAAAATATAAGGGCAAAGCGACAGAAAGCGCAAAAAGTTTATATGAAACATTGCAGTTCAGCGACAAAATTTCTGAACGCTTTGGTAAGCTTTACGTTTATAGCCATTTAAAACATGACGAAGACACAACGAAAAGCAAATATCAAGGGATGGAAAGCCGCGCTCGTTCTTTAGGCGCAAAAATCAACGCCGCCTGGTCTTTCTTGACACCGGAAATTTTATCTTTGTCAGAGGAACAAATTCAGCAATATTTGGATGAACATGAACCATTGCGCCTTTATACGCAAATGTTCAAAGAATTGAACTTGCAGCGTCCGCATGTATTGACGGCGGACAAAGAAGCCATTTTGGCCCAATTTTCCGAAGTGACAAGCTCTCCAGGCACCACTTTCAGCGCGTTGAACAATGCGGATTTGGAATTTCCGGTCATAAAAAATGATGAAGGCGAAGAAGTGCAGCTCACTCACGGCAATTACATCACGTTTTTGGAAAGCGAAGACCGTGACGTGAGAAAAAATGCTTTCAAAGCGATGTATGACACGTACGGCAAGTTCATTAACACCTTTGCTTCCACATTGGCGGGCAACGTGAAAGCGCACAATGTGTATGCGAGAATCCGCAACTACAATTCCGCACGCCATCGCGCACTTGCAAGCAACAACATCCCGGAAAAAGTGTATGATCAATTGATTGAAACGATCCATGAATATTTGCCTGCTCTGCATCGTTATGTAAAGGTGCGCAAAAAAGCGTTGGAACTCGATGAATTGCACATGTATGACCTGTTCGTTCCCCTTGTAAAGAAAGTGAAAATCGACATGCCGTATGAAAAGGCGAAAGAGATAATGGTGAAAAGTTTCGCTCCATTGGGGGAAGAATATCAATCCATTGTGCAGGAAGGGTTGAACAGCCGCTGGGTGGATGTGTTGGAGAATAAAGGAAAACGCAGCGGGGCCTATTCTTCGGGAACCTATGGCACAAATCCGTATGTATTGATGAACTGGCAAAACAATATCGACAACTTATTCACATTGGCCCATGAATTCGGCCACAGTATGCACAGCTACTATACGAGAAAAAACCAGCCATATCCTTATGCGGACTACTCCATTTTCGTTGCGGAAGTCGCTTCCACATGCAATGAGGAGCTGTTGTTCGATCATTTATTGAAAACAACCGATGATAAGCAAGTGAAGCTTTATCTTCTCAACCATTGGCTGGACAGCTTCAGAAGCACGGTTTACCGACAAACGATGTTTGCGGAATTTGAACATATGATCCACGAAATGGACCGGAACGGGGAAGCCATCACGGCAGAACGGTTGACGGAAATTTATTATGATTTGAATAAACAATACTTTGGCGAAGAAATGACGGTGGATGAAGAAATCGGCTTGGAATGGGCGAGAATCCCGCACTTCTATTACAATTACTACGTTTATCAATATGCGACAGGTCAAAGTGCGGCAGTCGCTTTGAGCCGTCAAATATTGGAGGAAGGAAAACCGGCGGTGGACCGTTACATCAACAACTTCCTGAAAGCCGGATGTTCCGATTTCCCAATTGAAGTGCTGAGAAAAGCCGGAGTTGACATGGAATCCAGAGAACCGATCGCCCAAGCTTGCAAAGTGTTTGAAGAAAAATTAAATGAATTGGAATCTCTGTTGTTAAAATAGTGATTTTGCCACAATAAACACGCTCAAATTAGTAAAAATGCTTCAAAAGGGAGTTGAATTCTCTTTTGAAGCGTTTTTTTCTTCTTTTAAAAATTATTCTTATATAACTTTTTAAGTATGTTAGTTTTGTAGAATGTGAACGAATGTTGACGATGGAAATATTCGTTCAATGGGACAATTTTTCTTAATATTTCAATATTTTTCGAAAGTTTTTTGAAAGTGTTTACAATATGTCGAATTTGTGAAAATCACGTCGTATTTATTGCATTAATTATTATTCCATGATAAATTATAAACGTGAAATAAATCACATATCAAACATACACCCCTTTGTTTGAACGTGAACATTTCTCCCATCCCCTTTGTGTAAAGAGGCATTTGCGAAAGCAAATGCCTCTTTTACTTTCATATCCTCTTCTTTTTCAAAATGCGATCTATTCCCAAAATGAAAAAAATCATTCATCCACAAAACCATCAACCCTGCAAAAAAAGGTGCAAAAAAAATGTAGACACCGAAATGCCTACATGTGAAAAAATCTGTGATGATACTATATAAAACAATTGCTAGAATGAAAAGGTCGGTTGTTTAAGCCTCCATAATGTCACCGCATCGTTTGAAATACGCTCGATTTTTTGCTGCAGCATGCGTTTTTTCAATTCCCGCTCCGCATCGCTCACGGAGATGGAATAAATGCTTGCCACTTCATCGGTCGTCAAATATTGAAAACGTTGGAACAGTTCTTCGAAGGTTGGCAGCGGTTTTCTGACGATTTCCTCGTCCAACATCTCTTGCAAGATTTGGACATAAATTTCGTAAGAATACATTCCGCTTACTTTTAACCCTTCGTCTTCGATACATTCATTGAAGAATACGATGCTTGGAACTTCATCGATTTCCATTTCCCGTGTGATGTATAAATCACATTGGAAGGCCCGCACCGCTTCTTTTGATCCAAAGTCTTTAATGAACTCTTCCTGATCCAACTTCGCTTCCTTGGCAATGTCGATCAAAGACGTATAGGAGAGGACGTTTTTCGTTTCCAATAATACGTGTTCCTGCAGCTTCCGGATATAACGGTTCGCCGCTTTTTTTCCTTGCAATTCGGCTGCCTTTATTGCAAGGGAGGGTAAGGCAGGATGAGTAATATCCACATCAGCACCTGTTAAACACCCTTTGATACGCCGTGTGACACAGTTTAAAGTGGTCAATTCTGTGCTTAACACGTATCTCCAAGTGAAATAATGTTCATACTCCAATTGGAGCTTTTTTAACATTGACTGCATTTTGAAGGCATTTGGACAAAGCGGGTCAATAAAAACATATAACTCGATCGGTTTCGTTGTTTTCTCGGATGCAACAGGTTCTGACAACAGTTGGATATTATTCAATCGAATCCCCCCTCATCCTCGTTCGGCGCATTGATCATATGATGCGCGGTCAACACAAGACGTTGAAAATATTGTTCGCGTAACGGTCCTTCAAGCCCTACTTCATCCATTGCTTCATTCATGCATTCCAGCCAAGCCTGGGCATGATCGGGCGTGATTTTAAACCGCATATGCCTTGCTCTCATCATTGGATGGCCATGTTCTTGTGTAAATAAATTGGGGCCGCCTAAATATTGAGTTTGAAATTGAATTTGTTTGCGAATGGTTTCTTTCAAATCATCCGGAAACAAAGGTCGGAGTAATGGATGCACATCAACCCGTTTATAAAATGCATGAATAAGTTCTTTCAACTTTTCAGCACCTATTTCCTCATAAGGAACCTTGTATTTTTCATTCATAGGTGTAACTCCTTTATCCACTTTTCCGCATATGCGTAATTGTGACCGAAATATGAAGACCTGCCTTTGATATTATTCATTCTATCAACGACCAGGCATTTTCTCAAACAAATCGCTTACAGCAAGTGTTGATAAACAAGGAGAAATATAGAAATCATAAGCATTTACATGTTTTTATAGTAGGTTAGCACTTTCTTCACATAGTTTTGAGTTTCTTTGAACGGAGGAATGCCCCCGTATTTTTTCACATTTCCAGGTCCCGCATTGTAGGCCGCCAACGCCAATTCAAAATTGTTGTTGAATTGGTCAAGCATTTGGCGCAAATACTTTGTGCCGCCCATAATGTTTTGCTCAGGGTCCTTTAAGTTGGATACACCCAAATATTTCGCGGTGCCCGGCATGAGTTGCATCAGCCCGGTTGCCCCTGCAGAGCTCACCGCATTCGGATTGAAATTCGATTCCTGTTTGATCACTGCAAGGATAAGTTTTTCAGGTACCCCAAACCGGGCGGAAGCTTTTTTCACGATATCCAAATATTTGGCATCCGTTGCCGTTGCCGATGCTCCGACTGATTCGGTTGCGGAACCGGCATTGTTTATGACTTTTTCATACGCTTTCGTTATGTAAGGATTGGGATTGGATAATAAGTAATTGGATAAATAGTTCTTCACTTCATCATTTAACCCGTTTTCTTCGGAAAAGTTGTCTATGGCTTTTAAAAGCGCACTTTCCACATTATCGCTTGCCTGGGTTTGTGCCAATATTTCCGAAAAAATTTCGGCAAACAAGCTGTCTCCATCCGTCGAATTGACGGAAGTGGTGTCCAGCGAACGGAGTGCATCGATTTCCAAAATGGTTTTCATCATGGCTGCGTCCATTCATTGTTCCTCCTTTCTCTCCTGTAAAGCCTTCATGAAGCGGGCAATTTTTTTGTCGGCTGTTTGAATATTTATTTTACGCTCCCGCAAAAATGTTAAAAACAGTTTTTTTCCGAGTGTGGAATCTTTTGTTTCATATTCTACCTCATAATCGTCGCAGTGCAAATAGAAGGAGTGGTCAAAAACGAGGATTCCTCCTTCATATGGAACTTCCACCCGATCCGTTGTCAATGTTCCAAAGAGGCGCAATTCTTCGACCGGCACCCGCAACTCCACCAGTCTTTCCCTGACGGAAGGTGCCGAAAAGCTTTTTCCTTCAAGTATTTCATCCCTTTGCTCTTCCGTTAAAATATCCGTTGTTTCCAAGTGGATATGTTCAGCCGTCTGTTCCTTTAAAGTGCATACAATTTTTCCTTTTTGTTCCCGGATGCGGAGGGCGCTTGATAATGTTTTCAAGTGCCAATGTTTTGTATCAAGGTAATGGTTCACTTGCCGGACGATTTGTTGCGGCTGTATGTTGAATTCTTCCAGTAATTGCTCATATTGTTCTTTCGTCAAAACATTTTTATATTCAATTTCATATTCCTGGATCATTTGTTTTTCCCTTTCGTTATGGTTTTTCATAAGCTTTTTATCGAAAATAGTTCCTGCTGTGTTAAAATATGAGGAGAAATGGTTGGAAGGGATTGTTATAAATGCGCAATGTATATGTCATCGATGATTTTCGTTTTGAAAATGACAACCTTTATTTTAGTTTAAACGAAAGTCCGTTGAAAATACAAATCGAGCCGGCTGGCCAGGTGTTGACGGATTCGGATGGAATTGCATTTGTATACGTTGTGGATGAAGGCGACCATTACAGTTATTTGCAATTTCCGAAAAAAGTCTGGAACGGGCTTGTTTCCGTCTTGGAAACGAAGAAAGATCCACTGTTGGCGAAAAATGGTGAAATGATTTTATTACAAAATTTTGCGAATGAATTGGAAATGCTCGTGTTTAACATCGAAGGCAACGGCAATTATGGCGAAGCCTTTGTACAAGCAGTCGAAGAAACTTTCAGTGATATTTTAAAGAAGCAGTAACCGTTTTTGCAGCGAGTATTGGGGGTATGAATATGGGGCAATGGGAACGTTTTTTGGAGCCTTATAAACAAGCAGTGGATGAGTTGAAAGTGAAATTCCGGGGGATGCGATCCCAGTTTACGACAGAAGGGTTGACTTCACCCATCGAATTTGTGACCGGCCGGGTAAAACCGCTGGCAAGCATATACGACAAAAGCATTGAAAAAGGCGTACCCTTTGAACCTTCCGAACAATTGGCAAGAGAACTGCAAGACATCGCCGGCATCCGCATTATGTGCCAGTTTGTGGATGATATATCGACGGTCGTCAATTTAATCCGCGGGCGGGAAGATTTAAAGGTCATTGAGGAAAAGGATTATATTACGAATAAAAAACCGAGCGGCTACCGTTCCTATCATATGATTGCGGAATATCCGGTGGAAACGGTGAAAGGCAAAAAGACGGTGCTGGTCGAAATACAAATCCGCACGCTGGCCATGAATTTTTGGGCATCAATCGAACATTCTTTAAATTACAAATATAAAGGCGACTTCCCGGAAGAAATCAAATTGCGCTTGAAGCGCGCAGCTGAAGCCGCATTTCGACTGGATGAAGAAATGTCGTCGATCAGACATGAAATCCAGGAGGCCCAGGCTTTTTTCAGCGAAAATAAGGAAGCTCAAAATCCGAAGATCCGAGAGGAAAAGGAGCGTGAATAGTTTGAAGTTTTCCATTCAATCACGCAATGATTCGCAATCCAATGAATTGAAGGAACTTGCAACGAATTACTTACAAGATTTTGGATTAGTATTGGATGAAAAGGAACCGGACATCGTCATTTCCATTGGCGGAGATGGCACCCTTCTCCATGCTTTCCATCATCATATCAACCGGTTGGATAAAGTATCCTTTGTAGGGATCCATACAGGGCATTTAGGGTTTTACGCTGACTGGAAACCTTCCGAATTGGAAAAATTGGTGCTATGCATTGCAAAAAATCAATACCGGGTTGTTGAATATCCATTATTGGAAGTGAGTGTGTGCAACAATCATTCGGAAATCAGCACATATCTTGCCCTGAATGAAGCGACGATCAAATCCCCAAGTGTCACGCTCGTGATGGATGTTTATTTGAATGATCGGCATTTTGAACGTTTCCGCGGCGACGGTTTATGCATTTCCACACCATCGGGCAGTACGGCATACAATAAAGCGTTGGGCGGTGCCATCATCCATCCTACGTTGCAAGCGATCCAAGTGACGGAAATGGCGTCCATCAATAACCGGGTATTCCGGACAATCGGCTCCCCTCTCGTCTTGCCGGCTCATCACACATGTAAACTGAAACCGGTAAAAAACCAAACCTTTACGATGACGGTGGACCATCTGCAATTGGACCATACGGAATTGGATCATGTCATTTTCAGAGTGGCAAAAGAAAAAGTGCGATTTGCACGATTCCGACCGTTTCCGTTTTGGGAAAGAGTCCATGATTCCTTTATCGCAAGCGAGTGATGTTCATGCCATTTAAAATGCAGTTTCAAGCCACAAAAGATGGAGAGTTATTGAGGGATGCGATTCAAAAGCAGGAAATCTCCAGCAGGGCGTTGACGGATATCAAATATCGCGGCGGCAAGATTTTAGTGAACGGCGAGGAAAGAAATGTCCGTCACATCCTTTCAAAGGGAGATGAAATCACCATCATTTTTCCGGAAGAAAAAGCCAGTGATTCCTTGGAGCCCGAACAGGGAGATTTGAATATTATTTATGAGGATGACGCGCTATTAATCATTGATAAACCGCCTTATATCAACACAATTCCATCGCGGGAACATCCGGCGGGAAGCATTGCCAATTATGTTTACGGATATTTTCAGGAGCGCGGGATTGATTCCACCATCCATGTCGTCACAAGACTCGATCGGGATACTTCGGGCCTTGTTTGCATTGCCAAACACCGCCATATTCACCATTTAATGAGCTTGCAATTGCAAAAGGGATTGATCCGAAAAGAATATGAAGCCATTGTGCACGGGCATGTGTCATCGGATGTGTCCATCATTCTCCCCATTGGACGGAAAAGCACAAGCATTATTGAACGGGAAGTGAGGAAAGACGGCCAATTCGCCCATACGGATGTGAAAGTTTTAAAACATTTCGTCTATCAGCGGGAGCCCCTTTCCCACGTACGATTGCGGTTGCATACAGGAAGAACCCACCAAATTCGCGTCCATATGTCCCATATCGGCCATCCCCTTGTCGGAGACGATCTTTATGGCGGAAACCAAGAGTTCTTCGATCGTCAAGCCCTCCATTGTGTCCAGTTGGAATTCTTTCATCCATTATCCAGGGAAAAATTCATATTTTCCAGCGAAATAGTTGATTCAATGAAAAAAATAATCCATAATTAGATGTTCGAACATATCGGACATCTTTTTTCATTTGATGGGAAAAGAATTCATAAAAAATCTATTGTCGTATGAATCAATGCAACCTATCATTGAATTGAGGTTGAGAGGAGGGGGACAAAATGATCGAAGAAAAAGATGAAAAACGGGATGTTTCTTATGATGAAAACCAATTGATCCAATGGTTGATTGATGGGGATATTGACGAATTCCGTGAACATTTTTTGTCACTGCATGCGTATGATCAAGCCCAATTTTATGAAAAGGTTGGACCTGACATACGAAAGACGATGTATCATTTTTTGTCTCCCGCAGAGATGGCTGAAATTTATGAAGCCATCGAATTGGACGATGAAGAGATTGAACATTTTATTAAGGAAATGGATCCGACCTATGCGGCGGAAATGCTGTCTTGCATGTATACCGACGATGTGGTCGATGTTTTGAATGAATTGGATGAAAATGACCGCGATAATTTTCTTGAACTGATGGATGAGGAAACGGCAGAAGAAATTTCGGAATTGCTCGGGTATGAAAAATATACTGCCGGTTCCCTCATGACAACGGAATACGTATCCATCCAAGAAAATTCCACGATCCGTTCGGCAATGAATGTGCTCCGAAAAGAGGCGCCGAATGCGGAAACCATTTATTATATTTATGTTGTTGATGAAAATCATCGGTTAACCGGCGTTTTGTCATTGAGGGAACTCATTCTGGCGGACGAAGATACTTTGCTTCGGGACATTATGAACGATCGGGTGGTCTATGTAAAATTGACAGACGACCAGGAAGACATTGCCCAGATTTTCAAAGATTATAATTTTGTGGCTGTTCCGGTAGTCGATGATCAGCAGGTTTTACAAGGGATTATTACGGTCGACGATATCATCGATGTCATTGATGAAGAAGCAAGCGACGACTATTCGAAATTGGCGGGGATTTCCGATATAGATGATATCGATGCAAGCCCGTTAAAAGCGGCCAAACAGCGATTGCCGTGGCTGGTGATGCTGCTGTTTTTGGGCATGATCACCGCGACCTTGATGGGGCAGTTTGAAGCAACCCTTGAAAAGGTGGCATTGCTCGCTTTATTTATCCCTCTCATTTCCGGGACAAGCGGCAATAGCGGCACTCAAGCATTGGCCGTTGTTGTGCGCGGGATTGCAACGGGAGAAATTGATGAAAAAAGCAAATTGAAAATGATCTTCCGGGAAATGGGGACCGGATTGATCACAGGAATTGCTTGCGGTTTGATTGTTGTTGGCGTGGTGTTTTTATGGAAGCAGTCTTTGATGATCGGATTGCTTGTTGGAACGGCCATTTGTTGCTCCATTTTTGTAGCGACAATCGCAGGATCTTTCATTCCGCTTCTTATTCATAAATTGGGCATTGATCCTGCGGTGGCGTCAGGTCCTTTCATCACCACGTTAAATGATATTACCAGTATTTTGATTTATTTGGGCTTGGCGACATTGTTGCTCGGACAGATCTGATGCAAAAAGAAAAAAATCTGCCTACATAATGGATAGTGGGCAGATTTTTTTCTTTTTATTATTGAAATAAGAATGGGGGGAGTGGACAAGAAGTCATTTTAATCCTTTGGGTGCGATCGAGATGGATTCGATCTCGTTGGCATTGATGGTCTTTGTTTCATTGAGGGTGCGGACTTTGATCAGTATTCCATCCATTCCTTCTATAAACCCTGTAATTTTTTCTCCATTTGTCAGATGAAAGGTCAAACATCGATTTTTGCGGTTGACAGGTTGTGAAAAATAATGCAGCTGCCTTGCGATGACCGGATTTTTGATCCGCTCTCTCCGCGAAAGTTCATACACTGAAGTGCTCTCTTCAAGAGAGGCTTCTTCCGTATCTTCATCAACCTCGACGTAATAAAAAGGCGGAGTTTGAATAAATAGCAATGGCTCTTCCAATGATGCACATCCTTTTTTTCATACAATATGCAACTCATCCATTTTCGTGACTGCCGTCCAACCTGATTGGCCCAAGAAAGGCGGTGTCGTTAAATGGTTGGAAGGGCGATAATGGGTAAACTTCGGTTAAGGAAAAACAAATAAAAAGAAGGAGCGGAAAGGCCCCTTCGGATTATTTCTTATGAATGTGCAAATTTACATCCGCAACGCATTGAATTCCAGTAAAGCGCGATAAATCAACTGTCACGCATGTGTCTGTTTTCTTGAAGTGGTAGAAATCCATCATTCCACTGGCATCAAGTTCCCCGTCAACAACAGAGATTGGTTCGTATGCTTCGCTGGTTGGAGCGATTGCCCGGAGTGTTGCACAGCAATCGCCAAACATGTCTTCCACCCTGAAGAATGGCGTTTTGTACCATCCATACTCTTTGTCATAGAACATGACTTTAAACGGAGATCCATCTTCTGTCAATAACATAAATACTCTTGTATCCGCATGGTTTCGGCGATGCTTGTTGTTGATTCCTCCAAGCGGTTCCAAAAAGCAGCTAGTTCCGCAAGTATCGTCATCTTCTTCCACAACATGGTTTTGAAGTTCCAAAATTGTCTCTACTACTTCGCAGATGCATCCTTCATGACGACGACGGCCAAGAGATGAACTTTCAGAATGTTTTCTTCCACAACCCATTGTCTTTTCACCTCACTTATTTTTGTTCAATCTACAATATGAAAAAGTGCTCTTGACAATCGGGCGATAGTCTATGGGCGGAAACGTTAGGTCATTTTTCTTGAATAGTTTTTTTTATGAAAACGCATAATGACATTAAAAAGGGGGATGCAGCTTGAAAAAAATGGCACTTCCCATATGCTTCGCCATTTTATTAATGGGATGCAATGATGAGAAAACGCTGGAAGTCAATAATCTTGGGGGCGAAGAAGCGGAAGAAGTGAAGGCGATCATGGAAAATGAAGAGTCCATCTACAGCGGAAGAGCAATTTTTGTGGAAGATCAGTTGATGGTTGCAGTCCAGGCAAAACCATGGCTTGATTATAAAAAAACAAAAATTGAAAAGAACTTAAAAAAGAAGCTGAAAGAAAGTTTTCCTGAATATGACATCACAGTTTCCTCGGATTACAAACTTTATTGGGAAGCCCAAAAACTTTTGGATGAAGAAGACAGTGAAAAAGTGAAGGAGAAAGTGGAAAAACTAAAGAAGCTGAAGAAGGAGGAAACGTAATGAATCAGGAACAATTTGAGCAAATTGAACAGCAGATCACACCCAGCACCCCCTATGTCAAAAATGTGTTGAAAGCATTTTTGGTTGGCGGCCTAATATGCACGATCGGACATGCAATCACATATTTTTATATCATTTTTTTTGATTTTACGGAAAAAACGGTGGGAAACCCGACTGCTGCGACCATGATTTTCCTCTCCATGCTGCTGACAGGTTTCGGTTTGTATCAAAAACTCGGCCAATTTGCGGGAGCGGGAAGTGCGGTGCCGGTTTCGGGTTTTGGCAACGCGGTGATTTCGGCAGCCATTGAACATAAAACGGAAGGTTTTGTGCTTGGAGTGGGAGGCAATATGTTTAAATTGGCAGGTTCAGTCATTTTATTCGGTGTCGCTTCCGCATTTGTCGTCGCTTTGATTAAATTAATTCTTGTGACAATGGGTGTTATCGAATGGTGATCGTGTTTCAGAGCAAACCTTCCATTATTGCAAGCGCGGCTGTCGCAGGGCCGTTGGAAAGAAAGAGCGTGTTCTATTCCTATTTTGATTCTGTCATGGAGGATGAACGCTGGCACCAGGCGACGAATGAGCAAGGAAATGCAAAGATGATTCAAGAAGCATGCGAAATCATATTGAAAAAGGCGGACTTGAACCGTTTGGATATCGATTTCTTTTTGGCGGGGGATTTAGTGAACCAAATGACCCCGACGAATTTTGCCGCCAAGGAGATTGCGGCATCATTTATCGGATTATTTTCAGCCTGTGCAACATCCGTATCTTCCGTCATTATTGCAAGTGTATTGACGGAATTGGGAGCTTCGAAATATGCCATTGCGGGTGCCTCCAGTCAACATAATTCAGTGGAACGGCAATTCCGGTACCCTGTATATTACGGTGGTCAAAAACCGGCCACTGCCCAATGGACTGTTACCGCTGCGGGCTTCACTTTGATTGGGGAACACACCCCGAAATGCCCTTCCATTGCAGCGGCGACGGTTGGAAAAGTCATCGACTACGGACAAACGGATCCATTCCATATGGGAGCTGCGATGGCGCCGGCTGCATATGATACGATCCAAAGGCATTTGGAAAAACGGAATCAAAAAATAACAGATTACGACATGATTATGACAGGAGATTTGGGAAAAATCGGGCTGCAAATCTTGAAACGGATGTTTCAAGAGACAGGTGCAAGTGAAGCGGATTGCAATATTTTCCGTGACGCCGGGGCAGAATTTTATGGGGAAGATCCATCCTTTTTGGCTGGGGCAAGCGGTGCCGGCTGTTCCGCTTCCGTTTATTTCAGCTATGTATTACAGCAATTGAAAGGTGGGCGCTTTAAACGGGTGTTGCTCGTGGCAACCGGCTCCCTCCTCTCCCCATTGACGTTCCAGCAAGGAGAAACGATTCCTTGCACTGCCCATGCAATCGAAGTGACGATGGAGTGAGGCCATAACATGATCATAATGGACTTTATACTTGCATTTATTGTCGGCGGTATCATTTGTGCGATTGGACAGTTGCTGATGGATGTGGGAAAAATGACTCCCGGAAAAACATTGTCCATCCTTGTTGTTGCAGGTTCCATTGTTTCCGGATTAGGTTGGTATCAACCATTGATTGATTTGGCGGGTGGCGGAGCGACAATTCCCATCACTTCTTTCGGCCATTCATTAACCCAAGGGGCGATTTCGGAAGCGGAAAAGCATGGCTGGGTTGGTGTTTTGACGGGAATGTTCGAAGTGACAAGCTCGGGAATCAGTTCTGCCATCGTCTTCGGGTTTATTGCCGCCCTAGTTTTTAAATCAAAAGGAAAAGTGAATTAGACGAATACCCCTCCTTACCGTTGCAGTGATGCATACACTACAACAGTAAAGAAAGGAGGGGAATTCTTATGTGGGATAAATGTGGATGCCAACAATACAGCCAAATGGGGCCGATGCAAATGGGACCGATGCAAATGAGCCCTGTCGACTATTGCGGACCATCTTATGTAAGTCCGTCATATTATAAAGGTAAATGTAAATACAACGGTGATCTTTTTGTACTGATCGTTGTATTATTCATTTTATTGATTATCGTGGGCAGCTGTAGCAAGTGGTAAGGAGGGGAGCCATGAATCATTTTTTTAAACAAATCGAAAAAAAGACCGGCGTAAGCATGGAAGAAATCTTCGCACTGGCAAACGCAATACAGCATGCAGACTTTACGAATGAAAAACAGGTAAGGAAAATTGTTCGCCGGGTTAGCCAATTGGCGAACAAACCGATTTCAAAAGATTTGGAAGATCAAATTGTCAATTCAATCCTTCAAAACGGAGAATCCATCGATTTAAATAGCATTCAAAGAATGTTGGGCTAAAGGATAGCGGGCTGTCTCGCCAAAAATGGGGGCAGCCCTTGCTTAATTGGAAGGAAAAACGGAAAGCCGGGGGACGGAAATCGCCAACGGGAAAAACTCGGTCAGCGGGCGATGAATCCCCATCCCGGAAAATCGAAAAAAGGCCGGAGAATAAAAAGAAAAAGCGAATGCTGGTTTCATTCGCTTTTGGATCAAACGGTGCCGAATAAAAACCCTACATTTCCCCGGTCAATTTATAGGTTTCATATGTTGTCCAAGAACCGTCTTCCAATTGATAAATGAGGTGGATACGGTCAATTTCTTCCTTTTCGTTGATCCCGATCATGCGCAGCTGAGGAAAAATGTCATCATGCTCAGTCGCTGTCAAATCACGGGCGATGGTGATATGGGGAATAAAAACATGTTTCGGGTTTCCGATGTTGATTTCTCGATACAGTTCGTCGTGAATGTTTTGTAATTGTTCTGTCAGCTCAATCTTGAAATAGATGACGTTCGTTGTAGGAAAAAAGGAACTGATTTTGGATGCGTGTATTTTTAGCGGACCATATTTATTGGCGATGGATTTGATTTTATGTGAAATGTCTTCGATTTGCGATTCATCCACTTCAAAAGCTTCTTTTATCGTGATATAGGGTGTTATTTTCGTATAGTGGGAATCATATCGCTTACGATAAGTGTTCGCCAAATCTTGCAGTTTTTTTGATGGGAATGCCACAACACTTAACTTCATCCGCTTTCCTCCCTGAAATGCAAATTTTACTTAAGTATAGCAAATTATGCTCGAAAGATACACGATTTTTAAATCCCAAAAGTATTGCAAAGGGCTCTTTTCAAATCAGGTTTCCAAGATTTCCAAGTGTGATTGCCATCCAGTTCATCATAAAACATATGTTGATAATTTTTGGATATTAACAATTGATGCAATTTCCGGTTCGGCGTGAGGAAATCTTTCACTTCTTTGTAGAATGTGACAGCTTCCGATTCCTGTTTTCCGACCGTGTGATAAATGGCCAAAGATTCGTGTGTCGGCGCTTCTTCAACCGCCTTTAACACCGATTCATCCACATAAGGCGATTGCAAAATCACTTTGCCGAAAATAGTCGGATATTTTATTGCGGCAAGAAGGGACACGGTGGCAGCCATGGAATCGCCGATCAATCCCCGGCTTGACCCAAGCTCGGTTGTCGAAAATTCGCTGTCGATGAAGGGTACAAGTTCATGGGCCAGAAATTTTAAATAGGCTTCATGCTGCTCTCCCGATGGTATGTATTTTCTTCTTCGATCCAGTGCATCCTTGTAAGGAACACCTACGATAATCAAGTTCTCAATTTCGTAGTTGTCAATCAATTCATCAGCAATATGGGAAATTCCACCTAATTGGAAATAGTCTTTCCCATCAGAAGCGATTAAAATGTTATATTTATTAAGTGGAGTATAATTTGCTGGAGTATAAATCAGCAATTCGAAATTCTCCTGCAAGGTATTACTGTAAAATGGAATATCTTGTATGGATCCTGTTTCCACTTGTTGTCCTCCTTAAGTTGTAGTTCATAATTGTATCATATAAAAAAAATATCATGTATGATGAAATAAAAGAATATTTTTACATTAGAAATAGAAAAAATCATATAAAAGAGAGAGGATTCACCATGCAAGAATATAAACGTGTTCATTCAGATGATGTGACAAAAGCGGCCAAGGAAGCATTGAAAAGAAGAGGGGTAAATATAGAGGACATTGCAAAAATTGTGTATGAAATGCAATCGCCTTTTAATCATGGATTGACTTTGGAACATTGCATTCAATCGATTGAACGGGTGCTTCTGAAGCGGGAAGTTCAACATGCGGTGCTCGTGGGCGTGGAATTGGATGAATTGGCAGAGAAAAAAATGCTTTCAGAACCTTTGCAAACGATTGTAGAAAATGATGAGGGGTTATTCGGCGTCGATGAAACGATCGCATTGAGCTCTGTCATGACTTATGGCAGCATTGCATTAACGACGTACGGCCATTTGGATAAAAATAAAATCGGCATTATCAAAAAATTGAATACGAAGAATGGCAAAGATGTCCATACATTTTTGGATGATCTCGTGGCGAGCATCGCGGCATGTGCTGCAAGCCGTATTGCCCATAAAATGCGGGATCTGGAGGAAGAAGGGGAAACATTCCGAAATGTGCATCCAAAGGAATTGGGTCCGGAAGGTGAAATGCTGCCGGTGGATGATGAGCCATGATAAATAAACAGGCTGGGTTTAAATCGCCCAGCCTGTTGGCATTTATCTCAATGTTCAATTTTCTGTCTCCTTATTTGAAGAATCCTCATCTTCATGTGGCAATTGTCCGTTGAAATATAAAAATGATTCGTCCTCCAATTGATGAATTTTTTCTTCATTGATCCCTATCGCCAAAGGTCCTGAAAAAATTTCCTCCCACCAATATTCTGTCGAAATCATATCATTTGCCCCCTCTTCAATATTTTTGTGAAGACTGCACATTCTCAAACTTTTAATGGTAGTTCTTCAACAAATTGTAGTAATATTACTGTAGTTAGTATGGGCTGAAAACTATTTTTTATGTACTTTGGGGGGAAAGAATGAAATTACAAGCGCATGAAGTTGAAAAGATGATCAACCTGCAAAAAGAATTTTTTTATTCCGGTCAAACAAGGGACATCGAGTTTCGGAAAAAACAATTGAAGAAGTTAAGAAGTGCCATAATAAAACATGAAAAAGAAATTTTAAAAGCATTGAATCTGGATTTAAGAAAAAGTGAGTTTGAAGCATATTCAAATGAAGTCGGTTTCGTTTTGAACAGCATTCAATATATGCTCAAGTCCATTGATGAATGGGCAAAACCGGTGGAAGTGAAAACGCCGTTGCATTTTCAACCGGCAAAGAGCTTCATCGTTCGTGAGCCATATGGTTCAGTATTGATCATCGGACCTTTCAATTATCCGTTCCAATTGGTGATGGAACCGTTAATCGGTGCGATCATCGGCGGGAATACGGCCATTGTAAAACCTTCCGAGTCTTCCGTCCATACGGCGCAAATCATCAGAACAATCATTGAAGAAACGTTTGAACCGCAATTCGTGCGGGTGGTGGAAGGGGAGAAGGAAGAAGTAAACGCCCTTATCCATGCCCCTTTTGATTATATTTTCTTTACAGGCAGCGTGTCTGTCGGGAAAATTGTGATGCGCGCCGCGGCGGAAAGGCTTACCCCAATCACCCTTGAGCTGGGAGGGAAAAGCCCCGTCATTGTCGATGAAAGCGCCAATCTTGATGTCGCTGTTAAACGGATAGCATGGGGGAAATTCAACAATGTCGGACAAACTTGTGTGGCACCGGATTATGTCTTGGTCCATTCCTCCATCTATGAACGGTTTATCAAAAAATTGAAGAAAACGATTGTCCAATTTTATGGAAAGGATCCCCAAGCCAGCAGGGATTACGGACGAATCATCAATGAACGCCATTTTGATCGCCTGGCCAAACTGCTGCAAGCGGAAAAGGACAACATCACTTTCGGTGGAAGAGCGGACAGAAAAGATTTATATATCGGACCTACGATTTTCGAAAATGTCAGCTGGGAGAGTCCGATTATGGAAGATGAAATTTTTGGGCCATTGCTTCCAATCATCAAATACGAAAATCTCGCTTCGGCCTTTGATCAAATACGCAAGCTTCCAAAGCCGTTAGCCGCTTACTTCTTCTCGGAAAACGAGAAACATATCGATGCTTTTTTACAGGAGATCCCATTTGGCGGAGGATGCATCAACGATACGGTGACCCATGTAGCCAATCATTATTTGCCATTTGGCGGCGTCGGGCCTTCCGGAATGAACAGCTATCACGGCAAAGCGAGCTTCGAAACCTTCACCCATGCGAAATCCATCATGAAGCGATCTTCAAAATTGGCCAATAATTTATTATATCCACCATATAAACAAAAGGTGAAATTGGTGCGAAAAGTGTTGAGATAATTTGAAATATTGAATAGATGTTGTGATCGGGAACGATATATAATAAAATACTTTGATTGAAAATTCTAAAAAAATGAACTCATGTCGGCAAAATTCGACATAACGAAAAAAGTTCGTTTTTTCTACGAATCCTCTTTGTCGAAATTTATCTATTTTTGATATGATTGATATCATTAAGAAAAAATATCGAATGAAAATATGATTTTGCAATTGTTAAAAATTGGAACGTTTTCATCGAAACTTACCATTGCTTAATACGGAGGAAGAAAGATGATTACAGAAGAAATATTGAGCGTCATTCCAATGAAACAAGTGATTGGACAGTTGCCGAATACCATCAAGGATATTTCGGATGATTCAAGAAGTGTTCAGCCAAAAAGCATGTTTGTATGCATCAAAGGATATACGGTGGACGGCCATGACTATGCTCAAGATGCGGTCAATCAAGGGGCAACGGTGGTGGTCGCGGAAAGACCGTTGCAACTGGAAGGCAATGTGGCGCAAGTCATCGTGCCGGATACGAACCGGACATTAGGGCTTATCGCCGCCAAGTTTTTTGATTATCCGTCTGAAGACTTGACGATGGTTGGAGTGACAGGAACAAACGGGAAAACCAGCGTATCGAACATCATTCATCAAATGTTTGTCGGATTGGGAGAAAAATCCGCATTATCAGGCACCATCGGTTTTAATCTGAACGGGGTGCTCTATGAAACAGCGAATACGACAAGCGATGCATTAAGCACGCAGCAAATGATATTCCGTGCGAAAATGGAAGGATGCCATTCGATGGTCATGGAAGTCTCTTCCCACGGCCTGGCTTTGGGAAGACTTGCGGGGGTGGATTTCGATGTGGCCGTGTTTACAAATTTGACCCATGATCATTTGGATTTCCACGGAACGATGGAAGAATACGGATATGCAAAAGGTTTATTGTTTTCCCAATTGGGCCAGGATTTGACAAAAAATAAAGCGGCCGTATTAAATGCGGATGATCCTTGGTCCAAAAAATATGAAAGTATGACCCCATACCCTATATGGACATATGGTTTGAAAAACGATGCCCATTTCCGGGCTGAAAATTGCGGTTTCAATGAAGGTTTTACGACTTTTGATATGATTACGCCTGAAGGAAAATTTCCGGTAACGATGCAATTGTTAGGGGAATTTAACGTTTATAATATATTGGCGGCGACCGCCGTTTTATATTCCCGCGGTTACCCGATGGAGGCGATCATCGAGCAGATTGAAGACTTGGTACCGATTCGTGGGCGGATGCAAAAAATCAAAACGGACTTGCCTTTACATATTTTCATCGATTACGCCCACACACCGGATGCCATCGAAAAAGCCATCGATGCGGCAATGCCATTCAAAAAGCCGGGGAATAAATTGATTTTCCTTGTGGGGACAGGAGGAAACCGGGATAAATCCAAACGGCCTGCCATGGCGGAGAAAGCCTCAAGAGCGGATTACGTCGTGCTAACAACAGATGATCCCCGCTTCGAAGATTACGATAGCATTACAGGCGATTTGGCAAAAGGGATGCTTCATGAGAATTATGCCTGCATCGGTGACCGGGCGGAAGCGGTCCGGCATGCGATCGAGGTTGCGGAGCCTGGGGATGTCATCATCTTTGCCGGTAAAGGACATGAAGATTATCAAATCATCGGCAACAAAAAATATCCTCACAGTGATGCGGATATTGCCTTGGAAGCTGCAAAATTGAAATTTGTCAAAGGGTGAATTTTAGAATGAGCCGTCTCAAAACATAGCGAGACGGCTAAAATTATGATAATTACAGGTATTTGTACGAAAAGCGTTTCAAATTGCAATGATGGCAGTGAATTAAAATGAGAAAATGGTTGTCGAAACATGGACAATTCTTTTATTATTGTTTACGTATGAAAAAAGGAGACGCAGAAATATGGATTCAAAATTAAAACAAGAAATATTATCCCGTCGGACGTTTGCAATCATTTCCCACCCGGATGCCGGGAAGACCACGTTGACGGAAAAGCTTTTGCTATTTGGCGGAGCCATCCGCGCTGCCGGTACAGTCAAAGGGAAAAAGACCGGAAAATTCGCCACAAGTGACTGGATGGAAATCGAAAAACAACGGGGAATTTCCGTTACTTCCTCCGTTTTGCAATTCGATTATGACGGCTATCGGGTGAATATCTTGGACACACCGGGACACCAGGACTTCTCGGAGGATACGTACCGTACACTGATGGCGGTGGACAGTGCCGTCATGGTGATTGACGCGGCAAAAGGGATCGAATCGCAAACGATTAAATTGTTCAAAGTTTGCCGTATGCGCGGCATTCCGATTTTTACATTCATCAATAAATTGGACCGCCAAGGGAAAGAACCCCTTGAATTGATCGAAGAAATCGAGGAAGTGCTTGAAATCAAAGCCTATCCGATGAACTGGCCGATCGGTATGGGGAAAGAATTCTACGGCATTTATGACCGCTACCATCATCGGGTGGAACAGTTCCGGGTGGAAGATAAAGAACGCTTTTTGCCATTGGATGAAAATGGCGAATTGGCCGCTGATCATCCGATGAAGGAAACTTCCTATTATCAGCAGGCGTTGGACGATATTCAACTCTTGAATGAAGCGGGGAACGCTTTTTCGGAAGAGGAGATCCGCCAAGGTGAATTGACGCCGGTGTTTTTCGGTTCCGCTTTGACAAACTTTGGCGTGCAAACTTTCTTGGAAACTTATTTGAAATTCGCTCCTGCTCCGCAACCGCGATTGACAGAAGATGAGCAGCTGATTGATTCAATGGAGCATGAGGAGCTTTCCGGATTCATTTTCAAAATTCAGGCAAACATGAACCCGGCACACCGGGATCGAATCGCTTTTGTGCGCATTGTTTCGGGCAAATTTGAACGGGGAATGAATGTGACATTGGCCCGTACAGGAAAAACGTTCAAAGTGACCCAATCGACGCAATTTTTGGCGGAAACCCGGGAAACGGTGGACGAAGCGGTGGCAGGAGACATCATCGGGCTTTATGATACGGGAACATATCAAATCGGAGACACCATCGTGGGTGGAAAGAAATTGTTCCAATTTGAAAAACTCCCTCAATTTACACCGGAACTGTTTGTGAGAGTCAGCCCGAAAAACGTGATGAAATCGAAACAGTTCCATAAAGGCATCTTGCAGCTTGTGCAAGAAGGGGCCATCCAATATTATAAAACGCTGCATACAGAGGAAATCATTCTCGGTGCGGTGGGGCAATTGCAATTTGAAGTGTTCGAGCACCGGATGAAAAATGAATATAATGTGGAAGTTGTCATGCAGCCGATCGGATCCAAAATTGCCCGCTGGATCAAAAATGAAGAGGATGTCAAGGATTCAATGAATTCATCCCGTTCCATGCTGGTGAAAGATCGCTTCGGCAAACTCGTCTTTTTATTCGAAAATGAATTTGCTATGCGCTGGTTCTCGGAGAAAAATGAACATATTCAATTATATAGTTTGTTGTAATACTTGGACTGGAGCGAATGGAAAATTGTTTTCCGTTCGCTCTTTTCGATTGTTTTGGAAGCGGCGGAACAGAATCCCCATAAATATTTCCTCGAAAGGGTTCAAACTGTTGAATAATGGGGTATGGAATTGCCCAAAACAGCAAATGGATGACTTGTGAAAGGAAAAAAAGAACCGTATCAAGAATAAGTAATTAATAGGAATATTGGGGATGGAGGAAAAGGGCATGGCAGTTCATTTTTTTACAGGTTTTCCTGGGTTTATCACGAGACAATTGATTCGCCGGATGTTTGAAAATAATGTAGCGGACACGGTATACGTCCTTGTGCTGAAAACGGAAAGAGAAAAAGCGGAAACGGTGCGGGAAAGCATTTTGGAAGCGTATCCTGGCAGAAAGATTGAAATCATCGAAGGCGATATTACATTGCCGAATTTAAACCTCCAAGAAGATACGATGAAAAAAATGGCAGAGGAGGTTCAATATTTCTGGCATCTGGCCGCCATATACGATTTGGCCGTACCGCGGGATGCCGCCTGGAAAGTCAACGTGCACGGCACATCCAATGTGAATGATTTTGTGAAAAAATTGCCTCGATTAAAGCGTTATATGTACTTCAGCACAGCCTATGTGGCGGGCAGAAGGGAAGGGTTGCTTCTTGAAACGGAATTAATACGGCCGGAATCCTTCAAAAACCATTATGAAGAAACGAAATTTGAAGCGGAATTGCTGGTGAGAGATTTGATTGATGAGATTCCGTTGACCATCATTCGGCCAGGGATTGTGATAGGGAATTCGAAAACGGGGGAAACGAATAAATTTGACGGTCCATACTTCTTTTTAAACTTGATCGATCGTTTGAGTTTCCTGCCGTTTATACCTTACATCGGAAAATCCGATGCACGAATCAATGTGGTGCCAATAGACTATATAACGGAAGCGGCGATTTTCCTTTGCCATGATGAGGATGCGATCGGCAAAACGGTGCATTTGACCGATCCAAACCCGCATCCGGTCCAGGAAGTGTACCGGACGATGGTGAAAGAAATGACAGGTCACTTCCCTAAAGGGAGAATCCCCCTTTCCGCTGCAAAGGCGTTCTTGCAAATCAAAAAAGTTCGGACAATGCTGGGGGTTGAAAAGGAAACCATCGATTATCTGACATGGAATGCGACTTTTGATTGTACGATGGCCAAAGCGCTTTTATCAAAAGGAAATATCACCTGTCCGGATTTTATCAAAACGATTCCGGTGATGGTCCGGTTTTATAAAGAAAATAAAAGCAATGAACAGTACCATATCCAAATCAAATAAATTCATTGCAAATCAATTTTGGTGCTGATATACTTAGTTTACGTAAAAATGAATAACCATTGACATTGTCAAAGGGGAGTAGCTATAAGTATTTGGACGCCCAAATACTTACTTCATATTCGTCATTACATGGCGGGTGCCATCGGATATGAAAGCAAATTCATCCGTTTGCTTAGCAAGACCTTTGCCTTTCAAGGGCAAAGGTCTTTTATATTGTATAAAAATGGCATTTCCCTTGAATTGTAGAAGCAGTTTCAGTTGGGCATACAAACATTAAGGAGGAGTAATTCGTGGAAGCAATCATTTTGGAATATTTGTGGGTTCTGGTCGTTCTCGTCGCGCTGGAAGGACTGTTGGCCGCGGATAATGCGGTGGTTATGGCGGTGATGGTCAAACACTTGCCGGTGGATCAGCAGAAAAAAGCCCTGTTTTACGGATTGTTTGGAGCGTTGATCTTCCGTTTTACCGCGTTATTCTTAATCACGATTTTAGTGAACTATTGGGAAATCCAAGCGATTGGTGCAGCATATTTATTGTTTATTGCGTTTAAAAATATTTACGAAAAGAAATTCAAAAAAGAGGAAGAAGAACGGGAAATTGAAGAACATCTGCAAAAAGGGAAAGGATTATGGGCTTCGGTATTGAAGGTTGAATTGGCGGATATCGCCTTTGCTGTGGATTCAATGCTTGCTGCCGTTGCAATTGCGGTGACACTGCCGGAAATTGGCCATTTTCATATCGGTGGCATCAATGCGGGACAATTTACGGTGATGTTCCTCGGCGGAATCATCGGGATGATTTTGATGCGATTTGCTGCACAAGCGTTCGTCAAATTGTTGAACAACTATCCGGAACTTGAAACAGCTGCCTTTTTAATTGTTGGATGGGTTGGTATTAAATTGGTGGTTTTGACATTATCCCACGAAAAAGTCGGCATCCTGCCTCATGATTTCCCGCATTCAGCACCTTGGGAAATCACATTCTGGGCTGTGCTTGTGGCTATTGCAGCCGGTGGATGGATCATCAGTGTGGCAAAGAAAAAAAAGGAAAAAGCAAAAGAGATCTAACCTGCGAAGGAACGGCTGTAAAAAGGCTGTTCCTCTTTATTTTCTAATGAATTTTTCTTATACTAATAAAAAGTTTATTTGGAAATAAAGAGGAGAAGCCCATGGCAAACATGTCCATTAAAAACAAACAAATAACACCGTTTCAACTTCTTGTCACATTTTATTTTCTGGCCATGTTGATTTCTTTTTTGTTGTTGCGGATTCCGGGCGTATACCAGGATGGAAAAG
Organism: Ureibacillus sp. FSL K6-3587; assembly: GCF_038593165.1. Taxonomy (NCBI): domain Bacteria; kingdom Bacillati; phylum Bacillota; class Bacilli; order Caryophanales; family Caryophanaceae; genus Ureibacillus; species Ureibacillus sp. FSL K6-3587. The sequence goes on along the minus strand of NZ_CP151969.1, from coordinate 290,869 downwards.
AAGTATCCGTAATTGATACGCTTTTTACTGCCGTGAGTGCCATCAGTGTAACGGGATTGACCGTATTCAATATTTCAGAAACGTTTACGGATTTTGGGGAAATCATTTTATTGATTATTGTCCAATTGGGTGCGATTGGGGTCATGTCCATCGGCACCTTTATTTGGCTGCTGATAGGCAAAAGAATCGGCTTGCGCGAAAGACAGCTGATCATGATCGATTTTAATCAGACTCAGTTGGCGGGGGTAGTACGGCTTCTTAAAGAAATCATCAAAATTTTGTTCTTTATTGAAGCGATCGGCACTTTGATACTGACCATCCATTTTATGAGATATTTTGATTCCTGGTCGGAAGCATTCAAAAATGGGCTGTTTGCCGCAATTTCCGCAACGACGAACAGCGGCTTTGATATTACCGGACACAGCTTCGAACCTTTTTATAATGACTATTTCGTTCAATTTATTTCAATGATATTGATTGTGCTTGGCGCCATTGGATTTCCGGTGCTGGTGGAATTGAAGCATTATTTATTGAAGAAAGATCCCTCTTTTCGTTTCAGCCTCTTTACGAAAATCACCACTGTAACATACGGTGTATTGTTTATTATCGGCGCTTTTGCCATCTTTTTGCTGGAGTCGTTTCAAACTTTAAAAGGAATGCCTTGGCATGAGAAACTCTTTGTTTCGATGTTTCAATCGATTTCTTCAAGATCAGCGGGATTGACGACAATGGATGTGGAATTGTTTAGTGAGGCGACAAATATATTTTTGAGTTTTTTGATGTTTGTCGGTTCATCGCCAAGTTCCGTCGGTGGGGGTATCCGGACTACGACATTTGCGATCGCCATGTTATTTTTGATTAATTTCGCCAATGGAAGAAAAGAGATTCAAGTGTTTGGACGGGAAATCTGCTTGGAAGATATTTTGCGTTCCTTTGTGGTGATCATCCTTGCAGCGTTTATGGTATTGATTGCGACAATGGTGTTGTCGATGACGGAGCCGGATGCAACAACCACAGAAATCATCTTTGAAATCACATCCGCATTCGGTACGTGCGGTATGGACCTCGGAATCACAGAAAGTTTATCGACCGCAGGCAAATTGGTCATCATGGTATTAATGTTTGTCGGAAGAGTCGGGCTGATTTCGTTCTTATATACATTGGGCGGAAAGGCGCAAAAACCGAAATTCCGATATCCGGAAGAACGCATTATCATCGGATAATCGGAAGGAAAAAATGTAATTATGTCAAAAGCGCAAGGTGTGAACGGTTTTCCTTGATGTAAAAACACTCCTGGAAGAGACCTGCCACTTTAGTGCGGTATACAATCAAAAAAAATCATCCATTCATTGCGAATGGATGATTTTTTTGTGGACAAGCCACCGTTTTCCGGTAGCATTTTGGTGAAATGGAGAAAGGGGAAAAACAATTTTTTTTAAATAGATCTGTACAAAGTTGTCATAAAATGGACAAAAACGAAATAATTTCTAAAAAATATGAATATTCTCGTCTTTTATGTCATATGCTGTGTAGAAGTGGATATATTTTTATTAAAATAATAATATTTTACAGACAATAATAATGAACAGTATGTGAGAAACAAAAAATAGTCTATAAGTAATAATATATAATTCAAAATCTTTTATCAACGAGTAATAAAAATATAGAGCAATACTACCATATACATAAAAAAATACATAAAAAAACAAAAAAATAACACCAAAAATTGTCTGAATTTTGAAAATCGGTATTTAATGCTTATTTTATTCTTTAAAATTTTATGAAATAATTTTTATAAAACTTATATTAAGAAAATTTCGGAAAGTTAAAATTTATTGAATAAATTGTAGATAGAGAGAGAAAAAAATTATTTAATGATTGTGGGGAAGGATGGGTGTTTCAAAATGACAAAAGCGACAATGGTACCTCTATTGGAAAATTTGTTCCAATATGATGATCCTGTGCTTATATTAAATACTTCATGTAATATCGAGTCAATCAGCAACAAGGCAGCTCAGATATTAAATTTGGATGAAGAGATAGGGAAGCCCCTTCCCATGGACGATTTATCACAATCAAGATGGAATTCATTTTTAAAAAGAATCCGGCAAGAGAAATTTTCCTTCTCTTCATTTAATATTAAAGGCAAAGATTCTGCGTATAAAGAAATAAAAGTTTTCGGAATGTTTCTGAAAAAGAATAACCTGGTGTTTTTAAAAATATTGAACGAAGATTCGGACAACAAGTTTCAATTGTACAGGAAACATTTTCTGAATGATTTGCCTTATGGCCTTCTCTTCTTTAAAGACGAAATGATTAATGAATTCAATTCACGGGCGATTGAATTGCTGGATATCGACTTGGGGAATATTTCAAACTTGTCTTTTGATTCTTTTCTCTCAAAGTATTTCGATTACGGTTATAAAAAGCTGCAATTTTTATCCGAACTGAAAGCTTTTGGACATGCAACGCTGGAAGTGAAGCGTTTGAATCGGCAAAATGAAGAAAGATATTTAACAATGAATTGCAAATATTTCCATTATTTGGACATGATTGTGGTTTCCATTGTGGATCATACGGAAACGGTCAAATTGAAACAAAAAGTGAAAGAACTTGAACATTTTAGTGAAATCGGAAAGATTTCCGCAAATATTACCCATGAGCTGAAAAATGCGTTAACCTCGTTGAAAGGATTTATGGAGTTATTGAAATTCAATACGACGGAAGAAGGAAAAAAATATATAAAAATCATTGAATCCGAAATGCAAAGAATGGAGACCATCCTTTCAGAAATACTCTATTTGGCAAAACCGACCAAATTTATTAAAGAAAAGGTATCCATGCTGCATGTGATCGAAGAAGTGATTGAAATTATGCAGCCCCAAGCTTATAAAAACCATGTCGTGATCCAATTGAAGGCCGATGAAGAATGTGATTCAATGATTACCGGCAATGTCAATCATTTAAAACAAATGTTCATCAATTTGGTAAAAAACGCTATTGAAGTGATGGAAAATGGCGGCACGATTACAATTGAATTAAAAAATATATGCAATAAAGTCCAAGTATTGATCCAAGATGAAGGAACAGGGATTCCGGAAGAAAATTTAAATAAATTATTCACGCCATTTTTTACAACAAAAGATGAAGGAACAGGACTCGGGTTGTCACTCGTCAAAAAAGTGGTGGATGAGCATCATGGAAAAATTTCGGTGGAAAGCATCGTTGATGTCGGTTCCACTTTCATTTTGGAATTTCCGGGTTATACAGAGAATTATACTAAGTATTATTACGATGAAAATCAAATGAAGAAACTGTTGGCATCCCGCACGGCCAATTCTGTCCCGCTTGTATAGCCGCCGCTTTGACAAATCTTTTCTCTAATAGCTATAATGCTCTTAAAGAGATAGAAAAAAGAGGATGATTTGTCTTGTCGTCAAATGAAATCAAACAATCGCTTAAACTGTACATCGTATTGTCAAGGGCCAATAAGGCAATAAATGAAGTGACAAATCAGTTTTTTCAGCAAAATGGAATCAATCCGACAGAATTTGCTGTGTTGGAATTGTTATATCATAAAGGTAGACAGCCCTTACAAAAAATAGGAAGCAAAATTTTATTGGCCAGCGGTTCGATCACATATGTGGTCGATAAACTTGAAAAAAGAGGTTTAATCAAACGGGTATCCTGTCCTTCAGATAGAAGAGTCACTTATGCGGAAATTACCGAAAAAGGTGCCGCCTTCATGGAAAAAATATTTCCGGAACATGAAAAAAATTTGCACGAGTTGATGAATGCATTAACCCCGGAAGAAAAGGATACCGCCATTGAATTGTTGAAAAAATTGGGGTTATCGATCAAAGATTTGTCTTATTAATTAATAAAGAGCTGTTCGACTTGTTTGAACAGCCCTTTTTTGTGGAAACAGAACGGGTTTCAAGACCCTTCGGAAGATTATTTTTCTTTGATTGTCAGCCCCATTTTGATAAGAGCATCTTTCAAATCGTAATCTTTTTGGTCATATACCGTTAAACGGACAAGAAGATTGCCTTTTTCGTAAACGATGCCGACCACTTCGTCATTTTCAATTGTCGCGATATACGCAATGGAATTTGAAATTTCCGGATGTGATTTCACCGCTTCACTGATATCGAACGGTTCATAGTCGCTGATTGCTGCCATCATTTCTTGTGTATTTTTTACAAGATTATTATAATCCGCCTCTTCTTTTGGCATCACTTCAATGCGCATGTTGATGGCATCGTTATCTTGAAGGAACAGCAATTCTTTTCCGGGCTCTTCTTTTGTAAGTTCATAGCCTTCCATAATTTGAATCGTATAAAGATCTTCTTCTACATTGGCAGTTTCAGCGGTGCGTGTTTCGTTATTGGAAGTGTATTGAATTTGATTTTCATTTTGATTTGCATTTTCTTCTTGTTGAGTTCCGTTCTCTTTTGCACTTTCATCTTCAATGTTGTTTGTTTCCTCTTCCGTCTCCTGGTCTGTATTGTCAGGTTCGGCATTCTGGTCTTCCGCTGTTCCACATGCGGCAAGCAATAAAATAAGTAAAAGGGATGTAAATAAAAGTTGTAATTTTTTCATTCTCCAGCCTCCTTGATAATAAGACGGTCTCTGCTTTTAAAAAGTTTCATCTCCCGGTCAATAATGGATAAAAGGCAAGATGAAAAACAACAGCAAAACATAAATTTCATGCGCGACAATGACTAAAGGTATGCTTTGCTTCCACTCATATAAAAGGCCGAAAATAAGGGAGATGATGAATGCACAAATAACGCCCGGAATAAATCCGCTCAACGCAATTGTCAGTGCAAACAAAACGCTTGTCATGATGCATGAAAGGATTGGCGGGACGTATTGTTTGAGAGCATGCTGAATATAGCCGCGCCAAAACATTTCTTCACCGATAACGATAATAAAGATGAGCAGTAAATAATGCCAAATATTATTTGGACCATAAGTTTCCAAGAATTTTCGGATCGTTTTGACGGAACCGTGATCCACGGTTTTTAGCAAAATGTAGCTGAGCCGTACAACTCCGTAAGTGATTGTACCAAATCCGATTCCAAATAAGATATACTTCCAAGTTGGGAGTTCATCTTTGAATTTCCCGAAAAGGATGGAAATGGCGATGCCAACGAGGAGAGTGAACGTATATAGATGCCAGAAGATATTTTTTTCTTCGAAGGTGAAATACATGCTAATAAAGATGAAAGCAAGAGAGAGAAGGAGTACAATCAAATGTTTGGATGATTTCATGTTTTTTGCCTCCTTTGATATCATATTAACAAAAAAAATTCCCCCTATCATCTATAACCAATGAAAAGGGGAAGGTTTTTTTATTCTAAATGATTTTTTGATTCTATAATTTTATAACGTTTATGATTAACGACCGTTTTTTCTTCCAAATCCAATTCCCGATAGTTGGACATGATGGTTAAATCAACAATCACCGAGTTGTCGTTCACTTTTTCCACCAATCCGCGAAGCCCGTCTTTGAATTCGATGATATCTCCCACTTCAGCAATTTTCATAGGCATGCTCCTCCTTTTAAGCTACTATGAAGTTAGTTTGCATGATAATAGAACAAAAGTAAAGTGATTTTCGAATAATTTCTGTCAACAAGCAATATGAGGAGGTTAAGGATGATGAATAAATATAAAATGATGATTGAAAAGTTAAAAAACGGGGAAATAGAAAGTATAGAAATTACGAAAGAGGAATTTTGGGAGTTTCGAGAAGTGCTTGTGAACGATGAAAAATTTAAACATTTCCGAGGGGAAGCAAAGCAGGGGGGAAGGGTCATCTATACGTATTCGGAAAAACCGCGAGCATAAACCTTCCTCAATTCATTAGAAAGAGGGGATCAGGACATGGAGCAATTATTAATTCAATTGGAGCAAATTCGGGAAAAAATGATCCGTTCGGGTTTGGAGCACGGCCTGCATGCTCCGAAGACGATTCGACTAAGCGAACAGTTGGATCAAATCATCAATCAATATGTTCAAATATCCCTGCTGCTAATTGCGAAAAAATAAAAAATTTTTCAATATTTTGTTATAAAATGCATGTCAATGGGAAATAGTATTTTTGAACACAGCAACATTCTCATTTTCCCCCTTTTCAAGCAGCAATTTTGCTGCTCTTTTTTTATGGAAAATAATCTTTTTTTTACATATCAACAATTCCCCTTTTATATGGTACATTACAAGAAAGTGTAAAATATACATAAATTTATATCTTAAAGGGGTGTTGGGTGACAATGAGTCAAAAAAAGATTGCATTTATCGGCACGGGTGTGATGGGATCAAGCATCGTCAAACATTTATTGAAAGCGGGTTTTGAAGTGACGGTGTACAACCGGACAAAAGCAAAGGCGGATCCTCTGATTGGGCTTGGGGCTCTCTGGGCTGATACACCAGCCCTTGCTTCAGAAAATGCGGATATCATTTTTACAATGGTCGGTTTTCCTAAAGATGTGGAAGAAGTATATTTTGGGGAACATGGGATTTTCCGGACGGCCAAAGAAGGTTCCATCGTTGTGGATATGACCACTTCAAAGCCAAGTCTGGCCAAAGAAATTTATGTGGCCGCCAAGGAAAGAGGGGTCCGGAGTTTGGATGCACCGGTGTCCGGCGGAGATATCGGGGCGAGAAACGGCACGTTATCCATCATGGTTGGCGGAGATGAAGAAGTATTTAAGGAAATGCTGCCGATTTTTGAGTTGTTCAGTTCCAATATCGTTTATCACGGAGGCGCCGGCGCCGGCCAGCACGCAAAAATGTGCAACCAATTGCTGGTGACGACCAATATGATCGGTGTTTGCGAATGTATCGCTTACGGCATGAAAGCGGGACTGGATTTGGAAAAAGTGCTGCAATCCGTTTCCACTGGTGCAGCCGGCTCCTGGTCATTATCGAATTTGGGACCGCGTATATTAAAAGGGGACTTGGATCCCGGTTTTTATATTAAACATTTCATCAAGGATATGAAAATCGCTTTGGAAGAAGCGGAAAAAATGGAGCTGGATTTGCCTGGATTGAAACTGGCCAAAGAAATGTATGAGACGTTGCTGGAGAAAGGGTATGGGGATTTTGGCACACAGGCGTTGATCAAATATTATCAAGTGTAAGTTTTACAAATTCATAGACTGATAGGGGCGATTTTATTGAAAAAACATTTGGGCGCGAGGAGTCAATGGGCATTATATTTTTCCCTTCCGATTCTTTCATGGGCATTGTACGATTTTGCCAATACAATTTTTTCATCCAATATCAATACGGTTTTTTTCCCGTTTTATATGGATGAAGTGCTCGGTACAGATCAGGTGATGGAGCAGGTGGCAAGCACTTTCATTTCATATGCGAATGCTTGCGCGAGTTTCTTTTTGGTGCTGTTTTCCCCTCTGTATGGAGTTTGGATCGACCAAACCGGTTATAAAAAGCGATTCATCGTGTGGTTTGCGTCCATATCCATATTTTTCACATTTATGATGGGGGTATTTGCGCATCTGGATGTTTCTTCTCAATTTTCAGGGTTGCCCCTCAGTCTTTGTTTGGTTGTTCTCAGTTTTGTCATTGCAAAATTTTGTTTTAATTCGAGTTTAGTATTTTATGATACGATGTTGGGAGATCTTGGCAAGGGAGATGAAATCCCGTTAATTTCAGGATTTGGGGTCGCTGTTGGTTATCTGGGAACGATTGTCGGTTTACTCGTCTACTTTTTCGTGCAGGATGGCGGTTTCCATCGGGCTTTTATTCCAACAGCCATACTGTATTTGATCTTTTCTCTGCCATTGTTTTTCTTTATTAAAGACTCCCCGATTCCGAAAGAAAATCGAAAAAAGATCCGTTTTATTAAAGGGTACAGAGAAATTGTCGATACTTTTAAAGATATGAAAAAATACAAAGCAATTTTTACATTCATGATTGCTTATTTTTTCTTGAACGATGCCATTCAGACAACGATTGCCATGATGGCTGTGTATGCAACGATCATCGTCGGCTTCACCTCCGGGCAATTTATTTTATTATATTTGGTGAGCACCATTTCCACCGTGATTGGTTCGTTCGTGTTCGGCAACATTACAAAAGCGATCGGTGCGCGGAAATCTGTTGCCATTGTGAGCGTCATCATGATCATTGCGCTCATTATCGCGGTCTGCGCCACACAGGAATGGATGTTTTGGATTGCAGGCAGCATGTTTGGCGTGTCTCTGGGTTCCATGTGGGTGACATCAAGAACGTTGATTATTGAATTATCGCCTGAAGAAAAACGCGGGCAATTTTTTGGACTGTTTGCTTTTTCCGGAAAAGTATCATCCATCATCGGACCGGCATTGTACGGGACAGTGACGCTCTTATTGAAGGATTATGGCACTCTTGCTTCACGGGTTGCCCTTGGATCGTTGATTGTATTGACGGTCATTGGATTGATTGTCCATTTGCAAGTCAAACAAGATCAACGGCAAATTTCCGATTAAAAAAGCTGGTGTAGCATTACATAAGGAAGGGATGATTGAAATGGAGCAAAAAGGGATATTATTGGAATCTGGAACGAATGAATTGGAAATTGTCGAATTTGAGGTGGCAAACAATAAGTATGGAATCAATGTCATTAAGGTGAAGGAAATTATCCAGCCGATTCCTGTCACAATTATTCCCCATGCCCATCCGCACATAGAGGGGATTATTCAGCTCCGCGGTGAAGTGCTGCCGGTTGTGGATATGTTGAAAGTGCTTGGAATCAATAATGGGAAATACAGCGATCAGCAAAAATATATTGTGGCTGACTTTAACAAATTGAGAGTCGTTTTCCATGTGGATAATGTAACCCAAATTCACCGGATCTCATGGACTCAGATCGAAAAGCCTTCGGATATTTATCAAGGCAGCTCAAACCAGGTGATCGGCGTTGTGAAGATAGGAGAAACGATGATCTTGCTGCTGGATTTTGAAAAAATTATGATGGATATTAATCCGGATTCAGGTATCAGTGTGGAACCGGTGAAAAAATTGGGAAAACGCGAACGTTCCGAAAAGAGAATTGTTGTGGCGGAAGATTCGCCGTTGTTGCGTAAATTGTTGAATGAAACATTATCCGAAGCGGGTTATGGAAATCTGGAGTTTTTCGAAAACGGCAAAGATGCATATGATTATTTGGAGTCCTTGCTGGACAAAGGCGGAGATATTTCAAAATATGTCCAATTGGTTGTAACGGATATTGAAATGCCGCAAATGGATGGACATCATTTAACGAAGAGAATCAAAACCCACCCGGAATTGCAAAAGTTACCGGTTGTCATCTTCTCCAGTTTGATTACCGACGATCTTCGACATAAAGGGGAACAAGTGGGGGCGGATGATCAAGTATCGAAGCCGGAAATAGCGGATTTGATTTTGAAAATTGATGAATTGATTTTGTAATCCCCTTACATTGCATATACATACTGTTTCAAGCCGGTTGCCTCAAGGGCGCCGGCTTGTGTTTTATTTTTATTCGTTGAACCGTCACTGTTCCTATGTCAAAATATTGATAATATTTCAATATTCAAACAAGGGAGAAGGGACTTAATTCCGTGGAAACATTCAATACAGCCATCATCGATATTGGTTCGAATACAATCCGCTTAGTGATATACAGTTACAGCAAGAAGGCGGGATTGCATGAAATCAGCAATGTAAAGAAGGTTGCCAGATTAAGAAAATATATTCAACGGGATGGAAACATGTCTGAAGAAGGCATTGAAAAATTAAAAAATACGTTGATTTCATTTAAACATATTTTGGAAGACTTTGATGTGGCAAAAATGAAGGTTGTTGCAACCGCGGCAATCCGGCAGGCAAAAAACAATGAAGAAATCCTTTTGCGGATGGAACAGGAAACCGGGATCAAAATCGAATTATTGTCCGAAGAAGAAGAAGCCTATTTCGGCTATTTGGCGGTCGTTTACTCGATGGATCTTCCTTCAGCCGTAACCATCGATATCGGCGGAGGATCAACGGAAATCACGCTTTATGACAATAAAAAACTGCAGCATTTCTTCAGCTTTCCATTTGGCACGGTTTCATTAAAACAAAGTTTTGTCTCTGGGGATAAAATTAATGAAAAAGAAAAAACCCGACTATACCAATATGTAAAAAAACAGTTCGAAAGTTTGGGCTGGATCGGCCAAGTGGGATTGCCCGTAGTTGGAATCGGTGGAAGTGCAAGAAATCTTGCCCAAATCCATCACCATTTGATCGATTATCCCATCTCCGGTCTTCACCATTATGAAATGGACGGGGAAGCGTTAAGAAATCTCGGGGATTATTTGGGAAGACGAACTTATGAACAATTGATCCAAATCGAGGGATTATCCTCCGACCGGGCGGACATCATTGAGATTGCTTTAGTCGTCTTTCAAACATTGATGGAAATTGTCAATACAGATTCCTTTTATATCAGCAAAAGCGGACTGCGGGAAGGGTTGATCATCCATAATGTGATGCAATCCAATCCGGAAGCTTTTCATCTCGACAACATTTTTGAAGAATATGCCAACCACCTCGCTTTTAAATACGGCAGAACGGAGGAAGAAGTCGCCAATTTGGTGAATTTGGCGGAAAATTTATATTTGGAAAGCTGTAAACTCAACTTATTGCCTTATAATGAAGAACATTTTCAATTATTAAAAAAAGCGGCAAGCGTGTTTTCGATTGGGGATTACATCGAAATCGATTCATCGAATCAACACACGTTTTATTTGCTGGCCAACCAATCGATTCCGGGCTTGAACCACAAAGATCGGGTAAGGATTGCATTATTGGCGTCCTACAAGAATAGAGATTATTTTAGACGTTTAAGCCGGCCGTTCCGTACATGGTTTACCCGGGAAGAATTGAAAATGTTGAGCCAGTTCGGGGCATTATTAAAATTTGCATATTCATTAAATGTTTCCAAAAGAAATGTCGTAAAAAGTATTAAAATGGAATTAGAAGGGGATAAACTGATTCTTTATGTCTATGTAACAAACAGGGCGATGGCGGAAATTTACAGGGCCGAAAACCAAAAGAAACACATTGAACGGTTGTTTAAGAAGAAATTAAAAATCGAGTTTAACAATGAAGGGTGGAATGAGTGATGAGTACTGAGACAGGACTAAACTTTTCTGATAGGGAGAATTTTGCGGAAGTCGATGAAGTGAATGAAATCGATAGGCAGAAAATGCTGGAAGAAATTGCGAAACCTGAATATTACAACAACAGGGAACTCAGCTGGCTTGCATTCAATGAACGGGTGCTGGAAGAGGCGGAAGATGAATCAAATCCTTTATTGGAACGCTTGAAATTTCTGGCCATATTCAGCTCCAATTTAGACGAGTTTTTCATGGTTCGGGTGGCGGGACTTCAAGATCAGGTCCGTGCAGGATTCCATAAACCGGAAAATAAAGCCGGCTTGACTCCAAAGGAACAATTGGAAAAGATTGCGGAAAAAACCCAAGCCCTTGTGCGAAGACAGATGGAAGTCTATAAACATCTTGTTTACGAATCGCTTCCAAAAGAAAAGATACACTTGGCGGATTTAAAATCATTATCCTTTGAACAGCACCACTATATTAATGATCTGTTTGAAGAAACGATTTTTCCGGTATTGACGCCAATTGCGGTCGATGCTTACCGCCCGTTTCCGACTTTGCAGGGAAAAACGCTGAATTTGCTTGTCATGTTGGAAGATGTGAGGGCATCCAGCGAGTTTAATGAGAAAGTGGCGATTGTCCAGGTGCCGTCGGTATTGAACCGCTTTATTGAAGTCCCAACCGGAACGGACGAAAAAGTGTTTGTTTTATTGGAAGATGTGATCACTTCCCATGTGGATCGATTATTTTACGGCTATAGAGTGAAATCGGTACAGGCATTCCGATTGACAAGAAATGCCGATTTGACGATTCATGAAGAAGGTGCACAAGATTTGCTCGTTGAAATTGAAAAGGAATTGAAAAAGCGCAAATGGGGATCTGGAAGCAGACTGGAAGTGCGGGAAGGCGAAATGGACGATGACGTATTGGAATATTTATTAGACGAATTTGAACTGAGCGAATCCGATGTATTTAAAATTGACGGTCCCCTTGATTTGACCTTTTTATTTAGTTTTGTGAAAGAGTTGTCAAAGGGAAGGGAACATTTATTGTATGAAAGCTTTATTCCTCAGCGGCCGCTGGATTTGGAGTCGGATGAGGATATCTTTGAGAAGGCCCTCGAAAAAGACCTTTTCTTCCATCATCCATATGAGTCCTTTGAGCCGATTGTGGAATTCATTACGGAAGCGGCAAATGATCCATCGGTTTTAGCGATCAAGCAAACTTTGTATCGGGTAAGCGGCAATTCACCGATCATCCAGGCATTGAAACAGGCGGCTGAAAATGGCAAGCAGGTGACCGTCTTAGTGGAGTTGAAGGCGCGGTTTGATGAAGAAAACAACGTGCACTGGGCGAAAGAGTTGGAACAGTCCGGCTGCCTTGTCATTTATGGAATGCATAATTTAAAAACCCATTCGAAAATCACCCTTGTCGTTCGGCGGAAGAATGGAAAAATTGAGCGCTTTGTCCATTTGGGAACGGGCAATTATAACGATGCGACGGCAAAAATCTATACGGATATGGGCATTATTACAACAAATAAAGAATTTGGCACCGATGCGACGAACTTTTTCAATTATTTGAGCGGCTATACGGAGAAGCCGAAATTCCACCATATTGTTGTTTCCCCTTATGATATTCGGGATAAGTTTATTGAATTGATTGATGAAGAAATCGAATACCATAAGAAATACGGTAACGGTTTAATCCGCGCCAAAATGAATGCACTGACAGATAAAGATTTAATTATGAAACTGTATGAAGCTTCCATCAATGGAGTCAAAATCGAGTTGCTTATACGCGGAATTTGCTGTTTGCGGCCGGGCATTCCAGGTATTAGTGAAAACATCACCGTTACAAGCATCGTCGGACGTTTCTTGGAACATTCCCGCATCTACTGGTTCCATCATAACGGAGAAAATAAAATCTTCTTATCTTCAGCGGATATGATGACCCGGAACATGGTACGACGGGTGGAAATATTGTTCCCGATTTATTCGGAAGAAATCAAAAAACGGGTGATGCATATTTTATCCACCCAACTTGCGGATAATGTGAAAGCGCGCATCCAGGACCACAGAGGGAAATACCATTATAAGGAACGCAAGGAAGGAGAACCAATCATCAACAGCCAGGAGCAATTTATTTTGGAAGCGATGAGAACCGTTGTAGTGGAAGAATGACATTAAATTTTAAAGATCAATCCACTCCCTTCAGGGTACGGAATAAAAAGATTGAAACGGCACATACTTTTTGTAACTCTAGGAAGGGAGTGTTTGCGGATGAACAGTGTTTGGACAGTTTTAACCATTATCGTGAGCATCATTTTAATTGGAGTATCGTATGTGACGACTGTCGGTGTCATGAAGAAAACGGATGAGCGGGCTTCCACGACAGACGTGCCAATCAGCAGGATGGTTCGCGATCATCCCATCTTGATGAATCCAATCATTCTAATGTATGTGGTGTTTCTTACGTTTTTAGGAATTTTGATCTTTTACTTATGGGCAAAATACGGTTATTAAATAATTTAATTTCAACCTTCAACCCGAAATTCATGTGCCATTGTCATGGTCAAAAATCTGTCAAATATGATATGATATTGGTAAGTGCGGTCCTCATGGAAGGGGTTGAAGGTTTTGATTTCAACAAAGACACGGGCTTTTTTAGAAACGCCAATCAGTGATTTCATCATCCCGGCGGAAAAAGTGGCCCACGTATTGGTCGGAAACAGCGCCGAGCATGCGCTATTGGTTCTGACAAAGACAGGATATTCGCAAGTACCGGTACTGGATACAAACTTTAAGATTCATGGATTGGTAAGTTCCAAAATGATTACAGAATCCATACTTGGGCTGGAACGCATCGAATATGAGAAGTTGGCCCATATCAAAGTGGATGATTGCATGGAGCGGAATGTGGCTTATTTGAGAATCGATGATACTTTTAAAAAAGCATTGGATCTGGTCATTAACCATCCATTTTTATGTGTTGTCGATTATGATGGCACATTCGCCGGAATTTTAACACGAAGAGTGATTTTGAAGCAGCTGAAAAAATATATTTATCAAACATTAGATTAACAGTTGAAAATCATCGGCAAAATCCATAAGGAAAGAGGATTTTGTCGATTTTTATTGAATTTTTATGTAGTGTATTTTCTTGGAGTGATTGGATGACAACAACAGAAGCAGAAATTATAAAAATATTGGCGGAAGAACGGAACATGCGCAAGGCTGCCGAGCGGCTGTTTATCACCCAGCCGGCCTTGTCCCAGCGGTTGCAGTCGATTGAAAAATATTGGGGGACGCAATTATTTATCCGCTCCCAAAAAGGTTTGACACCGACACCGGCAGGAGAATTGGTCATTCAGTATGCGATTGAAACATTGCAGAAGAAGGAAGAAGTGCTTGAAAAGATTCAGGCCCTTGATTCAAAAGTGCATGGTACACTAAAGATCGCTTGTGCATCGATTGTCGGAATCAACTGGCTGCCAAAAGTGCTGAAAGAATTTGTCACAACATATCCGGATGTAAAAATCTCTTTAATTACCGGTTGGAGTTCAGAAATTGTAAGAGCGATTTACGATGGGGAAGCCCAAGTGGGAATCGTCAGAGGACAATCCGAGTGGAAAGGGAAAAAAATGCACTTATTCCGGGACACGATGTATTTGGTCGATACAGAAATACAGAGATTGGAAGAAGTTTTAACGACGGAACGGCCTTTTATTCAATTCAAAAGCGATTCCAATTATTATCAGGAAATTCAAGTTTGGTGGCAGGAGCATTTCGCTTCCAGTCCAAAACGGCAAATTATTGTGGATCAAATTGAAACTTGCAAGCAGATGGCGCTCAATGGGATCGGTTACGCCATTTTACCTTCCATCACATTGAACGGAGGGGAAAATGTCAATAAAATCGCACTGACATCCGGCAATCATGATATCGGGTTGACACGGGACACTTGGCTGATTGGCTATGAATCTTCCTTCCAATTACGCCAAGTGGCGGCTTTTGTTGAAATCGTGAAAAACCATGCCCATTCCGTCAATGAAACTTAAAGCGCATATCGTAAGAGCAAATCGGCAAAACAACATTTTCCGATTTGCTCTTTTTGTGCGCCCGGCATGTACATGAACTATAGGGTGTAAGTCCCGAACCCCGAAGACAGAAGTAGAGGTTAGCTCAACGAAGGGTGTCCGTGGTGACGCGGAATCTGAAGGAAGCTGGAGGCAAAACACCGGTCCGAGGAACACGAACCTCATATAAGGCTAGGTATGATTGAGTGAGTTTGCAAAACAAAACAAAGCTCTTTCTGTCGAAGGTCATATCGAGTAGATGAGGCGGATAGATGGTGTGAAAGTGCATGTACTTACCCGGGGAGGTCTGGCGGATAGGTGAAGTACGCTTCATAACCTACTTAGTGATAAGTAGCTGAACCGTCAGAAGTCAGCAGAGGTCATAGTATTAGTTGGTCTAGAACAACTAAGAAGGACCGAACAATTAAGAGAGAATAGCCCTTGGCATTCAGTGAGTCATGATGAAAACAGAAAACGTAGTACCTCACTTGAGGAAGGAAGCGGTGAATCCCGTGGGGGACCTCTTGGAGGGTGGAGTGACCACTGGCATAAAGAGAACAGCTATTCACGGAAGGAGAATAACGATGCTTTTGAATCAAATCCTGTCACGGGAGAACATGCTTCAAGCACTAAAACGTGTAGAACAGAATAAAGGAAGCCACGGAGTAGATATGATGCCCGTACAAAACCTACGACAGCACATAGTCGAAAACTGGCTATCTATTAAGGAGGCAATTCTCAAGGGAACTTATGAACCAATGCCAGTCCGCAGAGTCGAAATCCCGAAACCTGACGGCGGTGTTCGTTTACTAGGAATCCCTACCGTAACAGACCGTTTGATTCAACAAGCAATCGCCCAAGTACTTTCAAAAGTGTATGACCCTACATTCTCTGAAAACAGCTACGGATTTAGACCAAACCGAAGTGCCCATGATGCGGTGAAGAAAGCGAAAGAATATATAAGAGATGGACATCGATGGGTTGTAGATATGGACTTGGAGAAATTCTTTGATAAGGTCAACCATGACAGATTAATGGGTACACTCGCGAAGAGAATCCAAGATAAACCATTACTGAAATTGATTCGTAAGTATTTACAATCGGGAGTCATGATTAATGGTGTGGTGTCAAGCACATTAGAAGGAACTCCACAAGGAGGACCATTAAGTCCGCTACTATCTAACATTGTACTAGATGAACTAGATAAAGAATTGGAAAGAAGAGGACACAAATTCGTTCGATATGCGGATGACTGTAACATTTACGTGAAAAGTAAACGAGCAGGACTTCGCACAATGGCAAGCATTCAACGATTCATTGAAGGAAAACTACGACTGAAAGTAAATGAAAAGAAATCAGCGGTCGACCGTCCATGGAAACGTAAGTTTCTAGGATTTAGCTTTACCTATCATAAAGAGCCAAAGGTTCGTATCGCAAAAGAAAGCCTTAAACGAATGAAGAATAAAGTTCGTGAAATCACATCACGCAAGATGCCCTACCCGATGGAATACCGCATTCAGAAACTGAATCAATATCTAGTGGGATGGTGTGGATATTTTGCGTTAGCAGACACCAAATCTATATTCCTTGAATTAGATAAATGGATTCGTAGAAGACTTCGAATGTGTCTATGGAAGAACTGGAAGAAACCGAAAACAAAGACACGCAACCTTATTCAGCTTGGCGTACCACAATGGCAAGCGTATGAATGGGGAAATACTCGGAAGAGTTATTGGCGTATTTCAAATAGTCCAATATTACACAGAACCCTTGGTAACTCCTATTGGAGAAACCAAGGGTTGGAAAGTCTTGAAGCTCGTTATGAAAACTTGCGTCAATGATCTTAATTGAACCGCCGTATACGGAACCGTACGTACGGTGGTGTGAGAGGACGGGAGTTAATCGCTCCCTCCTACTCGATTATTTACCATTTCTTCCGGACGGCAAAAGGGAATCTCCCTTTTTATGTAGAATATGGAAAGATGAAGGAGTGATTCTATTTGTGGTTTGATAATATCGTGGACTTGATTTTTTATCTGGTTGCATTGGGGATCATCGCCTTTCTTGCGATTAGGATTTATAGAAAACAGGAAGTAAAATTGAGCAAATGGAAAGTGATTGTAGTCATCATTGTCGGGGTATTTTCTTTTTCGATTCATTTTCCAATGTTCGAAAAGACGGTTGAATTGGCCATTTTACCGCTGGGTGTATGGATTTTGTATTTCCTCTTAAGGAATAAGGGAAACAGTTGGAAAAATTATCGTCCATATGCACTTTTAGGCTTTGCCGGCAATTATATTTTCCTTGCCGCTTTTTTCATATCCATCTTCATCTATCATCTGATTTACGATGAAAATGAGTTGTCCCACTATATAAGCGACATTTCTGAAGCGGAAATCATACCAGTCCATCCCGATGGAGAAGGAAATCCGCAGTTAAGCGGGGATTTTATGGAAATCATATCGAAAATGAAACAGAAGGAATTCTTTTCTGTCGTTTCTTATGACGACATGGTGGATGATTTCCAAAAGGAGAATGAACGCTTTCCATATTTATTGGCCAATAGCAAGCCAAGATGGGGAAGCGGTGCGGATGCCGTCATTTATATCGAAAAGGATGGGAAAGGCATTTTGGTGAATACGGAAAAGAGAAGCGTTTATTTCCGTTCCAATGAAAAAGTGTTGAAGGAGAAAGATTTATGAGAAATAAGAAAATAATCCTGGGGGTTGTTGCTGTAATTTTGGTGGTGTTGGCAAACATCATTTATTTGGCGGCCAATCTTTTTCCGGATGAATTTTTATCGGAAGGGGAAGCGATAAAAAAATTGAATCAAGCAGAAAATGCAATCGAAGTAAAAACGGTTCAGGATGTTGTTTTTTTGGATAAAAAGCATGTATTTATGCCTTTTATTTCAGCAGACAATGAATATGGCTTCAGCCTTTGGGAGTGGAAAAATGGAAAATGGCGCCTTTCTGAAAAAACGGTCAATAGCAGTATAAACATCGTCAAACTGGATGAAAACGACCCTTCGACTTATTATTTTGTTTGGAACTTCCCGGAAGATGAACAAATCAAAAAAATAAATATCTACTTGATAAGGAATCGGTCTTACCGGGGGAATGACGAGGATTTTTATTATGAACCCCGTTTGCAGATGGGGGCATCTTTTGACCGGGAAAAGTCTTATGGTGTAGTGCCCTTGAGTGGAGGAATGCTGAAGGTGTATAAAGAAATGAGCGGCATTTCGAAAGAAAACGGGGATATGTTCAGCAATATATTTTCAACAAACAATGAGTTGTATTTTTCATGGAACATGATTGATCAAAAGGGTGAAGTTGCCTGGATTGAACAAAGAAACAGCTCTTACGGCGGTGATGCAAAAGTGATGAGTGAATCCATCTTTTTTGAAGATCAAAAGGATATCGAATTTTTGGAATGGAAAGAGGATGAAGGCAAATGGCAAAATACGAACAAAAAATGAGAGAAACGGACATGGACGTCAATGAATTCATCGAAGCCGTCGAAAGTCCAAAAAAACGTGAAGATGCCCATAAACTATTAAAGATTTTTGATGACACGACAGGATATAAAGGGAAGATGTGGGGGCCGAGCATAATCGGATTCGGTTCTTACCATTACAAGTATGCAAGCGGACATGAAGGCGATGCGCCATTAGTAGGATTTTCTCCCAGAAAGTCAAAAATCAGTTTATATTTCACGCTGGATGAACAGGAAAGAGAGAAGTGAAAATTTGGGGAAACATACAAAAGAGAAAGCATGTGTTTATATTAATAAATTGGAGGATATAGATATAGGGGTACTAAAGAAACTTATACTTCATTCCATTGAATATATTCAAAAAACTTATCCCCAAAGATAAAAAGGGCGGATGGAAAGCAAGCGTCCATCCGCCCACGATTTTATTCATTTGTTGTTTTCAATAATTGCGGCGCTTTTTTGACGGTCCAAAGATGGGCCAAGAGGTAGCAGCCGAATAAAATCATTGCACCGAAAATAAATGGGGAAGACAGCTTCCATTCAAGGAGTACGCCGGCAAGGGCCGGGCCGATCATATTGCCCAAACTCATATAGGCATTATTCATGCCGGCTGCATATCCCTGCTCGTTTCCTGCCAGTTTTGAAATCAATGTGTTAACGGCTGGCCGGATAAAGGTAGTGGCGATTTGAAAGACTGATGCAACCAACAAAATAAGGAAGAATCCGCTGACATACACCATGCCAATCATCGATATGGCCGCAATGATTAAATTGACTAAAATGACTTTCATTTCTCCAAAGCGTTTGAATAATTGATCGACAATGAACAATTGCAAGATGACGCCAAGAAATCCGCCAATCGTCATCACAATCGCAATATCCATTGGTGTATAATCAAACTTCTCCGTTAAGTACATGGACAGGGTGGATTGGAAATTGGCAATGCCGAAACTGAATACAAAAACAACGATTAACATGACAAAGTAAGAAGTATGTACGGAACGGGCTAATTGTTTTAATATATTTTCATTTTTTGCTGGAATTTTTTCTTCCGTTGGCTGCATTTTAATATTTGGTAATACAACAAATGAAATGAAGGCAGCGATTAGAGCAACGACGCCCACAAAATAGAAAGGGAAATGCAAATTCACTTTTGCCAGGAAGCCGCCAATTCCCGGTCCGATCATAAATCCGAAAGAGATGGCTGCACCCAAAAGCCCCATACTTTTCCCGCGTTCTTCTATGGTGGTAATATCCGCAGCATAGGCCATTACCGGCGGCATGATGAAGGCTGCTCCCGTACCGGTAAGAAAGCGGGCAAAGAACAGCATGCCAATCGCTTTTGCCATTCCGAAAATAATTTGGGAACAACCAAAAATGATGAGACCGATAATGATGAAAATTTTTCTTCCGTGTTGGTCCGATAAATTTCCTGCTATCGGTGAAAAAATAAATTGGGCAAAGGCAAAATCGGCAATTAAAAATCCGAGAATGGTGCCTCCAACCCCAAATAATTGCAAATAGGAAGGCAATACCGGAACAACTGTACCAACGCCTCCCATCGTGATAAATAAATTAAACATTAACATCATGATGATGAATTTTTTCTTGTTCTGTGACATACGCACACCTACCATTCAATTCAAAAACCGTTCTTTCAAAATAATGAAGTATATTTTATCATATTGCGAAGGGCAAAACATAGATGAAATTTACTTGAAATAACATTAATTTAACATATTTTTTTGTAAAATATAAACATAACGATTCCAACGGCAAAATATGGTTCAACCATCAACTGTGCTGGCGGGCAAATTTTATTTTAATATTTTTTCATCAATTTATCCAAAAAATACAAAATGCCAAAATGTTGTTTCCCGAAATTTTGGCATTTTATGAAGTGTTCACTGAACTGATGACAATGAAATAGTGGAGGAACTTACATGAAAACAATAGGGCTAATCGGCGGAATGAGTTGGGAATCTACGGTTGAATACTATCGAATCATCAATGAAGAAGTGAAGAAAAGATTGGGTGGTTTGCATTCGGCAAAATGTCTTTTATACAGCGTCGATTTTGAGGAAATCGAGCGGTTCCAGTCGGAAAGCAAGTGGGAGGAAGCAGGAAAGCTGTTAGGAAATGTGGCTTATTCATTGGAAAAAGCGGGGGCGGATTTTATTGTCATTTGTACGAATACGATGCATAAGGTGGTAGAGTATGTGGAAGAAAAAATAAGCATCCCCGTTTTACATATTGCGGATGCCACTGCAGAGCAGATCAAAAGATTAAGCCTCCAAAAGGTGGGACTATTAGGGACGAAATACACGATGGAGCAGGATTTTTATAAATCACGGATTGAATCAAACGGAATAAAAGTTTTGGTGCCGAATGAAGAAGAAAGAAAAAGGATCAATCAGATTATTTATGAAGAATTGTGTTTAGGCAAAATCCAACCATCATCAAGAGATTATTACAAGAACGTGATTCGGAATTTGGTTGAACAAGGTGCGGAAGGAATTATTTTGGGATGCACGGAAATTGGTTTATTAGTGAAGCAAGAGGATTCGGAAGCGCCTTTATTTGATACGGCAAAAATTCATGCAATTGAAGCGGTGAATAAAGCATTGGCCTCTCAATGAGATCATGAAGATGTTAATAAAAAAGAAAGGGTTTTACATATCGTTGTATCGAACTATGTAAAACCCTTTTCATTTTTAGATGTTATTTAATGGACATTTTGAATTGCAGGAAGTATTCATTGTATTTGCCTAGCCATTCCAATCCCAGGTTTTCATACACTTCCAATCTATTTTTCACTTCTTCCGGCGGGTAGAAACGTTCATCGTTGGCGATTTCCGGATCCATGATTTCCAATGCCTCTTTGTTCGGTGTGGAGTATCCGACATATTCGGCATTTTGCGCCGCCACTTCAGGATCCAGCATGAAGTTGATAAACTTATGGGCTCCTTCGATATTTTTCGCCGTTTTCGGGATGACAAAGTTGTCAAACCACAAATTGGAACCTTCTTTTGGCACCGCATAGTCCAATTCTTCATTTTCCGCCATCATATCGGCGGCAGTCCCGGACCAAGTGAGGGCAACGGCTGCTTCATTATTCTCCATCATCGGAGTAATCTCATCACCGATCACCCCTTTAATATTGGGAGAAAGTTTAATAAGCTTATCCGTGGCTTTTTGCAACAGTTTTTCATCTTTTGCATTCAACGATTCGCCCATTGAGTTCAAGCCCATTCCCATGACTTCACGGGCGCTGTCCACCAAAAATACTTTGTTTTTCAGTGAAGGATCCCATAAATCGTTCCAAGATTCAAAATTCAAAGGTTTGGAGAGCAAGTTTGGATTATAGACGATTCCCACCGTACCCCAGAAATAAGGGATGGAATATTGGTTGCCGGGATCAAAAGGCAAATCCAAATAATAAGGATCGATATATTTTAAATTTGGTATTTTTGAATGATCGATCGGATAAAGCAAATCTTTTTCAATCATCATTTCGATTGTATATTCAGATGGGACGGCAATATCGTAAGTTGTGCCGCCTTGCTCGATTTTGGTGAGCATCGCTTCATTGGAATCAAACGTTTCGTAAATGACTTTAATGCCGGTTTCTTTGGTAAATCGTTTCAATAAGTCCGGATCGATGTAGTCACCCCAGTTATAGATCGTGATCGTGTCTTTGCTTCCTTTGCTTCCGGAGGCTTCCAAATGGTCAGCGACAAAATAAAGTCCGGCACAGACGATTAAAATGGCAATGCTTATATTGATCAAAGATTTCATAATTTACCGCCCCCCCCGTTGATTAATTTCGTGCGGCGGGTTACGAAATAATATCCAATGACAATCAGCACCGTCACGATAAAGATAATTCCGGAAAGGGCATTGACCGTCAACGAAATACCTACACGGGCGATGGAATAGATTTCCACGGATAATGTCGTGAATCCGTTTCCTGTCACGAAAAATGTAACGGCGAAATCATCGAGCGAATAAGTGAGCGCCATAAAGAAGCCGGCAAAAATGCCCGGTTTGATGTAAGGAATAATCACGCGATACATGACATCCCTTTTCGTAGCCCCCAAATCCTGGGCTGCGTCAATTAAATTCGGATTCATCTCGGCCAGCTTCGGCAACACCATCAGCACAACGATCGGTATGCTGAAGGCAATATGGGAAATTAACACGGATGCAAACCCAAGTTTCACGCCGATCATTGTAAAAAGGATTAAGAAGCTCGCCCCGATGACAACATCCGGGCTGACAATCAAAATGTTATTCAATGAAAGCAATGTATTCCGCATTTTCCGGCTTTTGATGGATGCGATTCCTATTGCCCCCAAAGTGCCGAGAATGGTGGAAATCAGGCTCGACAACAGAGCGATGATGATCGTATTAATCAAAATCACCAACAGCCGGGAATCTTCAAAAACGGCTTCATAATGCTCCAAAGTAAAGGACTCAAAGTTGGACATGGAACCGCCGCTGTTGAACGAATAGAAAATCAAATAGAAGATAGGCGCGTATAATATAATGAATACGACAACCAGATAAATTTTTGCAGTTGTTGATAATTTATTCATTATACGCGGCCTCCTTTAGTTCTTCTAGTTCTGGCAGTAAAAATCATGCTTGCAAACATGATCAGCACGAGGAATACGGCAATCGTTGAACCCATTCCCCAGTTCTGCGCCACAAGGAATTGCTGTTCAATGGCTGTACCCAGTGTAATCACCTGGTTTCCTGCTATTAAGCGCGTAATCATAAAGAGCGACAAGGCAGGGATGAATGTCACCTGGATTCCCGATTTCACCCCTTCAATCGTCAATGGCCAAATGACGCGGCGGAAAGTGGTAAATGGTGATGCCCCTAAATCCCTTGCCGCATCCACCAATGATGGATTCAGTTTATCCAAGGAGTTGAAAATCGGAATAATCATAAATGGAATAAAGATATACACAGCCACAAAGATAAAGCTGAAATCGGTAAACAAGATTTGTTTCGGCTCGATACCAAACACGCTGATGACGGCATTGATCGGTCCGTATAAACCGAAGATGCCGATGAATGCATAGGTTTTTAACAGCAGGTTGATCCATGAAGGAATGATGATGAACATCAGCCAAAGATATTTATGTTTCGTTTTCGTCAAAAAGTAGGCCGTTGGGTAAGATACCAATAAAGTAAAGAATGTAATCACAACGGCGTAAAAAAAGCTTGTGAATGTCATTTTCAGATAAACAGGCGAAAAGAATCGTTTATAGTTTTCGAATGTGAAATGGCCGTTCAAATCGAGCATGGAATAATAGACGATTAACGCGATTGGAGCGATGACGAAGAATACAATCCAAAGAATATAGGGGATGAGAGGCCCCTTTGCTACGCGATCACGCATTCCGCTCATCATCTCCATAGGATTCCAATCGCTTGTCGAATTCTTCTTCCGTCTCGTTCAAACGCATGACATGGATTGCTTCCGGTTCAAAATATAAGCCGATTTCTTCGCCCACTTCCGCCTTTTTCAAAGAATGGACAAGCCATTCATTGCCGTCTTTGTCATAAGTTGATAATTCATAATGCACGCCTCGGAATAATTGGGTATCCACCGTCACAACAAGCTTCCCTTTATCGACGGAAGTGATTTCCAAGTCTTCCGGGCGGATGACAATATCCACTTTTTCGTTCGGTTTCATCCCTTTATCCACACAATCAAATACTTTTCCGGTAAATTGCACTTTATAGTCTTCCAACATGATTCCCTCAACGATGTTCGATTCTCCAATGAAATCCGCAACGAACCGGTTGATTGGTTCATCGTATATATCAACAGGGGAACCGGATTGTTGAATTTCGCCATCATTCAAAACAAAAATCTCATCGGACATGGCCAACGCCTCTTCTTGATCGTGAGTGACAAACACAAAGGTTTTGCCGAGGCGTTGCTGCAATTCCCTGAGTTCATATTGCATTTCATAACGCAATTTTAAATCAAGAGCTGACAATGGTTCATCGAGTAAAATCACTTCCGGATCATTGACAATGGCCCGGGCAATGGCAACCCGTTGTCGTTGCCCCCCTGACATTTCGGATATTTCC
Source organism: Ureibacillus sp. FSL K6-3587 (assembly GCF_038593165.1). Lineage (NCBI taxonomy): Bacteria > Bacillati > Bacillota > Bacilli > Caryophanales > Caryophanaceae > Ureibacillus > Ureibacillus sp. FSL K6-3587. Next base: position 266,048 of record NZ_CP151969.1, on the reverse strand, counting down.
CGGTTTTCAAATCCTTCCAAGTTGACAAATTTCAGCGCTTCTCTCACACGCTCTTGGATTTCTTTTTCTTTCATTTTTTTTATGCGCAAGCCGAACGCGACATTTTCAAAAACATTTAAATGAGGAAAAAGTGCATAATCCTGAAACACTGTGTTGACTTGCCGCTGGTGAGCCGGAACGTTGTTTATTTTTTTTCCATTAAAGTAAACGTTTCCGCTAGAAGGCGCTGTGAAACCCGCGATGATTCGAAGGATGGTTGTTTTCCCGCAACCCGATGGCCCCAGTAGGGTATAAAATTTTCCTTTTTCCAGTTCAAAGTTGATATTTTTCAGTACGACTGTTCCATCGTCATAAGATTTTGAAACATTTTCAAATTGAATGATTGTGTTACCCATACTCAAGCCTCCTAAACCCTATAAATAAGATTCTGTTGCTACAAGAAGCAGTTGTGACTCACCATCATTGGCATTAAAAATTTGGTGATTGCTAGAAGCTTCATAGTAGACCGAGTTTCCTTCGCTTGCAATAAATTCTTCTTCCCCCAGCACTACACGGATCCGCCCCTTCAAAACATAAATGAAGGTTTCCGAAAGGGACGGTTCAAATTGTTTATATTCCCCGCCTTTTTGAAAAGTGATAATCACCGGCTCCATTTCTTTATCGTTGGAAGTGGGAATCAGCCATTTGATTTCGTATTTCTTTTCTTCATCTATATAAGAGGTTTGGTCTTCTTCGCTGTAAACCACTTTTTGTTCTTCCATATCATCATCGAAAAATTCTTTGGGGGTTGAACCCAACACTTCTAAAATGGTAAAAAGCGTGTCGATGGAAGGGGAATTTAAATCACGTTCAAGCTGGGAAATATAGCCTTTTGTCAAATCTGTTCTTTCACCAAGCTCTTCTTGTGTCAACCCTTTTTTAATGCGCAATGCTTTAATTTTCTTTCCAATTTGCATATAGTAAAACTCCTCTTTAGCAACAAGCGGTTTATTTTTCCTAAACATTCAGTAAGAAAGTTTACTAATACAAAACTTTAAGTTTACAATTACAGATAATGATTATACAGAATTTTAAAGGGAATGCAACATTTTTTATTAAAATTTCAATTTCAAAAGGCTTCTTTGGAGAAGCAGCTGATTTGTGGACCGATTCGCAACGGAACAATTCTGTGGAGATATATTTTTATGGGGTTTTCAGTATGATAATAAAGGACGTTTTGTGAAATAAATTGAAATTCATTCATTCATTTGTTAGTGTAAAAATTAGGAAAGTATTACCTTCATTATTCAATAAGGGGGGAAACAATCATGGCAGAGCGTTTAGTCGGCAAACAGGCACCATTATTTGAACTGGATGCGGTAATGCCGGACAAAACCTTTGGTAAAGTCTCTTTGGAAAAAATTATAAATGAAGGGAAATGGACAGTTTTATTTTTTTATCCAATGGATTTCACATTCGTATGTCCGACTGAAATTACGGCAATCAGCGACCGTTATGATGAGTTTCAGGAATTGGAAGCGGAAGTGATTGGTGTTTCGACGGATTCCATATATACCCACCTTGCCTGGATTAATACGGAGCGCACAAAAAACGGCATCGGTACACTGAAATATCCTTTGGCTTCAGATCATACCCATGCTGTGGCCAAGGAGTACGGAGTGTTAATCGAAGAAGAGGGAGTCGCATTGCGCGGATTATTCATTATTAATCCTCTGGGCCAAATTCAATATGAAGTGGTGCATCACAACAATGTGGGCAGGGATGTGGATGAAGTTTTGCGTGTATTGCAGGCGCTTCAAACGGGAGGCCTATGCCCAGCCAATTGGCGTCCAGGCGAATCAACTTTGTGATGTTTTTTCCCATATTAATTAATGTGGGGATTTATCAATAAAAGGAGGAAATCGATGAAACTGCGTTCACCATTGCCTGAGTTGGGTGGTGCAACGACCTGGATCAATGGTAAAGTGACGAAGGAAGAGTTGCTGGGGGAAAAAGCGACGTTAATTCATTTCTGGTCGGTCAGCTGTTATATATGTAAAGAAGCGATGCCTGATCTTAACGGGCTTCGGGAAAAGTATAAAAATCAATTGAATGTTGTGGCTGTGCATATGCCCCGTTCCGAAGAGGACCAGGATTTGGAAACGATTGAACAAGTGGCCAAAGATTTAGGAATCACACAGCCAATCTACGTGGATAATGATTTTATCTTATCGGATTTATTTGAAAATGAATATGTGCCATCGTATTACGTATTTGACCGTTCCGGTTTGTTGCGCCACTATCAGGCTGGCGGAAAAGGAATGAAAATGTTGGAACAGCGGTTGAATCGTATCCTAAATTGAAGTGCCTGGCGAAAATGCCAGGCACTTATGTCATTGCCCGATTAACGAAACGGTTGATGTCCACTACCGCTCCGATTACAAGCAACACATCGCCCAATAGGATTTTCTCATCAGCCCCAGGGGAGATAATAATGTGATCCCCGCGTTTGATGCCGATGATGTTGATACCGTAATTGGCACGAATGTCCAAATCTTTGATGGAATAACCGGCAATCCGATCATTGGATTTGATTTCCATAATGGAATATTCATCAGATAATTCCAGATAATCGAGTACGTTATTGGACATCATGTTGTTGGCGATCCGGATGCCCATATCCCTCTCCGGATGAACGATGACGTCCGCACCGATTTTATGCAGCACTTTTGCATGATAATCGTTTTGGGCTTTCGCTGTGATTTGCGGCACTCCCATTTCCTTTAAGATTAGCGTTGCCAGTATGCTGGCTTGGATATCGTCCCCAATCGCGACGATGACATGCTCAAAATTTTGGAGTCCGAGCGATTTCAAAGCTTCTTCATCCGTTGCATCCGCAATGACCGCTTCCGTTGCAATTTTTGCATAATCTTCCACCCGTTCGGGATCAGAGTCGATTGCCATCACATCCGCCCCCAGTCGGACCAATTCTTCCACGATGCTTCCTCCGAACCGTCCTAATCCGATGACGACAAATTCTTTTCTCATTAGTTACCTCCGTGCGTTGTATGTACATCGATGTCATTATTGTAACGTAGTCTTCTAATTTCCACAAATAGAGGGGAAGCCCATCTATTGTTTTTTGATGCCAATGACACAGATTCGTTTATAATCCGCAACCCAAACCCCGTTTTCAAAAAGGGAAGGTTTCAATGATTTTTCAACATTTTCAATAATCTGCTGTTTCGTTTCCTCGTGGATGCCTTCGAAAAACAGACTTCCGAACATGTCAATCCAATTTTTTAGTCCTTCTTCCCCTTCAAGCGGTGTAGGGCGGTCAAAATGCATGGCAAAAATTACACGGAAACCGGCCTGTTCCATCAAAGTGGTATATTCCCCGATGCTCGGAAAATACCAAGGGAATGGGATGTTTTTTTCGATTCCCGCTTTTTTGATTTGCGTATCAATTGCTTGGGAAATCGTTTGCACATTTCCTTTGCCGCCAAACTCGGCAACAAATCGGCCGCCTTTTTTTAAGCTATTATAAATATTTGTCAGGGCTTTTTCGGGCTGTCTGACCCAGTGCAATACGGCATTCGAGAAAACGGCATCAAATTCATTATGAAAATCGAGTTGTGTCACATCCTTTACGTAAAATGAAAGATGCGGGTATTTCTCTTTCGCTTTGGCAATCATCTTTTCGCTTGAATCAATCCCAACAACCTTTGCTCCGGCATCCGCCATTTGACAAGCCAAATCTCCTGTTCCGCATCCGACATCCAGTATTTTTTCCCCCTTTTTCGGTGCCAGCACCTTGACCAAACTATCTCCAAATGCTGAAACGAAAGAATGTTTATCATCATAAAGTGATGGATTCCATTGATCTTTCCGCATTGTGCCCATGAACATCACTCCTTCCATATTTAGAAAAATTATACATAAAACGATTTGAATGAAAAAATGAATGATAAGAATATTCTTTATAACTTTTTTTCATTTAAGGATGACAAAAAAGGTCTGTAACATGCGATCGCCGGTGCATTTCCTCCAAAGCATGACATAGCATTGTTTGTCCGGTTCCAATAGAAATGGAAAACAAAACTTCGTAATTTTCTGAAATATTAAATATTAGGGGGATTCCCCTATATGTTACAAATCTCCAATCTTATACCATGACAATAAGAGAATTACTGATGGATAAGGAAGGGGCTGAAAATGGAGAATCAGACTTATAAAATCGTAATAGTAGGCGGAGGAACGGGTGGGATAACCGTCGCTGCCCAGCTTTTGAGAAAAATGCCGACTTTGAGGGATCAAATTGCCATAATTGATCCTTCCGGCAAGCATTATTATCAGCCTTTATGGACATTGGTCGGCGGTGGGGTATACAAAAAAGAAAAATCTGTAAGAGACATGAAAACAGTAATTCCTGAAGGGGCTACTTGGATTCAACAAGCAGTTAAGAAATTTTATCCAAAAGACAATAAAGTGCAGCTGGAAAACAATGATTTCGTTCATTATGAATTTTTAGTGGTGGCTGCAGGCCTCGAGATTCACTGGGATAAAATTAAGGGATTAAAAGAGGCGTTAGGTACGAAAAACGTTTGCAGCAATTATTCTTATGAACATGTTGATTACACTTGGGAAACCATTCGGAATTTCAAATCGGGAACCGCTGTTTTTACACACCCTGCTTCACCTGTAAAATGCGGCGGTGCACCTCAAAAAATTATGTACTTGGCAGATGATTATTTCAGAAAAACAGGTGTAAGAGATCAAATCAAAATTATTTTCGGTTCAGCAAACGCAACCATATTTGATGTTGCCAAGTACCGTCAAGAGTTGGAAAAGATATTGGTGAGAAAGGGGATTGATGCCCGTTTCTGTTATAACTTGGTAGAAATTAAACCGGATGAAAAAATTGCGATTTTTGAAGATTTAAATAGCGGAAAAAAAGATGAAATCCAATACGACATGATACATGTTACCCCATATATGGGGGCACCGAAGTTTGTTGCAGAAAGTCCTCTTGCAGATGAAACAGGATTCTTGGCGGTCGACATTCATACCCTTCAACATAAAAAATTTGAAAACGTTTTCGGACTGGGGGATAACGCAAACCTTCCTACTTCGAAAACAGGTGCGGCCATACGAAAGCAAGCGCCTGTTCTTGTTGATAACTTGATTGCCAGCATCAGAAATCAAACGACAAAAACGATTTATAACGGCTATACTTCTTGTCCGATTGTAACAGGATATAACAAATTGATTTTAGCGGAATTTGACTACTCCAAAGAACCTACGGAATCAATGCCTTTTGACCAAGGAGTTGAAAGGACGAGTATGTACATTTTGAAAAAAGACTTGCTGCCTGTTTTATATTGGAATGGCATGTTAAAAGGCACGATGTAAAATTGGAGGGAATCCAACAGTGAATACATCTGTTCAAAATCAGTTGGAACAGCCGGAAATACAGGAGGCTATTGTTTCCTTTCTTAAAAATTTGCCGGCTTATGAAAAACAACTACAACAAATTGGACAATACGTCAATTTCGGCAAGGAAATTTTAGCCGATAAAGAGGTTTTGCAACCATACGATCAATTATTTCGCACTTACGATATCAATTTAAAAACATTGGAAGCAATACTTGAATTATTGGAGAAATTGCCAAGGCTGAACAAAATGATTGAGCAACTTGAAAATATCCTTGATTTTATACAATCCATAATGCATGACGAAGCGACAACACAACATATTACTGATGCTTTAAAAGAATATGCCCATCCGATTGTTGAAAAAGGAAAAAGCGGCATGTCCCTGCTAAAAGAAATTCAGCAACGGGCTGAATCTGCACAGGAGCCTATTAAACTAATCACAATTTACAAGTGGTTGAAAGATCCTGCTGTTCAAAAGGTGCTTCAATATGTGCAAGCCACTTTATCGGTATTAAATAAAAAATCATAAGGAGGAATGACTATGTTATTGCGTTATTTTTACGATGAAAAATTGGCCCATGCCTCTTATATGGTGGGTTGCCAACAACATGGCAAGGCGGTTGTTATTGATCCTATGCGGAATATTGAACCATATATTGAAGTAGCCCGAAAGGAAAAATTGGAGATAGTCGGTTCATTGGAAACGCATATTCACGCAGATTTTGTCAGCGGATCCCGGGAATTGGCCGACCGGTTCGGAGCCACTTTGTACATTTCCGATGAAGGGGACGAAAATTGGAAATATACAAATTTAGAGGGGCTTTCCTATCAACTATTGAAAGACGGCGACATTATTAAATTAGGGAATCTTACTTTTGAAGTGATGCATACTCCAGGGCATACGCCAGAGCACATTTCCTTTTTATTAACAGACGGTGCAGCTGCGGATAAGCCGATTGGCATTTTTACAGGGGATTTTGTTTTTGTCGGTGATATTGGCCGTCCGGATTTATTGGAAAGAGCAGCTGGAATGGCTGGGACTGCGGAAGTTGGGGCACGCCAAATGTTTAAGTCCATTCAACGTTTTAAAGAACTGCCCGATTATTTGCAAGTGTGGCCGGCACATGGAGCGGGAAGCGCCTGCGGAAAAGCGTTGGGAGCGGTTCCATCATCAACGGTAGGTTATGAAAAGCAATTTAACTGGGCAATGAAAATTGAAAATGAAGAGGAATTTGTAAAGGAATTACTTCGGGGACAGCCTGAGGCACCATATTACTTTGCCGTTATGAAGAGAGTGAACAAAATCGGAATAGAATTGATTAAAAACTTACCGGAAATACCATTCATCGATTCCCTTAAAGAGATTGAAAAAGTGATCAAGGATGGATTCTTAGTAATCGATACCCGAAGCCCTAAAGATTTTTCAAAAGGCTTTATTGCAGGAACAGTCAATATTCCATTGAGTCAATCATTCACCACTTGGGCAGGTTGGATTGTCGATTACAATCAACCAATTTATGTATTGACGAATCCAACTGATATTGAAGAAGTACTGATTGCTCTCCGCTCCATTGGAATTGACAAAATTGCCGGCTTTGCCGATGTAAAGGGGATGTTGTCTCAATCCAATAAGTTATGCAGTTATGAAAATATTACACCAATGGAAGCAAGAACATTATTAAGTGAGGGAAAAGCGCAAATTGTGGATGTGCGGAATTTATCCGAGTATGAAGAAGGGCATATTGATGGAGCAAAGCACATTATGCTGGGAACGTTAAAGAATAGACTTGACGAAGTGCCAAAAGGAAAAGTTATTATGCAATGCCGTTCTGGTGCCCGTTCGGGTATAGCTACAAGCATTTTATTGTCAAAAGGATTTAAAGATGTCGTGAATTTAGATGGCGGATATGAAAGATGGGTAACAGAAACTCAAACAGATGCCGTAAGAAATTAATGGATAAACAACACTAGTAAAAATTTTGCCTGGGCCTTTCGAAACTTGTTCAATTAAGTTTGGAGGCTCAGGCTCTTTTTAACGGAATCAGTTGCTTATTTTTTTCAATTTCTGTAGGGATTCTTTCTGCCATTGTTATATTTTTTTTATCATAAACATATGAGATTATGATATCGGAAAGTAATTTAATTGAGGTGTTTTCATTGCACAAAATCAATCATACAGAATACTTCCAAAAGGTTTACGAACACATTCAAGATGGAATCGTTGTAATGAGGGAATCCAGGGAAATTATTATGTTGAATCCAGCGGCAAAAAGGCTGACCGGGTGGAAAGTTGGTGACTATGTTCCTTACTGCAGTTTTTGCACGACAAGAAATCGGCGGGTAGAAACCCCGTCTTGTTATTTAATGGCCAACGAAGATGTTCCGTCCATATTGTCCCAAATGTCAACAAATCGAAAAAAAACACTGGATGTGGAAATGAGTGTTTCGGTCATTAATAGAAATGTAGAAACTGGAGAAAATGAGTATTTACTTGTATTAAGGGATTGTGAAACCATGTTGAAAGCGCAGGAAGCAGCGCTCAATAAAAAAATGATTCAAGCTTTGATTGATGCGAAAGAATCTGAACATAAGCGATTAGCTCAGGAATTGCATGATGGGGTTGGACAATCACTTTACTCGGTTTCGGTCGCCTTAGAAGCGATTGAAGCGTATATGCAGGATAATGAAAAACTGTCCAGTTATGTAAAAGAAGTGCGAAATGAGCTGCGGAAAGTGATTGAAGATGTGTATACGTATTCCTACAATTTACGTCCGCAAAGTTTAGATCAATTGGGATTGAAAGCAGCTTTGGAAAACTTAATAGACAATATGAAAAAAATGACCCCTCATCTGATATTCGAGTTAACAACCCAAGGGCTTGACCGATGTGATCCGGCTATTGAAATCAATCTATACCGCATTGCCCAAGAAGCGTTGCACAATGTGGTCAAGTATGCGCAGGCATCCTATGTGAAAATCTCTATTCGGAAAAATAATACGCACATTCATATGAAAATTGAAGATGACGGAATCGGATTTGACCGCAAATCGATTCAAAACAAGGGACTCGGCTTAAAACATATTGAAGAACGAGTTGATTTGTTAAGCGGTACATGTGCCATTCGTTCAGAAATGAACAAAGGTACCGTTGTTGAAGTTACTATTCCGAGATGGAGGCCGAATACATGATAAAAGTTTTTCTAGTCGATGACCATGTTTTAATCCGCAAGGGTATCGCCTTATTATTAGAAAACTATCGTGATTTGGAAGTGGTAGGGGAAGCGAGCGATGGAGAAGAATGTTTGCAACAGTTATACAGTTTGGATGTGGATGTGGTTTTAATGGATATTTCCATTCCAAAAGGCATTGATGGTTTCACAGCCACTCGAAAGATAAAGAAGGAGTTTCCAAAAATCAAGGTTGTCATGCTTACGATGCATAATGAATTTGCTTACATTCAAAAGGCTATTGAAACTGATGCGGATGGCTACATTTTAAAAAATAGTCAGGCAAACCAAGTATATCAAGCCATTCAGGCGGTTTACTCAGGAAGAAAATATTATGATGTTGGAATTCCAAAAGAGCAGCTTGAAAAATGGTTTAAAAATAAAGGAAAACAGAAAAAGGACGTTCTATCAAGCAGAGAACAAGAAATTGTGCGGTTAACCATATTGGGATATACCAATTTGCAAATTGCCGATAAATTGTCCATCAGTTCCAAAACAGTGGAAAACCACAAAGCAAACATCATGCAGAAATTGGATTTAAAAACGAAAGCGGAACTGATTCAATACGGCATTGCCAATAAATATATTATCTGAAAAATTAGTGGAATCCCCCTATAGGATATTCAACGTGAATGCTATACATTGAAAAAAAGTTCTAAAAAAGCAGGTGAATCAAGTATGGCATTCACGTTTGCCGTTGTCATTTTCTGCATTGGATTTGTGGGCTCATTTGTTTCCGGCATGGTTGGAATAGGTGGTTCCATCATTAAATACCCAATGCTCCTCTATTTGCCGCCACTTTTTGGACTCGCATCTTTCACTGCCCATGAAGTGTCTGGTATCAGCGCAATCCAAGTATTCTTTTCCTCACTTGCAGGCATCTGGTCGTACCGCAAAGACGGTTATTTAAATAAAACTCTTATTTTATATATGGGGGTTTCCATATTAGCAGGAAGTCTTTTGGGAAGTTTTGGATCCAATTATTTTTCGGAAGAAGCGATTAATTTTGTTTATGGATTGTTAGCTATCATCGCGGCTCTATTGATGTTCATTCCCACAAAGGAAATTGATGATATATCAACCCTCACTTTTAATAAATGGTTGGCTGCTTCCCTGGCATTTATTGTCGGAATAGGTTCTGGAATTGTTGGGGCAGCCGGTGGTTTTTTGCTCGTTCCTATTTTATTAGTCATTTTAAAAATTCCTACAAGGGTAACCATTGCAACAAGTTTAGCCGTCACTTTCATCTCATCTATTGGAGGGACTTTTGGGAAAATAATAACCAATCAAATAGATTATTGGTCCGCTTTCATTATGATCATCGCCAGTATTACTGCCACTCCCCTTGGAGCAAAGGTGGGGAAGAAAATGGATACAAAGGTGTTAAAAATGATTTTGGCTGTACTTATCACTGCCGCTGCCATTAAAACTTGGATTGACATATTGTAGTTCTTATTTGTGGAAAATGAGGATTGGAAATAAAGCAAGGCTGCCAAGGAGAAGAACGCTTCCCAGGCAGCCTTGTTTTTTATACCTCCATAATAATCGGCAAAATCATTGGCCGACGTCTCGTTTTTTCAAATAAATAAGGAGATAAAATTTCCGTAATTTCATTTTTTAACTCTGTCCATTGGGATTTTTCCTGAATTTTTTCTGCCAAGTGTTCAGAAAGCATTTTTTGTGCTTCACTGATCAACGTAGCCGATTCGCGCATATACACAAAGCCTCTGGAAATGATATCAGGACCTGCCATAATTTTTTGCTGTTTCATATCTACGCTGACCACAACGATGACCAATCCTTCCTCGGAAAGAATGCGTCGATCGCGCAACACGATATTGCCGATGTCACCAATGCCGCTTCCATCGATGTAGATATCTCCGGATGGAACCCTTCCTGCCACATACGCTTCATCTGAGCTTAACGCAAGCACATCTCCATTTTCCATCACGAAAGTATTTTCAGGTGGAACATCGCAATCAATGGCAAGCTTTGTATGCATTTTCAACATGCGATATTCACCGTGGATCGGCATGAAGAATTTCGGTTTCATCAATCGGAGCATCAACTTTTGTTCTTCTTGGGAACCGTGTCCGGAAGTATGGATGTTGTTGATGGATCCATGGATGACTTCTGCTCCCGCTCTGTACAATAAGTTGATAATTTTATTGACACTTATCGTGTTTCCAGGAATTGGTGAAGAGGAAAACACAACAGTATCTCCAGGCTGAATTTGAATTTGCCGGTGAGTGCCGTTTGCGATACGCGACAATGCGGCCATCGGTTCACCTTGAGAGCCTGTACATAAAATCATCACTTCATTTGCAGGAAGTCGATTGATCGTTTGAGCGTCAACAAACGTTTCTTTGGGAGCGGTAATGTAACCTAATTCCCGGCCAATCGAAATGGCATTATCCATTGATCGTCCGAAAACCGCAATTTTTCTGCCGTATTGGGCTGCTGCATCGGTTACTTGTTGGAGACGGTGAATATTGGAAGCAAAAGTTGCAAAGATGATGCGTCCTTCCACTTTGCGGAAAATATCGTGGATGCTTTCGCCAACTTTCCGTTCTGACATTGTAAAGTTGGGCACTTCGGCATTCGTGCTGTCCGACAATAAACAAAGCACTCCATCGCGACCAATTTCAGCCATCTTTGTTAAGTTCGCGGGTTCGCCAACCGGTGTAAAGTCGAATTTAAAGTCGCCCGTATGAACGATGTTGCCAGGCGGTGTTTTCACCACGATTCCAAATGCGTCCGGAATACTGTGGGTTGTTCTGAAGAAGCTGACGGATGTTTTTCGGAATTTGATCACATCGTCTTCTTTGATTTCGATTAACTTTGTCTGGCGAAGCAATCCGTGCTCTTCCAATTTGTTGCGCAAGAGCCCGAGAGCCAGTTTTCCTCCGTACACCGGAACATTGACTTGACGCAATAAATACGGAATTCCACCGATGTGGTCTTCATGGCCATGGGTGATAAACAACCCTTTTATTTTATCTGCATTTCGCACTAAATAAGTGTAGTCAGGGATGACATAGTCGATTCCCAAAAGGTCATCTTCAGGAAATTTAATGCCTGCATCGATGATAATAATTTCGTCTTGAAACTGTACGCAGTAAGTGTTTTTGCCGATTTCGCCCAGTCCGCCGAGAGCGAAAACAGCCGTTTGATCATTTTTTACAAACTTCATATAGGTTATGCATTCTCCAAACGGAAATTCGGGCTATTTTTTTCGTAATCCAAATATTTGCCCTCTAGTAATTGGATATACTCGATCAAAATGCGGCGATCTTTTAAATATTCGCGGACTTCTCGCTCTGAATCTGCTTCCAGGTATAGGCTTTTTGTATTTTCGCGAATAGGCACTTCATCTGGATTTTCTTGATAATACACTTTGTAAATCATTTTTTCTCTCCTTCTTTAACCGTACATTTTTGCATTTATTATTTTTCCACTTTTTACGAATATAATCAATTAATATTATATATTAACGCAAATGGTTTTTCCTTTCACAACCATTTGCGTGAAGTGGCGATTCATCATTAAAATAATAAAATCAAAAAAAGCAAAATTTCCCAAAGAAAATGACATGCATTTTCTTTTATATTATCATGGGAATCTTTTAAAATAAAGAAAAGCCCTTCATTTTCGGAGAAGGGCTTAAGCGATTGATTTTTTGCCGAGGATGCCATTGAGACGTCTCAAAAGTTTCTTTTTGAGTCTTTTCAACATGGCACATCACTCCTTATTAAAAGTATAAGGTAGAATGATATATATGTAAAGTATTTTTCATTTACATACAAATATGCGTTGGAAGGGTTAGTGACTATGAAGAAAGTGCTGTTTTTTGACGTGGACGGAACGCTTTACGACAGTAAGAAACAATTGCCACCATCCGCAAAAGAAGCGATTTTTCAAGCGAAAAGAAACGGATATGAAATTGCGATTGCTACAGGCCGTGCCCCTTTTATGATCGAGCCGATTTTAAAAGAGTTGGAGATTGATATATATGTCACTTTTAATGGGCAGTATGTCGTTTATAAAAATGAAGTGATTTTTACCGACAGTGTCCCGAAAGAAGAGTTGACGGAAATTATCGAATTTGGTTCCAAACGGGATCATCCGGTCGTTTTTATTGATGACAAAAAAATGATTGCGACGGCAGGCGGAAACAAAAAGATTGAACAAAGCTTAAAGTCCCTTCGCTATCCTTATCCGAAGATCAATCCCCACTTCTATAAAGAAAATGCCGTCTATCAAACCCTCATCTTTATGGAAGAACAGGAAGAACCGGTTTATCATCAAAACTTTTCCAATGTCAAATTCGTCCGTTGGCATCCGTATTCCTGTGACATTCTGCCCAAAAACGGTTCAAAGGCAAGAGGGATTCATAAAGTGTTGGAAAAAATGAATGTCCCTATTGAAAATGCGATTGCCTTTGGCGACGGATTAAACGACATTGAAATGCTTCAGGCAGTCGGCGTCGGTGTTGCGATGGGCAATGCGAAAGAGCAGGTAAAAGAAATTGCTGATGTGGTCGGCGATCATGTCGATCGTGACGGACTGGCAAAAGTGATGAAGAAATTAGAGATTATTTAGTATTTTAATTATATGCATGAGGATGGTATTCAGTCTCGGCTCCTTCTGAATGGAAGGAGAAAGCAAGTATTTTACAGATTAGATTATAGATGATGTGAGAATGTAAAAGAGGCTGGGACAAAACCCCCTCTAAAATGGAAACAGCCCATGAAATTTTGGAATGAAATTTCATGGGCTGTTTTTCATTTTTTCAATAAAAAATAAGGACCTCTTCTGTTAAAATTAAGTTAGCAGACAAAACCTAACAGAAAGAAGGGTCCTTATGTTCAAATATTATAACATGAATCAATTAGTTTTGCCTCTAGATTTAGAAATAAAATTACAAGAAAATGATATTGCCTTCCACATTCACCATTTAGTTGAAAGTATTCCAGATGAAGCCTTCCAGCCGTTTCTTCGAAATACAGGTTGTCCTGCTTATCATCCACGCATGATGCTAAAAATTATTTTGTGTGCCTATTCGCAGTCTGTCTTTTCAGGTCGAAAAATTGAAGCGCTATTAAAGGACAGTATACGAATGATGTGGTTGGCACAAGGATATGAACCAAGTTATCGGACGATCAATCGTTTTCGTGTGCATCCGGAAGTAAAAGAATTAATTCGTCAATGTTTTGTCCAATTCCGTTGCCAACTGGTGGAAGAAAAGTTAATCGATCAAGAAGCCATTTTTATCGATGGTACGAAGATTGAAGCGAATGCCAATAAATTTACTTTCGTATGGAAGAAATCCATTGAAAAATACAACCAAAACTTAATTGAAAAGTCCAATCAGTTATACAACGAACTATTAGAAAAAGAAATCATCCCTGAAATGGAGCGGGAAAATGAGGGAGAACTGTCCGTTGAAGAACTCGCTCAAATGGTGCAACAAGTCGATGAAGTCATTAAGGAATATGACCAAAAGATAGAAACATCGCCCGATGCCACAGAACGAAAAGCATTAAGAAGCGAACGAAAATATCCAAAACAAGCGTACAAACAATTAATAGACTTCATTCTACGAAAACAAAAATACCAAAAAGACTTGGACATCTTGGGGGAACGGAACAGTTATTCCAAAACAGATCAAGATGCAACGTTCATGCGAATGAAAGACGACTATATGAAAAACGGTCAATTGAAAGCTGGATACAATGTACAAATCGCAACAGAAGGTCAATACGCACTAGCTTATAGCATCTTTCCAAATCCTACTGATACACGTACATTGATTCCGTTCTTGAATGAGATTGAGAAGCATTATTTTCCATTGCCAAAATATATTGTCGCAGATGCTGGTTATGGTAGTGAACAGAACTATGAGGACATCCTTTCGAATCGAAAATGTGAGGCACTTATTCCATATACCATGTATGAGAAAGAACAAAAGAAGAAATATAAACAAAATCCATTTCATCCAGACAATTGGATGTACGACGAAGAAAGTGATACCTACATTTGTCCAAATCAGCAGCGAGTAACCTTCCGTTATCGTTCTGTACGTACAGATAAGACTGGTTTCAAACGAGAATTGAAAATCTATGAATGTGAAAACTGTTCAGGATGTCCATTTCGTTCATCATGCACAAAAGCAAAGGAAGGCAATCACCGAAAGGTCATGGTGAATGAAAAATGGGAACAACAAAAAGAATATGTAAGAGCGAAGCTTTCAGAAGAAAAAGCTGGTTCTATTTTCCGTCAACGTAAAATAGACGTAGAACCAGTTTTTGGATTCTTGAAGGCTAATTTGCGTTTCACTCGATTTTCCGTTCGAGGAAAATCGAAAGTGGAAAATGAAATGGGCATTGCCTTAATGGCCGTGAATTTACGAAAATACACGGCCAACAAAGATCAACTAACCAAAAATAATGGGGATAAATGGAAAAAGGAGAATTTGAGTTGGCTCAAATTCTCCTTTTTCCTATCTAGAAGCTAGTTTTGTCCCAGCCTCTTTTTTATTCCTCTTCTTCCGCTTCCAATGGGAAGGCGTTCGGGATTGGGGCAAATGGATCTTCTTTGTTGATGTGATCATAAAACATCACGCCATTTAAATGGTCCAATTCATGTTGGAAACAAATGGCCGGTAGACCTTGCAGGCGCAATTTTTTCTCTTCCCCATCCAATGTGTAAAATTTTACGGTAATCCGTGCGTAGCGAGGGACATAGCCAGGGACGCTGCGGTCAACAGATAAACATCCTTCTCCCTGAGGCAAATAAGTTTTTTCGGCGGAATGGCTGACAATTTTCGGATTTACTGCGATAAAGCTCAAAGGTTCTCCGTTTTCTTGTTCTATATGAATGGCAAAGATTCTTTTTAAGAAATTGATTTGGTTTCCGGCAAGACCAATTCCGGAGCGAAGGCCATATTTTTCAGCCAATTCCGGGTTTTGGCTGTTTTTTAAAAACTGCAGCATGTCTTCTGCTGTTTTGCGTTCTTCATCACTTAACGGGAATTTCACTTCTTCCGCTCTTGTTCTTAAGGCAGGATGCCCTTCACGGACAATGTCTTTCATTAAAATCATCTTTTACTCCCTTTCAATTTCTCTATCAAAAATTAAAGTTCTTCAGTATAAAAATATCATATGTCATTTTCTTTTTCTAATAAATGGACCAATGAATATTATATGCCTTTCATAGGCGATAATGAATTCGTGAATGAAAAAAGTTTTTTGAACATAACATGTTAATTTTGTCTAATTTTTTAAACTGTTATAATACAATATATTTTTGTATTACAACAGAGAGGGAAATCCTTTTAGTATAGCAAACTAGAAAAATTGTGACCTAAAAAGAAAAAACAATAATTGACCGATTGTGTATTGGTAATATATACTGTAATTAATTGCAGGTTGTATCAGTTTTTCGGGTCGTGAAAACTAATACAGTTAAAGGAGAGGTGTTCTATGAGTGAGAAAATTTTTGATCCAAAGGGCGTATTACAAGATGTGGAAAGTAAATTTGAAATGTTTCAAATTCTGAATGAAAACGGAGAAATCGTGAACGAAGAATATGATCCGAAATTATCAGATGGAGATTTAGTAGAATTGATGACTCGCATGGTTTATACAAGAATTTTAGACCAGCGATCCATTTCCCTGAATAGACAAGGACGGCTCGGTTTCTATGCACCTACTGCAGGACAGGAAGCTTCCCAAATCGCTTCCCATTACGCATTGGAAAAAGATGACTGGATTTTGCCTGGTTATAGGGACGTGCCACAAATCGTATGGCATGGTTTGCCGTTATGGAAAGCATTTTTGTTCAGCCGCGGCCATTTTATCGGAAACCAAATACCGGAAGGGTTGAATATTGTACCTCCTCAAATCATTATCGGTGCCCAATATATCCAAACAGCCGGTGTGGCGTTGGGAATTAAGAAGCGCGGAGGAAAAAATGTGGCGGTGACGTATACAGGCGATGGCGGATCATCACAGGGCGACTTCTATGAAGGCATCAACTTTGCAGGCGCCTTCAAAGCGCCGGCGATCTTCTTTATTCAAAACAACCAATATGCCATCTCCACTCCGCGGGAAATCCAGACAGCAGCAAAAACGCTTGCACAAAAAGGAATCGCGGCAGGTATCCCTTGTGTGCAAGTGGATGGAATGGATCCGCTTGCGGTTTATGTGGCGACGAAAGATGCCCGCAATCGCGCGGTGGCTGGGGAAGGACCAACGTTGATTGAAACGGTTTGCTACCGTTATGGTCCTCATACAATGTCCGGTGATGATCCAACGCGCTACCGCACAGCCGAAATTGATGATGAATGGGCGAAAAAAGACCCGATTGTGCGCTTCCGCAAATATTTGGAAAGCAAAGGGCTCTGGTCTGAAGAGAAAGAAACAGAAGTGATTGAAAAGGCGAAAAATGACATAAAAGTAGCGATCAAAAAAGCGGATGAAGCTCCTAAACAAAAAGTGACGGATTTAATTTCCATCATGCATGAAGAACTTCCATCCCATCTAAAAGAGCAATATGAGATTTATAAAGCAAAGGAGTTGAAATAACCTATGGCACAAATGACAATGATTCAGGCGATTACGGATGCGTTAAGAACGGAATTGAGAAATGATGAAAATGTGTTGGTGTTCGGGGAAGACGTCGGCGTCAACGGCGGGGTGTTCCGGGCAACGGAAGGTTTGCAAAAAGAATTTGGCGTGGACCGGGTATTTGATACTCCTCTTGCTGAATCAGGAATTGGAGGGCTAGCGATCGGACTTGCTTTGCAGGGATTCCGTCCGGTTCCGGAAATCCAGTTCTTCGGTTTCGTCTATGAAGTGATGGATTCCATCAGCGGTCAAATGGCCCGTTATCGTTACCGTACTGGCGGAACATTTAATATGCCAATCACCATTCGTTCGCCATTTGGAGGCGGTGTGCAAACTCCTGAAATGCACTCTGATAGTTTGGAAGGATTGATGGCGCAACAACCGGGATTAAAAGTGGTCATTCCTTCAACTCCTTACGATGCCAAAGGATTGTTGATTTCCGCCATTCGCGATAATGATCCGGTGATTTTCCTGGAACATCTGAAATTATATCGTTCCTTCCGTCAAGAAGTGCCGGAAGAAGAATATACAATTCCGATCGGCAAAGCGGACGTAAAACGTGAAGGAAAAGATTTATCCATTTTTGCGTATGGACTCATGGTGCATGAAAGTTTGAAAGCGGCGGAAGAATTGGAGAAAGAAGGATACTCCGTGGAAGTGGTGGACCTTCGTACAGTGCAGCCGCTTGATGTTGAAACAATCGTGGCTTCCGTTGAAAAAACGAACCGGGCGATTGTTGTCCAAGAAGCGCAAAAACAGGCGGGGATCGCGGCAAATGTCGTAGCGGAAATTATGGAGAGAGCTGTGTTAAGTCTGGAAGCACCGGTGCTTCGGGTGGCGGCTCCGGATACGGTTTATCCATTCCCGCAAGCGGAGAATGTTTGGTTGCCGAATTATAAAGACATAATCGAAACAGCGAAAAAAGTATTGACATTCTAGTGGGAGAAAGGGTGAATGGTATGGCGTTTGAATTTCGTATGCCTGATATCGGCGAAGGAATTCACGAAGGTGAAATCGTGAAATGGTTTGTAAAACCTGGGGATGAAGTGAAAGAGGACGACATTTTATGTGAAATCCAAAATGATAAAGCGGTTGTGGAAATTCCTTCCCCGGTGGACGGAAAAGTTGAAGAAATTTTAGTGGAAGAAGGAACTGTCGCGGTTGTTGGTGATGTGCTCATCCGTTTTGATGCACCAGGATATGAAAATATGCAATTTAAAGGCGACGTGCATGCGGAAGAGGAGACGAAAGAGCAGGTGCAAGCAACTGCGGAAGATGGAAAAGTGGAAGATGCGAAAGAACAAGTAGCATCACAAACGGCTAAAGAAGAAGTGGCTACACGCGTCATTGCGATGCCTTCAGTCCGCAAATTTGCAAGGGAGCAGGGAGTCGACATTCGTCAAGTCCAAGGAACAGGCAAAAACGGCCGTATTTTGAAAGAAGACGTTATCCGATTTATCGAAGGCGGCCAAAAAGTTCAGGAAGCTCCGGAAGTTCATGGGGAAAAAGAAGAAGTGCCGGCAAAAACTCCGCAAGTTCCGGTATTGGAGGGCGAATTCCCGGAAACTAGGGAAAAAATTTCAGGAATCCGCAAAGCCATTGCGAAAGCGATGGTACATTCCAAACAAACAGCTCCTCATGTGACACTGATGGACGAAGTGGATGTTTCAAAATTGGTGGCACACCGCAAAAAATTCAAAGACATTGCAGCGGAAAAAGGAATCAAGCTGACGTATCTGCCTTACGTGGTCAAAGCGTTGGTGGCGGTGCTGAAAGAATTTCCGGAATTCAACCGTTCCTTCGACGATGCGACGGAAGAAATTATCCAAAAACATTACTATAATATAGGAATCGCTGCGGATACTGAACGAGGGCTTCTTGTACCAGTGATCAAACACGCCGACAGAAAATCCATTTTTGCCCTGGCGTCAGAAATTAATGAATTGGCAACAAAAGCGCGCGAAGGCAAACTGGCTCCGAATGAAATGAAGGGCGGCTCCATGTCCATCACGAATATAGGATCTGCTGGAGGCCAATGGTTTACGCCGGTCATTAATCATCCGGAAATCGCAATTTTGGGGCTTGGAAGAATTTCAGAAAAGCCTATAATAAAAGAAGGTGAAATTATAGCAGCACCTATGTTAGCATTATCTTTGAGCTTTGATCATCGATTGATCGATGGAGCATTGGCTCAAAATGCATTAAATTACTTAAAACGATTAATCAGTGATCCAGAACTTTTATTAATGGAGGCGTAACAGATGGTAGTAGGAGATTTTCCAATTGAAATCGACACACTGGTAGTTGGTGCGGGTCCTGGTGGATATGTTGCAGCGATTCGTGCGGCACAAACTGGACAAAAAGTGACAGTTGTGGAAAAAAATGAAGTGGGCGGCGTTTGCTTAAACGTAGGATGTATCCCTTCAAAAGCGTTAATTTCAGTTGCCCATCGCTATGAGCAGGCGAAACATTCAGAAGATATGGGTGTTATCGTTTCTGATGTCAAACTTGATTTTTCAAAAGTGCAAGCATTCAAAGACAGCGTAGTGAAAAAATTGACTGGCGGGGTGGCCGGCCTATTAAAAGGAAATAATGTGGATGTTATCAAAGGTGAAGCGTATTTCGTTGATGCCAATACGGTTCGCGTTGTGAACGGTGATCAAGCTCAAACATACAAATTTAAAAATGCCATCCTTGCGACAGGTTCACGTCCTGTGGAAATCCCAACATTCAAATATTCTGATCGCGTATTGAACTCCACTGGCGCATTGAATCTGAAAGAACTGCCTAAAAAATTGGTGGTTATCGGCGGTGGCTACATCGGTACAGAATTAGGTACTGCTTATGCAAACTTCGGCACAGAAGTAACGATTCTTGAAGGGGCAAGCGACATCTTAGCCGGATTCGAGAAACAAATGACTCAAATCGTGAAAAAAGGTCTGAAGAAAAAAGGCGTGACAATTGAAGTAAACGCTCTTGCCAAAGGTGTGGAAGAAACAGAAAATGGTGTCATCGTCACTTATGAAGTGAACGGCGAAGAGAAAAAAGTGGAAGCGGATTACGTGCTTGTGACAGTAGGACGCAGACCGAATACAGATGAACTTGGTCTTGAACAAATCGGCATCGAGTTTGGCGAAAGAGGCTTAATCAAAGTGGACAAACAATGCCGCACAAATATTCCTAACATTTATGCGATCGGTGATATCGTGCCTGGTCCACAGCTTGCCCACAAAGCTTCTTATGAAGGTAAAGTGGCTGCGGAAGCAATTGCCGGACACAAATCTGTTGTGGATTATTTGGCAATTCCTGCGGTTTGCTTCACAGATCCGGAAATGGCGTCTGTAGGATATTCAGAAGAACAAGCAAAAGCGGAAGGCATCGAAGTGAAAGTGGCAAAATTCCCATTTGCTGCAAACGGCCGTGCTTTAGCATTAAATCAAACAGAAGGATTTGTGAAACTTGTTGCGCGTAAAGAAGATGGCCTTATCATCGGCGGACAAATCGTTGGTACGGGTGCATCCGACATGATTTCAGAAATCTGCTTGGCCATCGAAGGCGGCATGACTGCTGAAGATATCGCGCTTACAATCCATCCACACCCAACATTGGGCGAAATCACAATGGAAACTGCCGAAGTCCTTCTAGGCAATCCAATCCATATCATTTCCAAATAATGTGTAATGAAAGAGGGCGTCTTTTTAGGCGCCCTTTTTTGTTATGACGGAATGGTGATATCGGGAAAGGATAGAGGGGATAAATTTTATTGCCATAGTGGCAAAATTAAAAAGAGGCTGGGACATAACTAATAAAGTGAACGAGCTGCAAAAAAATTTTTTGTAAAAAATTGATACCACAGAAAAATGATTGGAGTGACGGGGCGACTCCTGCGGGAACAGCCCGAGTCTCGAGACCCCGCAGGAGCGAAGGTTTGAGCTCCGAGGAGGCTCGAGCCGGGCCCGCGGAAAGCGTCCCCGGAACGGAAATCAATTTTCTTCAATTATCAAAAAAACACCATTTTTCTCCCGTGAGAAAATGGTGTTTTTTATCTTTTGTCCCAGCCTCTTTTCGTACAGGCGGTTATTCGGCAACAGCATATGAGTCGTTATTTTCGAAACGAACAGACCACAATTTTAAACAAAGTTGGAGTAAGAAGATATCATCAGGATCGTTTAAAGACCGATTCGTCAAGGCTTCTATTTTTCTTAAACGGTATAATAAAGATTGACGGTGGAGAGATAGCGCCCTGGCGGTTTGACTGACATTGCCCTGATGGTAAATATAGGTCGAAAGGGTATTGATCAAATCCAATCCGTTATTTTTATCGTAAGCGGCAATTGCACCTATCGTTGAGTGCATCAATTCGGTGGACATGGAATTATTGGATAAGGAAATCAATAGGTGGTAAATGCCTGTACTTGCAAAAGTGTTCCTAGTTCCGGGCCCTTTATGATTTCTTCCGATCTCCAGGGCAGTGCGGGCATTTTTATAACCTAAATGAAACATTAAGTTTCCGGTATGGTTTTCCCCAATTCCCCATGAAATGGTTGGCAGTTGATTTTTTTTCACATAACTGTCAATCATATCTAAAAAGTGGTTCACTTCCCGGTCTGCCTCTGAAGATTTGCATTCCAGGAAAATGATGGTCAAGTCCCTTTTGAATGTGTAAATGAGATGCTTATTTAATTTTTTGCTGACATTCTCTAAAATTTCTGAGAAGGTTCTTTTAAAATCTTTCTCCATTTCATGTATGTGCTCTTTTTTATGGACAATATAAAATTCCTTCAATTTTTCCGGAGAACCGACAATACAAATGTAAGGAAGATCCACTTCGAATCCGAATTTTTTCCCTTGGTTAATGAAATCTTCTTTTTTTGTCCAGCTTCCGTTTAAAAGGGTTTTAATATATTCTTTTTTTTCTTTATTTTTGGAAATCATTGACGCCATTTCTTTTTGAATCCATAACGTCAAAATGGTTACGATATTATTTAAAATTAAAGCGGAAATGGGTTTCGCATTTAATTTTCTTGATTTAAAAATAAGAAAGCTTGAAGATTGATCCAATAAAGGGCTGATAGGGACGATTTGCAAAAACTTTCCGTTATCGTACCGGATGATGGCGGGTTGATCGGTGTACGATGTCTCGGAGATTTGTTGTATTGTGTCATTTTCTATTTGTTCCTTGTATTTCAATTCCACTTCCATCTGAAATTCTTTCGATAAAAATGTTAAAACTTCTTCGAGAGGATAGTTATCCAAATAAAGTTTTAAAAGCTCTCTTTGGAGAGTATCCGCTTTATCAATGGATTGTTGTTCCCAACTGTTCAACTGTTCCAAAATGACTTTGAGAATATCCGAAAAGCGCATTTCCCACGGTAGTTCAATAAGAGGGAAATTTACGGATTTGCAGTATTCAATCACTTCTTCCGGGATATATTGGACATGCCCCCCGACTGCTATCGTCATTCCGGCAGCATTCGAGGAGTGAACATCTTTGACATATGTAAGAAATAAGTCGGGATTGTTCCCGCATCCAATGGCGGTTGTTAAAACGAGTTCGTTCTTTTTGATGAAGTCTTCAACGGGAATTTCCATAACGGTAACAGATTCGATTACTTGTGAAGAAATGATATTGTTAGCAGATAATAGTTTTGCGGTTGAAAAAAGTGGAATGGACAACAAATCTCTGATTGTAAATTGCATAAGATTCCCCCTTGATGTTTCGAATAGAAAGTTATAAATATGCTTCTATGGCATTTGCGTGTGCATCCAAATCAACGTTGCATCCTGAAATGATAATGACGTTTTTTGTGTTTTCTTCAAGTGAAACCGCATTGTTTAATATAGCCCCGATACCGATGGCTGCCGCTCCTTCTACGACAATGTTATGTTCCTTGTATAAATAAGCCATGCCTTTTTTGATCGCTTCTTCCTCCACTAAGATGGATTGGTCGACAAATTGTTGAACCATTTTAAATGTATATTGATTCTTTTCCCCAATGCCGCCCAACAGGCTGTCTGCCAGGGTCGGTTCCTCGCGAACGGTCACCGGTTTTCCTCTTTTTAAACTTTCAAACATTGCCGCTCCTTTTTCCATGGATAAACCTATCACTTTTATGTCCGGATTCGTGGTTTTCATCACCAAACCAATACCGGAAAGCAGCCCTCCCCCGGATAAACCTCCAATGACACAATTGACATCCGGCAATTCTTCAAGGATTTCAAGAGCGATGGTTCCTTGGCCTGCAATTACTTCCGGATGATCAAAGGGCGGGATAACCGTCAACCCTTTTTCTTTAACGAGTTCATAACAGCGTTGCTCTGCATCATCCTGTCCATCTCCGTAAATTTCCAACTCTGCGCCCAAACTCTTGATTTTTTCAATTTTCGCCCTTGGAACATGTTTGGATACACAAATCACTGCGCGTATTCCTAATTTTTTGGCTGCCAGTGCTACAGCGAATCCGTGGTTTCCTGTGGAAAATGTCGTCACGCCCCGGGATTTCTGAGCGGGGGACAAGTTGGAAATGGCATTAAAAGCACCGCGCATTTTAAATGAGCGACTTTCATGCAAATGCTCATATTTTAAATAGACTTCAGAGTTCGTTAAATTTGAAAGTTTGGGTGAAAAGATTAAAGGTGTTTTGTTAATATGGGAAGCTAAATTTTTTTTAGCCTGCCAAACATTTTGCAATGTAATTTCCTTACTTTCATTGATTCGTACATTTAATAATTTTGCCATAAATTCGACTGCCCCTTCCCCTATGTTAAGTATTCTAACATATTGTGTAATGGAATCTTACGTATTTCTATTCGGTTTTGAAAAAAATGTATAAAAAAATATCAAAAATCTCAATAGTATAAATTGTCTAAAAATTTCATACAAGTTGACGCATTGTTCTGAAATGTCAGATAATTTACCATTCAATTAACAAATCATTCATCGCAATGAGGATATGGAAGGGAGTTTTGTAGAATGGCGATATTTGACATATCAGAGTATCAAACGCGGTTAAGAAAAACAAAAGAAAGGATGCAGGAAAAAGGGATAGAAGTGCTGGTGGTGACCGATCCGGCCAATATGAATTATTTAACCGGTTATGACGGATGGTCGTTTTATGTGCATCAATGTTTAATTGTACTTCTGGATGATGAAGAGCCATTCTGGATTGGAAGAGGCCAAGATGCAAATGGTGCCAAAGTTACGACCTGGTTGAATGAAAACCACATCATTCCTTACCGGGACCATTATGTTCAATCCACTGAAAGGCATCCAATGGATTTCGTTTGCAACATATTAAAAGAAATTGGAAAGTCGAATGCAACGATTGGTATTGAAATGGATACTTACTATTTTACAGCAAAGTGTTATACGCAATTAAAACTTGGACTCCCACTGGCCACTTTTGTGGATGCGACTTCATTAGTGAATTATGTGCGCATTATCAAATCGGATAAAGAAATTGAATATATGAGGAAGGCCGCAAAGATTGTGGAAAAGGCGATGCAAACCGGCATTGATGCGATTGAAGAAGGCGTTCGCGAATGTGATGTAGTGGCGCAAATCATGCATGCCCAAATCAGCGGAACGGAAGAGTTTGGCGGGGATTACCCGGCGATTATGCCATTACTTCCATCCGGCAAAAAGACATCAACTCCCCATTTGACTTGGACAGATGAAAAATACAAATCCGGAATACCGGTCATTTTGGAATTGGCAGGTTGTTATAATCGATACCATTCTCCATTATCACGGACCGTATTTATCGGAGAACCCGATCCAAAGGTCAAATATTTGGCGGACGTTGTGATCGAAGGATTGAATGCGACACTGGATTTCATTAAACCGGGTGTCACTTGTGAAGAAGTCGAGAAAGTCTGGAGAAAAACGATTGCAAAAAGCGGATTTGAAAAAGAATCCCGTATCGGTTACTCAATGGGATTAAATTATCCTCCTGATTGGGGTGAACACACTGCAAGCTTGCGGCCGGGAGATAAAACCGTACTCGAGCCGAATATGACTTTCCATTGCATTCCGGGAATATGGCTGGATGATTATGGGGTTGAACTGAGTGAATCGTTCAGAGTGACGGAGAATGGAATCGAAGTATTTGCAAACTTCCCAAGAAAATTATTTGTAAAGAATGCTACAAATGTTTATTAAGTGGTGAATGCTATGAAAATATTCCAAGAAGAAGAGATTCGGCAATTGGTCGGATTGAATTTAAAAGCAATTGAAATTGTGGAGGAAGGTTTTGCGGCATTGGCAAATGGAATGGTCACCCTGCCACCGATTATGCGGGTCGATATTCCGGAAAACAATGGAGAAGTTGATGTAAAAACAGCTTATATAAAAGGTTTGGATACGTTTGCAATCAAAATATCTTCAGGTTTTTTCAACAATCCGTCGATCGGCCTTCCGAGCCTGAGCGGCATGATGCTCCTGTTCAGCACGAAAACAGGGCTTGCCCAATCCATCTTGCTTGATAATGGCTATTTGACCGATGTAAGAACAGCGGCGGCCGGTGCCATTGCTGCAAAGTATTTGGCGAAACCGGACGTTGAAAGTGTCGGTGTCATAGGTACCGGAACCCAAGCCAGGTACCAGATTGAAGCACTTTCACTAATAAGGCAATTTGAGACGATCTATGTTTATGGTCGCAAAGATGAAGCCGCAAAAAACTATGCTGTTGAAATGGAAGCGAAATTAGGGAAAAAGGTCATTGTCGCCAAAAGCCCGGAAGAAGTGGTCAAAATGAGTGAAATTGTAATCACAACAACTCCTGCCACTTCACCATTGATTAAAGCCGAATGGCTGCATCCGGGTCTTCATATTACGGCGATGGGATCTGATGCCGAGCATAAGCAGGAACTGGATGAAAACATTTTTAGTAAGGCGGATTTGATCGCTTGTGATGTCAAATCTCAATGTTTCCGATTAGGTGAGCTGCATCACGCAAAAGATAAGAGAATCATAGATGAAGAGGCAAACATTATAGAACTGGGAGAAATCATCACAGGTACAAAAACAGGAAGAACCGATCATGGGCAAATAACCGTCTGCGATTTGACAGGCACTGGGGTGCAAGATACAGTCATCGCGCGCTTTGCCTATGAACAGCTGGTAACAGGCAAAAAATCTTTTATTAGATAAAAACATTGGAGGGGTATTTTATGAGTAACAAAAAAGTGAACATGGGTACACAAGCTGTATGGTCAGGAGAAAAAGACGTATTAGTGCATGGAGCCACACAAGTTCCGGTCGTGGTAAGTGTCGCTTACAACTATGATGACATGGACGAATGGTATGATGTTGCGACTGGAAAAAAACCGGGACATATCTACGGAAGAAATACGAACCCGACAGTACAAGCCTTTGAAGAAAAAGTGAGAATCATGGAAGGGGCAGAAGCTGCCACAAGTTTTTCAACAGGAATGGCTGCCATTAGCAACATATTTTATACATTCTTGAGACCAGGTGATCGGATTGTTTCAATCAAAGATACGTATGGCGGTACAAATAAAATTTTTACTGAATTTTTGCCGCAAATGAACATTGAAATCGTATTATGCGAAACCGGCAATCATGAAGAAATGGAAAGAGAAATTGAAAAGGGCTGTAAAATCGTTTATTTGGAATCGCCAACAAATCCGACTGTAAAAATTACGGATATTGAAAGAATAGCGAAAAAAGGAAAAGAAGTCGGTGCGCTTGTTGTGGTGGATAACACATTTGCCACACCAATTAATCAAAAACCGCTTGAACTCGGCGCAGATCTTGTCCTTCATAGTGCAACGAAATTCTTGGGCGGTCATGCGGATGCACTTGGTGGTGTCGTTTGCGGATCGAAGGAATTAATTGAACCAATTTATCATTACCGTGAAATTAATGGTGCCACATTGGATCCTTGGTCAGCTTACTTATTATTGCGCGGTATGAAAACATTGAAACTGCGTATGGAACAGCAAGAGAAAAATGCCTTTGCAATCGCACGTTACCTACAAACTCAGGAACTTGTCGAGGAAGTCTTCTATCCAGGACTGGAAACTCATGTGAATCATGATATTGCGAAGAAGCAGATGAGAGGTTTCGGCGGAATGCTCAGCTTCTCATTAAAAGGCGGCATGGATGCGGTAAAAATTTTACTTCCTGCATTAAAATACGCCAACCGTGCAGCCAATCTGGGAGCTGTTGAAACAACTTACGGTCCTGCAAGAACGACAAGCCATATTGAATGTACTCCGGAAGAACGCGCCGCAGTCGGCATTCCGGATGGGCTTGTACGAATTTCGGCGGGTATTGAAGACACGGAAGATTTAATTAACGATTTGGAAAATGCTTTCGCCATTTTAAAAGAGCACATGTTGTCAGTCGGAAAATAAGAAGGTGAAACGGATGGAACACAATATCCTTTCCAGGGTTCAACAATTGACGGATGAAATCATTGAATGGAGAAGACATATTCATCGAAATCCGGAACTCAGCTTTAAAGAATATGAGACTTCACAGTTTGTCTATGAAAAGTTGTCGAACATCGATGGTATGAAAGTGGTCAAGGGAGTCGGGGTTGAAACGGCTGTCATCGGCACCCTTTCCAGAGGGGATGGCCCAACCGTTGCCATTCGCGCAGATATGGATGCCCTTCCCATTGTCGAAGCAACTTCCCATTCCTTCCCTTCAAAAAATGTAGGCGTCATGCATGCTTGTGGCCATGACGCCCACACTTCAATCGGTTTGGCGGTAGCGACCATCATAGGTCAAATTTGGAAAGAAACTGACATTCAAGGCACAGTAAAATTCATCTTCCAACCAGCTGAAGAAAATACAGATGAATACGGAAAGACAGGATCCCCTTATTTGATAGAAGCAGGCGCCCTTGATGATGTGGATTGCATTATGGCCCTTCATATGGATCCGGAACATGAAGTGGGAACCGTGTTGATACACGATGGATACAGCATGGCCAATGTGGATGTATTTCAAGGGAAACTCTTTGGAACCGGAGGACATGGAGCATACCCCCATTTAGGAACGGACCCAATTTGGATGCTGGGTCCGGTGCTCCAAGCCATCCATGGAATTGTTGCAAGAAATATATCTCCCCTTGATGCAGCGGTGATCAGTGTGGGAGAGATAAAAGCCGGATCGGCAAGTAATGTTATTCCGAGCGAAGTATATTTGCAGGGCACCCTTCGCAGTTATACGCCATCAGTCCGAAAAGAGTTGGAAACAAGGTTGAAAAATGCTTTTTCGATAGTTGAAGCATTTGGGGGACGGTTCGAATTGAATATTACCCATGGAGAACCGGCTTTATTTAATAATGCTGAGGTCAACAAAGTGTTGAAAGAAGTGGTTTCCGAATTGTATCCGGGCATGGAAATAAAGGAAATTCCTTTTGGATTGGGTGGCGAAGATTTTTCCCATATGACGTACAAAGTCCCTGGGGCCATGTTTTTCCTGGGATGTGCCTATCCTGATGGAATCAAGCGGGATCTCCATACACCGATTTTTGATATTGATGAAAGATGTTTACCAATCGGCACAGCGATTTTAACTCAAGCGATACTTAAATATTTACTTGGAAATGCACAACTTCCTCAACAATATGCAAATGAGGAGAAAGCCGTTATATAGGGAAAGGAGGGGATCAATGCATGAAACATCGTATCGCATTATTAGGTTTTGGTGTTGTAGGACAAGGGTTTGCGGAAATTTTGAAAAATAAAAAGCAAGTACTGGAAGAGCAGTTTGGGCTCGATGCGGCCATAGTGGCGGTAAGTGACGTGATGAAAGGTTCTGTTTATCATCCCGATGGACTGTCAATAGAGGATTTACTGGCGGTTGTGAAGGAAACCGGAAAGCTTGATGATTATCCCGAACAAGAAGGGCTGATCCGGGGATTGAACAGTTTTGAAACGATCAAGCAAACAAATGCGGACACAATTGTCGAAGTCACCTTTACGGATGTGAAAACAGGTCAACCGGCTATCGATCATTGTCAATGCGCCTTTGAATATGGAAAAAATGTCATCATGAGCAATAAAGGGCCGGTTGCACTGGCATACGCCCAATTAAAAGAAATGGCGGAGAAAAGGAACGTCCGTTGGGGCTTTGAAGGTTCCGTAATGAGCGGGACACCATCTTTGCGTATGCCCGTCACTTCACTGGCGGGAAATGACATATATGAAATTCAAGGGATATTAAATGGTACGACCAACTATATGTTGACTCGCATGGAAGATGGACTTTCTTATGACGAGGCGTTGAGCGAAGCCCAGAAATTGGGTTATGCGGAAGCCGATCCGACGAGTGATGTGGAAGGGTATGACGCTCTATACAAAATTGTCATTTTAGCAAATGTGGTGATGAATTATCCGTTAAAAGTTCACGAAGTTGAAAGAATGGGAA
Source organism: Ureibacillus sp. FSL K6-3587 (assembly GCF_038593165.1). Taxonomy (NCBI): domain Bacteria; kingdom Bacillati; phylum Bacillota; class Bacilli; order Caryophanales; family Caryophanaceae; genus Ureibacillus; species Ureibacillus sp. FSL K6-3587. The sequence goes on along the minus strand of NZ_CP151969.1, from coordinate 236,370 downwards.
TCTCCCATTTGACAAACGAAGACATTGAACTGGCGCGGCAAAGCAACCGAAAGTGGAAATTGATTGCAAAGCTGAAAAAGGAAAACGGCAGTGTGGTTGCTTCCGTTAAACCTGAAATGATTCCATTAGACCATCCTTTGGCAAATATTTCTGATGCCACAAATGCCATAACGTACCATTGCGATTTATCCGGTCCCGTTACATTAATCGGGGCAGGGGCAGGCAAAACCGAAACGGGTTTTGCGATATTGATCGATTTGATTAATATCCATCGAAAGCAACTTTAACGAGAGGAGTGAGTGAATGGAACAAACGATGTTAAAAAGGAAAATGTATTTGGCTGGTGAATGGGTTTTCCGGGACAAAACGATTGATGTGGAAAATCCCCAAAATGGCGAGATTATCGCCCAAGTGCCGGCCGCGAGCAGGGAAGATGCGATCTTTGCGATAAAAGAAGGGATCAAAGGCGCAGAAATCGCAAGAAATATGCCGACTTATGAAAGGATCTCCATATTAAATAAAGTGGCAAATTGGATTGAAGATCGACAATCCCTTTTTGCTAAAACGATTGCCACTGAAGGCAGTAAAACAATTCGTGAAGCGAAAAAAGAAGTCCTTCGATGCATCCAGACGATCCGCATCAGTGCGGAAGAAGCAAGAAGACTTCATGGAGAAACGATTCTCTTTGATCAGTTGGCAGGAAATGAAAATCGGGTTGGATACTATCAGCGTTTCCCAATCGGGTTAATTGTTGCAATCACTCCATTTAACGATCCTCTGAATCTGGTTGCGCACAAAATAGGTCCAGCTATTGCTGCCGGGAATTCAATCATTGTGAAACCTTCGACACTCACCCCATTAAGTGCGTTGTTATTAGCTGAAGCATTTCATGAAGCGGGATTGCCCAAAAAAGTTTTAACGGTCATAACGGGTCATTCAAGTGACATTGGCGATGAACTGGTGACACATCCAGCAGTGCGGATGATTTCGTTTACCGGCGGATATGAAGCGGGAAAGAGCATTTCATCAAAAGCCGGGATAAAAAAGTTAAGTATGGAACTGGGTTCAAATTCACCTTGCATTGTCCTCCGGGATGCGGATATCCCAGATGCGGTCGAATCGATTGTATCAGGCGCTTTTTGGGCAGCCGGACAAAACTGTTTAGGTGTCCAGCGGGTTTATATTGAGGAAGAAATCTATTCAACTGTTGAAAGATTGCTGGTTGATCGGACCAAACAAATGCGTGTCGGTGATAAGCTTAACGAAATGACCGATATGGGCCCGTTAATCACTGAAAAAGAAGCGATCCGAATAGAAAAACTTGTCCAGCAATCTTTGCGGGAAGGTGCAAAACTTCTTTGTGGCGGCAGAAGAAATGGCGCTTATTATGAACCGACCATCCTTACAAATGTTCATCCGGAAAGCAAAATAGCAAAAGAGGAAATCTTTGGTCCGGTTGTCATTTTGGACAGTATAAGGGATCTGAATGAAGCGATCCAAAAATCGAACAATGTCATGTATGGTCTGCAGGCAGGTATCTTTACAAAAAATCTTGATTTCGCATTCCGCGCGATAAAAGAGATGGAGTTTGGGGGCATTATGGTCAACGATAGCAGCGACTTCAGAATTGATTCCATGCCTTTTGGCGGAATGAAACAATCAGGAATCGGCAGAGAAGGTGTGGCTTTTGCCATTCAGGAAATGACAGAACAAAAAGTTGTATGTTTCAAAATAGGATCAAATTTCTAATCAATAAATTTGGAGGGTTGCGTATGAAAAAATTATTGATCACATTAATCGCAGTATTCATGGTAATTTTGTCGGCATGCAGTGGTTCGGAAAATGAAAAAAATGAAGCGAATGGCACATCGGATACAGGCAAGCTGGATCAATTAATAGAATCCGGAAAGGTGAGAATCGGCTTTGCGAATGAAGTTCCTTATGCATATGAAGAAAACGGTGAAATCAAAGGGGCAAACGTAGATATTGCCAAAGCGGTATTTAAAGAATTGGGAATTGAAAATTTGGAAGCACAATTATCAGATTTTAGCCAATTGATCCCTGGGGTGCAAGCAGGACAGTTTGACGTAATTACTGCGGGAATGGCCATTAAACCGGACCGTTGTGAACGCGTATTGTTCAGCGAACCTGAAATCAAGTACGGTGAAGGTATCGTTGTAGCAAAAGGCAACCCATATAACATCCACAGTTATAAAGATATTGCTGCAAATCCTGATATAAAAGTCGTTGTGATGGAAGGGACAACGGAAATTGAATTTTTACAAAAAGAGGGGGTAAACCCAAATCAAATCATTACTGCTCCGGATATTCCAGCAACATTTTCCGCCATTCAAGCAGGTCGTGCGGATGTGACAACAGCTACTGAAATGACGCTGAAAATGGCCCTTCAGTCTGCGGCAACGGATAAATTGGAGTTTGTTGATTCCTTTGAACAACCGGATGTGGAAGGAGTACCAAGTTACGGTGCAGCCGCATTCAACTTAAAAGACAAAGAAATTCGGGACGCTTATAACGAAAAATTAAAACAATTAATAGAAGATGGTACAATCGGCAAAATTTTGGAAGAGTATGGATTCAGTTCTGTGAACAATATTGTCAAAGCGGGTGAAATAACAACTGAACAAATATGTGCAGGTCAAAACTAGGTAAACTTATTAGGGACAAGCTTTAATTCCGAAAAGTCTTGTCCCTATTTCGGATTTTCTATTTACAACCTTGGAAGAAGGGGATGATCATTATTAGTGCCATATTCGAAATTACCCCACAACTGTTGAGAGGACTGGGTATCACAATTTCTGTATTGCTTGGTTCGGCAATCATCTCATATATTGTCGCTTTTGCTGCAGGGTTATCAAGAGTTTCGAACAATGTCATATTAAACAAGGTGACAGGAGTCTATGTCGAAGTATTTCGTGGAACTTCACTCATCGTACAATTATTTTGGCTCTATTATGCCATCCCGATGCTTTTTGGTATTCAATTGGGTTCAAACTGGTGGACCGGAGTCATTGCAATCGCTCTGAATTATGGCGCTTATTTATCAGAAGTGGTACGCGGATCCATTTTGGCAGTGGATAAAGGGCAAACGGAAGCGGCTATCGCTTTGAATATGTCCCGTTATCAACGGATGAGGTTCATCATATTACCCCAAGCAGTACGGATGATGCTTCCGGAGTTCGGCAACTACACAATCCAAATGATGAAAGCGACATCGCTCGTCTCATTGATTGGCATGAGGGATATTTTATATTACGGCGATATTATGAGAAATACGAATCTATCTCAAGCTCCATTAATCTACGTAGTAGTGTTATTTATATACTTCATTTTGGCATTGCCTTTGATTTGGTTGACTAAAAAAGGAGAAACGATCGCGAAGAAAGGGGTGGCCGGTTGATGAATGGCAATTTCAGATGGGATACATTCTTTGATGCTTTGCCAATAGTCTTACAAGGATTGGGCGCAACGATCGGTTTGACATTTGCCTGTTTTGGATTTGCCCTTCTTTTCGGTTTTGTATGGATCCTCTTCAGACGGTTTCCGAATAAACCGGTTGTGACAATCGCTGTTTGGGTGATGGAATTTATTCGTTCAACGCCACCTCTGGTTCAATTATATTTTGTTTATTATGCATTGCCCGTGGTACCGGTTATCGGTATAACATTGGAACCTTTTACATGCGCAATTCTGGCCATTGGTATCCATTATAGTACGTATATTGGAGAAATCTACCGTTCAGGTATTGAGAGTGTGGATAAAGGTCAATGGGAAGCGTCGACCGCTTTGAATTTTTCCACTATTGATAAGTGGAGAAAGATCATTTTACCCCAGGCAATTCCGCCAACCATTCCAATGCTGGGGAACTACTTTATCATTATGTTCAAAGAGGTGCCATTAGCGTCAATCATTGGTGTTACCGGAATATTGGCGATGGCGAATTCATATGGCGCTTTGAACTTCGCTTATTTAGAGCCATTGACAATTGCGGGTATCATTTTCTTACTTTTGAGTTACCCATCTTCTATACTGATTAAAAAATTGGAAGTGAAAATGAATACCAAATTCGATAAAAATGCACTTTTGGAAAAGACAAAAAAGAATGGCCTCCCCAACATGAATCTGAAGGAGAGTGATCGTATTGCCTAATGCATTGACAAAAAATATAGAAAAAAATGTACCCATTTCGGCCGAACCAATTGTGAAATATCGTAATGTAACAAAATCCTTTGGAGATCATCATGTGTTAAAAGGGATCGATCTGGAAATTCATCCGGGAGAGAAAATTGCGATCATTGGCCCAAGCGGTTCCGGAAAAACAACGATTATCCGAATGTTGATGACTTTGGAAGAACCCAGTTCCGGCGATATTGTTGTAAACGGAAAAAATTTATGGAAGATGGAGAAAAAAGGGCAACTGGTAAAGGCGAATGAAAAACATTTAAGAGAAGTGCGCGGAGATATCGGCATGGTATTTCAGCATTTCAACCTTTTCCCCCATATGACAATTTTGGAGAATTGTATGGCGGCACCAATCCATGTAAAGAAGGAAAACAAAGATGAAGTGAGGGAACGTTCGATAAAAATGTTGGAAAGAGTGGGATTAGGGGATAAATTGAATTTTTATCCATCCCAACTTTCCGGCGGACAGAAACAGCGTGTCGCGATGGCCCGGGCTTTGGTGATGCGGCCGAAAATCATGCTTTTTGACGAAGTGACTTCCGCCCTGGACCCGGAATTAGTAGGGGAAGTGCTGGAAGTGATTCGGGATATTGCCCAAAATGATGATATGGCGATGGTTTTGGTAACGCATGAAATGGAATTTGCCCTGGACATTGCCGATAGAGTCCTTTTCCTTGATCAAGGGGTTATTGTTGAACAAGGAACGGCATATGAGGTATTGGTGGATTCGAAAAATGAACGTGTTCAATCATTCTTGAAACGATTTAGAAAAGCATAGGTGACAAAGGGCGAAATAGTATGAATTTGATAAAAAAATGGAGCAGCTGGGATAGAAGCCCTCTCCAGATAAGGAAAAAAGAGAATTTTGGTGAATACCAATTCTCTTTTTTTTGTGTGTATCAAATATTGAATTAACCCGGCTTTTATAAAATGTTCCTTTTTTTATCACTTTTTTATGAAACCGATTGCAGATCCGAAACGTATTGTCTTACGAGGAACACAACCATTGAAAAATCTTCATTTTTTTGCAAATTGGAAGCTAATCCGGATAAAATGGCCAATCTCGGTTTTTCTTTCATCAATTCTTCCATCAAAAGATGGATCGATTCATCGATTAAAGGCGTTTTCTTATATTGGCCTTCCAATTGTCGAAGCAAATATAAAATATGTTCTTTTGAAACCATTTCGACGAAAGAGGAAGCGCTTTTTGTATTCCACAGCTTTTCTGTAACGAAATGAAGGGTGCTATGTTCGGCGATAATATTCACTTTTTCAGCCAGGCTATTTGCAAGCTGTTCAAAATTATATTTTCGTGGATGGGTTGTAATAAATTCCGTATAACTGATCAATAATCCACGAACAACTAATAATAAATCATACTTAAAATGTTCAACTTTTTCACCATAAGTTTGGTGTATAATCGTGAGAAGAGCTTCATTATGAACCGTATTAAATTCTTTTATTTTCTGGATGACTTCATTGTTCATCGGCTGGAAATTTTCCCGCATGCACATGGAAATAAAGGAATAATGTTCTTCCAATAATCTGAAATTGTAGTAAAAGAACTTCGGCAATTTCTCATTGACCGGGATGCTGTCATCCAAAATTTCGTTTTGTACGGCGATAAATTTTTTTATAAAGTAATCGGTAATTTCCACGAGCAAATCATCTTTCGATTTGAAGCTGAGATAAAAGGCGCCTTTGGAAATTCCGCATGCATTGGTTATATCTTGTATGGAAGTGGATTCTACTCCGTTTTTCGAAAAAAGTTCTATTGCTTTTTCCATGATCATCAATTTTTTTGACACAAAATCTCCTCCGGGTATCTAAGTAAATCAATTACATTGACAGTGACTGCTTAGTCAATTATTATATTAAAATGTGACCGATTAGTCAAAAAAGGTGGGTTCAATTTTGAATGGATTAGTGAATTTCGTCATAAAAAATAAACTAGCTGTATGGTTATTAGCCATTATTTTAATGGTGACGGGAATTTATTCCACTTCCCGAATGAACAAAGAAACAATTCCTGATATTTCCATTCCCTATATTACTGTAATGACAGTATATCCAGGTGCTACTCCTGAACAATCGATGAATGATATTTCCATTCCTCTGGAAAAAGCGGTACAAAACCTGAGAAATGTTGTAGGTGTTTATTCAACATCATATTCGAATATGTCCAGCGTACAAATCGAATATGAATATGGAACAGACATGCTGGATGCGGAACGGGAATTGCGTTCGGTCATTGATGGCATGGAGTTTCCGGATACGGCACAGGATCCTACAATTGCCCGTATCACGGTCAACACTTTCCCGATTTTGGCATTAAGCGTGTCAAGTGACACTGAAGATATTGCAGAGTTGACTGCTACAGTCGAAGATGTCATTGTACCAAAATTGGAAGGTATTGATGGCGTTTCTTCCGTTTCGATTTCAGGCCAACATGTGAATAAAGTGGAAATTGAATACGACCAAGTAAAGATGGCTTCTCTGGGCGTGACGGAAGACGATGTAAAACAAATGATTCAAGCAAGCGACTTGAAGGCGCCGCTTGGTTTGTATCCATTTAAAGAAAAAGAACAATCCATCGTCATTGATGGAAAATTTACGACCGTCGACGAGTTGAAAAACTTGTTGATCCCGGTTACACCAACAGCACAAAATCCGACACCTTTTGTGACTTTGGGTGATATTGCAAAAGTAAAATTAGTAGGAGAAGTCGAATCGGTTTCACGTACGAACGGAAAAGAAGCGATCGGCATCCAAATTGTAAAAGGTCAGGATGCTAACACGGTTGAAGTCGTAAATGAAGCCAAAGACATTATCAAAGAATTGGAAGCGAAAAATGATGGGTTGCACATCGATGTGACGCTTGACCAAGGGGAACCGATCGAAGAATCCGTTTCTACGATGTTAGGAAAAGCGTTATACGGTGCAGGATTTGCGATTATCATTATCTTGCTGTTCTTGCGTGATATCAAATCAACAATCATATCCATCATTTCCATTCCGTTGTCTTTGTTGATTGCCTTTACCATCTTGCATCAAATGGACATTACATTGAACATTATGACCCTTGGCGCGATGACGGTTGCGATTGGACGGGTAATCGACGATTCGATTGTAGTGGTTGAAAATATATACAGACGATTGCATTTGAAAGATGAAAAATTAAAAGGACGAGCATTGATCCGTTCAGCAACGATCGAAATGTTCAAACCGATATTGGCCTCCACCCTTGTTACAATCGCCGTGTTTGCGCCGCTTGTATTAGTCGGAGGCATGGTTGGAGAACTGTTCACTCCATTCGCCTTTACGATGGCTTTCGCCTTGCTTGCTTCATTGCTGGTGGCCATCACGGTGGTTCCATCACTGTCCCATACGCTGTTTAAAAAGCGTTTATATGGCGGTAAAAAAGGCGGAAAAGTAAAACATGAAAAACCGGGCGCATTGGCTTTATGGTATAAAAAAGTGTTGCGCTGGTCATTGAATCATAAAGTCGTTTCATCCCTAATTGCGATTGCATTATTGGTGGGAAGCTTATTCTTGATTCCGGTGGTAGGATTCAGTTTCCTTTCCGCTGATCAGGAAAAAGTGATGTATCTCACTTACACTCCTGAGCCGGGTGAGTCTGAAGAAAAAACGTTGGAAAATGTCCAAGTCGTTGAAGATAAATTATTGGCCCGGGATGATGTGGATATCGTTCAAGTTTCCATCGGTGGCAGCGGTAATGCGATGATGGGCATGATGGGCACTGACGGAGCATTAATGTATGTCATTTTCGATGATGATACAAAGAATTTTGATGATGTCCAAGATGAAATCACAAACTACATTGAAGGTTTGGATCAATCAGGCAAATGGATCAATCAGAACTTCAGCATGTCCATGTCCAATAATGAACTCAGCTATACCGTTTATGGAGATGACATGGATAAAATTGAAAAAACGGTAGCAGACATCGAGAATATCATGAAAGAATCCGGAAATTTGAAAGATGTGGATACATCCCTTTCCGAACGATTTGATGAATTCACATTAAGAGTGAACCAGCAAACATTGCTGCAATATGGTTTAACAGCAGGACAGCTGGCCATGATGTTAAATCCGAACAAACAGGATGAAGTGTTGACGACGTTGAAAAAAGACGGCACGGACATCGATGTCATTGTGAAACGGAATGTCAATTTGGCGACATCCTTCGAAGATTTGTTGAATCAACCTGTCCCAACCGCTACGGGAGCGGCTGTACAGTTGAAAGACATTGTGCAAGTGGAAGAAGGAACAGTATCCAACACAATTTCCCGCAGTAAAGGACAGTTGTATGCAAGTGTTTCCGGTACTGTGACAAGCAAAGACGTGACAAAAGCTTCAAAAGAAGTGGATGAAAAAATCGATAAACTTGAATTGCCTAAAGGCGTTGAAATCGGCGTTTCCGGCGTTACAGCGGATATGGAAGAAGCCTTTACCCAATTAGGTTTTGCCATGATTGTCGCGATAGGAATCGTGTACTTCATTCTGGTGGTAACATTTGGTGAAGGTTTGGCGCCATTTGCCATCCTCTTCTCATTGCCGTTTACGGTCATCGGTTCATTGGTGGGACTTTGGATTGCAGGAGAAACCATTTCCGTATCGGTTATGATGGGTATGCTCATGCTGATCGGTATTGTTGTTACAAATGCCGTTGTATTGGTGGACCGAATCATCAACATGGAACGTACGGGTATGCCAATGCGTGAAGCGATCCTGGAAGCGGGAGCCACTCGTTTGCGTCCAATCTTAATGACCGCGATTGCCACAATCGGTGCGTTAATACCGCTTGCAATCGGTGCGGAAGGAAGCGGAATGATTTCAAGGGACTTAGGTATTTGTGTAATCGGCGGTTTATTCAGTTCAACGATGTTAACGTTGATCGTCGTGCCGATCGTGTATGAAATCTTGTCAAAAGTGTTGAGAAAAAACCGTACAGAAATTGAAGAAGATTAATTTTCAAAAAAGAATTCGCCCTTCTTGCATGGAATTTGGGGTGAATTCTTTTTTTGCATGACTGGACAATTTGAAAACGCAGGCGTAGAATAGCGGTGTACAAGAAGGAGGGAAGGTATAACAATTTCTATACCGTTGATATGACCGTTATTCGAACAATTTTGCAAATCCTGATTTTATATCTTTTTTATTATATGGGCGTATTTATTGTTAAAGGGACGCATCTTCCCATCCCGCCAAGCATAATCGGTTTGCTCTTGCTATTTTTGTGCTTGCGGCAAAAATGGATCAAAGTCGGAATAATCCGGGAAGGGGCAGGTTTTTTAATAGGGTTTATGACTTTATTTTTTATTCCATCGATGATTGGCGTCGTGGAATATCCTGAATTGTTGTCTTCAAAAGGGTTTTTTTTAATAGTGACCGTGTTTGCAAGTACGATATTGACAATTTATATGACGGGCATTTTTAGTAAAAAAATAGAAGAAAAAGAGAAGGGGAAGGGGGAAGAAAAGAGTGGAAGCCATCATTTATATCGTTAGCACGATTATAATCTTTTTAATTATGATGAAAATATATAAATGTTTCCCCTATCCGTTTTTGATGCCAATCCTTACTACAACCATCGTTTTGGTTGTTTTCATCTTATTGCTGCATATTCCATATGACGAGTATATGGAAGGGGGAAAGTGGATCCAACATTTATTGGGGCCGGCAGTGGTTGCCCTGGCCTATCCGTTATACAACCAACGGCATTTGGTGCTGAAATATAAATATACCATCCTTTCGGGTATCGTTTTTGCCATGCTGATTGGCTTGTTTAGTGTTTTTGCCGGATTGAAATTGTTCCACGAGGAAAAAACGTTTATTTTGACCGCATTGCCCAAATCCTTGACAACACCGATTGCGATGCAAGTAAGTGAAACCATCGGGGGAGTCCCGCCGTTAACCGCCGTTTTGGTGATGGTGGCAGGCTTTGCCGGGGCGCTTTTTGGACCTGTCGTTTATAAATTGGGCAAAATCGATTCACCCATCAGTAGGGGGATTTCCATGGGAAGTGCCAGCCACGGTGTCGGAATATCACGGCTGAAGGATTTTGGCGAGGAAGATTTGTCCATCGGTTCGGTCTCCATGAGTTTGAGTATAGTCATCGGGGCCATCCTTTGTCCCATTTTTGTCTCTCTCTTTTTCTAACATAGGCTGGGTTGTCTAAAAAAATGTTTGGTGCCGATAACCACATAATGGAAGCAGATGCCGATTTTCTGGCATCTGTTTTCTTTTCATTTGATAGTTTCCTATTCCGTAAAAACATCCTTTCTGAAGCCGATTTCCCCAAAGGGATATCTTCATCACAAATATCCTGAATGCATCTCCAAAATTTAGATTCTTTTGATTTTTCTATAATAATTAATAGACAATATTTTGTCACAAGTATAAAATAACGAATACGGGGGAGGTGAGTTTGGAAAAGGGTGTTCCTTTTTCCGATGGAAGTATGAAAATTGTTCGAACGATCATTCAAATTCTGCTTCTGTACGTTTTTTACTACATTGGGGTGTTTATGGTTGAAATCACACATTTACCATTGCCTGCCAGCATCATCGGTTTGGTGCTTCTATTTATTTGCCTACAATTTAAATGGATCAAAGTGGATTATATAAAAGACGGGGCAAATTTCCTGATAGGGTTTATGACGTTATTTTTTATTCCGCCCATTGTCGGCATCATCGATTATCCGGAGCTTATTTCCGTATCCGGTTCGCTATTGGTGGCGTCGGTCATCATCAGTACGCTTTTCGTGCTTCTGACGACAAGCATGATTTGCCAATGGATTGAGAAAAAAGAATTGGCGATGAAGAGGAAGAAAGAGGGGGAAGTGGAACATGCGAGCAAGTTTATCCATCATTAGTACGGTCATCATCTTTTTATTAATGAAGAAGTTGCATGCCCGGTACCCTTCGCCGATCCTCATGCCCATCTTAACTTCGACCATTATCATCATTGCGGGCCTGCTCTTTTTGAATGTCCCATTTGACGTTTATATGGAAGGCGGGCGCTACCTTCAACATTTGCTTGGACCTGCTGTCGTCGCTTTGGCCTATCCGTTGTACAACCAGTGGCATATGGTGCTGAAATACAAATATACGATTTTATCAGGCATTGTAATTGCGATGGTAAGCGGCTTGATCAGCGTTTATACGCTTCTAGTCGTATTTAAAATCGATAAGGAGTATATATTGACGGCCCTACCAAAATCGATGACGACACCGGTCGCGATGCATGTGAGCGAAACGATCGGTGGAATCCCATCCCTTACCGCTGTATTGGTATTAATTGCGGGCTTTACAGGTGCCCTGCTTGGTTCGGTCATGTTCACCATTGGAAAAATCGATTCATCGATCAGCCGGGGGATTGCCATGGGAAGCGCAAGCCATGGAGTCGGCACGGCAAAGCTTGTCGACTATGGTGAACTGGATTTATCGATCGGTTCATTGTCGATGGGGCTAAGCGCGGTGGTTGGTGCCATTCTATGTCCGATATTTGTTTATCTTTTTATGTAAAGGAAAAAGCATTCTAGTCCCGCTAGAATGCTTTTGACATTTTCCGCATATTAATATATAGGTTTCCGTTCTTTAATGACACGAATCGTCTGCAGACTTGTATCTTCGGGTCCTTGCACCGGCAGTCCCGCTTCAATGTTCATTTGAATGTAGTCTATATTTTCCTGGGTAATGACTTCACCCGGAATAAAAATTGGGATGCCAGGCGGATACACCATGATAAACTCGGCGCAAATATAGCCGGCGGAGTCTTTGAAAGGAATCACTTCCGTGCTGGAATAAAAGGCATCTCTTGGGGTCATGGCAAGGGCTGGAATATCCGGCACATTCACTTCCGTTTCTTTTATGCAAGCCTCCGAATCAAATGCCTGGGACATGCGTTGCAATGCATTCACAAGCAAATTGATTTCTTTTTTTGTATCCCCCAATGTAACAAGGCAAAGGATGTTGTAAAGATCAGACAATTCCACTTCAATGTTGGCATTTTGTCGGAGCCATTCTTCCGCTTGATGGCCCGTAATCCCCAAGTCTTTGACGCTGATTAACAGCTTTGTAGGGTCCATATCATATGTCGCGGATGAATGGAGCCTCTCTCGTCCAGCTACCTTCAAATGCGGAATTTTATTGATTCGTTTTCTTGCTTCTTTTGCCAAACGGATCGTTTTGTCGATTAAATGATTGCCATTGATTGCCAGTTGTCTTCTGGCGCAATCAAGGGAAGCGAGCAATGGGTATGATGTTGAAGTGGTTGTCAACATCGATAATACGGATTGTACGCGGCTAATGCTCACAAGTCCTTCCCGGACGTTTAATACGGAACTTTGGGTCAAAGAACCTCCCAGCTTATGTACGCTTGTCGCAGCCATATCGGCTCCAGCTTCCATTGCTGAGATTGGCAGTTCATCATGGAATCTCAAATGGATTCCATGGGCTTCATCGACAATTACCGGTATATCTGAAGCATGTGCGATCTCCACAATGCGTTTTAAATCAGCAGCAAATCCGAAATAAGTCGGATTAATCACAAGCAAAGCTTTTGCGTCTGGATATGTTTCGATTGCCTTTTCAACGGATTCGGCAGAAATTCCATGGGTGATCCCGTATTCTTCATCCACTTCAGGATAAATGAAAATCGGAATCGCACCAGACAAAATAATCGCAGACATCGTAGATTTATGAACATTTCGTGGTACCAAAATTTTATCTCCCGGACCGACGACAGACATGATCATCGTCATGATAGCACCACTAGTTCCTTGAACAGAAAAAAATGTATGGTCAGCACCAAAGGCTTCGGCAGCAAGTTCCTGTGCCGCTTTAATTGCACCTTTTGGCGAATGTAAGTCATCTAGTGGAGCAATATTGATTAAATCAATGGATAAAACGTTGTCTCCAATAAATTCTCGAAAAGCAGGATCCATTCCTTGCCCCTTTTTATGGCCTGGGATGTGGAATTGGATCGGATGTCTGTTTCGATGTTTTAACAATGCGTCGAACAGAGGAGTTTCTAACTGTGACAACGCAGGTACCACCTCACTTTATTGTAATTTTAAAAAACAATGAAATTATAGCATCTATGGGCTCCACTTGCTATAAAAATTTAAAGGAAATTTAAGTTTTATTGAAGAACTCATTAATCAATATGAAAAAAAGGGGATGAGCATGATGAATTGGGAAACAAGAGTGACAAAATTATTGGGAATCCAATATCCGATCATACAGGGGGGACTCGCTTATTTGGCCTACTCCGATTTGGCGGCCGCCGTATCCAATGCGGGGGGACTCGGACAAATTACAGCCCTCAGTTTGGAATCTCCTGAACAATTAAGGGAAGAGATCCGAAAAACAAAAGAAAAAACCGATAAACCTTTCGGAGTGAATTTTGCTTTCGGCAATTATGGAAAAGGCTATGAACCGATGGTGGAAGTGGCAATCGAGGAAAAAGTGCCGGTCATTTCGATGACGGGCGGTAATCCTGCTCCGATGTTCAAATTGCTTGAAGGGGTCGACGTGAAAAAGTTGGTCTTGGTTGCGGCACGCCGTCAAGCCCAGAAAGCGGAAGAACTTGGTGCGGATGCAGTGATGGTGGTTGGACAAGAAGGAGGGGGACACTTGGGAAGAGATGATGTGGGGACAATGGTGCTCGTACCGCAAGTCGTGGATAGCGTATCCATCCCTGTCATCGCTTCTGGAGGGATTGGAGATGGACGAGGGTTGATGGCGGCTTTGGCTTTGGGAGCGGAAGGAATCGAAATGGGGACAAGATTCATTGCGACGAAGGAATGCGTGCATGCCTCCCCGGAATATATTAAAGCTTTGCTCAACAGTTCCGAAACGGATACGGCGGTCATCAAGCGATCATTAGGAACTCCAGCCCGAGCCTTAAAAAACGGATTTACAGAAAAAATATTGCAAATCGAAAAGGAAACCCCAACCTATGAAGCCCTTAAAGACTATATCAGCGGAGAAGCGAATAAACGCTTTATTTACGATGGGGACGCGGAAAACGGCTTTGGTTGGGCAGGGCAAGTAACCGGTTTAATCAAAGATGTCCCTTCAGTACAAGAATTGTTTGAGCGTATGATTCGGGAAGCGGAAGAAATTCGGTTAAAATGGGGAAGATAAAGAAAAAACAAATGAAGCGAGGTAAAGCCGTATGGAATATGCGTATCCAATTTCACCTGATTGGTCAACAGAGGAAATAATTGCAGTGGTGAAATTTTTTGAGGGAATTGAACAAGCGTACGAAAAAGGGATCAAAAGGGAGGAGATGTTGGAAAAGTATCGCCGTTTTAAACAAATCGTCCCTTCAAAAGCGGAAGAAAAAACCCTCTTCCGGGAATTTGAAGAGGTCAGCGGATATGCAAGCTACCCTGTGGTGAAGCAGGCGAGGGAATTAAAGGATGGGGATTGGATTCATTTGAATTGAGTCCACATCCTCTTGACGAAAAAAAGGAGCAATATGGCTCCTTTTTCTTTTTCCAAACAGCATTTTATGAAGACTTGATGCGGAATATTATTAAATTCCAAGAAAAAAAGCGGCTGAAAAATGTAATGTTTAATGTCGTCAACAGCATATTTATTTATACAACATACAGCAGGAAATAAATCAATCCTCATTCAAAAGAAAATGAAGAAGTTCATGCCGTTTAAATGGAATACAAAAAGCACAATTTAATTTTTTCCAATCATCATTTCGTAAATTGGGAAAAGTGCTTCAAAAGTATCCTCCGCCACTTTTAAAAACTCTTCCGAAGATAGATTTATGCATGTTTCACGAGGAATATGACGTCCAACCAAAAATTCCCCTTTTTTCACATCCCGAAGTCGAACCAGAAGTTCCTCCAACCGGACATCCAATGCATCCTTTAAAGGAATGGCATCAGGGGACGTATGATCGCCTGAAATAATGAAATCATCAGGCAACTTCCGAAATGCATCCAATGAATTCAGCAAACGATGGGCCATGGCAGATTTTTGTGGAACTTCATAAATTATTGCAACAACGATGAATAAATGGTTGTTTGTAAGCCCAATTTGAAAATGGGGAAGCGATTTGTATCCGCGTTTATATGGGGCAAATGCCACCCATGAATCATTCGGCGGATTGACGGTTCTTCTTGCATGTTTGGCGATATGGGCAAAAAATTCATCACCGGTTTTCGCACTGAAATATCCGGCAAAATGTTCCCCCAGCGCTTGGAATTTGGGACGTACAATCGTTTTCAATGCATCCATTCGGGCGTCTAAACCGTCTATTGTAAAAACATCAAAATCGGAATTTGTCCATTTGATATCAACCATGAATTGTTTTCCTCCTTTTTGAATCTTATGTTTATTTTCCATGTTTTTTGGGAAAAATCTTGTAACAAACAGCACTTCACCTTGAGACAAAAATAATTGGGAAAGGAAAGTGAGTGGCATGAGACAAACGGTTAAGATTATTCGCAAAGTTGATATTGAAAAACAATATGAACACGCTTTACGGTTGGAATTAGATTATGAATTGGCTTCCCTTTATTCCGCGATGCAAGAAAACGATACGAAGGAAATGGAAAGATGCAAAAAACGCTTAAAAGAAATCCAAGATGAATTAAACGGTCTGCACGCGTATGCGTAAGCAGTTTCCCTTCCTATAGAATCACTTGCTTTGATCGTCGAGCAAGTGATTTTTTATTTTTGAAAAATGTTAAGTCATAGGTTGTTTTCAATTTATCTTCTGCAGCCTTCTAAAAAAGTATATAATAATAACGTGAAAAATAAAAAAAATTAAGATTTTATGACAGGGATTGCAACTTTGGCAATTTAGGACCCCTTTTCAATAAATCATGTTAAAATAATGATAAAGGGGAATCTTTCATTCTTAAATGGCCTTATGAAATTTCTGAATTTTAGAAAATATATTTCAAAATAGTAGAAATCTATGGTAGATAAGAAGGCAGGTTTTTAACAAATGGATTTACGGAAAATAAACGATTTTGCAATAAAAACTATTTTTCATGCCGGTGATCAAATACGCGAATCTTTTTCAAAAGAATTGATTATAGAAACAAAAGCGAGCGCCAATGATTTGGTGACAAACATCGACCGGAAAATCGAACAATATTTTGTGGAAAAAATAAAGGAATTGGACCCTTCCCATAAGATTTTGGGGGAAGAAGGGATGGGGGATAAAATTGTGACATTGGATGGCCCCCTATGGATTATCGATCCAATTGACGGCACGATGAATTTCATCAAACAAGGCCGCAATTTCATGATTTCGATCGGTTTCTTTGTCGATGGAGTCGGGAAGTTGGGGTATTTGTATGATGTGATGCGGGATGAATTAATTTACGCGATCAAAGGCGAAGGTGCGTTCATCAATGATCAGCAAATCGGCAAATTAAAGCCGTTGAAGATTGAAGAAGCTGTGATTGGAATCAACTCCAGCTGGGTGATCCCGAATGGAAAAATCAATCACGAAAAAGTGGTAAAACTGATCCGGACTGTGCGCGGCACCCGTTCATACGGTTCAGCCGCCATGGAAATTGCTTTGGTGGTGACAGGCAAACTGGATGCTTATCTATCAATGAGATTGGCTCCATGGGATATCGGAGGCGGAATGGTCATCGCCCAGGAGGTGGGAGCGGTTGTATCGAACTTGAAAGGCCAACCGTTCAATTTATTGAACCACGATACATTCCTTATTGCGAACCCATCAATCCATCAGTTGTTGCTGGAACATTATATCGAATTAAAAGACGAGAAGCAGCATTCCAATTAAATAATCAACCTTTCCAATCCAATTTTAAGATTGCGGATCTGGGATAAAATAAAAAGAGGCTGAGACATAACTAATAAAGTGAACGAGCTGCAAAAAAATTTTTTGTAAAAAATTGATATCACAGAAAATTGATTGGAGTGACGGGGCGAGTGCTCCTGTCGCTCCGCTTTCGTCGCAAAGCAAAAGCTTTCCTGCGGGAACAGCCCGAGTCTCGAGACCCCGCAGGAGCGAAGGTTTGAGCTCCGAGGAGGCTCGAGCCGGGCCCGCGGAAAGCGTCCCCGGAACGGAAATCAATTTTCTTCAATTATCAAAAAAACACCATTTTTCTCCCGTGAGAAAATGGTGTTTTTTATCTTTTGTCCCAGCCTCTTTTTACTATAGCAGCCCTTTTTCACGAAATTTTCTTTTCATGCGGAAACCGATTCCCATAACGGCACATAATGCCACGATGCAAGCAATGATTGTAGGAACGCTTCTTATGGCGATCGCGTAACCAATGGAAACCATTGATAATAGTGCAGCGATGGAGAAAAGCAGCATGACAAACTTCGCTTTATTCATCAAAAGCCCCCCTTTAGAGTTCGAAGGTTAAAAAAGTGTTATTAAAAAAAGACATTTTTCATGTTCTTGTGATATAATAACACAGTTAATCTTATGAACAAAGAAATTGGAGTGGAATCATGACAAAATTACGTGAAGATATTCGCAACATCGCTATCATTGCACACGTTGACCACGGAAAAACAACATTAGTCGATCAATTATTGAAACAATCCGGAACTTTTCGTGTAAATGAGCATGTTGAAGAGCGAGTATTGGATTCGAATGACTTAGAACGCGAACGCGGCATCACTATTTTAGCAAAAAATACTGCCGTTCACTATAAAGGGACAAAAATTAATATTTTGGATACTCCGGGACACGCGGATTTCGGGGGCGAAGTGGAACGTATTCTGAAAATGGTTGACGGGGTTCTGCTCGTCGTGGATGCATACGAAGGTTGTATGCCCCAAACACGCTTTGTATTGAAAAAAGCGTTGGAACAAAAGTTGACACCGATTGTGGTGGTGAACAAAATTGATAAAGACTCTGCCCGCCCTTTGGAAGTGGTGGATGAAGTATTGGATCTATTAATTGAATTGGGTGCGGATGAAGACCAATTGGACTTCCCGGTTGTCTATGCCTCAGCTGTCAACGGAACAGCAAGCCTTGATCCGGATCCGGCAAATCAGGACGCTGATATGCAATGCTTGTTTGATACGATTATTGATCACATTCCTGCACCGGTGGATAATTCGGATGAACCATTGCAATTCCAAGTGACTATGCTGGATTATAATGACTATGTAGGACGGATCGGAATCGGACGCATTTTCCGGGGAGAAATCCATGTGGGCCAATCCGTTGCCCTAATGAAACTGGATGGCAGTGTCAAACAATATCGCGTGACGAAATTGTTGGGCTACTCCGGTTTGAAACGGGAAGAAATTGAATCGGCAAGTGCCGGAGATATCGTCGCGGTTTCCGGAATGGATGACATTAACGTAGGGGAAACGGTATGTGCCATTGAGCATCAAGAGGCGTTGCCGCCACTTCGCATCGATGAACCGACATTGCAAATGACGTTTCTTGTGAACAATTCCCCATTTGCAGGAAGAGAAGGAAAATTTGTGACGGCCCGTAAATTGGAAGAAAGATTAAGACAGCAATTGGAAACGGATGTTTCATTGCGGGTGGAAGATACCGATTCACCGGATGCATGGATTGTTTCCGGCAGAGGAGAACTTCATTTATCCATCTTGATTGAAAATATGCGCCGCGAAGGATACGAATTGCAAGTTTCAAAACCGAAAGTGATCATCAAAGAAATCGATGGAGTCAAATGCGAACCGGTGGAACGGGTACAAGTGGATGTTCCTGAAGAATATGTGGGTGCCGTGATTGAATCATTGGGCAATCGCAAAGGCGAAATGGTGGATATGATCAATAACGGCAATGGACAAACCCGCCTCATTTTCATGGTGCCATCCCGCGGATTGATCGGGTATACAACGGAATTTATGTCCATCACCAAAGGGTACGGAATCATCAACCACTCCTTTGACAGCTATCAACCGGTTGTTCCTGGCCGTGTCGGTGGCCGCCATAACGGGGCTCTTGTATCGATGGAAACTGGAAAAGCGACAACTTATGGTATGATGCAGATAGAAGATCGTGGTACACTATTTGTAGAGCCGGGCACGGATATTTACGAAGGAATGATTGTCGGGGAAAATAGCCGGGAGAACGACCTTGCCGTCAACATCACAAAACAAAAACAAAAAACGAATATCCGTTCCGCAACGAAAGATCAGACAGCGGTCATCAAAAAACCGCGCCTTTTGACACTGGAAGAAGCATTGGAATTTTTGAATGATGACGAATATTTGGAAGTAACACCACAATCCATCCGTTTAAGAAAACAAATTTTAAATAAAAGTGAAAGAGAAAAATTGGCGAAAAAACAAAAATACGCCGAGCAAGAATAATTCTCTTCTTGGGAATGTGAAAGGTGTTGTTCGACTTGAAGCTATTTGGTTTAATTTTGGCATCCGCCGCTGTCAGTGATTCTGACCGGGTATTTAATCGCATGTCGGCAGTCACTCGCTATGTTTACGAAAACGCACCGAATAATCAAGTGGCAGGATACATCATTTTTATCCTGGTGTTCATCCTGTCCGCCATTGTTTACAAACTCGGTTTTGCCAAAAAACTGAGTTTGGGGAAAAATATAATCATTTATATTTTTCTATTTCTAGGTTGTATTCTTCTTACCTTTTTCGCCCTATTCTTGCCGATGATTGAAGGATTGATTGTTGCGGCACTTGTTTTGATTCTCTATAAAATCCGTTTATGGCGAGAGAAAAGAGAAGAGAAAGAGGCTTCCTGACAAGGGAAATAGGGAGACTTGTCATCGGGTCAATCATTTTTCAATGAAGATTTGTAGAGTTGAGCGAATCGGGAAACGGACTGTTTTCCCGGTTCGCTTTTTTTGTTGCACATGTGTCCATGGTTTCATATTTTTGATCGGCCAGCTTACCCTCCTTTTGGAAGGCGGATAAGACACATTGGTATCGTTATCCGGGAGCCGGACCAAATTCATGGGCATTCACACATTATTTTCCCTTCGCATAACCTACTCTTGATAATGGATACTGACGAAACAAGGAGGTAAGAGGGATGAAATGGTGGAAGATTAGTCTTTCCGTCATGCTGGCAGGGATGATGGTTTTTCTTGCCGCGTGCGGAGACAAAGAGATGACAAAAGTGAAAGTAGGGGAAGTAACACGTTCCATCTTTTATGCACCACAATACGTGGCGATTTCCAAAGGATATTTTGAAGAAGAAGGGCTGGAAATTGAACTTTCCACAATTCCCGGCGGGGATAAAACAATGACTGCCCTCCTTTCAGGTGGAATCGATATTGCCCTTGTTGGAGCGGAAACTTCCATTTATGTGACAGCACAAGGCGCCAATGATCCGATCAAAAACTTTGCCCAATTAACCCAAACGGATGGAACGTTCTTAGTGTCCCGGGAAAAAATTGACGAATTTTCATGGGATCTGCTGAAAGGTTCCACATTCCTTGGCCAGCGCAAAGGCGGCATGCCGCAAATGGTTGGGGAATTTGTATTGAAAAAACATGGCATCGACCCTCACAAGGATCTAAACTTGATCCAAAACATAGAATTTGCCAATATTGCAACAGCCTTTGCATGCGGGTACATAAGACACTACTTACAACCGGGATGGATTCATGGAAGTTGCAATGAAAAGATTTTAAACCATATGGTGAATGACAAAATGAAGCTGCTTATCCCTTTTCCTTCAAAGGGGCAAGCAGCTTCATTGTTTAATGGATTTGATTCAACCCGTTTATTTATTTTCAATATTTTCCGCGATGACTTTGCTTACATCAACCCGTTTTAAGAATAATGTCAAGATTAAAGCCACAATCGTCACGATTGTTGCAACCAAGAATGACACTTGAATACCTTCAAGCAATGCCTGTTGCTGGATCCCTGCGATAAACGTCGGATTTTGCAATTCTGCCGGATTTGCGGCTTTTACCGCTTCCACCAATTCTTCCCCTTTATTGGTAGCGACAGAATTCATCAACGTCACGAACAACGCCGTTCCGATTGAACCAATCACTTGTTGAACCGTGTTGTTGACCGCTGTACCATGTGGATTCAAGCGGTTCGGCAATTGGTTCAAACCGTTTGTCATAATAGGCATCATGACCATTGACATACCAAACATCCGCAATGTGTACATTAAAACAATGGTCGTTTTTGTTGTTTCCAAATCCATCGTGGATAACAAATAAGTTCCGTAAGCAGTAACGGATAACCCGACAAATGCCAAAATACGCGGACCGAATTTGTCGAACAATCTTCCTGTGATTGGTGACATGATTCCCATTGCGAGGGCACCCGGCAACATCATTAAACCTGAATCAAGCGGTGAAATACCGCGGACGTTCTGAACGTAAGCCGGTGTTAAAATCATCCCTGAAAACATGGCGGCTGTGACAACCATCGAAATGATGTTACCAACGGCAAACATTGGGTATTTGTAAACGCGCAAATCCAATAAAGGTTGTTCCAAGCGGAATTGGCGGATGATGAACCAAATGATGCCGATTGCTCCTATAATCAACGTCGAAAGAACTTTTGCATCCGACCATCCTTCAGTGCTGGCCGTTGAACAGCCGTATAGTACGCCACCGAAACCGATAATCGATAATAGAATGGAAAAGTAGTCAATGGAAACGTCGCGTGTTTCCAATATGTTTTCCAATTTCCAAATAGCTAAAATCAAGCTGATGACAGCAAAGGGCAGTATCATTTCGAATAATACCCGCCAGTCCCAATATTCCACAATATAACCGGATAATGTTGGACCAATGGCTGGGGCAGTAATCATAACTAATCCGAAAATCCCCATTGCCGCGCCACGTTTTTCGCGGGGGAAGCTCACAAGCATGATGTTCATAAGCAACGGACCCATTACGGAACCGCCAGCCGCTTGAATCACACGCCCGGCCAAAAGCACACCAAAGTGGGGAGCATATGCCGCCAATGCGGTACCAATAGTGAATAGCGAAATGGCTGTAATAAATAAATGACGGTTTTTAAACCGTGTAATTAAAAAGGCGGATACAGGAATCAGAACACCACTTACCAGCATGTAACCTGTAGCCAACCACTGAACAGTTGAATAATCCACTTCAAAATCTTTCATGATTGTTGGTAGTGCAACATTCAACAAAGAGTTATTTAAGAATGAAACAAACGCGCCAAAGAAAAGTATTGCAATCACTAAATATGGCGGTTTTTTCCCTTGTTTATCTAATGTCATATTATCCCTTTCCCCATTTCTTTCTTTTTATCGACTTAAACATTTTATACCCATAGTTCAATTTTATCAATAAAAAAATACATTCAGTCCAACATTGATTTTTTGTGTATAATAAATAGAGCATTATATAAATAGAGGAGTTCAAAATGAATAAAAGAAAAAAAGCGGTCATTGATCATGCTTTGCGATTGTTTGTAGAACATGGAATTGCGAAAACATCAATCCAACAAATCATTGAAAGAGCAGGGATTTCAAAAGGAACTTTTTATAATTACTTCTCTTCCAAAACGGAATGTATTGAAGCGATATTGGAGCAGGCGAGATATGATGCCTCACTTTTACGGGCCGAACTCATGATAGGAAAAGACCCTACGGATATCAACGTATTCGCCAACCAGATTGCTGTATTATGGAAGATTAATCAGGAATCCGGATTGGATGTGCTATACGAAGAAATTTTGCATTCAGGGGAAGACGAATTGAAAGAACTGGTTTTGCGTCATCGGATATTGGAGTTTGAATGGTTCCGATTGCGTTTGATTGAAGTTTACGGAGATGAAATGCGCAATTACGGGTTTGAAGCGGCAATATTATTTTATGGAATGTTTCAATATTTAACCTTCACCTGCAAAATTTCCAATCACCATTCCATTTCTTTGGAGGAAATCGCTTCAATATTGTTGAAATATTTGGAAAAAATTATTGATATGATGATAAATGAAAAAACGGCAGTATTAAATGCCGATAAAATAAATACCATTTTATCCATTTCGAAAAAACAATATCGTTTGGATATTTCAGAAATAAAAAAGAAACTGGAAGATCTGATCAAGGAAAATTTATCAAGCAATCAGAAAGAAATTACAATGGCCATCATCGAGGAATTCCATCGCGAATCTCCCCGGACCATTATACTCAATGCTTTATTGAAAGTTTTTATTGACGAATTTAAAGGCTCCGAATTGGAACAGACAGTGAAAGAAATCGCAAGCCTTATTTGGTATGATGTGCGTTCAAAACAGTTGCGTCAAAAAAAGGCGCAAAAAGTTTGATCCCATTGACGAAGGAAGCGGGACAACTTCTAAAAAAATGAGCTATTTTAGTAGACGCCAGCCACTAAAATAGCTCATTTTTATATGCCGTACAAGAAGAGCCGTTCCGATGAAAAAGTTTAATTGATGTTCCCTTCAAAATAATCCGACAACCCGATATTCAATTCAATTTCAATTTCGTTTTTGCCTAAATACACTTTATTGATTAATTTCGAGAGCAATGCTTTTTTATGATCCCCATCCGCTACTTCGAACTTTTGCGCCCAATGTTTCAATTCATTCGCCAAGAAATTGACATCTGAACAGGTTTCCCGTTCTTTTTGCAATTCTTCCGTCAAAGAATGGATTAGCGCCGACTTTTCCTCCATTTGTTTTTCAATTGTTTCCAAGGCAAGAGAAAGCTGTTCCGGTGTAAATGCGCTCTCGCCGATCAAAGCCTTCCCGATTTCTAAATTCAGTTTTTCCTGCTGTTTCTTTAAATCAACGTACTCTTTTTTTAAATGTTTGATATTTTGTTCTTTCAGTTTTACTCTTTCAGCTTTCAAATGTTTGCCTGCTTCCAGGTATGGTTGAAGTTCGAATTGGGATAGGATGGATTTGAGTTTATTGATAATGAGCGTGTCGTATTTTTTTCCACCCCATATGTTTTGACGGTGACGGCAATAAGTTTTGCCTTTGTTTAAAGGGCATCGGTATCGGTAAATGGCGGTTTTATGCCTTTTATCTTTTGAAGATTTGTAAAGGTAATTGGAAGTCAGCTTTGAACCGCAATATTTGCAATAGGCAAGGCCTGACAGCAGCAATTTTCCTGATCTCGGGATATCCGATTTGTCCTGTTCTTTCATGTTGCCGCGTCTAATTTTTCGGATTCGCTCAGCCTGATAAAACAATTCCTCAGGAAGGATTTGCAGTTTTTCGTTAAATGGCAGCGTTCCTCCTGCAGCCGTTTTATATCTTTTAAATCCGATATAAATGGGGTTGGACAGTATTCTTTGGATGGTGCTCACAGCAAAGATTTTGCCATCACGGTTACGATAGCCCTGTTCATTTAAATGATCGGCGATTTTTCGATAGCCCATATGTTTGTTTACATATAAGTGGTAAATCAGCTTAATGATTTCTGATTCCATTTCGTCCGGCACCAATTCTTTTACACGGCGGTCTTTGTTTTTCCAATGCCGCTCTTCTGTTTCGACAATTTTATAGCCCAATGGTGCTGTTCCGCCTTGAAAATAGCCTTGTTCACTCAGTTGTTTTTTGGCTTCTTTCACCCGGATGGATGTTTTTTGGCTTTCCCCATCGGATTGCCAAAAACTGATATAATTCAGCAGTTTGTCGACATGGGATTCGATTTTCCGTTGCCCTTCTTTTACTGACCAGACTTCGATGCCATGTTGAATCAGAAAATTGACCATGACCGGTGTTTCATCTTCCCGGCGTCCTAAACGGTCGAACATGAAAACCAGCAACACATCGAATTTTTTCTTTAAAGCTCCTTCTTTTAGTGCCGCCATTTCATCCCGCTCATTGACGGATTTTTTCCAGCCGGATACGCCCTTTTCGTACAACTCATTTGTGATGGTCCAATCGGGTTTGCCGTTGACGAATTCATGGCAGGCGTTTTTTTGCATAGGAATGTCTTCATCTGCGCTGACTTGTTGTTTTTTCGACACCCGGTAAAGGCACCAAACCCGTTTCATTACCACACACCCGTCCAAAAGTTATAATAGCTCCAGGAAAAAGGTTTTTAATGCATTGCGGGCTTCCTTTCTTTTCTCCTCATCTTTCGTGAATTTCAGGTGTATTTTCACTTCGTTGTCTGATAAATCCGTTAAATAATCAAACCCATCATCGGATTTGTGCAAATATTTCACTCCGCCAATGACCATTTCACCCGATTGCTTTGAAGGATTAACATCATTCAATCAAATCCCCCCGTTTTTTTAAGGTGTTAAATTGTATTCGTGCTGAATTGATAATATTAGTCATTTTCCGAAACGGAAATGTCGAAACGCCAAGTCGGAATCAACTTTTTTACAAAAAAAGACCCCATAAAAGACCTGCACATGTGTGTACAGCTTCATGGGGCCAATTTTTCCGTTTACTTATAATGAATCAGGAATCTTTAGCGTTCTTTCACCGGGAACCAGCCTGGTCTGGAAATGATTTGTTCCCATAATCCATCCGGAATGATCAGTTCTTCCTGTTGGTCAGTGAAAATGACAATGGAGATTTCATCTTCCCTTCCTTCCTGGATTTTTTGCACCCAATCCGGATCCACAATCATTTCTCTGCCTATGGCAATGAGGTCAACCCCTGTTTCCAGCGCTTCTTTCGCATTGTCGGCAGTTATAATGGAACCGACACCGATGAGTGGTACACGGCCGTTGATGGTTTCAAGTAAATATTCAATCCGCGTTTTAGTGAAATCCTCGACGCCGACTCTTGGAGTGGAGCGGAAATCATTTAATGAAACATGCAGATAATCAAGTCCTTGATTTGCAAGTACATCAACAAAGACAAGAGTATCCGCCATTGTAATGCCAGGTGTTTCCGGTTCTTCCGGAGAGAAACGGTAACCGACGATGAAAGGGGATTTTGCATGTTGGTCGACAACGCTTTTTACTTTCTTGATGATTTCAAGCGGGAACGACATTCGTTTTTCAAGGGTGCCGCCATATTGGTCTTCCCGGCGGTTGGAATGTGGCGAGAAAAATTGATGAATCAGATAGCCGTTCGCCCCATGAATCTCAACGCCATCAAAACCGGCTTCAATCGCGCGGCGGGTCGCTTCACCAAATGCATCAATGATTTCTTCAATTTCTTGAATCGTCAAAGATCGGGGTGTTTCCGCCCCGGGTCTTTCAGCCGGAACCGCACTCGCGCTAACAATATCTCCGTCCGGTACAAGTTCAGGCGGGCATAATCTTCCGCCGTGATGGATTTGAAGTATGGCTTTGGCTCCTTGTTGTTGAATCGCGGTTGCCACTTTTCTTAACCCCGGAATCATTTCATCACGATCTGCGGCAAATTGGCCGTGGAATGCTTTCCCATTTGGGGTTACATAAGCGCAAGCCGTGATGACTGCACTCACGCCCGCAGATCTCCGGGCATAGTATTTTAATTCAATTTCTGAAACGGAGCCGTCCGGATTGGATGACCAGTGTGTCATTGGAGCAATGACGATGCGGTTTTTCAATGTCACACCATTCGGGAAGGTAAAAGGTGAAAATAAACTTTTAAATTTGTCCTTCATAACTTTTCCCCCAATCAGTTATTTCACTCTCTTTAACGATACGTCTATGTTGGATAATTTTTCAAATATAACGCATAAAAAAGATGGAGAGTCCCCTGTTGGGCAGAGGTGAGGAACGGCTTCTTTAGGGCGTTATTTCTTTACAAATATGATTTCTCCTTTAAGATATTCTGAAGTGAAAATACATATATTCAAACTGATGGCTTAATCCATTAAACCATCTTTTGTAAAAAAGAATTTTTTGATTGCATGTTGCAGAGGTGAGTCCGCTGATTCATTTTTTTGAAACGGTACAAGGAATAGCAACGTTCTTCTTATTATTTTGCGGGTATATCTATTACAGACAATTAAAAAGAAAAAGGTTGGAGAAAAAGGTTTCGGCGTTTGAGAATGTAATGTATCTATTGACGGGCTTATCCGTATTCCTTTTTGCCTCCAGTTTTTTGCTTCTTTTTTTAGATGCCCTTTTTGAAGGCGAATGATTGAATGACCGTTTGGAAGCTTCAGTCAGATCCGGCAATCAGGAGACTCCTTGAAAAAGGGGCTTTTTTTTGTTTATGGGCGGATTGGAATGTTTATTTTTGAAAATATGGCCAAGCAAAAATCAGGGAACTTTTTTCCATTGATTCGTAGAAATCACCACCGTATTTGGTAGTGTCAAAAAATCTATGAAAACTTAGTTTTGGAGGGATGTGATCTAGCGAAACTAGAGGAAATGCCGCCGCAATCGCTCTTGACAAACACGTCAATGGTTTGATTTCGAACCAACAAGGGCGAAGGGAACAAAAAGAAGGCACACCAAAGAAGCCCTTGCCAATTCCCATTTTAAACCATTGACTGGTTCGGTTTGTCAAGAGTTCGCTTCGCCGATGCTGGTAAGGGCTCTGCTAAACAAAAAGTTAGGCAGTTTGCTCTACTAGCCATTGTTGAGCTAAACCAATCAGTTTTGTCCAACGTGCAGGCATATTCGGCAGTCCTTTTAGCTCTGGAATAACTACAGGCACTTTGCCTTCCAGGGCTGAATGTGGCCGCAAGAAATTAAAATAAGCCACAAACAAAGTCACATAAGAAACGGATCCGTGATCGGATCCAAATCCGTGTGTCGATCTGTAATTGCCCTTAAATGTTCGATTCAGTCTTTCAATAATTTGTTTTAACGGTCTGTATTCCGTTGAAACCTGGTCTTCGTTGGTTAGTCCAATGACCTGCTTCACATCAAACGTAATACCGTGCTGGGCAAAAAAGTGTTGTGCTAAAAGGTAAATCGGATTGCCATCTACGACAAAGGTGAGGTCTTCCGGGATCTCTTTCATCTTCCATAAGGCCTCATCAATCGCACGAATGGCTGATACCGTATCACGATTTGGAGAAACAGGGTAGGACAGAATAATTTTCTTTACCGCATCAAAAAAGAAAAAAAGATAATGCCAACGACCATTCACCTTAATGTATGTTTCGTCTCCGCAGAATTGATCAGAAAGCTCGTAAGGATAATGATCCACATAAGGTTTGAGAAGAAGTGCTACGCTGTTTTCGTAATTCAATATACTCTGGTGAGAGATGGGTACGCCATGAACATCCTTCATCAGTGCAGCTGTTTTCCGAGCCGATAAGCCATAGTTTACATGGTAGGTTAAAATGAGCCCCAATGTGTGCGGTGACACATGAAGCCTGGACAAATCCACTTTTGGCTTCTTAGGTGAATGTTTGGCTAACGGCTGATAATCAATTTGAAACTGACGAAATATGTATCGAACTTTAAAAGACGGAGAATCCTTTTCGAACTGCTTTTTCTCTTTTTTAGACATTCCTTGCAGTTTCTTTTTGTAATACGGACAGTCATTGTTTTTGCACTTAAATACGAGAAAATCTTTTCTTTCCTTGATCTTCTCGAGTGTTTTCGAACAGTGTGGACATTTTAGTATAGCCTCCTTGGCATATTGATTCTTTTTATTAAACAGACACGCACACACCTTGCATTGATACTGTCCTTTACCTCCGTTATTGGCATAAAGATAATCTGACGGAGCACCACACCTTGGACATTTCATGGATGAAGGTACTTTACCTTTTGAATTGGAACGCCTCTGAACAGGTTTGAGAGGTTTCCCGTTCTTCTCCAAATATTCTTTGAGAAGAATTTGATAATCGAGCTTTTGTAGAGTTTCAATGATTGGCAGCTCATCCACCTGGAGTTTTTGATAAGGCTTATTGACAGGCTTTTCAGTTGGCTTATCAAACATGTTTTTTCCAATCAGAAGGGTAAGTAATGTTCGAATCATTTGATCTTGGTACTTGATATATTCAAGCAAATAGGTTAATAATTGAGGTAACAACTTGTCACTTCCTTTATTAGGGATTTTTGAGTGTGTGGTTACCTCATAAATACCCTAATTTTAAGGGGGTGGCAAGTTTTTTTTATATAAAACTAGTTATATCAACAAAAACGTAAGTTTTATTAAGTAATTTTTGACAATACGCCGTATTTTTAAGGGGGAATATTTATGAAGCCAATCAATTTTAAGAATCCACATGTAGCAAGCTATCTTTTAATCGGGGTTGTATTTTTTATGATCGGTTTTACAAAAGGGATCCTTTTCTTTCTCTTGGGGGCGATTTTTATTTTGTTAGGGATTCGGCAAAACGCCCGTTTATCTTAATCATCAATTGCTGCAAACATCGATTAGGGCCTTATTCCTGCAGTCAATGATCCCGAATCTTCCATCCTAACTGCCGGCCATCCCGGAATCAAAAGCCTATGTTGCCATCTGTATTTAGGATGACCTTTCCTGACATGACAGTAGTGTCTTTTGTACCCTCGCGCTTTTGCATCCGGAACGGGGGAATTCGTACAACTATTTGAACCGACTGCAAGCGTTTTTGAAAAAGAAGGAATCGGCTATGTGGTGGCATCATTCGGTACGGAATCCGGGCATGTTCCATATACGGTGTTTATGGCGAAAGAAAGTTACTTGAAGAAAAATCCGGAAGTGGCGGAGAAATTTACGAGAGCCATCAAAAAAGCGCAAGACTTTGTGTATGATGCTCCGGCGGAAGAAGTGGCAAAAGCCATTCAGCCATTCTTTGAAGATACGGACGTTGAATTGATTGCACAAGTGGTGGAACGCTACCGCCAGCAGGAATCCTTTGCGAAGGATCCGATTTTGGATGAGGAAGAGTGGAACAACTTGCAGGATATCATGGAAGAAGTGGGGGAGCTTCCGATGCGCATAGATTACTCAAAACTGGTGGATACAACATTCGCCGAGAAGGTAACGAAGTGATATGAGTTTCTTGCTTGTTGATCACGTCAGCCATGCGTATTTTTCAAAGGATGCGGCAACGGAAGCGTTACAGGACATCCATTTGACCATTGATGAAGGGGAATTCGTTTCCTTTATCGGGCCGAGCGGGTGCGGTAAAACAACCCTTCTCTCCATCATCGCCGGATTATTTCAGCCGACTTCAGGAAATGTCTACATTGAAAATCAAAAGGTGTACGGAAATAAAGAGCTCTCCATCGGGTATATGTTGCAGCAGGATTATTTATTCCCGTGGAAAACCATCGAGGAAAATATCACCCTTGGATTAAAACTGTCGAATCAAGAGTATGATCGGCATATTGCGTCAAAGCTGCTGGAAGATGTGGGATTGCCATCCATCGAGAAAAAATATCCCCGGGAATTATCGGGGGGGATGAGGCAAAGGGTGGCGCTCGCCAGAACCCTTGCGGTGGATCCGAAAGTGCTATTGCTGGATGAACCGTTTTCCGCCCTGGACTATCAATCCAAATTGAAGCTGGAAGATTTGGTATACAACATGTTAAAAGCGTACAATAAAACGGCCATTCTTGTGACCCATGACATCGGGGAAGCCATTGCGATGAGCGACCGCATTTTCTTATTTTCCAGAAGGCCCGGACGAATCCATCAAACCTTTGAAGTGCCGGAAGAAATCAGAAACTTGACTCCTTTTGAAGCAAGAAGCCATTCAAGCTATTCACCATTATTTCAACAAATTTGGAAGGAGCTTGAAAGCCTTGAACATTAAAGAACTCCATCTGGCATATAAGAAAAGATTGGCGAAGGAAAAACGATGGATTCGATTTTACCAGTTGTTCATCCTGGTCGGCTTTTTTGCCATATGGGAAGCCGCCTCTTCCAACCGCTGGATTGATCCGCTCATATTCAGCGCGCCTTCGAGGATTTTCCGGTTACTGATGAACATGATTTCGGATGGCACGATTTTTATCCACATGAACTATACATTGTTTGAAACGGTTCTCGGGTTTATTTTGGGGACGCTCGTAGGCACGGTTTTGTCGGCCATTCTTTGGTGGTTCCCGACTTTTTCCAAAATTTTGGACCCGTATTTGGTTGTGTTGAATTCCATGCCGAAAGTCGCACTTGGACCGATTTTGATTGTTGCTCTCGGTCCAGGGATGACATCCATCATCACAATGGGGGCCATCATCTCCGTCATCATTTCCACCATCGTCATTTACACATCTTTCCGCAACGTGGATGCCAACTATCTGAAAGTGTTGCAAACCTTCAATGCGACGAAATGGCAAATGTTCAAAGAAGCGATTTTGCCCGCCTCTTTTCCGACAATCATCTCCACATTAAAAGTGAATGTGGGATTGTCTTGGGTAGGGGTCATTGTCGGCGAATTCCTCGTTTCTTCCCAGGGGCTCGGCTATTTGATCATTTATGGATTCCAAGTGTTCAACTTCAATCTCGTATTAATGTCGCTCCTCATCATTGCCATCTTCGCAACACTCATGTACCAGCTGGTGGAAATGCTGGAGAGACGATTGATCAAAAATGAGTAATCCATCATGCAACATTTTGTTCATCCTTAAGAATAAAAAATATAACCTATTATGAAATTCCATTTTGGATTTCATAATAGGCCATTTTTTTGCGGGAAAATGATATTGTCATAGTTCTTCATCAATGCTTGAAGAGCTGCGGAAGAAACGGAATTTGCCCGTCGCCAGTCTCTCCAGCGTTTTTGTTGTAATGCGATCATGGCAAGTTTCACACATGTATGTGTGGATCGGCCGATTTCTTAATCTTTTAGCCAGTGGTGAGTCGTCTTCCAGTTCATGGATGGAATCACAAATTACACATTGGACACGCATAGGTTAAATCCTATTCCACCCGAATCGCTGCAATGTTTTTGATTGGGTTGTCCAAATTGGAACCGTCACCAAAAATAATATGAACAGGCCCATCCTCTGTCAGCGGCTTACCATCTTGGCTAAATTTGAAAATCAATTTGTATGCATCATCGATTGCAAAAGCGTGCTCTGTGCCATCTTTGCATTCAAAGACCACTTTTGTTGCATCTTCTTCGATTTCGGCATTGTTAAGGAAATATTTTATTTCCATGCCGAACGTACCGGTTTGCATCCCTTTCCGGTCAAATTTTCTTTCCGTTTTTAAAGTAGGAGGGAATGTTGCACCTTCCATAATTTCACGGGACCAATGTTCGCCCATTTTAAACAAGTATTTTAAATCTTCGTCCTCATTTTCTTTTGGTTTTGTAAAATATGTTTTCAAATCAATTCTTCGATCGTCAAAAATCCACACGGATGGATCCAATGTCAATTTATATTTCACTTTTCCTTTAATTGGAATGATGCTTTCCATCAGAATTCTCCCCCTTAACTATTTTACATATATCAGTATACAGTTAGATTTTCACATAATAAAGAAATAATCATTTCTAACTGTTCTATCTTGTGTTGCCACTTGCATTTTTATTTGCTAAAAGATAAACTTTATTAAGATAGAATAGAAGAAATTACATTAATGGGGGCGTCCTCATGGAGAAAAAAACTCAAGCTTCCTTCCAGGAAAAAGCGTTGGAATTGCTGCTTGAAGATGCAGATAAAATAGCGCGTTTGATCAAAGTGCAAATGGATCATTTGACGATGCCGCAATGTCCTTTGTACGAAGAAGTTCTGGATACACAAATGTTTGGTTTGTCCCGGGAAATCGATTTCGCCGTGAAATTGGGATTAATTGAACGTGAACAAGGAAGAAAGATTTTGGATACATTAGAAAAAGAATTGTCCTTGTTACATGAAGCATATACAAACGCAAACTCGAACAAGTAACAAAAGGCTCAAATCAATGTGATTTGAGTTTTTTTTCTAAAAGAGGTCTTCGCTATGAGAAAATATCTTTCGTACTATATTCGGAATTTTGATTACCCTTTATTCTTCGTTTATGTATTTTTGTGTTTATTCGGCCTGGTGATGATTTACAGTTCCAGCATCATGGTGGCACTTGTCGACGGGAAGGAACCGGATTATTATTATAAAAAACAATTATTTAATTTAATGGTTGCATTTTTCTTCTTTACCGTCGGTGCTTTTGTGCCGTACAAGCATTATAGCAGAAAAAATATAATGGTCTTTATGGTTGGATTGATCACCGTTTTGATGTTCTGGGTGTTTTTTTTCGGATTCGGTGAAAGCGGAACGGGGTCCAAAAGCTGGATCAGTCTGTTCGGCCTGATGTCTTTCCAACCTTCTGAACTTGCAAAACTCATCATTATTTTATATTTTGCAGGGGCTTTTTATCGGAAAAGTTTAAAAACCCCAATGGTTGATTTACACCCAAATCATATTATTTACCCTATTTTAGTATG
Source organism: Ureibacillus sp. FSL K6-3587 (assembly GCF_038593165.1). Taxonomy (NCBI): domain Bacteria; kingdom Bacillati; phylum Bacillota; class Bacilli; order Caryophanales; family Caryophanaceae; genus Ureibacillus; species Ureibacillus sp. FSL K6-3587. The sequence goes on along the minus strand of NZ_CP151969.1, from coordinate 202,980 downwards.
GATTTTTATCATCTTTTTCGTGGCACTTGAAACAGATATCGGTGCCGTCATGATCATTTCCGGCATTGCCATTGCGGTAGTAGCGGCAAGCGGCATACGGATAAGAACCTTCTTTAAGTTTTTTGCCGAATTGGCGATTCTCGGTGCAACCATTCTCGGTGTCATTTTATTGATCAAAGGGGATAAAATTTTGACGCCAAACCGCATCGGGAGAATCAAGGCATTTTTAAATCCATTTGAATATGAACAAGGTTCAGGGCACCAAGTGGTTCAAGGCTATATTGCCATCGGTTCTGGTGGAATAGAAGGGGTAGGGCTTGGTCAATCCGTGCAAAAACTCGGATATTTGCCAGAACCGCAAACAGATTTTATAATGGCTGTAATTGCGGAAGAATTAGGTTTGTTGGGCGTTATAATCGTTCTAGGAGGTTTGGGATTTATCGTATTTAAAGGATTATCCATTGCTCTGACTACGAAAGATCCGTTGGCCAGAATGATTGCGGCAGGTATTGCCAGCTGGATTGCCATACAAACCTTTGTCAATTTAGGTGGTTTATCAGGACTTATCCCATTGACTGGGGTGACATTGCCTTTCATCAGTTATGGTGGATCATCTATTTTGGTATTGTCTTTCGCAATAGGCATATTAATCAATGTTTCTATGTATGAGAAACTTGAAAAAAGAAAGTTAAGGGGGACAAAATGAGAAAGATTCACAAGCTTTTAGTCGCAAACAGAGGGGAAATCGCCATTCGCGTATTGCGGGCATGCAATGAATTGGATATTAAAACAGTTGCGATTTATTCGGAAGAGGACCGCGCGTCCCACCATCGTTACAAAGCGGATGAAGCTTATCTTGTCGGTGTCGGGAAAGGTCCGATTGATGCTTATTTGGATATCGAGGGCATCATTGAAATCGCAAAAGAATCAGGCGCTGATGCCGTTCACCCAGGATATGGCTTCCTGGCGGAAAATGTTGAATTTGCCAGACGTTGTGAAGAAGAAGGGATCATCTTTATCGGTCCAAATTCAAAGCATTTGGAGATTTTTGGCGATAAGGTGAAGGCAAGAGAGCAGGCAATCCTTGCGGGAATTCCGGTGATTCCTGGAAGTGATGGCCCTGTTTCATCTTATGAAGAACTGGAACAATTCGCAGATGAAGTCGGATATCCGGTGATGATCAAAGCTGCCTTGGGGGGCGGCGGCCGCGGAATGCGATTGGTGCATGCAAAAGAGGAACTGAAAAGCGCCTATGAAAGGGCGAAATCTGAAGCCAAAGCGGCTTTCGGATCCGACGAAGTGTATGTGGAAAAAGCGATCATTAAGCCGAAGCATATAGAAGTGCAAATTTTAGGGGATTATGCAGGAAACATTGTCCATTTATATGAGCGCGATTGTTCGATTCAGCGCCGTCATCAAAAGGTGGTTGAAATCGCTCCATCGATTTCGCTTTCTGAAAATTTAAGAAATAGAATTTGTGAAGCGGCAGTAAAATTGATGAAAAATGTCGGGTATGTAAATGCCGGCACTGTAGAATTTTTGGTTTCCGGCAACGAATTCTATTTCATCGAAGTGAATCCGCGCATTCAAGTGGAGCATACCATCACGGAGATGATTACAGGCATTGATATCGTTCATGCGCAAATTAAAATTTCGGAAGGATATGAACTTCATTCAAAAGAAATCGGCGTTCCTGAACAGAGCGAAATTCCGTTATTCGGCTATGCGATACAATCCCGTGTGACGACGGAAGATCCAGCCAATAACTTTATGCCGGATACAGGAAAAATCATGGTTTACCGTTCAAGCGGCGGTTTCGGGGTGCGTTTGGATGCAGGTAACGGTTTCCAAGGTGCCGTTGTGACACCTTACTACGATTCCTTGCTCGTCAAAATTTCCACATGGGGTAGAACATTTAAGGAAGCCGCGGCTAAAATGGACCGCAACTTGAGGGAATTCCGTATCCGCGGCGTCAAAACGAACATTCCGTTCCTCATGAATGTGGTGTTGCATGAGAAGTTCTTATCCGGAGAATTTGATACGAGCTTTATCGATTCTACGCCGGAACTATTTGACTTAGCCGTTCGCAAAGACCGCGGCACTAAGTTGTTGAGATATATTGGGGATGTTACATTAAACGGATTCCCTGGAATTGAGAAAAAGAATAAACCAATCTTTGTAAAACCTGAAAAGCCGAAATTGGATATCAAGCATACGGAAATTCCGCGGGGAACAAAACAAATACTTGAAGAAGAAGGCGTCGATGGAGTCATTCGATGGATCAAAGAACAGGATGATGTTCTATTGACAGATACCACATTCCGTGACGCGCATCAGTCGCTGCTTGCTACAAGGGTCCGCAGCCAGGACATGTATCAAATTGCAGATTATAATGCACGGATGATGCATGATTTCTTCTCCCTGGAACTTTGGGGCGGCGCAACGTTTGATGTCAGCTATCGATTCCTGAAAGAAGATCCATGGGAAAGACTTGCAAAACTTCGAAAACAAATCCCGAACGTTTTGTTCCAAATGTTGTTCCGTGGCGCCAATGCAGTAGGTTATACAAACTATCCGGACAATTTGATCCGCGAATTTGTGAGGGAAGCGGCGAGTGCCGGAATTGACGTATTCCGCATTTTCGACAGCTTAAACTGGATCAAGGGGATGGAAATCGCCATTGATGAAGTGCGTAATACAGGGAAAATCGCGGAAGCGGCCATCTGCTACACTGGCGATATTCTGGATCCTTCCCGCTCAAAATACACGGTTCAATATTATAAAGAAATGGCGAAGGAATTGGAGCGTGCGGGAGCCCATATTTTGGCCATCAAAGATATGGCGGGCTTGTTGAAACCGGAGGCGGCTTATGTCCTTATTTCTGAATTGAAAGAAGCGACGGACTTGCCAATCCACTTGCACACTCATGATACAAGCGGCAACGGAATTTACACTTATGCAAAAGCCATCGAAGCGGGTGTCGATATAGTCGATACAGCATTGGGTTCCATGGCAGGCTTAACATCCCAGCCAAGCGCCAATGCGCTGTATTATGCCATGAGCGGCGCAAAACGAAAAGTGCGCGCGGACATCGAAGCGCTTGAACAATTATCATATTACTGGCAAGATGTTCGGGAGTATTACCGGGATTTTGAAAGCGGCATGAAAAGTCCCCATTCCGAAATCTATGTTCATGAAATGCCAGGCGGACAATACAGCAACTTGCAACAACAAGCGAAGGCCGTGGGGCTTGGAGACCGTTGGGATGAAGTGAAAAAAATGTATTCCCGCGTGAATATGCTGTTTGGCGATATCGTAAAAGTAACCCCATCGTCCAAAGTCGTCGGCGATATGGCGCTATTTATGGTGCAAAACAATTTGGATGAAAACAATATTTTGGAAAAAGGAAAAACGATCGACTTCCCGGACTCAGTCGTCGAATTTTTCCAAGGCTATTTAGGACAGCCTTATGGCGGGTTCCCGGAAGAGTTGCAAAAGGTCATTTTGAAAGAAAGAAAGCCGATTACTGTGCGGCCTGGCGAACTCCTTGAGCCGGTGGATTTCGATGCACTGAAAAAAGAATTGGAGAACAAAGTGAAAAAGCCGGTGGAGAAAAAGGATGTCATCTCCTACGCTTTATATCCTAAAGTGGTGGAAGAGTATTTCATGGCTGTTGAAAAGTATGGAAACTTATCCGTATTAGACACGCCTTCTTTCCTTTACGGTTTACGAATCGGTGAGGAAATTGAGGTTGAAATCGAAAAAGGGAAAACGTTAATTATTAAATTGGTGTCCATCGGTGAAGCGGAACACGATGGAACAAGGGTAATTTACTTTGAATTCAACGGTCAGCCTCGTGAAGTGGTTGTGGAAGATAAAACGGTGGAAGCCGATGGATCAATTGCCGTGAAGGCGGATCCGAACAATCCAAATCAAATTGGGGCGACAATGCCGGGTACTGTATTGAAAGTGCTCGTTTCTAAAGGCAGCCATGTAAAACGCGGCGATCATTTATTGATTACGGAAGCGATGAAAATGGAAACAACTGTGCAAGCGCCAAGTGACGGTGTAGTGAAGGAAATCTACGCAAAACCGGGCGATGCGATTTCAACGGGCGATTTGTTAATTGAGCTTGAATAAGAAATTTTGGGGCAATTCCATTGTTTGTGAGCGAATGAGCATTCATTCGCTTTTTTTATTTGCATAAAACATTTTAGAACTTAAATGGGGGAAGGGGAAAATTTTGGATTCGGAAAGATCTTTCCTGAATAGAGAGGCCATTTTGAAAATCTGGTAATAATTCCATTTTTGAGGAGTAATTTCCTACAATTAGGGAAAATAGAATGAAAGAACCGTTCAAAGATCATTGGTATGCAGTTCCAATCCGAAATGGTCATTAATTGAAGCGCAGAAAAAAGGATTGTCCCCTTTGGTCGGGGGAACAATCCTTGGTGTCAGTGGTTTCTTTCGTTGTAAGAGCTTCGGGCCACCAATAATATCAAGTAGCATAAAAGCCCGAACAGCAGCGTAATAAATAATGAATGCAATAAAGATATGAATAGACTTAATTGAGTAAAGATAATGAATGCGCCAGCAATGATTTGCAATGAAACAAGGACAAGGGCGATAATCCAGCTCCAATAGATCACCCGCTGGTCTTTGTAATGTTTAATTGCATGAACCATGATGTACAAAATCCAGATGAAGATTAAAAATGCAGCGAACCGATGGCCCATGTGCACCCATTCATACATTTTGTCAGGCAGCTCAAAGGGATTGCGATTATCGCAAAACGGCCAGCTTGTACATGTTAAACTGGAACCTGTATGTCTAACGAGCGCTCCGGTATAGACGACTATGTATGAATAAAGGGTAACACCGATGGTATGCCACTTTAATTTTTTTCGAATGATCACCCGATCGGCATCAAATTTCTGATCCACTTCGAAAACAATCATCGATAGCAACATCACCGCTGCAAAAGAAATCAGTGAAATGCCGAAGTGCAAGGCCAAAATAAAATCACCTTGTCCCCAAAGCACTTGAGCAGCACCGATCAATGCTTGCAGTACAAGGAAAAAGATTGCCAGAAAGCCTAAAAATTTCACTTCTTTAACGTGGTTTAAAGCTCTCCATGTCCAAATCACTAATATTAATACCAGTATCGAGACTGCTCCGGTAACAAATCGGTGGGAAAACTCGATCAACACTTCTGTCGTGATTTCTTTTGGAATCAATGATCCATTGCAATCAGGCCAGTTACGGCCGCAGCCTAAACCGCTGTCTGTTTTTGTTACGAGAGCGCCTCCCAGAAGGATTAGCAACATGCCAAGGGTGGTAAGTACTGCAACCCATTTCAATAACCAATTATACCTGTGTTGCATCAATGACACCTACTTTTATATCTGTAAAGATTGCATGAAAAAAGCTATGCTTTTATGATGATAGCGAATTCGGGAAAAAAAGACAACTTCAAAGAATTCTCACAAAATAATTGTTATGAAATTTCACAAACTGTTCACAGAAATGTGAAAAATATTTCACAAAGATACTATTAAATCTTCAATCCTTATAATATGCTTTTTAATAAGGTATTGTCTGCTTTCATCGAACTTGTCCACTTCACATAAAATTCACTTAAAATCTAGAAATTTGGCACAAAGTTCGATATAGTAGAATTTAGTAAGTAAAGCTTACAAATTTGAAAGAAAAAGGGGGAATGGCAGCGGTTGGAGTTTATCCAGTTAATGGACCTTGCTTTTAAAAAGAGCAGCATAGTAAACTCAAAGCTGGAAGACTTGGATCATATTCGCATGTGGCGATCGGCCAAACTGGGTGTGTGTTAGTTTAGAGGTATAGACATGAATGAGATTTGAACATTTTTTAAATTATAAAAAATGTCGTTCATCATTCGAAAATTGTGTGTTAATATGGTTATTGTTTCATTTTTATGTACAAACTGTTTTCTAGCGGTTTTGCACTTATTAAACATCATAATTAGATTAAAAATAGTTTTTACTAAATATATGTTGTTTACTTGTGATTGATGATAACCATTTTACCATTTTTTGATAATAAATAATATTCATCAATCCGCGCTTTTATACCCTTTGGGATTCTTTCTTCAATAAAGAATTCAAATAGATAGAGCATAACTTCCAGTTAGACAAGACAATTAAAAGAAAGAGGGGTTTAATTAAGCTATGAAGAAAGGGCTTAAAAAATGGTCTCTTTTCCCGTTGTTAGCAGCATTGGCTGTTGTTTTATCGGGCTGTGGTGAAGAATATATTTCTGCACTTCGACCATCCGGTGCTGTCGGAAAAGAGCAATTTAATCTACTATTACTAGCTGCAAGTATCATGACGTTAGTAGTTGTAGTAGTTTCTGTTCTTTATTTACTCACTTTCGCAAAATTTCGCCGCTCTAAACTTGGCGAAGATTACATGCCAAAACAAGTGGAAGGTAGCCACACTCTAGAAGTTATTTGGACAGTTATTCCAATCATCCTTTTATTAATTCTATCTGTACCAACAATCTTGGCTACTTACAAATTTGCCGATGTATCCGCTATGGAAGAAGTGGATGAAGACGGAGATCCAAAAGCATTAACAATCAATGTTACTGCAAAATTGTATTGGTGGGAATTTGAATATCCGCAATATGGCATTGTCACTTCCCAAGAACTAGTTGTTCCAACAAATGAAAAGGTTTACTTCAACTTGAAAGCAGCTGATGTAAAACACTCATTCTGGATTCCTGCTATCGGCGGTAAAATGGATACGAACGTTGACAATTTGAACAAATTCTACTTGGTATTCGATAAAGAATCTGCAGGACTCAATGATGGAGAAGGCGTATGGTACGGAAAATGTGCTGAACTTTGCGGTCCTTCCCACGCTTTGATGGATTTCAAAGTAAAATCATTGAATCGTGATGATTTCGATGCTTGGGTAGCAGCAATGAAAGCTACTGAAGGCCAAACAGCTTCTGCTGATTCAACTGATTTGGGTGAAGCGACATTCGCTCAAAACTGTTTAGGATGTCACGCAATTTCTGCAGTAACTCCTGCTGGCGCTGCTGGTCCAAACTTGACAACATTTGGTGATCGCAACCGCGTTGCAGGTTACTTGGATCACACTAAAGAAAACGTTGAAGCTTGGATTAAAGATCCTGAAAAAATCAAACCAGGCAACTTGATGACTGGTAAGTACAAAGAGTTGACTGATGAGGAAATCAGCGCTGTAGCTGATTACTTGCTAGGCTTATCAGTAGAAAAATAATTAATTCGCAGATATAGATAGAGAACAAATTAAGGAGGTTAAAGTTGTGAGCTCAGTAGCAGTCACAAAGAAAAAGGGCGTGGGTGCGGTTATTTGGGACTATTTAACAACTGTTGACCACAAAAAACTTGCGGTATTGTATTTATTCTCCGGGCTATTGTTCTTCGCCATCGCAGGTTTTGAAGCGCTTTTAATGCGTATACAGTTGATGTACCCAAATAGCGATTTCATCTCAGCTGGTACTTTTAACGAGTTATTAACAATGCACGGTACAACAATGCTTTTCTTGGCAGCGACACCACTTTTATTCGCATTCATGAACATGGTTGTACCATTGCAAATCGGTGCTCGTGACGTAGCATTCCCATTCCTTAACTCATTAGGATTCTGGTTATTCTTCTTAGGTGCTACATTCTTGCATTTATCATTCTTTATGGGTGGAGCACCAGATGCTGGTTGGACATCATATGCATCATTATCTTTATATTCACCTGGTCATGGTATTGACTTCTATGTATTAGGGTTGCAAATTTCCGGTGCAGGTACATTGATTTCTGGTATTAACTTCATTGTGACAATCATCACAATGCGTGCACCAGGTATGACGTTCATGCGTTTGCCTTTATTTACTTGGACTACACTTATTTCCAGTACATTGATTTTATTCGCATTCCCTCCACTAACAGTAGGTTTGTTCCTAATGTTGGTTGACCGTATGTTCGATGCGAACTTCTTCGATCATACAATGGGTGGTAACACAATTATTTGGGAGCACTTATTCTGGATTTTCGGTCACCCTGAAGTGTATATCTTAGTATTGCCGGCATTCGGATTATTCTCTGAAATTATTCCGGTATTCGCCCGTAAACGTTTGTTCGGATACTCTTCAATGGTATTCGCGACAATCTTGATCGGTTTCTTAGGGTTCATGGTTTGGGCCCACCACATGTTTACAGTAGGTCTTGGTGCGACTGCAAACGCGATCTTTGCGGTAGCAACAATGGCGATCGCCGTTCCAACAGGTATGAAAGTGTTTAACTGGATTCTGACAATTTGGGGCGGTTCAATCAAGGTTACTGTACCAATGATTTATGCATTAGGATTCATTCCGTCTTTCGTTGCCGGTGGGGTAACAGGTGTAATGAACGCGACTGCACCATTGGATTATCAATTGCATGACTCTTACTTTATCGTTGCACACTTCCACTACGTAATCGTTGGTGGTATCGTAACGGCGATTTTTGCATCATTCCATTTCTATTGGCCGTTATTCTTCAACCGTGTAATGAGCGAAAAATTAGGTTATTGGACATTCTGGATTTTCTTTATCGGATTCCATTTAACATTCTTTGTACAACACTTCCTTGGATTAATGGGTATGCCACGCCGCGTATTCACATACATGGAAGGTCAAGGTTGGGATTTATTCAACTTCATTTCATCCATCGGTGCGATCATGATGGCTATCGGTGTAGTACTAATGGTACTCAACATGTTGTTGTCAATTAAATCTAAACCAGTGAACTGCAGAGACTACTGGGGAGATGGACGTTCTCTTGAATGGGCAATCCAAACACCAATCCCATTCTATAACTTCAAACAACTTCCACTTGTACGTGGATTTGACCCATACTGGATTGAAAAACATGAAGGCAACCCAGAAGGCATGACATATGCAGAACCTCTTGGCGACATTCATATGCCAAACAATTCAATCTTGCCGTTGGTAATGGCAATTGGATTATTCGTTGCTGCATTCGGTGCATTATATCATCCAGATGGTGTATCCTGGTCAATTCCTGTAATGGTAATTGGACTTGGTATTACAGTACTAGCTATGATTACCCGTTCCGTGAAAGATGACTTGGGATATCATGTACATGTAGATGAAATCTTGGCAATTGAAGAAGAGCTTTATGGAAAAGGGGGAAATAAATAATGTTGGATACTAAATTCACCCCTCAAACTTGGCCAGAACATCCGGAACAAGTTACACAAGAAGGTAAAAATAAGTACGTTGGTATTTGGATTTTTATCTGTAGCGATATCGTATTGTTCGCAAGTTTATTTGCAACATATATTTCTTTAAGAAACAGAGGTCCAGCAGGAATGGAGTTCACTTCCCAAGAACTCTTTGAACTGCCGCTCGCCTTTGTGATGACAATGTTCCTTTTAACTTCATCACTAACATCCGTATATGCGATGTATCATTTGAAAAACTATAATTTCAAAGGGGTTCAGCTTTGGACTGGAGCAACAATCCTTCTAGGTCTCGGATTCCTTTGCCTTGAAATTTATGAGTTCTATCATTATGTACACATTGGCTTTGGTTACACTCAATCCGCGTTCTCTTCCGCATTCTTCACGCTTGTTGGAACACACGGATTGCACGTAATCATCGGCTTAATCTGGATGATTTGCTTAATCATCCGTAACGCTAAACGTGGTCTTAACCTTTACAACGCGCCAAAATATTTTGTTGCTTCTATCTACTGGCACTTTATCGACGTTGTTTGGGTATTCATCTTCACGGTAGTTTACCTCATGGGGGTGTTAGGATAATATGAGTCACGATACTGAGATTCAAGGCAGAAGCCAAGCCCAATATGAATTCGATCGCAGAAAAAGCGCAGTTCAAATGCGTAAACAGGTGATCAATTTTGCGATCATGATTTTCCTAACGTTTGTTGCTTTTGCAACAGTGGCGGCAGATTTTGCGCCAACATTTATCAAACCAATCATCTTATTGCTTGCCGGAATCCAAGTTGTATTGCAACTCTATTCCTTCATGCATATGGATGATAAACACGCACCATATATCGGTGTCATTTCCACTTTTGTGTGGGTAGGAGCTGTAATTGCATTTACATTCTTCCTAGCATTCAACACAATTATTTGGTGGTAATGGAAAATGGCTGTCTAGATGATCTAGGCAGCCATTCTTGTATGTTCGGATTTTCAAAATTATCATATTTTCTTCAAAAAGTTGATAGGTTTCTTCATATTTTATCTTAAGAAATAATGTTATAATACCAATAGCACTTTGCTTTTTTTTAGATTACTTCTTTGTTGAGGAGCGATATTATGCCTTTAAGTATATTTGGGTTTCAAGCAATGTGGAGCCCATATATGATTGGGACATTAGTGTTTATCATCATCGTTTATTTTCTTGTGACCATTCGCTGGAGAAGCGATTTTAAGGGGAACGAACCGTTAAAAAAGAAAGAAGCGGTTTACTTTATTTTAGGTATCATATTGTTATATATAGTTAAAGGATCTCCAATTGATCTATTGTCAAATATTACCTTTACGATGCATATGGTTCAAATGGCCTTTTATCTGCTATTGATTCCGATCCTGATCATTAAAGGAATTCCTTGGTGGGTTTGGCGGGTAGTCGTTGAATTCCCGGTGGTCGATAAAATCGTCAAAGCGTTAACACACCCGGTTGTATCAGTTCTAGGGTTTGCCTTAACCTTTTCGGTTTATCACCTTCCGATTGTATTCGACTACATTAAAATTGATGAAACATTGCATGGATTGGCTAGTCTGGCACTGTTTCTGTCAGCCTTCTTCATGTATTGGCCGTTGGTAAACGAAGTACCGGGCCAACGGAAAATAAAAGGGTTATACAAAATCGGGTATATTATCGCTACTGCTGTTGTTATCACACCTGCTTGCGCACTCATCATTTTTACAAAAAATCCGGTATACGCAACATATACCGATGGAGAAGCCTGGCTGAAAGCGATGTCGCTTTGTGTGCCGGATAAAACGTTGGCGAGCCTTAATACGACAGTAAAATTGTCCGGACCGGAGTTATTCACAAACTTGTCTCCACTGCGCGACCAGCAATTGGGCGGAGTGCTAATGAAAATCATCCAGGAAATCATTTTGGGTGTCATTTTGTATTTTGCCTTTCGTGAATGGTGGAGTGAGGAACATAAACTCACTGAAGAAGAAATTACAGCAAAAGCTTTAAATGACTTTCAAGAGAAAAAAAGAAACCAATATTAAGGATAGGAGAATGTGGGCATGGGTGTACCAATCTTACCAACAATCAGTACATCATTCATCGTAATCAGTGCCATTTTGGTGGCCATTGGATGGGGTCTAATCATCGCCAGAAAAATAGAAGCACATAAGAAAGTCATGTTGGCTGCCGGAGCCAGCGCATTAATCTTCTTTATTATTTATGCAACAAGAACGGTATTCATTGGAAATACCGCTTTTGGTGGTCCTGAAGAGGTAAAAATATACTATACTTTCTTTTTAATTTTCCATATTATTTTGGCTGCGGTAGGCGCAGTATTCGGCATTATAAGTATCGTTACAGGATTGAAAGACAAGTTGGGTGTGCATCGCCGCCTCGGACCGATCTCAAGCATTATTTGGTTCTTTACGGCCATCACCGGAGTACTTGTATATTTGCTCCTTTATGTGATTTATGAAGGCGGGGAAACCACTTCCGTCATTAAAGCGATTTTAGGATTTTAACCTATTTTGAGGCTAACCACTAGCCTCTTTTTTATTTTGGTAAAAATAATGGAAAATAAAAAAAAAGAGGCCATTTTATTGCCTCCTTTGTAATATAAATGAATTATATAAGTGCGATTAGGCGATGCCAAGTTCTGCTAAATCTTTTTTCACATTTTCCAAAATTGTTTCACATTTTTTCACTAAATGAGCTGGGAACACTTCATCATCACCGTATTCCACACCATGAGGATAATAGTATTTACCAAGAGCAGGTTTCAAGATTTTCAATGATGCGGAGTTGTTTCCACAGTCGCCGGAAACCGCTGTGCAGAAGACACGAAGATAGTAACGGCCTTCTTTGATATCAAAACGTTTGTCGAATGTCATACGGTCATAGTCCCATCCGCCATGGCATTCCAAGCCGTTTTTTTCCATTACTTCAACAAGTACCGCTTGGTCTACGATTATATCTTCAACCGTTTTGTTTTCAAAATACATGAATGATCCTCCTTTTGTTACATCGAACAAATTTTAACGCATAATTTTATAATAGTGCAATTTCTTAATAGTTGCAATGACAACATTGTGTCATACTCAATAAATTTTGTACAATGAAATTATTATAGCAAAGGATCTGAACTTTTATGAAAACTCTCTTTCGTATATTAATTGTGCTATTTTGTTTGGCGATTCTTTATTATTATACATCCGATTCATCATATGAACTGAAACCGTTGGAAGGGCCTAATTCCAAATCTTCTGTCATCCCGAAAACCGAGGTTATTGAAGGTGATGAAGATGCCTTGCCAAGACCGGAAACTGGACTATCCACATACATAAATCAAAACAGTGACCTTCTCATTAATGAATTTGGTGAACCGAACCGGATTGATCAAAGTGCTTTTGGCTATGAATGGTGGGTTTATAATAACCATCCTGAAACCTTTGTCATGTTTGGGGTGGAACATGGAAAGATTGTCCAGGTATATATAGCGGGAGATCAATTGGATGCTGCTCCGTATAAAGTGGGTCAGTCCCTTGACGAAATTTATCGTATGACCATTGTGGAACCGGAAATTACCGCGAAAATAGGCGAAAATGTTTACACCTTCACCTTGACAGAAAACGATATGCAAACCCGCATTTTAGTCAAATTCGATGGCGTTTTTGCCCAGTTATATATCGATCCGTTTACCGAAAAATTGATCGGGATCCGGTTTGTCAACAGCGAAACCCTTGTGAAACATAGACCCTATGAAATGACCTTTGTCGGGGAATTAATCCGGGTGCCGAACTTAAATTCTTATATGTTGCAAGAAAGCAATCAAGCGTATTCGAAACAATTGTTTGATATTATCAATGTATTTCGGAGCAATGAACAAGTTCCGACGCTAAAATGGGATGATGAAGCAAGCGTTGCGGCAATGGAGCATAGCGAAGAAATGTACACGGAAAACTATTTGTCCCATGATTCACCGAATTATGGTTCGTTGAAAGAGCGTCTGGCAGCCCATTCAGTCGTTTATGATGAAGTGGGGGAAAACTTGGCCACTGCTTATTATGACGCCATTGAGGCCGCCAATGGCTGGTTTAATTCGGAAGATCACCGTAAATTAATTTTGAATGACAAATTCACCCATGTCGGTTCGGGGGTCTTTATGAACTATTATACGCAAATCTTTCTGAATAAACCTGATCGCTGAAATAGTGTGTGTAACTGTGGACTTTTACAAAAAATTTCAGAAAAGCGGATGGTGAAACCGATGTGTTTACATCCGCTTTTTTATTTTCCGTGGGGATAGGGAATTATGGCAAAAATGTTTCCCGACCTCCTTCCCCCTTGTGTCACATTATTTTCCTGGGCATATGATATGGAAAAGGAGTGACACAGTGCAGCTAGCGGAGCTATTAAAGGATTGGCCTTGTACGGTAAAAGGCGGTTCCATACGAGTGGAAGTATCAGGGGTAGAGGATTATGCCCAGCATGTAAAACCTGGAGATTTATTTGTTGTAAGAAAAGGCAAAAAATTTGATGGCTATCAATACATTGATTTAGCCATCCAAAATGGTGCAGTTGGAGTTGTCATTGAAGATGAAACGAAACTCGATCAATTAAAATTGTCAGTACCCCTCATTTGGGTGCCAAACTGTTTAAAATTTATGTCATTCAGCGCCGCAAAAATTTATCGTTTCCCTGCGGAAGCATTGCAAGTGATTGCGGTAACGGGCACAAACGGAAAAACGACGGTAACCCATTTTATTGGGCAACTGCTCCATGCACTACATAAAAAAGTAATGGTGATTGGAACAGTTGGCGTATTTATCAACGGGGAAGAAATCGATCTGGATTATGAACATTTGACGACACTGCAACCGAAACACTTGCACAGAATATTGCAGTATGCGGTAAGGAACCGGGTGCAATATGTCGCGTTAGAAGCATCTTCCATGGGGCTTGCGACTCACCGGCTGGATGACTGCGATATTGACATTGGCGTCTTTTTAAATTTGGCGGAAGATCATACTGAAGAACACGGTTCTTATGAAAAATATAAACAGTCCAAGCAAATTTTGGCCCAGCTGGCGGATAAACTCGTATTAAACGGCGATGACTCCTTTTGCCGCACAGTCGGCTTGCAGTCCAAAAAGAAAAAAACGTACTTTGGGCTCGGAAATCGTGTGAATTATCAATTGCAAACTTTGGCGGAGGGGATTCACCATACCACTTGTTGCTTGCAAAGCGATAAAGGACAAAAAGTGTTTACATTGCCATTTGTGGGAGAACATCAATTGCAAAATGCCATTGCCGCCATTACGACGGTCAGCGAATTAGGGTTTCCGATCGAAAAAATTTGCGAAGCAGCCGAAACGTTAAGATTGCCGAAAGGAAGACTGGAATCTGTTCCAAATGATTTGAATTTATCTATTTATATTGATTATGCCCATACGGAAGCGGCATTAAGGGCGGTATTAAAAACGTTGAAAAAGACGGCGAAAAGGGATTTGATTTTAGTGTTCAGTTGCGGCGGCGATCGGGATAAACATAAGCGGATTAAAATGGGAGCAGTCGCAACGAAATATGCGGATATGATTTACTTGACAACAGATAATCCACGAAGCGAAGATCCGGCCTTTATCAATTCCCAAATTGCGGCAGGATTCGTCTCGACGCAAAAATACGAAATGATTTTGGACCGGGCGGAAGCGATTGAAAAAGCCATTTTATCCGCCAAAGAAGGGGATACCATCCTCATTGCCGGGAAAGGCCATGAAACAACCCAAACCTTTAAGGATAGGGAAATCTATTTTTCCGATTATGAATGCGTGCAATCCGTATTGACAAAAATAAAAAGGTAGCGGATTGCACTTCTTAATGAAGGCTGGAAAAGCAAGTATTGCAAATACAAACTTCCATAAAAATTTGCTATGATAGATGTACAGATTGGAGGAATAATTGATGATGATGACATCAGAATGGGCCTTCATTTTAGATGAAGCGGACGCATTAAGCTCCATGATTCTCAATTCTGAACTTGTTCACAATTATCGTAAAGCCCATCATGCGGTATACAGTGATCAAGTGTTGGTTGAGAAGATTGCCGCATTTAATCGAATGAAAGAACAATACGAGGATGTACAGCGGTTCGGCAAATATCATCCCGATTATCATAAAATTACTAAAGAAATCAGAAAGCAAAAAAGAGAACTGGATCTCAATGAAAAGGTGGCAAATTTGAGGCTCGTGGAAAACCAGCTGCAAGACATGCTGGATGAAATCAGTCTCATTATTGGAAAGTCTGTTTCGGAAGCGGTCAAAGTGCCTGTCAGCAATCCGTTTTTTGAGACGGCTTGCCACTCCGGCGGTTGCGGATCAGGCGGAAAATGTTCTTGTTCGGCTTAAACAAGGAGTATTTAGGCTGTTTGGAAGGAAGTTTCTTTCTGAACAGCCTCATTGTTTTCGACAGTCTTTAAGGCAAAGGATTTTACAGTGCAATTTATTCAATTCTGGAGGTAGATATGATTCTGGTCAGTTCTTGTTTGGCGGGATTAAAAGTCCGCTATAATGGCACCCATTGTCTGGATGAAAAAGTGGCGAAATTGATTGAGGAAAAGAAAGCTGTGGCGGTCTGTCCGGAAGTCTTGGGGGGATTATCGACTCCAAGGGAACCCGCAGAAATCATAGGCGGAGACGGTAATGACGTTTTGGATGGAAAGGCAAAGGTCGTAACGGAAAACGGAAAAGATGTGACGGAACATTTCTTAAGAGGGGCTTACGCCACTTTGGAAGTTGCTAAAAAAGTGGGGGCCACCTTGGTTGTACTTAAAGAAAACAGCCCTTCTTGCGGAAGCACGATGATATATTCCGGAGAATTTAACGGGCAGAAAATCGCGGGAGATGGAGTCACTTCCGCATTGCTTAAGAGAAATGGTTTTAAAGTCATTTCAGAAGAACAGTTTGTGAAGGAATTGAGTTGATCGATGGACCCAAAGTATAGGGTCCTTTTTATTTTGAATTTATTCAAGAAATTTATATTGGAATGTAAAATATATATTGCATTATGTAATATATATATTACAATATAAAGTAAGAAGGGGTGATTGAACTTTTGGAAAATAGGGTGAGGATTGCAAGAGTAGAAGCAAATCTGACACAGCAACAGTTGGCGGAAAAGGTCGGGGTGACCCGCCAAACGATCAGCCTCATCGAGAAGGGGAAATATAACCCGACACTCAGGCTGTGTCTGGATATTTGTTATGCGGTGAATAAAACATTGGATGAGGTATTTTGGATTGAAAAGGAGGATGAATAAATGAAAAAAATCGGTGATGAACGCCTAAAGCTGCAAAATTTAAAAAACATCCGGATTGTTTATTTTATCCAAACTTTTGGGATTATTTGCATTTTGGGGTATGACTGGGTGACAAAAGGGTTCGATGCAATGTGGGATAATCCTCTATGGATGTTATTTATGCTAACGACTGTGATTTCTGCATACTTGTCCATGGGTATTGCCGCAGATTATGAAAGCACCGAAATGAATCCAAAAAAGCAAATGATGATTTCAATGGTGGTTCTTGTTTTCATTTCCCTTGGTTTAGGGATTGCAACGGCACTGACCGATGGCTACAACTTCCTGGATGGGATGTTAATAGGAGGAATAATCTTAATCTGCGGAATTTTCCCGATCGTTTATTTGTATAACTTGAGAAAGAAACGTCTGGATGGAACTCAGGAAGAATGATCAATCTGATTGCGGAAATGGAAGCCTCCCCAAGATGGTTATTTTCAGCTCAGTCGGGCGAGGCCTCCAACAGAATTGAATCGCTTTCGATATCTTTTTCAATTTTATAGTTGATATGGTTCAAAGTGTATGATTTTTCATGATTGGCAAGGGTTGGACCGGCAATGTCCAATTGATTGTATATTTGATCGATGTCGTCATCCGTCAGAGAGGGGTCGATGGATTTTAGAAGCGTATGAAAACTGGCCAATACTATATCCATATCCTTTGAAATCGCTTCCGGTTTGACGCTGACAGCCGCTTTTTCAAGATTGTTATGATCATCCGTATTAAGAACTAATGCAACTGTCGGGAGGATTTCAACTAAATAAGTTTTTTCATCAAATTGGATCTTTTCACCAATCGGAATGGAATCCCCCGCCGTTTCCTCATATTTTTGTATAAAATCATGAACTGTATAATCGAAAGTTTTTTCATTTCCGCAAGCAATCAATAACAGGGCAAAAAATGTGACAAGTAATGTTTTTTTCAAATAAAATACCCCTTTCAAGTTTGGATAACCCATCCTAAAACTGTAAATGCCTATTCCTTCTTCTTTGGAGTCATCCCTTTCTGCGGGATTTTCAAAATCCATAGGTACACATGTTGGAAGGAAGCGGATATGACTGGTTAGTTCATAAGTTGTTTAAGATATCTTGATTTCAGCTAAAAAAATAGTAGCACAAACCTTGGTACGGCCTGTACTACGAATGTGAAGAAGTCTTGAAATCTCCAAAAAAACACTATTTCTGATTTTCCCCTTTTTCCTGTTGCTGCTCCATCCAATTCCGGACGAAGGGAACGGCGATATCCGGCCGGTCGGTGATGATGCCTTTCGCCCCATTGTCCAACAGTTTCCCCATTTGCTCTTCATCATCAATGACCCAATAATGCACCGGAATATTTAAATTGTTTAAAAAAGAGATAAATTTTGGTGAATCAAGAGAAAATCTTCCATGTTTTGTCGGAAGTTGGAAAACGTCCACCTTCGGATGATAGAGATGCCCAAATTGGCTCGTATATGCGGCAAAAGCTTTCCTTACATCCGTTTCACCGGCTCCCAAAGCCACCCGGTTTTGTGCATACAAATTGAAACGATCGACTTGTTCGCTATAGAAGCTCGTTACCACTACACGGTCTTCCGCCTTATATTCTTCAATTATTCTCCAAAGTTTCGAAGGCATCAAACTTCCTTCATAGGTTTCCGGGCTATCTTTGATATCGATGTTGATATACATATTTGGAAACTTTTCAAATAGTTCTTTCAATGTGACAATTTCCGCTTTTTGATCCCGATAAGGGTAATTTCCATCCTCGTCTTTAAAGTGGTAAGCAAAATTAAAGTTTTTTAATTCTTCCAGTGTAAAGTCCTTTACGGCACCTAATCCGTCAGATGTTCGGTCGATCGTTTCATCGTGGAACGCGACAATTTCTTCATCTTTCGTGAGCCTGATATCGATTTCAAAACCGTCGACTCCGAGTTCAAAAGCCTTTTCAAAAGCGATCATTGTATGTTCTGGCGCGAGTTTAGCCCCTCCTCTATGAGCCAGCACGACCGGGGCTTTTTGCAGCACTTCTTTTCCTTCCCGTTTTTGGGGTTTCATAAAGGCTTTGCTTCCAGCCCATGCAGCCGCACTTGCAGCGGCGATTGCCAACGCCAGTTTTGTCTTTTTTCCCATGATTGGCCTCCTTCATTTACGAGCTTCTAATCTATATTTTCTAATATGAGATTTCCTTGTATTCATTCCACCATAATCAAGTCCCTTAAAAAAGATTATAACGAAAATTGTAACGTCATGTCACGAATGTCGGTTGCTATTAAAAATACGTGTATGGTATCCTTGAAATGAAGAAAAGGGGTAATGAAAATGCAAGAAAGACAAGGGCTTATCGTGTATGTTTATCAGTTGAAACACGCCAAGAGTTTAAGAAAGTTCGGCCATGTGCATTATATTTCAAGAAAATTAAAATATGTGGTCCTCTACTGCAATCGGGACGAAATACCTTATATAAAAAATAAAATACAACGCCTTCCATTCGTGAAAGACGTGGTTGAATCCTACTTGCCGTTTGTAAAAAATGAATTTGAAAATACAAAATTCAAAAAAGATAAAGAAGAATATGACTACCGCATCGGGCTTTAACCGTTAATCCAGTGGCGGAATTAAGCGGTTCATTCGCAATACTCCGATCAAATGTTGATAGAATAAAATGGTTTCCGCATAATAGCAGGAATGTTTGATGTCCATCGGAATCGCTTCCTTGCCGATTTCTTTTAATGCTTCTTCAAATAATTGCAGCCTTTTGGAAGGTTTTCCGGGATTATAAGGGATTCCTTCACGGCATATGTATATAGGCATAAAGTTGCCATCGCCGACCGGTTGAAAGGCTACAGCTGGGGAAGCGTACGCTTCGTTTCCTTTATAAGATATAAACAAAAAGGCATTATGGAATCGTTTTTCGTTTGTGCGGATCAATTCACACAATTCATAAATATCTCCATAACCTTGTCCTAGCTCGACAAATTGTTGTGTCATTTTGATCATCCTTTCTATATACATAATACATATATTAGCATGTTAGAGGTGGCTTGCCCATGAAATATATTGTCAGCTTCTTCAGTTTGCTTGTCTTACTTATAGGCGGTGTCCTTTTTTTTCAATATCAGGTGTTTTCCAACCAGCAGGAGAGTAAAGTGGACGATTTCACTTACAACCAGGAAATTGATATAGTCCTGAGAGGAGAAAGTTTGGACATCCGCCACCACTTTAGAAATTTACCAAATCAAACGGTTTCTATCAACTGGCCGGAGCAAGCCGTAAGCCCGGATTGTTTTATTGAAAAGGAAAACAGTTGCAAACGGTTAAGCGAGGATTTTTCCAAATTCGAAAAAAGCGATATTCAAAATCAATCCATTTCTTATATCATCCCTTTAAAGGGCGGATTGAAATCCAATCAGTTTTTGAAAGATATTTTTGTTACATTGGAAAATGGAATCGTATCCCATACGACAGTACATATTACAACCGATCAATCCGTTAACGGTACATGGGTATCGGGTTTGCCTTTAACCGGGCAGCAATCATTATCTTTGGTAAACTACACGATGTTCAGCGGTACAGGCCCGGTAAACGAACTGTATTATCAAGTGAATCCGTTGCAACATCGAGAAAAAGATGGATTGGTTACCATCTATTCGCCAAATCCGATTCAAAGTGATATGATGGAACAGTTGGATGAAATGAATCTGCTGAATGATGAGCATATCGCCATCGTTCTCGGTTCCGGCATCAAAACCCAAGGAAACCGCATTTTATTTTCGGGCAATGCATCATTGGAAGCCTTAAAGGAAGAGATCATTTTATCCCAATTGAACATGAAATATCAGTTTGATGATGTGCCGGAATGGGTGCCTGAGGTATTGGCTTCGTTTCTGACAAATACCGGGATTGGCGGAGAAAAGGCAAAAGAAATTACTTTAACATTAAATAACCGGATGACGGAAGAACAACAAAAAGTTTGGACTGAAAAATTGCAAAATTTAGAAGGAACCAAACTGGACGTTGCAATGCTGGATGAATTGTTGAGCGAAGTGTTTGGAAATCACACACAATATTTCCAGGCCAATGCTGCAACAGATGAAGTATTTCCGTTGCTTTTTAATGATAACAGGGAATTATATGTAAATTCCAATGTGGCCAAGGATGTTGAAGTGATTTTCAAAGATGGGCAAGTGTTGTATTCCGCCGATACTTTGTTGAGTCATCTCGGTTATGAAACGCGGGTTGGGGAAAACGGTTATTATGCGAATAATGAAATCCGGCAATTCCGTTTCCCGATGGATCATGGATTTTATGTTTATAATCAAAGACGATACAATACGGTTTCACAACCGATTAAAGAAATTGCCGGAAAATACTATATTGAAGAATCTTGGCTGCAAAAACTGTTCATGGTAGAAATTGTTAAAAAGAAAGACTCGATTTCCATTAAAACGATCCATTCAGAACAATAGGGAAAGTTTGGTGATGAAATTGCGGGTGGTAGCCGGTGAAAGAAAAGGAATACCGCTTAAAGCGATTTCTGGAACCACTACACGGCCGACTGCAGATAAAGTGAAAGAATCCATTTTTAATATCATTGGTCCTTTTTTTGATGGAGGAACCGCTTTAGATTTATTTGCAGGCAGTGGTGGTTTGGGAATTGAAGCGTTGAGCAGGGGGGCGGAACGTGCCATCTTTGTTGAGAAAGATCGGAAGGCATTTCAAATATTGAAAGAAAACATTAAGAAATGCCGTTACGAAGATCGTTCGGAAATGTATTGCACAGAGGCCGGCCGCGCTGTCAGGGCGCTCTTGAAGAGGGATATACAAATTGATTATGTATTTGCCGACCCTCCATATAAAAAACTGGAATATTATGATTACCTTTCAATTCTTGCGGAAGGCGGAAAGCTTTCCCGTGATGCCATCATCGTCTGTGAGCATTCGTCAGAAGTGCAATTGCCCAAAAACTACGGACAATTTGTTTGCGTTCGAGAAGAAACTTATGGAAATACCAATATTTCAATTTATCGAATGAATTAGGGAGAGAGAAAAATTGTCGGAAAAAATCGCTGTTGTACCTGGAAGTTTCGATCCGATTACGAATGGACATCTGGACATTATCAGACGGGCTGCGGATATTTTTGATGTTGTCTATGTGGCTGCGTTAAAGAATTCTTCGAAAAAGCCATTGTTTACCATTGAAGAAAGAATTGAACTAATCAAAGAAGTGACGAAAGATATTCCGAATGTTCGGGTTGAAAGTTCTTCCGGATTATTGGTGGATTATGCAAAAGCCAGAAACGCCATTGCCATCGTTCGTGGCCTGCGTGCGGTCTCTGACTTTGAATATGAAATGCAAATCACATCGATGAACCGCTTTTTGGAAGAATCCATCGAAACATTTTTCATCATGACGAAAAATCAATATTCCTTCTTAAGTTCTAGCATTGTGAAAGAAGTTGCCCGATATGGGGGAAGTGTCAAAGGGCTTGTGCCTTGTGTAGTGGAAGAAGCATTGAAAGCGAAATATCAGCAAAACATTTAAACTCGGCAGACGTGCATGTCTGTCGAGTTTTTCCTTTATCCTGCCTTATAAAAATAATATAAAATATAAAAAAGGAATAATAAAAGTGATAAAGATCCTTAAAAGAATATAGGGTTTCAGCGAAATATTTTCGCTTTTAGCAATGACCGCCACTTGCATATGAATGCTCAAGCTTTGGCTGGATAAAAAGGTGGCCATCAGCATCGGCAGCAAGATGGGGTCATTGGAAAAAAACTTTTGCGAAATTTGGAGTCCGTTCGTCATTTCCAAAGATGCTGCTGTCAGTAGTAGGAAATATTTATGTATATTTGGAAAAATGGTATGAATCGTATACATGACGACGGTATAGACGGTTGTGAAAAAAATGATGGTAGAACCGACAACCAGAACGGTCGGAATGCTGTCTTTGATGCTTGATATAAACGGGTTTTCAATCCGTTTAAGGTTGTCTGATTTCACGGCCTGTCGAGGATTTGAACGATGATAAAAGTAGTACAATATCAGAATCAAGATCGAAACGGTATGATATAAAATCAGGTATTGCCAGCTGAACCGGGTATTGTTCAATAAGTCATTGCCCACAAATCCCAATACGAATAAAGGGCTTGGACTATGGCAAATACTTAAAAGGCCGTTTGCTTCCTGTTTTGAAATCTGATTTGTCCTTTTCAAGTAGGCAATGGTTGCCGCACCGGTTGGAAAGCCGCCGAGGGCACTGATGCCATACGTCTTCAAATATAATTTAAATCTGGACAAGGAATTGTCCTTTTCAGGTGTCAAGCGGATAAACCATTGTGTTAAAATCAAATATGGCAGCAAATAGGGGAACAGGGCTTCCATGAATAGTTCAAGTCCAAGGTCTGCCCCTTTGTGTGCAATTCCTGGAAAGATCAATAATAAACAAATGAGTGTAATACATACGAAAAGATATAGTAGTGGAATAAGCCATCAACTCTTTTCAACTTTTTGTTTTTCTTTGGTTCATTCTTTGATTGCTAAACTAATATATGCAGGTGCAACTTTATTTATTTAGCTTTTTTGAGCTGACATAGGGGGTGCTCAAACCGTTGAAACGTCTGATATGGATGATACTTGCGTTGTTCGTCGCAATTTTTTTATCTTTTTACCAGCTTGATTACTATATTATGAAACCTGGAAGCGCCTATGATGTTAGCGAATTTGTCAAAGTGGAAAATGGCGATGTGGATGATGAAGGAACATTCAGTTTAATGACTGTATCGATGAGCAATGCCACTCCCTTGACGCTCTTGATTGCGAAATTCAGCAAGTATCAAGATATTGTTAAAAAGAAGGAAATCCATCAAAAGGAAGAAGACGATCGTGAATATAATGTTCGTCAATTGACGCTTATGAAAGAGTCCCAATTTAATGCCATTTATGTTGCCTTCAATAAGACAGGTTTGCCATATGAGGTGGAATATGACGGCATCATCGTGTTAAACGTATTGTCCGATGGGGCGAGCGCCGGTATCTTGCAGCCAGGGGATAAAATTGTGGAAATTGATGGAAAAGTCATTAAGAAGCCGGAAGATTTGGCTCATGCTCTGGTAGAAAAAAAAGAAAACGATGTTGTCCAACTGGTGGTTCAAAGGGATGAAAAATTATTGGACGAATCCGTCACTTTAAAAGAGATCCCCGATAGCGACGGGAAAATCGGTTTAGGCGTTACTTATAAGGAAAATGTCACAATAAAAACAGATCCGGTCGTAAAAATTAATTCGAAAGATATCGGGGGGCCTTCTGCGGGACTCATGTTCACATTAGAAATTCTCAACCAGCTCATGGATGAAGATATTACAAAAGGGTATTCGGTTGCGGGCACCGGTGTCATCAATGAAGATGGCACGGTTGGCCGGATCGGGGGCATCGAAAAGAAAGTGGTCGCCGCCGATAGAGACGGGGTGGAAATTTTCTTCGCCCCCGATGATGAAATTTCAGAGGAAGCCAAGAAGAAAGATCCTGGACTTATCTCCAATTATGAAGCGGCTGTCACAACGGCCAAAAAAATAAATACCGACATGAAAATCGTGCCGGTAAAAACGGTTGATGACGCTTTGAACTATTTGGAGAGCCTGCCTGAAAAAAAGAAATGATTACAGACGAATTGGCGGAAGTTTATAATCTCCGTCAATTTTTTTATTTGAAAAATGCTCGACGCCTAAAGCGTACATTTCGGATGCCCGGATATCGATTTGAAGCATCGGATCTTTTGCTTGTGCCACACGGCTGATCAAAGGAAGCTCCAAGGTTTTCTTCCGTTCCGATAAATAGGCCTGCCCTTTTTTTGTCATTCCAAGCAGACGGATATAGGTCGGCGTTTTGGATTGATGCAGTTCTTCTTTCGTAATGCCTGTATATATATGGGTGAGCATCCGTTGCAATCTCGTCCATGTGTAGCGTTTGGATTTGATGCCGGACATCAGTTGTGTAAAGGTATCACTTTGTTTGGCATGCTTAATCAGTGCATATTCAATGCCTTCCGAAACGTCTGCAAAGGCGGTCAAGTGTTCCGGACGATGACGCATAATGGCATATTTCAATAGGGGCCAGAACGCTTCCCAATCCACAAAGCGCGAATACTGATGCCGCCATTCCGTAAGTTCCTGGAACGTTGCATCCGGAACGTAAGGGCGGACTATTTCCACAGTCCCCTTCTGAAAAATTTCTTTTCGGATGCCCGTTGCACTTGCAATGGTCGACCTTTCATTGATAGAATCGTGATAATTTGCCTGGATTCGTTGGATTGTCACCGGTTGAACAGGCAAATCGAATTTTTTGGCGGCGACAATATAGTGATAGCCAAGAATGTTATTCGGTTTGGATAAGTCAAGATAAACACGGCTGTTCTTTTGTTTCAGTTGTTCATATGCATAAAACAAACTTTGCGGATAACTTATGCCAGTTGACACAAACTTTTTAATGAGTTCATTATATTCATCAAAATGGGTTTCGATTAAGTCGGCGGTGTTCAAAAACGGCTCCAATTTGCCATCTTCGCTCCCGAATGAAAAGGCTTCGCATTGCAGCGCGCCAAGGAGGAAAATCGCGCCTTCAGCAAATAAAGGAGCGTTTGCGGTGCTAAACACATAAGGCAATTCCACAACGATATCAACGCCGCTCTTCAACGCCATTTTTGCCCGGTGCCATTTGGAAACGAGGGCCGGTTCTCCTCTTTGCAGAAAGGGGCCGCTCATGACAGCGATGACCACATCAGCGTTTGT
The DNA here is from genome assembly GCF_038593165.1 of Ureibacillus sp. FSL K6-3587. Classification (NCBI taxonomy): domain Bacteria; kingdom Bacillati; phylum Bacillota; class Bacilli; order Caryophanales; family Caryophanaceae; genus Ureibacillus; species Ureibacillus sp. FSL K6-3587. Next base: position 177,606 of record NZ_CP151969.1, on the reverse strand, counting down.
AATTTTTTTTGATTGGGTAACATGATAGTAATGTCCATTATGGAATGGATTGTATTCCACAACGATTCCGACAGCTTTCATAATATGCCCCTTTCCAAAATTTCTGTTTGATTCCTATAAGTTTATACTGAAATATTGCATCGTTTTTGTAAAGTGACAAGAAAATATCTTGACATCTAAATTATCACATTATATAATCATCATTGTTGTCTTGGGGTGATTCGTGAATGAAATGGTCTATTCATCAACTATCAAAGTATCGCCATACTGGAATGCCGATTGATACAGTCGTCGAGCTGGATGATGTGAAAAAGCGAAATAAAGATATTCGCGATATTTCACCCGTTCATATAAAAGGTCACTGTACTATCGGAAATTCACAAATGACTTGTCAATTGCATTTGACAGCGACCTTAACCCTTCCCTGTGCCCGCACTTGGGAAGATGTTGAATTTCCTGTTGAAGTTGAGACGGTTGAAGTCTTCAGTTGGGCTGATTCAGAACTTCGGGGAAATGATGAAGATGAGGATATCCATTATATAGATGGAGAAGTCATCGATTTAAAACCGGTCTTGGAAGATTTGATTCTCCTTGAAGTACCGATGCAAGTGTTCAAGGAAGGCACTGAAGGTACCATCAAAGGCGGAAAAGACTGGAGTTATTATACAGAAGAAGAGTTAAGTCAACAAAATGACAAACCAAAAGTGGATCCAAGACTTGCTGGATTAGCTAAGTTTTTTGATCAAAAAGATGAATAAACCTGTAAGGAGGTGCTAATCATGGCTGTACCATTTAGAAGAACTTCTAAAACTGCTAAAAGAAAACGCCGTACTCATTACAAATTATCAGTACCTGGTATGGTAAATTGCCCAAACTGCGGTGAACTAACTTTATCTCACCATGTTTGCAAATCTTGCGGACATTACAAAGGTAAAGAAGTGGTAAGCAAATAATAAAGCGTGCATCGTTCGTACGCTGCTTACAAAAGACTATTAGAGTGACCATGGCTCTCTAATAGTCTTTTTTTGCTTTTTTCAATGAATTTCGGTAATAACCAAATCTTGTCAAGAACGGATTCGTCTATTACTATGAAATCATATAGCGTTATGTTGAAATAATTGTTTAAAAGGGGATGTTGTTCATTGTCTTACAAAATTGATCTAAAAGATGGGATCCTAACATTTACCATCGACAGGGAAGAAAAGAGAAATGCGGTTAATGACGAAGTGATGGATGGGTTGAAACAAGTCATTAAGCATATAAAAGAAAATAAAGACGTACGGTTTTTGGTCATCACCGGTGCGGGGGATAGAGCCTTCTGTTCCGGAGGGGATTTGTCGGAATTCCATAGTTTGAAAACGGCAGAGGAAGCCTTTGGAATGCTCAGCAAAATGGGGAATATTTTATATGAACTTGCCACATTGCATGTTCCAACCATTGCACTCATTAATGGGACAGCCGTTGGTGGAGGCTGCGAAATTGCCACAGCCTGCGATTTCCGGTTGGTGGCCAGCCACGCAAAATGCGGATTCATTCAAGGAACATTGGCCATTACGACTGGATGGGGTGGCGGAACTTATTTGTTTGAAAGAGGATTGCGCCATGATCGGGCGTTGAAAATGCTGATTGATGCCAAGCCTTATACGGCCGAGCAATTATATGAAATCGGCTGGGCGATGAGGGTGTTTGATGGTCCAAAAGAAGAGGCGTTGGAAGCCTTCATTGAGGATATGAAAAAAGTTCATCCTTCTGTCCACCATGCCTATAAGGAAATTGAACTTCGCAAATGGAGAGAGCGGAATGTCTATGGACGCGTGATGGAAGAAATCAGACTTTGCGCCAAACTTTGGGAAAGCGAAGAGCATGAAAAAGCGGTGGAACGTTTCTTGTCCAAGTCAAGCAGCAAAAAATAAATGGTATATGAAAACATTCTTTTCAACCATATTACCGTAAAGAAACCTGGGTTGATGAAAATAGGTTGTGACAAAATTTTTATATGTCGCAACCTATTTTTTTCTATGTTCTTTAATTCTATTTATTCTCTTTTTGCATATAGTAGAGTAAAAAAATGAGAGGTGATAGGTATGGAAGGGAAAAGAAGGAAAGATCAATGGACCCCTGAAGATGATGAAAAATTGGCAGAGATTGTGATAACTGCCGTTCAAAATGGAAGAACTCAATTGGAAGCTTTTGCAGAGGCTGCGCAAGTGCTGGGTCGTACAAAGCAAGCTTGCGGTTTCCGCTGGAATAAAACATTAAGGCAACAATACGGTCAAATGCTGAATAGTGTCAGAAAAAGACCGAAGCAACTAATGAGAAGCCATTTGAAACTTGCACTGAACAGTTTTGATGAATTGACGGAAGCGTATAATGAGCTTGAACTGAAATACCGGGAGCTTCAAACGGAACACGATCGCGTGTTAAAGTGGCTTCAACAAGGAGCCGTTTTCATTGAACAGCAGCAACAAAAGCAGCAGCAATAATCGGATATTTTCTCTTTCTACTATCCGGACGAAAATGATCGAAAACTTCAAATAGTTCCAGTATAATATGGAAAAAGGGTGTGGCACTCTTTCGGTCACACCTTTTCTTGTTGAGTTTTTATGGCAGCGGGTACAATGAAAAGAAAAGAAGTGTCAAAGAGGGTAGCGGATATGAGAAAGATTGTGGTGATTGGTGCAGGTTCTGTCGGAATGTTGATGGCTTCGTTTTTGGCCGAACATTTTGAAGTCACGGTGATCGTTCGAAGAAAAGAGCAGGAAGAAGCGATCCGTAAACATGGAATCATTAGAAGAAATTTGGATGGTACTGTTACGGAGACATTTGTGAATGTCACTTCCGGCTATGCGGAAATAGCAGGGGATTCATTAGTGATTGTGGCAGTGAAATATACTCATTTGAAAGATGTCTTGCCTCAGCTGGAAAAATTATCAATGGATATGCCCATTTTGTTTATGCAGAACGGATTGGCCCATTTTGAAGAAGCGCTGAAACTGCCGCAAAAATCGATTGGTTTCGGATCCTGCCAATTTGGTGCGCAAAAGGAAAATGATCATACGGTTATTCATCGGGGTGTTGGTGTGTTAAAATTAGCGGTTGGTCGGGGAAATCATGAAGCATACCAATCCTTGCTTGATGTGAAGAATGGATTGTTCCCTGTCCAATGGGTTGATGATGCTGAAACGATGCTGTTGGAGAAGGCATTATACAATTGTTTCATCAACCCATTGACGGCGATACTGCAAGTGAAAAATGGCGACTTGGCGACAAATGGTCATGCCAGAAAATTGTTGGAAGTATTATATGAAGAATGCATGGAAGCTTTTCCGGAACAAAGAAAGCTTATATCTTTCCAAGATGTGATTGCATTATGTGAGAAAACGGCTTCCAACACTTCTTCCATGCTCCAGGATCGTTTGATGAACAAAAAAACGGAAGTGGATTCGATTGTAGGGGCTGTGATTAAAAAAGCGGAGCAAAAAGGAAAAAGATTGCCCACTCTAAAAACGTTATACCATTTAGTGTTGGCCATAGAGGGTGAAAAAACTTGAAATTGGTATTGGCATATGTGCTTGGCATCCTGATATTATTACCGGTAACGATTTTCATTCTATCTTTTCTGTTCTTCCGCAAACTCTTGAAAAAACAAGTGAACAGCAGTTTTCGGTTGGCTGCGGACATCACCACCTTTGTTCTGTTTTTCTCCGTCACCATCTCCATCACAACATTATGGGGGGCCACATTTAGCATCGTGACCATTTCCATATCATTATTGATTGCCATGATTATGACTTATATAGACTGGAGAACCCAAAAAGAGATCGAAGTGGTTCCCCTTTTAAGAAGGATTTGGCGGATGCAATTTTTATACTTGTTGATCGTATATAACATCGTTTGGATAGTGGGCATTGTTCAAAGCGTCATTTTTTTTGTTACATAGTCGGATTGAATTACATAAGAATTGAAGCCATTTTCTTTTCAGACAATGCTTTAAAGTTTACAATAGTACAAGTAAAACTCTTTTAATGAATATGAATGTATAGAGATAAGTAGAGGAGAAGTAATATGGAACTGGAAAGATTATCACCAGTTGGCAATCAGTTGTTATCTGATTTTTGGGCGGGAAGCGAACGATTATTGTCGTTTTACCAATATCCATACAACGACGATTCATTTCGCATAAGAGCCGGATATTTGAAAGAACAGCAATATGACAGAAAAGGTTTGAGCAATGTCATTTATCAATTTATGGAGCCTTTCGGAATTTCACAAAAATCGATGGAGCATTTAAATAAATTGGAAAACGGAGCGTTGGCGGTCGTTGGCGGACAACAGGCAGGGCTGCTTACGGGTCCGCTTTATTCTGTTTATAAAGCGATCAGTGTCATTTTATTGGCAAGAGAACAAAGTGAAAAATTGGGCATTGATGTGGTACCGATATTTTGGATTGCAGGGGAAGATCACGATATTCTTGAAATCAATCATACCTTCACGATTGCGGAAGGGGTGCCGAAAAAGAGAATTTATGGCACAGCTCCCCGCCATAAAACCATTGCTTCCGAAACCCGGTTTGATCATGCAGAAATGAAAGCTTTCATTGATGAAATTTTTAAAGATTATGGAGAAACGGAACATACACGGGGAATTTATCAATCGGTCCTCCATCATATGAATGAAAGCGAAACATTCACAGATTTCTTCTCCCGTTTACTGAACGAATTATTTCAAGAAGAAGGACTTTTGATGATTGATTCGGCGTTTCCGCCATTTCGACATTATCAATCCGCTTTTTTTCAACAGATCATCCAAAAAAATGAGGCAATCAGCGCGGCGGTTGTTGAAAAAGAGCGATTATTTGACAAAAACGGATATGGTACGCCGATTTCAGCGGCGGAGGAAAATGCGAACCTGTTTTATGTAAAAGACGGAGAACGATTTTTACTGGAAAGAAAAAATGGGGATTTTGTCAATTTGGCTGCAAACGTGAAATTTACGGAAGACGAGCTTTTGCAGCTTGCTGAACGGTCACCGGAAAAGTTGAGCAATAATGTGGTGACAAGACCATTGATGCAAGAAATGTGTTTGCCGGTATTGGCATTTGTGGCAGGTCCGGGTGAGCTTCAATATTGGGCGACATTAAAAGATGCTTTTGAAATATTGAATTTGCAGATGCCGATTTTGGCGCCGAGATTAAACATTACCCTTGTCACGCGACAAGCGGAACAATTGCTTTCTGAATACGATCTGACTTTTGAAGATGTTGTAAATGGCCAAGTGGAAAAAATAAAACAACAATTTATCGAAAACATTCAGGATGCGGAAGCGAAAAACAAAATCGATCATATTCGGAAAATGCTTGAAGCGGAATACGAAGACTTGTCCCGATATCTTGATTCGAAACAAATTCATTTGGAAAAGATACTGGAAAAAAATAAACAGTATCATTTCATGCAGCTGGATTATTTGAATAAAAAAGTTGAACAGGAAGTGCTGCTGAAGCATGAACATACGATCCGCAGATTAAATACCATTGCAAGTGAGTTATATCCGAATGACAATTGGCAAGAGCGGGTATACAATCCTTATCAGTATTTAAATATCTATGGACAAAGTCTTATTTCGGATTTATTAAAGTTGCCTTTGAAAATAAGTAATTCCCACTATTTAGTAAAATTTTAATAATATCCGACTATTTTTATGAGCTATCTCTGGCAGAGGTAGCTCTTTTTTACTTTATCAGAATGCTCCCTTATGAGTACGATTGTCATGATTTATCAAAAGTTTATCATCGTAATGAAAAATGTGTGGAGGAAAGTGGGGGATTGTGGTACATTATTTACTAAAGTGGGGTGAGTAGCATGTTCATGGGAGAATATCAACACACCGTTGATGCCAAAGGACGTTTAATCATACCATCAAAATTTCGTGAAGCATTAGGCAATTCTTTTGTGATTACAAGAGGTCTTGATAACTGTCTTTTTGGCTATCCTATGAACGAATGGCGAAAGCTCGAAGAAAAATTAAAAGACTTGCCAATGACAAAAAAAGATGCGAGAGCGTTTGCCAGGTTCTTCTTCTCAGGGGCTACTGAAGTTGAATTGGATAAACAAGGGCGCATCAACATCCCATCGAATCTTGCTGCTTATGCCAAACTGGAAAAAGAATGTGTCATTTTGGGAGTCTCAACCAAAATTGAAATATGGTCAAAAGAGCTTTGGGAAGAATATTTCAACCAAGCAGAGGAGTCTTTCAACGATATTGCGGAAAATCTTATCGGTTTTGACTTCTAAGAGAATACATCCGTGAAGGGGCAAAATCACATGTTCAATCATACTACCGTATTGCTAAAAGAGACTGTCGATGGATTGAATGTCAAACCGGACGGAATCTATGTGGATTGTACGTTAGGTGGGGCCGGTCATAGCGAATATTTGGTTCAACAGCTTTCAGACGCGGGAAGATTGATTTGTTTTGATCAGGATTTAAATGCTATTGAGCATGCAAAAAAACGTTTGGAACAATACAACGATAAAATCACTTATGTTCATTCCAATTTCCGTTATTTAAAGCAACAATTGGATTTGCTAAATATTCAGAAAGTTGATGGCATTCTCTATGATTTGGGCGTTTCATCCCCACAATTGGACACTCCAGAGCGGGGATTCAGCTATCAACATGATGCTCCTTTGGACATGCGAATGGATCAGACCCAAGAATTGACTGCCTATCATATTGTGAACGAGTGGCCTTATGAAGAGTTAGTGCGCATTTTTTTTCGTTATGGAGAAGAACACTTTTCCAAGCAAATTGCCCGCAAAATTGAATTGGCAAGAAAAAAGGGACCAATCGAAACAACTGGACAGCTTGCGGAATTAATCAAAGAAGCGATTCCAGCATCCCGTCGTCGCACAGGCGGACATCCTGCAAAGAGAGTTTTCCAGGCAATCCGCATTGCGGTAAATGACGAGTTGGGAGCAATTGAAGATTCGCTTACTGATGCCATTGATTTGTTGCGTGTGGGTGGTCGTATCAGCGTCATTACATTCCATTCATTGGAAGACCGCATCGTCAAAACAATATTTAAAGAGGCTTCTTCATTGCCGGAGTTACCTCCAGGGTTACCAATCATTCCAGATGAATTCCAACCGGTATTAAAAATAATTACAAAAAAACCGATTGTGCCATCAAAAGAAGAAATAATGGCGAACAATCGGGCGAGATCGGCAAAACTGCGGATCTCGGAAAAAATTCATGAAAAAGGGCGTGGCTAAATGGCAGTTCGTGTAAGGCAACAAATTTATTATCAGCATCAAGAAGCACCCTATGAACAACCCGCTATCCAACCTAAGACCAAACAGTCACCAAAGAAACACCGGAAAATCATCACAGCAAGGGAAAAGTTTCTATATATAGCATTTGTCATACTTATCGCAACACTATCCATATTCATTTTACATAAGCAAAGCTCTATTCAAAAAACAACGATCGAAATAGAGAAAATTGAAAGAGAAATTGCGGAAATTGAGAAACAAAATGTTGATTTAAAGGTGCAAGTCAGCGAATTATCAACATACGAAAGAATCTGGGAAAAAGCAAATTCACTCGGTTTGACTCTGAAAGAAGATAATGTAAAGGTTGTGCCGGGAGAATGAAGAAAAAGAAATTTCGTTTTCAATGGGGAGCCTTTCTATTGTTCGTCTTTTATGGAGGGCTCTTTTTTGCATTATTGTTGAGGATTACGTTTATTCAAGCGACAGGTCAAGTGGAAGGGGAACAATTGAAGGCGAAAGCTGCGGCATTGTATCAAAAGGAAGCGGTGATCACTGCCGAAAGGGGCAAAATACTGGACCGGAACGGCAATGTGATTGCGGAGGACACGTTAAGTTACCGATTGATAGCCATCGTCAATCCGGTCGCAACAACAAACCCGAAAAAACCGCAGCATGTAGTGGACCCTGAAAAGACGGCGGAAGTGTTGTCAAAATATATTTCCCTGGATGAATCGGAAATTTATAAAATTTTAACAAAACGAAGACCGGATGGCCGCTATTATTACCAAGTGGAATTTGGCGCGGCAGGTAGAGGAATCAGCCACGAAATCAAAACTAAAATTGAAAAGGAACAATTGCCTGGAATTAAGTTTGTAAGTGATACCAAAAGATATTATCCAAATGGTGTCTTTGCCTCCCACTTAATCGGTTTTACGCAGAAGGAAAAGCAGGATGATGGAACATTCCTCTCTGTCGGAAAAATGGGGTTGGAGTTGATTTACAATAAACAATTGACCGGGGAAAACGGAAAGATTGAATACGAAACGGATGCATTCCATTATCTGATCCCGAACAGAGAAAAAATGGTCAAACCGGCGAAAAACGGAGACAACATATACTTGACGATTGATAAAACGATTCAAAACTTTTTGGAAGATGCCATGACAAATGTTTACCAAGAATATAATCCGGAAATGATGGTCGGCATTGTCGCGGATGCCAAAACGGGAGAAGTCCTCGCAATGTCCCAGCGTCCAACTTTCAATCCGGAAACGCAGGAAGGTTTGGAAAACAATTGGTTGAACTATCTCACCCAGGAAGTGATTGAACCGGGTTCCACAATGAAAACCTTCACATTGGCTGCAGCGATCGATTCCGGCCATTGGAATCCGAATGCCACCTATCAATCGGGCGCATATAAGGTGCTTGACAGAACAATCCGGGACCACAACGTTTACGGTTGGGGACGGATCACTTATTTGGAAGGTTTCCAACGCTCATCGAATACGGCGATGGCCAATTTGCTCCAAACAATGGGGAACGATACGTTCATTCGATATTTAAATGCATTCGGTTTCGGACAAAAGACAGGAATTGACTTGCCTGGGGAAGTAACCGGAACCATTTTGACCCGTTATCCCATCAACTATGTAACGACTTCATTTGGACAAGGATCTACGGTGACGCCGATACAACTTGTGCAGGCAATGACGGCCATCACCAATGATGGCGTGATGATGCAGCCGTATGTCATTGACAAAATAGTTGATTCTTCCACTGGAAAAGTGATTGAAGAACATAAACCGAAAGAAAAAGGAAAGCCGATTTCGGCAAGCACCGCAAAACAAGTAAGGAAAATATTGTCATCCACAGTCACTTCGGAAGTCGGTACTGCCAGAAACTATCACATTGACGGTTATGAAGTTGCAGGTAAAACAGGGACAGCCCAAATTCCGAATCCGAATGGAAGAGGCTATTTGTACGGCAAAAACAATTATTTGTATTCCTTTTTAGGGATGGCTCCTGCCGATGATCCCCAGTTGATCGTCTATGTGGCGGTAAAAAGACCGAAACTCAAAGATACTGAAGTAGGTTCTGAACCGGTGGCCAAAGTATTTAAACCTGTAATGGAAAACAGTTTGAAATATTTAAATATCAACCCCGAAGATGTGAAGCCGGTAGAAACGGTGAAAATCGGAAAGTATATAGGGAAAAATGCCGATAATCTAAAACAAGAATTGGAGAGTCAAGGTTTGAAACCGATCATTATCGGTGAAGGGGGAGAAATCATCGACCAATATCCGAAAGAGGGGGTATCCTTGTTGAAAAACGGCCTCGTCTTTTTAAAAACCGATGGCGCTGTGACATTGCCTTCATTTGAAAATTGGTCATTAAGAAATTTGCTCATCTATAAATCGATGTCCGGTATAAATCTTGAAATTGTGGGGGAAGGATATGTAGAAAGCCAAAGTGTTTCAGAAAATACGGTCATTACCGATTCATCACCAATCGTTGTAAAATTGAAAACGCCTGAAGAATCCTTTGTTCAAAATGAAGAGGGGACAAAAGAAGAGTTGCCACAAGATTAATTCATCCCTTTTGAATAGATGAGAAGTTCGATTCATACCTTGTTAAAAACGGGGTGTGGTGTCGAATGAAGTGGATTTCAACCGTTTCGAAAAAACGGTTAAGGATTGTGCTTTTTGGATTTATTCTTTTTGTGGCCGCTGTCATTGTACGGCTGTTTTATGTCCAAGTTATTCAACATGATAAGTTGACAGAACTGGCAAAGGAAAATTGGGATCGGGAAATTCCGTTCGCTTCAGAGCGTGGGGAAATCGTCGATCGACACGGTGAAGTGATTGTAACAAACAAATTGGCTCCGACCCTATATTTCATGCCGGCTCAAAATGACAATATCGAACAAGCTGCAAAACAAATCGCTTCCGTATTAAAAGTGGATGAAAAGAAACTCTATGAAAAAATGAACTCCAAATCCTATTTAGTCAAGCTTGCGCCGGAAGGGAAAAACATTACGTACGAACAAGCCGTTGAACTGCAAGGATTGAAAATCGACGGCTTATATACCGGTGTCGATTACGTACGGCATTACCCTTACGGAACGCTGCTTTCCCGTTTCCTTGGATTCACCGGCTACGACACACAAGGATTGGCAGGAATCGAATTTCAATACGATAAATATTTGACGTCAAAAGATGCGGCCATCCGGCTTTTTACAGATGCGAAAGGGAATGCTTTGCCACACGTGGATGATGAGTGGCGGGAAGGGAAACAAGGTGCGACGGTGCAACTGACCATTGATTTGGAAGTCCAACAAGTGGTGGAAAGAGAATTGGCGCAAGCGATGAAAAAATACAATGCGGAACAGGCGCTGGCAATCGTGATGAATCCAAATTCGGGTGAAATATTGGCCCTTGCTTCATATCCTACATACGATCCCAGCAATTATGAAAATGCGAAACCTGAAATCTATAACCGCAACTTGCCAGTCTGGATGACCTTTGAGCCAGGGTCAACATTTAAAATTATTACTTTGGCTGCTGCCCTTGAGGAGGGCAAAGTCGATTTGGACAAAGATACATTCTACGATAGAGGGTATACAATCGTGGAAGATTCGAGGTTGCGTTGCTGGAAACGGGAAGGCCATGGACAGCAAACTTTTTTGCAAGTGGTGGAAAACTCCTGTAACCCTGGTTTTATCGAACTTGGCCAACGGGTGGGGCCGGACAAATTATTGCAATACATTAAAAACTTTGGTTTTGGGGAATCAACAGGATCAAATATTGCAGGTGAAGCGACCGGCATCCTATTTTCAAAAGAAGCCTTCGGACCCGTTGAACATGCGACAACTTCCTTCGGGCAAGGGATTGCGGTGACTCCGATCCAGCAAGTCCAGGCAGTGTCCGCAGCCATTAATGGAGGGAAACTTTATAAGCCTTATGTCGTTTCAAAAATAGTCGATTCTGAAACGGGAAAAACCATTCTTGAAAATAAACCGGAGCTGAAACGTACTGTAATCAGCGAAAAAACTTCAGAAAAGGTTCGGTACGCTTTGGAATCGGTTGTTGCAAATGGCTCTGGACGCAATGCTTACCGGGATGGGCTGCGCATTGGAGGAAAAACCGGAACGGCCCAAAAGGTGGAAAACGGCCGATACAAATCGGGTGATTATATTGTTTCTTTCATCGGTTTTGCACCTAGCGATCATCCACAAGTGGTTGTATACGTTGCCGTTGATAGTCCGAAAAGTTCCGTTGTATTTGGAAGCACGATCGCCGCTCCTATCGTAGGGCAAATCATCGAGGATATTGCGCCGATTATCGGGTTGCAAGTCAATCGGGAAGGCCAGTTGGAAAAGCAGTATCGTTGGGGAGATCCAATGACGGAACGGGTACCGAATTTAGTGGGAATGAAAGTGGATGAAATCATGAAATTGAATTATCCGTTCCATATCGAATTGCATGGAAAAGGAGAAGTTGTTAAATCCCAATTGCCAGAACCGGACAACATATTGGAAGTCGATGGAACCATTCATCTATATTTGGGGGATTGATCAGATTGGAAGGGATTGTTTTCCAATCGCTTATCACCTGCGGGATCCGCTTTTATCCCGCAGGAAATTCCCGGAATGAAATACTACCACAATTTGTTAATGGTGCCATGTAATATTTTGTGATATTGTAGAAATCAATTCAGAAAGAAGTTTTTGAGGGAGATCTAACATGTCTATCGAAACAACAATAACCATTTTAGCTGTATCCTTTATTATTTCAGTGATATTAGGTCCGATATTCATACCAATATTAAGAAGACTGAAATTCGGTCAAAGCATTCGCACAGAAGGCCCAAAATCCCATATGAAAAAAGCGGGTACACCGACGATGGGCGGAGTGATATTCTTAATCTCCATCATTGCCACTACCATCATTGCAGGGAAAATCTTTAATTTATTCACTACCCAGTCCGTCGTCCTGTTGCTCGTACTGGTGGGATTTGGCGTGATCGGACTGCTCGATGACAGCATCAAAATTGTTTTGAAAAGAAATTTGGGATTAACTTCTTTGCAAAAATTGATTGGTCAAATCGTTATTTCCATCCTGGCATTCCTGCTTTTAAGACTTGGGGCTTTCGATACTTCCATCAGCATCCCGTTTACCGAATGGTCGATTGACCTGGGAATTCTTTATGTAGCTTTCTTAATTTTTTGGCTTGTCGGTTTTTCCAATGCGGTCAATTTGACGGATGGGTTGGATGGATTGGTGGCCGGCACTGCATCCATTGCCTTCAGTGCCTTTGGAGTGATTGCGCTATTTAATGAACAAGCGGATGTGGCGGTATTCACTTTTGCTGTCACGGGAGCATTGTTAGGATTTTTAATTTTCAATGCGAACCCTGCAAAAGTGTTCATGGGGGATACCGGATCCCTTGCATTGGGAGGAGCTCTCGGGCTCGTATCCATCATTGTAAAGGAAGAATTGCTGCTGCTGGTTGTAGGGCTTGTTTTTGTGATTGAAACTTTATCGGTGATCCTTCAAGTAATTAGCTTTAAAACAAGAGGAAAACGTATATTTAAAATGGCTCCGATTCATCACCATTTTGAATTATCAGGATGGTCGGAGAGAAAAGTGGTTGGCGTATTTTGGACAATGGCATTATTAGTAGCAATGATTGCTGTGATAGCGGAGGCATATTTATGATTCATACAACAAAATTTCAACATAAAAAAGTGTTAGTTTTAGGTTTGGCAAAAAGCGGGGTAGCTGCATCACTTCTTTTACATAAACTTGGAGCTTTTGTGACGGTGAATGATGCAAAACCTTTTGATGAAAATCCTGATGCCCAATCATTACTGAAAAAAGGAATCACAGTCATTTGCGGAAGACATCCGGAAGATCTTTTGGATGAAGGATTTGAACTTGTCGTGAAAAATCCTGGAATTCCATACACGAATCCAATTGTAAAAGACGCTCTTTCCCGTAAATTGCCCGTGATTACGGAAATCGAACTGGCTTATTTGATCAGCGAAGCGCCGATGATTGGCATTTCCGGAACAAACGGGAAAACGACAACAACGACATTGATTTTTGAAATGTTAAAAGCGGGTGGCCGCCATCCGAAAATTGCGGGCAATATCGGTACAGTCGCGTGCAGCGTTGCGGAAAAGGCCGCAGCTGATGAAGTGATTGTAACGGAATTATCCTCTTTCCAATTGATGGGGATTGACCAATTCAAACCAAAAATTGCGGTGCTGACCAATTTATACAATGCCCATTTGGATTATCATGGCACCTTTGAAGAATACGCGAAAGCGAAATTCGGCATCACCAAAAACCAAACGGAAGAGGATTATTTAATCTTCAATAAAGATCAAGATGTAGTGGTGGAATGGGCGAAAGAATCGCGCGCCAAAAAAATACCTTTCAGCATACAAGGCCGGATGGATGAAGGGATCAGCGCAGATGAAACAACGATTTACTGGCAGGGAGAACCGTTCTTGCAACGGGAGATCATCGCTTTACCGGGCAAACACAATTTGCAAAACGTGTTGGCAGCGATTGCCGCTTGCAACCTTTACGGATGCGGCAAGGAAGCGATTGAAGAAGTGCTGAAAACCTTCTCTGGTGTACGCCATCGCACCCAATTTGTACGCGAATGGAAAGGGCGCAAGATTTACAACGATTCGAAGGCTACAAATTGCTTGGCAACCAAGGTGGCTTTGGAAGCTTTTCAACAGCCGATTGTATTGATCGCTGGAGGGCTTGACCGGGGACATTCCTTTGAAGAATTGCGGGAAGCCATGAAAAATGTGAAAGCCGTTGTTGCAATGGGAGAAACAAAGCACCGTTTCATCGAATTTGCAAAATCCTGCAATGTTGGAACATGCGAAATTGCTGCAAATATTGAGGAAGCGGTCGAAAAGGCTGCGGAGCTGTCTGCAAGTGGAGATATTATTTTATTATCCCCTGCTTGCGCAAGTTGGGATCAATACAAAAGCTTCGAAGTCCGGGGAGATTTATTTATCGAGGCGGCAATGAAACTTTCTTAATTGCTTGTATGGAAGCAAAAATTTTTAGGAAAGGATGCCTTCACTGAAATTTACGTATAAAAGGCTGTTTATCATATCAGCATTTATGCTTTCCATAATAGGTGTGGTTTTCATTTATTCGGCAGGTACATATTGGAGTGCGATCCATTACGAAGGGGAGATTCCTTTTTACATCAAGCAGTCCGTTTATCTCCTGCTGGCGCTCATCGTGTTCTATACCGTCTCCAATATGCCGGTTTTCCACAAGGAAAAAACATGGAGAAGTTTGTATCTATTTTCGCTCATACTGCTGGTACTTGTGTTGATTCCGGGCATTGGGCTGGAGCGAAACGGTTCCCAAAGCTGGATTGGACTCGGGCCTTTGACCGTACAGCCTGCCGAGTTGGTGAAAATCACGACTTTGATGTATTTAAGCCATCAATTAAGCAAGGTGCCCAGTGGTGAGCAGGTTGTCCGTCTCCGGCATTTCCTTCTCATCATTATTCCAAGTGCTTTGATTATGCTGCAACCGGATTTCGGTTCCGTGTTTATCCTGGTCGTATCTTCATTTATCCTGCTTTTTATTGCAAGATATCCAATCAAGCTGTATGTGGCGTTTATCGCCCTTGGGGTGATTGGGCTGATCGGTCTTATCGCAGCGGCACCTTATCGATTGAAGCGTATTGAAGCTTTCATTGATCCGTGGTCAGATCCGTTGGGCAGCGGTTTCCAGGCGGTGCAGTCTTTGATGGCAATCGGACCTGCAGGACTCTTGGGCCATGGTTTCCAGCAAAGCAGACAAAAATTTTTGTATTTGCCGGAACCGCAGAACGACTTTATTTTTTCCATCATACTGGAGGAAATCGGATTTTTGGGCGGATGCTTCATCATCGCATTGTTTTGTTTATTCATCTATTCCGGAATGGGATTGGCATTGCAATCGACCAGAAGCTCTGATTTCTTTGCCATCAGCTCTCTTGTGGCAATGATCGGTTTTCAAGCCGCCTTGAATATCGGAGTCGTGATCGGGCTCATTCCGGTAACCGGTGTGACATTGCCGTTCATTAGTTACGGCGGTACATCCCTTATGATTATCTGGTTTATCGTTGGTGTGATTGTTTCAATTTCGAATCGAACCACTTAAATGGAAAGGAGGAGTAAAAATGGACAAAGTCATTGATATTGAAGAACGAATTCCCACCTTAAAGAAAAAGCGGAGAAGACGGACGAACATCAAGTTTGCCGTCATCATTTCGCTATTTTTGGGAACGTTATTTTTACTCCTTTACTTCCAATCTCCTTACAGCAATATTCAAAAAATTACAGTACATGGAGCCGAACTGGCAACAGAAGAATATTATTTGAACAAATCCGGACTCCAAGTCGGCGATTCATTGTGGGGATTCAAAGCATCAAAAGTTGAACAGAAATTGAAAGAAGACTGGGTCAAAGAAGTGAAGGTAAAACGGAAATTGCTTACGGCAGTGGAAATACAAGTAAAAGAGTACCGCCGGGTGGCCTATATTTTTGAAGATCATCAGTTTCATCCAATTCTTGAAAACGGTGTGGTCTATAAAGCATCTGACGAAGTCCCCACCATTGACGCACCCATCTTTTTAAACTTTGAGGATGAGAAATTAAGAAAAATGGTGCTGAAGGAACTGGCTGAACTCGATGATGAGGTGTTGGCATTAATTTCCCAAATTAATTTGACCGCTACGGAAACGGACCCCTATGCGATTACGTTGTTTATGAATGATGGCTATGAGGTTCGCGCGGAAATCACTTCGCTTTCTGAAAAACTGAAGTATTATCCGGCCATTATCGCCCAGATTGAAAACGCAGCGGAAAATGAAAAGGGGATCATAGATATTGAAGTTGGTTCATATTTCAAGCCATATTCCGAAGAATATAAGAAATTGAATATTGGCGGACAATCCGATGATGCATCGGTTGAACAGGATGTGGAACATGATGAATCGACTCCATAACCGAAGACAAAATAAAATTACGAGAAAGCATTTCATCCTTCTGCTCGTTTGCATCGTGACTGGTTTCATGATCGGTTATTCCTACAATTTGGCAAAAGACAATAAAAAAGTCCGTTCCAGTTATATCGAACAAGAGGATACTTACCGGAATGAACTGATTGAGCAGCAGGAAAGAAACAAAGAATTAATGGACGAGCTCAATGATTTGAAAGCCCAGATCCGGGAATATGAGAAGTCTTTTACCGAAAATGAAGAAGATTACAAGGAATTGGCCGAAGAGGCTGAGAGGCTGAGGTTGATACTTGGTGAATTGCCTGCCCATGGCGAAGGAATCAAAGTGACTTTGCAAGATGGCCATTATGATCCGAAATCGACAAATCCGAATGATTATATTGTCCATGAGAGCCACATTTTTATGGTCATCAATGAATTGAAGATTTCCGGGGCAGAAGCCATCGCCATCAATGGTCATCGCTTGAAACCGAATTCTTATATTCATTGCAACGGTCCAGTGATTACAATCGACGGAAAACAATATCCTGCTCCATTCGAAATTGAAGCAATCGGAAACGCTGATACTTTAATCTCCTCTTTAAAAATAGCCGGCGGAGTTTTCGAACGATTAATCAATGATTCGATTGTCGTGACGATTCAAGGTTTGGAAGATATCAAAATGTAAAAGGGGGCAGGTAGGTGGAGAAGAATGTAGTAATCCGGATTACTTTAATCTCCTTTGTTGTAGGATTCATGATCGCAGTCCAATATAACACAGTAAAAAAGCCTGAATCCCGTGACACGAGAGACATTTGGGAAATACGCCAAGAGCTGACCGAAGAAAAAAAGCTGCATTCGGAGCTCCTGAACGAAATTGCCTCCCTGAAAAACATAAAAGCGGAGTATGAAGATGAAAACAGCAAAGAGCTTGGAAAAGTCCTGCAATCAACCGTTGAAGATTTGAGGGTAAGAGCGGGGCTTTCAGAAGTGACAGGTCCTGGACTGCGCTTAAATATTAAACCTGCGGAAGAACTGATTCTCAGCGGATTTAAAGTGGAACCAATATCCCCGGATCTTTTAATCCGCCTTGTGAATGAAATCTACCGATATAACGGATTATATATCGAAATTGATGGACAAAGGGTTGTCCATACGACGGCCATTCGGGATATCAATGGAAAAACCACGGTGAACAGTGTTCCAATAAGCAATTCGAATGTGGATATTTTGATCATTACGGAAACCTTTGAACAGGCTGAAAAACTTTACAGCTATTTATATGCATCAACGTTCCAGGATGGTTTTTACATCGATAATCTGAAGTTGACCATTAATCCGGCGGAAGAAGAAATTACGATTGGCGCCTATGATGGAGAATTCACGAACAGTTATTTGTTGAAAAGTGAAGGGGATTAATTATGTGGTTACCATTTTTAGGATTGATATTAGGATTGGCTTTGGGATTGCTGACGGATATTCAAATTCCTTCCGAATATGAAAATTATCTCTCCATTGCCGTGCTTGCCGCCCTCGATACCATTGTCGGTGGTATAAGAGCCAATTTGCAACAAGTATACGATGATAAGGTATTTATTACCGGCTTTTTCTTCAATATTGCATTGGCCATTGGACTCGCTTTTTTGGGCGTCCATTTAGGGGTGGACTTGTATTTGGCTGCAATTTTTGCATTTGGAGTAAGGCTTTTTCAAAATATTGCTATAATTCGACGAATTTTGATACAAAAGTGGGAAGACAGACATGTAAAAAAGGATGAAAAAACTGTATAATAACGGTAGAATTTATTATGTATGATGTTATAGAAAAATTTACTGACACATATATAATATTTTAAAATAGAATGAGTGGAGTAGCATTCGAAGGAGGTGCGGTGGAATGAATCATCAAAATATATATATTTCACTTGATATAGGTTCCTCTTCTATAAAAGCGCTGATCGGTGACGTGACAGACGGCCAGTTGCATGTGATAGGAGTAGGAAACGTCAAAACGAACGGAGTAAGAAAAGGCACAATTGTTGATATAGATGCAACCGTCCAATCCATAAAAAAAGCTGTAGAACAAGCGGAACGAATGACAGGAATACAGATAAGAGAAGTCGTGTTAGGAATTCCTGCAAATCAAACAGTATTACAGCCGGTAAAAGGTGTAGTTGCAGTTAACAGTGAAAATCGGGAAATTACGGATGAAGATTTGGAAAGAGTGTTTGAATCTGCCCAAGTGATGTCGATACCACCGGAGCGGGAATTGGTCAATTTGATTCCGAAACAGTTTATCGTGGATAATCTGGATGAAATCAAAGATCCCCGTGGAATGATTGGTATCCGACTGGAAATGGATGCTACGATGATTACCACATCTCGCACACTATTGCACAATGTTTTAAGATGCGTTGAACGGGCAGGTCTTGATATAAAAGAAATATATTTGCAACCATTGGCAGCAGGATATTTTGCATTGACGGAAGACGAAAAAAACCAAGGTACTGCATTTATTGATATAGGCGGGGGTTCAACCACGATTGCCGTATTTGAAGATGGCTTGTTAACTCATACAGGAGTCGTTCCGGTCGGTGGCGACCATATTACAAAAGATTTATCCATCATATTAAAAACTCCAACTGAACAAGCCGAAAAAATAAAGAGAGAGTATGGACATGCTTTTTATGAGGATGCTTCTGAAGATGAAGTGTTTGAAGTGCCGGTTGTTGGCACAGATGTAACAGAAGAGTACAGCCAAAAGTTTATTGCGGAAATTATCGGTTCACGTTTAGAAGAATTGTTTGAACTTGTTTTGGATGAATTAGCCCGTTTAGGAGTCAGAGACTTACCAGGTGGAATCGTACTTTCAGGTGGTGTCGCTTCATTGGAAGGGATTGCGCAACTTGCCCGTCAAGTGATGCAAACCCGTGTAAGAATATATATACCTGATTTTATAGGTGTCCGGGATCCATCATATACAACCGCTGTTGGCTTAATTTGTTACGCGCATATGGAAGATGAATTCTTCGGAAGAAGCCCAGTTTCGAAAGCACCTGTTTATCAAGCGGTAGGTTCAGTTACTACTCCTCCTAAAAAACAATCTCATGCATCTGAAAAAGCTGATAACGAAAATAAAACAAGCGTCTTTGACAAAGCCAAACGACTATTTGACAAATTTTTCGAATAATGAAAAGAAAAAATCAAAATCTTAGACTAGTGTGGTAGGAGGAGAAAGAATGTTAGAATTTGATACGAATATTGACCAACTAGCCAAAATCAAAGTAATTGGTGTTGGCGGTGGTGGAAATAATGCTGTTAACCGAATGATTGAACATGGCGTTCAAGGTGTTGAATTTATTGCTGTAAATACAGATGCTCAAGCTTTAAATCTCTCAAAAGCGGAAATAAAATTGCAGATTGGTAGTAAACTGACTCGTGGATTAGGTGCAGGGGCAAATCCTGAAATTGGAAAAAAGGCTGCTGAAGAAAGCAGAGAACAGATTGAAGAAGTTGTACGTGGAGCCGATATGGTGTTTGTCACTGCAGGCATGGGTGGAGGAACTGGAACAGGTGCCGCACCAATCATTTCACAAATCGCAAAGGATATGGGAGCTTTAACTGTTGGGGTTGTGACAAGGCCATTTTCTTTTGAAGGAAAGAAGAGACAAACACAGGCGATCAGTGGAATTGCTGCGATGAAAGAAGCGGTGGATACATTGATCGTCATTCCGAACGATAAACTGTTGCAGATCGTTGATAAAAGCACTCCAATGCTTGAAGCTTTCCGCGAAGCTGACAACGTATTGCGCCAAGGTGTACAGGGGATTTCCGACTTGATTGCCACACCAGGTCTTATCAACCTGGATTTCGCTGATGTGAAAACCATCATGTCAAACAAAGGTTCAGCACTGATGGGGATCGGTATCGCTTCCGGTGAAAACCGTGCAACAGAGGCTGCGAAAAAAGCGATTTCCAGTCCGCTTCTTGAAACGTCCATTGATGGTGCGAAAGGGGTCATCATGAACATCACCGGCGGTACAAACTTGAGCCTGTTTGAAGTTCAGGAGGCTGCGGATATTGTTGCTTCCGCTTCTGATGAAGAAGTGAATATGATTTTCGGTTCAGTCATTAACGAAAACTTGAATGATGAAATTATCGTAACCGTAATCGCAACTGGCTTCGATGATGCCGCACCTCAGGCAGCCCAAAGTGCAAGAACGTCCATCAATGCGCGCAGCACGCAAGCAAACGCTGGACAAACCCAGCAATCTCCTGTGCGCGAACGAAATATCGAGCCGCAGCAACAACAGGAATATTACCGCAACCAACAAGAAGATCTATTAGACATTCCGACATTCTTAAGAAACCGTCGCCACCGAAATCAATAAAAGCAGTGAAGGAAATATTGTTACAAAAAAACGAAAAAATCGACATTTCTTTTAACGGAGCTTTTCGGTATTCTGATTCAAATTATGAATGAACTATCCGGTAAAGATGAAAATCTTTCCGGATAGTTCTTTTTTTATGCATAATTTCCCGTTCCATGCAATATTTTGTCAATAAAAACTCCGGATTAGCTCCGACGTTTTGACATTTTCTACATGAGGGTAGTGTTAATCTATCAATAGGAGGACGCTAAAATGATTGGAGAATTGCTCGTACTATACAATACGTTATTTAATTACTTCCTATTAAAGTTTACGAAGGAAATAACGGGATTGTATGTAAAAAAACGAAGGTTGTTGTTCAGTGCATTCATTAGCGGACTCGTGTCATCAATTCTCTATCAATCTTTTATAGGGGCTCTTGCAAGTTTTGTTCTTCTAATTGGACTCGCTTTCTCCTTTCGGATTCAAACCTTGCTGAAACAGGGCACAGTGCTGCTTGTGGCCACCTTTTTTCTGGGAGGGCTTTTGACCAGTTTATTGCCCTTCCTGCTCAGGCAATCCGATCTCATTTTTTTTATCTTTTGTTTAAGTATCGCTGTTCTCAGTTTAACTTTTATTCATTCGAAATGGAGAAATATGACAAAGGAGAGGTTGCAGCAATCATTCGTTGTTGATTGCGAATTGGAGCTCTTCCAAAAATCGTATTCGTTGAAAGGATTCATTGATACGGGAAATGAATGTGTGGAGCCGATCAGCGGCAAACCGGTTCATTTCTTATCGTATCAGGCGGTGGAAGAGAAACTGCCGAAAGAGTTAAAAGAGGGATTGCTTTCGTGGGACGAAAAGAATCCTTATCAACTAACAATGTTTCCTGACTTTATGTACCCTAAAATCAGAATTTTGAAGTTGTCAACGGTACAAAAAGAAACGTCAACCGCTCTTGCCTTTCGCTTTGAACGTCTGATTCTTTACGGAAACATAAAGAAGGAAATATTGGAAGAATATGTGGTATTTACCCGACACGATGCCCGGTTTCCGCAGAATGCACAAATGATACTCCACGTTTTAGCGTTGAACTAATTCATAAAGGGGGAGAATGGTTGTTTGAAAGACTAAAAGAGCTTCTTTTGAAAATATTCAGTAAGTTTCGTACTAAAAAAACATACTATATAGGAGGTCATGATTCATTGCCAGTACCATTGTCCAGAGAAGAAGAAATGTCTGTAATTGAAGCATTTATGAATGGTGATATGAAAGCGCGTGATACATTGATTGAAAGAAACTTGCGTCTTGTTGTTTATATTGCGAGACGTTTCGATAACACCGGCACGCCAATTGAGGATTTGATCAGCATCGGCTCTATCGGATTAATCAAAGCCATCGAAACATACAATAAAGAAAAAAATATCAAACTTGCCACATATGCTTCCCGATGCATCGAAAATGAGATTTTGATGCACTTGCGAAAGACAAGTCGTATGAAAGGCGAAGTCTCTTTAGATGAACCATTGAACTCGGATCCTGATGGGAATGAACTCCTATTATCAGATATTTTAGGCACGGATGAAGAAATTATTATGAATGATGTTGAAAAGAAAATTGAGCGTGCATCGATGTTTGAAGCGATCAACGGATTAAGCGAACGGGAAAGATATATTATGGAATGCCGGTTCGGTCTCAACGGCAAAAAGGAAATGACGCAGAAAGAAGTGGCGGATCACTTGGGAATATCCCAATCCTATATTTCCCGATTAGAAAAGAAAATTATATCTGAGTTGAGAGAATCCTTGAACCAACCAATCTCATAAGGAATTGGTTGAAATTGGACGCTCAACGCACGCATATTCTTTTCCTTTTCGGACAAACTTAAAAAACAATCCAAGAGATAAAAGTCTGGAGGAAAAGAAGATGGTGCGTACAAAAGTCGAGCTTTGCGGTGTTGATACTGCTTCTTTGCCGGTATTAAAACATGAAGAAATGAGAGAGTTGTTTGTCCGTCTAAAAAATGGTGATACATCCGTAAGAGAACAATTGGTGATCTGCAATCTGCGGCTCGTGTTGAGCATTGTAGGCAGATTCTCTTATCGGGGAGAACAAGCGGATGACTTGTTCCAAGTTGGATGTATCGGATTATTGAAAGCCATCGACCATTTCGATTTAAAACATAATGTACGATTTTCGACATATGCTGTACCGATGATAATTGGAGAAATACGCAGACATTTAAGGGACCATCATGCCCTTCGCGTATCAAGATCCTTGAGAGATATTGCTTATAAAGCGATGCAGGCAAAAGAAAAATTCATTTCAGAAAATTTATATGAACCATCCATTGAACAAATTGCCGAAATGATTGATATGAAAAAAGAAGACGTGCTCTATGCTTTGGATGCGATTCAAGATCCTCTTTCCCTTCAGGAGCCGATTTATTCTGACGGCGGAGACGCTGTCTACATCATGGACCAATTGAGGGATGAAGATGTGTCGGAAGATCAATGGGTTGCATATGTAAGCGTAAAGGAAAGTATTCAAAAGTTGGATGAACGCCAACAATTGATTCTGGCAAAGCGGTTTTACTATGGCGAAACACAAACAGAAATCGCAAAATCCCTCGGAATATCACAAGCCCAAATTTCTAGACTTGAAAAAAATGCCATTGAGACAATGCAAAAAGACTATAAATATGGATAATGTTTTGTTCCGTCTAATCCAACGCACTTTTCACAAGTGCGTTTTTATTTTTAAAAGAGGAAGAACTGCAAGAGGTCAAATAAGGTTGTGAAACATAAAATAGAATTGAATTCATTGTCTTTGACACTTTTTTAATTAAACGTATACATTTTCCGATTGGTTTAGCTGTCTTTTTATGGGTGAATGATTAGAGAAATTGTGAAATTTTATGATTGTTCTCATGAATTGATCAGATTTAGTGATAACTGAGAATATAGTCTGGTTGAAAGGAGATTCCCTTGAAGTTTTCAGAAGTGCAGCAAAAAGAGATCATTGAGGCGGGAAGCGGACGGTTTATCGGGTACATTATCGATGCTGAAGTATGCGAACAAACGGGCATGATCACAGCTTTTCTTGTAGCGGAACCAAAAAAACTATTCAACTTTTTCCAAGGAGAAGAGGCAATCCAAAAAGTGCTGATCAGTGATATTTTAGTGATTGGGAAAGATGTCATTTTAGTTAAAGGTATTTCTTAATGCCGCTATTTCATTGAAAAATCGAGAGTTGATTGATAAAATGAAAGAAACTATTGTTGTAAAGAAAAGATGGGATTCAATATGGCTAGCATTCGGGAAAACTTGGAAATCATACAGCAAAGAATAGAAGACGCAAAAACAAGGGCACATCGAAAAGATAATCATATTCAAATAATCGCAGTAACAAAACAAGTTTCGGTTGAACGAACAAAAGAAGCATTGGAAGCCGGCATCATCCATCTCGGAGAAAATCGTCCGGAAGGGTTGCTCGCAAAAAAAGAAGCGATTCAAGATCAAGCCATCTGGCATTATATTGGCACTTTGCAATCAAGAAAAGTAAAAAAAGTCATCAATGAAATCGATTATTTGCACTCTTTGGACCGTATGAGCTTGGCGGAAGAAATTGAGAAGCGGGCTGTAAACCCGGTAAAATGTTTTGTTCAAGTCAATGTATCCGGCGAAGAATCCAAACATGGTTTAAGCAAGGAAGAAGTGATACCATTTATTCAATCTTTGGAAAAGTTCAGCAAGATTCAGGTTGTCGGTTTAATGACGATGGCGCCAAATACGGATGACAAAGAAGTGATTCGGAAAGTCTTTCGTGGATTGAAAGAATTACAACAAGAGATTGCAAATTTAAATTTGCCCTACGCACCTTGTCAAGAATTATCGATGGGTATGTCCAACGATTACGAGATTGCGATTGAAGAAGGGGCCACATTTATTCGGATCGGAACAGCTCTTGTTGGATAGGAGGTTGGAAAGATGGGCATGTTCAGCAAAATAAAAAATTTCTTTTACTTGGAAGAAGAAGAAGAGCAAGTTCAACCATCAATGAATGAACCGGTCGCATTGCCGCAAGAGACTGTAACAAGAAAAACAACGAAAAAAATCGTCAATAGCCATGGCGAAGAAAAAACGTTGAATGTCATCAACATTCAATCGGCCAATGCTTTGAAAAATGCCAAAGTCGTCATTGTTGAACCAAGAGTGTATGCAGAAGCGCAGGACATCTCTGAACATTTGAAAAATAAACGTGCCATCATCGTCAATCTTCAGCGGATTGACCGTGAAGCAGGATTGCGAATTATTGATTTTTTGAGCGGAACCGTCTATGCTTTAGGTGGAGATATTCAACGTATCGGTGATAACATCTTCCTATGCACACCGGACAACGTGGAAGTGCAAGGCGAAATATCCGGATACTTTTATGACGATATATGAAAATAGTGAGGTAATAAAGAATCTATGGACATAACAGATATTATATCTTTTGCTTTCAGAATTTATACGCTAATGTTGATTATTTACATTTTAATGTCATGGATACCTGCATCCAGGGATACAGCTTTGGGACAATTTTTGGAAAAATTGTGCGAACCTTATTTGGGATTTTTCCGTAAATTCATTCCTCCAATTGGAATGATCGATTTTTCTCCGATTATCGCTTTAATTGTGCTGACATTTATCGAGCAGGGAATTTATAATTTGTTGCATATGCTATTTTATTAAATGGATGCGGCTCAATGGGGAGTCACATCCATTTTATATAATGTTCCGATTTTACTTGAATATTCATGTGCCGGTTGTAAGAAAAAGTACTGAGAGAGTTGACGCCATGCAAAATATTATGCAACATTTTCGCAAAGATGAGCATCCTTTTATTGAAAGGGTCATCGAGTGGAAAAAAGAAGTGGAAGATCGCTACGCCCCTAAATTGACCGCTTTTTTGGATCCACGGGAACTTCATATTGTTCAGTCCATTGTGGGCAATCATGACGGACTATCCGTTTATGGCGAAGGAATGTTTCAGGAAGCGGAGAGGAAAAGGGTTTATATCGCTCCTTCTTATTTTATTCCGACAATGGAAGATTACGACATTACCGTTTTACAGTTGACCTTTCCATCCAAGTTTGTCCAATTGAAGCATCCGGATGTGTTAGGTGCATTGCTTTCCCTTGGAATTGACCGGAAACACTTCGGTGATATCCGTATTGACGAGGAAACGATCCAGTTTGCCTGTACATCGGAAATCGCCTCGTATGTAAAAACAAACTTAAAAAAAGTGGGAAAAATTCATGTCCGGATCCAAGAACTTGAAAACATGGATCAACTGATTCCTCCGCAAGGGGAATGGAAGGAGCAACGGCTGACGGTATCTTCCATGAGACTGGATGCGGTTTTATCAAGCAGTTTTAATCTTTCGAGGCAAAAATCCCAAAACTTGATTCGGGGAAGCAAAGTAAAAGTGAACTTTGCCCTTTGCGAAGAAACGGCTTTTGAACTGCAAGAGGGCGATTTGGTCTCCTGCCGGGGATATGGACGTTTCAAAATTGATGGAATCGAAGGGCGAACGAAGAAGGAGAAGATCCGATTAGTCATCAGTCAAATCGAGAGAAAGTGAATTGTATAAAAAAATTTACTGTCAAGAACAACATTGATGGGTATAATAGGAATATGCCTATATTTTTGATTAAAGGAGTGCGAAACGATGCCACTATCACCTCTTGATATACATAATAAAGAATTTACGAGGTCTTTCCGAGGCTATGCGGAAGACGAGGTCAATGAATTTTTGGACCAGATTATTAAAGATTATGAGCTCTTGCTCCGGGAGAAAAAAGAGCTGGAAGATAAAGTGAAACAAATGACGGAACAAATGGAACACTTCAATACGATGGAAGAAACGCTCCAAAAATCCATTGTCGTTGCACAAGAGGCTGCGGAAGAAGTGCGCAGAAATGCCCAGCAAGAGGCAAAGCTCATCATTAAGGAAGCGGAAAAAAATGCGGACCGCATTGTGAATGAAGCGTTGGCCAAAGCGCGCAAAATTACGATTGAAATCGACGCTTTGAAAAAACAGTCCAAAGTATTCCGCAACCGTTTCAAAATGTTGGTGGAAGCCCAATTGGACTTGCTGAATTCCGATGATTGGGATCATTTAATGGAGTATGATGTGGGCCTTACGGAAATACAAGAGCAATTCAAGCAGGATGACGATGAAGAATATTATAGAAAAAGTGCGACTGAGCAGGAAAAATTGTAACAATTTTCTTACTACTTGACTGACTCCCATGATTTTCATATACTGATACACAGAAATTTAATACAAGCGGCTGACAGGTGTTGAAGGAGAGAGTATTTTTTGCTGGCGGTCATATAGCGATTCGAGGACGGTGGAAGCTCGAACAAGCGGCAAAAAAGAAAATCACTCCCGAGCCAAATCACTGAAAGGAAAGTAAGTGATTTCGTCCACACGACGTTACAGTGTCATGAGGCAGCGTCGGAGCTTTTCCTTTTTCTGCGTTGTGAACAAGGGTGGTACCACGGGTAATCGTTTCTCGTCCCTAAGGGATAGAGAAACTTTTTTTATTTTGGGGGAAATTCTTTTTTGCCTATTCCTTTATGCAGTTAAAAAAGGATTTTAAAAGGGTGTCAAAATTTTAGAAGGAGGAAATTCAATGGTAGAGTACAAAGATACGTTATTAATGCCGAAAACCGATTTTCCGATGAGAGGAAATCTGCCGGTCAACGAACCAAAAATCCAAGCAAAATGGGCGGAAATGGATATTAACAAGCTGGTGTTGGAGCGTACGAAAGGCCGTCCGGAATTCGTATTGCATGATGGCCCTCCATATGCCAACGGAGATATTCATATCGGCCACGCATTGAATAAAATCATCAAAGATATGATCAACCGCCACCGTTCCATGACAGGATACCATGTTCCTTATATTCCTGGTTGGGATACCCACGGACTTCCGATCGAGCATGCTTTGACGAAAAAAGGCGTGAACCGCAAAGAAATGTCGGTTGCCGAATTCCGCAAACTTTGCGAAGAATATGCCTACGAACAAATCGAAAATCAAAAGGCCCAATTCAAGCGTTTAGGCGTACGTGGTGATTGGGAAAATCCTTACATTACATTAAAACCTGAATTCGAAGCCCGCCAAATTGAAGTGTTCGGCCGCATGGCGGAGAAAGGGTACATTTACAAAGGGTTGAAACCTGTTTACTGGTCTCCTTCTTCCGAGTCTGCATTGGCGGAAGCGGAAATTGAATATAAAGATGTGAAATCACCTTCCATTTACGTGAGCTTTGAAATCAAAGACGCAAAAGGTGTTGTTCCTGAAAATGCAAAATTCATCATCTGGACAACTACCCCTTGGACAATTCCGGCCAACTTAGGAATTTCCGTCAACCCTGAATTTACTTATGCCGTTGTGAAAGTGGATGGCAACTTATATATCATTGCAAAAGAATTGATTGAAAATGTTTCAAAAGAAATTGGATGGGAACAAGTTGAAATCGTTCAAGAAGTGAAAGGCCAACAATTGGAATACATTGTGGCGAAACATCCATTCTATGACCGCGATTCTTTAGTCATGGTAGGGGAACACGTCACATTGGATGCAGGTACCGGATGCGTTCACACAGCGCCCGGCCACGGGGAAGACGACTATATCGTAGGGAAAAAATACGGTTTGGATGTATTGAGCCCAATCGATGACCGGGGCTGCTATACAAATGAAGCCCCAGGATTTGAAGGCATGTTCTATGATGATGCCAATAAAGTGGTGACTGAAAAATTAAAAGAGGTCGGAGCTTTATTAAAATTAAATTTCTTTACGCACTCCTATCCACATGACTGGCGTACGAAAAAACCGGTGATTTTCCGTGCAACGCCGCAATGGTTCTGTTCAATCGAGCCGTTCCGTGATCAGTTATTGGAAGCGATTGAAAATACGACATTTACTCCTAGCTGGGGTAAAATCCGCCTTTACAACATGATCCGTGACCGCGGAGACTGGTGCATTTCCCGTCAACGGGCTTGGGGTGTGCCAATTCCGGTATTCTATGCTGAAAATGGCGAGGAGATTATTACGCCGGAAACGATTGCTCATGTGGCCAATTTATTCCGTGAACACGGTTCCAATATCTGGTTTGAAAGAGAAGCGAAAGATTTATTGCCTGAAGGTTTCACGCATCCAGGAAGCCCGAATGGAAAATTCACGAAAGAAAAAGACATTATGGACGTTTGGTTCGACTCCGGTTCCACTCATCAAGGCGTGCTTGTGGAACGGGGCATGAAATATCCTGCCGACCTTTATTTGGAAGGTTCCGACCAATATCGTGGATGGTTCAACTCATCTTTGATTACATCGGTTGCCATCAACGGCTTTGCACCATATAAAGGCATTCTGTCCCACGGCTTCGTTCTTGATGGCGAAGGACGTAAAATGAGTAAATCTCTTGGAAATGTCATTGTTCCTGAACAAGTAATGAAACAGTATGGTGCGGACATTCTCCGTTTGTGGGTGGCTTCTGTGGACTATACAGGCGATGTGCGCATTTCGGTGGATTTATTGAAACAAATTTCCGAAGTATACCGTAAAATCCGGAATACGCTTCGTTATTTACACGGAAATTTATTTGATTTTGATCCGAAAAAAGACCGTGTACCATATGAAAACTTACGAGAAGTGGATCAATATATGTACATGCGCTTGCAGGAAGTATTGAAACAAGTGCGCGCCGCTTATGACCGGTATGACTTCTCTGCGGTTTACCATTCCATCAACAACTTCGTTTCTGTTGAATTGTCTGCATTCTATTTGGATGTGGCAAAAGACGTCGTTTATATCGAAGCGCCAAACAATCCAGACCGCCGCGCAATGCAAACGGTGATGTACGATTGCTTGCTCACATTGTTGAAAATCTTGACACCGATCCTTCCGCATACAACGGATGAATTGTGGTCTTATTTAAATGAGGAAGAGCCGTCTGTACAATTGACAGACTTCCCGGAAGTGGATGAACGCAGCAACTTTAAAGAACTCAAAGAAAAATGGAGTAAAGTGATGGACATCCGCGATGAAGTGCTTAAAGCCCTTGAAGAAGCGCGTAATGAAAAAGTCATCGGTAAACCATTGGATGCCAAAGTGGTGGTTTATACAGATGATGAAGAAGTATTGTCATTATTGAATGATGAAAAAGTCGATTTCAAACAAATTTCCCTTGTATCTCAATTTGTGGTTGCCGGAAGCAGAAAAGATGCCCCTGAAAATGCGATTGCATTAGAAAAAACATCCATCGCTGTAGAAAAAGCGGATGGGGAAAAATGCGAGCGCTGCTGGTCTTACTCTGAAACGGTCGGCCAAAACGAAAAACATCCGACATTATGTTCCCGCTGCGCTGAAATTGTGATCAATCATTACGAATAATGTTCTTGCCGCCCTTGAATTTGCGATTGCAATTCAAGGGCGTTTTTTTTTTTTTGATCAGTTGGAATTGGCAAGAAAACAAAGTAATAACAAATAAGGGATGCATCGTAAGCCCGAATTCAAATGACGCATTGAAAAACTTAAAACAGGGATTAAAAAAGCGTACCTATTAGTACGCATGACAAATAGCCCTACAATCTTGAATTTTTTCAGATTGAGGGCTATTTTGCTATTGCACATGATTCACGTATATTTTTAGACCAAGGCAAGTAGCGATCGATTATTTCTGGTTGCTGATGGATTGGGAGGTTTGGGAGTTCTGTCAATACTTTGACCAAGTATTGATAGAAATCAATTCCATTAGCTTTTGTCGTTTCAGCTAAACTCAAACAAACGGCATTGGCATCAGCTCCCAATTCACTCACAGAGAAAAGCCAGTTCTTCCGACCAATCACACTCGGACGAATCGCATTTTCTGCTGGGTTATTGTCAATCGCAATTCGACCGTCATATAGAAATGCTTTTAGACCTTCGGCATGTTTCAAGGTATAGTTTGCCGCTTCCGCAAGGGCACTTTTGCCGTAAAAAGGAGATTCATCTACCCATTGTAAGAATTCTTCCACAATCGGTTTGGAATATTTTTTTCGTGCTTTTCGACGTTTGCTTGGTGAAAGTTTCTTAAACTTTCGTTCCAATTCGTAGAGTCGATTACAATATTCTACACCTTTTTCGGCGTTTTTACTGTTGGCTTTTAGCCATTTTCTACGCACATGTGCCCAACAATTGGCGAATGTGACGTTAGGTAAACCAGCGTATGCAGAATATCCGTCACAAATGATGGTTCCCTTGAACTTTTCCACGAAGTCTTTTAAAACTTCCCGACTTCGCGATAACGCACTATGAAACATGACGATGGTCGGCCCTTGAGAAGCAACGCTTCGGAATACCCAGTTATAAGCATTAGACTGAGCCGACTTTCCATCCGAACGGTTGAGTATTTGAGCGTATGTTTCATCAATATGAAGAATTGATTTTTTCATAAGGAGCTCTTTCATACGATGGTAGATTGGATGAAGCCAATCCTCCGCGATTCGAATCACCCAGTTCGATAAATTTTTATCGTTTGTAAGGAGACCATAATGGTTCCATTCCTTTACCTGGCGATATAAAGGTAAATATTGAACAAACTTATCGTAGATGATTTTTGCCAAGACCGTTGGTCCAGCAATACTTCGTTGAATCGCTGGTTGTGGTGCTTTGCCTCGTTTGATTTGTGAATTTTTGCTGAGATCTTTTTTACAATTCCTGCACTCATAAGCGTGTTCGATATGTCGAACACGCTTCACAATAGCCGGTATAAATTTTGCTTCCTCACGAACAATCGTGCTGCCGATCTCTGTCATCTGAGATTGACAACACTCGCATTGTAAGTTTTCAGGGTGATGATGAATTTCTTCAATTTCTAAACCATCCACGAAGAAATCGTTTCGTTTCTTTTTATGTATTTTACGAACAACTGTATAGGTAACAGTGTCCGTGCTTTGTTCTTCTGTGTGCTCAGGTTCGTTAAAAAAAGAGTCATCATCAAATAAAGAACATTGTCCATCTGGAGCTTGGTACTTTGATTTTTCTGATTTTGAGCCATAAAGAAGCTTTGTTAAATAGCGAACTTGTTGTGACAACGATTCAATTTGTTTCAACAGTTCTTCATTTCTCTTATTGGATTGCGCGAGTTGTTCTTCTAATAATTGAATTAATTTTTCATTCGAATCATTGCTCACATCATTCACCACATTTCCGTCCAAATTCAATAATGTCTTGATTATATCACTAGTAATCATTGGTTAAAAGACACCTTTTTTAGATTTTTGTATGGCTTTCGGTTGATGAATTGTGAGTCCTTCAAGTAACCAACGAAGTTGTTGTTGCGTGAGCCGACGAACTTCATTTTTATTTCGTGGCCATTGGAGTTTGCCATTATCCAATCGTTTATAAAGCATAGCGAAGCCATCTCCATCAAAGTATAAACATTTATAACGATCTTTCCTTCGACCGCAAAACAAGAAGATTGCCTCGCTGTATGGATCGAGTTCGAATGAATCCTGAATTAGCGTTGCTAGACCGTCGATTCCTTTTCGCATATCTGTATGACCGCAAATGATATAGATATTTTTGCATTTTGTAAAATCATGAATCATTTCGATTCAACTCCCTGATAACCGCTTGAAGTAATTGAGGTTTGACACCGGGGTAGAAGGAGATTTTACACTGATTGGATTGAATGACGCATATTGGTCTGAGTGGACCACGACTTGCTGGGGATGGAGTTGGATCAGATTTGGACTCTAATTTTACAGGCACGATATTGAGTTTTTCCGTTGTCAAAAAAAGAACACCTCCTCTGTAATTGTTACTTTCATCTTACAGGGAGGTGTCATTGATTTATAGGCGTTGTTTGATTTCGGGCTTACGATGCATCTGCACTAAAGGGGTTCTCAACCGCACCAAAGGCATGTCCATCTGCACCAAAGGAGCTCTCATCCACACCAAAGGGGAATCCATCTACACTAAAGGGATTCTCAACCGCACCAAAGGGATATTCATCTGCACTAAAGGGTTCTCATCAAACAAAAAACCCTATCTTCTGCAAAGAACAGGATATGCATCCCATGACCCTTACATAAGAAAGAGAAGATTTTCTGTATTAATTGAAGGAATATGTTAGAATAATGGAGATATATAGGCAAACGGGGGAAAGAATGTGTTTAAATACTACAGTTTAGCACTTTTCGTCATTATAATGGATCAGCTTACAAAATGGTTTATCGTAAAAAATATGGAAGTAGGGGATCGAATCGCAATTTGGGATCCTTGGCTTGGCATCTTAAGCCACCGGAACCGGGGGGCTGCCTGGGGAATGCTCCAAGGGCAAATGTGGATCTTTTATCTGGTTACACTCATTGTGGTGATTGCGGTAATTTATTATTTTCATAAAGAAGGGAAAAATAAGCCATTGCTAGGCATCAGCTTAATGATTTTATTGGGCGGGGCGATTGGCAACTTTATTGATCGGGTTTTCCGCGGAGAAGTTGTTGATTTTATTGATGTGTTCATTCCGATCATCAATTATGATTTTCCAATTTTTAATGTTGCCGATGCAGCGTTGACGATTTCAGTCATCATGCTAATCATTGCATTGTTTAAGGAAGATCAAAACGGAAAGAAAAAGGTGGAACAATGACAGTAACAATCACGATTGAAGCAGCATACGCAGGAGAACGGCTTGATAAAGCGTTATCTACAATTCAAGGGGAATGGTCCCGGACACAAATTTCCAACTGGATTGAAGATGGCCTTGTAACGGTAAATGGCAAGGAAGTAAAGGCCAAATATAAAGTCAAAGAAGGGGACGTTGTCGAAGTCGAAGTTCCTGAACCGGAAGAACTGGAAGTCATCCCTGAAAATATAGACTTGGATATTGTGTATGAGGATTCGGATGTCATAGTGGTGAACAAGCCAAAGGGAATGGTGGTTCACCCTGCTCCAGGGCATATGACAGGGACATTGGTGAATGGATTGATGTATCATTGCAAAGATTTATCCGGAATTAATGGCATCCTTCGCCCGGGAATTGTTCACCGCATCGATAAAGATACTTCAGGATTGTTGATGGTTGCCAAAAATGACATGGCCCATAACGGTCTTGTCGAACAGTTGATGAATAAAACGGTGAAAAGAAAATATACCGCATTAGTTCATGGACATATTCCCCATAATAAGGGGACCATTGATGCACCAATCGGCCGGGATCCGAAAGATCGCCAAAAACAGACGGTGGTAGATAATGGAAAAGAAGCCATTACCCACTTCGAAGTAATTGAACGGATCGGCGGTAAATATACGCTGGTGGAGTGCCGATTGGAAACAGGCCGCACCCACCAAATTCGCGTTCATATGAAATATATCGGTTATCCTTTGGTGGGAGACCCGAAATATGGTCCGAAGAAAACCATCGATTTTGGCGGACAGGCATTGCATGCGGGGGTTTTGGGATTTGTTCATCCCAGAACGAAGGAATATCTGGAATTTGAAGTGCCATTGCCGGATGATTTTGTGAACTTACTTGAACAATTAAGAAAAGAAGGTTGACTTGGGAGATAATTAGTTCTATACTTTACAACAGTAAAAAATTAAATAGGAAATACCTTTAATGGCAGTCCAGAGAGGCTGAAAAGGTAAAAGATATGTTGGTGAAGAAGTTTATACCCTATCATATTTTTCCAGTTTTATAAGAATGGGTATACTGTATCTTCATATGCAAAGAATTATTATACCAACATAATATTTTACTGTAATTTCAACCTCTTAAGCAGACGCTTAGGGGGTTTTTTTATGCCCGTAAAAAATACTCTTGGGAAAAGGAGGAATTCGAAAATGGCCGAAGTGACAGAATTGTTGGATGCCCAGGCCATGAACAGGGCGCTCACAAGAATTGCTCACGAAATTATTGAGCGCAATAAAGGGATCGATAAAGTCATTCTGGTAGGCATAAGAACCCGCGGAACCTATCTCGCGAGGAGATTGGCTGAGAAGATCGAAAAAATTGAAGGGAAAAAGGTTCGCACCGGCGAGTTGGACATTACATTATACCGCGATGATTTATCCACAAAATTTGTTGGTGACGAGCCGAAAGTTCAACAAGTGGATATTGATTATGTTGTGAACGATCAAAAGATTGTGCTTGTGGATGATGTGCTTTATACAGGAAGAACTGTTAGGGCGGCTTTGGATGCTGTGATGGATTTGGGACGGCCAGCCCAAATTCAATTGGCGGTATTAATCGATAGAGGACATAGAGAGTTGCCGATTCGCGCAGATTATGTAGGAAAGAACATTCCGACATCAAGTTCAGAGAGAATCGTTGTTCAAGTCACAGAAGTAGATGGGAAAGATCAGGTAACTTTACACAAAACAAATTAAACAGATAGAGGGGTAACAATATGACAAACAAAGTTATTGATATTCATGAAAAGCCGCCTGGTGGACAGTTAATCACATTAAGTTTTCAGCACATGTTTGCAATGTTTGGTTCAACGATTTTAGTGCCGCAATTGGTTGGATTGAGCCCGGCGATTGCGCTTTTAACAAGTGGTATTGCTACAATCATCTTTTTGCTTGTAACACAATTTAAAGTGCCCGCTTATTTGGGTTCATCCTTTGCTTTTATTACACCGATGCTGTTGGTATCCGGGGGATTGGATCCGGAAGGCGCCGCAGTACATCCTGGAAACGCCATGATTGGTGCAATGGCAGTCGGTTTGGTTTATGCCGTCGTTTCTTTACTGATTTATAAAAGTGGTTACAAGTGGATTATGAGATTATTGCCGGCTGTTGTGGTTGGTCCGGTCATCATGGTAATCGGACTTGGACTTGCAGGTACAGCGGTGGACATGGCAATGAATATTTCCGTTGAGCAATTGAATCCTGATACAGGTGAAACGGAACTGGTAAAACAATATAGCGGTTGGCATTTTTCCGCAGCTTTGGTGACTTTGTTTGCGGCGATTATTTTCAATGTGTACTTTAAAAATATTCTTAGTGCGATGCCGATCCTTTTAGGGCTGGTCGTTGGATACATATATTCCGCAATCATTGGTATCGTGGATTTTACAAAAGTGAAAGAAGCATCATGGTTCGCTTTGCCGGACTTTTTAATTCCTGGCGTCCATTATGAGTTTCATGTAACGACAAACATTTTATTGGCAATGGTTCCAATCGTTATCGTAACGATTTCAGAACATATCGGACACCAATTGGTTTTAGGAAAAATCGTTGAACGGAATTATATTAAAGATCCAGGATTGCACCGTTCCATCCTTGGGGACGGACTTGGAACATTTGTCAGTGCGTTAATCGGTGGTCCTCCAAAAACGACTTACGGTGAAAATATCGGTGTATTAGGGATTACAAAAGTGTATTCGGTGTATGTGATAATGGGAGCAGCTTGTATCGCCATCTTGCTTTCATTCTTTGGAAAAGCGATGGCGCTCGTACAAACGATTCCGACATCCGTACTTGGCGGCATTTCCATCCTATTGTTCGGTATTATCGCCTCCAGCGGTCTCCGCATGATTGTTGATAATAAAGTGGATTTCGGCAAAAACCGCAACATGGTCATTGCTTCTGTCATTCTGGTAGTTGGAATCGGCGGTGCGGCCATCCGGTTCTCCGAAACGTTTTCGATTGAAGGTATGGCACTTGCGGCGATTATCGGTGTAATCCTAAACTTGGTTCTTCCAGGCAGAGATAAAAATATAGAAGAATTTGAATAAAGTAATCCATCAATCCTTTAAGATTTGTCCAGTGAGGCAAAAAAGGAGACGAATGGCAAGCGCATACTTGTCATCCCTCCTAAGCCTTTTAATTCGTATAGGAGGAAATTGACATGAAGAATCTACTTTCAATGGAACATTTAACTAACGATGAAGTAATGGCAATTTTAGAAAGGGCAAGGGAGTTTGAAAACGGTGCTGAACCAAAGTTGGACCGCTCCTATTATGTGGCCAATCTATTCTTTGAACCGAGCACCCGCACGAAAACCAGTTTCGAAATGGCGGAAAGAAAAATCGGTTGTACCGTCATTCCATTTGAAGCCGGATTTTCAAGCATGTTAAAAGGGGAAACATTGTACGACACAGTGAAAACCTTGGAAATGATCGGCCTTGATGCGGTAGTGATCCGCGCCAAAGAAGATGAGTATTATCGCGAATTGCTTGAAGGAATCAATGTCAGTGTCATAAACGCCGGCGATGGAACCGGGCAGCATCCATCCCAAAGTTTATTGGATTTATACACGATTTATAAGGAATTCGGCCGGTTTGAAGGATTGACTGTCACAATTGTTGGCGATGTTTCCCATAGCCGGGTAGCCAAATCCAATGCGATTGCGTTGAGCCGGCTTGGAGTGAAAGTGAATTTCCTTTGTCCGCCGGAATGGGCAGGCAAATTTGAGGCGCAGCACTCTTGGGACGGTCTGCTGGAAGAAAGCGATGTAATCATGTTGCTCCGAATTCAGCATGAACGGCATGACGTACCTTTCTCAAAAGAAAGTTATCATCAAGAATACGGGCTGACGATTGAACGGGAAAAGCAGATGAAAGACCATGCCATCATCATGCATCCCGCACCGGTCAACCGGGGAGTGGAAATTGCCTCAGAATTAGTGGAATGTGAACGTTCAAGAATTTTCCATCAAATTCGGAACGGCGTATTTGTTCGTATGGCGATTCTGGAAACAATTTTGAAGGAGAGATAACAGTGGTAACATTCATTGAAAATATCAAAATGTTAAATGAACAGGGAGAACTCGTTGAAACAACGATCACAATCGACAAAGGAAAAATTGCCGCCATCGGTGAAGAAAAACCGTCCGATGCTGAAGTGATCGATGGAAAAGGCAATTTTGTGGCTCCGGGATTTGTCGATGTGCATGTTCATTTGCGGGAACCAGGATTTGAACATAAAGAAACGATTGCAACAGGTACTCGTTCCGCGGCAAGGGGTGGATTTACAACGATCTGTGCGATGCCAAACACTAAACCTGTTCCGGACTCTGTTGAAAACCTTGAATATGTTAAAGGTTTGATTAAAAAAAGCGCTGTCGTTCGTGTCCTGCCTTATGGCTCCCTTACAGTTGCCGAAGCTGGTGAAAAGCGCACGAATATCGCCGAATTGAAAGCCCATGGTGCAGTCGCATTTTCAGATGATGGTGTCGGTGTTCAACTTGCATCGACAATGTACGAGCAAATGCAAGATGCAGCGAAAATCGATGCGGTGGTTGTCGCCCACTGCGAAGACAATTCATTGATCTATGGCGGCGTGATGCACGAAGGAAAACGCAATAAAGAATTGGGACTCCCAGGCATTCCGAGCGTTTGCGAATCGGTGCAAATTGCGCGGGACGTTTTGCTGGCAGAGGCGGCAGGCGCAAGATATCACGTTTGCCACGTTTCCACGAAAGAATCCGTCCGTACGGTAAGAGATGCGAAAAAAGCGGGAATCCGCGTGACTGCGGAAGTTTGTCCACATCACTTGCTTTTGGAAGATATGGATATTCCGAGCGATGATGCAAACTGGAAAATGAATCCGCCATTGCGTTCTTCCGAGGACAAAAAGGCGCTTATCGAAGGATTGCTCGATGGCACAATCGATTGTATTGCCACGGATCATGCGCCGCATACGCAAGAAGAGAAATGCTGCGGCATGGTTGGGGCACCTTTTGGAATTGTTGGCTTTGAAACAGCTTTTCCATTGCTATATACAAAATTTGTGGAACCGGGCATCTTCACACTGAAACAATTGGTGGATTGGATGACGAAAAAACCAGCGGAAATTTTCAATCTGCCATATGGACAAATAGAGGTAGGAGCTTCCGCCGACTTGACAATCATCGATTTAAATAAAGAAAAGACAATTGATGCGAATGAATTCCATTCAAAAGGCCGCAATACGCCATTCAATGGCTGGAAGGCAAAAGGCTGGCCGGTAATGACAATTTTTGAAGGTAATGTGGTTTATAAGGAGGAAGAATGATGAAAAAGCGTCTCTTAATTTTGGAAGATGGGACAGTATTTGAGGGAGAAGCGTTCGGAAGCGAACGTGCAAGCCAAGGGGAAGTTGTATTTACAACAGGGATGACTGGCTATCAGGAAACGCTTACGGACCCTTCCTTTTACGGTCAAATCGTTACGTTCACTTATCCGCTGATCGGCAATTATGGAATCAACAGCGATGATTTTGAAGCCATCGCTCCCGTGATTCGCGGAGTGGTTGTCAGAGAATTGACGAAAATCCCTTCCAATTTCCGCTGTGAAATCACATTGGATGAATATTTAAAAAATCAAGATATTCCAGGAATTGAAGGAATCGATACACGGAAACTGACTCGGATTATCCGTTCAAAAGGTGCGGTACGTGCCATGTTGACGGCAGCGGACGAGGAAGTAAACGTGGAAGAAATCGTGAGACAATTAAATGAAACGCCATATTTGAAAAACCATGTGAAGGAAGTTTCTCCAAAAATGCCATTCCCAAGCCCTGGCAGAGGAAAACGCGTGGTACTCATGGACTTCGGGATGAAAAAGGGCATTTTGCGGGAATTGAATAACCGCCATTGCGATGTGCTCGTCGTTCCATATAACACACCAGCGGAGAAAATTTTAAGCTTCCGTCCTGAAGGGATTTTGCTGTCCAATGGACCGGGGAATCCGGCAGATGTGACTGAAGGCATCGAAACAATCAAACAACTGATCGGAAAAGTTCCGATGTTCGGCATTTGCTTGGGACATCAATTGATTGCGCTGGCTTGCGGTGCGAAAAGCTATAAATTGCCGTTCGGACATCGCGGTGCAAACCATCCGGTAAAAAATCTTCAAACTGGAATCGTCGAAATCACTTCACAAAACCACGGTTATGTAATCGATGAAAATTCATTGGAAGGTACGGATTTGGAAATCACTCATGTGTCATTGAATGATGGAACTATCGAAGGATTGAAACATAAAAAATATCCGGTATTTTCTGTGCAATTCCATCCGGAAGCATCTCCGGGTCCGGAAGATTCAAACTACCTATTCGATGAGTTTATTAAATTAATGGAACAAGCAGGGGAGGAAAAACAACATGCCTAAGCGTAAAGATATCGAAAGCATTTTGGTGATCGGTTCAGGTCCGATTGTGATTGGACAAGCGGCGGAATTTGATTATGCCGGTACACAAGCATGTCTTGCCTTAAAAGAGGAAGGATATAAAGTTATTCTTATAAACTCAAACCCTGCAACTATCATGACAGATACACAAATTGCAGACAAAGTTTACATCGAACCGATTACATTGGAATTCGTTTCACGGATTTTACGAAAAGAACGGCCTGACGCCATCTTGCCAACTCTTGGAGGTCAAACAGGCTTAAACATGGCCATTGAACTTCAAAAATCCGGCATTTTGGATGAATTGGGAATTGAAATTTTGGGAACAAAATTGGAAGCCATCCATAAAGCGGAAGACCGTGAAATGTTCCGCCAATTAATGTATGAATTGGGTGCTCCTGTTCCGGAATCCGACATTGTGCACAGCGTGGAAGAAGCGAAAGCCTTTGTTGAAAAAATCGGTTATCCGGTGATTGTTCGTCCAGCCTTTACTTTAGGTGGTACCGGCGGCGGAATTTGTAATAATGAACAAGAACTGGAAGAAATCGTGTCAAGCGGTTTGAAATACAGCCCTGTAAAACAATGTCTTCTTGAAAAATCCATTGCCGGCTACAAAGAAATCGAATTTGAGGTAATGCGCGACTCCAAAAATAATGCGATTGTTGTATGTAGCATGGAAAACGTGGACCCGGTCGGCATCCATACAGGGGATTCCATCGTCGTTGCGCCTGTCCAAACATTAACGGATCGGGAATATCAAATGCTCCGCGACATTTCATTGGATATTATCCGCGCATTGAAAATCGAAGGCGGCTGTAACGTTCAATTAGCCCTTGATCCAAACAGTTTCAACTATTATGTCATTGAAGTGAATCCGCGGGTTTCCCGTTCATCTGCCTTGGCGTCAAAAGCGACAGGATATCCGATTGCGAAAATTGCTGCAAAAATTGCGGTCGGTTTAACGCTGGACGAAATTAAAAACCCGGTTACAGGCACTACATATGCAGACTTTGAACCTGCCATCGACTATGTAGTGGCAAAAATTCCACGTTGGCCATTCGATAAATTCGAATCAGCCAAACGGAATTTGGGCACTCAAATGAAAGCCACTGGGGAAGTGATGGCTTTAGGACGCACTTTCGAAGAGGCGATCTTGAAAGCGGTGCGCTCCCTTGAAACCGGCCATATTCATATCGATTTGAAACATGCTGAAGAACATGACGACCACTGGGTGGAAAAACGCATCAGAAAAGCAGGGGACGAACGATTATTCTTCATTGCGGAAGCCATGCGCAGAGGCGTTACGCCTGAACAAATCCACGAATGGTCAAAAATTGATCTATTCTTCTTGTACAAATTAAAAAATATCATCGATTTGGAATCTGAATTGAAAGAAAATAAATTGGATTTAGACATTTTAAGAAAAGCGAAACGCATGGGCTTTGCAGACAAAAAAATCGCTGAACTTTGGAATATGGACGCAAGAGAAGTTTATGAATTGCGCAAAGAAAACGGAATTGTTCCTGTTTACAAAATGGTCGACACTTGTGCGGCAGAGTTCGAATCCGCAACCCCTTATTATTACGGCACTTATGAAGAAGAAAACGAATCGATTGTGACTGAAAAACCATCCGTCATCGTGCTTGGATCAGGTCCGATCCGGATCGGACAAGGGATCGAGTTCGACTATGCAACGGTGCACTCCGTATGGGCGATTCAGGAAGCGGGGTATGAAGCGATCATTATCAACTCCAACCCTGAAACGGTTTCAACGGACTTCTCAATTTCGGACAAACTTTACTTCGAGCCGTTAACAATCGAAGACGTGATGAACATCATCGATTTAGAAAAACCGGTTGGCGTAGTCGTTCAATTCGGTGGACAAACAGCCATCAACTTGGCTGACAAATTAGCGGCACACGGTGTGAAAATTTTAGGTACATCTTTGGAAGATATCGACCGTGCAGAAAACCGCGATTTATTTGAACAAGCATTAAAAGAATTGGAAATCCCTCAACCGGAAGGGGACACTGCGGTATCATTGGATGAAGCATTGGCCATTGCGAAAAGAATCGGCTTCCCGGTATTGGTTCGTCCTTCTTACGTACTTGGCGGCCGTGCAATGGAAATCGTTTATAACGAAGACGAATTGAAACATTATATGGAAAATGCGGTGGAAGCTTCACCAGATCATCCGGTGTTGATTGACCGCTACTTGACAGGTAAAGAAGTGGAAGTCGATGCGATTTCAGACGGAGAAAATGTGATCATTCCTGGAATCATGGAACATATTGAACGTGCAGGGGTGCACTCCGGCGACTCCATCTCCGTTTATCCGCCTCAAAGTTTGACAAAAGAACAAATCGACACGATTGTCGATTACACAACGCGTTTGGCAAGAGGATTAAATATTGTTGGATTAATGAACATCCAATATGTCATTTCCGGCGGCAATGTATATGTCATTGAGGTCAACCCTCGTGCATCCAGAACAGTGCCATTCTTAAGTAAAATCACAAACATTCCGATGGCAAACGTCGCAACAAAAGTGATATTAGGTCAATCCATTGTGGATCAAGGATATCAACCAGGCCTTGTGGAAGAGAGAAAAGGCGTCTATGTCAAAGTGCCGGTATTCAGCTTTGCAAAACTTCGCCGTGTAGACATTACCCTTGGCCCTGAAATGAAATCCACTGGGGAAGTAATGGGTAAAGATGAAACATTGGAAAAAGCATTGTACAAAGGCTTGGTTGCTTCCGGCATGAAAATTCAACCATACGGAACAGTGCTCTTTACGGTGGCAGATAAAGATAAGGAAGAAGCGGTGAGCATTGCGAAACGTTTCCAAGCTGTCGGTTACCGCATCATGGCGACAGAAGGAACAGCGAAAAAATTTGAAGAAGCCGGCATCCTCACTGAAGTCGTTGAAAAAATTGGCAGCAAAGGAAAAACGTTGGTGGATGTAATCCAAAACGGAGAAGCGCAAGTGGTCATCAATACATTAACAAAAGGAAAACAACCTGCCCGTGACGGTTTCCGCATTCGTCGGGAAGCGGTAGAAAACGGAATCCCTTGTTTAACGTCTTTGGATACGGCAAATGCGTTAATTAAAGTCATTGAATCCATGACCTTTGCTATTCAAGAAATGCCGAAATCGGAGGTATATTCATGATTCAACAGGAACGGATGACCGTCGTTCGCCAAAGGGAGATTGCGAAAAATATTTTCGAAATGACGCTGCAAGGACAAATTGTTCAGGAGATGACTCCTGGACAATTTGTTCATATACGAGTTTCAAATTTGCTGGATCCTCTGCTCAGACGGCCAATCAGCATCGCAAATATTGATAAAAACGCCAATGAGTTTACAATCATCTATCGCGCACAAGGCAAAGGGACGAATGTGTTATCCCAAAAGCAAATAGGCGATGAAGTGGATGTATTGGGTCCGCTAGGCAACGGTTTTCCGGTAGAAGCGGCCCAGCAAGGTGAAACAGCTTTGCTTGTCGGCGGAGGGATCGGGGTTCCTCCATTGTACGAACTCGCCAAACAGCTAAATGCCCGTGGCGTCCGCACCATCCACGTATTTGGTTTCCAAACGGAAGAGGTTGCCTTTTATGAAGAGGAATTTACCAAATTAGGTGAAACCTATTACGTGACGGACGATGGCTCAAAAGGATTTAAAGGATTTGTAACGGATTTGTTGAATGAACTGAAACCGGATTTTGATGTCTTCTATTCCTGTGGACCGCTTCCAATGTTACGGGCGCTTTCCTCCATGTATGAAGACAAAAAAGGTTATATTTCTTTGGAGGAACGGATGGGTTGCGGCATTGGCGCTTGTTTTGCTTGCGTTTGCAAAACGCAGGAGGGACAGGAAAAAGATTACGTGAAGATTTGTTCGGATGGTCCC
Source organism: Ureibacillus sp. FSL K6-3587 (assembly GCF_038593165.1). Classification (NCBI taxonomy): domain Bacteria; kingdom Bacillati; phylum Bacillota; class Bacilli; order Caryophanales; family Caryophanaceae; genus Ureibacillus; species Ureibacillus sp. FSL K6-3587. The sequence continues at coordinate 133,869 of NZ_CP151969.1, read as the reverse complement.
GTTTTTGAGAAAGGAGTTGTGAAAATATGAATCGATTGGATATCCAACTCCCAGGATTAGATTTGAAAAATCCGATAATGCCTGCTTCGGGCTGCTTTGGATTCGGCCGTGAATTTGCCGGGTTGTATGATCTTTCCAAGTTGGGCGCCATCATGATTAAAGCGACGACCGTAGAACCGCGCCTTGGAAATCCGACTCCGCGTGTAGCTGAGACTCCTGCAGGGATGTTGAATGCGATCGGGTTGCAAAATCCGGGTCTTGAAAAAGTCATGGCTGAAGAATTGCCTTGGCTCGAGCGATTCGATGTACCGATTATCGCCAATGTGGCAGGGTCAACGACGGAAGATTATGTGGAAGTGGCCCGCCGCATTTCGACTGCACCTAATGTAAAGGCATTGGAATTGAATATTTCTTGCCCGAATGTCAAACAAGGAGGTATTACGTTCGGAACGGATCCGGTGATTGCCCGGGAGCTGGTTGAACAAGTGAAGGCCGTTTCTCAAGTGCCGGTATATGTGAAGTTATCCCCGAATGTAACCAATATCGTTGAAATGGCCCAAGCGGTTGAAATCGGCGGTGCGGATGGCATTACGATGATCAATACATTAGTGGGCATGAGACTTGACGAAAAAACAGGCAAGCCTTTGATTGCCAATGTGACTGGGGGACTTTCCGGTCCAGCGGTCAAACCGATAGCCATTCGAATGGTTTATGAAGTGTATAAAGCGGTGGATATTCCGATCATCGGCATGGGTGGTGTTACAAACGTCCAAGATGTGATCGATTTCATGTCTGCCGGTGCTTCCGCTGTGGCGGTAGGAACAATGAACTTTGTCGATCCATTCATCTGTCCAAAATTAATTGATGAACTTCCGGCGAAATTGGATGAACTTGGAGTGAAACACATTAAAGAAATTATCGGAAGGAGTCACCGCTGATGAATAAACCGATTATTGCTTTAGATTTTCCAAGTGAACAAGAGGTTTTCCAATTTTTGCATCATTTCGATGAAAAATTGTTCGTGAAAGTGGGAATGGAGCTGTTTTATCAAGAAGGTCCCGATATCGTCAAAAAAATTAAGGATTTGGGACATGACATCTTTCTTGATTTAAAACTGCATGATATTCCAAATACGGTGAAATCCGCCATGAAAGGTCTTGCCCGATTAGGGGTGGATTTGGTCAATGTCCATGCTGCTGGCGGCAAAAAAATGATGGAAGCGGCCCTTGAAGGATTGGAGGCAGGCAGTGACGTGAAAAGACCGTTGCTGATTGCGGTCACTCAATTAACTTCGACAACGGAAGAGCAAATGCAGAAGGAGCAAAAAATTCCTTTAACTTTGATGGAATCGGTGTTGCATTATGCACAACTTACAAAAGAAGCAGGTTTGGATGGCGTCGTTTGTTCGGTTCATGAGGCAAAGCAGATTGCGGAGCGTTGCGGGGAAGCATTCCTTCGGGTGACGCCGGGGATTAGACTTTTAGGCGGAGATGCCCACGACCAAAAACGGGTGGCTACACCTGATTATGCGCGGCAAAACGGTTCGTCCTACATTGTGGTTGGACGGGCAGTGACGAAAGCGGAGAATGTAGTGGAAGCATATAAAGAAGTATGTCGACTTTGGGAGGGAAATTAATGGCAATCGAAAAAGATATCGCTCAAATTATGTTAAAAGTCGGGGCTGTCGAATTGAACCCGACGGATTTATTCACATGGGCAAGCGGAATCAAATCCCCGATTTATTGTGATACACGTCTGACAATTTCATATCCGGAAGCAAGAAAACAAATTGCGAACGGATTGGCAGAGAAAATCAAAGAACATTTCCCTGAAACGGAAGTGGTTGCAGGAACAGCCACAGCCGGCATCCCCCATGCGGCATGGGTGAGCGACCTGTTGCAGCTGCCGATGGTGTACGTGCGTTCCAAACCGAAAGATCATGGCCGCGGCAATCAAATCGAAGGAAAAATTGAGCCGGGGCAAAAAGTGGTTGTGGTGGAAGATATCATTTCCACTGGCGGTTCATCCTTGACTGCGGTTGAAGCGCTGAGAGAAGCAGGCTGCGAAGTGGTTGGGGTTGTATGTGTTTATACATACAATTTGCCAAAAGCGGAAGAGACATTTGAAAAAGCCGGCGTGAAATATGTAAGCCTAACAAACTTCGATTATTTGATTGAAGCCGCAAAGGAAACCGGCGCAATCAAATCGGAAGATATCCCGTTCCTTAAAAATTGGCATGAAGATTTGAAAGCGGGCAGATTAAAATAAAAATAAAAAGACTCCTGATTCATCGAAGAAATCAGGAGTCTTTTTGTTATAACAAACCAGGGAAGAGAGATGCTATTCTTTTTGCTTCAGCTTTAATACGACTTCTTCGTCCGGTGTGACGTAGAGGGTTTTTTGTTCAAAATAAATGACAAAGCCGGGTTTTGCACCACTCGGTTTTTTTACATGGCGGATTTGGGTATAGTCCACCGGGACGGAAGAGGAATTTCGTGCTTTGCTAAAATAGGCGCTTAAAATGGCCGCTTCTTTCAAAGTTGTTTCATCCGGCTGATTTGAATGAATGACGACGTGGGAGCCGGGAATGTCTTTCGTATGAAGCCAAATATCGGATTTCTTTGCAAGCTTGAAGGTCAAATAATCGTTTTGTTTATTGTTTTTGCCGACGGAAATCGGAATGCCCGTAGATGAAATGAACTTTTCGGGAGCGGGTTTCACCGGTTTATTTTTTTGCTTTTTATTCCGCTTCTTCAAATAACCCTCTTCGGCAAGTTCTTCCCGTATTTCTTCGATATCCGCCGGGCTTGCCTGGTTGACTTGGTTCAACAGCATTTCAAAGTAATCGATTTCCTTTTTCGTTTTATCAATTTGTTCCTTTACCCGGATAAGGGCATTTTTCGCTTTATTGTATTTCGTATAGTAGCCTTGTGCATTCTCCACAGGCGTTTTTCTTTCATCCAGCGGAATGGTGATTTCATCATTATTGTAATAATTGATGACGGTCACTTCTTTCATGCCTTTTTCAAATTGATATAAATTGGCCATTAAGAGTTCCCCGAACAATTGATATTGATCCAGTTTCGATGCCTGTTCCAGATCGTTATGTAATTTTTCCAGTTTTGTGTTCAGTTTATTGATTTCGTTCTGAATGAAGCGTTCCAAGTCACCCGCTTGCTGTTTCACCCGATCCCTCTCTGCCCGTGCGAAAAATACCCGGTCCAGAAGGGGGCTCAAATCTTCATAATGGGTGATTTTACCCGTCAAATGCGTGATGGTTGTCGGCGAAAAATAAGGTTTTCCATCAGCTTCCAAATAAGTTGGATTCGCGCTTCCCGTCACTTCATTGATAAAGGAGCGGAACACATTGATTGCATCCCCGCTCTTCATTCGATACAACAATTCTTTCGCATGAAAAGGGGAGAATCCGGCAAAATGGGACACCACTTCTTGCGATGTTTTTTCCGTTGAGAAAAACTGCTTAATCTCTTCATCTGAAACGGTTTGCGGATTCACTTTGTGCTGTACCGGCGGATGGACGTATTCAAATCCGGGAAGCACCGTACGGAAACTGTTGACGGAAGGCGGCAAGTGTTTTAATCCATCGATGATTTTATTGGTTTCGCCATCGACTAAGACCAAATTGCTGTGCCTTCCCATGATTTCAATGATCAATTTCCGGTTGACCGGATCGCCGATTTCATTTTTGCTTTCTATGTGAAACGTGATCACCCGTTCAAAACCTTCATTTTCAATTCGTGTAATAATGCCGCCTTCGATATGTTTTCTGAGGAGCATGCAAAACATTGGCGGTTCTTGTGGATTATCAATCGATTCTTTTGTTATGTGAACACGGGCATATGATGGGTGAATGGAAAATAATAATTTCTCATTTTTCCCTTTTGCCCGGATATGGAGCATCACTTCCAATGCATTCGGTTGATGAACTTTTGAAATCCGGCCGGTTTCAAGTCCCTTCAGTTCATTGATCATCGCTACTGTAAATAATCCATCAAATGCCATAATTGTTCCTCTTTTCTTAAAAAATCACTGAGATATTATTTTATTATGTTTCTATATATCTGCATTGATTCTAAAGCAATTCCCAAGATATGAAAAGTTTAATGAGAAAAATTCTTTTGACATTTAACAGCAATTGAATTATCTTATTATTGAACAGCGGTCAATAAATTGATTGCAACGAGAAAGACATGGAGGATTTATTATGGCAAGAGATGCGTCAAAACCTGTTCTTACGCCAAACATGATAATGGATGCAGCAAGAGATTTGTTCGTAAAAAACGGATATCAGCAAGTTTCGATGCGTCAAATTGCAAAAGAACTTGGCTGCTCACACGGAGCTCTGTATTATCATTTTCAAAGTAAAGCGGAATTATTTTATGCATTGGTAAAGGAATATTTTGTTCTATTGGAACAGGAATTGGATCATGTGTTGGAGCAGGACATTGAAAACTCGGAAAAACTTGAGCAATGTATGCTTGGGTACATCAAGTTTGGTTTAAACCATCAGAGCCATTATGAAATTATGTTTATGCTTAAAGATGATGAGGTGCGCAATTTCATCAATGAAGAACCGATAAAGGTATATGACAAGTTTGCCAATGCTTTATACACATTATCGAATCAAAAATTGCAATTAAAGGATATTTGGTCAATTTTTCTTTCCTTGCATGGTTTTGTCAGTCACTATTTATCGCATATTGTTGGTTATGATGAGGTGGAGGGTGCTGCGATTGATCATGTGAAATTTTTGCTTAAGGGAGTGTGTTAATTTTTTTTTTACATATATTTAACCGGTGGTCAATAAAACTTGATGAACCTTTAATTGACCACTGGACAATAAAAAGGAGGAGTTTTTTATGAAAAAAGTATTGGTTCTTGGTGCTTCAGGGAATATGGGTTCTTCACTTGTAAAAGAATTTTCCGATCGGGGAATCGAAGTGAAAGCTTTTGCACGAAATAAGGAGAAATTGCTGAGGCTATTCCACAACGAAGAACGAGTGGAAGTGGTGCAAGGAGACTTATTTAATCAAACCGATTTACTTAAAGCAGCCCAAGATGTGGATTTAATCGTCCATTCAGTGAATATCCCTTATCAAGAATGGAAAAAACTTCCTGTATTAATGGACAATGTCATTCAAACGGTAAAAATGTACAACTTAAAATTGGCTTATGTTGATAATATCTATGCTTATGGTCGAAGCGTCGGCAAAAAAATGACGGAGGATATGCCGAAAAATCCTCATACTAAAAAAGGGAAAATCCGATTGCAATTGGAAAACATGATCAAGAATTCCGAAATTACATATACAATTGCCCATTTCCCGGATTTTTACGGTCCAAATGCGGACAATACCACATTAAATACAACCATCAGTGCCGTTATCAACAATAAAAAGGCCATGTTTTTAGGAAATCCAAAGTTGGCGAGAGAATATATCTATTTGCCTGACGGAGCAAAGGCTTTTGTAAACTTAGTATTGAATGAAAAGGCTTATGGGCAAGAGTGGAATATTCCTTCTTACGGTCCGATTACCGGGGAAGAAATCATTCAAATGATTCGAGAGTTTACGGGATATGATAAAAAAATCTCCATTGTAACGAAACGAATGGTTCAAATGGTGGGATTATTCAACCCGTTTATGCGTGAATTTGCGGAGATTTTTTATTTAATTGAAGAACCTGTTGTGTTAAGCGGTGAAAAATATGAGAGGGGAATCGGTCCTTTGCCGAAAACATCATACTATGATGGACTAAAAGATATTTTTCAAATAAAATAAAAAAGTTGAGTTCATCTTCTAATAATGGATAAATGCGTTATAATTTTCTAATCATGTGTTATAATTGGAGCATAGCTTTATGAAAGGTGTGACTTACCTTGGTGCGTAGTATGACTGGTTTTGGCAGAGGTGTCACAACTACGAATGATTATCAACTGACAGTGGAAATTCGTTCAGTGAATCATCGCTTTTTAGAAATTTATACAAAATTTCCGAAAGAGTGGTTAGAGGCAGAACTGCTTGCAAAAAAAATCATTTCCCAATATGTTAAACGGGGGAAATTTGATTGTTTAGTAAACTTAAAACTTACTGGTGAAGAAGTAAAAGATTTTAAAATTAATTGGTCTCTTATTGAATCCTATAAAAATGCAAAAGATGAACTTCGCCAAGTAATCCCGATAGATGAGCAATATTCCATGCAAGAAGTGCTATCATTGGAAGGTGCACTGTTGTATGAAAAAAAGGAGTTAACACCGGAAGAGATTGCAGCCAGTGTTGAAATTGCTGTCCGCGAAGCGATGGAAAAATTGGTGGAGATGCGGGAACGGGAAGGGCAGGAATTAAAGCAAGTACTGCTTCAATATAACGAAGAGCTCAAAACGCAAGTGAGATTCATCCGGGAACATTCACAAGATGCCGTGAAGAAATACCGCGACAAGTTGACGGAAAGACTTGCGGAAATCGTGAATGTGGAAGATTTGGATGACCGGATTCTTGCGGAAGTTGCCCTTTTTGCCGATCGGATTGATATATCTGAAGAATTGGATCGATTGGAAAGCCACTTCCAACAGTTGGAAGAGACATTGGAAGAACCCCATTCCATCGGGAGAAAATTGGATTTCCTTATGCAAGAAATGCTCAGGGAAATCAATACCATTGGATCGAAAAATCAGTCAGTGAACATTTCACCGGTTGTTGTACAATCGAAAACCATTTTGGAAAAAATGAAGGAGCAGGTTCAAAATATTGAATAAACATGGAAAGGTAGCATTGAGGGAGAGAATGGAAACAATGGAAAAAGAACGCGGATTATTAATTGTTCTTTCCGGTCCATCGGGTGTCGGTAAGGGAACGGTGAGAAAAGAGCTATTTAAACAACCTGACACGAATTATGAATATTCCATCTCCATCACCACTCGACCGCCTCGCGAAGGGGAAGTGGATGGAGTCGATTATTTTTTTAAAACGAGAGAGGAATTTGAACGAATGATCGAGGAAGAGAAATTATTGGAATATGCCGAGTTTGTAGGCAATTACTACGGCACTCCCCTCGATTACGTCAATGAAACATTGGATGCCGGCCGCGACGTCTTTTTGGAAATCGAAGTGCAGGGAGCGGCCCAAATTCGGGAAAAAGTGCCTGAAGCTCTTTTCATCTTTTTAGCACCTCCGAGTTTATCGGAGTTGGAAAGACGATTAATAGAACGCGGTACCGAGTCGGAAGAAATCATTAAAAAGAGAATCGAAACAGCCAAAGAAGAACTTGAAATGATGAAGTTGTATGATTATGTTGTAGAAAATGATGAAATCCAAAAAGCATGTGAGAAAATAAATGCGATCATCACAGCGGAACATTGCCGCCGTGAACGGGTCGAAAAAAGATATTTATCCATGTTGAAAGGAGAATAAGATATGCTTTATCCATCGATCGATTTGCTTAAAGAAAAAGTGGATTCCAAATACTCATTGGTCAGTCTTGCCGCAAAACGTGCCCGTCAAATCCAGGAAACGGGAATTTTGAAGCTAAGCGAATATAAATCGTTGAAACCGGTTGGCATGGCATTGGAAGAAGTGGCTGCCGGTGTGTTGCAAATGGAAATGCCGGATAAAAATAAAGTTTATTCTGATGAACAATAGCTGAAAAAAGAAAATGACTGAAACGACGAACAGCTCCCGGAGAAACATTCTTTGGGAGCTTATCCTTTGAAAGGGTGAAACTTTGATGAGCCGGAACATTTTACTTGGAGTATCAGGCGGTATCGCAGTATACAAAGCGGTTGCACTAGTCAGCAAATTGACTCAGGCGGGGTTTAACGTAAAAGTGATCATGACCGAATCGGCAATGAAATTTGTTACCCCGCTTTCGTTTCAAGTGATGTCCAAAAATGATGTATATATCGATACATTTGATGAAAAAGACCCGAGTGCCATTGCCCATATTGATTTGGCGGATTGGGCGGATTTGATCATTGTGGCCCCGGCCACAGCAAATATAATCGGGAAGCTCGCAAACGGAATCGCGGATGATATGTTGACGACGACCCTGCTTGCAGCCACATGTCCTGTTTGGATCGCTCCCGCAATGAACGTTCATATGTATGACCATCCTGCAGTGAAACGCAATATTGCACAGCTCATAGAAGACGGTTATGGCTTTATAGAACCCTCTGAAGGGTACCTGGCATGCGGATACGTCGGGAAGGGACGGTTGGAAGAGCCTGAGAAAATAACGGAATTGGTTGTCCGTTATTTTGAAAGCGAAGGGAACAAATGAAGATTGCAGAAGTGATTGTTGATGTATCCGCATATCCGGTCGACCGCCCATTTGATTATTCCATTCCGGAAACAATGGAGGAACTTATTGAGTGCGGCTGCCGGGTGAAAGTACCTTTTGGAAACCGTGACATTCTAGGTTTTGTTGTGGCAATAAAAAATGAAACGGAAGTGCCCCCCGATAAATTAAAGCCCATCTCTGTTTTGCTTGATATCGAGCCGGTGTTGACGGGCGAAATGCTGGAACTGGCGAAATGGATGAAACGGGAAACCATTTCCTATGAAATCGATTGTTTACAAGCCATGCTTCCATCGGCGTTGAGGGCAAAATACGAAAAAATGGTCATTTTGGAGACGGATGTAAAGAATTTGGAAGAACCGTTGCAACCGTTTTTCCAACATGCGACGAAAGTGGATTATAAAGAGTTTGAGAAAGATGGATTGCTCATCCCGCTGAAAAAAGCGTTAAAAATGCATTTGCTCTCAATCGAAAATGTCGTGAAACAAAAAGGGAAGATCAAAGAAGTCCGCAAAGTGAAGATTGCAGCGGACCAAAATCTTCTTCAAATGATTTATGAGGGACTTTCAAATCGTGCAAAAAAACAAAAGCAGCTTGTTTTATGGATGCAAGAACATGTGGGAGAAATCATGGAGCCGGAAGTGATTCATGAAGAAACAACATGTTCTCCCCAAGTGCTGCAAGCCGTTATTGAACTGGGAGCTGCAGAATACATTTTTGAGGAAGTGTATCGGAATCCATTTAAAAAAGATGTGGAGAAAACGGATTTTTTAACATTGACAGCGGAACAGGAAACGGCTTTAAAGGACATTTTGGATGCAATGGACAAAGGTTCTCCGGAAACCTTTTTATTGCATGGAGTGACAGGAAGCGGAAAAACGGAAGTGTATCTTCAAGCCATTCAACATTGCATCCAACAAGGAAAGGAAGCCATTGTCCTTGTACCGGAGATTTCCCTTACGCCTCAAATTACCAACCGGTTCCGCTCAAGGTTCGGGGAGCAGGTTGCGGTCATGCATAGCGGTCTTTCCGTCGGCGAGAAGTACGATGAGTGGCGGAAAGTTCACCAACAAAAAGTAAAAGTGGTGGTCGGAGCCCGGTCCGCTGTCTTTGCGCCCTTTGAAAATGTCGGGCTGATCATTCTCGATGAAGAACATGAATCGTCTTACAAGCAGGAAGATTCGCCAAGATACCATGCCAGGGATGTGGCCATTTGGAGAGGCAAATTTCATCAATGCCCGGTCATTTTGGGCAGTGCCACGCCGAGTTTGGAATCCTATGCAAGGGCAAGGAAGAATGTCTATAAACTATTGACGTTAAAAGAGCGGGCTTTGAAGCAGCCGTTGCCATCCGTGGAAATCGTCGATATGCGGGAGGAATTGAAAAAGGGCAACCGCTCCATGTTTTCAGAGAAATTGGCTGACTCCATCCGCGACCGTTTGAAAAAGAAGGAACAAATTGTGCTGTTTTTAAATCGCAGGGGTTACTCCTCCTTTGTGTTGTGCCGGGATTGCGGAACGGTGATGCAATGTGAAAATTGCGATATTTCTTTGACGTATCACCGTTATAACGAGAAATTGAAATGCCACTATTGCGGTTATGAACAGCCTGTTCCAACCAATTGCCCCGAGTGCGGAAGTGAGCATATCCGATACTTTGGCACCGGTACTCAGAAAGTGGAGGAAGAATTGACAAAACTTTTTCCTGAAGCGCGCGTATTGCGGATGGATGTGGATACGACCAAACGGAAAGGCGCCCACGAAGCGATTTTGGAAGATTTCGGGGCCGGCAAAGCGGATATTTTACTTGGAACGCAAATGATTGCCAAAGGGTTGGATTTTCCGAACATCACCCTGGTAGGAGTCTTAAGTGCGGATACTTCCCTGCATTTGCCGGATTTTCGGGCAGCTGAACGGACTTTCCAGCTTCTGACCCAGGTGAGCGGCCGTGCAGGAAGAGCGGAAAAGCCTGGAGAGGTGATCATCCAATCCTATACGCCGGAACATTATGCAATTCAATTTGCGAAAGAACAACAATATGAACCTTTTTATAAAAAGGAAATGATGATGCGTCATGAAGCGGCCTATCCGCCATATTATTATATCGCCCTCATCCAAGTGTCCCATGAAGATGTTATGATGTCGGCGGAATACGCAAAAAGATGCGCCGACTATCTGCGGTCCAGTCTTTCTTTTGACGCTTCCATCATCGGTCCGACAACAGCCGGCATCGTCCGTCTGCAAAATAGATATCGCTATCAATGTCTGATAAAATACAAAATAGAGCCGAATTTAATTCCAACATTTTTACAATTAATGAAAATATATCGAACGGAATGGATCAAAAAAGGGATTGTTTTAACAATCGATTTGAATCCGACGATGATATAGATGGAAAGAGGTTACCCATGATCAGAGAAATCGTGAAACATCCAGCAAAAATATTGACGCAAGTCTGCGAAGAAGTGACAGAAATCAATGAGGAAATCATCACCTTATTGGATGACATGTACGAAACGATGGTTGAATATGACGGCATGGGCATTGCCGCTCCCCAAGTGAATGTCCCGCTTCGCATCGCCCTCGTCGAGTTGGGGGAAGAACGGACATTGATTGAAATGATCAACCCGACGGTCATTGAAACATCCGGTTCATCTGTGGACATTGAAGGGTGCTTAAGCTTTCCGGGGCTTTATGGGGAAGTGGAGAGACCTTCATACGTGAAAATTGAAGCCCATGACCGATACGGGCAAGTGTATCAGCTGGAAGCGATGGATTATGACGCCCGCTGCATTTTACACGAAATCGACCATTTGGATGGGATATTATTTGATTCGAAAATTACCCGGATCTATACGGAAGAAGAATTGGAAGAAATGTTTGAGGAGGAGGAAGAATAATTTATGACAAAAATCGTGTTTATGGGAACACCGGATTTTTCCGTGCCAATTTTGCGTATGCTACATGAAGAAGGATACGAAATTGCTGCAGTTGTTACCCAGCCGGACCGGCCTGTCGGAAGAAAGCGGGTACTCACTCCTCCTCCGGTAAAAGAAGAAGCCGTCCGTTTAGGCTTAAAAGTTCTTCAACCTGAAAAATTGAGGGGTTCTGAAGAATTGGAAGAAATTTTGCGCATCAATCCGGATTTAATTATTACCGCCGCCTTTGGACAAATCTTGCCAAAGGAATTATTGGAGGCTCCAAAACTGGGATGCATCAATGTGCATGCTTCACTGCTTCCGAAATACCGGGGCGGTGCGCCAATCCATCAAGCGGTCATCGATGGGGAAGAAAAAACAGGCGTAACGATCATGTATATGGCAGAAAAATTGGATGCGGGAGACATCATCTCCCAAAGGGAAATTCCAATTGAAGAAACGGACCATACAGGGATCCTGTTTGAAAAGTTAAGTTTATTGGGAAGAGATTTGTTGAAGGATACCCTTCCCGACATCATTGCCGGCACAAATGACCGCATCCCGCAAGATGAAAGCAAAGCGACTTTTGCTCACAATATTACGAGGGAACAAGAGCGGATCAATTGGTCAAAGAGTGCGCGGGAAATTTATAATCAAGTGCGCGGCCTTCATCCATGGCCTGTGGCATATACAACTTTTCACGGGGAAAACGTGAAAATCTGGTGGGCCAAAGTGGGCGACTCAAAAGCGGAAGGTCAACCAGGGGAAGTTGTCAAAATCGGAAAAGATCACTTCGAAGTGGCTACCGGAGAAGGAACCCTCGCAATTCTCGAATTACAACCTGCAGGTAAAAAGCGCATGTCAGCGGAAGATTATTTACGTGGCGTGGGTTCAAAATTGCAGATTGGAGATTTATTTGAATGAGGAAAAAGAAGAACAGTTTCATTTGGAATGGCAATGTCAGAGATGCAGCGCTCAGCATTTTGCTTTCAGTCGATCAGAATCAGGCATATTCCAACCTTTTATTGAATCAAACAATCAATAAATATCAGATCGAAGCGAAAAACAGGGCTTTGCTCACGGAATTGACTTATGGAACGCTGCAATATAAATATACATTGGATTATTATTTGGAGCCCTTTATTCGCGGAAAAATCGATCCATGGGTCCGATGGCTGCTAAGATTATCCGTTTATCAAATCGTTTACTTGTCCAAGATCCCTGAACATGCCATTGTCAACGAAGCCGTGGAAATTGCGAAAAGAAGGGGACATAAAGGGATCGCTTCGATGGTGAATGGTATTTTACGATCCATTCTGAGAATGGGGATCCCTTCCCTTGATAAGATCAAAGACCCGATTGACCGTATCGCGATTGAAACGAGCCATCCACGATGGATTGTGGAAATGTTTGCCGAAATGTACGGACTGGAAACAACGATGGACATGCTAAAAGCTAATAATCTCCCACCAAAACAAACCGTTCGGGTCAATACATTGAAGGCTACGGTGGAAGATGCGATCCAACTGTTGGCTGATGAAGACGTACAAGCTGTTCAAAGCAAAGTGATTCCACAATGCTTATATCTTTTAAGCGGACAAGCTGCGAGAACGGAGGCGTTCAAAAACGGCATCATTACGATTCAAGATGAAAGCTCCATGATGCCCTCCATCGCATTAAATCCGAAGCCGGGAGACAGAGTGCTGGACCTGTGTGCCGCTCCAGGAGGAAAAACGACACATTTGGCGGAAATCATGAAAAACGAAGGATCGATTCTCGCGACAGACATTCATCCCCATAAATTGGATTTGATTGGAGAAAATTGCGCGCGGCTTGGAATCACGATTGTTGACACTGCACCGATCGATGGAAGGAAAGCCGCGGAACTGTTGCAGCCCGAATCCTTCGATGCCATCCTTGTCGATGCGCCTTGCTCCGGATTGGGTGTAATCCGACGGAAGCCGGATATTAAATATACGAAAAGGGAAGAGGATTTCGACCGCTTGCATGAAATCCAAACGGAACTGCTTAATAACGCTGTCGCTTTGTTAAAGCCGGGCGGTAGACTGGTATACAGCACATGCACTGTCAATAAAAAAGAAAATGAAGAAACCGTTGAAGCCTTATTGGCGTCACACCCTGAGATGAAACTTGCACCGATTCAACATTTGCCGGTTTCATTGCTGGAAAAACAGCGGAACGGAATGCTTCAAGTGTTTCCCCAAGACTTTGGAAGCGACGGTTTCTTTGTTGCCCTATTCGAAAAAGCTGAATAAAAGGAGAATCCTAATCAAGAATGGATAACAATATTTTCAATGAACGTATTAATGAGTTGGTTGAGCAGGCGGAAACACCACAGAAACGAAAGAAAAAAGAAAAGCCCGATTTGAAAGAGTCCATTTATTCATTCACATTGGATGAATTGAAAGAGTGGCTGACGGATCAAGGAGAAAAACCGTTCCGTGCCGCCCAAATTTATGATTGGCTTTATAATAAGCGGGTAAAAACGTTCGATGATATGACGAATTTGCCAAAACCGCTGAGGGAAAAATTACAAGAACAATTTGCCATGACAACCCTTTCAACAATTGTAAAGCAGGAATCAAAGGATGGAACGATTAAATTCCTGTTTCAATTGCAAGACGGCTACTCCATCGAAACCGTATTGATGCGTCATGATTATGGAAATTCCGTCTGTGTGACGACGCAGGTCGGTTGCCGTATCGGCTGTACCTTCTGCGCCTCTACATTGGGCGGATTAAAAAGACATTTGCTTCCGGGAGAAATCGTGGAGCAAGTGGTCAAAGTGCAGCAGGCTTTGGATGAAGCGGATGAAAGGGTGTCCCATGTAGTCGTGATGGGAATCGGTGAACCATTCGACAATTATGATGCATTGATGAAATTTTTGAATGTCATCAATCACGAGAAGGGTTTAAACATTGGAGCGCGTCATATCACCGTTTCTACCTCAGGTATAATACCAAAAATTTACCAGTTTGCCGATGAGGAACTGCAAATTAATTTCGCATTGTCCCTTCACGCGCCAAATCAGGAACTTCGGGAACGGTTAATGCCGATTGCCCGGGCTTACAAATTGGACAAATTGATGGAGGCCATCCGATATTATACGGAGAAAACCGGACGCCGCGTCACATTCGAATATGGACTGTTCGGTGGTGTCAACGATACAATCGAGCACGCGGAAGAATTGGCGAAACTCATCAAAGGCATTAAATGCCACGTCAATTTGATTCCGGTCAACTATGTGCCGGAGCGGAATTATGTACGCACTCCGAGAAATCAGATCTTTGCCTTTGAGAAGGCCTTGAAAAAGAATGGCATCAATGTAACGATCCGGAGGGAACACGGTTCGGATATTGATGCAGCGTGTGGACAATTACGGGCGAAAGAGAGAGTTCACGAGACGAGGTGACCATTGTGAAATTTACTGTGGAAAGTGATGTTGGGCGAAAAAGAGTCGTCAATGAAGACAGGGCAGCTTTTCTGGAGCGCCCGGATTCATTGAAACTTGCGCTGCTCGCCGATGGAATGGGCGGTCATAACGCGGGTGACGTGGCAAGTGAAATGGCCATCCAGGAAATGACCAATTATTTTTTGCAAGTGGAGTTTCAAAATGCAAGTGTGGAAGAAAAGCGGAAATGGATGGAAGAATCCATTGCCAATATCAACAAAAAAATTTACGACTATTCGTTGGAAAATGAAAAATGCAGAGGCATGGGGACGACCTTTATTGCTGTGTTGATCGACAAAAACCACTGCCTGATCGGCCATATTGGCGATAGCCGGGTTTATCATTTCACTTCCAACAGCGTGGATCTGATTACGAGGGACCATTCATATGTCAATATTTTGGTGGACAGCGGTGAAATCAGTGAAGAAGAAGCCCAAAATCATCCTCAGAAAAATTTTATTGTAAAAGCTTTGGGGACGGAGCCAACAATTGAACCGGATTTTTACGAATTGACCTTAAAAGAATATTCCTATTTGCTCATTTGTTCAGACGGTTTGAGCAATAAAATATCAACGGATGAAATGGCGGCCATTATCACTTATCCAATGCCGATTTCCGAAAAAGGGCGGAAACTTGTCCAATTGGCCAATGACAGCGGAGGGGAAGACAATATCTCCCTTATCTTGCTGATGATGACGGAAGAGGAGGTGTAAAGTGTGCTTGAAGGAAAACGCATAAATGATCGCTATAAGGTAATCAAACTTATCGGCGGCGGTGGCATGAGCAATGTATATTTAGCTCACGACATGATTTTAAATCGGGATGTGGCAATCAAAGTATTGCGCTATGATTCGGCAAATGAAGAAGAAAGCATGCGCCGTTTTCATCGGGAGGCTTTATCTGCAACAAGTTTGACCCATCCGAATATTGTCAGCATTTATGACGTAGGCGAAGACGGGGATATGCACTATATTGTCATGGAGTATGTAAAAGGGAAAACGCTGAAGCAGTACATAAAAGAAAATGCTCCTCTTTCCCCTGCCAGAAGCGTCCAAATTATGAAGCAACTGGCGAGCGCAATCAGCCACGCCCATGAGAATCAAATCATACACCGTGACATCAAACCTCAGAATATCTTAATGGACGAAAACGGAAATGTGAAGATAACGGATTTTGGCATTGCGACCTCCCTTGCCGCGACCAGTTATACAAAAACAAATTCGGTGATGGGAACAGTCCATTATTTATCGCCGGAACAAGCACGCGGAGGCGTTGCGACGAAAAAATCCGATATTTATGCTCTAGGAATTGTTTTGTATGAGCTATTGACCGGAGAGGTGCCTTTTTCGGGGGAATCTCCAGTATCGATCGCCTTGAAGCACCTGCAGGCAGAGACACCTTCCGTCCGGGATTTTGACGCGTCGATTCCACAAAGTTTGGAAAATGTCATCTTGAAGGCGACAGCGAAAAATCCGGATCACCGTTATGCTTCTGTGGAAGAAATGGCGGCGGATTTGGAAACTGTATTGTCTCCCAGCAGGCGGAACGAACCGAAATTCCGTCCACCGATAGATAATGAAGAAACGAAAGCCATTCCGATTATCAAGGAGTCTATGCCAATCGATGATATGGCTAAAACGAAAGAAATAAAGCCTGCCCTTTCTGAAAAAAATAAAATAACGAATAATGGGAAAGAAAAGGAAAATACGAAAAAACAAAAGGTCAAACAAAAGAAAAATAGAAAAAAACTGTGGACAATCATTGGAGGAGCAGCTCTTCTTCTAATTATCCTGTTCATTGTTTTGATTAACTTGATTCTTCCGGATAAGGTGGAAATACCGGATGTTTCGAATATGGAAGTGGAAGAAGCCACTGACGTATTAGAGAAAGCGGGATTTGAAATCGGTGAAATACGAGAAAAGAATTCCGATGAAGTGGAAGAAGGGTTGGTCATCGAAACGGACCCGAAAGCCGGATTGACAAGGGCGAAAGGCTCGAAAATCGACTTGATCGTATCGGTTGGCGATGAAGAGGTCGAAATGCAAGACTATGTCGGAAAACAATTGGATCAGGTGCTTTCCATTATTCGTGATAAATTCAAAGATGTAAATGTGGTCGAGGAATATTCCAATCAATCGGAAGGAACAATCATCAGCCAAGACCCTTCACCGGGCGAGGCGGTGGTTCCGGAAGATACGGTTATCACATTGACGGTGAGCAAAGGAAAACAAATCGGCACGGTGGCGGATTTGACTGGCTATAATCAGTCAGCCATGAGGGAATATGAGAAAAGTTCAGGCTATAAAATTAAAATTGTCGAAGAAGTCCATTCCGACAATATACCGGCTGGCAGCGTCGTTTCCCAGGATCCAAAGCCGAATACAAAATTGGAAATTGGGGAAACGATTAACGTTACCATTTCAAAAGGACCTAAACAAAAACTTGAAAAAGTCTATGTAAAAGATGTGGTGATCCCATATGATCATGCATTGACGGGACAACCGCAGAAAGTGAGAATTTTCATTCAGGATAAATCCAACAATATGTTGAAGCCTTATGATGAATTTACGATTACGGAAGATACGACATATCGTATTCAATTGGTGATTGAAGAAGGTTCTACAGCAGCATACCGAATCGAAAAAGATTCAATGGTTATTGAAGAAAAAACAATTCCATACGAGTGAGCAGATGAAGGAGGAATGGGATGCCTAATGGGCAAATTCGAAAGGCTTTAAGCGGATACTACTATGTATATGACGAAGGACAATTATTGCAATGCCGTGGACGAGGGGTTTTCCGGAAACGGGGGGAACAACCTCTCGTCGGCGACTTTGTCGAATACGCAAAAGAAAAAGAAGGTTCCGATGGGGTGATCACCAAAATCTTTCCCCGGAAGAATGCATTGATTCGGCCGCCAATTGCCAATGTGGATCAGGCATTGCTCGTTTTTTCCGTGAAAGAGCCGGATTTCAATCTGATTTTATTGGATCGGTTTTTGGTCGTATTGGAGTCCCATCAAGTGACGCCAATCATCTGCTTGACCAAAATGGATCTGCTTTTGGAAAATGAAAAAGAAGAAATCCAACAATATATAAAAATCTATCAAGAAATCGGGTATGAAGTGATAGATACTTATAAACACGATCCTAAGTTGCTTGAGAAACTTGAACCCTTTTTGGAAGGAAAAACAACGGTGTTGGCAGGGCAATCCGGTGTCGGAAAATCCACATTATTAAACACCTTGATTCCGGAGTTAAATTTAAAAACAGGGGAAATCTCCCAAACTTTGGGAAGAGGCAAACATACGACACGACATGTGGAATTGATTGAAGTGGCCGGTGGACTTGTGGCAGATACACCTGGATTCAGTTCATTCGACTTTGATCATATCGAAAAAGAAGACTTGCCAAGTTGTTTTCCTGAGTTCGAGAGAAAAAAAGATGAGTGTAAATTCCGTGGATGTCTCCATTTAAAAGAACCGAAATGTGCCATAAAAGAAGGTGTGGAGTCCGGAGAGATCCAGGAATTCCGCTATGAGCATTATTTACAATTTTTACAAGAAATCATTGATCGAAAGCCGAGGTATTAGACATGATTAAAATTGCACCATCAATCTTATCAGCGGATTTTGCGAAATTGGGCGAAGAAGTAAAAGAAGTGGAAGAAGCGGGAGCTGACCTGATTCATATTGATGTGATGGATGGCCATTTCGTTCCAAACATTACAATGGGCCCGATTGTCGTACAGGCGTTGAGACCTTTGACCACATTGCCATTGGATGTGCATTTGATGATCGAAAATCCCGATCAATATATTGAAGCCTTCGCGAAAGCGGGAGCGGACTGGATTTCTGTGCATGTGGAAGCTTGTCCTCATTTGCACCGCACCATTCAATTAATCCGTTCTTTTGGTGTAAAACCGGGGGTTGTACTAAATCCCCACACGCCGATTGAAATGATCCAACATGTGTTGGGCGATGTGGATTTCGTCTTGTTGATGACGGTCAACCCTGGTTTTGGGGGACAAAAGTTTATCGAAAGCGTTGTGCCAAAAATTGAAGCTCTTTCCAACATGATAAAAGAAAAAGGGTTAAATGTGGAAATCGAAGTGGATGGGGGCATTACGGCAGAAACAATCGTGCCTTGTGCAAAAGCGGGGGCAACGATTTTCGTGGCCGGTTCAGCGATCTATAATCAAAAAGACCGGAAAGCCGCTTTGCAAGCAATAAAAACGAGTGGTGAGGCTGCAATTTGAACATGAGGAAAGTATTGATTTGCGCAGGCGGTCCAAAGTATGAATTATGCTCCTTTGACAGATTCAGAAATGACCATGATATCTATTATATCGGAGCGGATCGCGGCGCTCTCTATCTACTTGAAGAGGGAATCGTTCCCGATGAAGTGATCGGGGATTTTGACTCGTTGACAGAACAGGAATGGGAGAAGATTTGCAGGGAAGTAAAAAAAATCGAAAAACATCGCGCGGAAAAAGATGAAACCGACACGGATCTGGCGCTTGCCAAAGCCATCTCTTACAATCCAAATGAAATATTCATTACGGGGGTAACCGGCGGACGTCTGGACCACTTTGCAGCGGCCGTACGCTCCCTTTATCATATGAAATCACATTATCCGCACATCGAACATAAAATTATTAATAGACATAATGAAATCAGCATCCTGTTGCCGGGAAAGCATACGATCGTCAGAGATGAAAAGTACCGTTATCTTTCATTCTTCTCTTTTCAGCAAGCGGTGGAAAATGTGACATTGCGCGGCGTCAAGTATGAGACGACAAGCGAAAGAATCGAAGTGGGGTCGAGCCGGTTCACCAGCAATGAGCTAGTGGATGAGCAAGGTTATATCTCCTTTTCTTCAGGCATATGTTTAATGATAAGAAGCAGTGACTTATAAGGAGGTTTGATCGTGCGAGTTTATACTTTCCAATTGCCAAAGTTTTTAAGCAATCTTACCCGTTCCTGCATCAATTTATTTTCAGGCAGCAATAAAAAGAAAAAAAGAAAAGAATAATATGCGTTATGAAATCATTTCGTTTCATAATCATTCATTGGTTCGGAATATCACCCATCCGGTTTTGGGTGGTATTTTTTTGCAATAAAAAAGTGTAAGTAAAGTGCGCATCAGACGACTTTACTTACACTTTTATATGTGTTTTATTATACACGTTCTACTTTACCTGATTTTAAAGCGCGAGTAGAAACCCAAACACGTTTTGGTTTGCCATCAACTAAGATACGTACTTTTTGAAGGTTTGGTTTCCAAGTACGTTTGTTCGCGTTCATTGCGTGAGAACGTTTATTACCTGTACGAGTTTTACGACCAGTTACAACACATTTTTTTGGCATCTATATTCCCTCCTTACAGATCAATCTGAATAATTCCTCAGTGCGAGTATTCACATACCATAATAATTTAACATAGACAAACAATCTATGCAACTCTTTTCAGGAAAGGATTCAAGAAAAATTACTTTACAGCGGTGAAATAAAAATAAGGAAAAAGGAAAATCTAATCATTAGCCGGCAAAATTTCGCAAACATCGACAAAACTGGCTGGAAAACCGTGATGAACTGGACGATTCTCAACGTTATCTTTTATAATCAAATTTTGTGTAGTACAATTAATTTAGTTAAAATGAGCCAAGGAGGCAGTATCATGTCAATCGAAATCAGAAATGATTATGGCCAAATTGATATTTCCAATGATGTAATCGCTCAGATTGCGGGTGGAGCGGCGACTGAATGTTACGGTGTTGTAGGAATGGCGAGCAAACACCAAATTCGTGACGGTTTAACAGAAATATTGAGAAAAGAAAATTTTGCTAAAGGTGTCATTGTCCGCCAGGATGGGGAAGACCTGCACATCGATATGTATATTATTGTCAGCTACGGGACAAAAATCTCCGAAGTGGCTTATCAAGTCCAATCAAAAGTAAAATATACCATTAACAAGACATTAGGTTTGAACGTAAAATCCGTGAACATATTTGTTCAAGGCGTTCGAGTAATGAACGGTGAATAGAGGAGGATATTAATCAACATGAAGTTATTAGACGGAACAAAATTTGCGGAGATGGTCCAAATGGGGTCGCACCATCTGACTCAGAATGCAGATTTTGTAGATTCATTAAACGTATTTCCTGTGCCGGATGGCGATACAGGGACCAATATGAATTTATCGATGATTTCCGGGGCAAAAGAAACGCAGGCAAATGCCCAAAATCATATCGGCAAAACCGCTCAAAGCTTGGCAAAAGGATTATTGATGGGAGCCCGTGGAAATTCAGGGGTGATTTTATCCCAATTATTCCGCGGTTTCGGAAAATATTTGGAAAAAGAAAGCGAAATTAATGCAAAACAATTCGCACAAGCCTTTCAAGCTGGAGTGGACGCGGCCTACAAAGCGGTAATGAAGCCTGTGGAAGGAACGATTTTAACTGTTGCCCGCGAAGCGGCTGCCAAAGGTGTGGAAACGGCAGAGCATGAAGACAATATTGTGAAAGTAATGGAAGCGATTGTAGAAGAAGCTAAAAACTCCTTGCAGCGCACGCCGAATTTGCTTCCTGTGTTAAAAGAAGTAGGGGTTGTGGACAGCGGCGGGCAAGGCCTTGTCATCATTTATGAAGGTTTCTTGGCATCTCTAAAAGGGGAAGCGCTGCCACAAAAATCGAAAGTTGATAATTTGGAAGAATTGGTGAATGCAGAGCACCATCGTGCCCAGGAATTCATGAGCACGGAAGACATCAAATTCGGCTATTGCACTGAAATCATGGTACGGTTTGAACCGGAGAAAGAGCCGTTTGATGAAGGAAAGTTCCGGGAAGATTTGAGCAAACTGGGAGACTCTTTGCTCGTTGTTTCAGATGATGAAATCGTAAAAGTACATATTCATACTGAAACACCTGGAGTTGTTCTGAATGAAGGGCAAAGATATGGAAGCTTAATCAAGATTAAAGTGGACAATATGAGAGAACAGCATTCAGCGATTGTTAATAAGGAGAAGACTGAAAGCCGGCCAAAGGAAAAACATCCGTACGCCGTTGTGACGGTGTCGATGGGTGAGGGAATCAGCGACATGCTGAAGAGCATCGGAGCGTCTTATGTGATTGAAGGCGGCCAAACGATGAACCCTTCCACAGAAGACATTGTAAAAGCGGTAAAAGAAATCGGTGCGGAAAAGGTATTAATTTTGCCTAACAATAAAAATATTATCATGGCTGCTGAACAAGCGGTGGAATTATTGGACATTGAAGCCGCTGTGGTGCCGTCAAAAACGATTCCACAAGGGATGGCGGCAATTCTCGCATTCAATCCAGAAGCATCCGTTGAAGAAAATAAAGAAGCGATGACAGAAGCGATGGCGAGTGTGAAAACAGGTCAGATCACTTGTGCCGTACGGGATACAACCATTGATGGTGTAGAAATTCATAAAGATGATTATATGGCGCTTGCCGATGGAAAAATCATCGACTCTACATCCAATATGCTGGATGCCGCCCGGAATTTATTGTCCCAGCTCGTTGAAGATGATACGGAAATCGTAACGATGATTTACGGTGAAGGAGTATCGGAGGAGGACGTCAACGCCATTGTTGGATTCGTTGAGGAACAATATCCGGATGTGGAATTGGAAATCATTGATGGAAAACAAGCGTTATATCCGTTTATCTTCTCTGTAGAATAAAAAGCGTCTCTAGCAGGGACGTTTTTTTATTTTGACGTAAACCTTCAAACCGGATAAGGAATTTATTATTTTGATAGAAATTGACCGTTCATGTTACACTGAATTCAAACAAAGAAAAGCTGCGAACATTTGGAGCGTGAAGTGGTTTTGGGACAAATTGAATTGGAACCCGTTACAAATATAAAAGGTGTGGGATCGGAAACCGCTGAAATATTGAAAGAAATGGGGATTCACCATTTGCGGGATCTGCTCATGTATTTTCCATTCCGTTATGAAGATTTTCGAATAAAAGATTTGGTTGAAACCCCCCATAACGAACAAGTGACGATCGAAGCAAGAGTGGAAAGTCAGCCTCTCGTCTTTTTTATGGGACGCAACAAGTCAAGACTGCAAGTGAGCGTATTGGCTGGACGGCATATTGTTAAAGTGGTTTTCTTTAACCAACATTATTTGAAGGACCGGCTGACACCCGGAACGATCATTACCGTATCCGGAAAATGGGATCGGGGTCGGCAAACGATTACCGCATCCAGCGTGAGATTCGGACCGAAAGAGAACGGCCAAGATTTTGAACCCGTCTACCGGTTGAGAGGCAATTTGCATCAAAACCGGTTCCGCAAGTTTATGAGGCAGGCGCTTGATCTGTCAAAAGATCAATTGGTTGAAAATCTGCCAAAAGGTTTGAGAGAACAATATAAACTTTTGGCCATTGATGAGGCGCTGGAAGGGATTCATTTTCCGAGAAGTGCAGATCATTTGAAACAAGCCCGCAGACGATTTGTATACGAAGAACTCCTGATGTTCCAACTGCGTATTCAGGCATTGCGGAAAACAAGGAAAGAACAGGAAAAAGGGATTGCCATCCAATATGACTTGCAGAAATTGAAGGAATTTATAAGCCAGATCCCTTTCGAATTGACGAATGCCCAAAAACGGGTCGTCAATGAAATTTGCCGGGATCTAAAGTCCCCTTATCGTATGAACCGCCTTTTGCAAGGGGATGTCGGTTCCGGTAAAACAATCGTTGCCGCAATCGCCCTTTATGCTTGTGTGACTGCCGGTTACCAAGGGGCTTTGATGGCTCCTACGGAAATTTTGGCTGAGCAGCATTTTGCATCCCTTCAAAGTTTATATCAACCGATGGGAGTGAACATTGCGCTGCTTACAGGCTCCACAAAGACGAAGGAACGGAAGCGGATTTTGGAGCAGTTGGAAAAGGGCGAAATTCAAGTGATTATTGGAACCCATGCCCTCATTCAGCCGGATGTGACCTTCCATCAATTAGGATTTGTCATTACCGATGAGCAGCACCGCTTTGGGGTGGAACAGCGGAGAATATTGCGCGATAAAGGGATGCATCCGGATGTGCTCTTTATGACGGCCACGCCAATTCCGAGGACGCTTGCGATTACAGCCTTTGGGGAAATGGATGTTTCCGTCATCGATGAAATGCCTTCGGGACGCAAGCAGATTGAAACCCATTGGATGAAAAAAGAGCAGCTGAATGCGTGCTTGACGAAGATGGAAATGGAGCTGAAAAAAGGCCGCCAAGCCTATGTGATTTGCCCGCTGATCGAAGAGTCCGAAAAGATTGATGTGCAAAATGCGGTGGAAGTTTATGAACAATTAAGAACGATTTTTGGCGGACGCTACGAAGTGGGCCTTATGCATGGCCGGCTTCCTTCAGATGAAAAAGATCATGTGATGCGGGCGTTTAAAGATGGAAAAATCCATGTGCTTGTTTCCACAACGGTCGTTGAGGTGGGGGTGAACGTGCCGAATGCGAGCTTCATGTTGATTTATGATGCGGACCGGTTTGGGCTTGCCCAGCTTCACCAGTTGCGCGGCCGGGTTGGGCGCGGAAATTATCAATCCTATTGCGTGTTGCTTGCAAATCCCAAATCCGAAGAAGGAATCGAACGGATGAAAAGCATGACCAAAATCACGGACGGTTTCCGATTGGCCGAAAAGGATTTGGAATTGCGTGGCCCTGGGGATTTCTTCGGTAAACGGCAAAGCGGCTTGCCAGAGTTTAAGCTGGCAGATTTGGTGCATGATTACCGCGTGTTGGAAGTGGCCCGCAATGATGCGGCAAAACTCGTCTATGACGAGCGCTTCTGGCTGGAAGATGAATATGAGCATTTACGAAAAATGTTGGAAGCATCCGGGGCATTAAGCGGAGAAAGAATCGATTAAGTGCAAACCTCTCCATTCAATTGCCTAAATTAAGCGGAACTGCGTTGGCGGATGGAATTAAATTCAATGGGAGAACGTAACAATTCGTTGTTGCGTTCTTTTTTATGGAAATGTATACTGGTGTTAGTACCAAGTGCTAATATGGGATAGGAAGTAGGTGGCGAATGTTGATGAAAAAATCGAAGAAAGAGCGGCAACAGTTACTGTTAGAAACGATTGAGGAAAATCCATTCGTCACGGATGAACAATTGGCTGCGAAATTTGGCGTGAGCGTTCAGACGATTCGCCTTGATCGGATGGAACTTTCGATTCCGGAACTGAGAGAACGGATTAAAGATGTCGCAGAAAGAAATCTTGAAAACGAAGTAAAATCGTTGCCTATTGATGAAGTGATAGGTGAAATCATCGATATCGAACTGGATAAAAGGGCGATATCCATTTTTGATGTAAAAAAAGAACATGTCTTTCAAAGAAATGGCATCGCACGGGGGCATCATTTGTTTGCCCAGGCAAACTCCCTTTGCGTTGCAGTGATCGATGATGAACTCGCATTGACGGTCCGGGCAAATGTGGTATTCTTAAAACCTGTTCGTGCAGGAGATCGTGTTGTTACGAAAGCCATTGTTCGAGAAACCAATAAAGAAAAAAACCGAACGTATATCGATGTCATCTCAACGGTAAATAATGAACCTGTGTTTAAAGGCGAATTCGAAATGTATCGCACGAAAGGTGAAGGTGAACAAAAATGAAAATCGCAATTGACGGTATGGGTGGGGACCATGCACCGAAAGCCATAGTAGAAGGCGTCAATGAGGCATTAAAAGATTTCCCCAATATTGAAATACAACTATTTGGAAAAAAAGAAGAGTTGGAGAAATATATTGTACAAAACGAGCGGGTGGAAATCATTCACTGTGAAGAGGTGATCACAGGCGACGATGAGCCGGTCCGTTCCGTCCGCCGGAAAAAAGATTCATCCATGACACGGATGTTGGAAGCTGTACATGAAGGGAAAGCGGATGCCTGCATTTCTGCAGGAAATACAGGGGCGTATATGTCCGGCGGATTGTTTAAAGTTGGCCGCATTGATGGCGTGTTAAGACCGGCCCTTGCAACAACGCTGCCGACAATCGATGGCAAGGGATTTTTAATGCTGGATTTAGGCGCCAATGCGGAAGCGAAACCTGAAAATCTTGTCCAATTTGCCATCATGGGAAATATCTATGCCAAAAAGGTGAGAGGCATCGAGAAACCCCGTGTCGGGTTGTTGAATATCGGAACGGAAGAACACAAAGGAAATGAATTGACCAAATCGGTATATGAGAAATTGCAACAAGCGGATTTGCATTTCGTCGGCAACGTGGAAGCCCGCGATTTGCTTGATGGAGTTGCGGATGTCGTTGTAACGGATGGTTTTACCGGCAATATGGTGTTAAAGTCCATCGAAGGCACGGCAGGAGCGTTAATGAAGATGATAAAAGATGTGTTCATGGCTTCTGCCAAAGGGAAACTGGCTGCATTGCTCGTGAAAAATGAATTGAAAGGGTTAAAAAATAAACTGGATTATTCCGAACATGGCGGCGCATTGCTGTTCGGTCTGCAGGCCCCAGTTGTAAAAGCCCATGGTTCCTCTGACTCGAGAGCGATTTACAATACAATCCGTCAAGCGGCGACGATGGTCGAACATGACATTGTCAACGTCATGAAGAAAGCGATATTGGAAAGTCAAAAAGAACAAGAGTAAAGGAGACGGCAAATGTCAAAAATAGCATTTATTTTTCCAGGACAAGGCTCCCAAAAGGTGGGAATGGGGGCGGAACTTGTAGCGAATGATGAAGCGTGCAAAGCTTTTTATGATCGTGCGGATCAAGCTTTGAATTTTAAACTGTCCAAATATATGCTGGAAGGTCCGCAAGAAGAATTGACTTTAACGTATCATGCGCAACCGGCCCTTTTGACAACCGGCGTCATGATTGCATCCAAGTTGATCGAAGCGGGAATCACTCCTGACTATACGGCCGGACATTCTTTAGGGGAATATGGTTCTTTCGTCATCGCTGAATCCCTTTCCTTTGAAGATGCGGTCAAAATCGTTCATAAGCGCGGCCTTTATATGAATGAAGCGGTGCCGGCGGGGCTTGGTGCCATGGCGGCCATATTAGGGATGGAAGAAGAGCCGTTAAAAGGAGTTTGCGCTGAAATCACCGAAGGCGGGGATTTGGTTCAGCTTGCCAACTTGAATTGCCCAGGTCAAATCGTAATTTCCGGTACAAAAGAAGGGGTGGAAAAGGCTTCCCAATTAGCGAAAGAACGTGGAGCGAAAAGAGCGATTCCACTCGATGTGAGCGGTCCTTTCCATTGCGAATTGATGAAACCTGCCGCTGTTCAACTGGAAAAAGAAATTGAACAAGTGGCCATTTCCCAGCCGAAAATTCCAATCATCAACAATGTACATGCTGAAATTCTGGAAGATGTGGAATCCATTAAAAAAGAAATGGTGGAACAAGTATATAGCCCGGTGCAATGGGAACGGGATGTCCGCAAAATGTTGGAATTGGGTGTAACGACATTTATCGAATGCGGCCCGGGAAAAGTGCTCTCCGGCCTTGTTCGTAAAATCGACCGCTCAGCGAAAACCTATTGTGTCTATGATGAAGCAACTTTTGAGGAAGTTGTGAAGGAATTAAAGGGGTGAAAATATGGGAAAATTAGAAGGAAAAACAGCAGTGGTGACAGGAGCTTCCAGAGGAATCGGACGAGCGATCGCTTTGGAGCTGGCAAAAGAAGGGGCCAATGTGGTCGTTAACTACAGCGGAAGCAAAGAAAAAGCGGAAGAAGTGGTGGAAGAAATTTTAAAAATGGGTCAAAAAGCCATTGCCGTCCAGGCAAATGTTGCGGATAATGAATCCGTACAAAACTTGATGAAAACGGCATTGGATGAATTTGGATCCATCGATATCCTCGTCAACAATGCCGGAATTACCCGGGATAATTTGTTGATGCGCATGAAAGAAGATGAATGGGATGACGTCATTGAGACGAATTTGAAGGGCGTATTCCTTTGCACAAAAGCGGTTACACGTCAAATGATGAAACAGCGTTCCGGCCGCATCATCAACATCGCCTCTGTTGTAGGTGTAACCGGTAATGCCGGACAAGCCAATTATACGGCTGCCAAAGCCGGTGTGATCGGATTGACAAAAACGACGGCAAGAGAATTGGCATCCAGAAATATTTTAGTCAATGCCGTAGCGCCGGGATTCATCACAACGGAAATGACCGACGCTCTTCCGGAAGATGTGAAAAACACCATGCTTACTCAAATTCCACTCGGAAAATTCGGTCAGCCTGAACATGTGGCAAAAGCCGTCGTATTTTTGGCTTCCGAAGATGCCGAATATATTACCGGCCAGGTTCTCCATGTCGATGGCGGCATCGCAATGTAATCCAAAAGTGAACTGCTTTCCTTTAACATAAATTAGAGGTTTTCACCTTCGTAGAACGAATTTCTCTATGAACAGGAAACACTTTCTTGTATACTATTGAAGGGAGGTGACCGAAGTGAGCACAGTATTAGAACGTGTAACAAAAGTAATCGTTGACCGTCTTGGCGTTGACGAAAGCGAAGTAACGGAAGAAGCATCTTTCCGCGAAGATTTAGGTGCTGATTCATTAGACGTTGTTGAATTAGTAATGGAATTGGAAGATGAATTCGATATGGAAATCTCTGATGAAGATGCAGAAAAAATCGTAACTGTTGGAGATGCAGTTAAGTATATTGAAAGTAAATTAAACTAATCTCAAAGAGGCACATCCCGCGCGTACGTGGTTGATGGGTGCCTCTTTTCATTGCTTAAAATCTTATGAAGAAAATACTAAATGTGTAGTCATTTTGGGTTATAATAAAAATAATGCATTTGAAATGCACAAAAACCACTTTTTATATTTATTCGATGTGAAGATATGGGGATAAACCTTTTGTCCTCATATCTTTACTACTTCGAATAAGTAACATTTACGACATAAACGGATAGGAAGGCAGATTATTCATGACAATCAAAAGAAAAGGAAATCAACAAAAAAATGGTGTATATCCTGAACAAGTGAAACAACAATTCGAAGAGTTGCAAGAACAATTAAATATCTCTTTTCACAATAAAAATTTGTTATATCAGGCATTTACCCATTCATCCTATGTGAATGAGCATCGCAAAAAACATTTTGCCGATAATGAACGTTTGGAATTTTTAGGAGATGCGGTCCTTGAACTTTCCATATCAAAATATTTATTCGAACGTTATCCGCATATGAGCGAAGGGGAATTGACGAAACTTCGGGCATCCATCGTTTGCGAGCCTTCCCTGGTCATCTTCGCCAATGAATTGAATTTTGGAAAGTACGTTCTTTTAGGAAAAGGAGAAGAATTGACAGGTGGAAGAGAACGCCCCGCACTCCTTGCCGATGTGTTTGAATCCTTTATCGGCGCCCTTTATTTGGATCAGGGGCTTGATAAAGTCTTTCAATTTTTGGAAAGAGTCGTGTTCCCGAAAGTGGAAGTCGGTGCTTTTTCGCATGTGATGGATTTTAAAAGTCAACTCCAGGAAATGGTGCAACAATCCAATACCGGCGTTCTGCATTATGAAATTATCGATGAAAGAGGACCGGCCCATAATCGGACATTTGTATCCCGGGTGCTATTAAACGATCAGGAACTTGGCATCGGTCGCGGAAAATCGAAAAAAGAGGCTGAACAACAGGCTGCTCAAAATGCAATGGTTGCATTAAATCAGTCCTTGCACAAGGAGGAATAACATGTTCCTTAAACGGCTTGAAGTAGTAGGTTTCAAATCTTTCGCGGATCGAATCGGCATCGATTTTGTCCCGGGCGTGACGGCCGTTGTCGGTCCGAATGGAAGCGGAAAGAGCAATGTGACCGATGCGATCCGGTGGGTTTTGGGGGAACAATCGGCAAAAAGTTTGCGCGGCTCGAAGATGGAAGATGTGATTTTTGCCGGTAGCGCTTCCAGAAAACCTTTGAACTTTGCGGAGGTTACATTAATTTTAAACAATGAAGATGAAAAAGTCGGTATTCCATTTTCAGAAATCAGTGTAACTAGACGGGTGTACCGCTCAGGAGAAAGCGAATATTTGCTGAACAACCAGCACTGCCGCTTGAAAGACATTACGGATTTATTCATGGATTCCGGATTGGGGAAAGAAGCGTTTTCAATTATTTCCCAAGGCCGTGTGGATGAAATTTTAAACAGCAAACCGGACGACCGTCGAATCATTTTTGAAGAAGCGGCGGGTATTTTAAAATATAAACTGCGAAAGAAAAAGGCAGAACAAAAATTGTTGGAGACCGATGATAATTTAAATCGGGTACTGGACATATTACATGAACTGGATAGCCGCTTGGAACCATTAAAAATTCAAAGTTCCACTGCAAAAGATTATCTTCGCATGACGGAAGAATTGAGGGAATTGGACATTTCTCTCATTGTCCATGATTTGAAACAATATCATGACGAGTTGTCCGCTGTTATGGAAGACCATGATCAGCTGGAACGCGAGGAGCGGAAGAAGGCATCTGAAATTGCCGACCTGCAAATAAAAGTGGATAATCTCCGTGCAACCATTCAACACATTGATTCATCCATTGACGAAATGCAAGAACATTTGGTTGAAGCCAGTGCGGAAGTGGAACGCTGGGAAGGCCGAAAAGCCCTTGTGCAGGAAAAGCGTTCCAATGCGGAAAAGCAGTTCCAACAGTTGCAGCAATCGCTGAAAGAAGCGGAAGCGGAAGAGAAGGAACTGGCAAACAATGAGGAAGAAAACAAGAAATTGTTTGCAATGAAGAAAAATGAAATCCAGCAATTGAAAGCCGTAATCAAACAAATCGATATGTCTCTCAACAGTTCGGTTTCCCAATTGGAACAACAAATAGAAGAGCAAAAAAATCTCTATATCGATTTGTTAAACGAAGAAGCGACGGCGAAGAATGAACTGAAACATATAGAACAACAACTGGCGCAATATGAAGAAACGGAAGAACGGATAAATGACCGCTCGGAAGAAATGTTGAAAAAGTTGGCGCAAGTGTCCAGCGAAAAAAACGGGATTGCGGAGAAGCTGGAAAAACTTAAAAATAAACTGGGCGAAGTATTGGAGCAATACGAACAATTGCAACGTCAACTCAAAGCCGCCACTTCTTCTTATGACGAAAAACAACAAATGCTGTATAAAGCGTATCAGCATCAACAACAATTGAAGTCCAGAAAAGAAGCGATCGAAGAATTGGAATCGGACTATTCCGGCTTCGCTCATGGTGTGAAGGAGATATTGCTTGCAAGAGAGCG
This sequence comes from Ureibacillus sp. FSL K6-3587, assembly GCF_038593165.1. Taxonomy (NCBI): domain Bacteria; kingdom Bacillati; phylum Bacillota; class Bacilli; order Caryophanales; family Caryophanaceae; genus Ureibacillus; species Ureibacillus sp. FSL K6-3587. The sequence continues at coordinate 102,906 of NZ_CP151969.1, read as the reverse complement.
TGGAGAATTATCGGGAATTGAAGGCGCCGTTGCAGAACTGTTGAAAGTGGAAGGAAAATATTCCAAAGCGATCGAAACGGCTTTGGGGGCAGCCACCCAACATATCGTCACAAAAACGGAACAGGATGCCCAAAAAGCCATTGGTTGGTTAAAAGCGAAAAAAGCCGGCCGTGCCACTTTCCTCCCAAAAAACGTCATGAAATCCCGGAAGCTGTCCCCTTCCCAAATCGGGCAAGCGTTGAATCACCCGGCATTCATTAGACTCGCCCATGAATTAGTTGGATTTGATGAGCAAAACCGCAATATTGCGGAATACTTGCTCGGCAACGTCCTCGTTGCGGAAAACCTTGAAGGGGCAAGTCAGATTGCCAAATTATGCGGTTATAAATACCGGGTGGTGACGTTGGACGGAGATATCGTCAATGCCGGCGGTTCGCTGACAGGCGGTTCCATGAAGCAACAAAATTCATTGTTTACTAGAAAAGCGGAATTGGAGCAGCTGAAGGCCAATTTAGCCCAAATGGAACAATCCATTTCCCAGGCGGAGAAAACACTTGCAAGAGAAAAAGAATCGTTGACAAACTTGCAAGGACAAGCGGAAATGTTAAAAATGCAATCCGAACAATACCGCCAAGAAGAGATGGAGTTGCATTCCAAATATGTTGAACTGGAATTGGAAGAGAAAAACTTAAAAACTACTGTTAGTTTAGCTTCTTCCGAAAAAAATACCGCTTCATCCAGAAGGGAAGCGTTATTGAAGCAAAAGAGCCAAGTTGAAGAACGCCTTCTCCAATTAAGACGGGAATTGCAGCAAGTAAACGGGAAAGTGGAGCAACTATCAAAGGCGAAAGCAAAAAGCGAAACGGAAAAGGATCTGCTCCGCGAAGAGTCGGCGAAAAAACGTTCAGAGCTTGCGGTATTGCAGGAACAATTGAATCAACTCCAGATTCAAACGGCGGACATTGAGTTGAAACGCTCAAAACTTCTACAACAAATCGACACTATTTCCCGAGAAATTGAATGGATTCAAAATGAGCAGGAAAACGAACTGACGGAAGAAGAAATAACAAAGGCGATTCAAGAATGGATCGAAAAACGGGAACAGTGTTCCTCAACGATTCAGGAAAAAAGGCGGACTCGCATTGACTGTCAGCAGCAACTTGCTCAATTGGATGAACAATTAAAAGAATTGCAAAGAGTTCACAAAGGCTATTTGGAACAATTGCGTTCGATGGATGTGAAGAAAAGCCGCATTGAATTTGAAATCAACCGGCTGAACAATCTTCTGGAAGAACAGTATGAGATTGATTTTGAAGAAGCAAAAAATGAAGCGGTTGAAATGGAAGATGTGGAACACATCCGAAAAAAAGTGAAACTGTTGAAACTCTCCATTGAAGAATTGGGTCCGGTCAATTTAACCGCAATCGAAGAATATGAGCGGGTATTGGAACGGCATACCTTTTTAACGGAACAACGGAATGATTTAATTGAGGCGCAAAACACTCTCAATGAAACGATCCGGGAAATGGATGAAGAAATGGCGACCCGCTTTAAAGAGTCCTTTGATAAGATTCAGCAACAATTCCGGGAAGTGTTCCGGGAATTGTTTGGCGGAGGCCATTCCGATTTGATTTTATTGGACCCTGACAACTTATTGGAAACAGGAATAGAAATTGTCGCCCAACCGCCAGGAAAAAAACTGCAGAGCCTGAGCTTGCTTTCCGGTGGGGAACGGGCTTTGACGGCAATCGCCCTGCTATTTGCCATTTTGAATTCCCGGCCGGTTCCATTTGTCATCTTGGACGAGGTGGAAGCGGCGCTGGACGAAGCAAACGTTGAGCGATATAGCCGATATTTAAGAAAATTGAGCCGGGACACGCAATTTATCGTCATCACCCATCGAAAAGGAACGATGGAAGGAGCCGATGTGTTGTATGGGATTACGATGCAGGAATCCGGCGTGTCAAAACTGGTTTCGGTGAAATTGGAAGATGAAGCAGTACTTGTTGGACAAAGGAGCGAATAAACATGAGCTTTTTTAAACGATTAAAGGAAAAACTAAGCGGTAAAACGGAAGAACAAATACAGCAAGAAACGGTTGAGGAATCAACTGAACAAAATGAGGTTGAAGATGCAGGGCAAGTTATAGAAGAAGAGCCGGCCGGCACAGAAAAAGAAACTGCCCTTGAGGAAACTCAACAGGATGAAGAAATAGCCGGGGAAGAAAAAGAAGAAACGGTGGAGGCGGAAGAAGAAAAGAAACCATCCGCTTGGTCCATTACGCAAAAATTCAAAATGGGTCTTGCAAAAACCCGTGACACGTTCACTTCCAAAGTGAACGATTTAATCGCCCGCTATCGGAAAGTGGATGAAGAGTTTTTTGAAGAGCTGGAAGAAATATTGCTGCAAGCGGATGTCGGATTTGAAACAGTCATGGAGTTGATGGATGAACTTCGCTTTGAAGTGCAGCGCAAAAATATAAAAGATACGGATGGCATTTATGAAATTATTTGCGAAAAATTGGTGGAAATCTATGAACAAGGCGAGGAAGGCATTTCTGAACTGAACTTGCAGCCGGATGGCGAGCTGACGGTCATCTTATTTGTAGGGGTAAATGGTGTTGGGAAAACGACAACAATCGGGAAGCTTGCCCACCGTTTGAAAAAACAAGGGAAAACCGTCATGCTGGCGGCAGGCGATACGTTCCGTGCCGGCGCCATTGAGCAGCTTCAAATTTGGGGAGACCGGGTAGGATGTGAAGTGATCAAACAATCTGAAGGGTCCGACCCTGCTGCGGTCATCTATGATGCCATCAATGCGGCGAAAAAACGCGGTGTAGATGTTTTGATTTGCGATACGGCGGGACGTTTGCAAAATAAAGTGAATTTGATGAAGGAACTGGAAAAAATCCATCGCGTCATTTCCCGTGAAATTCCCAATGCCCCGCATGAAGTGCTTCTTGCCCTTGATGCGACGACCGGCCAAAATGCCTTGATCCAGGCCCAAACTTTCAAAGAAGCAACAAATGTGACGGGAATTGTATTGACAAAACTGGACGGTACAGCAAAAGGCGGTATCGTGTTGGCCATCCGAAACAAACTCAATATTCCGGTGAAATTTGTTGGTTTGGGCGAAAAAATCGACGACTTGCAGCCATTTGATGCGGAACGCTATGTATATGGACTGTTTGCCGATTCATTGGATAAAGAATTGAATAAAGCGGAATAATGGAAAGATGAAGAGGCTGGGACAAAACTAGCTTCTAGATAGGAAAAAGGAGAATTTGAGCCAACTCAAATTCTCCTTTTTCCATTTATCCCCATTATTTTTGGTTAGTTGATCTTTGTTGGCCGTGTATTTTCGTAAATTCACGGCCATTAAGGCAATGCCCATTTCATTTTCCACTTTCGATTTTCCTCGAACGGAAAATCGAGTGAAACGCAAATTAGCCTTCAAGAATCCAAAAACTGGTTCTACGTCTATTTTACGTTGACGGAAAATAGAACCAGCTTTTTCTTCTGAAAGCTTCGCTCTTACATATTCTTTTTGTTGTTCCCATTTTTCATTCACCATGACCTTTCGGTGATTGCCTTCCTTTGCTTTTGTGCATGATGAACGAAATGGACATCCTGAACAGTTTTCACATTCATAGATTTTCAATTCTCGTTTGAAACCAGTCTTATCTGTACGTACAGAACGATAACGGAAGGTTACTCGCTGCTGATTTGGACAAATGTAGGTATCACTTTCTTCGTCGTACATCCAATTGTCTGGATGAAATGGATTTTGTTTATATTTCTTCTTTTGTTCTTTCTCATACATGGTATATGGAATAAGTGCCTCACATTTTCGATTCGAAAGGATGTCCTCATAGTTCTGTTCACTACCATAACCAGCATCTGCGACAATATATTTTGGCAATGGAAAATAATGCTTCTCAATCTCATTCAAGAACGGAATCAATGTACGTGTATCAGTAGGATTTGGAAAGATGCTATAAGCTAGTGCGTATTGACCTTCTGTTGCGATTTGTACATTGTATCCAGCTTTCAATTGACCGTTTTTCATATAGTCGTCTTTCATTCGCATGAACGTTGCATCTTGATCTGTTTTGGAATAACTGTTCCGTTCCCCCAAGATGTCCAAGTCTTTTTGGTATTTTTGTTTTCGTAGAATGAAGTCTATTAATTGTTTGTACGCTTGTTTTGGATATTTTCGTTCGCTTCTTAATGCTTTTCGTTCTGTGGCATCGGGCGATGTTTCTATCTTTTGGTCATATTCCTTAATGACTTCATCGACTTGTTGCACCATTTGAGCGAGTTCTTCAACGGACAGTTCTCCCTCATTTTCCCGCTCCATTTCAGGGATGATTTCTTTTTCTAATAGTTCGTTGTATAACTGATTGGACTTTTCAATTAAGTTTTGGTTGTATTTTTCAATGGATTTCTTCCATACGAAAGTAAATTTATTGGCATTCGCTTCAATCTTCGTACCATCGATAAAAATGGCTTCTTGATCGATTAACTTTTCTTCCACCAGTTGGCAACGGAATTGGACAAAACATTGACGAATTAATTCTTTTACTTCCGGATGCACACGAAAACGATTGATCGTCCGATAACTTGGTTCATATCCTTGTGCCAACCACATCATTCGTATACTGTCCTTTAATAGCGCTTCAATTTTTCGACCTGAAAAGACAGACTGCGAATAGGCACACAAAATAATTTTTAGCATCATGCGTGGATGATAAGCAGGACAACCTGTATTTCGAAGAAACGGCTGGAAGGCTTCATCTGGAATACTTTCAACTAAATGGTGAATGTGGAAGGCAATATCATTTTCTTGTAATTTTATTTCTAAATCTAGAGGCAAAACTAATTGATTCATGTTATAATATTTGAACATAAGGACCCTTCTTTCTGTTAGGTTTTGTCTGCTAACTTAATTTTAACAGAAGAGGTCCTTATTTTTTATTGAAAAAATGAAAAACAGCCCATGAAATTTCATTCCAAAATTTCATGGGCTGTTTCCATTTTAGAGGGGGTTTTGTCCCAGCCTCTTTTGCTTCATTGGTATTTGGCTTGGGCGGACTGCCCTATGATTGACAAATTCTTGAAAATGTTGTCTTGTTAAAGGAATTTTACTTGACACGTATATTCAAAATCGATATGATACAATAGAAAAACTATGATTGGAGAGACATTCGATGTTACTTGAAAAAACGACGCGGATGAATTTTCTCTTCGACTTTTATCAAGCCTTGTTAACGGATAAACAGCGCGCATACATGGAGCTTTATTATTTGGATGATCTTTCCTTGGGGGAAATTGCAGAAAGTTACAAAGTCTCACGACAAGCTGTATACGATAACATCCGCCGCACGGAGGCAATGCTTGAAGAATATGAAGATAAACTGAAATTATTCGAAAAGTTTCAAAAGCGTCAGGAAACGATTGAAAAGCTGGTTGCCGCAATACAAGAGAAAGCGCCTGTGGAAGAACAATTACAATTAATCGATCAATTAAAAGAAACGGATTAGGAGGCGAAAAGTTTGGCATTTGAAGGATTATCAGAGCGACTCCAAAGCACAATCCAGAAAATCAAAGGCAAAGGAAAAGTGACCGAAGCGGACGTAAAACAGATGATGCGGGAAGTGCGTCTCGCTTTGATCGAAGCCGACGTCAACTTAAAAGTGGTGAAAGACTTCGTCAAACGGGTTAGCGAGCGGGCAGTCGGCTCAGAAGTGATGAAAAGTTTAACACCCGGCCAACAAGTCATCAAGATTGTAAAAGATGAATTGACGGAATTGATGGGTGGGGAACATAGTCAAATCAAATTTAATCCAAAGCCTCCAACGGTCATTATGATGGTCGGCTTGCAAGGTGCAGGTAAAACGACGACGACTGGGAAATTGGCGAATCTTTTAAGAAAAAAATATAATCGGAAACCGCTTCTTGTTGCTGCTGACGTTTATCGTCCAGCCGCCATCCAACAATTGGAAACCTTAGGGAAACAGCTTTCCATTCCGGTGTTTTCCCTTGGGGCGGATGTTTCACCTGTAAAGATTGCGGAAGAAGCCATCGAACACGCGAAAAAAGAACATTTTGACGTGGTCATTATCGATACAGCGGGTCGATTACATATCGATGAAGAATTGATGGAAGAATTGAAAAATATCCGCGCAATCAAAGAACCGGATGAAGTATTTTTGGTTGTTGATGCGATGACCGGTCAAGATGCGGTGAATGTTGCGCAAAGCTTCAATGAAACAATCGGAATCACGGGCGTCATTTTGACAAAATTGGACGGCGATACCCGCGGTGGTGCGGCGCTTTCCATCCGTGCCGTGACTGAGAAGCCGATCAAATTCGTCGGTATGGGCGAAAAAATGGACGCTTTGGAACCATTCCACCCGGAACGGATGGCATCCAGAATTTTGGGAATGGGTGACGTCCTGTCATTGATTGAAAAAGCCCAGGCCAATGTGGATATGGAGAAAGCGAAAGAGCTGGAGGAAAAATTCAAAACCCAAACCTTCACCTTTGATGATTTTGTGGAACAACTCAAAGCTGTCCGGAAGATGGGACCATTGGAAGATTTGTTCAAAATGCTTCCGGGATTCAATAAAATTAAAGGTTTAAACAATATTCAAATCGATGAAAAGCAAATCGACCGTCTTGAGGCGATTGTGTATTCCATGACACCGCAGGAAAGAGAGCATCCGGAAATCATCAATGCGAGCCGGAAAAAACGGATCGCCAAAGGTTCCGGTACATCCATTCAAGACGTCAACCGGTTGCTGAAACAATTTGAAGATATGAAGAAAATGATGAAACAAATGACGGGCATGGCGCAGGGAAAAGGCAAGAAAAAAATGAAAATTCCTGGCCTCGATTCATTTTTTAAGTTTTAATAAAAGAAATAATGAACTGTTAAGAAAAAACACTTTACAAACAAATGAAACACTGTTATTATTCTATCTTGTGTAAAACTAATTCGGGGGTGCAAAATTAACATGGCAGTAAAAATTCGTTTAAAACGTATGGGAGCTAAAAAATCTCCTTTCTATCGTATCGTAGTTGCTGATTCCCGTTCACCACGTGATGGACGTTCAATTGAAACAGTTGGTACTTACAATCCACTAACTGTGCCAGCAACTGTAAACATCGATGAAGAGAAAGCTCTTAAATGGTTGGCAAATGGTGCGAAACCATCCGACACTGTTCGCAACTTATTCTCACAACAAGGAATTATGGAAAAATTCCACAATTTAAAATTCAATAAAAACGCTTAATTTTCAAATTGGGAGGTGTCCGCATGCAAAAGCTGATTGAAACAATCGTAAAACCACTTGTTGACTATCCGGAAGACGTGCGCGTTGAAAAAGATGAAAACGCCAGTCGCATCGTTTATAAACTTTTTGTCAATCCTTCAGATCGGGGAAAAGTGATAGGAAAACACGGTCGTGTTGCGAAAGCGATTCGGACTATTGTTTATTCAGCAAGCGGTCACCACAAGAAAAAAACATACGTAGATATATTGGATTAATGCAAAAAGGGGCTGTTTCGGCCCCTTTTTATTCGTATTGGCGAGTGAATGGCCTTGTTAATTTGTTCCGACATGCACTTTGATTCTTTCTAACAAGAAATTTTCCAGGGATTGATGGATTGGTGAAGATTTTGGCATTATTTTTATAAATGAAATTCCGGTGGGAACATCAAAATAGATTGTGTACCATTATAAAGGAAACGAAAAAATCAGTGATTATAAAACTTCAAAATAAAGAGGTGTTTCGTTGAATGGAATGGTTAAATGTGGGGCGAATCGTCAATACCCATGGCATCCGTGGAGAGGTAAGGGTGCTCTCATCCACAGATTTTGAAGAGATTCGATTCAAAAAAGGTTCGAAACTCGCCATTTTCAAAGATGATCGTTCCGAACCGATATGGGTGACGGTGGAAAACGCCAGAAGGCATAAAAACTTTATTTTATTGACTTTCGAAGGTTATGATAACATCAATCAAGTGGAACCTTTTAAAAACAGCCTATTAAAAATATCAAAAGACCAGTTAAATGAAGATGAATTGGAAGAAAATGAATATTATTATTTTGAAATCATCGGCTGCCAAGTTTATTCGGAAGAAGGCGAACATCTAGGCGAAATTACTGATATTTTAGAAACGGGTGCCAATGATGTTTGGGAAATGAAAGATCAAAAAGGAAAAAAACATTACATTCCATACATTGAAGATGTCGTAAAAGAGATTGATGTAAACAATAAAAAAATTACCATTCATGTGATGGAAGGATTATTGTCATGAAAATACATGTGCTTACTTTATTCCCGGAAATGTTTCCGGGCGTGTTTGGTTCATCCATCTTAAAAAAGGCCCAAGAAAAAGGTCTGGTGGAAATTGAAGTATCCAATATCCGAGATTTTAGCGACAACAAGCATAAACAGGTAGATGACTATCCTTATGGCGGCGGAGCGGGAATGGTATTAAAGCCGGAGCCGGTGTTTCGTGCGGTGGAAACAATTACCGAAGGCCGAAAACCCCGGGTGATCCTGATGTGCCCACAAGGTGAACGGTTTACTCAGAAGAAAGCGGAAGAGCTGGCAAATGAGGAGGAACTCGTTTTTATTTGCGGACATTATGAAGGATATGATGAACGCATTCGGGAGCATCTTGTCACAGATGAAATATCCATCGGGGATTTTGTGCTGACGGGCGGCGAAATACCGGCAATGGCGGTCATTGATGCGGTCGTCCGTTTAATTCCGGGCGTACTGGGACAAGAAGCTTCCCATATTCATGATTCCTTTTCCACAGGGCTATTGGAACATCCTCATTACACAAGACCCCAAGACTTTAGAGGAATGAAGGTGCCGGATGTGCTGCTTTCCGGTAACCATCAAAAAATTGAAGAATGGCGGATGGAGCAGTCGCTCAAACGGACTTTTGAGCGGAGACCCGATTTATTGGAACAAATGGAATTGACGCCGAAACAAAAAGAATTTATCGAAATGTTGAAAAGAAATAGTGCAAAAACATGAATATCTTAAAAGAAATTTTAATATGAATAAACATCCCTTTTAGTAGATTTATTCATGATTCAATTTTGGTTGCGCATTGAAATAATTTATGATATCATTCATTTTGTGCTTCTATGGGAAGCGTTAAATTACGATGTTCCGCTGTAGTGACGAAGACTATATGAACATTCGGTATAAGGGGAGAAAAAAGATGTCAAATATTATTGCAGAAATTACAAAAGAACAACTTCGTACAGATCTTCCTGAATTCCGTCCTGGTGATACAGTTCGCGTTCATGTGAAAATCCAAGAAGGTAACCGCGAACGTATCCAAGCATTCGAAGGCGTTGTAATCAAACGCCGTGGCGGCGGAATCAGCGAAACTTTCACTGTGCGCAAAGTTTCTTATGGTGTAGGTGTTGAACGTACATTCCCTCTACACTCACCAAAAATCGCAAAATTAGAAGTTGTTCGCCGTGGTAAAGTACGTCGTGCAAAACTTTACTATCTACGCAATTTACGTGGTAAAGCAGCACGTATCAAAGAAATTCGATAATTTTTCTACTAAAGGGGGCTTTGTTTCGAAAAGCCTCCTTTCTTTTGCTTGTCATTCAGTATAAAAATGGAATAAAATGTAGATAGTAGATTTGGAGGGAACGCTCTCGTGGAAAAAGGCAAAAAGGAAAAAAATGAGATTTGGGAATGGACGAAGGCGTTAATCATCGCTCTTCTCATTGCTGCATTTATTCGCTACTTTTTATTTACTCCCATCGTGGTAGACGGAGATTCCATGATGCCGACTTTAAAAGATGGGGACAAGATGATTGTCAATAAAATCGGTTACCGGTTGGGAGAACCAAAAAGATTTGATATCGTCGTTTTCCATGCTCCGGAAGGAAAAGATTACATCAAAAGAGTCATCGGATTGCCTGGGGAGCATATCGAATATAAAGATGATCAGCTTTATATCAATGGCGAACCGATTGATGAACCTTATTTGGATGAATACAAATCCCAGCTTTCTGAAGGACAATTGACGCAAGATTTCACCCTTCAGGATATTGAACCGAACATGGATGTAATCCCGGAAGGTTATGTTTTTGTGATGGGAGACAACCGGCGCTACAGTAAAGACAGCAGACATATCGGCGTCGTCAGCGAAGACAAAATCATCGGTAAAACAAGCGTAGTTTTCTGGCCATTAAGTGAAATGAAAATTGTGAAATAATCAAGAGGAGTAGATATTCGACTCCTTTTCTTTTTTTGACGAAAGGAGGAATCACAAAATGACGATTCAATGGTTTCCGGGGCATATGGCGAAGGCGAAACGGGAAGTCCAAGAGAAATTGAAGCTTGTCGACATCGTTTTTGAACTGATTGACGCCCGTCTACCCCTGTCTTCAAGAAATCCGATGATTGATGAAGTCATTAATCAAAAACCTCGACTAATTTTGTTAAATAAAGCCGATATGGCGGACGAAACAGAAACAAAGAAATGGGTGGAATATTTTTCGGATAAAGGTTTCAAAGCGGTTGCCATCAACTCTTTTCAAGGAAAAGGATTGCATCAGGCAACAAAAGCGGCCCAGGAGATTTTGGCGGATAAATGGGCCCGCATGAGAGCAAAGGGGATGAAACCCCGCGCCATTCGTGCAATGATCGTGGGAATACCAAACGTGGGAAAATCCACTTTAATCAACCGATTAGCCAAAAGAAACGTCGCCAAAACGGGTAATACGCCGGGGGTGACGAAAGCCCAGCAATGGGTGAAAGTGGGAAAAGAATTGGAATTGTTGGACACACCTGGTATATTATGGCCTAAATTTGAAGATCCCGAAGTGGGGTTAAAATTGGCGTTAACGGGGGCCATCAAAGATACGATCATCAACATGGAAGATTTGGCGGTCTATGCGTTGAAATTTTTATCCGCCCATTACCCTGAACGGATGCAGGAACGTTACGGCATAAATTCAGTCGATGAAGAAATCGTAAAAACTTTTGACCATATCGGGAAATTGCGCAATGTGCTGGGCCCCGGCGGCGAGATCGATTATGACCGGGTATCTGAGTTGATTGTCCGCGATATCCGAAATTTGGAATTAGGAAAATTAACCTTTGATTTTGTTGAGGAAGAATTGGAAAAAGAAGCGGCCGAACAATAATGAAAAAACCATCCTAAAGTTTCTTTCAGAGACTTTAAGATGGTTTTTTCATTATACAGGCATATCTGTTGGTGTCGGTGCTGAGTAGCCTTCCTGATATTTCTCGTCAATAGATTTCCGGATTTCTTGAATGGATTTTCCTTCTTTGGCCAACTTTGCAGATTCTACGGCAATCTCCATACAAACGAGACAGCGGGTTCCGTGGTCATCCCACAGAACTTCTTCATCCCGGATTTCTGCAATAAAGCAATCCAAATTGCTTCTGTGGCCTGCAGTTTCCCCACAGCCGCAATAGCAAGGGATCCACTTCAGCACATCGGCATAGTCTAAAGCGATTTTGTAAACAGCGGCCACGTTTTCATGCTTTCCATCCAAAAAAGAAGGCAACTCACCAATAGCAGTCCGTTGCTGCAAGTCTCCGGACAGCGGATTGTGCTCTGTGTGGCTTGCATGTTGATGATTTTCCGGTTGGGCGGTTCCCTCTTTGTGAACAGAATCTCCTTTTTGGGCGGATTCTTCATTGCAAGCAACCAACAGAAAAAGAAAAATAATTAATATGTTAAGTTTTTTCATTTCTTTTCCCCCATGTCATATTCTCCATCATTATAAAATGAATTGATGGGCAAGTACAACAGGGGTAGAATAACTCTATCAAGCCTTATAAGCTATTGAATGAAACCGATATAAAAGAAAAATAGGAGAAAGAATGGTTAACAATGGATACAATCAAAGAAATTATAGAAGCATTAAAAAACGCGACAAGTTATGAACCTTGGATGCAGGAATTGGAAAATGACGGGCGGGCAAGCGTTCAAAAGGCGTTATCGCAATTTAAAAAGAGAATGGAAAAGCAGGAGAAATTGTTCCAACAATATAAGGAAAAACAAGCCTTCGATGCAAGTTTTCTCCCCTTTGAAGGGGCTTTTTTGGCCGGAGTGGATGAAGCGGGGAGAGGCCCTCTTGCCGGACCGGTCGTGACTTGCGCTGTCATTTTGCCCTATGATTGTCCGGAACTGGTTGGGGTAAATGATTCGAAACAACTTTCCAAAAAGAAACGGGCGGAATTTGCCGAAATCATCAAAAAGCATGCCATCGATTATTCGATTCATTTTCAAAGTGCGGAAGTCATTGATGAAATCAATATATTGGAAGCGACAAAACAATCGATGAAAACATGCATTGAGAATTTGAAAATCCGGCCGGATTATTGCATTGTCGATGCGGTCTCCATTCCGATCGATATCCCGCAAAAAGGAATTATAAAAGGCGATGCTAAAAGTCTTGCGATTGGTGCGGCATCCATTTTAGCCAAACACGAACGGGATTTATATATGGAAGAACTACATAAACAATTTCCTCAATATGGATTTGACCAAAATGCCGGTTACGGTACAAAACAGCATTTGGAAGCGATTGAACGATTTGGACCGACCATCCATCATCGTAAAACCTTTGAACCTATAAAATCCATGCTGGAGAAGAAGGTGAAGCTATGACCATTCCTTCCTTTCAACCGATTCAAAATCAACAGATGGCCATTCAGAAAGGTCCTTTGGTGTTAAAACAGGGCCAGGTTTTTTATGGCAGCGTGAAACAATTATATCCAAATCAAACGGCGGAAATCCAAATCGGGGAGCACCGTCTCGTAGCCAAGCTGGAAACGCCTTTGAAGGTGGGAGATTCGCATTTTTTTCAAGTGACGGGCATAAACCCACAGGCGGAGCTGAAAGTGGTTTCAGGGCCGATGGTGAAGGAATCTGCGAATGTACAACAGTTGATGGAATCATTGAATTTGCCAAAGAGCCAAGAAATGCAGCAATTGTTGACCCATTTCATAAAAAATCAGCTGCCGATTTCAAGGGAACAGTTGATGCAAGCGGAAAGCTGGCTGAAAAGTTTGCCGGATGGCGCATCGAAACAGGAAGCATTATCGGCCCTGCAAAAATTGGTGGAATTGAAATTGCCTTTTACTGAAGAAACGTTTAAAGCTTTATTGTTCGGTTCAAAAACAAGCGGCATAACCAATAACCTTGAACAATTTGCCCAATTGCTTGATCGTAGTAGCAATGTGAATCCACAGGCAAAGGAGAATTTATTGAATGCCATCCGGTCCATCGCAAAACCTTTGGAAACGGAAACGGCAGGACTTGTGATTGCCCGCTCCGTCCGGACGCTTCTTGATGGCGCGGCACAGTCAACCATAAAGCAAAATGCCTTAAACATATTAAAAGAGGCCAATATTTTGCCAAAGGAGGCCAATCTCAGCAATTGGTTGAACCAGTTGACCGTTTCTTCCAAAAATGACACAGCAGGAAGCATGATAGGGCGATTACAATCCGGCACTGAAGAGACAGTTGCCCAAAGGATTCAACAAATAGCCGGCTGGGTTGAAAATGAACATAACCTGACGGCCCAACAAAAAAATGCCATCCTCCAAACATTGAAATCTTTCGATGGAACAAACGGGGAACAATTGGGAAAACAACTTCATGCACAGCTGTTGGAAGCTTATTCGGAACAAACAGTGAATGGCCTATTTGCAAAAGGCGATGGAATTTCCCCGAAAGAGCAATTATTGTCCCTTTTGAAACATGAGTTTGCTTCGAATCCGGAAGCGGAATTAAAAAATTTGGCAAGAACTTTTCGAATTTCAAATGAACCGGCAACCAATGCCTTGTTTGCCGAATCGGAAGAGTTGCTGCTTTCAAAATTGAATGGTAAAGGAATGCAACAAGCGATCCAATCGATATTGAAAAACCTTGGATTGAGTTACGAATCCGCTTTGAACAAAACTGGCGACGTCGAATCCATTGTACAATCTTTAAAACCGCAAGTGTTATCTTTCATCCGGGATGAAAGCGTACCGGCGGAATTAAAAAATGCGGCAGAAATGCTTCTTGCCCGGTTGAACGGCATGCAACTTTTATCCGGTGAAGCAGGCCATCAGCATCAAATCATTATGCAAATCCCATTGCAATTTTTAGGAAAACAGGTGGATGCGACGGTTCAATGGAACGGAAGAATGAAGAAAGATGGGAAAATCGACTCCAATTATGCGCGGATTTTATTTTATCTAAATATGGAAGCGTTGAAAGAAACGGTCATTGACATGCAAGTGCAGAACCGTATCGTAACAGTTTATGTTTACAACGAACATGAAGGATTGGAACCGCTTGCCGAGCCGTTGAAGAAATCGTTAAAAGCCGGGTTGGAAGAAAAGAACTATCATTTGTCCGGTGTGATGATCAAACCTTTCTCCAAGAGGGAAAATGTAACGAAAAAGGTGGAGAAAACAGGTGACAACGGCGCTTCTCATAAAGGAGTGGATATTCGCATATGAAGGAAAAAAGAAAAGAAGCCGTCGCTCTTTTATATAATCCTGAAGAAAATAGTCCAAAAGTTGTTGCTAAAGGAAAAGGGAAAATTGCGGAAAATATTCTTCAAAAAGCGGAGGAACATAACGTTCCTGTCTATGAAGATCCAAATCTGGTGGAATTATTGGGACAGCTGGAATTAAACGAATCCATCCCTCCGGATTTATATGAAGCCGTAGCGGAAGTATTCGCTTTTATTTATCAGTTGGATAGAAAATTTCATTCAAATGGTTGACAAGATTATAGCAATATTGTAAAAGTAAAAGGGTGTTATATGCTCAAAGTAGAAAAAATAAGTCGAATTCTAGCAAAAAACGACAAAAAATAAGAACATAGACATTGCGCTGGCATTTGATTAAAATAATAATAGTCAGAAAATTTTCCGATATTGTTGAATTGGAGGATGGCAAATGAATATCCATGAGTATCAGGGGAAGGAAATACTTAGAAACTATGGAGTTGCAGTTCCAAATGGCAGAGTTGCTTTTTCTCCGGAAGAGGCAGTGAAAGTGGCCAAAGAACTCGATTCAAATATTGTCGTTGTGAAAGCGCAAATCCATGCCGGTGGAAGAGGGAAAGCCGGTGGAGTAAAAGTGGCCAAAAATCTGGATGAGGTGCGCGCTTATGCAAAAGAATTGTTAGGGAAAAAATTGGTCACAAAACAAACAGGCCCTGAAGGTAAGGAAGTAAAGCGCCTTTATATTGAAGAAGGCTCCGAAATCAAGAAAGAATATTATTTGAGTTTCATATTGGACCGTTCCACTTCCCGAATCACTGTGATGGGTTCAGCTGAAGGCGGAATGGACATTGAAGAGGTGGCGGAAAAAACACCTGAAAAAATCTTCAGAGAAGTGATTGATCCGCTGACAGGTTTATTGCCGTTCCAGGCGAGAAGATTGGCAATTAATATGGAAATCCCTACAAAATTAATAAACCAAGCTGCCAAACTTATGATTGGTTTATATACAGCTTTTGTCGAAAAGGATGCTTCCATCCTTGAAATCAATCCGCTTGTGTTGACGGAAGATGATAAAATTATGGCGCTGGATGCGAAATTCAATTTTGATGCCAATGCACTTTATCGCCATCCTGAAATAGTCGAACTTCGTGATTTTGATGAAGAAGATCCAAAAGAAATCCAGGCATCCAAATATGATTTGAACTATGTTTCTCTTGATGGAAATATCGGCTGCCTCGTAAATGGTGCAGGTCTTGCGATGGCCACAATGGATACGATCAGCTATTATGGAGGCTCTCCAGCCAACTTCTTGGACGTTGGTGGCGGTGCAAACACCGAAAAAGTGACGGAAGCATTCAAAATCATCCTTTCTGATCCGAATGTAAAAGGAATTTTCGTGAATATTTTCGGTGGCATTATGAAATGTGATGTTATTGCCGAAGGGGTTGTTGCCGCAGCGAAGGAAGTAGGATTGAATGTGCCGCTTGTGGTACGTTTGGAAGGTACAAATGCCGCATTGGGCAAAGAGATATTGAATCAATCCGGTTTGAATATTGTGGGAACGAACTCATTGGCTGAAGGCGCACAAAAAATTATAGAACTTGTAAGGTAGAAAGGCTGGGGAGAAAATGGCGATTTACGTAAATAAAGATACAAAAGTCATTGTTCAAGGAATTACTGGTGACACTGCTTTATTCCATACGAAACAAATGCTCGAGTATGGTACGAAAATCGTTGCTGGTGTAACACCTGGAAAAGGCGGTCAGGTGATCGAAGGGGTTCCTGTCTTCAATACGGTGGCTGAAGCAAAAGCTGCGACAGGTGCTAATGCTTCTGTTATTTTTGTACCTGCTCCATTTGCCGCTGATGCAATCATGGAAGCGGTGGAAGCGGAATTGGAATTTACATGTTGTATCACGGAACATATTCCGGTTTTGGACATGGTCAAAGTCAAGCGTTACATGGAAGGGAAGAAAACCCGCCTTCTTGGGCCAAACTGTCCGGGACTTGTAACTGCCGAAGAATGTAAAATCGGCATTATGCCTGGATATATTTTGAAAAAAGGGCATGTAGGACTTGTGTCCCGCTCCGGTACATTGACATATGAAGCGGTACTTCAATTGACGGAAGCGGGAATCGGGCAGACAACAGCTGTCGGAATCGGTGGTGACCCGGTAAACGGGACAAACTTCCTGGATGTGTTAAAAGAGTTTAACGAAGATCCGGAAACATATGCCATTGTGATGATTGGTGAAATCGGCGGTACGGCGGAAGAAGAAGCAGCCGCTTGGATCAAAGAAAATATGAAGAAACCGGTTGTCGGATTTATCGCCGGACAAACAGCACCTCCAGGGAAACGGATGGGACATGCCGGCGCAATCATATCCGGAGGCAAAGGCACTGCGAAAGAAAAAATCAAGGCGATGAATGATGCGGGAATTGAAGTTGCACCGACGCCTTCCGTTATCGGTGAAACATTGATTAAAGTTTTAAAAGAAAATGGGCTATACGAAAAATGTAAAACCCATTAAACTAAAAAGTGTAGCGCGGGATTGCGTTACACTTTTTCATTTCCATTCCATGAAAAAAGAGTGCGGTCACGCTTGACATAATATAATAAAGGAGTGGTATCATGGGCTCATTTTCATTAAACGAGCTGCTGGCACTCCACTATGTTTACCCGCTCACGTTAAACAAGTTAGACAGATTATTAAATGAAATTTCCTCCCTTGGCACCCTGCATGATGTATCGCCTGCAACTTTGGAAACCATTCTCCATATTTCAACAGAAAATGCCAATAAAATCATCACGAATTATAAGAGATTATTAAAAAATAATTTGCCCGCTGCATATAATCATGAAGGAATACATGTTATTCCATATACAGACCCGAATTATCCCCAATCTTTGTTTGCGTTGGTCGATCCCCCTGCCGTTCTGTATGGGAAAGGGGACATTACTTTATTAAAAAAACGGAAAATTGCCATCATCGGTTCAAGAATGGCGACAAACTATACACTAAAGGCGCTGGAGGCGATTGTTCCGCCATTGGTTGAAAAGGGTTTCATTATAGTCAGTGGATTGGCAAAGGGAGCTGATGCAATGGCCCATGAAGCGGCCATTCGATATGGCGGAAAAACAATCGGCATTTTGGGAAACGGTTTATTTCACATATATCCGAAACAAAATGAAAAATTGGCGTTGGAAATGGCCAAAAACCATTTATTGCTCACCGAATTTCCTCCCTATGTGGGCCCCAAAAAGTGGCATTTTCCTTTAAGAAATCGTATTATAAGTGGTATTAGCGAAGCCATTGTAGTGACAGAAGCCGCAAGAAAAAGCGGAACATTAATTACAACGGATCATGCGTTGGAACATGGAAAAGATGTCTTTGTCGTTCCAGGCCCCATTGATTCGAAACTTTCGGAAGGGACGAATCAATTGTTGAGGGAAGGGGCCATTCCGGTATGGAGCGGGCAACAAATTTTGGATGAATTAAATTTGTTTTTTTAGGTAATATATTGAAAAAAAGTTGCAATATTATTCAATCTGTTATACATTTTGCAACAGGAATTTCTTTAATCATTTATCAAGGTGCCTCTAGTGAGGAGGAAGTTAGATGGCAGATTATTTAGTGATAGTGGAATCACCAGCAAAAGCAAAGACAATCGAACGATATTTAGGAAAAAAATATAAAGTGAAAGCATCCATTGGACATGTAATCGATCTTCCGAAAAGCCAAATGGGTATTGATACGGAAAATAATTATCAGCCCAAATATATAACCATTCGCGGAAAGGGACCGATCTTACAAGAATTGAAAACCGCCGCGAAAAAGGCGAAAAAAGTGTTTCTGGCAGCCGACCCTGACCGTGAGGGGGAAGCGATCGCCTATCATTTGGCTAAAGCTTTGAATATCGATACGGAAAGTGAATGCCGTGTTGTATTTAACGAGATTACAAAAGATGCGGTGTTGGAGTCTTTTAAACATCCTCGTCCAATCAATAAACACCTTGTGGATGCGCAACAAGCCCGCCGGATATTGGACCGGCTTGTCGGTTATAATATAAGCCCCATTTTATGGAGAAAAGTGAAAAAAGGATTGTCAGCGGGGCGGGTGCAGTCTGTCGCATTGCGTCTCATCATCGACCGGGAAAATGAAATAAAAAATTTCGTACCTGAAGAATACTGGACGATTGAAGGATTATTTGAAAAGGATAAAAAGCAATTTGAAGCTTTTTATTACGGAGATGAAAAAGAAAAGCTGAAGCTGACAAACCAGGAACAGGTAGAAGAAATATTAAAAAAAATAAAAGGTGCCGAGTTTGAAGTTGTGAATGTAACAAAAAAGGAGAGAAAACGGAATCCGGCTCCAGCCTTTACAACTTCCTCCCTTCAACAAGAAGCTGCGAGAAAATTAAACTTTAGAGCCAAGAAAACAATGATGATTGCCCAGCAGCTCTATGAAGGAATCGACATCGGAAAACAGGAAGGAACAGTCGGTCTGATCACGTACATGCGTACGGATTCAACAAGGATTTCTGATGCTGCCAAAGCTGAAGCAATGCAATATATTTACGATAAATATGGTAAAGAATATGTGGCTGGTGAAATTCAAAAGGTCAAAAAACAACCGGCTGCCCAAGACGCCCATGAAGCGATTCGTCCAACGAGCGTCATGAGAACCCCTGAGCAATTGAAAGATGTGTTGACCCGGGATCAATTAAGACTTTATCGTCTGATTTGGGATCGGTTTGTGGCCAGTCAAATGGCTCCTGCTGTATTGGATACCGTGACGGTGGAATTGAAAAATTCCGGCTGCATTTTCCGGGCAAACGGCTCGCAAGTGAAATTTTCCGGATTTATGAAAGTATATATTGAAGGAACGGACGACCAGACGGAAGAAACAACAAAAATGCTTCCGGATTTAAAAGTGGGAGACAAAATTAAATCGGTTGAAATCAATCCAAAACAGCATTTTACTCAGCCGCCTCCACGCTATACGGAAGCAAGACTTGTAAAAGAGCTGGAGGAACTTGGCATCGGAAGACCTTCCACTTATGCTCCTACGTTGGACGTCATTCAAAGGCGCGGCTATGTGCAACTGGATAATAAGCGTTTTATCCCGACGGAGCTGGGGGAAATCGTCCATTCATTGATGGTCGAGTTTTTCCCTGAGATCATCGACATTGAATTCACTGCAAAAATGGAAGCGGACCTGGATAAAATCGAGGAAGGAAAAACCGATTGGATCCAAATCATCGATCATTTTTATAAAGAATTTGAAAAACATGTGAAACATGCCGATGAAGCGATAGAAAAAATTGAAATCAAAGATGAACCTGCCGGTGAGAATTGTGAAAAATGCGGCGCGCCAATGGTATACAAGTTGGGCAAATACGGAAAATTCATGGCTTGCTCCAATTTTCCGGAATGCCGGAATACCAAAACGATCACCAAACCGATCGGCGTGAAATGTCCAAAATGTAAAACCGGGGAAATTGTGGAAAGAAAGAGCAAAACCAAGCGCGTTTTTTACGGTTGCGAAAAGTATCCGGAATGTGATTTCATGTCTTGGGATAAGCCGATCAGCAGACCTTGTCCGAAATGTAATTCATTATTGGTAGAGAAGAAAGTGAAAAAAGGCGTACAAGTACAATGCATCAATTGCGACTATGAAGAAACAACACAATGAAGTTAGGAAGATGATAATACGATGACAGAACAGGTAGTAAACGTAATCGGAGCAGGACTTGCAGGAAGCGAAGCGGCTTGGCAGATCGCCAGCCGCGGCGTCAAAGTCAGATTATTTGAAATGAGGCCGGTGAAACAAACACCAGCCCACCATACCGATAAATTTGCGGAATTGGTTTGTTCCAACTCCTTGCGTGCGAACACATTGACAAATGCGGTTGGTGTTTTGAAAGAAGAAATGAGAATCTTGAATTCTTTGATCATCAAGGCTGCGGATTCCGCAAGCCTTCCAGCCGGGGGTGCACTGGCTGTGGACCGGCATGAGTTTTCAGGATTTGTAACTGAGCAATTAAAGAACCATCCGCTCGTGGAAATCGTCAATGAAGAGGTGACGGAAATTCCAGAAGGTATTACCGTTATTGCGACAGGTCCATTGACATCCGAAGCATTGGCGAAAAAAATCAAGGAATTGACAGGGGAAGAATATCTGTACTTTTACGATGCCGCTGCGCCAATCGTGGAGAAGGACAGCATCAATATGGATAAAGTGTATTTAAAGTCCCGGTATGATAAGGGAGAAGCCGCTTATTTAAACTGTCCGATGACAAAAGAAGAATTTGAACGGTTTTATGATGCGTTGGTGAACGCGGAAGTCGTTGAATTGAAAGAGTTTGAAAAAGAAATTTATTTTGAAGGGTGCATGCCGATCGAAGTAATGGCAAAACGTGGTCCAAAAACATTATTATTTGGCCCGTTGAAACCGGTGGGATTGGAAGACCCAAGAACAGGTGAACGTCCATATGCGGTTGTCCAACTCCGACAAGACAATGCGGCAGGAACATTATATAATATTGTAGGTTTTCAAACCCATTTAAAATGGGGGGCTCAAAAAGATGTATTCCGACTAATCCCTGGTTTGGAAAATGTGGAAATTGTCCGTTACGGGGTCATGCATCGCAACACTTTCATCAATTCGCCAAAAGTATTGAAAAAAACGTACCAATTAAAAACCCGCCCGAATTTATTTTTTGCGGGGCAAATGACAGGGGTGGAAGGATATGTGGAATCTGCCGGAAGCGGACTTGTTGCCGGAATCAATGCGGCCCGTCTGGCATTGGGCAAAGAACCGGTAGAATTGCCTAAGGAAACGGCTTTGGGAAGTATGGCCCGCTATATTACGGAAGCCGATCCATCCAACTTCCAGCCAATGAATGTCAACTTCGGCATTTTCCCAGAACTTGGCGAACGGATCAAATCGAAGCAAGAAAGAGCTCTGAAGCACGCCGAACGCGCAATTGGCACAATTCGAAATTTTGTGAATTCTCAAACGATATAATTGATTTTGGCCTCTAAATGTTGCTATAATTTTTAGAGGCTATTATTATGTCCGAATGAAAAAAATGATGAATTATTAACAAATTGTGAAGATAAACTGATTTTTAACAATATTTACTCATTTTTTACTTGATATAATTCGTAGTTCGGTATACAGTCGTGAATGGATGTTTTCACTGTATGTGCAATCAGCGTTGGAATGACGAGAAATGTGCCGCTTTCTACGGTACTTCGAATAGAGGTGATCTGGTTGAATATTCAACCAATGCAAGCTCTCGACGAATTTCTCCGAGTAATTCAAGTGGAAAAAAATTTTTCTGTCCACACTGTAAAGGAATATGAACGGGACATTACCCAGTTCATCAACTTTTTGCACTCGGAGGGAATTGACAAATTTGACGAAGTGGAGTATTTTCATGCTCGGCTGTTTGTGACGAAGCTTTACGAAGAGAAACATTCCCGTGCAACAATTTCCAGAAAAATTTCTTCCATCCGAACCTTCTTCCGTTTTCTTAATCGGGATTACGGAATTGATGTTTCAGCTTTTCTATCTTTATATCATCCAAAAAAAGAAAAAATATTGCCCCATTTTTTTTATGAAGATGAACTTGAACAGCTTTTTGATGCAAATAAGGGCGATGATTTGAAATCCATTCGCAACATGGCTTTATTGGAATTGCTTTATGCAACAGGAATCCGTGTGAGTGAATGTATTTCCATTGAATTGGATGATGTTGATTTCCATTATTCCATACTCCGTGTGATGGGAAAGGGCCGAAAGGAAAGGATTGTCCCATTCGGGCAATATGCCCATGAAGCATTGTTAAGATATATCAATGAAGCAAGACCCCTTTTGATGAAAAATAAAAAACATAATCGATTGTTCGTCAATATGCGCGGCGACGAACTGACTGACCGGGGCGTCCGTTATATATTAAATGAAATGATTCGTCATGCGAGCATGCACACAAAAATCTATCCGCATATGTTGCGCCATACGTTTGCGACGCATTTATTGAATAATGGAGCTGATTTGCGGACAGTGCAAGAATTGCTTGGACATGAGAATTTGTCCACCACCCAAATTTATACCCATGTGACGAAGGAACACTTGCGAAGTACTTATATGAAGGCACATCCGAGAGCATAATGGTAAGGAGGGATAAAAATTGGAAATGCATGCTACTACGATTTTTGCCATTCACCATAAAGGCAGATGTGCAATGGCTGGAGATGGGCAAGTAACATTGGGAAATTCTGTTATAATGAAACATACAGCGAAAAAAGTGAGAAGATTGTTTAACGGGCAAGTGTTGGCCGGGTTTGCCGGTTCCGTTGCCGATGCATTTACGTTGTTTGAAATGTTTGAGTCAAAATTGAACGAATATAGCGGAAATCTGCAACGGGCAGCGGTGGAAGTGGCAAAACAATGGCGAGGGGATAAAATACTCCGTCAATTGGAAGCCTTGTTGCTTGTCATGGACAAAAATACGCTGTTGCTCATTTCCGGAACCGGCGAAGTGATTGAACCGGACGATGGAATTCTCGCGATCGGTTCTGGAGGAAATTATGCTCTTGCTGCAGGAAGAGCATTAAAGCAACATGCGGGAGAACAGATGACAGCCGAAGAAATTGCAAAAGCTGCCTTAACAATTGCAGCCGATATTTGCGTATATACAAATCATCATATCATTGTGGAGGCGCTGGACTGATGACAACACTTACGCCAAGACAAATAGTTGAACAATTAAACCGATATATTGTGGGCCAAGATGCTGCGAAAAAAGCAGTAGCGATTGCATTAAGAAACAGATACAGAAGATCTCTCCTTAGCGATGAATTAAAAAGCGAAGTCATTCCAAAAAACATTTTGATGATCGGTCCTACAGGTGTGGGAAAAACGGAAATCGCCCGAAGAATCGCGAAGTTGACCAACGCTCCTTTTGTCAAAGTGGAAGCGACAAAGTTTACGGAAGTAGGCTATGTTGGAAGAGATGTGGAATCGATGGTTCGGGATCTCGTGGAAGCTTCCAGAAGACTCGTGAAAGAAGAAATGATGGAAAAAGTGAAGGATCAAGCGGAACAACAGGCAAATGAAGCATTGGTGAAATTGCTCGTTCCTTCGAAAGCGAAATCGAAAATGGCGCAAAACCCTTTCGAAATATTTTTTGGAGGCCAAAAAACAGAAAGTGCTTCAGATTCCCAGGATGAATCAGAAATCCGGATGAAACGTTCGAAAGTAAAAGAGGATTTACTGGCCGGCAAACTGGAAGATGAATGGGTGACGGTGGAAGTGACCGAACAAAACACCGCTTTTCTTGACATGATGATTCCGGGAATGCCGGAACTTGGTTCGAGTGGAATGCAAGATATGCTATCGAGCCTTGTTCCAAAGAAGACGAAAAAACGCCGCATGAAAGTGAAAGATGCCCGACGCATATTGACGGTAGAAGAAGCGAACAAGTTGATCGATTCAGAAGAATTGGCCCAAGAAGCGATTAAACGTGCGGAACAATCGGGGATCATTTTCATTGATGAAATCGATAAAATCGCAAGCAGAGGCCAACATTCTTCCGCGGATGTTTCCCGGGAAGGCGTTCAAAGGGATATTTTACCGATTGTTGAAGGTTCTACGGTGCCAACGAAATATGGACCTGTAAAAACGGACTATATGCTCTTTATCGCTGCGGGAGCTTTTCATATGTCAAAACCTAGCGATTTAATCCCAGAATTGCAAGGACGTTTCCCGATCCGTGTGGAATTGGATAAGTTGACGAAAGAGGATTTTGTCCGAATTTTAAAAGAGCCGGATCAATCTCTCATATTGCAATATAAAGCTTTGCTTGAAACGGAAGGTGTTTCCATCGACTTTACCGATGATGCAATGGAGCGCATAGCAGAGATTGCCACGGAAGTGAATCAACAAACAGATAATATTGGTGCAAGAAGATTGCATACAATCATGGAGCGCTTACTTGAAGATTTATCTTATGAAGCTCCGGAAATCGCACCGACTCATGTACAAATCACCCGTTCGTATGTCGATCAAAAACTTGGAGAAATTTCTAAAAACAAAGATTTGTCTCAATTTATTCTATAACATGATATTTACTGAACCAATTTCTAGAATACCAATTGAATTATCTAACTCTAGGAGGATATTATTATGGATTTATTAACAAAAACTAGAAAAATCAATGCATTATTGCAAAAAACAGCAGGAAAACCTGTTAACTTCAAAGAGATGGCGGATACATTAGGCGATATCATTGATAGCAATGTTTTTATTGTAAGTCGCAAAGGAAAATTGTTGGGCATATCGATTCATCAAAAAATTGAAAATGAACGATTGAAAAAGATGTTGGAAGAACGTCAATTCCCGGAAGATTATACAAAAAGTCTTCAAGAAATCACTGAAACTTCTCCAAATATTGATATCAACAGCGAGTACACAATTTTCCCTGTGGAAAACCGCGATATTTTCAAAAATGGATTAACAACGATCGTACCGATCATCGGCGGCGGTGAACGTCTGGGTACTTTAATTTTGGGACGTTTGGAAGAACGGTTCGGAGATGATGATCTGATTTTAGCAGAATATGGTGCGACCGTTGTCGGAATGGAAATTTTGCGTGAAAAAGCGGAAGAGATTGAAGAAGAAGCGCGCAGCAAAGCGGTTGTTCAAATGGCGATCAACTCCCTTTCTTATAGTGAATTGGAAGCAATCGAACATATTTTTGAAGAGCTTGATGGAAATGAAGGGTTGCTCGTTGCTTCAAAAATTGCCGACCGTGTAGGAATTACACGTTCAGTGATTGTCAATGCATTGCGCAAATTGGAATCTGCCGGTGTGATCGAATCAAGATCCCTTGGGATGAAAGGAACATATATTAAAGTATTAAACGATAAATTCTTAACAGCCTTGGCTGAAATCAAAATGAAATAAAATATTTGTTGAAACTTGTAGGTTCTTCAGTTTAAAAGGTTTCATCACGGATGATTGATGGAACCTTTTTTCTTATATCAAAAATACTTGTGGGAGGATGATTTGCACTAAGAATAGAACTTTTTGATTATTATTTTTGAAGAAAAAAGTATTTTGGAATAGAAAATAGGGACGGATGTTGTCGAATTAACAGTTTGGGTGTTGAAAGGTGTATTTTTTACAATTCTCTTTAAAAAAAATTGATTCGTAATGACTATGAAAAAGTACCAAAAGACGATGGACACTGGGAATTATCTTCTTTACAATTGATACTAGTATTGAGTAAGTATTTTGTAACCTTGTTACATTAGAAAAGGGGGGAACGGTATGAAATTGTTTGATGGAGCAATAAGTAATTTAGAGTATGTTCTTCAATACGCATCCTTAAAAAATAAGACTATTGCACATAATATTGCCAATGTCGATACTCCCAATTACAAGGCAAAAGATGTAAGCTTCAAAAAACTTTTGTCCGAAGAGAATCAAAAGCAAATTAGTGCTTACAAAACAGATGATAGACACTTTGATTTTGTCATCAAACAAACTGCTCCCGGAGTTTACAGTTATGAAAACTTCCAATATCGCCACAACGGCAACGGAGTGGATATAGATAAAGAAATGTCGGAGTTAGCGAAGAATACTATTTATTACAATGCGTTGATCGATCGAATTAACGGTAAATTCAACACACTTAATACGGTCATTAAAGGAGGGAAATAGAGATGTCGATTTTTTCTAGCATGAATACGACAACTTCCGCTTTAACGGCTCAACGTTTGCGTATGGACGTCATTTCTTCGAATATTGCCAATATTGATACAACTCGAGCCAAACAAGTGAATGGAGAGTGGGAGCCATACCGTCGCAAAACTGTTACTCTCTCAGCAAACGAAGGCAGATTTTCATCCTTTTTGAATAAAGCGATGGGAAAAACCAGCGAAGTTGGCAATGGGGTAAAGGTCACAAAAATTGGTGAAGATAATGAAACACCGTTCAAACTTGTCTATGATCCAAGCCATCCAGATGCCAATGAAGACGGATATGTGGAAATGCCTAACGTGGATTTGTTGAAAGAGATGGTGGATTTGATCTCCGCTTCCCGTTCATATGAAGCGAATGTAACAGTTTTGAATGCCAACAAATCAATGTTAACGAAAGCACTGGAAATAGGAAAATAAGATGAAAAGGGGATGAATTGACGTGGCCATAAACGCTGCAACATTTACAACAGCAGTCCAATCT
Organism: Ureibacillus sp. FSL K6-3587; assembly: GCF_038593165.1. Classification (NCBI taxonomy): domain Bacteria; kingdom Bacillati; phylum Bacillota; class Bacilli; order Caryophanales; family Caryophanaceae; genus Ureibacillus; species Ureibacillus sp. FSL K6-3587. Next base: position 76,117 of record NZ_CP151969.1, on the reverse strand, counting down.
TTATCAAACAGAAAAGAAATTTCCAATAATCAAACGCCAATGGAAGCACAGAAAAGCTTCGCCAATACATTAAAAGAAGCAATCGACAAAGTAAACGATTATCAAGTTCAATCAGATACACTAACAAATAAGTTAATTCAAGGCGAAAATGTTGAATTGCATGACGTGATGATAGCGGCTCAAAAGGCCAATATCACGTTGAATGCCACAGTTGAAATTCGCAATAAAGTGATTGAAGCATATCAAGAAATTATGCGAATGACTGTCTAATCTACGGTTACCGATGGAATATAAATTGTTAGTGTATTCACTAGTACCGGAGGATTTATAATGAATGATCGACTTAATAAAATAAAAACCGACACCGTTAACTTTTGGAAAAGTCGGACCAAACGACAAAAAGGTGCATTGATTGGAACATTAATCGGGGTTATTGCAATAGCAGCAATTATTACATACTTCTCGACTCGAACAAACATGGTTCCGCTATTTACCGAGCTGTCAGCACAAGAAACGGGAGAAATTGCGGAAATTTTAAGTTCACAAGGTGTTACATATGAAATTGCCCCCGGAGGAACAAACATATTGGTGCCAGAAGATCAAGTGGATGACATAAAAGTATCTTTGGCATCACAAGGCTACCCTGAATCTGGTGATATCAGTACGACATTCTTCACCGAAAATGCCGGTTTTGGCATGACGGATAACGAATTTAATGTCATCAAACAGGCCGCCCTTGAAACCGAGCTTGAAAACCTCATAAAAAAAATTGACGGCATCAAAGATGCAAATGTAATGATTTCCATGCCGGAAAAAGGGGTATTCATCACTTCCAATTCCGGGGATCAAAGCGCTTCTGCAGCCGTAGTTATACATACTGAACCGGGTCATAAGTTTACCGACGAACAAATAAAAACATTATATAATCTCGTAGCAAAAAGTGTTCCAAATTTAAGCACCGACAATATCACTATTTCCAACCAGTATTCCGAATATTACGATCTAGCATCCGAATCATCAGGAGGTTCCATCGATTCCGTTGAAGGTCAAATGAACGTGAAGAAGACGATTGAACGGGATTTGGAACGTCAAGTACATAAAATGCTCGGAACCATGATGGGGCAAGATAAAGTGGTTGTATCTGTCACAACCGATATCGATTTCAAGAAAGAAAATCGTGAAGAAAAATTGGTTGAGCCGGTGGACGAAGAGAATATGGCTGGTATCGAAATCAGTGCTCAACGTATTACAGAAACCTATTCCGGTATGGATGGAGCAACCGGAACACCGGAAATGGAAGATCCAACCGATAATGCGACAGGTTATCAAGAAGTGACAAATGGTAATGGCGACTACGAACGCATTGAAGAAACGATCAATAATGAAGTCAATCGCATTAACCGAGTTATCCAAGAAAGTCCATATAAAATTCGGGATATCGGTATCCAAGTCATGGTTGAACCACCTGTTCCAGAAGATCCAACCTCACTGTCAGATACTGTAGTTGATGATATAGAACAAATTTTGGCAACGATTGTCCGCACTTCAATCGATAAAGAAGCTGCTGGTGAATTGACTGATGAAGATATTGAAAACAAAATTGCAGTTTCAATTCAGCAGTTCTATGGCAATGATGAAACAAACATCGACGAGACGCCAGTGATTCCTTGGTGGATTTGGGTTGTTGGCGGAATTATGGTTGCAGCGATTATTCTCCTGGTTGTATACATAATTCGTTCGAGAAGAAGCATTGAAGATGAAGAAGAGGAACTATTTGAGCAGCAGGAAGATATTCTTGTGGATGATATCACGCAAGAAAAAGAAACAGAATTTACAGTTCGACGGAAGCAACTGGAAAAAATGGCAAAAGAAAAACCGGAAGACTTTGCAAAATTGTTGCGGACCTGGATTGCTGAAGATTAACGGATAGGGGGTTCGACTATTGTCTAAGAAAGAGAGAAGGTTAACTGGGAAACAAAAAGCTGCACTGCTGTTAATTTCATTGGGGCCGGAAGTATCCGCAAATGTTTACAAACATTTGTCGGAAGAAGAAATTGAACGGCTGACGTTAGAAATCTCAGCGGTGAAAAAAGTTGAACCTGAAGTGAAAGAACAGATCATTGAGGAGTTTCATAATATCGCTCTTGCTCAGGACTACATATCCCAAGGCGGTATCGGTTATGCAAAAACTATTTTGGAAAAGGCGTTAGGTCAAGAACAGGCGCAAAACATCATCAACCGATTGACATCATCATTGCAAGTAAGACCTTTCGACTTTGCACGAAAAGCCGATCCATCTCAAATCTTAAACTTTATACAAAATGAGCATCCGCAAACCATTGCACTCATTTTATCCTATTTGGAGCCGCAGCAAGCAGGTGTCATTCTTTCATCTTTGCCGCAAGAGCTGCAAGCGGATATCGCAAGAAGGATTGCCACAATGGAGTCAACATCGCCGGAGGTCATCAGTGAAATTGAATCAGTATTGGAAAGAAAATTGTCATCAACTTTCACTCAAGATTACTCGGAAACTGGCGGTATCGATGCTGTGGTTGAAGTGTTGAACGGTGTGGACCGGCAAACGGAAAAAACGATACTGGACGCTTTGGAAATCCAGGATCCGGAATTGGCCGAAGAAATCAAAAAACGCATGTTTGTATTTGAAGATATTGTGACGCTTGACAATCGTTCCATTCAACGGGTCATTCGCGAATGCGATAACGAGGACTTGCTGCTTGCAATGAAGGTAAGCAGTGATGAAGTGAAAGAAATTCTATTCCGCAATATGTCTCAACGCATGGCGGAAACATTCAAAGAAGAGTTGGAGATTATGGGGCCTGTCCGCCTGCGGGACGTAGAGGAAGCACAAACGAGAATTGTTTCCATTATCCGCCGTTTAGAAGAAGCGGGAGAAATCATTATTGCCCGTGGTGGAGGAGATGACGTCATTGTCTAAAATCATCCGTTCGAGCGAAGCGATAAAAAAGATAAACGGAGCGGTTCAAATTGAAATTCGTGATTTGTTTTCAAGACAGTTTGACACCGAGCCGGATGCAGGTGAAAAGGAACAATCCATCTCACTGGAGGAAGTGTATCAAGAGCGTGAGCGGATTCTTGCGGAAGTGAATCAGGAGTTAAATGCAAAAAGGGAAGAATTTGAACAATATCGCCAGACAAAACTGGAGGAAATCGAAAAATTAAAACAGCAATGGCAGGAAGAAAAGCTTCTTCTCCAAAAGGAAGCATATGATGAGGGATTCCAACAGGGTTATGAAGAAGGTATGAAAAAAGCGATGGCAGATATGGAAGATTCCCTGAAACTTGCAAATGAAACCGTTGCTAATGCACGCATCAATGCAGAAAAATATCTCAAAGAGCAGGAACATGTCATTTTAGATTTAGCACTGAAATCAGCGGAAAAAATTATCGGCGCATCCCTTGAACAGGATGAAGATCTATTTCTTTCAATTGTCCGTCGCGGATTGAAAGAAGCCCGTGAAAGTAAAGAGATCAAACTCTATATTTCGCCTAAATACTACCAATTAATCACGGATAATCGGGATGAGTTGGCGGTGATGTTCCCACCGGATATTCCGTTTTTAATCTTTGTCAATGAAGAAATGGATGATACGGATGGTTATATTGAAACAAACCATGGGCGCATCGTTTTATCGATTGATGAACAATTAAAAGAATTGCGATTGAAGCTGAGCGAAATCTTGGAAGGTAGGGACTGATTATATGAAAGCTGCTGACTTAATCGACCGTATACCTGCCATTGATACTTTTAAAAAATATGGGAAAGTGACGAGAGTCGTTGGATTGTTGATCGAGTCGCAAGGTCCGGAGTGTTCCATCAACGACGTTTGCAAAATACATGTGCGTACGAAAAACGGGAATGAAGTGATTTTGGCGGAAGTGGTCGGTTTCAAAGATGAGTATGTCATGCTGATGCCATTCACTTCTGTAAGGGAAATCTCCATTGGCTGTTTAGTGGAAGGAACAGGAAGTCCTTTGGAAGTGAAAGTGGGTCCCGAATTAATTGGAAAAGTGCTTGACTCGCTGGGCAATCCCTTTGATGGAAGTCAATTGCCCAGAGGACTCGTCTCTGTGCCTACGGAAAATGAACCTCCCAATCCGTTGAACCGCCCGCCCATTAGCCAACAGCTTGAGGTGGGAGTAAAAGCGATTGATGCCATGTTGACGGTAGGAAACGGGCAAAGGGTAGGGATTTTTGCAGGATCTGGAGTCGGGAAAAGTACCCTTCTTGGAATGATCGCACGAAACACAAGAGCGGATTTAAATGTGATCGCACTTATTGGCGAACGTGGAAGGGAAGTCCGGGAATTTATCGAACGGGACCTCGGGGAAGAAGGTTTAAAACGTTCGATTGTAGTTGCAGCAACCGGTGATCAGCCCGCATTGATGCGCATTAAAGGAGCATTTACCGCAACGGCCATTGCTGAATATTTCCGGGATCGGGGCCTGAATGTCATGTTGATGATGGACTCGGTTACCCGGGTTGCGATGGCGCAACGGGAAATTGGGTTGGCGACGGGGGAACCGCCTGCGCAGAAAGGGTATACCCCTTCCGTATTCTCCATTTTACCGAAGCTTCTTGAAAGAACAGGAACAAGCATGAAAGGCAGTATTACGGCATTTTACACGGTGCTTGTTGATGGAGATGATATGAACGAACCGATTGCCGATGCGGTGCGGGGCATATTGGATGGACACATTGTTTTGGACCGCGCCCTAGCAAACAAAGGTCAATACCCGGCCATTAACATACTGAAAAGCGTCAGCCGTCTGATGAATCATATCTCTTCAGAAGAGCACGTAAAGGCGGCCGAAAAAATCAGGGAATTATACTATACATACGCAAAATCGGAAGACTTAATCAACATAGGAGCTTATAAAAGAGGCACGTCGAGGGAAATTGACGAAGCCATCCACTATGAACCACTCATCACCCAATTTTTAAAGCAAGGATTCAAAGAAAAGGTGACACTGGATGAAAGTGTGAATGAACTCATTGCATTGGCGAACGGGGGTGGAAAATAATGGTTCAATTTACATATCGGTTCGAAAAAGTGTTAACGGTACGGGAACAGGAAAAAAAACAGGCGGAAGCTGTATATAATGAAGCGGTTCGGGATTTTGAAAAAGTGGCCACCCAATTATATGAATTATTAAAGAAAAAAGAAGAATTGATCAACTACCAAAATGAACGTTTACAAGAAGGTTTAACGATTGATGAAATCCATCACTATGGAAAATTTATCGATAGTCTGGAACATGCCATCGAAGACATGCAGAAAAAGGTCAATCAAGCCCGGGCAAAAATGCAATGGTATGAACAAAAATTAGTAGAAAAAAACTTGGAAGTACGTAAGTATGAAAAAATGCGCGAGAAGGAGTTCAGCGCGTTTCAAGAGGAACAAAACCGCAAAGAGGCCCAATATTTGGATGAGATTTCCTCCCTTATGTACAACAAGAAAACAATTTAGGTGATTTTATGGCGAAAGAAAGTAAAAAAATGAAAGTTGAAAAAACAAAAGATGATTTAGTAGAAGAAAAATCACCGGGGTTTTTTCAAAAATTATTCGCTTGGGTGATTATTCCACTTTTATTTGTGATAGCCATATTGCTGGTCATTGCACAATTTACGGATACAAATATTTTTGAAAAGGCTTCTGAAGTGTTGCCGAAAGATGAGGAAAAATCAGCCGACACAAAAGAGGTCGAGAAGAAAATAGTGGAATTGAATGCGGAAGTCCAAGAAAAAGAAGCCCAAATCGAGAAACTCCAGAGAGAGCTGGATGAAGCTTTGGCTGATAATGAAAATCAGAAAGCCATACAGGAACAATTAAAAAGAAGAATTGAAGAATTGGAAGCAGGGCAAGAAGAAGCAAGAAAAGATTTGAAAGAAATCGTAAATACATATGAAAAAATGTCTGCCAAAGATGTCGCGCCAATCATTGTGGAAATGAATGATGAACAGGCTTTGGAAATTTTGGCAAATATGAAGCCGGAAACGTTATCCGCTGTTCTGGCAAAAATGGATCCGAAAGAAGCTGCAAGATATACAGAAATGTTATCGAAGAGAAAATCAAGCGGTACTTAAATAAAATTTGAAAGGAGGTGAAAAGGGTATGTTGGGTGTAGGAATCCCCTTTGTTGCAGTTCAAGCAGTTTCGGGCAATTCCATCAATCATCAAATGGCCGTTTCTGGAAATAAGGGAAACTTCAGCAAGTTTGGAGAAGTTTTCAGCAAAATCGCCAATAATCAAACAGCAAAAATGGAAAATTCCGAAACGATCGGTCAAGAGGTCCAATCATTATTAAATGCCGATTCCATCGAGGAAGTTTTTGAATTGCTTGGAATCCCACATGACGAAGGATTATTGATGATCTCCCGGGATGAAGAAGATAAAATGCTTTCCATCGATGAATTATTGTCAAACTTCGATGACATTTTATCATTACTGAATCTTAATCTCCAACAGTTGAATGAAATGCTGCAAACACTAACAGGTTCTGAGGTTTCCGTCCAAAATGTTTGGGATTTTATTCAATATGTCAACGAAGACCCGAATATGGCTGAGAATATAATCGCCAATGTAAATGGGGACGGAAAAGGAACTCCAAACGGTGCAGTTCAATTTATTAAACTATTAAAATTATTGCAAGTAATTGGGGAAAAGTCGGATTTAATACTTGAACAGCCGGAGAGAATCAGCAATCTAAAATCCCTTTTGCAAGCAGTCGAAAATACGATATCAAAAGAAGTGACATCGACTTCGGGAAAAACGTCTTTGGAAGGTTTTCAACAAGTGGTGAAACAGGTGGAAACCAAAGTGGAAACTTCTTCCCCTTTCCCAAATGGGGCTTCAAATCATACTGCGGAAACACGTACAATCACAATCACTTTGCCGAATACGAATCAAGCTTCCCAAGCCGAATCGCTGGTAAAACAGATTGAGGCGTTGATTCAACGCAGTCAACTTTCCACTGTACAAGGGACAACGAAACTATTATTAAAACTTTATCCTGAAAATTTGGGTTCCATCCGTATTGAATTGATCCAAAGAGACGGTGTCATGTCAGCCAGACTGCTCACTTCAACATCCATCGGGAAAGAATTGCTGGACAGTCAGATCCATCAATTGAAACAGGCTTTTGTACAGCAAAATATTCAATTGGAACGGATTGAAATTTACCAAAGTTTGCAGGAAACAGATTTGAAAGACCACTTCTTTAACAATATGTTTAACGGCAAACAACAGTCTGATGAAGATGAAAAAGGTTCAAAAGACGAACAGGATGAAGAATCGGTTTCATTCAAAGATTTTCTAATCAATGAGGAGGTGTAGCAATTGGCGGATACTATAATCTCTGGGGATTATTATTTATCAAATGCGAAAAAAGCGGAAAAGAGAACAGGTAGCTCTGTCCTTGGCAAAGATGACTTTCTGAAAATATTGATCACTCAGTTGCAACACCAAGATCCGACAAACCCGGTGGACGATAAAGATTTTATTGCCCAAATGGCCCAATTTTCATCTTTGGAACAAATGCAAAACTTGACAAAAGTGATGGAAAGTTTGCTTGAATCCCAACAGGAAACACAATTGATGGCATACATAAATTTTGTAGGAAAAGAAGTAAAGTGGCATGAAATAACTGATGAGCTGGATGAAAAAGGATTGCCGATAATCAATGAAGGTCAAAGTGTAATTACCGAAATTAAATTTAAAAACGGCTCGCCTATATTTGTAACTGAAGATGGAAAAGAACTTGAAGCAGGCAACATTTCTTCCGTTGTTCAAAAGGATGGAGGAAAAACCGTTTCCGAAAATCCGCTGGTGGAAGCCAGCATGCTTATTGGTAAAACAGTAAAGTATCAAGATGAGAATGGAGATTATCATCAAGGGGTTATCGAAGCGGTTTCCACAAATAACCAGATTATCGAATATATTTTGAATAACCAAATCAGGTTAAAGAAAGAGCAATTTGAAATTGTGGATGAATAAGGCTGGTGATTCCATGCACCGTATCCAATTTCAGCATGTATCTTTGCAATCCTTTCATTTACAACAGAATGTTAAGCCAACGACAGAAAAAAAGGCGGCCAGCTTCAATGAGCAATTTGAAATAGCAAAAAATGAATTGAAAATAAGTAAACATGCCAATGAACGTCTTCGTGAACGAAATATACATATCTCTGAACAGGAATGGAAAAAGGTCACTGACAAAGTGAGGGAAGCGCGTTCCAAAGGTGTAAACCAACCGTTGGTATTGATGGAACAAGCGGCGTTGATCGTCAGTGCGAAAAATGGAACAGTTATCACAGTAATGGAACGGGATGAAGCAAAAGAGCAGTTGTTTACAAATATTGACGGCACGATTGTACTTTAAGGCAGGACCGTATCGGATGCCTTCGTTTGCGGACTGACAGAAGCAAACATCTAAATTCGAAAGGAGAACGATCAATATGTTACGTTCAATGTATTCAGCAATTTCCGGATTAAGAAACCATCAAACAAAATTAGATGTGATCGGGAACAATATTTCCAATGTCAACACCCATGGATTCAAGAAAAGCAGAACCATTTTTAAAGATTTGATATCCCAAAATATAAGCAATGCTTCCGGTGTAACAGAATCACGCGGGGGTACCAATCCAAAGCAAGTGGGGTTGGGAGCAACAATCGCAGCCATTGATACAATTCACTCTACAGGTTCCCTTCAATCCACAGCCCGCACTCTTGACTTGGCCATCAATGGGGATGGATATTTCCAAGTGGCGGATAGTGTTCCAGGGTTAAACGGATTTACAGACATCAAATATACAAGAGCAGGAAACTTCTATTTGGATAAAAACGGATATCTCGTGAATATGGATGGGAAATATCTAGTCGGATATGAAGCAACTACATATTTAACGGGGGCAAGTGATCAATTTCTTGATGCAGATGGAGTGGCAAAAGCTAACCCAACCAACCGATTGACTGTAAATGAAGGAAAAATTTATAATGGCACAACTCCGGTAGTGATCACATTGAGTGGTGCGAATCCTCCTAGCGGAGAACTTCAAATAAATTTATCTACAAATGAGCTTTATTTTGTCGATGCCAATGGCAAGCAATATACCCTTGTGAACGGAACTCAAGTAAAGGATGAAAGTAATAATATTCTCACGATTAACACGGTAACAGGATTAGCCGGTACAGGAACAATTTCTTTAGGTAATCTCATCAATAATTTCCAAGGATATACAGCGGAATTGACCGGCTATAAACCAATCAGAATTCCGACAACAGCGCAAAGGATGTCAATCGGCCAAGACGGTATAATCAACTTTGTGGATAAAAATGGTGCATTAATGGTTGCGGGTAAAATTCAATTGGCGAAATTCTCGAACACAGGCGGCCTTGAAAAAGTTGGAAGCAACTATTATCAGGAAACCTCAAACTCCGGTGCTCCTTTGCGTGGTTTTGCAACAGAAGACGGAATTGGCTCTATTGAATCCGGATTCCTGGAAATGTCCAATGTGGACCTTTCCGAAGAATTTACGGAAATGATTGTCGCCCAACGCGGTTTCCAGGCGAACGCCCGTATCATTACAACTTCTGAACAAATTCTGGAAGAACTAATTAACTTAAAACGATAATGAATATTCTTGTAATTGGTTCATCATTTTAAAGAAAAGGAGGGTCGGGCCGGCTCTTTCCTACCCGGCCCTATTTTCAATGATTCAATTAACCAGATTGAATGGAAAAACTTTTTCCTTAAACGCTTTATACATAGAAACAGTCGAATCTTTTCCGGATACGACAATCACACTGACGAATGGGCGTAAATACATTGTAAAAGAAACTGAAGAAGAAGTGAGGAAAAGAGTGACGGAGTTTTACCGCACGATTCAAGTGCTTTCTAACCCCCATCTACGAGGTGACGAAGATGAAGAATAATAAATTATTGACGGTAATGCTGATCATTTTAGTATCGATAACGTTAATCGGGGTTGTGCTGTTTGTCGTTTTGACACAATTAAATAAACAATCGGCAACCCTGGAACCTAGCATTGATGATATATTGGAATGCAGTGTGGATGTGCCTGAAATCACTACCAATTTGGCGGATGGAAAATTCATTCGCATTGAATTGAAAATCCAGACGGACAGCAAAAATGCTGCAAAAGAACTTGAGAAACGGAACTTCCAAACCAACAATATCATTATTGAAGAGCTGTCTGAATTGACAGAGGAAAACTTAAAAGGAAAAGAAGGGAAAATCCTTTTGGAATCCACAATCAAAGCCCGATTAAATGAATTGATGCAAGAGGGTGAAGTGCAACAAGTATATATTACCTCCTACATCATTCAGTAAAGAAACTTGTTGAAATGGAGGTGGACCAATGTCAGGTGATATATTATCCCAATCAGAAATAGATGCGCTGCTTTCGGCGCTTTCTGCAGGGGAAATGTCAGCGGATGAAATGAAAAAAGAGGAAGAGAAGAAAAAAGTCAAAGTATATGATTTCAAGCGCGCCCTTCGTTTTTCAAAGGATCAAATCCGGAGTTTGACACGGATTCATGAAAACTTTGCGCGATTATTAACAACGTTCTTCTCTGCTCAGCTCAGAACATATGTACAAATATCTGTAGCTTCGGTTGATCAAATACCTTTTGAAGAATTTGTTCGATCCATCCCGAATATGACGTTAATCAATGTGTTCGAAGTGCCTCCTTTGGATGGCAATATCTTGATGGAGATCAATCCGAACATTGCTTATTCCATGTTGGATCGACTCATGGGTGGCAGCGGGTCAAGTTATTCGAATGTGGATAATTTGACAGAGATTGAACAAAGAATTATGACCAACCTTTTTGAGCGGGCCTTTGAAAATTTAAGGGAAGCTTGGGAAAATATTGTGGAAATCGATCCAATGCTTGTTGAACTTGAAGTGAATCCACAATTTTTACAAATGATTTCGCCGAATGAGACGGTGATCGTCATTACGATGAACTCCATCATTGGCGACACATCCGGGATGATCAATATTTGCATTCCGCATGTTGTATTGGAACCAATTGTACATAATTTATCGGTGCAATATTGGATGCAATCAAATGCAAAAGAGCCGACGGAAGCGCAAAAGAAGGCGCTTGAAACGAAAGTGAAACAATCCGACTTGGAGCTCATTGTTGAACTCGGCACATCTTCGATTACAATCGAAGAATTTTTGACGATGGGTATCGGGGATGTCATCCAACTTGATAAAAAAATTAACGAGCCATTGATTCTTAAGATCGGTGATATTCCAAAATTTACAGTACAGCCAGGAAAATTGAAGAAAAAGATGGCAGTTCAAATTATTGAGTCGTTGAATGGAGGAGAAGAAGATGAATGACGATATGCTCTCCCAAGAAGAAATCGATGCCCTATTGCGGGGGGAAACATTGGAAGTTAATTCGAATTCCGCTTCCAATGATAGCTTGAATGTTGAAGATTATTTAACGGATTTAGAACGGGATGCTTTAGGGGAACTTGGAAATATTTCATTCGGCAGTTCGGCGACTGCATTGTCTGCATTGTTGGGACAAAAAGTGGAGATAACAACCCCTGTCGTGTCAGTCATCAATCGCAGTAATTTGGAGCAGGAATTCCCACACCCTTACGTAGCTGTCCAAGTGGAATATACAGCCGGATTAAGCGGTGCGAATTTATTGGTGATCAAGCAATCCGATGCGGCGATTATCGCGGATTTGATGCTTGGGGGCGACGGACGCAATCCGAGCCCGGATCTGGGAGAAATTCAATTGAGCGCCGTACAGGAAGCGATGAACCAAATGATGGGTTCAGCCGCCACATCGATGTCGACGGTATTTAATCAAAAAGTTGATATTTCGCCACCTTCCCTTGCGTTATTGAATATTAAAGAAAATGAAGGGGAAGAGAATATTCCTGATGATGAAATTTTAGTGAAAGTTTCATTCAGGCTGCTTATCGGTGATTTGGTGGATTCCACCATCATGGAATTATTGCCGTTGGAATTTGGCAAAAAACTTGTGAACTCGTTGCTCGCTCAAAACGAAGCACAAAAAGCTTCCGAAGCGAATGTGCAGTCAGAACCGATGCAACAAGTTGCAGCGCAAATGCCGCAAACTGGTGCAGTGCAATTGGAACAACCGGCCCAACCAACCCGGCATGTACAGCAACCTGCCTATGAGCAGCATGCTGCAACCGTTCAGGAAATGCCAAGTTTCACTAATTTTTCCCAACCAAAACAGCCCGTTAATGTGAATGTACAACAAGCCGAATTTACAACTTTTGAACCACCAAAAATGACGGAATCGGAAGCACGCAATTTAAACATGTTGCTTGATATTCCATTACAGGTTACAGTTGAATTGGGACGCACTAAACATTCTGTCAGAGAGATACTGCAATTGACTTCAGGTTCAATTATTGAATTGAATCGCCTTGCTGGTGAGCCAGTCGATATATTGGTAAATAACCGGCTTATTGCAAAAGGGGAAGTTGTAGTGATCGATGAAAATTTTGGTGTGAGAATTACAGATATCATCAGTCAAACTGAGCGCATCAATAATTTAAGATGAAAAATGGAGGAGTCTTAACTATGTCAAAAAAAATTTTAATTGTTGACGATGCAGCATTTATGCGCATGATGATTAAAGATATTTTATTGAAAAACGGCTATGAAATTGTCGGCGAGGCTTCAGATGGGATACAGGCGGTGGAAAAATACCTTGAATTGCATCCTGATTTGGTAACGATGGATATTACAATGCCGGAAATGGATGGAATTACGGCATTGAAAAAGATTAAAGAAATTGATCCCAATGCGGTTGTCATCATGTGTTCCGCAATGGGACAGCAAGCAATGGTAATTGATGCCATTCAAGCGGGCGCAAAAGACTTTATCGTTAAGCCTTTCCAAGCAGATCGGGTAATCGAAGCCATAAAAAAAGCAATAGGTTGATTGGAAAGATGAAAAGATTTTGTAAAAAAGTTTATATTGCAATCATAATGTTTTCTATTTTCTTTTTAACTGTTCCTGCACATATCACTTTTGCCGATCAAAAAAATGAAATGGTCGACAATAATTATTTGCAAAACCCCGAACTTCAAACAGACAATTCTACAGCTGTCAAAGAACCGGCAGCTGTAGGACTGACAGCCTGGGATTATATAAAAATGCTTCTAGCCCTTATTTTTGTGCTGGTTTTGTTGGTTTGGGTTTTAAAATTCATTAATAAGAAAAGCGCACATTTTCAGCAGAATAATATCGTACGGAGTTTAGGGGGGATTTCCCTCGGTTCTCAAAAATCCGTTCAAATTTTGCAAATCGGTGACACGTTATATGTTGTCGGTGTGGGGGAAAATGTGGAGCTTCTTAAAGAAATCAACGATTCGGATGAAATTGAAAAATTATTAAGTTATTACAACGAAAAACAAACTATCACAGCGGGTACACCTTACATTACGGAATTGGTGCAAAAGTTGAAGGGACATTCGAAAAAAAGCGGCGATGAATCTGACCATAACTTTGGAAACCTGTTGAATCAGCGCTTATCGGAGATTAAAAAGGTGCGTCGCGATGAACTCGAAAAATGGAAGGAAAAGGAGCACGATAAATAATGGAACAATTTATCTCATTCTTTTCTGATTCAGATCCAACGAATGTCTCCACTTCTGTGAAATTGTTGCTGTTATTGACGGTGCTGTCGCTTGCACCAAGTATTTTGATTTTAATGACTTCGTTTACGCGTATCGTCATTGTACTGTCTTTCACGCGTACCGCCCTGGCGACGAACCAAACGCCGCCCAACCAAGTGATTATTGGGTTGGCATTATTTTTAACATTCTTTATTATGGCTCCGACCTTCCAACAAGTGAATGAAGAAGCGTTGCAACCGCTTTTCAATGAAGAAATAGGCCTGGAAGAAGCTTACGAGCGGGCAAGCGTTCCTTTCAAAGATTTTATGGCGAAACATACCAGACAACAGGACTTGGAATTATTTTTGCAATACAGTCAAGCGGAAAGGCCCCAAACCGTCGAGGAAATACCTTTGACCATATTGGTGCCCGCATATGCCTTGAGCGAATTGAAAACGGCCTTCCAGATGGGATTCATGATATTCATACCTTTCATTGTGATAGATATGGTCGTGGCAAGCGTCCTTATGTCCATGGGGATGATGATGTTGCCGCCGGTAATGATTTCATTGCCATTTAAAATACTATTATTTGTACTGGTAGACGGATGGTATTTGGTAGTTAAATCTTTACTCCAAAGTTTCTAGGAGATGATACTCAATGTCACAATTAACAGTCATTCAAATAGCCGAGCAAGCTGTGTGGGTTGTCCTTTTAGTTGCGGGTCCTCTCATGTTGGTTGCTTTAATTACAGGGCTCATTATCAGCATTTTTCAGGCGACGACATCCATTCAAGAACAAACATTGGCTTTCGCTCCGAAAATTATAGCGGTATTGGTGGCCATCGTATTTTTTGGACCTTGGATGGTGTCCAGAATGTCAAACTACTTTGTTGATATTTTGAGCAACTTGACACGATACATAGGGTGACATGAATGCTGGAGATCATACCGCAATTTTCCGTGTTACTACTAATGTTTGTCAGAGTATCTGCATTTTTTGTTACAGTCCCCTTTTTTTCATATCGTACAATACCCGTACAAGTGAAGATTATTTTGGCTTTGATGCTTGCTTGGATGATGTACTACACAGTTCCTGCAGAGGCCATACCAATCGACGGAAATTATTTTTTGTTGATTATGAAAGAAGCGATGATTGGTCTTATTATTGGTTTAGCTGCTGCCATCATTATTTCTATCGTTCAAATTGCCGGCGGTTTTATAGATTTTGAAATGGGGTTTGCCATGGCGAATATCGTCGATCCGCTTACCGGTGTGCAAAGTCCGATGATGGGGCAATTTTTTTACTTTTTGATTTTATACATATTGATTGCTACCAACGGTCACCACCTGATTTTGGACGGTATTTATTATAGTTATCAGTTTATTCCGATTGAAGGTTATCCCAATTTTGGAGATGCCGGTATGGCGGAATTTTCAATGAAGCTCATCGCTGTGGTTTTTTCAGTGGCATTTCAAATGTCCGCCCCTTTGGTTGCATCATTATTTTTGGTGACCCTTGCCCTTGGGATTACCGGAAAAACCGTTCCGCAATTGAATATTTTTGTGATCGGTTTCCCCTTAAAAATTATTGTGGGCTTTCTTATTTTATTTATCTCGATGGGGATCATGATAGAAGTGATGCAGAAGGTGGTTCAATTAATGATTACGGTAATGCGTGAATTCATGCAACTTTTAGGTGGTGCTTAATTTGAAGCTACTTCTTCCATTGGACATACAATATTTTGCCGGCGAAAAAACGGAAAAAGCAACACCGAAGAAACGCAGGGATGCCAGAAAAAAAGGGCAAGTTGTAAAAAGCCAGGATCTTTCATCGGCGATTCTTTTTTTGGTCCTTTTTCTTTTTCTCGTCTTTATGGCACCAATCATGTTCAAGGGGTTTGTTTCCTTTTTCAATGAATCTATCGAGAAATACATATTGTTTGATAATATCACTGCCGATACGGTGATGAACATATATGTTGATTCTTTGTCGGAATTGGCTGTTATTTTGTTGCCGGTGATGGCGGTAGCAATGATTGTGGCCATGTTCTCAAACTTTTTGCAGTTCGGTTTTTTATTTACAACAGAAACGATGAAATTGGATTTGAAAAAGATAGATCCGATAAAAGGAATAAAAAAAATCATCTCATTAAGGGCCATCGTGAATCTGATCAAGTCGTTATTAAAAGTTGCGTTTATCGGTTCTGTAACCGGGATGATTATTTGGATGAATTTGGATGATGTGTTGTCCCTGTCATTTCATAGCCCTTGGGATACGCTGACAACGGTCGCAAAGCTTGCCGCGATGATGGGAATTGCAAGTGCCATTGCATTGCTTATCATAGCAATTTTGGATTACATATATGAAAAATTCGAGTATGAAAAACAATTGAGGATGTCGAAACAGGACATTAAAGACGAGTATAAAAATATGGAAGGGGACCCGCTCATCAAATCAAAAATAAAGCAACGGCAGAGGGAAATGGCAATGCGGCGGATGATGCAGGAAGTTCCGAAAGCGGATGTCGTCATTACCAACCCAACCCATTATGCGGTTGCCTTGAGATATGATGATGGGTCAATGGATGCTCCTAAAGTCGTAGCAAAAGGTGCGGACTTTGTTGCTCAAAAAATAAAAATGATTGCAAAAGAAAATGATATTGTAATGGTCGAAAACAGACCATTGGCAAGGGCTCTTTACGATCAAGTGGAAATAGGCGAAGAAGTGCCGGAAGAATTTTTCAAAGCGGTGGCTGAAATTTTAGCTTATGTTTATCGAATTAAACGCAAAATTTAGTTTGCAGGAGGGAAAAGGATGAAATTTCGCGACTTGGGAGTATTAGCTTTTATCATAGTGATAGTAGCGATGCTCGTAATCCCTCTACCAACATGGTTGCTGAGTTTTTTAATCATTATTAATATTACGCTTTCATTGATTGTATTGCTTACGGCAATGAATATGAAAGAAGCCTTGGAATTTGCGATTTTCCCCTCCATTATTTTGATCTTGACACTGTTCCGGTTAGGAATCAGTATTTCAACAACCCGTGCCATTCTCTCCCAAGGGGATGCGGGTGACGTTATTGAAACATTCGGGGAATTCGTGACAGGCGGTAATATTTTAGTCGGTTTAGTTATTTTCATGCTGCTTGTCATCGTGAACTTTATCGTCATTACGAAAGGTTCGGAGCGGGTGGCGGAAGTTGCGGCGCGATTCACGTTAGATGCGATGCCCGGGAAGCAGATGAGTATTGATGCGGATTTGAATGCAGGGCTCATATCGGAAAAAGAAGCACGGGAACGACGGGATAAAGTTGCCAAGGAAGCGGATTTTTACGGAGCGATGGACGGTGCGACGAAATTCGTTAAAGGTGATGCCATTGCCTCCATCATTTTGGTTTTTATCAACTTAATCTTTGGTTTGATTATAGGAATGCTTCAATTAGGATATTCATTCTCTGATGCGGCAAACCACTTCTCCAAATTGACTGTCGGTGACGGCCTCGTTGCCCAAATTCCTGCCCTTCTTGTATCAACGTCGACAGGTCTTGTTGTGACGCGTGCAGCCAGCGATGGAAACCTGGGAGAAGATATTATAAAACAATTATTTTCCCAATCGAAGTTGCTTTATGTGGCGGCTGGATCCATTTTCCTGCTCGGTCTTTTCACGACAATCCCTGATTGGATCACAATTCCGATTGCCGGGATGCTCGCCATTGGAGCATATTTGATGAGCCGCAAGAAAGAAGAAGATCCGGAAGAACTGTTGGAAATGGAAGAAGAACAAGTGACCGATACAATGAAAAGTCCAGAAAATGTGGTCAATTTATTAAATGTGGACCCGATAGAGTTTGAATTTGGTTACGGTCTGATCCCCCTTGTGGATGCGCAACAGGGAGGGGATTTGCTTGACCGGGTGGTGATGATCCGTCGCCAGCTTGCATTGGAATTGGGACTTGTGATTCCGGTAGTGCGTATCCGGGACAATATCCAATTACAACCAAACGAATATCGCATAAAAATAAAGGGTAATGAAATGGCAAGAGGAGAGCTGCTGTTGGATCATTATCTGGCTATGAGTCCTGGTGGGGACGATTCAATTGAAGGTATAGATACAATCGAACCATCCTTCGGCCTTCCTGCCAAATGGATCACAGAAGAAGTGAAGGAAGAAGCCGAAATGTTGGGATATACAGTTGTCGATCCTCCAAGTGTCGTGTCCACTCACTTGACGGAAGTCATTCGAGCAAATGCGCATGAACTTTTAGGTCGCCAGGAAACAAAACAGTTGATCGACCATTTGCGGGAAACGCATGCCATTTTGGTGGATGAATTGACGCCAACCCCATTATCGATTGGTGAAATTCAAAAGGTATTAGCGAAGTTATTAAAGGAAAACGTATCGATACGCAACTTGCCGGTCATTTTTGAAACATTGGCGGATTATGCAAAGTTGACGAGCGATAGCGATGTGCTGACAGAATATGTTAGACAAGCCCTTGCCCGACAGATTACAAGGCAATATGTACAGGACGGTTCACAATTGAAAGTAATCACCGTTCCTGCGAAAGTGGAAAAAATGATTGCTGACAGTATTCAGCAAACGGAACATGGAAATTACTTGGCGATGGATCCGCACAATTCGCAAACAGTACTTGAATCCATCGCAAAAGAAGTGGAAAGAGTATCTTATATGGAACAAACGCCAATCATCTTATGTTCACCGGGAATTAGAATGTATTTAAGACAATTGACGGAGCGATATTTCCCGCAAATTCCGATATTGTCCTATAACGAATTGGATGCCAATGTTGAAATCCAAAGTGTTGGGGTGGTGACTGTTGAATGAAAATGAAAAAATATATCGCGCCTTCCATTAATGAAGCGATGAAACAAGTGCGTGCCGATTTGGGGGAAGAAGCTGTCATCATCAGTTCGAAAGTGGTTGTAAAAAAGAAGTTTTTTGGGTTGATCCGACAGAAAAATTTCGAAGTGTTGGCCGGCATTGATGAAGTGGAGCCGCCAACATTCGCCGTCCAAGAACAAAAGCAGTTACAGCCGATAGTCCCGAAACATGATGAGCTGCCTAATGATGGAAATGTTTCAGAGTTGAAGGAAGAAATCGTCAGTTTAAAAGAAATGCTGAAATCCATGAAGCAAGACACAATACAAGCTTCCATACCTGAAGAGCTGAAACCATTCATCGAATATTTGAAACGTCAAGAGCTTAATAATGAGCTCATCACGGACATTTGTGATGGGCTTTTTGCACATGTGAATCAATCAAAAGAAATTTCCCGACAGGAAATGGTTGAAATTGCAAAAAATGTGCTGAAAAAGGAGCTCTCCCCCCTTTCAATCGGCGGAATATCTTATGACAAGAAGTATGTATGTGTGTTGGGACCGACAGGGGTGGGGAAAACGACGACGATTGCAAAAATGGCGGCACGCTCTGTATTGGAGAAAAAGAAAAAGGTCGGCTTTATTACGACGGATACTTATCGGATCGCCGCAATCGAACAATTAAAAACCTACGCGAATTTGCTGCAAGCGCCGGTTGAAGTCGTTTATAACCTGAATGATTACAGGGAAGCGATCAGGAAATTTGCCAACCTGGATTTGGTGTTTATTGATACCGCGGGACGAAACTATAAAGAAACGAAATATGTGAATGAATTGAAAAAGCTGATTTCTTTTGATGATGAAGTCGAATCTTATTTGGTATTATCATTGACTGCCAAAGAAAAAGATATTGAAACAATTATTGAACAATTTAGTGAATTTCCAATTGAAAAATTCATTTTCACTAAGACGGATGAAACAAATTCTATTGGCGCGATGTATAATTTAATGATTAAATATAAGAAAGGACTTGCTTACTATACTACTGGTCAAGAAGTACCAGAAGATATTGAAGAAGCGACCATAGAAAAATTATTGGAAATGCTTTTCCAAGGTGAATTCAAATGAGAGATCAAGCAGAAAAATTGAGGTTGAAAATGTTGGAAAGCCAAGGGGCATTGGGGCGATCGATTGCGGTTGTCAGTGGAAAAGGCGGAGTTGGAAAAAGCAATTTCACGACGAACTTTGCCATTAATTTAGCAAAATTGGGAAAAAAAGTGGTTATTTTGGATATGGATCTTGGCATGGCCAATGTTCATATTTTAATTGGGAAACAAGCACCATATCATTTGAAGGATTATTTGGAAGGACGCGTTTCGTTCACGGACATTATTTTCAGAGGCCCGGAAAATATCCACTACATTTCCGGCGGTTCCGGCTTTTCTTCGGTTGTTGAATGGTCGGAAGAGATGTTTGAGGCATTTATTCACGGCTTTGAAGAATTGCAGAAAAGTTATGATTTTATTTTATTTGATATGGGAGCCGGGGCATCGAATTGGTCGTTGGATATCGTTACATCCATTGATGAAGTCATTGTCGTCACAACGGCGGAACCTACCGCAATCACAGATGCCTATTCAATGATGAAATTCATTCACTTAAAAGAACCGAACAAAACTTTCTATCTATTATGTAATCGGGTTTTTTCGAATGAAGAAGGAAAAGAAGCGCTGCAAAGATTAAAAAACACGATGATGAAATTTTTATCAAAAGAAGTCGTGATACTTGGTTGGCTTCCGGAAGATGGAACCGTTCGGAAAGCGGTGATTGAACAAGTTCCTTTTTCCATTTCATATCCTAATGCACAAATATCCATATCATTGCAAGAAATAGTCAATCGTTTCATTCATAACAAATTTGGAGAAAAGGTTCCTCTTCCTTCCAACTCATTCTTATCCAGATTAAAACGTATTTTCTCGAAAGGTCGTGGTTAATTGGTACCTTCGAAAAAACATAAGTTATTAATTGTGGATGACTCGGCATTTATGAGAAAAATGATCAGCGATTTCTTTAAAGATCATCCAACCATTGAAGTGATTGACACAGCGAGAAACGGGAAAGATGCCATCGAAAAAATTCAACAATTAAAACCGGATGTAGTGACAATGGATGTTGAAATGCCTGAACTGAATGGGCTGGAAACTCTTAAATGCATCATGGATATTTCACCGGTTCCGGTTGTCATGTTGTCAAGTTTTACAGAAAATGGGGCAAAACAAACGATGCTCGCGATGGAATACGGTGCTGTTGATTTCGTGACAAAACCCGGTGGCACGATTTCCCTTGATATACATAAAGTAAAGGACGAACTTATCCATAAAGTGGAACTTGCCGCAAAAGTGCCGATAGAAAAATTGAGAAAACATGGCAGTTCCATCAAATATTCTTACATAAAAAACATGCCCCGGGGGACATCCGCCGGCATCAGCGAAAAACAGACCGTGACGGAAAGCAATCGAAGTATCCATCCGGTTCAAACAAAATGGAGTAAAACTTCCGAAAAAATAGTCTTAATCGGAACTTCGACAGGTGGGCCAAGAGCCTTGCAACAAGTGATTACAAAATTGCCTAAAGCTTTCCCTGCGCCCATATTGATTGTTCAACATATGCCACCGGGTTTTACAAAGTCGCTTGCAGAAAGATTGAACCATATCAGTTATGTCCAGGTGAAGGAAGCGGAACAGGGAGAAAAGGTTGAGGCTGGAACAGCATATATTGCGCCTGGCGGATTTCATTTAAAAATGAAAAAGGTTGGTTCCCATTATGAAATCGTGCTGGATGATAAGGAACCGCCAAGAGCAGGACATCGACCGAGCGTGGATGTGTTGTTTGAAAATATCAGCCAATTCGAGGAACTGGATAAAATCGCCGTCATCATGACAGGAATGGGCAATGACGGATCTAAAGGTTTAATGGCATTAAAGAGAACCGGAAATGTGATCGCCATTGCGGAATCAGCGGAAACTTGCATTGTTTTTGGTATGCCAAAAGCTGCCATCGAAACGCAATTTGTCGATGAAGTAGTGAATGTGGATGAAATTGCGGAGACCATGTTGAAATATTTGTCGTAAAGGGAGTGTGTTCGAATGGAAATGAATCAGCAATATTTAGATATGTTTATTGAAGAAAGCAAAGAACATTTGCAAAATTGCAGCGATCTATTATTGGATTTGGAAAAAAATCCGGGTGACTTATCCATCGTCAATGAGATTTTCCGCTCTGCCCATACTTTAAAAGGAATGGCCGCTACGATGGGATTTGAAGATTTGGCCGATTTGACACATAAAATGGAAAACGTGTTGGACGCCATTCGGAATGAAAAAATTACCGTTGATTCGAATTTGTTGGATGTTGTTTTTGAATCAGTGGATCATTTGGAAGCAATGATTACGGATATTGCCAATGGCGGCGATGGGAAACGGGATGTATCCGGAATTGTATCAAAACTAAAAGATATTGAAGCTGGCAAAAGCATTCCTTCGAGCACTCCTACGGAGCAGGAAGTTGCTGCGGATGTGGCGGTGGAAGAAACAGCGCCTGGCCGTTACTTAATCTATGATGAATATGATATTACCGTATTGAAACAATCGAAGGAACAAGGGTTCAACACTTATGAAATTTCCGTTTCCCTTCGGCCTGATTGCCTGTTAAAGGCAGCGCGGGTCTTTATGGTATTCCAAGTATTGGAGAAAAGCGGGGAAGTCATAAAATCTTTCCCAACGGTAGAGAAGCTGGAAGAAGAACAATTCGACCAAAACTTCCAAGTGGCCTTCATCACGAAAGATTCTCCGGAAGAAATCAAAAAGAAAATCAGCAAAGTTTCAGAGATTGAGAATGTTGTCGTGGTGCCATTGACTGATGCAATGGTGAAAGAGGCAAGTAAAGAAGAGATTGCTTCCAAAGAACAGCAACAAAAAGAGTTGGAGAAATCCAGTCCAGTGCCGAAACAAGAGAAAAAAGAAGTAGCTGCAAAGAAAGATTCAAGTGCATCCAAACAAAGTGCTCACTCCAAAACGATTCGCGTAAGCATTGAACGACTTGATATCTTAATGAACTTATTTGAAGAATTGGTCATTGATCGCGGACGATTGCAGTCGATTGCGGCAGATGTGAAACAATCCGAATTGACGGAAACAGTTGAACGGATGAGCCGTACAATGGGCGATTTGCAAAACATCGTGCTGACAATGCGCATGATTCCAATCGAAACCGTCTTTAACCGATTCCCTAAAATGGTCCGTTCCTTATCCCGCGAGTTGAATAAAAAAATCCGGTTGGAAATTATCGGTGCCGAAACGGAACTGGACCGTACCGTCATCGATGAAATCGGTGATCCGTTAGTCCACCTGATCCGCAACTCTGTCGACCATGGTATCGAAAGTCCGGAAGCAAGAAGAGCAAAAGGAAAACCGGAAGAAGGCTCGGTTACTTTAAGGGCATACCATAGCGGAAATTATGTCTTTATTGAGATTGAAGATGATGGAGCCGGAATCAATAAAGAGAAAGTGTTGAGAAAGGCGATCGAGCGAGGAATTGTTTCAAAAGAAGCGGCTCTTACGCTCACAGACAAACAGATCAATGAACTCATTTTTGAATCTGGATTCTCAACGGCCGATAAAATCACGGATGTTTCAGGACGAGGCGTTGGTCTGGATGTTGTGAAAACGACGATCCAATCTCTTGGCGGCAGCATTTCCATTGAATCGCAACAAGATGTCGGTTCGAAATTCTCTATTCAATTGCCTTTAACTTTATCAATTATTTCCGTCATGTTGGTAGAAATAGAGAAAGAAATTTATGCAATTCCATTATCATCCATTATTGAAACATCCATCATTAAAAAATCGGATATTTTAAATGCCCATAATCAAAAAGTCATCGATTTCCGTGGAAAAGTCGTGCCGCTCATTTACTTGGATGAAGTCTTTGAGGTGCCGCGCAGCGAAGCTTGTGATGATGAATATCAATCCGTTGTCATCGTAAGAAAAGGCGATAAAATGGCAGGTTTGGTGGTTGATTCATTCATCGGCCAACAGGAAATCGTATTGAAATCATTGGGCAATTATTTGAAAAATATTTTTGCGATTTCCGGTGCAACAATTTTAGGAAACGGTCAAGTGGCATTAATCATCGATATCAATGCGTTAATGAAATAATTGAATGAAATGGGGTGCTGGATATGGTAACTGCAGCGGAGAAAGAAAATATTAAAGTAATAGTTTTCCAACTAATGGATAAAGAGTATGCGATACCTGTCAACCACGTTCAAGGGATAGAAAAAATGATGCACATCACCCGTGTGCCAAGAACTGAAAAGTTTGTAAAAGGTGTCATCAACTTGCGCGGGGTCGTAACACCGATCGTCGATTTAAGGGAACGGTTTGGTCTGCCTCCTGTGGAAGATACTGAATCGGTTCGCATTATCATTGTTCAATTGGACGATATCGAAGTGGGATTTGTCGTTGATTCCGCCAATGATGTCATCGATATTCCGGTCAACTCAATAGAACCTCAGCCCGAAGTCGTTGGGGTGAAGGAAGAAGCCTTTATCTCTGGGGTGTCCAAGATTGGGAATCGTTTACTGATAATGCTTCATTTAGATAAAGTGTTGAATTTATCTGAATAGACTATTGAAAAAGTAGGGATACATATGAAACATCCTGGCATGAATTCATTGCATTTGGACATTCTCAAAGAAATCGGGAATATTGGTGCTGCCCATGCCGCCACTTCCCTTTCGAATATGTTGAATAAAAAAATCGATATGCGTGTTCCAAAAGCGGAAATGGTTACCTTTAATGAAATGATGGAACTGATGGACGGACCTGAAAAGGTTGTCGTGGGAATCTATTTGCGAATTGAAGGCGATTTGGAAGGAAGCATGTTCTTCATTTTGCCTATTGAACAGGCGAACCGGTTTATTCAACGCCTGATTCAAGATGACCGGTTTGATTTCCGCAGCAACGCATCCGATATTGGAATGTCCGCAATGCAGGAAATGGGAAATATTTTATCCGGTTCTTACTTATCCGCCATGTCCGACTTTTTGAATTTAAAGGTGTTTCCTACCGTTCCGGGTTTAAGCATTGATATGTTTGGGGCAATTATCAGTGTCGGTCTTATTGAGATTTCCCAAGTAAGCGATTATGTAATTGTCATTGACACATCCATTTTGGAAGAAGGGCTGGAGAGCGAAATGAAAGGACATTTTCTATTGCTGCCTTCTCCTGAGTCTTTTGACGTAATTTTTAAAGCGTTAGGGGTTGAATAATATGTTTACTCCACAATCAGGGAAGGTTGTCAAAGTGGGTATTGCCCAAATGGATGTGGTCAAATTTCCCGATACAATACGAACATCAGGACTGGGATCATGTGTGGGAGTCGTTTTATATGATGAAACGAAAAAGATTGCCGGTCTTGTTCATATTATGTTGCCGGACTCTTCGCTGAGCAGTACGGATACAATCAATACGGCAAAATTTGCAGATACAGGCATTAAAGGACTTGTGGAAAAACTGTTAATGGAAGGTGCCCAAAAATATCGTTTAAAAGCGAAAATTGCCGGAGGAGCACAAATGTTTCAATTTTCTTCCGCAAAAGAAATGATGAGGATCGGTCCCCGCAATGTCGAAGCCGTGAAAAAAGTGCTTAATGAATTGGGGATTCCTCTTGTGGCGGAAGATATTGGCGGAAATAGCGGCAGGACGATTGAATTTGATCCTGCAACGTGCAAATTGATGATTCGTACAGTCAATCAAGGAGTGAGTGAAATTTGATGTATGGTTCAATTTTTTTGAATTGTTGGGGAAGTTTAATCACATTTTCAATCACATTTGCAATCATGTACCAGGTTTCCATCTTTCCTTCGCAAATTTTACTCGTATCTTTTTTTGCTGCACTCGCCGCCTTCATTTTATTGTTTGCTGTACGATATCTCATTGGCTATATTCTATATACGCCGGATGATGGGCTCTTTGAAGAGTTTATTGAAGGCACCGATGAAAACAACAGCGTTCAAGAGGAGGAAGATGAGATTTCAGAAAGGGACACAAATTCTTTGAATCAATCCTCGAAAATGGAGTTTCAAGATGAAAGCTCGGAAGAAATAGCCAAACTTGTCCGTTCAATGTTGAGTGAATAAGATGCTTAAGTACTATTATGTTCAGTGATAAAATCCGCTTTTTAGGCTCTTTTCCATAAGGATTGAGCAAAAATACTCACCGTTAACCGCTTGATTTGGTCCTATAGAATACTGTGTTTTTTATACCTTTCTTTGGTATAATGATTAGTAATAAAAGGCGTATCGTAAAGAAAGGTGGGTTCGATGGTTAGCAAGCTAGATGAGCAGCAATTATGGAATAGCTGGATAAATGATCGGGATCCGCAAGCAGGAAATTTACTGATAAAAAAATATAAACCCTTAGTTTCTTATCATGTTCAAAGAATTGGTTCAGGGCTTCCGAAAAATGTCTCCCGGGATGATTTGACAAGCCTGGGAATGATGGGACTTTTTGACGCCTTAAATAAATTTGATATCAATAGAGACTTGAAATTCGATACATATGCTTCATTCCGTGTCCGGGGAGCCATCATTGACGGCCTTAGAAAAGAGGATTGGCTGCCACGATCGGCGCGGGAAAAAGCAAAAAAAATGGAAGCGACCATTGAACAACTGGAGCAAAAGTTGATGCGTCATGCTACTCCTGAGGAACTGGCGGAACATATGAACATGCCTGTTGAAGAAGTATATCAAACGGTGCAAGAGCATTTCTTCTCGAATATATTGTCTCTCAATGAACCCCAGCATGATCAGGACGAAGGAGAAGGAAAGTCATTTGTCATTCGGGACGAAAATGTCAGAACACCGGAACAGGAAACGATACATAAAGAGCTTATAGAAGAATTGGCAGAAAACATAAAAAAATTAAGTGAGAAAGAGCAACTGGTACTGAGTCTTTTTTACTCTGAAGAAATGACATTGACAGAAATCGGGGAAGTATTGAATTTATCCACTTCCCGCATTTCACAAATTCATTCAAAAGCGTTGTTGAAACTGAGAAAACTGTTGTCAAATGAGATGAACGCCTAAAGTGGGTGGAACTTATGAGTTTAAAAGGTGTTGAATTGCAAATCGCCATTCCCAAAACGGTGGATGCCGGCAAAATTGCTGAGCAGCATCAACAAAATGTTGTTCAGCAACAATATCATGCAAATGATGCGTTGAACAGGGAAATTGAAAGAAAGCAACTTACCGTGAACGACACCGAGAAAATCTCTGAAGTATCCGACAATAATGAAAAAAAAGGCACGGGAAAAGACCAAGATAAAAACAAAAAAGAACGCAAGAATCAGCAGGAACATCAGGAAGCGAAACATCCATATAAAGGAAATTTTATTGATTTAAGCGGATAGGAGATTATATGGCTACAGTATTTATTATTATACTCACCATTTCCCAATTAATAAGTTTTTATCTTATTTTTATTTTAAATTCCAAGATGTCAAAATTTAAGGACTTGGAATCGCGGCAAGATAAGATGATGGAAGAAATGGAAAATGCAATCAGCGTATATTTATTGGAAATCAAGGAAGAAAACGACCGGTTCATTCATGAATTAACGAAAATAAAAACTTCTCAGCAAAAAAGCGTCCTCAATTTGCAAGCGGGTACTGTTCCTGATCCTATTGGGAAAGAACCAGTGGAAGATGATTTACAGAAAAACGTGGTGAACCTGGATGCAATTTTGCCTACAATCCCTAAAGCGATTGCCAAAAATGCTTACATCCAACAAAAAAAGAACATGGCCAAAGAGCAAGAAAACATGCCGGATGTGATAGCAAATGAAAAAAAAGGGCATAAACTAAATGATGAAATGCTTCAGAAGGATGTATCTTTGAAAGACAAAGTATTGGCGCTGCATCAGGAAGGAAAGTCCATCGAAGAAATCGCAAAAATTACGCA
Organism: Ureibacillus sp. FSL K6-3587; assembly: GCF_038593165.1. Lineage (NCBI taxonomy): Bacteria > Bacillati > Bacillota > Bacilli > Caryophanales > Caryophanaceae > Ureibacillus > Ureibacillus sp. FSL K6-3587. Next base: position 48,562 of record NZ_CP151969.1, on the reverse strand, counting down.
AAAAGGAAAAACGGAAATTGAACTATTGTTAAAGTTCCAAGCATAAACTTCTTGCACAGTAAAAGGCTTTGTGTTATATTACCAATTGGTGTGATAATTACACACGCATTTTGATGGGTAAGTGGTGCTTAAAAGTAATCTTTTAAGTTGCTTATTCCATATGAAAAATGCGGAGGAATAAAACCAATAGTAGGAGGAAAATTCATGTCAGTAATCTCAATGAAACAATTATTAGAAGCAGGTGTACATTTCGGTCACCAAACTCGCCGTTGGAATCCAAAAATGAAAAAATACATTTTTACTGAACGTAACGGCATTTACATTATCGACTTGCAAAAAACTGTAAAAAAATTAGAAGAAGCTTACGAGTTCATGCGTCAAGTTGGTGCAAACGGCGGTAAAGTTCTTTTTGTTGGTACGAAAAAACAAGCACAAGACGCTATTAAAGAAGAAGCTGAACGTTCTGGCAACTTCTACATTAACCAACGCTGGTTAGGTGGAACATTAACAAACTTCGACACAATTAAAAAACGTGTTGCACGTATGAAAGAAATCGAAAAAATGGAAGAAGAAGGAATTTTTGATGTTCTTCCTAAAAAAGAAGTTATGAAATTGAAAAAAGAACATGAACGTTTAGTGAAATTCCTTGGCGGTATCCGCGACATGAACGAATTACCTGATGTACTATTCGTAGTTGACCCACGCAAAGAACGCATCGCTGTAGCTGAAGCTCGTAAATTAAATATTCCGATTGTAGGAATTGTTGATACAAACTGCGATCCAGATGAAATCGACTACGTAATTCCTGCAAACGATGATGCGATTCGTGCTGTGAAATTATTAACAGCTAAAATTGCAGATGCTCTTATCGAGTCTAAACAAGGTGAATCAGAAGCTCCAGCTGAAGAAGTAGTTGCTGAGTAATTCACTGCTACAAAGGTGATAAGTGACTGTTTCACTTATCACCTTTTTTTGAGAAACAATGGTTTCTTACTTTGTAAAATGGCTAAAACTTATAGTAAACAATCATGATCCAAGGAGGAACTTTCAATGGCAATTACTGCACAATTAGTAAAAGAACTTCGTGAAAAAACGGGCGCAGGTATGATGGATTGCAAAAAAGCCCTTGTAGAAACAAACGGTGACATCGAAGCTGCCATCGATTACCTACGTGAAAAAGGTTTGGCTTCTGCAAGCAAAAAAGCTGACCGTATCGCGGCTGAAGGTACAACTTACATCTTAACTGAAGGAAACGAAGCGATCATTTTGGAAGTGAACGCTGAAACAGACTTCGTTGCGAAAAACAGCCAATTCCAAGAACTAGTAAAAAGCTTGGCGGAACAATTATTAAAAGCTAAACCTGAGTCTTTGGAAGCTGCATTGGAAGTGAAAAACGAGGAAGGCGCAAGCATAGCGGAACAAATTTCAACTGCTGTTGCGACAATTGGTGAAAAAATCACTCTTCGCCGTTTCGAAATCAGAACAAAAACGGATGCAGATGCTTTTGGTTCCTACTTGCACATGGGCGGCCGCATCGGTGTATTAGTTGTTCTTGAAGGTACTACAAATGCTGATGCAGCGAAAGATATCGCGATGCACATTGCGGCAATCAAGCCAAAATATATCTCCCGTGATGAAGTGCCTGCGGAAGAAGTTGAACGTGAACGCAAAGTGTTGACTGAACAAGCATTGAACGAAGGAAAACCTGAAAACATTGTGGCAAAAATGGTTGAAGGTCGTCTTGGAAAATTCTTCGAGCAAGTTTGCTTATTAGAGCAAGCATTTGTTAAAGATTCTGATCAAAAAGTTCGTGATTTCGTGAAATCAGTTGGCGGTAACGTAACTTCATTCGTTCGTTATGAAGTAGGAGAAGGCATCGAAAAACGCGAAGACAACTTTGCGGAAGAAGTTATGAGCCAAGTAAAAGGAAATAAATAATCGTAGAATAAATACACAAACTTTATGGGGAGCACTCTAAGTGTTCCCTATTTTTCAGAAAAGAATTTTAAATTAACGCATAACGGAGGTTTACTATGAGTGTGCCGCAATTCAAACGAGTAGTCATTAAAATAAGTGGTGAAGCATTGGCAGGAGAAGCAGGATTTGGCATCTCCCCAAAAATTATTAAATCAGTGGCCGAAGATATCAAAGAAGTAGTGGATCTTGGAGTGGAAGTTGCAGTTGTTGTTGGCGGAGGAAACATTTGGCGTGGTAAAATAGGTAGTGAAATGGGAATGGATCGTGCTTCTGCCGATTATATGGGAATGCTTGCAACTGTCATGAACTCCCTCGCATTGCAAGATGCTCTGGAAAAATTGGACGTGGAAACTCGTGTACAATCTTCTATTGTGATGACCCAAGTGGCGGAACCTTACATACGTCGAAAAGCGGTGCGTCATCTCGAAAAAGGGCGTGTCGTGATTTTCGCTGCTGGAACTGGAAATCCATTTTTCTCCACAGATACAACGGCTGCATTGCGGGCTGCCGAAATTGATGCGGACGCTATTTTAATGGCAAAAAATAATGTTGATGGCGTTTATTCAGCGGATCCCAAAATTCACCAAGATGCAGTGAAATACGAAACACTCACTTATTTAGAGGTCATTCAGCAAGGTCTTCAAGTAATGGATTCCACAGCTTCCACATTATGTATGGACAACGACATCCCATTAATAGTATTCTCTATAATGGAAAAAGGTAACATTAAACGGGCTGTTTTAGGCGACAAAATTGGGACAGTTGTTAGGAGGAATGCATAATGAATAGTGTATATGAACAAGCGAAGGAAAAAATGAACAAGTCGATTACCGCTTTTACTAGAGAACTTGCATCGATTCGTGCAGGCAGAGCAAACGCAAAATTACTGGACCGGATTACTGTCGATTATTACGGGGTACCAACTCCGGTGAATCAGCTTGCAGGGATCACTACTCCGGAAGCGCGCCTTCTTGTAATCACACCCTATGACAAGTCCATTTTAGGGGAAATTGAAAAAGCCATTTTAAAATCGGATATTGGTATTACCCCTACAAATGATGGAAATGTAATCCGTTTAACAATTCCTCCTTTGACTGAGGAACGTCGTAAAGAGTTGGTGAAAGTCGTGAAAAAAGAAGCGGAAGAAGCAAAAGTGGCCATCCGGAATGTACGACGTGACGCAAATGATGAATTGAAAAAATTGGAGAAAAACGGGGAAATGACGGAAGACGAATTACGAGGACATGTGAATGATATCCAAAAACTAACAGATGAGTTCATTGCAAAAGTTGACAATTTAGCAAAAGAAAAAGAAGACGAAATCCTTTCAATTTAAAGGTTTGTCAAAAAGAACTTTCCATAGGCTGTGACGTCCTTTTCTTCAGGACGTCTTTTTCATTTCATATTATGCATAGGATTTGTTGATTGAATAATAATAGAAATTTCAATAAAGTCATCGGATTAAACATAAGTTATTAAAAGAATTAGAAAAAATGCAAATAATTCTTTAGGAAATGAAAGACACATATATTGGTTTTTGATATTATTAATTAGAATACGTCCAAAACGTTGTCAGGTGGGGGAATACATGGTATTTTACAATTTTTTTAGGAAAACTAAATATGCAAAAAAGGCATCCAAAATGGATGGCAAAATTGAAGTGATCCCTTCCCATATTGCAATCATTATGGACGGCAATGGACGTTGGGCGAAGAAGCGGGCTATGCCACGTATCGCTGGTCATCATGAAGGGATGAAGACCGTTCGGAAAATTGCGCGCGTGGCAGATGATCTTGGAGTGAAAGTTTTAACGCTGTATGCTTTTTCAACGGAAAACTGGAAGCGTCCTAAAACAGAAGTGGATTATTTAATGAGCTTGCCAGAAAAATTTCTTGATGATTTTTTACCGGAAATCATAGAGCGAAATATCTGTGTTCAAATGATTGGCGAAAAGGAAGGTTTGCCGGAACATACAAAAAAAGCAATTAATAATGCGATGGAAAAAACAAAAAATAATACAGGACTTATTTTGAATTTTGCATTAAATTATGGCAGCCGCGCAGAGATTGTGAAAGCGATGAAAAAGATGATGGCGGATGTTCAGGAAGGAAAATTGTCCATCGATGCCATTACGGAAGAAACGATGAACCAATATTTGATGACATCCCATCTGCCGGAACCGGATCTTTTGATTCGCACGAGCGGGGAAGTACGATTAAGCAATTTTATGCTTTGGCAATTGGCTTATACAGAATTTTGGTTCACTGATACCCTCTGGCCGGATTTTGATGAAGAAGACTTTATGGAGGCGATTTATGCCTATCAGAGAAGAAATCGTCGGTATGGTGGATTGAAAGGAGAAGAAATTAATTGAAGCAACGGATTATTACGGGAGTTGTGGCAGCTGCATTTTTCATCCCGTTTGTCATCTATGGTCAACTCCCATTTACCCTATTAGTTTATGCAATGGCTACAGTAGCAATGTTTGAACTTCTTCGAATGAAAAAAATGTCTGTTTTTTCAATACCAGGATTCGTTGGTTTCTTGACCGTGTATGTTTTATTAATGCCGGATTCATGGGCGGATAAAGTTCATGAAGTCACTTCTTATAGCAAATTGGAATTTCTTGTCATTGCGGCCCTTTTGTTATTGATTCATTCTGTCATTGTAAAAAACCATTTTACTTTTGATGAGATTGGATTCGTACTTCTGTCCGCATTATATATCGGTATCGGCTTTTATTATTTGATTGAAACGAGAAACGCCGGGCTGGAGTTCATTATTTTTGCCCTGCTCATCGTTTGGTGCACCGATTCAGGGGCGTATTTTACCGGAAGAAAATTCGGGAAAAACAAATTATGGCCGGAAATTTCGCCAAATAAGACCGTTGAGGGGTTTTTCGGAGGAATACTCACAGCGGTTGTTTTCGCATGCATTATGCAAATGATTTACCCATTTGATAAACCTTGGTTTATACTAGTTCTTGTAACGATTGTAAGTTCTGTATTCGGACAATTGGGCGATTTGGTAGAATCCGCTATAAAAAGGCATTATGATGTGAAAGATTCAGGGAAGATTCTTCCGGGACATGGGGGAATACTGGATCGTTTTGACAGCTTATTGTTTGTATTACCATTACTTAACTTGTTGCATTTCGTCAGTTGATGAAGGGAAGGACCCATGTTGAAAAAAATCAGTTTATTAGGCGCAACAGGTTCGATTGGATGGCAAACTTGTGATATTTTGAAAAATCATCCAGAAGAATTTCAACTTGTTGCTTTTTCTGCTGGAAAAAATATAGAAAAAACAAGGGAAATTATTAAAACATTGAATCCTGAACTGGTTTCTGTGCAAGAAGAAAAAGATGCACATGCATTAAAAAAAGAGTTTCCTCATATACATTTTACATACGGTGACAAAGGGTTGATAGAAGTGGCCACTCACCCGGAAAGCGGAGTATTGGTGAATGCGGTTTTGGGCAGTGTTGGACTGCCTTCCACATTGGCTGCCATCCGCATGGGCAAAACGATTGCGATTGCCAATAAAGAGACCCTTGTTACCGCTGGGCATCTGGTCATGGAAGAAGCGAAAAAGTATCATGCACCCATTTTGCCTGTTGACAGTGAGCATTCAGCCATATTCCAGTCGATGAATGGTGAAAATCCGAAACAAATCAAGCGGCTGATTTTGACAGCTTCCGGTGGTGCATTCAGAGATAAAACCCGCGATGAACTGAAACATGTGACAGTGAGGGATGCTTTGAATCATCCGAACTGGTCAATGGGCGCGAAAATAACGGTTGATTCGGCGACGATGATGAATAAGGGGCTGGAAGTGATTGAAGCCCATGTGTTATTTGATATGCCCTTTGAACAGATTGATGTGTTGCTTCATAAAGAAAGCATCATCCACTCGATGGTGGAGTTCCATGATACAAGCGTCATTGCCCAATTGGGAACCCCGGATATGCGTGTGCCGATTCAATACGCATTAAGCTATCCGGACCGATTGCCTCTGATTGGCGGGAAGACGTTAAATCTGGCGGAAATCGGACAGCTGCATTTCAAAGCAGTGGATTTTGACCGGTTTAAAGCGTTAAAACTTGCTTATGAAGCAGGTCGAATGGGCGGAACGGTATTAACGGCAATGAATGCAGCCAATGAAGCGGCAGTGCAACTGTTTTTACAGGAAAAGATCCCATTCTTGGAAATTGAGGAAATTATCGAACGCATGATGGACAGCCATAACAATATTCTAAACCCGGATTTGGAAACGATTTTGCATGTGGATAGGGAAACAAGAAAAAAAGTGCTTCATATGGTACAATAAACTTGAGCTCAGCTCTAAAGGTGGTATACTATGCAAACAATATTAGCATTTATCCTCGTATTTGGATTAATCGTTTTCTTTCATGAATTTGGGCATTTTATCTTTGCGAAACGTGCAGGCATATTAGTGCGGGAATTCGCCATTGGTATGGGACCTAAGCTTTTTGGCATGAAAAAAGGGGAAACGTTATATACGATCCGATTATTGCCTTTGGGCGGCTATGTCCGGATGGCCGGTGAGGATTTCGATCAAATTGAGCTGCAACCTGGTTATCGGGTAGGTCTCATATTAAATGATGAAGAAAAGGTCGAGAAGATTTATTTAAATCAAAGTGTCCGACATCCGAATGTGTTATTTATGGAAGTGGAGCGGGCAGATTTAAATAAAAAATTATGGATTGAAGGTTACGATGAAGAAGAGCGTTTAGTCCGTTTCGACATTGCCCGGAATGCAATCATTGTTGAAAATGGGGAAGAAACGTTAATTGCACCATATGATCGGACTTTTGAAGCAAAATCGTTATGGCACCGTACACTTACAATCTTTGCGGGACCGTTGTTTAACTTTATTTTGGCTTTTGCCATTTTTATATTCCTCGGTATATTCCAAGGAGTGCCAACGAATGAACCGATTATTACGGAAGTGGTCGATGACAGCCCAGCCGCTGAAGCAGGGATGGAAGCAGGGGACTATGTAAAATCCATTAATGGAACACCGGTTAAAAAATGGGATGAATTGACCGATTTTGTAAAAGAGAATCCTGGAAAAGAGCTTTCATTCATTGTTGAACGGGACGGACAGCAAGTGGAACTATCCGTCGTCCCTGAAACAGTGAAAATGGAAAACGGTGAAAAAGTTGGACAAATTGGTGTCATGTACCAAAGTCCGCTTGTGAAAAATCCAATCAAAGCCATTGGCTATGGTTTTCAACAAACGTGGGAATACACCCTTTTAATTCTACAGGCGCTGGTGTATTTAATTGCAGGGAACTTTACCCTTGATGACTTGGCCGGTCCTGTCGGCATTTACCAATACACCGGGGAAGTGGCAAAACACGGCTTCTTCACCCTTATGTACTGGACAGCGGCATTGAGCATCAACTTGGGAATCATGAACTTGCTTCCGCTTCCAGCCTTGGACGGTGGCCGCTTAATGTTCTTCGGCATTGAGGCATTGAGAGGAAAACCTGTCGATCGCAAAAAAGAAGGCATGGTTCATTTGGTGGGAATTGTGCTCTTAATGATATTAATGATTGCTGTCACATGGAACGACATTCAACGATTGTTTTTCCAATAAAAAACGCGCGTCAAAAATCGCCATCCGATGGAACGACGGGGCGATTTTTGCTTTTTCATCATCAAATTTTAATATTGGATGCATCATTGCAAGATTTATTGATAAGTGAATCAATGCAGTAAATAAATATCAAAAAAATGTATATACTCAACACTTTGATGGGTATGCTATTCTATTAAAAAAGATAGAAACTGATAAAGGTGGAGCACTTATGAAGCAAAGTGTAACGTTGATCCCAACGATGCGGGAAGTGCCACAAAATGTTCATACGAAATCTTGTCAAATGTTGCTGCGTGCAGGATACATACGTCAACATTCAAAAGGCACCTATTCCTATTTGCCATTGGCGAAGAGGGTATTAAAAAAGATTGAAACAATCATCCGGGAAGAAATGGAGAATAAGGAAGCGATTGAAATTGAATTGCCTTCCATCCAATCGGTTGATTTGTGGAAGCAGTCAGGGAGACTGCATTTTTTCGATGAAGAATTGATACATTTCCAAGATCGGAACAAACAGGAATTTGTCATCGGACAAAGTATGGATGTAATGACTTCCATTGTGCGGGATGAAATAAAAACCTATAAAAAATTGCCGATCACCTTTTACCAATTGCAGAAAAGAATTCGGAGAGAAAAGGAATTGCGCTTTGATTTATTCCATGCGCAAGAGCCTTTAATGTTGGAAGCTTATTCTTTCCACGACAGCGACGAAAGTTTAAATCACACGGTTGAAGAAATGATTGGAACATTTGAACGGATTTTTTCTTATTTGGGATTAAATATTCAAATGGTGGAAGCGGATCCGGGGCCTTTCGGAAATGAATCTTACGAGTTTGTCATTTTCTCGGATATCGGACAAGAAATCATTGCTTGTTCAGATCAATCGAATTATGCCGTCAATGCGGAAATCGCAAAAGTATCTACCGAATATGAACGCTCCACTGAAGAAATGAAGCCGCTTGAAAAGTTGGCTACGCCGAATGTCCAGACGATTCAGGAATTATGTGATGTTTTGCAAGTGGAACCAAGTCAATGCATAAAATCACTTGTATTAAACGTCGACGGGGATATCACCGTTGCTTTAGTCCGCGGAGACCACCAGCTGAATTTAAGGAAAATAGCCAAAGTTTTGAATACAACGAATGTACAATTTGCCGGTGAAGAAGAAATCAAAAAACACATAGGCTGCTCCAAAGGATCAATCGGCCCGTTAAAACTGCCTATCGATATCAAAGTGATCGCGGATAATGGAATCAAATCCGTTGTAAACGCTGTCACTGGCGCCAATGAAGACGGCTATCATTATATCAATGTGAATCCGGATCGTGACTTTGCCATCAATCTGTACGAAGATATCCGATTTATCGAAGAGGGAGACCCTTCCCCTGATGGACAAGGAAGCATTCAGTTGAAGAAGGGGATTAAGCTCGGCCGTGTAATGAAATTAGGAAATCGGTATATGGAAAATATGCAGGCAACCATCGCCGGCGATGAGGGGAAACAAATTCCATTGCAAATGGCAAGTTACGAACTGGAATTGACACGGATTTTTGCCACACTGGCGGAACAATGCCAGGATGATAGAGGATTTATATGGCCGAAACATCTGTCACCTTATGATTTGCATCTGATGGCGATCAATGTTAATGATGAAGCGCAATTGAACCTTGTAGAGCAGCTGTACAATATTTTAACCACTTACCGATATGATGTTTTATACGATGACCGGGACGAACGGGCAGGTGCAAAGTTTGCGGACAGCGATTTGATTGGTTTGCCGATACGGATCACCATTGGGAATAAGGCGTTAACAGGAATGGTGGAAGTAAAAAATCGAAAAACGGGCGAAACAATCGAATGCGTAAAAGAAGAGTTAATCGACCGTTTAAATGAATTTTTTCGAACACAATAAATCCAAACAGTCTTGAAAAAATAGTGTATACTTAATAGATGGCAGTTAAAATAGAATTCGCTCTTCTATAGACGAGACGCCTCACCGTCTTGCCTGATAGAGTTTTGCGAATTCTTTTCATTTTTTATTCCATCAAGGCATTTTTCAATTAAAGGTGGTGAGTTGGATGGAAAACTCAAAAGCGAGAGAGCGTTTATTGACGCTTTTATCCCAACTGAAACTGACGGAAGATATTTACATGTCTTTCTTTGAACATGGTGAACTGAACCGATTGACGGTTCATAAGAAAAAGAGAATTTGGAATTTCTCATTGAAGCTGAAAAATATTTTACCTTTTCAAGTGTACCAACTATTCTCTTCCCGATTAAAGGAAGAATTTCAACATATTGCTCAAACGGAAATTTCGATACAGACGGAAAATCCGCAAGTAACAGATGATCTCATTTCCGATTATTGGATGACCGTCGTTGAACGCATCGACGCTTCGCCGCCTGTAAAGAAACGTCTCTCATGTCAATTGCCAACCTGGACGGGAAGCAAAATGGTTCTTTCCTGCATCTCTGAAATGGAGCAATTGACATTAAAATCGAAGTACCGGGAAATTATTTCGGAAACTTATGCTTGTTTTGGATTTCCAGCAATTCCAGTGGATTTCAAATTAGTTGAAGCATCGGAGGAAGAAAAGCTGGAGCAGGAAAAATTAATGGAACAGCGCAGGTTGGAAGAAGAAGAACTGGCCAGACAAGCCATTATAGATTTCCAAAACAGGGAAAAAGAAAAGAAAGAATCTTCGTCTTCCAACGGGCATGCTGAAGAAGGTCCGGTACAAATCGGCTCAATCATTCACGATACTGAAATTATGGATATCAAATCGATCGTTGAAGAAGAACGCCGCATCGTCATTGAGGGACATATTTTTGCCGTGGAAGTAAAAGAGTTAAAAAGTGGCCGTTCCCTTTTGGAAATCAAAATGACCGACTATACGGACTCCATCCTCGTGAAAATGTTTTCCCGCAACAATGATGATGCCGAGAAGATGGCCCGCCTGAAAAAGGGCATGTGGGTAAGGGTCAGAGGATCAGTGCAAAATGATACGTTTGTCCGTGAATTGGTCGTGATTGCAAATGATATCAATGAAATTCATAAAGAGCCGAGAAAAGACACGGCACCTGAAGGCGAAAAACGGGTGGAATTGCATTTACATACACCAATGAGCCAGATGGATGCAGTGACACCGGTGGACCGCATTGTGGAACAGGCCGCAAAGTGGGGGCATTCCGCTGTGGCAATTACGGATCATGCTGTCGTCCAAGCCTATCCGGAAGCCTATGCCGCCGGAAAAAAATATGGCATAAAAATCATTTACGGTTTGGAAGCCAACTTGGTGGATGACGGTGTTCCGATTGCTTATGAAGAACGGCATATCAAACTGGATGATGCCACTTTCGTTGTATTTGACGTGGAAACAACCGGATTATCCACTGCCTATGATGTGATTATTGAGCTCGCGGCGGTCAAAATACGCGACGGCAAAGTGATTGATAAATTCGAACGCTTTGCCAATCCGCACCGGCCGCTTACAGAAAAAATCATCGAATTGACGAATATTACGGATGACATGTTAAAGGACGCACCGGAAGTGGATGATGTGATCCGTGAATTCCATGAATTTATCGGAGATGCCATTGTGGTTGCCCACAACGCGTCCTTCGATATGGGATTTTTGTATGCAGCGTACGAAAAAGCGGGCATTACAGGGGTGAAACATCCGGTCATCGATACGTTGGAATTGTCCCGCTTATTAAATCCGACACTCAAAAATCATCGTTTGAATACATTGTGTAAAAAATACGGCATCGAACTTGTACAGCACCACCGCGCAATCTATGATACGGAAGCAACGGGCTACTTGCTGTTGCAATTATTGAAAGAAGCCAAAGAAAAAGGGATCGAATACCATGACGATTTTAATAAATTCATGGGCGGAGAAGACTCCTATAAACAATCCCGGCCTTATCACTGTACAATTTTAGTGGTGGATAATGCCGGATTAAAAAACTTGTTCAAATTGGTGTCCATTTCCCACACTCAAACATTTTACCGGGTTCCCCGCATCCGCCGTTCCGATTTGATGAAACATCGGGAGGGGCTGATTATCGGATCCGGCTGCAGCAACGGGGAATTGTTCGAGACGATGATGAACAAATCTCCGGAAGAAGCGGAAGCGGTGGCTGAATTCTATGATTATATTGAAGTTCATCCAAAAGCCGTCTATTCCCAATTGATTGACAGTGGAACAATCCATGATGAATGGCATTTGGAAGACATTATCCGCAAACTTGTGAAGCTCGGCAAAAAAATGGATAAGCCGGTGGTGGCGACCGGGAACGTCCATTATTTAAATGAACATGATGCCATTTACCGGAAGATTTTGGTGGCTTCCCAGGGAGGGGCAAATCCATTAAACCGCTATCCATTGCCGAAAGTGCATTTCCGTACAACGGATGAAATGATCGAAGAATTCGCCTTTTTGGGAGAGGAAGTGGCGAAGGAAATCGTTGTGACCAACTCCCAAAAAATTGCCGATATGATCGGCGATGTGAAACCGATCAAAGATAAATTGTACACGCCGATCATTGAAGGGTCCGATGAAGAAATTAAACGCTTGACCTATGAAATGGCGCATAAAATTTACGGCGAAAAGCTGCCGGAAATCGTGGAAAAACGGCTTGAAAAAGAATTGAACTCGATTTTGGGACACGGGTTTGGGGTGGTTTATTTAATTTCCGCAAAACTCGTGAAGAAGTCCTTGGAGGATGGATATTTGGTCGGCTCACGGGGTTCCGTCGGTTCATCCCTTGTCGCGACGATGATGGAAATTACGGAAGTCAACCCGCTGCCGCCTCATTACATCTGCCCGAACTGCCACTATTCCGAATTCTTTACGGATGGTTCGGTCGGTTCAGGATTTGACTTGCCGAACAAGGATTGCCCTGAGTGCGGTACGCCTTTGAACAAGGACGGACAGGATATTCCATTCGAAACGTTCCTTGGATTCAACGGGGATAAAGTTCCGGATATTGACTTGAACTTCTCCGGGGAATACCAGGCGCGGGCCCACAACTATACGAAAGTCTTGTTCGGGGAAGATAAAGTCTACCGCGCGGGAACAATTGGTACCGTTGCGGAAAAAACCGCTTACGGCTTCGTAAAAGGTTATGCGAATGACAATAATATCAATTTCCGTTCGGCGGAAATTGACCGTTTAGTGCAAGGCTGCACCGGTGTCAAACGGACGACCGGCCAGCATCCGGGCGGTATTCTTGTTGTTCCTGATTATATGGATATTTACGACTTCACTCCGGTGCAATATCCTGCCGATGCCCAGGATGCGGAATGGCGTACGACCCATTTCGACTTCCATTCAATCCACGACAACATTTTGAAATTGGATATTCTGGGACATGATGATCCGACAATGATCCGCATGCTGCAAGATTTGACGGGCATCGATCCTAAAACGATTCCACCGGATGACCCTGATGTCATGGCCATCTTCACAGGAACGGAATCTTTGGGCGTGACGCCTGAACAAATTTTATGCAATACGGGAACTTTAGGTATTCCGGAATTTGGAACGAAATTTGTCCGTCAAATGTTGGAGGACACAAAACCGAAAACCTTCTCTGAGTTGTTAAAAATTTCAGGCCTATCCCATGGTACGGATGTATGGCTTGGAAATGCCAGCGAATTAATCGCAAATAATGTATGTTCCTTCTCAGAAGTCATCGGTTGTCGTGACGACATCATGGTGTACTTAATTTATAAAGGATTGGATCCTTCGCTCGCTTTCAAAACGATGGAGTCGGTCCGTAAAGGGAAAGGCTTGACGGAAGATATGGAAAAAGCGATGAGGGAACATGATGTGCCTGACTGGTATATTGAATCATGCAAAAAAATCAAGTACATGTTCCCGAAAGCCCACGCAGCCGCCTATGTATTAATGGCTGTCCGCGTGGCATACTTTAAAGTCCATTTCCCTCTAGCCTATTATTGCGCTTATTTCTCCGTGCGTGCCGAAGACTTTGACTTGCCGGCGATGATAAAAGGGGCCAGAGCGATCCGCACGAGAGTCGAAGAAATTAACGCAAAAGGCTTGGATGCAACGAAAAAAGAAAAAGATTTATTGACCGTTCTTGAAATAGCCCTTGAAATGTGCGAAAGAGGCATGAGCTTCAAAAATGTAGATTTGTACAAATCGAAAGCCACAGAATTCGTCATTGAAGGGAATTCCCTCATTCCGCCGTTCAATGCGATCCCTGGTTTGGGGGAAAGTGTGGCGAAACAAATTGTGGCGGCAAGGGAAGAAAGGGAGTTTTTATCGAAAGAAGATTTGCAAACACGGGGCCGCGTTTCCAAATCTTTGATTGAATACATGGAGCAATTGGGCGTGTTGGAAGGTCTGCCTGATGAAAATCAGCTGTCTTTATTCTAAATCCTTTTGCCTGGAATGATTTTGCATCCGTCAAAGATGCGGTGGCACAGTTTCTCATATTTGCATTTCTTAAGAAATTGTGCTATTGTTAAATCAATAATTTGTTGATAGTCTTGCAGCAAAAGAGTGGGGTTTCCCGCTCTTTTCTATTGTTTGTTTGAATTGAGTCTAGGTGCAGCTCTCCACCAGGAGGGTAGCGATTGCTTTGTACACGGAATGCGAATTTCACCATGATTGGTGGAATTTCTGTTTTTAGTCTAGGAAACAGGACGTTGGGAGGATTTTATGAGCAAAATTACTTCTACAGTAGAACAGCTGGTCACACCGATCTTAGAGGAATTGAATCTTGAATTAGTGGATATTGAGTTTGTGAAAGAGGGACGCGCTTGGTTCCTCCGTGTATATATCGATACTCCTCAAGGTGGAATTGATATTGACCAATGTGCACTTGTCAGCGAGCGATTGAGTGCCTTGTTGGATGAAAAGGACCCTATAGAACAAAACTATTATTTAGAAGTTTCCTCTCCTGGTGCGGAACGCCCATTGAAGAAAGAATCCGATTTTGAGAAAGCCATTGGCAAATACGTATATATCAAAACGTATGAGCCGATTGAAGGCATGAAAGAGTTCTATGGTTACTTGAAATCCAACAGCGAAGATAGCCTGGAAATTGAAGTTCGCATAAAAACACGCAATGTTCTTATAAAAATCGGAAAAGAAAAGATTGCCAAAGCTCGCCTGGCAATCGATTTTTCATCAAATTAATTAGGAGTGAAATGAAAAGATGAGCAGTGAATTACTAGATGCTTTAAATGCTCTGGAACAGCAAAAAGGCATTTCAAGGGAAATATTGGTGGAAGCGATCGAAGCTGCACTGGTTACCGCATATAAACGCAACTTCAATCAAGCGCAAAATGTACGTGTTGATTTTAATCAAGAAACAGGAGAAATCAAAGTTTTCTCAAGAAAAGAAGTTGTGGAGGAAGTGGAAGATCCACGCCTGCAAATTTCATTGGAAGAGGCCAGAAAAATCAACAGTGTTTATGAACCTGGCGATATTGTTGAACAAGAAGTGACTCCCCGCAACTTCGGACGGATTGCTGCACAAACGGCAAAACAAGTTGTGACCCAACGCGTACGTGAAGCGGAAAGAAGCGTCATTTATGAGGAATTTGTCGATCGCACAGATGATATCGTCAATGGAATCATTGAGCGGAGAGATGCGCGAAATATCTATATCAATCTTGGAAAAGTGGAAGCCGCTTTGCCTTTAAATGAACAAATTCCAGGGGAAGAGTACAAACCACAACAACGCATTCGCGTCTACATTACAAAAGTGGAAAAAACGACTCGCGGACCGCAAATCATCGTTTCCCGCACACATCCAGGGTTGCTTCGAAGATTGTTTGAAATGGAAGTGCCGGAAATTTATGAAGGAATTGTGGAGATAAAATCCATCGCCCGTGAAGCCGGGGATCGTTCCAAAATCTCAGTTTACGCGCACGATCCGGAAGTGGATGCCGTTGGTGCATGTGTTGGTACGAAAGGGGCACGGGTACAAGCGATCGTCAATGAATTAAATGGCGAGAAAATTGATATTGTGGAATGGTCAGAAGATCCGGTAGTCTTTGTTGCCAATGCATTGAGTCCATCCAAAGTGTTGGATGTCATTGTGAATGAAGAAGAGAAATCCACAACTGTCATCGTTCCGGATTATCAGCTTTCATTAGCGATTGGCAAACGGGGACAAAACGCGCGACTTGCAGCAAAATTGACAGGCTGGAAAATTGATATTAAAAGTGAATCCGATGCTCGGGAATTAGGAATTTACCCGAATGAAAACAGTCCTTTCATCGAAATCGAAAGCGACAATCAGGAAGAAGAACCTTCTTTTGATCCAATTGATTACGACCTATATCAAGATGTCGATGGTGATGAAGAATAATAAGTTGGGATATTCCAGATAACACGAAAAATGGAATGCGTTGAGCTGATAGGGAAGGTGATATACGTGCCAACGAAAAGAAAAGTTCCATTACGCCGCTGTGTTGTAACAGGTGAAATGTTTCCAAAAAAAGAATTGCTTCGCGTTGTCCGCTCCAAAGACGGTGAAGTATCAGTGGATCCGACTGGAAAAAAGTCCGGTCGCGGCGCATATATTTCCAAATCTGAAGAAGCGGTGGAAAAAGCCCGCAGCAAAAAGATTTTAGAACGCCATTTAGAAGTGAAAATACCGGATGAAATTTACGATGAGCTAATACGGCTTATTCGCAGGGAGCAGCTTTTCAAAAATGAATAAAGAAAAGATTTTGCAGCTTCTGGGATTGGCGACGAGAGCGCGGAAAGTCGTTACCGGTGAAGAATTGGTGATCAAAGAAATTCAAAAGGGCAATGCGAAGTTAGTCATTCTTTCTTCGGATGCATCCCAAAATTCAAGAAAAAAAATTCAAGATAAATGTACGCATTACAACGTTGAATTCCATTCGTTCAGCGATCGTTATGAGCTGGGACATGCGATTGGCAAAGAAAAACGGGTAGTGATTGCCATTACCGACCAGGGATTTGCCAAAAAGCTGTCCAGTCTGCTCAACGAAAATTAATCGGGGGTGAGCTAATGACCAAATTGAGAGTTCATGAATATGCCAAAAAAGTGAATCGACCAAGTAAAGAAGTCATTGAAGAATTAAAAAAATTAAATATAAATGTTTCGAATCATATGTCTACGCTTGACGGAGAAGCGGTTGCGAAACTGGATGCGGTTTTTAACAAAAGTGCGAATGAAGCGCCTGCCAAAAAGAATGGCGGACAACAACATAAATCAAAACAGCCGCAAAACAAAGATGCAAAGAAACATGAACATCCTGCAAAACCAAAAGAAGATCAGGATGAAGTGCAAGTTTCCTTTGAAAAAATTAAGCGAAATAAAGTTGCCAAAGATCAAGAACCGGTTCAACAACAGGCTAAACATAAAGGAAACCAAAAGAAAAAGCCTGGCATTCATGGCGGAAAACGCCGTCAACCGAAACAACAACAGCCGCAGCAACCGGTTCAAAAAGAGCTTCCAGAAAAAATCACTTTCTACGAATCTTTAACGGTGGCGGAACTGGCGAAAAAATTAAACCGTGAACCTTCCGAAATCATCAAAAAGCTCTTTATGCTTGGTGTGATGGCGACAATCAACCAATCTCTTGACAAAGATGCCATCGAATTGGTTTGTGCGGATTATGGCGTGGAAGTCGAAGAAGAAATTCGCATTGATAAGACGGATTTAAATGTTTACTTTGAAGAAGAAGATCCGGAAGATGCATTGGTGGAACGTCCACCTGTCGTAACCATCATGGGTCACGTCGATCACGGGAAAACGACAACCTTGGATGCCATCCGCCATACGAGAGTGACAGAAGCGGAAGCTGGAGGTATAACGCAGCATATCGGTGCATACCAAGTAGATATTAATGGAAAGAAAATCACTTTCCTTGATACACCAGGGCACGAAGCGTTCACAACAATGCGCGCAAGAGGTGCGCAAGTTACCGACATCGTTGTCATCGTTGTTGCGGCAGATGACGGTGTCATGCCTCAGACAGTGGAGGCGATCAACCATGCCAAAGCCGCAAATGTGCCAATCATTGTCGCAGTCAACAAAATCGACAAACCAACAGCAAATCCGGACCGCGTCATGCAGGAATTGACGGAATATGGTCTAGTTCCGGAAGACTGGGGCGGCGATACAATCTTTGTTCCAATCTCAGCCTTGAAAGGTGAAGGAATCGACCAATTGTTGGAAATGATCCTGCTTGTTGCGGAAGTTTCTGAATTGAAAGCAAATCCTAACCGCCGGGCAATTGGTACGGTCATTGAAGCCCGCCTGGATAAAGGCCGCGGTTCTGTAGCCACATTGTTGGTTCAAAATGGTACGTTGCGCATCGGCGATCCGATCGTTGTCGGTAATACATTTGGCCGCGTTCGTGCAATGGTGAATGATTTGGGACGCCGCGTAAAAGAAGCTACGCCTGCAACGCCTGTTGAAATCACAGGATTGCACGAAGTACCTCAAGCGGGAGATAAATTCGTTGTATTCGAAGATGAAAAAACGGCCCGTGAAATCGGGGAAGCCCGTGCACAAATGGCGCTTCAGGCAAGCCGTGCCCAAAAATCACGCATCACTTTGGATAACTTGTTTGAACAAATGTCCCAAGGCGATATCAAAGAATTGAATTTGATCATCAAAGCGGACGTGCAAGGATCTGTGGAAGCTTTGGCTTCTTCATTTATGAAAATCAATGTGGAAGGTGTAAATGTTAAAATCATCCACACTGGCGTAGGTGCGATTACAGAGTCTGACATCAGCCTTGCTGCGGCGTCCAATGCCATCGTCATCGGCTTCAACGTCCGTCCAGACGTCAACGCAAAACGTGCCGCAGAACAAGAAGGCGTGGAAATCCGCCTGCACCGCATCATCTACAAAGCGATTGAAGAAATTGAAGCAGCTATGAAAGGTTTGCTTGATCCGGAATATGAAGAAAAAATCATCGGTCAAGCGGAAGTTCGTCAAACAATTAAAATTTCAAAAGTGGGTACAATTGCAGGTTCATACGTTACAGACGGCAAAGTGACACGCGATGCCGGTGTACGTGTCATCCGAAATGGAATTGTGATTTACGAAGGGGAACTTGCATCGCTAAAACGCTTCAAAGATGATGTCAAAGAAGTCATGAGAGGCTTCGAGTGCGGTATGCAAATCAAAAACTTCAACGATATCAAAGAGGGCGACATCATCGAAGCCTTCGTTATGGAAGAAATTGAGCGCAAATGATCGTGTATTTGGAAGCGGAATTCATCATTCCGGACGCTCATTCTTTGAAGGAAAAGCGTGCAGTTCTCCAGCGAATGATCACGAGAGCAAAGCAAAAATTTAATGTATCGGTTGCAGAAATCGATCATCAGGATGTATGGCAACGGACAAAAATTGCTGTCGTGGCCGTTGCTTCATCCCGTTCTGCAGCTGAGCGGGAAATAGACCAAGTGCTCCATTTTCTGCAATCGAATCCATCTTGGGAGCTGTTGGAGTTTTCCCGAGAGTATTTGTAATATGTATGGATAATTTTTAGGATTCCAACAACAATAACATTAATATCATGAAGTCAAGTAGATAAAAGTGCGTGTTGTGCTTTTATTCTACTTTTTAAAAGAGGTGACAATATGTCTCTACGTGCAAATCGTGTTGCTGAACAGATGAAAAAAGAATTGGGCGACATCATTGGCCGTAAATTGAAAGATCCCCGTGTGGGATTTGTAACCATAACAGCTGTTGAAGTCACTGGGGATCTTCAACAAGCGACAATTTATTTTACAACGTTAGGTACGGAAGAAGAGAAAGATGAAACGTTGAAAGCATTGGAAAAGGCGAAAGGTTTTATCCGTTCCGAAATCGGTCATCGCATTCGCCTTCGAAGAACACCTGAAATCACATTCAAATTTGATACATCGATCGAATATGGAAACAAAATCGAACAATTATTGCGCTCTATCAAGGATACCGATGAAGCGTAAATATCCATATCGTAAAAAGCCTGCGACTGCATCCATCATGCAGGTGGGCTTTTTTTATTGAAATTTTTGGGGGGATTCGAGTGGATGGTATTTTGCCATTATGGAAAGAAAGAGGTTTAACGAGCCACGACTGCGTGTTTCAACTTCGAAAAATATTGAAAACCAAAAAAATTGGACATACCGGAACCCTTGATCCGGAAGTGGAAGGGGTTTTGCCAATTTGCATTGGACAAGCGACTAAAATATCTGAATATTTGATGGAGGCTGGCAAAACTTACGAAGCGGAAGTGTCAATCGGACGTTCCACAACTACGGAAGATGCTGAAGGAGATACGGTGGAAGAAGATAGCAGTCATAAGAAAATTTCAAGGAAGCAATTGCTTCAAGCGCTATCCCAATTGACCGGTGAAATTGAACAAATTCCCCCAATGTATTCAGCGGTGAAAGTGAATGGCATGAAACTTTATGAATATGCCCGGAAAGGGATTGAAGTTGAACGTCCTCGAAGAAAAGTGACCATTTACGAATTGGAGCTGCTCGATGATCGGGAAATGTTTGAAGGGCAAGAAATTAAGTTCAAAATACGGGTGAAGTGCAGCAAAGGCACGTATATCCGAACGCTGGCGGTACAAATCGGGGAACTGCTGGGCTACCCTAGCCATATGTCTTCCCTTGTGCGAACGGCTTCGGGGAATTTTATGAAAAACGAGTGTGCCACAATCCGTGAAGTTGAAAATGCTGTGGAAGAAGGTACCATTGAACAGCTGATTCTTCCCATTGAAAAAGCCCTATCTTCTTATCCATTCATTGAAATGGATGCATCCAATGAAAAGCAAATTTGTAATGGACAAATCTTAAAAGTCCATTCATTATTAAAAAAGAGCGGTAAAATTGTATTCACCCGCAACGGGAAGGCGATTGCTGTATATAGAGAACATCCGACAAAACCTGGGCTGATGAAACCAGATAAGATGTTTCCAAATAATCTTTAGGAGGCCACATGAATGAAGGTAATTCATTTAAAATATCCGTACCAATTAGATAAAGTGGATCCTTCCACTTCCTATTCCCTGGCAGTCGGTTTTTTTGATGGCGTACATAGGGGACATCAAGCGGTGATCCGTGCCGCAATGGAAAAAGCGAGAGAAATCAATGTCAAAAGTGCTGTGATGACCTTTGATCCCCATCCTTCGATCGTATTAGGGAAAAGCAATGAAAAAATCTTTTACATTACCCCTCTTCATCAAAAGTTGGAAATCTTGGAAGAATTGGGTGTCGATACGACATTTGTGGTGCAATTTACCTCCGACTTTGCAAAGCTTTCACCGGAAGAGTTCATCCAACATTTTATTCGGGATTTGAATGTGAAACATGTCACGGCCGGTTTTGATTTTTCCTTTGGCGCTTTCGGGAAAGGAAATATGGAATTGATGAAGGAACTTTCCCACGGGGATTTCGGTGTGACGGTAGTGGAAAAGCAGGTGGAAGGTGGAGAAAAAATTTCATCGACCCGCATTCGTGAGAGTCTGCGCGAGGGGGATATGGAAACCGTTCACCATTTATTAGGCCGTCCTTATCAACTTCAAGGCATTGTGGTTCAAGGAGATAAACGGGGCCGTACCATCGGTTTCCCAACGGCCAATATCCAGCCAAAGGAAGGCGGCTTTATTCCGAAAAATGGTGTGTATGCAGTGAAAATATTGGTGCAAAACCAATTATTCGATGGGGTCTGCAACGTGGGATATAAACCGACATTCAAAAATCCCGATGAAAAGCAATTAACAATCGAAGTCCATATTTTGGATTTCCACAAAAATATTTATGGTGAAGAAGTGAAAGTTTATTGGTATAAGCGGCTCCGGGACGAACAAAAATTTGATGGCATCGAATCGCTGAAAGCCCAAATCAACCGCGATAAGGAGCAGGCGATTGAATATTTTTCAAATAAATCATTTGCCTAAACATTTGAACTATGATAATATCTCTTAGTGTACAAAATTGTACATTCCTTAGCTCGGCATACCGAAGCTCCAACGGTTGACTGTGCTAAAGGAGTAATCAAAAAATAGGAGGAAAACAAAATGGCTATTTCAAAAGAACGCAAAAATGAAATCATTAAACAATTCCAAACTCATGAAGGAGATACTGGTTCTCCAGAAGTGCAAATCGCAATTTTAACAGAAGAAATCAACGTATTAAACGAACACTTATCTGTTCATAAAAAAGACTTCCATTCCCAACGCGGACTTCTTAAAAAAGTAGGTCATCGCCGTCATTTATTGAAATATTTACGTGAAAAAGACGTTCAACGTTATCGTACATTAATTGAAAAATTAGGTCTTCGTCGATAATCAGAAAGCGGGATTTTCCCGCTTTTTATTTATCCAAAAAACAGTTTCCAGCGAGTAACAAATAAAGTAAAATTACCATAATTTAATTGAAAATGTTTAGCATAGAAAATGCTTTTTTGATACACTTACTAATGGTATATAAATAATGGTGGCGTATGTCCCCAAGAAGAAAGGAGATCAATACATGACCGAAAAGAAGGTTTATCGCTATGATTGGGCCGGCCGTCCTTTAATCATTGAAGTCGGACAATTGGCCAAACAAGCGAATGGCGCTGTGCTTGTCCGTTATGGAGATTCGGCCGTTCTATGTACTGCGACGATGTCAAAAGAAGCAAAGGCATTGGATTTCTTCCCACTGACAGTCAACTATGAAGAACGTTTATACGCAGCAGGTAAAATTCCAGGAGGATTCATTAAACGGGAAGGACGTCCATCCGAACATGCCATCCTGGTATCCCGATTGATTGACCGTCCGATTCGTCCAATGTTCCCGGATGGATTCCGCAATGAAGTACAAGTTGTTTCCATCGTAATGTCTTCCGATCCGGATTGTCCGACAGAAATGGCGGCATTGGTCGGTTCATCATTGGCGCTTTCCATTTCGGATATTCCATTCAATGGACCAATTGCCGGTGTGAATGTCGGCTATATGGATGGTAAATTTGTCATCAACCCGGATGTGGCGCAATCAGAAAAAAGTACAATCCACTTGTCGGTTGCAGGAAATAAAGATGCCATCAACATGGTGGAAGCCGGAGCATTGGAAGTGCCTGAAGAAATCATGCTGGAAGCGATTATGTTTGGCCATGAAGAAATTAAAAAATTGATCGCGTTCCAAGAACAAATTGTGGCGGAAGTCGGAAAAGAAAAAATTGAAGTGGAATTGTTTGAAGTGGATGAAGAAATTGAAAAAGCGGTACGGGAAATGTGCGAACAAGATATGATTGCCGCTATTCAAACGGTCGAAAAATTGGCCCGCGAAGAAGCAATCGAGGCTGTGAAACAGCGTGTGGTTGCCCATTATGAAGAACAAGAAGCCGAAGAAGAAACATTGAAACATGTGAATATCGTATTAGAAAAAATAGTCAAAGAAGAAGTCCGCAGATTGATTACAGAAGAAAAAATCCGGCCGGATGGACGGAAAGTGAACGAAATCCGCCCGCTTTCATCCGAAGTCGGTTTATTGCAACGGGCTCATGGTTCGGGGTTATTTACCCGCGGTCAAACGCAAGTGCTTTCCATTTGTACGTTAGGACCATTAGGCGATGTGCAAATCATTGACGGATTAGGTTTGGAAGAATCAAAACGTTTTATGCACCATTACAACTTCCCTCCATTCTCCGTTGGGGAAACTGGTCCGATGCGTGGTCCGGGACGCCGGGAAATTGGTCACGGTGCCCTTGGGGAAAGAGCATTGCTTGCTGTCATCCCGGATGAAAAAGAGTTCCCGTATGCCATCCGTTGCGTATCTGAAGTATTGGAGTCCAACGGTTCCACTTCCCAAGCTTCTATTTGCGCATCAACCCTTGCCATGATGGACGCTGGTG
This sequence comes from Ureibacillus sp. FSL K6-3587, assembly GCF_038593165.1. NCBI lineage: Bacteria > Bacillati > Bacillota > Bacilli > Caryophanales > Caryophanaceae > Ureibacillus > Ureibacillus sp. FSL K6-3587. Next base: position 25,102 of record NZ_CP151969.1, on the reverse strand, counting down.
TGCCAATCAAAGCGCCTGTTGCGGGAATTGCGATGGGACTTGTAAAAAAAGGCGATTATTACACAATATTAACGGATATCCAAGGAATTGAAGACCATCTTGGTGATATGGACTTTAAAGTGGCTGGTACTGAAAAAGGTGTAACAGCACTGCAAATGGACATTAAAATTGATGGCTTATCCCGTGAAATTTTGGAAGAAGCGCTCATGCAAGCAAGAGAAGGCCGCATGATCATCTTGGAGCATATGAAACAAACGCTTGCCGAACCGCGCAAACAACTTTCAAAATATGCGCCTAAAATCATTTCCATCAAAATCAATCCGGAAAAAATTCGCGATGTTATCGGTTCCGGTGGAAAAACAATTAACCGGATTATCGATGAAACCGGCGTAAAAATAGATACGGAACAGGACGGAACAATTTACATCTGCTCACCGAATGAAGAAATGAACCAACGTGCCAAAGAGATCATCGAGGATATCGTACGTGAAGCAAAAGTGGGAGAATATTATTTGGCAACGGTTAAACGTATTGAAAAATTCGGTGCATTCTGCGAAATCTTGCCAGGAAAAGATGGACTATTGCATATTTCCGAAATTCAGGAAGAACGCACGAACAAAGTGGAAGATGTGTTGAAAGTTGGAGATAAAGTTCTTGTAAAAGTCATCGACATCGATGATCAAGGACGAATCAATCTGTCCAGAAAAGTCGTTTTAAAAGAGGACAGGGAACGGGCAAAACAAAATTCGAATAATCGTTAAGATAATGAGAGGTTGTAAGAAAGGAGAACAACCTCTTTTTAATTTGTCCAATGGCCATGCCTTTGAGTGAATCAAAAAACTTTTCATCTTCTTTAATATTTTGTAAAGTAAGAGTAGTTTCGAAGGAAAAGGTTGAAATAGAAAGAGGTTGAACATTGGTTAACGTTTACACTTGCCAAAATGGCTTAAGAATTGTTTATGAGCATGTTCCATACGTGCGTTCGATTTCTGTGGGCATTTGGGTGGGGGCAGGTTCCCGTTTTGAATTGCCTGAAGAAAATGGAATCACCCACTTTATTGAACATATGCTTTTTAAAGGAACAGCCACCCGTTCGGCAAGACAGATAGCGGAGGAGTTTGATCGCATCGGCGGAGAGCTGAATGCATTCACAACAAAAGAAAATACATGTTATTATGCGAAAGTGTTGGATCATCATGGAAAATTGGCCATTGACATATTGGCGGATATGTTTTTCAATTCCGTTTTCGAAAAAAGTGAATTGGAAAAGGAACGGCAAGTCGTTTTAGAGGAAATTTTAATGAGCGAAGATGCGCCGGATGATGATATCCATGAACGTTTATGGAGAGTCATGTATCCGAACGATTCATTGGGACTTCCCATTTTAGGGACGAAAGAAACCCTTCAAACCTTCAATCGGGAGCTCATTCTAACCTATATGGAGAAACACTATTATCCGAAAAATGTCGTTGTATCCCTTGCCGGGAATATATCGAAGGAATTGCTCTTACATATTGAATCATTGTTTGGACAATTTGAACCGTCAGAAAAAGCCGTACCGATGCAATTGACGGATCCGGCCTTCCACTCAGGCCGTTTCATCAAGGAAAGGGATGTGGAGCAGTCCCATCTTGCCATGAGTTATCCTGGCATCAGCGTCAAAGATTCCGATTATTATAGCTTCATCGCGCTGAATAATATAATTGGAGGCAACATGTCCTCCCGTCTGTTCCAAGAAGTGAGGGAGGAAAAGGGATTGGCTTACACCATTTACTCCTATCCTTCCTGTTACATGGATGTCGGGGCGATCACCATATACGGCAGCACCAACAATCAGCAATTGTCCCTGTTGCATGAAACGATTCTAGGGGCAATTGAAAAAATCAAAACAGAAGGTGTGACACCGAAAGAGCTTGAGAACGGAAAAGAGCAGCTGAAAGCGAGTTTCCTGCTCAATATGGAGAGTATGACAAACCGGATGACCCGAAACGGGAAAAACGAGTTGATTTTTGGCCGTCATTTGCCGGTGGATGAAATTCTTCAAAAGATTGATGGCATTTCACTGGATTCGGTACAGAAACTGATTGGTAAGATTTTTTCCGTTGAACCGGCAGTGGCCATCATCGGGAAGGATGTCCAAAATTATCAACGAAAAATGGTAAATGCATGAAGAAAAAACGAGCAAGGGAAAACGTCCTCTGCTCGTTTTTTTATGTTAAAATTCCTTTTTCTCCAAAATGTAGGTGGAAAGTTTATAAGATAAATAGAAAAGAATTGCAGAAACCGGCAAAGAAATAAGACTCAATATATCCAAAATTTCAAAAAACCGTACACTCCAATTCCCATTGGATAAAATATTTGTAGCGATAATTGGGATGAATATAGCAGCTAGTATCAAAATGCGCCCCTTTTGGATTCCGTATTTAATGGTTGCTGGAATCGTTAGGCCCAACATAATCAGCAAGCTGGAGGCGACAATAGATAAAACCTTCAAAAATTCATTCATCTCAATAGCTGCTCCGGACATCTCGTTCGTAATCAGAAATACTGGAAAGATAATCAAGAGCATGAATAACAGCAAAATTAAGCTCAATATATATTTGCTTTTTACAATATCGGCTTTTTTCACCGGCATCGTATAGACATAACGATACCAATTGCTTGTTTCGTCATAGGCAAGTAAGGTGTTAATTTGTGTAATACATAAAACGGTTAGAAAAATCATCAGCATTCCAGGGTCTCCAAAAAAGAAAGAGGCGAAGAAAAATAACAATGTTAAAGTGAAGATTAAGTTCTTTTGATTGAACATTAAATACAAATCTTTCAAAATAAGTGCCCTCATGGTTGAACCCCTTTCACGAAAAATAACATGATCTCTTCAATGGACGGCTGATCAAGTGTAAAGGCGCTGTTTACTTCTTTGCGATCCACTAAAATCTCGACGCCAAAAGCGTTTTTTTGCATACGCACTTTTGCGTGTTCCGGCAGTTCCATCGATTGCTCGGCTGTTCCTTTCCAAATCCCGTAATTATACAACAGTTCATCTTTATTTTTGCTGAAGACAATTTTCCCCTCATGAATAAAAGTGATATAATCGGCGATTTTTTCCAAATCGGATGTGATGTGGGTGGAGAATAAAATGCTGTTGTCCTCGTCCTGAATAAACTCCATGAACAAATCAAGAATTTCATCCCGCACAATCGGGTCAAGTCCGCTTGTCGGTTCATCCAATATCAGCAATTTCGGATGGTGGGCCAAAGCCATGGCAATGGACAGTTTCATCCGCATCCCGCGGGAAAGCTGTTTAACCGGTTTTTTGAAAGGGATTTTAAATCGTTTTAATAGTTCAACGTAGAAGTTTTCATCCCAACGGTTGTAGAATTTTTCAAAGATGTTGTTGATTTGGGTTGGATTCAAAATGTCCGGTACGTAAAGGTCATCAAAGACAACGCCGATCTGTTCTTTGATTTCCGTTTCATGTTCAACATGGTCGAGCCCGAAAATTTTGATTTCCCCCTGCTCTTTTTTCAATAAATTTAAAAGGCATTTAATGGTTGTTGTTTTACCGGCACCGTTTTCCCCTACAAATCCCATAATGGTTCCTTTTGGCAATTGAAAAGTAACATTTTCCAATTGGAATTGGGAAAACCTCTTACTTAAATTGCGCACTTCAATTGCATTCGTCATTCCAATTCCTCCTCCACTAACATTGAAAGTAAATCAATCAGTTCTTTTCCCTCGATTCCTGCAAGCTTTGCGATTTGAACGGCTTTAGATAAGTGCTCCTCCACCTGGCGAAGCAATTCTTCCCGCAAGAATTCCTGATTCCGTTCCGCGACGAAGCTGCCTTTTCCCGCAAAAGTGACGATAAATCCATCCCGCTCCAAATCGGAATAGGCCCTTTTTGTCGTCATCACGCTGATTTTCAATTCTTTTGCCAGGCTGCGGATGGAAGGGAGGGAATCACCCGGCTTCAATTTTCCTGTGATGATTGCTTGTTTTATTTGTTCTGTAATTTGTTCATAAATCGGTTTTTCCGATGCGTTGCTCAGTTTGATGTCCACAAAGTCACCACCATTAGGATGTATAACTGTATATATACAGTTTATACAGTTAGAACAGAATGTCAACCAAAAAGTTTTAAAACAAGATGGGCACCTATCAGTTTTTCAATGCATATAGTACTAATAAGCTCATGGAGGAGGGAAATGATGCTGTTGTCAGAGCTCGCTGAAAAAGAATTGATCGAAATGGAAAACGGTGTTCGCTACGGCTATTTGTCCGAAACGGAATGCATTTTCGATCCTAAAACGGGGAAAATTTTAGGATTTGAACTGATAGAAACATCCCGGCTGCCTTTCCAAAAGAGAAAAGCAAATGCGGCATTATTCATTCCTTGGGAAGAAATTCATCTGATTGGAGAAGACCGCATTTTGTTCCGCAAAACCACAGGCACAAGAAGGTATTATGACCGATGAACAGCGAAAAATGGCTCATCATTGGAACGGATGCCCGATTGAAACTTCTCGCCAAGAAATTGTCAAACCCCGAACGGACGGTTTTTTACAAAAGCAAAACTTCTTGGGACAATGAATTAAATCAGCTGGCAATAGAGCAAGAGCCGGACTATATCGTACTGCCAATCCAACCATTGAAAGTGGAAGTGCCTGCAGTATTGGGGTTGCAAAACGCCACTATTTTTTGTGGAAAGACCAATGAGGAATGGAAGGAAATTTTGGAGGAACATACCGTCCATCATTACTTGGAAGATGAAGCGTTTATCTGGCAAAATGCGTTGTTGACGGCGGAAGCGTTTGTTGCGACATTTTACCAAACGAAGCAGGCCATTTCCGGAAAAAGATTCATCATTACGGGATTTGGCCGGGTGGCAAAAACCTTGGGACATCTGCTTCGAAGCATCGGTGCTGAAGTCATCATCGCAGTCCGATCCGATGTGCAACTGAACGAAGCGAAAGCCTTTCGTTATCAAGCTACTTATTTGGCGGATGTGGGGGAAATCGAAGCGGATTACTTTGTCAATACCATACCGGCAAAATGGCTGGATGCGGGTATCAACGAAAAAATCCGCATTCCGATTTTTGATTTAGCTTCCTATCCAGGTTGTTTGCAAGAAGGGGTAGAACGGGAAAATTACGAATTGCTTCCTGCATTGCCGGGGAAATTTTTCCCGAATGATGCGGCGAACATTTTATACAATTCAATTGTTGGTCAATTAAGGAGGAGAAAGTCTTGCTGAAAGGTAAAAGAATAGGGCTTGGCATCACCGCTTCCCATTGCACATATGAGGATGTCGTACCGAAAATTACAGATCTTCGCAATGCAGGTGCGACGGTGATTCCAATTGTTACTCATTCCGTTTTGACTGCGGTTACCCGCTTCGGCTCCGGGCAAGAATGGGTGAAAAAAATCGAGGAGTTGGCGGGGGAAAAAGTCGTTTCGACCATTGTGGAAGCTGAACCGTTGGGGCCAAAAAATCCTCTTGATTGCATGGTCATCGCTCCCATGACGGGAAATTCCATCAGCAAATTTGCCAATGCCGCGACAGACAGCCCTGTATTGATGGCGGCAAAAGCCACCCTCCGGAACGGCAATCCTGTAGTGATCGGAATTTCCACAAATGATGCCCTTGGTTTAAACGGCGTCAACATTATGAAACTATTAAACTCAAAAAACATTTATTTTATTCCTTTCGGGCAAGATGATCCATTCAATAAACCGACTTCGTTGATAGCCGATTTTTCAAAAATGGTGGATACAGTCGTGCACGCAATTTACTACAAAAAGCAGCTACAGCCTTTATTTATTCAATACCATAAAGAAAATTAATTTTTATCACACAATTCAGTAAAATTGTGATAAAATTTTCATCATTATATGAAGATTATTTGGTTACTATTTTAGGAGGAGATTTGTGCAATGGCGAAGCAATTAACAGTAGCGATTGTTGGTGCGACTGGCGCAGTCGGTACTAAAATGAAAGAACAATTACTTAAAAGAAATTTTCCAATTAAAGATATAAAATTTTTGGCATCTGCCAGATCCGCAGGAAAAGAAATTGAATTCGGAGGAAAAACGTACAAAATTGAAGAAGCGACGCCTGAAGCGTTTGAGGGAGTGGATGTCGCGTTATTTTCTGCAGGCGGTTCCGTTTCCGCAAAACTTGCTCCTGAAGCTGTCAAAAAAGGTGCCGTTGTAATTGATAACACAAGTCATTTCCGTATGGATCCGGATGTGCCGTTGGTGGTGCCTGAAGTGAATCGTGAGGATTTAAAAAAACATAACGGAATCATTGCCAATCCTAACTGTTCAACAATCCAAATGGTTGTTGCACTCCAACCGATCCGGGAAAAATTAGGTCTAAAGAGAGTCATTGTTTCCACATATCAAGCGGTTTCCGGTTCAGGAATGTCCGCAATTGAAGAACTTCGCGTGCAAAGCGGAGAATGGGAGAAAGGAAAAAATGTAGAAGCGAATGTGTTGCCGGTTAAATCCGAACCAAAACATTATCCAATCGCCCGCAACGTGATTCCTCAAATTGATGTATTCACAGAAAACGGATATACAAAAGAAGAAATGAAAATGATTAATGAAACGAAAAAAATCATGCATTTGCCTGATTTGGAAGTTGCGGCAACATGCGTGAGAGTTCCGGTAGTTGCCGGACACTCGGAATCTGTTTATATCGAAGTGGAAAAAGAGGCGAGTCTACAAGAACTCTTTGATATTTTAAAAGACGCTCCTGGAGTAGTATTGCAAGATGATATCAACAACCAAGTTTATCCGATGCCGATTTTTGTGGAAGATGAAGATCCGGTGTATGTCGGAAGAATTCGCAAAGACTTGAATCATCCAAAAGGCTTCCACCTATGGATCGTTGCAGATAACTTATTGAAAGGTGCTGCATTGAACTCCATCCAAATCGCTGAAGCAATGCTGGAGGATAACTTACTATAAGGGGTGTTAGATTTGGATTTAGGTAGGATCGCTACTGCCATGGTGACACCGTTTCAAGAAAATGGTGACATTGATTTTGAAGCTGCAGGGAAATTGATTGAACATTTGCTTTCGAATGGAACCGATTCGATTGTTGTTTGCGGAACAACCGGTGAATCGCCAACTTTATCAATGGATGAAAAACTTCAACTGATTCGATTTACCGTTGAAAAGGTGAATAAACGGATACCCGTCATTGCGGGAACAGGCACTTATAATACAAAAGAAACAATCGAGATGACGAAAAAGGCGGAAAACCTCGGTGTGGATGGGGTCATGCTGGTGGCTCCCTACTACAATAAACCGAATCAACGCGGTCTATATGCACATTTTGAGGCAGTAGCAAAAGAAACGGCTTTACCCATTATCCTTTACAATGTGCCAGGGCGCACGGGCACCAATATCGAAGCCGCCACAACGATTGCATTAAGCAAAATACCTAATATCCAAGTCGTAAAAGAAGCAAGCGGAAATTTGGATCAAATGGCTGAAATATTAGCAAAGACCGATGAAGATTTCTTCGTTTACAGCGGTGATGATGCATTGACGCTGCCCCTTTTGGCCATCGGAGGCAAAGGCGTCATTTCCGTTGCCTCTCATGTGGTGGGGAATGAAATGCAGGCGATGATCCGCGCCTTTAAAGAAGGAAGATTAGACGAGGCAGCGAAAATGCATCAAGCTTTATTGCCGATTTTTAAACAGCTGTTTAAATGTCCGAATCCGGTTCCGGTGAAATATGCGTTAGGCAAAGTAGGTTTTTCAGTCGCACGGGTTCGTCTTCCGCTGGTTGAGATGACCGAAGAAGAGAAGCGTCAATTTGATGAAGTTTGGGAACATGTAAAACAAAGTATTTAAATCCTGCTGTCCAAACAATTCCATTCTGAGTTGTTTGGACGGCAGGTTTTTTTAATTTCCCCCTTTGAAATCCCATTTTTTATTTGTACTTCCACCCATCTCACCGTATAATGATAAATAAGTGGTTGTGCGTTCGGGATAATATTAGGAGGAAAGATTGTGTTAAAAACAAAAAATGAAGTCATTCGGATCATCCCGCTTGGAGGAGTGGGAGAAATCGGTAAATCCATGTACGTGATCGAAATCGATGACGAAGTTTTTATTGTCGATAGCGGACTGATGTTCCCGGAAGATGAAATGCTTGGTATTGATATCGTTATTCCAGACTTTACTTATTTGGAAGAAAACAAAGATCGGATTAAAGGAATATTTTTAACCCATGGCCATGAAGATGCCATTGGCTCCATTGCCTATGTTTTGCAAAAAATAAATGCTCCTGTGTACGGTTCGAAACTGACAATTGCACTTGCAAAGGAACATTTAAAAGAGCTTCCGGCACCGCATCAAGTGAAATTCTTTGAAGTGACGAACAAAAGTCGCATGAATTTCCAATCGACTTATGTAACATTTTTCCATACAACACACAGCATTCCAGACTCTTTGGGCATCGTGTTCCACACTTCCGAAGGGGCAATTGTGTTTACTGGAGAATTCAAATTTGATCAGTCTGCAAAAGGAAAATTCAAGCCGGATCTTGCGAAAATGGCTCAACTGGGTGAAGAAGGGGTATTCATTTTACTTTCCGAATCAACGGAAGCTGAACGTCCAGGATATACGACAAGTGAAACCGTGATTGAAGAAAAGTTGGCGAAATACTTCCACTCTGCCCCTGCCCGTATCATTGTTGCAGTATATGCATCGAATTTTATCCGCATTCAACAAGTATTCAACCAAGCACAAAAATCAAACCGGAAAGTCGCTATCGTGGGGAAAAGCCTTGAAAAAGTCATCGATATCGGCGTGAAACTTGGATATTTATCGATTGATGAAAATACATTGATTCCAATTACGGAAATCAGCAAATATGAAGATGATGAATTGATCATTATTGTGACAAGCAATCAAGGGGAACCGCTTGACGCCCTTGATAAAATCGTTCGAAAACAACATCGCGACATCCGTATAAAAGATACGGATACTGTGTTGATTACATTCACACCGTCACCAGGAATGGAAGTGCAAATGTCCAATGCGATGAACAATCTTGCCAAAGCTGGTGCAACGGTATTGACTGCCGACAAAAAAGTCCATGTTTCCGGACATGGCAGCCAGGAAGATTTAAAATTGATGTTAAATTTAATGAAGCCAAAATACTTTATCCCGATCCAAGGCGAATACCGTATGTTAATCGCGCACTCCAAATTGGCACAGCAAGTCGGAATTGATAAATCAAGAATTTTTATTGCAGATAAAGGCGATGTTGTTGAATATCGAAATGGGAAAATGCGCATAAGCGGAAAAGTGCAGGCTGGAAATGTATTAATTGATGGAAGCGGTATTGGCGATGTTGGAAACATTGTGTTGAGGGATCGAAAACTGTTGTCCCAAGACGGCATATTCATAGTGGTTGTAACCCTTAACCGTTCCCAAAAGAGAATCGCTTCCGGTCCGGAAATCATTTCGAGGGGCTTCGTTTACGTTCGCGAATCGGAAGAATTGATTTCTGAAGCGACGCAAATTGCCCGTGACTGCATTGAAAAATATGTTAATAAAGACACATTTGAGTGGACGAATATTAAACAAGAAATCCGTGAAACGCTTAGCGCTTATCTATTCCAAAAAACGAAACGTCGACCAATGATTATCCCAATTATTATGGAATACTAAGCCAGCCCGGAAAGACAGGATTTTCTTCACCGCGATCCCGCGGTCAAGGAAATCCTGTTTCTCATACTGTTGATGGTTGATTGCAAAGTAGGTGAACAATTTGGCGAAACGGAAGACGAGAGGGAAAACAAAAGCGAAAACGAAAGCAAAAAACGGCATTTCCGTCCTCTATTTTGAAATCATTGGATTGCTGTTGATTGGTTTTTCAATCATCATCTTTTTCGAATATGGTTTTGTCGGCAAAACGGCGCAAAATATTTCCATGTTTTTATTAGGCAATTTATACTTTGCCATTCCGACATTTCTTGCACTATTCGCATTATTATTGATGGTCAAGCGTGAAAAAATCCCGCTTACGGACCGGGTTGTTCTCGGTGTCATCATGATGATTTTCAGTCTGTCAATTTTTAGCCATAGTGTACTTATTGAAGAGTTATATAAACAGGATGCCTTGGAATCTAAATCGGTCTTGAAAGAAACTTGGCGGATCATGATTACGGATGGCGGGATTGTAAACAGAAGCAATGCTCTGGGCGGCGGATTTATTGGGGCATTATTATTCAGCATGTTCCACATTCTATTCGGTTCCGCCGGAGCTCGGGTGGTCGCCGTGTTATTGTTCATTATCGGAATGGTTTTAGTGACGGGAAAAGCTTTTGTGCCAATGATTGCCGAGAAAATTCCAAACCTCAAAATAAAACTGCCACAACGGAAAAAAAGAAAACGCCGTTCTTTGAATAAGGACGAGAATGCCAAAAAGCGGGCGAAAACAAGTGAACAATCAGCATTAAAAGAAATGGCTGTGGCAAATGAAGAAACAGTTCCGTTATCCATTATTGAAGAGGATAAAGAGGATCATGAACCAATCATTTCTGCCTTCACCCAAAATATTCAAAAAGTGCGGGAAGAGCCGGAAGAAGTGACGGATGACGAATCCATTGAAGAAACGATTCAGCAGTCTGTTGAAAAGAATGTGGAAAATCAGGATTATCGCTTGCCGCCGATGAATTTATTGAATGTCCCCCCTGAGCATGATCAAAGCGGGGAATATTCAATTATTCAAGCAAATGCGAAAAAACTGGAACAAACCCTTTTAAGCTTTGGTGTGAAAGCGAAAGTGGTGCAAGTACACTTGGGCCCGGCTGTGACAAAGTATGAGGTCATGCCGGATGTGGGGGTAAAGGTAAGTAGAATTGTCAATTTACAGGATGACCTGGCCCTTGCACTGGCCGCAAAAGACATCCGAATGGAGGCGCCGATTCCCGGAAAGTCGGCCATTGGTATTGAAGTGCCGAACAGTGAAGTCGCCGTTGTAACACTGAGAGAAGTCCTTGAATCGAAAGAAAATAATAAACCGGATGCAAAACTATTGATCGTTTTTGGACGGGATATTACAGGACAGGCCATTTTGGCGGAATTGGACAAAATGCCTCACTTGCTCGTCGCCGGTTCAACGGGAAGCGGGAAAAGTGTGTGCATAAACGGAATCATCATATCCATCTTGATGCGTGCAAAACCGCATGAAGTCAAAATGATGATGATTGACCCGAAAATGGTGGAATTGAATGTCTACAACGGCATTCCGCACTTGCTTGCGCCCGTTGTGACGGATCCGAAAAAAGCGTCCCAGGCGTTGCAAAAGGTTGTCAGCGAAATGGAAAGACGCTACGACTTGTTCTCCCATACCGGAACAAGAAACATCAAAGGGTACAACAACTATGTTGAACGTTACAATCAGGAACACGATGAACAAATGCCGAAGTTGCCGTATATCGTTGTGGTGATTGACGAGTTGGCGGATTTAATGATGGTGGCATCCCATGACGTGGAAGATGCCATTACGCGCTTGGCTCAAATGGCGCGCGCGGCAGGTATTCACTTGATTATCGCAACCCAAAGACCATCCGTAGATGTCATTACCGGGGTCATTAAAGCGAATATCCCATCCCGTATCGCCTTTGCCGTATCGAGTGCTGTGGACTCCCGCACGATTCTTGACATGGGGGGAGCAGAGCGGCTATTGGGACGGGGAGATATGCTCTTTATGCCGGCGGGAACTTCCAAACCAATCCGTGTTCAAGGGGCATTCGTTTCCGATGAGGAAGTGCAGGCGGTTGTGGATTATGTCATTTCCCAACAGAAAGCCCAATATGATGAAACGATGATCCCAACGGATGAACCGGAAAAAAGCTTTGAAGAGGAAACCGACGAGTTATATGATGAAGCGGTGAAATTGGTGGTGGAAATGCAATCCGCCTCCATTTCCATGCTGCAACGCCGCTTCCGCATCGGTTATTCCCGCGCCGCAAGAATCATCGATCAAATGGAAGCCCGCGGGGTCGTCGGTCCTCCCGACGGCAGCCGTCCAAGACAAGTGCTGATTTCCAATATCAACGAATAAACAAAAGCTGTCCGGAAGAAACTTTTCGGGCAGCTTCTTTTGTTCCAGGGTAGAGCTATTTATTTGCCGCTTCCCATCCTATAAAACTGTGACACAATTACAACAATTCATGCAGGAATCTTTCTTTGACAGCGGGCCATTCCTCTTTGATGATGCTATACATTACCGTATGGCGGATGGTTCCGTTGGGCCTGATCATGTGATTTCGAAGCACGCCTTCCTTTGTGGCTCCAATTCTTTCGATGGCTCTTTGGGATTTTTTATTTGTATGGGCAGTTTTCAGTTGAACCCGATTCAATTGCAACTGCTCAAAGCAATAGGAGAGTAGCAAATATTTGCAATTGGTATTGACCGGTGTACGCCATACCGATGGATTCAGCCATGTTCCCCCAATTTCCAGCCTTTTATGGTCCAAAACGAGATCTAAAAATGAAGTGCAGCCTACAATTCGATTGGTTTTCTTATGGATGATGACAAAGACATAGGAAACTTGCTCCTTCCGTTCTTGAACCGCTTTTCCCACATATTTTTCAACCGCTTCTTTCGTTGCCAAATCAACCTGCATATGTTCCCAGATACGTTCATCCTTCGCCGCTTCGGCAATCGCTTCGATATCTTCCGATTCTATTGGCCGCAGCAAAACGATATCATTTTCCAAAATAATATGTTCCATTGTATCAACTCCTTTGTTGCCATTAAAAACCTCCTTTGGTATTTTTGAAATAACCAAATTACGAATTTTTCATCATACCAGGAGGTTGCCGATGGAGCTGCAGTTTCAATTTCCGGATGGGGTGCCCAAGTATATTGCAATCTACGAACAATTAAAGGAAAAAATCATCAATAAGCAAATAAAGCCAAATGAAAAATTGCCTTCCAAAAGAAAACTTGCGGAACAATTAAATATCAGTATCCAAACGGTCCAAAACGCATATGAACAATTATTGAGCGAAGGCTTCCTGTACAGCGTGGAACGTTCCGGCTACTTTGTCGCCAAATATAATGAGGAATGGCTGCGCGTTCCTGCAACGAAAAAGCCGTCCATCAAACCCGCTGAAGAGAAAACGATATTTAATTTAAAAAACGGACAGGTAGATGCGGAGGCATTTCCTTATAAAATTTGGGAAAAAATATATAAAAACCAATTGCAAAGCCATCCCGTCCACAATAGTGCATGGCAAGGAGAAGAATCGCTGCGAAAGGAAATTGCCCAATATTTACATATGGCAAGGGGAATTGCTTGCGAACCGGAGCAAATCTTTCTATTCAGCGGCACACAACAGCAGTTGCAGGCATTATGCATTTTTTTTGGCAATATTTCGGTTGCGGTGGAGGAACCCGGATATTTTAGGGCAACTTCGATTTTTCAGCAAATGCATTATGATATTGAATATGTACCGATTGATCAAGCTGGAGCCGCTGTTCCTTCAAAAAAGGTGAAATTGTATTATGTAACGCCGGCCCATCAATACCCTTTGGGGGTTGTGATGCCTATTGAACGAAAAGCCCGGCTTCTCCAATGGGCAAAAGAAGTGGATGCATATCTGATCGAGGATGATTATGATGCGGAATTCCGTTATAAAGGGTTACCGATACCGCCGCTTTCAAATCTGGATCAACTTCAACGGGTGATTTACTTTGGCACATTCTCCAAAACCCTCATCCCTTCCATAAGGATGAGTTATATGGCATTGCCGTTACCTCTTGCAGGGGAATTTCAAAAGTTTTATCAAAATCAAAAACCGACCGTATCGAGAATCGATCAACTGGTTGTTGCTGAATTTATGCGTTCCGGGCATTTTGCAAAGCATATTGAAAAAATGCGTACATTGTATCGCAAAAAAAGAAAGCAATTATTGGCGGCATTACAAACCAATTTGACGGATGAGTTTAAAATTTTTGGCGATACAGCAGGACTTCATATCATCATTCAACTCCCTCCTTGGCTGGAAGAAGGGCGGGCGGTTCAAATTGCATCGGAAAATGGAATAGCCATCGATCCGGTTTCAACATGTTATCAGACGAAAACAACCAATCATCTTGTAATGGTAGGGTTTGGAGCGATTCCAATCGAAAGCATTTATCCCGTGGTTGAAACTTTGGCCAAAGCTTGGCTGGAATCCCGTGAATGAGGCGACTTAAGTCCTTCTAAATGCCAAATGGAAAATTTTCTATTAAAATAAAAATGTTGTACATAAACAAATTTATTCCATGTATAGTAGTAATAGTGGTCAATTCGTAGTTTTTTGAATAATATACTGGTCTCTTGAGAAAATTATTTATGAGGTTATGCATAATATTGGGAAGTCAGGAGGAATTTTTTTGTTTCAGACGACGAAATTGGCGGAAGGTGTTTCGCTACATATAAGAAAAACGACACAATTTAAAACGGTCAATTTCTCCTTTAAATGGAGAACACCATTGACGACAAAAACTGCAGCTGAACGGGCCGTACTTTCAAATGTGTTGCAGCATAGCAATGCAAGATTCAGGAAGTCGGCGGAGTTTCGCAGTTATTTGGACGATTTATATGGAACGATGCTGTATTTCGATGTTTCGAAACGTGGCGGGGAACATACGGTCATGCTGAATGTCGAAACGGTAAATGACCAATATTTGTCCAACCAACCGGTTTTAAACGATGTGATTGACTTGCTTCAAACCGTCATCTTTCAACCGAATTGGAAAAACGGTCAATTTGTCCCTTTCATCGTTGAACGGGAAAAACAAATCGTCATTCAGCGAATCGAATCTGTTTTTGATGATAAAACCCGTTATGCCCAACAGCGTTTGACGCAAATTTTACGTCCGAATCATCCTGCATCCATCCCTGCAAGCGGCACGATCGAAACGGTGAAAGAAGTGACACCGGCGTCATTGACTGAGGCTTACCAGTCGATGATCGACAACGATAAAATCGACATTTACGTTGCAGGGGATATCGACGTTGAGGAGATACAAGAAAAAATGAAAAAGGCTTTTCAATTTAAAGATCGTACTCCTCAAAAACCAACCATCAATGAGGATTCAAAACCGGAGAAAGATTATGTAAAAGAATTTCAGGATATGAAACAAGGGAAACTGCATATGGGCTTCAGCACACCGGTGAAATTCGGGGATCCTGATTTTCCGAAAATGCAAATTTTCAATGGCGTTTTTGGAGGTTATGCCCATTCGAAATTATTTATGAATGTGCGCGAACGGGAAAGCTTATGTTATTATGTTTCCAGCTCTTATTCGCCGCATTACGGACTCCTTTATGTCATATCCGGGATTGAACCGAAAAACGAGAAAAAAGCCATTGATATCATTTTTGAACAATTGGATGAAATGAAAAAGGGGAATATCGCCGACTTGGAATTGAATCAAACGAGGGCGATGCTCGTCAACCAATTGCGTGAAGCCTTGGATTTGCCTCGCGGGCAAATTGATATTTTTGACCAATACAAAGATTTGGATGAAGAATTTTCCGTGGAATTATGGAAGGAACGTTGGGAAAAGGTGACAAAAGAAGACCTGCAACAAATGGCATCCCAATTGAAACATGAAGCTACGTACTTCCTCTGCGGAAAGGAGGCGGAATAATGGAAACCATCGAATTTCAACAGTTGGATGAAACGTTATATTATAAAAAGCTGGCCAATGGGCTGGATGTCTATATATTGCCTAAAAAAGGATTTTCCAAAACGTTCGTTACTTTTACAACAAAGTACGGTTCTGTTGACCGCACTTTTACGCCGATTGGTGAAAAGGAGCCCATTACCGTACCGGATGGCATCGCCCATTTTCTTGAACATAAAATGTTTGAAAAAGAAGAAGGCGACGTATTCCAAAAGTTCAGTGAAAGAGGGGCTTCCGCAAACGCATTCACCTCTTTTACAAGAACCGCTTATCTATTCTCTGCGACGGACCATATTTTTGAAAATACGGAAACATTATTGGACTTTGTGCAGGAGCCGTATTTTACAGAAAAAACGGTGGAAAAGGAAAAGGGGATTATTGGACAGGAAATTACGATGTACGATGATCAGCCCGATTGGCGGCTTTATTTTGGCGCAATCGAAAACATGTATCACAATCATCCGGTAAAAATTGATATTGCCGGAACGATTGAATCGATCGATCAAATTACAGCCGAACATTTATATACTTGTTACAATACGTTCTACCATCCTTCCAATATGCTGCTTTTCATCGTCGGCAATGTGGATCCGAAAGAGATGATGGCATTTATTGAAGACAACCAAAATAAAAAGTCTTTCAAAGAAGCGCCGGAAATCCAACGCTATTTTGATGAAGAACCGTTGGCAGTGGCCATCAAAGAGCGGGAAATCCAAATGGATGTCCAACAACCAAAAGTGTATGTCGGGCTGAAAGCGAAAGAAACCAACTTGAGCGGAGAAGAAATGCTGAAGCATGAGCTTGCAATCCAAATCGGATTGGAAAACTTATTTGGCCGTGCATCGGAATTTTACACAGATGTTTATGACAACGGTTTAATCGATGAGTCCTTTGCTTACGATTTCACGTTGGAGAAAGGTTTTGGTTTTGCTTTAATCGGTTCCGATACGCCAAATCCTGACGCACTCGTTGAAAAAATCTTGAATACCGTAAATCACGCGGAGCAAATGCTCAATGTTGAATCCATTGAACGCATCAAGCGTAAAAAAATCGGTTTTTTCTTAAGAGCGCTTAATTCTTTGGAATATATTGCGAATCAATTTACAAGATATAAATTTAATGATATGAATTTATTTGATGTAGTTCCGGTGATTGAAAAAATTACGTTGGAAGATGTAAAAGAAGCTTTCCAATCGATTCAAGGGGAATCCCAACAAACAATCTTTAAAATTTTACCGATAAGTAGGAATCAACAATGAAGAAATTTGCACTTGTGATCGGGGCATCCGGTGCGATTGGCAGTGCGATTGTAAAGCGTCTGGCTAAAGATGGCTGGTCGCTTTATTTGCATTATTTCAGAGGCCGGAAAAAAGTGGACCAATTAATGAAGGAATTGACAGCCGCTTATCCGCAATCGGAATTCATTCCTGTACAGGCAGATTTTTCCGTTGATGGGGGAGCGGAGCAATTGGCGAATCAAATCTTCTCTGTCCAGGCGGTGATTTTTGCCGGCGGAACGGCATATTATGGCTTGCTTGAAGATACGCCGGCAAGCATCATCGATAAGTTGTGGAAAGAACATGTGCAAAATCCGATTCGCCTTGTTGCGCTTTTGTCAAAAAAATTACGCCAAAACGGCAGCAGTTATATCATGTTCATCGGATCCATCTGGGGAGAAGCGGGTGCCGCCAACGAAACCGTTTATGCCACGGTGAAAGGGGCCCAGCACGCTTTTGTAAAAGCTTATGCGAAAGAAGCGGCCAGCCAGCGGATATTGGTCAATGCCATCGCACCGGGAATCATCAATACCGACATGAACTCACATTTATTAGAAGAGGAAAAACAGGCGATTTATGATGAAATTCCGCTCCATCGCCCTGGAGAACCGGAAGAAGTGGCGAATCTCGTCTCCTTTTACATTAGTGGTCAGGCAGATTATGTAACGGGACAAATTATTCGATTAAATGGTGGTTGGTACATATAAAATTGGATGCTTGACCATACTAATGTCGAAAAGGAGGAGAGAATATGGAAATATTACAAAACTGGGAAAAATGGAAATCATTCTTGGGAAAACAAGTTGAAAATGCAAAAAATATGGGATTATCCAGCAACACAATTGAAAAAACGGCTGTACAAATCGGCGAGTATTTGGCAAAAAATGTGGACCCGAAAAATGAGCAGGAGCGGGTTCTGGCTGATTTATGGTCAGTGGCTGATGAAAAGGAAAAGCAAGCACTGGCAAGCTGTGTCATGAAATTGGTGCAAGACAAAAAAGTTAACTGATGCTCTATTTTTGAAAAAGGAAAAGGGGGATTTTCCTCCTTTTTCTTCATTCAAATTGAACTTAATGTAAAATAAAGCATAATTTTGTCCGATTTTGGCACAATTTTGTCGCATTGTAAACTTTTCAATACATACAAAATCCGCTATGATGAAACTTGTAGGTAATCAATTTCGTTTCTATTGCAAGGGGACGGTTGTGGATGGGTGAATGGTACTTCGAATATGAAATTCAAGTAAATCGTCCAGGTTTATTAGGGGATATCGCCTCATTGCTTGGTATGCTGAAAGTGAATATCGTAACGATTAATGGTGTTGACGAAGGGCGTCGAGGTTTGTTGTTAAAAGCCGAAAACGAAGAATCCATCAAACGGTTTCAATCCATTGTCAATACGATTGATGATATCCGCGTCACAAAATTCCGGGAGCCGAAACTTCGCGACCGTTTGGCAGTTCGCCACGGTCAATATATTGAAAAAGACGCAGATGAAAAAAATACATTCCGTTTTGTACGGGATGAACTGGGCATATTGGTCGACTTTATGGCTGAATTGTTCAAAACCGATGGACATAAGTTGATCGGCATCCGCGGAATGCCCCGGGTGGGGAAAACGGAATCCATTGTTGCCGCAAGCGTCTGTGCCAATAAAAAATGGATATTTTTATCCTCCACTATGATTAAACAAACGGTTCGAAAACAACTGATAGGGGATGAATTTAATACAAATAATATATTTATCCTCGATGGCGTTGTCACTAGAATGTCGACAGATGAAAGGCATTTACGGCTTGTTCGGGAAGTGATGAAAATGCCCAGCGTAAAGGTGATTGAACATCCCGACATTTTTGTGAAACATTCCGAATACTCCATTGAAGATTTTGACTATATTATTGAGTTGAGGCATCATCCGGACGAAGAAATAGTTTATGATGCGATTGTAAAAAATGACACTTTTGCAAATGATGACTTTTTCTCATTTTAATAATATTAGATAAAGTAGGTGTTATGGTTGACAGAGCTTGGTACTCGCCTAAAGGAAGCGAGATTGTCTAAAGGTTACAGTTTAGATGACTTGCAAGAAATAACAAAAATTCAAAAGCGATATTTGATCGGCATTGAAGAAGGAAATTATTCCATCATGCCTGGTACTTTCTATGTCCGTGCGTTTATTAAACAATATGCGGAAGCGGTTGGCTTGGATCCGGAAGAAATTTTCGAGCAATATAAAGATGAAATTCCGAGTCATCAAACAGAGGAAGTTGCCCAATCATTCTCCCAAAGTCCAACACGGAAAAGATTAAAAACCGCATCTCCAAATAAATTGATGGAAAATTTGCCGAAATATGTCGTCGCTTTATTCATTATCATTATTATTGCTGTTCTTTGGTTCTTTTTCTCCCAAAGACCTTCTACCGAAGATGAATCCGTGACGGAGAATGGCGATTCATTTGAATACGAACAAACGGAAGTTAAAACACCTCCTGCAAAAGATAATGAGGAAAAAGGAAAAGAGGAAAATTCTGACAAACAACCGGCAACAGAAGCGGATGAGGAAGAGCAAAAAGATGATGAAAAAACAGCTCAAGTGATTTCCGAGGGAGAAGTGCAGCCGGATGGGGTATCAACGGTCTATAAATTGTCCGGAACTGACAAAATGCTCATCCGTGTGGAAGTATTGGGTGATACATGGGTAAGCATTCGTGACGCGAATGGAAACGAACAGGTGGAAGATCGCATATATAAACAGGGCGAAGTGGTGGAACATGATTCCACAGCGAACGGTTATGCCCGCATTCGACTTGGTTTCTCCAATAATGCAAAAGTTTATGTAAACGGTGAAGAAATCAAGTATGTTCAAGATTTAAGTGCGCAAAATATCATTATTCAATTCAGCGAGGAACAATAGTCATCTAATGAAGATGACTATTTTCTTTCGCCCAAAAGTTGTATAGTAAATAATGGATGCACCAATATTTTCTTTCTGATGAAAGGTTGTAGAGAACGATGAATTTACCAAATAAAATAACCGTTTCCCGCATTTTATTGATTCCGATTTTTGTGATTGTGATGATGTTTGATTTTAATTGGGGAACAATGGAATTATTTGGGGCGGAAATGCCTGTCCACCATTTTGTAGGTGCACTGATTTTTATAGTTGCATCATGCACCGATTGGATCGATGGACATTTTGCCCGGAAATATAATCTGGTCACAAATTTGGGAAAATTTTTGGATCCTCTTGCAGATAAACTGTTAGTGACTTCCGCATTCATCCTGTTGGTGGAACTTGGACTTGCTCCAGGATGGGTGGTTATTGTCATTTTAAGCCGTGAATTTGCCGTTACCGGTTTGCGTTCCATTTTGGCCGGGGAAGGAAAAATTGTCGCCGCCAGCAAATTGGGAAAAATCAAAACATGGACGCAAATCGTTGCCATCGTTGCTTTGCTTTTGCACAATACTATTTTTGCACTGTTCGGCATACCATTTGATGACATCATGCTTTACGTAGCATTATTCTTTACCATTTGGTCCGGATGGGATTACTTCTATTTGAACAGACATGTTTTTGTCAATTCCAAATAAGTGAGGGAAAAAGATGAATGCCGAAATAATTGCCGTGGGCTCCGAATTGCTTTTAGGTCAAATTGCGAATACGAATGCGAAATTTATTTCCGCCCAATTATCCGAAATAGGCATTAATGTTTATTTTCATTCTGTGATTGGCGATAATGGGGGAAGATTGAAAAAAGCGATTGAAATTGCTGAATCCCGCGCTGATTTGATCATTTTTTCCGGCGGATTGGGACCGACGAAGGATGATTTGACAAAGGAAACGCTTGCCGGGCATTTGAATGTGCCGCTTGTGTATGATGAAAATGCGTTGGCGACCATTGAATCATTTTTTAAAAACCAAGGCCGGACAATGACGGAGAATAATAAAAAACAAGCCCTGGTTTTGCAAGGAAGTGAAGTGTTGCCGAATCATCACGGCCTTGCTCCCGGCATGATGCTGCAAAAGGATGGCCGGACTTACATATTGTTGCCTGGTCCGCCAAAGGAACTGGAGCCGATGTTTCAATTTGAAGCAAAGCCTCGGCTTGCTTCCCTCATCAGCAAAGGCGGGGTAATTCTTTCCCATGTTCTCCGGTTTTATGGTATCGGAGAAGCGGAGTTGGAAACGGAAATTCAACATATTTTGGATGCCCAAACAAATCCGACGATCGCCCCGCTCGCCTCTGATGGAGAAGTGATGCTGCGCATTACGGCAAAAGCGGATTCAAAAGAAGAGGCATGGAAATTAATTGATGAAGAGAAACAGGAAATATTATCGATTGTCGGAAAATACAACTATGGTACAGACGATGATACGTTGGCTTCAAAAACCGTTGAAATGCTGCTTCATCACAAATTGACCATTTCAGCAGCGGAAAGTTTGACGGCCGGGCTATTCCAATCGGAACTGGCGGAAATCCCGGGTGTTAGCGGAGCCCTTGTTGGAGGAATGGTCACTTATACGAAAGAAGCAAAAATCAACCAGTTGGGCATACCAAAAGAATTGCTGGATCAACATGGCATCGTCAGCAGCGAATGTGCCGCAAGTATGGCGAAAAATGTCCGTGAAAAATTCGGCACGGATATCGGGGTTGGATTGACCGGTGCTGCCGGTCCGGAGCCTCACGATGGAGAACCGGCAGGAACGGTTTGGATCGGCATTGCCATTGGGGATGATGTGGTGACGAAAAAACTCCGGCTTTCTGGCCTACGAAATACAAACCGGTTACGCGCGGTAAAATATACGTTCAGTTATTTGATCCGATTGCTTGAGGAAAAAGGGTATAAAAAAGTGTGAAAAATAAAATTTGAGCCTAAAAATGGGCTCAAATTTTATTTTTGCGAAAATACGTTCGCTTTTTTATTGATTATTTCTCAAAAAAGAAGTATAGTAGAAACAGAACAATACAGATACGTTTTTTAAGGAGGAAATGTTTTGAGTGATCGTAAAGCTGCCTTAGAAATGGCGTTAAAACAAATTGAAAAGCAATTCGGCAAAGGCTCCATCATGAAGCTTGGCGAAAAAACAGACCTGCAAATTTCCACAGTTCCAAGCGGATCATTGGCCCTTGATGCAGCTCTGGGGGTTGGCGGATATCCTAGAGGCCGAATTATCGAAATTTATGGTCCTGAATCATCCGGTAAGACAACGGTGGCATTGCACGCGATTGCGGAAGTGCAAGCCCAAGGCGGACAAGCGGCATTTATCGATGCAGAACACGCGTTAGACCCAATTTATGCCCAAAAATTGGGCGTCAACATTGATGAATTGATTCTTTCCCAACCAGATACAGGAGAGCAGGCATTGGAAATCGCTGAGGCGTTGGTACGAAGCGGCGCCATTGATATCATCGTCATCGACTCTGTGGCGGCATTGGTGCCGAAAGCGGAAATCGAAGGCGAGATGGGCGACTCTCACATGGGATTGCAAGCCCGCCTCATGTCCCAAGCTTTACGAAAATTGTCCGGGGTAATCAATAAATCCAATACGATTTGCATTTTCATCAACCAAGTGCGCGATAAAATCGGCGTCATGTTTGGAAATCCGGAAACAACACCTGGAGGCCGCGCTTTAAAATTCTATTCTTCCATCCGTTTGGAAGTCCGCCGTGCGGAAACAATTAAGCAAGGCAGTGAAATGGTGGGAAATAAAACAAAAATTAAAGTGGTAAAAAATAAAGTTGCCCCTCCATTCCGAACAGCTGAAGTGGATATTATGTTTGGTGAAGGCATTTCCAAAGAAGGCGAAATCGTGGATATCGGTGTGGAATTGGACATCATTCAAAAGAGCGGTTCTTGGTATTCCTATAACGATGAACGAATCGGCCAAGGACGGGAAAATGCGAAACAATTCTTAAGAGCAAATCCGGAAATCCGGGATGAAATTGCAGAAAAAATCCGTGAATCTTTTGGCATGGCATCAAACACATATATGATCGCTGCCCATAACGACGATGAAGAAGTGGCGGAAGAATTGCCATTATTTGACGAAGAATAAGGGATTGCTTTTTAAAGAGCGAATCAGAGGACGACGATAATCTGATTCGCTTTTTTATTGTAGACGGAGCTTAATAGATTTTTTGACCCTTAAAAATGATCCGGAGCCGCCTTTTCCATTATTATATGTATAAAAATAATCAAATAATGGAAAAATGGTAAAAGAAAGTTTTCGTAAAGGAAACCATAAACTTCCTGATCCTTTTTATACCAATGGTTTTATAAAAAATACCAAAAATTATCGTATTTTATTATCCTGAAAAAAGGAAGCAACAATCAAAATCAAATGCCATCAGCAGTGGCAATCCTTGACAGAGAAAACTCCGAACTATACAATTAGACTGTATAATTTTTTTCAATGATAAAATGAAATAGGCAATATGTTGAGAATTGTTATCAATATATGAGCCGACTGAAATTGCATGTGATAATAGCAAGAGGAGGTGTTCGTATGGAATACATGATCTCCGCTTTGCTTGGGCTCATCGTCGGTGCCGCTGTTATCTATTTCTATATGAAAAAAGTGAATGAATCGAAAGTAAATGGTGCGAAACACTCAGCTGAGCTCATTATAGATGAAGCGAAGCGAGAAGCGGAAGCGCTGAAAAAAGAAGCACTATTGGAAGCGAAAGATGAAACTCACAAACTTCGGACTGAAGCTGAAAAGGAAATTCGTGAAAGACGTGCTGAGCTTCAGAAACAAGAAAACCGGTTATTGCAAAAGGAAGAAAATCTTGATCGCAAGGATGATGCTCTAAATAAGAGAGAAGCAAGTCTAGAGAGAAAAGAAGAGGCTCTAGCCGAAAGACAACAGCATATTGAAGAAATGGAAAGTAAAGTGGAAGAGCTCGTAAAAAAGCAGGAGTCAGAGTTGGAACGAATTGCTTCTTTATCTAAAGAAGAGGCAAGAGAGTTCATTTTGAAACAAGTAGAGCAGGAACTTTCAACGGAAATTGCGATGATGATCAAAGAAGCTGAAACCCGTGCGAAAGAAGAGTCTGACAAAAAAGCGAAAGAAATTTTGGCATTGGCTATGCAACGATTTGCGGCCGATTATGTGGCGGAAACGACTGTATCGGTTGTCAACTTGCCGAATGACGAAATGAAAGGACGAATCATTGGCCGTGAAGGACGGAATATTCGTACCCTTGAAACGCTTACTGGTGTGGATTTGATTATTGATGATACGCCGGAAGCGGTTATTTTATCAGGTTTTGACCCGATTCGTCGCGAAACGGCCCGTCTTGCCCTTGAAAAACTGGTGCAAGATGGACGAATCCATCCGGCACGGATTGAAGAAATGGTTGAAAAATCACGCCGGGAAATGGATGAACATATCCGTGAAACGGGAGAGCTTACAACTTTCGAAGTCGGTGTCCATAATTTGCACCCAGACTTGATCAAAATTTTGGGCCGCATGAAATATCGGACAAGCTATGGCCAAAACGTATTGAAACATTCCATCGAAGTGGCCCATTTGGCAGGACTCATGGCTGCTGAATTGGGCGAGGATGTGGCGCTTGCGAAGCGTGCTGGATTGTTGCACGATATCGGAAAAGCCATCGATCATGAAGTGGAAGGAAGCCACGTGGAAATCGGTGTTGAACTTGCAACGAAATACAATGAACACCCAGTTGTAATTAATAGTATCGCTTCCCACCATGGTGATGTGGAACCAACGAGTGTGATTGCTGTCATTGTGGCGGCGGCAGATGCCCTTTCAGCTGCCCGTCCTGGTGCTCGTAGTGAAACACTAGAAAACTACATTCGCCGATTGGAGAAACTTGAAGAAATTTCAGAATCCTATGAAGGTGTGGAAAAATCCTATGCCATTCAGGCAGGCCGGGAAATCCGGATCATTGTACAACCTGAAAAAATTGATGACTTACAAGCACATCGACTTGCCAGAGATATCCGTAAACAAATTGAGGAAGAACTCAACTATCCTGGTCACATCAAAGTGACGGTCATTCGGGAAACTCGTGCAGTAGAATATGCGAAGTAAAATCATCCCTCTTTTGACGGTAGTCAAAGGAGGGTAATTTTTTTAT